>NZ_JBSSGO010000002.1:4800000-6542500 GCF_054063755.1 Bradyrhizobium sp. USDA 4341 | reverse complement strand
TGGTGTGACGGGCGGTGTGTACAAGGCCCGGGAACGTATTCACCGTGGCGTGCTGATCCACGATTACTAGCGATTCCAACTTCATGGGCTCGAGTTGCAGAGCCCAATCCGAACTGAGACGGCTTTTTGAGATTTGCGAAGGGTCGCCCCTTAGCATCCCATTGTCACCGCCATTGTAGCACGTGTGTAGCCCAGCCCGTAAGGGCCATGAGGACTTGACGTCATCCCCACCTTCCTCGCGGCTTATCACCGGCAGTCTCCTTAGAGTGCTCAACTAAATGGTAGCAACTAAGGACGGGGGTTGCGCTCGTTGCGGGACTTAACCCAACATCTCACGACACGAGCTGACGACAGCCATGCAGCACCTGTCTCCGGTCCAGCCGAACTGAAGAACTCCGTCTCTGGAGTCCGCGACCGGGATGTCAAGGGCTGGTAAGGTTCTGCGCGTTGCGTCGAATTAAACCACATGCTCCACCGCTTGTGCGGGCCCCCGTCAATTCCTTTGAGTTTTAATCTTGCGACCGTACTCCCCAGGCGGAATGCTTAAAGCGTTAGCTGCGCCACTAGTGAGTAAACCCACTAACGGCTGGCATTCATCGTTTACGGCGTGGACTACCAGGGTATCTAATCCTGTTTGCTCCCCACGCTTTCGTGCCTCAGCGTCAGTATCGGGCCAGTGAGCCGCCTTCGCCACTGGTGTTCTTGCGAATATCTACGAATTTCACCTCTACACTCGCAGTTCCACTCACCTCTCCCGAACTCAAGATCTTCAGTATCAAAGGCAGTTCTGGAGTTGAGCTCCAGGATTTCACCCCTGACTTAAAGACCCGCCTACGCACCCTTTACGCCCAGTGATTCCGAGCAACGCTAGCCCCCTTCGTATTACCGCGGCTGCTGGCACGAAGTTAGCCGGGGCTTATTCTTGCGGTACCGTCATTATCTTCCCGCACAAAAGAGCTTTACAACCCTAGGGCCTTCATCACTCACGCGGCATGGCTGGATCAGGCTTGCGCCCATTGTCCAATATTCCCCACTGCTGCCTCCCGTAGGAGTTTGGGCCGTGTCTCAGTCCCAATGTGGCTGATCATCCTCTCAGACCAGCTACTGATCGTCGCCTTGGTGAGCCATTACCTCACCAACTAGCTAATCAGACGCGGGCCGATCTTTCGGCGATAAATCTTTCCCCGTAAGGGCTTATCCGGTATTAGCACAAGTTTCCCTGTGTTGTTCCGAACCAAAAGGTACGTTCCCACGCGTTACTCACCCGTCTGCCGCTGACATATTGCTATGCCCGCTCGACTTGCATGTGTTAAGCCTGCCGCCAGCGTTCGCTCTGAGCCAGGATCAAACTCTCAAGTTGGACTTGAACTTTGAACCGGCTGATCACAACGTTTGACGAGGTCCCACCATTCTTCGCCGACCGAAGTCTGCGAGCTGCCTACGATTCACATCGCTGGCAACGATGGTGTAACCTTTAAACGTGTACCGCCGAAGTCTTTCGTCCACCCTCAGAAAGTCAAAAGCCGAAGCTTTCAAGTATTCCGAGAGACGCAAGGACTCCGCCGTCCACGTTTCTCTTTCTTCATCTTCACTTGTCAAACAGCCCGGGATCCGATGACCCCACACCCTTAGAGGGTGGTTCTACCCTTCAGCGACGAACAGTGAACCTCAACCGATTTATGTCGGCTGCTGTGTCACTCATCGAAGTGAGGAGCATCAGTGGCGCGTTCGCTCGCCTTGGTCAGTGACCCGGCGGCGCCGCGCTCAGTGGTTGGTTTATAGTCCCCACCCCTCGGGATTGTCAACGACCATTGTCAACAAATCGTCGCACGCCGCGAAATCGTGTGTGCAATGCGAAAAAGCTCTCGTATTTTCCATGACTTAGGTCAGAGGTAAAAATTCGCAACCCAACCCGCGCGGCAAAAAACTTTAAAAAAAGTTTGTCGTCGAAGAGCTCGAGAGGCCCTCCGGAACGGGTTCCCCGGCGCTCCAGAGCGGGCGGCGGCATCGACCTGCTTCAGGAAACTTTTCCATCTCAAATGCCGCACTTGAGCCACAATCCTGCGACGTTCTGGCTATATGACATGCATTGAACCGCTCGAAACCTGTGGGGGCTCGGGTGGTTTTTCTGGGGGACCAGGCGATTTTCTCCAAGAACCCGTCGCCTCTTCCCTTCGCGGCCGAGCAACATCGAGAGATCTGCACACCATTGACGTTCGAGAGTGCGGCTAGCTAATGGCCTTCGTCTTCTCGACTTCGATGCGTGTGGCTCGCCACACTGCCGAGATTCCTCTCCAGGGGATCGAGGTGGCGACGAGGACGAGCAGAGGTCGATCGCAGTTGCTGGAATTTGGGGGGATATCGGCTTGAGCCAACGGGCGTCACGCGGAAGCGGCATTGGGCGCGAGACCGGGATGATCGATCTCGGTCACGAACCGCCGCTTTCAGTCGACGGCACCGAGGCTGCGGTGATCGATCGCCGCCGTGTCTCCGTACAATGGTTCAGCGGCACCATTCTGACCGGACTATGTGGCGCGGCCCTGATCGGCGGCGCCGTTTTTGCGTCGCTCGATGGCGAGATGACCTTCGCCAAGGTACCGGAGCGCGTCGAAGGCGCGCTGCGCGGCGCCTTCACCGGCAATGATCGCGTCGTCAGCCTGCACAAGGGCGACCGCCTGCCGCCACCGAGCGAATCCTCCGCCTCCCGCAGCCTGGTACGCGTGTCGACCGTGACCCGCGTCGGCAATCGCGACGTGATGCGGGTGCGGCCCTTCATCCGGATTTCCGGCAATCTCTCGATGACCACGAGCGATCTGTCGTCCAAGATACCGGCGTTCAACGCGCAGCGTCTGTTGACCGATGTCGGCTCCGACACGCCGGCGGCCGCCGAGGATCCCAATGCGGCCGACGCCGCCGAGCCCGACGCCGAGGTCTCTTTCGTCACCAAGGATCTCGGATCCGTGCTGCCGAAGGCCAAGCTCGCCGCTGTTGTCGCGCTCGACGACGTGCTGATGCGGGTCCGCGACGCCGCCAATTGGCGCGGCTCCGGCGGTTCGGTGCGCTACGCGTCACTCGCCAATGCCGCGGCCGATGCCACCGGCGCCGGTCCCGATATCAGGATGGCCTACGCAACCGAGGGCAACACCTCCGACCCCTATGCAGGTTTCGAGACCCGCGTGGTGCCGGAGAACGTCACCCTGCTGCCGAAGACCAAGGAGCAGGTCACCGGCGGCAATCCGGTCGGCGAACGGGTTCACCTCGTCAAGAAGGGCGACAGCATCACCTCGATCCTGCGCGATCAGGGCGCAACGCCCGACGAGGCGAAGGCGATTGCCGCAACGCTCGGCCCGCGCGGCCGCGACGGCGGCCTGAAGGAAGGCCAGAAGGTGCGAATCCTGATGGCGCCGTCAGCACCGGGCGCCCGGCTGCAACCCTATCGGGTGATCGTCGCCAACGACTCCGTCGTCGAAGCCGTCGCCGCACTGTCCGATATCGGCAAATACGTTGCCGTCGACGTGCAGAGCATGAACACCACGACCGATACCGCCGACAATTCCAGCGACGATGAAGAGGATGATGGCAGCGGCGTGCGGCTCTATCAGAGCATTTACGAGACCGCGCTGCGCAACAAGGTGCCGCCGACCGTCATCGACGATATGGTCAAGATCTACTCCTATGACGTCGATTTCCAGCGCAAGGTCCAGCCCGGCGACTCGTTCGACGTGTTCTATGCCGGCGAGGACGAAGGCGTCACCAGCACCGAAAAGACCGAAGTGCTCTACGCCGCGCTGACCGTCGGCGGCGAAACCAAGAAATACTACCGCTTCCAGAGCTCCGACGACGGCGTCGTCGACTACTATGACGAGACCGGCAAGAGCGCGAAGAAGTTCCTGGTCCGCAAGCCGGTCAACAACGCGATCATGCGTTCGGGCTTCGGCGGCCGCCGCCATCCGATCCTCGGCTACGTGAAGATGCACACCGGCGTCGACTGGGCCACCGCCTACGGCACGCCGATCTTCGCCTCCGGCAACGGCATGCTCGAGAAGGTCGGGTACGAGGGCGGTTACGGCAAATATATCCGCATCAAGCATTCCAACGGTTACGAGACGGCCTACGGCCATATGTCGGCCTTCGCCAAGGGCATGGAAATCGGCAAGAAGGTGCGGCAGGGCCAGGTGATCGGCTTTGTCGGCTCGACCGGCCAGTCGACCGGCCCGCACGTCCACTACGAAATCCTGGTCAACGGCCGATTCGTCGACCCGATGCGCGTGAAACTGCCGCGCGGCCGGTCACTCGAAGGCCCGATGCTGGCGGGCTTCGAGAAGGAGCGCGACCGGATCGAAGCCCAGATGTCCAGCCGCGGCAGCTCGCGCATCGTCTCGGATGCCACCGGCAGCGCGCCGATGACGCGGTCCATCAGCAACCGCTGATGATGCAAGAGCCGGCCCGTCCGGCCGCGCAGATCCCAGGAAACGCTGCAGGCGCAGATCAGATGCGATGCCGTTTCGAGGCCATGACGCCGGCAGTTTCAACAAATTTCGCGCCCCAGGGCGGGAACCCGAACGGCGATCATCCAGTTGATTCAACAGTAAAACCTCCAATGGAGGGTGTCATGGAGAACTGGACGAACGCAAAACTGTGCGACGTCGCAAACCTGATCCTCGGCGCGATTCTCTTTCTCTCGCCGTGGCTGTTCAAGTTCGACGCCGGCACGGTTTCCACCAACGCCCACATCGTCGGCCTCGTGATGGCGGTCCTTGCGATCGCCGCGCTCGCGGCATTCGCGGTCTGGGAGGAGTGGCTGAACCTCGTCGTCGGGCTTTGGGCAATGGTCTCGCCCTGGGTCCTCGGGTTCCAGGCAATGACCACCGCGACGACCGTGCACGTGGTGATCGGCATCGCCGTCGCGGTCCTTGCCGCGATCGAACTCTGGGCCATGTCCCAGCATCCGCCTCGGCTCACAACGCACAGCTGAGGCCTTGAAACGATGCGTCCCTACCCGCTGGCGCAGATCGCTGGCGGGCGGGGGTTTGGTCGTGCTCAACGAAGATATCCACAAGGATTTGCGCCATGACCCAGCTCACCCGCGACGATGTGCTTAAAGCCGTCGGCCACGCCGACGATGTCACCATCGCCAGGATCATCGCATCCGGCGCCACGATCACCGAGCTTGCCGAAGCCCAGGCCTGGCTTGCCAATGACGAGCCGCTGATGAACGCCGGCAGGCCGCTGGCCACAGGCCGCACCCGCGAGCTGGTCGATATTCTTTCCGAACTCGAACCCGCCGATGACGACGAGCCCGGTCAGCTCAGTCCACCGACCGTCCCGCAGGACTAGCCTGGACGACGAAGCCCTCCCCGCGACCGCGGGGAGGGCTTTTGCATGCGGTCAGTTCAGCTTGCGCTTCGAGACCGGGGCATCGAACTGCACGATCTCGGCGGTGTTGGGCACCTGACCGTTGAAGGTCAGCACGTTGCCCTTCTCCGAAATCACCACGCGATCGCCGTCCTTGACCTCGCCGGCGAGGATCATCTCGGCCAGCGGGTCCTGCACGCTGCGCTGGATCACCCGCTTCAGCGGACGGGCGCCGTAAGCCGGATCCCAGCCCTTTTCGGCAAGCCAATTCCGCGCCTTCGCGTCGAGCGTGAGATCGATCTTGCGATCCTCGAGCAGCTTGGTCAGCCGCGCGAACTGGATCTCGACGATGCGGCCCATCTCGTTCCGCTGCAGCCGGTGGAACAGGATGATCTCGTCGATGCGGTTCAGGAATTCCGGCCTGAAATGCGCCCGCACGACGCCCATCACCTGATCGCGAACCGCCGCGGTGTCCTCGCCTTCCGGCTGTTTCACCAGGAATTCCGAACCGAGGTTCGAAGTCATGATGATCAGCGTGTTGCGGAAGTCGACGGTGCGGCCCTGACCATCGGTCAGGCGGCCGTCGTCGAGCACCTGCAACAACACATTGAAGACGTCGGGATGCGCCTTCTCGATCTCGTCGAACAGCACGACCTGGTAGGGCCGGCGCCGCACGGCTTCGGTCAGTGCACCACCCTCGTCGTAGCCGACATAGCCGGGCGGCGCGCCGATCAGCCGCGAGACCGAGTGCTTCTCCATGTATTCGGACATGTCGAGGCGAACCATCGCGGTCTCATCGTTGAACAGGTCAGCGGCGAGCGCCTTGGTCAGCTCGGTCTTGCCGACGCCGGTGGGGCCTAAGAACATGAACGAGCCGGTCGGCCGGTTCGGATCCTGCAGGCCCGCGCGGGCACGGCGCACGGCGGTTGCCACCGCACGCACCGCTTCGGCCTGGCCGACGACGCGCTTGGCGAGTGCGTCCTCCATTTTCAGGAGTTTGTCCTTTTCGCCCTCGAGCATCTTGTCGACCGGCACGCCGGTCCAGCGCGAGACGACCTGCGCGATGTGGTTGGCGGTGACCGCCTCCTCCATCATCTCGCCGCCGTTCTGCTTGCCGCTTTCGGCTGCCTCGATGTCAGCGAGCTTCCTTTCCAGCTCGGGGATCCGGCCGTAAGCCAGTTCGCCCGCCTTCTGGAATTCGCCGCGACGCTGCGCATTGGCAAGCTCGACGCGGAGCGCATCGAGTTCGCTCTTCAGCTTCTGGGCGTTGGAGAGCTTGTTCTTCTCCGCGCTCCAGCGCGCCGTCAGCGCCGCCGATCTCTCCTCCAGCCCGGCGAGCTCCTTCTCCAGGGTCTGCAAGCGGCTCCTGGAGCCGGCATCGTTCTCCTTCTTCAGCGCCTCCTGCTCGATCTTCAGCCGGATGATGTCGCGATCCAGCGAATCGAGCTCTTCCGGCTTCGAATCGACCTGCATCTTCAGCCGCGCCGCCGCCTCGTCCATCAGATCGATGGCCTTGTCGGGCAGGAAGCGGTCGGTGATGTAGCGATTCGACAGCGTGGTCGCGGCCACCAACGCGGAGTCGGTGATGCGCACGCCGTGATGCTGCTCGTACTTGTCCTTCAGGCCGCGCAGGATCGAGATGGTATCCTCGACCGTCGGCTCGCTGACATAGATCGGCTGGAACCGGCGGGCCAGCGCAGCATCCTTCTCGACATGCTTGCGGTACTCGTCGAGCGTGGTCGCACCGATACAGTGCAGCTCGCCGCGCGCGAGCGCAGGCTTCAGGAGGTTGGACGCGTCCATCGCGCCGTCGCCCTTGCCTGCGCCGATCAGCGTATGCATCTCGTCGATGAACAGGATGATGCCGCCCTCGGCGGACGAGACCTCCTGCAGAACGGATTTCAGCCGCTCCTCGAACTCGCCGCGATATTTTGCGCCGGCGATCAGGGCGCCCATGTCGAGCGACAGCAGCTTCTTGTCTTTCAGGCTCTCCGGCACGTCGCCGTTGAGGATGCGCAGCGCCAGCCCCTCGACGATCGCGGTCTTGCCGACGCCGGGCTCACCGATCAGGACGGGATTGTTCTTGGTTCGCCGCGACAGCACTTGAATCGTGCGGCGGATCTCCTCGTCACGGCCGATCACCGGGTCGAGCTTGCCGTCGCGTGCAGCCTGGGTCAGGTCGCGGGCATATTTCTTCAGCGCGTCGTAGGCGTTTTCGGCCGTCGCGGAATCAGCAGTGCGGCCCTTGCGCAGCGCTTCGATCGCCGCATTCAGGTTCTGCGCCGTGACGCCGCCCTTGCTCAGGATGGAAGCCGCCTCGCTGCCCTTCTCGAGCGTGAGCCCGAGCAGCAGCCGCTCCACCGTGACATAGCTGTCGCCGGTCTTGTCGGCGGCCTTTTCGGCCGCGTCGAAGGCGCGCGCCAGCTCCGGCGACAGGTAGACCTGTCCCGCACCATTGCCCGAAACCTTCGGCAGCTTGTTCAGCGCCTCTTCGGTCGCTTTCAGGATCGCTCTGGAATTGCCGCCTGCACGGTCGATCAGACCGCCGGCAAGCCCCTCATTGTCGTCCAGCAGCACCTTCAACAGATGCAAGGGCGAGAACTGCTGGTGACCGTCGCGCATTGCGAGCGACTGGGCAGACTGGATGAATCCGCGCGAGCGCTCGGTGTACTTCTCAATGTTCATTCGTTTTCCCTCGGCCTGCCATCGTCACCCATTCAGGCATGACAAAGGCATCTTCATTGGGTTTCCGCGGGCCGCGTTGACGTTCCTCAACCAGCCTCTGGTCGTCGCCATCATTTTTCAGGCTTGCCGCAGATGTGGGCACTTGGTTCCGAAACGGAAGAGCCACGGTCTGCGATTTCGCCCGATGAAGCTCAGCGCCGCACGATGGCGACAAGGTAGCGGCAGGGCTGAGCAGTTTCGTTACGGAAGACGATGTCCGACGGCGGCCCGAGCTCGACGCGGTCACCCGCGGCGAGCTCATGGCGCTCCGCCCCTTCCATCAAGGTGAGGCGGCCGCTGATGACCCAGACCACCTGACGGACCAGGTGATAGGCGCTGGCCGGAAAGCCGGCTTCCTGCCCGGCAGGCAGCTCGACCTCTACCAGTTCCAGCGGATTGGCCGGATGCAGGAACACCTGCCGCCGCAGATAGGCCGCCTTCGGGTCGCGCCACACCGGCTGATCCTTGGCCCGCTGCAGGCGGGAACTGTGTGAGGCAACCTCGAACAGCGCGGCCATGGTCAGGCCATAGGCCGTGGCAATCCGCGACAGCGTCGCCGCTGTCGGGCTGGCCTCCGCCCGCTCGATCTTGCTCAGCATGGCCTTGGACACGCCGGCCCGCCCGGCGAGTTCCGCCAGCGACCAGCCGCGGCCTTCCCGTTCGGCGCGAACCCGCCGCCCGAGAGCCTCATCGGCATTGTCTTCTATAATTGACATGTCGTCTTATATAGTGGACGATCGGGGTTGTTCAAGAGGCCTGTCGAGGAACGACCAATGATGATCCGCCCCGCCACCGAGCAGGACATTCCTGCGATCACCGCAATCTTCAACGAGGCGGTCGCCAACTCGAATGCGATCTGGACCGAGAAGCAGGATTCGGAGGCCGAGCGGCTAACCTGGATGAAGGCCCGGCTGGCACTGGGTTACCCGGTGCTGGTCGCGGCCGAAGGGCCGGTGGTGCTCGGCTACGGCACGTTCGGCGATTTCCGCGCCTTCCCGGGTTACCGCTACAGCGTCGAGCATAGCGTCTATATCCATGTCGATCATCGCGGCCGCGGCCTTGGCCGCGTCATCGTCGACGAACTCGTGGCGGCCGCGACGGCGCTCGGCAAGCACGTCATGATCGCCGGCATCGACGGCGGCAATCCCGCCTCGCTGCGGCTGCACGCGCAGGGCGGCTTTGTGGAGGTCGCGCGGATGCCGGAGGTCGGACGCAAGTTCGGCCGCTGGCTCGATCTCGTCTTCATGCAGCGCGTGCTGGATGCCGCAGGCGCGGCGCGGCCCGACTAGCTGCCTTCGCATCGGCGGCGGTTTTCCTCGCGCGGCAAACACGCTAGAGCGGGAGCATGGACAGCACGCACACCTCCTCCGCCCGGATCACCGGCATCTACCGCTATCCCGTCAAGGGTTTGACACCTGAGCTCCTGCCCCGCGCCGAGCTCAAGGTCGGCGAGACGCTGCGCTCGGATCGCCGCTACGCGATCGAGAACGGTCCGAGCGGTTTCGATCCCGCGGCGCCGAAATGGCTGGCGAAGCCGCATTTCCTGATGCTGCAACGGGACGAGTGGCTGGCGCCGCTGCGCGCCCATTTCGACGATGACAGCCACGTGCTGACCTTGCGCCGGGACGGCGCGATGGTGGCCCAGGGCGATCTCGAGACGGAAGCCGGGCGCGCGGCGATCGAGCGCTATTTCACTGACCGTCATGCCGGCCAGATCAAGGGGCCGCCCAAGGTGCTGGTGAGCCCCGGGCACAGTTTTTCCGACGTGCCACGCAAGGTGATCTCGATCATCAACCTGGCCAGCCTGCGGGCGATCGAGGACATGGTGCAGGCGCCGGTCCATCCCCTGCGATTCCGCGCCAATCTCTATGTCGAGGGCTGGCCGGCCTGGCATGAGGCCAGCCTGCTCGACCAGACCATTGCGATCGGCAGCGCACGGGCAAAAGTTGTGAAGCGCATCACCCGCTGCGCCGCGGTCAATGTCGATCCCGATACCGGCGCGCGCGACCTCTCCGTCCCGAACACGCTGATGCAGCGCTTCGGCAACAATGAATGCGGCATCTACGCCGAGATCATCAGCGACGGCGGCGCTGCTGTCGGCGATACGATTGCCGCGGAACCGCACTAGGTCACGCCAGGTTCCGTATTCCTTGAAGACGGCATAAACGTGCATCGCATTGCAATGTTCGGTTGCGTGCAATAGACTTCACTCGAAATTTTGAATTACAGCAAATTTGTCGAAATTGATTGCACGGGGTTGCCATGAGCATGATCATGGTTTCGTACCGGCGGGTCGATCAGGACACAGCGGGCCGCATCGCCGACCATCTGATCGAGAAGTACGGTGAGAAATCCGTCTTCTTCGACGTCAACAGCATTCGCACCGGCGCCAACTTCGTCGACCGGATCGCCAAGGCCATCGTCGCCTGCGACATCGTCATCGCGGTGATCGGTCCGCATTGGATCGGCAAGACCGACGATGGGAAACCTGCGCGTCTGGAGGATCCCGCAGATTCCGTGCGCTTCGAGATCGAAACGGCGCTGAAGCACAACAAGACGCTGCTGCCGCTGCTGGTGAACGGCGCAACCATGCCGGAGGCCGCCGAGCTGCCGGAATCACTTCGCTTCCTGCACTTCTGCAACGCCGCCCGGGTCGACTCGGGTCAGGATTTTCGCGTGCACATGACCCGCCTGATCGATACGATCAACGAGGTCCTGAGTGAGGCCGGGCGATCGCCGCTGCGTGAAGTTTCGCCGATCAAGCGCTACTGGAAGTACGGCGCAGGCCTCGCCGCCGCGGCATTGGCGCTGGCCGTCTGGACCGTCGGGCCCGCGTTCGAACATACCGTGGTGAAGTCAGGCGGACAGGACGATCAGACCACCGTCGGACGCACGACGCCGCCCGCCGTTCCGGCCTCCGTCACGCAGCGCGCCAAGGCGCATGACGGCTTTCTCTTTCCTGATTCCGATCGACGATTTCTAGCCGACGCCGACCTCAAGGACATGTCGGCGATCGAGCTGCGCATCGCGCGGAACGAGATTTTCGCGCGGCATGGTCGGTTTTTCAAGGACCAGGTGCTCGCGAACTACTTCTCGCAATTCGCCTGGTATCAACCCGCTGCGGTCGAAGTCCCCCTGAGCAACCTCGAGACGACCAACGTCGACACGATCGAGGCAAAGGAGCACGAGAAGTGAGGCCAGCCGGGCAGTATCGGTTGATCTCGCACCGCGTATGACCACCTCCCCCATTCTCAGGGGAGAGGTGGCCAGTCCCTGATCAATTCGTCGGCATCACATAGGCGTAGATCCGGCCGCGCGAGACCGGCGTCTCGCGGACGCGATGGCCGCTGTTGCCCGAGATCATGATCGGATTGCCCTTGGCATCGACGCCGGTGATGATGCCGACATGACCGCCGCCGCGGCGGCCCATCACGGCAATGGCGCCGACCTGCGGCCCCGAAACGCGCGTGCCGTATTTGGCGAACGAGCTCGCCATGTCGGAGCCGGTGCCGCGATGGCCGGTCTGCTGCAGCACCATGTTCATGAAGCGCGCGCACCACAGGCTGGAGCGGCCGGTCGGATTGCCACCGAGATAGCGGCGCGCCGTGTCGACGATGCCGGATGAGCCGAAGCCACCTGCCGCGTTCACATCGGTGTTGGACGCGGCCTCAGCGCCGGGCATCACGGCCGCATTGGCCTCGCCGAAGCCGCCCGCCTGCATCTGGGCGCGACGCTCGGCGCGCGACAGCCGCGCTGTGTGCCGGTAGTGATGATGGGCGGAATGCCGCGCGTGATGGCCGGCATGGGCCGAATGCGCGTGACGCGAATGGTGCGGACGGGCGGACGCCGGAGCGACGGAGATCACGGCGAACGTGAGCGAACACAGAGCCAGCGCCAAAACTCGAAGCGACCGGCGATACGCAAGCAACTGAACCATACTTCACGAGATCCTCTGAAACGCCCCCCGATTCCCCGTCGCGTTCCCAAGGGAATGCGGCGGTGGTTTTGAAATTCGGGATGTGGCGCGAGGAAGATTTCATGCGGCGTTGCGGAAACGATTTCTGGGTCATTCCGCGCAAATTCCATGACGAAATTAGCCAGAACTGCCGCATTGCAGCCGCGGAAATTAATTGCAAATCTGTGGGCGGCCAACGAGAGGAGAATTTCAATGCCCCATGCCATCACGAAAGATAATGTCCGCCTCCATTTCGAGGAGGCAGGCAGTGGCACCCCGATCATCTTCCTGCACGAGTTCGCAGCTGATCACACCAACTGGGAACCGCAGATGCGCTACTTCGCGCGCGGACACCGCTGCATCGCCTATTCCGCGCGCGGCTACACGCCGTCGGACGTGCCGCCGAGCGCCGACGTCTACACCTACACGCACTTCTACACCGACGCGCTCGCGGTGCTCGACCACCTCGGCATCGCGAAGGCCCACTTCATCGGGCTCTCGATGGGCTCCTATTCCTCGCTGCAGGTCGCGCTCAACGCGCCGGAGCGCGCGCTGTCGATGACACTGGCCGCTGTCGGCTCGGGCTCCAGCCTCGAGCATCTCGATGCCTTCCGCGCGCAGTGCCGCGCCAATGCCGAGCAGTACGAGGCGATCGGCTCGGTCGAGGTCGCCAAGGTAACGCGCGAGGCGCCGAGCCGGATTCCGTTCCTGGTCAAGGACCCGCGCGGTCACGCCGATTTCTACGCCGCGCTCGCCCGCCACGACGCCAAGGGCTCGGCCAACACGATGCGCAGCTTCCAGGGCGGCAGGCCCTCGATCTACACCATGACCGACGCCATCAGGCGCGCGGCGACGCCGGCGCTGATCCTGTGCGGCGACGAGGACGACAATTGCATCGCGCCCAGCATGTTCCTGAAGCAGCATCTGCCGGCCGCCGGCCTCTCGTTCTTCCCGAAGTCCGGCCACGTGCTCAACCTCGAGGAGCCCGCGCTGTTCAACGAGATGGTCGAGCGCTTCATCGCACTGGTCGAGGCCGGGCGCTGGCCGGTGCGCGATCCGCGGTCGCTGGTGGCGGCGCCGGTGTGACCCGTCATTCCGGGGCTCGCGAAGCGAGAACCGGAATCCATTGGGCCGCAGGCTTCGTGGACTAAATGGATTCCGGGCTCGATGTTGCGCATCGCCCCGGAATGACGAGCGTACATTACTGCGCAGCTACTACTTCCCCTTCCCACCCCGGCTGAGCAGGAACACGCCCTGCTCGCCGAACATGTTCCACACCCACCAGGGCAGGTTGAGCGGCACCGGGCGGCCGTAGAGATCGAGCGCCACCGCGCGCTCCATCTTGACGTTGATCTCCTCGCAGAGCTGCACGAAATCCTTGATGGTGCAGAAATGGATGTTCGACGTGTCGTACCAGCTCGCCGGCAGATTCTCGGTGCGCGGCATGTGACCGCCGACCAGCAGCTGCAGCCGCATCTTCCAGAACCCGAAATTCGGGAACGAGACGATGGCGCGCTGGCCGATCCGCAGCAAATTCTCCAGCACCACCTTGGGCTGCCGCGTCGCCTGCAGGGTCTGCGACAGGATCACGTAATCGAAGGCGTCATCGGGATAGTTGACGAGGTCGGTGTCGGCGTCGCCCTGCACCACCGCGAGGCCCTTGGCGACGCAGCCATTGACGCCCTCGCGCGACAACTCGATGCCGCGGCCGTCGATGCCGCGGCTCTCCAGCAGCTGCAGCAATTCGCCGTCGCCGCAGCCGACGTCGAGCACGCGCGAGCCCGGCCGCACCATGTCGGCGACCAGCAGGTGATCGGTGCGATAGCCGCCGGTCCGCTCCGGCGCGACGCCCGGCAAGGGCAATGTCTGCTGCATGCTCATGATTGGCCGTCATCCTTCAGTCCGCGCGCCTTGCCCGCGGCCTGCAGGAAGGCGCGGGAGATCTCGAGGAATTCCGGCACGTCGAGCAGGAACGCGTCATGGCCGCGATCGGTCTCGATCTCGGCGAACGACACCCGTGCGCTCGACGCATTCAGCGCATGCACCAGCGCGCGCGATTCCGAGGTCGGAAACAGCCAGTCGCTGGTGAACGACACCACGCAGAACCGCGTCTTGATGCCGGCGAACGCATTCGCCAATGCGCCATTGTGATCGGCGGCGATGTCGAAATAGTCCATCGCGCGCGTGAGATACAGATAGCTGTTGGCGTCGAAGCGCTCGACAAAGGACGAGCCCTGGTAGCGCAGATAGCTCTCGACCTGGAAATCCGCATCGAATGAGAAGGTCGGCAGCTCGCGATCCTGCATCCGCCGTCCGAACTTGCGGTGCAGCGCGGCGTCCGAGAGATAGGTGATGTGCGCCGCCATCCGCGCCACCGCCAGTCCGCGATGCGGATGGGTGTCCTCGTCGACATAGCGGCCGCCGCGCCAGTCCGGATCGGCCATCACCGCCTGACGGCCGAGCTCGTGGAACGCGATATTCTGCGCCGAGTGCCGCGTCGAGCAGGCGATCGCGAGCGTCGAGAACACGCGCTCCGGATAGGCAGCGGTCCATTGCAGCACCTGCATGCCGCCCATCGAGCCGCCGACGACGCAGAACAGCGTCGCAATGCCGAGGCGATCGATCAGCATCGCCTGCGCGCGCACCATGTCGGGGATCGTGATGATCGGGAAATCGAGCCCCCACACCTTGCCGGTCGCAGGGTTCAGCGACGCGGGCCCGGTCGAGCCCATGCAGCCGCCGATCACGTTGGAGCAGATGATGAAGTATTGTTCGGGATCGATCGGCTTGCCGGCGCCGACCATGGTGTCCCACCAGCCGGGCTTGCCGGTGACGGGATGGGTGTTGTTGACGTGCTGATCGCCGGTCAGCGCGTGGCAGATCAGGATCGCGTTGGACCTGTCAGCATTGAGCTGGCCATAGGTCTGATAGGCGATCTGGAACGGCGCGAGATCGACGCCGCAATCCAGCTTCAGCGGCTGATCCATGCCGAACTTCGCCACCAATGACGACGGGTGATCGGCCTCATGGGCGCGATCATCGCTGGACATCGGCGGGCTCGGTATCGGACGCACGTTGCTCATCTAGGCGACCCTGCCCTCGCGCGGGAGGGCTCGAACAGAAATCAGGCCATAAAAAACCCGGCCTGAACAAGGTTCGGCCGGGAGCTGATCTGTCCCCCGGCCTGTTTAGCGAGTTGTTTAACGTGGCTGCAAGCCGGCCGGCTCAAATGACCACGGAGTGGAGCGAACCTAGTCCTCAGGCCCCCCGTCGTCAAGGCGGCCAGCGAACCTCCCCTTGCCGGCCGCCGATGGTTAACCGAATGCGCAAGGCACGCCTGCGACGTTTCTCTTTGCTTTCGCTGGCCGTCTTTCCTAATCAGGGACCCTGTCTGGCACGGCATCGGGCCGCCCGGACGACAAGGTTTGAGAGCATGTCCAACCCACCCCCGTCGCCGCCCTCGCTGCAGGAGCTGCGCAAGGAGATCGATGCGATCGACGAGCAGGTTCACCGCCTGCTGATGGCGCGCGGCGACATCATCGACCGCCTGATCCAGGTCAAGAAGACCCAGGAGGTCGGCTCGGCGTTCCGCCCGGCGCGCGAGGCCAGCATGATGCGCGAACTGGTGCGGCGCCATCGCGGTATCCTGCCGCTCGACACCATCGAGAGCATCTGGCGCGTCATCATCTCGACCTTCACTTACGTGCAGGCGCCGTTCGCGGTGCACGCCGATGTTTCCGTGGGCGAGTCCGCCATGCGCGACTCGGCGCGGTTTCACTTCGGCTTCGTGGTGCCTTACGTGTCGCATTTCAGCGCCCAGGCCGCGGTCGAGGCGGCGGCGAAGTCGAAGGGCGACCTCGCGCTGGTCTCCGCGATCGCGAGCCGCACGCCGTGGTGGAATGCGCTCGAAGCCGATGGCGCGCCGAAGATCATCGCACGGCTGCCGTTCCTCGAACGCGCCGACCATCCCGCCGCGCTGCCGGTGTTCGTGATCTCGCGGGTCGCCGACGACGCCATGGTGACCGAGGTGCAGACCTGGAGCGTGCGCGTCTCCGGCTGGAACGCCGATGTCGCCCGCGCGCTGGCCCCGCTCGCCGAGATCGTCGCGGTCCCCGACACCGCCTTCGACGGCGCGGCCCTGCTGGTGTCGGTCACCGGGCAAGACCTGACTAACAAGGGTTTCGAGAAGATCAGGCTCGCCTTGATCGAGGCCGGCGCCTCGGTGCGCTCTTCGGCCCTCGTCGGCAGCCACGCAACGCGCTATACGGTGCCCTCTAACGGATCGGCCAGGAGCTAGGCTAAGCGCCGGCCCATCCGCCCATCGGAGTTGATGATGTCCCGCCCCGTGCCGAATCCCGGCATCCTCGATATTGCGCCCTACACGCCCGGCAAGAGCCCGGTGCCGGAACCGGGCCGCAAAGTGTTCAAGCTGTCCGCCAACGAGACGCCGTTCGGCCCGTCTCCCAAGGCGATCGCGGCCTACAAGGCCGCGGCTGACCATCTCGAGGACTATCCGGAGAGCACCTCGCGCGTGCTGCGCGAGGCGATCGGCCGCGCCTATGGGCTCGATCCCGATCGCATCATCTGCGGCGCCGGCTCCGACGAGATCCTCAACCTCTTGGCGCACACCTATCTCGCACCCGGCGACGAGGCGATCTCGACCACCCATGGCTTCCTGGTCTACCCGATCGCCACCATGGCGAACGGCGCCAGGAACGTGATCGCGGCCGAGACCAATTTCACCGCCGACGTCGACGCCATCCTCAAGGTGGTGACGCCGCGCACGAAACTGGTCTGGCTCGCCAACCCGAACAATCCGACCGGCACCTATATCCCGTTCGACGAGGTCAAGCGGCTGCGCGCCGAACTCCCGTCGCATGTGCTGCTGGTGCTCGACGCCGCCTATGCCGACTACGTCTCGCGCAACGACTACGAGCTCGGCATCGAGCTGGTCGCGACCACGGACAACACGGTGGTGACGCACACCTTCTCGAAGATCCACGGCCTTGCCGCGCTGCGGGTCGGCTGGATGTTCGGCCCGGCGCATATCGTCGATGCCTGTAACCGCATCCGCGGGCCGTTCAACGTCACGACGCCGGCGATGCTGGCGGCGGTGGCGGCGATCGAGGACTCTGCCCATGTGCAGATGTCGCGGACGCACACCGAACAGTGGCGCAACTGGCTGACCGAGGAGATCCGCAAGCTCGGGCTCAAGGTGACGCCGAGCGTCGCCAACTTCGTGCTGATCCACTTCCCGGCCGACAAGGGCAAGGCCGCGGCGGAGGCCGACGCCTATCTCACGCGGCGCGGCCTCGTGCTGCGCGCGCTCAACAATTACAAGCTGCCGCATGCGCTGCGCATGACCATTGGCACCGAGGAAGCCAACCGCCTCGTGGTCGAGGGCCTGCGCGACTTCCTGGCTGGAAAGTGAACACCGACGTGACCACGGCTCCGCTCTTCAACCGCATCGCACTGATCGGCTTCGGCCTGATCGGCGGCTCGATCGCGCGCGGCGCGCGCGCGCAGGGCCTCGTCGGCGAGATCGTGACCACCGCGCGCTCGGAGAAGACGCGCGCCCGCGTCGCCGAGCTTGGCATCGTCGATCGCGTCGTCGAGACCAATATCGAGGCGGTGAAGGACGCCGATCTCGTCATCCTCTGTATTCCCGTCGGCGCCTGCGGTCCGGTCGCGGCCGAGATCGCCGGCCATCTCAAGCCCGGCGCGATCATCTCCGACGTCGGCTCGGTGAAGGGCGCCGTCGTCAAGGACATGGCGCCGCATCTGCCCGACGGCGTGCACTTCGTGCCGGCGCATCCGGTGGCCGGCACCGAGCATTCGGGACCGGATTCCGGCTTCGCTGAGCTCTTCATCAACCGCTGGTGCATCCTGACGCCGCCCGAAGGCACCGATCCTGCGGCGACCGACCGGCTGCGCGCGTTCTGGGCCGCGCTCGGCGCCAAGGTCGAGATCATGACGCCGGATCATCATGACCTCGTGCTCGCGATCACCAGCCATCTGCCGCATCTGATCGCCTACACCATCGTCGGCACCGCCGACGAGCTGGCGCAGGTGACGGAATCCGAGGTCATCAAATTCTCCGCCGGCGGCTTCCGCGACTTCACCCGCATCGCAGCCTCCGACCCGACGATGTGGCGCGACGTGTTCCTTGCCAACAAGGACGCCGTGCTCGAGATGCTCGGCACCTTCACCGAGGATCTGTCGAAGCTGACCCGCGCGATCCGGCGCGGCGACGGCGAAGCGCTGTTCGACCACTTCACCCGCACCCGCGCCATCCGCCGCGGCATCGTCGAGATCGGCCAGGATTCGGCTGCGCCCGATTTCGGCCGGCCGCATGCGAATTTGAAGAAGTAGCCGGGGCTCGGTCCACACACTCTCCGTCGTCCCTGCGAAGCAGGGACCCATACTCCGCGGCGGATATTGCTGAAGGGACTCGTCAACCCAGTATCGCTATGACAACTGGCATTCGTGGTTATGGGTCCCTGCTTTCGCAGGGACGACACTGAGTGTGTCGCGCTGTTTGCGGTTATAATTTCGCATTCTCGCGACACGATTTGCCCGAGCTTTGCTCTTCGTTTCGCCGCTCTGAGATCAGAGGGCGCAGGGAAAGCCGTGTGCCGATCGGCAGCGCCGCTTCATCGCGTCTGGTCAAGGTAGCGACCGAAGCAACACGCCATCGATCTTTCCGTCAGATGCCAGAATGATCCGCCATTCCATGTCGACATTGGCGAAGTTGACGTCATAGACATCCCAACCGTCTCGCCCGACGCCCTTGAAGCGAATCGTTTGCATGCCCCCCGCCAGATCCAGCGCGGCGATGATCGCCGGAGCCTGCTCGCGGGCCACTGCCGCCATGAGGTCGCTCATGCCGGCGTAGTCGACGGCACCTTGCTGGTGCTGAATGATCAGGCGGCGGATCGCCTCCTCGGTTCCCGGCGACGGCGTCTTGTTATCTATCTTCTTTGCCAGCGCGGTCACCGCATCTTGGGCCTGCTGGTCGTCGATCCGGGTCGCGTTGTGCGTCAACCCGCCTTGATGAAGCGTCAGGGCGTTCGCGATTCCATCCGGCTCGACGGCGAAGGTAATCTGCGCCGCCGTGGTCTTGAGAAAAAACTTGTGCTCGCTTTCGGGATATATTTCCGAGGCGAACTGTCCGAGCGGCTTCGCGAACAGATGACCGCCATCGCGTGTGATCGTCACCACCTGCCCGCCGGTCTGAAACCGAAAATGACCGACGTAGCGCTCCATCACGCCGGGATCGATTTGAATCGCAGCGCGGGGCCGGGCCTGTTCGTAGCGCCGTTGCGCGACGGCATCGAACGATACTTCGGCCATGTTGGTCTCTTTGGCCAGCGTAATGAGGTCGGCGATCGAGAGCGATCCACCGGCGGAAAGCTTCAAACGCGCCACATTCACCAGCGCAAGGCCCTCATCGGCGCGGTTGCGCAGTTGAAGGATCGACGATTGTTGCATGGCCAGGATTCGGTCGAGATCGATCTCGCGGCCTTCGAGAAGCTTGGCGATTTGCGCCAGGCTGAGCCCCATTCGCTTTAGCGCGAGGATCTCGTGCAGCCGGCTGATCTCCGCAGCCCCATAGAGCCGCCAACTCTTCGCCGTGCGGCGCGGCGAAATCAGGCCGCGGCTCTCATAGAGCCGAAGTCCGCGTACCGTGAGACCGATGCGAGCGGCGCACTCTGCCGCGGTCAGCAAAACGTCCTTGTCGGCTTTGTCTCTCGGCTCGTTCATCGACGGAGGCCCTTTCGCCCGTACCTTACGGTGTGACCTTAGGTCCGGCTCAAGGCCTTTTTCGGCGCGGCAGGCGATAAACCGCTTGAGCCGGCCCCAAGGTCATAGGTCAGAAGCGGGGCAGGAAGACCCTTCAATGCGCAAGTCGCCACAAGACACGCGCGCATGAACGACGGTCCTCCGGACCTCGCCACACAACCACAACAACGGGAAACCAATCTCATGAAAAAGCTTCTGCTCGGTGCGGTCGCTGGTATCGCCTGCGCGGCTCCCGCGTTCGCGGCCGATCTTCCGGCGCGAACCTATCCGAAGGCGCCGGCCCATACGGCGCCGGAGGCGGTCTATAACTGGACCGGCTTCTATATCGGCGGCCACGTCGGTGGTGCCTTCGCGGGCAACAACAGCCTGGGCGGGGACAAGGTCCGATTCCTGGGCGGCTTGCAAGGTGGCTTCGACTACCAGTTCGCATCGAACTGGGTGATCGGTGCCGAGGTTCAGTTTAGCGGGCTCACCGGCAACGGTGGCAAAGGCTCGACCCTTCCGGCAGGCACCCTGGTAACAAGCAATCAGCTTGGCTCGATCACCGGCCGGCTCGGCTACGCCTGGGGCCCCGCGCTCCTCTACGCCAAGGGCGGTTACGCCGTCCGCGACAACCTCAATATCGGCGCCGGCTCCGGCGGAATTCCGGTGGTCGTTGCGACCAATGGCAGTCACCGGAGCGGCTTCACCCTCGGCGGCGGTCTCGAATATTTGTTCGGGCGGAACTGGTCCGCGAAGGCCGAATATCAGTACTACAACTTCGGCAACACCACCTTCGCCGGCGGCCCCGCCACGATCGTCGGCGTCCGGTTCAGGGACGACGAGCATACCGTCAAGGTGGGCTTCAACTACCGCTTCGGCTGGGGTGGCTAGAGCGCTTTCGATTCCTGGCCGTCATGGCCGGGCTTAGCCGTTCAAGAACCGCGTCGCTTCCGCTCGCCTATGCCCGGCCATCCACGTCTTTCTTCACGTTGGAAACCCAGGACGTGGATGCCCGGGACAAGCCCGGGCATGACGATTAAACTACCACCGCGCCGAACCTCACCGTCGCAACCGTTGATCCCGGATCGGCCCCGCCGCCGATATCGGCGCAACCTTCTGGGTCAGCCGCTGGCGGCCGACGAGGCCGGCGGTTGCCAGCATGACGTCGCCGCCGAACCACCACGAGCCGATCACGAACTCCCAGGCACGCGGCGGAATCTCGTCGAACACGATGCCATAGACCGACACCAGCGCAGCCAGCGCGGCGAGGAAGATGCCGCCGGCGCTCATCAGCTCGACGGCATCGATGCGCCCCGTGGCGCGCAAGGCCGGCCTTGGAATATCGATGCCGAGATAGAAGCCGACGGCACCGATCACGATCGTCGTCACGATGAAGGCAAGCGTACCGAAGAAAGCGATGTGCCCCTTCGCGAGCTGGGCGGCGACGAAGGTGCCGGCCATGGCACCGGCCATCGCCAGACCGGTTCGCTGCAACACATGCGCGGCGCGGCTGACCATCATCAGTTCGCGGGCGATCACGGCCCTCTCCTTTCTGCTCACGATCCTCATCTGCATGTTCCTTTCCAGCTCGATGGCCCGAAGCGCTCCAGAACGTGATCAGATTAGGTCGAATAGCGACGGCGCTACGCTCCGCCCCCTCTCCCCGTTCTTACGGGGAGAGGGTTGGGGTGAGGGGCCGTCACCGCACATACGGTGATAGCTGCGCTTGCGGAGGCTCCCCCTCACCCGGATTGCATCTCCGATGCAATCCGACCTCTCCCCGCACGCGGGGCGAGGTGGAACGGCGTCCGCGGCTCGACCGGGAGTAAAGTCACATCACGTCCTAGAACGGGTAGTAGCGGATCTGGGTCATGATGATGTGGTCGTCGGTCTTCGGCGCGCCGCCGACACCTTGGAAGGCGAAGCGCTGGTTATAGGAATACTGCACGCCGGCCTTGATCGCTCCGTAATCGCCCTTGAAGATCGTGTCGTAGAAGCCGGCGGTGTACTGCCTGACCTCCGAGGTGTTGCCGTTGCAGGTCGCCGCCGGCGAGTTCTCGATGTTGCAGCCGAGATTGTTGTAGAGCGGGTTGCCGTAGCCGAACGGCACCGTGCCGACATTGGAGAACGTCGCCTTGGTCTTCTCGAGGCCGGCATAGGCATAGAGATCGAGCGACGGCGTCGTGTGCCAGACCGTGCCGAGCAGGAACGCGGTGATCGGCAGCGGCTGGATCGAGCCGTCCTGCCGCACCGTCGCATCCGGGAACGGCGCGGCGGTGAAGCGGCCAAGCGCACCGTGAGACGCGGAGCCTTGCAGCTCCAGGAGCTTCGGCACGATCTCCGCCGAGAAGTGCCCGCCGAAGCTCACCGTGTTGACGTCGTGATTGGCGAAATTGAAGCGATCGTAGAAATCGCGATACATCGCCCAGCCCTCGACATGCAGCTTATAGGGCCCAAGCCGCGGATCCCACGCACCCTTCACGGTGAAATCAGGCACGTGATTGAGGCTGACATTGTTGGCGTTGTTGAAGAAGCTGCCGCCCGGCCCGGTGAGGTTGACCAGGAGGTTCGGGTTGAGCACGCCCTGTGGCCCAACCGCCGGCGTGCCGACCAGCGGCGTGTTGCCGCCGAAGAACGACGTCTGCGGATTTTCCGCCGAGACCGCGAGCTTGAATTCGGGCCCGATGTCCTGCCAGACGCGAATGCCGGGCTGCCGCGCCGCGAGGAAGCCGGGCACCGATTCGAAATCGATCACGCCGGGAGCATCGACCCCGCGCGGATCGATGCCGGACTTGCTCGGCGCATTCAGCGACCAGCTCTGACCGGCAAGCACGTGCAGGCCGAGATCGGTGCGGCTGACCTCGACGCTGGCCTGCCGCAGCCGCGGGTTGAACGAGTTGGTGGCGACCGAGTTCGCGGTCTGCGCCGCGCCTTCGAAATCCATTTCGCCGTAGCCGGCGACGCGGGTGTTGGCGAATATTTCGGCTTCCGCAAGCACCGAGAAGCGGGTCTGCCGCGCCGAGAAGCGCGATTCGCCGGTGTTGAAGTTCTTGCTCTGCGGGAACGGAATGAAGGCGTAGACCGAGCCGGTGTCGGAGGCGAGATTGCGGGTCCGATAGATGCCGGTGAGATCGACCCAGCCGCCGAAGGTGAAGGTGACGCCCTTGTAGCAGAGCTTGCCCGACGCGCAGGGATCGAACGGCACCGGCGCCTTGGCCGCCATGTGCGTGTTCTGCATCGCGCTCTGTCTTGCCGCCAGCGCCTCCTCCTTACGCGCCTGCACTTCCATTTTCTGTTCGAGCTGCTTGAGGCGTGCCTTCAACGCCTTCAGCTCCGACGCATCGTCGTCCGCCAACGCTGGACCTGCCGACAACAGCACGCTGCCGAGCAGAATCCCCCCGAGAATTCGCATCGCTTCCTCCACACGAGGTTGTTTCCTCAGGCGAGAGAGAGCGGTATTCGGGGAATGATATTCGCGGCGGCCCGCAATATTCCGGTCACGTTTTTCTCATCGCGCCAGCGGGAATGTTTTGCCGCGACGGACGATATCGCGCGCGGGGGTTAAGGAGTCTGTGCAATGCGTAGGGCGGATTAGCGTAGCGTAATCCGCCATCTTGGTGAGTTGGCGCGGCGAGTTACGGCTTCGCCTAACCCGCCCTACGAGCTACGAGCCCTCGACAGAACGCCGCTCAGAACAGCGGCGGAATCTGCGCGACTTTCAGCGGTCCCAAAAACACCGCGCCGTCGGCGAAGCGCAGCGGGAAGCTGCGCGCCTTCTTGCCTTCGAGCGTCGCCTCGATGCCGAGCGAATTGATGCCGGCGGAGATGCCGGCATTGGCGTTCTGCTTGATCACCTTGCCGAGGCCGGGGATGGCGCGGTCCAGCGCGCCGAACAGATTGCTGAGGTCCTGGCTCTTCACGCCCGGTGCGACGCGATCGAGCGTGGACTGCGGCACGCCCTCCTCGAGCATCTTGTCGATGCCGAGCGCGGGGATGACGCGCTCGAGGCCGGCGACCGTCATCTGCAGTTCGCCCTCGATGCGGCCTTGGGCGTTGAGGCGGAGCGTGCCGGCCGCGACCGAAAGGACGTCGCCCTGCTCGATCCGCGACTGCTGGATCTCGACGCTGCCGCCGGCCGCCTGGATCTCGCGGAAACGATCCGGCCACGGCTTCGGCGAGAAATCCTTCAGGCCGTTCAGCCGCGCATGGATGTCGGCGTTGAACGGCTGGGTGAGCAGCGGATGCACGTCCTGCAGGGTGCCGCCGGCGATCTGGAGCACGGTCTCGATCGCGGGGCTGTCCGGTGCCGAGCCGTCGACCTGCCTGCCGTGCAGCTCGATGTGATTGACGCGCATCAGCGGTGTCGGCGCAGGACCGCCGGTGCGGTCGATGGCGAGATTGTCGAACACCAGCGAGGCGCGCTGCGGCACCGCCGGCAGGCCGACCACGCTCGAGCGTCCGAGGCTCCAGTTCACCGACAATGTCGGCTGCGCATTGCGCTCGGCGATCGTGGCCGGGCCCTTGAACTCTGCGATCACGAGCTTGGGATCATAGATCTGCGCCACGACCAGGATCTCGACCAGCCGTGCCACGAACGACATTTGCGGCGAGGCGGTCTGCGACACCAGCATCACGCTGGGCTGCTCGCAGCGGATTTCGAGCCGGAACGGGTAACCCGCCACCGAGCGCTTGTCGCAATCATAGACCCGGCCGGCCTTCGCCTCCTGCGCGCGCCAGGCATCGGCCTGCACGCCGACCTGCGAGGCGGCAAAGAACCAGAAGCCGCTCCATAGCACGGCGGCGATCAGGACTGCGACAGGGACGGCATAGAGGCCGAAGCGCGAGCGACGGCGGGGGGCTGAGTTCAAATCGGACATGCGGCGTCCTTTGGCGGGCGAATTTGTCAAAATCGAAGCGGCAGCAAGCCGCGGGCAACCCTTACGCACCTCTTGCGCACCGCTTGCGCAATCCTCGCGCAACCTTTGCGTAACCCTTACGTAACCCTTGGAAACATCACGGAATCTGCTTCGCTTCGACGGCGTGTTCTGCTAGCCCATCTGCGGGATGTCAGCAAATCCTCCCCATTCCGAAACCGACGGCGACCTCTGGGTGTTCGGCTACGGCTCGCTGATGTGGAAACCGGGCTTCGAGTTCCTGGAGCAGGTGCCGGCGCGGCTGATCGGCGAGCATCGCGCGCTCTGCGTCTATTCGTTCGACCACCGCGGCACGCCGGAGAAGCCGGGCCTGGTGCTCGGGCTCGACCGCGGTGGCGCCTGCCGCGGCATCGCCTTCCGCGTCGCCGCCCGGCTGCGCTACGACACCATCGCCTATTTGCGGGCGCGCGAGCAGACCACCAACGTCTATCGCGAGGTGATGCGCTCGGTGTGGCTGGAGAATGCGGCGCGCGATCGCGTCAGTGCGCTGGCCTATGTGGTCGATCGCGGCCATGTGCAATATGCCGGACGGCTGTCGCTCTCCGAGCAACTGCGCCTGGTGCAGCAGGGCCACGGCCGTTCCGGCAACAACCGCGATTATGTGCTCTCGACGGTTGCCGCGATCGAGAAGCAGGGCTTTCGCGACACCCAACTGCACCAGCTCGCGACGATGCTGCATGATTCCGGCCCGCTGCATCGCGATGCACGTGCGGCGGACGGGCTCGACCAGGCCTGAGTGCGGCCGCGCTATTGGCGTCGATCTCGCGCATTGAGGAACCGGTTCGCGGAATTTTGCCACGGCGCGAACAATATTGTGGTCTCAATTTTCGGTCGCCGGAATGGAATGACTGGAATGCGCCCCTCATTGCTGAAGCTCGCCGCACTCGGCCTGCTGTTGCTGCTCAACACCCCATCTTATGCCGGGCTGAGAGAGGATGGTGCGGCGTGCGACGCCAAGGATCCGCACCCGGAACTCGCGATCCCCGCCTGCACCCGCCTGATCGCGGCCAATCCGAGGGGACGCGACCTCGCGATCACCTATTACAACCGGGCGCTGGCCTGGCATAACAAGGGCGATCTGGAGAAAGCCAAGGCGGACTACGACCAGTCGATCGCGATCAATCCGTCGTTTGCGCCTTCCTACGGCCAGCGTGCGAAGGTCTATCTGCAGAACCAGGCCTATGACCGCGCGCTGAGCGACTTCGATCAGGCGATCCGGCTCAAGCCTGCCGGTCCGTTCAGCGCCGGCTGGTTCAACAATCGCGCCGAGCTGTTCGTTGCCACCGGGGACTATGATCGCGCGTTGGCCGATTACGGCAAGTCCATCGAGCTCGATCCCAACTCGTGGTACGCCTATGTCAATCGCGCGCTGGTCTATGATTTCCGCGGCAAGGACCGGCTCGCGGCGCTGCATTGCCAGGATGCGATCAAGCTCGCGCCGCGCGCAGCCGGCCCCTATTATTGCCGGGCCGTCGTCGAGATCAGCGCCGGCGATCTCGACAATGCCGCGCGGGATATCGACCACGCGATCGCGACCCAGGATGGGCAAGCCGAGTTCTACTCGCTGCGCGGCCTGACGCTCGCCAGCAAGGGCGAGCTCGACCAGGCGATGCGCGACTACGACCACGCCACGCAACTGAATGCACAGGGCGCGCTGAATTACGCACGGCGAGGTCTCGCCGACGAGAAGAAGGGCGATATCGACGCTGCGCGCGCCGACTTCCGGCATGCGCTCGACGTCATCGGCCTCGATCAACTCGACCGCACCCAGGGCCAGCGCGTCGCCAGGGACGGCCTGCAACGGCTGGATCAGGTCGCCACCACGGAGAAGAGCGTCGTCGCGGATCACGGCGCGGCCAAACCCGGCCCGGCCAATCCTGCCCCCGCGCTCGCCGCGGCCGTTCCGATCCCGCCGATCGGCGCGGGCCAGACGGCAACGACAACCGAACGGCGCATCGCTCTCGTCGTGGGCAATTCGAAATATCGCTCCGTCCCGGTGCTGCCGAACCCCGGCCAGGACGCCGCGGCGATTGCCGACACGCTGCGCGCGGTGGGCTTTCAGGACGTCCGCCTCGTCACCGACGCCACGCGGGACAGCCTGGTCGAAGCCCTCAAATCATTCGCCAACGCGGCTGACGGCGCCGACTGGGCCGTGATCTACTATGCCGGGCACGGCATGGAGATGGCGGGCGAGAACTATCTGGTGCCGGTCGACGCCAAACTCGCAACCGACCGCGACGTGTCGTTCGAGGCCGTCGCCCTGACCCAGGTGATGGGCGCCACCGAAGGGGCGCGCAAGCTGCATCTCGTCATTCTCGATGCCTGCCGCGACAATCCGTTCGCCAACCAGATCAAGCGCACCGTCGCGTCACGCTCGATCGGCAGGGGGTTGGCCCAGGTCGAACCCGACAGCGGCACGCTCGTGGTCTACGCCGCCAAGCACGGCCAGGTCGCGCTCGACGGCGACGGCGGCCACAGCCCGTTCGTGACCGCCCTGATCAAGCGCATGCAGACCCCGCGGATCGAGATCCGCAAGCTGTTCGACCTCGTGCGCGACGACGTCATGGCGGCCACGGATCGGCGCCAGCAGCCCTTCAGCTACGGTTCGGTCCCGGGAAGCGAGGATTTCTACTTTGTCAGCGCGAGCCAGAATGCAGCCAAGTAGTCCGCGTCCGCGCGGTCGGGAACGAGCGATCGGGAATTCGGCCATTGTCGGGCGTCTGTTGCGATCCGATCAATCGCGGCGGGCGTATGGCGGCGGCCTGTGACATTTAAGCTTTTGCATCGCGGCGCGGACAGATAGAAGCTCATCCGCGAACATCGACACTGATGCAATGAACCTCTCCGCCCCCTTTATCCGCCGGCCGGTCGGCACCACGCTGCTGTCTCTTGGACTGGTGGTGGCGGGCATCATTGCGTTCTTCAAGCTGCCGGTGTCGCCGCTGCCCGACGTCGACATCCCGACCATCATGGTGCAGGCGACCCTGCCCGGCGCCAGCCCGGCCGACGTCGCTTCCACCGTGGCGAGCCCGCTCGAGCGTCATCTCGGCCAGATCGCGAGCGTCACCGAGATGACGTCGACGTCTTCGCTCGGCTCCGCCCGCGTCACGCTGCAATTCGACATCGACCGCGACATCAACGGCGCCGCGCGCGACGTGCAGGCGGCGATCAACGCCGCGCGCGCCGACCTGCCGACCAACCTCCGCGCCAACCCCACCTACCGCAAGTTCAACCCGGCCTCGGCGCCGATCCTGATCTACACCCTGACCTCGGACACGCTGACGCCGGCCGAGCTCTATGACGCGGCCTCGACCGTGCTGGCCCAGAAGCTGTCGCAGGTCGAGGGCGTCGGCGAAGTCTCGGTCGGCGGCGGCTCGCTGCCCGCGGTGCGCGTCGAACTGATCCCGCCGGCGCTCTACAAATACGGCATCGGGCTCGAGGACGTCCGCGCCGCGCTGTCGAGCGCCAACGCGCACAGCCCGAAGGGCGGCATCGACGTCGGCGACCAGCGCTACCAGATCTACGCCAACGACCAGGCGCGGAAGGCCGCCGACTACAAGCCGCTCGTCGTCGCCTACCGCAACGGCGCGGCGGTGCGCCTGACCGATGTCGGCGACGTCATCGATTCCGTGGAGAATGTGCGCACGCTCGGCCTGTCCAACGGCAAGCCCGCCGTCGTGATGATCGTGTACCGGCAATCGGGCGCCAACATCATCAAGATGGTCGACAGCGTGAAGGGGCTGATGCCGCAGCTCAAGGCCTCGGTTTCGCCCGCGATCGACATCACGCTGGCGATGGACCGCTCGAAGACGATCCGAGCCTCGCTGCACGACGTCGAGATCACGCTCCTCATCGCCGTCGCCCTGGTGATCCTGGTCGTGTTCGCCTTCCTGCGCAATGCGCGGGCGACGCTGGTGCCTGTGGTAGCGGTCGGCGTGTCGCTGATCGCGACCTTTGCCGTGATGTATTTGCTGGGCTACACGCTCGACATCTTCTCGCTGATGGCGCTGACGGTGGCGACCGGTTTCGTGGTCGACGACGCCATCGTGGTGCTGGAGAACATCGCCCGCCACTTGGATGCCGGGATGTCGCGGCTGGAGGCGACGCTGGTCGGCACCCGCGAGGTCGGCTTCACCGTGCTGTCGATGAGCGTGTCGCTGATCGCAGTGTTCGTGCCGATCCTGCTGATGGGCGGCCTGGTCGGTCGCCTGTTCCGCGAATTCGCCATGACCATCACCATCGCGATCGTGATCTCGCTGGTGGTCTCGCTGACGACGACGCCGATGATGTGCGCGGTGCTGCTGCGCAAGGAGGAAGGCCAGCCGCATGGCTGGATCTACCGGATCAACGAGCGCGCCTTCGAGTTGATGCTGAGCGGCTACCGCGCGACACTCGGCCTCGCGCTGCGGCATCCGCTGCTGGTGATGCTGATCCTGGGCTGCACGCTCTATCTGAACGTCCATCTCTACACGGTGGTGCCCAAGGGCTTCGTTCCGCAACAGGATACCGGGCTGCTGATCGGCTCGATCCAGGCCGACCAGAGCACCTCGTTCCAGCTGATGCAGCAGAAGCTGACCCAGTTCATCGACATCGTGAAATCGGATCCGGCGGTCGATACCGCGGTCGGCTTCACCGGCGGCGGCGGCGTGGGTCCGGGCGGCACCAACACCGGCACCGTGTTCGCGTCGCTAAAGCCGATGGACGAACGCAAGCTGCGCGCCGACAAGGTGATCGAGCGGCTGCGCGACCCCTTGGCAAAGGTGGCGGGCGCCACCCTGTTCCTGCAATCGATCGGCGATCTCGGCGCCGGCGGGCGCTCGGGCAACGCGGCGTATCAATACACGCTGAAGGGCTCGACCTTCGAGGAGCTGAACGAGTGGACGCCCAAGCTCGTTGCGGCGCTGCAGAAGGAGCCGACGCTCGCCGACGTCAACACCGACCAGCAGAACAAGGCGCTGCAGGCCAATCTGGTCATCGATCGCGACGCCGCCTCGCGGCTCGGGATCACGGTCAGCCAGCTCGACAACACGCTCTATGACGCGTTCGGGCAGCGCCAGGTCTCGACCATCTTCGTCGCGCGCAACCAGTATCATGTGATCATGGAGGTCGCGCCGCGCTTCTCGCAGGACCCGCAGACCCTGAAGGAGGTCTACATCTCGACCTCGGGCGGATCGGCGACCGGCACGCAGAGCACCAATGCGGTGGCCGGCACGGTGGCCTCGTCGTCGCAGAAGAGCTCGATCAGCTCGGTCGCCGCCAATGTGGTGCGCAATCAGGCGACCAACTCGATCGGCGCCACCGGCAAGGGCGTCGCCTCGACCGGAACCGCGGTCTCGACCAGCGCGGAGACGATGATCCCGCTGTCGAGCGTCGCCCGCTTCGAGCATGGCGAGACGCCGCTTGCGGTGAACCACCAGGATTTGCTGGTCGCCAGCACGATCTCGTTCAATTTGCCGCCGGGCGTCTCGCTCAGCACCGCGACCACCACGATCGAGAACGCAATGCACACGCTCGGCATGCCGGCGGGCATTTCCGGCGGATTCGCCGGCTCCGCGAAGATCTTCCAGCAGGCGCTGGCGAACGAGCTGTTTTTGATTCTCGCAGCACTTGCGACGATCTACATCTCGCTCGGCATGCTCTACGAGAGCTACGTCCACCCGCTGACCATCCTCTCCACTTTGCCCTCGGCCGGCGTCGGCGCGGTGGCGGCGCTGATGCTGTCGCACACCGATTTCGACATCATTGGCATGATCGGGGTGATCCTCCTGGTCGGCATCGTCAAGAAGAACGCCATCATGATGATCGATTTCGCGCTCGACGCCGAGCGCCAGCGCGGGCTGTCGTCGCGCGATGCGATCTACGAGGCCTGCCTGATGCGGTTCCGCCCGATCATGATGACGACGCTCGCCGCGCTGTTCGGCGCGGTGCCGCTGATGATCGGCCTCGGCGAAGGCAGCGAGCTGCGCCAGCCGCTCGGCATCGCGATCTTCGGCGGCCTGATCCTGAGCCAGATCCTGACGCTCTACACCACGCCGGTGGTCTATCTCTATCTCGACCGCGCCAGGCTGTGGGTCCAGCGCCGCCGCGCCGCGCGCCGCGCACGGCGGGCCACGGCACGCGCGTCCTGACTGGGCCGGGTACTCACACATCCGAAGCGCGTGCGCGGGGTCGCGAGGTCCGCGTTACCCCGAACAGCAGACGTCGGCGATGCCTTCGAATCATGCCTTGCGGCCGTTGGCATCGATCGACAGCGCCTGGGCAATGAATTTGTGTGTCGGGGTCGGTACGCCGAGCTTCTCACCCATGCGCACCAGGGTGCCCGAGAAATAGTCGATCTCGAGCGGCCTGCCGGCTCGCCGGTCGACCAGCATGGACGTGATCATTTCGCGGGGATTGGCGTCGGCGGCTTTCATGATCGTCTCGAAGTCGGCGGGCTTGAACGGCACGCCGGCTGCGAGGCCGACGGCGATCACCTCGCGCACGGCATCCTCGAACAGAGCGCGGGTGCCGGGCGTCTCGCGCATCGGTCCGTAAGAGGCATTCGTCAGCGTCATCATGCCCGAACTCGGAGCCAGTGACGCGAACTTCATCCAGACATTGTAGCGGATCTCTGGTGTGAGCACGGCATCGAGGCCGGCCTCCTTGCACATGTGTTGGAAGGCCTCGAGGTGCGGATTCGCTCGTCCATCCGGCTCGCCGAACTCGATGCGGCCGGGTTGCGCCTTGTGCTCGATCACGCCAGGCCGCGCGATGTGGCTCGAGATACGCACCACGCCCGGCACCACGTGCGCGCGCGGCAGGTGCGCCCTGATCAGGTCCGGCCCCTCGATGCCGTTCTGCAGCGAGATGATCGTGGTGCCATCCCGAACCGCGGCCTGCAACGCTTTCGCCGCGCGCTCGGTATCGCCGAGCTTGGTTGCAAAAAGCACCATCTCCGGCGGCCCGGCCTCGGCGGGATCGCCGACGGCCTTCGCCGGCTTCACAGTGTGATTGCCGCTGATACCGATGATCTGCAGTCCATCACGGCGCATTGCGTCGAGATGCGCTCCGCGCGCGACGAACGTGACGTCCTGCCCCGCGGCCGCTAAACGCCCACCGTAGTAGCCGCCAATGCCGCCAGTACCCATGACCAGAACTTTCATGGTCTCTCCTCCCAAGCCGCGAACGGCAGAGAGTGCCGATCGGCAACATTCCTGCCAGTCACCTCTGGCTCGAACCTCCCGAACATCATGTCACGCGACCACGGCATCGCCTCGCCTCGTTGAGGCGATGCCGTGTTTGCGGACCATCAAGGTCATGCAACCAAGGTGGCTCAGGCGACGACCAAATCGGGCACCAAGAGCTTGCCTTTGGTCTCGGGCCCGTAGAAAGCCGCTGCGGTCCAAGCGAGGCAACCGATCCACGTCCCGACAATCATCGGCAAAGCCAATCCTGTGCCGTAACGTTCAGCGACGAAGGTCAGCACCAGTGGCACGAAGCCGCCGAAGATGGCCCCCTGGTGGTAGCAGAACGCAGCTGCGGTCGCCCGAACCTCGGTCGGGAAACGCTCGTTCAAGTAGGGCACCATCTGCCCATGCATCCCGCCGCCGGCGCACATTCCCTGAGCGATGAAACCCAACGCGATCCATAGAAAATCGGAGGAGAGCAGGTAAAGCGGTGCGAGCGGCAGAGCGATCAGCGCTGGAATAATGATCGCCGCGCGCCGGCCAAAGCGGTCGGACCACCAACCCCAGCCGCACGTCGAGAGGAACAAGCCGAGATTGGCGAAGAAGATCGGGGTCGCGACCTGCCCTGGGGAGAGGTGCAGTTCCTTCTGCAGATACGTCGCGAACAGCGCGTTGACGGAGTAATAGGCGACAAAGCCGCCGGCAAGCCAAACGCAGGCTGTCAACGTGTTGGCCAGAACACCACGTTTGAAAATGGAGATAAGGGGGGCACGAACCTCGCGTTGCTCGACACGCTGGCGGCGCCGGTTCTCGAGCCAAACGGGCGGCTCTTTGACGTACTTGCGGACATAGAAAACGGAAAGCGCCGGGAGGACCCCGACCCACAGCATGCCGCGCCAGCCGATATAGCTGTAGAAAAGGCCATAGATCGCGCTCGACAGCATGAAGCCGAGGCCCCATGAGCCTTGCAGGACGCCGCCCATCAAGCCGCGCGAACGTACCGGCCAAGTCTCCATCGCCAATGCCGCGCCGGCCGGCCATTCGCCGCCCATGCCGATACCAAGCAGCGCGCGGAAAATGAAGAGATAGGTGAAGGTTGGTGAGAAGCCGGCGGCGAAATTGCTCAGCGAATACCACAGGATCGAGATCATCAGCGGGATCTTGCGACCGACACGGTCAGCGAGCCAGCCCGATCCCACGGCGCCGACCAGCCTGAGCCACAATGTCACGGACAACACGAACGCGACTTCGGTCAACGGAACATGGAATTCCTGCGAGATGGGCACCATGATCAGCAGAAACATCGTGAAGTCGAACGCGTCGAGGGTCCAGCCGAGCCAGGCCGCGACCCACGCCAGCCATTGATCCTTCGTAGGCTCTTTCCACCAGGGGACTTCCAAAGAGGAATTAATTTCCAAAGAGGAATTGAGGGTGCCAGACATGGGATGCTCCGTTTGTTGGCTTCCCGGTTGCTCGAAAAGGAATTGCTGCCGCTGGGAAAGCGGCACACGAACGAAGAAGAATGAAAATCTGAGTGGAGAGCCAAAAGAGACGGCAATCTCCCGAGAGATCATGCCTGCCGACAGCAACAACCCTGCTCAGCGAATGAACGGGGAATTCGGCACGTCCCCGCTATGAGCGTCAGACAAGTGGACAGCTTACCTCTCACCGACGGGTGCGGCAAAGAGTAAGGATTGCTGTCACCTTTCCAAGGCCGCCGCTCCTTCGCTTCGATGCGGCATTTCTGGCGGGTCCGTGCGTCTTGCAACTGCTGCCAGACCATGCGCCGCGAGCTGGCGAAATGTACCATGGCACTCGGCGCCATCATCGCAGCCGAGCTTGCCGCGCCGCACGGGTGATGCCGGCCCACATGCAACCCATTCCCGCGGCTGCGTTATGACGGCGTCGCGGAATGCGTGATAGCGTTTCGCCAACCAGACCCATCGCCTTGCGGGAGGATCTCATGAAGACCTATCAGCTCTACATCAACGGCCAGTATGTCGACCCCGCCAATGGCGAGTGGTTCGACAGCATCGATCCCTATCGCGGCGAGGCCTGGGCCAAAATTCCGCGCGGCTCGGCGGCCGATGCCGACAAGGCGGTGAAGGCCGCCAATGAGGCGATGTGGCGCGGCCCGTGGGCGAAGATGACGGCGTCCGCGCGCGGCAAGGTGATGCGCAAGCTCGGCGACCTCGTCGCCGCCAACGCGGAGCGTCTCGCCGAGATCGAGGTGCGCGACAACGGCAAGCTGATGGCCGAGATGCTGGGCCAGCTGCGCTACCATCCGGAATGGTGGTGGTATTTCGGCGGCCTCGTCGACAAGCTCGAGGGCGGCCTGGTGCCGATCGACAAGGCGGACACCTTCGCCTACACGACGCATGAGCCGGTCGGCGTCGTCGCGGCGCTGACCGCCTGGAATTCGCCGCTGCTGTTCGTCGCCTGGAAATGCGCCGCAGCGCTCGCCGCCGGCTGCGCCGTGGTCGTGAAGCCCTCGGAATTCACCTCGGCCAGCACGCTGGAATTCGCGGCGCTGACCAAAGAAGCCGGAATTCCCGACGGCATCTTCAACGTGGTGACCGGCTTCGGGCCGGAGGCAGGCGCCGCATTGATCTCGCATCCCGGCGTCGCCAAGATCACCTTCACCGGATCGGACACGACTGGCGCAAAGGTCTACGAGACCGCGGCCAAGAGCCTGAAGCGGGTCTCGCTCGAGCTCGGCGGCAAGTCCCCCAACATCGTGTTCGAGGATGCCGACCTGACGGCGGCTGCGGCCGGCGCGATCTCCGGCATCTTCGCCGCCACCGGCCAGACCTGCATCGCCGGATCGCGCCTTCTGGTGCAGAGCTCGATCAAGGAGAAGTTCGTCGCGCGCGTGCTGGAGCTGGCAAAATCCGCCAAGATCGGCGATCCCATGCAAGCCGACACCAATGTCGGCCCGATCACGACGCCCGCGCAGTACAAGAAGGTGCTCGACTACATCGATATCGCGAAAGCCGAAGGCGCGCGCTGCCTGCTCGGCGGCAAGCCTGCGTCCGGCGAGGGTATCAAGGGCGGCCAGTTCGTCGAACCGACCATCTTCACCGATGTCGACAACACCATGCGGATCGCGCGCGAGGAGGTATTCGGCCCGGTGCTGTCGATCATCTCCTTCGACACCGAGGAAGACGCCATCCGCATCGCCAACGACACGATCTACGGCCTTGCCGCCGGCATCTGGACCAAGGATCTGGCGCGCGCCATCCGCGTGCCGAAGCAGCTGCGCGCCGGCACGGTGTGGGTGAACACCTACCGCGCCATCAGCTACATGATGCCGTTCGGCGGCATGAAATTCTCCGGCGTCGGCCGCGAGAGCGGCATCGACGCGGTGCGCGAGTATCAGGAGACCAAGAGCGTCTGGGTCTCGACCGCGACGGACGTGCCGGCGAATCCGTTCGTGATGCGGTGAGAGGACGAAACCCATCATTGGAATGGCTTGCTTGAGTTCAACCTCGGTGGCGAAGATGTATGCGATCGAGCTGAAGATTGCCATGCAGCCCGTGCCGCCTTTCTCCTCTGCGGCGGCGACGCCGTACACGCGCGGTAGTCGCAGGCGTCACCCGGCCGGGCTTGCCGCCGCACAAGCCGCGCACTGCGCGTCGGCTTTTGCCTTGCGACGACGTGCTCCGACCAAGATAACGAGCGACGAAAGGGCGAGGATGGCGGCACTGAACAGAAACGTGGCTCGATAGCCGCTGTGATCGAAGAGAACGCCGCCGCCCGCAGCACCCATCGTGATCGCGAGCTGAACCACCGCGACCATCAGCCCTCCGCCTGCTTCGGCGTCATCGGGCAAGGCCTTGCTCAACCAGGTCCACCAGCCGACGGGGGCCGCCGTGCCGACGAAGCCCCACAGGAACATCAGTGCCGCCGTTGCCCCGAGTGACGAACCCATTGCGATCAGGGCGACGGCGATCACGGCCATTGCGAACGGCATCAACACAAGCGAAGCGTAAAGGCGGTCGCGGATGACAATGCCGATCAGCGCCGTGCCGACGAGACCGGCAACGCCCATCACGAGCAGCAGTGCCGAAATGGTCGTGACATCGACGCGTGTTACCGTTTCGAAGAACGGCCGCAAATAGGTGAAGAGCGCGAACTGCCCGAGGAAGAACAGGGCTGCGGCGATCATGCCGTAGGGCACTCCAGGGCGGCGAAGCACCTTGAACGCCGCTGCCGCGCTCGCCCGCTCATGGCTCGGCATCATGGGCAGTGTGACGAACTGCCAAAGCAGGGTCAGCGCAGCGATCGGCACGACGCAAAAGAACGCGCCGCGCCAGCCGATATACTGGCCAAGGAAGCTGCCAAGCGGCGCGGCGATCGTCGTCGCGAGGGCATTGCCGCCATTGAGAACCGCAAGGGCCCGCGGCACATCCTTGGCCGGCACGATACGTATCATCGTTGCGGCGGACATCGACCAAAAGCCACCGACAGCCATGCCGACAAGAGCGCGTCCGAGCATGAAAACCGGATGATTGGGCGCGAAAGCCACGACGATGCCGGAGACCAGCATGACGCTGGTCAACCACAGCAAAACAGACCGCCGGTCGATACCGCGCGTTGCGGCCGAGATAAACAGACTGGTCAGGATGGCGAAAAGGCCAGAGATCGAGATGGCTTGCCCGGCCTGTCCTTCCGTCAAGCGCAAGCCATCGGCAATCGGCGTGAGCAGACTCACGGGCATCCATTCAGAGGCAACGAGGGTCGAGGCGCAAAGCGTGAGCGCAAAGACGGCGCCCCATGCACGCATGGGCTGCGTGGTCTGTTGATCGGTCGTGGTGTTCATCGGGCATCCATATGCGGAGAGGCGCCAGGCAGGCGCCGTTCACGGCCACACCTAGAGCTCTCCGCAGCATTCGATTAGCCGATATAATTTGCTTGCATTAATCGATGGAGGCCATGAATACTGACCGGCCATGGCGAGCCAAGATTTCAACGACTTACTGGCATTCGTGGCCGTCGCCCGCGAGCGCAGCTTCACCAAGGCGGCGGCAAAGCTCGGCGTCGTGCAGTCAACGCTCAGCCATACGATCAAGCGCCTGGAATCCCAGATGGGGCTGCGGCTTCTCACGCGCACGACCCGCAGCGTCGGCTTGACCGAAGCGGGCCAGCGCCTTCAGCAAACACTTGCGCCGCGTATCGAGGAAATCGAGCGCGACATCGCCGCGCTGATGTCCCTGCGAGACAAACCGTCCGGCACCATCCGGATCACGCTTTCGGACCATGCGCTGGAAAAGGTTGTCTGGCCGAAACTGTGGCCCGTTCTCAAGAAATATCCCGACATCAAGGTCGAGTTCAGTCTCGATACAGGCTTTCGCAATATCGTCGAAGACGGCTTCGACGCGGGCATCCGCCTCGGTGAGAGCGTCGAGAAAGATATGATCGCAGTGCGCATCGGCCCCGATTGGCGGCTGGTCGCGGTCGCGTCACCCGCTTACCTGAGAGAGCATCCCAAGCCCAAGCACCCGCAAGACCTCATCCAGCATGTCTGCATCAAGCGGCGTCAAGCGGCAGGCGGTCACTATGCGTGGGAGTTCGCCAAGAACGGCGCTGAACTGCGGGTGCGTGTCGAGGGCCAGGCGACGTTCAATGACTCTCGCGCCATGATCGATGCCGCCGTGAAGGGCTTCGGCATCGCCTATGTTCCCGAAGACCTGGCTGCGCCGCGCGTGCAGTCAGGTGAGTTGGTCGTTGTGCTCGACGACTGGTCGCCGAAGTTCGATGGCTACTATATCTACTATCCAACATCCCGGCAGAACTCGGCTGCATTCAAGGTGATCGTCGATGCGCTACGGCATCATGACGCACGGCAGAGGAAACGCGGATAGCACTCGGACATTGCCGTGGATTGGTGAGCTCCGTTCATGCGCCCAGGCAAAACTCTTCTAATTTGCCAGATGCCGTCGGCGTCATCTTCGGCTTCGCCGACGAAGCGCCAATAAGCCCGCGCCTACCCCTTCGCCGCACCCGGCACCCCGCCGAACAATTGCGCCTGCTCGGCGCGGCCGGCGTCGACGATGCGGGTGGTGGCGGTTTCGATCTGTTCGCGCAGGCGGGTCATGAACTCGTCGCGCGGCAGGCCCGGCGGCAACGGATCGAGGAATTCGACCACCAACGTGCCGGGATAGCGCATGAAGGTGCGGCGCGGCCAGAACAGCCCGGAATTGAGCGCGATCGGCAGGCACGGCACGCCGCTCTCGGCATAGATCTGCGCGACGCCGGCCTTGTAGTTCGGCGCAGCACCAGGCGCGGTGCGGGTGCCCTCCGGAAAGATCACGAGCTGGCGGCCGAGCTTCACCTCGACTGCCGCGCGCTTCAGCGTCTTGATCAGCGAGCGCGGGCCGCCGCCGCGCTCGACCGAGATCATGCCGACCTTCTTCAGGTACCAGCCGAACACCGGGATCATCATCAGCTCGCGCTTGAGGATGAACAGCGGATGCTCGAAGAAGCGCACCAGCGCAAACGTCTCCCAGAACGACTGGTGCTTGGAGGCGACGACGAGCGGCCCGCTTGGAATCTTCTCGACGCCGCGGAACTCGATCCGGATGTTGCAGATCACGCGCATCAGGAACAGGCTGATGTTGGCCCACGCGGCCTCGATCGCCATCATCGCGCCGCGCGGCAGCAGCAGCGCCGGCAGCGCGACGATGCAGAGCAGCACCAGCACCAGATAGAACAGCACGTTGAAGATCAGCGAGCGCAGGAAAATCATTTCAGTCCTTGTTTGAGCATGATCTCAGCGCAAACGCGTACCGCGCTGGTCGCGAAGGAAAACCGCTCCGCACTTTTCCGGATCATGCCTAGTCCTTGTTCGCCTGCGCCGTCGCCGGGCGGCGTGGCACGGCTGCCGGCTCGGCGAGATCGGAGGTCAGGTCGAGGCCGATATCGGCCAGCCGCACCCGCATCTCCGCGGCGACATATTTGGCGTATTCCGATAGCAAGAGACGGAACGTTCCGCCACTCGTCCACCACGGCTCGTCGCGCCATTTGTCGCCGACCACCGCGAACGGGATCAGCGTGATGTCCGGCATCGCATGTGACAGTTCCACGATCGCGCGGGGCATGTGGTAGTTCGACGTCACCACGATCAGCGACTTGAAGCCGCGCTCGTGCGCCCAGCGCCGCGTCTCCGCCGCATTGCTGCGGGTGTTCACCGCGGAACGGTCGAGATCGACGCAGCACCGCATCAGCCCCTGGCTGTCCGGGACCGAGCGCGAAATGTCATTGGCGTCGTTGGTCGGATGCACGCCGGAGATCAGCAGGCGCTTGCCGTAGCCCGCCGCCAACAGCTCCATGGCGTCGGACACCCGCGACGAGCCGCCGGTCAGCACCACGATGCCGTCGGCATTGTGCGGCGGGTCGGTCTCGACGCCGCGCAATTGCGACAGGAAGCCGATGAAACCGACCGCGGCGGCAACGAAGGCAAGCGCCAGCGGCACGACGATGACGACGCGCAGCCAGCCGCGCGGCTGCGCGGCATGGCCTTTCGGCGACGTATCGTCGGGCTGCAAACTCATGTGATGCTGATATCCTTCCCCCCGGGGATTTTAGAGCATGATCCGGAAAAGTGGAAACCGGTTTTGCCCGGCCAGGGCCGTGCGGATGCGGGCGAAATCACACTCTGGCGACGACCCGCGATCACGAAACCGGCCCCATGATTGCGACGCCGCGGGCCGTCAGTCGATATCGTCGAGCGTGGCAAACAGGGTGCGCCGCGACGCCCACGCGGTGATCGCCGCGATCAGCACCGCCTGCAACGCCAGGACGAGGTAGCCCGACGGACGCAGCGAGAACGTGCCGAGCAGCGCCGCGAACTGGTCCCCCACCGGCGTGCCGGAGAACCAGTTGGCGATCGACTCGGAGAAGCCGAACGCCAGCATCGCCGCGCCGCCGCCGATCAGTCCGCCCTCGAGGCCGAGGCGAAGGAAATGCCGCAGGAAGCGGTTGGCGATGAAGCTGTCGCCGGCGCCGACGAAATGCAGCACCTCGACGATCGGACGGTTGGACGCCATCGCGCCGCGGGTCGCGAACGACACCGAGATGATGGTGGCGATGATCACGAGGATCAGGATGCCGACGCCGGCAAACACCGTGGCGCCGGTCATCGAGCGCATGCGCTCGATCCAGGCGCGATGATCGTCGACGCTTGCGGTCGGCGCCGCCTGCGTCACCCGCGCGCGCAACGCGGCGAGATCGAGCGTGGTGCCGGGCTGCACCCGCGCCACGATCACGCGCGGCACCGGCAGCTCGTCGATCGAAAGCCCGCTGCCGAGCCAGGGCTCCAGCAGCTTGGCGGATTCCTCCTTGCTGAATGGACGCACCTCGAGAATGCCGGACTGCGCCCGCATCGCCTCCACGGCGGCCTGCGCGTCGCGATCGAGGTCGCGGCCGGGCGCGGGGCGCACCTGGATGGTGATCTCGCTCGACACTTCGGACTGCCATTCGGCCGCCGACGCGCTGACCAGCAGCACGGTGCCCGTCGTCAACGAGGCGAGGAAGGTCATGATCGCGACCACCGCGACCAGCGCGCGGCCCGAGATCGAGGCGCGCGGCACGATCGGCGACATGTTGCGCGCGGTGGCCGGGACCTGCGGGCGCTCGCGCCCGAGATCGACCAACGACACTTTCTCGTCGCCGCTCCTACTCATAGATGTGCAGCCGTCCCTGATGCAGCACCAGCCGCCGCGCCTCGTATTGATCCATCAATGTGATGTCGTGGGTCGCGATGATAACAGCGGTGCCCGATTTGTTGAGCTCGATGAACAGCCGCAACAGGCGGCGCCCGAGGGTCGGGTCGACGCTGCCGGTCGGCTCGTCCGCCAGCAGCAATTGCGGCCGCGAGATCACCGCGCGCGCGATCGCCGCGCGCTGCTTCTCGCCGCCCGACAGGATCGGCGGCAGCGCATCCATGCGCTCGCCGAGGCCGACCCATTTCAAAAGGTCGATCACCTCGCGGCGATAGGTCGATTCCTCGCGGCCCATCACGCGGAACGGCAGCGCAACGTTCTCATAGGTCGTCATGTGGTCGAGCAGGCGAAAATCCTGCAGCACGATGCCGATCCGCTTGCGCAGGTCGGCGACCTGGTCCTTGCTCAGCAGGGAGACGTCCTTGCCGAACAGATTGACCAGCCCGCGGGTCGGCCGCAGCGACAGGAACAGCAGCCGCAGCAGCGAGGTCTTGCCCGCGCCGGACGGCCCGGTGAGGAACTGGAACGAATGCGCCGGGATCATGAAGGAGAGGTCGCGCAAAATCTCCGGGCCGAGCCCGTAGCGCAGACCGACATTTTCGAACCGAACCAATGCGCTAGCTCCGTTCGAGAGGGCCTGTGGCCCAATACCCAACTCCAGAGCCTTTTCCGTTCCGATGGAATCGGAACGGGGCTCTGGATTCTTGTTTGGACGCGTTTTCTTCACGCGGACCGGTACCCACTTCGCTCGAAAACGCTTTCGCGGCCCGAACCCCCGCCGAGCGGCCGCGAACCGCACAGAAAGCTTGTGCGTCGGTTATGGTTTCCGATTCGTTAACGGTCGCTCGGTAGCATCCGGACATACCACACGGTGGAGATTCGCCTCCATATGCATATCGTTTGCCCGCATTGTACAACATCTTACGCCATCAATCCGGCCACCCTGGGCGAGGCCGGACGCACGGTCCGTTGTTCCCGCTGCCGCGAGGTCTGGCTGGCCCGACCGGAGGACGCGATCGGGGCGACCGCACCCAGTTTGGCCTACGAGGCCGCCGGCTCCAATCTCGCCGCCGAATGGGAGGCGATAGGCCGCGAGGAGGCTGACACGACCCCGATGGTCGACAGCCCCTCGATTTCGGCCGATTTGCCCGCCGACGGGGACGCCGCCACGGAATGGCCGGCGGTGGCCGAGGCGGATGCCGCGGCCCATGCCGGCACCCAGGACGCCCGAAAGCGCCGCTTCAGCCTGCCGCGGCTTCCCCGCCTGTTCCGCCTGCCCTCGCTGCCCCGGATTCCCTTCATGCCCGTGATCGGCGCCCTGCCGACCGCCTGCGCCGCGATGGGCGCGCTGATCATTGCGCTGTTCGTCTGGCGCAACGACGTGGTGCGGCTGCTGCCGCAGACCGCGCTGTTCTACAAGATGGTCGGGCTCGACGTGAATTTGCGCGGCCTCGCCTTCAAGGACCTCAAGATCACCAACGAGACCGTGGACGGCAAGCCGGTGCTGGTGATCGAAGGCATGATCGTCGGCCAGACCAGGAAGCCGGTCGAATTGCCGCGGCTGCGCTTCTCGGTGCGCGACGCGCAGGGCGCCGAAATCTATGCCTGGAACGCGGTGCTGGAGCAGCCGGTGCTCAATCCCGGCGAGCGCGCCTTCTTCAAGTCGCGCCTCGCCTCACCGCCGCCCGAAGGCCGCAATATCGACGTACGCTTCTTCAACAAGCATGATCTCACAGGCGGCCGCGCCTGAGGCTAGCGGCCACCACTTTCGGAAACCGACCAATCACCATGACGCGTGTTCTGATCGCCGACGACGAAGACTCGATGCGCTCGCTGGTCGCGCGCGCCATCGCCATGGACGGCCACGAGACCGTGACCGCGCAGGACGGCGCCGAGGCGCTGGAGATGCTGACGCGCGACGAAGGCGCGTTCGATCTCCTGCTCACCGACATCCAGATGCCTGTCATGGACGGCATCGCGCTGGCGCTGACCGCGGCCCGCGACTTTCCCGCATTGAAGATCCTGCTGATGACCGGCTTCGCCCATCAGCGCGAGCGCGCCTCCGGCCTCGAGGCGATCGTGCATGACGTGGTGACCAAGCCGTTCTCGGTGGCCGATATCCGCACCGCGGTGGCGAACGCGCTGGCGGCAAGGAAGGCGAGCTAGCCGTCATTGCCGGGGCTTGCCCCGGCAATCCATCTCCGAAAGACAATTCTCGCGAAGCTCGATGGATGCGCGGGTCGAGCCCGCGCATGACGAGGGTGGTGTGCGGTGCTTTCCGCGTTGTCACTGCAAGCGAAGCAACTCGCCTCACATTTTGTGCCATGCCCCGCCACCGGGTCGCGAGAACGCGCGCCCGATAACAGGCTCCGGCGGGGCATCCAGTACGCCGCGGCCTCTCGATTCAATCGCTGGCGTCTCTGGAATACTGGATCGCCCGGTCGAGCCGGGCGATGACAGCGGGCTCAGTAATCCTTCAGCAGCCGCTCGATGTAGTCGAGCTCGATCTGCGGCCGTGACGGATCGGCGAGGCGGCGGCGTAGCTCTTCGAGGATGCGGCGGACGCGCTGGACGTCGATCTCGCCGGGGATCTTCACCGTGTAGTCGTCGCCGAATTCGCGGCCGTGCAGCGGGCGGCCGAGCGGATCGGTCTGGTTGCCGCCGCTCTGCTGGCGGCCGGCGCGGTTGCCGGGACCGTCCCCGGGCTGGTCGCCATCGCCCTGCTGCATCGCATCGGCGAGGCTCTGGGCGCCCTTGCGCAGCGCATCCAGCGCGCGGCCTTGCGAATCCACCGCACCGTCGGCATTGCCCTCGCCGAGCCGCCCGGAGGCATCGCCCATCGCGGAGTCCGCCTGGTCGAGCCCGTCGCCGTCGTCATCACCCTGATCGCCGCCCTGGTCGCCCTGCTGCGCCTGATCGCCCTTCTGGCCTTGCCCCTTCTGGCCCTTCTGGCCGCGCTGCTCCGGACCCATGCCGCGCTTGGCGAGCTCTTCCTGCAGCTTCTTCAGGCGATCGCGCAGCGCCTGCTGATCCTGCTGCAGGTCGCCCATCGACTGGTCGCCCTGTTTGCCGCGCATGCGGTCGCGGCGGGAATCCTGGCCCTGCTTGAAGGTCTTGTCGCGCAGCTGCTGCTGCTTGCGGATCATGTCGCCGAGCTCGTTGAGCGACTGCTGCATGTCGTCGTCACCCTGGTTGGGCTGCGCCATCTGCAGGTTTTCCAGCATCTGCTGCATCTGTTCCAGCAACTGCCGCGCCGCATCCTTGTCGCCGGAGCGCGACATCCGCTCCATGCGATCGAGCATGTTCTTGAGATCCTGCTGGCTCAGCATCTTGGTGTTGGGATCGAGCGGGCGAGCGAGCTGCTGCGGATTGTTGCGGTACTGCTCGGCGAGCTGGCGCAGGAAATTGTCCAGCGCCGCGCGCAGATTGTCGGTGAGCTTCTTGATCTCCTCGTCGCTCGCGCCGCGCTCCAGCGCCTGCTTGAGCGCGTCCTGCGCCGCGCGCAGCGCCTTGTCGACGTCGCTGATGTTGCCGTCCTCGATGGTGACGGCGAGCGCCCACAGGCTGGCGACGACCTCGCGCAGCTGGTCGTCGGTGCGCGCCGCCTCGAGCTGGCGGCTCACGGTGTGGAGGCCGAGATAATAGCCGGTCTCCGGCATGAACATTTCCGGCGCGATCATCAGCGCGTCGAGCGCGGCGTAGACCTGGCCGTTCTGGTTGGCATCGAGCGCCAGGATGCGGCGCTGCTCGATCAGCGCACGCGCCAGTGGCTTGGTGAACAGCCGCTCGGGCAGCCGCATGTTGAACGGCTCGCTCCTGCCCTCATTGCCGGCCTCGTCCTTGGCGGTCAGCGTCAGCGTCACGTCGGCGCCGGCGTAAGGGTCCTCGCTGAGGTCCTTGACGGTCTGGCCGACGCCGTTGCGGGTGCGCGCGTTCGGCAGCACCAGCGCGAATTGCGGCGGCTCGAACAGCGGTCGCGGCTGCGCCGCCTTGCTGTCGGCATCCTTGGCCACATCCTTGGGCGCATCGCCCGGCCGCGCCGCGAACTGCGCGCGCGCTTCGGTGACGCCGTAATCGTCCTCGAGCCTGTAGGACATCTGCAGGGCGCCACGCGCCTGCCGCTCTGGATCCTTGGCGAGCGCAATCGACGGCGGGCGGTCCGGCGTCGCGGTGAACTTCCACTGCGGCTGCCCGGCCGGGGCGCGGACATGCGCGGTGCCGTCGCCGGTGATCTTGAAATGCCGCTCATTGGTGCCCTTGGGCGCCTGCCCCTCCGGCGCGACCTCGGCGACGCCGCCGCCGACCACGACGTCGATGGTGCCGCCGCTGGAGCGCACCAAAAGCGTGCTGCCGGCCGGAACCGCGAGCGGGGTGGAGTCGGCCGCGTTGGCGTCCTTGTTGGCGTTGGACAGGATGATCGGCGGCTTGCCGGTGTAGTTCGGCGGCGTCACCCAGGCGTCGACCCGGACATTGGCCGGCGCCATGATGCCGTTCCAGTCGAACGCGGAGGCGACCCGCAGGCCGCGCTCGTCGCCGGCCGCGACATAGGTCGCGACCAGCATCACGATGACCAGCGCGCGCAGCGCCCAGGGGTCGTGCAGCGAGACGCGCGGCCGCGGCAGGCCGGCGCGGATGCGCTTGATCGAGGCCAGCGTGCGCTCGCGCTGCGCCTGCCACAGCGCCAGCGCGAACGGATCTTTGTTGGAGAGCGTGTCGGAGAGCGTGGTCGCGGGGCGATGGCGGACGCCGGCGCCACGGTCAAGCCGGCTCAGGCCCTCCTCGCGGCTCGGCCAGCGGAAGCGCAGCAGCGGCGCCAGCGCCGCGAGCGCGGCAATGCCGAACAGGGCGGCGCCGGCCACGCGTGCGGCAAACGGCAGCAGCAGCCACAGCCCGGCCCAGGACGCGACCAGGAACAGACCGGCGACCGTCAGGAACCGCGCCAGATGCGGCCACGCCCGTTCCCACGCAATCGCGAATTTCGCCCGCTGCAGAGCCTCGGTCAGCTTCAGTTGCGTCAGCTTCAGCCGCGCGTCCGCATCGCTGTCTCGGGCGGCGCGTGACGGGTTCTCAGACGGGTCGATGTTGGCTCCGCTCAATAAGATCTCCGGGGTAGCCGGCACGTCACCCTAGCACAGCGGCGGCTTTGAGGCACCCGTTCCGGGACGTAACCCACACCGGGAAATACGCATAACACGAAGGCGTGACTGCGGCGGTTCGACCCCGTAACGTCCCGGCCGAACCAACGCCTTACGCATGAGGAAACGACATGGACCAGAAAACACACGACAAGGGGCTCGAAATCCGCAAGGCGGTGCTCGGCGAGGCCTATGTCAACAATGCGCTGAAGAATTCGGACAGCTTCAACAAGCCGTTCCAGGAACTCGTCACGGAATATTGCTGGGGCGCGGTCTGGGGCCGCGAGGAATTGCCGCGCAAGACGCGCAGCATGCTCAACCTCGCCATGATCTCGATCCTGAACCGGCCGCACGAGCTGAAGGCGCACATCAAGGGCGCGCTGACCAACGGCGTGTCGCGCGACGAGATCCGCGAGATCTTCATGCAGGTCTCGATCTATGCCGGCATCCCGGCCGGCGTCGACAGCTTCCGCATCGCGCGCGAGGTGTTCGCCGAACTCGACAACAAGGCGTGAGCGAACTCCACCCGTTGTCGTCCCGGCCAAGCGAAGCGCGAGCCGCGGACCCATAACCACAGCTCGTTGTCGTTACGACGGCTGTGGCCCCAGCTAAACCAAACAACTCAGTCTTGGGGTTATGGGTCCCTGCTTTCGCAGGGACGACATCGAGTACGGGGCGCGCGGCTCGACACATAACGACGTAGAGGAAACAACACCATGGAAATCGGATTCATCGGCCTCGGGAAGATGGGCTTCCCGATGGCTCGCCGGCTGATCGAGGCCGGCCACAAGCTCACCGTGTTCGACATGCGCAAGGACGCCGTCGATCAGCTGGTTGCACTCGGCGCCGCGGCTGCGACATCGCCCCAAGATATCGCCGACCGCGTCGAGACCGTGATGGCGAGCCTGCCCTCGCTGCAGGCCTCGCTCGAGGTCGCGACCGGCGCTGGCGGCGTGATCGAGGGCAAACGCGTCAAGCGCTTCATCGATCTCTCCACCGTCGGCTCGCAGATGGCGGTGAAGATCCATGACCTGCTGGCCAAGAAGAACATCGTGCAGATCGACAGCCCGGTCTCCGGCGGCGTCTCCGGCGCCGAGAAGGGCACGCTGGCGGTGATGGTGTCGGGCCCGCGCGCCGATTTCGAGCTGGTGAAAAGCGCGCTCGACGTCATCGGCAAGGTGTTCTTCATCGGCACCAAGCCGGGCTCCGGCCAGACCATGAAGCTCGCCAACAACTTCCTGTCGGCGACCGCGATGGTCGCGACCTCGGAGGCTGTCGTAATGGGCGTGAAGTCCGGGCTCGATCCGGCCGTGATGATCGACGTCATCAACGCAGGCTCGGGGCTGAACACCGCAAGCCGCGACAAGTTTCCGCGTTCGGTGCTGCCGCGCAGCTTCGACTTCGGTTTCGCCACCGGCCTGATGGTCAAGGACGTGCGGCTCGCGGTCGAGGAGATGCGCTCGCTCGGGCTGTCGATGGAAGTTGCCGAAGCGGTCGGCCGGCTCTGGGAAGTCATCATCCGCGACGAGGGACCGGACTCGGATTTCACCGCGGCGATCAAGCCGATCGAGAAGGCCGCGGGCGTGATCGTGGGTGGTGGCAAGGGCGGCAGTCACGCCGCGAAGTAAGCGCCGTCGACAAAATAACGCTGTCGTCCCGGGCAAGCCAACGGGTCGGCGCGAAGCGCCGCCCGATGACAGGCTCCGCGCGACCCGGGACCCAAAACCACAGGGGTCTGTAGTATGTTGAGCCGGGGCCCCAGCTCAGCATCTCAACCAAGAGCGGTGGTTATGGGTCCCTGCTTCCGCAGGGACGACACCATTGATGCGGCACGCTCGGTGCCGCACAACCACGGCGCGGGCTTGTGCATTGCGACAAGGGGCGCGGACGCCATCGCTCCCCTGTCATCCTCAAGTTGTCATGTCGGTCGGCTATTCTGTCTTCCCTACAAACCTGCAAAAAATCGGGGAGGATAGAATGAGGCGTCATCGACCCTATCGTGTCGGCGCGACCATGGCCCTGTTTGCCGGTGTCGCGATCGCGGGCTCGCCAGCCATGGCGACACCGTGCAGCAATCTGCAATCCTTGCAACTGCAGCACACCGTCATCAATTCGGCGACCGACAACAGCGCCGGAACGTTCGTCGTTCCCGGCAACCCGCCGACCACGATCACCGGTCTCCCCCCGTTCTGCCGGGTGACCGCAACCCTTACTCCCAGCTCGGATTCCAGCATCAAGATCGAAGTCTGGCTGCCCGAGGGCACGTGGAACGGCAGGTTCCTCGGCACCGGCGGCGGCGGGTTTCAGGGCGACATCACCTACAGCGAGCTCGCTAATGGCATCAAGGCCGGGTTTGCCGCGACCAACAGCGACCTCGGCACCGGATCCTCGGGATGCAATCCGCTGTTCTGCGGCTCGAACGGCAACATGGGCAATCCGCTCGCGACTGAGTTCGGCGATCCGGCCGCGCCGTCGACCGGCCTGTTCGGACATCCCGAGCGGATCAAGGATTTCGGCTTTCGGGCCATTCACCTGATGACCGTGCGCGGCAAGGAGATCGCCAACGCGTTCTATGGGCAGCGAGCGAAGACGGCCTACTTCGCCGGCTGCTCCACCGGCGGCCAGAATGCCTTGATGGAGGCGCAGCGCTTCCCCGACGACTATGACGGCATTCTGGCGGGCGCAGCGGCGTTCAACCGCACCCACCTGCATATGGCGGGTCTTGCGGGCTGGCAGAACACGCATGCGAGCCCCAGCCGGTTCATCCAGCCTGGCCAGATGACGCTGATCACCCAGGCGGTGCTCAAGCAGTGCGTCGGCCACGACGGCGGCGCCGGCACCGACCAGTTCCTGACCGATCCGCGCGACTGTGGTTTCGATCCGAAGTCGTTGCTGTGCACCGGCGGCAAGCAGCCGCCCGCATGCCTGACGGCCGATCAGGTCACGACCATGCAGAGATATTACGCGGGCACGATCGACCCGGTGAACGGGCAGCTCATCAATCCGGGCTCCGAGCGCGGCAACGAAACCGACGACGTGCTCGCACTCGGCCTCGCGTTCCAGGAGCAACTTCCCGAGCCGGCCTTCGACGGCCTGTTCTACTGGGTGTTCGGTCCGAGCTTCGGCTACCCGTCCAGCAAGGTCAATTTTGCGAATTTCGACTTCCACCGCGCGGTCGACAAGGTCGACGATCAGCTTGCCGAGGTGCTGAACGCAACCAGCACCGATCTCGGCGAGTTCCGCGAGCATGGCGGCAAGCTCATCATGTATCACGGCTGGGCCGATCCGCTGATCCCGTCGCAGAGCAGCATCAACTACTTCAATGCCCTGGTCGGGAACGAAGGCCACGGTTTCCAGCCCGCCGGCTTCTTCCCGGGCGGCAACCCGGCGCTGCGGCGGACCCAGAGCTACGCGCGGCTGTTCATGGTGCCGGGGATGTACCACTGCTCCGGAGGGCCCGGTCCCAACACGTTCGACGCACTCACCCCGCTGGTCAACTGGGTCGAGAACGGCACGGCGCCGGAAACCATCCTCGCGACAAAGTTCGTTGCCGATACGCCGCCAGCAGTCCAGTTCACGCGGCCGCTCTGCGTCTTCCCGAAAGTCGCACAGTACAACGGCAGCGGCAGCAGCAGCATCGCTGCGAATTTCACCTGCGTCGCGCACGACCACGAGTTCAACCAGACGCCGGCGCCCAAATACGGGCCGTGAGACGTGCGACGCCGGCGAAGCTTCGGGTTCGCCGGCGTTCCTGACGAACTGCGTAGGACGGGTGGAGCAGAGCGATATCCATCAATGCGTCCGCACGGCGAGATGATGGGTTTCGCTGCGCTCTACCCATCCTACGATGCCGACTGTCGACAAACTAAATGCTTGTCGTCCCGGGCAAGCGAAGCGCGACCCGGGACCCATAACCACAGGCGTTTTTGGTTTGAGGGGCTGGGGCCCCAGCTAACTGCAACAACAACAAGCGGTGGTTATGGGGCGGTTATCGGTCCCTGCTTTCGCAGGGACGACACCGAGCATGAGGGGCTATCGGTGCCTCACAACCACGGCGCGGGCCTGTCCATCGCGATCAGCGCGTCGACGTCGATGCGCGGGCGGACCACGGCGTACTGGTCGTCCTTGACCAGCACTTCCGGCACCAAGGGCCGCGTGTTGTAGGTGCCGGCCTGCACCGCGCCATAGGCGCCGGCGGTCATGACGGCCAGCAGATCGCCGGCCTTCGGCTGCGGCAGCGAACGGTCGAGCGCGAGATAGTCGCCGGTCTCGCAGACCGGGCCGACCACGTCGGCGACCATGGTCGGCGTGCCCTGTGCAGGCTGGCGCACCGGCAGGATATCGTGATGCGCTTCATACAGCGTCGGCCGGATCAGGTCGTTCATCGCGGCATCGATGATCACGAAGTTCTTGGCATCGCCCGGCTTCACATGGATCACGCGGCTGACGAGGATGCCGGCATTGCCGACGATCAGGCGGCCGGGCTCGAACATCAGCGTGCAGCCGAGATTATGCGTGACGCGCTTGACCATCGCGGCGTAGGCGGCCGGTGCCGGCGGCGCGGCGCGATCCATGTAGTAGGGAATGCCGAGGCCGCCGCCGAAATCGATATGCGAGATGTTATGGCCATCGGCGCGCAGCGTCTGCACGAATTCGGCAAGCAGCCGGAAGGCGGCCTCCAGCGGGCCGAGATCGGTGATCTGGCTGCCGATATGCACGTCGGTGCCGGTGACCTGGATGCCCGGCAGCTTCGCCGCGCGGGCATAGACCTCGCGGGCGCGCGCGATCGGAATGCCGAACTTGTTCTCCGACTTGCCGGTCGAGATCTTGGCGTGGGTGCCGGCATCGACGTCGGGATTGACCCGCACCGAGATGCGCGCGGTCGTCTTCATCTCGACCGCAAGGCGCGACAGCATCTCGAGCTCGGGCTCGGACTCGATGTTGATGCAGAGGATGTCGGCGGCGAGCGCGGCGCGCAGCTCGCCCTCGGTCTTGCCGACACCGGAGAACAGGATCTTCGACGGCAGGATGCCGGCCGCGAGCGCCCGCTTCAACTCACCGCCGGACACCACGTCGGCGCCGGCGCCGAGCTTGGCCAGCGTGCGCAGCACCGACTGGTTGGAGTTGGCCTTCATCGCGTAGCAGATGAGCGCCTTCTCGCCGGCAAAGGCCTCGGTGAAGACGCGGTAGTGCCGCTCCAGCGTCGCCGTCGAATAGCAATAGAACGGCGTGCCGACGGCCTCCGCCAGCTCAATGAGATTGACCGCCTCGGCATGCAGCACGCCGTTGCGATAGTCGAAATGGTTCATGACGGACTTGATTGTTTGAGCATGATCTCCGCGCAAACGCGTTCCGCGTTTGTCGCGAGGGAAAACCGGTTTCCACTTTTCCGGATCATGCTCCAGATACTAGTTGCCGAGCAGCGGATCGAGGACGAAAGACCGTTTATTGCCTTTCGACGCGGCCGGCGCGGCATCCGAGCCATAGGTCGGATTGAACACGCTGGGCTGTGCCGCCCGCTCGCTCTCGGTGTCGCCCGGTGCTGTGGCCGGCGCGCCGTTCGCGGTCGGCGGCAGGTCGAGCGGTCCCTTGCGGCCGCAGCCGCCGAGCGCAAGCGTTGCAGCGCTCAGCACAATGATGGCCCATCCCGAGGGGGTCAGGCGGTTCTTGCTAATCACGACGAATTCCCCAATTCGGGCGGCACCATACAAACATTGGCGTGCTCTGGCGAGAGGCGGAGCGCCATGAAATCACGACCAAATTTTCCGGATCAGCCCAATTTTCGCTCTTTTTCCAGCCGCTTGGCCCAGGCTTTGGCCTGCGCCATCACATTCTTCGGCGCCGTACCGCCAAACGAGGTGCGGCTCTTGACCGAGGATTCGACGCTGAGCACTTTCAGCGCCTCCGCGGTAATCTTCGGCTCGACCTCCTGCATGGCCTCGAGCGGCAGCTCGTGCAGCGCCACGCCCTGCGCCGAGGCCAGGCCGACGATGCGCCCGGTCACGTGGTGGGCGTCGCGGAACGGCATCTTCAGGGTGCGCACCAGCCAGTCGGCCAGGTCGGTCGCGGTGGCATAGCCCTCGCCGGCCGCGGCCTTCATCTTCGCTTCGTCCGGCACCAGATCCTCGACCATGCCGGTCATGGCGCGGATCGCGAGCGACAGCGCCTCGAAGGCCTCCATGGCGCCCTGCTTGTCCTCCTGCATGTCCTTTTGATAGGCGAGCGGCAGGCCCTTCATCACGATCAGGAGCGCGGTGAGCGCACCGATGACGCGGCCGGTCTTGGCGCGCACCAGCTCGGCGGCGTCCGGGTTGCGCTTCTGCGGCATGATCGACGAGCCGGTCGTGAATTTGTCGCTGAGCTTGACGAGACCGACCAGCGGCGAGGTCCAGATCACGATCTCTTCGGCGAAGCGCGACATGTGCACCGCGCAGATCGCAGCCGCCGACAGCGTTTCCAGCACGAAATCGCGATCGGACACCGCATCGAGCGAATTGGCCATCGGCCGGTCGAAGCCGAGCGCCCTGGCGGTCGCAGTGCGGTCGATCGGAAACGAGGTGCCGGCGAGCGCGGCGGCGCCCAGCGGCGATTCGTTCAGCCGCTTGCGCGCGTCGGCAAAGCGGCCGCGGTCGCGGCCGGCCATCTCGACATAGGCCAAGAGATGATGGCCGAAGGTCACGGGCTGCGCGGTCTGCAGATGGGTAAAGCCCGGCATCACGGTTCCGGCATGCTCCAGCGCGCGGGTGACCAGCGCCTGCTGGAACGCCGCCAGCGCGGCATTTGTCTCGTCGATGGTGTCGCGGACATAGAGCCGAAAATCGGTCGCGACCTGGTCGTTGCGCGAGCGCGCGGTGTGCAGCCGGCCCGCAGCGGGCCCGATCAATTCGGACAGCCGCGACTCGACATTCATATGGATGTCCTCGAGCGCGCGCTTGAAGTCGAAATCGCCCTTGCCGATTTCTGACAAAATCGTGTCTAGACCTTTGCCGATATTTTTCGCATCAGCTGATGTGATGATGCCCTGCGCGGCGAGCATCGCGGCGTGGGCCTTGGACGCTGCAATGTCCTGGGCATAAAGGTGACGGTCGACGTCGATGGAGACGTTGATTTCCTCCATGATGGCGTCGGGACGTTCCGAAAACCGGCCGCCCCACATCTTGTTGCTCATGACATCTCGCTCACGAATTCGTATTTCAGGCCTTGCGGTTTCATCGCCGGAGCGGCGAAACAGCGTGGCGGTTCCGATCGTATTCCTAGCCACTGCTTAGCCACATCTGACCCAGGATGACAAACGATATGCCCGAGACGACCCCATCCGAACCGACCGCCAAGCCGACTGCCAAATGGCGCATCCCGCTGGTGATCGGCGCCGTGCTGGCCGGGGCCGTGATCGGCTATGTCGGGGTCTCCGGCCTCAGGCATCCCGCCGGCGGCGACGTCGCCTGCAACAGCGCGGTGGATCTGGCGAAGAAGATCGCCCCGCTCGCCCATGGCGAGGTCGCGGCGCTGACCATGGCGACCACGCCGCTAAGGCTTCCCGACCTGACCTTCGAGGATGCCAACGGCCAGCCGAAGAAACTGTCGGATTGGCGCGGCAAGACCGTGCTGGTCAATTTGTGGGCGACCTGGTGCGTGCCCTGCCGCAAGGAAATGCCGGCACTCGACAGCCTGCAGACCAAGCTCGGCGGCAAGGATTTCGAGGTGGTCGCGATCAACATCGACACCCGCGACCCGGACAAGCCGAAGAACTTCCTGAAGGAAGCCAATCTGACCAATCTCGGCTATTTCAGCGATCAGAAAGCCAAGGTCTTTCAGGACCTTAAGAACATAGGTAAGGCGCTGGGCATGCCGACTTCGGTGCTGGTCGACGGCAAGGGCTGCGAAATCGCCAATATTGCCGGTCCCGCCGAATGGGCGAGCGACGATGCGATCAAGCTGGTGAAGGCGGCGCTAGCCCCGGCCGCGGCGGGGTTCTGATCAGGCGACGGCGTTGAGGTTGCCACCGACGCCGGGGCCGAGATTGGCGGTCGACGGGGTGCCGAGCAGGGTCTGAACCGCGAACTTTTCCGCATCGAGGTTCTGCTTGGTCACGCGAGTCGCGATCTGACCCTGCAAATTGCCCTGCTGCATCGACAAGATGCTCGACACCATGCTCATCATGTCCATACGCGGCACTCCCAAACTTGCTCTTGCGTAGCGCGCGAAAGTTAATGCTTGGGTAACGGATGGCCGCGTCAGGCTGACGCATCGTCCTCTTCGTGGCGCAGCAAGTCGCCGGGCTGGCACTTCAGATAGGTGCAGATCCGCTCCAGCGTATCGAACCTGACGCCCTTCACCTTGCCCTGCTTGAGCAAGGACAGGTTGGCCTCGGTGATTCCGACATATTCGGCGAGCTCCTTCGATTTCACGTTGCGCTCGGCGAGCATCACGTTGAGCCGGACCCGGATCGGCATTGCGAAGGCCTCAGACGAATTGTGCGTGCTCGTCGGCGATCGCATTGGCTTCGGCCATCACCCAGGCCGTCACCGCAACCAGACCCGCGAACAGCAGCGCCAGCAGCGTGTCGGAGCCGAGCACGATGACGACGGACTTGCCTTGCGCGTAGGTTTGCCAGCTCAGCAGGATTGAAAGCAACGCGCCGATCACCGGCTTCAGCAAGGTCGAGAGCAGCATTGCGATCGCGAGGTCACGCAACCCCGCGACGTTTGCCGCCGTGAAGAAGCGGCCTGCCGCGAACGACGTGAAAGCGCGGCGCACGCGCGACAAGCCCCAGATCAGACAGGCGAGCGGCAACGCCGAGACCACGAGACCCATCAGGCGGACGAGCCAGCCGATCGGATGGAACGCAATGCCGGTCAGCCCTGCATCGCGCAGGATCGCCTCATCCGGGCTCGCCAGCCAATAGGCCAGCAAGCCAACCACAAGCACGAACGAGATGCCAGTGCAGGCATAGGCAAGCACGCGGCTGACCGCGCGGATGCGTTCGAGGCGGGCCGGCCGCGCGGATGGGGAAAGCTCTGACGAGAGGGACGCGGACATGGCTCGACCTCCGGATTGCTAATCTGATATTATCGTTTTACGATAATTAATATCTGCAAGTCAACCTGTCTCAGGAGGTGAAGTCATGCTCGTCCGTTCCGCTCACGCCATCTGCGCCGTCCTTCTATTGACGACCGCGGCTCACGCGCAGCCCTCGACATCGCGCGGACAGATCTCGGTCGCGCAGGTCAGGGCCATGCTGGACCAGGCCGCGACCAATCCGACCGCGCGACAGACGCTGACGGCCTATCTGGCCGGTACCGGCGAAACCGCCGGCTGGCTGCTCGATGCCGCACGCGGCCTGCCGCCCTGCGCGCGGCGGCTGACACTCGACGCGCAGCAGGCGCGTGACGCGATCGCAAGCGCGGCGGCCACGGCAGCGACCGAAACGCCGGCCACGCCGCTGATCATCCGTGACATGCTCAAGCGCGCAGGATGCCGCCTGACAGAATGAGGAGCGGCCAATGCTTCCGAGATCAGGCCGCGTTTGCGGCAAAGGCCGCACCGAGGGTGCGCAGCGCCTGCCGTGTCCGTGCGTCCGACAGCTTTGAGTGAAGCATGACGTCGCGCGACGGCAATGGCGGCAGGCCAAGCCGCGGCCCGAGGTCTATGGTATCCGCCGGCGCCACCCGGCGCGCCAGCGCGGCGACGGCGAGTCCTGCGGATATCGCGGCGCCGATCGTCGAAAGCCCGCCACCGACGAACGCCTCGGTCCAGGCGATGCCGGCGGCGTCGAGAGTTTCAACCGCCATGGCGCGCACGCTGCAAGGCTCGGCTTGCGTCGCCAGGCGCAGCGGCTCGCCCGGCCGATGGTGAAAATCGGGCGCGGCCATCCAGCCGAAGGGTTCTTCGAACAGCACGTCGCCATCGCGGCGCTTGGCGTCGTGGCGCAGCACGATCGCAGCGTCGAGCCTGCCATCGTCGAATGCGCTGAGCACCGAACGCGACGTATCGACATGCAACTGGATCACCAGTCCTGGATCGGTGGCGTTCATCCGCTTCAGCAGCGAGGCCAACTCCGATCCGACGATGTGGTGGCTGATGCCGACGACAAGCCGACGATGCTCGACCGCAAACGCCCCGATCGCCGATTGATGCGCGGCCACCAGATTGCGCGCCGCGCCGAGGAACGCCGTACCCTCGGCGGACAGTCGAACCATCCGCGGCGTTCGCTCCAGCAGCCGGCGGCCGAGCCCATCTTCCAGCCGCCTGATCTTCAGGCTGACCGCGGACTGCGTGGTCGCCATGGCCTGCGCCGCGCGCGTGAAGCTGCTGAGGTCCGCGACCAAGACGAAGGCCTGCACCGCCTCGACGTCGAGCGCCTTCATGACCAGACATTTAAATTAGCAATCATTGAAATGCGATACCATACCGTTTTTCAATGATCAACAAGCCCCTAGGATTGGCTGCACGCAACGATCGCCTCCAGGAGAGCCATCATCATGCCGCTGACCCGCGTCTCCCTGCGGCGGGGCAAGCCCGCCGCCTACCGCAAGGCCGTTCTTGAGAGCCTCTATCGCGCCATGCGCGAGACCTTCGATGTGCCGGAAGGCGATCGCTTCATGACGATCTCCGAGCACGATGACGACGATTTCGCCTATGGCGCGGACTATCTCGGCGTCAGGCGCAGCGATGATCTGGTCATCATCCAGATCACGGTCAGCAACACCCGCCCGGTGGCGCAGAAGCAGAGGCTCTACCGACGCATCGCCGACCTGCTGACGGAGAGTCCCGGCCTGCGCGCCGAGGACATCTTCATCAACCTGGTCGAGGTGCTTCCGGAAAACTGGTCGTTCGGCAACGGTGAGGCGCAGTACGTCCGATGACCGCGACACTGATCCTCTCGCCGCGCATGAGCGGCATCAAGGCATCGCCGGCGTCCATGCTGCGCCGTCGCGCCCGTGAACTGCGCGCCGCCGGACGCGACATCATCGAGCTGTCGTCGGGCAATCTCGACTTCCCGACACCGGATCATGTGATCGCGGCGGCGCATGAAGCGGCATTGCGCGGCGAAACCCGCTACACCGATGTCGACGGCACGCCCGAACTGAAGCGGGCGGTGCGGGCCGCGCTGCTGCGCGACCATCGCCTCGACTATCGCCTGGATGAGATCGTCATCACCAACGGCTCGACCCAGGCGCTGTTCAACGCGCTGCTGGCGACGCTGGCGCCTGAAGACGAGGTGATCGTGCCGGCGCCGTATTGGGCGCCCTATCTCGATCAGGTGCGGCTGGCAGGCGCGACGCCGGTGGTCGTGCCGTGCGCGCAGAACAACGGCTTCAAGCTGCGCGCGGAGGATTTACAGGCGGCGATATCGGCGCGAACACGCTGGATCGTGATCAACAATCCGGTCAATCCTTCCGGTGCAGTCTATTCCGCTGAGGATTTGGCTGAGCTCGCCGCGATCCTCTTGCAGCACCCTGACATCTGGGTGCTTGCCGACGGGCTCTACGAGCACATCGTGTTCAATGGCCGAGCTGCGCCGACGCTTGCGCAGATCGAGCCGCGCCTGAGGCCGCGGACGCTGACCGTCAGCGGCCTCGCCAAGAGCTACGCCATGATGGGATGGCGCATCGGCTATGCCGCCGGCCCATCAGCGCTGGTCCGCGCGATGATCACGATCCAGTCGCAGACCACGTCCGGCGCCTCGTCGATCAGCCAGGCCGCCGCGGTGGCCGCGCTCGATGGCGCGCAGGATGTGCTGGCCGAGCGATCCGCCATCCTTCGCATGAGGCGTGACCGCTTTGCCGAGCTCGTGAACGCATGCAGCGGGCTCGCCTGCACGCCGCCCGAAAGCACGTTCTATTTGCTGGTCAGTTGCGCCGGCGTGATCGGCAAGCGCGCAGCCGACGGCAAGCTGATTGCGACCGACCGCGATTTTGCGGCTTACTTGCTTGAGCAAGCCGATCTGGTGGTGTTTCCGGGCGAGGATCTAGGGCTGTCGCCCTATATCCGCCTCAGCTTCGCCAACCCGTCATCGATCATCGAGGAGGCCGGAAGGCGTCTGAAACGCGCTTGCGAGGCGCTGCAATGACAGCGCACGGGCAGAGCCAACGCCTCGCGCTGACGGCGCATCTGCTCGGACTTGGAACGGGTGTGGCGATGATTGCAGGTCTCGTGCCCGCGACGCTTGCGCTGCTGCGGACACTGATCTGAGCGGGTAGTTACCGCGTCGGGACCGGCTTGTCGCCGCGGTAGTCGTAGAAGCCGCGCTGGCTCTTGCGTCCGAGCCAGCCGGCCTCGACATACTTCACCAGCAGCGGGCACGGCCGGTACTTGGAGTCGGCGAGCCCCTCGTGCAGCACCTGCATGATCGACAGGCAGGTGTCGAGGCCGATGAAATCGGCGAGCTCGAGCGGGCCCATCGGATGGTGCGCGCCGAGCTTCATCGCGGCATCGATCGCCTCGACGTTACCGACGCCCTCATACAGCGTGTAGATCGCCTCGTTGATCATCGGCAGCAGAATGCGGTTGACGATGAAGGCCGGGAAATCTTCCGACACCGCGACCTGCTTGCCGAGCTTGGCGACGAACGCCTTGGCGGTGTCGAAGGTCGTGTCGTCGGTGGCGATGCCGCGGATCAGCTCGACCAACTCCATCGCCGGCACCGGATTCATGAAGTGAATGCCGATGAATTTCTCCGGGCGGTCGGTCGAGGCGGCGAGCCTCGTGATCGAGATCGACGACGAGTTGGTCGCGACGATCGCTTCCGGCTTCAGCACCGCACAGACATCGTGGAATATCTTGCGCTTGGTCTCTTCCTTTTCGACCGCGGTCTCGATCACGAGATCGCAATCGGCCAGCGCATCGATCGCCTCGGCGGAGGTGATGCGGTCGAGCGCCTGCTTGCGCTCGCCCTCGCTGATCGCCTTCTTGGCGACCTGGCGGGTCAGATTGCCGTTGATCGTCGCCAGCGCCGACTTCAGCCGGTCCGCGGAGACGTCATTGAGCACCACGTCGAAACCGGCCAGCGCCGCCACATGGGCAATACCATTGCCCATCTGGCCCGAACCGATCACGCCGACCTTTTTGATTGCCACCGTCATCTTGTCATCCACCGGAACGGCGCGCATGTCGCGCCTGCCCAATTCCAACGATACCCGAAGTGAAGCCTTCCGGGTTGCCCAATCCGCCGGAAAACGTTTCCCCGGACCATGATGTGATTACGACGTAATCGCACCCGATCCATCTTCCCTGCCGGACACGATCCTTTCGGAAAACCGTTTCCGGATCGTTGCGTCCCAAGAATAGTAACACCGGCCGGAGCTTACCCACCCGGCCGGTGTCTTGTCGCTTACTTTCCGAGCTTGCCGAGCGCTTCGGTCAGCTCCGGAACCGCCTGGTAGAGGTCGGCGACCAGGCCGTAATCGGCGACCTGGAAGATCGGTGCGTCCTCATCCTTGTTGATGGCGACGATCACCTTGGAGTCCTTCATGCCGGCCAGATGCTGGATCGCGCCGGAGATGCCGACCGCGACATAGAGTTCCGGGGCCACCACCTTGCCGGTCTGGCCGACCTGCCAGTCGTTCGGCGCATAGCCGGCATCGACCGCGGCGCGCGAGGCGCCGACGCCGGCGCCGAGCTTGTCGGCGAGCGGCTCGATGTACTTGGCGAAGTTCTCGCGGCTCTGCATGGCCCGGCCGCCCGAGACGATGATCTTGGCCGAGGTCAGTTCCGGACGGTCGCTCTTGGCGACTTCCTCGCCGACGAACGTCGACAGGCCCGGATCGGCGGCGGATGCGGCGTTCTCGATCGCGGCGCTGCCGCCTTCGCCGGCCGCGGCGAAGGTCGAGGTACGGACCGTGATCACCTTCTTGGCGTCCTTCGACTTCACGGTCTGGATCGCGTTGCCGGCATAGATCGGCCGCTCATAGGTGTCGGGCGCGACGACCTTGATGATCTCGGAGACCTGCATGACGTCGAGCAGCGCTGCGACGCGCGGCATCACGTTCTTGAAGCGCGAGGTCGCGGGCGCGACGAACGCATCGTAGCCCGGCGCCAGCGCGACGATCAGCGCAGCCAGCGGCTCGGCAAGGTCGTGCTCATAGGCGGGGCCTTCGGCCACCAGCACCTTGGTGACGCCGGCAAGCTTGGCGGCTGCTTCCGCCGCCGCCTTGGTGCCCTGGCCGCCACCGGCAACCAGCACATGGACGTCGCCGCCGAGCTGGCTCGCCGCGGTCAGCGCCTTGTTGGTCGAGTCCTTCAGGGTCTCGTGGTCGTGTTCAGCAATCAACAGCGTCGTCATCAGAGAACCCCGGCTTCGGTCTTGAGCTTGTTCACGAGTTCGGCGACGTCCTTGACCTTGACGCCCGCCTTGCGGCCTGCCGGTTCCGCGGTCTTCAGCACTTCCAGACGCGGCGTGAGATCGACGCCGTAATCCGACGCGCTCTTGTCGTCGATCGGCTTCTTCTTCGCCTTCATGATGTTGGGCAGCGACGCATAGCGCGGCTCGTTGAGGCGCAGGTCAGTGGTGACGATCGCCGGGCCCTTGAGCTTGATGGTCTGCAGGCCGCCGTCGACTTCGCGCGTGACCTTGAAGTCGGAGCCTTCGACTTCGAGCTTGGAGGCGAAGGTCGCCTGCGACCAACCGAGCAGCGCGGCCAGCATCTGGCCGGTCTGATTGCTATCGTCGTCGATCGCCTGCTTGCCGAGGATGACGAGGCCAGGCTGCTCCGCCTCGACCACCGCCTTGAGAATCTTGGCGACCGCGAGCGGTTCGACATTGCCTTCGGCCTTGACCAGGATGCCGCGGTCGGCGCCCATCGCAAGCCCGGTGCGAATGGTCTCGGAAGCCTGCGCCGGTCCGATCGACACCACCACCACTTCGGTCGCCTTGCCGGCTTCCTTCAGCCGCAACGCTTCCTCGACGGCGATTTCGTCGAACGGGTTCATCGACATCTTGACGTTGGCGAGCTCCACGCCCGATCCATCGCTCTTGACGCGGACCTTGACGTTGTAGTCGACGACCCGCTTTACCGGCACAAGAACCTTCATCGATCCTCTTTCGCTTTGATTTTATGGGTTTCGGTTGGCTGGCGCGGAACCTAAAGGTCCCGTACCCCCCGGTCAACGCGGCAAAGCCAAAAAACCGTCCCCCGGTTTTGAACCAGTTTAGCGGTTCTGGCCCGGCACCCACAACACGTCCCCCGCCCCTTTATTGTTCAGGAAGCGGCTGGCAACGAACAGGAAATCCGACAGTCGGTTCATATACTGGATGCCAGCGGAATTGACCGTCTCATCCGGCCGGGCAGCGAGTTCCACCATGATCCGTTCCGCGCGGCGACATATCGTCCGGGCGAGATGCAGATATGCAGAAGCCGGCGTCCCGCCGGGCAGCACGAACGAGGTCAGCGGCGCCAGCTGGTCGTTGAGGCTGTCGATGTCATGCTCGAGCCGCTCGACCTGGCTCGCCAGCATCCGCAGACGCTCGGCCTTGCCCTCGCGCTCGGGCACCGCAAGGTCGGCGCCGAGATCGAACAGATCGTTCTGGATCCGGCCGAGCATCGCATCGACCTCGGGACTGTCGGCCAGGTGCAGCCGCACCACGCCGATCGCGGCATTGGTCTCGTCGACGGTGCCATAGGCCGCAACCCGCAGATCGTATTTCGGTCGCCGCTCGCCGGAGCCGAGCGCGGTGGTGCCGTCATCGCCGGTGCGCGTGTAGATCCGATTGAGAACGACCATGGCCGTGATCCCCTAAGGTTTGCGCCTCGCGCGCGTCGCTCGAAACGCCCTACCGCCCCATCGCCCAGACCGCGAGCATCGCGATGACGATGGCGACGAACTGCAGCAGCACGCGCAGCCGCATCAGCTTCTGCGATGTGTTCGGCGAGCCGCCCTTCATCATGTTGACGAGGCCGAGCAGGAGCACCAGCGCGACGGCGCCGACGGCAACGGGAAGAATGATCGTGCTGAGGACAGATGTCATCTGCGGTACATAACACCGCAGGACGCGGACTTCCACACAGGCGGCGCATGCAACCAACTGGCTTTTCACTGCGTAATATCAGATGCTGGGTTCGTCCTCGGACCAAGCGGTTTTCGACAATGCCGGGTGGAATGTGAAGCAGCTTCGTTACGTCTACCACGTCGTGATGGATGCCTTTTACACGTTCCTCGCCGACGACGGCTGGGCGATCGCGAGCCACATCGCGCTGTCGACCCTGATGGCGCTGTTTCCGTTCCTGATCGTGCTGACGTCGGTGGCCGGCTTCTTCGGCTCCAAGGAGCTTGCCGACCAGGCCGTCGGACTGTTGCTGCAGGTCTGGCCACAGCAGGTCGCCGAGGCCTTGTCCGGCCAGATCCACGACGTGCTGACCAACACCCGCGGCGGCATCCTGACCATCGGCGCGGTGCTCGCGGTGTACTTCGCCTCCAACGGCGTCGAGGCGCTGCGGGTGGCGCTGAACCGCGCCTATGCCGTGATCGAGCCGCGGCGCTGGTACTGGCTGCGGCTGGAATCTATTGGCTACACGCTGGTCGCGGCGTTCACCTCGCTCGCGATGGCGTTCCTGATCGTGCTCGGGCCGCTGATCATCGAGGCGGCGCGGCGCTATATTCCGTTCTTCGTCGAATCGAACGAGAGCCTGCTCAACACCGCCCGTTACGGCATCACCGTGCTGGCGCTGGTCGTCGCGCTCTTCATCCTGCACGCCTGGCTGCCGGCGGGCCGCCGCGGCTTCACGCAGATCCTGCCCGGCATCATCTTCACCATAGTGGCGTCGCTGATCTCGGGCATCGGCTTCGGCATGTATCTGGCGCGCTTCGCCAACAACTACGTCACGATGTATGCGGGGCTCGCCTCGGTCGTGATCGCGCTGGTGTTCCTGTATTTCATCGCCGCGATCTTCGTGTTCGGCGGCGAGCTGAACGCGGCGATCATCAAGTCGCGGCTGCCGCGCGGCGTGCCGCTTCAAGCAGAGCAGTCGCCAGTGCCCGCGGAGAAACAGGTTTGACGAGGAAGGCGTCGGCACCGGCGGCGCGCGCCGCGGCCTCGTCCTCGGCACGCCCGGAGATCCCGACGATCACGATGCGGCCGTGCGGCGGCGGCAGCGCGCGGATGCGCTTGATAGCTTCGACACCGCCGATGCCGGGCAGCACCATGTCCATCAGCACGGCATCGAAGGCCCCCTGTCCGAGCCGATCGGACGCCCCCTCACCCTGACCGATGAATTCGGCATGGTGACCGAGTTCGGTCAGGATCGTGTTGAGCACGACGCGGCCGAACGGATTGTCCTCGACGCTGAGCAGCCGCAGTCCCTGCGATGACGGCACCGCCGCGCCTTCGCTCGACGCAGCGCCGACCGGTCCTGCGGCTGAAACCAGCACCACGTTGAGCGTAAAGACGGTGCCGCCGCCCTTGCGCTGGGCCACGACGATGTCGCCGCCCATGGCGCGCGCGAGCTGCTTCACCGAGGACAGGCCGAGCCCGGCGCCGCCGAACCGCGCGGCGATCGAGACATTGGCCTGCGAGAACGGCCGGAACAGGCGCTTGACCTCCGATAGCGTCAGGCCGATGCCGCTGTCGGAGATCGCAAAGGCAATCCCGATCCTGCCGTTCGCCTTTCCCTTGGCCTTTCCCTTGGCCGTGCGCACCGGCCCGACATGCAGCTCGATGCTGCCCTGCTCGGTGAACTTGACGGCATTGTCGATCAGGTTTTCCAGCGCCGCGCGCAGCCGGACGGGATCGCCGACCGCAAACGCCGGCAGCTTCGCGGAGATCTCGACCGAGGCCCGCAATCCCTTGGCTGCGGCGCGGCCGGCCAGCGAATCCCCGGCGTGGCGCGCCAGCGTGCGCAGGTCGAAGAAATCCTGCCGGATCTCGAGCCCCGGCCCCTCGCTCCGGGCAGCGTCGACGAACAGGGTCGCAAGGCTTGCCAGATGCTCGGCGCCGGCCTTGATGGTATCGACCCAGCGCCGCTCGCGCTCGTCGAGATCCGATGTCGCGAGCAGGTTGCTGATCGCGAGGATTCCGGTTAGCGGGGTCCGGACCTCATGGGCAAAGGCGGCAAGCGCGGTCTCGATCATCCCGGGACCGGCCTTGCGGGAGGCCTTCGGCACAGCCCGCTTGCGGCCCGGCTTGGCCGCCGCCTTGACGGCGCGTGTCTTGGCAGCGCGTGTCTTGGCAGCGCGCGGCTTCGGCGGCATCCTTTTGGATTGCCGCTTGCTGCGCCGTACGCGCGATTTTGACGCCATGGTCTCCGTGATCCCCGCCCCGGATAACAACATGGCATGCCCGGCGTGCCGGTGTCACGGCGCCGTTTGTGGCTCGCCGCAGCGGTGCCCTGTGATGGTAACCACCGCGCTTCGCGATCGAAATGCGGCTGGGATCTATGGCAAGCCGACCAGGCGGCGGATATCGGCCGGGCTGGCGCCCGCCGCCCGCAGCTCGCGCAGTCCGGTCGCCTGGGTCGATTTCGACAGCTTTTGGCCGGCAGCGTCCCGGATCAGCGCATGGTGCCGGTAGGCCGGCGCGGGCAGGCCAAGCAGCTCCTGCAGCAGCCGATGCACGCTGGTCGACCAGAACAGGTCAACGCCCCTGACCACATCGGTGACGCCTTGCAGGGCGTCGTCGATCACGACAGAGAGATGGTAACTGGTTGGGGTCTCCTTGCGCGCCAGGATGACATCGCCCCAGGCCTCCGGCCGGGCCGCCACATCCCCGGTCTCGCCGGCCGGACCCTCGCCCGCCTCCCGCCAGCGCATGCCGCCGGTGCGCGCGCATGCCGCTGCCATGTCGAGCCGCAGCGCGAACGGCGCGCCCTGCCCGATCAGCCGGTCGCGCTGCTCGGTCAACAGCGATTTCGCCGTCCCCGGATAGAGCGGCGCGCCATCCGGATCGCGCGGCCACGCGCCAGCGGTCTCGCGTTCCGCGACCAGCCGCGCGATCTCGGCGCGGCTCTCGAAGCTCGGATAGACCAGCCGCTCGGCCGACAGGCGGTCGATCGCCGCGCGATAGGCGGCAAAATGCTCCGACTGCCGCCGCACCGGGGTCTCCCAGGCGATGCCGAGCCAGGCCAGATCCTCGTAGATCGCCTGGTCGAATTCGACCCGGCAGCGCGTCGCGTCGATGTCCTCGATCCGCAGCAGGAAGCGTCCGCCCGCGTCGCGCGCCAAGTCGTGGTTGAGCAGCGCCGAATAGGCGTGGCCGAGATGCAGGTAGCCATTCGGACTCGGTGCAAAACGGAAAACGGGTGGCATGGCGTTCGATCGGGGGTCATTGCCGGGCTCGACCCGGCGATCCTTGTTTAGGCATGATCTTCGCGCAAGTGCCTTGCGTTTGTCGCAAGCGAAAACCGGTTTCCACTTTTCCGGACCATGCGGCTGGACAAGACTCTGTTACGATAGGAGATGGATGCGCGGGTCAAGCCCGCGCATGACAAGCCGATGCAGATCCCGCAATGCTGATTCATCTCGAAACCCAGGCCGACCTCGACGACGCCATCCAGAAGCTGGTCGACCAGGATCGACGGCTGCGCCCGATCCTCGAGCTGACCGGCATGCCGGCCATCCGGCAGCGCGAGCCGGGGTTCGCGGGACTTGCCGCGATCGTCTGCGGTCAGCAGCTGTCGACCGCGAGTGCTGCCGCGATCTGGGGCCGCGTCAGCAAGGCATTCGACCCGTTCCACCATGAGACGATCCGCAAGGCGCGGGCCGACCGGCTCGGCCGGCTCGGGCTCTCCGCGGCCAAGATCAAGACGCTGAAGCACATCGCGCGCGAACTCGCGGAGGAGCGGCTGAACCTCGACGTGCTCGCCAATGAAGAAGCCGATGCCGCCCACAACACGCTGACCGCGCTACCCGGGATCGGCCCGTGGACCGCCGACGTCTATCTCTTGTTCTGCCTCGGCCATGGCGATGCGTGGCCGGCGGGCGACCTCGCCGTGCAGGAAGCGGTCAAGGTCGGGCTCGGGCTGAAAGAGCGCCCGACGCCGAAGCAGATGGCACCGCTTGCCGAGCCGTGGCGTCCGCTGCGCGGCGCCGCCGCGCATCTGTGGTGGGCATATTATCGCGTGCTCAGGAATCGCGAAGGCGTGATCGCCGGCGCGAAGTAGGTCGTCGAGAAAACATTCCAACTGCGTGAACGCGTGTTATAGCATCAGCAGACGAATACTCATTCAATTTGCCGGCCTCGCCCATTTTGTCCAGCACATCCTTCCTGCAAGGAGGACGGACCTGGTTTCACTTCGCACTCCGCTGCTTCTCCTGATATCCCTCGGGGCTATCGCCGCGGCGTGGTGGTGGCTGGGCATCCCGGTCAGCCTGGTGCGCGCTCCGATCGATCCGAGCGATAAAGTCCAGTGCATCTCCTACGCCCCGTTCCGCAACAATCAGACATCACTTGCTCCCGCGACGCAGGTCACGCCGGAACAGATCGCGGAAGATCTCGCGCAACTCGCGAAGATATCCAACTGCATCCGCACCTATGCGACCGATCTCGGTCTCGACCAGATTCCCGGGCTCGCAGCCAAGGCGGGGCTGAAAGTCATTCAGGGCATTTTCCTCGATCGGGATCGAAAGAAGAATGCAACGCAGGTCGAAACGGCGATACGCCTCGCCAAGCAATATCCAGACACGATCATTGCTCTCGTGGTCGGCAACGAGGTTCTGCTGCGCAAGGAAATGTCGGCGTCCGACCTCGGTGACCTGATCCGCTCGATCAAGGCGCAGGTTAGCGTCCCCGTCACCTACGCCGACGTCTGGGAGTTCTGGCTGAGCAATCGCGAACTTTCCGACGCCGTCGATTTCGTCACGGTTCATATCCTGCCCTACTGGGAGAATATCCCAATCCCCGCGGAACGTGCCGCGGCTCACGCTGACGAGATGCGCCGGCAGATCGCGGCGGTTTTTCCGGGCAAGGAGATCTTTATCGGAGAAATAGGTTGGCCGAGTGAGGGGCGGATGCGCGAATCCGCGCTGCCATCGCGCGTCAATCAGGCGCGGGTGGTCTCGGAGGTGCTCGACCTTGCCCGGCGCGAGCATTTCCGCGTCAACCTGTTCGAGGCCTATGACGAAGGATGGAAGCGGGAGATCGAGGGCACGGTCGGCGGATCCTGGGGCCTGTTCGATTCGGAAGCGCGCATGCTGAAATATCCGCCTGGCCTGCCGATCAGCAATTTTCCGTTCTGGAAACTGCAAATGTGCAGCGGAATGGCGCTGGCGATCCTGGTGTTCGGCGCAGCCTGGCTGACCTCGCGCCGCAAGCCGAACGAGCCCGAATTCGTGTCATGGCTTGCGGTCGGACTCTCGGCGACCACAGCCGGAATTCTGTTTGGGGTGGCCGCGCAAAGACTGGTCTATGAAAGCTATGGAACGGGAGGCTGGCTTGTCTGGGGTTCGCTTCTGGTGGCGGCAACAGCCTCGCCGGTGTTCGGCGCCAACGCGCTGATGTCGGGTCGCGCGCCGCCCAGTTTCCAGGAGTTGTTGGGTCCCAAGGGCTACCACACCGAAACGGTGCTGGTGACCGTGCACGGATTGGCCTTGATCGTCACCACGGTGATCGGGACGGCGGCCGCACTGGGCCTGATATTTGACCCGCGCTTCATCGATTTTCCTTTCGCGCCTCTGACCATGGCGGCGGTGCCGTTCGCGGCCATGACATTGCTCAATCCTGCTACGAAGGGAGTCCGCCCTCTGGCGGAATCGATCTTTGCCGGCATTTTTGTCGCAGCCGCCATCTATGTGGGCTTCAACGAAGGACCAGAGAACTGGCAGGCGCTGTGGACCTGCGCCGTCTTTATCTCGCTCGCGGTGACGTTGTGGCGGGCGCGTGCGTGACAATATTTTCTAACCGCGCAGCCTGATGCGGTCCTCGCGCGCGCAATCGGTGACGAAGCCGATGACGGCGCGCACCGAGGGAAGCTCGACCAGATCGGGATGGGCGAGCAGCCAGAGATCGGAGAGGCTCGACAGCTTTTGCGGAGCAACCCGAACCAGATCGGGATAGTCGGCCCCGACCAGGCAGGACAGCGCGCAAATCCCGAGCCCGGCCCGCGCCGCCGCCAGCATGTCGCCCTGCGAGGAACAGCGCATCACCAGCGTGCCCTGCCGCGTGATGACATCGCTCCACCGCGCCAGGCGCGCATTCGAGGCCTGGTCGGCAAACCCGATCACGCTGTGCCCCCGCCACTCGTCCGGCCGCTCCGGCAGCTTGCGTCCAGCGGCATAACCGCGTGACGCGTAGAAGCCGGCGCCGAGCCGTCCGATCTTGCGCCCGATCAGGTTCTCGTCGCCGGCATCGACCGGCCGCAGCACAACGTCGGCCTCGCGACGCCGGACGCTCGCCGGAAACGGGTGGGTGATGATCTCGAGCTGGATGTTGGCGTGATCGCGCAGGAACGGCCCGAGGCGCGGCATCAGCCAATGCGCCGCCAGCGTCGCGCCGATCGACAGCTTCACGACGCCGCGGGCTTGCTCCCCTGTGGCAGACGCGGCCGCCTCCGCGCGCAGGGCCGCAGCCGCCATCACCTCGGTGTGCTCGCGGAACTTGCGGCCATGCGATGTCAGGGACAGGCCGTCATTGGAGCGGGCGAACAGGCGGGTCCCGAGCTGCTTCTCCAGCGCCGCGACGTTGCGTCCGACGGTGGGGTGGCTGATGCGCAACCGCCGCGCCGCGCCGGCGAAGCTGCGCGTCTCGGCCACCGCGACGAACGTCTTGCAAAGCTCCCAGTCCATGCCGCCGCCCGCGCCTTTGTTCATTTCTGGCCAATCAGCTGTTCAATATTGAACGTCATGACGCAGCCGTCCAGCCTTATATTGCCGCGCCAAGGGAGCCGCCGCTCCAGCCATCACAACAAATCGCGATCCGCCCCGGCACCGGCCGGGCGCCGCGCATGGAGGATCCGAACAATGTCGCTGCCCGCCTCGCTCGCCAACAGGCTCGAACTGCCGGTCGTCGGTTCCCCGCTATTCATCGTCTCGGGGCCCGAGCTCGTGATCGCGCAGTGCAAGGCCGGCATCGTCGGCTCTTTCCCGGCGCTCAACGCCCGCCCGGTCGAGAAGCTCGACGAATGGCTGACACAGATCGAGAACGAGCTCGGCGAGCACCAGGCGAAGCATCCGGAGAAGAAGGTCGCGCCCTACGCGGTCAACCAGATCTGCCACGCCTCCAACGACCGGCTGATGCACGACATGGAAACCTGCGTGAAGCACAAGGTGCCCATCATCATCACCTCGCTGCGTCCGCCGTCCGAGATCGTCGAGGCCGCCCATTCCTACGGCGGCGTGGTGTTCCACGACGTCATCAACGTTAAGCACGCCCGCAAGGCCGCCGAGCAGGGCGTCGACGGATTGATCCTGGTCTGCGCCGGCGCGGGCGGCCATGCCGGCACGCTGTCGCCGTTCGCGCTGGTGCGCGAGGTCAAGCAATGGTTCAAGGGCACCATCCTGCTGTCGGGCGCGATCTCCGACGGCTGGAGCATCGCATCGGCGCTGGCACTCGGCGCTGACCTCGCCTATGTGGGCACCCGCTTCATCGCGACCGAGGAGGCCAATGCCGACATCAGGTACAAGCAGGCGCTGACCGAATACGCCGCGCACGACATCGTCTATTCGAACCTGTTCACCGGCGTGCACGGCAACTACCTCGGACCGTCGATCGCAGCGGCAGGGCTCGATCCGGGCAACCTGCCGGTCGCCGACAAGTCCAAGATGAATTTCGGCTCCGGCGGCAACACGAAGGCCAAGGCCTGGCGCGACATCTGGGGTTCGGGCCAGGGCATCGGCCAGATCACCGACGCCCCGCCGGTCGCCGAGCTGGTGGCGCGAATGAAGGCGGAGCTTGCGGAGGCACGCGACAGCTTCACGACGCGGCTCAGCGCCTGATCGGCAATCCCGGACATCTCGCAGGAGCGCAGGATGAAGCGTCTGCTGACATTGATCCTTCTCGCCCTGCTCACGACGATGTCCAGCATGGCACGGGCCGGCGACGGCCCGTGGGGCACGTTCGAGAAGAACACGCTCAATCCGGGCGAGATGTCGCAGGCGACGCCGGCGGATTTCGGCCTCGCCTTCGAGCGCGTCGCAATACCGAGCCACGATCGCCGGCTCGACGGCTTCCTGGTGCGTGCAGCCGCATCCTGCCAGGCGGCGCCGGCGTTGCTGGTCTTTCACGGCCGTGGCGAAACCGTCGCCGATTGGATCGCGGTGCAGAAACTCCTGCACGACAAATGCGTCTCTTCGCTCGTGTTCGACTATTCCGGACACGGCCGAAGCAGCCCTCCCGGAACGATCGACAACATCAACGATGACAGCGTCGCGGCGCTCGACGCCTTTTTGAAGCTATTTCCGGCCGGCGGACGGCGCTGCCTGCTCAGCCACTCCCTCGGCGGCGGTCCACTGCTATACGCGGCAACGCATGGCGACACCAAACCGGACTGCATCATCGTCGCAAGCCCGTTCTCGTCGCTGCGCGACATTGCCATTCGGGGCGGCGCGCCCGAGCAGGCCATGATCAAGCTGCCGGACGTCTGGAACAATGTCGACGCGGCGAGCCATTTGTCGATCCCCCTGCTTTGGGTTCACAGTCGATCGGACAAGACGATCCCTGTCGATCTCGGCCAACGGGTCTATGATGCCAAGCAGGGAACGAAGGCCTCCGACGTGATCGACGGATTTGATCACAACGCGATCTACAAGGAGATTCCTGACGCGATCTGGTCACCGATCATCGCGTTTGCGAAGAGCAAATGAGCGGCGCGGGCCGGAAAACTGATAAGATCGAACACCGGCTGGACGATCGCGAGGAAACGGAACGGAATATGATCATCAGCGGCGACAGACAGATCAGCTACGGCGACATTCACGCCCGCATCGCGCGGGCGGCGACCGGCTTCCGCGCGCTCGGCGTTCGGGGCGGCAAGCCGGTCGGCATGATGCTGCGCAACGATTTCGCGCTGTTCGAGGTGGTCGCGGCCGCAGCCGCGCTCGGCAGCCCGGTGGTGCCGATCAACTGGCATCTGAAGGCCGACGAGGTCGCCTACATCCTGTCCGACAGCGGGGCCGACACGCTGGTCTGCCACGCCGATCTGCTGCCGCAGATCCGCGACGGGCTGCCGCCGGGGATCACGCTGCTGGTGGTGACGACGCCGCCGGAGATCGCCGCGGCCTATGGCGTGGCGCCGGCGTCCACGCACGTGCCCGACGGCACGACCGATTGGGATATCTGGCGTGAGACGCATCAACCGCTGACCGACGCGCCGATCGGCGCAGCGCCGATGTTCTACACGTCCGGCACCACGGGACTGCCGAAGGGCGTCAAGCGCAAGCCGATGCCATCGGAGCAGCAGGCGGCGGCCACGCGCGTCGGCGCCATCACCTACGGCGTCAAGCCGAATGAGGATCAGGTGATCCTGATGAACGGCCCGATGTATCATTCGGCGCCGCACTCCTATGGCATGCTCGCATTCCGCAATGGCTGCGTGATCGTGCTCGAACCGCGCTTCGATCCCGAAGATCTGCTGCAGTTGATCGAGCGCCACCATGTCACCCACATGCATATGGTGCCGACCATGTTCGTGCGGCTGCTGCGCCTGCCGGAAGAGACGCGACGCCGCTACGATCTGTCGTCGCTGCGCTTCATCGTGCATGGCGCGGCGCCCTGCCCGGTCGACGTCAAGCGCGCGATGATCGAGTGGTGGGGACCGGTCATCAACGAATATCTCGGCTCCACCGAGACCGGCATCCCGGTCTGGCATTCGTCCGCCGAGGCGCTGGCCAAGCCCGGCACCGTCGGCCGCGCCATCGAGGGCGGCATCGTCAAGATCTTCCGGCCCGACGGCACGCAATGCGACGTCGGTGAACCCGGCGAGATCTTCATGCGTCAGACGTTGATCTCGGACTTCGACTATCACGGTAATGCCAAGGCACGCGCCGAGGCCGATCACGACGGCCTGATCAGCGTCGGCGACGTCGGCTATCTCGACGCGGACGGCTATCTGTTCCTGTGCGATCGCAAGCGCGACATGGTGATCTCGGGCGGCGTCAACATCTATCCCGCCGAAATCGAGAATGCCCTGATCGGCATGGCAGGCGTCCGCGACTGCGCGGTATTCGGCGTTCCCGACGACGAATATGGCGAGCGGCTGTTCGCCTGCGTCGAGCCGGAAGCGGGCAGCACGCCGTCGGTCGCGGCGATCCAGGATTTCCTGCGGGGCAAGCTCGCCAATTTCAAGGTGCCGAGGGACATCCGCTTCATGGACGCGCTGCCGCGCGAAGCCACCGGCAAGATATTCAAGCGCAAGCTGCGCGACCTCTACCGCGAAGGACAGCTTCGCTGAACGGGGTGACGGTGAAGCCGAACGGCGTTTGAAACTTAGTTGCTGTTGCAAAAGGCCGGCGATCGACGCAACGATGCCGGCGCATCGGAAGCCGGGATCATCGCCATGAACTCCACTGACTTCATCGTCATCCGCAACGACCTGCAGCAATGCAAGGTGATCGAGACGCAGCTGCCCGACGCCGCGACGCTGCCGGCCGACGCGCTGCTGGTGAAAGTGACCCGCTTCGCCTTCACCGCCAACAACATCACCTACGCCGTGATCGGCGAGCAGCTGAAGTACTGGCACCTGTTTCCGGCGCCTGACGGCTACGGCATCATCCCGGTGTGGGGCTTTGGCGAGGTGCTAGCCTCGAAGAATCCCGCCGTCGCGGCCGGCGAAACGCTGTTCGGCTATTTCCCGATGGCGACCCATCTGGTGATCGAGGCGGCCGATGTCAGCAAGCGCGGCTTGCGCGACGGCGCCGTGCACCGGCAGGAGGTCTCGCCGGTCTACAACGCCTATGCCCGCGTCTCCGGCGATCCGACCTACGCCGGCCGGCAGGGCGATTTCCGCGCGCTGCTGCTGCCGCTGTTCATGCTCTCGTTCCTGGTCGACGACTTCCTGGCCGAGAATGCGTTCTACGGCGCACGTCGCGTCATCCTGTCATCGGCCTCGAGCAAGACCGCGTTCGGGCTCGCCCATCTCCTGCACAAACGCGGTATCCGGGTGACCGGGCTGACCTCGAAGGGCAATGTCGATTTCGTCACCTCACTCGGCTGCTATGACGACGTCGTCACCTATGACCAGGTCACCGCGATCCCGGCGGCCGAGCCCACAGCCTATGTCGATATGGCCGGCAACAGTGCGCTGCGCGAGACCCTGCACCGGCACTTCGGCGCGCAGATGGTCTATTCCGGCCGGGTCGGGCTCACGCATCGCGCGAGCGAGCCGGACGAGCCGACGCTGCCCGGCGCCAAGCCGGTGTGGTTCTTCGCCCCGGACCAGATCCGCAAGCGCGCCAAGGAATGGGGTCCCGGCGGCATCGACCAGCGTTTCGGCGCCGCATGGACGGAGCTCGTGCCGCATCTGCCCAGCTGGCTCGATGTCGTCGAGCGGCGCGGCCCGGCCGCGGTGCGCGAGGCCTATCTCGATACCCTGCAGGGCCGCGTTCCGCCGGATCAAGGCCTGATCCTGTCGCTGGCCGAATAGGCGATATCCCGTCGCGCCCTTTCTGCGGCCTCGCCAATGGGTATAGGCTTGCGGGCAAGGGAACGCCGCCAAGAAAACGTCACCAAGGGCGGCCGATGACGAGAAACGCTCAATGCTCGACAAGACGGACGATATTTCGGTCGCCGCCGACAATTGGCTGGTGCAGTTCGAGGATGCGCTGGCGGGCCCCGACGATGTGCTGCTGAAGCCGCTTTTCCATCCCGAGAGCTACTGGCGCGACGTGCTGGCGCTGAGCTGGAACATCCAGACCGTCAACCGCGCCTTTGCAATCATCGAGGACCTGCCGGCGCATGCGCGTCGCAGCGCGCCGCACGATTTCCGCATCGATGCCGACCGCGCGCCGCCCCGCCGGGTGATGCGCGCCGGCACGAGCGCGATCGAGGCGATCTTCAAGTTCGAAACCGCTACTGGCCGCGGCCACGGCATCGTGCGGCTGATCCCTGACGCCGCCGACGGCGATCGGCTGAAGGCCTGGACGCTGCTGACGGCGCTGGAGGAACTGAAGGGATTCGAGGAGCAGCAGGGACACACAAGGCCGCGTGGACAAGCCTATTCCCGCGACTTCCGCGGCCCCAACTGGCTCGACCTGCGCAAGGCATCCGCCGAATACGCCGACCGCGATCCCGATGTGCTGGTGGTCGGCGGCGGACAGGCCGGGCTTGCGATCGCCGCCCGTCTGCAACAGCTCAAGATCGACGCGCTGATCGTCGACCGCGAGGCGCGCGTCGGCAACAATTGGCGCAAGCGCTACCATGCACTGACCCTGCACAACCAGGTGCAGGTCAATCATTTGCCCTACATGCCGTTCCCACCGAACTGGCCGACCTACATCCCGAAGGACAAGCTCGCCAACTGGTTCGAATCCTATGTCGATGCCATGGAGCTGAACTTCTGGACCGGAACGGAATTCGTCGGCGGCAGCTACGACGACGCACAGGGACGCTGGACCATCGAGCTGCGCCGCGCCGACGGCACAACGCGGAAACTGCAGCCGCGCCATGTCGTGATGGCGACCGGCGTCAGCGGCATTCCGAGCGTGCCTGATATCCCCGGCTTGAAGACGTTCTCCGGCAGGGTGCTGCATTCGAGCGGCTATGAAGACGGCGAACATTGGGCCGGCAAGCGGGCGCTGGTGATCGGCACCGGCAACAGCGGCCACGACATCGCGCAGGATCTGCACTCCTCCGGCGCTGAGGTGACGCTGGTGCAGCGCTCCTCGACCCTGATCACCAATATCGAGCCGTCGGCGCAGCTTGCCTATGCCGCCTACAATGAAGGCTCGCTCGAGGACAATGATCTGATCGCGACCTCGATCCCGCTCGCGCTCGCAAAGCGCAGCCACGTGCTGATGACCGAGCAGTCGAAGGAGCTCGACAAGCCGTTGCTCGACGGCCTTGCGCGCAAGGGCTTCAAGCTCGATTTCGGCGACGGCGGTACCGGCTGGCAGTTCAAGTACCTGACCCGCGGCGGCGGCTATTACTTCAACGTCGGCTGCTCCGATCTCGTCGCGAACGGCGCGATTGCCCTGAAGCAGTTTGCCGACATCGAGACCTTCGTGAGCCAAGGCGCGCGGCTGAAGAGCGGCGAGACGGTTGCCGCCGACCTGATCGTGCTCGCGACCGGGTACCGGCCGCAGGAAGAGCTGGTGAAGAAACTGTTCGGCGAGGCGATGGCCGCGCGCGTCGGCCCGATCTGGGGCTTTGGCGACGGCCAGGAGCTGCGCAACATGTACACCCGCACGCCGCAGCCCGGCCTGTGGTTCATCGCCGGCAGCCTCGCGCAATGCCGCATCAACTCGCGCTATCTCGCGCTGCAAATCAAGGCGATCGAGGAAGGCCTGTTGCCGCGCGACGTCGGGCCGTTGGCAACGCTAATGTAGTCAGCCGTCATTCCGGGGCGCGCGTAGCGCGAACCCGGAATCCATTGGGCCACAATCTCTGCGGACGAATGGATTCCGGGCCTGCGCTTCGCGCATCCCGGAATGACGAAAAGGGGGAGACCACGATGCCAACCATCCTCGGCACCGGCGAGCACCGCTATCGCGTGGTGGAGAACTTCGCAAAACTCCCCGACGGCTGGAGCCTGACGGATGTCGCCTCCGTCGCGGTCGACAGCAAGGACCGTGTCTATGTCTTCAACCGCGGCGAACATCCGATGGTGGTGCTCGACCGCGAGGGGAGCTTCATCCGGAGCTGGGGCGAAGGCGTATTCTCCCGCGCGCACGGCCTGCATATCGACGCCGACGATAATCTCTATTGCACCGACGACGGCGACCATACCGTGCGCAAATGCTCTGTTGACGGCAAGGTGCTGCTGACGATCGGCATACCGAACAAGCCGGCACCGTTCATGAGCGGCGAGCCGTTCCATCGCTGCACCCATACGGCGCTGTCCCCGAAGGGCGAGATCTATGTCTCCGACGGCTACGGCAATGCCTGCGTCCACAAATACACGCCGGATGGAAAGCTGATCAAAACCTGGGGCGAGCCCGGCACCGATCCCGGGCAGTTCAACATCGTGCACAACATCGCGACCGACGCCGATGGCTGGGTCTACGTCGCCGACCGCGAGAACCACCGCGTCCAGGTGTTCGACGGCAACGGCAAATACGAGACGCAGTGGAACAATTTGCACCGGCCCTGCGCGCTATGCTGCGGCGGCGGCAAGCAGCCGAACTTCGTGATCGGCGAGCTCGGTCCCGGCATGGCCGTCAACCGCAAGGTGCCCAATCTCGGCCCGCGGCTATCGATCGTCGATGGCACCGGCAAGCGCATCGCCCGGCTCGGCGGCGAGCATGGCCCCGGCGTCGAAACCGGCAAGTTCCTGGCGCCGCACGGCATCGCGCTGGACTCGCGCGGCGACATCTATGTCGGCGAAGTCGGCGTCACCGACTGGAAGACCAGCTTTCCGGACACCGAGATGCCGGCCGCCGTGCGGGTGACACGGTGCTTGCAGAAGCTGGAGCGGGTGACGGTGTAGCGCCGGCCCCCTATTTATCTCCGTCATGCTGAGGAGCGCGGAACGCGCGTCTCGAAGCATCGACGGCCCCGCTGCCGCAGCTCGGCCGTGCATCTTTCGAGGCTCGCAAGAGCTCGCGCCTCAGGATGACGGGTCGAAAGCGCCCGCCGCAATCAAATCTCGCCGATCACCTCGCGGCGGCGCTGCTCGGATTCTTCCGCATAGCGCCGCATCGCGTGCGCTTCGGTGAGCAGGCCGATCGGCCGCCGGTCGCCGTCGTCCTCGACCACCGCGAGCGATTCCGCTTCGGCGGCGTCGAACACCGCGATCGCCTCCTGCACATTCATGGCGGGATGCAGCACCACGTCGGCGTAGCGCAGGATGGCCGCAAGCCCCTTGTCGGCCTCGAGATCGGGCGCGTGCGCTTCCGCGACCAGCGCGAGCCCGGCATAACGCCCCTCGCCGTCGACCGCGACGACCTGGGTCTTCGAGCCTGGCGGGAATTCCTCGCGAAACGCCTCGATCGGCATCGCGGCGTTCACCGTCGTCATGTCCTGCCGCATCATCTTGCCGACCGTGAGATCGCGGATCCAGCCGATATCGGCGGCGCTGCGGATGGTCTCGCCGCGCAGATGCAACCGCCAGGTCGCGAACGAATAGCCGAACAACTCGCGCGTGATCGTGGTCGAGATGATGACCGCGACCAGCACCGCGGTGGTGAGCCAGAGATTGCCGGTGGATTCCAGCGCGATGAACGACATCGTCAATGGTCCACCGATCACCGAGGCCGACAGCGCGCTCATGCCGATCACCGCATAGGCGTTGGGATCGAGATTGAGCCCCGGCCACACGATGTCGACGCCGGCCGCGAACAGCCGGCCGCCAAGCGCGCCCATGAACAATGTGGCGAAGAACAATCCGCCGCGGAAGCCCGAACCGAGCGAGACGATCGAGGCGACCGCCTTCAGCGCGAACACGGCGGCAATGAAGGTGAGCGGCATCGCCACGATGCCGGCGAAGCGCAGCGCGCCGTGGCCCGACGACATCACCTGCGGCGTCAGCAGCGCCATGGCGCCGACCGCAAGCCCGCCCAGCGCCGGCCGCAGCGGCGGCCAGAGCCGGGTCTTGGCGAGCAGCGTCTCGCACAGCGCCACCCCGCGCATGATCGCAATCCCGGTCAGGGCCGCGACCACGCCGAGCAGCGCGGCGATCGCAAGATCCCGTCCGAGCACGTCGCCGACGGTTCCGACGCCGACGCCGAGCGGCAGCGGCTCGAAGGCATGGGCGACGAAATAGCCGGTCACCGCGGCAACGCCCACCGGGGTCAGGCTCGCCGGCGTATAACCGCCGATCACAAGTTCGAAAGCGTAGAACGCGCCCGCCAGCGGCGCGCTGAAGGCCCCAGCGATTGCCGCCGCCGCGCCGCAGCCGACCATGATTCGCTGGTCGTTGCGGCGGAGATGAAAACCGCGGCCGAGCGAGGCGGCCAGGCCGCTCGAAAGCTGGGTGTAGCCGGCCTCGAGCCCGACCGAGCCGCCGACACCGCTCGACCAGATCGTCTGCAGCGCCACGATCACGCTGCCGCGGAACGACATCCGGCCGCCATAAAGCGCGTTGGCCTCGATCGGGTCGATTTCCCGGGCCGGCCGAACCCTGAGCAGCAGCAGGAACGCTACTCCAAGCACCAGTCCGCCAACCGTGGGAACCACGAGGGCGCGCACGGGATCGATGCTGGGCTGGCTCGACAGCCGATCGCCCAGCGGCAGATTGAACAGCACCGAATGCAGCACCGTGACGAGGCCGCTCATGACCGCCACCACGAGACCGCCGATGGCGCCGATCAGCAGCGCCAGCACCACGAGGCTCGTCTCGTGCGCACGCACGAATGCGCGCAACCGGCGCGGCGCCTCGAGATAGCTTGTGGTCGTGGTCATCGGCAGGGTCCGTCACTGGCCGACAGGGCCTTGCGGCTCCCTTTACGGGCCTCGCGGGCGGGAGGCAATCGGGGCAGGAACATGGCAGGGCATGGCGGATAAGCCGCTCATTGCTCTTCACAATCCCGTCACGCTGCCTGTAGTATGTGAGTGCATGCTGCTTCGCAGCTAATGGGAGATCAGGAGCGTTATTTGAACGCACATGTCTCGCAAGGCGGTTGGCCGGTGCTGGTCTTGAATGCGGACTTCCGGCCGCTGAGTTATTACCCGCTGTCGCTCTGGTCCTGGCAGGACGCGATCAAGGCGGTGTTCCTCGATCGTGTCAACATCGTCGAATATTACGACCGGGCGGTACGAAGTCCTTCCTTCGAAATCCAGTTGCCGAGCGTCGTATCCCTCAAATCCTTCGTCAAGCCAAGCACCCACCCCGCCTTTACCCGGTTCAACGTTTTCCTTCGCGACCGATTCAGCTGCCAATATTGCCTGTCGGGCGACGACCTCACCTTCGATCACATCATTCCGCGCAGCAAGGGTGGCCAGACCACCTGGGAGAACGTCGTCGCCGCCTGCTCGCCGTGCAATCTGCGCAAGGGCAATCTGACGCCGCAACAGGCCAAGATGTTTCCGAGGCAAACGCCCTACGCCCCGACGGTGCATCAACTCCACCGCAACGGCCGGCTGTTCCCGCCGAACTATCTGCACGAGAGCTGGCTCGATTATCTCTACTGGGATACTGAGCTCGATCCGTAGACCGCGCCGTCAGCCGCACCCACCTCGTGCTTCCGAACGAGAGCGCGCATCGGCTTGCTGCCGCGCCGTCAGACCTTCGGTGCGGGCTGTCCCGGCGGGAGGAGTTGCCCGGCCAGGATTGCGCCGAGCATTGCGATCGCCGCCATCACGAGTGTCCAACTGACGTACAGCTGGTGACCAATCAACGCGCCGCTCAGCAGCGGAGCGCAGATATTGGCGCCCGACATCAGCGATTGGTTGAGACCCATGATCATGCCCTGCCGGTTGACCGCGGTGCTGCGCGACAGTTCGGCGGTCAGCGTGCTGCGGGCGAACATCATGCCGACGATGATCAGCGTCAGGAATACGGCAAGCAGACTGATCCGGTCAGCGAACGCAAGTCCGACCAATCCGGCTGCCATGCAGGCGAACGCCGCCAGGACAATGATGCGATCGGACGCGAAGATATTCGCGCGCGTGATCAGGGCACACTGCACGACCATGTTGATGAAACCGGCATAGGCGAACACCGCGCCGAGTTCGCGGGCGCCGAAGGCATGCCCGTTCCAGCTGAACCGCGCCGACAGGAACAGGCCGATCTGCGACAGGAACATCGAATTGACGAAGAAGAACACGATGAGCAGACCGAGCACGCGCCACGCATACCGCGACCCGAGGATCGTGTGCGGCAGCGCCGGCTCGGGCACCCGCTGTTGATAGAGCGGCTCTGCGGCCGGATGATCCGGCGACAGCAGAACGACCGTGGCAACGATGCTGATCAGCGACAACGCTGCGGCAGCCCATACCGGTGCGGTGTCGCCGTAGTGGACAAGGAGGCCCGACAGCGCGGGGCCGACCAATAGGCCGGTCCCGATCGCGCCGCTGGTCATGCCGAGCGCCTGCTTGCGGGCCTGCGGCGCGCTGTGCTCGGCCGCATAGGCGTGCGCCACCGAAATGTTGCCGGACGTCAGCCCGTCGACGATCCGGGCCAGAAACACCAGGGTCAGGTTGCCCGCGACGGCAAGCAGCACGAATCCGACGCAGGTGCCGATCTGGCTGACGAGAAGCACCTTGCGGCGACCGTAGCGGTCGGACAGCGCGCCGACGACCGGGCCGGCGATCAGCCGGCAAAGCGCGTAGATCGAGATCAGCGCGCCGATCACGAATGGCGTCGCGCCAAGCCGCTGCGAGTAGAACGGCAGCAATGGCAGGATGATCCCCAATCCAGTCGCATCCACGGCCACGACGATGAAGGTCGGGACCAGCGCCAGGCTGCTCTCGGCCCGAAATTCTTCGCCAGCTCCCGCCGTGGAGCTCGTGCCCATTGCCGCTTGCTCGATCGCTTTTACGTGATCACCAGGAACGTTCCGGATTATATAGTTGCAGCCTAATAGTTTGTATCCTATCTAATTTGCATGCCTCCTTCGCAATCCCATATCCACGCCGAGATCGGCCGCCTGATCACCAGGCTTGGGCGGATCTGGCGGCGCGAGTCGGATCAGGCGCTGTCCGATCACGGCCTGTCCTACGCGACGGCGATTCCGCTGCTGGTGCTGTCGCGGCAGGGCGAGAACGTCCGCCAGGGAGTACTCGCCGACGAGCTGGGGATCGAGGGGCCTTCGCTGGTGCGGCTGATCGATCTGCTGCAGTCCGAAGGCCTGGTCGAGCGTCGCGAGGACCCGACAGATCGGCGCGCCAAGACACTGCATCTCACCGCGGCCGGCGAAGCCAAGGTCGAGGAGACCAACCGGGTGCTGCGCCGCGTGCGGGCCAGCGTGCTGAAGGATATCGGCAGCGAGGAACTTGCGGTAACCTTCGAGACGCTGCAGCGCATCGAGGCGCGGGCGAGCCGCCTGCAAGACGCCAAGAGCGCTGCAGCCAAGACCGCTACAGCTAAGACCGCTGCAGAGGCGAAATAGTCATGCGCGCGGAAGAGCCGTTCCTGGTCCGCCACGCGGACCTCATCTTCGCGTTGAAGACATTCGCCGCGTCGATGCTGGCGCTTGTCATCGCATTGGCGATCGATCTGCCGCGGCCTTATTGGGCGATGGCGACGGTTTATATCACGTCGCAGCCGCTGGCGGGCGCGACCAGCTCGAAGGCGTTCTTCCGCGTGATCGGCACCCTGGTCGGCGCGAGCATGACGGTCGCCCTGGTGCCGAACCTGATCAATGCGCCGGAGCTGCTGTGCCTCGCGATCGCGCTCTGGGTCGGACTGTGCCTTTATCTGTCGCTGCTCGACGGCACGCCGCGCAGCTATGTCTTCATGCTGGGCGGGTATACCGTCGCACTGATCGGCTTTCCGTCGGTCGCCGACCCGGGCAGCATCTTCGATGTCGCGCTGGCGCGGGTCGAGGAGATCTCGCTCGGCATCATCTGTGCGAGCCTGGTGTCGACCGTGGTGTTTCCGCGCAGCGTCGCGCCGGCGGTCGGCGGCCGCGTCAGGAGCTGGCTGTCGGATGCGCGCCGCCTCTCCCGCGACGTACTGCTTGATCACGGGACCAGCGAGACGCGCCGGGCCCAACGCCTTCGCCTTGCGACCGACATCGTCGAGATCGATACGCTGGCGACCCATGTCGCCTATGACCGGCTGGCCGATGCCGGCACCGCGCGTGGCCTCGGCGAGGTCCGGCTGCGCATGCTGATGCTGTTGCCGATCATCACGTCGATCGAAGACCGGCTCGCCGCACTCGGCGAAGCGGCGCTGCAAAGGCAGCCGGAGCTGCGGCGCCTGATCGGCGATCTCGCCGCTTGGATCGTGGACGAGGATCGCCAGCGGCAATCCGGCAACGAGATCCGCGCTGCGATCGCCGAGCGGCAATCTGCCCTCGACGGCCTCGCGCCGCGCGAGCGCATCATCACGATCAGCCTGCTGCTCCGGCTCCGCGAGCTCGTCGACATCTCGGCCGACTGCCGCGCCATCGGCGATGCGATTGCTGCGGGTAAGGATATCTCCGCCGTCCCGCTGGCATTCCACCCGGAGGCGGGGGCCGCGCCGGTCCGTCATCGCGACCACGGCATGGCGCTCTGGTCCGCCGCGGGGGCGGCGGTCGCCATCCTGATCTGCTGCGGCCTGTGGATTGCGACCGGTTGGGCCGATGGCGCCTCGGCGCCGATGATGGCGGCGGTCGCCTGCTCCTTCTTCGCCGCGCAGGACGAGCCGGCGCGCAGCATCCGGGCCTTCGGCCTGTTTTCGCTGGTCGCGATCGTCGTCGTCGCGATCTATCAGTTCGCGCTGGTGCCGGGCATCTCCCATGTCGAGGTTCTGATCGCCGCGCTGGCGCCGACCTTCCTGCTGTACGGCTTCCTGATCGCGCGGCCCAAAACCGCGCCGATCGGCATGGCGCTCGCCGCCAACACCGCGACGCTGCTGGCGCTGCAATCGACCTACAGCGCCGATTTTGCCAGTTTTGGCCAACACGTCCGTCGCCTTCTTCCTCGGCGTCGTCATCGCCGAGATCGTGACGCGGGTCGCGCGCGGCGTCGGCGCCGAATGGATCGCCAAACGGCTGATGACGTCGGGCTGGCAGACGCTTGCGGTCGCGGCGGAGCGGCGCGGCCACGGCGATCGTGCGCAGTTTGCCGGCCTGATGCTGCATCGGCTCGGCCTGTTGGTGCAGCGCATCGCCTTCATCTCCGAGAGCGACCGCCGCGATGCCGACAGCCTGGTCCAGCTGCGCATCGGGCTCAACATCATCGACCTCAGGCGGGCCCGTTACGGCCTCGCCGCATCGACCGTGCGTGCCATCGACGACATGCTGGACGACCTCGCGGCGGCATTTCGCGCCCATGCGGACGAGGCGATGCCGGCCGAATTGCTGTCATGCATCGATGCGGCGCTGACCGCGGTCGTCAAGGATCCCAATGAGCGCGCGCGGGACGATGCATTGCTCGGCCTCGTCGGCATCCGCCGCGGCCTGTTTCCCGATGCACCTGCGTATCGATCGCAGCCCGAGGAGAGTTTTGCTGCATGAGATATGAGCTCGACATCTACGGTGTCCTGGTCCCGGCGCTGCTGCTGTGGCTGATCGTGGCCTATGCGCTGTGCGCGGGGATCAGCCGGATCATGCAGCGCTTCGGGCTCTACCGGCTGGTCTGGCATCGCGCGCTGTTCAATTTCGCCCTGTACGTATGCCTGCTGGGCATCGTCGTCTATCTTTCGGAGTTTCTGCCATGAAAGGGAATTTCGCCTGGCTCGGCCGGGTTGCGCTGACCGCGATCGCGCTCGTTGCAGCGCTAGCTGTCGGCCGCGCGCTCTGGGTCTACTACATGGAGTCGCCATGGACTCGCGATGGCAGGGTCCGCGCCGACGTGGTGCAGGTTGCTCCCGATGTCTCCGGCTTCGTCACCGACGTGCTGGTCAAGGACAATCAGCAGGTGCATCGCGGCGATATTCTGTTCCGGATCGATCGCGCACGCTTTGCCCTGGCGTTGCAGCAGGCCGACGCTGCGGTCGCCGGCCATCGCGCGACGCTGGATCAGGCCGACGCCGACCTCAAGCGCTACAGCGCGCTGACCACCGATGCGGTGTCGCAGCAGAAGCAGGAGCAGGTCCTGGCCACCCAGCTCCAGGCCAAGGCCGCCTATGACCAGGCGGTCGCCGATCGCGCGGTCGCCCAGCTCAACCTCGATCGCAGCGAGGTCCACGCGTCGGTGAACGGCACCATCACCAATATGGAGCTGCGGCCCGGCGCCTACGTCACCGCGGGCAAGGGCGTGATGGCGCTGGTCGACAGCGATACGCTGCATGTCGAAGGTTATTTCGAGGAGACCAAGCTCGCGCGCATTCGCGTCGGCGACAAGGCGCAGGTCCGGTTGATGGGCGAGCCGGTTCGGCTCACCGGACATGTCGAGAGCATTGCGGCCGGCATCGCGGACCGCGACCGCACGGACGGCGCGAACCTGCTCGCAAACGTCAATCCGACCTTCAGCTGGGTGCGGCTCGCGCAACGCGTCCCCGTGCGCATCACGCTGGACCGGTTGCCGGACCGCATCGCGCTGGTCGCCGGCCGTTCGGCGACGGTCGAGATCATGGACTAGGCCGTGTACCCATAAACCCGGCGGCGTGATTTGACTAAAGCAATGTCTGCCTTGCCCCTATAGCGACCGACTTCGTGCGGCAGCGCAATATGTCGCGATGGGCCAATAGGCGACATCGCGGATGGGCAATCCTTTCAACTTGTTGTAGTAAAGTAACTGGTTGGATTGCGACTATGCTGCAGGAGCGGTCAATGCGGGTCGAGCGCAGGTTGACGGCGATACTGGCGGCTGACGTGGCGAGTTATTCGCGGCTCATGCACATTGACGAGGAGGCTACCCATGCCAAGCTCATGGCGCTCCTCGCTGACGGCGTCGAGCCCGCAATTGCGGAACACGGTGGCCGCATCGTGAAGAACACCGGCGACGGGTTCTTGGTGGAGTTTTCGAGCGCGGTCGAAGCGGTTCGGGCTGCGCTTAAGTTCCAAGCCCGGGTCCACGAACTTACGACCGGCGACCCGGAAGACAGACGCATCGCTTTTCGCGTGGGCGTCAACATTGGTGATGTGCTCGTCGAGCCTCACGACATCTTTGGCGATGGCGTCAATATCGCGGCACGGCTTGAGGGCATTGCTGTGCCCGGCGGGATCTGCATCTCCTCTGCTGTTTACGAGCAAGTCCAAGGCAAGGTTGGAGGTAAGATCGCCGATCTGGGCGAGCAGAACCTTAAAAACATCGACCGTCCGGTTCGAGCCTATGCCGTGATGTGGGATGAACCCAACCCAACGACACGGTATCAGCGCACGGGATCGAGCGCACTTTCGCCGCCTCGTCTTTCCTTCGTTGTACTGCCTTTCGCCAACCTCAGCGGCGATCCCGAACAAGATTATTTCGTCGATGGTGTAACCGAGAACTTAACAACGGACTTGTCGCGCATCGGTGGCTTGTTCGTAATCGCCCGAAACAGCGCGTTCTCATACAAGGGCAAAGCAATCGACGTACAGCAAGTCGGCCGCGAGTTGAACGTCCGGTACGTGCTTGAAGGTTCCATGCAGCGCAGCGGCAAGCGGCTTCGAGTGAACGTGCAGCTCATCGATGCCAAAAGCCGCAAACATCTTTGGGCCGATCGCTTCGAAAAGCCAGTCGCCGATCTTTTCGATATGCAGGACGAAATCGTATCCAGGCTCGCCCACTCGTTAGGTGCCCAGCTCGTTGTAGTCGAGGCACGACAAGCGGAGCGGTCGTTGCATCCCGACGCACTAGACCTGTTCTTTCAGGGTACTGCCTGCTTGTACAACGGGCCGACCCTTGAGGACTTGGCCAGGGCGCGCGGCTTTTTTGAACGTGCTTTGGTGATCGATCCCCGAGGTATCGGAGCGATTTGGGGGTTGATCGGCATGGCAAACGTCGATCTGACATTGGGAGCCGACCTGTTAACGGACGAACGAGCCGCGCTCCTTTCGGCAGCCGAAGCGAACGCGATCAAAGCACTTTCGCTAGCCCCAAACGTTCCTGGGGGCCGTCTGATCCTGGCTCTCGTCTACATTGTAACAAACCGCGCCAAGCAAGGCATTACCGAATGCGAGCAGGCATTAGCACTTGATCGCAATTTGGCTTATGCTCACGGCGCTATTGGTTTAGCCAAACTCTATATGGGACGCCCTACCGAAACTGAAGGCCATGTACTCGAGGCTTTCCGTCTGTCCCCTCGCGATCGCGGTGCCAACCGGTTGATGCGTTTTGTGGGCGTGGCAAAGCTACATGTCGGTGCGGATGCCGAAGCCGTCAGTTGGCTGCGACGAAGCATTGAGGCCAACCACACTCATCCTCTCGCACATTTCTCGCTCGCCGCCGCCTTGGGCTTGCTCGGCGCGCTCGATGAGGCGCGAACTGCTGCGAAAGCAGGATTGGCGCTCAACCCAGGCTTTACGATCCGCCGCTTGCGCGCCGCCAAAATAAGCGACAATCCTATTTATCTCTCTGGACAAGAGCGCCTCTGTGAGGGCATGCGCATAGCCGGGGTGCCGGAGGGGTGATGTCGGAGATGGGGCAAAGGCGGCTGTAGACGCCTGTTCCTCTGCTTGTCCGGTCTTCCTCTGATAGCCGACAAAGCCGCAATCACATCGAAAAGCGGCTTCGGGCCCGCCTCGGTCATAGGCGTCTATTGCACGCCGTAACGGGTGAAATCGTCGCCGATGCTGCCCTGGATCGCCTTGGCCGCCGAGATGTCGGCATTGCCGCCGGCCTTGTCGCCCTGCTTCTGCTTCGCCAGCCCGCGTCCATAGAGTGCGCTTGCCAGCTTCGGCTCGATGCGGAGCGCGGAGCTATAGTCGTCGATCGCTGCGCGGAGCTCGCCGGTCTTCAGATAGATCAGGCCGCGCGAGTCGTAGGTCGCGGCATTGGCCGACCCCGATTGCAGCGCCTTGTTGCAATCTTGCAGCGCCTCCTGCAACGAACCAAGGATAGCCCTGCTCCAGCAGCGTCCGTTCCACACGCCGTCCAGGTTCGGCTCGAGGCGAATGGCTTGATCGTAGTCCTGCCCAGCGCGGGCATATTCATTTTTCTTCAGGTAGGCACCGGCGCGGTTGGCAAAGGCTTCGCCGTAATTCGGGTTGAGCTTGATGGCCTGATCGAACGCGTCGGTCGCGCGATCGTATTCGCGCTTCCTGAAGTAAGCCACGCCGCGGTTGTTGAACGGCTTGGCGTAGGTTGGATTGAGCTCGATGGATCGATCGAAATCCCGGATGGCGCGGTCATAGTCTCCGTTGGCGGCGTAGGCGTTGCCGCGGTTGTTGTAGGCGATCGCAAGGCCGGCGGGCGTCATGTCCTGGCCCGCGTCGATCAGCGCCGTGCATCCGTCAATGCGCGCGTCGAGGGGCGCATGGTCTCGGCCGCTGCACAATTCGACGTTCCGCAGATAGCTGTCCTTTGGCTTCGGCTTCTGCGCGACCGCCGGCAACGCAAAGAGCGCAACGACAGGCAATATCAGGCTGACAATTGCGCCGGCGGTTGCACGAGATTTCATGTCGGCCCTTGCTTGCTCGAAAAGGCCCGCGCCTGGCCTAGCATCCTCGACAGATGTTTGGATTGAATTTGTGGAGGATGTTTTGCTCAGGTCGCTGCGTCGTTCGTATCCCGGTCTTTCTGGTCTTGCTCTTGCCCTCTTCAACGAGCGTAGCGAACTTCACAGTTCCATCCTCAGATATTTCGATGCGCGGCGTGGTGCCTCGAATTCCCATCGTTGCGGCGGGCGTGTCGATCTTCATGTCACCGGTCTTCGCGATATTGCCGGCAACGAAGGTGAACGTTCCATTGGCCAGCTTGAACAAGGTCGAATTCGACTTGCCGTTCGGGTCGTACACGAATTCGGTCATCGCCATCTTGGCGTTGCTCGACAGATTGAACGAGGTGCCATCGGTGAAGTTGATCCCCACCCGTCCGTCGGCTCCGGTCTGCACCACATCGCCCAAATAGACGGGGTCGCCAACCTGCGTCTGAGGCGGCTTGTCAGGCAGCGCTGCCTGAACGACGACTGCACTCTCATGCTCGATCGTGACCGAACCGGTGGCCGCCACGACTCTTCCGATGAATTTCAACGAAGAATTCTGGACCGCGGGCTGGGCCGGCTCGGTTTGCGCCTGCACCTGGCCGGGCGCAAGAGTTGCGAGCGCCAGGACGAAGCTTGCAAGCAACTGAACAATCAAATGGATGCGCACGATCCCCTCCTTTGAGAAGATTTCGTCGTGTCGCAGCGCGATGGTAACCGGACCGCCGGGCCGAGACCGCAGGACCTGGAGTGCCAATTGAGTTGCCGCGGACAGGCCTAAGCACCTGACGCAGTTAGATTAAAAATTAATAAGTGGACAATTTGCTTGGTAACTATACTATTAATTTTGTGGGGCTGCACGCGCGATAAAGGACAGCTGTTCTGCCATTTTCGTAAGGCTCCGCACTGGAGTTCTATTTTCACTACCGAATTTAGTTTCAATCAGGACGTTTCGGCGGGCAAGCCTATGGCTGCTGACGCGAGGATTTTTCACCTCGCGGCGAGCCAAACCAAAAAACTACGGCAACCACGTTCCGTCTGAATTGCTCAGCAGGCGAAAAGCCAATGTCAGTTGCGTCCGGCGTCGAGTTCGGGGGCGTGTGCGTGGCCGCTTTGGGCCAGCCGCCCCGATTGATCGGCAACATTGAGACGGCGATCGGCTGCGGCACTATCAGGCGTGCAAGCGGCATCGCGGTTCGCGGCGCGATTGGCGACCCCGTTCGCGAGGGGGACGTCATAGAGGTCGCAGCCGGCGGACGGATCGAGATACGCTTGATCGATGGCGGGGTGCTCGACGTGCCAGGCGGCACCTGCCTCGAGCTAAATGGGTGCGCGCAGGACCCTAGCGACATCGCGCAACCGGGCCTGCTCGCGAAGACCAGGGGCATCTTCCGTTCCATTGGCAGTTGGCTGGAGAGGTCGGGCACCCCGACAGCGGCCCCGTCGGTGGGCAACATTCGAGCGGGCGGCTTCGGCACGCTGTCGCTCACCGCGCTGACCTTCTCGCTCCTGGAGGACGCCCGGGCTGCGGAGCCGAACGTCACGTTTCTGGACGACGACAGCATCAGCTACAAGGACCTCCACCACGGCGTGTTTGAGCTCGTGACCAAGGAGGCGATCCCCCGGCACATCATTGTCGAGGATCCCGGCGAGACGATCATCCTGAGCAAAAGAGGGTCCTCTGTCGGCGTAAGCCATGTCGCGAATTCCCCTACGCACATGGAGGAGTTACGGGAGGCCCAACAGGAGGCGCTTGCTAATTTCGAGAAGGGAGCAGGATCAAAAGGGTCCGGCATGCCCGCTTCCGAAGGGTCGCCGTTGCTGCAACCGATCAATTTTCAGCCTGGCGCCCCGCCGCTGACGCAAGATCCGCTCGCGCCCGTGCCGGAGGTTATCTTCGCCACCATTCAGACCTTCAAGCCACCGCCGGTGCCGCCGAGCCTGAACCTCGGAGCAGGGCTCACAGAAATCGACACGACGAAATTTGACGACTTCAGTGCAGCAAGCGGGACCTTTTCCGCGAGCAGCAAGAACGGTGGAGTGACATTCGGCATCAGCGGAGGAATTACCGGCAACGTGGTGCTGGGCCAGCTGACCTACAACGTCTCGAGCACCGGACAGTTTGGCACGCTCTACCTCAACAGCGCGACGGGAAACTACACATTCGTTCCGAACAATGCCGCGATCAACGCGCTGAAGGTCAACTCGAGCCAAAGTTTCGTTATCACCGTATCGGACGGCACGCTCGCGACGAGTGAGAGCTTCAACATCACGATTGTTGGTGTCGATGATGCCTCCATCATCTCCGGCGCCAAGGCTGGCGCGGTTGTGGGGGCAGTCGGCGTCAGCGGAGCCTCGCCCGGTCTGCTCATCGCGACCGGCACGCTCACCGACACCGATGTCGACGACCCCGCCAACACCTTCACCGCGGTGAACGTGCCGAGGACAAGCGCGGGCGGCCATGGCACATTCACACTAACGACGGCCGGCGTGTGGACCTATACGCTCAACAACGCCGACAGCTCCGTGCAAGCCCTCCATGTCGGCGACACGCTGACCGACAGCTTCACGGTGACCACGATTGGCGGAACCCCGCAGGTGGTGACGATCACCATCCACGGCCCGCTGATCGAGGCCAGACCGGCGCCGTCGCTGACGCTGAGCGAGACCCACCTGACAGCGACGGCGCTGGACGACAACATCGCCGGCTCGGCACCGGACGCCGCGTTGACGACGACCTCTGGCGAGTTCTCGGCGGCATTCGTTACCGAAGCGGGTCTGGCGGTCAGCTACGCGCTGACGATCACCGGCGGCAACGGTGCAGCGTCGGGGCTGATCGATTCGCACACCGGCCTCTCCGACGTGCTGGTTCTGAACGGTAACACCATCGAAAGCCATGTCGGCACAGCAAGCGGCACGCTCGCATTCACCATCACGGTCGATCCGGCCACCGGACGCGTAACCTTCGTCGAACACCGAGCGGTGGAACAACCGCTTGGCACCAGCCCGGACAGCGGCGAAGCGATCGCGTTGGGGACGGGCATTGTAAACCTGATCGCGACGGTGACGAACATCGACGGCCTGTACCAGGATATAAGCATCGATCTCGGCAAGCAGCTGACAATCACGGACGACGGCCCGCACATTGCGGCGACGGGCACAGCCCCATCGCTGACGCTGAGCGAGACGCATCTGACGGCAACGACGCTGGACGACCACATCGCGGGCTCGGCGCCGTGCGCGGCGCTGACGACGATTTCGGCCGATTTCTCGACGGCATTCACTTCGGTTCAAGGCGCCGATGGCGCGACGACCCACTATGCGTTGGCGATCAACGGCGGTAACGGCACAGCGTCGGGCCTGATCGACTCGCACACGGGCTGCGCCGACGTGCTGGTTCAGCATGGCAACACCGTTGAAGGCCATGTCGGCACGGCAAGCGGGGAGCTGGCATTCACCATCGCGCTTGATCCGGCCACGGGGAGCGTCACTTTCACCGAGTATCGCGCGGTGACGCATCCGTCCTGCACCAGCGCCGACGAAGCCGTGTCGCTGACCGCCGGCATCGTGAACCTGGTTGCCACCATTACAGACAAGGATGGCGATACCCAGAGCGCGAGCATCGACCTCGGCAATCAACTGACGATCACGGACGATAGTCCGACCATTGGCGGCTTCCCAAAGATCTGCATTGCCAATGAAGACCATCAGTTCGTCAACGGGACCTACGATGTCAATTTCGGCGCGGACGGCGAAGCCGCGATGCTCGTTGCCATCCACAGCGGAGCCGTCGGCGACACGGGCTTCGATCTGGCGACGGCGCAACTGGGCGACGGCGTCACTTCGGTGAACGTCACCGGAAATTGCGACCACTTCACTTTCTATTATTCGACCCACGAGGTGGGCGGCGGAGTCGAACTCGATGCCTATCTAACGGATTGCGGCGGCACGCTGGCGGATCCGTACTTCAAGTTGCTGATCGAACCGGACGGGACCTTCTGCTTTGATCTCAAGAGCGACGATCTGCTGAAGGAGGCCACCGTGACCGGCTCCGATTTCGGCGCCTCGGGTGGCGGCACGCCGTCTCTGACGGCGCCGGATGGCGAGCTCGTCATCACCGGATCCAACAGCAATGGCCATCCGCTCGATGTCAAGGCATCGAGCAATGGCATCGCGGTCGGCGATACCGGGCTGAGCATGGATCCCTGCGAGCAGTTGAATCTCGCGTTTTCCGAACAGCAGCAGAAGACCAGCTTCGCCCTGACCCAGTGGCAAGGTAACGGCACGGCAAGTGTGGTTTTCAAGGTTCTGGATGGTAGCGCCCACGTTCACGACTTCTGCATCGATGTTCCAAAGCCGCAAGGCGGCAGCGCCAGCATCGTGGTGCAGGAAACGTCGGATGCTTCGCTGATCAACACCGCGGCCTTTGACAACACGACATCGACCTACACGCTCTACGTCGGAAAGGCGTTCAATCAGGTCCAGGTCGATTACGATCATGCGGCAACCGGAAACGCCACCTTCACGGTCAACAACATCACCTATACCGAGAAGACGAGCATCCCGGGCACGAATCTGCTGTTCGATGTATCTGCCGCCGACGGGGACGGCGATTCAGCGACGGCCCTTCTTCAGGTCGATATTCAGGGCCACACGACCTGGACACCCGCCTTCACATTCGCGCCCAGTCCGGAAAGCGCTGCCATGGTCGGCGACAGCACCCACATGACAGCGCTGGTCCCGCACGTGCAACACGATCTGATCCTGTAAGGGCCCTGAAGCCTGGTGAAGGTCCTGGCCCGCGCCAGACGTTGGCGCGGGCCAGGATCGTTTCTCGGGTCAATGCCAGCCTTCGCCGGCCTTCAGCGCCGCCGAGAGGCTGCGCACCGGGCGCGTCACCAGCGGATCAAGATCGAAGCGCTTCTCGAGCAGCCGGAGGATCGACGTGGTGTCGAAGTCCTCATGCGCGACGCCCGATTTGTTGAAGCGCTTGGCGATCAGCAGCGCCGGAATGCGGGTGCCCGGACCCCACTGATCCGCAGCACGGGCTTCGGCACCGCGACGGTTGTGCGGCGGGGGCGGAACGTGGTCCCACTGTCCACCGAACTCGTCATAGGTGATGACGATCAGCGTGTCCCTGCCATCCGGCCCTTCGACGATCGCCTTGACGAGATCGACGAGATGCTGGCTGCCTTCGGATTCGCTGGTGTAGCCCGGATGCTCGTTCTCCTCGCCGATCGGCTTGATGAAGCTGACCTGCTTCAGCCGGCCGTTCTTGGCCGCCTGGATGAACTCCGCTTCGTCCTTCAGGTGATCCCTGCGGGCCTGCGTTCCGGGCGCGTAGCTGGCGAAGTAGTTGAGCGCCTGATGGTGGAACTGGAAGTCCACATCGGGGCAGTTCGGGAACACCGCCGTGGAGAGGTGGTTCGGATCGGTGCAGGTGGTGCCGTTGCCGTTGGTCCAGCCGGACGCGCCGACATCGCCATTGGCGTTCGACCAGCCGCCCGAATACCAGGCCCAGTCAACATGCTTGGCCGACAGCCGATCGCCGATGTTCGGCGTGTGCAGCGGAGGCAGGCGCTTGATGTCCGGAGTGCCCGGCGAATAGGGCTGATAGGTCGGCTGCGTGGTGTTGACCGCGTAGTCGCCGCAGGCGAGGCCTGCCGGCAGGCCGGCTTGGTTGCACTTCGCCGTCAGCTGCGCATCCTTCACGGTCGAGACCGGCGCATAGAGCGGCGTGCTGGTCGGCATGCCGTTGGCGTCGACGATCGAGTGGAAGTCATTGGCGCTGCCGTCGTTCAAGGCACCGACGAACTGCGGCGCCGCAGCCGCGACCAGGAACTGGTGGTTGAGGAACGAACCGCCGAAGGCGCCCTGGAAGAAGCTGTCGGCGATCACGTAGTTCGGCGCACCGTGGCCGTGGAGATAGGTGTAGATGGGCAGCTTCTTGGTGTCGTAGTAGCCCATGACAAGACCCGCGGCGTCGCTGCCGGTCATGTAACGGTTCTGCCGGCCACCGTTGAGCTGGTACTGCTCGCTGTAGAAGCGATGCACGATGTCCTCGGTGCAGCCACCGGGCGCGCCGGTGCCGTTGAGGAAGCCGTGCGCCGCGAAAGACCCGAGCGGCTTCGGACAGGTGGTCGCCGAGGTCGGGATGAAGTCGTTGATCTCGAACGGCTTGTTCTTGAAGGCGCTGAGGATCGCGACCGAGCCCGTGTTGTCGGTGCAGGTCGTCGGCTGCGGCGACGGAGAGGTCAGGTTGACGTCAGTCTGCAACAGACAGGCATAGACGGTCTGGTTGTCCTGCCGGACCTGCAGCGTATGCGCTTGATCGGCGTCGGAGGTACCATTGATCCGGTCACGGCCGACATCGCCCCAGTGTCCATAGAGGTTATCGAAGCTGTGGTTCTCCTGGTAGATGACGACGATGTGCTTGTACTGATGCACACCTTCATGACCGCGGTCGCGCAGGTCACGCAGCTCGTCCCTGACCTCGTGCTTGAACTCACCAATGATCTTTTCGACCAAATTCTCGGCGTTTGCCACCGGTGAGATGGCAACGGCGCCAGCAACAACTGCGAGCGCCGGAATGGCTCCCCAAAGCCGCATAGTGCTCTCCTGATTCAGAAAGAAATAGAAATGGAGTTACACGCTATGCAAAACACATTTCGCCGGGATGACCGTTTTTCGACGCGCGCACAAACGCGTGAAAAGATGCACGCGCCGATAAATCTTCGTTCTGTCAAATTCAGACCGGCCTGCGTCTCGTTGATCGATCGTCATCAAACCGCAATCAACAGTCGTCTATCCAAACAGATGGTCATTGATCCTGCCGACAGGAAACTGTCACCTCCGTGACATCTTCCGACGTACGGCAGTGCAAATGCATTGTGACAGGGGCTTTTTCTCGCAATGGTTTGGGATATTCTGGCGTCTGGTTCCGGAAAATGTCGTGCGGCATCGGCCGACCATGGCGTTCGAACCGCACGGGTCGCGTTGCTGGCAGTCGTCGTTGCGCTTCTCCCATCGCGCGCGATGGCATTCCCGCTCGGCGGCGACCAGACCGTGCTGCCGGCCGGCACTGAATTTTCCGAGGACGCGCTGGCGCGGCCGCGCGAAATCTTTCATTCCGAAGCGATGGGCGGGCGAAAATCCTATCTGGTCAATCTCGGCGATCTCGCGTTCAATTCGCCTTCCATCCTGGGCGGCAAGGCCCGCCAGGCCGAGATGAGCTGCGGCACCTGTCACGTCAACGGTGCATCGAACCCGAAATTGTTCGTTCCGGGCGCATCTTCCCGCCCCGGCACCTTCGACACGACCAGCCTTGTCTTCAACGCGAAGACGTTCAACAGCATCCTCGATCCGGTCAGGATCCCGAGCCTGCGGGGCGCCCGCTTCCTCGCCCCCTACGGACATGACGGGCGCACGACCTCGCTGCGCGACTTCGTATATAATGTCATCGTCAATGAGTTTTCCGGGCCGCGGCCGCGCGACGAGGTTCTCGACGGCCTCGTCGCCTATATCAACGATATCGATTTCCTCCCCAATCCGAAGATTGCGCCCGGCGGAAGGCTTGCCGCGCAGGCAAGCCTCGCCGAGCGTCGTGGTGAGGCGCTGTTCTTCAAACCGTTCCCCAAGCAGACCGAGCTGAGCTGCGCCGGCTGTCATCTTCCGGCCGGGACCTTCAACGACCAACTGCGTCACGACGTCGGGTCCGGCGGGCTGGTCAAGACCCCCACTTTGCTCAACGCCAATTTCAATGCGCCGTATTTTCACGACGGCCGCTACGACAGCTACGAACAGGTGGTCGGTCATTTCGATCGCGTGTTCGACCTCGAATTGTCGACCCAGGACACGCAGGATCTCGTGGCCTATCTGAATGCGGTCGGCGACGGCGAACGTCCGTTCGACAAGGACGGCGTCGTGCTCCGGATGAAGGAAGTGCTGGAGCTCTCGAGCGTGCTCGAGGTCGCGATCCCGGCCGCCGACGCCGCGGTGGTGTCGCTGGCCGTGACCGGGGTCGGCGCCGAACTGCGCGAATTGACCGAGCACATCCCCGACATCAGGAACACCTCGGTCGGCGGCAAGGACGAGCGGCTCGCCGCGCGCGCGATCCTGAAGGATCTCGTTCTGACCTTGCGCCGTATCGACCTCGAGGTCGGCGCCGGCCGGATCGACGAAGCGATGGCGGAATACCGCAAATTTGCCCAGCTGGTGAATTTCGACGTTCCGGTCGCCCTGAAGAAGGCCGAGCCCTGGTCCCTCTTCAACAGCAACGTGCATCAGTCGCACTACACGGCGCTCGGCCGGATACTGCCGGTGACAAGCCAGCAGCCGCAGTAGCGCACGCGCTCACTGCGAGGCCGGCGGCGCGACCCATACATCGCTCTGCTGGATCCGGCGGATCAGCGCTTGCGGGTCGAACTTGCGCAGACCTGCGGGAATTTCGAAGGTTTGCGCCGGCTGCGGTTCGTCGCGGATGTGATCGGCGACGATCACCGTCCCATCCGCGGTCTTGATCTGCACCGGAAACCCGCGCGCGCGGTCGACCCAGCCGGTAAAGCCCAAACCTGATGGCGCCGCTACTCGATAAACATCGGTGTTGCGCCCCGCGATTACTTCCTCTCCGTCGCGCTGGCAGTGCCATGTCGCGACATCGACCGGCGCGGACAACTGCGCCATCGCCAGCCATTGCCGGCAGGGATCGCTTGGGTCGACCGGGACGAACAGCTGGGTGAGCGGGCTCGATTGCATGGCCTTCATATAGACGTGTGCGGCCGGGCGGACGAAATAGGCGGCGGGCTTGGCCGTATCGAGCAGAAAGAAGCCATCGGGCAGCGCGGTTGGATCGATCCGCGCTTTTCCGCCCGAGATCCGCAGCGTTCCCATGGCGATTGCCGTATCGTCCTTTCGCGCGAGGAGGTCGGCGGAAAACTGCTGCGCCGCGGCCGGCACCAGCGAGTTGGCCAGGATGGCCATTGCGAACAGGCTGGCCATGGTATTCCAGCTGCCCTTCCACATCTTCTTGCACACCTTCTTGCACGTCGTCTCGTCGCGCTTCATCGCATATCCCCGGTCGATCGGCTGGCGGGCCGGCAGAACATGACAGCGCCGACCGAACCAAAGGTTCGATCGGCGCCGGCCTCGGATGGACTCAAGACCTCGCCCTGGACGAGAGCTCGATCACTCGGTGTAGGACAACGTGACCGGCTTGCTGAAGTCGAACGCGTCGAACAGGTCAGACAGCGCCGGGCTGTTGGTCGGGACGTACTCGTTGTTCTTCGAGTAGGTCGGGTTCGGCAGGTTGTCGCGGCTGCGGTGCGTGAGCGGCTCGAGAGCCCAGTTGCGCTCAATGAACTTCAGCAGCGAAACGTGGTCGGCGTAGTTATGGTTGACCTTGCCGCCCGTCGAATAGGGCGAGAGGATCAGGGTCGGAATACGCGGTCCGTCGCCGAAGAAGTCGATCGACTGCGTGTAGCCGGAGTCCCAGTAGCCGCCGGCTTCGTCCCAGGTGATGAAGACCGCGGTGTCGGCCTTCAGTTCCGGATTGTTGTCCAGCGCGTTGAGCACGTTCAGGACGTAGGCCTCGAACAGATCAACTTTCGAGCTCTGCGGATGACCGTCGAGCAGACCGTCGGGCTTGCCGAACGACACTGCGGGCAGCGTGTTGTGCTGGATCGCCGTGATCAGATCCGCCGTGTCCTTCATGTGAGCCTGACGCACGGTCGGATTGGCCATGATCGAGGTCGCATACTGGAACGGGTTGCAGATCTGGCAGTAGGCAACACCGAGCGCGTGCGCCGGATCGGCGACCGCGGCGGCGCCGAGGTTGGGGTTCGAGGGGTTGGCGGCAACCGCGGCGTTGGAAAGCGCCACGGCGTCGTTGAACGCACCACCATAGAACGCCCAGGTGATGTTCTTCTCGATCAGAGCGTCACCGATCGTACGAACCGACGACGGCGGGACGTTGTTGCCGCCCGACAGCGCGCCGTTCGGCAGATAGCCCGGATTGACGTTGTTGAGCATGTAGTAGTGGTTCGGCTTGCAGTTCGGCTCCGCCGCGTACGGCAGATTGTTGAGGTAGGTGACGATCGGCTTCACGCCGGGCTGGAACACGTCCGAGCAGTTGCTCCAATTGCCATCGACCGTGTAGCGGTTGACCGAGCCCGCGACCGGGTTCGGGTTGGCGATCAGGTTCGCCGGCGGCGTCACCGGATTGCCCTTGCCGTCGCTCCAGAAGGCCGCATCGCCGGTGCCGAGCATGAAGTGGTTCGCACCGGTGCCGCCATGGAACGACTGGTGGAAGTTGTCGCTCAGCGTGAAGCGGTCGGCGAGCATCTTCAGGATCGGGGCCTGACCCTGCTGGGCATTGTAGAAGCCCATCGAGTTGGCCATGCTCTTGTTGGACGCCGAATAGGTCGCCATCACGAACGGGAACAGGTCGTTCAGGCAGCCCGAATTGTTCTTCTTGGTGGCGCTGGCGGCGCTGCAATCTTCCTGCTGCCAATCCTGGTAGAAGCGATGGGTCGAGTCGCCGGTGTAGTCGTCGTCGCTGATCTGCTCGCCCTGCAGCGGGAACGGTCCGTTGAGACCGCCGGCACCGGGAACGCGGGTATCAAGCACACCAGTCGGCAGGCCGCTGAAGCCGGTGGTCAGGATGTCGAGATCGGCCGGGTCCATGTCCTTTTCGACGCTGGCTTCGGCGATCGTCTTGAACGGGGGCGAAGTATCGCTCTGCGCGGTCGGCGTGCCGTTGGTGTTCGGCTGCGGCATCAAATTGGTCGCGTTGTAGGGCGACTTCGCGATCGCCGGCGCGCCGATGTAGAAGGACGGCTGGCCCGCAACCGAGTACTGCTGCGCCTGCGCAAAGTTCGGTCCCGGCGTTCCATCCTCGTTGACGATGCCCTTCGACAACAGGTTGGAGATGGTCTGCCCCTTGCCCTTCGGCTTGTAGATACCGAAGGTGTGATCGAGGCCGCGGTTCTCACCGATCAGGATGATGACGTGCTTGATCGGCGAAGCGGTCTTGCCCTTGCCGCCGTGATCCTTGTCGTCATGATCGTGGTCATGCTTGACGCGATCAGCTTCCTGATGCGCCTGATGATTGTGATGCGGACGCTTGTCCCAATCACTGTGGCCGCCCGGATAGTGAGCGGCATATGCGGCTGTTGCGACGAGCACCGTTGACGCGATGCAGAGCGCGGTGCTGGTTCGCCAGTGCTTTTTGTAGTTCAAACTCATTGTCGACCTCAGGGTGTTTGCGGTTAGCAACACACACTGCTTAGTGCGACAGTATGACGCATGGTTTTCGCTTGCGTGAAACCGTGCGAGAAATTTCGAAACGTTCAAATATTTTCTGTGGAGACATCTGCTGCTGCACGCTGCATCTCCACGATTCTATTCTTCAACTGAAGAACGAACGCAGATGACGCGCTCCACGCAGCGACGCGGATCGCAAATGCTCTACAATTCAGTTCAATCAATGCGAGATGTGCCTGGAGCGCATCACTTCGCGAAGCGCGGCGTAATGCTGATCATGCACGTCTTGATTGAACAACGACCACGGCTCGGCGCTCGCCAGTAACGCAGGCACCGCAGCCGCCATCAGATTGCGATAATTCCTGAACTCGGCTGCAGCATCCGCGTTGCGACCCGCGGCAACGGCCATCTCGATTCGCCGCAGCGTGAGCACGAGCTCCTTCAGCCCGCTGCGCGCAAGCACGCGCTGCTGCTCGCCGCCGGACACGCTGGTGTTCTTGCGATCGGGATATTGCTCGGTCAACTCGCGCAGCTCGCGGCCGATCGTATCGACTGCAAGCGCGACGATGTCCTTGTCGCCGGCGGGGATCGCGGTCGCGAGCACCGTCGAGAAATCGTTGATCTCCTTCAGCGTCGCACCGGCGCCGTCGCGTTCATAGGGCTGCACGCCGTCGCCGACGGCCGTGAGATAGGCGACGAGGTCGCCCTTGTCCTGCGCCGAGAGGTCGAGCTGAAAGGTCCGGTCGAAATAATCGACCACCTGGTTGAAATTGTCGAAGCGGCCATCGTGGAAATACGGCGCGTTGAAGTCGGCGTTGCGCAGGGTCGGCGTCTTGAACAGGCCGCCCGAGCCGACATCATGCTGCTGGTGATCGACAAAGCCGGACGATGGAACGTGGCACCCCGCGCAGCTCAGCGCGGGATCGTGCGGGAACGGCTTCGCGAACAGCGCTTCGCCGCGGCGCTCCGCGTCCGTGATCTTGCCGGCCAGCCGCCCGGCGGGACCAAGGCTCGGATTGGGCAGGAAATCGATGTCGTGAAGATAGGCCACGATCGCATCGAGCGTGGCCGGCGACGGCTCGGGACCTGCGAACTCGCTGGTGATGACGTTGTGGACGAAGTCACGCAGCGAAGCGAACCGGCCATCGGCGCCGTAGGGTGCAAGATAGCGGGCGCCGCGCAGGCTCGGAATCCGCACCGGATCGAACGCCAGGTTGTTGGCCTTCGGATTGAACAGCGCCCCCGTGGTGTCGAACGTGCCGGGCCGGCTCGACATTTTCGGCATGAAGAATTTGGCGTTGTTCGCGCCATTGACGTGGCAGGTGCCGCAACTCACGCCGGCCTGCCGCGCCACCTCGCCGAGCAGCCCCGGCGAATTGAAGGCGAGATCGCCGAGATTCACCAGATACGACTTGGCTCCGGTGCGCTCGGACTGGAACACCTCGCGCGGCTTGTCGAGCGCATCCTCGTTCAACTCGGTCGCAACCGGCAGCACGGTCTTGTCGCCGTCGACCGGAAACGCCGCCGCGCGCCCGAGCAGCGCAAGGGCGATGACCGCGGAGAGCAGCGCAGCCAGGCGCAGGTGAAGCGATCTCATCGCGCCTGCGCCTCCAGGGTCGGGCGCTGCAGCCCGAGCTTTGCCGAGGCACTCTGTAATGCGACGACCAGTTCCTCGCTGGTCTGGCGCAGATCGGCGATATTGACGTGCGGCAGGTCGGGCGTCGCGACGATCGCCTCGAGCTGCTCGATCCGGTTCGTCACCATCTCGTCGAGCTTGCCGTCGACCGTGTTGAGCGCGGCGGAGAAAATCGTGTGATAGGCGAAGTCGATGCCGGCGATATTGTTGCGCATATCGTCCAGCGAGGTGCCGCTGATGCGCGACTCGCCGCCATCGGCTTTGCTCTCGCCGACTTCGTAAGCGAGCCGCACGGTGCCATCCAGGAGGCCTTGCGGCGTCAGCTTGATATCCTTGAGCTTGCCGTGAAGATCGTTCAGGTGCTCGACAAGGCCAGTCGCATCGGTAGCGACGTCGGTACTACCCGCTCCGAACAGTTTCGCCTCGATGGCGTGAAACCCGCTGTCCGCGTTCGGCCAGGCGTCGATCTGCGCATCGAGCTCGGGGACGAAGCCTGCGGTGAACACCTCCGAGCGCTCCCAGCCGGCGCGCGCCGACAGCCAGGCCTTCCGTGCACCGCGCAAATCCGCCGCAGCGGCGCGCTCGCGCAACGCACGCGCGCCCGCCAGCGCACTGGCAACGCCCTCGATCAAATACGGCCGATAACGCTCGGCGCCATCCTCGAGAGCGCCCGCGTTCGCGGCGCGCACGCCTGCCGACGCTGCCAGCATAGCAAGGCACGCCGCCACTCGCATCTTGTGCATAGCCAACCCACTCGTCTGCCGCAAAGGGCTCGCGGCACGTAATCGGCCGAACTATTGTCGGTATCCTATGCGGATTTGTGACAGCGCAGACTTTTTGTCGCATCTTTTCTGCTTCGCGATCGTTGTTGACGATCACATTCCCGCAAACGCATTGCTCGATTGAAAATGGGCTGTTCAACGCGCGCGAGTTGTTGCAACACGGTGTGTTCACGCGTCACACTTGTCCCGCCACCATGCCAATCGATCGCGAAGCTCTTTATTTCATTGCATCTTACGGCGCGCTTTGCGTGCTGTGCTGCACCGTCGCGCTGATCGATCTGCGCCACGGCATCATTCCAGATTGGCTGAATCTTGCGATCGCGGCACTCGGTCTTGCACATGTCATCATCACTGAGAGTATGACAGCCGCGTTCAGTGCGATGGCGATCGCCGCTCTCGTCGGCGCCCTGTTCTTTCTGTTGCAGCGCCTCTACTTCGCCTTGCGGCACGTGGACGGCTTGGGACTGGGCGACGTCAAGTTTCTTGCCGCCGCGACGATCTGGGTCGGAGCCTTTGGGATTCCGACTTTGCTGCTGATCGCGGCGCTCGCGGCACTTGCTGTCGCCGGCAGCCTGCAACTCGCAGGACACGAGATGAAGCGCCAGACGTCGATCCCGTTCGGTCCTTTTCTTGCGCTCGGACTTCTCCTGACGCCCGCCCTGCAGAGCTGGCTGGGATCGAACTAGCGCGGGAGCGAGATCGCAGTCACCGCTGGATCCGCGCAGCCAACGGCCTCCTGTCGGTACTGACCGGAACGAGGCGGACATCGCCGCTCTCCTCGGTGCCCGGCTGGGGCAATGTGAGCACTGCATCATGCTCGTCTTTCTGCATGGTAACTTCGCGTCCGCTGATGGCTCGCAGCTTCCATCCTTGGAAATCGTCGCCGAGCTTCAGCCGCAATGCGGTCTTGTTCGCTTGGTCGAGAAATATCCCGAAACTTTCATCGTCTCCCGCGATCGTGCCGACGAGCGACAGCGGCGGCGGCTCGAGCGCGATCTTGCGTGGCGGCGGCGGCAATGGCTTGCTGACTTCCGGCTCTGCAACGACGGCCGGCGGCGGCCGCCGCGACGGCGAGAACACCGGGCGGTCGCGGGTGTTGGACAGCGTCTTGAGCGGAATGCCCCACAGCGGATTTGCGCTGAGCGGCCGGGGCGCCGGCGAAGGCGCCACCCGGACCGACGTCACCGGTTCGGACGGCGGCGGTGAACTCAACACCGGCCCACCGAGACGGGTATCGTCGAGCATCCCGGCGTCCAGTGCATCGCCGGATGGGTCAGGCACCGCAGCCGGCGCCGAATAGGCCGACACCGCCAACAGCATGATGGTTGCAGCGAAGCGTCGCATCACTTGGCTCCTCGCCATTGTCCGGATACGCCGAGCAGCACGCGCAGTTTGCCGGGATCGGCGCCCTTCGCCGCCTCGTCGGCGACGGGTTGCACGACCAATTGGTCGATGAACAGGAACGGCATGCCGGCTTCGAGATCGTAGAGCACCTGTTGCAACTGCGCCTGTTCGATCTCGCTGCTTGCGACCATGCTGATGAAGCCGGCCTTCGCGGGCGCGTTGGGAACGTCGAGCTGCGTCGACAGCACATTGCCGCCGGCCTTGATCACCGCGCCCGACACGCGCTGCAGCAGCGTGGCGCCGGCAACCGTGACGGTCGCCCCCTCGAGATAGGCGGAACCGGTCGGCATGGGGGACTGACCGGGCGCGGTATTCGCCTTGGACCGTCCCTCCAGCTGTTCCAGCATTCCGGCCGACGCCGCAACATCGCTGCGCAGGCCGATGATGTCCGAGAGCGACGAGATGACGACGAAGAGCAGCAGCACGAAGAGGCCGAGATAGCTCGCGGTCGCGACCAGTGGCGAAGTGCTGACGGCTGTCAGCGATCGGGATGCTGCGCTCATGAGCCGGACCCAAAGGAAGCGGATATATTGGCCTCGACGTGGAACCGCTCCGCGGATTCATTCGCGGCGCGGGTCGTCGGCGCGAAGAACGTCGCGCGGGTGAATTGCGGCGACTGTTCCAGCAGGCGGATCAGGGATGGCGCATCCTGGGTCAGTCCCACCACCTGCACCTTGTTGCCCTCGATGCGGAGCTCCGTCACATAGGTCGTGTCGGGCAGGACGCGCGAGATCGCTTCCAGAACCATGACGCTCGATGGCGTCGTCTGCTTGCGCTTGGCGAGCAGGCCGAGACCGGACGAGTCGCCATTGGCATCGAGACGCAGCGCGGCGCGGCGCTGCGAGATCCGGTGTTGCAGGTCCTCCTGCTCGGATTGCAGCCAGCCGCCGAGATAGATGTTGAGCAGCAGGGAGACCGCTGCCGTAGCCGCCGTCGAGACCAAACCGATGCGCAACAGGCGCGGAACCGCAGGTCCGGCAAGGCCGCGCAGCGATCTGTCGAGCAGCGTCACCTGCTGCGGGGCGCCATCGCCGCCAACCGCCGGCGCCGAGACCGCAACGGTGGCGGCGCCGAGCATCCTGGCCATCCGGATCAGCGGATCGACCTTGCTCGCCGCGGTCGCACTGAACGCGACCTCGATACGGTCATTGGAGATCGGCTGCGGCGCCCCCCAGCCAAAGACCGCATCGGCGGCGGTCCACGGCGTCAGGCGGTCGACCTGCGCGCGGATCATGCCATCGAGGAAACCGCCCGCCTGGCTCGGGAAATCAAGCACACGGCTGACGACGTGATCCGATCGCAAACGCACCTCGATGCGGCTGCCGTCGAACGCCGTCTTCCACGCTGTTGACAACGGAGGCTGCGGCACATCGTGATCGAGCCGGAACGAAACCGGAGCTGACGGCGAGCCATCTCTCGACGCGGTGGCGCGGGCTGTGAACGTACCGTCAGCATTTTCGTCGAGTTCGATGCTGCGCCGGCGCATGAACCTGCCCGCGACGCCGTCGACGGCAGTCGCGACCGCGCCGATCCATTGCTCGAACCATTGCCGTGCTTCGGCGAGTATTGCCATCAACCTCTCCTCCGCGGCAGAACCGTGCTTCGCGGCTCGACATCGTTCTGCCAGGACAACACACGATATGGCTCGACCTTGTCGCCGAGCGCAATCACCGCTTCAGACGTGGTGCGGTGACCGTTGCGGAACCGGATCGAGATTGCGATCCGGTAGCAAGGGCTCTGCGCGGTCGATGCCGCACTTTGCGGGTTCGGCGCCTGCGATCCGGCACTGAGGCCGCCGTTCGGCGAGGGAGCAGGCGCGCCGAAGCTGTCCTGCTGCTTCCCAGATGCCTTATCCACGGCAAGAGCCACTTCCGGCGCGGCGATGGCCGGATCAACATCCGGACTGCCGTTGAACACCGTCACGAACGGCAACACACGATCGACGAAGGCTTCGGGGATGCCGGCGACCAGCGCCAGCTCGTTGACATGGGTGAACAGCCCCTGCCGCGGCGAATAGCCGAGCGCGTTGTAGCGCGCTGCCTCAACATTCTCGCTGCCCGGCACGGGCCGGGTTCGCCAGCCCACGATCCGGTCGGCGTATTCGCTGGCCGCATCCTTTCGGGCGCCGAGCACGACGAAGAGGCCGATCAGCATCTCCTTCGACGCATAGTTCAGGTCAACGCGGCCCGCCTCCGACGTGAAGGTGATACCGACGCTGGCGTCGTCCAGCCCGAAATGAAACGCCCCGTACTGCGGCCGCGTCTTCTCATCCGTCAGCGTCAGCTGATAGGCGGTGAGTTCGAGCCCGGCCGACACCAGCGCCTCGGTCTGCAACGACAGGTCGCTGGCCGCCAAGGCGCGCGCCGACGCGGCAAGATAGGCCGAGAAGATGATCGCCAGCGACGACAGCGCAAGCAGGATCCAGAGCACCGCAACGATGACGAAGCCGCGATTGGGCGGCGATCGGCCGATATTGCCGGAGACGCCCATCACGTCTTCCCCTGATCGGTGGCACCGTCGGAACTTTGCTTGTCGCCGCAATTGCCGTCCGGCTTGGTGCAGTCGCTCGGAATCTGGACATGGACCGGCGCAATGGTCGAAACCGACAGGACGCGCTGGCTTGCCGCGTCACGCACGGTCAACCGGATCATCGTTGGCAGCTTGTTGGCATCCTTCCACACGCTCTTCCAGGCCCGGTCGGCACCGGCATAGGCGAACGACAGGCGATAGGGTGCGCGCAGCAGCACGACGGGGCTGCCGAGATGCACCTGCTCCGACAGCGACACCCCGTCGGCCAGCGGCGTGAAGCGCGCCTGCGAACGAACCGTGACGAACTCGCTGCGATCCCGGGTTTCACCAAGGTGCACCACGTCGAGCCCCGGCCCCGCATTCGGCCCCACCGACGTGCGCACGAACGTGACCGACAATTCCGATCCGTCGAACAGCGGCTTGTGGGTATCGCGGTTGGCGGCAACGAACTCCGCCGCGGCGAGATCGGCGCCGATCCGCTCCAGCGCGATCCCGATCAATTCGCTGCGCTGGATCCGGTCGAGCCCCCGGTTCCAGCTCGGCAGCCATTGCGCCGTGATGCTGGCGAGCGCCGACAGCAGCAGCCCCATCAGCGCCAGCGCGACGATGGTCTCGATCAGCGTGAAGCCGCGCTCATGCGTTCGCTGTGCTGTGCCTGCCGGGGTCATTCCGAAGACCTCGGCATCAGGCGCACGGTGCGAATGTCGGACAACGCACCGCCCGGAGATTTGACGCGAATGCGTACCAGCTCAGGCGCCCAGGGCACGTTGCCCTCGGGCACGGTCCAGTCGCCACCGAGCGGACTGATCTCGATGGTCCAGCGGTAGCCCTCCGCCTGCCCCGTCGACGTGCCCGACTGCAATTCGGCGCGCGGCGGAATGCCGACCGTCATCAATGTGCGCACCGCCTGCATCAGCGCGACGTGCTGCTCCATGGCCCGGACGCCGCGCGTCTTGACACCCATGACCGCACCGATCGCAACGATCGAGACAGCCACCAACGCCAGCGCCACCAGCACCTCGATGATGGTGAACCCTGCATCCGTGCGGTTAGTTGGCGGCGACGTCACGAGCAACGATTTCTACCCTTCCGGTGAGCCAGTTGACGCGGACCTCATATCCTGCGTCGAGCCGCGTCAGCGCGATGGAGCCGCCGCAGGAACCGCCATTGGCAAAGAAGCGGATGGTCGACAGTGCGGCGCGGCGCTGACAGCTCTGGGGCAGCACCGCATCGAATCGCACGTCATCGGGGATTCGCACCGTCATGCGCGACGCGCCCGAATGGATCACCCGGCTCGCCGCATCGACCAGCGTCGCAACGCTGGTGCTGCGCTCGATTGCGGCATTGCGATCTGCCTTCAGCAGCGTTGCGGTCTGCAACGCATAGGCCTGCAAGCGCGACCGCGAGGTCTGGTGCGGAATGAACGGGAGCAGCACGGCCGCCAGCAGCGCGATGATGGCAAGCACGCACACCATCTCGAGCAGGGTGAAACCGCGCTGCGACACCTCATTCATGCTCGCCATGCATCCCTATTGGTCGTTGTTGGCGGCTGTCGTCTTTTCGAGCGAGATGTCGGCCGAGGTGCCGCTGCCGCCCTCCTGACCGTCGGAGCCATAGGAGACGATGTCGTAAGGCCCGTGTTCGCCCGGCGAGCGATAGAGATAGGGATGGTTCCAGGGATCGTTCGGCACGTTGCCGCCCTTCAGATAGGGGCCGTTCCAGGCGGCGACGCCCGGCGTGCGGCGGACCAGCGCGACAAGTCCCTCCGCCGTGGACGGGAAGCGTCCGGCGTCGAGGTAGAACAGGTCGAGCGCACTGGAGAAGCTCTGCAACTGGATACGCGCGGTCTTGACCTTGGACTCGCTGAGATAGTTGAGCACGCGCGGCCCGATCAGCCCCATGATGAGGCCGATGATCGCGATCACTACCAGCATCTCGACGAGGGTAAAGCCCTCCTGCCCCGGACGCCTTGGTGGTTGTAAGTGCGCCGGATCGCGTCCCGCTCGCAAGGCGAATGTTTCGATGATCGTGTTGCGCGATATCATGACCGATGACCCCTGCTCTAACCGACTAGCTGCGTGACCGAGAGCAGCGCCGTCATGACCGATACGATCAGTCCGCCGACGACGGTGCTGATCGTGATGATCGCCAGTGGGCCGACGATGCCGACGACGCGGTCCAGGCTGCGCTGCAATTTTGCTTCGTAGAATTCCGCGACCCGCCCGGCCAGCACCGGCAGCTGCCCGGTCTCTTCACCGAGCCGCAGCATGCGGACCGCCATTGGCGGCAGGCTGTCCGCCACGGCGAGCGCGTCCGACAATTTTCCGCCATGGCGGACGCGGTCGGCGGCGGCGGTCCAGTTCGCCTCGCTGCCGGTCACCGCCATGATGTCGACGAGAATGCGCAACGCGGCCGTAAGGTGGACGCCGCTGCCGAGCAGGACGCCCAGATTGCGGCAGAACAGGCTTGCGCGATAGAACTGGAAGGCGCTGCTGATGCCCGGCACCCGCGAGATCCCGCTGACCAACGCGGCGCGCACGCGCGCCTGCCGCAGCAGCCACCACGCGAGCGCAATCGTGGCCGCACTGATCAGGCTCGCCGCCGTGGCGTTGGCGCGCAGGAAATCCGACACCGCGATGAAGCTGGCGAGCGCCGTATCCGACTTGCCGCCGAAATCGCCCAGCACGGTCGAGAATTGCGGCAGCACGAACAGCAGGAAGAACAGCATCACGCCGGATGCCGCGACCAGCACGAAGGCCGGATACTGCATGGCGTCGGTCAGCTTGCGCCGCATCTGCTCGGAACGCGCGCGCTCGGTTCCCAGCATCTCGAGCACGGAGTCGAGCGTGCCGGAGATTTCCCCCACCCGGACCAGGGCGATGTACATCGGCTGGAACAGGGTCGGATGATCCGCCACCGCATCGGCAAAGCTCTCGCCGGTGAGCAGGGCCGCGCGGATCTTCGCCACCACCGGACGCATCCGGCCGACATCGGCATCGCCGGACAAAAGCTCCAGGGCATCGTCGAGGCGCGCGCCGGCCTTGAGCAGCAGGGCGAGATCGCGCGTGAAGGTGGTGACCTCGGCTGCACTCGGCCCGCCGAACAGGCTGCGGCCACCGGCTGCGCCGGATGCGCGCTTGTCCTCGGTGGTTTCGATCGGCAGCAGCTTGAGATATTCGATCCGCCGCGCCACCTCAGCGGCCGTCGGAGCCGAGATCGTGCCGTTGACGATCTCGCCGGCCTGGGTCAAAGCGCGATAGCGATAATTGGGCACGGCGTCACCGCACCGTTGCAACGCGGAGGATCTCGGCGGGCGAGGTCAATCCGGCGCGGCATTTGGCAACCCCGTCATCGAGCATCGTGGTCATGCCCGCCCGGATCGCCATCGTATCGATCTTCATTCCGTCGGTTCGCTCTCCGATCAGTTCGCGCAGTTCACTGGATAATTCGAGCAGCTCGAACACGCCGAGACGGCCGCGATAACCGGTCCCGCCGCAACGCTCGCAGCCGCATGGCTCGTGAATGATCTCGCCTTCCCGGAATCCGAGCGCGGCGAGCCGGGGATCCTCGGTGAAATCGGCCGTTGCCAGCGGCCGCGCCGTCTTGCAGCGCTCGCACAATTGCCGAACCAGGCGCTGCGCGATCACGCCGCGCAGCACCGAACGCAGCAGATAGCCTTCGACCCCGAGGTCGAGCAGGCGCGGCACCGCGGCGGCCGCGGTCTCGGTGTGCAGCGTCGTCAGCACCAGATGCCCGGTCAGCGCCGCATGCACCGCGACATGCGCGGTCTCGGAATCTCTGATTTCACCGACCATGATGACATCAGGGTCCTGGCGAACGAAGGAGCGCAGTGCGGTGGCGAAGGTCAGGCCGATCGCCGGCTTGACCTGGGCCTGGTTGACGCCGGGGATCTCGTATTCGACCGGATCCTCGATCGTCAGAATCTTGCGGCTGGGCTCATTGAGGATCGAGAGGATCGTCGCCAGCGTCGTGGTCTTGCCGCTGCCGGTCGGCCCCGTGATCACGACCATGCCGTACGGCAGCTTCAGCAGCCGCCGCAGCTTGGCTTCGTCGGGCTCCGAGAATCCCAGCTTCTCGACGACCAACAGGCCGCGATCCTTGGGCAGGATGCGGATGACGGCGGATTCGCCGTGTTGCATCGGCATGATCGCGACGCGGATATCGATGTCGGTGCGCCCGACCCGCAGCCGCGCCGCGCCGTCCTGCGGCAGGCGGCGCTCGGCGATGTTGAGATTGGCGATGATCTTGATGCGGGAGACCACCGCCTGTGGCAGCACCCCCGACAGCGCCGCGACCGGCCGCAGCAGGCCATCGATGCGCAAGCGCACCATGAGGCCGGCGGAAAACGGCTCGATATGGATATCGCTGGCGCGCAGCTCGACGGCCTTCTCGATCAGATCGTTGACCGCGCGCACCACCGGCGCACCGCTGGCGAGATCGCGCAGGCTCTCGATGTCGTCTTCGCGGGGCAGCGCCGCGGCTGTGTCGGTGGTCTCGGCCTCTTCGGCGCTGGAAGAGTTGTTCAGCGCGATGGCGACGTCTTCCGACGAAGCCACCTTCGCATTGATGCCGGCGCCGAGCACGATCTGCGCCGCCCGCAGCGTCGCCTGGTCGGTCGGGTCGACGACCGCCAGGATAGTGCTTCCATCGGCCGTTCGGCACGGATAGACCATGGTCTCGCGCAGGAAGCGCGGCGAGAACGCCCCGACCAGCGGTTCGGCCGAGGTCATCTCCTGGAGCGTCAGGCGGCCGAGCGCGAAGAAGCGCGCGGCCTCGTCGGCGAATTCGGTCGGCGCGAGGCTGGTGACCTCCCACAGCTTCAATTGCCTGGCGTCGGCACCCTGCCCGCTCCGCTCCGCCGATCCGTCGATCGGCGCCAAATGATTGTTCTGGCGCAGATAATCCACGAACCGAACGGACAGGTCGTTGGCCATTCTCGATATCCCGCCACACTATCCCGGATCAGTCCGTGCCATCCGCCGTCGCGTCGGCTCCCGGCAATTCTGCGGTTATCGATCCGAAGTGTGACAGCTGTGCGAAGTCACATCGTTCGCCTGGCTCAAGAAACCTTGACGTGGCATCGCGGACACGGCGGCGCGCCGGCTGCGAAGATTGGTGCGATGCGATGGTCAGGTCGCGAACGACAATCATGTAACCAATTTATTTCTGTCATGTTCGATCGCTAAGAGTCCCACCGGGGTAGGACCGATCGTCGCACGCCGTCGAAATTTCAGTTAGTCAGAGCGAAGGGCCTTCATGCAACGCGTAGGCACAGTGGGCCGCTGCCCGACGATCCGTGGCGGCCTGGCAGCCATTTTTGCCCTGACGTCGCTGGGGTTGCTGGCGTCCTGCAATTCCGCGACGGTCGGCGAGAGCGTGGACGCGTCCCAGGTCGACGTCACCGACAAGGTGCGATCGCTCGATCTCTTGCCGCGCCAGCCGCAACCGGTGAGCGGGCTGGCGGCAGCGGGCGGCGGCCAGGGCGGCAGCGTCCGCGCGGCGATGTATGAGGGAAGCGAAGTAACCGGGGTCGCCGACGCGCGGCCGCAGCCGGCCTCGAACGGCAATGGCTTCGATCTGAATTTCGAGAGCACGCCGGTTGCGACCGTCGCCAAGGTCGTGCTCGGCGACATCCTGCATGTCGGATACACCATCGACCCGCGGGTACAGGGCACGGTGAGCCTGGTGTCGGTCCGACCGGTGCCGAAATCCGACATGGTCTTCGTGCTTGAAAACGCGCTTCGCCTGAGCGGCGTGGTGCTGCTCAAAGATACTGCGGGCTATCGCCTGACGCCCCTCGGCGACGCGGTCGGCGGCGGCCGCGTCGATGCCGCGGCGGCCAATCCCGAACCCGGATTCGGCATCTCGGTGGTCCCCCTGCAATATGTGTCGGCGCAGACCCTGCTGAAGCTGACCGACAGCTTCGCCACCAGGGCGGGCTCGATCCGCGCCGACACGACGCGCAATCTGCTTCTGATCCAGGGCACCGGCGCCGAGCGCCGCACCGCGGTCGACACCGTGCTCAGCTTCGACGTCGACTGGATGCGCGGCCAATCCGTCGGCATCTTCCCGATCTCGAGCGGCTCGCCCGCGCCCGTCATTGCGGAGCTGGAGAAGATCGTCGATTCCGGCGAGAACGGCCTCAGCCAGAACGTCATCAAGTTCATGCCGATCGCACGCCTCAACGCGGTGCTGGTGGTGACCAAGAAGCCGGACATGCTGCACACGGCGGCGACCTGGATCAAGCGCCTCGATCGCAACGACACCGCGCGCACCTCGGTCCATGTCTACCGCGTCAAATACGGCGATGCGCGCCAGATCGCGCGGGTTCTGACCGACATGTTCCTCGGCGGATCGTCCGGCAATTTGCTCGACAGCGCCGACAGCCAGCTCGCGCCCGGCTCCGGCACCTCGTCGACCTCGAGCGTCGCCGACCGTCTGTCGGCGAACGGCAACTCGGGCTCGAACTCGGGCAGCTTTGCCTCGCGCGGCACGTCAGGGACAGGCGCAACGGGTCAGGGCCTCGGCCAGGGATTTGGCGCCGGCGGGCAAGCGAACAATCCCAATCAGGGCCAAGGCAACAATGCCGCGCTGGATAGCGGACGCGGCGCTGGCTCAGGCTCTGGCAACGGCCAGCCCGTCATGCAGGACGTGCGGATCACGCCCGATGTCGTGAACAACAATCTGCTGATTTACGCCGATCAGGCCAACTACCGCATCATCGAGGCGACGCTGCAGCAGATCGACGAGCCGCAGCTCCAGGTCGCGATCGACGCGACGATCGCCGAGGTCACGCTCAACAACACTTTGTCCTATGGCGTGCAGACCTATCTTACCAGCCGGAACCTCGGCCTGAAGCCGAACACCGGCTCGATCCTCGGCACCCAGGCCACCACCGCACCCGCGACCACCACGGACGCGACCACCGGGGCCGTCTCCGTCGCAGGCTCGGTCACCAATGCCTTCATCAACCGCGCCTTCCCGGGCTTCAACTTCCTGATCGGATCCGAGACGCAGCCGAGCCTCATCCTGGATGCGCTGCATGCCGTGACCAGCGTCAAGGTGCTCTCCAATCCGTCGCTGGTCGTGATCAACAACCAGGTCGCGACGCTGCAGGTCGGTGACGTCGTCCCGGTGTCGACCGGCAGCGCGACGGTGCTGACCGGGAGCAACACGGTGGTCAACACCATCGACTATCGCAACACCGGCATCATCCTGCGGGTCTCGCCGCGCGTCAGCGTGAACGGCACCGTGCGGCTCGATGTCGAGCAGGAGATCAGCAACGTTCCGCAGACCAGCGCGAACAGCCTGACTCCGACGGTGTCGGAGCGGAGGGTCAAGAGCCAAATCGCGGTCGCCAACGGCCAGACCGTGCTGCTGGCGGGTCTGATCAGCGAACAGCAAAGCGGCAACCGCAATGCGCTTCCCGTGCTTGACCAGATTCCCGGCCTCGGCGACGCCTTCGGACATCAGAGCAACGGCACCCAGCGCACCGAGCTGATCATCTTCATTCGCCCGCAGATCATCCGCAACGGTTCCGACGCCCAGATGGTGGCCGAGGAGCTGCGATCGAAATTGCGCGGCAACATCGCAACGACATCGACCAATGCGCCGATCACCACCGCCTATCACTGAGCCGGGCAACACGATGCGCCGCGTGCGCGCGCAACGGGCCGCCCTCTGCGCCTCGCTTGCGGTCGCGCTTTGGGGCACGACCGCGTCCGTCGCGAGCGCCGACAGCGTTGCGCGCGGAACGGCCTCCTTCCATCGCGGCGACTATGTCAGGGCGTCCCGGGAGCTCGCGCCGGCCGCCCACCGCGACAACCCAAGGGCCCTCGGCCTGCTCGGCTTCATGTACGAGCACGGCTTCGGCGTCCCGCAGGCTTATGATGCCGCCGCCGATCTCTACTATCGCGGCGCCGTGCAGGGCGATCCGTTCGCGCAAGCCATGCTCGGCCTGATGTACGACAAGGGCCACGGTGTTCCGAACGATTACGTGCTGGCCTACAAATGGCTCAATCTGGCGGCGGCCCGCACCGGCGGGCGGCAGCGCGATGCCTATCTCCGATTCCGCGATGCGGTTGCCTCAAAGCTCTCGAGGAATGAGATCGTCGCCGGTCAGCGGTTTGCATTGGGATGGGTCCCCGGCCGGCCGGCGCCGGACGTGCGCCTGACGGTCAAGTAGTCGCCGACCGTGTAAGCCGGGGCTGCGCACAAGGCGCTGGCGATTCCGGGAAAGCGACATTTGCATGTGCTGTCGCTTTCCCCGGCCACGCCCCCTCGCGCGTCACCTGCCGGACGAGCCCGTCGCATCGCCGAGCCCGATGACCTGGAAGGCGCTGTTCTCGTTGTAGCTCTGCTTTTCGCGCGGTTTGCGCTGCTGCTCCGGCGGATCCTGTGGCGGGGTCCCGTCACCGCCGCCATAGCCGAGCACTTCGACGATCACGACCGACGGCTGGTCATTGTTCTTTGGCGGTGGCGCCGCGGCCTGCTGGCTGGCGGCGGTGGTGTTTGACGCTGATGTCAGCGCCCCGACCGGCGGCCCCTGCACCGTCGGAATGCCGGTCGAGGTGCCCTGCACCTGGATGTTGGCGGCGTTGACCACCTGCAGCGCGGCGAGATTGACGTTGCCCGACACACGGATGCCGGCTTCGCCCGCATCGATGGTGCCGAGCGGCGCGATCAGGTCGATATTGCCGGGTGGAACTTCCGGAATCGGATTGAGCGTCGCGATGCCCGCGCCCGTCGAGGGCACGGTCGGCGATAGCGTGACAGCGCCGTAGTTGTCGTAGGTGCGCTTGGGCGGGGTGAAGATCGTCGTCGTCTTCGAGCCGCGGCCGGCGTTGATGTCGCCGGCCGCCGACCACGCCAGGATGTTGCCGCCGAACGTCGTCATGATGCGGCTCTGGCCAAGCAGCACGCTGCCGAGCGAATAGATATCGATATCGCCCTGCCCTTGCGTGATCAGGCCCGCACCGGCACCCGGCGTCACGCCTTCCACGCCGACGATCGTCTGCCCGCCCGGATTGAGGATCTGGATGTCGCCGCCGAACTGGGTGTTGATCCCGCCATCGGCCAGGTAAGTGCTGCCGTCGCTCTTCTTGGCGACGCCGCTGAACATGGTGATCTTGCCGGAATATTGCACTGGATCGCCTTGTGCATCCTTGTCCGGAAACAGGGTGGCGATCGCCTGACGGCCGCGCAGATAGCTGCCGAGCCGCGGACTCGCGACCGCACCGGTTTGTTCCCGGCCGCCGGCCGCCAGCTCGGCGAAATAGACCTGACGAACGAAGATGCTCTGTTGCTCGCTGGATAATGCCAGGAAGAGCTTCAAAGCGTCCGCACTCGTCCCGACAAAACCGTACAGCTTGTGCAGCCAGGCGATGAGGGCCTGATCGTAGGTCTGCACCACTTTGCCGCTGCCGGCGAGCGGCGTCCCGCCGGGCAGTTGGTTGGCCGGGTCGAAATAGAGCCTGGCAAAGCCCGCATAATCGGGCCCCGTCGCACCGACTCCCGCCAGCACCCAAATGCCGGCGCCACCCGAAGTATCCGCGGTGTTCAGCACGTTGCCGATGCTGACCAGCGACCCATAGTAGCCCTGATAGAGATTGCGCCCGGCCTGCACGTCAAGCAGGCCGGAGCCGGCGATCGTCACCGACTGATAGATGATGTCGCGGCCTGCTTGAATCAGCGTAACGTGACCGACATCGTTCGAGATCGGGTTGTTGAAGAACACGTCCGGCGTTGGGCCGGTGCCGACGATGTCGCGACCGGCGATCACCTCGAACGGCTTGGCGGCGATGTACCAGGTGCTGTGGGTGGGATTGAAGCCCGAGGAGAAACTGCGGGTCTTTGGCAGTGCCTGTCCAAGCCCAAGGTCGACGATATCGATACCCGCATAGACCAAGGCCGGCTGGTTGTCGCCTGCGTGCAGGTTGGAGATGGGCAAGTCCTCGCCGTAGGCAATCGGATTGAGCGAATTGTCCCGGAAAGCGGCGTTCGCCCAGGCGTTGCTGGTACCGGCGCCGCCTGTGCCGGTGGCAAAGACGGGATTGAATGGCGTCGCCAGCGTGCTCATATCCGCGCCGGACATCGCCACCACCTGGCTCGTGCCGTAGATCGAGCCTGCCGCCAGCAGTTCAAGTTGGCCGAGCGGCGACGGCGTCAACTCGATGGTTGGCGCGCCCTCCCCAAATCGAATATCGCCATTGGCAGCCGCAACGATCAGCGTTCCCGGAAAGAAGCCGGCGCCGTTGGCGGAAATCCCGTTCAATACGGCCGCGTCGCCACCGGCTGCGTAAAGGCTGATCGCCGTCGTTGGCGTCCACAGCGTGAAATTCGACTGTCCGCCGCTCTTGAGCGACATACTGCCGTCGGCATTCCGTACCGTATACGCGAAGCCGTTCAGATCGACCGACGTTGCCATGCCCGCATCACCGGCGCCGCCGAGCACGAGGTCGCCACGGGTGACGACGCTCACGCTGCCGTCACCCGGTATAAAGAGCGGACCCGTGCTGAGTGAGCGCTTGAAGACGTTTGGATCGATAGCGCGCGGATCGTACGAAACGAGCGAGGATCCCCAGGCGTTCTGAGCCAGTGCGCCGACGGATCCGGCTTTGACGATGATGTCGCCGCGCAGGTTCGTGATCGAGCCGTAGTAATCCGGGACCGGCCCGTAAGGTGTCGTCGGCACGAGGGGATTCAATCCACCGCCGACCTTCACAACAAGATTGCCGCCGCCGGTCTCAACAAGGGTGCCGTTTGGCAGAACACGGCCGGTTGAAGCGACCGCCAGATCGAGGCCGGTTGAGCCGCCTCCCGTCACCCCTGCGTTGCCGCCGGCGATCAAGGTCAGGTTGCCGCCGCCGAGCGTACCGATGCCCTGGAATCCGACAAGCTGCCTGGTGTTGACCCACGCACCGGTCTTGGCGAGCGAGCCGAAATTGATCGACCACGCGGCCGGATCGGCAGAGGCACCGCCGCCCTGCAACCGGAACCAGTTGGCGGTGAGATTCGAGTCGACGTAGCGGGTGTTGTTGTCCGCGATCTGAATATTGCCGGTGATATCCCGCTGCGCGGTGAGCTGGAGATCGCCGCCATGTTCGGGATACCACGCGTGCGAGTTGCCGCCGCTGGTGGTACCGACAAGATCATAGGGATTGCTGCCGTCGGCGGCCAGGACCGGCGCCGATTGCGTGCCGGCGGTGTAGACGCCGTACGGCGTGGCCTCGCTGAAGCTTCCGCCCGCCAGCAAGTCGAGGCTGCCGGTGCCGGTGCGGAGCACGCTGAAGAACGAACCGTTCAGCGAGGCATTGTAGGCAGGATCGCTCAGCGTCAGGTTACCGCGCCCGTTCAGCGCCGACGTCGTCTGCAGCGCGCGCTGGTCGGCAGCGGCGAGGTCGGCGCCCGCCACGATGCGAATCGACGCGGAAAGCGAGCCTGGCGCGAGCATCAGGGCTCCCGCCGCAGTGGCGGCGGCTCCCGGGATCGCGGGGGTCGTCACGATTCCGACGGTGGGCACGCTACCCGGCTCGAATGCAAACCCGCCGCTGTTGCTCGCACTCAGTATGGTGCCGGCCGGGATCGTGTCTCCGGGGTTGTAGTTGTTGTTGTTGGTGTCGACCAGCGGTCCCCAGTAGTTGTTGATCCACCAATCATAGAAGGCATCGTTCGGAACCGTCCAATCGTTCACGAGATAAACGTCGGTCCTCTGGTCGAACCAGTAGGTGTAGCCACCGAACGTACGCTTCATGAAATACCGACTGTGAGTGACGTCGAAGATCGTGAAGGTCGCCGGCAACCCAGGCGACGACTTGAACCCGTCCGAGATGCTTCCGTTGACGGTCACGTTACCGCCGGCGCGGACCACGAGGGCCATCGGCTCGCCTGCGCCATAGGCAGTGGAGTGCTGATCACGATCAGCGCCCGCGCCGTAGCGATATTTGGCAAGGTCGATATCACCCGACGTCGACAGGTCGCCGCTCGATGTGATCTGGACGCCCGGTCGCAGGTGGTAGGCGCTGCCATAGGCAGACAAGCCCGCGACGCGCGTCGCCAGTCCGCCGTTGCCGAGCGCGGCATTGATAAAGGCCGTGCTCGCTGTGTCGTATCCGTCGAGCGTCGCCTGGGTGATGGTGCTGCCGCCCGGCAGGTCATAGGTCCAGAACGCGTTGAGCGCGATGCTGTAGGCGCCCTTGATGTTGAGCGGACCTGCCGCGTTAATGGCGATATCACCGGAGGTCTCGCCGGTGCGCTGTGCGTTGAGCACCACGTCGCCATAGGCGCCGCCGTTCGGCGTGGTGAGATCCATGGTCGCGCCTGGTGACAGCGTGAGCGCACCGCCCGCCGCGGTCAGTTCGATATGGCCGCGGTTCCTCGCCTCGATCGGCTGGCCGTAGCTGTCGACCTGCAACACCGTGCCGTGAACATCAAGCACGGCCGTCGGCGCAAGCGCGAGCCCGTTGCCGGCCGAGAGCCGGATCGTGCCGGGTGCAACACCGGATGCATCGATGGCGCCGACGACGGCCAGGCTGCCGTTGTCGGTGGCGATCGTGACATTGCTAGCCCTCACACCATCGCCGACGACAAGATCGCCGTTCCTGATGTCGAAGGCGCGCGCGTCGAAGAAGCCGCCCTGGGTCAGGAGCGCATTGAGCGCGGCGAAATCCGAGCTGGACAGCCGGCCGGCGGTGACGCTGAAATCGCCGCTCGCGTAGCCATTTGTTGCCGCCCCGTTGAGTGCACCGCCGAGCGTGACCGGTCCATTCGCCGCCGCGATGCTGATCGACCCGGCACCGGCGTTGGTCGCGGAGACATCGATCACGGAGCCGGCAAGCTGCGTCAGACCACCCTGCACGCTGTTGAAGATCGCCGTGCCGCCGAACCCGTAGACGGTCGCCCGCTGGATCGTGGACGGTTGACCGCTGAGATCGATGCGGCTTGCACCGTCGAGCACGATATCGCCGGTCGCATTAACGACGAGCTTGCCGCTCGGCAGCAAGATCGTCGTGCCGATGGCGACGCTGCCGCCGGTCAGGTCGATCTCGGTGCCGGCCACCGTCGACTTGGCGAGGCTCGGCGCAGCGCCCGCGGGCGCAACGACATCGAGCGCGCCGCCCGCGGAATAGGCCATGATCGACTTCTGCACACCGGTCAGAAGCGGCGTCGTCAGCGTCAGGTTGCCGCCGCTGCCGCTCTGGCCGAATACGGCGCCGGCATCGGAGCTCGGCGACTGATAGACGAACAGCTTGCTGTTGCCGGCCGAGATGATCCTGGAATTGCCGGTGATGTTGACGTTGCCGAAGCCGTAGATCACGCGGCTCGCGGTCGAGATATCGAGCGAGGCGAACCGGCCGAAGTCGATCTCGTTGGCGACGAGATTAAGGGTGCCGGCTCCGGTTCCCGGGCCGCCTGCGGCGATGGCCGGCGGCGTGGCGCCACTGATACCGTTCCAGGTGATCCTGTTGGCTGCGATGGTGGATTGATCGCCAGCCGCGCCATAGCCATAGATCGCCGACGTGTTCAGCACCAGGTCGACACCGCTGCCGGTGGCATCCAGCCCCGCACTCCCGAACAGATTGATGGAGTTCGCCGCAGCCAGCGTGATGGTCTTCAGCGCGGGCGCGCGATGCAGCGGATCGCCATGGAGAAGCGTGTTGAACAGCGTCTGATCGAACAGCAACCCGGCCGGTGCGGCTGCCGCGCTGACCGTTGCGGCGTCGCCGATATTGATCGTGCCGACCGCAAGCGCGATGTTGCTCGATCCGAAATGGGCGGTCGGATCGATCGTGGAAGCGCCGTTGGTGACGAACGCCAGCGTTCCCTCCGAATAGAGCGACGAGCCGGCGCCGATCGTGATGGAGCCGTTGCCGATATTGGAAGGCAGGAAATTGATGTCGCCGTTGGACAGCGCCAGCACCGTGACCTGGCTGGTGGCCGCATAACTCATGCCGGTGGACGCGGAATCGTACGGGACGGCGCCCTGTCCGACGGTGCTGAGCGTGACGTTGTTGCCGATCGTGATGTCGTTGCCGATGAAGAACATCTCGCCGGCGGAAAGCGAGACGCCGTCGCGGATGAAGAGATGGTATCCGTTCACGCTGTAGGGCTGACCGAGAGTCAACGTGCCATTCGAAATCCCGACCGTTCCATTGACCAGCAGCCGCGGCGCCCTAAGTGCGTCGATATCTGCCGCCCGAACCGAGATACCGGGGAACCCGGCCGTCGGCGCGTCGGCATAGATCTCGCCGACGTTCATCAGCGCCACCTGCCCGGCCGCTCCCCCTTGCTCAGCTTGAAACAACGCGGTCCCGTTGAAGGTGAGCGCGGCACCGCTCGTGGTGGGGGCCGGCGTCTCGAACAGCACTTCCAGCGTCTTGCCATCGCTCGGCAGCAGCGGCCGCAGGCCGCCGAATTGCGTCACGTTCGCAATCAGGAAATCGCTGTAGCCCTGCTCATTGAACTGCGAGTATTTGCGAACGGAAGTGCCCGCGGTAATCAGCGCCGTCACAGGAAGGCTGCCCTTGATCGCGGTGTCGGCGATGCCGGTGGTGACCGAAGTGGCATAGGTTCCGTTGCCGATCGTGATCGGGTTGCCGACCGGCGTCGTGGTGCTGCCTCCAAGCTCCACGCGGTATGCGCCAGGCAGCAGCGCATAGTTGGACGGCAGCAATGTGTACGTCCCCGCCGCCAATCCCGGAACACCGGCAGGAACAGTGATCTGTTGACCAACGACGGGATCGCCGGCGCCGTTCTCGGATGCGACCGGTGCGTAACCTGAACCATAGCCGGGCAGGATGGCGTAGACCTTGTCGCTCGCCTTGCTGACCGGCGTCGCCGGGTTGGCGTTGACGAGCGGCGTGTTGATCACATTGACCGAGCCGCCGCGGCCGGAGACGAAGCCCGCGCCGGTGAGCGTGCCACCGCCCGACATATCCAGGATCGCGCCGCTGGCGACGTTGATCGATTGTCCATCGAGCGTGATTCCGGATTGCGGTCCGTTGGTGCCGAAATTGGTCAGGTAGAGCGGACGAATGCTGGCGCCGTTGTAGCTGTAGGTGACGCCGTCAACCGTGCCGCCATAGGGAATGGTCAGCCCGGCCATTGAGACTGAGGTCACGCTGCCGGGCAGCAGATCGACGTGCGGCGTGAACACGGGCCAGCCCTGGCCAAGGATCAGGGCACCAAATGGCGCGCGCACGATGCCGCCCTGCTCGATCACCGGCGCCTGGAACGCGAGGCTGCCGAAGACGGAGAATGGTGTGTCCGGAATGGTATCTGTGGTGCGTCCGATGGTCAGCGTCGTGGTCGGGTCGGAATTTCCGCTGCCGGCGATGACGGTGGCAACGCTGTTGGTCGCGGGATAGACCTGCGCGGCGAGCAGTTCGAGATTTCCGCTGGTCGACAGCTGGGTCGCGACCACCCCGGGCATCGACAGGAAGCGGATGTCGCCCTGGCTGACCAGCTTGGTGGTCAGGAATCCCGGCGCGTATATGTTGTTCGGCGAGCGCGCCGAGAATCCGATGAGGCCCTGGATGTCGATCTGGTTCGCGTCGGCTTCGAACGTCGCCGTGGTCGGCAAGGCCGCGCCACTGGGATTGCGGATGCTGCCGCTGACGGTCCCATCCGGGATATTGGCCGTCGCTTCACGAAACAGGATATAGGGGGCTGACACCTTCACGCTGCCAGCCGAGGCCGGCATCGAGGGATCGATCGGTCCAACCACCGGAGCTCCCGACGTAAACGCTGCCGCCGTCAGCGTCAGGCTGCGGCCCAGCGCCAGCGAGACGTTGCCCGAGAACTGCATGTAGTCGCCGGACGTCAGCGTCAGGCTGTCGAACCCGCCGGCCTTCACCATGTCGGCGCTCACCGTGGCCTGACCGAACGCAAGATGCGACGCGCCCCTTCCCGGCGCGATATCCTCCGGCAGCGCGGAGTCCTGACGCGCCTGCACCACGGTCATGAGGCTTGGAACGATGACATTGGCCGGCGCCTGGCCGTTGGGGAAGGAATTCCCGTCGAAGGTCGGCGTGGTGAGCGCGATCGAGAGGCTGCCACCGGAAGCATTGCCTCCGCCGGAGAAGGCGTGGATGTCGCCTTCGAGATAGAGGCCGCTCTGCGAAGCCAGCGTGATGGCGCCGCCATTCGTTGTTATTGCTTGCAGCCGGCTCGACGCTGCGGCACCGCCGGCCGCGAGATCGATTGCGACCTGCGTGCCGTCGGCATTGAGTTCGGCGCCCGGGCGCAAGATCACGAAGGCGCCCCCGCCGTTGATGGTGATCGAGCCGCCGTCGGTCGCCCGTCCGAAGCTGCGTCCAGCGACATCGGACGTCTGGTAGGCCAGACCCGAGACGTCGAGCTTGGCGGCAGAACCGACCCAGACAGACACGCCGCGGCCATTGCCGTTCAGATCGAAGTTGCGCGCCGCCTCGGCTGTCGAACTGTAGGCATCGTTGACCAGATTGATGCTGCCGCCATGCGCGGTGAGACTGCCGAACACGTTGATCTGACCGAACGCGTCGAGCGTGATGCTCTGGCCCGGATCGACACTGACCGAGGCGCCGTCACCAACCACGATCGCCCCGCCGCCCACGATCGGTCCGCTTCCGGACTTGATGAGCGATCGCAGCGTGAGACTCACGCCGCCGCGCTGGGCGATCGTAGCCTTGACCGGATCCGCGATGTACAGCGGCGGCGTCCACAGCGTCAACGCCGACGACGGGTCGCTGCCGGTAGCTACCGCATAGCTGTTCGCCGTGAACCGGTAGACCGGCATCGCGGCCGCAACCAGTGTGTTGTTGGCAACCACAACACCCAGGCCGCCGTTGATGTCGTAATTCGAGAAGCCGGCGGTGAAGAACGAATACTGCAGCGACGGCGCAGGTTCGATCGCCACGGTTTGCGGCAACACCGCCGCGGTCGGAATGATGGAGCCGACCGGGTAGGTCATGGGCGTGGAGTAGATCGTTCCGGCGGCATAGGTGACCTGGTAAGGCTGGACCGGAAGGCCGTTCGGAAAGACGTTTGACGGAACGACGGTCCCGGCAGGAATCTTTGAACCGCCTGCCCAGCTCGTGATGGTCGAACCGGCCGGTAAGATTGACGACCCGCACGGCCAACTGCCGTAACAACCGTTGGCCCCACCGCTCGTTGCCCACACCAATAGCCCGGCCGGAACCGGCCAATCCGCCCCGGTCACCCCGCTCGGCAACGTGTCGCTCAGCGTCACATCGGAGAGCAGCGGCGTATCGTAGGTCATCGTGGTGAGGGTCAGCGTCAGCGCAGCCGGCAATGGCTGCCCCGCGGGAATGGTCAAGGCCTGCTTGAGCTTCACCGCAGCCGGCGCCGGCATTCCGGCGGGCAGAATGCCACCGGCCAGTTCGGCATTGTCGCCGATCAGGATGTTGCCGGGCGTCGAGATCGTCAGCGTGCCGCCGCCCGTGACGCCCCAGGCGCGGATCGTCCCGTCGAGAACGAGATTTCCATTGCCCGGCGTTCCGGCATTCTGCTGGGTATTGCCCGCGATAATCGTGACGTTGCCACCCTTGCCGCCTTGCGTCTTGCCGTTGGCAAGAACGGCTCCGCCGGAGGACACGTCGATCACGCTGCCGGCCGCGAGCGTGACATTCTGAAGGGAATTGATGGTGACGTTGCCACCGTCGAGGAAGCCGAGGCCCGACGCGCTGTTCGGATTGGTCAGTGCGTTGACCCACAGGCCGCGCATATCGATGACGGCGCCGGACTCCAGCGTCAGCGCCGCGCCTCCAGCCGCGTTCGTCAGCGCAAACGTGCCGGTTGCCGAGTTGAGAATGTTGCTGACGGTGACGGTGCCGGAGCGCGCGGTGATGCCGGCCGCGATATCGACGGTCGGAGCGATCAGCTTGACCTGCGCGCCCGATGACAATTGCAGCGGCGCATCGATGGAGATCTTGTTGGCCGTGTTGATGTTGAGGCCGCCGAGGCCGAAGCTGTTGAGCGCCGGCGCATCGAAATAGGCGGTGTTGACGCGACCGGCCGGCAGCGCGGATGTCAGGTCGAGACCGCCAGTGACCGGCGCAACGTTGCCGATCGACACATCGGTGTTGTACGCGTTGGCGAGGCCATAGCCATTGTACTGCCCGAGCGCGAGCGTGCCGGCGAGCGGCACGGTGTTCTGCGTCAGCTTGTAGCCGTCGGTGACGGCGGCCGGGCGTTTGGCGATCTGGTTTTCGCCGTCGATCACATTGGCGAGGATCGTGCCCTCGAACACCGAGGTCGGGGTCGCGAGTATCAGGCTGCCGGCGTCGCGGCCCACGGTGTAGCCGTTCTCCCAGCGCGAGCTGCCTTTGCCGAACGGACTGAGATAGACCTCGAGGACGTTCCAGTGCGCGTGATTAACGATGAAGCCGTTCGCCACCGCGACATAGGTCAGGTTGGCCGGGGCATCGTCGGCATTATAGATGCGGCCGTCGCTGCCGAGCAGCAGCGTCTGCCGCACATAGCCGCTCTGATACTGCACCGCTCCGCCGGAGATATTGAAGATCGCGCCGCGCTGCACCACCACCTCCGGCGCCGACAGGGTGATGGTGCCGCCGACCGCGGTCCATTCGCCGATCTTGTGTCCGGTGTTGTTGAGATAGCCGGACACCTCGAGCAACCCGCCCGCGGTGTAGTAGCGGTCCGTCGCATAGCCGCCGGTGCCGGCCGGCACCAGGGTCAGATCGCGGGCGTCGATCCACATATTACTGTTGATGAGCGCGCCGCCGTCGCGATTCTGCGGGCTGTCGCGCAGCTCGTTGCCCTGAACGTTGACCTTGATCGAATTGGCCGACACGGGCAGCACGGTGCCGGTGGTGCCGGAGACGTCGATGACCGATCCGCTTTCGGCGAACGCGCGCTTGCCGGCGGAGGCCGTCACCTGGCCGCCCTGCGCCATGGTCAGCGAGCCGTTCCTGAAATCGATGGTGCCGCCGGTGACGATCTCGATGCGCGACTGATCGGGCCGATCGGACAGCGTCGAGAGATTGTCGAACTGCCTGGTCGCCAGCACATTCGGCTTGACCGAGGCGATAAGGGCATCGCGCTGCGAATTGAGCGCGGTCACGCTCGGATCGATGCCGGACACCAGCGCGGCCGCCGCATCGGTCTCCGGCAGGATCAGGCTGATGCCGTGATTGGTCAGCGTGACGCTGCCGGTGGCGTCGGACGCCGAATTGAGCAGATGGATGGTGCCGCGCTGATTGACCGAGGTGGTGGAGACCAGAATGCCATCCTGGGTGACGGCATGGCCGGCGAGCGTGATATCGCCCTGCTGGGCGAGGACGAGACCTGTGTTGGTGACGGTCCCGCTGCCGCTCCCGGGATAGAGCACCGGCGCGATCTCGTTGCCGCGCGTGGTCGAGTTCTGGTTGGTGTTGGTGCCATAGCCGGCGCGCAGGATGAAATCGTCGCCGGCCGCGAACTGGGTCTGCCCCTTCGGCGTGGTGATGGCGCCGGCATTGTCGACTTCAGTGCCCATCAGCAGCACGAAGCCGCCGCCCGCCGTGACCGAGGACGGCGCATTGGTGGCGATCAGCGCGCCGCTCTCGACGACGATCTTGCCGCCGGCGCCGGTGAAGCTCGGCAGATAATTGGTGCCGCTCTGGGCTGAATAGATGCCATTGGTGAGGAACTGGCTGTCGGCGATATTGGCGGTTGATGCGATCAGCGAGCCGACATTGATCTGGCTCGCGCCACCGAAAATGATGCCGTTCTGGTTGATCACCAGCACCTGCCCCGGCGCGGTGATGCGGCCGAGGATCTGGCTCGGTCCGGTATTGCCGACCACGCGATTGAGCGCGGTCCAGTTGCTGGCCTGCTGGTTGAAATTGAGCGTGGTCTGGCTGCCGACGTTAAAACTCTGCCAGTTGAGGATCGCCTGCGGCGCGGTTTGATTGACGGTGACCGTGGTCTGGCCACCGCTTGCGGCCTGGCTCGGCAGGGCGGCACCTTGCCAAAGGCTCGAACCGGGCACAGCGCCCGGCGCAACCTGAAGGCCGCCCGGCGCGAGGCCGTTCGGCACCGCCACCTGCGGCAACGTGGCCGATCGCTGCGAGGCGGCGGCTGCGTTGCGTGCGGCGGACTGCGCGGCCTGCAACGCCTGGATGGCCTGGGTCGCCCGCGTCAGCGCGCCCTGGCTTTGCCTCGCGACGTCAGTGGCCTGCTGGGCCGCGGCAGCTGCGGCATCGCTGGCGATCGCCGGCGCCGAGTTCGTCGTCGCGAAATTGCCAAATGGACGCGCGGATGCGCCCTCAAGCCCGCTCAGCAGCAGCGCCAGCGTGCTCGTTCCCGCGAGCAGCATGGAGCGGGATGCCAATCGGATCCGCTGCCGCGACGGAAGCGGCGCGACCCGACGCGGATCGAGGCGAGGACGGCAGGCAACGCGCTGACGAGACGGCATAGGATGTCCCCTGGGAACAACGGACGGAAAGATGCGCAGATCGGATCCGCGCAGGTGCTCGTCACACGGCTTGACCGTATGCCAGGCTTCTCGTCCTCAAGGACGCCATTTGATCGGCGGGACCGAACGACAAAATCGCGGGCTGCATCACAATTCCCGCGCAGACATTGTGCGCGCTTTCATGGCTCGCTCGACGTCAGCTCAGCAGCACGATGCCGCCGGGCAGATGTCGCGCCTTCGCGCCGAAGATTTGCTGGAACATGGTCAGGATGCCATCGACGTTGTCGATGCGGAACCGGCCGTTGACGAGACGGCGTTCCAATTCCACGTTCGTCACCATGACCTTGCCAGACCGGTAACGGTTGATCTCCGTCACGACGTTGCCGAGCGGAGCGTCATGAAAGATGAGCATGCCGTCGCGCCAGGCTGTCACCTCGGCGGGATCGACCGGCATGGGCGCCGCGAGACCAAGCGCTGCATAGCTGACCTGTTGCCCCGCGCGCAGCGCCGCGACGGAACTGTGACGGGTGACGCGGACCTCGCCATCGAGGCACGTCACGCAGGTGCTGCGCGGCTCATGACGAACGTTGAACTGCGCCTGACGCGCACTCATCTCGCCGTCGCCGGCAACCACGCGCACCTCGCGGCTCGCGGAGGGCGCCGCGATCACGGCTTCCCCGGTCAGGATCTCGATGCGATCCTGGCTGCTGTCGCCCGACTGAACATTGACGCTGGTTCCGGTGTTCAGCGTCACCTTGACACCGCCATCGATCGTGAGCTTGCGCTGCTCGCCGGCGGCGGTGCGATAATCCGCCATCACATCCTGCAGCGACGGCCACAGCTGCAGCGGTGGCGACACCACGAGATAGGCGGCGGCCGACGTCGCCAGCGCGCCTCCGAGCACCGCCCGCCGCGTCATCCGCGGCTGCCGCCGGACGTCCGCCAGCATGGAATCGCCACGCCGCTTCAACAGGTTGGCGCCGGCTGGGCCGAGCTGATCCCAGAGCAGGCTGGCCTGCGCCAGCGCCTCCGAATGGGCGCTGCTCTGGCTTCCCCAGTGCCTGGTTTCCTCGATGTCCCGCCGGGTGGCCTGCCCCGAACCAAGCCGCTGGACGCGCGCAAGCGCCTCGCTCTCGATCGCGGTCAGCTCCTCCGACGGTTCGTCGCTACGTGTCATCGATCGGGCATTTCTCTTGGCAGCACGTCCATCCAAATACGCAACACTCTGACGCTCTCCTATCAGGACGTTTCCCGCGGCGCCGGACCGAAACGCCTTGTGACCTTTTTATTAAACCGCTTGGCGCAATGCTCGAGCGCGGCTTTCAGCTCAAGCTCCACCAAGCGCTGCGAAACGCCGAGGCGCGCGGCGATTTCCCGGAGCGGCGTGCCTTCCAGGCGGGATGCGAGCAGGATCGTCCGGCGCCGCGGGGTGAGCTCCTCAAGCACCTGCTCCAGATGCGCAATCTGCTCCCGCGATTCGACCTCGCGTTCCGGCCCGGGCGCCGCGTCGGCGATCTCGAGCATCGGCTGCACCTCGAACCGCTTGATGCGGCGCGTCTCCTGGCGCTCCCGGCTGATCGCAAGATTGAGCGCACTGCGCAGCAGATAGCCAATCGGGCTGTCCACCACGCCCGGGCCGTTCTTGTCGCGAAGGTGCAGCCACGTCTCGTGAAGGGTCTCGCGCGCTCTTTCGTCGCCGAGACGCCGCGCGAGGCGGCGGCGAAGCTCGTCGTAGCGCTCGACGAGCACCTGCCGAAGCGTGGTCGAAGTGGTTTCCGTCATCGCGCGACCGGTCCCGGGCGCCTCGGGTCGCGCGCAGCACAGTCGCCGGTCTCGGAAGGCGGCCGCGGCGAAACCGCCATCACGACGGGCTGCGGCATGTCCGGCGGCGGCGGCCGGCCGATGACGACAGCACGCAACAGGGCGGCGATCGCCTGGTCACGCGCGCTGTCATCGGTCGAGCCGAGCAGCTGGGGCTGCAGCACCTCGCCGGCATGCCCGATCCAGAACTTGAACTTGATCCGATAGCCGCCCGGCGCGGTCAGCGCGGACCGGCAGAATGCCTCCTCGACGCTGCTCTGGACGGCCGCAAGATACGGCATGAAGTTGTGCATCGACGCCGTCTGCGGCGCTGTGGCCGCAGGCACAATCGTGAAGGCGTTGGCCGCGGCATAGACCGCGACCAGACCGGTTCCTTCGAGCAGGAGCTGCAACGCCATGTCGGGCGTCATCGATCCCTTGACGGCCTGCGCGCGGCGTCCCCCGGCCAGCGTGGCGTCGTAAACGACCTGAAGACCGGTGGCCGCGCTGTAGGCATCGAGCGCGGAGACCAGAGGCTGACTGCCAATATCGAAGTCGACCGTTGCCGGCGTCCGAACTGATTCAAGGCTTGCGGCCATCGTTACCGTCTGGATATTCCCGGCAACGAGAGTGCCTATGACCAGGCCAAGAAAGCGCTGCCACATCCGATCATGCTTCGAGCGCAGCCCGATCTTCCGACCCATTGAACAAAGTGCATGAGGCGCCGCCTTGATCCTCAAGCCCAGCCGAACAGCACGATCTATCGGTGATCGATAGAGCTGTTCGTCAAACCCCGCGGCAGGCGCAACATAGAAACAGATTGTGACAATCTGCTAACAAGGGCGGAGACCTCGCGCCGGCCGCACCTTGCGCCGCCGCAGCCGGCGCCAGCCGATCACGATACCGCTGATCGAGACGATGGTGCCGACCGCCGACAGCAGCCAGACCACGACATCGCGCGCCGGTGAGATGCGCAGCAGCAGCGGGAAGTCCAGGCTGTGCAGCGCGTTGAACAGCCAGCGATAGGACCGGCGGCTGTCGTCGCTGCGGTCGAGGATCTCGGCGGTGACCGGAGAGATGTGCAGCCAGGTGTGGGCGGGATCGTCGAAGCCGATCCGCAGCACGGGAAGCTCGCGCGCTTGGTGCAGCGTGTACCAGTAGGCGTCCGGTTCATCGAGCTGTCGCGCCGATATCATCGCAGCTCCCGGCATCGCGCGCCGGGCGGCCGCGATGATCTCATCCTGCGAGAGCGACACGGGCGCGCCGATCACGGGATTAGCGAGGCTGCGGCGGCCGCTACTGTCGTCGAGCACCATCAGCCGGCGTCCGCCGATCCAGACGAAGCGCGCCTCCACCGCCGATACCTGCGGCGGCGACTGCAAGCGAGCGACGATATCGGGTGCATCATGGCTGCTGTAGCCGACCGCGATCTCGCGCGTGAGGCCACGGCCGGAGAAGGCGCCGCCGGGATTGAGCGACAACCAGCCGCTGAACATCCAGGTGAAGACGAAGATGCCGCCGACGAGGCCGGCGACGTGATGCCAGGCCATCCAGCCGCGATAGGGCGAGACGGCGCCATCAGCGTAACGGCGCGTCAGCCGCAGGCGCAGAATGCCGATCCAGAAGCCGGTGACCGCGACGACGAGGCAGATGCCCGAGATCCACAGCACCACGTCCCGCCACAACGGGCCGTCCTTGCGCAGCACGGTCGGATAGATCCAGTGCGGGATCGAGCCGAGCCAGTTCCAGACGCGCTCTCGCCGCGTGGTGTCGAGCGCGATCTCGCCGCTGCGCGACGAGACATAAAGTTCGGTGCCATCGGCGTCGCCGAGGCCGATCAGATAGAGCGGCCGCAACGGATCGAAGCGCGCGGTGACCGACCATTGATCGCGCGTTACCGTATCGAGCAGTTGCGGCTGCACGGCACGCGGGTGATGCCGGGCGACGGCAAGCGCCTGATCCGGCGTGATCCGTTCGATCACGCGGCCATCGATCGCCGAGACGGTGACGGCGCCCCCCTTCCAAGGGGTCACGCGATAGACCGGAACGTCGTCCAGCATCGAGAGCCGGAGATCGCGCGGATAATGCTCCGCACCTGCGATCGCCATCGCGCGATCAGGAGCGACCTGCACCTTGTTCCAGAGAATGACGGGGAGCGCGGAGAGGCGCTCGCTGTCGGTGAGGCGCGGAAACGCCACGTACATCATGACGAGGCCGGAGATGAACCACATCGCGAAGAACAGACACGTCGCAATGCCGATCCAGCGATGGACGACATAGAGCCATCGCCGCGCTCGCCGGATCAGAGCGTTGCGCATGGTCAGAACTTCACGTTGACGGACAATTCGGCGGTGCGCGGCATGCCGAGCAGCCACTGCCCCGTCCCGTTCGAGGTCACCGCGTAGACCTTGTCGAACAGATTGTAGACCCGGAACGCGACCGTGGTGCGGTCATCCGGCTTCCACCTGATGCCGCCATTGACCACATTGTAGCCCGGCCGCAGCTGGGTGTTGGCGAGATCGGAGTACATCGCGCCGACGATCTGGACGCCGCCATAGACCGACCAGTTCGGCGCGAAGTCCCAGGTCAGCCAGACGTTCGAGACCTGCTGCGGAACGTTGACCGGAACATTGCCGTTGTAGCTGACGACTTTGCCGCCGACCACCTGGCTGTTGTTGTCGTATCGGGCACGCAGCAGCGCAAGATTGGCGTCGACGCGCCAGCCGTCGTTCAGCGCGAGCCCGATCGTTCCTTCGACCCCGCGGGATGATTGCTGGCCGATCTGCAGTGCCAGGCCGGCGGTCGGATTGCTGGGATCGGGAATGGTCAGGCCGGTCTTGACGATCTCGTACCCTGCCAGCGTCCACTCGCCGCGGCCGCCCCAGAACGACTGCTTGACGCCGATTTCGGTCTGCTTGCCGGTCGCGAGCTGGAAGGTTTTCTGCGAGGTCGACAGCGAGATCAGGTTGCTGACCGGATCGACGCCGACCGCATACTGACCGTAGAACGCGAGGTTCTTGATCGGCTCGTACACCAACCCGGTTCGCCAGCTGGTGCCCGACAGCGTGGTTTCAAAACTGTTCGCCGGCGTCTTGTAGTCGGTGCGATCGACCTCAGGACGATCGTACCGGACGCCGGTGACGAGCGACAATTGATCGGTCAGCGACAGGCGATCTTCGGCGAACAGCGCGTATTGATTGACGATCGCGTTGAAGCCCGGCGTCGTCGCCGTGGTCGTCGCGAAGAACGATCCGGGATCGAACACGTAAGGATTGATCGACGACGCGCCGCCATAGGGCGAATTGTTGGTGTGGGTGAAGTCGATCCGGTTGACGTCGAACCCGGCGACGAACTGGTTCGCGAGCCCGAGGACGTGACCGCTGAAGGTCGCATCCATCCGGTTGCCGAGCTGCTTCTGGTCGTGGAAGATCTCGATGTAGCTGGAGCGGTCGATCAGCTGGGTCTTCGGGTTCCAGGTGTAGTTTTCGATATCGCGCCAGTGCCGCTCGCTGGTCAGATAATACAGCGTGTTGTTGATCTTGATGCCGTCGGCGACGTCCCACTCGGTCTTGAATTGGGTCCAGCTGTCCTGATATCGGATCGCGCTGTCCAATGCGTTGTAGTTCTTGAAGCGCAGCGCGTCCTGGATCGAGCCGCTGATCAGCGGCGTGCCGAAATAGCGCGACGGGCTGCGGTCGCCGTAATCCTCGGACAGTGTGAAGGCGAGATTGTCCGATGCCTGCACGCGCACGGCGGCGGAGACCACTGCATTCGAGGTCTTGTCGCGATCGACCCAGCCGTCCGACATGTTGCCGGTGGCGTTGATACGGTAGGACACATTGGGATTGATCGGACCGGTGCTGTCGACCGACAGCCGCCGCGTCAGATTGCTGTCGAGCGAGACCTCGGCCTCATTATAGGGCGTGCCCTGCGGCTTTTTCGGAACGACGTTGATGACGCCGCCAATCGCGCCCTCGCCGTACAGCACCGAGGCCGGACCGCGCAGCACTTCAACCCGTTGCGTCGACCAGGTGTCGTAGGGGAACGTCAGGGTGCCGGAGCCGATATAGAAGCGCGTGCCGTCGTATAGCGTCATCACCGAGTTGCTGCCGGCAAAGCCGCGGGTGCTGAACGACAGGCCGCCATTGCCGGGCGCCGGCGTTGCGATGAACCCGGCCGCGTTCTGGGTGACGGCATCGACCACATTATGCTGGCCGCGTTCGGCAATGGTTTGCGACGTGATGATCTCGACGCTGGCCGGCGTCTGCAGCGGCGTCAGGTTGAGACGACTGCCGGTGCCTCCCTGCGTGGTGGCGTTGAGCGTCGGCGATGCCGATCCCGATGCACCTGACGCCGCGGCGCGCGGCGCGCCAGCGGTTGCCGCCGCCGTTGCAGGTCTGGCGCGCGGCCGCGACGACGTCGCCGAGTTGCGGCTTCGCGCCGCGGGCTTGGGCTTTGTGGATGTCGAGGGTGCGACCTCGATCGGATCGAGCGTCGTGGGTGGAGATGTTTGTGCCGAACCTTCAGCCGGCAGCAGCAGCGATGACAGGGAGCAAACGAGACCGAGGCGCCATTTGCGCGCAGCGGGAGAGGACGGAGACATGAAAGGACTCGCGGTAACGTGGCACGTCACCGCGAACGCGGACTGGCGCATTGCCGCAAAGGCAGTGCTCCGATCCCACCAGGACGCCCCCGCCCGATGTGCTCGCGTGTGACCACGACTGACGGCAGGTCTCCTGGCTCACGGGTCATCGCCTGTCGACGCCTTCCCGGGCGGAGTGGCCCAGTGGCAAATTGACGAAAGGCTCGCCGTTTACAGTTGCGGGGACAGCTGCGGCATTGGGGTTACCCTCGCACCGCATTCCCTTTTGATCCCCGAAGGGAACCGTCGGCAGAAACGATAGGTGGTGCGGGATGGGCTGTCAATTCGATGCGATTGTCGCACACATGCTTTGCGGGATGATGCTGCTGCGATGACACACAGCCCAGCGACATCTACTGCTGACACGGAGAGGTAACCCGTCATCCTGAGGAGCGCGGAACGCGCGTCTCGAGGGATGCACGGCCCGGCTGGTGGCCGTGACCCATCGAGACGCGCTTCGCGCTCCTCAGCGACTGTGTTCTTCGTCAAGCGGGTTGCCATAGTTTTTGGTCCCTGAGCATGGCGTTGAGGATGGTGAGGACTTTGCGAGCGACGGCGATGAGGGCGACCATCTTCGGCTTTCCGGCTGCCAACAGGCGTCGATAGAAGACCTTGAGTTGGGGGTGATATCGGCTTGCCGAGAGGGCGGCCATGTAGAGGCCGGCGCGCAGTGCAGCTCGCCCGCCGCCGATCATGCTCTTGCCCTTCCAGCGGCCGGACTGGCGGGTGAACGGAGCAAGGCCGGCGAGGCTTGCGATCTGGCGCCGATTGAGGGTGCCGAGTTCAGGCACCTCGGCCAGGAACGTGCGGGCAAGCGTGTTGCTCACCCCCGGAAAGCTGACCAGCAGTTCCTCCTTGGCCCGCCAGATCGGCGAACCGCGCACCAGCGTGTCGATGTCGTTGTCGATCTCCAGCAGTTCTTTCTCGAGGACCTTGATGTGGCGGGCAAGGCTCTTGCGAACGCGCACATTCTCGGCCCGCTTCTCGCGCTGTCGCTCGGCAACGATCATCTCGATGATCTGCCGCCGGCGGCTGACAAGTTCGGCCAGAAGCCGGGCTTCCTGATCCGGCATCGCACGCGGCGTTGGCTTCACCGCCTCGACAAACCGCGCGATGATCGCCGCATCGATCGGATCGGTCTTGGCGCGCTGGCCAACCGCCTGCGCGAAGTGCCGGATCTGGGCCGGATTGACCACCACCAGCGGCAACTGGGCGCCGGCCAGCGCCGCGGCGACAATGGTCTCGAAGCCGCCTGTCGCTTCCACCGCTACCAGCGTCGGCGAGCAAGTCTGAAGACGGGCAACAAGTTCTTCCAGGCCTTTGCCGTCACGCGCCACGGCAAAGGCTTCCCCGCTCGGATGCAAATGCACATCCAGCCGGTCTTTCGATACATCAATGCCAACATAGATCGCGTCCATCTGCACCCATCCTTGCGCAACCGGGCTCGCCAGGCGGCCCTCGCGACTGTTCGGGTTCAATGGAACAACGGACGGGGCGCCGCGCTGAGGCACGGGCTTCAAAGCCCTGGGGTGAAGCGGTCTTCCGTCCGTTACCGCACCGGACACTCTATTCGATCCAGCGCCTCCTGACTTACAAGGGTGACGGGAAACTAGCTTCGCATCACTCGGCTTCGACACAGGCTTCCATGATCGCATCGATCTCGGCCCGCGACAGAGCGCCCATCTCGGCGATGAACACGATTCGCGTGCGCGGCACGCCGGGCGCCGGCACGCCGCCCGCGGCCAGTGTCGCGCGTCCGCCGGCGAGTTGAAACACCGTCAGCCGGCCGGGCTGCTCCACCGTCTCGAACAATCCTTTCGCCCGCGCCAGCTTCGGCGCCAGTCTACCGATCGCCTGCTGCAAGCGCGGCAACCGCACCGGCCGTTCCGAGGTCCAGCTCAGCGTTTCGAACCGGTCGGATGTCGGCCGGCGCGGCGCGGTCTCGCGCGGCGCCGGCAAATGATCGAGGTCCGCGGGAAACAGCAACGCGGCCGGCACCTCGCCATGCAGCGCATCGACGACCACGGCCGCCGGACGCACTGCCCGCACCGCATCGCGGATCGCGGCGCACGCGGCTGCATCGGCCAGATCGACCTTGCTCAGCGCCACCACATCCGCCGCCCGCAGCTGCGAGCGCAGCAGCGCATCGTTCACCATCGCCGTAGGCTGGGTCGCGTCGACCACGCACAGCACGGTCTCCAGCGGCGCTTCCTTCCAGATCACGGGATCCATCAGGTTGCGGACGATGTCGGCGGGATCGGCGATCCCGCTGGTCTCGATCACGATGAATTCGGGACGCGGATCACGCCGCAGCAAGGTTGCGAGCGTGCGCAGCAGATCGCCCTCCAGCGTGCAACATATGCAGCCATTGCTCAGGCTGACCACGCCGTCGCTGGCGCCGGCGATCAACTCCGCGTCGATGTTGATCGCGCCGAAATCATTGACCACGGCGGCGATGCGGCGGCCTTGCGCATGCGCCAGCAGATGGTTCACGACCGTGGTCTTGCCCGCCCCGAGAAAACCCGCGACCAGCAGGATCGGGACCGCCACATCAGCCCCCAGTGACGGGCCGGCGCACCGGCCGGCCGGGCCGTGCCGCGACATCGAGCACGCCATCATTGATCAGCGGCTGGCCGCTGACCACGAGATGCCGCACACCTTCCGCCGGGCGGTTCATCGCGGAGAAGGTCGCGCGATCGCTGATCGTCTCGAAGTCGAACACCACGACGTCAGCGTCCGCGCCCGCCTGCAGCCTGCCCTTGGCGCGCATCGCCGGCGTGCTCGCCGACAGGATCTCGGCCGGGATCAGCGCACATTTGCGGATACCCTCGAGCAGCGACACCTTCCTGCGCTCGCGCACCCATTCGCGGATGAAGCGGGTGAAGCAGCCGGCCGAACGCGGATGCGAGGTGGCATCGTCAGGCAGCGGCCAGGCGTCGCCGGTGTAGGGGCGGCCGTCCGACAGCGTCCACGGCATCGCGTCGGACGCGATCGCACCGCCCGGATACAGCACCGCCATGTCGAGCAGATCGCGATGATGCGCGTTGTTCTCGATATCGAGCACATGCCACAGCACCAGCGTCGAGGGTTCCGCCGCCTGCGCCGCCAGCAGCTCCTCACGGCTGCCGAAGCGGTGACCGTCGGTCACGCGCTGCACCGAGTCATAGCCGAGGCCGTTGCGCTCCTCGAATTTGGGATCGCTGAAGAAGGTCGCCGCCAGCACGGTCGAGCCGGTGCCGTACGGATAGGCCTCCACCGTGATCGGCAGGCCCTGCGCCTGCGCTTTCGCGATCAGCGCGACACAGCGCTCGATATCCGTCTTGCTCGACGAGTTGAAGTGACAGATGTGCATGTGCGCGCCGGTGGCGCCGGCATAGCCGATCAGGCGGATATAGGCCTCGGCCGCGCTCTCGGGATCGATGCGTGACATGTAGGCGACATGGGTGAAGGTCGGCACCGCATGATCAGCGGCGAGCTGGCACACCGCAGTCAATTCCTGCACGCCGGCGCCGGGCGCATAGGCGTTGAGAATGCCGATGCCGATGCCGCCCTCATTCAGTCCGTTGGCAAGGCGCGCGAGGATGCCGCCGACCTCGCCCTCGGTCGCCACGTTCTCGATCCAGCGGCGATCGCGCATCGCTGCGCCGAATGATTCCAGCGAGCTTTCCGCATTCGAGCCGGTCATCGCGCCGATCCGCGCGAACGCCCAGTTGGCCGCGGCGCCGTAGTTCAGCACCCGCCCCTTCTCGGCCTGGCGCTTGTACCAGGATGCCACCGGCAGCACGCCGGCCTCGAGGTCGAGCGATGTCGTCACCCCGTCGAAGGCTTGCATGCGATCGGCCGGAATGGTCTGGCCATGCGCGTGCAGGTCGATGAAGCCGGGCGCCACCACGAGGCCGGTGGCGTCGATCTGCCGCTCGGCGCCGCCAAGGCCGGTGCCGACCGCGGCGATCTTGCCGTCGACGACGGCGACGTCGCCGATCGCGTCCATCCCGCTGGCCGGATCCACCACCCGGCCGCCGCTGATCACCAAACCACCCATCTCGCCACTCCCCGCATTGTCCGAAACCGACCGGTCTCTTTTCGAGCACAGAGAAGCGCATCGCACTCATCGCAGCAACCCGGCAAGGGGTCGTGGCGACATGTTCTGGCGGAATATCCGCCGCGCCGTGATGGCGATTGCAGAGAGCCCCTCCCTACGTTCCGGTTGCACGCCGCAACGGCAGGCCCCGCCAGAGATCTGTGCCGGGCTTCATGCGGCTCGCCACGAGTTTGGGCGGCGTGCGGTCCTTGGCGATCGCCGCTTCGACCGCGCGCTTGAGCCTGACATCGTCGATCTGTGCCAGAAATCGCCGGATGACGGCATCCTGATCCACGCCCCAACCGGAGATCGCCGCGCACAGCTCCGCGGTCGTCCTGCGGAAGAAGTGGAAGGCGTCATCGGCCGCGCCGCCCAGCCGGTCGACCTCGCCGGCCACACCGAGCGCGTGCATCCGATCGTCGTCGTCGAGCGTCACCGCGAAGCGCAGGACGGCAAGCTGCCAGGCACGAAACAGCTTGCTCTCCGGTTCGGTCGCGTCCTCGCGCATCAGTCGAACACCCCGCGCGCCGATACTCCTTCGGCTGTCGAGGGAGGTCAGGCGCGGCGCGACTATCCTTGCGCGGGAATAGGTTTTCGAGGGGAGCACGCGCTCGATCACATAGGAATCGCATAGGCGGAGCGCGCACAGCCCCAATTCGCTCAAATCCCCTCGAATTGCAGCCGTGCCAGCCGCGCATAGAGGCCGTTGGCCGCCACCAGCTCGGCGTGGGTTCCCTGCTCGACGATCCTGCCCTGATCCATCACCAGAATGCGGTCGCAGGACAGCACGGTCGCCAGGCGATGCGCGATGACCAGCGTGGTGCGATGGCGCATCAATTCCTCCAGCGCGGTCTGCACCAGCGTCTCGCTCTCGGCGTCGAGCGCCGAGGTCGCCTCGTCGAGCAGCAGCAGCGGCGCATCGCGCAGGATCGCGCGCGCGATCGCGATGCGCTGGCGCTGGCCGCCGGACAGCGTCACGCCGCGCTCGCCGAGCTGGGCGTCGAAGCCGCCGGGCAGCCGGCGCAGGAATTCGGTGGCATGGGCGAGGTCGGCGGCCCGCTCCACCTCGGCGTCGGTGGCATCGGGCCGGCCGAACCGGATGTTGTCGCGGGCGCTGGCTGCGAACACCACGGAATCCTGCGGCACCAGTGCGATCCGCGCGCGCACGTCGGCCGGATCGGCCTGCCGGATCGGCACGCCGTCGAGCGAGATGGTGCCCAATTTCGGATCGTAGAAGCGCAACAGCAGGTGGAACAGCGTGCTCTTGCCGGCGCCGGACGGACCGACGATCGCGACCTTCTCGCCGGAGCGTACCTCCAGCGATACGCCGTCGACGGCCAGCGCGTTCGGCCTAGTCGGATAGGCGAAGCTGACATTGTCGAAGCCGACATCGCCGCGCGCCGGCTGCGGCAGCGCGCGCGGCGATGCGGGAGCTGCGATCTGCGGCCTGACGCGCAAAATCTCGAACAGCCGTTCGGCGGCGCCCGATGCGGCCGAGACCTCGCCCCAGACCTCGCTGAGCTGACCGAGGCCGCTCGCTGCGAAGGCCGTATAGAGAATGAACTGGCCGAGCCGGCCGGGGCTGATGGCGCCGATCAGCACGTCGTGCGAGCCGACCCAGAGGATCACGACGACGCTGGCGAACACGATGAAGATGACGATCAGCGTCAGCACCGCGCGCGCCTTGGTCGAGCTGCGCGCGGCGTCATAGGCCTGCTCGACCTCGCGGGCAAAGCGCGCCCTGGCGAGCCGTTCGCCGGTATAGGCCTGCACGGTGCGGATCGCATTGACCAGCTCGGAGGCATAGGCGCTGGCATCGGCCAGCGTGTCCTGGGCGTTGCGCGACAATCGCCGCACCCAGCGGCCGAACGCGACCAGCGGAATCACGATCATCGGAATAGCGAGCAGCACGAAGCCCGAGAGCCGCGGGCTCGTGATCACCATCATCGCGGCGGCGCCGAAGAACAGCATCAGATTGCGCAGCGCGATCGACACCGAGGCGCCGACCGCGGACTTGATCTGCGTGGTGTCGGCGGTGAGCCGCGACACCAGCTCGCCGCTTCGTGCGGAATCGAAGAACGAGGGCGACAGCGAAATCAGATGCGCGAACACGTCGCGCCGGAGATCGGCGACGATGCGTTCGCCGATCGTCATGACGAGGTAGTAGCGCGAGGCGCTGGCACAGGCGAGCACCGCGACGACGGCGATCATCACGCTGAAATAGCTGTTGATCATCGCGATGCCTTCGGGTGTGAAGCCGAGGTCGATCATCCGCCGCACCGCGACCGGCACGATCAGCGTGGTGATCGCCGCGATCGTCAGCGAGATCAGCGCGAGGATCGCCCGCCCCTTGTAGCGCGCCACATAGGGCGCGAGCGCAAGCAGCGGTCGCAAGCGGGCACGGCTCTTCGCCGGCTCCATGATCTGGCTCTCGATGAAGGCCTCCTCATCGAGCAACGCGTCGCGCGGCGCCTCGGGGGTGCCGCGAGAGGGCTCAAGCTGTTCGGCTACACTCATTATCTAGACCGGTTCTATCGCCCCCCACATAGGCCCGCCGACCCCCGGCTGGCAAATCCGGTAAAGTCCCAATCCGGTGATGGGCTTAAGCCCTTTCTTGGCTTGTTTTGGCGGGCACCATGGGTTATAGAGCCGCCCAAATCCCGTACCTAGATGTCTTGAGACGGGCGCTGGCGCGCCGAAGGAACTGTCATGAAAGCCGATATTCATCCGAATTATCATACGATTAAGGTCGTCATGACCGACGGCACCGAGTACCTGACCCGCTCCACCTGGGGCAAGGAAGGCGACACGCTGAACCTCGACATCGACCCCAAGTCGCACCCGGCCTGGACCGGCGGTACCCAACAGCTGATGGACCGCGGCGGCCGTGTGTCGCGCTTCCAGAAGAAGTTTTCGGGCTTCCTCAAGAAGGACTAAAGTCCGCTTCGGGATCGCCCTCGCGATCAAACGCAAAACGCCTCCGTTTCGGGGGCGTTTTTGTTTTGGGCTGCTCCGGATCGGCCGGACGGACGAGCGCGCAGCTCGCTCCATGCGTCGTCCCTGCGAAAGCCAGGACCCATAATCACAGCATTCGGTGATGGACGGGATCGTGGCCACAGCGCGCGCAACAACTAAGAATTGGGGTAATGGGTCCTAGCCTTCGCCAGGACGACACTGAGTATGTGGCACGGCCAGCATCCACAATCGTCGTCCCCGCGAAAGCAGGGACCCATAACCACAGGGTCGTGTTGTTGAAGAGGGCTGTGGCCCCGGCGTCGCGCAACAACGAGCATTCGGGGTAATGGGTCCTGGCTTTCGCCAGGACGACACCGAAGGTGTGGCGCGATCTACATCCACAATCGTCGTCCCTGCGAAAGTGTTTGGTCCCTGCTGATTGGTTGGATGGAATCGGTGTAGAACGAGGCGTGGCCTTTGTCAGGGAGCACCTCGTGTCATGGAACTGAACCTGCACGCGAACGCCACCACGACACCCAAGACGCGCGCCTACATCCAGCGCAGCAAGAAGTCGGTTGCCCAGTTGGCGGCTGAACTGGGGGTCAGCGAGACCACGATCTACCGCTGGCGCGGCCGCACCACGGTTGGAGACCGTTCGCACCGGCCGAACAACCTCACGACCAGCCTGTCGGCCGTCGAAGAGCGAGCGGTTTGCGAGTTGCGGACGTCGCTGCAGTTGCCGCTGGACGACATCGTCGAGGTGATGCAGCGATGCATCAATGCCAAGCTGTCCCGCAGCGCCATTCACCGCTGCCTGCAGCGCAATGGCATCAGCCGGCTTGCCAAGCCTGACAAGCCCAAGCCCGGTATCTTCGAGACCGCCAGCATCGGCTTTATCCATATCGACGTGAAGTATCTGCCGGCTCTGCAACGCCGCACCAGCTATGCTTTCGTCGCCATCGACCGCGCCACCCGCTACGTCTTTGTCGAGATCCATTCCAGGCGGGACGGAGCCACCGCGACCGGCTTCCTCAAACGCTTCCTGGCCGACTTCCCGCACGAGGTTCACACCATCCTGACCGACAACGGCGCCGAGTTCACCGACCGCTTTGCTGTCGACAAGAAGAACAAGCCGGTCGGGAAACCGTCCGGCGACCACCCCTTTGATCAGGTCTGCAAGCAGCGCGGCATCCAGCATCGCCTGACCAAGCCCTACCACCCGCAGACCAACGGTCTCGTTGAACGCTTCAACCGCCGTATCGCCGAAGCCATTGGCCGCGAACAAAAGCGCGGCAGTGCAAGGCGCACCTTCATCGACCATGCCGATCGGGACGCCTTCATCGCCAAGTTCGTCCACGACTACAACCGAACTCGCCTCAAATGCCTCGGCTACCTGGCCCCAATGCAGGCCCTCGCCAATCACACGGGACCAAACACGAAAGCAGGGACCCATAACCACAGGGTTGTGTTGTTGAAGAGGGCTGTGGCCCCAGCGTCGCGCAACAGCGAGCATTCGGGGTTGTGGGTCCCGGCTTTCGCCAGGACGACACTGAGTGTGTGGCACGGCCTGCATCCACAATCGTCGTCCCTGCGAAAGCAGGGACCCATAGCCACAGGGTTGTGTTGTTGAAGAGGGCTGTAGCCCCCACGTCGCGCAACAACTGCCAATTGTGGTTATGGGTCCCGGGTCAAGCCCGGGACGACACTGAGTTTGTTGCGCCACTTGTGAGCCACACATCCGCATTCTCGCGACATGAATCGCCCGAGTTCTGCACGCGAGGGGCTTACGTCGTCGGGCAACTCAGTGGCACGCGCGCGAGGCGGACACCGGCAGATGGATCGCCGTGACCCTAACGATCCTGAAACGCCAGCCGCGCGCCGAGCGCGACCAGGATGCTGCCGCCGATCCGCTGCATGATCCGCTGCGACCTCCTGGAGCGCTGCAGCTTCGTCATCACGGCGCTGGCGAAGAGCACGCAGACGATATCGACTGCCGAGAACGTCAGGTTGACGATGGTGCCGAGCAGGAACAGTTGGGCCCAGACCGGCAGGCTTGCCGACGCATCGACGAACTGCGGCAGGAATGCCAGGAAGAAGATCGCGGTTTTCGGATTGAGCACCTCGACGACGATGCTCTGCGCGAACGCGCGCTCCGCGGAAAGCGGCGCCAACTCGGGACGCTTTGCATTGTCGCGATCGCGAAACAGCGACAGCCCGAGCCAGACCAGATAGGCCGCACCGGCAAGCTTCATCGCTGTAAATAGCGGCGGCACCGCATGAAATAAAAGCGCGAGGCCGGCGGCCGCGGCGATGACATGGACGTAGCCGCCGAGATGCAGGCCGAGCGAGGCCATCAGCCCCGCACGCCGGCCGCCCGCCAGGGTGCGGGCCGCGGCGTACAGCATGGCTGGACCGGGAATCAGCGCGAAGGTCGTGGTCGTGACCGCAAAGGCAAGGTACAATTCCATCGAAGGCTTTCGTCAATTCGCCGGGATCATCGCCGCGACTTCGTGATCAACGGGATTGTCGCTGGCGCCTAGGCCCGCGATGACACCGGCGCGATCCTCGAGCTTGCGGTTCTGGCTCATCTTCTTCTTGGCGTCGATCCGTGTGATCGGCATCCGGAAGCCGACGATGCCGCGCAGCTGCGCCTTGATGAAATCATCGGGCGCATCGCTGACCTGCCAGACTTCCTTGCGCGTACTCTCGTGCAATCGGGTCAGTCGCGTTACAACATCGAGCAGCCGGTCCGCATCCTCGAAGAACTCGGCCGCGCCGTAAGCGTGGACGGCGAGGTAATTCCAGGTCGGCACCACCTTGCCGTGCTCGGCCTTGGTCACATACCAGGACGGCGTCACATAGGCGTCGGGCCCCATGAAGATCGCCATCGCCTCACCCACGGCGGGCAGCTTCCATTGCGGATTGGGCCGCGCGACGTGACCGTACAGCGTGCCGTAGTCGCCCTCGTTCTCATTGAGGATCAGCGGCAGCGGCGTTCCGATCAGCCCGTCCACGGTCGCGGTAACCAGTGTCGCGAGCTTTGAGGCCCGCATCGCGGCGTGGATCGGGCCAAGCTCATCCATCTTGAAATGCGGCGGCAGGTACATGGCAGGCCTCTTGGCAAACCTCATCGAATTGTTGCTCGCACAATAACGCCGAAGTGGCCTATGATAAGAGCCACTTTCGATCATCATGACTGGTCCACTATGCCCCGTCTGCGCGCCACCATCAGCATCCCCTCGCTGCGGGCGGTCGACCGCGCCGCCGGACAGGTCGGACGCCAGATCGCGCGGGCGCTGCGCGCCGCCATCGCCAATGGCGAACTGAAGGCCGGCGAATATCTGCCGTCGACACGCGCGCTGTCGGCCTCGCTTGGCGTCGCGCGCGGCACGGTGACGGAAGCCTTCGAACAATTGCAGGCCGAGGGCTATCTGGAATCGCAGGTCGGCGCCGGCACCCGTGTCGCGGCGACGCTCGCCGAGCAAGCACGGCCGGTCCGCCCACCGGCTGGCCGCAGCCCGAACAAGACTGCGCCGATCGAGTTGCCGCCGCGCGCGGTGCGACTTGCCAAGGTGGTGACGGCCTTCACGCCGATGCCCGAAGTCCCGTTCGCGATTGCGGTCCCCGGAGACGCCGTCGCGCCCGACGACAATTGGCGTCGCCTTGGCAACCGCGTGCGCGCATCGCGCGCGGCAGCGCCGGCAAGCTATGGCGATCCACGCGGCCTGATGGCGCTGCGGCAGGCGATCGCCGACTATGTGCGCAAATCCCGCGCGGTGCATTGCGAGCCCGAGCAGGTCGTGATCACGGCCGGCACGCAGCAGGGCCTCTATCTCGCCGGCCGCGTGCTGCTGTCGGCGGGCGATCGGGTGTGGACCGAGGATCCGGCCTATCCCGGCATAACCGCCGTGCTCGACGATCTCGATCTCGTCACCACGCGCGTTGCCGTCGATGCGCAAGGCATCGACGTCGATGCAGCAATTGCCGCGTGCCCGGATGCGCGCGCGGCTTTCGTGACGCCTTCGCATCAGTACCCGCTGGGCATGCCGATGAGCATGGCCCGCCGCAACGCCCTGGTGGCGTGGGCGCAGCGAAGCAATGCATGGATCGTCGAGGACGACTATGACAGCGAGCTGCGCTATGCCGGTCATCCCTTCCCGTCGATGCAAGGCCTCGCGCCGTCGCGCGTGATTTATCTCGGCACGCTGAGCAAGGTGCTGTTTCCTTCGCTGCGGCTCGGCTACGTCGTGGCGCCGCTGCCGCTGATCGACGCCTTCGCCGGCGCGCGGGCGCTGCTCGACCGGCATTCACCGACCACCGACCAGCATGTGCTGGCGGCCTACATGCGCGAGGGACTGTTCGAAGCGCATATCCGGCGCATTCGCGGCGTCTACGCCGCGCGGCGCGCGACACTGATCGCATCGCTTACGCGTCACATGCCTGATGACGTGACGCTGCAGCCGAGCGACCAGGGCATGCATCTGTTGCTATGGCTGCCGCAAGGCTTCGACGACGTGCAACTGGCGAAGGCAGCACTGGCCGACGGCATCGTCGTGCGGCCGATTTCACCGATGTACCAGGCAGCGGCACGGCCCGGGTTGATGCTCGGCTTCGGCGGCTTCGAACCGGAAGAACTGGAGGCGGCGGCGATGCGGCTGCGACGCGTGATCGATCAGCACACGTCACAGCGGCGGGCCAAGCCACGCCGCACTGAGGCTTCACACTGAGTGTTCGTATCTTACTGCTCGAACGCAGCCTTGAGCCGGTTGAGCTGCGGCACCAGCGGGTTGCCGATCGACGAACGATCCGGCGCCGGCGCATGGATCGTGGTGTCGAGGCGGCGGACGCGCGCCTGCAGATCCATCGAGCGGGCGATCAGCTGCTGCAATTGCTCCGGCAGCTTGGTCACCATGTCGACCGGGCCGGGATCGGCGGCCGACAGCTTCACCTTGGTCTTCTCGCGATTGGCCTGGGTCAGCGTCATTTCGCCTTCCTTGACCGCGCGATGCAGCAGCAGCCACGAGGCAAGCTGCATCAGCCGCGTGGTCAGGCGCATGCTCTCGGTGGCATAGGTCAGGCTGACGGAGCGTTCCAGCGCCTTGGCCTCGGCACGGCCGTCGCCGTCGAGATAGGCGGCGGTCTGCTCGACCAGATCCATGCCTTCCCGGAACAGCACGCCAAATGCCGCAGAATTGGTCAGCCGTTCACTGAACAGCACAAGCCCGGCTTCGTTCTGGGAACGATCCGCCATGGTTAACGCCCTCACACCATCGTAACGCCCGCTGGCATCTGACGCGCCAGCTTATGATGAACAAATCATTGCGCGGGCGCGCCGAAGAGTCCAGCCGCAACCGGATTTATGGTTTCCAACGGATAGGACGCACAAAAAAGAGCCGCCGTTTCCGGCGGCTTTTGAAGTTGATAACAGGGAGGCGTCAAACAGAGTGGACAGGAGCCACTCGGTGTCCAAACGAGGACAATGCAGTCATAATCGAGAAAGCTTAACCGATCGTAAATGAACGGATTTCTTCAGGCTTTGTTTGCCATGTCGGCCATTGACCTAGTTTGGGACAGGTCCGCGTTGATCCCCGTGAGTCGTCCCGGCGAACGCCGGGTCCCATAGCCCCCAATGCCCGCTTTGCGCGGCAGCTGTGGCCCAGCCGAACGCGACAAGAAACAGCTGTGGTTACGGATCCCGGATCGCGCTCGCTTTGCTCGCTTGTCCGGGACGACGCTTGTGTTGTCGCTGGCTACGACTTGAAGAACGCGTTCGCTGCGTCCTTCGACGCGCGCTTCTTCGTCATCGCTTCTTTCAGGCGATCGACTTCGGCAGTGAGCAGCGCGATGCGCTCGGTCAATTCCTCGACCGACAGCAGCGAGAGATCCTGTCCGATCTCGTGGGTGATCTTCTTCCGCGGCCGGTCCTCATCCTCAATCGGCATGTGTCCTCCCCGCGATGATGATCTGGCGCCGTGCGTCCAGAGCTGGTATGTCCTTGTGCAGGAGAATTTTGCAGTGACTTTCGTGTGCGCGCAACATCTGACGCGAATGCCCCGGCCCGACCGCAAGGAGTCTGACCGGACGGGATAGTGCGCCTGCGCGCCAGGCATGAGCCGACCCAAGCCCTTCCGATCATGCGGGAGGGCTTTTTGATTTTCGATTTGATTTCGTCGGAATTTTTCTTGGGGGTCGGCATCACCGAACGCGAAAGACCCTGACCCATGACCAAAATTCTCATCACCAGCGCGCTTCCTTATGTGAACGGCGTCAAGCATCTCGGCAATCTAATCGGCTCGCTGCTGCCCGCCGACGTCCACGCCCGCTTCCGGCGGCAGACCGGTGACGACGTGCTCTTCATCTGCGCGACCGACGAGCACGGCACGCCGGCCGAGCTCGGCGCCATCGAGGCCGGAGAAGATATCAGGGAGTTCTGCGACGCGCAGCACGCCATCCAGGCCGACATCTACCGGCGCTCGGTCTGTCCTTCGATCATTTCGGCCGCACCAGCTCGCCGCACAATCATGCGTTGACGCAGCACTTCTATCGCCGGCTGGACACAGCCGGGCTGATCGAGGCGCGCTCGTCGCGGCAGGTGTGGTCGCCGGCCGACCGGCGCTTCCTGCCCGACCGCTACATACTCGGCACCTGCCCGCATTGCGGCGATCGATCGGCGCGCGGCGATCAGTGCGACCAGTGCGGCACGCTGCTTGACCCGCCCGAGTTGATTGATCCGCGCTCGGCGCTATCAGGCGACCGCGCGCTCGAGATCCGCGAGAGCCGTCATTTGTTCCTGCGCCAGTCGCAACTGGTCGACAGCATCGGTGCATGGATCGACAGCCGCACCGGCTGGCCGCCCTTTGTGGTGTCGACCGCAAAGAGCTGGCTCAATGCCGAGCTGCGCGATCGCTGCATCACGCGCGACCTCGCCTGGGGCATCGCCGTCCCGCGCGAGGGTTTTGACGGCAAGGTGTTCTACGTCTGGTTCGATGCGCCGATCGGCTACATCGCGGCGACGCAGGAATGGGCCGCGGCAGCGCCCGGCCGCGACTGGCGGGAATGGTGGTGGCAGGCCAATGACATCAGCTACATCCAGTTTCTCGGCAAGGACAACATTCCGTTCCACACCGTGAGCTTTCCGGCGACGCTGATCGGCTCCGGCGAGCCGTGGAAGACCGCCGATGTGATCAAGGGATTCCACTGGCTCAACTACGAGGGCGGCAAGTTCTCGACCAGCAGGAAGCGCGGCATCTTCACCGATGCGGCGCTGGAGGAATTGCCGGCCGATCTCTGGCGCTGGTGGCTGATCGCCAACGCGCCCGAAAGTGCCGACACCGATTTCAGCGTCGCGAGATTCGTTGCCGACGTGAACAAGGATCTCGCCGACATCTCCGGTAATCTCGCCAACCGCATCATCAGCTTTGCGCATCGTGCCTTCGACTGCCGTATCCCGGATGGTGGTGCACCCGGTGAGGCCGAGCGGCAGCTCGCGGATGATCTGGAGCAGCGCATCGCAGCGCTCCACCGCCATCACACGGCGCTGGAGTTTCGCTCCGCGGCGGCTGTGACCCGCGCGATCTGGGATACCGCGAACGCTTACCTGCAACACACCGCGCCATGGACGGCGATCAAGTCCGATCCGGCGCGCGCAGCGATCATCACCCGCACAGGCCTCAATCTTGTCGCGCTCTGCGCCGTGCTGGCGTGGAGCATCGTGCCTGATCTCGCGGAGCGCGTGCTCGGCGCACTCGGTCGCAACGATGCCGTGCCGCGCTGGCCCAATGGCCCACTGATCCCGCTGCTGGATCAAGGCGCGGGCACGCCTGTCGCAAGGCTTGGCCCGCTGGTCGAGAAAATCAGCCCCGAAAAAGCCGACCATCTGACGAGGCGGTTCGGGACTTAATGGCGTTTCGCTTCGTTGGAAAAGGCGGTATGCCACAAGCCAATCCTCTTCACTGACCAGGGACCAACCATGCCAAACCTGCCCGCGCAAATGACCGTCGTTGCCATCAGCAAGCCAGGTGGCCCGGAGGTGCTGGTGCCGGAGACCCGCGCGCTGCCGGTGCCGGGTCCCGGTGAAATCCTGGTCAAGGTCGCGGCCGCCGGCGTCAATCGCCCTGACGTCGCGCAGCGCTCCGGCTCCTATCCGCCGCCGCCCGGCGCGAGCGACCTGCCCGGCCTCGAGATCGCAGGCGAAGTGGTCGCGCTCGGCGAAGGCGCAAAGCATGAGATCGGCGACAAGGTGATGTCGCTCGTCGCCGGCGGCGGCTACGCGCAATATTGCATCGCGCAGGACGCGCAGGCGATGACCGTACCGCCCTCGTTGTCGATGCAGGAAGCAGGCGCGATTCCGGAAACGCTGATGACGGTGTGGCACAACGTGTTCGAGCGCGGCGCGCTGCAAGCCGGTGAGACGCTGCTGATCCATGGCGGCTCGTCGGGCATCGGCACGATGGCGATCCAGCTTGCCAAGGCCTTCGGCGCCAAGGTGATCGTCACCGTCGGCTCGCAGGACAAGGCCGACGCCTGCCTCAAGCTCGGCGCCGATCACGCGGTCAACTACAAGACCGAGGATTTCGTCGAGGCGGTGAAGAAGGCCACCGGCGGCAACGGCGCCGATGTCATCCTCGACATGGTGGGCGGCGACTATATCGACCGGAACTATGACGCCGCCGCCGTCGAGGGCCGCATCGTCCAGATCGCGTTCCTGTCGGGAACACCGAAGGCCACAGCCAATTTTGCCAAGCTGATGATCAAGCGGCTGCACCACACCGGCTCGACCCTACGTCCCCGTAGTAATGCGGACAAGGCGGCAATGGTTGCGGCGATCGAGGCCAAGGTGCTGCCGCTGTTGCGCGAAGGCCGCGTCAAACCGCTAATGGACAGCACATTCCCGCTGGAAAAGGCCGCCGATGCGCATCGGCGCATGGAGACCAGCGAACATATTGGCAAAATTGTGTTGGTGGTTTAACTCTCGCAGCGGAAGCAGGGGCGGAAACCCTTTGATTCCCTTCGCTTTCGTGTCATTTATCGCGCCACCTCCGGGCCGGTCGCCGGGCCCGGGCAGTTTGTCGATCGCGGAGTACTGACATTGCGTCTGATCAGGTGCCTTGCGCTGCTGGCGCTGGGCCTCATGATGTTTGCCGCTGCGCCTGACGCGTATGCGATCGACGCGGTCAGCGTGCGCAGCGATGCGCCGGCGATCGACCTCACCGCGGTTCTCGACCATCAGCGCAGCGAAACCGACCGCATCCAGGTTTCCACTGCGCCTGGAACCGACGGCATCGTGCGCCGCATCGAAGTTCGCGCCCGCGAAGGCGGCCAGAACTGGGTGGTGTTCGCGCTCGCCAACAACACCGACGACCAGCTCGACCGCCTGATCGTCGCGCCGCACTACCGCATCGTGTCATCAGGCCTGTTGTGGCCCGACCTCGGCCTGTCGCGCATCGCCACCATCACGCCGTCGGTCGGCGATCGTCCGGAGCGGCAGGAAAGCCCGACCGCCGACGTGTTTCGCATCACGCTCGATCCCGGCGCCGTCGTCACCTATGTCGCGGAACTGCGCACCGACAAGCTGCCGCAGCTCTATCTGTGGGAACCCGACGCCTACAAGGACAAGGTCAACTCGTTCACGTTGTACCAGGGCATCGTAATCGGCATCTCGGGCCTGCTCGCGCTCGTGCTCACGATTTTGTTTGTGGTCAAGGGCAGCATCATGTTCCCGGCCGCCGCGGCGCTGGCCTGGGCGGTGCTGGTCTATATCGGCGTCGACTTCGGCTTCTGGGGCAAGGTGCTCGACATGTCGAACAACGCCGAGCGCGTCTGGCGCGCGGCGGGCGAGGCAATCCTCGCGGCGACGCTGCTCGTGTTCCTGTTCGCGTATCTGAATTTGAGTCGCTGGCACGTCCGCTACTCGCACATCACGATCGGCTGGCTCGTCTTCCTCGGCTCGCTGGTGGCGCTGGCGCTGTTCGATCCCGCGGTCGCCTCCGGCATCGCGCGCATGTCGCTGGTCATGATCGCCTTCGCCGGCTTCGCGCTGATCGTCTACCTCTCCACCCACGGCTTCGACCGCGCGGTGCTGCTGATCCCGACCTGGTTCCTGCTGGTGGTCTGGGTGGTCGCGGCCGGCATGACGGTCGCGGGTTCCGTCACCAACGACATCGTCGGTCCGGCGCTGCTCGGCGGCCTGGTGCTGATCGTGATGCTGATCGGCTTCACGGTGATGCAGCACGCCTTCGCGGGCGGCGGCGCCACCACTGGCGTCGTCTCCGATGTCGAGCGCCGCGCCTTGGCGCTGACCGGCTCCGGCGATCTGATCTGGGACTGGGATGTCTCCGCCGACAAGGTGTTCACCAGCCCGGAGACCGAGGCGCTGCTCGGCCTGAAACGCGGCACGCTGGAAGGCCCGGCGGCGAAATGGCTCGAAGTGCTGCACCCGCTCGACCAGGACCGCTTCCGCGCCGCGCTCGACAGCGTGCTCGACCAGCGTCGCGGCCGCCTGGTGCAGGACTTCCGGCTGCGCACGCCCGACGGCCATTTCATGTGGTTCGCGCTGAAGGCGCGGCCCGTGGTCGGCTCCGACGGCGAGGTCTCGCGCGTGGTCGGCACCCTCACCGACGTCACCGAGTTCAAGAACTCCGAAGAGCGGATGTTGCACGACTCCGTGCATGACAATCTGACCGGGCTGCCGAACCGCCGGCTGTTCATGGACCGCCTCGGCGCGGTGGCGAACCTCGCCAAGACGATGCCGAACCTGCGGCCGACCTTGATGGTGATCGACCTCGACCGCTTCAAGCAGGTCAACGATTCCGTCGGGATCGCGGTCGGCGACTCGATCCTGCTGACGCTGGCGCGCCGTCTGACCCGCATCCTCAAGCCGCAGGACACGCTGGCGCGCATGGCCGGCGATCAGTTCGGCCTGATCCTGCTGTCCGAGCAGGACCCTGCGCGGATCACCAATTTCGCCGAGACCATCCGCAAGACCATCCGTGCGCCGATCGCGTTCAACGACCGCGAGATCTTCCTGACCGCCTCGATCGGCCTTGCGCTGTCCGACCCGGCGGCGCCGCTGACCGACGAGATCATCAAGGACGCCGAGCTTGCGATGTATCATTCGAAGCGGATCGGCGGCGACCGCATCGACGTCTACAAGCCGGCGATGCGGGCGCGGAAGACCGATCGCCTGACCTTGGAGAGCGACCTGCGCCGCGCCATCGAGCGCCAGGAGCTCACGATCCTGTACCAGCCGATCGTGCGGCTGGAGGATCGCGCGATCGCGGGCTTCGAGGCGCTGGTGCGCTGGGACCATCCCAAGCTCGGCCGGATGTCGCCGTCGGAGTTCATCAACGTCGCCGAGGAGACCGGCCTGATCGTCGATCTCGGCATGTTCGTGATGGACCAGACCGCGCGCCAGCTCGCAGTGTGGCAGCGCGCGATGCGCGCGCGCGAGCCGATCTTCGCGTCGGTCAACGTGTCGTCGCGGCAATTGCTGCGCCACGACTTGATCCACGACATCAGAACCGTACTGTCGCGCTCCTCGGTGGCGCGGGGCACGCTGAAGCTGGAGCTGACGGAATCGCTTGTCATGGAGAACCCGGAGCACGCCGCCCAGATGCTGGCGCGGATCCGCGAGCTCGGCACCGGGCTGTCGCTCGACGATTTCGGTACCGGACATTCCTCGCTGTCTTATCTGCAGCGCTTCCCGTTCGACACCATCAAGATCGACCAGTCCTTCGTCCGCACCACCAGCCGCGGCACCCGCCCGGTGATCCTGAAATCGATCATCGCGCTGGCGCACGATCTCGGCATGGAAGTGGTCGCGGAGGGCGCCGAGACGGATTCGGACGCCGTCGAGCTCTACCAGCTCGGCTGCGAATACGCGCAGGGCTTTGCCTTCGGCGAGCCGATGGACGCCGACGCCGCCACGCGCCTCCTCACCGAGGAACGGCTGGAAGCCGCGAGCTAAAGCGCTATCAAGTAAGTTAGCATCGGTCCTGCCGCGGACTCACTGTACCTCTCCCGCTTGCGGGGGAGGTCGCATCGCATCGAAGATGCGTTGCGGGTGGGGGCTCTCTCCGCGATGCGACTCGTGGAGAGATCCCCCACCCCAGCCCTCCCCCGCAAGCGGGAGAGGGAGCGCACCTTCTTCGCGGTTACTGTCCGACCTCTCAGGATTGCGCCTTAGCGCGGCTTCGGCATTCGCTTGAACCTGACGCTCCTGCCGTCGGCCTGACGCGTGGCGATGTAGCCGGCGTCGAGGCAGGCTTCGCGCTGCGGCATCTTCTCCTGCGGGCTGCGCAGGGTTTCCCACCACGACGCCCGGTGCGCGGCGCGCGGCAGCGCCGCATCGATGATCGCCTCGATCTCGTCGAAGGTCAGCACGAATTCGGGCAAATGCTGCTTCTTCAGATAGTCGCGCAGCGCGTCGTAGTCGTTCACAACATCCTCGATGACAAAAAGCCAGGGTCCGGCAACCACCCGTTAACCCATTCGGCGGCCGCTGTCGCCATTTAAGGCGACAACAAGATTTCCCGTTGCATGACGGCGCTTTGGAGCGGGACATGCCATTTCGACGGGGAAACGACGCAAGGCGGCGCTGGCGGCTATCGGCCAAGCTGCTGATCGCAGCGTCCGTTGCGACCGTCCTCGGCTTTTCCGCGATCTGCGCCGGCGTGATGTTCGACATGCGCCGCGGCGAGGAACAGCTGGCCCGCCGGACCCTGGAGAATTTGGCGTCAGGCATCGAGGCCGACATCAGCCGTAACGTCGAGCTCTACGACCTGTCGCTGCGCGCGGTCGCCAGCAATCTGGAAATGCCGGAGATCCGCGGCGTCAGCAAGGAATTGCGCCAGCTGATCCTGTTCGATCACGCCGCGACCGCAAAGCATTTCGGCGCGATCCAGGTGTTCGACACCAAGGGCAATCTGACCATCGACGCGGCGAGCCTCGATCCGCAGCCGGAGAACCGCAGCGACGAGGAGTATTTCGCCATCCAGCGCGACCATCCCGACACCGGGCTGTATGTCAGCCGGCCGATGCTGCATCGCGGCGCCTACGCCATCGTGCTGAGCCGGCGCATCACCGGCGAGGACGGCCGCTTTCTCGGCGTCGTGGTCGGCTCGATCCGCTTCAGCTACTTCCACGATCTGTTCGGGCGGCTGAACCTCACGCCGGGCGACACCATCACCGTGCTGCGCAACGACCGCACCATCATCATGCGGACGCCGTTCGATCTCGACGTGATCGGCAAGAACCTCGCCGAGCAGCTGGACTGGAGATCCGAGAACCTGAAGGTGGGCGGCGCGTTCTCCGGCAAGGGCCCGGTCGACGACACGCCGCGGCTCTATGTCAGGCGCAGCAGCAGCGGGCCGCTTTACGTCGTGGTCGGCAAGCCGCTCGAAGCCGTCTTCAATCTGTGGCGCACCGAGGCGGTCAGGATCGGCGCGATCATGGCCTTTCTGGTGCTGTTCGTGCTCAGCGCGACGCTGGTGCTCGCCCGCGAGATCGTGCGCCGCGCCGACGCCGAGGACAAGCTCGAGGAACTCGCGACCACCGACGCCCTCACCGGCCTGAAGAACCGGCGCAAGTTCGACGCCGAGATCGACCGCGAATGGCGCCGTGCCGGCCGGTACGGCCAGCCGGTCGCGCTGTTGATGATCGATGCCGATCACTTCAAGGCCTATAACGACACCTATGGGCATCAGGCCGGCGATCAGGTGCTGGTGGGAATCGCGATCTGCATTTCGGATGCGGTGCGCCGCGCCGGCGATTGCCCGGCACGCTTCGGCGGCGAGGAATTCGCCGTGCTGCTGCCCAACACGACCGCGCTCGAGGCCTTCAACCTGGCCGAGACCATCCGCGGCAAGGTCCAGCAATGGTGCGAGGGTGAGCTGATCACGACGGTGAGCATCGGCGTCGCCAGCATGCGGCCGCTCGCAGGCCAGCAATGGTCCGACCTAATCGAAGCCGCCGACAAGGCGCTCTACGCCGCCAAGGCCAACGGCCGCAACCAGTCGGTGCTCGCCGCCGTGCCGAAGATCGCGCTGGTGGCGTAGGGGCGGAGTGGGCCGCGGCAAGACACCGGGCTGCACACACAGTCAAGTTAGTCGCGCAATCTCTCCACATCGTCGTCCCGGCCTAGTGCGCAATTGCGCACTGGGGCCGGGACCCATAACCACAGGCCTTCGTTGTTGAAGCGAGCTGCGGCCCGAGCACTATGCAACAACGAGCATCGGTGGTTATGGGTCCCGGGTCGCGCTGCGCTTGCCCGGGACGACACTGAACTTGTTGCAGCGCTGGAGACCCATACATCGGCATTCTGAACGCCGCAGCGGCGCTGCCGACGCCAACTCAACCGCGATGCTTCTTCTTTGGCTTCTTGCCGAACTTCGGCTTCGCCGCCGACACGTCTGGCCAGTGTCCGGCCTGGCCGGTTTTGTTCCGATGCTGCTTTTTCTTTCCGAACCTTGGCTCATCGCCAGATTTCGGCTTCGCGCCTTTGCCGTCCCGGTCGAACCGGAATGCAGCTCTCGGTTCCTGCCTTGGCGCGTGGTCTTCACGCGAACGGCTCGCGCCTTCGCTCGAAAACGCTCGCGCCTCGCGATCCGGCTTGCCGCGTCGCTTTGCTGCTACGTCGTCACGCGGCTCGTCGCGGCGCGGTGCGCTGTGGCCGCCGTCATCCTTGTCACGCCAAGAATCGTGCCTGGGCTTGCGCGCTGGCTTGTCCGAGGGCGCCTGCCGATGCGGAGCGTCCGCCAGCGGCTCGATGCGGATGGTGTCTTCCTTGTCCGGACGCTTGATCTTGACGGCGAAGGAATCCGCGACCCGCGCGGCGATCTCGAACTCGGTGGTCGTATCCAGGATCTTGATGGCGCCGATGTCGTGCTTATCGATGCCGCCGCGACGACAGATCATCGGCAACAGCCAGCGGGCTTCGGCATTCTTTCTGCGTCCGATCGAGGCGCGGAACCAGACGCTGGCCTCCTCCATGCCGTGACGCGGGGAGGCCTTGCCGGCCTTCGATCGCGGCCCGGCAGGACGATCATCGCGGCGCGAGGTGCGCTCGCCGCGGCGCTCGTCGCGATCGCGGCTCCGGCCCTCGCCGGGATCGAGAATGTCTTCGGGCGCAGGCAGCCGCGCACGATAAAACCGGGCAAGCGCCGCGGCGATCGCCTCGGGCGACCGCTCGGCAAGCAAGGCTTGTGCGAGCACCTGATCGTCGGAGCTCATCTCCTCGGAGAACACCGCATCCTGCAGCAGGCGGTCATGGTCGAGCTTGCGGATCTCGTCCGCCTGCGGCGCAGAACCCCAGACCACATCGATGCCGGCGAGATCCAGCAGCAGCTCGGCGCGGCGCCGCCGTGCCGGCGCGGCACCAGCAGGATGCTGACACCCTTGCGGCCAGCGCGGCCGGTGCGGCCCGAGCGATGCTGCATGACCTCCGGGTCTTTCGGCAGATCGGCATGAATGACGAGGTCGAGGCTCGGCAGGTCGATGCCGCGCGCCGCCACGTCGGTCGCGACACAGACCCTGGACCGTCCGTCACGCAACGCCTGCAGCGCCTGGGTGCGCTCGTTCTGGGTCATTTCGCCTGACAGCGAGGCCACGGAGAACCCGCGCTCCAGCAGCGCCGCCTGCAAATGCCTGACGGCTTCTCGCGTGTTGCAAAACACCAGCGCGCTCGGCGCCTCATGGAAGCGCAGCACGTTGACGACCGCGTGCTCGACATCGTCGGCGGCCACCCGGATGGCACGGTACTCGATATCGGCGTGGCCGCCCTCGTCGCCCGCGACCTCGATCCGGAACGCCTGTTGCTGATACTGCTTGGCCAGCGCGACGATGCCGCGCGGAAACGTCGCCGAGAACAGCAAAGTGCGGCGCGTGTCCGGCGTGGTCTCGAGGATGAATTCCATGTCCTCGCGGAAGCCGAGATTGAGCATCTCATCCGCCTCGTCGAGAACGACGACCCGCAATCCCGAAATGTCGAGGCGGCCGCGCCGCAAATGGTCGCACAACCGGCCGGGCGTGCCGACCACGATGTGGGCGCCTGCGGCAAGCTCGCGCTGCTCGCGGCGCGGGTCCATGCCGCCGACGCAGGAGACGACGCGACCGCCCGCATGCTCATAGAGCCATGCGAGCTCGCGCTGAACCTGCAAGGCGAGCTCGCGCGTCGGCGCGACGATCAGCGCCAGCGGTGCGGCGGCCGGCTCGAACCGCTCGGCGCCGTCGAGCAGATCCTTTGCCATGGCCAATCCGTAGGCAACGGTCTTGCCCGAACCGGTTTGGGCCGAAACGAGAAGATCACGGTCGACGGCGTCGTCCGCGAGCACGGCGAGCTGGACAGGGGTCGGCTGTTCGTAGTTGCGCTCAGCCAAGGCGCGGGCGAGCGGCGAACTTGTGGTCGGGAAGGGCACGGGATGGAAAACCTTGATTGGTCCGGGTGCAGAACGTCGAGCAGGACGACCTGAGGCTGCGTACCCGGCAGGCGGCACAGCCGCATGACGATTTGGGTTGCTTTACGCCAAGAACAACCAAACCGCCATGCCCCCAAGGCCCCCCAAGCCGGAAAAGGTGCCGGATCAGGCCGGCTGTCCGAGCGGGGCCTGGCTGCCGGCGATCCTGTCCACCAATCCGGACAGCCGCGATGGCGGCGGGCTGGCTGCGGCAATCAGGCCGCCCGCCCCGCGCAACGCGCCCGGCATCAGCTCGCAGGCCAGCAGCCGATCGCGCTCATATGGACCGGGCATGCGGAGCGCGGCGGTCTTCTCGGCCGAGAAGCCGAAGCGGCGGTAATAGGCGGCGTCGCCGACGAGGATGACGGCGCGGTGACCGAGCCGATGCGCCCGCTGCAAGGCCTGCCGCATCAGCGCGGCGCCAATGCCGAGACATCGCGCATCCTCCGCCACCGCGAGCGGGCCGAGCAGCAGGCAGGCGTGACCGGTGCCGGTCACGACCGGCCACAGCCTCAATGTGCCGACCAGCCGGCCGCCGCGCCGGGCGACCAGGGCAAGGCCGCGCGCCGGCTTGCGCCCTTCGCGCAGCCGCTCCGAGGTCTTGGCGAAGCGGCCCGGGCCGAACGCGGCATCGAGCAGGGCTTCGCGCGCCGCCACGTCGGAACGGCGCTCCTGGCGGATCGCGATCCGTTCGCGGCTCGGGGAACCAAGCAGCGGCATCACGCGACCCTCGCCAGATAGATGAAGACCTCGTCGAGGTCCCGGCACTTGAAGCGCTCGGCGAGCTCGCCCGGACGTCCCATCGCGACGACGCGGCCGTGGCTCATGATGACGACGAAGTCGCAGAGCTGCTCGACCTCGGTCATGTTGTGCGAGGACAGCAGGATGGTGGCGCCGCGGCGCTTTTGATAGGCCCGCAGCCGGCTGCGCACCCACTCGGCACGGTCAGGATCGAGCGATGCGGTCGGCTCGTCGAGCAGCAGCACGTCCGGGTCGTTGATCAGCGCCTTGGCGACGGCGACGCGGGTCTTCTGCCCGGCCGAGAGCCGCCCGGTGACGCGGTCGAGCACGTCGCCGAGCTCGAAATCCTCGATCAATTCCTCGATCCGCGCCTTGAGATTGGCGACGCCATAGAGCCGGCCGAACACCGTCAGGTTCTGCCGCACGGTGAGCCGTCCCGGCAACGCGACATAGGGGCTTTCGAAATTCATCCGACTGAGCACCTTGTGACGCTCGGTCGCCATGTCGTGGCCGAGCACCATGGCGCGGCCGAAGCTTGGCACCACCAGGCCCATGATCATGGCGATGGTGGTGGTCTTGCCGGCGCCGTTGCCGCCGAGCAGGCCGACGGTCCAGCCCTTCGGCACGTTGAAGTTCACGTCGTCGACGGCCCAATGGGTGCGGTACTTCTTGCAGAGGTCCTCGACCGCGATGGCTGGCACCTCATCGATACCGAGGCTGTCAGGCGCATTGTCCTGCGCGGGCGTGGCGTTTGGCGACACCGGTGTCAGATGTCTGCGGGGCAAAAAGCGTTCGATGCGGCTCATGGATGTCTCCCCTTACTCGCCCATGGTGAGCAGGCCGCCCTTGTGGCGGGCGCTCTGCAACAGGGCAACGAATGTGGCGAAGCCCAAGCCGAGATAGACGGCATTGAGCGCGAGGCATTCGATCATCAGGTCGGTGCGGAAGGTGCCGTCGAGCAGCACGGCGCGCATGCCCTCGAACACATAGGTCGGCGTCAGCGACCAGGCGACCGGGTGCAGCCAGGCCGGCAGCGCCTCGACCGGGTAGTAGACGCAGCACAGCGGCAGCAGCACGATCATGATCGAGTAGGCTAGGCTTTCGGCGCCGAGGCCCTGGCGGATCACGAGGCCGGCGACGACGAGCCCGATCGCCCAGCTGGTCAGCACGAGGTTGAAGAAGAACGCGATCAACCCCGGCCCCATCGCATAGACGTTGAAGCCGAACAGCAGCAACGTCAGCAATGTCACCGGCAACGTGCCGATCACCAGCCGGATCAGACTCATCAGCATCAGCGAGGCCGCGAGCTCGAAAGGCTGCAACGGGCTCATCATCAGGTTGGCGAGATTGCGCGACCAGATCTCCTCCAGGAAGGTGAAGGTGAAGCCGAGCTGGCCGCGAAACAGCACGTCCCAGAGCAAGACGGCGCCGAGCAGCAGGCCGGCGGTCGAGGCCATCGCCGACTTGCTCTGATAGAGGTAGGTGTAGAGGAATCCCCACACCAGCATCTGCATCGCCGGCCAGTAGATGATCTCGAGCAGCCGCAGCCATGACGAGCGCAGGATGTAGTAGTAGCGCGCCGTCATGGCGGCGATGCGGTTCAATGACTGTGTCATGGCATCCACCCGTGCGGCTGGCATTAGTCGATCTCGCGGCGGATCGGGCGGCGCTTGCCGACCTTGGGCGGAAACGCCAGCAGCGCGTTGGCCTGCACCCGGACCGGATGCTCGAGGCAGGCTGCGAGCAGATCCTCGAGATGCGCGACCGAACCATGCAGCCGCGACATTGGCGTATCCTGGCCGAGCACGACCCGCGCCTCGACGAGGTCGACGCCGCGCTGCACGATCTCGAACTGCGCCAGATGCAGATTGCAGTCGAACATCCAGCGATAGGTCGCATCCAGGATGCTGCCGGCCGGCACCTTGCGGCCGTCGCGATTGACGAAGGCGTCGTTGAGCCGGCCATCGATGCTGGCGATCTGCGACCAGTTGATATCAGACGGCGCAGGATTGGCCGGCTGGGTGATGTAGTCGCCCTGCACGTAGCGGATGAACGGCATCGCCTCGTTAAGCAAATTGGTGATCACGGCGATACCGGACTGGCCGGCAGCCTGCGGCGCCATCGTGACGGGGTCGAGCACGTCGAGATGCACGGTGTCCTCACAGACGTGATACTGGCCGTCGGGCATCTCGAGTGCGATCCGCGTCGCCTCCTCGGAGGAATACTCGTCGAGCACGGGCACGCCGAGCTGGCGCGACCATTCCGCACGGGCAGTGCGCGAGGAGTATTCCGAATGCGTCACCGCGAGATTGAGCGAGGAGCGGAACTCGTCGACATGCGGCATCAGCGCGTCGAGGCTCGACGGATAGAGCGAGAGGATCTTCGGCCCGAGATAGCGCAGATGCTGGGCGACGCGCGCCGGCGGGATCAGGTTCGAGATGAAGGCGGTCGGATAGTCGCCGCCGATCGAATCGAACCACCACGGCACGGTGTAGACATGGGCGAGCAAATCCTCGGCGCGGTAGTTGCCGCCGCTCTGCATCGCGAACTGGCGGACGCCCTGGATGGTGTCGGTGATGACGGCGTCATAATCGACGCGGATCAGCAACGTCTGGCCGGACGAGCCGGATGAGCGCGTCGGAAACAGGGTTTCCGGCTTGTACTTCTTGTTGACGCACTGCTCCGGGAAGGCCGCGACCAGCTCGGGCTTGGTGATGACCGGGATCTTCTGGATGTCGTCATAGTCGCGCAGGTGCTCCGGCTTGAAGCCGGCCGCATCATACTTGGCGCGGTAGACCGGAATGTCGCGGTAGGCGAGCTCGACCAGCTCCTTGATCCGGGCGAACTGCCGCGCGCGGATTTCCGATACCGGCAGATAGGGATGCCGCATGCATTCGCCGAGATAGTTCGCGGTGGCCGCGACCAGCTCGGGTGCTGCCTCGTTGGAAGGCTGAAAGTCCGGGCGGGTGTGCTCGGTCTCCCAGAACTGGCGCTGCGGCGCGCCGGCCGCATCGGCGGGAACGAGGGACGCGGCGGCTTGATCATGCTCCGGCACCAGAGCAAGGCCGTCATCGGAAACGCTGATCGCAAGGGAAGACGTCATCTTCAGCTCCATGATTGACGGGAGGACCGCCCGTTCATGGCGCTATCAATGGCTCGCGGCGCTGGCTCCCGCCGTGACGCGCGTCACACGCGGTCGCACCCGCGATCACCGCAGCTACGTAGGGCGGGTTAGGCGAAGCCGTAACCCGCCATCGCTCCAGCGCATCGCGTTGCGGCGGGTTACGCGGAGCCTGTCATCGGGCCGCCCTGCGGGCGGACCCGTTGGCTAACCGCCTTACAGGACTGATTGCTTCAGTCGGCTACTTGCCCCAGGTCGCCTTCCTGATTCGCCCCTTGCCGCCGCATTTCTTGCAGGGCTCGGGATAGATCTTCCGTCCCGGCTCGCCCGGCTGCTTCACCTCTGGAAAGCCGGTCCCGTTGCACGCGTCACACTTTTCTTCATCGGAAACAAGGTGCTTCACCATCTACCGCCTTGGATTGAAGAATCCGGAAGCCCGCGGGCGCGGACTTCTGCCACCCGTTGGTTTACGAACGGCGGCGGGTTATGGTTTCAGGCGCATGGCTGCTCTGCGCAGCAACGCAATTGAGAGATCGGGGGAACGACAACGGCACGATCGCCGTTGTCAGCTTCTCGTTGACGCGACCTCACTTCGCCTTGAGCGCCTTGTCGTGGCTCTCGAGTGCGGATGCCATCAGCTTCGGCAATTGCGCGGCATAGACCTCGATGAAGGTGGCATCGCCACAGGCCTCAGGATCGCGCGCGGCCTGCTCGGCGACGCGCGCGGCCTTGGCCTCGCATTTCGCGAACACGTGCCAGAACCAATCCGGGCTCTTGCCGAGCGCCGGCTTGTGCTTCTTGATGACGGCGGCGCCGACTGCGCTCATCGCGTTGACGACGCCGGCGCCCAGCGTGCTGATGGCCCGCGCGTTCAGGATATCCTCGCGCGATTGCGCGGTGGTATTGGTCGCGGTCGCTCGTCCTTTGGCCGGCATGCTCAAGCTCCTTGTCGATCCCTGCTCCGTCCTGTGCGGCAGGCGAAGCATCGGCCGGGGAAGTTGAGGAAGGCTCAAGGGGCATGGTTGAAAACCGCTATGGATTTCATTCCGGTTTTATGCGCTTCCGAGCGATCGGGCCTGGAGGGATTTTTGAGTTCCCGTCAGGCGCGCGATCCGTCAGGAGCCATTACCCTTTCGCGGCGGCTACAAGAGCAATGTCGCGCTCTATCCGGCTACTGCGGCCCCTGCGCGGCGCGCGCCGCGAACATCGCCAGCAGCCGCCCCCAATCGCCTTCGGTATCGAACACGCGGCGCATCTCGGCGGCGCGGGCGCCGTAACGGTCGAGCTTGCGATGCTCCAGCTCGACGCGGGTGGCGTCCTTGCCGTCGGCGATGAAGCGCACCTCGATCTCGGTCTTCAGGTTTGGATCGTACTGCCAGTCCGCCGTGATGTCCCACGACAGCACGAGGCGCGACGGCGGCTCCCAGAGCAGCACGCTGCCCCAGTCGCAGGTGCTGCCGTCGTCGCCGCGCTCGTACCAGCGGCCGCCGACGCGCGGCTCGATGATCGCATCGACCGCGTTGGTCTTGCCGATCTTGTAATGCGCGAGCGGCCACCACGTACCCATCTGCGCGGTGAAGACGCGCCAGGCCACCGCTGGCGGCGCCTCGACATTCATCACCTTGCGGACGCTGTAGGGATCGCAATTGTCGGAGGTCGCTTGCGTCGTCATCGGGATCTCCTCTGTTTTGCGGCTTCGCGTTCGGCCGCTTGCTTGAACGAAGTGAGTGTCTTGTCCCAAAATCCGTCGAGCCAGCCGCGCAGGCTCTCGAGCCCGCGGGTGTCGATGGCGTAGAGCCGCCGCGTGCCTTTGATCCGCACCACGGCGAGGCCCGCGTCCTTCAGCACCCGAAGATGCTGCGAGACCGCCGGGCGGCTGACCTTGAGGCCGTCGGCGATCTCCTGCACCGATCGATTGCCCTCGCGCAGCCGCTTGAACACCAGGCGGCGGGTCGGGTCTCCCAGCGCGTCGAGCGCGCGTTCTGCGCTGATCATGATCGTATCGTCCGTTGTCGAAATTATCGTAAGTCTATGCTTACGGTAAGTCAAGGCTAACGGATCGCTGCAAATGAAACGGCGCGGCTCCGATCGAAGCCGCGCCGTTCAAGGAGTTTTGGCGGTAGTGTGTGGGGGCGCCTACGCCCCCGTGACGCGCCAGATCACGTTGCCGACATCGTCGGCCACCAGCAAGGAGCCGGCCTGGACCGACGCGCTGCCGGAAGCGGACCGCGATTTCATGCAGTCGATCGCCAGGCGGCGCTGAAGCGCCTGCGGCCATCGCCAGCCCGTGGGCGAGACGATACGCAAGACGGGAGCAACCGGGCGTACGCCTAGTGGGGCCGGATCGCACTTTACAGCCAGACTGGAAAGTCCATCCAGTCTTGGCCAGCTTATCTTCCCCAGTTCGTCAAACTAGCTCCTCGGTCAAGGGTGCGTTCACGCGGCGCGACGCCGTTTCAGGCCTTGAGAGGAGTCCCATGAGAGCACTACCAGCATTGGCGATGGGCGCAGTTCTGATTGGACATGCCCTCGCCGCCAACGCAACGGCGGTCGCCCCTGTCGACCCACTCTGGAGCACCGAGCGGATCGAACGGTTGCCTGCCGAAGTTCAACATGCTGTCCAGGCGAGATGCGCCGCGGGACCCGAGGCCGGTCACTATTTCGCGACCTTCGCCAACAGTGCCACCGTCATCCACCTCGACTATTCAGCCCTGCAATGCCGCAACCAACCAAGGCTCTGCACCGCGTCCGGATGTCTTCACCAGACCTTCGCGAAGGTGCGCGGCAGATACGTCCTGACCCGGTCAGACTACGAGTGACCGATCGACGCCCATTGAGTCCCGCAGACTCGACTTGTAGGCTGCCAGCCCTGCGCCGACAGCGCGGGCAGCTTGCATCGCTAAGACGTCTTGGGGAGACGAGATGAGCTTTCGGGTTCTGGCCGGGATCGCCGCTGCCGTCGCGGCGACATGCACGGCGATTCCGCTGCTGCTCGCGGGAAACGGCGCAGGCCCATTGTCGCCGGCCACGCTTGCCGAGATCGCCCGCGTCGAAGCGGAGATCGAACGGATCGAAGGCGATACGTTGACTCGTCTGACAGCCGTTCCCGACAATCAGGTGCAGCAGATCGAGTTGCTCGGCAAGTTGCTGCTCTTCGACAAGCAGCTGTCGGTGAATCGCAACGAAGCCTGTGCCTTCTGCCATACGCCGGAGACCGGATTCACTGGACCGATCTCGGAGATCAACCGGACCACGGGCTCTTATCCCGGCTCGGTCCGCACCCGCTTCAGCGAACGCAAGCCACAGACCCACACCTACGCGCCGCTGGCACCGGTCCTGCACTACAACGAAGGTCAGGGTGATCTGGTCGGCGGCAATTTCTGGGACATGCGCGCGACCGGACGGCGCCTCGGTAATCCCGCCGCCGAGCAGGCCGAAGGCCCGCCGACCAATCCGGTCGAGATGGGCCTGCCCGACATCGCCTGCGCGGTGTATCGCGCCTCGCAGCGCCCCTATCGCGGCTTGTTCGAGGCCATTTGGGGCGCACAGGCGTTCGCGATCGACTGGCCGGCCGACGTTGAGACAGTCTGCGACACGCCCGGACCACCATCCGCCAACGATCCGCTTCCGGTGCATCTCGGCAATCTGGATCGCGGCCGCGCGGCAAGCACCTTCGACCAGATGGCGCAGTCGATCGCAGGCTACGAAGCGTCGCATGAGGTCACGGCGTTTTCCTCGAAATACGATGCGGTGCAGGCCGGAAAAGCTACCTTCACTCCGCTGGAGCAGCAGGGATACGAGGTCTTCCGCGGCAAGGGCCGGTGCAACGAATGTCATCGCGACGGCGGCCCCGGAGAAGATCCACTGTTTACCGACTTCACCGCCAGCAACATCGGGACGCCGGCGAACCCGGAGCTGCCATATTACGCGGAAAACACGCCTGATGATCGCGGCTATGTCGCGAACAAGGATGGCGCTGCGTTCGTCGATGGCGGGGTCGGCGCCTTTCTGGCGAGCGGCCATCCGCTCAGTCAGCCCTCCGCAGTCGACGCGCGCTGGAAACCGCTGGCGCCGCAGACCCGCGGCCGATTCCAAGTGCCGACACTGCGCAACGTCGACAAGCGGCCGTCGCCCGATTTCGTCAAGGCCTACGGCCATAACGGCTACTTCAAGAGCCTGAAAGAGATCGTCCATTTCTACAACACGCGCGACGTGCTGCCGCGTTGCGCCGTGCACGATCCGCGCGAAGGCACCGGCTGCTGGCCTGTGCCGGAGACCACCGACAACATGAACACCAGCAAGACCGGCCATCTCGGCCTCACCGACCAGGAGGAAAATGCGCTGGTCGCGTTCATGCAGGCGCTGACGGACGGGTACACGCAGCCGAAGAACTAGCTCGCTTGCCACTACGCCCCCGTGACGCGCCAGATCACGTTGCCGACATCGTCGGCCACCAGCAGCGAGCCGTCGGGGCCGAGCGCGACGCCGACCGGGCGGCCGTACGACACCTTCTCGTCGGGCGCGAGGAAGCCTGACAGGATGTCGCGCGCCGGCCCCGAGGGACGGCCGTTCGTAAACGGCACGAACACCACCTTGTAGCCAGACAGCGTCGAGCGATTCCACGAGCCGTGCTGGCCGATCGCCATGCCATCGGGGAAACCGGGCAGCGTGCCCTGGGGCATCCAGCACAGGCCGAGCGAGGCGGTGTGGCCACCGAGCGCGTAGTCCGGCTGGATCGCCTTGGCGACCATCGCCGGATCCTGCGGCACGCGATCGTCCACCGTCTTGCCCCAGTAGCAATAGGGCCAGCCATAGAAGCCGCCGTCGCGCACCGAGGTCAGATAGTCCGGCGGCGTCTCGTCGCCGATGCCGTCGCGCTCATTGACGACGGTCCACAACACATTGGTGGTCGGCTCCCATGCGAGCCCGACCGGGTTGCGCAGGCCGCCGGCGAAGATGCGGCTGGTGCCGGCGGCGAGATCGAGCTCGTAGATCGCGGCACGGCCTTCCTCGACCCTCATGCCGTTCTCGGCGATGTTGCTGAGCGAGCCGACGCCGGCGTAGAGCTTCTTGCCGTCGCCGCTCGGCAGCAGGCTGCGCGTCCAGTGCCCGTCGGGCTTGAAGGTGACGAGCTTGCGTCCCTCCGCCGTGATGCGATCGGCGCCCGCGGTGTAGGGAAACGCGACCACGCCGTCGGTGTTGCCGACATAGAAGGTGTCGCCGATCAGCGCCATGCCGAACGGCTGGCGCAACCCTTCCATGAAGGCACCGCGGCTTTCGGCGACGCCGTCGCCATCGCGGTCGCGCAGCAGCGTGATGCGGTTGGCGCTGACGCCGAGTGCGGCGGCGCGGCGCATCGTCGCCTGCATCGCATAGTGGAAGACGCTGCGCGGTGTGCCTGCGATTTGCGTCGCCTCCGCGATCAGGACGTCGCCGTTCGGCAGCACGTTGATCCAGCGCGGATGATCGAGCCCGGCGGCAAAGGCGTTAACCTTGAGCCCTGGCGCAGCGGTCGGAAGCTGGCCCTTATCCCAACCCCGTGCGGTCGGCATCTTCAGCGTCGGGATCGCGCCCTGCGACTTCGCCGCCGGAATTTGCGGCGCGCTGCCCCAGGCCGGTGCGGGCTCGGCGCCCTGCATCCGCCGCCACGCCACGGCGCCGGCCCCGATCGCCGCGACGACGCGGGCAAAAACTCCAGACGTGCTCATGAACTTCCCCTGTTAGATTTGCGCCTTGCCCGCCGGCCTCGGGCCGCAGCAGCATTCGCATAATGCCGGCCCTGATGACAGTAGTTATACGATCTTCGCATCCGCCATCGAATCGACGAGACTGGCCGTACGCTCCCTTGTCAGAGCGTTTTCCTCCCTGAGACCTTGCCCGCCCCGGTCGGCGGGCTTCCTTTTACGAAGCGCCCGGTTCTTTCAAAGCGCCGCGTGCGCGGTTCGGGCCGCGAGCCGTTATAGCTGGAAAAGCATAGCGGGCCAACGCCGGGTGCATTTGACCGGGCAGAGCGACGGCGCCGGCCGTTCAGGGTGCAAACCTCTCTCACCAAAACATGATCACGAGGCGCGTGTGCACGCCACGGAGTTGATCGGAAAACCGGGAACGCTGCTCCACCAACGACCGCTTGGCTGGTCAGAACACAGCAAGGAGCAAGCGAATGCAACGGAAGATCAAGATCCTCGCCCTGGCCGCTTCTGCGCTGATCGCAACCACCGCCGGCGCGTTCGCGCAGGGCTTCTACGACGATCCGCATCGAAACGCTGACTATGCCTGGGATTACAACGGCCCGAACTTCGATCGCGTCCGGCCGCACGTGACGTACTATCCGGCGCAGCCCGGCTGGTACGGGCCTCATCGCTACCATCATGGCAGCAACCATCCGACGCCGAGTTCGACCCAGGGCGACGTCGGCCCTGAAGGGAACAACAACGGCACGCTGACCGGCGTTTATCGTCGGTGGTACCCCACGCAAATTTGAAGGCCCATCGCTCGGCTTGAGCGACGGGCCTTCTTGCCGTATCTCGCTCGCCTCACTCGGCCGCCTGGACGTGCACCGCTGCCCGAGCCTCCAGCGCACGGACCAGCGGAATGACGCGGCGGCCGAAATATTCGACCTCTTCCTGGAAGTGCAGGAAGCCGAGCAGCACGAGATCGACGCCGACCTGCTTCAGCGCGACGATGCGCTCGGCGATCTGCTCGGGCGTGCCGATCAGATTGGTCTTGAAGCCGTCATTGTACTGGACGAGGTCCTCGAAGCTCGATTTCGCCCAATTGCCCTGGCCTTCCGGCGAGGCCTTGCCGGCATTCTTCACCTCATGCGCGAAGGCACTGACCGCCTCCGGATCGGCCTTGACGATGATCTCGTCGAGCACGGCGCGCGCCTCGGCCTCGCTGTCGCGCGCGATCGCAAACGCGTTGACGCCGATCTTGACGGAATGATTGTTGGCGCGTGCCTTGGCGCGGATGTCCTCGACCTGCCTCCTGATCTCCTCGACCGAATTGCCGTTGGTGAAGTACCAGTCCGATACCCGCGCAGCCATGTCGCGCGCCGCACGCGAGCTGCCGCCCTGGAAGATCTCGGGCAACGGCTGCGTCGGCTTCGGCTTCAGCGTGTAATCCGAGAAGCGGTAGAAGTCGCCGCGGAACGTGAAATTGTCCTGCATCCAGATCCCGCGCAGCGCGCGGATGAATTCTTCCGAGCGGCGGTAGCGCTCGTCGTGGTCGAGCCAGGGCTCGCCGATCGCGGTGAACTCGCCGCGGAACCAGCCGCTGACGATGTTGACGGCGACACGGCCTTCGGTGAGCTGACTGATGGTTGCGATCTGCTTGGCCGCCACCGCCGGATTCCATGGCCCCGGCAGCAGCGCTGCGATCACCTTCAATTTCTTCGTCGCTGCGAGCAGCGCGTGGCTGAAGGCCACCGGCTCATGCTGGAACTCGGCGCCGTAGCCGGCGGTGAAGCGGATCTGGCTCAGCGCATAGTCGAAGCCGCTGTCCTCCGCGATCTGCGCCAGCCGGCGGTTGTAGTCGATGTCCCATCCGGTCCGCTGCTCGATCTTGCTGATGACGAGCCCGCCGGAAACGTTGGGCACCCAATAGGCGAACTTGATCGGATCATTGCTGGCGGTCATTCGGGTTACCTCACGGAGTTGGCATGTGGTGAAAGGACGTTGCGCGAGCAACACGATGCATCCAAGCTGCACGGGGTCAGCGAGCTGCAACGCGGCTGGTTGAAGCCGGCGTCAGGCTTGAGTTTTCACAGGATTGGAGCGGTCAGAATTCCGCGGCGCGCCGCAGCTTCGTCAGCAGCAGACGATGCGACACGGCTCTCTCAGCGCGACGCGGATATTCATTTCATCGAAGAGGCTATTGCAGGTCATCAACATTCCTCTCGCAAGCACTATCGAGACGCCGCCAATAGTCTCAGACAAACCGCGAGGGAGCGAGTCCAGCCCAAACTCTTTTTCATCGAGTCCGGGAAAGCCGCATTCTGTTGTTTGCAAGAAATGCGTCGTTTGTTGCTTTGTGGCGGATTTGGTCCCACGACGAACGGCGAAATAAGCAGCCCGGAACCGTTAGGCTCCACGCGCGGTCCGCTACGGCAAGGCGGCTCACTTCACGATCGCTCCATAGACGACGTCCAGGGCGTTCTCGCAGCAATACTTGCGGAGTTCACCGGATACGCCGTTCCGATCATGACGACGAGGTGATCCTGCGGACCGCGGAAGAACTGCGTGCTGTAGGCGCCGTTCAAGCGCGCCACGGTTAGTCCTTCCGGCCTATCTCGGGTTTGTCGCGCAGAACGGCGTTTAGAAGCGAGCTGTGAACTTCGATCTTTCCGTTGTAGCTGATGAAGCCGAGTTTGCGGAACTTGTTCATGAAGAAGCTAACCCTTGAACGGGTCGCACCAATCATTTCGGCGAGCGTTTCCTGGCTGATTTCGACGTCAATGGGTTGCGCGCTGGTTTCCTTGCCGAAGTTTGCCAGCAGGAGCAGCAGGCGCGCCAAGCGTTTCTCGCTCGAATTGAAAAGTTGGTCGATCAGGTCTTCTTCCATTCGGCTATTGCGCGCGAGCAGATAGGTCATGAACAATTGAGAGAACATCGGCTTGGCTTCGAGCGTTGCAATCATCGCCGTCTTCGATATTCGTGTGATGACGCAGTCCTCCATTGCCGTGGTCGTGGCAATCCGCAATGGATGACCGTTGAGGCAGCCCTCACCAAAGAATTGTCCCGGCTCCAGGATCCCGACCACGGCTTCCTTACCTTGGTCAGAGACGACTGTGAGTTTGACCTTACCTTCTTGAATGTAGAATACCGCGTCCGCGACATCTCCCTGTGCGAACACGTTCTGGCCTTTTCCAAAGCTAGAAATCGATTTTCCGGCCCCGACCTTGGCCAAGAAGCTTTTGGGATCAAACAAGTCCTTCGAGGGCTTAGCCAAAACGGCACTCTCGTTCGCTGGGCGTTAGCATTCTGTCATGCTAGCAAGGTTCTGCAGGATGATCATCCACGGAAAGGCGCGCGGCCTGAAATTGGCGTCAAAGCGACGCGCCTGACCACCTTTGCAAGAGTCCCCTGCGATTGCGCGAGATGCGGACACGTCGAGAGGTCGCGCGTCTTTGCGCGGATTTCACCCTGCGCGGGTTGCCTGATTAGCTGCGGCGCTCCGCGGCCTTGCCGCTGCCGAGCGATTCGGCACAGGCCCTTGCGACTGCCGAGTTCGGCTCAGTGCTTCCCGGCATCGTGGCCCAACCGCCTTTTTCGACAAACCTGCCCTGGTCGAACGAGTAGGTCGCCTTCTTCATTTCGGCCAGGTTCGCCGAGGCATCGGCGGCTTGCCGGAACCTGTCAACGCAGATGGGTGTGAGAGCTGCGACGACGGCCGTTGCAGCACGGTTGCTCGCGAGGGTCTCGGCCGACCCGCCCGTCACCCAGCCACCCCAGCTGAACCCCACGATCGCCAGAGCAATTGCTCCGCCTGCAGCACCCCATAGCGCGGGCCGCATGGCAGCTTTTGTTTCCTTGGAGATTTCCATGATCTTCATCCTGACCTAGAGGTTTAGGACTGTTCGTGGAACTAAGACACGTCGAATGATCGGCGTCTGTACCAAATCGCTCATTCACGCGCGAGCAGACCCCGGTCCCCGTCGAGATTCCCCCCGCCCAGAGCGGTGTGCCCAAATAGTCGGTTCCGTGTTCCTTTGGACAGACAGGGGGAGCCGTCGCGGGTCTATTCAGCACATTGCGCGACTTGGAATATGTTGCCGATCAGCCCGGCCCTCGCGGCCGGGCTTTTGGCTTGAGGCCGCCGTCTATTCCGATCAAGCGGCGGAATGACACCGGCGTCCAGGCAGAGCGAGAGAACCTTCCTGCGGCGTTTTGCAAGCGCAGTGATGCCCGGTTCGCGTGAAGTCGTAGGCACCCGGCGCTCTCATCACTGATAGCAGCCGGAAATCCGGGCGTTCGAGGCACCATGCCAAGCCGCAGCGCCCGTGACTGAGCAATATTGCTCACACGAAACATGACGGTCGGCGCCGCCAGCGTCCTTCACCCCACCCGGCCGCTCACGACGCCAATCAAGGGTCCATCGCTCAGTCCGACAGTCCGAGAGATGGGCCTGATGCCTTGCTCAATCAGATCTCACACTGCGGTGACGGCTCTCACCTCACCATCGCGCCGTAGACGATGTCCTGCACGTTCTCGCGATAATATTTGCGCAGCTCGCCGGGAGCCGCGGTTCCGACCACCACGACGAGGCGCTCCTTCGGATCGCAGAAGAACTGCGTGCCGTAGGCGCCGTTCCAGGTGAACTCGCCGGGATTGCCCGGCACCGACGACAGGCCCTCGCTGGTCCGCACCGCGACCGCCAGCCCGAAGCCGAAGCCGCCGCGATGCGGCTCGACCGCGGCGACGTTGTTCTTGATCTCGGGCCCGAGATGGTTCGACGTCATGAGGCGCACCGTATTGGGGCTGAGGACGCGCTTGCCGTCGAGCTCGCCGCCATTGAGCAGCATCTGTCCGAAGCGGACATAGTCGCCGACGGTCGCGAACGAGCAGGCGCCACCGCAATCGAACTTGGTCGGCGCGTCGAGCAGCTTGATCGCTTGCGGCTTGCCGGTGAGCGGGTCGTTGGGGAACGGATGCGCCAGACGCGCGCGCTGGGCGTCGGTCGGCTGGAACGTCGCTTCCTTCATGCCGAGCGGCTTCCAGACATTGGCCGAAAGGTAGTCGCCGAGCCGCTGGCCGGAAACCTTCTCGACGACGGCGCCGAGCACGTCGATCGAGAAGCCGTATTCGAACTCGGTGCCGGGCTGATGCACCAGAGGCAGCTTGGTGATGCGGTCGATGAAGGCCGCCGTGTCGCCTTCGACCGCCGGCGCCGTGCCGTCGGGATAGAGCCGCGCCAGCGCGCTCGAGCTGTCGGGCCGGCCGCCATACATCAGGCCCGAGGTGTGGCGATAGAGATCGTGGATGAAGATCGGCCGGGCCTGAGGCTCCATCGTCAGCGAACCGTCGGCCTGCTGCACGCCCACCTTCATGTCGGCAAACGCCGGATAGAACTCGGCGACCTTGGCCTGCAGCGGCAACCGGCCCTGCTCCATCAGCGTCAGCCCCGCGACCGCCGCCATCGGCTTGGTCATCGAGGCCAGCGCGAACACGGCATCGATCGGCATCGGCGTGCCCTTGACCGGGTCGAGCTGGCCATAGGCCTTGTAGTGCACGAGCCTGCCGTCGCGCGCGATCGCCACCACCGCACCAGGTACGCGCTTGGCCGCGATCTCGCGCGCGAAGAAATCGTCGAGTCGCGCCAGTCCCTGATCCGAGAAACCGGCCTGGTGCGCGGACGCTTCCGCCAGCGGCGGCGCGGCATGGGCGATGTTGACGGCAAGACATGTGGCGGCGGCAGCCGCGGCAATGGCGATCGTTCTCATAGTTTCCTCACCGGACCGCGGGCGATTGTTATGAATTCGCTGCCCGCTCCGGCAGGATTAGATCACGCCGGCAGAGGCGACAAGGCGTCGCGGCGCGCGGCGGTGTCGCCGGGGCGCATGTCCGCGCCAGCGAACAACGGCTCGACCTCGTGCTCGAACGTCTTGAGCGCAGCGCCGATCGCCTGGTGCATGTCGAGATATTTGTAGGAGCCGAGCCGGCCGCCGAAGATGATATTCGGATGCGATGCCGTCATGGCGTGATAGGACGCGAGCATGGCGCGGTCGGCTGCCGTGTTGATCGGATAATGCTGCTCGGCGATGACGGCGACGAGGAAGCCCGCGCTCACCACGACAACGTCGAAGCATTCAAGCTGCATGCAGCAGTCGGTGCAGGACATCCACGAGATCACGATGTCGATCGCGGGCGCCGCCGGCGCCAATCTGTTGCCCGCCGAGCCGGTGCCGGCAGGCGTCTGGACGCCGAAACAGGCGGCCTGATCGCACCGCCATTTCCGTGGCCGCCTCGCGCCGGCTGCGCTACCGTGGGCTCGTCACCTTCGACCGGGTCCAGCATGAACCGCCGCGCGTTTGTCTCGGGACTGGCCATCGCCGCAGCGCTTGCGGGCTTTGCCCCGGCGCCGGCCGCCGCCGACGGCAAGCGGGTGGCGCTGGTGATCGGCAACGGCGCCTACAAAAGCGTGCCGGCGCGTCCAATCCGCCGAATGATGCCGGAGATATCGCCGCGGCCCTGAAGCGCCTCGGCTTCGCCGTCACCCTGATCACCAACGGAAGCTTCGACGAGATGCGGCGTGGCCTGATCGCGTTCGCCCGCAATGCCGCCGGGGCCGACATGGCCGCGGTGTATTTTGCCGGCCACGGCATGGAGATCAACGGCGACAACTGGCTGATCCCGGTCGACGCCGAGCTGAAGCGCGATACCGATGCCGCCAACGAAGCGATCAGCCTGCGGAGCGTGATGCTGCAGGTCTCCAGCACCGGAAGTCTCGGCCTCGTCATCCTCGATGCCTGCCGCAACAATCCGTTCGCGGCGAAGATGAGCCGCTCGCTCGCGACCCGCGCCACCGCAAGCAATGGGCTCGGCCGCATCGAGCCGGTCGGCAACGTGCTGGTCGCCTACGCCGCGCGCGACGGCACCACCGCGCTCGACGGCGACGGCCGCAACAGCCCGTTCGCCGCGGCGCTGTTGCGCAACATCGAGGCGCCGGGCGTCGAGGTCACCTTCATGTTCCGCAACGTCCGCGACGACGTGATGGAGGCGACGCGCAACGAGCAGCAGCCCTTCGTCTACGGCTCGCTGTCGCGCAAGGCGATCTACCTGGCAGCGCCGCCGGCCTCGACAGCCGCCGCGACGCAGGCGAACGCGACACCGGCCGCCGCGGCTCCCGCTCTGTCGGCACCGTCAGCGACATCAGCCGGCGCGATCGATCCCGCGCTGGTCGGCACCTGGGAAATCATGGTGGCGGGCAGCCGCGGCCAGTCGCGCTGGATCTGGCAGATCATGGCCGACGGCACCTACAAATTTCACGCCGAGCCCTTCCGCTCCGCGCAATCGCATGAAGGCACCGTCACCTTCGCCAACGGCCGCTGGACACTGCACGCGTTGAGAGGACTGCGGAACTACAGCGACGGCGGCTCCTACGCGATCCACGACAGCATCGCCGCGATCACCGGCAAGCTCGGCACCGGCTACTGGAAACGCAGCATGGAGTGAGGCGGCGCAATGCAAGGGTGCAGCCGCAGGCTTCGCAGGCCTCACAAGTCCAGTTGACCGGTCGCCGGATAGACTACCGTACCATCGCCTTGCACGACGGCACCTTCAGTGAGGCGGGCGGGCTCCTGGCGCCCCTCCCCAATAATGTGGACGACGGTCTCGCCCGACGCAATGAGATAGTCGGCGACGATGCGGCGGTGGCAGCGCCACCACACCGCTTCCGAGCACATGATCGCGCAGCGTTGCCGGTGGCCCTCGTCGCGCAAATGCTGCAGGCTCGCGTGAAACTGCGACGACAGCGCATAGTCGGCGTAGTTGTGGAAGCTCTCGTTGCTCCAAAATCCGTTAACTGAAGGCGGCACGCTTCGCGCCTTGCCGCGCAGCCCGCCGAGATCGGCCAGATGCTCGTACGAAATGCCCGCGGCCACCAGTGACGTGGGCAGCGTGTCCTTGTTGAACTGCGGATTGGTCCGCGACCGCGGCACCGTTCTGATGTCGACGACACGGTCGATCCTGGCCGCGGTGAGGAGGACGACGAAGTCCTCGAGACTGCGGTTGGAATGGCCGATCGTGAAGAACGGAAGCGCCGCGCCTTGGCTAGGCATGATGGAGCGCGCTGCCCTTGTGCGCCGCGACGTGATCGGTCTTGTCGCTCTTGATCTCGTATTGCGGATCGGCCTCAGAGGCGCGGTGCATGTGCCCCTTGTAGTCGAAATCGCTGGTGTGGACCGCGATGATGGTGCCCGAGACGTGGCCAGCCTCCGAATTCCACCTGACGTGATCGCCGACCTTGAATCGCCTAGTCATGTCGCAACGTCCTTCAGGCGCGGGAGCGCCCTGACGATACGGCGCCAAATTGTGGCACCGGAATCAAGATGCTCGCCGCTGCAAACCGGTTGGCCGCCCGCCAGGTTCCTGCCTTGCGTTCCAGATCGTCCGAATGCGTTGCTGGGGCCGGTCAGAATTGCTGCGAAGGGAATGGTGCCCAGGGGCGGGATCGAACCACCGACACTGCGATTTTCAGTCGCATGCTCTACCAACTGAGCTACCTGGGCAAACCCGCGGGGCCGAAAAGGCCGCAGCGAGCGGGCGGTTTATAGAGAGGTCGGGGCGCTGTGTCCACCCGGCTTCGCGAAACGCTTCGCCGGGCGCCGCCCGCCTGGCGTTGTTTCCCCAACTTGTTGGAAACTCTTGGCTATTCGGGGTCCTCCACATCGTCCTCGCGGCCGGGAACGACATAGCGGCCGCTGAGCCAGCGGTTGAGATCGACGTCGCGGCAGCGCGACGAGCAGAACGGGAGAAAGGCCTGCTGGGCGGGCTTGCCGCAGATCGGGCAGGTGCGCGCGGTGGCGGGGGGTGTTCGGGCTTGGTCAGTCATGGCTGGGACGGAGTTTACATCATCTGCCGCATGTTCCGCTGCGCTTCCTCGCTGCTTGACGAGTCAAGGCGCCGCGTCGAACGCCGGCGGTCGCCGGCTACTGTGCATGGGGTTGTTTTCGATATTTTGGCGGCGCGCCCCTGGGAACGGCTATCGCATCCGGCTATCGACTGCCGTCGCCGCGCGAAACTGGTTACCTCACACCGCGACGGCGTTGAGCCAGCCGTGGCGGATCGGAAAACCCTCGCCGCCGAGCAGGGTCACGGTCTCGTAGAGCGGCAGGCCGACGACGTTGGTGTAGGAGCCGACCATCTTGACCACGAAGGATCCGGCGATGCCCTGCACGGCATAGCCGCCGGCTTTGCCGCGCCATTCGCCGGAGCCGATATAGGCCTGGATGTCGTCGTCGCTGAGCCGCTTGAAGCGCACGCGCGTCTCGACCAGGCGCTGGCGGAACGCCTCGCGCGGCGTCACCACGCAGATCGCGGTGTAGACGCGGTGGTTGCGGCCCGACAGCAGGCGCAGGCACTGCGCGGCCTCGTCAACCAGATTGGCTTTCGGCAGAATGCGGCGGCCGACCGCCACCACGGTGTCGGCGGAAATGATGAAGGAGCCGCGCAGATCGTCGTCGAGCTGCACCGACTTCAGCGCCGCGTCCGCCTTCGCACGCGCCAGGCGGTTGGCGCAGGCGCGCGGCAACTCGCCCCGCCGCGGGGTCTCGTCGACATCGGCCGGACGCAGCGCGTCGGGCTCGATGCCGGCCTGGTTGAGCAGGGCCAGCCGCCGCGGCGAACCGGAAGCAAGAACGAATTTGGGACGGCCTAGCATGCGGGCTTTTGGGCTGAATCGGGGGGGACGGACGCGGGCGGAACCTATCGGATGGGGCATGGATGCACAACCTTGGAACCGGCCGCGAATCGCGCTTCCCCGTGGGCGACAAGGCCCCATAAGCACAGCTGTTTGTCAGTCTGGCGACAAGCGGCGGACCTTGCGAATCGGAACACCCGGGTCCCTGCGCTGAGCCTCACAGGTTCGCGACGCCGGCCTTGGTGAAGCGGCGGCGGATCCGCAGCAACAGGCCGTCGCAGACCTCGCGATAGGCCGCGAGCTTCTGCTCGCGATTGCCGCTGGTGCCGGTCGGATCAGGGGTCGGCCAGTATTCGACAGCGGCGGCGAGCGTCCGGGTCAGGTCCAGCGCCTTGTGGTGCGCCTCGGGCGACAACGTGATGATGAGGTCGAAGTTCAGCCCCTCCCAGTCCTCGAGCTCCTCGAAGGTCTGCGGCTTGTGGCCGGAGATGTCCTGGCCGAACTCGGCCATCACGGCGACCGCGAACGGATCGAGCTCGCCCTTCTTCACGCCGGCGGAGCGGACATAGACACCTTGCGGGAACATCTGCTGCAGCAGGCTTTCGGCCATCGGCGAGCGCACGGCGTTGTGCCCGCATGCGAACAGCACGGCCTGCGGGGAGCGCGCGCGCGGCGCTTCCATGCGATCAGGCTTTTTTCGACCGGGGTACGCCCCCGTCGTCTGGCGAAGGGAGGACGGTCGGGATCATGCGCCTCTCATTCTGGCGGGTGATCTGATCCGAAAACCGGTGCCCACTTTTCGGGATCATGCGCCTTCACCCTTCCAGTGCAGCACAGTGATCAGCGTGAACAGCCGCCGCGCGGTCTCGAAATCGACGCGCACCTTGCCCTTGAGCCGCTCCTGCAGCGTGCGCGAGCCTTCGTCATGGATGCCGCGGCGGCCCATGTCGATCGCCTCGATCTTGTCCGGTGTCGCAGTACGGATCGCCTGATAATAGCTGTCGCAGATCATGAAGTAGTCCTTCACGACGCGGCGGAACGGCGTCAGCGACAATAGATGCGCCACCACGGGCGCGCCGTCCTCTTTCCTGATGTCGAACATCAGCCGGTTGCCGGTGATCGCGATATGCAGGGTATAGGGCCCCGGCCCGGCTGCGCCTTCGGGCGCGAACAGGTTCTGCTCGACCAGGTCGTAGATGGCGATTGCCCGCTCATGCTCGATGTCGGGCCCGGAACGGCCGATCGATTCCTCGTCGAGCGTCACCGCGACGATGCGATTGTTGGAATCCTCGTCGTCTGGTGGCTTGTTCATGAGAGGTTGAGGCGCAATCCGACGGAACGTGAATGGGCATCGAGACCCTCGGCCTGGCCGAGCGTCATCGCGGCGGGCCCGAGCGCACGAAGCTGGTCCGGCCCGCACCGCAGGATCGAGGTTCGCTTCATGAAGTCAAGCACCCCGAGGCCCGAGGAGAACCGCGCCGAGCGCGCGGTCGGCAGCACATGGTTTGAGCCGCCGACATAGTCGCCGATCGCCTCCGGTGTATGGGGCCCGAGGAAGATCGCCCCGGCGTTGCGGACCTTTTTCGACAGGCCCTCGGCGTCCGCGGTCATGATCTCCAGATGCTCGGCCGCGATCGCATTGGCGAGCTCGACCGCGTCGTCGAGCTTTGCCACCAGGATCACGGCGCCAAAATCATCCCACGAGGCGCGCGCAATCGCCGCACGCGGCAGCGTCGCAAGCTGCGCCTCGACCGCACGCTCGACATCGGCCGCGAGCCGTGGGCTGTCGGTGATCAGGATCGACTGCGCGCTGACGTCATGCTCGGCCTGCGCCAAGAGATCCGCCGCGATCCAGTCCGCATTTCCGGTGTCGTCGGCAATGACAAGCACCTCGGAGGGGCCGGCGATCATGTCGATGCCGACCTTGCCGAACACCAGCCGCTTGGCCGCGGCGACATAGGCGTTGCCGGGGCCGACGATCTTGGCGACCGGCGCGATCGTCGCGGTGCCGTAGGCCAGCGCCGCCACCGCCTGTGCGCCGCCAACGCGGTAGATTTCCGAGACGCCGCCGAGATGGGCGGCCGCGAGCACCAGCGGGTTGAGCTTGCCGTCCGGCGCCGGCACCACCATCACCACCCGCGGCACGCCGGCGACCTGGGCCGGCACCGCATTCATCAGCACCGAGGAGGGATAGGCCGCGGTGCCGCCGGGCACGTAAAGCCCGACCGCATCGACCGCGCTCCAGCGCCAGCCGAGCTCGACGCCGGCGGCATCGGTGAAGCGCTCGTCCTTGGGCAGCTGGCGGCGGTGAAAGGTCTCGATCCGGTCGCGCGCGAATGTCAGCGCCTCGACGGTCTTGGCGTCGCACGCCGCGACCGCGGCGTCGATCTCGGCGGCGGTGATGCGCAGGCCGGCGGCGTCGATGTCGAGCCGATCGAACTTCTTGGTCGCCTCGAGCAGCGCCGCATCGCCGCGGGCGGCCACGTCATCGACAATGGCGCGGGTGGCGCGCTCGACGTCGGCCGATACCTCGCGCTTGGCCGCCAGGAATTCGCGGAAGCGTTGCTCGAAATCGGCGCTCTGTCGGTCCAGGCGAACGGGCATGGCGGCTTTCTGAAGAGGAATTCGGGTCCCTGCTCAATGGCGCGGCGGATAATGGCCGTCAACCCTTGGCAGGCACCCACCGTCGTCCCGGCGAAAGCCGGGACCCATAACCACCGATGCGGGTTATGGTCGCGATGGGGCTCCAGCTCCCGCAGCAACCGACATTCGGGGTAATGGGTCCCGGCCCCCGTGCGCAATTGCGCACTAGGCCGGGACGACGGCATAGTTACCCCGGCCCCACCCCGAGATCGTCGGGCCCGAGATCGGTCAATTCGCACTCCAGGCACTCGACATCGAGCCGCAGCGCCGCCCCCTGGCCGAACATCAGCAGCGCGCTGCCGCCCGGCGGGTCAGAGGCGTGGAATTCGATCCCGAGCAGTTCCAGGGTGGCCTCCGGGGCCTCCAGGTCGATATTGCGCGACTTGCATGCCAGCACCCGGTCGAACCTGAGCGCGGCGATCAGTCGGCGCGACGACGTGGCACCGGCCAGGGTCTGCTCCCAGTCCAGCCGGTTCAGGCCGACCACGAGACGTTTCTCGTCCTGGCGCCAGACGATGTCGGCGGGCTGGACGTGGGCGTCCTGCACATGGGCGGAGATCACCGCGAGGTCATCGGCATCGAGGGCAATCAGTTTCAGGGGAGCAGGCGGCGACATGACGATACTTATAGCGCCTTGGCGTCCCGGAGATACCACCAGACCTGAGGAAATCCGCCGGGGGAACCTGGCTCGCCGGTTCCGTCAGAGGCTATTGATGTCCTCGCTCTCCAGCACCGGCCTCGGGTAGCCGTCGCGGGCCACCTTGAGCATGGCGCGGCCGAGCTGTTCCGATGTCGTCATATAGCTCGGGGCAACGCGCACCAGGAACGACAGCAACGGCGAGGTCGCGACATAGATCGCCTGCACCCAGCCGGTCTTCGAGCGCACCCCGTGCAGCGGCTGGATGCCGGCGGGACGGAACATGTAGGCGGCCTTGAACGGCAGCTTGAGCAGGTCGTTCTCGGTCTTGCCCTTCACCCGCGCCCACATCAGCGGACCCTGTTCGGTGGAATCGGTGCTGCGCCCGGTGACATAGGTGAACACCATGCCGGGATTAAGCCGCGCCAGCGTCGTCGCCGCAGCCAGCGTGATGTCGTAGGTCAGATGGCGGTAGCGCGCCTCGTCCATGCCGATCGAGGAGACGCCGAGGCAGAAGAAACAGGCGTCATAGCCGGTGAGCTGCGGCTCGATCGCGCTGTAATCGACGAAATTGTCGCAGGTCAGCTCGACGAGCTTTGGATCGCGCTGCCCAGTCGGGCTGCGCCCGACTGCCAGCACGCGCTCGACGCCGGGATCGCGCAGGCACTCGCGCAGCACGCCCTGCCCGACCATGCCGGTCGCGCCGAACAGGATGACTTTCATGCGATGTGCTCCTTTTCGGCGGCTGCGATCCAACGGCAAGGGCCGTGTCAGAGGACGATATATGAGCGCGTGATCTTTCGTGAGGTGAGCACGACGGACAGGCTCCCTCCCCCCTTGCGGGGGAGGGTCGGGGAGAGGGGTAAGCCCCGGGCGAGATGGACGATGGGAGCCACGTCATCGCAATCTCGATTGCAAGTTATCGAAGGACATCCGAGAGAGCGCGCCGTGTGTACCCCTCTCCCTAACCCTCCCCCGCAAGGGGGGAGGGAACCCTTCCGCCGGTGGCTCCCTCACTTGGACGTCAGCGAGGCTGCGCGATGCTGAGACGCGCAGCGACCTCAGCCCTTGATGAACGCCAGCAGATCCGCGTTGATCGTCTCCGCCTCCGTCGTCGGCATGCCGTGCGGAAAACCCTTGTAGGTCTTCAGCGTGCCGTTCTTCAGAAGCTTGGCCGAGAGCGGAGCGGAATCGGCATAGGGCACGATCTGGTCGTCGTCGCCATGCATCACCAGCACCGGCACGGTGATCTTCTTCAGATCCTCGGTGAAGTCGGTCTGCGAGAACGCGACGATGCCGTCGTAATGCGCCTTGGCGCCGCCCATCATGCCCTGCCGCCACCAGTTCTGGATCACGGCTTCCGACGGCTTCGCGCCGGGCCGGTTGTAGCCGTAGAACGGCCCGGCCGGGAGATCGCGGTAGAACTGCGAGCGGTTGGCCGCGAGCTGCGCCTGCAGGCCGTCGAACACCGATTTCGGCAGGCCGCCGGGGTTGGCCGCGGTCTGCACCATCAGGGGCGGCACCGCGCTGAGGATCGCGGCCTTCGCCACCCGGCTCTCGCCGTGGCGGGCGATGTAATGCACCACCTCGCCACCGCCGGTGGAATGGCCGACATGGACGGCGTTCTTCAGGTCGAGATGCGCGGTGACGGCCGCGAGGTCGTCGGCGTAGTGATCCATGTCATGGCCGTCGGCGACCTGGGCGGAGCGGCCGTGGCCGCGGCGGTCATGGGCGATCACGCGAAAGCCCTGACCCACGAAGAACAACATCTGGGTGTCCCAATCGTCCGACGACAGCGGCCAGCCGTGGCTGAACACGATCGGCTGGCCCGAACCCCAATCCTTGTAGAAGATCTCGACGCCGTCTTTGGTGGTGATGGTGGGCATTTGATTGCTCCTCCTGTTGCGTTGCGTCGTTCCGGGGCGAGGTGCAGCGTCGAACCCGGAATCTCGATCGATTGACTCTGGATTCCGGGTTCTCGCTAACGCGTGCCCCGGAATGACGTGGCATGAACAGATGTGTCAGATCAGGCGAATGTGACCGGCCGGAACCGGCGCCACGCGCCGATGATCACCACGGCAAAGAACACCAGCACGATGCCCTGCACCACTGCAAATACCGGCCCGGACGGCGGGTTCGGCGGCACGGCCGGCGCCAGCGCCTGCAGCGCAGGCACCTTGAGGAAGCTCTGGATGACCAGCACGAAGACGTTGAGATAGAGCGAGACCATCGCGGTCACGATATAGATCGGGCGCCAGGCGCCCTTGAGCTGCATCGCATACAGCGCGATGCAGGCGATCGCGAGCAGCACCAGCGAGAGGCCGCCGATGATGTGCGACGGCAGCAGCTTCTCGGTCACCAGAGGCGGAATCACGAAGCCGGTGGCGTTGGTCAGGATCGTGAGGATGAGGAAGATCGCGGTCAGTCCGGGCCTCGCGCGCGAACCGAGCAGGCCGAACATCACGATCACACCGGCGACGATTGCAATCAGGCTGATAATGACGTGCACAAGCACCAACGTCGTCATGTGGAGCACTCCCCGCTGAGACCCGCGCGCGAGGTTACGATGCGTGCGGGAAAAATGCTACATGGTTCGATGGCAGGACGGCCGACATCTCATGAAAATCCGCCGGCGCCGGCGATTGTTTAAAAAATTCGCACCGATGTCACATGCCGCGACACGTGCGCCTCGTGAGACATCGAATCAATAATAGCGCGGGATCGGCCCGTTATGCGGCGTCTTGCGCTTCGACAGGTCGAACAGCACCTCGTCGACATAGCACCAGCCCCAGCCTTCCGGCGGATCGTAGCCCTCGATCACGGGATGGCCGGTGGCGTGGAAATGCGCCGTCGCATGCCGGTTCGGCGAGTCGTCGCAGCAGCCGACATGGCCGCAGGTGCGGCAGATCCGCAAATGCAGCCAGCGGCTGCCGCTCTTCAGGCATTCCTCGCAGCCAAGCGCACTCGGCGTGACATCCTGAATGCCGGCGATATGGGTGCAGCCTTTTGTCATTTGCGACCTCTTTGGATTTGTCTCAAGCATGCTGTTTGGCCCGTCATCCCGGCGCAAAGGCTTCGCCTTTGTCGCTGGAGGTGCGAACGTAGTGAGCCTCGAAGGATGCACGGCCCAGCTGGTGGCCGATTCCGTATCGACATCCCTACAGCGACGGACTGCCGTCGTCCGCAAGATAGCCGTGCAGGGCCGCGACGACCTGCGCACCCTCGCCGATCGCGCCGCCGACGCGCTTGACCGAACCGGAGCGGACGTCGCCGACCGCGAACACGCCGGGCACCGTGGTCTCGAGCAGCGGCACGGCGGGCGCGCCGTCGCCGTTCTGCACGCCGGTCATCACGAAGCCGCCGCGATCGACCTGCACGCCGCAGCCCTCGAGCCAGCCGGTCGCCGGATCGGCGCCGACGAACAGGAAGAGATTGCGGATATCCATGGTGAACTCGTCCGGCGCGAGCCGGCTGCGCCAGCGCACGCGCTCCAGCGTCTCCGCGCCTTCGAGCCCGGTCACCTCGGTGTTGAACATCAACTCGATGTTCGGCGTTGCCTCGATGCGCTCGATCAAATAGCGCGACATGCTGGCCCCGAGCCCGCCGCCGCGGATCATCATGTTGACCCTGCGCGCATGCGCCGACAGGAACACCGCCGCCTGGCCTGCGGAATTGCCGCCGCCAACCAGCACGACGTCCTGCTGGGCGCACAGCCGCGCCTCGATCGGCGAGGCCCAGTACCAGACGCCGCGGCCCTCATAATTCTCGAGATTGTCGATCGCCGGCCGCCGATAGCGCGCGCCGCTCGCGACCACCACCGATTTGGCGCGCAGCGTGTGCCCGCAGCCGGTAGCGAGCGTGAACGCGCCCGACGCCTTCGAGCAGTCGAGCGATTTGATCGAGACCGGGATCAGCATCTCGGCGCCGAATTTCTGCGCCTGATTGAAGGCGCGCCCCGCCAGCGCCTGGCCGGAAATGCCGGTCGGGAAGCCCAGATAGTTTTCGATCCGCGCGCTGGCGCCGGCCTGGCCGCCGAAGGCGCGGGAATCGAACACCGCGACCGACAGCCCCTCGGAGGCCGCATAGACCGCGGTGGCGAGCCCAGCCGGGCCGCTGCCGACCACGGCGACGTCGTAGAGCTTCTCATGTGCGCTGTTGCCGATCATGCCGAGCGCCATCGCAAGCGCGGTCTCGGACGGATTGCGCAGCACCGTGCCGTTCGGACAGACCACCAGCGGCAGCTCGGCGCGCGTCGGCGAATAGCGCGCGACGAGGTCGGCGGCATCCTTGTCGGTCTCGGGATCGAGGACGTGATGCGGCTGGCCGTTGCGCGCCAGGAAATTTTGCAGCGGCGCCATGTTGCCGACCGACGCGGAGCCGATCAGCACCGGTCCGCCGGCGCCGCCCTGGATCAGGCTGACGCGGCGCAGGATCAGCGCGCGCATGATGCGCTCGCCGAGATCAGCCTCGGCGACCAGCAGCGCGCGCAGCCGCTCGGGCGGCAGCAACAGCGTCTCGACGGGGCCCTCGGCATGGCCGTCAACCAACGCGGCGCGGCCGGAGAGCTGGCCGATCTCGGCAAGGAATTGCCCCGGCCCCTGGTCGATGATCGGCGTGACACGGCCGAGGCCATCGCGCTGGGAGATCGACACGCAGCCCGACAGCACCACGAACATGCCGGGCCCCGGCTTGCCGGTCTCGAACAGCGCCTCGCCGTCCTTGTACGACCGCGGCTCGCCGAAACGGCGCATCCGCTCGATCTCATGCGCCGTCAGGGTCGGAAAGGTCTGCTCATGGCGCGGAAAGGCGGTGGCGGTGGCGTTCAGCCGATTGATCGTCGTCTCATCCATGGCCATCTCGGCGACTCGCTTCTTGTTGCAACAAATGCCAACCGGCCGGAGTTTCGATTCTCACTAGAACCAGAACCCAGGCCCTGGCTTGTCGTTTTGCCGGATTTTCTGCACGAACTGATGTCCATCTCGCAGAAATCGCTCTAGCGGCCCGGCTCGCTTCCGCCGCCGTCGTCTTGTGAGCCGTCTTCTAGTGGGGCGTCATCTAACGAGGCTTGGGCCGGTTCGGAAGCCACATCCTCGCGACCGCGCGCCTTTGATTTTCGCCGCTTCAGATTTTCGCGCAGCGCCAGCTTGAGACGATCCTGTCGTGAATCCTTCACGCGGGCTCCGGCCTGCCCGCCGCCCTTGTCGTGCTCACCTGTCATTGCAAAACTCTCGAACCGCCGTCGCCTTCCGCGAGGCCGAACATAGCCAATGGCCGCCGCCCGCGCACCCTGCCCGGTCGGCCAGTTGCGCCAGGCAGCATGATTCGGCGGTCGAGCGGTTCCGGCTTCCCGGCAGGATCGGAACCCAATCGGACCGGAAATCGGCCGGATTGGGCAGAATCACCGGCGAAGAATGTCAGTTTCTGCCGATTTCATCGGCAACAGGGGCGCTGTTTCGCTTGCGCCAACGGGAGGCCTGTGGCAAGAACCGCCCGCTTGGACGGGCCCTTGGGGCCGATTCAATTTTTCCCGGGCACGCTGCCGTAGCTCAGTGGTAGAGCACTCCATTGGTAATGGAGAGGTCGACAGTTCAATCCTGTCTGGCAGCACCATTCTCCCAGCGTTCGCTGCAGTCATTGCGGGCACCGCCGCGTTCACCGCATCAATGCGCGAGCAGCAGACCCGCCCCGCCGATCATCAGCACGACGTAGAACGCGAACACACTGCCGACCCATTTCCAATCGATCTGTCCGTGCTCGGGGCTGAGGCTTTCGATGATGCCGTGCATGATGGTTTCCTTGAGAAGTCGCATGCGCGGCGTATAGCCTGCACCTCGATCACGTCATGTGACTCACTTCACACTTCAAAGTCGCGGAACGGACCCAAGAGTGACTGGCCCAGAACTGAAGAAACTGCGCGAACATCTCGGCGAGGCACTTGGCCGCAATCTGACGGCGGCGGACATGGCGAAGCTGTGCGGATTGCCGGCGGCCGGCGGCGCCGAAAAACTCCGCAAATGGGAGGTCACCGGCCCGACCCCGAAGGTCGCCGCGCTGCTGCGCGTGCTGGCGATGGCGAGCGAGCACTATCCGATCCTGGAGAAGTTCGACGTGTTCGATCGCCACGACGTTCCGGTCAAGGATCGCGCCGCGCGCCGCCAGGCGTTCCGCGAGCAGATGCGCGACGACGTGCGCAAGCGATTGGACTAGCAGACGGCTTGGTTAACGGAAGCAGCGCGTCGCGCGCGGTGCGTTAAGCCTTCCGTCATTCCCGCTTAAGCGTTCGTTAGGCACAACAAAACGTTTCACCGCAAGGCCTGCGACTTAACGCTCCAAGTCGCCTTTGGTGACAACATTTTATTCAAATGCGGTCTAACGCATCGCCATGGATGGCGCCATTCGCGCCGCGCCTCATGACTTGTCCGGAGACTGCCCTATGAAGAAGTTCCTGCTCGCAACCGCAGCTGTTGCCCTCGCGGCCTTTGGCGCGACCGCCCAGGCCGCCGACCTCGGCTCCCGTGGCTATTACCAGAAGGCGCCTGCGCCTGTTTACGCCGCGCCGCTCTACAACTGGACCGGCTTCTATCTCGGCGGCCATCTCGGCGGCGTGTTCTCGCAGAACAACACGTTCAACGGCCTCGCGCTGTCCGACTCCAGCGCCCGCTTCATGGGCGGCGTCCAGGGCGGCTACGACTGGCAGCTGTCGCCGATGTGGGTGATCGGCCTCGAAGGCCAGTATTCCTGGGTCGGCGGCCACCAGCTCAACGCGATCTTCCCGGGCGGCTACGTCTACAACAACAACCAGCGCGGCATCGCCTCGATCACCGGCCGGGTCGGCTACACCTGGGGTCCGGGCCTGATCTATGTGAAGGGCGGCTATGCCTATTCCGACAACAACGAAACGGTGACGCTGGGCGGCGCGCAGGTACCCTTCGCGCTCACCGACAACCACAGCAACGGCTGGACCATCGGCGGCGGTGCCGAATACATGTTCGCGCCGAACTGGTCGGCCAAGGTCGAGTACCAGTACTACGACTTCGGCGACAGCCGCTTCACCGCACCGGGCGCGCTGGTGCCGGTCGGCAGCTTCCACAATGACGAGCACACGGTGAAGGCGGGCCTCAACTACCGCTTCAACCTCGGCAACCTCGGCGGCCCTGCCTACGGCCGCTACTGAGGTTACCGACCACCGCAACCGAGAGTGGAAAGGCCGGCTCGCGCCGGCCTTTTTGCGTCCGATCGCGCGCATCGATTCCGCACAGCGAACCAACGCAGCGCCGACGCGCGGCAGCCCTGAAAAATCCCGCAGATCGCCGCAATTTTCCCGATTTTGTTAACCCGCCGCATTGATACTCCCGCGCCGGGGAAACATCCAAGAGTAGTGGCCAAGGGTAAGGCCAGGGGGTACGGGGCAATGGCGTTTCGGTTCAAGCTCGGCAAACCAAATCTCAAGCGTATCCATCTGCCGCAGATGGGTGTCAGGGGCAGCCTGTTCGCGGCATTCGCCGTGATCGCAGGCATGGCGCTGGTGATCAGCGCAGGCGCCGGCATCGTGCTGCATCAGCTCGGCGGCACCATGAGCGATCTCTCTGGCCGCGACATTCCGCGGCTCGCCGCAAGCCTGCAACTTTCCGCACAGAGCGCCTCGCTCGCAGCCCAGGGGCCCGGCCTGCTCGCCGTGCAAAGCGAGGATGCGCTCAACGATCGCACCAAGAAGGTGCAGGAGGTCGCGCAGCAAACCAATGCCAAGCTTGGCGAGATCATCGAACTCGGCGCCGACAAGTCCGTCGTCAGCGCGCTGCAGGAGAACGTCAAAAACACCGACGAGGCCACCAAGAGCCTGATCTCCGCCGCGCACGAGCGGCTCGACGTCGGCGCGCTGCGCGACAAGCAGTACAACGCGCTGCGCAAGGCGCAAGGCGCCTTCGTCTCTGCCGCCGGTCCGGCGATGCTCGACGCGCAGACCCGGCTCAACGCCATCCTCGCCGCAGCCGACGTCTCCGCTGACGCTGCCACCGAGGCGGCGCGCACCGTCGGCCAGATCAGCAACGTGCTCGCCGCCGGCAATCTGATGGCCGCCGACATGACCGCGGCGCTGTCGGCCAATTCCAGCGAGACGCTCGACGCGATCGAGGCGGAGTTCAAGAAGGGCCGCGAACGCGTCAAGTCGAACCTCGAGGACCTGCCGAGCAATCCGGCGATCGTTGCCGTGCGCGACACCGCGGAGAAGCTGCTCGTGCTCGGCGAAGGCAAGACCGGCGTGTTCAAGATCCGCCAGAAGGAGCTCGACTCGATCGATTACGGCCAGACCATCCTGGAAGAGACCCGCAAGCTCAATGTCGGACTCGGCATCAGTGTTCAGCAGCTGGTCGAGGCCGTCCAGAAGGAAACCGACTCGTCGACCTTCCAGGCGCGGCAGCAGATCTCGCTCGCGACCACGGTAATGATCGGATTGGGCGCGCTGACGCTGGTCGGCTCGTTCCTGTTCGTCTGGCTCTATGTCGGGCGCAACATCCTGCGCCGCATCCGCGGCCTGCAACGCTCGATGCAGCTGTTGTCCGACGGCGACCTCGACACCGAGATCCCGCAGAGCCGCCAGCGCGACGAGATCGCCGTCATGGCCGACTCGCTGCAGGTGTTCCGCGAGAGCATGCTCGAGAGCCGCGAGCTCACCGAAAACCAGAACAAGGACCGCTCCGCGAAGGCCGAGCGCGCCTCGCGCATGGAGAAGCAGATCGCAACGTTCGAATCGACGGTCCGCAATGCACTCGGCAGCCTGCAGAGCGCGGCGAACTCGATGCAGTCGACCGCGCAGAGCATGTCGGCGACCGCCGACCAGTCGAGCGCATTGGTCAACGCGGTCGCCTCGGCCGCCGAGGAGACCTCGGTCAACGTGCAGACGGTGTCGGCCGGCACCGAGGAGCTGTCGTCGTCGATCTCCGAGATCGGCCGCCAGGTCGTCACCTCGGCGGAGATCGCCCGCAAGGCGGTCGAGGAGGCCAGCGCCACCGACACCACCATGCAGGGCCTTGCCGACAATGCCGCGCGCATCAGCGTCGTGGTCGACCTGATCCAGACCATCGCCTCGCAGACCAATCTGCTGGCGCTCAACGCCACCATCGAGGCGGCGCGCGCCGGCGAGGCTGGGCGCGGCTTTGCCGTCGTCGCTTCCGAGGTGAAGAACCTGGCGAGCCAGACCGCCAAGGCGACCGAGGAAATCCGCCAGCAGATCGTCAGCATGCAGGAGGTGACGACGACGGCGGTCACCGCGATCCGCAACATCTCGAGCACGATCGGCGAGATCAACGACGTCACCACCGCGATCGCCGCCGCGGTCGAGGAGCAGGGCGCGGCGACCCGCGAGATCGCCCGCAACATCCAGCACGCGGCCGGCGGCACCAGCGAGGTGTCGAGCAACATCGTCGGCGTCTCGACCGCCTCGGCCGAGGCCGGCGCCGCGGCCGGCGAGGTGCTGAGTGCCTCCGACGCACTGCGCCGCGAGGCCGACGTGCTGCGCTCGGAAATCGACGGCTTCCTGTCGAACATAAGAGCGGCGTAGGTATAGACCCCGAATTACGCGTCGCTCCATCCGGGCTACGCATGCTCTGACCTCCCCTTGAAAAGGGGAGATCGCTTTGCTCGTTAGAGCAAAGCGGGTGGGGATCCGCTCTCTCGGCTTGCAGCGTCGCCTGTGGCTGACCCCCATCCCAACCTTCCCCCTTTCAGGGGGAAGGAGAAGAGAGAGATGTAGCCCGGATGGATGGAGCGCAGCGCAATCCGGGCTACGGAATTTTCAGCTCTGGGCCACCCCATTCTCCGGACGACTATCTGATTTTTCGGCTGGCGCGGCGGCCCGGGTCCCGCTAAGTCGGTAGCATGCATACGAAGACCGACAGCCTTCCCTCCTCGGCGGAGGCATTGCGATACCCCTGGGAGAACCACCCCGGCCACGACCAGGTCGTGGAGGTGGCCCCCGGCGTGCTGTGGGCGCGGCTGAAGCTGCCGTTCCGCCTCAACCATGTGAACATCTATCTGCTCGCCGACGGCGACGGCTGGACCATGGTGGATGCCGGCTTCGGCAATGAGGAATCGATCGCGGCCTGGACCACGCTGTTCGAGGGACCGCTGAAGCACGTCAAGGTCAGGCGGCTGATCGTGACGCATTCGCATCCTGATCATGTCGGTCTCGCCGGCTGGATCACCGAGCGCTTCGACTGCCCGCTGTACATGTCGCAGGTGGAATACCTACAATCGGTCTATCACCAGAACCGCGGCACCGAGGAACGGCGCAACGCGCAGCGGCTGTTCTTCCGCCGCCACGGCATGGACGAGGACCTGACCGAGAAGCTCCTCGGCCGCGGCCAGGATTACCTGAAGCGCGTGTCGGTGCTGCCGCCGTCCTATCACCGCCTCACCCATGGCGACGAGGTCGTGATCGGCACGCGGCGCTTCAAGGTGATCACCGGCGGCGGACATGCGCTCGACCAGGTGATGCTGTATTGCGCCGCCGACAAGCTGTTCCTGTCCGCTGACCAGGTGCTGAGCAAGATTTCGCCCAATGTCAGCGTCTGGGCGGTCGAGCCCGAGCAGAACTCGCTCGGCGAATACCTGGCCTCGCTGGCAAGCCTGACCACCACTTTGCCCTATGACGTGATGGTGCTGCCCGGCCATGGCGTGCCGTTCTACGGGCTGAAGACCCGGATCAAGCAACTCGCCGATCACCATGAGGAGCGCTGCCGGCTGATCGCCGAGGCCTGCCGCGAGGTGCCGCAGACCTCCAAGGAACTGGTGCCGGTGGTGTTCCACAAGCACGTGCTGGACGAGCACCAGATGGGCTTCGCCGCCGGCGAGCTGGTCGCCCACGTCAACTACATGCTGGTCGAGGGCCGCCTGACCGCCGAGATGCACGACGACGGCATGCTGCGCTTCAAGACGACCTGAGCGCCGGGCGGGCAAGGCACCGCCCGCCGATTTGACCGAAATCAAGCCGAATAGTCCCCAGCTAGGGCAATTTGCCCAACTGCGGCGCATGCCCGGATGTGAGCCAATGCATGGACATTAGAGCTGGAAAAGCTCTAAGAAGAGGCAGGTTTTCCGGTCAGGTTCCGCTTTCTGGGTTCGCCGATGAATTACAGCCAGTTTTTCCAAACCGCCCTCAACCGCCTGCATGACGAGCGGCGCTACCGGGTGTTCGCCGACCTCGAACGGATCGCGGGACGCTTCCCGCACGCGACCTGGCACTCGCCGAAGGGCAGCCGCAACGTCGTGATCTGGTGCTCCAACGACTATCTCGGCATGGGCCAGCACCCCAAGGTGGTCGGCGCCATGGTCGAGACCGCGACCCGCGTCGGCACCGGCGCCGGCGGCACCCGCAACATCGCGGGCACCCATCATCCGCTGGTGCAGCTCGAGGCGGAGCTCGCCGACCTCCACGGCAAGGAAGCCTCGCTGCTGTTCACCTCGGGCTATGTCTCGAACCAGACCGGCATCTCGACGCTCGCCAAGCTGATTCCGAACTGCCTGATCCTGTCGGACGCGCTGAACCACAATTCGATGATCGAGGGCGTGCGCCAGGCCGGCTGCGAGCGCCAGATCTTCCGCCACAACGACGTCGCGCATCTCGAAGAGCTGCTGATCGCCGCCGGCCCCGACCGGCCGAAGCTGATCCTCTGCGAGAGCCTTTACTCGATGGACGGCGACGTCGCGCCGCTCGCCAGGATCTGCGATCTCGCCGAGAAGTACGGCGCCATGACCTATGTCGACGAGGTGCATGCGGTCGGCATGTACGGCCTTCGCGGCGGCGGCATTGCCGAGCGCGACGGCGTGATGCACAGGATCGACGTGCTCGAAGGCACGCTTGCGAAAGCGTTCGGCTGCCTCGGCGGCTATATCGCGGGCCGCGCCGAGATCATCGACGCGGTGCGCTCCTACGCGCCGGGCTTCATCTTCACCACCGCGCTGCCGCCGGCGATCTGCTCGGCCGCGACCGCTGCGATCCGCCATCTGAAGACCTCGAACTGGGAGCGCGAGCGCCACCAGGACCGTGCCGCCCGCACCAAGGCGATCCTGACCGCCGCCGGGCTGCCTGTGATGTCGAGTGACACCCATATCGTGCCGCTGTTCGTCGGCGACCCCGAGAAGTGCAAGCGCGCCTCCGACCTGCTGCTGGAGGACCACGGCATCTACATCCAGCCGATCAACTATCCGACGGTCGCCAAGGGCACCGAGCGGCTGCGCATCACGCCCTCGCCCTACCATGACGACGGCCTGATCGACGCGCTGGCTGAGGCCCTGCTGCAGGTCTGGGACCGGCTCGGCCTGCCGCTGCACCAGAAGTCGCTGGCCGCCGAGTAACCCTATCCGCGTCCACCCCCGAATTTGGGCCGGCCGTGCATCGCACCGCCGGCCCTTTGCGTTATAATCCTGACACCCGGCCCTCCCAGCGGCCGGGACAGGAGATGAGCAGCGATGCTGCACGACTGGGGCGTCATCGCCACGGCGTTCGCCTACATCGGACTGTTGTTCTTCATTGCCAGCCGCGGCGACCGCAGGTCGGCGGGTGCGCGCGGCCGTGCCAGCCAGTGGATCTATCCGCTGTCGCTCGCGATCTACTGCACCTCCTGGACCTTCTTCGGCTCGGTCGGCTTCGCCACCCGCACCAGCGTCGACTTCCTCGCGATCTATGTCGGCCCGATCGTGATGATCGGGCTGTGCACCCCGCTGCTGCGCCGCGTCATCGCGCTCGCCAAGTCGCAGAACATCACCTCGATCGCCGACTTCATCGCCGCGCGCTACGGCAAGAGCCAGGCGGTCGCGGCCACCGTGGCGCTGATCGCGATCATCGGCTCGGTGCCCTACATCGCGCTGCAGCTCAAGGCGATGGCCTCGTCGCTGGAAACCATCCTGAGCGAGGATCAGGCGTTCTCGAAGATCCCGATCATCGGCGACATCGCGCTGATGGTGACGCTGGCGATGGCGGTGTTCGCGGTGCTGTTCGGCACCCGCCACACCGACGCGACCGAGCATCAGCACGGGCTGATCCTGGCGATCGCCGCCGAGTCCATCGTCAAGCTGGTCGCCTTCATCGCCGCCGGCGCCTTCGTCACCTTCTGGATGTTCTCCCCGGTCGAGCTCTACGAGCGCGCCCTGAAGACGCCGGAGGCGGTACGCGCGATCGAATATGTGCCGTCGATCGGCAACTTCCTGATCATGACGCTGCTGTCGTTCTGTGCGGTGATGCTGCTGCCGCGCCAGTTCCATGTCAGCGTGGTCGAGAACTCGACCGGCGCCGAGGTCACCCGGGCGCGGTGGCTGTTCCCGCTCTACCTCGTCGTCATCAATATCTTCGTGATTCCGATCGCGATCGCGGGCCTCGTCATCTTCCCGTTCGGCGCTGTCGATGCCGACATGTTCGTGCTGGCGCTGCCGATCGAGGGCAATTCGCAACTGCTCAGCCTCGCGGTGTTCGTCGGCGGCCTGTCGGCGGCAACCGCGATGGTGATCGTCGAATGCGTCGCGCTGTCGATCATGGTCTCCAACGACATCGTGCTGCCGCTGGTGCTGCCGCGCAGCGATGACGCCCGCGCCGGTCAGAAGGACTTTGGCGACTTCCTCCTGAAGGCGCGCCGCTTCTCGATCTTCGCCATCATGGTGATGGCGTATTTCTACTATCGCGCGCTCGGCAACACCCAGCTGGTCGCGATCGGCCTGCTGTCCTTTGCCGCGATCACCCAGCTCGCGCCGGCGTTCTTCGGCGGGCTGTTCTGGCGCCGCGCGACCGCACGCGGCGCCATGGCGGGCATGCTGGTCGGCTTCGCGATGTGGCTCTACACGCTGTTCATCCCGAGCTTCCTGGAAAACTCGACCACCGGCCTGATGCTGCTGCAGCATGGGCCGTTCGGGATCGAGGCGCTGCGGCCGCAGGCGCTGTTCGGCGCCGACCTGCCGCCGCTGCTGCACGGCGTGCTGTGGAGCCTTGCGCTCAACATCCTCACTTACGTCGTGTTCTCGCTGGCGCGCGCGCCGTCCGCGATCGAGCTGTTGCAGGCCGACGTGTTCGTGCCCAATGCACTGGCCCCGATCGCGCCGAGCTTCCGGCGCTGGCGCACCACGGTGACGGTGCAGGACATCGAGAGCACGGTGACGCAATATCTCGGCCCCGACCGCACCCGCGAGGCGTTCGCCTCGTTCGCCGTCGACCGCAACGTCGTGCTGCTGGCCTCGGCACCGGCCGATTTCGAGTTGCTGCAGCACGCCGAGCGCCTGATCGCGTCCTCGATCGGGGCGGCGTCCTCGCGCCTCGTGATGTCGCTGCTGCTGCAGCGGCGGACGGTGTCGGCCAAGGCCGCGCTGAAGCTGCTCGACGACTCGCACGCCGCGCTGCATTTCAACCGCGAGATCCTGCAGACCGCGCTCAATCACGTGCGCCAGGGCATCGCGGTGTTCGACGCCGATTTGCAGCTGATCTGCTCCAATCGCCAGTTCTCCGAATTGCTCGCGCTGCCGCCGCATTTGGTGCAGCTCGGCATACCCTTGCCCGAGATCCTCGAATTCATGGGCGCGATCAGTCCGCCGCCGGCCGGTGACAGCGACAACCTGCTGCAACTGCGGCTGCGCGCCTACACCACCGAGGGCGAGCCCTATCTGGAACGCTTCACCGACCGCCATCTGGTGATCGAGGTCCGCGCCAACCGCATGCCGGGTGGCGGGCTCGTCATCACCTTCTCCGACGTCACGCCGAGCTTCGAGGCCGCGGAGGCGCTGGAGCGCGCCAATGCGACGCTGGAAAAGCGCGTCCGCGACCGCACCGAGGAGCTGACGCGGCTGAACTCGGAGCTCGCGCTCGCCAAGGGCATCGCGGAGGACGCCAACGCCTCCAAGACGCGTTTCCTGGCGGCGGCCAGCCACGACATCCTGCAACCGCTCAATGCGGCGCGCCTCTACGTCACGAGCCTCGTCGAGCGCCAGAACGGCGGCGAGGATTCGCGCCTGGTCGAGAACATCGACGACTCGCTCGAGGCGATCGAGGACATCCTGGGCGCGCTGCTCGACATATCGAGGCTCGATGCAGGCGCCATGACGCCGGCGATCACGAGCTTCCGGATGGCCGATTTGATGCGCTCGCTGGAGATCGAGTTCATGCCGATCGCCCGCGACAAGGGCCTCGATCTGCGCTTCGTGGCCTGCTCGCTGCCGGTCGAATCCGACCGCTCGCTGCTGCGCCGGCTGCTGCAGAACTTCATCTCCAACGCGATCAAATATACCCCGCGCGGCCGCGTGCTGATCGGCTGCCGCCGCCGCGGCGACACGCTCCAGATCAGCATCTTCGACACCGGCGTCGGCATCCCCGTGCAGAAGCGCGGCGAGATATTCAAGGAATTCCATCGCCTCGAACAGGGCGCCCGGATCGCCCGCGGCCTCGGCCTTGGCCTGTCGATCGTCGAGCGGCTGGCGCGCGTGCTCAACCACCGCATCGCGATTTCGGCCAACGTGAGCGGCGGCTCGGCGTTCTCGGTCACCGTGCCGGTCGCGACCGCCGTCAACCATACCGCGGCCGTCACCACCGCCACGCCACTGTCGAAGACGCCGATGAGCGGCTCACTGATCGTCTGCATCGAGAACGATCCCGCCATTCTCGACGGCATGAAGACGCTGCTGACGGCGTGGGACGCCGAGGTGATCGCGGTGCTCGATGCCGACGGCGCGATCAGCGCGATCGAGGCCGCCGGCGGCCGCGTCACCGGCGTGCTGGTCGACTATCATCTCGACCGCGGCAACGGCGTCGCCGCGATCCGCGAGATCCGCCGCCGCTTCGGCGACGGCATTCCGGCGATCCTGATCACCGCCGACCGCAGCCCCGCGGTGCGCTTGGCCGCGCGCGAGGAAAACATCGCGGTGCTGAACAAGCCGGTCAAACCGGCCTCGTTGCGCGCGCTGCTCGGACAATGGCGCACCCAGCAGATGGTGGCGGCGGAGTAGGGGGTGGCAATGAATACCGTAGACTGTAGGATGGGTGGAGCGCAGCGATACCCATCACTTCCCCGCTTGCTCAGCGCCTCTCGCCAAACTCCCCATTGAGGCTAGCAAGGTCCCCCGCCCAATCTTCCGGATAGACGCCGTGGCTCGCCATGCGGTGAAACGACGAATACAGCCAATCGCTTACGCGCGTGACGAGACCATGCTTCACGGGATTGATGTGAACGTAATCGACGTGGCGCGCAAAATCGTTCTCGTCGCGGATCGTATGCTCCCAGTAACGGCGCTGCCAGATACCGCGTTCTCCTTTGCTGGCGCGACTGGTCGAGATTGGTTCGCTGCCGACGAGTCGTCGGGAGAATGACGTCTTAATCAGTCGCCACCGGGTAGAGAAATCAGTCTCTCCATCCGGCAAGGTCCAGACAGTATGCAGATGGTCGGGCAGCACAACAATGGCATCGATTGAGAATGGATGGCGTTGCTGGGTCTCACGGATCGCCGCCCGCAATGCATCGATATTTTCGGTCAACAATCGACGTCGGCGATCCGCCAGATTGACTGTGAAAAAGAAGCAGCCGCCAGCGGCGATATTACGCCGGTAGCCGGTCATGCGTGCGCACTTGGCTGGCGAATTGATGGGTATCGCTGCGCTCCACCCATCCTACGAGTTCCCTGTCAGCTCGACGGCGTACCCTGGCGCCACTGGCCGCCGGCGATCTTGGCGGCGGCGATCACGGCCTGGGTGCGGCTTTCGACGCCGAGCTTCTGCAGGATGGCCGAGACATGGGCCTTGATGGTCGCCTCGGAGACGCCGAGCTCGTAGGCGATCTGCTTGTTGAGCAGCCCCTCGGACAGCATCATCAGCACCCGCACCTGCTGCGGGGTCAGCGTCACCAGACGGTCGCGCAGCCGCGTCATGTCGGGATCGCCGGCCGCCGACAGATCGGTGTCCGGCGGAACCCAGACGTCGCCCTCCATCACCTTCATGATGGCGTCACGCAACGTCTCGACGCCGAAGCGCTTAGGGATGAAACCGGAGGCGCCGAAATCGAGCGAACGGCGGATGGTTCCGGCATCGTCACTGGCAGAGACGATGACCACCGGAATCGCCGGATACTGCGCCCGCAGATAGATCAGGCCGGAAAAGCCGCTGATCCCCGGCATGCTCAGGTCGAGCAGGATCAGGTCGACCTCGGAGTCCCGTTCCAACAGCGCGGTCAGGTCCTCGAACGATCCGGCCTCGCTGATCGTGGCCGAACTCACGACGCCGGACACCGCCTGACGTAACGCATCGCGGAACAGCGGATGGTCGTCGGCGATGACAAGATGAGTATTGGCAGCAGCAGTCATCTCAGTCCCACAAGCGGGCTTTGGCAAGCCCGCGCCGTTCGGTTGTCGCCCGCGTGGCAGTATCACGCAAGCCCTTGATAATACCAGATGCCAACGCAGTTAACCCGCCGAGCTTGTGCGCCGCAACAGACGCACACGGGGACGTTCCATTCCATTCTTTGCCCTCGAAGATAAGTTCAAGCGTGCAAAAGCCAAAAGTCTTATTGGGACGGGTTTCACTGCGATGTTACCCTCGAATGAAGCCCAGGCTCATTCGAGCCTAGTCAGCCAGGCGGGGCTCGCATGGCAGCAATAATTCGGGGGGAGCAATCCAGATGTCCACAATGACTGCAACTTCGGCGCGGCCCGCCGGCATGACGAAGGATGAGCGTTTCGTCATCCTGGCGTCGTCGCTCGGCACCGTGTTCGAGTGGTACGACTTCTATCTCTACGGTTCACTGGCCGGCATCATCGGTGCGCAGTTCTTCTCCGACTATCCGCCGGCGACACGCGACATCTTCGCGTTGCTGGCCTTTGCCGCGGGCTTCCTGGTGCGTCCGTTCGGCGCCATCGTGTTCGGCCGGGTCGGCGACATCGTCGGCCGCAAATACACCTTCCTCGTCACCATCCTGATCATGGGCCTGTCGACCTTCATCGTCGGCCTGTTGCCCAGCGCCAAGACCATCGGCATCGCGGCGCCGATCATCCTGATCTCGCTGCGCCTGTTGCAGGGCCTCGCGCTCGGCGGTGAGTATGGCGGTGCGGCGACCTACGTCGCCGAGCATGCGCCACAGGGCAAGCGCGGCTACTACACCTCGTTCATCCAGACCACGGCAACGCTCGGACTGTTCCTGTCGCTGCTGGTGATCCTGTTCACACGCAGCATCATCGGCGAAAAGGACTTCGCGGATTGGGGCTGGCGTGTTCCGTTCCTGGTGTCGGTGCTGCTGCTCGGCATCTCGGTCTGGATCCGCCTGCGGTTGAATGAATCGCCGGTGTTCCAGCGCATGAAGGACGAGGGCAAGGCTTCCAAGGCACCGCTGACCGAAGCCTTCGCGACCTGGAGCAACGCCAAGATCGTGATCCTCGCCTTGTTCGGCCTGACCATGGGCCAGGCGGTGATCTGGTACACGGGCCAGTTCTACGCGCTGTTCTTCCTGCAATCGATCCTCAAGGTCGACGGCTACACCGCCAACCTGCTGATCGCCTGGTCGCTGTTGCTCGGCACCGGCTTCTTCTTGGTGTTCGGCGCGCTGTCGGACAAGATCGGCCGCAAGCCGATTATTCTGGCAGGCTGCCTGATCGGCGCACTCACCCTGTTCCCGATCTTCCGCATGATCACGACCAACGCCAACCCGGCGCTGGAAAAGGCCTATGAGACGGTCAAGGTGCAGGTCGTGGCGGACCCCGCCGGCTGCGGCGATCTGTTCAACCCGGTCGGCACCCGCGTCTTCTCGGCGCCTTGCGACACGGCCCGCGCCTTCCTTGCCCAGTCGTCGGTGAAGTACTCCACCGTGCCCGGCCCGGCCGGCTCGCCGGTGAAGATCACGGTCAACGACAAGGACGTGCCGTACACGGACGCCAAGACGTCGAACCCCGCGATCACCGCGGCGGTGCAGGCGGCGGGCTATCCGAAACCGGGTGACGCCGGCATCGTGAAGATGTCGAACCCGTTCGACATCTTCCGCCCGCAGGTGGCCGCGATCATCGGATTGCTGTTCATCCTGGTGCTCTACGTCACCATGGTTTACGGCCCGATCGCCGCCATGCTGGTCGAACTGTTCCCGACCCGCATCCGCTACACCTCGATGTCGCTGCCCTATCACATCGGCAACGGCTGGTTCGGCGGCCTGCTCCCGGCGACCGCGTTCGCGATCACCGCCTCGACCGGCGATATCTACTCCGGTCTCTGGTATCCGATCATCTTCGCGGCAATCACCGTCGTGGTCGGCGCGCTGTTCATTCCGGAAACCAAGGACGTCGACATCACCAAGACCTGACCAGTCGACATCGCAATCAAAATGCATCGGCCGCGGAGCGATCCGCGGCCGATGTCGTTTTGGAAGCCAGAGCTTGGAAGCGAGGTGCAACCCGTCAGCGCGTGGCGCCGATGAATTGCAGCACGACCTCGCGCCGGTGAGCCTGGGCGCGATGCTCGATCAGACAGATGCCCTGCCAGGTGCCGAGCGCCATCTCGCCATCGAGCACCGGGACCTGCAGCGAGGTCGCCGTCAGCATGGTCTTGATGTGCGCCGGCATGTCATCGGGGCCTTCAGCGTCGTGACGCCAGCCGCCGTCTTCGGGCGCCGCGCGATCGAGCGCCGTCATCAGATCGACCAGCACCGTCGGATCGGCATTCTCCTGGATCGTCAGCGAGGCCGAGGTGTGACGAATGAACAGCGTCACCGCACCCTCGCCGGCACGCACCTCGCGCAGGAATTTTGCGACCTCGCGCGTGATGTCGGTGAAGCCGGCGCCGGACGTTTCGACCATCAAGCGCGACGAGGCGATGTTGGTCGCTGCGACCGAGGACGGCGCCGAGCACGACATTTGCTTCGATGAACTCATCTATCCTCTAGGGCGTCGTCCCGGCGAAGGCCGGGACCCATAACCACCGATGTTCATTGGTTACGCGAGACATCAACTCCGAGTCGTCGAAATCGAGAGGCCGCGGCGTATGGGTCCCGGCTTGCGCCGGGACGACATTGTGCAAGCAACCTCAAATCTTGCCGCCGTTGACGTCGCGCTGCACGCGGTTGGCCATCTCGATCAGCCGCCGCCAGGCCCGTTCCACGAACGACATCACGCGATCCATGTCGCGGTCGCTCGGCAGCGGGATCTCGATCTTGCGTTCGCCCTCGGCGACCTTCGGCTCAGCCTTCTTCAACGAATCCGATTTCGGCAACGCCTCGTCGGTCTTGGCCGACGGCGCGCGCGCAGCCAGTTCGCCCTTCAGCTTGTCATTGTCGGCTTGCAGGCGCCCGATCTCGGCATCCAGCGCCGCCCGCTCGTCGGGCACCATGTAACAGGCCCAGCCGGCGCTGGAATTGGTGCAGGTCGACACCGCGCCGGTGCGGGTATCGAGCCGCAGGAAGCCATCGCCGGCCGGCGACAGCGCGTAGCGGCCGTTCTCTGTGTCGGGCGCGGTTTGCGCGAGCGCGGCGCCGCTTGAGATCAGGATGGCAACGATTGCGATGGACAATTTCGAAGACGACATCGCGATGGGCATGGCTTGCTCCGCCTCAACCTGATTCCTGCCCCTAGACCACAGAGCTATAGGGCTTGCGGCCTGACTTCAACGCGTCCTCGAGCAATTCGATCCGGTCCTGCCCCCAGAACACCTCGCCATCGAGCACATAGCCGGGCGAGCCGAATACGCCGGCGTCCAATGCATTCTGGCGATTCTGCTCATAGACCGCACTGATCGCATCGGAGCCCGAGCGCTCCACCAGCTGCCGGCCGGGCAATCCTGCATCGTCGGCGAGCTTCACCAGCGTCGCAGCATCGGCAAGGTTGAGCTCAAGCTCCCACACCGCGGGATAGGCGCGTTGCAAGAACGGCTCGGGGTCGAGGCCGGCCTCGAGCAGCGCGATCACGACACCATCGGCAAGCCGCCCATTGAACGGCCAGTTGGCCGGCTGCAGGTGGAAATTCAGCCCGCGCTTGTCGCGCCAGCGCTGCAACTCGATCATCCGGTAGCGCTGCCGCACCGGATGGCGCTGGGCGAGCGGCAGCCCGCCGGTCTCCGAGAACAAATCGACCAGCAGCACGGGCCGGTAATTTACCTTGAGATCGTAAGTGCTTACGAGCCGCACGAAGGGCTTGTGACCGATATAGGCCCAGGGCGATTGCAGCGAGAAGTAGTAATCGATCTGGCGTGACATGCGGAACCTTGACTGCATGAGAGGATAAGGACTTTCGGCGATCCCAGCAGAGCCGGAAATGCCAGGCAACATCGCTTCAAAGCATACAAGCTGTTGCACTGCGAACACTGCGTCACTCTGACCTTGAATATCTTCAAATAAATCCAGCAGAATCAAAGCAATAACTGGTTACGACGCAATCTTGACTTGATTAGACGCGGTAAGTATGGTCCGCGCGGCTTTTGACGGGGACGGGCGCAATTTCCATCATCCGCGGCTTCGGTTAGTGTTTGCAGCATGGCTGAGAACACCAACGACGGCGCAGGTGGAAGTCGCGATCAATCGCCTCCTGACGAAGCTGCGCTTTCCGCAAGGCTCGGAAGTCTCGATCATCGGTTGTCAGAAATTCGCGACAGCCGCAGGAGCAAGACTGATCAATCCGGTACTGAAAGCGGGGACAGTGCCGCCAGAGCTTCGGCGATGGCGCTCGGTTTTCGTCTTTCCTCGGAGCTGATCGCGGGCGTTGCCGTCGGAGCGGCGATTGGCTGGGGATTCGACCGTTTGCTGTCGACGTCGCCATTCGGCTTCATCGTGTTAACGCTGCTCGGCTTCGTCGCCGGCGTGTTCAACGTGGTGAGGTCCGCGGGCGTGGCCTCGGGCAAGCGCTGAGCGCTGGCGGGAAGTCACGACATTTGAAATTCGATTACCGGCACGATGGCCGGTGGACCAAGAGCCGCGCGGATGAAAATCGACCCGATCCACCAGTTCAATATCGAGCCCCTCTTCACGCTCGGCCACATCGGCAATCACACGATCGCCTTCACCAATTCGTCGCTCTACATGTTCATCGCGGTGCTGCTGATTGCACTGCTGATGCTGGCGAGCAGCCGGGACCTGGTTCCGGGACGGCTGCAGTCGGTCGCCGAGATCTCCTACGAGTTCGTCGCCAGCACGGTTCGCGGCAACGCCGGTGCGGAAGGCATGAAGTTCTTCCCGCTGATCTTCTCGCTCTTCATGTTCATCTGCGTCTCGAACCTCGTGGGCATCATCCCCTACACCTTCACGATCTCGAGCCACCTGATCGTCACCGCAGCCCTTGCACTCCTGGTGTTCTTCACCGTCCTGTTCTACGGCCTCTACAAGAACGGTCTGAAATTCTTCAAGATCTTCGTCCCCTCCGGCGTTCCGCTGTACATCCTGCCGCTGGTCATGTTCATCGAGGTCCTGTCGTTCTTCCTGCGGCCGGTCTCGCACAGCGTGCGTCTGTTCGCCAACATGCTGGCCGGCCACATCGCGCTGAAGGTGTTCGCGGGCTTCGTCGCGATGCTCGGCTTCTCGCTGGGCGCGCTCGGCTGGTTCGGCGGCGTGCTGCCGCTGGCGCTCACGGTCGCGCTGTACGCGCTCGAACTGCTGGTCGCATTCCTGCAGGCCTACGTGTTCGCGATCCTGACCTGCATCTACCTCAACGACGCCATTCATCCGGGACACTAAGCGGTCCGGGGAATCTCCACCCACCAATCTGTCTATCTTTCTCAAGGAGCTACAAATGGAACCGGCAGCAGCAAAACTTATCGGCGCGGGCATCGCGTGCATCGGCATGGGCGGTGCGGGCGTCGGCGTGGGCATCATCTTCGGCAACTACCTCGCCGCTGCGGTGCGTAACCCCTCGGCCGCTCAGGGCCAGTTCGGCAACCTGATCTTCGGCTTCGCCGTGACCGAAGCGCTCGGCATCTTCTCGCTGCTGATCGCGCTGCTTCTGCTGTTCGTTCCGCTCTGAGCGGCACCCCGGTTCCGCTTTAGCGGCAACCCGGTTCCGCTCTCGCGGTAACCCGTCGCGCCGCCCAAAGGTCAAGGGCGGCGTGCATGACAGCAACAGGAGAACACCGTGGCTGAGAGTCATGGCGAGGCAAAAGGCCAGAATGCCGGCGCCCACACCGAGGCCGATGGCGGACATCACGGCGGAACCTTTCCGCCGTTCGATTCCTCCAATTACGCCTCGCAGCTGGTGTCGCTGGCGATTGCATTTGTCGCGCTCTATCTGATCGTGTCGCGTATCGCCCTGCCGCGCGTCGGCGGGACGATCGATGCACGCCAGAACAAGATCGAGGGCGATCTGGCCGAGGCGCAGAAGCTGAAGGACGAGTCCGACGCGGCGCTGAAGGCCTATGAAACCGAGCTGGCGAATGCGCGCTCCAACGCGCAGGCGATCGGCAACGAGACCCGCGAGAAGCTGAACGCGGCCTCGGAAGTCGAGCGCAAGGCGCTGGAAGAGAAGCTGGCGGCAAAGCTCGCCGACGCCGAGAAGCAGATCGCAACGACCCGGACCAACGCCATGAGCAACGTCCGCGGCATCGCGGCGGATGCGGCCGGCGCCATCGTCCAGCAACTCGCCGGCGTCACGCCGGACGCGAATGCGGTCAACAGCGCCGTCGACGCGTCGCTGAAGGGATAGACGATGTTTTACGAACCGGAAACCTGGGTTGCGATCGCCTTCGTCATTCTGCTGGTCGTGTTCGGCTACCTCGGCGTCCATCGCACCCTGCTGACGGCGCTCGATCATCGTGCCGAGCGCATCAAGGCCGAGCTCGACGACGCCCGCCGTCTGAAGGACGAGGCCAACAAGCTGCTCGGCGAATACAAGGCACGCCGCGCCAGCGCGGAGCGCGAAGCCGCCGACATCATCTCCAACGCCAAGGCCGAAGCCGAACGGATCGCGGCTGAAGCCAAGGCCAAGATGGAAGATTTTGTCGCCCGGCGGACCAAGACCGCCGAGGGCAAGATCGCCCAGGCCGAGGCCCAGGCCGTGGCCGATGTGCGCGCCGCTGCGGCCAACGCCGCCGTGACCGCCGCCTCGACCATCCTGTCGCAGTCGGTCAGGGGCTCGGTTGCCGACGACCTCGTCGGCAAGGGCATCGCCGAAGTCCGCTCCAAGCTGAACTGACGCGATCACACTTCCTTCCGGAAAAAGCCGGCGCGAGCTGATCGCGCCGGCTTTTTTCTTTGTTCCTGCTGCTTCTTATTCCACCAGCCCCGTCACGGCCGCCGCCGCTACTTCTTCTTGTGCGGCGCGCGGGGCTTGGGCTCCGGCTTCAGCGCCTGCGGGTCGAAGCCGATATAGAAGACGTAATCGTCGTTATCCGCGGACGACGGCGCCGGATAGACGACATCCTCGGCGACCAGGCTGAATGGCACGCTGCCGGTGTCGTCCATCTGCACCGTGGTGGTGTAGGCCTTGGTCGCGATGGTCCTCTCGCCGACACCGCCCTTCACCACGGCGACGCGCAGCGGCACCTGAATGGTCGGCGGCGCGCCCGAGGGGCCGACAATGACCCGTCCCTGGATACCGATCTTGGCCGTGATCTGGCCGCTGTTCAGATTGCATTGCCGCGCCGTGCGCGTGATCGAGGCCAGGAACTTGACGTCGTTGCCGACGGCTTCCTTGCCGTCCACGGCCACCGAATAGGTCGAGGCCCCGGAGCGGATCTGCACCGGCGGGCAGGTCAGTTCGGCGTCGGCGTCGTTGAGCGGCTGCGGCGCTGCTGGCGTCGCCGGCTTCGAATCGGACGAACCGCCGCCGAACAGGCTCTTGAAGCGGTCGCTCAGCGACTGCGCCGAGCTGGCCTCCGGCAGCAGGGTGGCACCGAGACCGATCGATACCGCCGCCGCGAGCGCGAACCTGATCACCCTGTCACCCATGCGATATCCCTAAAGCCCCCAAACCAGAGTTCCCCGTTTCGCGGGCGTTATAGCAAGCCAATGGCGGCGAACCCAAGGCATGTTGAAACGGCATGTTGCAAAGGCATGTTGAAAGCATCCTGAAACGGCTCGGATGCGACCCGCCATCAGCCATTGACCTAAGATTCAGCCGCGGAAATCCTCGTGCAGCAGACCGAACAGCAGATGGTCCTGCCAGATCCCGTTGATGCAGAGATAGCGCCGCGCCAGGCCCTCGCGGGTGAAGCCGCACTTCTCCAGCACGCGGATCGACGACGCATTGGAGGGAATGCAGGCCGCCTCGATGCGATGCAGGTTGAGCTCGCCGAACAGCGAGGGCAGCAGCACCCGCAGCGCCGTCGTCATGTAGCCGCGATGGGCGTGCGGCAGGCCAACCCAATAGCCGATCGTGCCGGCCTGCACGATGCCACGGCGGACATTGGCGAGCGTGATACCGCCGATCATCACCCCGTCCGATTCGCGGAAGATGATGAACGGATAGGAGCGGTCGGCGGCGATATCCTCGCTGTAGCGGCGCAAACGGCGGCGGAAGCCGGCGCGGGTCAGGTCGTCGGACGGCCAGATCGGCTCCCATGGCGTGAGATAGGCGCGGCTGGACTCGCGCAACTGCGCCCATTGCGGGAAATCCGACATTTGCGGCGCACGCAGCAAAAGCCCGTGCCCCCGTGGCATCAGTGCAGCCGGTCCACCGGACGGCAAACGAAACAGGGCCATGGCCCAACACTCCCCCGCCAAGCTGCTCCCCCTCGCCCTGCTCTTGCGGGGAGAGGGTCGGGGTGAGGGGCCGTTTCCGCAAACTCGGCCTGCGGATAGCCCCCTCACCCGAAGCCTTCGGCCATAGCCGAGGCTCCGCCTCGGCGAATGTCCGTCAACGGCCGCCGGTAGGCGGCCTCTGCTCTCCCCCGCAAGCGGGGCGAGGTAAGCAGAATTCTTAGTGCAGCAGCGTCTTTGCCTTCGACTTCGTCAATCCTTCCGCAAAAGACACCGCCGTGTCCAGACCCCTGCCGCTGCCGAGTGCAACGACGGCGGGCCGGCTGCGCGACAGCAGCGCGCGGGCGGCGTTGCGGCTCGATTCGACCGAGACCGCGTCGATCCGCGCCACCAGCTCTTCCACCGTCTGCGGCCGGCCATAGGCTAACACATGGCGTGCCAGCTGCTCCGCCCGGGATGAACAGCTTTCCAGCGCCATCAGCAGGCCGGCCTTCATCTGCGCCTTGGCGCGGGCGACCTCGGCCTCGGTCAGGGTTTCCACCGCGTCATTGATGACGTCGACGATGACTTCCATCATTTCCGGCGCGTCGGCGGGATCGGTCCCGGTATAGAGGCCGAAAAAGCCGGTGTCGGTGTAGGGGGCGTGGAAGGTGTAGATCGAGTAGCACAGCCCGCGCTTCTCGCGCACCTCCTGGAACAGCCGCGACGACATCCCGCCGCCGAGCGTGTTGGTGAAGACCTGCAGCGAGAACAGCGACAGGTCGGTCTGCGGCACGCCTTCGAGCGCCAGCGTCAGATGCGCCTGCTCGAGATCGCGATGCACCACCCGAGAGCCGCCCTTGCCGAACATCGCGGCCTGCGGCTTCGGCGCCGGCGTGGCGTCGAAGCTCGCGAATTTCTCGGCGACGTCCTCGACGACGCGCTTGTGATCGACGGCGCCGGCGGCGGCGACCACCATGTCCGGGGCGCGGTAATGCGTCGACAGATAGCCGCGCAGCGTGTCGCGGTTGAAGGCCTTCAGCGTCTTGGCGGTGCCGAGCAGCGAGCGCCCCATCGGCTGGTCCGGATAGCAGAGCTCGTTGAGATGCTCGAACACGACGTCGTCGGGCGTATCCTGCGCCGCGCCGATCTCCTGCACGATGACGCTCTTCTCGCGCTCCAGCTCGTCCGGCACGAAGGAGGGATTGGCGAGGATGTCGGAGAGCACGTCGAGCGCCAGCGGCACGTCGGCCTTCATCACCCGTGCATAATAGGCCGTGGTCTCGGTCGAGGTCCCGGCGTTGAGGTCGCCGCCGACCGCCTCGATCTCCTCGACGATCTCGCGCGAGGAGCGCCGCGCGGTGCCCTTGAACGCCATGTGTTCCAAGAGATGCGAGATGCCGTGCTCGTTCGGCTTCTCGTCGCGTCCGCCGACGCCGGCCCAGACCCCCAGCGCCGCGGTCTCCAGATGCGGCATGGTGTCGGTGACGACGGTCAGGCCGCTCGGCAACTTGGTGATTTCAACGCTCATCAGGCAACTCCCTGCTTGGCGGCACGGCTGACCGACAGCACGAAGCGCTCGACCTCGGCAGAATCATTCTTCATCACAGTCATATGTTCGGACTTGGTCATCAGGCCTCCGAGCCAGGCCGGCAGCTGCGGACGCACTCCGCAGGCCGCCTCGACCGCATCGGGGAATTTCGCCGCATGCGCGGTCGACAGCACGATGTTCGGGATCTTGGAGTCCGAGGTGTCGCGGTCGGCGACCGCAAGCGCCACCGCGGTGTGCGGATCGACGAGATCGCCGGCCTCGCGCCAGGCGGCGCGGATCGCGGCCGCCGTCTCGGTCTCGTCGGCGCGGCCGGCGTCGAAATCACGGCGCACCGCGGCCAGCGTCGCATCCGGCAGCACGAAGCGGCCCGACTGCTTCAGCGAGGCCATCAGGCGGCGAACCTGATCGGCGTCGCGGCCGCTGGCCTCGAACAATAGCCGCTCGAAATTCGAGGACACCTGGATGTCCATCGACGGCGACGCCGTCGCGTGCACCTCGCGCACCTCGTAGTTGCCGGTCTTCAGCGTGCGCGGCAGGATGTCGTTGACGTTGGCGGCAATCCGCAACCAGCGGATCGGCAGCCCGATGCGCTTCGCGACATAGCCGGCGAAGATGTCGCCGAAATTGCCGGTCGGCACCGTGAAATCCACTGTCCGCGCCGGCGAGCCGAGCGCGACTGCCGAGGTGAAGTAATAGACCACCTGCGCCACGATGCGCGCCCAGTTGATCGAGTTGACGCCCGACAGCGCCACCTGGTCGCGGAAGCGATGGTTGTTGAACATCTCCTTCACCAGCGCCTGGCAATCGTCGAACGTGCCCTCGATCGCCAGCGCATGGACATTGGCGGCGCCCGTCGTCGTCATCATGCGGCGCTGCACTTCGGAGATGCGCCCGTTCGGGAACAGCACCACGAGGTCGACATTGTCGAGATTGGCAAACGCTTCGACCGCGGCGCCGCCGGTATCGCCCGAGGTCGCGACCACGATGGTGGTGCGCTGCGCGCGCTTGGCCAGCACGTGATCCATCAGCCGCGAGATCAGCTGCATCGCGACGTCCTTGAACGCCAGCGTCGGCCCGTGGAACAGCTCGAGCAGGAACTGGTTCGGGCCGATCTGGTCGAGCGGCACCACGGCGGGATGGCGGAACGTGGCATAGGCCTCGTTCGCCATGCGGCCGAGTTCGGCGTCGGAAATCTCGCCGGCGGCAAACGGCCGGATGATCTCGACCGCGACCTCCCAATAGGGACGGCCGAAGAAGGCGGCGATGGTCTCGGGTGACAATTGCGGCCACGTCTCGGGCACGTAAAGCCCGCCGTCCCGGGCAAGCCCGGTCAGCATCACATCGCAGAAGCCAAGCGCCGGAGCCTCACCCCGGGTCGAAATATACCGCGTCAAACCGCCCTCCAAAGGCTTCGATCAGAGCCTTAAGCCTTTGATATCATGGATTTATCGAGTTCGCCGCATGCGACCCGATGTGGTTCACCATAGAAGATCGGACCGGCAATGGGTAGCCCGAAGCACGCGCCTCGGGGGCGCACGGAGTGGTAAGAGGCGTTGCCCGCGACCCACCGCCAGCGCCGCATTCACAACCGTCGTCCTGGCGAAAGCCTGAGGCACGCTGCGCGTCTCAAGTTCGGCCGTCGTCCCGGCGCAGGCCGGGACCCATACGCAGCAGGCGTCGTTAACGGGACTCGCCGTTCCAGCGATGCGTAACAATCGGCATTCGTGGTTATGGGTCCCGGCCTGCGCCGGGACGACGATAAGGACGGCGGAGAGAGATGACGATACGCGCCCTAAACGCTCGGCGGCGCCAGCGGCTGTACGATCTCCTGGAACGGCGGCAGCGCTTCGCAGCGCGCGGCGTGGGCCTTGAGCGCCGGATAGCGCGCGTCGAACAGATGCGGATGCGCCTCGCCGGTGAAGCGCAGCGCGCAGGCCACCGCGATGTCGGCATGACCGATGCGATTCTCCAGCCAGTACGGCGCTTGCACCGCCGCGCGCTCCTGCTCCAGCACCGCGAGCACGCCCGAAATCTGCGCCTCGCAACGCTCGACCCAGAGTTTTAGCTGCTCCTTGCGCAGCACGCGCTCGTAGATCAGGCTCACCGCCTTGTCGGCGAGCCCGGTCGCCAGCGCCGTGATGCGCAGATGCCTGCGCCGCGCGGGCCCCGAGCGCGCGATCATCGCCCGTTCCGGCCCGACCAGCTCGTCGAGATAATCCAGGATCGCACTGCTCTCGATCAGCGCCTCGCCATCATCAAGCACCAGCGTCGGCACCCGCCGCACCGGATTGTAGGCCGCAACCTTCTCCGCATCGCCAAAGGTCGACCACGGCTTATGCTCGAACGGCAGTCCATAGAGCCGCAACGCGATCGCGGTGCGGCGGACAAAGGGCGAGTCGTACTGGCCGATCAGGAACATGCTTGCATACTCGTCATTGCCGGGCTTGACCCGGCAATCCATCGCTCCAAGAACTTCTTCGAAGCAAGATGGATGCCCGGGGTCAAGCCCGGGCATGACGACGGAACAAGCGGGTTGCGCTTTGCACCATCCTAGATGGGCTGTGCCGGGTTGCAACACGCCGAGTCATTCCGACGAAGCATTGCCCGCCGCTAATTCTGCTGAGGCAGCCGTTGCTCCTCAGTCACACATTCGGTGTCGTCCCTGCCTAGTGCGCAATTGCGCACGGGAGCAGGGACCCATAACCACCGCTGTTCGCTGTTGCGATCGCTGTGGCCCCAGCACCGCAAAGCAATTGGCGTTCGTGGTTATGGGTCTCGCGTCGCGCTTACGCTTGCCCGGGACGACAGCACGCGACTACCCAATCACCGGCACATGCCTTGCCGCATCGCGCGGCAATCTGCCGTCGAGCCTGGGATCATCGGCCACCTCGATCTGCCGCTTGAACGCACGGAAGCCGGAGCGCTGGTAGAACGCGATCGCGGAGGGATGATCGAAGGTGCAGGTGTGCACCCAGACGCGGGCAACGCCGCGCGACCAGGCGATCTCGAGCGCGCGGTTCATCAGGAAGCGCGCGGCGCCGGTGCCGATGAATTTTGCGGTGACACCGAAATAGAGCAGCTGGCATTCGCCGGGCTCGCTGAAATCGAGTTCGAGCAGGCCTTCATCATGGCCGTCAACGACCAGCCCGTAGAGCTCGACGCCGGGCGCGTGAATCCGCCCGGCGAGATCGGCGTCATCGATTCCCGTGCGGGTGAACCACAGCCACTCCTCGCCGACGCGGCGGTAGAGATCGCGGTACCAGTCGAGCGCAGGCGGCTCGACCTTGCGCAGGCGCCATGCGCCGGGCGGATCGTCGCCGAGTTGCGGGCGCTCGGTCATTTCCAGATGCGTGACGACGGCGGCGACCTTGCCGTGGGGGATGTCGGAGTAGCCGTCGGGCAGCAGCATCGCGTGACCTTCGTTTCCAGATTGTCGGCGGGAGATATCCGCATGTCGCGGCAGATGCAATGCAACGCTGCGTAACAAAGTTACCGATTTGTCCGTGGGGATTTGCGCGAATCAAGCGCTCGATGTGGAGAGGCCACGGGAGCAACGACCGTGTCGCGCCATCACACGCTGCCGCCGACTATCACTACGCCACCACCACCGAAGCCGAAGCCCGTGCGGCGCCGGCGCGGCATCGGTTATGCCTATGGTGCGAGCGCCGCTGATGAAGTCGCGGACGTCGAGGACGGTGCACCACCACGCAGCGCGCAGGTCGCTCCGCCGCATGCGCGACCGGTCGAGACGGCTGAGCGGCGAACGCCGTCGCCGAACGGCAAGCTCAGCGACGATACGTTGCGTGCGATGCTTGAGGTGCAGGAGAAGCAGACGGGGTGAGCGCGCGGCGGCTACCACATATTCGCTGTCGTCCCTGCGAAAGCAGGGACCCATAACCACAGGGTTGAGTTGTTGAAGGGAGCTGTGGCCACAGCATCGCACGACAACGCGACCCTGTGGTTATGGGTCCCGGGTCGCGCTTCGCTTGCCCGGGGCGACAGTGGAGTTTGTGGCGCGCCTCCCCCTCACTTCGGCGTCAGCGTGATCGCCTCCGCGGTCGCAGCTTCGACGGCCGGGCGGCTGTAGAGCAGCGGCACATACTGACCGGTGGCCCAGAGCGGTGCGAGGTCGCGGTAGTGGCCGCTGAAGGGATCGCCGGATTGGCCGGGCGTGTTGACGGTGCGGCTCGCATCCCAATTGCCGACATCGAGCACCATGCGGAACGAGGCGCCCGCGGTGAGATGATAATCCGAGCGGCGATAGGTGGCGGCGCGCGGCACGTTGGCGGCACCGCCATAGGCGAGCGGGCCGACCGACATCTGCGCCGCGGTCGCCTTGTCGGCGAGCGGCATCAACGCGTGATCGAACTTGGCGACATGCAGGCGGCCCCAGCGCCAGGTCGACGCATCGCCACCGAGCTTGTCGGCGACGTCGGCAACGGCCGCGCCGAGACTGTCGCGGAGCACGCGGTCACGTCCGCCGGCGGGATCGCTGCCGAGCGCCGCGTCCGGCTTTTCGAGATAGTCGACGATGGCGGAGATGCTGGAGGCCTCCGGCGCGATCAGTTCGGCCGCCTTCGGCGCCGTGGTCTTGAGCAGTACCGGGCCGAGATGGTTCGCGATCCAGACCTCGTAGACCGCGGCGGCTGCGCTATCAGCCGCGTCGCGCGCGTCCCACGCCTTCAACAGATCGAGGCCCTTCTTCACATTGGCATCGTCGGATGACAGCGGCTTCAGCAACGCGACGAGACGCCGCGCCAGCATGCCGGTGTCGTCGTTCTGCAACGCCATCGCATCCGCCAGCGTCACCTTGCTGTTGGCCTGCAGCACCTCGACGATGCGTTGCCAACGCGCGCTGTCGGACCATTCGAAGCCGACCCGGCGCTCATTGACCGGATAATCGGCCGGCAGGTTCATCTGGTTGGCGGTGGCGATGAAGCCCTGCTTCGGCTGATAGAGCTTCGGCAGCTCGTCGAGCGACAGGAAACCCTGCCACTCGTAGCGGCCATCGCCGGGCACCGGCATCAGGCCATCGAAGCTGGTCCGGCGCGGCGTCTTGCCGGCAGCGACCCAGCCGATATTGCCTGACGTGTCGGCATAGACCTGGTTCTCCGACGGCGCGCCCCAGCGCCGCATCGCGCCGAGGAAGCCGCCCCACGTCTTCGCGGTCATGTAGTCGGAGGAGCCGAAATAGGCCGAGGTGCCCGGCTCGAACCAGATCGAGCGCACGGCGAAGGCATGCTTCTTGTCGGCGTCGACAAAGATCACGGGTCCATGGCGGGTGAACTTCAGCTCGAGGTCGCGGTCGGCCTCGCCCTTCACCGCCTCCTTCTCGTGCACGATGCGCATGTCCTCCCAACCCGTGCCGTAGCGGTACTGGTTCGGATTGTCCGGGTTGAGCTCGTAGACGTAGAGGTCTTCCTGGTCGACGTTGAAGATGGTGAGGCCGAACGCGATGGTGTCGTTGTGGCCGATCGAGATGCCCGGCAGCGCCGGCTCGCCGGCGCCGATCACGGAGATGCCGGGCGCGTTGAGGCCGACGATGTAGCGCAGCGACGGCACCGAGTGCTCGCGATGCGGATCGTTGGCGAGGATGGGCCGTCCCGTCGCGGTGCGCGATGCGGCGATCACCCAGTTGTTGGAGCCGATGGTGTCGCGCTGCTGATCGGCCTCGGCCAAGAATCTGTCGGGATCGTGCGCCAGCGCGGCCTTCTGGTCCTTCGGCGCGGCGAACTTCACCGGGCGCGTGGCGAGGTCGTAGGCCGCGAGCACGCCCTTCGGCACGCTGCAGGGGTCGAGCCCATCGGGCACCTTGGTGGTCCAGGTGGGCTCCAGCTTGACGCGGAAACGATCGGCATCGAGGCCGGCGGCGCAGGCGACCAGCGCGCGCTTCACCTCGGAGGCGACGTTGCGGGTCAGGCCGTGGCTGCGGATGCGCACGACATCGTCTGCAGACCACAGGTCCGGCATCGTGCCCGCGATCCTGAACTCGATCGGCAGCGCCCGCTTGCCCGCTTTGAGGTCGGCGACATAGGCGTTGACGCCGGCGACGAAGGCCTCCGCATAGGTTTTCGCCTTCGGGCCATAGGCGGCCCATTCCGCACTCATGTCGCCGCGATAGAGGAACTGACGCAGCGCCTTGTCCTGCTCGGCATAGGCGGGGCCGAAATCCTTCGCCAGCAGGCCGAGCCCGCGCTTGCGCCAGAGATCGATCTGCCAGAGCCGGTCGCGCGCGGCGTTGAAGCCCTGCAGGAAGAACAGGTCGTGCTCGTTGCCGGCATAGATGTGCGGGATGCCCCAGACGTCGACCAGGATCTGGCCCGGCGCCTTCAGCCCGGCAACGTCGGTCTTGGCTTCGCGCGCCGCCACAAGCGGGCTCGCCTTCTCGCGCGCCGCGGTGGGAGCGGCGAGCATCGTGGTGCAGAGCGCGGCGGTGAGTAATTTCGCGACGCGGTTGAGATCCGTGTTCATGTTGTTCTCCGATGGTTGTTATTTTTGATGCGTTGCCGGTCACCGCGAAGAAAGTGCGCCCCCTCTCCCGCTTGCGGGGGAGGGTTGGGGTGGGGGTATCGCCGCGATGGGACTAGTCATTGTGCGGAGAGAGCCCCCACCCGCATTGCATCTGCGATGCAATGCGACCTCCCCCCGCAAGCGGGAGAGGTGCAGCGAGGCTACCGCGCGAGTTCAACTACTCCCCCTCGTCGCTCGCCAGCACGCCCTTCACCGCGCGGCCCCAGCCGGCGAGCTTGCGGTCGCGGGTGGCCTCGCTCATCGCCGGCCTGAAGCGGTGTTCGAGCCGCCAATTGTCGGCGAATTTCGCGGGCTCCGGATAGACGCCGGCCTCGAGGCCGGCGAGATAGGCCGCCCCTAATGCCGTGGTCTCCTGGATCATCGGGCGATCGACCGGCGCGTTGAGCAGATCGGCGAGCCGCTGCATGGTCCAGTCCGACGCGGTCATGCCGCCGTCGACGCGCAGCACGGTGTTGGCAGCGTTGGCCTCCGGCCAGTCGGTGCGCATCGCGGCCCACAGATCGAAGGTCTGGTAGCAGACGCTCTCCAGGGTCGCATGCGCGAGCTCGGCCGGGCCGGTGTTGCGGGTCAGCCCGAACAGCGCGCCGCGCACCCGCGGATTCCAGTAGGGCGCGCCCATGCCGACGAAGGCCGGCACCAGGTAGACGCTCTGCATCGAGTCGGATTTATCGGCAAGCGGCCCGGTCTCAGCGGCGTGCTTGATGATGCCGAGCCCGTCGCGCAGCCATTGCACCGCGCTGCCGGCGACGAAGATCGAGCCCTCAAGCGCGTAGGTGCGCTGGCCATTGAGCTGGTAGGCGATGGTGGTCAGCAGCTTGTTCTTCGACGCCACCGGCGTGGTGCCGGTGTTGAGCAGCGCGAAGCAGCCGGTACCGTAGGTCGACTTCATCATGCCGGGCTCGAAGCAGGCCTGGCCGATGGTCGCGGCCTGCTGGTCGCCGGCGATGCCGGAGATCGCGATCGGGCCACCGAACAGATCCGCGGTACTCTCGCCGAACCGGGCGGAGGAATCCCTCACCTCTGGCAGCATCGAGCGCGGCACGCGCAAGAGATTGACGAGGTCGTCGTCCCACGCACCGGTGTGGATGTTGAACAGCAGCGTGCGCGAGGCGTTGGTGGCGTCGGTGGCGTGCACCCGGCCGCCGGTGAGCCGCCACAACAGATAGCAGTCGACGGTGCCGAACAGGAGCTCGCCGCGCTCGGCGCGCTCGCGCGCCCCCGGCACGTGATCGAGGATCCAGGCAACTTTCGTCCCCGAGAAATAGGGGTCGATGATCAACCCGGTCTTGGCCGAGATCGCCGGCTCATGGCCTTCGCTCTTCAGTTTGGCGCAGATATCGGCGGTGCGGCGGTCCTGCCAGACGATGGCGCGATGCACGGCTTGGCCAGTGGCGCGGTCCCACACCACGGTGGTCTCGCGCTGGTTGGTGATGCCGATCGCGGCGATGTCCTTCGCCTTCAGCCCGGCCTTCTCCAGCGCCTCGCGGCACACCATCACGGTCGAGGTCCAGATGTCCTCCGGCTCGTGCTCGACCCAGCCGGAGGCCGGGAAATGCTGCGGAAACTCCTGCTGCGCGACCGCGGCGATAGAAATGTCGCTGCGAAACACCATGGCGCGCGACGATGTGGTGCCCTGATCGATGGCCAGCACGAAAGACATGAGCGTTTCCCTTAAGGCTTCGTAACAGGCGCCAAGGGAGCGGATTACCGCGGCGAGGTCAAGATTGCTGGTGCGTGTGGCGGGATGGTCGAAGCAAGCCCCGCCACGGTATCAATCCCGTCATCCTGAGGAGCGCGAAGCGCGTCTCGAAGGATGCACGGCCTCAGTCGGGCCGTCGACCCTTCGAGACGGCCGCTACGCGGCCTCCTCAGGGTGACGGTGACAGACTCGATGCTGGGAGAGAAGCAGCGGCGCCGATCACATCGGCCGGTAGGTCCTGACGTCGCCGGGGACGTTGACGCCGATCTTGATCGCGCCGACCGAGCGGATGATGTCGTCGCCGAGCAGCTGGGCGAAGCAGGCATAGCCCCAGTCGTTCATGTGCAGGCCGTCGGCGGTGACGAAATCGTCGATCGGGATCGCCTGCCTCTCGTGCCAGTCGCGCATCACCTCGAAGCGCGGGAAGATGCCGACATGGCGCAGCGCGGCGATGCGGCCGAGCAGCTTCACCATGCCCCGCGCGCTCTCGGGGCGCTCGGTGACGCGCGGCGAATATTGCGGATCGACCAGCACGACATCGGCGCCGTCGGCCTGGATGCGTGCGACACCGTCCTCGACCTGCTTGGCGGTCTCCGACGGATCGAGGTTGCGCAGCACCGCGTTGGTGCCGACCTGCCAGATCACCATGTCGGGATGCATGTCGATCACTTCGGTCTGCAGCCGCCTCATCATCTCGGGTGCATCCTCGCCGCCCTTGCCGCGATTGAGCACGCTGATGTCGGCCGACGGATACTGCCGGCGCAGCTGCGCGGCGAGCCGGCTCGGATAGGTGAATTCGGGCGCCGACGAACCGTAGCCCTGGGTCGAGGACGAGCCGAACGCGATGATAACGACCGGCTTGCCGGCGGCGAGCTTGGCTGCGACATGCGGCAACGAGCCGGTGCTGTTCGGCACGCCGATGGGCTGATGGCAGGGCACGCGGTGGAAGATGTCGCTGGCGGATTTCGCGACCTGCTTCACCTTGTCGAGCGCCTTCGCGGCGACGCCCGGCTGCGGCTGCGGATTGGCCGCATCGGTTTCGATCGCGGCGGGCTTCGCCGTATCGGCCCTAGTTGCTTCAGTCTTTGCTCCTGATGACAGCGCCGCATGCTGGTCGGCTTGGCCGGTCTGCGCGCACAACGGCACGGCCGAGAGCGGCGCGAGCAACACGAGCGCGGCAACGGCGCGCAGGCTCCGCCCTGCGGCGAAACGAAAAGGGAAGGCAAAACGCATCAACTCGACTTCCTCTAATTCTGCTGCACCGGGCCCAGATGGGCCGCATCGATCACGAATTTCGCCAGTGCGCGGCCGAGACAGGCATGAACCTTCTTGGCCAGATCGACACCATGCGAGGTGCTGAACAGGTCAAAATATCCGGCGTCGCTCCACTGCTTCATAATCGCGAACCGGTCGAACAGCGGAACGTCGTGCTGCTGCGCAACCACCTTCATATTGTCGAGATATGGCGGCGCAGAGATCATCGTTTCCGTACGCGGGCTGTATTGCAGATTGACCAGCACCACGTCGGTCCCGGCGCCCCGCAACGCAACAACGCCATCGTTGATGGCGGTGCGGAAATCGTCAGGATCGACTGCTCGCATAGCATCGACCGTTCCGGTCTGCCAGATAACCAAAGTAGGCTTTTTTGCTTCAACAAGCTCAACAAGGGTTCCCGCGGTCTCCTCGGCGGTGCTCTTTCCCTGTAATTCTACGGATAGATCGATGGTTGCGGCCGGAAACGCCTCCTTCAGCGCCGCCTGCAGCGTGGCCGGATAGGCGCTCGCCTCGTTGCCCGGGATGGTCGAGGAGCGGCTGCCCACCACCAGCACGCTGAGCGGCTTGTTGGCCTTCACCGCATCGGTGACCTTCGGCAGCGAGCTCTCGCTTGCCAGGAGATAGGCCGGCACGTCGCAGGGCGGAGCCGGTGCCGGCTCGACGGTATCGCCGGCGCGCGCGGGCGCAGCCGCCAAACAGGCGGCCAGCAGCGTCAGGCTCAGCATCGTCCACGCGGACTTCATGCTCCCCCTCCCGCCAGATCGGCGTTGCCGCCCGGCGCCTTTTTTGGAGGCGCCTTTGTCGGCGGAGTGCTTGTACCACGAAATAATCCACGCCATGCCGCACATGATGAGGATGCCGCAAACGCTGATCAAGGCGTGCAGTGCGGCACCGCCAGATACTTCGGCAAGCACGAAGTGACCGGCAAAGGCGAGGAAGACCCCGAGGCAGAATATCTCAAGCGAATGCTGGCCACACAGGATCAATGGTCGCAGCCAGGGCGATTTCAAGCCCGGCCAGTCCCTCGGCAGGAAGCGCACGGTGAGTGCGGCGAGCGCCAGGAAATGCGCGAACCGCAACACGTCCAGGTCGGTCTTGTTGATCGGATACATCCATTGCTCGATCACCTTCGGCATGATGTGGCCGAGCTGCGGCACGTACCAGGTCAGCGTCACGAAGAACGCCGCGACGAGGTAGACGATGCAGATCCACATCGTGATGTTCGACGACAGGATGCGCGACATCCGCCGCGCGCCGCCGAGCGCGCACCAGGCGCCGAACACGAACAGCAATTGCCAGGCGAACGGGTTGAACGCCCAGAAGCCGTTCGGATAGGCCGAGAGATAGAGATCGAATTGCCAGGTCAGCGCGTAGAGCAGGACCGACAGGCCGAGCGTGACATCGGGCTTCCACTTCATCAGCCACAGGATCAGCGGCAGGAACAGCATCAGCACGATGTAGAGCGGCAGCACGTCCATGTTGACCGGGCGGAAGCGCAGCAGCAGCGCCTGCACGATGGTGACGTCGGGCTGCTTCAGGAAGTCCATGATCCCCATCTCTTCGGTGTAGAGCGGGTTCTCGAACGAGGTCGCGACATAGGAGATCTCGGCGAGGAAGATCGTGAACAGGAAGACATGCGCGACATAGATCTGCCAGACCCGGCGCAGGATGCGCGCGGTCGCGATCACGAAGCCGCCCTCGAGCATCGCGCGGCCATAGACGAAGGCGGCAGTGTAGCCGGATATGAAGATGAAGATCTCGGTCGCGTCGGAGAAGCCGTAGTTGCGGATCGTCAGCCAGGTCAGAAGATTGGTCGGCAGGTGATCGATGAAGATCAGCCACAGCGCGAGCCCGCGGAACAAATCGAGCCGGAGCTCGCGCTCGCCGGTCGCCGGCAGCGAGATCGCGGGCGCCGCCGCCACGGCTTTTGCCTTGACCTCTGCATCGGCTTTGGCGTCAGCCACCGGCGAACCGGCTATGGGATCGGCAATCGAGCTCATCAAACACCGTGTCGGCTGCGGGCGCCCGCAGATCGTGCTGAAAAGATAATATCGGTCCACAACTTGCCGACAAAGCACAGAGTGCGGCGACATGCGGCCGCGCTTTAGAGCGGAACTATGTTGAAACCACGATGGACAGCCGGCCCCGGGACCGGCTTTTCACGGCCTGCCCGGCGATTGGTTCCGGCTGACCAATTGGCTATGATGGGCGCCTGTTTGCGCATGATCCGGCCGAAAGCGGATTTTGCGCCGAGATCATCGGATTGAGCCGTATGTACCGCGCCGTTACCCGCCAGATCGAAGTCACCGTCGAGCCGAACTTCATGCCGGAGCGCTCGTCGATCGACCGGCGCGAATATTTCTGGTCGTACAAGATCGTGATCGTCAATTCGGGCCCGGAAACGGTGCAGCTGCGGACGCGGCACTGGATCATCACCGACGCCACCGGCCGCCGCCAGGAGGTGCGTGGCGAGGGCGTGGTCGGCGAGCAGCCGGTGCTCGCGCCCGGCGAGCGCTTCGAATACACCTCCGGCGTGCCGCTGCCGACCGCCTCCGGCTTCATGACCGGCAGCTACCAGATGGTCACCGAAGCCGGCGAGCGCTTCGACATCGACGTGCCGACCTTCTCGCTGGACAGCCCGAGCCCGGACGGGAAAAGGGTGCTGAATTAGCCGCGCTGTCAGTCTCGCCGCGCCCCAAGCAGTCACCGGGGATGCGGCCCGTCAAATTTCTGAATAATGGAAATAATTGCGGGTTTTCTGATCTGCCCGACGAGCGGACGCGCACGGCCGGCCTCAGTTCCTCATCATTTCAACGTGCCATTGCGCATTGGGGCGGCACGGCCGCCACGCGATCACTGCAATCGACCGGCCGGCGCCAGGAACCAATGGCTCGCAAGACTCTTGGCTCCCTGACACAAGCACTTTTTGGAGAAATCATATGAAGAATCTCGCGATCTATTTGGCAGCCGGCGCAAGTGCCCTTGTCATGACTGCCACAAGCACGGCTTTCGCCGCACCGCTTTCACTCGGCGCGTCGGTGGGGCCGGAGAGCAACATCCAGAACGTTCGCATGGTTTGCGATGAAGCCGGCCGTTGCTGGCGCGCACGAGGCGAACGCCGCGTCATCGTCCGTGAGCCCGATGATTCATACGGATACGCACCTCGTGAGCGCTACATCGAGCGCCGTGGCTATGAGGAGCGTGGCGGCATCGGGTTCCGCGCTCCGGGCGTGAGTGTCGGAATCGGGACCGACCGCTACTGAGGAAACGCATCGGCGTCAGAACGGCCGCGGAGCAATCCGCGGCCTTTCTTTTGGAGACGCGGCATCTCGAACGCGCGGACCTGGGTCTACCGGCCGCCTGCCCCACCTTCACAAGTGAGGGGCACCGGCGCCTCGCATGCGCTCCAGGAGCCAGAAAGCCCCGATCGCAACGAACGAGAGCACGAAGATTGCTCCGCACGCCAGGAAAGTCTGCAGGAAGCTCGTATCCATGACATCCTCCTTTTGATCGCTTGCAAGGGTGGTGTGCGACTAACGCGCTTAATCTGCCAAAATGTCGCGCGTGACCATCGAAGCCGCCGGTTTCAGAAATTCGCGGCGACCAGATCGTAAGACCCCCTGCTTCCGCGAACATAGACCCTGGCCGCAGCGGCACATATCCGATCGCGGTTGGCATCGAAGGCGTGCAGAAGGCCCGGCTCGTCGAGGTAGGCATCCGATTGAAGTCGCTTCAATGCGCCTTCGGTGACGAAGAACGATGCCTCAATAGCACTGTCATATCCCCAAAACCGCACGGCGCGCCGCGTTTGGTCGTATGAACGACTATGATTTGGAAATTCAATCATGGGTAAGGCCTATCAGGTTTGTTGCCACAGCTTGTCGCGACCCGTAACGCGCGCATTGAAGCGACGTGACGTCTGGTCGATCGGTTACAAGATTTGGCAGCTAAGGCGTCGCGCTTCCGCAAGGGGGATGCTGTAACAATACAGTTGCGCTGCTGATTAGCTGGCTACTCCGCTGTCGAATGACAAGCCCACTCGGCACGTATCGGGGCAATCGCTCGCGTTTTTCGTGCCGGATACGTCCAGATTCGCCCGATTGCGCAGAAAACATTCGCCGAAAGGCCAGCTTATGATGATACGGTCGGCGATGTCTCCAGCCGACCTCCGCACAGACCCGGGTGCTGCAAGCAGCTTGGCACCGCAGCAGGACCTTGTGGCGGAAGAGAATGTCAGCCTTCGACTTCTGCTCGCGCAGGCCGCGATCGATGCCCAGAGTTTGCTGACCGCAGCCGGCATTGACGCCAAGGAGCGCGAAGCGGCCGACAAGCTGCAGAGGATGATCCTCGAGGAGCTGCACCACCGCATCAAGAACACGATCGCAACCGTCGGTGCCATTGTCTCCCAGAGCCTGCGCAACCTGGCAGGGGTCGAACATGCGCAGCACGCCATCGAGGGCCGGTTGCTGGCGCTCGGGCGGGCGCACGATGTCCTGCTGCAGGCAAGATGGAGCAGCGCGGATCTCGGCACCGTCGTCCGCGGCGCCACCGAAGCCTTCAACAACCCGGATGAGCCGAAATTCTCGATTTCGGGACCCAGTATTCGCATGACGTCAGGCGCCGTCATCGCCATCGCAATGACGCTCAACGAGCTCTGCACGAACACCACGAAGTTCGGCGCCCTGTCCGCCCCGCAGGGGCGGATCGACATCAGTTGGACGCTGGATCAACCAACACAGCGCTTGCATCTGACATGGACCGAGAAGAACGGTCCGGCAGTCCACCCTCCGGAACGGCGCAGTTTCGGGACACGGTTGATCGAAACGCTCGGCAGGCAGCTGCGCGGCGACGTGCAGCTAAGCTATGAGCCGACCGGTTTCGTGTACACATTCGACGCACCATTGGCTTCTCTTACTTCGCCAACCGCATAGCCGACGTCCCGAACGCACGCCGAAGTCTGGATATGCTCCCCCCGATTGCGAATTGAGTCGACTACCGGGCGTAAGGGGTATCTACTGCGGTCATCACTGCTCCGCCGCCGGCCGATACCGGCGACTGAGAGTGCTGCAAGCTCCCGCCCGTAACCAGGAGAGCTTTATGCCGATTGCTCAACACAGCCAGCCTGAACCGCCGCCTCATGATCTGCCGGCGCTGGAAGCCGTGAGGATAGGAGATGCTGCGAAGCCATTCCTGCCCGGCCTTCAGCGCGACGCGATGCTTCGCAAGGCCCGGCTGGTCGAAACCGCCTCGCACATCAATGATTGGCTGACATCGCCCGGCCTGCGAACGCCGAGCTGACTGCCGATCTTGCGGAGGAAGCCCCGGTACGGGGCCGGCTGAGGCCGCCATTCTTCCGATGCCACCGGGGCCTGGCCTCCGGTCGCCTCTCACCAAGCGACGGCTTCGACATTGCTTCCAACTGTGCTTCAGGAACTGGCGACCGCGGTGAACGTTGTCGCGGTGCAGATATTCACGCGCGCCATCCGATTGGCTTGTGCCCGGTGATTTGTGGCCTCGGTGCTCGTTATTCGACCCTTTGCCTCCCATATACAAGTCAGTCCTCCAGCCATCGAGATTGGTCGGAATGCGCGGAGACCTCCAAGGAAAGGGCCCGCCATGTTCAAATCTCAACAGTACCGCGCCAAGGCAGCCGCATACGGCGAACTGATCAAGCGTTCGGGCAGTCAGGGCGAAAGCCGCAAGCTTCAAGAGCGGCAAGACCGCCTCGCTTCGCTCGCGGATAACGAGCAGGGATTGGCGGACAATTTCGACAACGCAATAAACGTTGCGGAGCACGACCGCTCTCGTGGCGTCGCCCTTGCCGCCGAAGAGGAGTACGTCCTGCGGTGTCTCGGCGCGGCCATCATCATGCAATGGAACGTCCTGCCGAAGGCGCTGCAGCGGGAAATCTTCGACACCGCCGGATCGGTCGGAAAACTGTTGGAGACGTCCGCGCTCCGCGGGCAGATCGCGCGCTTCCTGCACAAGCACAAGGATGATGCCGGTCGCGACAAGGTTCTGGAGGCGCGTCAGGACGCGAGATCGGGCGCTGCGGCTTTGTCGCGATGGGACAATGAAGGAGGTGCAGTCCCCGATGGACTGCCGATGTGAGCCAACTACGACAACAGGAGATTCACCATGTCACTTACCCAATTTGACGTCGATGACGGACAGCACAGCATGGACGGGCTGCGACTTGTCGCCCGTGATGGAAATGAACGGATCGAGGCATTCATCGGCCGCAAGGTGATGGACGTCTGGGCCGAGTCTGTCGAGCACCGCGGCGGACATCAAAGCCTGTTCCGCGATCAATACAACGCACTCGGCAGGCTGAACCTGGCGGCGATCGAGCGGATCGTCAGTGCGAAATACCAACGCGGTGCTGCGTTCAACCGCCAGCATCCCTATGTCGAGGTACTGTTCTCGGATATCACCGACAGCGGGGAGACCTTGAATCTGAGCGGGCTCGTGCGCGAGACCCTGCCGCCCGCGTTTCACCGGCTGAGTTGAGATCGATCCAGGAGGATTCCCATGACGACGAAGAAATCCCTACTCTCCATTGACGAACCAGAGCTGAAGAAGCCGCTGCGCGCCGACCGGCCTCCTACCGAAGGCTTCGTGATCATTGTCGACAAACACTTCAAGTCGGAGTTCGACACCGCCGAGGCTGCTGAAACGTCTGGCCGACAACTGAAGGCGGCTTATCCGATGCTTCAGATCGAAATCTACGACGCCGCCGGCAAGACCCGCACCTTGCTGAGCTGACAGGCCTGATTACCGAGCCCCGTGGGCAGTTTTCCGCCTACTCGACGCCGGCTTCCTGCGGCGTGAATTCGTAGACCGACGAGCAGAACTCGCAAGTCACGACCACCTTGCCGTCCTTGACCATCTCGGCGCGATCGTTCGGCGCAAAGCTCTTCAGCATCGACGACACCGCATCGCGCGAGCAGGAGCACTGCGCGCACAGCGTTTGCGGGTTGAAGACGCGCACGCCGCGTTCGTGGAACAGGCGGTACAACAGCCGCTCGCCGGAGAGATCGGGATCGATCAGTTCGACATCCTCGACGGTAGAGATCAGCGACTGCCCCTCGACCCAGGCGTCGTCATCCGGCACGCTGTGCGTGGCCGTGCCCTCCGGCGCATCGCCGGGATGCAGATCGGCCTGCTTGGCGCGTTCGGGGGCCTTGGGCAGGAATTGCAGCAGGATGCCGCCGGCGCGCCAGTGCAGCTTGCCGCCTTCGCCGCCGCGCATCTCCTCGCCGACTGCGAGCCGCACCCGCGTCGGAATCTGCTCCGAGCGCAGGAAATATTCATGGGCCGCCTCTTCCAGGCCGCCGCCGTCGAGCGCGACCAGGCCCTGGTAGCGGCTGGTGTTCGCGCCCTGATCGATGGTCATCGCAAGGTGGCCCTTGCCGAGCAGCTCACCCGAGCTCTGCCCGTCCTTGAGGCGCGCCACATCGTAGCGCGCATAGGCACGCAGCCGGTCGGGCGCCTGGAAATCGACGATCAGGAGCGAGACCGGACCGTCGGTCCGGGTCTGCAGGATGAAGCGGCCCTCGAACTTGACGGAGGAGCCGAGCAGCGTGGTGAGCACGATGGCCTCACCGAGCAGCTTGCCGACCGCGGGCGGATAATCGTGCTTGTGCAGGATCTCGTCGAGCGCGGGGCCGAGCCGGGTCAGCCGGCCGCGCAAGTCCAGCGCGCCGACCTCGAAGGCCAGCACGGCATCGTCGACAGGAACCGCCGAGGGCGCGCGAATGGGCGTCTCGGCCTGGATTTTGATGTCGGGGGATTGTGAAACCATGGCGCTCTATCTGGGGTCTCGGACCATGAAATAAAGGGGTTCAGCATACCGGGAATCGACGTCGTCCCTGCGAAAGCAGGGACCCATAACCACAGGATTTTGTCGCGGCACAAGGCGTCTGCCCATGTGCCTTTTTCTCAGGCCGCGGCGTCTGGGTCCTTGCTCCAGTGCGCAATTGCGCACAAGGCAGGGACGACGGCATTGATGTCGTCGACTACGCGACCGTGTCGAAACACCAGGCCAGGATGCCCTTCTGCGCGTGCAGGCGGTTTTCCGCCTCGTCGAACACCACGGATTGCGGGCCGTCGATCACCTCGTCGGTGACCTCCTCGCCGCGATGCGCGGGCAGGCAGTGCATGAACAGCGCGTCCGGCTTGGCGAGCGACATCAGCTTGGCATTGACCTGATAGGGCTTCAGCACGTTGTGGCGGTGCTCGCCCTCCTTGTCGCCCATCGACACCCAGGTGTCGGTGACGACGCAGTCGGCGCCGCGCACGGCGGCTTCCGGATCGGTGCCGAGCATGATCGGCGCACCGGTGGCCTTGATCCAGTCCCGCATCGGCTTCTTCGGCGAGAGCTCGGGCGGCGTGGCGATGTTGAGATTGAACTTGAAGCGCTCGGCGGCGTGCGCCCAGGAGGCCAGCACGTTGTTGTCGTCGCCGGTCCAGGCCACCGTCTTGCCCTCGATCGAGCCGCGGTTTTCCTCATAGGTCATGAGGTCGGCCATCACCTGGCAGGGATGCGAACGCCGGGTCAGGCCGTTGATGACGGGCACGGTGGCGTGAGCGGCGAGCTCGAGCAGCGCGTCATGGTTGAGGATGCGGATCATGATCGCGTCGACATAGCGTGACAGCACGCGCGCGGTGTCGGCGATGGTCTCGCCGCGGCCGAGCTGCATCTCGGCGCCGGTCAGCATGATGGATTCACCGCCGAGCTGGCGCATGCCGACGTCGAACGACACCCTTGTGCGGGTCGACGGGCGTTCGAAGATCATCGCCAGCGTCTTGCCTTCGAGCGGCTTCCTGCCCTTCTCATGCGCCTTCAGCTTCGCCTTCATGGCGGCTCCGGCTTCGAGCATGTTGCGCAACTCGGCGAGCGGCAGCTCGTTGATATCGAGGAAGTGACGGACCGGCTTGCTCATTATCCAGCCGCCTTCTTCGGCTGCGGCGCCGATAGCACAGAGCAGGCGCGCTCGAGCGCAGTGATCGACTGGTCGATCTCGGCCTCGGTCACGATCAGGGGCGCCAGGAACCGCACCACATTGTCGCCGGCGCCGACGGTGAGCAGCTTCTCGTTGCGCAGCGCGGCGATCAGATCGCCCGACGGCACCACCGCCTTGACGCCGATCAACAGGCCCTCGCCGCGCACTTCCGACAGCACGCCGGGATAGCGGTCGACCACGGAAGCGAGCTTCTGCTTGAGCAGCAGCGACATCTTCTGCACGTGCTCGAAGAAGCCGGGCTTGAGCATGACGTCGAGCACGGCATTGGCGGCGGCGACCGCGAGCGGATTGCCGCCGAAGGTCGAGCCGTGCGAGCCCGGCGCCATGCCGGCCGCAGCCTGCGCGGTCGCCAGCACCGCGCCGATCGGGAATCCGCCGCCGAGCGCTTTCGCCAGCGACATCACGTCCGGCGTGACGCCGGTGCGCCTGTAGGCGAACAGCTCGCCGGTGCGGCCCATGCCGGTCTGCACCTCGTCGAAGGCGAGCAGCAGGCCATGCTCGTCACACAGCGCGCGCAGCGCCTTGAAGAACGCCTGCGGCGCCGAACGCACGCCGCCCTCGCCCTGCACCGGCTCGATCAGGATGCCGGCGGTGTGCGGGCCGATCGCCTTCTTCACCGCCTCGATGTCGCCGTGCGGCACCTGGTCGAAGCCGTCCATCGGCGGGCCGAAGCCCTCGAGGTATTTCGCCGAGCCGGTCGCAGCCAGCGTGCCCAGCGTGCGGCCATGGAAGGCGCCTTCGAAGGTGATGATCCGGTAGCGTTCGGGATGGCCCTTGGAGAAGTGGTGGTGGCGGACCAGCTTGATCACGCCCTCCATCGCTTCCGCGCCGGAATTGCAGAAGAACACGAAGTCGGCAAAGCTCTGCTCGCACAGCCGCGCGGCAAGCACCTCGCCGTCCGGGCTCTTGAACAGGTTCGACATGTGCCAGAGCTTGGTCGCCTGCTCCTGCAGCGCCTTGACCAGATGCGGGTGCGCATGCCCGAGCGCGTTCACCGCGACGCCCGAGGTGAAATCGAGATAGCGGTCGCCATTGGTTGCGATCAGCCAGGCGCCCTCGCCGCGCTCGAAGCCGAGATCGACCCGGGCGAAGACGGGGAGCAGATGCGACGAGGCGTTGGTCATGGCGTTCACTGCCGGTTTGAAGCCGTCAATCGCCGCGCGCCTTGACGCCTACGCAGCAACCGCCAGCTTCGGAAAACAAAACGGCCGCCTTTGCGGGCGGCACGTGCGGGTCATTCTATGCGGCGGCCGGTAAGTGTCAATCGCCAGGAGCCGGCCTTTGCCGGCCTTCCTGCAATGCGAAACCGGCGCAATCCGGAGCATTCCCGTGCGGTGGAAAAGCCTCATAGCAATGCTTAACTTTGTGGGAACATGTGGACGCACGGCCGCGGACTCTTGCGCCAGAGTCACGCCATATTGTAGCGTTTGGCCTGTCGGGTACGACATCTCGTGCGGCAGTACTGGACCCTCTAAGTAGCCTTCGTGTCTCGTGTAAACGTTCGGGCGCAACACCGTGCCCGGCGAGGGCTAAGGGATTCTGGCCGCAGGGATATTTGTCCAGATTGGCTCGCAGCGCCGCTCCGATGACTGGCCGGCGCCATGCGAAAGGAAGAATGCGATGACTGTATTGACCTGGTCCGACGATCGCGTCGAGCAGCTGAAGAAGCTCTGGGAATCCGGCCTCTCGGCCAGCCAGATCGCGGCGGAACTTGGCAATGTGACGCGAAACGCCGTGATCGGCAAAGTGCATCGGCTCGGCCTCTCCGGCCGCGCCAAGGCCCCCTCAACGGCCGCGCCGCGGCAGCGCAAGGCCCGCCCAGCCCAGCACATGATGCGGGTGGCGCGCCCGGTCTCGCGCGGCAACACCGCGCTTGCGCACGCCTTCGAGGTCGAGATGGAGCCCGATCCGATCTCCTTCGACAACGTGGTGCCGATGAGCCAGCGGCTGTCGCTGCTCGAACTCAACGAGGCCACCTGCCACTGGCCGGTCGGAGATCCCTCGAGCCCGGAATTCTTCTTCTGCGGCGGCAAGGCGCTCGCCGGCCTGCCCTATTGCGCGCATCACTCACGCGTCGCCTACCAGCCCGCCAACGATCGCCGCCGGCCGTCGGCGAAGCCACAGATCAAGTAGCACTCGGGAAACCAGCCTGGACTGCAAAAACAAATCCCCGCGAAAGCGGGGATTTTTTTGTGTGATCGTAGCCCGGATGGAGCGAAGCGAAATCCGGGGCGGTGCTTGAAGCGGAGAACGCACTACAAACCGGCGTCGTCCCGGCGAAACCCGGGACCCATAACCACGAATGGGTGTTGTTAGAAAGTCGTCTGGCCGCTTGCCCATTGCGACGGCCGCGGCGTATGGGTCCCGGCTCCCGTGCGCAATTGCGCACTAGGCCGGGACGACGGCGTGTTGCGGCCTATGACTACTGCACGGCCTTACGGCTGTGGCTCGGCCTTCGCGAAGCGGTCGTCGAGCGCATAGCCGGCGCCGCGCACGGTGCGGATCGGATCCTGCTCGCGGCCCGGATTGAGCAGCTTGCGCAGGCGGCCGATATGCACGTCGACGGTCCGCTCATCGATATAGATGTCGCGGCCCCAGACGCTGTCGAGCAGTTGCTCGCGGCTGAACACGCGGCCGGGATGCTCGAGGAAGAATTCGAGCAGCCGATACTCGGTCGGACCGAGATCGATCGGACGTCCCGAGCGCGCCACGCGGCGCTTCTCGCGGTCGAGCTCGATGTCGCCATAGGTCAGCACGGTCGCAAGCCGCTCCGGGCTCGCGCGGCGCAGCAGGCCCTTCACCCGTGCCAGCAATTCGGGCACCGAGAACGGCTTGACGATGTAGTCGTCGGCGCCGGTGGCAAGCCCGCGCACGCGCTCGCTCTCCTCGCCGCGCGCGGTCAGCATGATGATCGGAAGCTGCTTGGTCTCGGGCCGCGCCCGCAGGCGCCGGCACAGCTCGATGCCGGACAGGCCCGGCAGCATCCAGTCCAGTACCACGAGGTCGGGAACGCGCTCCTTCAGGCGGGTGTCGGCATCGTCGCCGCGCCCGACCGTTTCGACATCGTAGCCTTCCGCATCGAGGTTGTAGCGCAACAGTGTCGTCAGCGCTTCCTCGTCTTCGACTACCAGAATGCGTGCGCTCATCGGTTTAAGTTCTCTCTCTGTGATGATCCGTTGCCCAGACGCAAACCGAAACGCTTACTTTCCTGAGCATAATCCCCGCGGAAGCGACTTGTCGTGAAGACAATCCGGCTCCGCGCCTGCGGATCATGTCCTAGGTACCCGGCACCGTGGTGGCAAAGTTGGTCATGTCGCCCTTCGGGCGCTTGTCGGTGATCTGCTGGCCCTCGATCATATAGAACACGGTCTCGGCGATATTGGTGGCATGATCGCCGATCCGCTCGATGTTCTTGGCGCAGAACATCAGATGGATGCAGAACGAGATGTTGCGCGGATCCTCCATCATGTAGGTCAGCAGCTCGCGGAACAGCGAGGTGCAGATCGCATCGACCTCCTCGTCGCCCTTCCAGACGTTCATCGCCGCCGGCAGATCGTGCGCGGCATAGGCGTCGAGCACCGACTTGACCTGCGACAGCACGAGGTCGGTCATGTGCTCAAGGCCGCGGATCAGCTTTAGCGGCTGGAAATCGCTTTCCAGCGCCGCGACGCGCTTGCCCATGTTCTTGGCGAGGTCGCCGATCCGCTCGAGGTCGGTGGCCACGCGCATCGCGCTGACGATTTCGCGCAGGTCAATCGCCATCGGCTGGCGGCGGGCGATCGTCAGCACCGCGCGCTCTTCGATGACGCGCTGCAGATTGTCGATCTCGATGTCGGCGGCGACCACGCGCTTGCCGAGCGCGACGTCGCGACGGATCAGCGCGTCGACCGACTCGGTGATCATCCGCTCGACGAGGCCGCCCATCTCGGCGACCAGGCGGGTCAACTCCTGCAGGTCGCTGTCGAATGCCTTGGCGGTATGTTCAGAAGCCATCGCTTGTCTCCCTCATGATCCCGGGGATCATGATTTGGTGTCCTCAGTTTCGCACGATCCGATCGAAAAACCGGTGCCCACTTTTGCGGATCATGCGCTAGCCGAACCGGCCGGTGATGTAGTCCTGGGTGCGTCGATCGCTCGGCGAGGTGAATATCTTGTTGGTGTCGTCGAACTCGATCAGCTCACCGAGATACATGAAGGCGGTCTTGTCGGAGACGCGCGCCGCCTGCTGCATGTTGTGGGTGACGATCGCGATCGTATAGTCCTCGGAGAGTTCCTGGATCAGCTCCTCGACCTTGGCGGTCGAGATCGGATCGAGCGCCGAGCACGGCTCGTCGAACAGGATCACCTCGGGCCGCACCGCCACGGTGCGCGCGATGCACAGGCGCTGCTGCTGGCCGCCGGAGAGCGACAGGCCGGAGGCGTTCAGCTTATCCTTGACCTCGTTCCACAGCGCGCCGCCGCGCAGCGCCTTCTCGACCCGGTCGTCCATCTCGGACTTCGAGATCTTCTCGTAGAGGCGGATGCCGAAGGCGATGTTCTCGTAGATCGTCATCGGGAACGGCGTCGGCTTCTGGAACACCATGCCGACCCGCGCGCGGAGCAGATTGAGGTCGAGCTTGGGATCGAGAATGTTGGTCTGGTCCAGCATCAGCTGGCCGACCGCGCGCTGGCCCGGATAGAGATCATACATCCGGTTGAAGATGCGCAGCAGGGTCGACTTGCCGCAGCCCGACGGGCCGATGAACGCCGTGACGCGGTTGGTGCCGAGCGTCAGGTTGATGTTCTTCAGCGCGTGGTGCTCGCCGTAATAGAAGTTGAGGTTGCGCACCGTGACTTTCGGCGGCGCTTCCGGCAGCGGCACCTGGGGAACGTGGCTCGCGACGGTCGTGGAGACGGAAAGCTCGGTCATTTTGCGGCCCTTTCGGCACCAAGGATGCGCGCGCCGATATTCAGCGCGAGCACAGTGAAGGTGATGAGCAGCGCACCGCTCCACGCCAGCTCTTTCCAGTAGGCGTAGGGGCTCTGCACGAAGTTGTTGATGGTCACCGGCAGGTTGGCCATCGTCTTGGTCAGGTCCAGGCTGAAGAACTGGTTCGACAGCGCGGTGAACAGCAGCGGCGCGGTCTCGCCGGCGACACGGGCGGTCGCCAGCAGCACGCCGGTGATCAGACCCGACCGCGCAGCACGATAAGCGATCCGCTTGATCACCAGCGAACGCGGCAGGCCGAGCGCGGAGGCCGCCTCGCGCAGCGGATTGGGCACCAGCAGCAGCATGTCCTCGGTGGTGCGCAGCACGACCGGGATCACGATCACGGCGAGCGCGAGACTGCCTGCGATCGCCGAGAAGCCGCGCATCGGCACCACCACCGCGCCATAGATGAACAGGCCGATGATGATCGAAGGTGCGCTGAGCAGGATGTCGTTGATGAAGCGGATCACCGAGGTGAGCTTGTCGTGCTTGCCGTACTCGGCGAGGTAGGTGCCGGCGAACAGGCCGAGCGGCGCGCCGATGCCGACGCCGATCACCGTCATGATGACCGAGCCGACGATGGCGTTGAGCAGGCCGCCTTCGGTCGAGCCCGGTGGCGGCGTGTTCTGGGTGAACAGCTGCACGCTGAGGCCTGCAAGGCCGTTATAGACCAGCGTGAACAGGATCAGCGCCAGCCAGGTGACGCCGAACAGCGCCGCGCCGACACAGAGTGCGCGAATGACGATGTCGCTGCGGCGGCGGGATTTGTAGATCGGGTTCATGGCCCTATTTCCCCGCTTTCGTTTCAAGCCGCATCAGCATCAGCCGCGCGCCGGCGAGCACGAAGAAGGTCAGCACGAACAGCAGGAGGCCGAGCAGGATCAGGCCGGACTGGTGCAGGCCGTCGCTCTCGGCGAATTCGGAGGCGATCGCCGCCGAGATCGTGGTGCCCGGCGCGAAGATCGACGACGAGATGCGGAACGAGTTGCCGATGATGAAGGTCACCGCCATGGTCTCGCCGAGCGCGCGGCCGAGCGCCAGCATGATGCCGCCGATCACGCCGACCCGGGTGTAGGGGATCACGACGCTGCGGACGACTTCCCAGGTGGTGCAGCCCATGCCGTAGGCGGCCTCTTTCAGCACCGGCGGCACGGTCTTGAACACGTCGACCGAGATCGCGGTGATGAAGGGCAGCACCATGATGGCGAGGATCAGCGCGGCGTTGAACAGGCTGAGATAGGACGGCGGACCTGCAAACACCGCACCCAGCACCGGGACGCCCTCGAATATCCTGATCATGAAGGGCTGGAACGTGTTGGCCAGGAACGGGCCCAGCACGAAGAAGCCCCACATGCCGTAGATGATCGAGGGGATGCCGGCGAGCAGCTCGATGGCGATGCCGATCGGGCGGCGCAGCATTTGCGGGCAGAGTTCGGTGAGGAAGATGGCGATGCCGATGCCGACCGGAATGGCGATCGTCATCGCGATGACCGAGGTGATCAGGGTGCCGTAGATCGGGCCGAGCGCGCCGAGCACCGGCGGATCGGCCGAGGGCGCCCAGCGCTGCGTCCAGAGGAAGGCGAAGCCGTATTCCTTCATCGCCGGCCAAGCGCCGGCGATCAGCGACAGGATGATGCCGCCGAGGATCAACAGGACCGAGATCGCCGAGATGCGGGTAATCCAATAGAAGGTGAGATCACCGAGCTTGAAGGCGCTGAGGGCCTTGGCGCGATCGTAAGGTCCCGCGGCTTCCATCACATCGCTCTGAACAGCCATGTCTGCCACGCCAATCCCCTCATTACTATGTGAAAGCTACGCAAACCGCTACGCCCCGAAGCGATCTTCACTGACGCATTTGGCCGGGCGTCGTTCCGGTTCCGCCTCCCGAGGCGCGAACCCGAGCCCCGCCCCGCGTTTCTTGCCGCGGTGATGGAGCCCGGATCTTGGTCGCTTGACCTGTGCCGCCCTTGGGAGGCGGCACAGGCTGTGTTCGAAGCGTCGGACTTAGCTCTTGATGTCCGAGGACCAGGTCTTCTCGATCAGCTTGACGACCGATTCCGGCATCGGGATGTAGTCGAGCTCTTCGGCCGCCTTGCCACCCTTCTCGAAGGCGTACTTGAAGAACTTGAGCGCTTCCTGCGAGGCCGCCTTGTCGGTCGAATCCTTGTGCATCAGGATGAAGGTCGCCGCGGTGATCGGCCAGGAGGCTTCGCCCGGTTGGTCGGTCAGGATCACATAGTAGCCGGGAGCCTTGGACCAGTCGGCGTTCGACGCAGCGGCCTGGAAGGCGGCGACGGTCGGCTGCACGGTCTTGCCGGCCTTGTTGACCAGCGCGGTGTAGGTCAGCTTGTTCTGCTTGGCATATGCGTATTCGACATAGCCGATAGCGTTCTTGGTCTGGCCGATGTTGCCGGCGACGCCTTCGTTGCCCTTGGCGCCGACGCCGACCGGCCATTCGACCGCGGTGCCGGAACCGACCTTGGACTTCCAGTCGGCGTTCGACTTGGAGAGGTAGTCGGTGAAGTTGAAGGTGGTGCCTGAACCGTCCGAACGGCGCACGACGGTGATCGCGTCCGCCGGCAGGGTCAGCTTCGGATTGAGCTTCGCGATCGCCGCGTCATTCCACTTGGTGATCTTGCCGAGATAGATGTCGCCGAGCACTTCGCCGGAGAGCACGAGATCGCCCGGCTTGATGCCTTCGACGTTCACGACCGGAACGATCGCGCCCATCACCATCGGCCACTGGACGAGGCCGTCCTTCTCGAGCTGCTCGGCCTTGAGCGGCGCGTCGGTGGCGCCGAAGGTCACGGTCTTGGCCTGGATTTGCTTGATGCCGGCGCCGGAACCGATCGACTGATAGTTCAGGCCATTGCCGGTGTCCTTCTTGTAGGCGTCAGCCCACTTCGAATAGATCGGGAACGGAAACGTCGCGCCCGCGCCGGTAATATCGGCAGCGAAGGCCGACGTCGAAGCGGCGACCATGCCGGCAGCGACGATTGCTTTGATGAAATTCATGGGGTGGTCTCCATCTTGTGAGCGAAGCGCCAATTGCGCCCGATCGCGCTCACACCGGTCCATCTAGGAGCGGTCGGTGCCGCTTTTACGAAGGTTGGATGACAGTTGGATGACAGTACTAAGCGACTGAAAACGCTTAGCTTTGGGTCGGTAACGGGGTCTTCGGCCGGGGAAAACAGGCGGTAAAAGTCGCGCCATTCTTCGGCACGCTCTCGATCAGAAGACGCCCGCGATGACGGTTAAGAATATGTTTCACCAGCGATAATCCGAGGCCGGTTCCGCCCTGGTTACGACTGTCGCCGACGTCCACGCGATAGAAGCGCTCGGTCAGCCGCGGCAGGTGCTCCGGGGCGATGCCGGGGCCGAAATCCCGTACCATGACACGGATTTCGGGGCTCCCCTCGCCCGATGCGCCCGAAACGGTCTGATTGAGCGACACTATGACGCGGCCGCCCGAGGCGCCGTATTTGAGGGCGTTCTCGATCAGGTTCTCGAACAGGCGGAGCAGTTCCTCGCGGTCGCCGGCGATCGTGACCGGGGTCGGTGGCAGGTCGACGTCGATCTCGACCTGGCGCTCGCTGGCCAGCGCCTCAAGCCCGTCGGCCACCTGGCGGATGATCGGCACGATATCGATCGAGGCCTCGGGCCGCACATGGGCCGACAGCTCGACCCGCGACAGCGACAGCAGGTCGTCGATCAGCCGCGCCATGCGGGTGGCCTGGGTGTGCATGATGCCGAGGAAGCGCTCGCGCGCCCGCGCGTCCTCGCGCGCCGGCCCCTGCAGCGTGTCGATGAAGCCGGACAGCGCCGCGAGCGGCGTGCGCAGCTCATGGCTCGCATTGGCGACGAAATCGGCGCGCATCTCCTCGACCCGGCGCAGCGGCGTCAGATCGTGGAACGTCATCAGCATGCATTTCTCGGTGCCGCCGAACTGGGTCGGCACCGGCACCGGCGTGATCACCAGCTCCATCCAGCGATCGACCGGAACGTGATCGGAGTAGGTGGCGCGGCGCGGCTCGGTGGTCGCGATCGCCTCGCGCAACGCAGTGATAATCTCCGGCGAACGCAGGGCAAATTGCGCCAGCTCGTTCTTGCGCAGCGCCGGCGCAAGCTGGGCCGCGGCGGTGTTGAGATGGATGACGCGGCCGGCGCGATCGAGTAGCACGGCCGGGTCCGGCATGCCGGCGACGACGGCGCTGACGGCTGCGGCCTCGACCGGATTGCCGTGGCGGACATCCTCGCGCGAGGTGCCGGCATCATGCAGCCGCCATGGCACCAGCGCCGCAGCCGCGATGCAGACGAACACCACGCAGGCGCGCACCAGCGACAACTCGCCGAGCGCGACCACGACGCTCAGCGCCAGTGCAGCGGCAAGCAGGATGAGCGCGGAATGGCGCAAGCGGTCGGGCCAAGGCGAGAAAATCGAATGCGGCGTATCGTCAATGGCCATCGCGGCGGCTTTCTTCCCGTCGGTTCATGTCTCGCCCAGGCGCGGTCAAATCGACCTTCCCTCGGGAGGCATCGGGCCGCGTCATCAGACCCCGGAATCACCACGCTTGCGGACCAGAACCGCCTCATGGTGCGGCTCAGCGCGGGGACCCGAATCAGTCTGCGGCAGCCGCTTGAGTCGGGCGCCGACGATAACCTCCCGAAACGTCAGCAAGATTACAGATATGACGAACGGCGCAATATAGTAGAGCAGCCGGAACAACAGCATACCGCCGAGCAGGTCCTCGCGGTCCATCTGCCAGAGGCCGACCAGCATGGCGGCGTCGAACACCCCGAGCCCGCCGGGGGAGTGGCTGGCGAAGCCGAGCAGAGTCGCCGACACGAAGATGACGGCGACCACGACGAAGCCGAGATTGGGCTCGTCCGGCACCAGCACGTACATCGCCAACGCGCAGAAGCCGAGGTCGACGATGCCGATCGCGATCTGCAGCAGCGTTAGCGGGCCGCCCGGCAGGGTCACCGTCCAGGGACCGCGGCCGACCACCCGCGGCTGGGTCCAGACCCAGACCACATAGGCGACCAGCGCCATGATGATGCCGAACGCCAGCGCGCGATTGAGCCAGGGCGGCAGCTGGTCGATGTTGGCTGCGGCTTCCGGATGGTAGGCGATGCCGAGCCCGAGCACGGCGGCATTGCCGAGCCAGAAGGTCAGGCCGGCGAGAAAGCAGATCTTGGCGACGTCGATCGCGTTCAATCCCCAGGCCGAATAGATCCGGTAGCGTACCGCGCCACCAGTGAAGACGCTGGCGCCGACATTGTGGCCGATCGAATAGGAGGTGAATGCCGCGAGGGCATTGACGCGATAGGGCACGTGGGCGTGGCCGATCGCGCGCACCGCGAACAGATCGTAGAAGGTCAGCGTGAAGTAGCCGGCTGCGACGAACAGCCCCGCCAGCGCGATTTGTCGCGGCTCGGTGCTCTTGATGGCCTCGAGCACCTCATTGGTGTCGATGCCGCGCAGCATATGATACAGGACGTAGCAGGCGATGCCGATGACGGCGATGCTGATGACAACACCCAGCCGATGCAGGATTTGCTTCTGGCGCAGAAACGCCATCGCCCTGCGTATTGCTTCCAGCATCTAGACCTCGAATTGCGATCCCGCGACGGCGGCTCCCGGGCGAACCCCGCCGACGCTTCGCTGTGCCCCGACCCCTGTAGCGCGTTTTAAGCCGGAGTGGAATTCGTCAAACGACAATAAAACGCGCATCTTCAAGATATTAGGGATGATTCATGACAGCGGGTGCACAAATATGCGCGTTTCTCGCCATCTTCGACAAGACCTGACATCGACGTGCGGCAGTTAGCCCGGCGAACGGTGCGCAAGGCCATCCGGGAAACTACGGGAAGCGAGGGAGACGCCGCGGCGCCCGCGCAGCGAAAATCGCCGCCGCAATGGTCATGCAACGGCGATGAGGCAAGCCTGCGTCAATTTTTATGCCTGTGCCGCAGCCACTGCGGTGACGATTTCGGCAGCATCGGGGAAATGCCCCTTGACGCGGCGGGCGATCACTTTGCCGTCAAGCTTGACCTCGAAGACGCCACCCTTGCCCGGCACCAGCTCCGCATCGAGTTTGAGGCGTTCGCGCAGCAGCGCGGCGGCCTCCCTGGCGCGCTTCTCGTAGCCGCACGGACGGCAATAAATGATCGAGAGGTCGGTCATGGCGTGCTCTCCCATCCACTCATGCTGCGAGATGTTGCGCGTTCACGGCTTCGATGCCGGCGATCCACCCTGCAACCGAGCGGCCGATCGCCTCCGGATGATCTTCCTGCAGATAATGCGCGCCCGCGCCGAGCTGAATGACCGCGCAATGCTGCAGCCTCGCCGCGAAATCCGCGGCGAAGGCCGACGACACCAACGCCCCGGGAGACCCCGCAAACAGCAGCTTCGGATAGGTCGATGCCGCGAGCGCCGCGTGCGCCGTGGTGAGCGCCTGATCGACATCATCAGGCTCGCCCGCGATCGGCAGCTCGCGCGGCAGCATCAAGGTCGGCTTGCGGCTCTCGCGCGTCGCAAACGGCGCACGGTAAGCTTCCATCTCCTCCTCGCTGAGCGTGCGCAGGATCGAGCCGGGCAGCACGCGTTCGACGAACGCATTGTTGTCGAGGACCATCGCCTCGCCCACTCCCGGCGTGCGGAATTTCCGGAACGTCTCCCGGGCGGCCTCGTGCTGGTGGAAGTCGGACCAATCCCGCATCGGGCGGATGAACTCCATGAAGGCCAGCCCACGCACGAGTTGCGGGCGGCGCGCCGCGAGATGGAACGCGAGCGCCGTGCCCCAATCCTGGGCGACCAGATACGCCGAGCTGATGCCAAGCTCGTCGATCAGCGCATCGAGATAGTCCGCATGGTCGAAGAAGCGGTAGGCGATCTCGGGTTTGCCGGACTGGCCGTAGCCGATCAGGTCGGGTGCGATGCAGTGCCCGACCGGCGCCACCAGCGGCATGATGTTGCGCCAGATATAGGATGACGTCGGATTACCGTGCAGGAACAGCACGTGCGGTGCGTCGCTGCGCCCAAGCTCGCGATAGGCCATCGTGGTCCCGAACACCGGGCGATGATGCAGACTGATATCGGCAGACATGGTCATGGCAACTCCTTGAACACGGTTTGGAAGGCGATCGTCTTGAAACGCTCGAGCGCGGCCGCGCTGCGCTCGACCTTCATGCGCAACATCGCGCCCTGCCAGGATGCGAGCAGGAAATCGGCAAGCGCATCGGGATCGAAGTCGGACGCGATCTCGCGCCTGGTCTGGGCTTCGGCGATGCAGGCCGCAAACGGCGCGCGCCATTCCCGGAAGATCTCGTCGAGCTGCTCGCGCAGCATCTCGCTCGAGCCCGACGCCTCGAGGCTGAAATCGCCGATCAGGCAGCCGCGGGTGAAGCCGTCATGCGCCAGCTTGCCGGTGATGAGATCGAGATAGCGCCGGAGCCTGTCGCGCGGCGGCAGCGTCGTGTCGCCGAGCGCTTCCGCGATGAGGCCGCGCACATAGAGGAAGTAGCGATCGAGCACTTCCGACGCGAACAGCTCCTTCGACCGGAAATGGTTGGTGAACGAACCCTGCGGCGCGCCGGCGGCCGTGGTGACGTCGCGCACGCTGGTGCCGTGATAGCCGGTCCGGAACATTTCCTTCAGGCCGGCGTCGAGGATGGCATCGCGGAGAGAGGGTTTTGGCATGGGCGTGATTTAATACGTACGTACGTATTAGTGTCAAGCGGCAAAATGCATGCATGCGGCTCGCCCTGCGCTCGGCGGCGCCGCTCAATCCTGTTGGGTCAAGGGTTTGGGGGTCAGTTCGCGGGCCTGCTGCGCGAAACCACCCAGTCGCGCAGCCAGGAGCCGATCGCGCAGCCGACGAGATAGAGTGCGAACATGACCAGGAAGAGATCCAGCCAGTAGCCGAAACGGCCGGGCACGACCCGCGTAAACGACGCCGCCACCAGCGCGGCGGCGAGCAGCGCGAGCCAGCGCATCCACATCTTCGAGACGCCCTGCGCCCGATGCACCACCGCGATCCAGCCCATGCCGAAGCCGAGCAGCGCGGCGCCGAGCAGCCAACCCCAGAAGAATGTAGCAAGCACGGTCATCGCTACTTCACCACGAATTCGATGCGGCGGTTCTGCGCCTTGCCATCTTCACTCTCGTTGCCCGCGAGCGGCTGCGTGCTGCCGTAGCCGATCGGCGTGAAACGGTTGGCAGGCAGTCCGGCACGCACGAGGTAATCGACCACGGCCTGCGCGCGGCGCTCCGACAAGGCCTGATTGGCCGCCTCCTCACCGTCGCTGTCGGTATGGCCGGCGACTTCGATCGTCGCATTGGGACAGCGCATCGCGGTCTCGATCAGGCGGTCGAGCAGACCGGCGGAGTCAGGGACGATGTCGGCCTTGCCGGACTCGAAGCGGATCCTGCCCTTGGAGAGGATCTCGGAAAACAGCTGCTGGCACACGGTGGGATCGACCGGCGCCGCCGCCGGCTTGACCGTGACCTCGGCCTTGTACTGCCAGCCCTGCGGGAAATCCTTGCCGAGCCCGTCGCGGATCTGGCCGGCCGCGGCATCGTAGAGCGCATCGCCCGACAGCTTCACCTCACGGTCCGACACCACGAGCGTACCGGTCGACAGCCGCGACAGCGCGCCGAGCGCGGGCACCACCGCCGCCGCAAAGCCTGAGGGCGCGCCGATGCTGGCCTTGAGATTGTCGACGACCTTTTCGCTGAAGAACTTGCGGCCGGCGGCGGCGACCAGCGCGGCATGCACGTTGTTGTCGGGCACGTAGCCGGTCAGCGTCAGCGTCACCGCGACCGGATCCTTGTAGGCCTGAAACACGTAAGGCGGCGCCTTGATGTCGTTGGCGGCGATCGAATAGCCTTCCGGCAGATTCTTCAGCGCCGCCGCGACCGCTTCGCGTCCGCCGAGCTCGCGCGCCATGCCGGCAAGAGCAACCTTGGTGTCGGTCAGCGTGATCTTGCCTTCCTTCAATTTGCCGATCTGGTCGAGCAGCAACAGCGCCGCAGGGTCGAACCGCGACGGCGCGCCACGGGCGAGCGCCATCTGATCCACCACCTCGACACCGCCGAGACTGGCCTTCGCGGCCTCGGTCAGCTTGCTCTTGCTCGACGGCAGCGGCGCATTGCCGCCAAGCGTGACCCGCACCACGTCGCGTTCGGCGGACCACACAAAGGGCTTGGCTTCGGGAACGAGGCGGGTCTCGTCGTTGACCAGCCGCACGCCAGGCATGGCCTCGACCGACGCCACTGCGCTGAGCCGGCCGTCCTCGGAGAAGGCATTGGCCGCAAAGGTCACGTCGCGGCCGTCGACGCTGATGCGGCGCTTGTCGAGCACGGTGTCCTTGAGTGCGGCATTGGAGCGTGCAGCAAGGTCGGCTTCGACCGTTCCCGTTGAGGTCCAGGCCGCGATGCCCCACAGGACGACCAGTGGAATCACCCCCGGCCACCACTTGCTACTCCACTTGAAAAGTCCGTGCATTCAGCGTCCTGCGGGTCTGGAACCAGAGAGAAAACAAACCCTTGGCTGACTGTCAAACCCCAAATCAAAGGCCATGGCGGGGGCGCCATATTGGATCGGGATAACAGTTTCTTCAGTGCTCTTTCGCTAAGTTTGCGGCGGAATGCAAATCGGCCAGCCCGTGCCCCTCATGAAACAACTCCGTAACACCGTGATCCGTGCCGGGATGGAGGCGTTGTATTTCTCGGGTGCGCATATCCTGCTGCGGCCGATCTTTGCCGGCGTCGGCGCCATCTTCATGCTGCACCACGTCCGCCCGCGGCGCGCCGACGCGTTCCAGCCGAACCATCATCTCGAGGTCACGCCGGACTTCCTGCGCGCGATGCTGACGCATCTGCGCCTGCTCGACGTCGATGTCGTCAGCATGGACGAGGCGCATCGCCGCCTCACCGAACGGAATTTCGCGCGGCGCTTCGCCTGCTTCACCTGCGACGACGGCTACCGCGACAACCGCGATTTCGCGCTGCCCGTGATGCGCGAGTTCGGCGCGCCGTTCACGGTCTTTGTCGCGAGCGATTTCGCCGAGGGCTGCGGCAAATTGTGGTGGATCGCGCTGGAGCGGATCATCGCGGCGGCGTCGGCGATCGAGGTGCCGATCGCCGGCGTGATGACGCGGATCGACACCGCGACGCCGCAGGCCAAGCGCACAGCGTTCGGCCGCATGCACGACTGGCTGCGTTCACTGCCGGGCGAGCGGGAGATGCAGGCCGAGATATCGGCGCTGTGCATCCGTCACGGCGTCGACGAGACCGGCATCGCGCGCGAGCTCTGCATGTCCTGGGACGAGCTGCGCGGCTTTGCCGACGATCCGTTGGTCACGATCGGCGCCCACACCATCACCCATTGCAATCTCGCCAAGCAGAGTGAGACCGTCGCATCGTTCGAGCTCGCCACCAGCCGGGCGCAAATCGAGGAAGCGCTGCAGCGGCAGGTCGCGCATCTCGCCTATCCCTATGGCGACCGGATCGCCGCCGGGCCGCGCGAGTTCGCGCTCGCCAGATCGATCGGCTTTCGGACCGCGGTGACGACGCGGCCGGGCATGCTGTTTGCCGAAAGCGCCGACCATCTGACCGCGTTGCAGCGGGTCTCGCTGAACGGCAACTACCAGGACGCGCGGCTCTTGCCGGTGCTGACATCAGGCGCCGCCACCGCGGTATGGAACGGCTTTCGCCGCATCGACGCGGCGTAGTCCACTCCTCCTAGCCCGGATGGAAGCGCAATCCGGGGCAGTCGCATCCACGGATAGCACTTTCCCGGATTTCGCTTCGCTCCATCCGGGCTACCGATCCCTTCCCTCTTCTTGACTCGATCCCCGGCCGCGCCCAGAACCACTGGCAACGCAATGGAGGGAGCGCATGTTCAAGGATCTGTTCTCACTGAAGGGCCGCGTCGCACTGGTGACCGGGGGATCGCGCGGCATCGGCAAGATGATCGCGGCCGGTTTCCTCGCGCAAGGTGCCGCGAAGGTCTACATCACCGCGCGCAAGGCAGGTCCCTGCGAGGCCACCGCCCAGGAGCTCACCGCCGCCTATGACGGCGAATGCATCGCGCTGCCGATCGACATCTCGACGGTCGAGGGCTGCGAGAAGCTCGCCGGTGAAATCATCAAGCGCGAGCCGAAGCTCGACATCCTGGTCAACAATGCCGGCGCGGCATGGGGCGCGGACTTCGACGAATTCCCGGAGAGCGGCTGGGACAAGGTGATGAACCTCAACGTCAAGTCGATCTTCTTCCTGACCAAGGCGCTGGCCAGGCCGCTGCGCGCGGCGGCGACGCATGACAAACCGGGCAAGGTGATCAACATCGCCTCGATCGACGGCATCTTCGTCAACCCGATGGAGACCTATTCCTATGCCGCGAGCAAGGCCGCGGTGATCCACCTGACGCGCCGGATGGCGACGCGCCTGATCAAGGACAACATCAACGTCACCGCGATCGCGCCCGGCGCCTTCAAGTCGGACATGAACCGCGCCGCGCGCGACCACGCCGACGAGGTCGCCAAGCGCGTTCCGTCGCGGCGGGTGGGCAGCGACGAGGATATGGCGGGCACCGCAATCTATCTCGCCTCGCGCGCCGGCGACTATGTCGTGGGCAACACCATCGCGGTCGACGGCGGCGTGGTCTACGCGACGGCAGGGCTGGAGATCGCGGGGTAAGCGACCGCGCCTCTTACGCCCATCAGAGCATCACTGGTAATACAAAGGGCGCCTCGCCCGCAGCGGGGCGCCCTTTCCGACGCCTCTGGCTAGCTCCATCTGAAGCACGCCGCCAGACCTCACACACGCGACGATGTGAACTTCTGTTTCACATCACTCACGCGGGACATCACAGGGGGGCTCCGTCAAAGCGGACGCGCGCGGCATGGATATCGGAATAGCGACGGTCGGCCCAATCGATGAGGCTCGCCATCGGCTCCAGCAGGGATTGGCCCAGCGGGGAAAGGCAATATTCAACGCTCGGCGGCTTGGTCGGAAAGACATGGCGGGTGATAAGTCCGTCGCGCTCCAAGTCGCGCAGCGTCTGGGTGAGCATGCGTTTGGAGATGTCGCGGATGGCGCGATGAAGCTCGCTGAAGCGCTGCGGTCGCGTCGCGAGGGTCATGATCATGAGTATGCTCCATTTGTCGCCGATACAGTCGAGCACATCGCGCACCGGGCAATGGACGGGTTTTACTGACCGGGCGTCGTCCGATTGATATCGGCTGAATCGCTCGATCGCGCTCAATGCCTCGCTCATGCCGGTCCCCTTTTTCTCTCCTGGTTACAAAAAACTGCCTCCTTACGGGGCAGGCCGAAGGTCTCTATGTGAGACCTACCCTAGAATATAGGCCACCTGGTACCCGGAGAATACGCATGTTTCTAGTCACTGGAATTACAGGAAAAGTCGGCGGCGCAACGGCCGGGCATCTGTTGGCGCAAGGCAAGAAAGTACGGGCGCTGGTTCGCGACCGCGCGAAGGCGGCAAGCTGGACGGACCAGGGAGTGGAACTGGTGGACGGCGACTGGAACGACACGGCCGCGATCGAACGGGCGCTCAAGGGCGTCGACGGCGCGTTTGTCATGTTGCCAGCCGTCTGGGCCCCCTCGCCGGACTTCAAGGAAGCCAAGAGCGTCATCGCGAACTATGTCGAGGCGCTGACCAAGGCCGCGCCTCCGCGGGTCGTCGGGCTCTCGTCGATGGGGGCGAACAGGACCGGCGAGCTAGGGATGATCACAGCCCTGTCGTTGCTGGAGCAGGGCTTTCGCAAACTGACATCGCCGACCGCCTTCGTGCGCGCCGGCGGGTTCTTCGAAAACTTCCTTTACGGCCTGCACGTCGCCCAGGGCGGCACGCTCCCCGTGTACTACAACCCGACCAACCGGAAATCGACCATGGTCGCGACGAACGACATCGGCGCCGAGGTGGCGACGCTGCTGACCGGGCCGGCGTGGTCGGGGCAGCGCGTCATCGAACTTGGTTCGATGGTCAGCGCGGATGAAGTCGCCACGCAACTGGGCGATGTCATGCAGCGCGAAGTCACGGCCTTCGCTGTCCCGCGTGCCGAGTGGCCGGCAGCATTCGAGCAACTCGGCATCCCGAAGGGCCAAACCGGACCGGCTGAAGCGATGTTCGACGCCGTCAACGCTGGCTGGATGGACCTTGGCGTACCGGGCACGGAGCGCGTCGCCGGCACAACGCTTCCCCGCGATGTCTTCGCGGCGGCCCAGAAGGCGGCCACGGCGTAGGTCCGCGGATCAGCGATGAGATGCGACTTCGGACCTGTTCCGGAAATTCGCATCTTCTTCGGAGCGAATGCGTCGCGGCCGGCCGTCTCTCCGCGACGCCCTCATCAGAAAAGGATGGACAAATGTCAACGATTTCCTGGCGCCGAGTCTCGGCCTTGGCGCTTGCAGCCTTCTTCGTCGTGGGATCGCTCAGCAACATCTTCGCCCCTGGGTCTATCTACGAAGAATATCTGCGGTGGGGATACCCGTATTGGTTCCATTTCGTAACCGGATCGCTGGAACTCACGACCGCCGTTCTGCTGGCGCGGGCACGGACGCGGCTGTGGGGCTCGGCGCTCGGCTGCACCGTGATGTTGGCAGCGCTCGCGACCGTCACATTCCACGGCGAATACGGGCACGGCCTGGCGCCGCTTGTCGTGGCAACACTATCGATAGTCGTCGGCTGGATTGCCTGGCCGAAGCGGATCCCCAGCTCGGCATGACTGTCGCCACTGGAGGCCGAGGGAATCTCCGCGTGCTCGCGTTCACGGGTGAAAATCTCAACATCGTTGCGCGGCTCCGTGCACGTCCGGACTGGCGAACGGCGAGTGGCCGCCCCCTGTTCGTCGTTCAAAGGCTCGACGCAAACGCATCGACAAGTCGGTCGAAGGCTTCGGCTCTTTCCCACTGCGTGGCGTGGCCGGCACCGTCGATCACCTGAACCTGGCCGCGCCATAATGTCGGCGCGGGCAGCCGTTGCAGATAGCCGAGATCGACCATCTGCTCCTCGCTGCCATGCACGATGGCCAGCGGAATCCCGAGGCCGCGCACGATCTCGACTTCGTCCGCAAAGCGGCCGGCCTGCACGCTGGCACCGAGATAGCCGCGCGCATTGCCGTCGGTGCGGCGGAAATCGGTGTCGACGAACGCAGGCAACGGCGCATAGTCCGGCGCGAAGACCGTTTTCAGCCAGGCCGCGATCTCGACATCGCTGGGTGCCGGCGTGAACGTGGTGGCCGACAGCCCCTTGAACCCGGAGAACCCGTCCGGCGTCTTGGCGATCGGCGGCGTCCCGAAAATCATCAGCCCGGCCGCCATCGGCAAAGACCGGGCTGCGTTGAGCACGGCGTGTCCGCCGAGGCTCCAGCCCACCACCACCGCGTCCTTCAGCCCGAGTTCTTTTGCGGCCGCGGCGATGCAGCCGGCATAGCCTGCACCCGAATAGCCATGCTCCGGATCGGGCGCTGGCGACGAGCCGCCATGGCCGGGAAGATCGATCGCGACCAGCCGGTATTTGGCGCCAAGCGGCCCCTGGAGTTGCTTCTGCCAAATCTGCGACGACGACGAATTGCCGTGGACGAGCAGGATGTCGCGGCCGGTACCCGCGCTCTCGAAGCCCGCGATCGTCTGCTCCCCGAGCTGGAGCTTGAGCGGACGCAGGGTCGGCCCCGGGAAAATCTCTTCGCTCATGATGGCCCCGCCGTAATCCCGATCCGCGACAACCGGCTCAAGCCGTCATTGCGGTTCATGTGTTGAAGCTTGTGATCTCCGGGCGAAGGCATCGCGCTTGTCAAGCCGGGAAGCCCCAGCGTTTTATCGCGCGCGAGCGAACGCACGTCTCAGGAGAAAAGGGGCAAGCCAGGACCTTCTCGGCTTACCCCTTTTCGGCCACTCCGGGAGGAGAGGAACTGCTAGCTGAAACTCAGCTCTCGATCCTCACATACTCGAAGTCGCCGGGCTTGTTGTCGATGCCGACCTTGGGCGGCGAGATCCAGGAGGCGAACTCGCCCGGCTCGGTGACCGGCTTCATCAGCGAGGCGATGAAGTCGCCGTCCGCGGTCGACGGCAGCCAGTCGTTCTTGCGCTTCGCCCAGGTGGCATCGTCGATCAGGAGGCCATCGGGCGTCGCATGGATGTCCTTGAACTCGCCGATCTGGCGGTGGAAGGCGGTGTTAGGCACCGCGAGCTTAAAGTCGATGCCGGCGGTGGAGATCACCTTGTTCCAGCGCAGCATGCCCTTGACGCAATCCTGCGTGTAGTCGTCGCGCAGCCGCATGTTGAGCGCGGTCAGCGCCGGCTCGTCGACCATCTTGATCTGGCCGTCCACCATCTTCATGACCGGATAGGTCGAGCTCTTGAGCTGGTGATCGTCCTCGATCGTGGTCTCCTTGTAGCGGCCCTTGATGCCGGCGTTGAAGGCATTGGCCGCATTGGTCGACACTTCGGAGCCGAACAAATCGAGCGACAGCGAATAATGCAGGTTCAGCTTCTTCTGGATGGTCGGAAGATCGATGACGCCGAGCGCGCGGATCCTGGCGATGTCGTTCGGATCGGTGATGCCGGCTTCCGTCATCGCATCGCAGGTGCGCTGCACGACGCGGGTGATGCCGGTCTCGCCGACGAACATGTGATGGGCTTCCTCGGTCAGCATGAAGCGGCAGGTGCGCGACAGCGGATCGAAGCCCGACTGCGCCAGCGAGTGCAGCTGCATCTTGCCGTCGCGGTCGGTGAAGTAGGTGAACATGAAGAACGACAGCCAGTCCGGCGTCGCCTCGTTGAAGGCCCCTAACATGCGTGGGCTATCCGCATCGCCCGAGCGGCGGCGCAACAAATCGTCGGCTTCCTCGCGGCCGTCGCGGCCGAAATACTTCTGCAAGAGGTAGACCATCGCCCAGAGATGGCGGCCTTCCTCGACATTGACCTGGAACAGATTGCGCATGTCGTAGAGCGAGGGCGCGGTCTTGCCGAGATGGCGCTGCTGCTCGACCGAGGCCGGCTCGGTGTCGCCCTGGATCACGATTAGGCGGCGCAGCATCGCGCGATGCTCGCCGGGGACCTCCTGCCAGGCCGGCTTGCCGTAGTCCTCTCCGAACGGAATGACGCGATTCTCCTCCTGTGGAGCAAGGAGAATGCCCCAGCGATATTCGGGCATCCGTACGTAGTCGAACTTGGCCCAGCCGCGCGGATCGACCGAGTAGGCGGTGCGCAGATAGACCAGCGATTCCTGGAATCCTTCCGGACCCATGTCGCTCCACCAGTCCATGTAGCCGGGGTGCCAGCCCTCCAGCGCCTTCAGCACCTGGCGGTCTTCGGCGAGATTCACATTGTTCGGAATCTTGGTCGAGTAATCGACGTTCATGATGTTCATGGCCGTGCTCCCTTAAACTCGCGTCATGTCGAATTGCGCCTTCTGGCCGGTGCCGTAGCGGCGCAGTGCGCCCTCTTCGCCGACCGCATTCGGCCGCTGGAAGATCCAGTTCTGCCACGCCGTGAGGCGCGAGAAGATCTTCGATTCCATGGTCTCGGGACCGACGAAGCGCAGATTGGCTTCCATGCCGGTGAGACCGTCGGGCGAGAACGAGGTGCGCTCCTCGAAGAACACGCGGACCTCGTCGTCCCAGTCGATGTCGTCGAGCGCGAAGGTGACGAGACCCAGTTCCTCGGCCTCCTCCGCGTCGAGCGCCTTGCCGATCGAGCCTTGTGCCCGCTCCAGATCCATTGGATCGGCCTGGAAGCGCGATTGCAGCCGGGTCAGGCCATGGCTCATCGGATAGGGCCCGAAATTCATCGCCGTCAGCTCGATCGCCGGCGGCGGCCGGTTGTCGCCCTGCTTCTGGCCGATCAGCATGTAGGAGCGGTCGGCGGCGAACACGAGCTCGGCCAGGGTGCCGACGAAGCAGGAGCCGGGCTCGACCAGCGTCACCAGCGTGCGCGAGGTGACGTCGATGCGCTTGAGCACGCGCTTCCAGTAATGCCTGACCTCGTTGACCAGCCAGTGCGCCTTGTTGGCCTCCAGGAACGCGTCATAGGACACGACATTGGCGCGGTCGCCGTGGCTCTTGAACACCAGCATCGCGGTCTCGAGTTCGTTGATCCGCAGATGCAGGATCGCATCGTCGAGCTCGCGGGCGACCTGCAGCGGCCAGAACGAAGCGCCCTGCGCGATCATGCCGTCGATGTCGGCGGGCGCCGCAGTTTCCGGCGCCTTGATCGAGATGGTGGCGATGCGCGCGGCGCGATCGATGTCGACGCTGACGAAGCCGTAGCGGATCGCGCTGTCGTCGATGGTCCGCGTCAGCGGCGCCAGTGCGATGCCTTTGCCTGCGCCGTTGCGCTTCGACCTGGCGGCGAATTCCTTGACGCGCTCGGCAAGCTTGCCCTCGAGCTTGGAGTTCGGCGCGATCTCGTCGACCAGCCGCCACTGCAACGCGCGCTTGCCCTTGATGCCTTCCTCGATGGTGCAGAAGAAGTCTGCGTGGTCGCGGCGCACCTTGCGCTTGTCGACGACGCGGGTCAGGCCGCCGGTGCCCGGCAGCACCGCGAGCAGCGGCACTTCCGGCAGCGCGACGGCGGCGGCGCCGTCATCAGCCATCATGATGTGGTCGGTCGCGAGCGCCAGCTCGTAGCCGCCGCCGGCCGCGGTGCCGTTGACGACGGTGATGAAGCTCTGGCCGGAATTCTCGCTGGAATCCTCCAGGCCGTTGCGAGTCTCGTTGGTGAACTTGCAGAAGTTGACCTTGTGGGCGTGGGTCGAGCCCGCCAGCATCCGGATATTGGCGCCGGCGCAGAACACCCGGTTCTTGCCCGAGCGTATCACCACGACCTTCACCTCGGGATGCTCGAAGCGCAGCCGCTGCACGGCGTCGGCGAGCTCGATGTCGACGCCGAGGTCGTAGGAGTTCAGCTTGAGCTGATAGCCCTCGAACAGGCCGGCGTTCTCGTCGACGTCCATAATCAGAGTCGCGACGTCGCCCGCCACGTCGAGCTTCCAGTGCCGGTAGCGCGACGGGTTGGTCTGGAAGTCGATGTACTTCGCCCCGCCTGCAAGGACGCGATCGTCACCAGCCATGGGCCACCCTTATCTGTTGTTCGTTTGAAGGTTCGTCGTCGAAGTCTTCATGCACAATAATGCATGTTTTTGGTCTCGTCTAGTTCAAAACTCAAAAACATGCATTTTGTTTCATGTTCGGGAAATTCGCCCGCTCAGCCAATGGCCTGGCACCGGCACCAAAAGTCAGGCCACCAGTGCCGGGTCGTCGCGCAGCGCTGCCCTGGCGAATTCGGTGACCGCTTCGAGCGTGACAGAGGGCGCCTCGCGATGCGGCGAGTGGCCGGCGCCTGCGATCGCGGCGACATCGACCGGGCAGTAACACTCGTCCTGGGCGATCTCGACCTGGCGCATCGTGCCATATTGATCATCGGCACCCTGCACGATCAGCAAGGGCACGCGGATATAGGCGAGATACTCGGAGATATCCCAGTCGCGGAAAGCCGGGTCGAGCCAGGCGTCGTTCCAGCCACGGAAGGTGTTGTCGACGTCCTTGTGCCAGCGCGCGAGCTTCTCCTTCAGATTGGTGGTCTCATACGCCGTCTTGATCTCGGCGATCGACTTCACCGAGATGTCCTCGACGACGAAGTGCGGCGCGATCAGCGCAAGACCCTGCAGACGATGATCCTGATGCGCGCCGGCATAGATCGCCGCGATCGAAGCGCCGTCGGAGTGGCCGACCAGCAGGCCGCGGCGGAAGCCGATCCGGTCGAGCAGCTTCGGCAGCACGTCGAGCGCCTCGCGATGCATGTAGTCGACCGGGCGCGGCAGCTTCGCCGGCGACGACGCGCCATAGCCCGCACGCGAATAGGCGAACACGCCGGCGCCGGTCGCCGCCTGCAACTTGTCGGGGAAATCGCCCCACAGCCCGACGCAGCCGAGACCTTCATGCAGCATCACGAGGGTCGGCGCCGTCTCGGGTGACGGGCCGATCATCCGGTATTCGAGATCGGCGCCGTCGATGGTGAGGAAGCCTGTGGGGTTCAAGTTCGTCATGATCGTCGTCCCGGCGAAAGCCGGGACCCATACGCCGCGGCCGCTGTTTTGAGAAATGGTGTCCGACGGCTTTTGCGCAACAACTAAAGCCTGTGGTTATGGGTCCCGGCTTTCGCCGGGACGACGTGGGGAGTTAGTGCTCGTGTTCCCGCAACTTGAATCGCTGTATTTTCCCGGTCGCCGTCTTCGGCAGATTGTCGACCACATCGATCCAGCGCGGATATTTCCACGACCCGATCTTCTGCTTGACGTGTTCCTTCAGTGCCTCGTGCAGGCCTTCGGCCGAACTCTCGGGCCGCAGCACCACATAGGCCTTCGGCTTCAGCAGCCCTTCCGGATCGGCCTCCGGCACGACCGCCGCCTCCAGCACCGCGGGATGGGTGATCAGCGCGCTCTCGACCTCGAACGGCGAGACCCAGATGCCGGAAACCTTGAACATGTCGTCGGCGCGGCCGCAGAAGGTGTAACGGCCGTCGGCATCGCGCGTATATTTGTCGCCGGTGCGGGTCCACGCGCCTTCGAAGGTGGCGCGGCTCTTGGCGCGCTGATTCCAGTAGCTCTCGCCGGCCGAGGGCGCATCGACCAGGAGCTCGCCGACCTCGCCGTCAGCGACATCGGCCCCCAGCTCGTTGACCAGCCGCACCTTGTAGCCGGGCACCGGACGCCCCGAGGAGCCGTATTTGATGTCGCCGGGCGCGTTCGACAGGAAGATGTGCAAGAGCTCGGTCGAGCCGACGCCGTCGAGGATGTCGACGCCGAACCGCGCGCGCCACGCATTGCCGACCGATTCCGGCAATGCCTCGCCGGCCGAGGTGCAGACCCGCAGGCGATTGCCCGCGGCTTGCGCCTTGGTCGCCTCGTCGTTCAGCATCGCCGCGAACAGGGTCGGCACGCCGAAGAAGATGCTGGGATGATAGTTGTTCAGCAGTGCGAACATCACCGCCGGCGTCGGACGCTCCGAGTTGAGCACCGTGGTGGCGCCGACCGACATCGGGAAGGTCAGCGCATTGCCGAGCCCATAGGCGAAGAACAGCTTTGCCGCCGACAGCCCGACATCATCCTCGCGGATGCCAAGCACCTGTTTCGCATAGGTCTCCGCCGTCGCCGCAAGATTGGAATGCAGATGCCGCACGCCCTTCGGCATGCCGGTCGAGCCGGACGAATAGAGCCAGAACGCCGGCTCGTCGGCATGCGTCGGCGCGGTCGCGAACACGTCGCTCTCGCGCGCGATCTCGTCCGACAGTTTCTTGTGGCCGTGCGCGTCCTTGCCGGAGACCACGACATGCTCGAGGTCGGGCATGCGCGCGATGATGTCCTTCACGACCGGCAGCAGCGCCTCGGAGACGAACAGCACGCGCGCGCGGCAATCGCCGAGGATGTAGGCGTATTGCTCCGCGGTCAGCAGCGTGTTGAGCGGCACCGGCACCACGCCGGCGCGGATCGCGCCGAGGAACACGATCGGGAAATCGACCGTATCCAGCATGATCATGGCGACCCGCTCCTCGCGGCGGACGCCGAGCCGGCGCAGCATGTTGCCGAGGCGGCGGCTCTGCTGCTGCAACTCGCCATAGGTGATTTGCGACACCGTATCGTCGAACACGACCTTGTCGCCGCGGCCCTCATCGACATTGCGGTCGAGCAGCCAGGAGACTGCGTTGTAGGTCATGGCCCGCTCCTCAGGCACAGGCGCACTGCGCCTGCCCTCTCCCGTCAAGATTTAAGAATTATAATTCATACAAAGCCACCACATTGGCTTGCTGTCAATCCTCGTCGGCATTATGTTTCCTAGACCATTGGACCTGATTCAGTCAGGACCGCGCGTCGCACGGGGATCATGACCGAAGCCAACGATCCGGAAACCGACTTCCTCGAACAGCTCGGCCAGCGGGTGCGCACCATGCGCGCGCTCCGCGGCATGTCGCGCAAGGTGCTCGCCAAGGTCTCCGGCATTTCCGAACGCTACATCGCCCAGCTCGAAAGCGGCAAAGGCAATGTCTCGATCGTGCTGCTGCGCCGTGTCGCAGGCGCGATGGGCGCCCATCTCGAGGACCTGATCCCCTCGAGCGAGCCGGTTCCGGACTGGGCCGTGATCCGCGATCTGCTGCGCAAGGCTTCGCCGAACCAGATCGCGCAGGCCAAGGACATGCTCGCCGGCAGCAGCCCGCTGGCGCCGCGCGGCGCCTCGTTCTCCGGCATCGCGCTGATCGGCCTGCGCGGCGCCGGCAAGACCACGCTCGGGCGGATGCTGGCGAAGAAGATCGGCTGGAGCTTCGTCGAGCTCAACAAGGAGATCGAGGCGCAGAACGGCCTGTCGGTTGCCGAGATCATCGCGCTGTACGGCCAGGAAGGCTTTCGCCGCATGGAGCAGGCCGCGCTGACGCAGCTGCTCGCGCGCAAGGAATTGATGGTGCTGGCGACCGGCGGCGGCATCGTCTCCGAGGCGCTGACCTTCGACCTGATCCTGTCGTCGTTCTACACGATCTGGCTGAAGGCCGAGCCAGAAGAGCACATGGCCCGCGTCCGCCGCCAGGGTGATCTGCGGCCGATGGCCGACGATCGCTCGGCGATGGCCGAATTGCGCAACATTTTGGTCAGCCGCGAACCGCTTTACGCCCGCGCATCGGCGGTGGTCGACACCGCAGGCCTCTCGGTCGATGCCGCCGCGGCGCGGCTGATCGATTCCGTGCGGCCGGTGCTGCAGAACGAAGCGCGCTCGTTCGGGCTACGCAGCGCGGCGCTGTAGCTTTCGGCCTTACCCCGTCATTGCGAGCGAAGCGAAGCAATCCATCCTTCCGCGTATGGTCGGAGCATGGATTGCTTCGTCGCTTCAGCGCAAAATTGCTTCGCAATTTTGTCGCGAGCTCCTCGTAGTGACGAAAATCGTCAGCGAAGTTGGACTACCTTAAAGCAACCGGCTCTTCACATCATCCGCGCCGTCGCGCAGCAGCGGCAGGAAACGGTCGATCAATTCCTTGGCCGGAACACGATCGACATGCGCGCCCATGTTGATGGCGGCAACGATCGTGCCGTCGTAGCGGCGCACCGGCACCGAGATCGAACGGAAATGCGGCTCGGCTTCGCGATCGACCAGTGAGTAGCCCTGCGCACGATCGGCGATGATGGTGGCGAGCAGCTTTTTCGGATCGGTCGTGGTCTGCGGCGTCACGGGATCGCGGCGCATCGCCTTGAGGCGTGCCGCAAGCTCGGCATCGCCGAGCCGGCCGAGCATGGCGCGGCCCACTGACGTGCAGAACGCCGGCAGCCGATAGCCGATATCGAGACCGGCGGAGAACACCCGCGTCGGGCTCGAACGCGCGACGAACACGACGTCGTCGCCGTCGAGCAGCGCGAGCGAGGCGATCTCCTGCGCTGCGGTGGCGATGCGATCGAGCACCGGCTGCAGCACCGTCACCACCTGGTTGGATTGCAGGAACGAGCCCGCCAGCGTCAGCACATGCGGCGTCAATGTGAACAGCTTGCCGTCGGTCGAAACGAAGCCGCCATGCGCGAGCGTGAACAGGATGCGGCGCGCGGTGGCGCGCGGCAAATCGGCGGCACGCGCCAGATCGCTCAAGGTCGCAGGACCCGAGACGGTGCCGAACACCTGCAACAGACGCAGGCCACGATCGAGCGCCTCGACGAAGTCGGTGGCGCGCTCGTCCTGATCGGTCCGCTTCAGCTTGGGCATGGGGGCTCGCGGATTTGAACGGTTCAAAAATTGCGCTTGCTGTCCAAAACAGACATGGCATAATTCGCACATTAGTTCAATAGACGAACAAATCCAAATTCGGGAGACGCCGCCATGATGAGCCAGGAAGCGAACGATCTGATCACCCGCACGAGGGCTAAGGACCCCTGCGGAAAGCTGATGCGGATGTACTGGCAGCCGGCGGCGCTGGTCGACGAGCTGGAAGGGCCGCGCCCGGTTCGGGCGGTGCGGCTGCTCGGCGAAAACCTGGTGCTGTTCCGCGGCGAGGACGGAAGCTACGGGCTGATCGATCGCCACTGCGCGCATCGCGGCGCCGACCTCGCCTTCGGCCGGCTAGAGCATGGCGGGCTGCGCTGCGCCTTCCACGGCTGGCTGTTCGACACCAGTGGCCAATGCATCGAGACGCCGGCCGAGCCGGTTGGATCGCAGCTCTGCAAAGGCATCAAGCAGCGCTCGTATCCGGTGGTGGAGAAGAGCGGCATCCTGTGGGCCTGGCTCGGCGAAGGCACCCCGCCGGCATTTCCGGAGCTCGACTGCTTCGTCGCGCCCGACAGCCATACGTTCGCGTTCAAGGGCCACATGAACTGCAACTGGCTGCAGGCGCTCGAGGTCGGCATCGACCCGGCGCACGCCTCCTTTCTGCATCGCTTCTTCGAGGACGAGGACACCTCGGCCGCCTACGGCAAGCAATTCCGCGGCGCCTCCGCCGGCAGCGACATGCCGATGACGAAAATCCTGCGCGAATATGATCGGCCGATCATCAATGTCGAGCACACCGAATACGGCCTGCGCCTGATCGCGCTGCGCGAGCTCGACAGCGAGCGCACCCATGTGCGCGTCACCAATCAGCTATTCCCGCACGGCTTCGTCATCCCGATGTCGACCGAGATGACGATCACGCAGTGGCACGTGCCGGTCGATGACGAAAACTGCTACTGGTATGCGATCTTCACCAGCTACGCGGCGCCGGTCGACAAGCAGAAGATGCGCGACCAGCGGCTCGAGCTCTATACGCTGCCCGACTACAAGTCGCGCAAGAACCGCAGCAACGATTACGGCTTCGATCCGCACGAGCAGGCGACCGAGACCTATACCGGCATGGGCACCGACATCAACGTCCACGACCAATGGGCGGTGGAATCGATGGGCGCGATCCAGGATCGCACCAACGAGCATCTCGGCCAGAGCGACAAGGCGATCGTGCAGTACCGCCGCCTGCTGCGGCAGGAGATCGAGAAGGTCTGCGGCGGCGAGAAGCCGATGCTGTTCCTCGACGACGCCTCCGCGCGCAGCATCCAGGGCCCGGCCACGATGGACGGCATCGGGCCGACCCAGGGCTGGGAGCTCTACTGGATGGAGGTCGACGTCAAGCGCCGCCGCGGCGCGCCGTGGGCCGCTCCCGTGCCGCGCGAGATCGCCGGCAAGGTGCATCACCTGACGGCGGCGGAGTGAAGATGGTTTCGATGGCGCAGCACGGTATCCTTCACCTCGTCCCGCTTGCGGGGAGAGGTCGGATTGCATCGCCAGATGCAATCCGGGTGAGGGGGTACAGGTCTATCGATAAATCGAATCGGCGGAGAGAGCCCCTCACCCCGACCCTCTCCCCGCGTAGAGCGGGGCGAGGGAATAGTGAAGGAGTGACGCGGTGAGCTTCGTGGAGCGTCACGGCCTGTGGTCGGATGAGCAGAAGGAGGCCGCGAACCGCCTCCGCCGCGTCGTCGAGGAGAAGAACCTCGAAGTCATCCGCCTGTCATTCCCGGACCAGCACGGCATCCTCCGCGGCAAGACGCTGATCGCCAGCGAAGCGATGCGCTCGCTGGAGGGCGGCTGCTCCATCACCACGACGATGCTCGCCAAGGACACCTCGCACAAGACGGTGTTTCCGGTGTTCACATCAGGCGGCGGCTTCGGCATGAAGGAGATGGAGGGCGCGGCCGACGTGCTGATGGTCGCCGACCCCACCACGTTCCGCGTGCTGCCCTGGGCGGAGAACACCGGCTGGCTGCTGTGCGACCTCTATTTCAGCGACGGACGGCCGGTGCCGTTCGCGACCCGCAACCTCTATCGCAAGGTGCTCGATCAGCTCGCAAGCCGCGGCTACGATTTCGTCGCCGGCCTCGAGGTCGAATTCCATCTGTTCAAGCTCGACGACGCCCACATGGCGCCGGAGGACGCCGGCCAGCCCGGCCGGCCGCCGTCGGTCAGCCTGCTGTCGCACGGCTATCAGTATCTCACCGAGCAGCGCTACGATCAGATGGAGCCGGCGCTCGAGATCATCCGCCGCGACATCATCGCGCTCGACCTGCCCTTGCGCACGGTCGAGGTCGAATTCGGCCCGAGCCAGTGCGAATTCACCTTCGCGCCCACTGTGGGTCTTGCGCCCGCCGACATCATGGTGCTGTTTCGTTCTGCGGTGAAGCAGATCGCGCGCCGCCACGGCTATCACGCGACCTTCATGTGCCGGCCGAAGCTGCCGAACGTGTTCGCGAGCGGCTGGCACCTGCACCAGTCGCTGGTGTCGCGCGCCAATGGCGAGAACGTCTTCATGGCGAAGGAGACCGGCGAGCCGTTGAGCCCGCTCGGCCGCGCCTGGCTCGCCGGCCTGATCGAGCACGCACGGGCCTCGACCGTGTTCACGACGCCGACCATCAACGGCTACAAGCGCTACCGTTCCTATTCGCTGGCGCCTGACCGCGCGATATGGGGCCGCGACAACCGCGGCGTGATGATCCGCGTGCTCGGCGGCACGAATGATCCGGCAACGCGGCTGGAGAACCGGATCGGCGAGCCGGCCGCCAATCCCTATCTCTACATGGCCTCGCAAATCCTCTCCGGCCTCGACGGCGTCGACCGCAAGCTCGATCCCGGCCCGTCCGCCGACACGCCCTACGAGACCAAGGCCGCGCTCTTGCCGAAATCGCTGCGCGAAGCCGTGTTCGCGCTTCAAGACGATCCGTTCTTCCGCCAGGCGCTGGGGCCTGAGTTCGTCGACTATTACGTCTTCATCAAGAACGCGGAGATCGAGCGTTTCCAGGCCGAGGTGTCGGACTGGGAGCAGCGCGAATATTTCGAGATGTTTTGAGGCCCGCTTTTCTCGTCGTCCCGGCGAAGGCCGGGACCCATAACCACCTCTGATCATTAGCTTGCACAGCGGCTTCCCTCGGAGCCAAATGAAGGGCCGCGGCGTATGGGTCCCGGCCTTCGCCGGGACGACGTCGAGTATGGTGCCAGAGCGGGGTCTCCTAAAATCAGATCCCCAGATACTTGTGCTGCAGCTCCGGCTCGGCGATCAGCTGCTCGCTCGTCCCACTCCACACCGTCTTGCCGCGCTCGATGATGTAATGGCGGTCGGCGATGCGGGTGAGGTTTCCGACGTTCTTGTCGATCACCAGCACCGATTGCCCGCGTCCCTTCAGCATCGACAGGCAGCTCCAGATCTCGTCGCGGATCAGCGGCGCAAGGCCTTCGGTGGCCTCATCGAGGATCAGGAGCTTCGGATTGGTCATCAGCGCGCGGCCGATCGCGAGCATCTGCTGCTCGCCGCCGGACAGCGTCACGCCCATATTGCTGGTGCGTTCGGCGAGCCGCGGGAACAGCGCATGGATCTTGTCGATCGTCCAGGGATCGGAGGCGTTGAGGCGATTGCCCGATGCCGCGACGAGATTTTCGCGCACCGTCAGGTTCGGAAAGATCTGGCGGCCCTCGGGCACCAAGCCGATCCCGAGCTTTGCGATCTTGTACGACGGCAAGCCGCGCACCGCCTCGCCGGCGAAACGGATGGCGCCTGATCGCGCGGGCGTCAGGCCCATGATGGAACGGATGGTCGTGGTCTTGCCCATGCCGTTGCGGCCCATCAGCGCGACCATCTCTCCCGCTTTGATCTGGAGCGACAGGCCGTACAGCACCTGGCTCAACCCGTAGCAGGTCTCGATCGCGTCGACTTCGAGCAGTGGTTCAGCGGTTTTGGTGTCAACCATGGCGCGTCACCGCATGCTGATCGCCGAGATAGGCGCGCTTGACCTCTTCGTCCTTGCGGATCGCATCCGGCACGCCGCAGGCGATGACGCGGCCATAGACCAAGACCGTGATGCGGTCGGCCAGCGCGAACACCGCCTCCATGTCGTGCTCGACCAGCACGATGGTCACTTCCTTTCGCAGCTCCTTCAGCAGCGCGACCATCCGCGCGGATTCGGTGACGCCGAGCCCGGCCATCGGCTCGTCGAGCAGCAGAAGCTGCGGCTTGGTGGCGAGCGCGACCGCAAGCTCGAGCTCGCGCTGCTCGCCATGGCTCAATTGCGAGACCACGATATCGGCGCGCTTGCCGAGGCCGACGCGCTCCAGCGCCGCGCGCGCGGTGGCGCGCAGGTACCGCTCCTTGCGCGCATTGCCCCAGAAGCGGAACGAATGGCCGTCATGTGCTTGCGCGGCGAGCGCGACATTGTCGATCGCGGAGAAATCCTTCAGCAACGAGGTGATCTGGAACGAGCGCGCGAGCCCAAGCCGGCTGCGCTTGTAGGATGGCAGGTGCGTGACATCGCGGCCTGCGAAGTAGATGGTGCCGGAATTCGGCATCACCTGCCCGGTGAGCTGGCTGATCAGCGTGGTTTTGCCGGCGCCGTTGGGACCGATGATGGCGTGCAGTTCGCCCGGAATAACCTCCATCGAAAGGTTGTCGGTCGCGGTGATGCCGCCATAGCGGCGCACCAGATTGTCGACGCGGAGCAAGGGATCTGGCAAGGAATCAGCCACGGCTCATCCTCCCGAGCAGGCCCATGATGCCGCCGCGCGCGAACAGCACGATCAACAGCAGCACCGGGCCCAGGATCAGTCCCGAATATTCGGTGAACTGCGACAGCACCTCCTCGAGCAGCAGATAGACGATCGCGCCGACGACAGGGCCGAACAGCGAGCCCATGCCGCCGAGGATCACCATCACCATCAGGTCGCCGGAGCGGGTCCAGTACATCACGGCGGGGCTGACGAAATCGGTGTTGTTGGCGAGCAGCGCGCCGGCCAGGCCGCAGATAGTGCCGGCAATCACGAAACAGACCAGGCGGTAGCGGTTGGCATGGAAGCCGATCGCCTGCATGCGCTGCTCGTTGGAGCGGACGCCCTGTACCACCAGGCCAAAGCGCGAATTGACGATGCGCCAGATCAGATAGAGGCCGCCGAACAGGCAGGCGAGGCAGAGGTAGTAGAACTGGTTGCGGTCGGACAGATTGATCAGGCCGGCGAAATCGCTGCGCTTGTAGACGGTGAGCCCGTCATCGCCGCCGTAGCGCGACAGGGCCGAGGCGACGTAATAGGCCATCTGCGCGAAGGCCAGCGTGATCATGATGAAATAGACGCCGCGGGTGCGCAAGCTGAGCGCGCCGATCAGCAGCGCAAACAGCGCCGAGACCGCGAGCGCCACCGGCCACTGAATGAAGCCGGAGCCAATGCCCTCGGCGGCGAGGATGCCGACGGCATAGCCCCCGATGCCGAGATAGGCGGCATGGCCAAAGCTCATCATGCCGCCATAGCCCATGATCAGATTGAGGCTCGCAGCCGCCAGCGCATAGATCGCGATGCGGGTGAACAGCGTGAGGATGAAGATATTGCCGGTGACAGCCGAATAGACCGGCAGCAGGACCAGCGCGGCGCACAGCAGCGCCGCAACCGCATTGGAGACGTTGAGCTTGGGCATCATCGTTTGGCCGCCGGGAACAGCCCCTCGGGCCGCAGCACAAGGATGATCGCCATCAGGAGATAGATCAGCATCGAGGACAGTGCCGGCGCCGCGGTCGAGGCCGCCGCCCCGCTCAACACCTTGCGCAGCAGGTCGGGCAGGAACGCGCGGCCCATCGTGTCGATGATGCCGACGAAGACCGCGGCCATGAAGGCGCCGCGGATCGAGCCGATGCCGCCGATCACGATGATGACGAAGGCGAGGATCAGGATGTTCTCGCCCATCCCGATCTGCACGGTGAGGATCGGCGCCTGCATCAGCCCGGCGAGACCGGCGAGCGCGGCGCCAAGGCCAAACACCAGCGTGAACAGCAGCTTGATGTTGATGCCGAGCGCCCCGATCATCTCGCGGTTGGAGGCGCCGGCGCGGATCAGCATGCCGACGCGGGTGCGCATCACGACAAGATAGAGCATCGCGGCGACCGCCAGCGCGACCACGATGATCATCAGCCGGTAGGCCGGGTAATACACACCGGGAATGATCTGCACCGGCACGGTGAGCCAGGCCGGCAGCGGCAGCGCGAGGCCGGCCGGGCCCCAGATCAGCCGGACGGCGTCGTTAAAGAACAGGATCAGGCCGAACGTCGCCAGCACCTGGTCGAGATGGTCGCGGCCGTAGAGATGCCGGAGCGCGACATATTCGAGCACGATACCGAGCAAGAGCGTGGCGCCCAGCGCCATCAGCGCGCCGAGAACAAAACTGCCGGTCCAGGCCACGAAGGTCGCCGCGAAATAGGCGCCCATCATGTAGAGCGAGCCGTGCGCCAGGTTGACGAAATCCATGATGCCGAACACCAGCGTCAGTCCGGCCGCCAGCAGGAACAGCAGCAGGCCGAATTGCAGGCCGTTCAGCAGTTGTTCGACGACGAGATACATGGATCCTTCAATGGGCTGAAACAAAACAGCGGCAGCGCGCGCAGTCGCGTTGCACGCTGCGCGTTCTCCCTCGCCCCGCTCTTGCGGGGAGAGGGTTGGGGTGAGGGGCTGCCTCCGCAGACCGGACTCGTGGAGAGTCCCCCTCACCCGATTGCTTCGCGCATAGCCGAAGCTGCGCTTCGGCGTCCTTCTTCAAGAACGGCCGCCGGAGGCGGCCTATGCTCTCCCCGCAAGAGCGGGGCGAGGTGAAGAAAGCAAGCCGCGCGCCAAAAGGCGCCCGCCCCTCACTTCATCGCGCACTTGTCGTGGAATTTATCCTGGTCGTCCTTGACGATGGTCGCGACCGTCTTCAGCGAGAGCTGGCCGTCGGCATCCTTGACCACGTCCTGCAGGTAGAAGTTCTGGATCGGGATGTGGTTGTTGCCATACTTGAACGGGCCGCGCAGCGACTTGAAGTTGGCCTTCTCCATCTCCGCCTTCATGGCGTCCTTCTTGGTGAGGTCGCCCTTCACCGCGACCACGGCGCTGTTGATCAGCTGGGCGGCGTCATAGGCCTGGGCGCCGTAATAGGTCGGACGCAGGCCGGGATACTTCTTGCGATAGTCCTCGACGAACTTCTTGTTCTCGGCGTTCGGCAGGTCGTTGACCCATTCCTGCGCGCCGGGAATGCCGATCGCGTTGTCCTTCTGCAGCGGCAGAGACAATTCGTCGACGGTGAAGGCGGTATAGAGCGGAATCTGCGCCTTGATGCCGGCCTGGGCGTACTGGTTCAGGAACTGGACGCCGGCCGCACCCGGATAGAACACGAAGATCGACTCGGCCTTGGAGTTGCGCGCCTTGGTCAACTCGGCGGAGAAGTCGAGCTGGCTCGGCCACACCGTGTATTCCTCGCCGACCACCTCGCCCTTGAAGGTGCTCTTCACGCCCGCGAGCATGTCCTTGCCGGCGGCATAGTTCGGGCCAATCAGGAACACCGACTTGACGCCCTTCTGGTTCATGTAGAGGCCCATCGCGGCGGGCGTCTGGTCGTTCTGCCAGGAGGTCGAGAACACGTAAGGCGAGCACAATTCGCCGGCGAGCTGCGACGGACCGGCATTGGCCGAGATCAGGAAGGTCTTCGAATCGACCGCGGTCTTCAGCGACGCCAGCAGCACGTTCGACCAGATGTAGCCGACGATGAAGTCGACCTTGTCGGACTGCACCAGCTTCTCGGTCTTCTGCTTGCCGACGTCAGGCTTCTGCTGGTCGTCCTCGTAGATCACTTCGACCGGCTTGCCGTCGATCTTGCGGCCAAGGTGGTCGAGTGCGAGCTCGAACGAATTGCGCATGTCGTTGCCGATCACGGCGGTCGGACCGCTGAAAGTCGAGACAAAGCCGATCTTCACGCTGTCAGCCGCCGTCGCGGGCTGCGCGAGCGCCAGAGCCATGGCGCCTGCCAGCCAAAATGCTTTTTTCATATTCACTCCCCTCCTCAACCAAAGATCCCGCCAGGCTTGATCACGAGGGCCCGGGGGTCACGCTTTGCGCGCGCCGTTCTGTGACGTGTTTTGTGCGCGATATCGCAAGTGTGCAGCAAGCATGAACCGACGGCACTCGATTAGAACCTTCGGCGCATACTCCAGCACCTTGCATCATAATTCGTCCAAATCGGCGATGGCAAGAACTATAATGCCGGTTGCGTGGGCAACGATTGTCGCAGAGCCCGGCCTTGAGGAGGTCGCAACGCAGCAGGCTTTAACGATCCGGTAAAGCAGGCGGAAACCACAGGCCGGCACGCGCTCGCAGGCTTCATGGTCCGGAAAGCATCACTGGGCGACGCTGCCGCCAAAGGGGTGCGTCACATGCTGAATTACATCTTCGGCTTCAATGCCCGGATGGGCCGGCTGGCCTTCTTCTTCTGCAGCTTCGTGACCGGCATCGGCTTCTTGATGCTGGTCTACGGCATCACCGGCAACGCACCGGCGAGCGGCAGGATGGACGTGCTGCTGGCGCAGGCTGCGAACAGCCCTGCCTTGATCTTTTCCTTCTATGGCATGCTCGTCGTCTGCTTCATGCTGCAGTCGATGCGCGTGCGTGACATCGGATGGGATCCGGTCTGCGTGATGGCGGCATGGATCGCCCTCATGGTGCTCGACCGGGCCATTGCCGGACGATTTCCCGAATATGCGTTGACCTATCAGCACAGTGCAACGGTGGTCGGCACGGCCGTCAATGGCGTGATGAACCTGGTCCTGACGTTCTGGCCGGGCAGCGGCCATGTCGATGAAGCCTCGTCCTTGCCGCGCGAGGGCGGCGGCGATGGCATGTTTGAACGAAACAGCGCACCGACCGCCGGCGGCAGCCGCGTGGCGCGGATCGCGAGCGGCGAATTCGGCGGCAAGACGCGGTAGCGGCCTCATCGTCGTCCTTGCGAAAGCAGGGACCCATAACCACAGGGTTAGATTGTTGAAGCGGGCTGGGGCCCCAGCATCGCAAACCAATTGCCATTCGTGGTTATGGGTCCCGGCTCGGAGGCCGGGACGACACTGAGTTTGTGGCGCGGTCACTGCGTTACGGAGGCTGAGCCGCTACCCCTGATCCACCGCCCATTCGGCGCCGTCGATCGCATAGGGCGCGTGGCGGAAATCCCGGATCGTCGCGACCTTGTCGGCCGACCAGTCGAGCAGCATGAACGATCGCGGCGGCCCACCCTGTGCGTTCGGATCGAACACCAGGATCGCGGGACGTCCCTCAACTTGTCCGGTCACCAGGTGCCAGTCGTCGATCTTCGAATAATTGCCGAAGTAGCGTGACACCTCGGCCTTGCCGTTCAGACGTGTCTTGTTGACGAGCTCGAGCCTGATGTCGTCGGCGATCATGGCGCGGATGGCATCGAAGTCGCGGTCATTGAAGCGGCCGACATAGGCGTTCAGCCTGAGACGATCAGCCGGCGCCAGGCCAGGCCGCGGCGCGTCGTCGGGCTCGCGGGAGAACGCGCGCAGTTGCGTGCGTCCGCGGTGCAGCGCGGCCTTCACCGCGGGCAGGCTGAAATCCATGATGCCGCAGACTTCCTGCAACGAGCAGCCGAGCACATCCATCAGGATCACGCTGGAGCGCTGCGCCACCGGCAGCCGCATGAAGGTGCGCAGGCTGCTTGCCGCGATCTCGCGGCGGCTGACGTCGTCAAGCTCTCCGGCCATCATGTCCACCTCCTCCGGCGCGTGGAGCGCTTCCTGGCGGTTGCGCCGCCTGAGGAAATCGAGCGCGGTGTTGTGCGCGATCCGGAACAGCCAGGCTTCCGGGTGCTGGATCGGGGCTGCGGGCGCGAAGGCTTCCATCGCCTTGATCAGCGCGTCCTGCAGCACATCCTCGCCGTCGATGACCGATCCGACCATGCGGGCGCAATAGCGATGCAGCCTTGGCCGCATCGCCGCCAGCAGCGCCTCGACATCGGTCGCGGCTGGCGCTTGGGGTGGTGGCGTCATGATGGCTCCGGCAGATCGCTTCAAGGCAAGTCGGTTCAAGGCCCGTCGGTTCACGGCGCATCCAGCATACGATAGTTTCCGACAATCACAGCACTGCGAACCAGCGGCGGCTCGGCGCAACGATCGCGGATGCCGTCCTGGAAGGTCTGGAAGGCCGCCAGCTTCGGGATCGGGCTCGAGCCGTCATCGGCCGCGGTCTCGACCATATGGATGAAGGTGTCGTCCTCCAGCCGCAGGGTCAAATAGCGCACGCCATCCGGGTTTGCCGCCTTCAGCTCGGCGAACACGGCCGCAACCAGCGCCGCATTCTTCTCCGCCATTTCCGGCTTGGTCTTGTACCTGATCAGGGTCCGTCTCATCGCAGCCTCCTTGGCCTGGTTCTGCGGCTCGAACAGGCCGCGTCATACCCAAGGACGTTTGCCGGCGGTCAAAGGATGCGGTCCGGCAAAAATAATTCGAAAATAATTCTTTGCCGCATCCTTTGCCCATCCCGGATCGTCTTGTCGACGAGCGCGCCGCGACCCAGCGGCACGCCAACGGAGAACGACCATGCAGACCCCTCGAGAGCGCAACGAGCAGCGCTGGGTGCTCGGCCTCACCGCGCTGGCATCCTTCATGATGGCGCTGGACGCCATGATCATGACCACTGCCTTCGCCACCATCCGCGCCGATTTCGGCAGCGCCGTGGAGACGCTGCAATGGACCGTGAACGCCTTCAACCTGACCTTCGCGGTGCTGCTCTTGACCGGCGCGGCGCTCGGCGACCGTTTTGGTCGGCGCAGGATGTTTGCAGCCGGGATCGGCCTGTTCGTCGTGGCCTCCGCGGCCTGCGCGCTGGCCGGCGATGCCGCAGCATTGATCGCCGCGCGCGCTTTGCAGGGCGCAGGTGCGGCGCTGGTGATGCCGCTGGCGATGGCGATCCTGAGCGGCGCGTTCGGCCGCGAGGAGCGCGCCCGCGCGCTCGGCATTTTCAGCGGCATCACCGGATGCGCGCTGATCATCGGACCCGCGATCGGCGGCTTCATCACCGAACATCTCGGCTGGCGCTGGATCTTCTGGATCAACCTGCCGATCGGCCTCGTCGCAATTGCCCTCGTGCTGGCACGCCTGCGCGAAAGTTTTGGTCCGGCTGCGCCGCTCGACATCACCGGACTGTCGCTGGTCGCGCTCGCGGCGCTGGCGCTGGTCTGGGGCCTGTTGCGCGGCAACAGCGCCGGATGGGCGAGCGCGGAAGTGACGGGCGCGCTGATCGCCGGCGCCGCGCTGGCAGCGATGTTCGTGCTGTGGGAGCTGCGTGCGGCCAGCCCGATGGTGCCGATGCGGCTGTTCGCGGCCAGACCGTTCGCGGCCGGCATCGCCGCAAGCGTGCTGTTCTACGCCGCGATGTATGGCGTGCTGTTCCTGCTGCCGCAGTTCCTGCAGATCGCGCTCGGCTTCGACGCCTTCGGTGCCGGGCTGCGGCTGTTGCCGTGGACGGCGACGCTGTTCGTCACGGCACCGATCGCCGGCGCCGTGGTCAACCGGCTCGGCGAACGCACGCTCGTGGTGACCGGACTTCTGATGCAGGCGATCGGGCTCGGCTGGATCAGCGAGATCGTCACCCCGTCGATGCCCTACTCCGCGCTGGTCGCACCACTGATGCTCGCCGGCGTCGGCGTATCGATGGCGATGCCGGCTGCGCAGAACGCGGTCTTGAGCGCGGTCGCGGTCAGCGAGATGGGCAAGGCGTCGGGCGTGTTCAACATGGGCCGTTTCCTCGGCGGGATGTTCGGCATCGCGGCGCTGGTCGCGAGCCTCGTAGCCAATGGCACGGCCGATTCGTCCGGACATTTCACCAATGGATTTGCTGCAGCGATGAGCCTCGCGGCAACGCTGTCATTCGCGGGAGCCGTCGCGGGGCTGTTCCTGCCGATGCGGCGACGAGTTGTCGCCACGGCCGCGCGGCAGGATGCGTGAGGCTTGCCGCGATTGGGTTTCGCTATCGGGCGATCGGGCATTTCGTGTTGGAATGAGGCCGCGAATGACTACATAATCAAGCGACGAAGCCGTTCGGAACCGAGGGCGACATCAGATGACGCAAGCGCCGGCCAAACCTCATCGCGTGGTGATCGTCGGCGCCGGCTTCGGCGGGCTGGAAGCCGCCTTCGGTCTCGCAGGCGCGCCGGTCGAGATCACGCTGATCGACCGCCGCAATCACCATCTGTTCCAGCCGCTGCTCTACCAGGTCGCGACCGCATCGCTTGCGACCAGCGAGATCGCCTGGCCGATCCGTTATCTCCTGCGCGACCGGCCCGAAGTGACGACGCTGTTCGCCAATGTCTGCGGCGTCGACGCGGCAGCAAAGCAGGTGCAGCTCGATGACGGCGGCAGCATCCCCTATGACACACTGATCCTCGCCACCGGGGCGCGCCACGCCTATTTCGGCCATGACGAATGGGAGCCGTTCGCGCCAGGCCTGAAGACGCTGGAGGACGCCACCACGCTGCGGCGGCGTATCCTGGTCGCCTTCGAGCGCGCCGAGCGCGAGACCGATCCGGATGCACGCGCGGCGCTGCTCACCTTCGTCGTCATCGGCGCCGGCCCAACCGGCGTCGAGATGGCCGGCACCATCGCCGACCTCGCAAGGGACACGTTGCCGCGCGACTTCCGCCACATCGACACGCGAATGGCGCGCGTGGTGCTGATCGAGGCCGGCTCGCGCGTGCTCGCGGGCTTCCCCGACGATCTCTCGGCCTACGCGCAGCGCGCGCTGGAGAGCCTCGGCGTCGAGGTGGTGCTTGGCGAGCCCGTCACCGAATGCACCGCAGACGGCGTCGTCTATGGCGGCAAGGCACTCGCGGCGCGCACCATCGTGTGGGCGGCCGGCGTGCGCGCCTCGCGCGCCGCCGAATGGCTTGGGGCGCCGGCGGACCGCGCGCAGCGGCTGCAGGTGGAGCCTGACCTGACGGTGCCCGGCCATCCCGACATTTTCGCCGTCGGCGACACCGTCACCATCAAGGGGCCGGACGGCAATCCGGTGCCCGGCATCGCGCCGGCCGCCAAGCAGGAAGGACGCTATGCCGCCGCGCTGATCAAGGCGCGGCTGAACGGCGAAACGTTACCGCCATTCCGCTACAAGCATGCCGGCAACCTCGCCCAGATCGGCAAGCGGCTCGCCGTGATCGATTTCGGCAAGGTCAAGCTGCGCGGCGCTCTCGCGTGGTGGATCTGGGGCATCGCCCACATCTATTTCCTGATCGGCCTGCGCAACCGCATCAGCGTCGCGCTGAGCTGGCTGTGGGTCCACGCCCGCAATCAACGCGCCGCGCGGCTGATCACGCAGGGCAGCAGCAAGGTCGCGCAGTAGGCGCTGCCCCCGCACCTCAAGCAGAACCGTCACCCTGAGGTGGCCGCTTCTTCGGCGGCCCTCGAAGGGTCGACGGCCGACTGTGGCCGATTCATCCTTCGAGGCTCGCTCCGCTCGCACGTCAGGATGACGGAACTCTTGCTGGCACACGCGGCCATTCACTCATTGTGCACCGACCCCTCGCGTGAAATACTTGCCATAGCAACAATATTTGCATGGGGGAGGAAACAAATGCAGATCGATGCGCGCGCATGGGCGCTTGCGGCTTCGCTTGTCGCGTTGATGTCGTGCGCTTCGGCCGCGTTCGCGACGGAGATGACCGGTGATCCCGCGGCAACCTGCGGCGGACTGGCCGGTCTCGCCGACGGCGCTGTCAGGATCGATACGGCGACGCTGCAAACGCCGACGCCGCTCTCGGTCGCCGAGAAGGCGCCGACGCCCGCAGCACGGATCATCCCGGCCAATCCCGCCTTCTGCAAGGTGCTCGGACAGATCACGTCGACCGATCCTGCCGCGCCGCCGATCAAGTTCGAGGTCAACTTGCCGGTCGAGTGGAACGGCCGTTCGCTGCAATATGGCGGCGGCGGCTTCAACGGCGTGCTGATATCAGGCCTCGGCCTGCCGCCGGCCTATCCATTCGACAAGGCCTCGCCGCTGGCGCTCGGCTTCGCGACCGTCGGCACCGATTCCGGCCACGAGCAGAAGCCCGGCGAGCCGCCGCAACTGTTCGCGCTCAACGACGAGGCGTTCGAGAATTTCTCGCACAAGGCCTACAAGAAGGTGCGCGACGCCGCGCGGGCGCTGACGGTCCGCGCCTACGGCAAGCCGCCGGCGAAGATGTATTTCATGGGATCGTCCGAAGGCGGCCGTGAGGCGCTGACCATGGCGCAGCGCTACCCCGACGATTTCGACGGCATTTTCGCGCGCGTACCCGTGATCAACTGGGTCGGGTTGCAGCATGCCGGCACCCGCTCCGGCCTCGTGACAATGGGCGACGGCTGGATCAGGCCGGCGCAGGTCAAGCTCGTGGCCGACGCCGTGCTGAAGGCCTGCGACACGCAGGACGGCTCCGACGACGCACTGGTGCAGGATCCCGTCGGCTGCAAGGCCGTGTTCAAGCCGGCCACGCTGGCATGCGCCGCGGGCCACAGCGGCGACGACTGCCTGACCGACAAGCAGATCGCCGCGATCGAAACGCTGCATGCGCCGTATAAATTCTCATTCCCGCTCGCCAACGGCCTCGACGACTATCCGGGCTGGGGCGTGTCGGGCGAGGATACGCCGGCGTTCGGCCCGACCGGCGGCTGGAAGGCCTGGTGGCTCGGCACCACGGCGCCGGCGCAGCCACCGGCTCCGACCAACGGCATCGCCTGGATCTACGGCGCCGGGGGCATTCAATATGTCTTCGCCCGCGATCCGAAACTCGACGTCACGACCTACAAGCCCGAGGACCACAAGGCGCGCGTGCTGCAAGTCTCCGCGCTGATGGATTCCACCGATCCCGACCTCGCGCGCTTCCACGCCCACGGCGGCAAGCTCGTGATCCTCGAACACATGTCCGACTACGCGCAAAGCCCCTATGCCGGCATCCGCTATTTCGAGAACGTCGAGAAGACGCTCGGCAAGGACAAGGTCGCGGAGTTCGCCCGGCTCTACACTGCGCCCGGTGTCGACCATGTCGGCTCCGGCGCGCCCGCCAACGTCGACATGCTGGCCGTGCTGGTCGACTGGGTCGAGAACGGCAGGGCGCCCGGCGATCTCAAGGTGCGCGAGCAGAAGACCGAGGCGCCGGCCTTCGACACCCTCCGCGCGCTGCCATTGTGCCGCTGGCCGACATGGCCGCATTACAAGGCAGGGCCGCTCACCGCGGCGGCGAGTTTCTTCTGCGCGCCGTGAGGTAAGCTTCATCACAACTTCGGATCGTCGCTCTGCTTGCGCGGAGCGAGTGCAGCAGCGCGTGCGGCGATCGTGGAGCCCCGCGGCTCCGTCAACGGGACTACCCCCTCTTAGCCAGCGGCATTGCCGTATCGCGGCGCGTGGGCAGCTCTCATCGATGGTTGATGTGCTACACCATCGCGGTCCCGGCCGGCCGAGACAGATCCTCAACAACGATTTTAAGGAGGGAATGCAATGCGAATTTCTTCCGCCTTATATCTGTTCATTGCGTTGCTCGCGATGCCTGCGACCGCGACCGCCGGCGACGAAAGTCTGAAGCAACAGTTCGAGAAGGTCGCGGCGGTCTACGCCGACAGCTTCAACAAGCAGAATGGCGCGGGGATCGCTGCGCTCTATGCGCCCGGCGGGATGGTCGTCAATGCGACCGGGTCGCACACCGATATCGCCCAGACCTATGAGGGCATCTTCAAGGCCGGGTTCAACCACAATGAAATAACGGTGGACGAGGCCCTGCCGTTGGGAACCGATACGGCTATCGCGACTGGCGAATATCACATCACCGGCAAGAACCAGAATGGCGAGCCGCTTGATGTGGTTGGCCGCTGGACCGGGGCGTATGTCAACCAGGGCGGAAATTGGAAGATCCGGATGGTGTCGGCCTTCCCGAAGGCGCCTCCGGCGAAATAAGTGTCTTCAGTGATCCACGCGGCAAAGGGTGCTGCCGATCTCGGTTCGCCTCTCGCCTTGTGCGCAAGGCGGGCCGCATGAAGCGGGGCGGAACGCGAACCGGTCGACGGGTTGCGATCGCTCCGTGCCGCCGCGCAGCCGCACTGGTGGATACAGCGTCAGCCCATCACCTGATGCGGCGAGCGGCCGAACGCAACCTTGAAGGCGCGGCTGAAATGCGAGACGTCGCTGAAGCCGAAGCTGAGCGCCGCATCGGTGACATGCGTGAAGCGCCGTTCGGCCAGCGCCTGATAAGCGCCGGCGAGGCGCTGCTGCCAGAGCCAGCGGATCGGCGTCGTGCCTTCGCGCGCGAACAGGCGATTGAGCGTGCGCGGCGCCATGTTCTGCGCCGTGGCGATTGTATCAAGATCGAGCTCGGGATCGTCGAGCTTAGCCAGGATATAGGTCTTGACCCGCGCCAGCCGTTCGTCGCCGCGCTGCGGCACATCGTCCGTCAGCTCGGTCTGGAGCGTCGTCGCGAAAATATCGAGCACTGAGGCGCCAAGCCTTATCGCAGCAGGCCCGGCCCCGTCACCGGGGCGCGTCAGTTGGCGGATCAACGATCCCGCCAGCGCACCCACTTTCGACGCGTTGCCGACCCGCCGTGCCGTCAGCCGCTGCGCATCCGGCAGGCGCGCGAGCAGCAGCGGCCGCGGGATCGACACCATGATCGAACGCGCGCTCGGGGCGAATTCGAGCGTGAACGGCTGCGCCTGGTCGTGGAGCATGAGATCGCCGCGGCGCGTGCGCACCTCGCGTCCGCCCTGTGCGAAGCTGACCTCGCCGCGCAGCGTCAGCCACAGCATGAAATAGTCGCGCGGGTCCCGGCGGACGTCGCTCGCGCTGCGCATCACCCAGATGCGGTCGGCAGCCGGGGTCGACGACCAGATGTCGTTGATGGCAAGCGGGCCGAAACGGCGGATCGAGATTGCTGCCTGAAACGCCTCGTCGGCAACGTGGCGACATTCGGTCAGCGAGAATTCGCGGCAGGTGACGTGATGCCAGCGGTCGAAACTGTCACCCGGCGCGACCAGTGTCTGCGCGACGACTGTGTGATCTGGGGTCTGCATCGGACCTTGCTCCTGCCCAACCCGGCAGGGGGATATTCTGCGTCCATCCCTGCATTCTGGCAAGCAGAGTCCAGTGACTGGCCAGCGCAACCGAGAACGGCTGCAGCGGCGGATGTAGAAAATGTCTTCCACAGGAGAGGAGACCCCACATGGGCTACCAATGCGAAATCATCGATCCCGCGAGCACCGTCATGATCGTGGTCGACATGCAGAACGATTTCGTGGCCGAGGGCGCCAAGCTGCGGTCGGCGCAGGCCGCCGCCATGGTGCCGCGGCTGGCGCAGACCCTGAAGGCCTGCCGCGACAAGGGCATCCGCGTCATCTACACCGCCCATGTGCATCGCCGCGACGGCAGCGATATGGGGCTCTATGACGATCTCTACGCGCCGATCGCCGACCGCTCGTCGCTGGTCGACGGCACCGCGGGCGTCGAGATCTTCAATGACCTCGCGCCGGCACCGGGCGAGCACGTCATCAAGAAGCACCGCTACAGCGCGTTCTTCGCCACCGACCTCGACCTCATCCTGCGCGAATGGGGCATCACGACGGTAATCATTTCGGGAACGACCACCGAGAATTGCTGCCACGCCACCGCGCGGGACGCCATGTTCCACAATTACAAGGTCGTCTTCCTGTCGGATGCGACGGGCACGTTCGACTATCCGGATGTCGGCCAGGGCGCCCTGTCCGCCGAAGAGGTGCACCGCGCCACGCTGACGATCCTCGCGTTCTCGACGGCGCATGTGATGACGGCGGCCGAGATGCTGGGGCGGGTGAAGGTGGCTGATGGGGCGGCGAGCCCGAAAGCAGCGTAACGACAAGAACGATTCTCGTGCGGCATATACGCTCCGCCTCTCCCCTTGTGGGAGAGGCCGGATTGCATGAAGCGAAAATGCGATCCGGGGTGGGGTGATCTCTCAACGCGGGCACTGTTCGGCTGGAGGAACCTTCACCCCACCTCGGTTCGCATTCTCATGCGAACCGATCCCAGAGCGAGCTTCGCTCGTCTCGACCCCTCCAGGGGAGGATGTGGTCGTGTCCGCGGCAGCAACCTCACTTCACCAGCGAGCACCCGCCATCGGCCAGCGGCCGGAACGCCTGCTCGGCCGGGATGGTCGCGATCAGTTTGTAATAGTCGTAGGGATATTTCGACTCATCCGGCTTCTTCACCTCGAACAGGTACATCGGGTGGATGACGCGGCCGTCCTGGCGGATCGCGGTCTCGCCGAACAGTTTGTCCTTGCCCTTGAAGGTCTTCATCTGCGGCACCACGACCTTGGCGTCGTCGCTGCCGGTCGCGGCGACGGCGTTGAGATAGGCGAGCGTCGAGGCGTAGACGCCGGCCTGGTTGCCGCTCGGCATCTTGCCGTTCATGCCGGGCCGCGCGGCGAAGCGCTTTGCGAACGCGCGGGTGTGGTCGTTCATGTCCCAGTAGAAGGCCTCGAGCAGCTGCAGGCCCTGCGCGACCTTCAGGCCCATGCCGTGGACATCGTTCACGAACAGCAGGAACGCGACCATGGTCTGGCCGCCCTCCTGGATGCCGAACTCGGCGGCCTGCTTCACCGCGTTGATGGTGTCGCCGCCGGCATTGGCGAGCCCGATCACCTTTGCTTTCGAGTTCTGCGCCTGCAGCAGGAAGGAGGCGAAGTCCGACGTGCCGAGCGGATGCTTGCTCGATCCCAGCACCTTGCCGCCGTGCTTCTCGATGTAGTTCGTCGCTTCAGCTTCAATGCCTTTGCCGAGTGCGTAGTCGACGGTCACAAAATACCAGTCCTTGCCGCCACGCTGCATCATCGCGGCCGCCGTGGTGTTGCCGGTTGCCCAGGCGTCGTTGACCCACTGAATGGTGTTGGGCGAGCAGGCCTTGCCGGTGAGGTCGGAGCTCGCGGTCGACGAAGCCAGGAACGTCATCCGGCTATCGCGCAGCACGGTGTTGATGGCGAGGCCGACCGCCGAGTTCGGCACGTCGACGATGGCGTCGACGCCTTCAACATCGAGCCATTTGCGCGCGATCGCGGATCCCACGTCGGCCTTGTTCTGGTGATCGGCATAGACGATCTCGACCTTGATGCCCTTGCCGCCGCCGTTGAAATCCTCCGCCGCCATCCGCGCGGCTTCCACCGAGCCCATGCCGTTGGTGTCCTGGAAGATGCCGGAGATATCGTTGAGCACGCCGACACGCACGACATCGCCGGATATCTCCGCGCGTGCGCTGCCCGCGGCGCAGGCCAATGCCAGTGCAAGTCCAACCCTAAATCGCCCAACCGCAAAGCCCCTCATCGTCTCCCCTCCCATGTTTCCTCAACCAACCCTCTGCCGGTATTGAGCTACTCGTCAGGCCGGCGTGATCTCGACCGGCAGGCTGCTCAGCCCGCGCAGCGTGTTGTTGAAAAGCCGCTTTGGCTCGCCTGATATTTCGATCCTGGCGACACGACGCGCCAGCGCCGCCATCATCACTTCGCCTTCGAGGCGGGCGACGAGCTGACCGACACACATATGGATGCCCGAACCGTAGCCGACATGGCCCGAGGTCCGACGCGTGATGTCGTAGCTATCGGGCGCTTCCCAGCGCCGCGGATCACGATTGGCCGCAGCCAGGAACATCAGCACTTTCTCGCCTTCGGGGATGCTGGCCCCACCGAGCTCGACGTCGCGGGTCGTGGTGCGGAAGAAGGTCTGGACCGGACTTTCGAACCGCACGGCTTCCTCGAAGGCGTTGCGCGCCAGCGTCGGATCGCCGCGGAGTTTCTGGAACTGGTCGGGGAAGCGGGCAAGGCAGTAGACGGCGGCGCCGATGCCGTTGACGGTCGTGTCGAGACCGGCCGATAGCAGCGAGCGCACCAGGAGCGGCGCTTCGGTCGCGGTAATGGCACCGCTATCGACATGGGCGTGGATGCAGGCGCCGATGCCGCCCGGGGTGAGATTGTCGCGTTGGCACTGTTCGGCGATATAGGCCTGGTGCGGCGCGGAGCGCTCGATCGCCTGCTTGCGCAGCTCGTTCGGCGGTCCGAAGGCGTTGAACACCAGGCTTGCGTAAGGCAGCAGATGCTCGCGGCCCTCCGGCCGCAAGCCCAGCGCATCCGGGAAGATCGACAGCGGATAGGCCTCCGCCAGATCCTCGATCGCGTCGAAACTGCGCTTCTCCAGCAGCGCGTCGACCCGGGCCTCCGCGGCGGCGGCAAATCGCCCGCGCAGCTGCTTCATCACGGTCGCGGACAGCACCGTGCTCAACACCGTGCGGGTGCGGGTGTGCGCCGGCGGGTCGGCCTCCAGGATCAGGCTCGGCGGCCGCCACGGCTTCTCCTTGGAGAAGTCGCTGAGACCGACGCCGCGGCTGGAGCAGAACGTCTCGGGATCGTTCAGCACTGCATGGACCTCGGCGTAGCGCGCCACGCCATACACATTCCACTTGTCGAGATAGACCACCGGCCCGGCCTCGCGCAGCCGCTCATGGGTCGGGAATGGATCGGCGAAGAATTCGAGCGCGAACGGATCGACGTCGAGATGCGGGACGGACGCACCTTCTGTTGCAGTCATCGGGACCTCCCGAGGTTTGAACTTGTCAACACGGGCCGCATGTCACTTGCTCCCGAACAGTTTCGCAGCGATGATTTGGGAAATGAGCAGCCAGCCCCTCCCCCGAAAGCCCCGCCGGCCGAGACCGGCCGATCCCGCAGATGCCACCGATGGCCCGCTGCTGGACCTCAATCGCTATGTGCCGGCGTTCATCACCTTCATCGGCAACAAGCTGTCAAACAGCGCCACCGCATTTTACCAGAAGAATTTTGGCGTCAACGTCACCGAGTGGCGAATCATCTCGCAACTGGCGATCGAGCCGGGCATTCCCGCCTCCCGGATCTGCCAGGTGATCGGCTTCGACAAGGGGCCGGTCAGCCGCAACCTCGCGGCGCTGCAGAAGCGCGGCCTGCTGACCATCCGCACCGCCCCGGATGACGGCCGTACCCATTCGATCACCCTGACCGCGCGCGGCCGCGCCATCCACGACAAGGTCATCGTCGCGGCGCTGGAGCGCGAGCGGCGGCTGCTGTCGTGCCTGAAAAAGGACGAGCGCGAGGTGCTGATCGACCTGTTGCGCCGGCTGCACGAGAATCTCGGCGCCGTGACCGGGCCAAGCACGAGCTGACCGTGCGGCGGCGCCGCAGGCGGAGTCCTGCGCCACCGCGATATTTGCCCGGTTGTCCATGCGTGCCGTTCGCGCGCTGCTGCGCAACATTGTCCTCCCAAATACATGGCCGTTGACCGGCCCTGTCCCTATGGGTGCGGAAACTCGCACAGCTTAGTTGCCATAGCAACTAAAAATACGAACCCGCGCGGAGCAAGGCCCCAAGGAACCGGAAGAGACGGCTCAAGCGAATGGCCCGCCAAAGGTGCCACAAACTCGGTGTCGTCCCGGGCTCCGAGCCGGGACCCATAACCACCAATGCCGATTATTGCACACCAGCGGAATGACGACTTTTGTACACAACGCCGGCCGCGGAATATGGGTCCCTGCTTTCGAAGGACGCCGGCGGTGTGCGTGGCGCCCTCCCAACACCGCGCCGGTACAAATCACGTCACGACCCCGCGCAGGCGACCGGCTCGGACGACGCGTCGTCCTCCAGCACCGCCACCGCTGCGGTGCGGCGCGTCAGCACGGCGCGCTGGTTGATATAGCCCTTGTCGGTGATCTCCCCGCCGTCGACCGAGGCGGGCTCGGCGAGCAGCAGCGCACGGGTGGCATGGCCGGAAGAATGGCCGCCCTGCGCCTTCAGCCGTGCCAGCCCTTGCCCGATCGCGGAGCGGACCGCCGGATGGCCGATCGCCTCCTGCGCACCGGCGCTCTCGGGCAGTCCCGCAAGCGAACGGCAGGCGGCGAGGTTCGGGAACACCAGGAAGCGGACCTCGTCGCGGCCGTGGCCCGCGACGACGATATCCTGCGCAAGCGGCGCCAGCGCCGCGATGCCGGCGACGCGCAGGGTACCGACGCTGACCCAGGTGCCGGAATTGAGCTTGAAATCCTCGGCCACGCGGCCGTCGAAGAACAGGCCGAGATCGGGCCGGTCGGGATCGGCCAAGGTGACGGCGTCGCCGATCTTGTAGAAGCCCTCGTCATCGAAGGCCTCTCGGGTGAGTTGTGGCGCCTTCCAGTAACCCGGCGTGACGTTAGGCCCGCGCACGCGCACCTCGAGCTTGTCACCCGAGGGCACGAGCTTGAGCTCGGTGCCGGGGATCGGCACGCCGATATTGCCGGAGCGTTTTGCCAGGAAGTGGCAGTCGGTCGCCAGCGGCGAGGTCTCGGTCGATCCCCAGGCCGACACCATCGGCAGGCGTCGTCCCACGGTTTGCAGCGACAATTCCTCCAGCGCGTCCCACAAATTCTGCGGCAGCGCCGCGCCGGCATAGAAGGCGAATTTGGTGCCCTCGAAGAACTTGCGGCGCAGTTCGTCATCGGTGCGCAGTGCCGCAATCAGCATGTCGAAGCCGCGCGGCACGTTGAAATAGACCGTCGGCACCACGCTGCGCAGATTGGTGAGCGAGGTTGCGAACAGGCCGGGCGCCGGCTTGCCGCCGTCGATATAGAGCGTGCCGCCATTGCGCAGCACCAGATTGAAATTGTGATTGGCGCCGAAGGTGTGGCTCCAGGGCAGCCAGTCCAGGATGATCAGCTCCTCGCCGGCCTGCTCCAGGAACGTCCAGGTCTGCGATTTGGCCTGCTGGCTCGACGTCAGCATGCGCTGGGTGTTGATCACGGCTTTCGGTGTGCCCGTTGATCCCGAGGTGAACAGGAACTTTGCGATCGTGTCCGGCGTCACCGCGGCAAAGGCCGTGGCGACCTCCGGCGATTCAGGCGTCGCCGCAACAGTGCGGAACGCCAGCGCCCCGGCATCATCGGGATTGCCGCTGACGATGGTCGCCCGATGCAGCGGCGCGATCGCGGCAAGCGCGGCCGCGAACGGCGTTGTGCCTGTGACATAGATCGCGCCGGGATCAAGCAGCGCGATCATGCTCTTCAGCTTGTCGAAATCCTTCGACATCAAGGAATAGGCCGGCGAGATCGCGGCCGAGGGCACGCCGACATGCTGGGCGGCGAGCGCGAACAGCGCGTGATCGATGCTGTTGTCGGCGAGGATGACGAGCGGCCGCTCGGTGCTCAGCCCTTGCGCCAGGATCCATGATGCGGCCCTGCGCACGATTCCGAGCGCGTCGCGATAGCTGACGGTGCTCCAGGGCGCCTCGGCGCCGGCGCGCTCGCCAAGGAAGGTGCGGTCCGGCGCCTGCCGCGCCCAATGCTCCAGCCAGTCGCCGACGCAGCGGGCGCTGTCTTGCAACGGCGTGGTGGAGCGGACGAGGATGCTGCCGTCGTCGCGGCTGACGGCAACGATCGCGGGCGTGGCGAACAGGCGGTGCGGATCGTCTCCGCTGGCGGCGGCCGTCGTCATGGTTTCCTCCTCGCCCGTGTCTTGCGGGATCGCGCCGCAACATGGTGCGGCGCCGCGGTCCCGGCCGGGCTCTTTGGTCATAATGTTGCGGACATCAATTGTTGTCGTCAACAACAATCTTTCCCTCCCGTCTCGGGCGCGCTAGCCTTGGGCATGGCGAGCAAGCAGCAGACGTCGCGCAAGGCGACAGGAACGAGAGCGGCAATCCGCCGCCCCCAGGCGCGCACGGCGAACGGCCGGGCGCTGGGCGACGACGCCAATGACGACATCGGCCTCGACGCGCTGGTCGGCCACGCCGGCTACGCGGTGCGGCGCTTCCAGCTCTGGATCTTCCAGGACTTCATCAAGACGCTGGCGACGGTCGATATCCGTCCAACCCAATATTCGGTCATGACCGTGATCGGGGCCAATCCGGGCCTCAGCCAGATGGCAGTCGCAAAGCGGCTCGGGATCGAGCGCGCCCGGCTGGTGCATCTGCTCGACAGCCTGGAAGAACGCGCCCTCGTCAGCCGGATTCAATCCGCCACCGACCGCCGCTCCCACGCGCTGCATTTGACCGGGCGCGGCAAGACCGCGCTGGCCCAGTTCAAGCGGCTCGCCGCCGAGCACGAGCGGCATGTCGCCGAGAAGATCGGCAAGGAAAACCGCGAGCAACTGCTGCAGATCCTCGCCTGCTTCACCTGATCGACCGATCGGATTTCGGCTTGGTCACGCTTGCCTTAAAATCGAGCAGACACGCTCTCAGGCGAGTCCGCTTCAGCTCCCAGCGACCATTTCAAGCAACTGATATTGTGCAATAATCCGTCGCGCCGCAGGCGCAGGCAAATTGTACACAATGGCACATTGCTTGCTTCGATCAGGCTGCAATTCCCTCGCGGCGGGCTTGCGATGCCTTGCCGCGCCAGAGACGAGGCCAACCACGTGACTGAAACTGTCGCCGCGATCGTTGCCGCACACCGCGCCGGGACCATGACGCCGACGCAAACGGTGGCGCGCAGCTACCAGCGCATCCGCGAGCACAACGATCCCGCCATCTTCATCAGCCTGCGCGACGAGAAGGACGCGCTCGCCGAGGCCGCGCGGCTCGCAGACCCGACGCTGCCGCTCTACGGCGTGCCGGTCGCGGTAAAGGACAATATCGACGTCGCGGGGCTGCCGACCACCGCCGCCTGCCCGGCGTTCTCCTACATGCCGGCGCACGACGCTACGGCAGTCGCCAGACTTCGCGCAGCCGGCGCCATCATCATCGGCAAGACCAATCTCGACCAGTTCGCCACCGGCCTCGTTGGCGTGCGCTCGCCCTACGGCATTCCCAAAAATCCGGTGCGCGGCGATCTGGTGCCGGGTGGATCGAGTTCGGGCTCCGCGGTCGCGGTATCAGCGGGCCTCGTGCCGCTGTCGCTCGGCACCGACACCGCGGGCAGCGGCCGCGTGCCGGCGATGCTCAACAACATCGTCGGGCTCAAGCCGAGCCTCGGGCTGATCTCCAACGCGGGGCTGGTGCCGGCCTGCCGCACGCTCGACTGCATCTCGGTGTTCTCGCTCACCGTCGACGATGCGCTGGCGGCGCTTGCGGTGATGGCCGGGCCGGATGACGCCGATCCGTTCTCGCGCGACCGGCCGCTGGCGCCGCTCGCGGCCTTTCCTGCCAAGCTTAAGCTCGGCATTCCCAAGCGCGGCCAGCTGATCTTCTTCGGCGATCGCGAGGCCGAGAAAGCCTATGGCGAAGCCTGCAAGCGCTGGCAGGCGCTCGGCGCCGAACTCGTCGAGTTCGATCTCGAGCCGTTCTACGAGACGGCACGGCTGCTCTATGAAGGCCCCTGGGTCGCCGAGCGCTATCTCGTGATCCGCGACCTCCTGGCGTCGTCGCCGGACGCGATCCACCCGGTGACACGCGAGATCACGATCGGCGGCGCGCGGCCCACCGCGGCAGATACCTTCTCCGCGCTCTATCGACTCCAGGCGCTGCGTCGCGTTGCCGCGCGCACCTTCGCGCAGTGCGATGCGATCGTGCTGCCGACGGCGCCGACGGTCTATTCCACCGCTGAAGTGCTGGCCGACCCGATCGAGCTCAACTCGCGGCTCGGCACCTACACCAATTTCGTCAATCTGCTCGATCTGTGCGGCCTGGCGCTGCCGGCAGCGATGCGGCCTGACGGCGCGCCGTTCGGCATCACGCTGCTCGCTCCGGCCGGCCACGACGCCGAGCTTGCCAGCATCGGCCGCGTATTCCACGCCGACACCGGGCTTGCCGTCGGCGCCAAGGCGGTGCCGCAGCCGCCGCTGGCCGCAGTACCTGCGCGCGCCGGCGCCGACGAAATCGCGATCGCGGTGGTCGGCGCGCATCTCTCCGGCATGGCGCTGAATCACGAACTGACCACGCTCGATGCGCGCCTGCTGGAAGAGACGGTCACCGCAGCGGACTACAAGCTCTACGCGCTCGACACCACGCCACCAAAACCCGGCATGCTGCGCATCGAGGCGGGTGCGGGTCATGCGATCAAGCTCGAACTGTGGGCGATGTCGCCGGCCGCGTTCGGAAAATTCGTCGCCGCGATCCCGCCGCCGATGGCGATCGGCACGCTCCGGCTCGCCGACGGACGGCAGGCCAAGGGCTTCATCGTCGAGCCCGCCGCGATCGCCGGCGCGAAGGATATTTCCGCCTATGGCGGCTGGCGGGCGTTCATGGCGGAGAAGAAGGCCTAGCAGAGCTTTCCCTGCCGTCATTCCGGGGCGCGCGCAGCGCGAACCCGGAATCCATTTCACTGCGGTGACGGTCGCAGGAAGAGCCCGTAATCAGTCATCTACGTCAAACGCGGATAAATGGATTCCGGGCTCGCCGCTTTGCGGCGCCCTCAGGTGCGCAATTGCGCACCGGGGAATGACGAGCTTGAGAACCATGCGCCCTACACCGACACCGCGTAGGTCTCGTATTCCCCGCGCACCTGCTCGATATGGGCGCGCATCGCAGCCGCAGCGCCTGGCTTGTCGCCGCGCAGGATGGCGACGACGACGCGGTCGTGCTCGGCGTGGGATTTTGCCAGCCGCCCGAGGTTGCGGAACTGGGCGCGGCGGAACGGCTGCACCCGCACCCGCGTCGCCAGGGTGATCTCGGCGATATAGGCGTTCTGCGATCCGGCATAGATGGCGTTGTGAAAGCGCTCATTGACCTCGTGGAAGCGCTCGGGATTGCCGGTGTAGCTCAATACCCGCAGCTCCTCATGGACCGCCTCCAGCGCGTGACGCTCCGCCGCTGTCATCCGCTCGGCAGCGAGGCCGGCGCACATCGCCTCGAGCTCGGCCATCGCCTCGAACATGCCGGTGAGCCGCTCGAGCGAGGGCCGCGCCACCACGGCACCACGATGCGCGCGCGCGTCGATCAGCCCGCTGGCGGCCAGCTGCCGCAGCGCCTCGCGCACCGGCGTGCGCGAGACCTTGAAGCGGCGCGCCAGATCGGTTTCATCGAGCCCGGCGCCCGGCGGCAGCGTGCCGCGCACGATCTCGTCGGCGAGCTGCAGCCGGAGTTCCTCGGCGCGGGTGGTCTTGTCGACCAGCGACGACGCGCGATCGACACGCCGCACCAGCGGCTCCGGCTCGGTGCCCTGCGGCTGCGGCGCGCGGGTCGGAAGATCGTCCAGGCTCATGGCTGAAACGCCCTTTCAATCACCCTGATCAAGCCCCCTTGTTCAAACACCTTTGGGTTCATCAATGACGCTGACATGGGCGGCGACGATTCTCCAGCCCTCGGCGAAGCGAATCCATGTCTGCATCTGCCGCCCCACCCGCCCCGGTGCGCTGTCCCGATAGAACAGCGTCGAGGCGATCGCGGTGTCGCGGCCATAGGTCGTGATCACGGTGCGGTCGATCTTGCGCATCAGCCCGGCTGCCGGCCGCCCCGCGCGAAACGCTGCGATCTCGGCGTAGCCATAAAGATTCTCGCCGATGCCATAGCGCAGCGTCCGGCTGTCGTTGCGGAAGAGCTCGTCGAGCACGCCGACATCGTTCGAGACCAGCGCCTGCTCGTAGCGCTCGAACTGCGCGGTCACCTCGGCGAGCACGTCGGGAAGATCGATTTCCATTTTAGATTCCTCTTGGCGCGGGAGCCGCGACGACACCCATCTGTTCCAGCGCGTAGGCGACCCGCAGCGCGATGTCCTCGCGCCAGGGCGCGGCAATGATCTGCACGCCGATCGGCATCGGTTCAAGCGGCACCGGCACGGCGGCCACCGGCAGGCCGATGAACGAGATCGGCTGGGTGTGGATGCCGATATTGGGACGCACCGGAAGCTCGACCCCGTCGAGCGTAAAGGTGGCCTGACCGATCTTCGGCGCCGTGCACGGCGTTGCCGGCGCCAGGATCACGTCGACCGACTGGAACAGCTCCAGCATCCTGGCGCGGTACCAGCGGCGGAATTTCTGCGCCTTGTCGACATAGACCGCCGGGATCATCGCGCCCGCAAACAAGCGGTCGCGCACCGGCGGATCAAAGTCGTTGGGCCGCTTGCGCAGCCGATCGAGATGCAGCGCGGCGCCTTCGGTGGTGGTCATGATGAAGGCGGCCGCGCGGGCGCGAGCCGCTTCCGGCAGCTCCACGGTCTGCGTGGCGCCGAGCGCCTTGGCCACGCGCGCGACCGCTTCGACGGCCTCCGGTAACAAATTCTGCCGGAAGTAGCCGCCGGCGATCGCAACGCGCAGCCGGCCGACATCATTGGCAAGCAGCGGCACGGTCGGCTCGACCGACTGCACAATGCAGGCCGGATCGTCGGCATCAGGCCCCTGCATGACGTCATAGGCGAGCGCGAGATCTTTCACGCTGCGCGCAAACGGACCGAGATGATCGAGGCTTGCGACGAACGGAAAGGATCGCGCGCGCGATAGCCGGCCATAGGTCGGCTTCAGGCCGAACGTGCCGCAGAACGACGACGGCACCCGGATCGAGCCGTTGGTATCGGAGCCGAGCGCGATCGGCACCAGCGCGCCGCCGACGGCGCTGCCGGAGCCGCCCGAGGAGCCGCCGGCCATCCGCGTCGGATCATGTGGATTGCGCGACGGGCCGTCATGCGCGTTCTCGCCGGTGAAGTCGTAGGCGTATTCGCCCATGTTGAGCGCGCCGACCAGCACGGCGCCGGCCGCTTCCATCCGCTCGATCAACGTGGCATCGCGCGGCGACGGCGGCAGGTCGCGATTGATCTTCGAGCCGGCGCGGGTCGAGAGGCCCTGCACGTCGAACAGGTTCTTCACCGCGAACGGCACGCCGGCGAGCGGGCCGGCCGGCTGGCCCGCCGCGATCGCGGCGTCGACCGCCCCCGCCCTGGCACGCGCGCGATCGGCGGTGACATCGGTGAAGGCATTGAGGACCTTGTCGTGCGCCGCGATGCGCGCGAGCGCAGCCTCGGTGGCGGCGAGCGCCGTGATCTTGCGGCTCGATACGGCCTGCGCGATTTCGGCGGCCGACATGGCGGTGGGAGTCTCTGACATCGCGATCTCAGGTCGAATAGACGGCGGCCGACGCGAGGTCGTCAGGCAGCGGGAAGTCGTCGACCAGCCGCGCCAGCCGCAGCGCGACCTCGAGATTTGCGCGCACCGCCGGACGCCAGGCATCTTCCAGCGGCAACGCCATCGTCCGGGCGACGGCGCTCATGTAATCGTCGAGATGATCGTGCATTTCGCTCCCAATAAGTTTTTTCAGGCCACCGGCAACGGCGGATGCGGGATCGCCGTGAGCAGCTCCCTTGTATAGGCATCCTGCGGATTGCCCAAGACGTGTTCGGATGTGCCCTGCTCGACGATGCGGCCGCTGCGCATCACGATGACGCGATCACACAGCAGACGCACCACGTTGAGATCGTGCGACACGAACAAATAGCTCATGCCCATCGACTGCTTGAGGTCCTGCAGCAAATTGAGCACCACCGCCTGCACCGAGACGTCGAGTGCCGCGGTCGGCTCGTCGAGGATGACGAGCTTCGGGTGCAGCGCAATCGCGCGTGCGATACCGACACGGGCCTTCTGGCCGCCTGAAAGCTGGTGCGGAAAGCGATCCAGGAGATTGACCGGCAGGCCGACCAGCCTTGCGAGCTCCTCGCAGCGGTCGCGGAGCGCATCCCGCCCCCTGATGTCGCCGAGTTGCATGATCGGGTCCACGATCGCGCGCGCCGCGGTGAAGCGCGGATTGAGGCTGTCGGTCGGATCCTGGAACACCATCTGGATCTGGCTGCGCCGCGGCAGCCGCGCGAAGGATTGCGGCATGATGCCGCCGATGTCCTCGCCATCGAACATGATGCGGCCGGAGGTCTGGTCCAAGAGCCGCATCACCATCATCGACGTCGTCGACTTGCCGCAGCCGGATTCGCCGACCAGCCCGACGCTCTCGCCAGGGTCGATCGAGAAGCTGATGCCGTCGACCGCGCGGAAGATCTCCTCCTCGACCGGCGGCTTGCGGCCGAACAGTTTTGCGAGCACCGAGCCCGCGCCCTGGCGGGGGTATTCCTTGATGAGCTTTTCGACGAGGAGGAGGGGTTGCGCTCTCTCGTCACCCCCGGGCTTGACCCGGGGGTCCATCGAGGAAGAGGCATCTTGCGAAGATTGATGGATGGCCGGGTCAAGCCCGGCCATGACGGAGATAGGCTGCGGAGGCTTCGCCTCCTCCTCCGGCAGCAGATCCCTGAGCGACACCCCGATCCGCGGCGTCGCGCGCATCAGCTTCTTCGTATAGTCGTGCTGGGGCGCGGCGAAGATGTCGGCGGACTTCGCGGTTTCGACCACGCGGCCCTTCTCCATCACCACGACGCGGTCGCAATAGGCGGCGGCGAGGCCGAGATCGTGCGTGATCAGGATCGTCGACATCGATCGGCGCCGGGTCAGCTCCACGATCAGGTCCATCACCGCTTTCTGGGTGGTGACGTCGAGGCCGGTGGTCGGCTCGTCCGCGATCAGAAGCTGCGGGTTGCAGGCCAGCGCCAGCGCGATGACGACGCGCTGGCACATGCCGCCGGACAGCTCGAACGGATAGGCGTGATAGCGCTCGCGCGGACGCGCGATCTTGACCTGCTCAAGCGCCTCGATCGCCGTCTCGCCGCGATCGGTGACCTGTGCCTGCTGGACGTGCTGGCGCAGCACGTCCTCGATCTGATGCCCGACCTTGCGGATCGGATTGAGGGCGGCGCGCGGATTCTGGAAGATCATCGAGACTTCGCGGCCGCGCAGATCACGCATCTGGCTTTCGGTTGCCGCCTTGACGTCGATGCCGGAGAACAGCACCGAACCCTCGGCGATCCGGCCGGCGCGATCCAGGATCCGCATCACGGCATAGGACGTCACCGACTTGCCGGAGCCGGACTCGCCGACGATGCCGACGGTCTCACCCTTGCCGACCGATATGTTCACGTGCTGCACCGCCTTGACGATGCCGCGACGCGTCGTGAACTCGACCGTGAGGTCGCTGACGTCGAGCAGCGGCTGGGCGGTCATGCGCGGCTCTCCTCATGCGATGCGTCATCCAAAAATCCGCAAAACAACCCCATGCAAAGTAGCGCAGCGGTGGCATGGCACCGTACAGAGACAGCCATCACGTCCTCCGCTGCGGGTCGACGATGTCGCGCAGGCCGTCGCCGAGCAAATTGAAGCAGAACACCGCGATCATCAGTGCAAGGCCCGGGAACAGCGCGATCCACCATTCGCCGGACACCATGAAGCCGGCGCCCTCGGCAACCATGATGCCCCACTCCGCGGTCGGCGGCCGGACGCCAAGGCCGATGAACGAGAGACCCGCGGCGTTGAGGATCGCATAGCCCATGGTCAGCGACATCTGCACGATCATGATCGGCATGATGTTCGGCAGGATGTGCCCGAGCAGGATGCGGTATTCGCCGTTGCCGGAGAGCCGCGCCGCCTGCACGAAGCCGGCATTGCGGCGGACGTTTGCTTCAGCGCGTGCGACGCGGGCGTAGAGCGGAAAGTTCACGATCGCGGTCGCGATGATGATGTTCTGCACGGTGTTGCCCAGCGCCGCGACGATGCCCATCGCCAGCACGAACAGCGGAAACGCCATGATGGTGTCGGCGATGCGGCCGACGATGCGATCGGTCCAGCCGCCGAAATAGCCGGCGGCGATGCCGGCCAGCCCGCCCATCAGGAACACCAGCACGACGGAAGCGACCGCGATGAAGGTGTCGAGCCTGGTTGCAACGATGACGCGGCTGAAGATGTCGCGGCCGAGCTGGTCGGTGCCGAACCAGTGCGCGGCGGACGGCGGCTTCAATGCAGCCGCGGTGTCCGAAGCGAGCGGATCATAAGGCACCACATAGGGCCCGAACAGCGCCGCAAACATGATCACGACCAGCAGCGCGAAGGCGAAGCCGGTGACCTTGTTCTCGCCCAGCACGTAGCGGGTCTGCTCGAAGACTGCGGCAAGCCCGGAGGTGCGGGCGGGACCTGCGGGTTCGACGGTCGGTGCAACGCTGCTCATACGCCCCTCCCTAGCCTTCCAGCCTGACGCGCGGATCGATCACGCCATAGAGGATGTCGATCAGAAGATTGAGCAGCACGTACATGACCGCCATGGTCAGCACGAAGCCCTGTACGGGTGCGAAGTCCGACGCGATCAGCGCCTCGACCGCGTAGGAGCCGATGCCGGGCCAGGCGAACACCTTCTCCACCAGCACATTGGCCCCGAGCAGGAAGGAGAACACCATGCTGAGCGTGGTGATGACCGGCAGCATCGCGTTGCGGAAGGCGTAGGTCACGATCACCTTGCCGGGCGACAGGCCGCTGGCGCGCGCGGTGCGGACGAAGTCGGACGCCAGCACCGCCAGCATCGAGGCGCGCGTCATGCGCGCGATCGGCGCCAGCGAGAAGATCGCGAGCGTCACCGCCGGCAGGATCAATTGGCTGAACGCCGAACGGAACGCCTCGAAGTCCCGCGCGATCAACGCATCGATGAGGTAGAAGCCCGTGACGGTCGGCGGTGCGCTATAGAACACGTCGAGCCGGCCGAGCGGCGCCGGCGACCAGCCGAGCCGGAAATAGAACACGTAGACCAGCACGAGGCCGGTGAAGAACACCGGCAGCGACACGCCCGCCGTCGTGGTGACGCGGCAGAGATGATCGATCCAGGAGCCCGGCCGCGTCGCCGCCAGCACCCCAAGCGGGATCGCGATCACGATTGAGACGACGAGGCCGAGCAGAGTGAGCTCGGCCGACGCCGGCAGGCGGTTGCGCAGCTCGGCGGCCACCGGCTGTCCTGTGGTGAGCGAGGTGCCGAGATCGCCATGGGCGAGATCATTGGTGTAGCGGACGAACTGCTCGATCAGCGGCTTGTCGAAGCCGAGCTTCTTCCTGATCTGGTCGACCGCCTCCTTGGTCGCCGCAGGCCCCGCAAAATACGCCGCGGGATCGCCCGGCAGCGCGCGCGTCAGCAGGAACGTCACGATCACGACCCCGATCAGCGACGGGATCGCGAACAGCAGCCGCTTGCCGATGAGGGTCAGCATGCGCGCCTCGCTGTTTGCGACTGCAATGCCACGACGGGATTAGCAGGGCTCCCTCCCCCACGCACCCGGGGTCTACCCCGGGTGCGCATCAATGATCTGCGCAAGTCGGGCAGGCCCGACTTGCGACGGGGGAGGGTCGGGGAGAGGGGTGCCGCTTGCTCGGTTGCCGGATGGAATCGCACTCCCGCTGAGTCGTTCGTGATGCGGCGAAACGATTTGGCACGATCTCGGTCGATGTCGTTCTTACGAGAATGCGGCGTACCCCTCTCCCCGACCCTCCCCCGCAAGGGGGGAGGGAGCCAGAGAGACGTGCTCACCTCACCCGCATACGCCGGTACAGTGCCGATCATCTCCATCACCGCCTCACCCCTTCGCCATCGCGCGATAGTCGAGGCGGCGGTGGAACCAGTATTGGTAGCCCGAGATGTTCTTCTGCATCGCGACGTTGACGAAGGGCTGATAGAGCGGGATGCGCGGAATGTCGGCGAAGGCGAGATCGACAAAACCCTTGACGTCGGCGTCGTAGGCCGCGGTGTCGCCGTTGGCGGCAGCGATGCGCGCGCCGTCGATGAGCTTGTCCATCTCCGGCGACTTGTAGCTCATCGTGTTGAAGATCGAATTGTCGCCGTGATAGCACCAGTAGAAGAAGTACTCGGGGTAATCGAGCCAGCCCGAGAACACGTTGGTGAACAGCGGCATTTCCTTCTTGGTGAGCTCGGTGCGCCAGTTCGCGCCGGGCACCTTGTTGATGGTGGTCTTGATGCCGAGCTGCGCGAGGCTCTCCTGCACCAGCACGCAGAGCGGCTCGTTGACGCCTGCGAAGTTCAGGTCGAACGAGATCGTGGTCTCGAAGCCGTTGGCGTAGCCGGCTTCAGTGAGCAACGCCTTGGCCTTTTCCATGTCGGTGACATACTTGGTCGGCTGCGGCCAGGCGACCTCGGTCGGCTTGTCCTTTGGCGCGCCGAACATCGGGTTGGCGAGGCCGAACAGCACCGCATCCATGATCTTCTGATACGGCATCGCGTAGGCCATCGCCTGCCGCACCTTGGGATTGTCGAACGGCGGCTTGGTCACGTTCATGCCGATGTACTGGATGCCGTTGGAGAACGGCAGCGACACCACGTTGAGCTTGCCGTTCGTCTTCATCTCCTGAAAATCCTTGAACGGCAGTTCGTAGGAGATATCGGCATCGCCGCGTTCGAGCAGCGCACGGCGGTTGCCGGCCTGCGGCACCATGCGCCAGATCACGCGCTTGATCTTCGGCATTGGACCGCAGACCCAGTCGTCGTTGCGCTCCATGATGACTTCGGTGCCCGCGGTCCATTTGGTCACCTTGTAGGCGCCGGAGCCCGCGGTCTGCTGCTTGGTGAATTCGAGACCCCACGGATCCTTCTCGCTGGCGTTCTTCTTCACCAGCTCGGAGTTCACGACGCAGGGCACGATGACAGCGAGATCGGGGATCGTCAGCCTGTCCTTCTTGAGGAAATCGACGCGCACGGTGCTGTCGTCGACGACGACGAACTGCTCGGGCTTGGTCAGCGAGCCCGCGCTCATCTGGAAAGTCGGGAAGCCGCCGACGCTGACGGCGCGGTCGAGCGACCATTTGACGTCCTTCGCCATCACCGGCGTGCCGTCGTGGAATTTGGCGTTCTTGCGCAGCTTGAAGGTGACCGACATGTCGCCGATGTTGAAATCCTCGGCGAGCTCGGGCTTGAACTTGTCGCGGTCGTAATAGGGCACGCCGCCCGGACCGCTCTTCATCTCGTGGCTGATCAGCCGGTCGTAGCAATTCCACGACACTTCATAGCCGGGCACGTTGGTGCCGACGCCGTGGATATCGAGATTGTTGGGACCGCCTTCGGAGACGATCAGCAGCGTCTCGGAGCGCGCGTCGGCCTTGGCCGGCGACCAGATCGCGGGCGCGGTCGGCGCCAGCGCCCCCGCTGCGAGCCCGGACACCGATTTGAGGAAATCGCGACGCTTCATGTGATGCTCCAACGCCCTTGAGAACGGCCTTGGAACTCAGATCGCAAGGATTGTGCCAACCCTTAACGAAATCTTATGAGGCGCTAACACGCTGATGCTGTAGGAGAAATCGTCGAAGGTATCTTGTTCTGAGGCCGGTCAGCGCGGCATGGATTGCATACAAAGGAAGGCCGTCTGCTTAATAGATAAGCAAAACTTGGACGCTGCTCGCTTTCTTGCCGATGATCGATATCGCCGTCCAAACACCTAGTCGGGCCAGACCAACTCCTGCAACTGCACGAGATCCTCGACTCGATCCGGCCAGCCCGCGATGCAGATATGGCGCAGCGGATCGCTGGCCGAGTGCAACATCATCAGCGCCATCAGCCGCCGCTTCAGCGTGAACGTCACCTCGGCGCGCGGGATGCCGTAGCCGTCGAACAGGCTGCGCACCCGGCGCGGATGCCCGGCGGCCATGAAGGCGCTGGGGCCGAGCAGGTCGTACTCGCCCCATCCGGTCCGGACGTCGCCGAAGTCGAACAGGCCGGCGACATGCCAGCCATCGGCCCGGCGGCCCAGCAGGAAATTCTCCGGGATGTACTCGCCGGTCAGGATCACCGGCGGCGTGTGCATCGGGATCAATTCGGCGGCGTCACGCAGGAGATCATCGAGCGAGGTGAAGAATTTCGCCGGCAGGCCGAGCCGCTCATGCCGCGCCCGGCACTGCGCGATCTGCCCACGCATGAAAGCCTCCCAGCGCGGCTCGATCGCAAGCAGGCTGCCGGGCGGCACGCGTTGCACCTCGGCAATCACGGCGCCGATCTCGCCGAGCACGCGCTCGCGTTCGGCTTCCGACAGCGATGGCCACACCTCCGAGCCGACGGTGCCGGACAGGCCGGTGATGACGAGATAGGGCCAGCCGTCGCGCTCGCCCTCGGCGACAAGGTCGGGGATCGGAATGCCGAGCCGTCCGCGCAGTTGTGCGAGCGCGCCGCGTTCGGACACGAATTGCGGGCGCAGAAACGGCGGGAACAGCTTCAGGATCAGCTCACCGTCGAGCCCGACGACGAGGTTGGTGCCGGTCGAGAACACGTGCGGCGCGCCACAGGACAGCTCGTGGCGATCGGCAATGTTGCGCGCGACCGGCAGCCAGCGCGACGCGTCGCCGCGCCAGGCGCGGTAGCTGTCGTAGTCGGTGATGGGTGGAAGCGAAGCGATCATGTGTCAACCGTCATTGCGAGCCACCCGGTCGGCGCGAAGCGCCGCCGGATGACAGGCTCCGCGAAGCAATCCATGGCGCCGCTTGTAGCGCGAATGGATTGCTTCGTCGCTTCGCTCCTCGCAATGACGGGAAGTTCATCCGGGCTACGAACTCTTCTCCTTCCCCCTGAAAGGGGGAAGGTCGGGATGGGGGTCTGCCGCAGGCGACACTGCAAGCGGATAAACCAGATCCCCACCCGCTTTAAAGGCAACGCATAACCGGCACCGTATTTCGCTTCGCCTCATCCGGGCCGCGAACTCTTCTCCTTCTCCCTGAAAGGGGGAAGGTCGGGATGGGGGTCTGCCGCAGGCGACACTGCAAGCGGATAAACCAGATCCCCACCCGCTTTGCTCTGGCGAGCAAAGCGACCTCCCCTTTTCAAGGGGAGGTTACGACAACGCACAGCCCTTCACCGGTCCGGATTGGCGCGCTCGAACTGGCGCAGCAGGCGGTTGCCGCGTTCGACGGCGTTGTCCATCGCGGCCTGCGCCGAACGCTTGCCGGTGAACACCTGCTCGAGCTCCTCCTCGATCACGTCGCGGATCAGGACGAACGAGCCGAGCCGGATGCCCCTGGAATTGTCGGTCGGCGGCTTCAGCGTGACCTCCTCGATCGAGATCGAGGCGCCGGGATTGCGCTCGTAGAATCCCTGCGTGCGACTGAGATCGAACGCGGCGCGGGTGATCGGCAAATAGCCGGTGTTCTGATGCCAGGCGGCCTGCACCTCGGGCCGCGACAGATAGGCGAAGAATTTTGCCACCCCGGCATATTCGGCGCGCGGCCGGTTACGCAGCACCCACAGCGTAGCACCGCCGATGATCGAGTTCTGCGGCGCGCCTTGCACGTCGGGATCATGCGGCATCATGCCGTAGCCGACCTCGAATTTCGAATTGGCCTTGATGTCGGCGCGCGTGCCCGACGAGCCGATGAAGATGCCGCACTCGCCCTTCTGAAAGCGCGGCTCGGCGGTCTGGCCGCGGCCGCTATAGTCGAAGGTCTTGTCGGCCTGCCACTGCGCGAGCTGCGCAATGTGGCGCACCACCAGCGGGTTGTTGAAGATCAGCTGCGCGTCGAGCCCGGAAAAGCCGTTGGCCTTGGTCGCGATCGGCAGGTTGTGAAAGGCCGAGAAGTTCTCGACATTGATCCAGGAGGGCCATGACGTGGTCACGCCGCACATCGCACCCGCGGCACGCAGCCGCTTAGCCACGACGCCGAGCTCCGGCCAGGTCTTCGGAGGCTCGCTCGGATCGAGCCCGGCAGATCGGAACATATCCTTGTTGTAGTAGAGGATCGGCGTCGAGGCGTTGAACGGGAACGACAGCATGTTGCCGTCGACATCGGCATAGTAGCCTGCCACCGCGGGCAGATAGGCCTGTGGCGCGAACGCCTCCGATTGATCGCGCATCAGCTCGAACACCGGATAGATCGCGCCGCGCGCCGCCATCATGGTTGCGGTGGCGATCTCGTTGACCTGAACGATCGCCGGCTGGCTGCGCGAACGGAAGGCGAAGATCGCCGCGGTGACGGTCTCGGTGTAGTTGCCCTTGTAGGCGGGCACGATGCGGTAGTCGGATTGCGAGGCGTTGAAGTCAGCGGCGAGCTTCTCGAGCTGCTTGCCGAGCTCGCCCGACATCGCGTGCCACCACATGATCTCGGTCGCCGCTCGTGCCGGTGCCACAAGCAGAAGGGCCGCGACGACAAGGTGCGGGAGCTTCAAGGCGAGCTTCAAGGCGAACTTCACGACCAGCCGTTCCCGGATGCCAACACGCGGTCATACGGTGCTACAACCGCAAATTCAATCGACACCGCAGGTTGCAGCGCGGTTTTAACGTTTGGCAGATGGGCGAACCACCGCCATTCTGCTAAAAGCGTTGAACCTTTTCCTCCCGCCCCGGACTCAAATCACAAGGGGAATTGTAGCCTGTGTATCGCCGCGCCGGCCTTTCGCGGACAATAACGCTTGCCGTCGCGCTGCTATGGACAGCGGTCTCGGCGAGTGCCTTTGCGCGCGAATTCCGCACCGCCGATACCCAGAATGAAGACTATCCGACGGTCCAGGCGCTGAATTACATGGACCGCCTGATCGCCGAACGCACCGGCGGCCGGCACCGCATCGTGGTCTTCCATTCCCGCCAGCTCGGCGAGGAAAAGGAGACGCTGGAGCAGACCCGGGCCGGCGCCATCGATCTGAACCGGACCAATGTCGCGCTGATCGGAACCATGGTGCCTTCCGTGAACGTGCTGGCGATGCCGTTCCTGTTTCGATCCCTTGAGCACCTGCAGCATGTGCTGGATGGGCCGATCGGCAACGAGATCCTGAACAGTCTCGGGGCCCATGGCTTCGTCGGGCTGACCTTCTACGATTCCGGCGCCCGCTCGATCTATAACAGCGTCCGCCCGGTGCGTTCGCTCGACGACCTCAAGGGGCTGCGGCTGCGTGTGCAGCAATCCGCACAGATGTCGGACATGATCCGCGCGCTCGGCGCCGAGCCAATCCAGATGGCCTACGGCCAGGTGCTGACCGGGCTCGCCAACCGGCTGATCGATGGCGCGGAGAACAACTGGCCGTCCTTCGTCACCACCGGCCACTACAATACGCCGGCTACTACACCTTGACCCAGCACACCGTCAGCCCCGAAGTGCTGGTGATGTCGCGCAAGGCCTGGGCCAGCCTCACGCCGGATGAGCAGATCATCTTCCGCGAAGCCGCGCAGCGCTCCAGCCTCTACATGCGCGAGAAGTGGCGGGAGCTCGAGGAGCACTCGCGCAAGCAGGCGGAGCAGGCCGGCGTCAAGGTCGTGACCGATTTCGACCGCAAGCCGTTCGAGGCGGCGATGGCCGGCATCTATGCCAAGGCGGAGCGCGATCCGGCGATAGCTGCGCTGATCGAACGCATCCGCAACATGGAGTGACCGGATCTTGGACGCGCCCAAACAGGACGGGACGATGCGACGGCGGGCGGCCTTTGGGCCGCAGGGCCGCTTCCGCATCGTCCAGTTGCTGCGTGCGGTGCCGATCCGCTGGCGCATTCTTTCGATCGCGCTGCTCAACTCCGCCGTCGTGATCGTGCTCGCGGTGCTGATCTGGAACGGCTCGAAGGTGCTCGGCTCGGCCTGGGAGGATGTCCGCCAGGTGCGGGAATCCGACAAGATCCTGGCCAAGCTCGAAAGCGAGACCAGCCGTCTGCAGAACCTGATCCATCGCTACATCAACCAGCCAAGCCCGGACCTGTTCGCGGAAATCCTGCTGCTGCGCGAGGCCGTGCTCGGCACGCTGACCAACCGGGCCTCGACCGACCCGATGCTGTCGGGCTCGGTCGAGCAGCTGGAGCGCGTCACCAGCCGTTTCCTCGACGGCTTCGGTGAATTGCGCACCGTGCAGACCACGATCTCCAAGACCTATGACGAAGAGGTGCTGACGCCGACCAGGGACATGGCTGGGCTCTATTCGATCATCGAGGGCGCCACCGGCCATCGCGACGCACTGATCTGGCCCGCGCTCGGCAAGTCGCGCGAAGCCTTCACCTCGCTGCTGGTCGCCGCCAACGCCTACTACCTCTCGCTTGCCTCCTCGTCGGCCGAGGAAGCCCGCCGCAACATCGATACGATCGAGAAGACGATTCCCGTCATGACCGATCTGGCCGAGAACGATCTGCAGCGCATGGCGCTGGCGCGGCTCAAGATCAAGACCGCCGAGCTGCGCGACGGGCTCGGCAAGCTCAGCGAACAGCTCACCAGTCGCACCGATCTGTTGCGCAACTCGATCGATGCCAGCCAGGCCGACGCGATCGGCGCGATCGACGAGCTCTCTGTGAAGATGCGCCAGCGCGAGCAGAAGGCGCAGGAGACCTTCGACAAGACGCTGACATCGATCTCGCGCCGGGTGCTGTCGATCGCCGTGATCTTCCTTGGCGTCATCATGTCGGCCGGCGTCATGATCGCACTGTCGATCCGGCTGCCGCTGGCGCAGATCATGGCCGCGATGCGCACCATCACCTCGGGCGACCTCGACCGGCCGGTGCAGGGCACCTCGGCCAAGGACGAGGTCGGCGCCATGGCGCGTGCGGTCGAGGTGTTCCGCGAGAACGCGATCGCCAAGCGCAAGACCGAGGACGAGCTGCGCAGCGCCAAGGAGAAGGCCGAGAGCGCGCTGCTCGAGCTCAACGCCGCCCAGCAGAACCTGATCGATGCCGAGCGCCTCGCCGCGCTCGGCGGGCTCGTTGCGGGCGTCGCCCACGAGGTCAACAATCCGATCGGCATCAGCCTCACAGTAGCCTCGAGCTTTGCCCGCCGCAGCGAGATGTTCGAGAACGACCTGAAGACCGAGCCGCTGCGCCGCTCCAAGCTCGACGAATTCGTGCGCGCCTCGCGTGACGCATCGCAGCAACTGGTCTCGAACCTGCAACGCGCCGGCGAACTGATCCAGTCCTTCAAGCAGGTCGCCGTCGATCGCTCGCATGCCGAACGCCGCCAGTTTGCCTTGAGCGAATCGACCGACCAGATCGTGGCGAGCCTGCGGCCGGTGCTGAAGAAGGCCCAGATCGCGCTGTCCGTCGATGTGCCCGACGGGCTCCTGATCGACGGCTATCCCGGCGCCTATGGCCAGATCTTAACCAATCTTTTCCTCAACGCCGTCAATCATGCCTTCGCCAACGGCCGCTCCGGCAACATCACGATCTCGGCGCGCGGCCGTGGCGCTGATGATGTCGAGATCATCTTCGCAGACGACGGAGCTGGCATGACGCCGGACGTGCAGCGACAGGCGTTCGACCCGTTCTTTACGACGCGACGCAACGAAGGTGGTACGGGCCTCGGCCTCCATATCGTCTATAACCTCGTCACCCAGCAGCTCGGCGGACGCATGATGCTGGAGTCAAGGGTAGGACAAGGCACCACTTTTCGCATTATCATGCCCAGGATCGCCAAAGGGGCTGCCATGGGCGAGCCCACGATCACTGACGCAGCAGCCGACGGAACCAGTCAATGGCCGAACAGGACGATGTCCTCCAACTGATCGACGACACCGAGAGCCCCCCGGAGGACTCGCCGGTACGGAAATGGAAGATCGCCGTGATCGACGACGATCACGCCGTCCACGAAGGCACCCGTTTTGCGCTCAGCGACTACAATCTGAACGGCGCGACGCTGGAGATCCTGTCGGCCTACTCTGCGGCCGAAGGCCGCACGGTGATGCGGGACAATCCCGACATCGCAGCCGTGCTGCTCGACGTCATCATGGAGACCGACGTCGCCGGCCTCGAGCTCGTCGAATACATCCGCAACGAGATCAAGAACGAGACCGTCCGCATCATCCTGCGCACCGGCCAGCCCGGCCAGGCGCCGGAGCGGCGTGTCATCGTGCAATACGACATCAACGACTACAAGGCGAAGACCGAGCTCACCGCCGACAAGCTGTTCACCTCGCTGACGGCCGCGCTGCGCAGCTACCAGCAGCTCGAGCGCATGGTGCAGACCAGGCGCGGCCTCGAGATCATCATCGACGCGGCCTCGACGCTGTACGACTTCAAGTCGATGCAGCGGCTGGCCGAGGGCGTGCTGACGCAACTCGCCTCGCTGCTCAATGTCGACTGCGCCGGCATCCTGGTGCTGCGCGACGACGGTAATTCGGCCGCCGCCGATTTCTCGGTGCTGGCCTGCTCGGGCTGCTACAGCCGCTTCATCGGCACCACGTCCTCGAAGGCGCTCGATCCCGACCTGCGGCACATGGTGGAGGAAGCCTTCCAGCGCCGCAAGAACGAGTTCGCCGACCACCGCAGCGTGCTCTATTCGCGCACCGGCAGCGGTCGCGAGGTCGTGGTGCTGCTGCAGGCCGAGCGCCAGCTCTCCGACACCGACCGTGCGCTGGTCGAGATCTTCTCGAGCCGGCTGTCGATCGCGTTCGACAACGTGATCCTCTACCAGCAGCTTCACGAGGCCAACACCCAGCTCGAGGACCGCGTCACGCAGCGCACCCGCGCGCTGATGCAGGCGAACCGGCGGCTGTCGGCGCAATGGCTGCGGCTGCAGCGCGCCAACGGCTTCAAGAACGAGATCCTCGGCACCGTCGCCCACGATTTGAAGAATCCGCTCGGCGTGATCCTCGGCCGCACCGAGATGCTGACCGAATTGATCGGCGCCGGCTCGCCGAAGGAAAACGTCACCGCCCAGGTCGAGCACATCAGGGACGCCACCAAGCGGCTGACCTCGATGGTCGACCACCTGATCTCGGATGCGATGGCCGACGCCTTCGACATCACCATCCGCCGCGAGCCGGTCGACGTCGCGGCCCTCGTCAACGAGGTCACCGAGACCAATTTGCCCTCGGCGGTCAACAAGCAGCAGAGCATTTCGGTCTCGGGGCTGCAGCACTTCGTCACGATGTGCGACGCCGACCGGATCCGCGAGGCGATCGACAACCTCGTCAGCAACGCCATCAAGTACTCGCCGATCGGCGGCAAGATCACGGTCGCGGTCAGCCACGAGGGTGACGACACCGTGATCCGGATCGCCGACCAGGGCCCCGGCCTCAGCCCCGAGGATCTCGGCCGGCTGTTCGGCCGGTTCCAGCGGCTGTCGGCCAAGCCGACCGCGGGCGAAAGCTCGACCGGCCTCGGCCTTTCCATCGTCAAGCGCATTATCGACATGCATGGCGGCCATGTGACCGCACAGAGCCCGGGCCCCGGACAGGGGTCGACCTTTACGGTTACACTGCCGGCGACAGAGACATCATGAACCAGAACCCGCATATCTTCATCGTCGACGATGAGGCGCCGGCCCGCGAGATGGTCGGCGATTACCTCAAGATGCACGGCTTCGGCGTGACGCTGTGCGATGGCGGCAAGAGCCTGCGCAAGGAGATCGAGAGCAGCACCCCCGATCTCGTGGTGCTGGACCTCAACATGCCCGAGGAGGATGGTCTGTCGATCATTCGCGACCTCAAGAGCAAGATCAACGTGCCCGTCATCATGCTGACAGCTACTGCCAGCCCGATCGATCGGGTGGTCGGGCTCGAGCTCGGCGCCGACGATTACGTGGCCAAGCCCTGCGAACTGCGCGAGCTGATGGCGCGCATCCGCTCGGTGCTGCGGCGGAGTGGGCCTGCGAAGACCGCCGCGCCGCAGCCGGCGAACGCGAAGGCCGAAAAGGAGCAGCTGGTGCGGTTCGGCACCAAATGGCTCGATCTCGAGGCCCAGGCGCTGCGCGACGACGAGGGCAATGAGCATCCGCTGACGGCCTCGGAATTCGGCCTGCTGAAGGTGTTCGCGGCCAATCCGAAGCGCGTGCTGTCGCGCGAGCGGCTGCTGGAACTCGCCAATGCGCGCGACGCGGAAGCCTTCGACCGCGCCGTCGACCTGCGCATCATGCGCATCCGCCGCAAGATCGAATTCGATCCGACCAAGCCGTCGGTGATCCGGACCATCCGCGGCGGCGGCTATCTGTTCTCGCCGACCGGCGACAAGGCTTAGCGTCGCGAACGCTGTCCCACCTCTTCATGTCGTCCTGGCGAAAGCCAGGACCCATAACCACGAGTGTCTCAGTTGGGTGAAGCTGGGGCCCCAGCGGATCCAGCAACAGATATTTGGGGTGATGGGTCCTGGCTTTCGCCAGGACGACAAATCGTTGTGTGGCACGGGCGGATTCAGCGACACTAAGGCTGTCAATCCGCGCAAAAATCCCTAAGTTTCGGCCATGCCGAAAACAGCCTCCCAAGACCCCGCAAAGCCCGCCCCAAACACCGCAGCCAAGCCCGTCGCCGCCAAGCCGGTTGCGAGCAAGCCCACGGCCAAGGGCGACCACGTCTTCCTGGTCGACGGTTCGGGCTACATCTTCCGCGCCTATCACGCGCTGCCGCCGCTGAACCGCAAGTCCGACGGGCTGCAGGTCAATGCCGTGCTCGGCTTCTGCAACATGCTGTGGAAGCTGTTGCGCGACATGCCGGAGGACAACCGGCCGACCCATCTGGCGATCGTGTTCGACAAATCAGAGATCACGTTCCGCAACAAGCTCTATCCCGACTACAAGGCGCACCGGCCGCCGGCGCCCGACGATCTGATCCCGCAATTCGCCCTGATCCGCGAGGCGGTGCGCGCCTTCGAGCTACCCTGCCTCGAGCAGGCCGGCTTCGAGGCCGACGATCTGATCGCGACCTATGCGCGGCTCGCCACCGAGCGCGGCGCGACCACGACGATCGTGTCATCCGACAAGGATCTGATGCAGCTCGTCAACGACAAGGTCGTGATGTACGACACGATGAAGGATCGCCGCATCGGCCGCGACGAGGTGATCGAGAAATTCGGCGTGCCGCCCGAGAAGGTGGTCGAGGTGCAGGCGCTGGCCGGCGATTCCACCGACAACGTGCCCGGCGTGCCGGGCATCGGCATCAAGACCGCCGCCCAGCTGATCATCGAGTATGGCGATCTCGATCAGCTGCTGTTCCGCGCCGGCGAGATCAAGCAGCCGAAGCGGCGCGAGGCGCTGCTCGAGAACGCCGAGAAGGCGCGCATCTCGCGCCAGCTCGTGCTGCTCGACGACAAGGTCGATCTCGAGGTCCCGCTCGACGACCTAGCGGTGCACGAGCCCGACTCGCGCCGGCTGATCGCCTTCCTCAAGGCGATGGAGTTCTCCACCCTCACCCGCCGCGTCGCCGACTATGCGCAGATCGACCCCGCCAATGTCGATGCCGACCCCGGCAACAAGAGCGGCGCCAGCGTGTTCTCGCCGCTGCCGCCGTCGGATGTGACGCCCGCGCCGGGCGACGCACCGTCAGCCGCCGCGCCGGCGGGCTCGCCAACGAAGGAGCGCGCCAAGCCGACCGGCGCGCGCGACGACAAGAACTCCAGCCTGAAGGGCACGCCGGCAACACTGGCCGAGGCCCGCGGCGAAGCGATCCGCAAGGCCGGCTTCGATCGCAAGGCCTACCAGGCGATCGGCAGTCTCGATCAGCTCAACGCCGTTGTCGCGCGCGCGCACGACACTGGCTACATCGCGATCGAGGCGATGTCGGAATCGATCAACCCGATGCAGGCCGAGCTGTCGGGACTGGCGCTCGCCGTGGCGCCGAACGACGCCTGCTACATCCCGCTCAGCCACCGGCAGGCCGGTGGCGGCGCCGGGCTGTTCGATGCCGGCCTCGCGCCCGGCCAGATCAAGACCGCCGACGCGCTGAAGGCGCTGAAGCCGCTGCTGGAGTCCGCCGGCATCCAGAAGGTCGGCTTCAACGTCAAGTTCACCTCGGTGACCTTGGCGCAGCACGGCGTCACGCTGCGCAATATCGATGACGCGCAGCTGATGTCCTACGCGCTCGATGCCGGCCGCGGATCGCATGCGCTGGAGGCGCTCGCCGAGCGCTGGTTCGGGCATGCCGTCGTCAGCTATGGCGGCCTCGTCGGCAGCGGCAAGGGCAAGCTGACCTTCGATCAGGTCACGATCGACAAGGCCACCGAATATGCGGCCGAAAGCGCCGACCTGATCCTGCGGCTATGGCGCGTGCTGAAGCCGCGCCTTGTCGCCGAGCGGATGACGACGGTCTACGAGACGCTGGAGCGGCCGCTGGTGTCGGTGCTGGCGCGGATGGAGCGGCGCGGCATCTCGATCGATCGCCAGGTGCTGTCGCGGCTGTCGGGCGATTTCGCCCAGACCGCGGCGCGCGTCGAGGCCGAGATCCAGGAGATCGCCGGCGAGCCGGTCAACGTCGGCAGCCCGAAGCAGATCGGCGACATCATCTTCGGCAAGATGGGATTGCCCGGCGGCACCAAGACCAAGACCGGCGCCTGGTCGACCACCGCGCAGGTGCTCGACGATCTCGCCGAGCAGGGCCACGACTTCCCGAAGAAGATTCTGGAGTGGCGCCAGGTCTCGAAGCTGAAATCGACCTACACCGACGCGCTGCCGACCTACGTCAACCCGCAGACCCATCGCGTGCACACGACCTACGCGCTGGCTGCGACCACCACGGGCCGGCTGTCGTCGAACGAGCCGAATTTGCAGAACATCCCTGTTCGTACCGAGGACGGCCGCAAGATTCGCCGCGCCTTCATCGCGACACCGGGCCACAAGCTGGTGTCGGCCGATTACTCCCAGATCGAACTGCGGCTGCTCGCGGAGATCGCCGACGTGCCGGTGCTGCGCCAGGCGTTCCGCGACGGGCTCGACATTCACGCCATGACCGCTTCCGAAATGTTCGGCGTGCCGATCAAGGACATGCCGAGCGAGGTGCGGCGCCGCGCCAAGGCGATCAATTTCGGCATCATCTACGGCATCTCGGCGTTCGGCCTCGCCAACCAGCTCGGCATCGCGCGCGAGGAAGCCTCCGCCTACATCAAGAAGTATTTCGAGCGCTTTCCCGGCATCCGCGCCTACATGGACGAGACCAAGGACTTCTGCCGCCGCAACGGCTATGTGACGACGCTGTTCGGCCGCAAGTGCTACTACCCCGACATCAAGGCGTCCAACGCCTCGGTGCGCGCCTTCAACGAACGCGCCTCGATCAACGCGCGCTTGCAGGGCACCGCGGCCGACATCATCCGCCGCGCGATGATCCGGGTCGAGGACGCACTCGCCGAGAAGAAGCTCTCGGCGCAGATGCTGCTGCAGGTGCACGACGAACTGATCTTCGAGGTGCCCGACAACGAGGTCGCTGCAACGCTGCCGGTGGTGCAGAAGGTGATGCAGGACGCGCCGTTCCCGGCGGTGATCCTGTCGCTGCCGCTGCAGGTCGACGCTCGCGCCGCCAATAACTGGGACGAGGCGCATTAGCTTTCTTCGCCTCTCCCGCTTGCGGGGGAGGCCGACGCGCTCAAAGAGCGCGGCGGGTGGGGGCTCTCTCCGCTCAAAGATTCTGCGCGGAGACACCCCCACCCCGCCCTCCCCCGCAAGCGGGAGAGGGAGCCCTCGCATCTCGCTTGCCGAACCGCATTGCTCCGAGAGCAATTCCAACATGGCCGCGCGGCGGATGACACGCTAGAAGTGTGCGTATCCCTCGCGAGACCCATCATGCCCCACACATCCGCGTTGCTCGGCTTTGCGCTCGTCTGCCTCGGCATGGTGCTGACACCCGGGCCGAACATGATGTATCTGATCTCGCGCTCGATCACGCAGGGTCCGGCGGCCGGCATCGTCTCGCTCGGCGGCGTCGCGCTCGGCTTCGTGTTCTACATGCTGTGCGCAGCGTTCGGCATCACCGCGCTGCTGTTTGCAATCCCCTACGCTTATGACGCGCTGCGTTTCGCCGGCGCCGCCTATCTGCTCTGGCTGGCGTGGCAGGCACTGAAGCCGGGCGGCCGCTCGCCGTTCCAGGTCAAGGCGCTGAAGGTCGACGGCCCGCGCAAACTGTTCGCGATGGGCTTCATCACCAACCTGCTCAACCCGAAGATCGCGATGCTTTATCTCGCGCTGCTGCCGCAATTCATCGATCCCGCCGGCGGCAGCGTGCTGACGCAGTCGCTCGCGCTCGGCTCGATCCAGATCGTGATCAGCGTCAGCGTCAATGCGATGATCGCGCTCGCCGCCGGCTCGATCGCGGTGTTCCTCGGCACCCGCCCAACCTGGCTCTTGGTGCAGCGCTGGCTGATGGGCACGGTGCTCGCGGGGCTCGCGATGAAGATGGCGCTCGAGGCAAGAAGGGCGTGAGCCCAACTCGTCATGCGCGGGCTTGCCGCCTTCGCTAAAGGTTCGGCGCGCCTCAGACCGTTAGCCTCGTCGAAGCCTTGGCGTAGACGGGACCCGCGCATCCATCGCCCGCCCAAGCGGGCGGCAACTAAAGCGTATTTGCGAAGAGGATGGATTGCCGGGTCAAGCCCGGCAATGACACCGCCCTCAATCCAGCTTCGCCTCCATGCCCCGCTTCGTCGCCGGGCGGGCCATCAGCGCATCGTACCAGTGCTTGACGTTGGGGAAGTCGGCCAGGTCGACCTTGTGGCGCGGATGGCGCCAGGCCCAGCCGAGGATGGCGAAATCGGCCACCGACAGATCGCCGGCGACGAATTCGCGGCCTTCCAGCCGACGGTCCAGCACGCCGTAGAGCCGCCGCGTCTCGGCCATGTAGCGCTTCAGGCCATAGGCGCGGTCCTGCTCGTTCTCCAGCGCGATGAAATGGTGCACCTGGCCCGGCATCGGGCCGAAACCGCCCATCTGCCACATCAGCCACTCATAGACCGGGATCCGCTCCGCCAGCGGCTTCGGCAGGAACTTGCCGGTCTTCTCGCCGAGATAGAGCAGGATCGCGCCGGACTCGAAGATGCTGACCGGCTTGCCGCCGGGACCATCGGGATCGACGATCGCCGGGATCTTGTTGTTCGGGCTGATCGCGAGGAACGCGGGCGCCATCTGCTCGCCCTTGCCGATATTCACCGGGATCACCTTGTAGGGCAGCCCCATCTCCTCCAGCGCCACCGAGATCTTGCGGCCGTTGGGGGTGTTCCAGGTGTGCAGCTCGATGGTCATTTCCGCTTCCCGTGCAAGTGTTTGGCCGAGTCTTTGGCGCCTGCTTACGGGGATTGCAACGACCGCACAACCGCGCTTTCCGCACACGGCTGCGCTGAAAATGGCGGCGCGGGCACTGTTGACGGCGGGATTTACCCGCTGGAATGTGCGGGAGACCGCCGATAGATTGCCGGCCGCTTCAGAAGCCTCAAAGAACTCCCAAGGGAAAAGCCTTTGTCCAAATCAGCCTCCCGTGCCCGCCTCGCCGAGATCATCCGCAAGCGCTCGTTCGGCCGCGGCGAGATCACCTTGGCGTCGGGCCGCAAGAGCGATTTCTATTTCAACCTGAAGCCGACGATGCTCGATCCCGAAGGCGCGGCGCTGCTCGCCGAGCTCACCTATGAGGCGCTGAAGGACGACAGGCTCGATTTCGTCGGCGGGCTCGAGATGGGCGCGGTGCCGCTCGCCGGCGCCATCGCGCAACTGTCATGGCTGAAGGGTCATCCGATCGCTGCGTTCTTTGTGCGCAAGAAGCCGAAGGAGCACGGCGCGCGGCTCGCCGTCGAAGGGCTCGCCAAGGGCGAGAGCCTGGCGGGCAAGCGCATCGTGATCGTCGAGGACGTCACCACGACCGGCGGCTCCGCGCTGAAGGCAGTGGAAGCCGTGCGCGAAGCCGGCGGCGAGATCGCACTGGTCTTCACCATGGTCGACCGCGAGGAAGGCGCGACCGAGACATTCGCCGAGGCCGGCTTGCCGTTCCGCGCGCTGTACAAGGCCGGCGAGTTCCTGAAGGACTGAGGCTCTTTCCTCTCCCTCGCCCCGCTCTTGCGGGGAGAGGGTTGGGGTGAGGGGCTGCCCCCACGAGCCGTGAACGCGGTGAGACCTGTACCCCCTCACCCGGATCGCATTCCGCTCCGCTCATGCGACATAGCCGAAGCCTTGCTTCGGCGTTCTTGAGGACGGCCGCCGGAGGCGGCCTATGCTCTCCCCGCAAGCGGGGCGAGGTGAAGAGGAGTCCGCCCAACCTCACCTTCCTGTGACGCCGTCACCCCTGATCAATCGCTCGTTTACCATCCGGCACTATGGTGAATCCGCCGGGGCACCTTGCCGCCGCGGCGAGGCGCGTCGGGTGGAGTTGGCGTTGCGTACAGAGTTGAGTGATCGGCGCATGCGGCGCCGCGTGATGCTTGCCGCCGCTGCGTTTGCGGGTTCCGTCCTGGTCGTGCCCGCTCCCGTCTCGGCCGAAGGGCTGTTCGACTTCTTCTTCGGCGGTTCCCAGAAGCAGCAGGGCCGGCAGGCCCCGCCGCAAGCCAATTTCTTCGCCGATCCGTTCGGTCTCAACCAGCAGCCGGAACGGCAGACGTCCGCGCCGGTCTCGGCGCCGCGTGTGGCCGGTTCCGGGCCGGCCTATTGCGTGCGCAGCTGCGACGGCAAGTATTTTCCGCTGACGATGCGCGGCAACGCAACGCCGGCGCAGCTCTGCCAGGCGTTCTGTCCAGCGAGCGCGACCAAGGTCTATTACGGCAGCCATATCGACAGCTCGGCATCGACCACCGGTGAGCGCTACGCCGACACTGAGAACGCCTTCGCCTATCGCAAGGCGCTGCGCGCCGACTGCACCTGCAACGGCCGCGACCCGGCCGGGCTCGCGCCGGTCGACCTCGCGCTCGATGCCTCGTTGCGTGCCGGCGACGTGATCGCGACCACCGACGGCCTCGTCGCCTACACCGGCGTCCGCGTCGGCAACGAGCAGTCGTTCGACTTCACGCCGATCGCCTCCTATCCCGGGTTGACCGCGGCGGTGCGCGCGCGGCTCGGCGAAATGAAGGTCGCTCCCGTCAGCGCCGAGATCGCCGGCGACGCACCGCTGCCGGAGACGAGCCGCGATGTCGCGCCGTCGGCGCCGACGTCTGTTGTGCCGAAGGGCAATGCCGCAAAGCCCGCCAAGCGGGCCGAAGCGAACTGACGGCTTCGAGCTGCGCCACTCAGCGCGCCACGATCACGCCGATCACATTCGGCGCGGCCATGTACTTCTCCTCGATCGCGGCGCGCGCGGCGGCGCGGTTCTCCGGGTTGAGCAGGCCGCGCTTCTCGGCGAGGATCATCCAGCAATAGCCCCACCAGTCCATCAGCATGCCGTGATCGTCGACGAGGTCGTAACCCTGCTCGCCGGCGAAGATGCGCGCATGCGCCTCGTCGAGCGAGTCGAGCCAGGCGTGATCCTCGTTCGAGAACAGCTCGTCGCTGAAATCATCCGTGGTGTAGCCCCAGATCGACATGCAGACCGCATTGAACTCGCGGTCGAGTTGGTCGTCGTCGATCGGCTGGCGCCGCGAGGCCTGATGCAGCCGCGACAGCGACCGCGCGAAATCGGCAATCCGGGTCAGAGCGAATTGATCAAAGGCGATGGTGGACATGTAGTCCTCGCGGAGACTGAGAGACCATAGATATTGTGTCGGCGCAGGCGCCGAATCACAATGATATATCAAAGACTTGCTAAAGTGTTCTTAATTCGTTCTGATTGGTTGATGGATCGTCCCTCAGACGTCGTCCTGGCGAAAGCCAGGACCCATTACCCCGGCTGGTCGCCGTCTCGCGAGCTTGGGCCAAACCATGAGCGCTGCAAGCAGCTACTACGTCTACGTCCTCGCGAGCCGCCATCACGGAACGCTCTACATCGGCGTTACCAACGACATTCGCACCCGGCTCGAACTGCATCGTTCAGGCCGCGGATCCAAGTTTGTCTACAAATATCAGACGTTCCGTCTCGTCCATCTCGAGGAATTCGCCACACCGCAGGAAGCGATCGCCCGCGAGAAGCAACTGAAGTTCTGGAAGCGGGATTGGAAGATCAAGCTGATCGAAGCTGAAAACCCGGATTGGAACGACCTGTCGGGCCTCATCTGACTATTGGGGTAATGGGTCCTGGCTTTCGCCAGGACGACGACGGAGGCGGCAGCGAGCATCATCGCTCTGTCACGCAGATGTCTGCCCACAAAGCAATCGGGCCGCTGACTAAGTCAGCGGCCCGTTGAAAATTGCTTCGGAATGAAATGCGTCGGAGCTGGAAAAATGTGCCCGCCCCACGAGCGACAGCTGTGTTTGTAAAGAACTTGTTAAGGCTTGGAAATCCGTATCACCACGGTGTTTCCGATTGCGCGTGAAGGCGCGTTGTACGGCGACCTAATTCGCTGCGGACAGCAGCTTGTCACCGCAGGCATTCGCGTAGAACTTGCCGCCGCATTGCCGCTTGATGGCGGCGCAGCGCGCGGCCGGCGAGGCGTTCGGGGTCACGCTGAAGCTGCAGCTCAGGCCGTCGGCACTGCGGCCCGGTTTGCCCGCCGCATAGGCTGCGCTGGTCGCCGTGATACACACCATGAGCAACGCCGCGGCCGCGATCTCGATCAGGAGTCTCATCACGCATCCTCCGCCAAATCGTCGCAAAATCCCGGCTCTCACGGCCGATCGTAGCACCGGCAATGACGGTTCCGAAGGCCCCTGAATCGGCCCGGTCCTTGCATAAAATGTCGGCAGCGCTAGGCACGGCAACGCTTCGGGCGGTTTCGATTGCCATGCAACGCGCGTATCATCGACTTGGGGCATGATCCGGACAATATGATCGCATCATGATCCGGAAGTCTGAACGGCAGGGATTGAGCGCTTTGCACGAACAAACAAACTACCCGGCATTGAACCAGCCGATCGACGAGCTGGCGCTGACCGAGATCAAGGGCGCGATCCTCGCCAAGCTGCGGCTTGCCATCGGCAAGGACGCCGGCATGGCGACCAGGCGTGACTGGTACAAGGCGGCGGCGCTGGCGCTGCGCGACCGCATCGTGCACCACTGGCTGACGGCCGAGAAGCAGACCTACGACGCCGGCTCCAAGCGCGTCTATTATCTCTCGCTCGAATTCCTGATCGGCCGCCTGTTCACCGACGCGCTGAACAATATGGGACTGTTGCCGCTGTTCGAGGCCGCGCTCGGCGACCTCGGCGTCGATCTCTCGGACCTGCGCAAATGCGAGCCGGACGCGGCGCTCGGCAATGGCGGTCTCGGCCGGCTCGCGGCCTGCTTCATGGAGAGCATGGCGACGCTGGCGATCCCCGCGACCGGCTACGGCATCCGCTACGATTTCGGCCTGTTCCGCCAGATCATGAACCAGGGCTGGCAGCAGGAATATCCCGACGAGTGGCTCGCCTTCGGCAACCCCTGGGAATTCCAGCGGCCGGAGGTGGTCTACAACGTCCACTTCGGCGGCCATGTCGAGCATGTCGACGAGCGCGGCCGCGACCGCGCCACCTGGCATCCGGCGGAAACCGTTGAAGCGATGGCCTACGACACGCCGATCGTCGGCTGGCGCGGCAAGCACGTCAACGCGCTTCGCCTCTGGTCCGCGCACGCCCCCGACCCGCTCCAGCTCGATGTCTTCAACACCGGCGACTACGTCTCGGCCAGCGCCGAGCAGGCGCGCGCGGAGGCGATCTGCAAATTCCTCTATCCGAACGACGAGAGCGCGGCGGGCCGCGAGCTCCGGTTGCGCCAGGAATATTTCTTCGTCTCGGCCTCGTTGCAGGATCTCGTGAAGCGGCATCTCGCCTCCGACGGCGGCCTGCGCAACCTCGCGCAGAAGGCGGCCGTGCAGCTCAACGACACCCATCCGAGCCTTGCAGTCACCGAGCTGATGCGCATCCTGGTCGACCTGCACAATTTCCGCTGGGACGAGGCCTGGAAGATCACGGTCGCGACGCTGTCCTACACCAATCACACGCTGCTGCCGGAAGCGCTCGAGACCTGGCCGGTCGAACTGTTCGAGCGGCTCTTGCCGCGGCATCTCGAAATCATCTACCGCATCAACGTGGCCCATCTGGCGCTCGCCGAGGAGCGCTTCCCCGGCGACATCGAATACCGCGCCTCGGTCTCGCTGATCGACGAGCGCAGCGGCCGCCGCGTGCGGATGGGCCAGCTCGCCTTCGTCGGCTCGCATCGCATCAACGGCGTCTCCGCGATGCATTCCGACCTGATGAAGGAGACCGTGTTCCACGACCTCCATCATCTCTATCCGTCGCGCATCACCAACAAGACCAACGGCATCACCTTCCGCCGCTGGCTGATGCTGGCCAACCCGCGGCTGACCGCGCTGCTGCGCGAGACCTGCGGCGAGGCCGTGCTCGACGACTTCTCGCTGCTCGAGCGGCTCGAGCCCCACTCGAGCGATCTGGAATTCCAGAAGCGCTTCCGCGACGTCAAGCATCACAACAAGCTGGCGCTGGCGCGGCTGATCGGCGAGCGCAACCACATCAAGGTCGACCCGTCGGCGCTGTTCGACGTGCAGATCAAGCGCATCCACGAATACAAGCGGCAGCTGCTCAACATCCTGGAGACGATCGCGCTGTATCACGCGATGAAGGATGATCCGGCGGCGAACTGGGTGCCGCGCGTAAAAATCTTCGCGGGCAAGGCGGCGGCGAGCTACCGCTACGCCAAGCTGATCATCAAGCTGATCAGCGACGTCGCCGAAATCGTCAACAATGACGCCTCGCTCGGCGGCAGGCTGAAGGTCGCCTTCCTCGCCGACTACAATGTCAGCCTCGCCGAGGTGATCATCCCCGCCGCCGATCTCTCCGAGCAGATCTCGACCGCCGGCATGGAGGCCTCGGGCACCGGCAACATGAAGCTCGCGCTGAACGGCGCGCTGACCATCGGCACGCTCGACGGCGCCAATATCGAAATCCGCGACAATGTCGGCGAGGAGAACATCGCGATCTTCGGCCTCGAGGCCGGCGACGTCATGGTCCGCCGCAAGCAGGGGCTCGATGCCAGCGACGTGATCGGCAAATCGCCGCGGCTCGAGCGCGCGATCCGCGCCATCGAGAGTGGCGAGTTCTCGCCGGGCGATGCCGCGCGCTTCGCCTCGATCGGGCACGCGCTGCGCTACCTCGACCACTACATGGTCTCGGCCGATTTCGATTCCTACTACGACGCGCAGCGCGGCATCGACGCGCGCTGGCAGGTGCCTCCGGCCTGGACCCGCGCCTCGATCCTCAACGTGGCGCGCATGGCATGGTTCTCCTCCGACCGCACCATCCGCGAATATGCCGAGGACATCTGGCATGTGCCGGTGCACCCGAGCGCCTCGCCGCAGCTCGACAACCAGCGCGAGGCGAAGGGGTAATCCCGGGACGCGGAAATCGATGACGTCCGACATCATTGAATCCGGCACGATAGCCCGCGATATTGCCAGTGAACCTCACGCCATCATTGCGAGCGAAGCGAAGCAATCCATCGCGCCGCCGATGCGGATGGATGGATTGCTTCGTCGCTTCGCTCCTCGCAATGACAGCCAAATAGATTTGCAACCAGGGATTTGCATGCTCACCAAGGCTCCGCACCTTTTCGATGAAGCCACCGCTGTGACCGCCGGCGACAGCCGCTGGCAGGGACGGACCAGCCCGGACTACTGGGCATTCGTCGGCCCGTTCGGCGGCTGCACGGCCGCGACGATCCTGCGCGCCCTGATGCAGCATCCGCAGCGCGCGGGCGATCCGCTGGCGCTGACGGTCAATTACTGCGCACCGGTCGCCGAGGGCGTGTTCGATCTCGACGTCCGCCTGGTCCGGGCCAACCGCTCGAGCCAGCACTGGTCGATCGAGATGACGCAAGGCGGCGGCGAGGTCACGACGCTGGCGACCGCGGTGTTCGCCGAGCGCCGCCCGTCGTGGTCGCACCAGCCCGCCGAGTTTCCCGGCGCTGTGCCGTTCGAAGAGCTGCGGCCCTATCCGAAGCTCGCGATGACCTGGGCCAACCAATATGATTTCCGCTTCGCCGAGGGCGAACCGAAACTCGGCGGCGGCGCCGCGAAGCAGCCGTCGAGCCCCTACTCAAAACTCTGGATCGCCGACCGCGTGCCGCGCAAGCTCGATGCGCTGTCGCTGATGTCGATGTCGGACGCGTTCTTCGGCCGCGTGTTCCACGCGCGGCATGAGCTGGTGCCGTTCGGCACGGTGTCGCTGACGACCTATTTCCACGTCGATGCCGCCGACATGGATGCGGAGGACACCACCCGCGTGCTCGCCACAGCCGACGCCAAGACCTTCCACAAGAGCTACGGCGACCAGCACGGCGAATTGTGGTCGCCGTCCGGCCGCCTGCTCGCCACCACCACGCAGATCGCCTATTTCAAGGCCTAGCGCGTTTTCGAGCGAAGTGGGCACCGGTTCGCGGTGAAGAAAACGCGTCAAATCTGGACGCACAACTCAACTATCCACATGGCCGGATTGGACCGGGTTGCCTATTTCAAGGGTTGGGGGAACATTGGCGCGTCGCTTCTGTTCCACGCCTTTGGGAGCCTTGCCGCATGTCCGAAGCCGACAATTCCAGACCCTCGCGCATCGCCTTGCTTGGCGTTCCCATCGAGATCGGCGCGTCGCAGCCCGGTCCGCTGATGGGCCCGGACGCGCTGCGCACCGCGGGCATCGCGCGCCTGCTCGAGCAGCTCGACTTCCGGGTTGACGACCACGGCAACCTTGCGATCCCGGCCGTGGTCGCCGACGGCCCCGCGCCGGCAAATACCAAGTTCTACGACGAGGTGAAGACCTGGACCCGCGCCCTCTCCGAGCGCGCCTATTGGCTGGCGCATTCCGGCGCGATCCCGATCTTCATGGGCGGCGATCACTCACTGTCGATGGGATCGATCAACGGCGTCGCACGCTACTGGCAGGAGAAGGGCCGCCCGCTGTTTGCGCTGTGGGTCGACGCGCATGCCGACTACAACACGCCGGCCACCACCATCACCGGCAACATGCACGGCATGTCGGCGGCCTTCCTGTGCGGCGAGCCCGGCCTCGACGACCTGCTCGGCGGGCTGCCGCGCGCCTCGATCCCGCCGGATCAGCTCGACCTGATCGGCACGCGCTCGGTCGATCCGCTGGAGCGCAAGCTGCTGCGGCAGCGCAACGTCTCGATATCCGACATGCGCCAGATCGACGAGTTCGGCGTCGCCGTGCTCACCCGCCGCGTCATCGAGCGCGTCAAGGCGAAGAACGGCGTGCTGCATGTCTCGTTCGACGTCGACTTCCTCGATCCGGAAGTCGCACCCGGCGTCGGCACCACGGTGCCGGGCGGCGCGACCTATCGGGAAGCCCATCTCATCATGGAGCTGCTGCACGATTCCGGACTGGTGCGCTCGCTCGACATCGTCGAGCTCAATCCGTTCCTCGACGAGCGCGGCCGCACCGCGCGCGTCGCGGTCGAATTGATCGGCAGCCTGTTCGGCCTGCAGATCACGGATCGGCAGACACCGAGCAACGCGGTGCTGCCGGAGATGGGGGAGTAGTCCGCGGAGGAGTCCAATCCCGTCATCCTGAGGAGCGCCGCAGGCGCGTCTCGAAGGATGCACGGCCCGGCTGGTGGCCGTCGACCCTTCGAGACGGCCGCTTCGCGGCCTCCTCAGGGTGACGGATCGAAAAGGTGCGCGCTTCGCTGACTACCTCAAAAACAAAAAGGCGGCCACGCGGGCCGCCTTTTCAAATCGCGTATCGCTTGCGCGAACTACTCCGCCGCGAGCTTCACTTCCGGCGCGGCGGCGCGGACTTCGGCGTCGACCTGTGCTTCGAACTTGGCAAAGTTCTTCTGGAACATGCCGACCAGCGCACGCGCGGTCTTGTCGAACTCGGCCTTGTCGGCCCAGGTCTTGATCGGATCGAGGATGTGCGGCTCGACGCCCGGCAGCGAGGTCGGCACCGCGAAGCCGAAATACTTGTCGGTGCGGAAGTCGGCATTGCGGAGCGAACCGTTCAGCGCCGCGGTGAGCAGCGCGCGGGTCACCTTGATCGGCATGCGGCGGCCGGTGCCGTACTTGCCGCCGGTCCAGCCGGTGTTGACCAGCCAGCAATCGACATTGTGCTTGGCGATCAGTTCGCGCAGCAGATTGCCGTAGACCGACGGATCGCGCGGCAGGAACGGCGAGCCGAAGCAGGTCGAGAATTCCGGCTGCGGCTCGTTGCCGAGACCGCGCTCGGTGCCGGCAACCTTCGCGGTGTAGCCGGACAGGAAATGATACATCGCCTGCGCAGGCGTCAGCTTGGCGATCGGCGGCATCACGCCGAAGGCGTCGGCGGCGAGCATCACCACGTTCTTCGGATGCGGCGCGCAGCCGGTGCGCGAGGCGTTCGGAATGAAGTCGAGCGGATAGGCCGAGCGGGTGTTCTCGGTCTTCGAGCCGTCGTCGAAATCGGGCACGCGATCGTTGGCACCGAGCACGACGTTCTCCAGCACCGCGCCGAAGCGCTTGCTGGCGGCATAGATTTCCGGCTCGGCTTCGCCGGACAGCTTGATGCACTTGGCATAGCAGCCGCCTTCGAAGTTGAAGACGCCGTCCTCGCTCCAGCCATGCTCGTCGTCGCCGATCAGCGTGCGCTTGGGATCGGCCGAGAGCGTGGTCTTGCCGGTGCCGGACAGGCCGAAGAAGATCGCGGTGTCGCCATCGGGGCCGACATTGGCCGAGCAATGCATCGGCATCACGCCCTTCTCGGGCAGATAGAAGTTCAGCGTGGTGAACACGCTCTTCTTCATTTCGCCGGCATAATAAGACCCGCCGATCAGGACGATCTTGCGGGCGAAATCGATCGCGACGACGTTCTCCGACTTGCAGCCGTGACGTTTCGGATCGGCACGGAAGCTCGGCAGATCGATGATCGTGAGTTCGGGCACGAAGCTCGCGAGCTCCGACGTCTCGGGGCGAATGAGCAGCGTGCGGATGAACAGCGAGTGCCAAGCGAGCTCGGTGAAGACGCGCGTCTTGATGCGATGCTTCGGATCGGCGCCGCCATAGAGATCCTGCGCGAACAGCGTCATGCCTTCGGCATGCTTGAGGAAGTCGGCGTGGAGCGTCGCGAACTGCTCCGAGGTGATCGACTGGTTGCCAGCCCACCACATGCTCTTGTCGGTCAGACCGTCGCGGACCGTGAACTTGTCCTTCGGGCTGCGGCCGGTGAATTCACCGGTATCCGCGCAAAGCGCGCCATCGGCCGAGAGCACCGCTTCGCCTGATCGCAACGAGTGCTCGTAGAGCTGCGGCGCGCCATAGTTCCAATGCACGCCCTTGAGATTTTTTAAGCCGAATTTGTCGGCGCCGAAGGCACCGTTATGCACGCCCGTCTCTTGCACGAAGAACCTCCTCGAACCCGCGTATCCTTGTTCGCGCGAACATCGCTAGTCGCGCTCCGCCGCGGTGACCGTCATCAGAATAATATAGCCTCTCGGCCCCGGTCCGGCGACCTAATAGTGGGGATCGCCGGGCTTGCCAAGCCAGTCGAATGGCTTTTGGTTTATTCCAAGGCGGGCACATCATCGGGCGCAAATACCGCAGCGCGAAACGCTTTCGCTTTGCTTTCGCTTTCTCGTTGTTTTCGCGGCGATCGGGCGACGTTTCGTCGCCTTTCCCGCTGCGAGCAGGACGTTGCGATGCACAAAGAGTGCCAGCGACTGGCGTGTATCCGCGCCGAGCAACGCAGCAGGCACGGAGAATGCCGGGTATGCGTTTCGCGCTGAGGCTGTGTCGTTGCGATGGACCGCCGCGAGTTGACGCTGCGCTGCAGTGCCCGGCATGTCGTCCACGATCGTGTTGCACGCGGATAGCACCACTGGGTCGGCATTGAGCTGCCTTCGATCGAGCTCAATACGCCATCGTCGAAGCTGGATGACTACAATGCCCGGCAGCAGCGAATGTTCCGCGACGCGGGCTGCGTTCGGCGGCAACAGGATCACTGATCGTAGCGATCGATGGTAACGCAATCACCGCGTTGCACGTGCGCGTCAGCGGTTGAAGCTCGCGATCCGAGCGATTCTCCGGAGCCGCAGCGCCGGGAATTTTCGCAACCCGCATCACGCCCATCGGCTATGATATCAGCGCCGGCACGAAATGATCGCGCTGTCAGAGACGCAGCACCCGGCCTCGGCAATCGCACGCGGAGCCGCACCGTGCGACACCATGCCTCGTCGCGCAGCACCGCCCGTTCGGAGCGAGCCGATGTGCTCCCTATCCCTCCCTCTATCCCTTGGCGCGCGCCTCGCCGGCGAGCCGCACCAGCATCTTGCGCAGCTCGGTGCCGTTGCTAACCCGCTCGGGGAAATCGAGCCGCAGCGTGTCGCGGCCGGCCTGCATGTCCATGCCGTCGGGGTCGCAGCCGGTGCACAGCCAGTCGGCACTTGGCCCGCCGAGCAGCCGCGTGGCGTAGAGGTTCATGGCCTCGCGGTGATCCTCGTTCATATGCGCCACCGCGCCCGGCTCGGCCTCCAGCAGCGCTTCGGCTCCCCCGAGGTCGGTCAGAAACTGCGCAGGCTTGAGGTCGACGATCCGGCCGAACCCGGCCACCAGATGGGCGCCGCTCGACCGGATCACGAAAAATGAGAAATCCCTAAATTCTACAAAGGCTTCTGCCGATGGATGAGCGCCAAGGTAGCGCCGGCGAACGAGTTCCCGCTCGGCCTCCGCGACCTCCTCCGCTCGGCCGGCCAGCATGATCCGGGCGCCCTCCAGCGGATCGCCCTCGGCGCGCTCGTCCAGCATCAGCGACACCCGGTTGTCGGCCAGGATATTCCTGGTGTGCAGCGCCAGCCGGGAAATCAGCAGGATCGGCGAGCCGTCGGGGTGGCTGACCAGATTGACCAGCGAGCAGTAGGGATCGCCGGAGCCGGCCATCAGCGTGGCGAGCGCGCCCTGGCGGCTGCGGCGGAGCAGCGAGCGGGCGAGGTGGGCAGGGTCGAAGTCGGCAGTCGGTTGCATGGGCCTATCGGGTCATTTTGGGGGCGAATCGGGCCGGTTCCCTTTGAAGAAAGAGCCTTTTCTCACGGTCTCAGGGTGCTATATGGGGGTCCAACGCGTGGGTCGCAGAGCGTTTTTGCGGAACTCGGTCACACTTCAGCCCAGCTTGCATTGCTCGTTGACCGCGTTCGAAGCCCATATTCTACGGCGAGTCGCCAGAGTGCCCGCCGTCTAAGCCACTCTCATTGTGAAAGCAGCTCATGCCCACAATCGCCTTGGTCGACGACGACCGCAACATTCTCACGTCGGTCTCGATCGCGCTCGAAGCCGAAGGCTATCGCATCATGACCTACACGGACGGTGCGTCGGCGCTGGATGGGTTTCGCACGTCGCCGCCCGATCTTGCGATCCTCGATATCAAGATGCCGCGCATGGACGGCATGGAAACGCTGCGCCGGCTGCGCCAGAAGTCCGACCTGCCGGTGATCTTCCTCACCTCGAAGGATGAGGAGATCGACGAATTGTTCGGCCTGAAGATGGGCGCCGACGATTTTATCCGCAAGCCGTTCTCCCAGCGCCTGCTGGTGGAACGGGTCAAGGCCGTGCTCCGCCGCGGCCAGCCGAAGGATCCGACCGCGGCACCGAAGGAGCCGGATGCCCGCGCGCTCGACCGCGGCCTGCTGCGGATGGATCCGGAGCGCCACACCTGCACCTGGAAGAACGAGCCGGTGACGCTCACCGTGACCGAATTCCTGATCCTGCAGGCGCTCGCCACCCGCCCCGGCGTCGTGAAGAGCCGCAATGCGCTGATGGACGCGGCCTATGACGACCAGGTCTATGTCGACGACCGCACCATCGACAGCCACATCAAGCGGCTGCGCAAGAAGTTCAAGGTGGTCGACGACGATTTCGAGATGATCGAGACGCTGTACGGCGTCGGCTATCGCTTCAAGGAAGCCTGATCTGCGCTTCCGGAGCGGCTTGTTAACTGACAGGCTCCGCACGGCTGGGGTAAGCTCGGGCGACTGTCTGCTTCGCGGGACGACATCCATACCAACCGGCAGCTTTGCCAGTGCTTGATCGAACGCAGCTCGAGCAGGGACTGAACACCGAGGACGCGTCACAGCTCCTCGATCAAGAGGCCGTGGCCGACGATCTGGCGCGCGACAAAGGCTGGCGCCGCCCGCTCGGCTGGGTGCGCCGCGCCGGTCAGTTCTTCTTCGCGCTGTCGTTCTCGAGCCTGACGCGCCGCATCGTCTCGCTCAACCTGGCCGGCCTCGTCGCGCTGGTCGCCAGCATCCTCTATCTCTCGCAATTCCGCGCCGGCCTGATCGAGGCGCGCACGCAGAGCTTGCTGGTCTATGCCGAGATCATCTCGGAGGCGATCGCCGCCTCCGCGACCGTCGAAGGCAACACCGTCACCATCGATCCCGACCGGCTGCTCGACCTCAAGCCCGGCGAGAGCTTCGGTCAGCCGGATGAATCGGCGGATTTCCCGATCAATCCCGAGCGCGTCGCGCCGACCCTGCGCCGCCTGATCGCGCCGACCAAGACGCGGGCCCGCATCTTCGATCGCGATGGCGGCCTGATCCTCGACAGCCGCAATCTGTTCGCGCGCGGCGACGTGCTTCGCATGGAGCTGCCGCCGCCGTCGGAGAAGACGTCGCTGTACGAGAAGACCAAGGCCACGATCAAGACCTGGCTCAACCGCGGCGACCTGCCGATCTACCGCGAGCTCGGCCCCGAAGGCGGCAAGGGCTATTCCGAGGTCGCGCAATCCCTCGAGGGCATGAAGGGCAGCGCGGTGCGCGTCACCGATCGCGGCGCGATCATCGTCTCGGTTGCCGTTCCGGTGCAGCATTTCCGCGCCGTGCGCGGCGCATTGATGCTGACCACGCAGGGCGACGACATCGACCAGCTGGTGATGTCCGAGCGCCTCGCCATCCTCAAGATCGGCGGGGTCGCCTCCGCCGTCATGATCATGCTGTCGCTGTTGCTGGCGAGTACGATCGCCGGCCCGGTGCGGCGGCTCGCCGACGGCGCCGAGCGCGTTCGTCACCGCATCCAGACCCGCGTCGAGATTCCCGACTTCACCGGACGCCGCGACGAGATCGGGCATCTCTCGGGCGCGCTGCGCGACATGACCAACGCGCTCTACAGCCGCATTGAGGCGATCGAGATGTTCGCTGCCGATGTCGCCCATGAGCTGAAGAATCCGCTGACCTCGCTGCGCTCCGCGGTCGAGACGCTGCCTTTGGCGCGCAACGAGAACAGCCGCGCGCGGCTGCTCGCCGTGATCGAGCACGACGTCAAGCGGCTCGACCGCCTGATCTCCGACATCTCCGACGCGAGCCGGCTCGACGCCGAATTGCAGCGCCAGGACATGGCGCCCGTCGATCTGCGCCGGCTGCTGACCACGCTGACCAGCGTCGCCAACGAGACCCGGCTCGGCCACGACGTCGCCGTCGAAGTCCGCTTCGAGGGCCGTGGACCGACCGACACGCTCTCGGTGCCCGGTCATGATTCCCGGCTCGGCCAGGTGATCTCGAACCTGCTGTCGAACGCACAATCGTTCTCCAAGCCGGGCGACAAGGTGCGCATCATCTGCCGCCGCACCCGCGGCGAGGTCGAGACCGTGGTCGACGATGACGGGCCCGGCATCGGCGAGGACGCGCTGGAGCGGATCTTCGAGCGCTTCTACACCGACCGGCCACACCAGGGCTTTGGTCAGAACTCCGGCCTCGGACTCTCGATCTCCAAGCAGATCATCGAGGCGCATGGCGGACGCATCTGGGCCGAGAACCGTCCGGGCCCAGCGGGCGAAGACGGCAAGCCCACGGTCGCCGGCGCCCGTTTCGTGGTCAGGCTGCCGACACTATGAGCGACAATTCAAGCGTGCACGCATCCGCCGTTCTGGTCGGCGAGCGTGCGGTGCTGATCCGCGGCCCGTCGGGCGCCGGCAAGTCGCGCCTGGCCTTCGACCTGATTCTCGCCGGGCGCACTGGAGCGCTCCCGCCGGCCATTTTAGTCGGGGATGACCGTGTCCATCTCGACACAGCCGGCGAACAATTGTGGGTTCGCCCGGCACAGCAATTGGCCGGTCTGATCGAGATCCGAGGCCTCGGAATCCGCCATTGTCCGTTCGCAGGCGAGGCCGTGGTCGGCCTGATCGTCGACCTGGCCGCCGACGACGCCGAGCGGCTGCCGCCGCTCGAGGCGCTCAAGATCCGCCTAAATGGTGTTTCAATACCGCGAATTCCCGTGCCGGCCGGCTTCCAACCCCTGCCGCTGGTTGTCGCTGCGCTGACGACAACCTGAAAGTTCATGTTCCCGTAATCTTGCGGCCAATTGTGGGAAGGGAATTGGTAACCATATCACATCCACTATCGCGTCGGATTTTGCCGGCGCAGCCTCCCCTCTCTACCGCCAGGAACCGGGAGACTAGCCAAGATGCCCTCTTGCGCAGGGCCTCTGGATGGTCAAAGTGGCGCGTTCGTGCGGTGCACCAAAGGGCGCCCGCGAGGAGTTTCCGATGATTGGTCTAGTGCTGGTGACCCATGGGCGCCTTGCCGACGAGTTCCGAGCCGCGCTCGAACACGTCATGGGTCCGCAGAAACAAATTGAAGCGATTACGATCGGGGCCGAGGACGATTCCGACCTCTGTCGAAGCGACATCATCGAGGCGGTGAATCGCGTCGATAGCGGCGACGGCGTTGCGATCCTCACCGACATGTTCGGCGGCACGCCGTCGAACCTGGCGATCTCCTGCATGAGCCGCCCGAAGGTGGAAGTGCTGGCGGGCATCAATCTTCCCATGCTGGTCAAGCTTGCCAAGGTTCGCGAGGAGCGCTCGCTGCCCGACGCGATCGCGATGGCGCAGGAAGCCGGCCGCAAATACGTCACCATCGCCAGCCGCGTTCTCGCAGGCAAATGAGCGGCGAGGCCCCGGGCGAAAACCATGTCGGCCCGGGCGTGCCAGCGGGCGCCATCTCGCGCGAACTCCTGATCGTCAACAAGCGTGGCCTGCATGCGCGGGCATCGGCCAAGTTCGTCCAGCTGGTCGAGCGCTTCAACGCCGAGATCTGGGTGACGCGCGGCAGCGAAACCGTGGGCGGCACCTCGATCATGGGCTTGATGATGCTGGCCGCAGGGCCCGGCACCACGGTCGTGGTCTCCGCGAAAGGCGACGAGGCGCAGCAGGCGCTGGACGCGATCGCCGAGCTCGTCGCCAGCAAGTTCAACGAAGAAGGCACGTAAGCGCCGCCTCGCTCTCAAGCCGCGGAAGCGGTCCACTCCCTCGCCCCGCTCTTGCGGGGAGAGGGTTGGGGTGAGGGGCTCTAACCGCCATGGCGGTCTACCGATAGACCTGTACCCCCTCACCCGAAATTCGAGCGCGCCCGAATTTCGACCTCTCCCCAAAAGCGGGGCGAGGTAAGAGGAGGCTACTTCGCCGGCGGCACCAGATAGACCTTCCACACCGTCGACGGACCGGGATGGCCGTTGAAGAAGCGCATGGTGTTCATCACCAGAGGCTCGGCATCCTTGGCATGCATGCTCCGCCATCCATGCCTCGCATGGCTGCAGGAACACCGGATCGGTGGTGTCGCAGACGCCGATGAAGCCGAGGCGCTTGGCTTCGTCGAGCGACGTCAGCCCCGACGACCACGCTTCGCCCGGCACCAGCGAGGCCGGATGATCCGGACTGTAGAACGTCATCGGCTCGCCGATGTCGGAGCGTGCGACGACCACGGCCCAGCGCGAATGGAATCTGTCCTGCCAGGTCTGGGTGAGCTCGCGCGCCAATTCGGAGCGCGCGGCGTAGGTCGAGCCACCGACGCGGTTGGACGCGATCTCCTGCGTGGCGATGCTGGGCGCGGCGATCAGCGTGGCGATCGTGGCCACGAACCACACCGCCGTGATCGAGAACAGCGCCATGCGGGGGAAACGCAGCGAAGGGATCGCAACCAGCGCAAGCGGCACCAGGAAGAACAGCGGGATGCCCCAATCGGTCTTGATGTAGACGGTGAACACCAGCGCGCCGAGCGGCGGCCCGATCGCGACGATCGACTGGATGATCCAGATGTTGAGCGCCTGCGGAAGATTGACGGCCGGATTGGGTCCGCGCGACCAGATCCGTGTCAGCACGTCCGACGGCCGCCACGGCACCGACCCCAGCAGCAGCGCTATAAGGCCCAGCACGATCGGAATCGCGAGCAGACCGAGATTGTGCACGATGTAGCCGATCACGAGCTGGACGTTGAGCTCGCGGCTCGACAGCGCGTAGACGTCGCCGGCATAGGTGAACGGCACGAAGTTCACCTCCTCCAGCCATACCAGATGCGGGATCATCGTCACGATCATCGTGCCGATCGCAACCCATGGCGCCGGTGAGCGCAGGAATTGCATCCGCTGCGGATGGATCAGCGCGGCAAGCCCGACGGCGCCGATCATCGTCACCACCCAGTACTTGGTCATCAGCGCCAGCATGCCGGCAAAGCCGAGCCAGAGCCCCGATTTGAAGCTGCGCTTCTCGAATGCGTTCAGATAGGCCAGCACCAACAGCGGCAACGGCACCAGCTGCGCGAGGTCGGCGTTGTATTTGAAGCCCTTGAAATTGAAGATCGGGTAGAGCGCGAGCATCACCACCATGAAGAACGCGCGGCGGCGATCGACGACGCGCAGCGCGATCAGCCAGCACACCACCAACGCGAAGCTGACGGTTGCCATCGCGAGCGCGTAGGTCGACCAGTTGGTGACGGGAAAGATCCTGAACCAGACCCCTGCGATCCAGCCCGACAGCGGCGGATGCTTGCCATAGCCGAGCAGGAAGCGCTGGCCCCAGGCATAGGCCTCCGCGACGTCCATATGGACGTCCTGCGCGGCCTTGAGCTTGACCAGGATCAGCGTCCACAGCACCGCGTGAACCAATGCGAAGCCGATCACCAGCCACAGGCTGGTCTTGGGATCGGTGGCGCGCGAGGCAATCCAGGCGGCGATCCGCCGGATCGTCAGTCTGCGGGTCGTGCGCCTTGCGGCAGGGAGGGTGGTGGCGGTCGACATGGCCTGTGCCTGAGGCATGACCCGGAAACGTGGAAAGCGGTTTCCCGGAAGGATCATGCCGAATGGAAGCGGAAGGGGCGATGAGTGATTGCTCACCAGCATTTCATCGCGCTTTAGCGCGTTTTTGTGGCCAGTGTAATCAGCTTGGCGTGAGAACGCCTCCAACCGGCCTGCTCACTTTTCGAGAAGCTCCGGCCGGTACTCGAAATGCATGGTATCGTAGTGGTACCACTTGCCGCCCCAGATGAAGCCGTGGCGCTCGAAGATGTCGACGATCTCGCGCGGCATCCGGTTTTTATAGGGGATGGTCTTACCCTTGCCCGCCCACAGCCAGTAATCCGAGACCTTCAGGTTGAGGTCGATCGCGGCCGCATAGCCATGCATGCTCATCCGCCCGGTATCGGCGACGGCGCGACAAGATAGCACACCCGCGATCGGAAAGGCCGCGGCGCGCAGCGCCGGATCGAGCGCATCGATCTCGGCGGAGACCTGCTTCAGACGCTCGGCGACGCCATTGACCCGCGTGACCTGAACCGGCTTGCCCCAGGATCGCGGTAGCCAGGTGATCGTCACCAGGTTCCGCCTGACCTCCGCCGTGTTGCAGTCGCCATACATCTTCTTGAAGAAGGCCTCGTTGCGGAAACGGCCGGGATCGACGTTCGGGGCCGGCGGCGCCGATGGCCCGGAAAGATACGGCTGCCGCATCTGGTCGAGGATCGAGGCATTGCGCAGCATCTGATCGAACGGCTTGCCGGAGACGCCGTCGTCGACCGGCATCACCGTGCCGTCGCGCCAGGTGATCGTGGTGTCGTCATGGCCGGACAGCGCCTCGGGATAGGCGCGCACCAGACGGTCGAGCAGTTCGCTTCTGCTCTGAGCGTGCGCAAACGGCGGCAGCAGCGCCAGCAAAGCAACAATGCAGGCCGTGCCGCGCGCGGCCATTCAGCGTTTCCCGGCCTGATCGATCAGCGCGACATTGGCCTCCTCGATCGCGTTCAGCTTCGGATTCCAGCTGTTCGGCGCATACCATGGGAAGCGCGCGAAATACGCCTTGAGATCGGCGGAATCGAAATAGCGTCCCCTGCGGGCGAAGATCTCGTTGCGCGCGATCCGCAGCTCGTCCCGCGACAGCCGCCGCAGATCGGCCGGCGTCAGCAGACGCCGGTCGGAATCCGGAAAGATGAATCCGCTCAGCGCGGCGCCGCCACCGGATTCGAAGCGATCGATCAGCGCGACATTCGCGCTCTCGATCGCATTGAGCGGCGGATCCCATGAGCGGGGCACGTACCACGCGAACCTGCTGAATCGCGCGGTCAGGTCCGGCGCGTTGAAGTAGCGCCCGCGCCGCGCGAAGATTTCATTGCGGGCGATCCGCAGATCGTCCTTGCTGAGCAGCCTGAGATCGCTCTCCGACAGCAGGCGGCTGTCGGAATCCGCAATGATGAAGTCCGATTGCGTGCGCACCGCCGGCGGCGCCGATGGCGGCACGTTTTGCGGCGGCAGGCTTTGCTGCGGCGGGATCACCGTCGCCGGCGGATCGGCGGTCGCGACCTGAGCCGGTGTGTTGCCGGCAAAATAGAACGAGCCGTCGATCGGCGAGGTAGAGACCCAGGGCTGCTGCGCGCTGCCGGTCGCGCGTTTGACGACGAGGCCGACCTGATTGAACGCCTGCAGCACGTCGAGCCCGGGCTTCTGCATGGTGTCGACGAGGGCACGCGTGTAGGGGCTGTGGCCGTCATCGCCATCGAGCGCGACGTTGCCCGGCTGGGTCGCGTAGGACAACAGCGTGCCCTCCGGCGCGCGGATCTGGGCGAGGCCACCGTCGGCGGCCCGCAAGCCGCGCCCGCCGAACGGATTGTTCCGGCAGGCGTCCAGGATCACGATGTTGAGCCGCGTGCCCGCGCCTTCCATCTGCCGCAGCACCAGGCCGACATCGACCATCTGGAAATCGACATCGGCCTCGCGCACAGGATTCGCCGAGACCGGCACCAGATAATTCGTTCCGCGAACCTGGATGCCGTGGCCGGCGTAATAGAACAGCGCCACGTCGGCGCCCATCAGCTGGCTGCCGAAGCGCTGGATCGCGGCATCGAAGCCGGCCTTGTCCAGATCGACCTGGGCGTGCCCGCCGACCAGCGCAAAGCCGAGCCGCTGCAGCGTGTCGGCCACGAGCTGCGCATCGTCCTTCGGATTCTGCAGCCGCGACACGTTCTGATAGGTCGAATTGCCGACCACCAGCGCGACGCGCTTGTCCGCGGCCGCCGGCGCTGCGAACAACACGGCGAGCAATCCGGCGGCGAGAAGGGTCCAGCGCATCGTCAGGTCCATGGTTTTGGGCCGAAAGACCTAGCAGAAACGTGCCCGAAAATCGATCACGGCAGATCTGACTGAAACGTGGCCGTGATTCGCCGTAACACCCCTGCAAAATACCGCAATATGGTTGCCCGCGCGGGGGTGCGGATGCTATCCCGCGCCCCATGACAACTGCCCCGATTTCGAACATCCGCAACTTCTCCATCGTCGCCCATATCGACCATGGCAAATCGACCCTTGCCGACCGCCTGATCCAGATGACGGGCGGCCTGTCGGATCGCGAAATGGCGGGCAAGGAGCAGGTGCTCGATTCGATGGATATCGAGCGCGAGCGCGGCATCACCATCAAAGCGCAGACCGTCCGGCTGAACTACCGTGCCAAGGACGGCAAGGATTACATCTTCAATTTGATGGACACGCCCGGCCATGTCGACTTCGCCTACGAGGTCTCGCGGTCGCTGGCGGCCTGCGAGGGTTCCCTGCTCGTGGTCGACGCCAGCCAGGGCGTCGAGGCGCAGACGCTCGCCAACGTCTACCATGCGCTCGACGCTGGTCACGAGATCGTGCCGGTCCTGAACAAGGTCGACCTGCCTGCGGCCGAGCCCGAGAAGGTCAAGCAGCAGATCGAGGACGTGATCGGCATCGACGCCTCCGACGCCGTGATGATCTCGGCCAAGACCGGCCTCGGCGTGCCCGACGTGCTGGAGGCCGTCGTCACCCGCCTGCCGCCGCCGAAGGGCGACCGCGACGCGACCTTGAAGGCGCTGCTGGTCGACAGCTGGTACGACGTCTATCTCGGCGTGGTCGTCCTGATCCGCGTCGTCGACGGCGTGATGAAGAAGGGCAGCCGCATCCGCATGATGGGCACCGGCGCGGCCTACGACATCGAGCGCGTCGGCTTCTTCACGCCGAAGATGCAGCAGGTCGACGAGCTCGGCCCCGGCGAGATCGGCTTCATCACCGCGGCGATCAAGGAAGTCGCCGATACGAGAGTGGGCGACACCATCACCGACGACAGGAAGCCGGTCACCGACATGCTGCCGGGCTTCAAACCGGCGATCCCGGTGGTGTTCTGCGGCCTGTTCCCGGTCGATGCCGACGATTTCGAGACGCTGCGCGCGGCGATGGGCAAGCTCAGGCTGAACGACGCCAGCTTCTCCTTCGAGATGGAAACCTCCGCTGCGCTCGGCTTCGGCTTCCGCTGCGGCTTCCTCGGGCTGTTGCATCTGGAGATCATCCAGGAGCGGCTGTCGCGCGAGTTCGACCTCAATCTGATCGCGACCGCGCCGAGCGTCATCTACAAGATGAAGCTGACCGACGGCACCGAGCTCGAGATCCACAACCCGGTCGACATGCCCGACGTGGTCAAGATCGCCGAGATCGAGGAGCCGTGGATCGAGGCCACCATCCTGACTCCAGATGAATATCTCGGCAGCGTGCTGAAGCTGTGCCAGGACCGCCGCGGCGCGCAGAAGGAGCTCACCTATGTCGGCTCCCGCGCGATGGTGAAATACGACCTGCCGCTCAACGAGGTGGTGTTCGATTTCTACGATCGCCTGAAGTCGGTGTCCAAGGGCTACGCCTCGTTCGACTATCATCTGACCGACTACAAGCCGGCCGACCTGGTCAAGATGCAGATCCTGGTCAACGCCGAGCCGGTCGACGCGCTGTCGATGCTGGTGCATCGGACCCGCGCCGAGGGCCGCGGCCGCGCCATGGTCGAGAAGATGAAGGAGCTGATCCCGCCGCACATGTTCCAGATCCCGATCCAGGCGGCGATCGGCGGCAAGGTGATCGCACGCGAAACCGTGCGCGCGCTGCGCAAGGACGTCACCGCGAAGTGCTACGGCGGCGACATCACGCGCAAGCGCAAGCTTCTGGAGAAGCAGAAGGAAGGCAAGAAGAAGATGCGGCAGTTCGGCAAGGTCGACATCCCGCAGGAAGCCTTCATTGCCGCGCTCAAGGTGGACAGCTGAGGCGCCCTCACGAACCGTCGCCGGCTTGACGACAACCGCGCCAGTCCGGTTCTAACCGAAAATCTCGAAAACAACCCCATGCAAAGCAGCCCGATAGCTGACACGCTGTCGCTGGCCCACTTGTTGCCATTCTTGTCCCAGCAACAAAACGCACCATGATTTGAATCGCCACGACGCGGCGGCGCGACTAAGCTTCGATCATGTTGCGCATCCTGTCATTCTCGATCGTCATCCTCGCACTGCTGCAGCCGGACCTGAGCGCGGCCGCCTCCTCGAAGAAGCGGCAGACCGCCCGCTGGCACGGCTATGGCTTCCTGCCCGGCTACCGGCAGCCGCCCAACGAAACCATTCCGGTGCTCGGTCCGCGCGGCGCCGCCCGCGGCTACCCGGACTATTCGCCGGAATATTGGTATGGCGGGGATTGGCACTATTTCGGCCGGCCCGGCTTCCATGGCGGCGGGCGCTACAATGGCGGCAGCTACGGCCCGTGCTGGAGCTGGACGCCGATCGGGCGGGCCTGGAATTGCGGCTAGCCGCGCGTCGCTGCGACATCTTGCGCATGCAACGCACGATCCGCTGATCCCGGAATGAGAGGCATGTTGCCCGTCATATTGCCCCCGGACCTCGGATAGGCCACGATCCTCCCTGCGCGCACCACAACAAACAACAGCGCCGGGGAAACGCATGAGCAAGGACGCTCGGTTCGACTATGGCTGGGTCGTCGTCGGCGCGGGCGCGCTGATGACCTGCGTCGGCTTCGGCACCATGCTGTCGCTCGCGGTGTTCCTGCAGCCGATCTCGGATGCGATGGGCTGGTCGCGTGCCGGCGTATCGGCGGCGGCGACGCTGGATTTCCTCTGCATGGGTCTTGCGGCGTTCGCCTGGGGCGCGCTGTCCGACCGCTTCGGCACCCGCTTCGTGGTGCTGGCGGGCGGCCTGCTGCTCGGGCTGGGCCTCGTGACGGCAAGCCGGGCGCAGAGCCTGTGGCAATTCCAGCTCTGCTTCGGCGTGCTGATCGGGATCGCCGCCGGCAGCTTCTATGCGCCGATGATGGCGCTTGCGAGCGCCTGGATCGACAAGCATCGCAGCCTCGCCGTCGCACTGGTGTCGGCCGGCATGGGCGTATCACCGGTGACGGTCGCGCCGTCCGCCAGCTGGCTGATCACGGCCTATGACTGGCGCTTCGCGATGCTCGTCATCGGCATCGCCGCATGGGCGCTGCTGATCCCCGCATCGTTCCTGGTGCGCCCGGCGCCGCAGGGAACGACCGTCGTGATCCCAACGGCTGGCAATGCGCCGCAAGCGGAATGGAGCGTGGCGCAAGCGCTGCGCACGCCGCAATTCATCACGCTCGCACTGGCCCATTTCGCCTGCTGCGCAGCGCATTCGGGCCCGATCTTCCACATGGTGTCCTACGCCATGGTGTGCGGCATCGCGCCGCTCACCGCAGTCACGGTCTACAGCCTCGCCGGCTTCTCCGGGCTCGGCGGACGGTTGCTGCTCGGGGTGCTGGCCGACCGGCTCGGCGCCAAGCCGGTTTTGGTCGGCGGCCTCTTGGTGCAGGCGCTGTCGATCGCGACATATCTTGCGGTGGCGCAGCTCGGCGAATTCTACGCGCTGTCGGTGGTGTTCGGGCTCGCCTATGGCGGCGTGATGCCGCTCTATGCCGTGCTGGTGCGCGAGTTCTTCGGCGCGCGCATCATGGGCACGGTGTTCGGCGCCGTGTCGGCTTTCGCGAGCCTCGGCATGGCGCTCGGGCCGTGGGCCGGCGGCTACGTGTTCGACACGTTCCATGGCTACACGTGGCTGCACGCCGGTTCCTTCGCGATCGGCCTTGCCGCGGTCGCGGTGGCGTTGAGTTTCTCCACCAAGCGCCAGCCGACGCTCGATCTCGGCCGCGCCGCCGCCTGAGCGCGATGCATGCGCCGATCGCGCGCGGCAGCGATAGATAGCTGATCTGCATCGGCGCCGCCCCGCCTTGCCCTCTCCTGCCGGATGGGCCACCATCGCCTGCCCCGCCCAACAACAACGTCAGAAGGGGCGCCGAGGACACGCATGAACAAGCCGCAGGGAGTAGACCTTGTCGAGCGGGCGCGCGCGCTGGCGCCGCTGATCATGAGCGAGGCCGACGAGATCGAACGGACGCGGCGACTGACGCGTTCCGTCACCGCGGCGCTGGTCGAGAACGGGCTCTATCGCGCGCTGCTGCCGAAGCGTTTCGGCGGCGCCGAGGCGACGCTGGACGCGTTCATGCAGATGCAGGAGGAGATCGCCAAGGCCGATGCATCGACCGCCTGGTGCCTCGGCCAGTGCAGCGTCTGCGCCATGACCGCGGCCTATCTCGAGCCCGACGCGGCCAACGAAATCTTCAACACCCCGCCCGGCATTCTGGCCTGGGGCGCGATCGCCCATGAGGTGCGCGCCGAGCCCGGCGGCTACCGCGCCAGTGCGCGCTGGGATTTCGCCTCGGGCTCGCGGCAGGCGAGCTGGCTCGGCGCCCATGTCCGCGTCGTCGAGGCGGACGGCTCACCACGCAAGAAGGCCGACGGCTCGCCGGAGATCCGCACCATCCTGTTTCCGATGTCGCAGGCTGTGATGTACGACGTCTGGGATGTGATCGGCTTGAAGGGCACCGGCACCGATTCCTATTCGGTCGACAACCTCTTCATCCCGGAAAAGTTCGCCGCGCTGCGCGACGACCCCGCCGCGTGCCGCGAGCCGGGACCGCTGTACAAGCTCTCCACCAACATGGTGTTCAGCATGGGCTTTGCCGCTACCTCGCTCGGCGTCGCGCGCGCCATGCTGGATGCGGCGACCGAGCTTGCGCGGGCTAAGACCCCGCAAGGCCTCAAGGCGATGCGCGACAACAACGCCGTGCAGGGCCAGATCGGCCGCACCGAGGCAAGCCTGCGCGCCGCGCGCGCCTATCTGTATGCGACGGCGCACGACGTCTGGAGCGATCTCGCCCGCGGCGATCCGATCAGCGAGGCGCATCGCATCGCGATCCGCATCGCTTCGACCTGGACCATCCACCAGTCGGCCGCCGTGGTCGACATCGCCTATCACATGTCGGGGGCAACGGCGGTGTTTGCGAAGAATCCGTTCGAGCGCCGGTTTCGCGACATGCATGCGATCGCCCAGCAGATCCAGGCCCGCGACACCCAGTATGAGGACGCCGGCAAGGCGATCCTGGCGGGCAATCTCTCCGCGCCCCCGACGACGCGCTAAAGCGCGATGACGTCAGGTTGAACCAGGGCGTGCACTCATCAATCCGCCATGCCGACTCTACCCTCTAAAACCTGATATCGCCGGGTGACCCACGGCATGTCGGTTTTGAGTCGATTGCGGAAGTTGCGCAGGTAAACGACGATGTTGGCGACTGCCATGACTGTCATTGAAGAATAAGTTCGATGCCATCCGCTTCTTCGTTGCCGCCAGGGCAATGGCGCCGGATTATCTCGACAATCCAGTCAAAGACCGTAGGTCCTTCGTGTTTCAACGCCTCAGCAAGGTAGTTCTCGACTGAAGCTGTGTTGGAAGGGTGACATCGCTCTAACCTTTTCCGCAGTTGGCGAGCAGTCTCGTCATATCCAAGAGTTCGCTTCGAGATTTCGTGGTTATCCCAGCAGAAAATGAAGCCTTCTTCCGGCGTCCCAAAACCTCCCCGCAAAATGTCGTTAAAGGCGTCGAGATTTCTACCCCACTCGGCACCTGGGATGATGCGAAGGCCAACTTGATCGTAGAATCCTTCCAATGTTGAAAATTCATAACCGTCAATATGCAGCTTTAGCTTCGAGGCCATCATGGATGTATCTCTGATCCTTGGACTCGACGGGCTTAGGCGGCAACCCGTGTACTGCTGCTTGGACCGGCGACAGATGTATCATCTCTGATACCTGATGTCCGCATTGGGTCCAACGGAGACATCATATCGCCGCCACCGCGTCCGCCGAGGACTTCTGGTCTAGCCCGGAGAACGGACCTTCTGAGGCCTCCTCCTCATATCTCAAACGGGCCAGCCGCTGACTTTGTGGCAAACAAGCTCTGATCGACGGCAACCTCGTTGTCTTGCCTTTCGGTAGCTGTGCATGGCGTCGCCGCAGCTGCTGCACCTGATCAGGGAGGAGAGGCGCGCTTGGACCTTAGCGAAGGCAGTGCCCATCGTCATGATGCTCGCGTTACGGGACTCGCCATGGGGTCAGCCGTGGAACCCAGCGCGGGACGTTGGCCCGAAAGTCCTCGTACTGCGCGCCAAATGTCTGCTTGAGCGTTGGTTCTTCGTACACCAAGACGAAGACGTGGAAAAAGAGCCAGAGCAGCGCGGCATACCAGAGGAGGCGCCAATCGCCGAATAAAAGTGCTTGACCAAAAATGACGGCAGCGACTCCGACGTAAATCGGATTCCGTACGTGGCGATAGAGACCAGTGATCACCAGCTTCTGTGTCGGCGCGATCGGGGCTGGCGTTCCCAGCCCCTGCAGTGCAAACCGCGCGAACGAATCTACAACTCCGGGCACTCCGGCAATGATCAACATAGGTCCGATGGCGCGGGTCAGTTCAAAGCTGAAGAAAGCCGGCCGGAACTCCCAATGTGTGATCCACCATGGGACGAACCCCGCCAGCACCAAGGGCGCGACGACGAAGAATAGAGCAGAGCCCAAGATGGCAATCGCCTTCGACACGCGTAGCCCTGGTACCAATGTTGCAATCCACACTACTCCAACCAAGCGCGAACCGGAAGACGGGCCAAAAAGCTCCTTCCATCTAAGACCCCATGTCGGAAGCGCCATGTCGGCCTGGGGTCAATCGCGTCGTTTTTGCAGTCGGCCAGCTACGTTCGGTCTTCCCTCAACTTTTGCGATGTCGCTGCACTGCGCCAACTGACGCGGTGGGCCATACGCGGTCCTAGCGGTCGCGCGTCGGTTCGAGGATCATTCGCAAATGACGGGGGATTGCTCGCGGACCATCAACGTCCAGGGGCCTTGATCGTACATCTCGGACTCGGGCTCATCGCTCTTACCGTAGTGCAGTCGCGAGCCTGCTTCTAGCCGAGCGCAAATCCGCACCACGAGTGGCTCTTGAGGCTCGACGCCATGGACGGCAAGGGCCGCTCGCAGTTGCGGCCACCGTTTCCCGGTGAAGACGCCGGTGTGGCAATTGGGTTCGCAGCAGCAATACGCTCGGCCTGCGCGAAACGTAATGTGCAGCTCGAACTCCTCTCCCTGGCCTCGGACGTTCTCGACGCTCAGCGCATAATATTGGTCGGGACGTTCTTCAGCGCCTCGGTTTCGTCGGAGCAAGTCAATCCAAGCAGCATAGATGCGTGCTCGTAGGGTCGCGTGTTCATCCATGAGAGTGGCGCTGACGGCGCGTTCATTCGGATCAAGAACCTAGCAGCCAAGTGAGGCAGGCTCAGCCCATCGGCCTGTGAACCAAGAAACAGGAAGTCTCGCTTTGTACTGGCCAGGGCGTTGCACTCATCAATCCGCCATGCAGCCCTACTGCAGTTGTGTTTGTGCACAGCGTGCCAGGTTGGCCCTGACCACGAGGTGATGAAAAGGCCTGATCGCGTTGAGATAGGTGAAGCCCAGGGCATTGTGGGTATGCACAACGGTTGTCGCGATGAGCAGCGTGCCTGTTGGAGAATGGCGTCGGAGCAGCGATAGTCGGAAGTCCAGGTGTCGGTCATCCGTACCGAGCACAATTTCGTCCTTGCCCTCCCAGTGCACCGGGAAGAAGTCCACCCGTTCATGGCTGTCGGGGGACGTCCTGACCGTATCGGAGGTCTTGATGCCAAAGGGCGTAACCATGGCGTCGCGCAGCGCGATCAACCCCTTTTGCCACGCGGGTGGATTGACGAGTGTCCGCGTCGCCAGCTCGCGCATGCTCGGCTGTTCCGATGCACTCAAGTCGATGCTGTAGCTATCGAGTAAACTGGCGTTCTCGTACCAGCTCGCAACGACACTTTCCGACGGCGGCGTCGTCCGGCGTACCTGCGGTTTGCGGTCTAACCCCATGCTCATGACGATGTCACCTATGCGAGCGGCCAATAGGAAGAGCTATTCTCAATTCTAGGCGCGGTGATTTCCCTACGCTGAGCTCGCAACTCGTCACCGGTTTGCAGGTCTTCAACTCTACGGTGATCGGCGCGGGGTCTCAAGACCGATCTACGCGTCAAAGACTTGATCCCACGAACGATAGAGGGATCAATGTTCGAGGCTTATTCACGCTCAAACCGCGAGGGACTGATTGCGGCTAGCCGCATTGAGAAGGAAGCCCGCTTTGGATCAAAAGCCGTCGATCGCGACCGAACCCAGGGACTTCCGGTTCACTTCGGAGAGCCGACGTTCTCGAAGGTCATTCAGACCGTCCTATGGGCCAGCGGCTGACGTAGTAGCTTTGACCGATGAGAGGTTGTAAGCTTTCCAATTAAGCAACTTGTGCGAGATGTAATCCTAGGCAACTTCCTTCGGATCATCAATGAATGTAGATCGCAGGTTCGCCGTAAATCGCTTCTGGCCGACTGTTTACCTGCTAGGCCTTTTGATCGTCATTCTGCTATTTGCCGTCATGTTCTTGGGATTTGGCGGGGTTTCGTTGTTGGGCGTCGCCACGGACTTCCCGCGCCACATAGGCGAATCCGTCATGTCGTTTTTTGTGGCCGTCATCTGTGGCGCGGTCCTTCTTTACCTTTGCGCGTTCTTTGGAAGCCTCTTCAGAACGCTTAGACTTGGTGGTCCTGCTCTGACAGTTTCGTCTGAAGGGTTCACATATCTCTTCGCTTCCGACGACTTGATACCTTGGACCGCGATCAAGGACATTCAAATTGACTGGCACTGGGGAATAGACGTGCAAATCCGCTTCCAAATTGACTCTGGCTTCGCCGACACTTTGCGCTGGCGGAGTAGGATCGCGAATTCGTTCAAGCCAGAGTACATCACAGTGATATTCCGATTCATCAAAGCTTCAGCGGCAGAGGTTGAGGAAGCGCTACTCAGGCCACTGCAATCGAAGTCCGTGCAAGCATCGACCGACGTGCTCACTAAGGCCAACGAACTGGTCGCGCGGGACTACGGTGCCCTAGCTGCATATCGTCGGCGGAACGTGTAAGGCTCGCTGGTCCGTTCCGGGTCAGTTGCGTCGGCTTGACCGCTCCCCGACAGCCTCTGGTTTACCTCCGTTATCGGACATAATCAGCATCGGGCGTTACTTTGCAAAAGGGCCCAAGCGGACATGGCCTCGATGCCAGGGCAAGTCGCGTCTGTTCAATTGGGTATCGCCGCGAATCCCATCGTGGAGAGAGCCCCACCCGCCGCGCTCCGCGCGTCGACGCCCCCGCAAGCGGCAGAGGCGAAGCGAGTCTGCGGTCCGACTGCTTCAACCCAGTCTCATCGCGCTTTAGCGAACAGTACGAAAGTAGCACCGGCGACAACGATCGCGGTTCGAATACCGGCGGCAACAACATCCGGTTGTTAAGCTTTTTCTGAGACTTTGCGGCCGGCGCTAATGCCTGGAGTTCCACTGGCCCCATGTTCAAGCTTCGATCGATTGCCGCCCGCCTGATCCTGGCGATTTCGCTGACCGTTGCAGTCGCCTGCGCCATCCTCGGCAGCTTCTGCATCAGCCAGCAGCGCACGCTGACGCGGCTCGCGCTCGATCAGCAGCTCAAGCTGCAATATGACAGCGTGATTGCAGCGATCGAATACGAAGGTCGCGCCGCGCTCGCGGTCTCGGCCGTGATCGCCGCTCTGCCGCCGGTCGAAGACGCCATCGCCAAAGGCGACCGCGACGGCCTCGGCAAGCTGCTCAGTGCCCCGTGGGCGTCGATGAAGGCGCAAGGCATCCCGCTGATCTCGTTCTGGCAGGCTCCGGCGACCAGCTTCTACCGGGTCCATGCGCCAAAACTTTTCGGCGACGACGCCTCCACGCGTCGCACGACGGTGGTGGAATCGATCAAGGCCGGCAAGCCGATCGTCGGCGTCGAGCCCGGCCGCGAGGCGCTTTCGATCTTCGGCATGACCCCGGTCATGCATGACGGCAAGACGCTGGCCAATGTCGACGTCGGCGCCGCCTTCGGCAAGGAATTCGTCGACCGTGCCAAGAAGCGCTTCGGCATCGACCTCGCCGTGCATTCCTTCGACGGCCAGACCTTCAAGCGGCTGTCCTCGACCTTCGGCGACACCGTGGTCGCGACCCCGGACGAGCTCAAGAGCGTGATGAACGGTGCAGCCCTGCTGCGCGACGCGAAGCTCGATGGCCATGCGGTGGAGCTCTATCTCGGGCAGATCAGAAACTATGCCGGCGAACCGGTCGCCGTGCTCGAGATCATCAAGGACACCAGCGACTACGAAGCCGCCGCGGCAAGCGCGCAGCGCAATCTGATCCTCGGCACCGTCGCGATCCTGGCCGCAGCCGTGTTGCTCGCGTTCCTGCTCGGCCGCGGCCTGTCACGGCCGCTCACCGCGATCACCGCGGTCATGAACCGGCTGTCCAGCGGCGACACCAGCGTCACGATTCCCGGCAGCGAACGGCGCGACGAGCTCGGCACGATGGCCAAGGCGGTCGACGTGTTCCGCCGCGGCATGCTCGAAACCTCCTCGCTGCGCGATGCACAGGAGGCCGACAAGGTGAAGGCTGCGGCCGACAAGCAGGCGCTGCAGCGGCAGATGGCCGACCGCTTCGAAGCCGACGTCAAGGGCATGGTCGCCGCCGTCGCGCAGTCGTCGAGCGCCATGCAGCGCGTCGCGGGCGAGATCACCACCAGCGTCAACGGCACCTCCGAACGGACCGCAGCGGCAGCCGCCGCGTCCGAGGAGGCGTCGGCCAGCGTCAATGCGGTCGCAGCCGCAACCGAAGAGCTGGCGTCCTCGATCACCGAGATCGGCCGCCAGGTCACCCATTCCAGCCGCGTCGCCGACAATGCCGTGGCCAAGGCGACGGAGACCACCGAGATGGTGACGAGCCTCGCCGCTTCCGCGGAGAAGATCGGCGACGTGCTGCGCCTGATCAGCGCGATCGCGAGCCAGACCAATCTGCTGGCGCTCAACGCCACCATCGAGGCCGCACGCGCCGGCGAGGCCGGCCGCGGCTTTGCCGTGGTCGCCGCAGAAGTGAAGGAACTGGCGAGCCAGACCGCGAAGGCGACCGACGAGATCGCCGGCCAGGTCGGCGCGATCCAGTCCGCCACCGGCAATTGCGTCAGCGCGATCGGCGACATCAGCGGCACCATCCGTGAGATCTCGGGCATCGCCACCGCGATCGCGGCCGCCGTCGAGCAGCAGGACTCGGCGACGCGGGAGATCGCTCGCAGCGTGCAGCAGGCATCCTCCGGGACCGTCGAGGTCTCCGCCAATATCGCGGGCGCGAGCGAAGCCGCCGGCCAATCGCGCGCCCTCACCGGCAACGTGCTGGATACGTCCAGCCAGCTCGGCGATCACGCCTCCGCGCTGTCGCACAGCGTCGACACGTTCCTCGCCGGCCTGCGCAACGCGGCCTGACCGGCGGGCTATGTGACGTTCAAGGCGCTATGGTAGATTGACGCGATACGTCGTCCTCGCGGAGCCCTCCATGCGCAAGCCGGCAACATCGACCAGCAAGGCTGTACGCCCCCCGCAAGCGAAAGCGGCAGATGCGCTGTTCGACGCTTACCCTGCCCCGGTCAAGGCCAAGCTACTGGCGCTGCGGCGCCTGATCTTCGACACCGCGAAGGCCACGAGGGGCGTCGGCGCGCTGGAAGAGACGCTGAAATGGGGGCAGCCGAGCTACCTCACGCCGGAGACCGGCAGCGGCAGCACGGTCCGGATCGATCAGGTGAAGCCCGCCGCCGACCAGGTCGCGGTCTACTTCCATTGCCAGACCAATCTGGTCGAGACCTTCCGCGAGCTCTATCCCGAGCTCAGCTACAGCGGCAACCGCGCGATCCTGCTCGATGTCGCGGCCAAGCTTCCGGAGCCCGCGCTGCGCCACTGCGTGGCGCTGGCGCTGACCTATCATTTGAAGAAGCGGACGACAGATAGCGGAGCCTAGCTCCACGTCATTGCGAGGAGCGAAGCGACGAAGCAATCCATCTAGCCGCGCGTGAGGCTAGGGCGTGTATTCATTCCGGGATGTCCGCTTTCGAGGGGTACGCGGACACGCGGTCTCGACCGCGGGGATGTCGCCTTGTGGCCCAAAGCCGACCTTGTGCAGTGCACATCCCCATTGATATGCTCGATCCATTCAGTCAGCGGGGAGTCCCGAGCGATGTCCGATATCTCGCGTCGAGCCGTGACACTTGGCGCAGCCGGTGCTTATGCCGCGTTTGGACTCGACAAGCCGATCACGTTTGTCGACGCGGCTCACGCTCAACAGTCCGTCACTCAACCTTTCCGCAAATACAAGGTCGGCGACATTGAAATCTTCTCTCTGATCGATGGCATGCGTGACGTTCCGCTGCGGGAGGGCATGGTCAGGAATGTCAGCGTCGAACAGGTCAAGACCGTGTTGCGTGGTGCCGGTTTTCCCGACAATCAGGCGCCCCTGCGGTTTATCGTCATGGCGCTCAAGCTGCGCGATCAAGTGGTCCTGATCGACTCGGGTACGGGCGGTCATCCGATTTATGGTGAGGGGAACGGCCGGTTATTCGAGAGCATGGCGGCGGCGGGCCTTGACCCCAAGGCAGTCAAGACGATCCTCATCTCCCATCTCCACGGCGACCACATTTATGGCCTCATGAACAATGAGAGCGATGCGCAGGTCTTCCCGGATGCCGACATCGTGGTGCCCGCCGCGGAATTGAAATGGTGGACGCACCCGGGGGTCGAGTCGATCGATCTCGGACCGACGCGCAAAGGCCTCGCCCAGCGAATTCAGGCCACGGTGGCGACTTGGAAAAACGTCAGGACCTTTGAGGGAGAACCAGAACTCCTGCCCGGTGTGCACGCCGTTCAGGCGCCCGGCCATAGCCCGGGAATGGTCGCGCATCTGGTCACCTCCGGCGGCGAACAGTTCCTGATCAGCGCTGACGTGGTCAATCTTGCGCCACACATTTCAACAAATCCCGAGTGGCAGCTCGCTATCGACCAGGATCCGCAAATGGCTGTCGAAACGCGAAGGAAGATCTTCGATCGCGCGGTCGCCGACAAGCTCACCATTTCGGGTACTCACTGGTTGATGCCGAACGTCGGCACGCTGGCCAAGGATGGCAGCAGGTACGTATTCGTAGCCGAGGGGTAATATTCCCGCGACACTATCTGGTAATTGGAACACGACTGCTGCTCGTAGCGGAGAACCGGTCGGATCTGAGTCAGCTTTTGGCGGACATTCACGTAGGCATCGTCGATGTCTGCTTTTGAGGGCAACCAGGACCTCGCTATTCTCGCGCACGCGCGTACCGGCTTTGTGAGTACACGCCCTGGATGGATTGCTTCGCGGAGCCTGTCATCCGGCGGCGCTTCGCGCCGACCGGGTGGCTCGCAATGACGCGGTGAAGGCGGCTTCGCTACGCCGCCGTGGCGACGCGCTGCGCCTTCAGCAGGCTGATGACCTCGGCGTTCGGCCGGGCACGGCTGAACAGAAAACCCTGGCCCTCGTGGCAGCCCTCGGCGCGCAGGCAGCTCAACTCCGCCTCGGTCTCGACGCCCTCCGCGGTGATGGTGACGCCGAGCCCCACGCCGAGGCTGACGATCGAACGCACGATCGCCTGCGCGTCCGGGTTCGCGCCGAGGTCGCGCACGAACGACTGGTCGATCTTGATCTTGTCGAACGGAAAGCTGCGCAGATAGCTGAGGCTCGAATAGCCGGTGCCGAAATCGTCCATCGACATCCGCACCCCGAGCGCGCGCAGCGCATGCAGCGTCGCCAGCACCTGGCTGCTCTTCTCGAGCAGCAGCGTCTCGGTGATTTCGAGCTCGAGCCGTCGCGCCGGCAGGCCGGATTGCCGCAGCGCGTCGGTGATCAGCGCCAGCAGATTGCCGGTGCGGAATTGCAGCGGCGACAGATTGACCGCGACGCGGACGTCGTCGGGCCATTGCGCCGCGTCCATGCAGGCGCGACGCAGCATCAGCGCGCCAAGCGGATTGATCAGGCCGGTCTCCTCGGCCACCGGGATGAACTCGCCGGGCGAGATCATGCCGCGCTCCGGATGCGGCCAGCGCACCAATGCCTCGAAGCCGGTGATGCGTCCGCTGGTGAGATCGACCAGCGGCTGGTAATAGGGCCGCAGGCCTTCATTCTGGATCGCATCGCGCAGATCGATCTCGATCTTGCGGCGGCTCTGCGCGCGCGCATCCATCTCGGCTTCGAAGAAGGAGAAGGTGCCGCGGAATTCACTCTTGGCGCGCGACAGCGCCATGTCGGCGCTCTTCAGGAGCTTTTCGGAATCCTCGCCGTCGCCGGGCGACATCGCGATCCCGATGCTGGCGCCGACCACCACCGAATGGCCATCGAGCAGATAGGGCTCGCCGATCGCATCCAGAATCCGCCGCGCCAGCAGCACCGCGTCCTCGGGCCGCATCACGCCGCCCTGCACGATGGTGAATTCATCGGAGTTGAGCCGGGCCAGCGCGTCTTCCTCGCGCAGCGTCGAGCGCAGGCGCTTGGCTACCCCGCGCAACAGCTTGTCGCCGATGCCGTGGCCGAGCGTGTCGTTGACCGCCTTGAAATTGTCGAGCCCGAGCATCAGCACCGCGACCTTGTCGGTCGAGCGGCGGGTGTGCTGCAGCATATCCTCCATCTGCTGGCGCAGCAGATTGCGGTTCGGCAGGCCGGTCAGGCTGTCGTGCTGGGCCATGAAGGCCAGCCGCGCCTCGGCGCGCTTGCGTTCGGTGATGTCCATCAGCGCGAGCAGCATCGCCGGCTGGTCGCCATGCATCAGCTGGCGCGAATAGATCGCAAGGTCGATCAGCGTGCCGTCCGCACGTACATGCTTCCAGGTCCGCGCCGCCTGCTCGTCGCTGCTGCGGCCGGCGGCCCAGGGCAGATCGGCATCGAACGCCTGCAGGCTCTTGATCGTCATCTTCTCGAATTCGGCACGAACATAACCATAGTGCGCGATCGCGGCGTCGTTGACCGCGAGGATCTTTTCGCCGTCGAGCGCGCACAGGATCATCGGCACCGGATTGCCGTCGAACAGCAGGCGGAACGACGCCTCGCGCTGTTTCAGTTCGGTGATGTCGACGCGCAGGCCGACGATGCCGCCGTCCGCGGTCAGCCGCTCCTCGATCAGCACCACGCGGCCATCGGCCAGGACCTGCTCGTGCCGCTCACCCGGCTGGTACATCTTCTCGAGCCGCTCGGCGATCCACTCTTCCTCGCGCCCGGCGGCCTCGGGATAGTCGCCGCGCGCGACGCCGACGCGGATGGTGTCTTCCAGGCGCGCGCCTTGCTCGAACAGGTCGGAACTGCGCTTGTAGATTTCCGAGTATTTCTTGTTCCAGAGGGTGTAGCGGCCTTCGGGGTCCAGGAACACGATGCCTTGCGGCAGGATGTCGATCGCCTCACGTAGCCGCGCATTGGACTTGCGGGCCTCGGCGATCGCGGCATCGGCCTGCGCGCGCTGGCGCACCAGTTCGCCGATCTCGACGGCGGTCCGGCGCGAACTACCGGACATCTTCGGCATCGGCCTCACCCTGCGGCCCCGAGGACCGGACAGTTTGGCCTGCTTCGGTTTCTTGTTCTTTTTCGGCCGCATCATCGGTACCGCACGCCCCACGCGCATTCCAGTTCGGCGACATTCCTGCGATAAGTGTCTGAAAAATTGGTATCTCTCGGCGAATAGCTGCGCTGCCCGAGAAAGCCGTACCTGCCCGCTTTGCAGGCGAGCTCACGCCTGATGCGAGTAGCTCGCGGTGCGCACGCGGCGAACAGCGCAGATTTGCGGCGTGGACCCGCCGGAGCATGGTGAAGAAAGCGTAAATCGGCGCGCAACTGCACAATCAACGCGCCGGATGCGGCTCAAGCGCACGAATGTTTGTCAGCATGTGACAGGGTTATCGCAAGGTTAAGGCACAGCCCGTTTGCGCGCGGGCGGCGGGCTAGAGCTTCGGTTCTGATTGAATCGGAACCGAAGCTCTGGATTCTTGTTTGACGGGTTTTCCTCACGCGAACCGGTGTCCACTTCGCTCGAAAACGCTTAGTTGGTGATCTCGATCCGCGTGCCGCCGCGGCCATTGCGCTCGACCAGCCCATAGAGCTGTGCGGCGTGCGAGGGGTTCAGGCGCACGCAACCATGCGAGGCCGGTCCGCCGAGACGCGTGAGTTCGTAGGTGCCGTGGATGGCGAAGCCGCCGTGGAAGAAGATCGAGTACGGCATCGGCGAGTTGTAGTATTTCCGCGAGTACCAGCGGCGCGCCATCATCTGCGGACGGAACACGCCGTTCGGCGTGCCGTAACCGCGGCGCCCGGTCGACACCGGCCAGTTATAGCGCGTTGCGCCGTCGACGCTCACCGCCATGCGCTGCGATGATTTGTCGATGTGAACGACGATGTCGGCTTTCGCCGGAGAGAGTGCCAATGTCGACGCGGCAATCACGGCGGCAAACACCGGCCGTACGCAACATACGCTCGTCATCATAACGCCTGCCTGAAATGATTGCGCGCATGATGTCGCCTGCAACGCGCGCTTGTAAAGTGGCGTGGATCACATGCGAGCCGGCAAGCCGCGGGTAATCTTGATCCGCCTTGTGGGCGATCAAGCAAATGGGATGAAAGCGCGGTTGGCCTGCTTCGAATCCATGTTAGCCTTGCGCAGACAGAGTGATCCGAATGACACCCCGCCTGCGTCTGATCCCGCTCCTGATCTCGACCCTCCTCGCCTGCAGCATCTCCGCGCGTGCGCAGGACAAGGGCTCGCTCAATCCGCAGCCACTACCGCCGCTCGCTAACCCCAGCGATCCAACGATCGGGGCGAAGCAGCTGTTCGCGCGCAAGGTGTTGCCGGCGGCGCTGCCGACCCAATCGATCGGCGGCTACACCAAGGGCTGTCTCGCCGGCGCCGCGCAGATGCCGCTGAACGGCGACACCTGGCAGGTGATGCGCCTGTCGCGCAACCGCTATTGGGGTCATCCCGCCATGATCGCGCTCCTGAAGCGGCTGGCGGCCAACACGCACAAGGACGCCGGCTGGCCCGGCATCCTGGTCGGCGATATCGGCCAGCCGCGCGGCGGTCCCGCGCTCTCCGGTCACGCCAGCCACCAGATCGGCCTCGACGCCGACATCTGGCTGACGCCGATGCCGGATCGCAAATTGTCGCGCGAGGATCGCGAGGAGATGTCGGCGGTGATGATGGTGCGCGACGACCGGCTCGATATCGATCCGCGCGTCTTCACGCCGGCCCATGTGCTGGTCCTCCGCGACGCGGCGCGCGAGCCTGCCGTGCAGCGCATCTTCGTCAATCCCGCGATCAAGAAAGCGCTGTGCCGCGAGGCCAAGGGCGACCGCGGCTGGTTGTCAAAGATCCGGCCGTGGTGGGGCCACGACTACCACTTCCACATCCGCATGCGGTGTCCGTCCGGCAGCCCCGCATGCGAGGGGCAGAAGCCGCAATCGGAGGGCGAAGGCTGCAAGCCTTCCGATCTCGCCTATTGGTTCAAGGACTCGGTGCTGCATCCGAAGCCTCCGCCGAAGCCGCCGAAACCGCGCCCGCCGATGACGCTGGCGCAGATGCCGGCGGCCTGCAAGACGGTGCTGAACGCAGCCGACGCCAGGCAGTAAGCATGATCCGGAAAAGTGCGAAGCGGTTTTCCGAAAAGATCATGCTAAGACAAGAGGCCAAAGCAATAACATCTTTGTCAGGCGGCTTTTCCGGCCGGCTCGAACTGCGTTATGATTGCACGTCGTCGCGCCGTAAGCGCGTTTGAGCGATGGATCGGGGCCGCTGATCTCTTTCATCCGTCACAATTGCATTGGACCAGACATGCGCAAATCGCTCCTCGCCGCATCGCTCCTGCTTGCCTCAGTTCCCGCCTTCGCGGCGGAAGAGCCGAGCGGCTGCGACAAGTTCAAATGGTCGATCGACCGCGCACGCGCCGCGCTCACCGCGCCCGATCGCGCCAAGCTTGCCTCGGGCAGCGAACAGGCCGCACTGCCGCCGACCGCCATCACGCTGGCGCTGGTTGCGCCCGGCGAGGCCAAACTGCCGACGCCGCCGGAGCGCGCGCCGAAGGACGGCACCTTCGCCGGCTTCACCAGCTTCAAGGCCGCACCGAAGGCCGGGCTCTATACCGTCAGCCTGTCGGCCGGCGCCTGGGTCGACCTGGTGCAGGACGGGCATTTCCTGAAGCCGAAGGCCTTCAGCGGCGCGACCGATTGCGACGGCGTCCGCAAGACCATGAAATATGACCTCACTGCCAGCCCCTTCGTGCTGCAGGTCAGCGGCTCAAAAGAGAACTCGCTGTCGATCGCGATCCAGCCGTCGGATGAATAGCACGACCGGTTAGACAAACGGTCGCCTTTACCGTAAGTCCCAGCCTGCTATGTTTGCAGTGCGATATCCCCGAGGACCGTAAGTCCTTCGGGGACCAGCGGAACAGCGCTTCCGTCCGTCGCGCCCAGAACCCACCCAACGCCTGGTTTGCGCGCGCTTGTTCGTGCGTGAGCTCGCACGGAGCGCTTTCCATGTCACGACTTGCCGGACTTTTCACTGCCTTCGTCATCCTGCTCGGTGCGATCCATTCGCCCGCGCGCGCCGAGGACAAGACGCTCACCGTCTTTGCCGCCGCCTCGATGAAGAATGCGCTCGACGAGATCGATGCGGCCTATACCGCCAAGACCGGCGTCAAGATCAGCGCCAGCTACGCCGCGAGCTCGGCATTGGCAAAGCAGATCGAACAGGGCGCCCCGGCCGACGTGTTCGTCTCCGCCGACACCGACTGGATGGACTATGCGATCAAGCAGAAGAACATCAATGAGCCGACCCGGGTGAACCTGCTCGGCAACTCGATCGTGCTGATCGCGCCGAAGGATTCCATGATCGGCAATGTCAGCATCGGGCCTGGCTTCGATCTCGCCAAGCTCGCCGGCGACGGCAAGATCGCCACCGGCGACGTCAAGGCGGTGCCGGTGGGCAAATACGCCAAGGCCGCGCTCGAGAAGCTCGGCGCCTGGCAGGCCGCGGAGCCGAAATTCGCGATGGCGGAAAGCGTGCGCGCGGCACTGACGCTGGTGGCGCGCGGCGAAGCCGTGCTCGGCATCGTCTATTCGACCGACGCCAAGGTCGAGCCGGGCGTCAAGATCATCGGCACCTTCCCGGCCGACACCCATCCCGCGATCATCTATCCGGTCGCGGCGACCACGACCGCCAGGCCCGAGACCGCCGAGTATCTCGCCTTCCTGCGTTCTTCCGCGGCGAAGACGATCCTCGAGAAGTACGGCTTCAAGTTCCTGATCAGCCCGACGACCTGAGCCCAGCGCCGCCGATTTGACGTTCCTCCAGTGATTGCCGCGCGCACCGTGCGGAACGTCAAATCGACCAGCGGCACTGGCCTATTGACTCTTACGAGTGTCTGTTCCCGAAGTCCGTAACTGAGGAGCCGCACTTGCATACGAACTTCGGGAATAGACACTAGTGTTCGAGATCTCGCCGACCGAATGGACGGCGATCCTGCTGTCGCTGCGGGTCGCCGTCATCGCAACGCTGGTGGCGACCCCGTTCGGGGTAGCGCTCGCCTGGCTGCTGGCGCGGCGCGATTTCTGGGGCAAGTCGCTGCTTGATGCCGCCGTGCATCTGCCGCTGGTGCTGCCGCCCGTCGTCACCGGCTATCTGCTGCTGCTGACCTTCGGCAAACGCGGCCTGGTCGGCGGCTGGCTGGCCGATCATCTCGGCATCGTCTTCGCGTTCCGCTGGACCGGCGCTGCGCTCGCCTGCGGCGTAATGTCGTTTCCGCTTCTGGTGCGCCCGATCCGGCTTTCGATCGAAGCGGTCGACCGCCGCCTCGAGCAGGCCGCCGAGACGCTCGGCGCCGCGCCCTGGCGGGTGTTCGCAACGGTGACGCTGCCGCTCGCGCTGCCGGGCGTGCTGGCCGGCATGGTGCTCGGCTTTGCCAAGGCGATCGGCGAGTTCGGCGCGACCATCACCTTCGTCTCCAACATCCCCGGCGAGACCCAGACCATTTCATCGGCGATCTATTCGCTGATCCAGACGCCTGATGGCGACACGGCCGCAGCGCGGCTCGTGATCATCTCGATCGTGCTCGCGGTTGGCGCACTGGTCGCCGCCGAAGTGTTTGCGCGCCGCGCCACCGCGCGCCTGCACGGACAATAGCGATGCTGCGCGTCGACATCACCAAGCAGCTCGGCGAGTTCTCGCTGGCGGCATCGTTCACCAGCGAGGGCCGCGTCACCGGCCTGTTCGGCGCGTCCGGCTCCGGCAAGACGTCGCTGATCAACACCATCGCCGGGCTGGTTCGTCCTGATCGCGGCACCATCGTGATCGACGGCGAGACGGTCGACGATACTGCAGCCGGCATCCATGTCCCGACCTACCGGCGGCGCATTGGCTACGTCTTCCAGGACGCCCGGCTGTTTCCGCATCTCGATATCAGGCAGAACCTCGATTACGGCCGCCGCATGAACGGCCTCACCGAGGATCCTGCGCAACACAAACGCGTCGTCGATCTGCTCGACATCGGCGCCCTGCTCGACCGACGCCCCGGAAAGCTCTCCGGCGGCGAGCGGCAGCGCGTCGCGCTCGGCCGGGCATTGCTGTCCAAGCCGCGGCTATTGCTGCTGGACGAGCCGCTAGGCGCGCTCGACGAGAGCCGCAAGCTCGAGATCCTGCCCTATCTGGTACGGCTGCGCGACGAGGCCGGCGTCCCGATGGTCTATGTCAGCCACGACGCGGCCGAGCTTCGCCAGCTCGCCACCCAGATCGTGATGCTGCGCCGCGGCCAGGTCACCGCGTTCGGCGGTGTTAAGGTGTTGACGGGCGGCGCCTAGCTGGCCGTTTTTCCGAAAGTCGGCATAAGATAGCCCATCTTGTCTGCTAGGCCCGGATCGGGACATCCGATCGGGCATGGGGAAAGGTGCACTTTGCGACTGACTGGCTGGGTATTGCTGCTGATCGGCGGGCTGCTGTGCGCCACGATTTCGTGGGCCGCGCTCGGCTTCCTGCTGATGGGCATCGGCCTGATCTCGCTGCAGGTCGCCGAGCGCCGCCGACGCCTCGGTGATGATGCCGCGCCGGCCGGGGCTGGGGGATTTACCCCGCCGCGCCTCAGTCCCGGGCTACAGCCGCCGACCCTCGACCCGGTCTCTGGCCAAGACACCGGCCAAGACACTGACCAGGACACCGGACCGCAGCGCCAGCCGCGCCGGGTGGCCTGGCCCGACAAGAAGGCGGACGCGCCCTATGACCGGCAGGCCTGGCGCCGGCTGGTCGAGAGCGATCCCGATCTCGCCCAGCTTGCCAAGGTGCTGGCCGATTACGGCCCGCAATATGTCGATGAGCTCGCGGCCAGCTATCTCGCCGCGCCCGACAAGAGCCGCCTGGGCGCGATCGTCGATGGCATCATCGCGCGCGCCCGGGACGGCCAGCCGGCCCCGCCGCCCGCACCGGCCGAAGGATCGCGGCCACCGCCGCTACCGCCCCGGCCTGAGCCAAAGCAGATCGCCGCCCCTGCCGCCAAGCCGGCGGCTTCGCCGAGCAATCCCGCCGATGCGCTGGAAGCGTCCCTGCTCGCCACGGTCGAGGAGGCTTCCGCCAGGGTCGCCGCCGAACGCGCGGGTCTCTTCAAGCCTGCCAAGGACCCTGGCAAGGCCACCGACAGCCGGCCGTCGACGGCGAGCCAGCGGGAGCCGCTGTTCGGTCGCGCACCCCGGGACGCGAAGCCCGCCGAGCCGCCGCCGATGCCGGCGGCGACGCCCGCCGACCTCGAAGCATCGTTGATCACGGCCATCAGCGAGGCCGCCGCCAGGCGGGCGGACACGTTCAAGCCGGAGCCGGTGTCGGAGCTGCCGAAGCTGCCACCAGCGAAGGCCGAGATCGGCGCCAATCCGCCAAAGCCCGTTCCGCCTCCGCCCGCCACCACGCCGCCCGCGAAGACGGCGCCTACAAAAACAGCGGCCGACAATCTGGACGAGACGCTGCTCGCAGCGCTGGCTGAGATTTCCGGCCAGAAGCTCAAGGACGGGCCCAAGGCGGACGCTACGTCCAAGGACCCTCCGGCGGACGATGGCCTGTCCGACATGATCAAGAAATTCGCCCCGGATTCGAGCTTCCTGCGCAAGCAGTGACGGCGCGGCTCAGACGCCGGCGACCGACGCCCAGATATCGGCGAGCTTGCGCCGGACGGTCTGCATCCGCGTCTGCGGCACGACCTTCTCGTCTTCCTCCGGTAGGCGCAGGCCGACGACATTGACGCGGCCGCCGCTGATGCTGCGCGCCACCAGCACGATCTCGTCGAGCGCGAGCTCGGCACCTTCCTTCGGCGCGCGGTCGAGATTGACGTCGAAATAATCCGCGAGCGTCAGCTTGGCCTGGTGCTCGTCGACCTTGACGCCGTAGATCTCGGCGAGCTCACCGAGCGTATGCTCGCCCGACACCATGAAGTCGCCGAGCAGATGCGGATCGGGCGCGCTCGACGGCGCCATGTCGACGAAGAAGCGGTCGAGCGCCTCGGCGCGCTCCGGCGGCGCCAGTAGGTAGATGTAGTCGCCGGGCGCGACCGGATCGGCCTCGACAGGCGTCAGGATCCGCTGGTCGCGGATCACCAGCGTCGGCTTCGACCACGACGGGATCAGCCCGCGGCGGAAATACAGGCTCTTCGGCCGCACCGGATAACCGACCAGCTGCTGCTCGAGCTGCCCGGGCAGGTCCAGTTCGACACGGCGCGGGCCGCGTTCGGCGCGCGGCAGCGCGACGTGCAGCCGCCGCGCCGCCGGCGCCAGCGTCCAGCCCTGCAGCAGCAGCGAGATGATGACGACGACGAAGGCGACGTCGAAGTAGAGATAGGCCTTCGAGAGGCCGACCAGCATCGGGATCGAGGCCAGGAAGATCGCAACCGCGCCGCGCAAGCCGGTCCAGGCGATGAAGACCTTCTCCCGCCAGTTGAACTTGAACGGCGCGAGACAGATCAAAACCGCCAGCGGCCGCGCCACCAGCATCAGCGCGAATGCCACCAGCACCGCGCCGCCGGCGCTGGAGAGCAGGCGATGCGGCGACACCAGGAGGCCGAGCAGCACGAACATCACGATCTGGGCCAGCCAGGTTGCGGCGTCGAGGAACGTCACCACCGAATTATGCGCGCGGGTCGGCCGGTTGCCGATGATGATACCGGCGAGATAGACCGCGAGGAATCCCGAGGCATGCACGATCTGGGAGCCGCCGAAGATCACCAGCGCCGCGGTCGTGACGAACGGCGCATGCAGGCCCTGCGGCAGCGCGACGTGATTCAGCGCGATCACCACCAGCCGGCCGCCGATCACCCCGATGATGGCGCCGAGCACGGCTTCCTGGATGAACTCCATCGCGATGTGCGAGGCCGAGCTCTGGCCGACCGAGATGAACTCGACCAGCATCAAGGTGAGGAAGATCGCGAACGGGTCGTTGGTGCCGGACTCCGCCTCCAGCGTCGCGCCGACCCGCGGCCGCAGGCGCAGGCCCTGGGTGTGCACCAGGAGGAAAACCGCCGCGGCGTCGGTCGAGGCCACGACGGCGCCGACCAGCAATGACTCGGTCCAGTTCAGGTCGAGCACATAGCGGGCGACCGGTGCCGTGATCAGCGCGGTCAGCAGCACGCCGGCGGTCGCCAGCATCATCGAGGGCGCCAGCACCGTGCGGATGCTGGCAAACCGCGTCTTCAGTCCGCCGTCGAACAGGATCAGCGCCAGCGCCACCGAGCCGACCAGATAGGTGGTGCGGACGTCGTCGAACTGCAGCCGGCCGGGGCCGGAATCGCCCGCCAGCATGCCGACCAGCAAGAACACCAGCAGCAACGGGGCGCCGAACCGCAGCGCCAGCAGGCTGGACAGGATGCCGGCCATCACCAGCACTGCGCCGAGCAGGATCGCTATACTGACGGAGTCGAGGGATGCCATGCGCCTTCGGAGGTCTCAAATACTTGCAATTGCATCCTTATCGTCGCCACACTGGGACGCCAACCGAATTCTGAGATAAGCGGCAATGTGCCCGGTCCTTCCTCCCCTAGGTCGCCTCGACACTGTGTTGTATCGATGGTCGCGTGCGCGCCTTTGTGGGAATCTGCGTGGGCATTCGAATCACATTTGCCTGACCCGCGCTTCAAGTTGAGACTTTGCCGATGGACATGAGCTGGAAGGACGTCCTGGAATCGATCCAAATGGCAGCGCGCTCGGTCGGCGCCGAGATCGCCTCGCCCTGGTTCTATCTGCAGTTCGGCATCATCCTCGCGGCCGCGGGCCTCGCCTACGCCGCCGATACCGCCATTCATGCACGGGTCAACATGTCGTCGCTGGCGAGCCGCTGGCCGCTGCCGCTCCGGCACTTTGCCCGCGTGATGGTATCGAGCGCCTCCACCGCCGTGTTCGCGATCCTGATGGTGATCTCGCGCATCGTGATGTGGCACGCGACCTGGCCGAGCCGCAGCTATTTGATCGCGGTCTCCGCCAAGCTGGCGCTGGCCTGGCTCGTGATCCGCCTCGTGACCTCGGTGATCGACAACGCCTTCATCGTCAAACTGGTCTCGGTCGCGGCCTGGGTGGTCGCCGCGCTCAGCATCATCGGCCAGCTCGACTGGGCGGCCGATACGCTGGATTCGTTCGCGGTCGTCGTGGGCGGTCTGCGGCTGAGCCCGCTGCTGCTGATCAAGGCCGGCGCGGTGCTGATCCTGGCGCTGTGGCTGAGCAATATCGCCAGCAATTTCATCGACGGCCAGATCACCCGCTCGACCGACCTGACCCCGTCGATCCAGGTGTTGCTGGTCAAGATCATTCGCATCGGCCTGATGGTGGTCGCGGTCGCCATTGCGTTGAGCGCCGTCGGGATCAACCTGTCGGCGCTGGCGGTGCTGTCCGGCGCCGTCGGCGTCGGCATCGGTTTCGGCCTGCAAAAGATCGTCGCCAATTTCATCTCGGGCATCATCCTGCTGGTCGACAAATCGGTGAAGCCGGGCGACCTCGTCACCATCGGCGACAGCCAGGGCCGCATCAGCGCGATGAAGACCCGCTACATCTCGGTCGCCGCCGGCGACGGCCGCGAGTTCCTGATCCCGAACGAGGACCTGGTGACGCAGAAGGTCACCAACTGGACCTACACCGACAAGAACACGCTGGTGAAGATCGCTTTCGCCGCCAATTACGACGCCGATCCGCGGCTGGTCTGCAAGCTCGCGATCAATACCGCGACGGCCCACGCCCGCGCGCTCAAGGGCAAGCCGCCGAACTGCATCCTGACCGAATTCGCTGAGCTCGGCATGAAGTTCTCGCTGACCTTCTGGATCGCCGACCCCGACGGCATGGACAATGTGAAGAGCGACGTCATGCTGTCGCTGTGGGACGCCTTCAAGCAGGAGGGCATCAAGGTGCCCTACCCGGTGCGGGAACTCCGGATCCGCGGCGGCGCGCTGCCGGTCGAGAGCGCGGTCGAGGTCTCCAGCTAGCGCCTCCGTGCGGCTTTTTCGGACAAGCGGCCGCGGCTGTTCCGGATTTGGCCCGGAAAATCAAGCCGTTTGAGCATTGTCCCCATGCCCAACCTTGGCTTGCGCCGGGCGCGCCGATCATTAAATTAGGGTCTGAAATCAGCCCCTTGCCCGCAGAAACATCCCGACCATGAGCTATATCGACGCCACCGACACCTCGCTTCGCAAGACCGGCCAGATCAAGCTGCACGGACCGAGCGGCTTTGCCGGCATGCGCAAGGCAGGCGCCCTGGTGTCGAAGTGCCTCGACGCGCTCACCGACATCGTCAAGCCGGGCGTCCCGACCTCGGTCATCGACGATTTCGTCCGCAAGTTCGCCTTCGACCACGGCGCCTATCCGGCGACGCTGATGTATCGCGGCTATCGCTACTCGACCTGCACCTCGATCAATCACGTGGTCTGCCACGGCATGCCGGGCGACCGCCCGCTGAAGGAAGGCGACATCGTCAATGTCGACGTCACCTTCATCGTCGACGGCTGGTACGGCGATTCCAGCCGCATGTATGCGATCGGCGCCATCGCGCGGAAGGCCGAGCGGCTGATCGAGGTGACCTATGAGGCGATGATGCGCGGCATTGCCGCCGTCAAGCCCGGCGCCACCACCGGCGATATCGGCCATGCCATCCAGAGCTTCGTCGAACCGCAGGGCATGAGCGTGGTGCGCGACTTCTGCGGCCACGGCCTCGGCCGCCTGTTCCACGACGAGCCGAACATCATCCATATCGGCCGCCCCGGCGAAGGCGCGCCGCTGAAGCCCGGCATGTTCTTCACCATCGAGCCGATGATCAATCTCGGCAAGCCGCATGTGAAGATCCTGTCCGACGGCTGGACCGCGGTGACCCGCGACCGCTCGCTGTCGGCGCAGTTCGAGCACTCGGTCGGCGTCACCGCCGACGGCGTCGAGATCTTCACGCTGTCCGAGCGCCACGGCGAGAAGCCGTGGGTTCAGGTTTAACGCCCTCATTGAGGAGGTCCCGTCCTCGTCGGGGGCCCCGAGCAAACCACCCGAGCTAGAACACGCAGCGGTTGCCTGATACAGAGACTGCGTGTGCCGGGTATGGCTGGCGCGTCGGGGGCTGGTCGGGGCATGTGGTTCAAGGTCGAGCAAAAGCGATCGTCGGTTGGACAGAAATACGTCGTCAGATGTAACTCCGAGATCGCTGGCAAGCCGGTCGTGGAGGAGCGATCCGCCAAGGGCACGACAGAAGCACGCAAGACCGCGGAAATCCTGGCCTCGACGCTGAATGTCACTGCGACGGTCTACGGCACCGATGCCGACGGTGAATTCGTTCACGGCGTTTATGAAGTCTCGGAAGGCGCAGCCGTCGCCACCAGCCCACTAATCAAGCGACTGTTTGCCGAATCGGCGGCGGCCTCGCTGACGCTGAAGGATCAGCTGCTCGCCGATATCCCGGAAGACACGATCAAGGGCTTCGCCACGATGTCCGCCGCGCTGGGCTACATTGTTGCCCAGCATAAGCAGATCAAGCGCGCGGCCACGCCGCAGATCGGTTACTCGACGCTGTTTCGCATTTTCTGCGGCAGTAGCGATGCCAACACGCTCTCTTTGCCGACAAACGACGCCACGATTGCGATTCTGACGCGAAAACTGTCGGATTTGCCAGGATGGATGTGGCTCAGCGAACTTCCGGGCCTTGGCTCCGCAGAGCGGAGCGCCGTCATCCCCGTCTGGCGGGCAAACAAGGTGACACTCACCATCGACGGCGAGTTGCAGGTGATCCGGCCACGGACGGTGTTTCGAGGTACGGTTCCCGAAACCGGCGCGCAGTTCATGCTGGTGGTCCAGATGGGCGAGCGCAGGCTCGGTCAAGCCCCGCTCGACAGCGTCGGATTGGTCTATCGCGAGGAAGACGAAAGTGCTGTCGTCGCGACCGTTCGCCAGTTGCTGCTGGAGTCCAATCCCTTCAAGGACCGGGTTGTGCTGATCAACCGTGACCTGCGGACTGTCCGTTCGAAGATGTCCGACCGCTCCTGGAACGATGTCGTTCCGCACGAACACGTTCGCGCCGAACTCGATTTCATCGCTGCGTCGATCCGCAATCGCGAGATGCTGAAGGCCGAAGGCCTGACCATCAAGCGTGGACTTCTGCTGTCCGGACCGCCCGGTGACGGTAAATCCACGGCGATCGAGTGCTTTGTCAACGATATCGCCGGTGAAGCCACCGTGCTCATCGTGGAGGCGGTCGAACACATTCGGGCGGTATACCACCTCGCTCAAACATTGGCGCCGGCTGTCGTGATCCTCGAAGACCTCGACTTGATGACCAAGAGCCGACAAAATCCCTACTCCTACGCAGCGACAAGCAAGGACGATCTCACTGGCGAACTCCTTCAGGTGCTGTCGGGAGGCTCCGCTTACGACGACATCGTCACCATCGCCACGACAAACCACCCGGAGGCCATCGACGAAGCCCTGGCCAAGCGTGCGGGACGGTTCGATGCGCATATCCGGATGGGTTATCCAAGTGAAGCCGACAAGCAGCGCATTCTCGACCTCTATCTCGATCGGTTCGGGGTGAAGGACGAACTGACGCGACGGCGCCTGCAACAAACCCTGAACCGAGACCTGGGACGCCTCCACCTCGTCCCGGCACACATCGAGGAGTTCGTTAAGGCAGGAATCAAACGTGCTCGATTAGCCCACCGTCCGCCTGAATATCTGGACTTCGAACCAGGGGTCGAAGCCACCAAATCTATTGCAACCCAGAAACCGGCAGCATCCTGATCAATAATCGCTCCGCGTACGCCTCTCAATCTCGTCGGGCGTGTGGTTCTCGCCGATCGACATCGCGCAGATCCGCGACAGATGCAGATAGGATAGCCCGGTCTCCTCCGCCCAGGCGTTGAACTGCGCCTGCACCTTGGCGAGATCGCGCTTCGACTTGACCTCCTCGGCAATATCGAGCCCGGCATCGCGCAGGCAGGCGACGACGTCGCGTGAGGTGACGAAACCGTCCCAGCCGAGAAAGCGCAGCAGCATCTGTCCGGTGTTGCCGCCGAGCCGGCTGCCGCGCTTGGTCAGCAGATCCAGCAACCCGATCTCGTCCGATGACGGCCACGCCGCGAGGAATTTGCCGAAGCTGCCGTGCTCGCGCGCGACCTCCTGCACGAAGCGGCCATTGTCGCGCACCGACATGATCTTGGCGCCGTTGCGCACGATCCTGGTGTCGCTGGTCAGCTTCTCCCAATATTCGTCGGGCATGAAGGCGAGCTTGGCGGGCTGGAAGCCGAGAAAGGCATCCTCGAAGCCCGGCCATTTGGCGTCGATCACGCTCCAGGCGAAGCCCGCGCAGAACACGCGCCTGGTCATCTCGGCCAGCACGCGGTCGTCGCCGAGCTTTGCCAGCGCCTTGGCGCCCGCCGGCGGCCGCAGCAGTTTCTCGAGCGCCTTCGGCCCGCCCTTGCGCTTCTCGGCGCGCGAGCGGATCACCTTGAATGATGTCACGTCGCCCTCCCCCTTTTTATCCTGAACATCACAGGTAACGGTAATTCGCCCGTCGCATCGTGGCAAACCGGGAAGTTGCTTCAGCCCTTGCAAAACGCGGCAGGCACGGCATGGTTGTGACCGATGCCCGCCAAACCCGACGCCAGCAACGACGACACCAGTGAGACGCCGCATTATCACGGCCATCGCGAACGGCTGCGCGAGCGCTTCTACGCCGCCGGGCCGGACGCGCTGACCGATTACGAGCTCTTGGAGATGGCGCTGTTCGCCGCGATCCCGCGCCGCGACACCAAGCCCTTGGCCAAGGCGCTGTTGAAGAAGTTCGGCTCCTTCGCCGAGGTCGTGCATGCGCCCGTGGCGCGGCTGCGCGAGGTCGACGGTGTCAAGGATGCCTCGATCAATCAGCTCAAGCTGCTCGCCGCGGCAGCGGCCCGGATCGCCAAGGGCGAGATCAAGCGCAGCATCGCGCTGTCGTCCTGGAACGACGTCATCGACTATTGCCGCACCAGCATGGCGTTCGCCGACAAGGAGCAGTTCCGCCTGCTGTTCCTCGACAAGCGCAACCAGCTGATCGCCGACGAGGTGCAGCAGACCGGCACCGTCGATCACACCCCGGTCTACCCCCGCGAGGTGATCAAGCGCGCGCTCGAACTGTCCGCGACCGCGCTTATCCTGGTGCACAATCATCCCTCCGGCGACCCGACGCCGTCGCAGGCCGACATCCAGATGACGAAAGCGATCGTCGACATCGCCAAGCCGCTCGGCATCGCCGTGCATGATCACATCATTGTCGGCAAGAACGGGCATACCAGCCTGAAGGGCATGAAATTGATGTAGTCTCGCTGCGTTGAGACGCGTCGCACCACCGCCGGTCCCTGCCCACATCGAGGCGCCTCCACGGAGATGATCATGTCGAATGGTCCCAGCGCGGTTCTCTCTTTCGACGAGATCGACGCGATTGCACGTGACGCCGTTGCAGAAGGACAGGCGGACCGCAAGCAGGCTGCATCGCAGAAGATCCAACCACTACGAAAGGCCCAGCGCCACCAGCCTGAGGCCGCGATGGCGTTGTTATGGATTGTCGACGAACGAAGCCTCGCGAGGGAAGAGGCGGCCGACATTCTTGCGGAGATAGCCGACGCCCACGATGCCGACATCGCTATCCTCTCGAGGCTCGGCCTGTGCCTCGAAGCCGTCCGCGACATCGACGATCTGAATGCGCCTCCGCCGGAACACCCGGTATTTCAGACGATGGTCGCAAAGCTGGGCCGCCTCGCCAGGCGCTACGAGGGGCAGCCTGAACAGGAGCAAGTCCTGCGCGGGCTCGCCACGTCGGCGCGAATGATGGCGCGCCAGCACGATGCGATCGCCGAGGACAGTCTTCGGAGACTGATCGAAATCGATCCGCAAAAGAGCGCACATCATTACAATTTGGGGCTGTTCTACAAGACGCGCGGCAGATTCGCCGAAGGCGTGGCGGCAAACCGCGCCGCTGCAAGTCTGTCGGAGGAGGCTGTCGACAGCACCGAATGGAACCTCGGCATCTGCGCCACGGGCGCAAGCGACGCCGCGACCGCGTTGGGCGTGTGGAAGCGCATGGAGCAGAAAATCGAGCATGGACGCTTTGGGTTGCCGGAGGGTGGATATCCGGCTTGCAAGGTAAGGCTTGCCGCCCGTCCCCTTGCCGAGCGGACGGCAGATCGTGATGACCCAGGCGAGGAGGAGACCGTCTGGATCGAACGATTGAGTCCGTGCCATGGCATTATCCGCAGCGTGCTGTACCGCGATCTCGGCGTCGATTATGGCGACGTCATCCTCATGGACGGCGCCCCGATTACGCATCACACCTATGGCGAGCAGCAGATACCGGTCTTCCCGCATCTTGCAACGCTGCTGCGCCGGAATTACCAGTTCTTCGCTTTCGCGGGCACGCAGCAGACGGCACGGCAATTGGCCGACATCAGCGAAGAGTTGGACGGTGACGCCGTGATCTATTCGCACTCGGAGAGCTTCAAGATCATGTGCGCAAATTGTTGGCGCAACCCCGATATCGATCACGCTGAGCACGAGACAATGGAAAAGCACGTCGTCGCCGGCCGCATTGCCGCGTCTCCCGACATCGCGCCTGCCCAGCTTCTGGACATGATCGACAAGGCGATCGCAGAACGCGGAAGCTGCCAGCTTTATGCACCCGATCTTTGCGCCGCAGCGGGACAATCGGCGCGCGAGCGGATCGACCGACGGCGGTTTGCGCTGCTGACGGGCAACTAGTGCGATCGTCCTGGCACGAACAGGCATGCGAGTTTGAAGGGGGTGCGGTTGATGCAAGCGCCGCCGTCGTCCTGGCGAAAGCCAGGACCCATTACCACCGCATTCGGTGATGAAGCGGATCGTGGTGCCGGCGTCGTGCAACAATTGAGATTTGGGGTAATGGGTCCTGGCTTTCGCCAGGACGCCACCGAGTGTGTCGAACGGCCTGTGGATCAAACATTGGAATTCTCGCGACATGCCGCCCTTGGCCTGCCCTTGCGTCACACGATCCATGACAACTGCCGCTAACCTAGCCAATGCAACGTTTTCCGCGCGGCGGCGTTTGTTGCAGGTTGATTTGCTAGTTCCAGGATGGCTTTGTCGCAAGCCTTGGGGGACCGATGTCCGATTTCGTGATCGAGGAAGGGCTGCCCTATCCGCTGGGCGCCCATTGGAGCGGCCACGGCACCAACTTCGCGGTGTTTTCCGCCAACGCCACCAAGGTCGAGGTCTGCCTGTTCGACGGCGAGCGCGAGACACATCGCTTCGAGCTGCCCGAATATACCGACCAGGTGTTTCACGGCTTCATCAACGGCGTACAGCCCGGCACGTTCTACGGCTATCGCGTCTACGGCCCCTACCAGCCCGATGGCGGCCACAGGTTCAATCCGAACAAGCTGCTGCTCGATCCCTATGCCTGTGCCCATGCCGGCAGCCTCACCTGGAATCCGGCGGTGTTCGGCTACAAGATGGAAACCGGCGACGATTTGACCTTCGACGAGCGCGACAGCGCGCCGTTCATGCCGAAATGCGTGGTGGTCGATCCCAATTTCGACTGGGTCCAGGAGGCGCAGCGGCAGGACGTGCACTGGGACGAGACCGTCGTCTACGAGACCCACGTCAAGGGTTTTACCAAACAGCATCCGGGCATGCCTGAAAACCTGCGCGGCACCTACGCCGGCTTCGGCTCGAACGCGGCAATCGATCATCTCAAGGCGCTCGGCATCACCTCGGTCGAGCTGCTGCCGGTGCACTCCTTCATCAACGACAGCAATCTGCTGGACAAGCACCTCACCAATTACTGGGGCTACAACACGATCGGCTTCTTCGCGCCGGATCCGCGCTATGCGGCCGACGTGCCGAACAGCCTGCGCGAATTCAAGGAGATGGTGTCGCGGCTGCATGGCGCCGGGCTCGAAGTCATTCTGGATGTCGTCTACAACCACACCGCCGAAGGCAATGAGCGCGGCCCGACGCTGTCGTTCAAGGGCATCGACAATGCGAGCTATTACCGGCTGCTGCCGGACAAGCGCCGCTACTACATCAACGACACCGGCACCGGCAACACGGTGAACCTGTCGCACCCGCGCGTGATCCAGATGGTAATGGACAGCCTGCGCTACTGGGCCGGCCACATGCATGTCGACGGCTTCCGCTTCGACCTCGGCACCATCCTGGCGCGCGAGGTCTATGGCTTCGACGAGCAGTCCGGCTTCCTGAAGGCGATGAACCAGGACCCGCTGCTGGCCACCGTCAAGCTGATCGCCGAACCCTGGGACTGCGGTCCCGGCGGCTACCAGGTCGGCGGGTTTCCCGCCGGCTGGGCGGAATGGAACGACAAGTACCGCAACACCGTGCGCGATTTCTGGCGCGGCGAGGCGGCGCCAGGCAGCCTGGCGCCTCGGCTGCTCGGCTCGCACGATGTGTTCAACCGCGAGGGCCGCCGCACCTGGGCCAGCGTCAACTTCATCACCGCGCATGACGGTTTCACGCTGAACGACTGGGCGAGCTACAACAACAAGCACAACGAGGCCAACGGCGAGAACAACAACGACGGCTCGTCCGACAACCACTCCTGGAATTGCGGCGCCGAGGGCCCGACCGACAACCCCGAGATCCGCACGTTGCGCGAACGCCAGAAGCGCAACATGCTGGCGACGCTATTGGCCTCGCAGGGCACACCGATGCTGCTCGGCGGCGACGAGTTCGGCCGCACCCAGCGCGGCAACAACAACGCCTATTGCCAGGACAACGACATCTCCTGGTTCGACTGGAATTTTTCCAACGACGCCAACAAACTGCTCGCCTTCACCAGGCGGATGATCAAGCTGCGGCGCGACTATCCGATCCTGCGCCGCAGCCGCTTCCTTTCCGGCGATCGCGATCAACAGCTCGAGATCCGCGACGTGGTCTGGATCAGCACCTCAGGCGTGGAGATGACGCAGGCCGACTGGACCACCGGCTGGATCAAATGCTTCGGCGTCGTGCTCGACGGCCGCGCCCGCAAGACCGCCATCGCCCGCGCGGGCGAGGACGACACCGTGCTTGTGATCCTCAACAGCTATGAGGGCGAGGTCTACTTCAAGCTGCCGCCGACGTCCGCCGGCCCGCAGTGGTCGCTGCTGCTCGATACCAATGCGCCGGAGCAACCGGCGGGCGCGCAGTTTGCGTTCGACAGCACGTACAAGACGGCCGGGCGTTCGTTCGTGCTGCTCACCGCCGGTGAGGTGAAGTAGCTCCGTAGCCCGGATGAGCGAAGCGACATCCGGGGCCGGCGCGCCGCAAGCTCCCGCATGTCGCTTCGCTCATGCGGGCTACGAAGCCACGCCTTCATCCGGGCTACAAGCCAGCCTTCTCCTTCCCCTGAAAGGGGGAAGGTCGGGATGGGGGTCAGCCACAGGCGACGCTCTATGCGGAGAGAGCAGATCCCCACCCGCTTTGCTCTGCCGAGCAAAGCGACCTCCCCTTTTCAAGGGCAGGTTAGAGCCGTTCGCCTCTACTCACACCGTGCAGCCTGAACGATCTTCGCCAGAACCGCACGCGGAATGGCGGATTACGCTTCGCTAATCCACCCCACGCTCCCCACGTCCACCCAACATCCCCTCCCCGCGACGCCGTCGGCCAATTGACATTCGCCGTCGGGGTGCCAGACTTCGCGGAAAATTAGGGGTGGAGACCTCTGGATGGCCAATCTTTCGGCCTCAAATCACGTCGCCCGTGTTTTATCGGCGGCCAATCAGGTGGCTGGCGTCGACACCGAGGCGCGGATTGCTGCGTCCTGGCGGCGCTGCGTGGTCAATCACAACCTCGATCCGGCCCGGCGCGGACCTCCGCAGACCCTGACCGAAGCCGAGGTCCGGCACATCGCCGAACCGATGGAGGATTTGATCCAGGTCGCGATCCCCGAGCTCGAAGATCTTGCCCGGGTGCTCCACGACTCCGGCTACTGCGTCAACCTCGCCGATCCGAACGCCACGATGCTGGTGAGCCGCCTGCCCGGAGGCGACTACGCGCGGATGTTCCTGGAATGGAAGATCTACACCGGCTCGAACTTCGCCGAGACCTTCGAGGGTACCAACGGGCTCGGCACCGCGCTCGCCGAGCAGCGGCCGATCATCGTGCATGGCGACGAGCATTTCCGCGAGCAGTGGCACATGTTCACCTGCGCGGTGTCGCCGCTGTTCGACCATGCCGGGCGGCTCGCCGGCGCCGTCAACATCTCCTCGTGCCGCAGCGATCTCGGCCGCAGCGCGCATGAACTGGCGCTCGCCGTCACCACGGAGGCGACGCGGCGGATCGAGCAGTCGTTCTTCCGCCGGCGCTACCGCGCCTCATGGATCGCGACACTGCCCGGCGACGGCCACGGCATGCTCGCCTATGACGACGACCGCCGCGTCGTCGGCGCCTGCCGCACCGCGCGCGGCGAGTTTGGGCTGACCGATGCGATGATCGATGACGGCATCGATCTGTCGCGCCTGATTCAGCTGGACGATCGCGCGACGCGGGCCGCGGACGAGCCGGTCACGCTGCGCCGGGCCGACGGCACGCCATGGGGCCGTGGCCGCGTGGCGCCGCCGGCGCGCGCGCGTGTTTCCCGCCCGCTGCCGGCGCCGTCGCGCGCGAAGCGCCGGTCGGACAGTTTTCCGGCCTGCACCGGCTCGCGGGCCGCGATCCCGTGCTGATCAAGGGCGTGAAACGGCTGATGACGGTCGGCAATCTCGATCTGCCGATCCTGCTGCGGGGCGAGACCGGCGCCGGCAAGGACGTGTTCGCGCGCGCCATTCACGCGGCCAGCAACCGCGCCGGCCGCAACTATGTCGCGCTGAACTGCGCGGCGATGCCGGAGAGCCTGATCGACGCCGAGCTGTTCGGCTACGAGGCCGGCGCCTTCACCGGCGCGCGGCGCGAGGGATCGAAAGGGCTGATCGTGCAGGCCAGCGGCGGCACATTGTTCCTCGACGAGATCGGCGACATGCCGCTGTCGCTGCAGACACGTCTGCTCCGCGTGCTGGAAAACCGCGAGGTCTGGCCGCTCGGCGCGCTGAAGCCCGTCGGCGTCGACATCCGCCTGATCAGCGCCACCCATCGCGACCTCGCGCGGATGGCAGAGGACGGCAGCTTCCGCTCCGACCTGTATTACCGGCTGCGCGGCATGGAGATCCGGCTGCCCGCCTTGCGCGAACGCGCCGACCGCAGGGACATCATCGTGCAGATCGCCGACGAGGAAGCGCCGCACTGCCGCATCGCGCCGGATGCGTGGGTGCAGCTGATGGCCTATCCCTTCCCCGGCAACATACGCCAGCTCCGCCACGTGCTGCGGCTCGCCGGTGCCACCGCCGAGGGCGGCGTCATTACCGAGGCCGATCTCGATTTGCCGCCGGTCGGAGCGCGCGGTGCGGAGGCCGATCACACAGCGAGCGAGCGCGCCGCCATCGTCGATGCGCTGCGGACCAATGACGGAAGAGTGACGGACGCTGCCAAGGCGCTCGGGCTCAGCCGCGCGACGTTGTACCGGAAGATCAAGGCGTTAGGGATCGAGCTGGACAGTTAGACCGGAAGCGCACCTCCTGTTCCGGCCGCGCGGGAACGGTGTTATCATACGCTTTTCATTCAACGCCACGGAGCGGGTCCCATGACACGGTTTCCCCTCGCTGTGGTCGTTGGCCTGGTTGCCGCGACCATTTCGCAGCCTGCCGCCTCGGATTCTACTGAACAACGATTGGGCAAAGTCCATTTTGCGACATCCTGCAAACCGGAAGCGCAGGAGGCGTTCGATCGCGCCATGCTGTATCAGCATTCGTTCTGGTACAGCGCATCGCGACGCACCTTCGAGGAGGTGCTCGAGGCCGACCCGCAATGCGCTATCGCCTATTGGGGGATCGCGCTCAGCTATCTCTACAATCCGCACGGGCCGCCGCCGCCGGAGAACCTTCCGCTCGGCCTCGAAGCCGTGAAGAAAGGCCAGGCGCTGGGTGCGAACACCCCGCGCGAGCGGGACTACATCGATGCTATCGCCGCGATGTATGTCGACTACGACAAGGTCGATCACCGCACCCGCGTGCAGAGATTCCTCGCGGCTGAAGAGCAGGTCGCGACGCACTACGCCGACGATGACGAGGCGCAGATCGCCTATGCGATCACGCTCAACGTTGCGGCATCCCCTACCGACAAGACCTATGCCAACCAGCTGAAAGGCGCGGCGCTGCTCGAGCCGATCTTCAAGCGCCAGCCCGAGCACCCCGGCATCGCCCACTATCTGATCCATCTCTACGACTATCCGGCGCTCGCGGAGAAGGGCCTGCCCGCGGCGATGCGCTATGCCAAGATCGCTGAACGCGCGCCGCATGCCCAGCACATGCCGTCGCACATCTTCACGCGCGTCGGCTACTGGAAGGAGTCGATCGCCTCGAACAAGGAATCCGCGCGCATCGCCAAGGAAGACGGCGAACAGCAGGATCAGGCGCACGCAATGGACTACCTGGTCTACGCCTATCTGCAGCTGGGCCAGGACAAGGAGGCGCGCGCGGTGGTCGACGAGCTCGGCAAGCTCGAGTTCAAGCTCGATCGGTTCGCCGGCCCTTACGCAGTCGCGGCAAGCCAGGCCCGGTATGTCTTCGAGCGGGGCGACTGGAAGGGCGCTGCTGCGCTTGCAGTGCATCCGACCAAGTACGCCTACGCGGATGCCATCACCTATTTCGCGCGGGCGGTCGGCGCCGCGCGCTCCGGTGACTCGGCCGCCGCCAAGGCCGATATCGGAAAGCTTGTCGAGCTGCGCGACAAGTTGAAGGACGCCAAGGACGCCTACTGGTCCAACATCGTCGACATCCAGCAGCAGATCGCGAGCGCCTGGGTGCTGCACGCCGAAGGCAAATATGACGAGGCGCTCGGCGCGATGAATGCCGCCGCGGAGGCGGAAGACAAGACCGAGAAGCATCCCGTCACGCCGGGACCGCTCGCGCCGGCGCGCGAGCTCTACGCGGCGATGCTTCTCGATCGCGGCAAGGCCGCCGACGCGCTCGCCGCCTATGAGGCCGTGCTCAGGAAGGAGCCCAACCGGCTGGCGGCCTATGTCGGGATGATCAAGAGCGCCAGGGCGTCCGGCGATCAGGCCAAGACCCAGGAATGCGCTGATCAGATCGCCCGGCTCACTGCGGATGCGGATCTGTCGAGGCCGGAGCTGATCGAATTGCGCCAGACAACCGGAAGCAAGCTGTGATGCCGCTCACGACATGGCGCAACGGCGGTGCGGCGCTGCTCGGCGCCGTTGCGCTGTCACTTTGCGACGTGCCTGACCTCGGCGCGATGGAGATCCTCGGCCAGGCCGGCGTGCTCGGCGAGTGGGAGCTGACCGGGCATCTCACCGAAAGCGCGCCGGGCACGCCCAGGCAATTCTCCGGACCGCTGAAGATGAAGCATGTCGGAATTTGCGCCCAGGATGGACCCGAGGAACGCGCCGGAGAGATCCGGCTGCAATTCACGGGCACGGATTCGCAGGTGACGGCCGAACTGGTGCTGGACGGCGCGCCCTGCACCTACAGCGCCAGCAAGTCGCACAATTACGAGGGCACGCTGTCCTGCGAGGGCCGCGCGCCTGTCCCGCTGCTGGTGTGGCTCAAATAGAAGTTGCCGTTGAGATCTGTCGCGGCTTCAGGAAAACTCGTTCCAGCTGACGCGGCGGGCATCGATGTCGCCAAGCACGACCGGATCATGGATGTTGCGCACGCTTTGGAAGCCAGAGCGCAGATAGATCAGCGGATCGACCGTGGTCACGGCGCGGACATGCTGCACTTCGCCGATGAAGATCGAATGGGTCTTGGTCTCGAGCTCCTGCGCCAGGACGCAATCGAACGCCGCGACGGCATCCTCCAGCACCGGGGCGCCGGTCGCGCCGGTGGTCCAGCGGCCGAAGCCAAAGCGGTCGTCGCCATTGACGCCCTTCTGGCCGGAGAAGGTCAGCGCCAGCAGCGCGTGGTCCTCGTTCAGGAAGTTGATGACGAAATGGCGCTCCGCGCGGATGCGCTCATGCGCGCTGGCATTACGGTTAACGCAGACCAGCACGGAGGGCGGATTGTCCGACAGCGAGCAGGCGGAGGTCACCGTCAGGCCGGTGCGCTGCCCCGGCTCGCGGCCGACCGTCACCAGCGCCACCGCGCCCGCGCAATGCCGCATCGCCTGCTTGAAACTCTGTGCGTCGACCGTCATGCCCTGACCCTGAACCGAAATCCTTCCGCTAAAGATATGCGAGGCAGGGTGCGAGGCAAGCCCCGCACCCCGCCTATCTGTCATGCAGCTTTCTCGAACTCGGCGCCGAGGTGCTTGAGCCGCGGCATCACCTCGTTCTTGAGCAGATCCAGCGAGTGCCGCCAGGCCTCCGGCTTGTGCTTGTAGTCGAAGCCGAACACGCAGAGCACGCCGAAGCCGCCGACCTCCCGGTAGATCTTCTCGATCTTCTCGGTGACCGTCGCGGGCGAGCCGACGACCCAATTCCGGCGCGCGCAATATTCGACGGTGACGTCGCTGTCGGGCACGTCGGGCGCGTGCTTCAGATAGTCCTTGAAGCCGAAATGGCCGAGCAGCGGCAGGAAATACTCGCCCATCATCCGACCCATCATGTCGCCGGTCGACAGCCTCCACGCCTCCTCATCGGTATCAGCCACGAACACCTCGCGCACCAGCCGCCAATCCCTGCGGCTCGGCTTGCGGCCGGTCTTGGCCGCGCCGGCTTCCACCGAGTCCCAGTGGCTGCCGACATAGGCCGGGTTGAGGTTGAGGCTCATCGGGATGAAGCCGCGCTCGCCTGCGAGCTTGAGCGTGTCGGAATTCTTCGACAGGCCGGCGACGCCGATCGGCGGATGCGGGCCCTGTAACGGCTTGATGTGGGGCTTGAGGAAGTCGAACATCGTGTCCGGCTTCGACACCGTCCAATACTTGCCCTTGTGCGTCCAGGGGCCCGGCTCCGACCACATCTTCAGGATGATCTCGAGCGCCTCGCGGGTCATGTCGCGGTTCTGGCCGGACATGCCGTCGACATTGAACATCGCCCAGTCGCTCGGCAGGCCCGAGGCGGCGACGCCGAAGTTCAGGCGGCCGTTCGAGAGATGATCGAGCATCGCCACGCGGTTCGCGAGCTCCGCCGGGTGATGATACGGCAGCAGGAAGCCGCCGGGCCCGATGCGGATGTTCTTGGTCTGCAGCAGCGCCTGCGCGACCAACAGGTCGGGCGACGGATGCGGCTCCCACGGCGCGGTGTGATGCTCGCCGATCCAGGCTTCCTGATAGCCGAGCTCGTCGAGCCAGCGCAGCGTCTGCAGGTCCCAGTCGTGGCCCTCTTTCAATCCGCACTCCGGCGGGTGCGAGGGCATGGTGAAGTAGCCAAGCTCCATGTGCGTTTCCTTCCTTCGCTTGTGTTTCAGTCATGCAATGCGTCTTGCCGCGCATTCGAAGATGCGTTGAGCAAGCGCTGTGCCAGCGTGGAAATCGCAGGAGAGCAGGAGAAAGGCGGCGTTTTCGGCCAGGTGCAAGCCATGCCTCGGGCCCAGCGAGGCCCTTGCCGTCTCACCGTCGCGAGACGGTGTCGCAGCGATGAGACGGACGCGGCGTCGGAAATCAACCGGCCGCGCGGCGCGGCAGCTTGTTGGAATCCGGCTCCGACGGCGCGGGAAGCTGCATCAGGATGGTCTGGCCCATCGAGGCGATCTCGATGCCCTCCTCCTGGAAGCGCCGCTTCATGCGGCGGTTGAATTCGCGCTGCACCGACCAGCGCCCGCCGTCGGTGCAGCGGATCTGGCCGACGATGGTCACGACCGAGCCGTCGACCTTATCGACGCCCCACAATTCGAGATCGCCGCGGATCAGCGCGCGATACGCCGTCTCCTGGCGCATCCCGGCGACGATGTCCTTCAGCACCTCGCCGGCGCGATCGGTGTCCTCCTTGTAGGACACGTTGACGCTGACCGCGGCATTGCCGGCGCCGCGGCTGGCATTGGTGATCGTCGTCACCGCGCTGAACGGCACGATATGCACCGAGCCGTCGCCGGCACGCAGCCGCATGGTGCGGATCGAAACGTTCTCGACCACGCCCGACAGGCCCGACACCGTGACGGTGTCGCCGACCTGCACGGTGTTCTCGAGCAGCAGGAACAGCCCGGTGATCAGGTCCTGCACCAGCTTCTGCGAACCGAAGCCGATCGCGATGCCGACGATGCCGGCGCCGGCGAGCAGCGGCGCGACATTGACGCCGATCTCGCTGAGCGCGGTGAGCCCGACCACCGCGACGATGATGCAGAACAGCGCGGTGCGCAGCATCGGCTGGAAGGTGCGCAGGCGCGCGGCGCGGGCGAAATGCCCCTCGCGCGACAGCGTGTCGATCTGCCGGTCCATCAGCGCATTGGCGACTTCCCAGATCACGGCCGCGGCGAGCGCGGCAATGCCGATCGTCACCAACGCCGAGATCAGGCGAGAGCCGATCTGGCCGCCATAGAACCAGACGATGGCATCGACGCCCCACACCTCGAGCAGCGCGACGAAGCCGACCAGGGCGATCACCGCCGTGACCACCTTGCGCAGCAGCGGCAGATAGCGGTTGGCGCGGGTCTCGAGCCCCGGGAAGCGCTGCATCAGGTCCGGACTGATGCGGAAGCCGCGATCGATCAGGCTCAGCACCACCATGGTGACGAGCCGGGTGACCAGCAGCACCGCGACGGTGCCGACGAAATATTGCAGCAGCAGCGAATAGCCGTTGCGGATGTTCAGCGCCCACACCGCCCACAGCGCGAGATCGAGCGCGATCGCCAGCACATGCCAGAGCGAAGCGAGACGATTGCGCGTCCGCGCCGCGAGGCCGGTGCGATCGGCCGGCGCGCGGATGACGTCGGCTACCTGGCGGCGGCACTGCAGGATGATGACGACGACGAAGAGGTGCACCACCAGCATCACGAGCCGGAGCAGCGCGGCGTAGCCGGCGTGGGACAGCCCAAGCAGCAATGCGACATTGGCCAAGCAGATCCCCGAGACCCCGACGGCGACGATGCGCCGCGCCCATATCTCGATATAGGCTGCGGTCTCGGCACGGACGCGGACCAGGCCGAACGGGCCGGCCAGCGCGCGCACCGCACAGATCAGCGCGCGCGAGAAGGCATAGGCGTTGATCACCGCGAGGATCACGAGCCGCGTGGTCGACTGATTGCCGATCTCGGTGCTGAGCAGCGCGGCGGCCACGCTGAGAAACACGACCACCGGCAGCAGCTCGAGCACGAGGCGCCCGAGCACGAAAGGCAGCCGGACCAGCGACTGCCAGGCCCGTGCAAGGCTGAGCCGGCGGCGATGCAGATCGCCCTCCGGCGTGACGTCGGCAACCGACGACGGCGGATCGGCGCTGGCGAGCGCCTGCACCGGCACGCGCGCGGTCTGCGGCAGCCGCGCTTCAAGGAACGCGACCGGCCGCTTGATCAGGCGGAACACCACCCATTCGGCCGCCAGCGCGCAGCCGAGCACCAGTGCCAGCTTCCAGGCGATGTCGATCATGAGGCCATAGGCGGTCGGATCGTTGGCGGTGCGCAGGAACCAGTAATAGAACGCCGGGAAATGCGTCAGCGTGCGCGCCACGTCGGCGACCTCGCGCGACATCTCGCCGACCTGTTCCGACACCATCAGCAGAAGCTGGGCACCAAGGCTGTCCGCGCTGAGCGGGATCGGCGAATGCTGCTCGGGCGCCGGCTGCGCGGCCGCCTGCGGCGAGGCATTGGCGATGGCGCGCAGCGTGTTGATGATCTCGCCGCGCTTCTTGTCGTCCTGCAGCGTCTCGAGCGCGCGCTTCGCCTGCTCGGGCGTCAGCGCGTCGCCGGTAGCGGGTTGCGGCGGCGCCGGCTTGGCAGCGGGCTGCGCCAGCGCGGGCGAGACGAACAGGCTGAGGACGAGAAGGATCGCAAAGCGAAGTTTGTGCGACACGAGGGCCTCTTATTAAAATAATTGCGCGACCGCAGATCCCCGGGGGGACTCTGCTCTCGCGCTCGCGCCATGTCGGATCGCCCCTTTTCGCCTTGATGATGTGTCGGAAGTTTGCTGCTGCGACGACCATCTCTTGGCATTTGCCGCAACACGATCGTCACAAGTGTTGAGCGCCGTTTACGCATGGCGGGCGGGGCAAGCCGAGCCGGCCAAATCGGCTCGCCACACGCCAGGGCTGAGGCCGGACAATCTTTCGCTTGACGCACAGCCGCCGCCATGATGTTCTTATTTTGTTCTTTCTGTTTCCAGTTGCGTTTCGGAGGCCTCATGCACGACGTCTTTGCCGATGACGGTCCGGTCCAGCTCTTCATTCACGACGACGGCGAGACGCCGCTGGAATTCGTGCAGGACCTGCTGCGCACGGTATTCGGGAAATCCCAGCAGGAAGCCATCGCTACCGCTGCACTGATCGAGGCCAGGGGCGCTGTTCCGTGCGGCCCCTATCCGGGCGCCGTCGCTCGGGCAATGTTCAACAGCGCCAAGTGGCTGATCCGCTCCAACGGCCACCCGTTGATGATCACGAGCGAGTCCGCCGATGCCAGCCGCCCCTGCGATCTGTGCGAAGCCCCGAAGGCCGTGACGGAGATTATTCTCTCCGGCACGACGGCCTCGCTATGTACGGACTGCCTGCTCGCCGCGCGTCGCAGCTCGGAAGAATTGCCGAGCCACGAGTTTCGATACGCCTTTGTTGCGCTCGACTGGCATTTCACCGGCGTGTCGCGCAACCTGATCGTGACGCGGGCACGCCAGTTTCCAGGCCACATGCGTGCCGACGTTCAGGTCGCGATCGACAAGCTGCTCACCGACCCGATCCACTTCTTCGGGATCCATGAGGAATACCGTTACGAGACGATTGGATTTGCGTCCCTGATGAAGGACAGCCGCAATGCGCCGGCGATCGCGCCTCCTCAGTATCAGGACGTCGATATCGGCGAGCCCGAGCCGGTGAAATGTCTCGTCAACGGTTTGTGGCTGTGCCGGTCAGGCACGTTACGCTACGCCGTTCTGCTGACCTATCATCGTGAATATGACCGCGAACCCGCCGTTCGGATCGAGATCGCATTGCCGGCAGGCACGGCCGGCGATGCCTTCGTACAGCCGACCTTTGCCGCGCTGGAAGCCGCTGTCCACGCCGCGCGATCCTACCGCGGCAAGATACTCTCGCTCGAGGGTGGTTCGGACTATCGCGGCCGTTCACGCGGCGTGACCGTGCATCGCCTGCCGACGGTTGCCCGCGATGACGTGATCCTGCCGGAGCGGACACTGCGGCTGCTCGACCGCAACGTGCTCGGCTTTGTCCAAAGCCGCGATCTGCTGCGCAAGCTCGGGCAGTCGACCCGCAAGGGCATCCTGCTCTACGGCCCGCCCGGCACCGGCAAGACCCACACCATTCGCTATCTCGCCACCAATCTGCCTGATCACACCACGCTGATCATCACTGCCGAACAGGTCGGCCTGCTCGGCGCCTACATGAACCTCGCCCGCCTGCTGCAGCCGGCCATGGTCGTGATCGAGGATGTCGACCTGATCGCGCGCGACCGCGAGGACATGGGCGGGCCGTGCGAGGAATCCCTGCTCAACAAGCTGCTCAACGAGATGGACGGCCTGAAGGAGGATTGCGACATCCTGTTCCTGCTGACCACCAACCGCCCCGAAGAGCTCGAGGGCGCGCTGGCCGGCCGGCCGGGCCGCATCGACCAGGCGATCGAAGTGCCGCTGCCCGACGAGACCGGCCGCGGCAAGCTGGTCCGGCTCTACGGCAAGGGCCTGCCGCTCGAACAGCCCGTCATCGACGAAGCCGTACGACGCACCGAAGGCGTCAGCGCCGCCTTCATCAAGGAGCTGATGCGCCGTCTCGCCCAGGCCAGCATCATCCGCGACGGCGGCGGGCGGGTCACGACCTCCGACCTCGACGGCGCGGTCAGCGAAATGCTGTTCGACGGCGGCCGGCTCAACGCCAAGCTGCTCGGCGGCGCGCAGGGAATGAGTGCGGGGTGACGAAGGCACAGCGCATCCAAGGCGGATTGCCGCTTTCCCCTATCTCAAAAATGAGATATCCTCCGCGATGTCCTGGAGCGTCGAAATCCTCAACGAGGTCGTCGTGGAAGAGATCGCGGCGCTGCCAGCCGACATGCAGGCGCGTTTCATCCGCCTTTCGGAGCGCATTGCTGCCGCTGGGCTGGAAAGTCTGGGTGAACCGCATGTGAAGCATTTGGCCGGCGCGTTGTGGTCGTCCGCGCGTTCGTGAAGAAGTCCCAGAAGACGCCACCGGGTGAGATCGAGTTGGCGCTGCGGCGGGCAAAGGAAATCACATGACGATACCGTTCGAAAAACTCAAGGCGCGCCTGTTGGCCAATCCGAAGGTTCGGGCGGAATACGATGCGCTCGCGCCTGAGTTCGAAATCGCTGCCGAGTTGCTCAAGGCGCGTCGGCGCGCCGGACTGTCGCAGTCCGAGCTGGCGGCCAAGATGGGCACTAGTCAGTCAACTATCGCTCGCCTCGAAAGCGGCCAGACGCTTCCAAGTACCAAGACGTTGTTGCGATTTGCCAAGGCAACCGGCAGCAAGTTCCAGATCCGGCTCTCAGCCGCATAGGGTCTGCTAAGGCCGCACACAGCGCGGGCAACCGGTCGATCCGTCACCGCGGCAGCAGCAGGTCCCGCTCCCCCCGCGCGACGCGTGCAAGCTCGTCGGACATCCGCGTCAGCACGCCCTCCCAGGCCTGCGGTCTGTCCTGGCGGAACAGCCGCATGGTCGGATACCACGGCGTGTCGGCGCGGCCGCGCAGCCAGCGCCAGTCGAGCGCATAGGGACACAGCATCCAGACCGGGCGGCCCAGCGCGCCGGCGAGATGCGCCACCGAGGTGTCGACGGCGATCACGAGATCGAGCGCACAGACGGCCGCGGCGGTATCGGCAAAATCGCCGAGCATCGGTGCAAGGTCGACGATATCGGCACCAAGGCCGCGCAGCACCGGGGCATCGTCCGGCCGCGGCTCCTTCTGCAGGCTGTAGAGCTGGACGCTAGGTGTGACCAGCCGCGGCAGCACGGCATCGGCCGGCAGCGAGCGCTGGCGGTCGCCCTTGTGCCTGGCATTGCCGGCCCAGACCACGCCGACCTTCAGCGCGGGCTCGCCGGCGAGCGCCTCGCACCAGCGCGCGAGCTTGGTGGCGTCCGCCTGCAGATAGGACACGGCAGCGGGAATGGTCTCGACGGTGGTGCGGAAGATCCGCGGCAGGCTCAGCAGCGGCAGTTGCAGGTCGAACGGCGGCAAGGGCTCGCCGCGCGCGAACATCGCGACATCGGGCAGCATCGGCCGCAGCAGCGCGACCAGCGCCGGCTGCACCTGCAGAATGATCCGGCCGCCTTTGCCCGCCAGCATCGGCACATAGCGGACGAAATTGATGGCGTCGCCGAGCCCGTATTCGGCAAACAGCAGCAGCGTGCGTCCCGCCAGCGGCTCACCCTGCCATTCCGGCTCGTCGAACACGGGATCGCCTTCGCTGAGCATCTTGGTCTTGCGGCGCCACTGATACTCCTCAAAACCCTCCTCGAACTCGCCGTTCATCAGGAGGAAATGCGCGTGGTTGTAATGCGCCAGCGGCTGTTCGGGATCGAGCGCGATGGCCCGGCGCGAGGCCACGAGAGCCGCATCGATCTCGCCGGCATTGCGCAGCGCGACCGCAAGATTGGCGTGGCCCTTGGCGTAATTGGGTTCGAGCTCGATGGCCCGCCGATGCGCGGCGACCGCCGCCTCGACCAGATTTTGCGCCTCGAAGATGATTCCAAGATTGGCGTGCGCGGCGGCGTAGTCCGGCTTGAGCGCCAGCGCCAGCTCGGCGCAGGCGATGGCGTCATCGACCTGTCCGAGCTCGAACAGGCAGGCGCCGAGATTGTTGAGGATGACGTGGTCGGACGGATCGCGGGCCGAGACCTGCCGATAGATGCGGACCGCCTCCTCGCGCTCGCCCAGCTCGTGCAGCACCATGGCGAGCAGGCGCCGCGGCGCGAAATTGTCGGGCTCGAGCGCGATCGCGCGGCGATAGTGCAGGACCGCGTCCTCCAGCCGACCCAGGCGGTAGAGGGCCGCACCGAGGCCACTATGCAGCCCGGGATGATCGGGATCCGCGCCGAGCCCGCGGCGATAAGCGGTGGCGGCGGCGGCGTGCTTCTTCTGATCGGTCAAGGCATTGCCAAGGTTGAGCCAGACGCCGCGATAGGCCGGATCGCGCGCGATCACCTCGCGATAGGCCTGCTCCGCCTCGACCGGCCGCTGCTGCCCGGCCAGCGCAACCGCGAGGTTGAACCGCGCCCGCGTCAGGCCGCCATCGAGGGCGATCGCGCGGCGAAACGCCGCCTCGGCCTCGTCGAAGCGTGACAACTCGCACAGCGCAACGCCGAGCTTGATGTGCAGGCCGGCATCCTTCGGCCGCAATGTGATGCCGCGCTGGAACGCCGCCACCGCGCCCTCGTGCTCGCCCTTCACGGCGAGCGCATCACCGAGCGTGGCGAACGCCGGTCCGTGATGCGGATCGAGGCTGAACACCCGGTTCAGCAGCACCGCGCCTTCGGCGGCGCGATCGGTCACGAAGGCGATGACGGCGGACAGATGCAGCGCCGGAATATGGTCGGGATCGGCAGTGAGGATATCGCCGCACAACGTGCCGGCCTCCGTCGCGCGGCCCGCGCCATAATGCGCCACCGCATCCAGCAACATCCGATCAACAGCCACACTGCCCACGATACTGCCCCCGCCTCTCAAGACCCCGATGGGGATTAAACGGGCGGTGGCGAGAATTCCGGCACGCGAATCCCGATTGCTCTCTTACCTCCCCTTGAAAAGGGGAGGTCGCTTTGCTCGGCAGAGCAAAGCGGGTGGGGATCAGCTCTCTCCGCGAACAGCGGTGCCTGTTGGCTGGACCCCCATCCCGACCTTTCCCCTTTCAGGGGGAAGGAGAAGAGATCAGGGCCTGCACCTCTTGACGTTCACTCCATCATGTAACATATGAAGTTACATGATACGCGATAGCCGTCTATCCGGGGTGCTGCACGGCCTGCTCCACATGATCGGAGCGGGCGAACCGGTCACGTCGGAGCAACTTGCACAGGCGATGGCCACCAACCCGGTGGTCGTGCGCCGCGTGATGGCGGGCTTGCGCGAGCAAGGCCTGGTCCGCTCCGAGAAGGGCCATGGCGGCGGCTGGACGCTCGCCCGCGATCCCGCCGACATCACGCTGGCCGACATCTATCGCGCGGTCGGCGCGCCTACGATCGTCGCGATGGGCCATCGCTCGGAAAATCCCGGCTGCCTGGTCGAACAGGCCGTCAACGACGCGCTGTCGGGCACGTTTCGCGAGGTCGAGGCGATCTTCCTGAAGCGGCTCGGCGCGGTGACGCTCGACGCGCTCGCGAAGGATTTCAAGCGCCGGCTCGCCAAACACAAACAAAGTCTCGAGGACCAGATTCATGCAGCAAAGTGAACCGGCGAGCCGCCTTCCGTTCAACGATCCCGCGCACTGGGACAAGATGGTCGCGACCTACGAGGCGCAGTCGCAGCCGTTCACGACACACTTCGCCGAGGCCGCGGTCGCGATGCTCCCGATCGGCCCGTCATCGAAGGTACTCGACGTCGCCACCGGCACGGGGGCCGCGGCGCTTGCGGCCGCGCGCAGGGGCGCTGACGTCACCGCGATCGACTTCTCGGCCGGCATGGTGGCACGGGTCCGCGCGCATGATGTGGCGAATATCGCGGCACGGCAGATGGACGGCCAGGCGCTCGACTTGCCGGATGCCGCCTTCGATGCAGCGGTGTCCATTTTCGGCGTGATGCTGTTTCCGGATTGGCGCGCGGGACTGCGCGAGATGGCGCGGGTGACGCGGCCAGGCGGATCGGCGGCGATTGCGGTCTGGAGGAGCGCCGACGGCGCCGCCGTGTATCTGCTGCTCTCCCAGATCATCCGGCGGCTCTACCCCGATGACGTCACGCCGATGCCGTGCACGGGCCTCGCCGAACTCGCCGATCCCGGCCGCCTCAGTGCGGCGATCGCCGCGGCCGGCTTCTGCGATCCTGTCGTCGCCGAGATCACCCACGATTTCCAGCTCAATGTCGTCAATCCCGCCGACGTCGACAAACTGTTCGAGTTCATGCCGCATTGGAGCGGGCTCGATGCGGACCAGAGCGCGGCAGTCGCGCGCGCCTTCCGCAGCGAGATCGAGCGCGGGCGGGTCGGAGACACCTTCGCGATTCCCTCGACCGCACTGATCGCGACAGCCCTGCGTCCCTAACCATCATCTGCTTTGCTGCGCCGAATGAGAAAGGCCGCCGCGCGATCGCCAGATCGCAACCACGGCACGCGCTAACGCCTTCTCAGATTGTGCAATGACGTAGCGGCCCGGCAACGGCGCGTCACAAAAGCAGATGCACGCGGAGATTCCGCGACGCGCCTGCCGAGCCTCGTACTACAGTGAACCCGTATTTTTTGGGATATGCGCCGGCCCTGCTGCGGACCGGCGCGACGGGGGTTACCTTTGTTGCCGATTGCAAACCTTGCGCGGGCTCGTTTCCGCTTGGCCACCTCGCGTCTTGCATCCGAGCTTCGCAACAGACTGCCGTCGAAGGCGATCGCGCGACGCGCCGGATGGCGTCTCGTCCTGATCGCCGCCGCGCTGTTCGGCTCGGTCGCCGCGGCCAGCGCGCAGGCACCGGCGGTGGCCTCGATCTCCCCGACATCAGGTCCCGCCGCGGGCGGCACCACGGTCATCATCTCGGGCGGCAGTTTCAGCACTGCCACCGCGGTGCGCTTCGGCGCCGTCAACGCAACGAGCTTCGTCGTCAATTCGAGCGAGCGGATCACCGCAGTCGCGCCGGCAGGGACCGGCACGGTCGATGTCACCGTGACCAACCCGTCCGGGACGTCATTCGCGTCTCCCGTAGATCAGTACACCTATACGGCGTCCGCGCCGACGGTGACGTCGATCTCGCCGACCGCAGGCCCGACCAGCGGCGGGACGACGGTCATCATAACAGGCACAGCTTTCACCGCCGCGACGGCCGTGACGTTCGGCGCAACCCCCGCAACCGGCTTCACCGTCAATTCCAGCACCCAGATCATAGCGACCGCGCCGGCGGGGACCGGCACCGTCGACATCACGGTGACGACGGCAGTCGGGACATCAGCGACATCAGCGGCGGACCGCTTCACCTTCGCAGCCGCAACGACGACCCAGACCGCGCTAACCTCGTCGCAGAATCCGAGCAGTCTTGGCCAATCGGTGACCTTCACGGCGAACGTCACCGCCTCAGCAGGAACGCCGACCGGCACAGTGACCTTCAGCGACAATGGATCGCCGATCGGCACCGCGACGCTCGCCGCAGGCACCGCGAGCTTCGCGATCTCGACCCTCAAGATCGGCAGCCACACCATGACGGCGAGCTATGCCGGCAGCGGTGCGTTCAACGCCAGCACCTCGCCGGCGCTGGCGCAGAGCGTGAGCGTCCCGGCCGACAGCGTGAAGCTGCGCGCATTGCAGATCGACATCACCAAGCTGGTGGCACAGAACTCCGGCCAGGCGATCTCGGGCGCGATCGACAACGCGATCTCGGAAGGGTTCAGCGACGGCGGCAGCTTCATGACGCCGAGCGGCGCCGGCATGCGCTTCAACTTCGCGGCCGGTCCGGAGAATGGCGTGGCGCAGGCGGACACCGGGAATCGTGGTGCCTACGCCTCGGATCGCAATTCGGGCGCGCGCAGCGGCGGCAGCTCGCGAATCGACAATGCGTTTGCGGCGATCGATCGGCAGATGCCGACCAAGGCGGCGCCCAAAACCCAGACGACGATCAATCGTGAACCACGCGACTGGCTGTTCTGGATCGATGTCAGGGGCAGCGGCATCGACCGCTGGTCGTCGCCGACCTCGCCGGGCGTCGGGACAACAGGTTCGTCGATCTACGGCGACCAGCTCAATGCCCTGATGGGACTGACCTACCGGGCGATGCCGAACCTCCTGGTCGGCGCGGTCGCCGGCTATGAGACGTTCAACTACACGGCCCAGGACATCAACGGAAAGCTCACCGGCGACGGCTGGACCGCAGGCAGCTATCTCGGCTGGATGATCACGCCGACGCTGCGCTACGACGCCGCCGTGACCTTCTCGCAGATCGGCTACAATGGCGTGGCCGGAACGGCGCAGGGCAGTTTCAACGGCGACCGCTGGATGTTCGCGACCGGGCTGACCGGCAGCTACAAGATGAGCAACCTGCTGATCGAGCCGTCCGCGCGCCTCTACACGCTGTGGGAGCATGAGAATGCCTATGTCGACACGCTCGGTACGCTGCAGACGGCGCGTGACTTCGTCACCGGCCGCGCATCCGGCGGCGTCAAGCTGAGCTACCCGCTGGCAACGACCGACGCCGCGGTGGTCTCGCCCTATCTCGGCGTCTATGGCGACTACTATTTCAGCAGGGACGATGCCGCGGCACTGGCCGTGAGCGGCATCCCCGTCAACCCGACGCTGGTGCTGGAGGGCTGGTCGGCCCGCGTCACCGGCGGGCTGAACGCCAGGCTCGCGGGCGGCATGATGCTCGGCCTCGGAGCGGAGTATGGCGGGCTCGGCGCCACGGCCCGGATCTGGACGTTCTCGGCCAGGGCGCGCGTGCCGTTCAACTGATCGAAGACGGCACCCCTGGGCCCGCATCCTCGGCGATGCGGGTCCACGAGCGGCATGCTTACTTGCGTTGGCGCTTGTCGTCGGCTTGCTTTTCTCCGTCACTCGGCGGCTGCAGGCCGGGGCTGTTGGCCCAGCGGTCGAGGTCCTCGATCACCCGCCGGTGGCTCGGCCGCAGCGACGGCGGACCGCCGGGCTCTTGCGACAATTTTCGGGGCAGCTTGACCTGTTCTGGCATGGTGAGGCTCCAGAGCTGGGCGGTGTGCGGGCCGCTCGCCGCGACCGTCACGCAATGCGTGGATCGCCGGCCGCAACGAAGGCGCGAAGATTATTTGTGATCTGCCGGATTCGCCGGTGCTGCGACCGGCTGCACGGGAGCGGCCTGCTCCCACGGCGCCGGCAGGATGACCCGGGCCGGCGGCAGGTTCTGCGCGGCGCGCTGCGCACTGGCATCCGCGTTCGCCGGCCGCGGCTCCTCGCTGGCGCTATCGGCGCGGGCGACGGCGATGGTGATGCCCATCGCCATTACCGCGAGGCCGAGTCCCGCGCCGATCGAAGCGGCGACGACGCCGGTCCGCGGCCTGTTCAGGATGGCAAGATGAGATGAGGTCATCACAACTGCTCCTCACGCAATACACATGGTTCGGAGCCGTGCGGGACGCGACCGTCGCGCACGGCTCAAGGCGGTGATCAGGTCTTGATATCGGCCGGGAGCTTGCCGCCATTGGCGGCGAGCTTGGCCATCACCTGCTGATGCAGCCAGACATTCATGGTGGCGGTATTGTTGGTATCGCCGGTGTAGTGCAGCTCCTTGGCGAGCTCCTTGCGCGCAGCAAGGCTGCTGTCGAGGCCAAGCGCCTTCATCAGGTCGACGATCGAGGTGCGCCAGTCGAGCTTCTCGCCGGTGGCAGCCGCGGCCTTGTCGACGATCGCCGCGACGTCGACCGTTTGCGCCGCGGATGTGCCGGGTGCCGGCGATGCAGATGCAGACGTTGACGTCGATGCCGGTGCGGCGCCGGGTGCAGCCGTCGCTGTGGTCTCAGCGGTTTTGCCGTCAGGTGTCTTGGCCTGGGCGCCGTGGCCGAAGATTGCACCCATGATGCTTCCAAAAATGCTCATGATCTCTCACTCCGTACGCCCGGGACACCGTTGGTCCCGTGACTGGTTCCAGTGACGGGTGGACGATAGGCAGGCCATTGGCCGAGCGGAAGATGACCATCGTCACTATCGGAGTGTGGGACGGCGTGGTGCAGTCGGGGAGAGATTCGTGCGGTCGTGCACCGCATGTCGCGCGCGTTTCATCGTACGCCCCACGTGCGATGAAGTCAGCCGTCCCGGCCCGATTCGCCAGCCCCGAGAAGTCGGGGCGGCTGACACAAACGTGTGCGGAGTTATGTGAACTAGAGCTGACGGCGGCGGATGGTCTGGGCCAGCTCGACGAAGCTTTCGGCGATGCCGACGCCGGTCTTGGCGCTGACCGGTTTGACACTCGACTTGGCGAGCTCGGCAATCGCGCCGGCGCTGCCGGCAGCTTCCGGCAGGTCGATCTTGTTGAGCAGCGCCCGGTAGGGCCGGCCCGGGAAGCGCTGCTCGAAACCGCGGACCAGCTCGACCATGCGGGTCACCGTCTGCGGCCGCGTGACATCGGACACGATGATGGCAGCGGATGCACCGGTGACATAGACGGTGTCGAAAATCTGCGTACCGAAATCGCCGTCGGTGTCCCACAGCACGAGGCGCATCGGGTCGCTGCCATCCGCCGGCACCACGTCATGGCTCAGGATCTCGACGCCCAGCGTCGATTTATACTGGCCCTCGAACCGGTTGTAGATCAGCCGATAGAGGATCGAGGTCTTGCCGACCCCCATATCGCCGAGCAGCATGACTTTTGCGGTGAGCATCAGCGGGCCACTTCGCCTCGGTAGACCGTCTCGAACGCCACGCGGCGATTGCCGCCGGCGGTGGCGTCGAGCCGGTCGGTGATCGGCATCGTCGCGGCACGCGACACCAAGATCAGCCGCGACGGATCGACCCCGAGCGCGGTCAGCTTGCGCTGCACCTGCTCCGCCCGCTTGCGCCCCAGCGTCTTGTTGGTGCCTTCGGTGCCGCTCTGATCGGCGTAGCCGACGATCCGCAGCCTGAGATCATTGTTCGTCAGCAGTCCGGCGAGCTCGTGCAGCTGCTGCTCGGCCTGGTCGTTGTCGAGGATCTCGTCCGAATTGTTGACGAAGAAGATCGCGGTCGTGGCGATGAAGCGGTCGAGCCGCGCCGCCGGACCGTCGGCGACGGATTGCAGCTTCGCAGCTTGCTCGCTCAACTTCGCGTACCGCTCGCCGAGCTTGTCATATTGCTCGGCCAGCGCGGCATATTTCTGGTCGCCCGACTTCGCCTGCGCACCCATCGCCTCGCCCATCTGGTCGAGGCTCGCCTGCAGGCGCGTCAGGCTCTGCTGCAGGCCTGCAATGCCGGCCTGCGATGCCGCCGCCTGCTCCGGCGTGGACACCAGTCCGATGCGGTCGACCACCTTGTAGGGAGCCGCGGCCGCAGCGAGCGCGTCGATCAACGGCGCCGTCTCCAACTGGCTCGGCTCGATGCCCGAGACGGCCACGCTTCGGCTGCCGTGATCGAAGTCGAGCCGCAGCGGGAAGGTGACGAGCAAGGGCTGCTTCGCGGCGAGCTGCTCCAGCGCAGCATGGGTCCGCCGTTCCAGCAGGGCGCGCGTCACTGTGGTCGCGGCAAAATAAAGCAACAGCGCGGCCACAGCGGCGAGCACGGCGAACAGGATCACCTTGCCGCGCCGGCTTGCGATCCGCCGCGGTGTGTCGTCGGTCTCGATCGCGGTTGCGAGCGAGGCGAGCATCGGCGCATCGCAATCCGCGCCGCGATCGATACGTTCGATCGCATCGAAGAACAGCGAATTGATCCTGGCATTGTCGGCGGGGCGCAGCGGCCCCAGGCACTCCGCCGCCAGGATGAAGCGGGGCGATGCGCGCAGCGCGAGCTGTCGTCCGCCGAAATCGAGCGTTTGCAGATTGCCTTCGCCGGCCAGGGCCTGCACGGAGAATTCGAGGATCGCCGCAACCATCGCGCTGAGCAGGTCGGCGCGCTCGTCGACGGTCGCCTCGCGCTTCCAGTCGGCGACCAGGCGGCCATTGCCGCGTTCGATGATCAGGAGCCGGTTGATCTGCGGCGGACTGTCGGCGAGCACGAACTCGCTGATCGGACGTCCCGTCACCAGCGACTTGACCCGCCCGACCCACAATTGCGCCGAGGTCAGCGCATTGATGCGCTGCTCGAGCGAGGCAACCAGTTCCCGGAACGCGTTCGCGACCGCGGCGCTGACCAGCCGGCCGACGATCGGATAGAGCGCCTCGATCATCTGCTCGCGCGAATTCTTGATCTCGCTGCGGATCGCGGAGACCACGACCGGCGCGATCGCGGTGGCGAGCTCGCGCGGCCGGTTGACCTCTGCGCGCTCAAGCGCTTCGACCAGAATGCCGGCGGTGGCCGTCTCCAGGCGATCAGCGTTGCCGACATAGCGCTGCAGCGAGTCGAGGTCGGCTTCCAGCGACGTCAGACGCGTCGCCTCGGGCTGAAACAGCAATGTCTTGAGCTGCTCGATCTCGCGGTTCTGGCCGGCAGCAGCTGCCATGCTATTTGCCCGTGCGGCCGGATCCCAATCCGCTGATCGCAGCGCCGAGCTGGGTGATAGCCGCACCGACATCCTTCAGCGAGTCGAGGCGCTTCTGCTCGGTATCGCGTTCGAGGTCGGAGAGCCGCGCCTGCAGCGCGGTGAGCTCGTTGTTGAAGTCCGCCTGCATCTGCTTCAGCGATGCCTGCATCTCCTCGCGCAGACCCGAGAGATTGGTCTCAATCGAGCGTTGCGCGCCGCCGAACAGGAGATCGCGGACCTGATCGATCGCCGCCATGCCATGCGCCGCGGCGTCCGCGCCATTGCCGGCCGCCGCGTTTGCCAGTCCATCCGTATCCTTGGTCTGGCGCTCGATACCCTTCATGGTCATTCCCTGTTTAGTCAAAGCCGCGCAATCCGGACCTGCCAGTCAAAAAGCAAATCCGAAACAATCCTATAGCCAATTTTGTCGGCGCGGCCCAGAGAAAGGCGAGCAATCTCAGCCGGATCAACCGCGTGGTGTGCAATTGGGGGCAGTTATTTCTAGTAAGTTATTGCCTTTATTGCCAGTTCCGTACGGTTCTTGACCTGGCATTTCTCCAGGATGGTGCTGACATAGTTCTTCACCGTGCCCTCGGCCAAATGCAGCCGCTCGCCGATCTCGGTGTTGCTCTTGCCCTCGACGATCAGCGTGAGAATTTCATTCTCCCGCGCCGTCAGCCCGTCGCGAACCGGCAGTTTCGCCGAGACGCGCGGGCCGCGCAGCCGCTTGAACTCGTCGAGGATACGGGCGGCGACGCTGGGCGACAGCCCGGACTGGCCGTTGATCACTGCGCGGATGGTCGATGCGATCTCCTCCATCCTGGCGTCCTTGAGGAGATACGCCTTGGCGCCGGCGCTGACCGCCTCGAAGATCAGGTCGTTGGTCTCGAATGTCGTCAGCACGACGATATGGGTCTGCGGCAGCTCGCGCAGGATCCGCTGGGTCGCCGCGATGCCGTCGACACGCGGCATCTGCAGGTCCATCAGGATGACGTCCGGCCGATAGCGCCGCGCGAATTCGATGGCCTGCTCGCCGTCGGACGCACCGGGAAGGATCTCGAAATCGTCGTTCTGCTGGGCCAGCAGTGTGGCGATACCTTCCCTGATCAGGGTCTGATCCTCGGCGATCAGCACCCGCACCTTCTCAATTCTGCTCACGGGCTTTCGTTATCCTCTCGAAGGTCTTGAATTGGCGGCAACGACATCAATCGGCCAGCAGGCCGGCAGACGCTGCCGGCGGCACCGCCACGGGGAGCGATATCCGGACCAGCGTTCCCTGTCCGGGCGCGCTCTCCACCGCGCAGCTTCCGCCGACGAGTTCAGCAAATTCGGTCATCCCGATCAATCCGAAATGTCCGGGAGTGGGCACCGCGAGATCGAAGCCGCGGCCGTCGTCGCGGATCTCGACAACGAGCTTGCGACCGACCGCGGCCGGCGCTTCGAAGGCGTGAAAGGAGACACGGCGTGCCTTCGCATGTGCCTGAACGTTGCGCAATGCCTCGCTGAGGATGCGTTGAACCGTCAAGCCGCAATCGCGCAAGCCGGGACGCGCCTCTTCGTCGATCTGGATCGACACCCTGACGCCGCTGCGCGCGGCGAAGTCGCTGAGCAGTCCCTCGACATCGGGATCAAGCTTCAAGTCGTCCGGCGTGCGCAGCCGATCGATGGCCTCGCGGGCACGCGAGAGGCCGCTCGCTGCGGCGTCTTCAGCGGTCGCAAGGCTGTCCGCCACACGCGCCGGGTCGGCCGAAAGATAATGCCTGATCAGCCGGATCTGGGTCAGCAGCGCCACGATCGAATGCACCAGCGTATCGTGCAGGTCGCGCGCCAGCCGCAGCCGCGTCCGCGCCAGCGAGGCAAAGCGCACTTCCGCGCTCGCCGCCTCGAGCTGCTGCTCCATCAGGCGGCGGGCCCGGCGCTCGCTGCCGAGCAGCGTTTCGACCTGACGTCCCGCGAAGTCCGGCATGGCGATCACGAAGTAATGCGACTGCGCGTCATTCCACAGCACGACCGCCGTCATCGGCTGCGCGATGTCAGGCGAGGCACCGCGGACACCGGCCAGTGCGATCATGTCCCGCTGGCTGCGAGCCAGCGCCGCCAGCTCGGCCTCCATGCCGACCAGCAGCATGCATTCGCAGCAATCGACGCCGATTGCGGGAAGCCACTCGACCAGCCGCCCGATCTTCCGCTGCATGCTTCGGTCGGCACCGATGACGGCGAGACCGATGACGTCGGCTCCTGCAGCCGCAAGCAAATCCGCGCTCAAATCGATCATGCGTTGCCCATCAACTCAGCGAGCAGCCCACTCTGGCGTAAGCCGGCAGCGGCCGCAAACGAATATGACTTTCGTCATAACTGATCCTGACTTTCGTCAGATGCCACTACTGCTCGAAATGCGGTTCTGTCTTACGAATGAGCAACAGCGCAAGCCATGATGTGCCACATGCCGGCGTCCATGGCGATGCCGGCCGGGCGCCGCGCCTCGCGGAAGGTCGCGCCAGTCGGCCGGAGTGTGAGCTGACAATGAAGGCCGCGCCACGGAAATCGTTGGGTATCGAGCTCATGTTGGCGGAAGCGGAAAAACCTGCGCGGCGCCGGCGCCTGAGCGCGACCCAGAAGCTGGCGTTGCAGGAAGCGCTCGCCGGCCGCCTGCAGCTCTACCCGCGCGGATATGCCGCGAGCAAGACCGGCCCGTTCCACTCGCGCCGCGCCATCCTCGGACTGGTGCGCGCCGGCCTGATGAGCCTCAGCGCGACCGCGCGCTATGCGGCGGTGACCCGGCGCGCACGGGACATGTACACGGCGCCGGCGACCAGCGAGAGCGAGTAGCGCGCGTCATCGCGCCACGACGCAGACGCTGCTCATATCATTTCCCTCAAAACCCGTCCGGCTCACCCGCGCAGGGAACTGTCGCGCGCGTCGCTCTGACTCAGCCGCAAGATACCGTCGAAACGGACGGCCTACCCCGGCCCGCGACGAACGCTCGCGGGCTCCGCAGATAAACTGCAAAGATAATCTTTACAGTTTACCTTCATATATGCTAGGATGACCGGCATGAACAATGCAGCGGCCCGTACCGGATCAGCGCGCACATCGGCGCTCGCCGAGGATCTTCGTTTGTTGATCGGAACGCTGAAGCGCCGGCTGCGCGAGCAGGGCCAGCGTGAGGATCTTCCGCCGTCCCAGGTCGCGGTGCTGCTGCGCCTCGAAAAGGACGGCCCCGCGACCGTGTCCAGCCTGGCGCGGTCGGAAGGCATGCGTCCGCAGTCGATGAGTTCGGCGATATCAGCGCTCGAGGCCGCGGGCCTGGTGCGCGGCACGCCCGATCCGGACGACGGCCGCCAGACCATCATGTCGCTCACCGATAGCTGCCGCGAGCGGCTGCGCACCGGCCGTGCCGCGCGGCAGGACTGGCTGTCGCGCACCATCGCCGCGCGGCTGTCGGCGCGGGAACAGGATGAACTCGCCGCCGCCGTCGGCTTGCTGAAACGGCTGGTCGCGGATTGATGCCGGCCGCGCCGCGCCAATCGCGAGACAGGAGACGATCATGGCTTTGACGACGCTCGATCCGATCACCGCCCTCATTGTCGTCGATCTGCAATCAGGGCTCGTCGGCGCGCCCTTCGTCCATCCGTTCGCAGACGTCGTGGTTCGCGCCTGCGCCCTCATCAATGCGTTTCGACGGCGTGGATTGCCGATCGTGCTGGTCAATGTCGACGGCACGGCACCCGGACGAACCGAGCGGCCGCGCCACAGCGGACAATTTCCCGACGGCTGGACCGACTTGATTCCGGAGCTCGATCGGCAGCCGGGCGACATCGTCGTAACCAAGCGAACGTGGGGTGCGTTCGCCAGCACCGATATCGAGAAGCAGCTGCGCGCCCGCGGCGTCACGCATGTCGTGGTCGCCGGCGTTGCGACCGGCACCGGCGTCGAATCCACGGCACGGCAGGCCTATGAGGCCGGCTTCAACGTCACGCTTGCGATCGACGCCATGACCGATGCACGGCCCAACGCGCATGACTACAGCATCGAACAGGTGTTCCCGCGGCTCGGCGAAACCGGCTCGACGCAGGCGATCATCGATCTGCTTGAAAGGACCAATGCGCATGAACTGGCTTGACCTCGTCGCCTATTTCTTCGGCGGCGCCTTCCTCACCAACGCGATCCCCCACGTCGTCGCCGGCATGATGGGCGAACCGTTCCAGAGCCCGTTCGCGAAGCCGCCCGGTGAGGGCCTGTCGTCATCGACCGTCAACATCGTGTGGGGCTTCTTCAACCTCGCGGTCGGATATCTCCTGGTCTGCCGCGTCGGCGACTTCGGCTTGAGAACCACCAGCGACGTCGCAGCGCTCGGTCTCGGCGGCCTCCTGATCGGCCTGTTCCTGGCGCGGCGGTTCGGACGGTTTCACGGCGGGAATGAACCGCAGAGACCATGAGACGCGTCTTTCGATCGCTCGCAAGCTTCAACTACCGGGTCTGGGCGGCCGGCGCGCTGGTGTCCAACGTCGGCACCTGGATGCAGCGCGCCGCCCAGGACTGGCTCGTCCTCACCCAGCTGACGCAGCATAGCGCATCGGCGGTCGGCATCGTGATGGCGCTGCAATTCGGGCCACAGCTATTATTGATGCCGTGGAGCGGCTTTGCCGCCGACCATTTCAACCAGCGCAAGCTGCTGATGGCGACCCAGGCGACGATGGGCGCGCTCGCGCTGGTCCTCGGGATTCTCACCGTCACCGGACTGGTGCAGCTCTGGCACGTCTACACCTTCGCCTTCCTGTTCGGCTGCGCGGCAGCGCTCGACGCGCCGGTGCGCCAGACCTTCGTGGCCGAGCTGGTCAGCGACACCAACCTGTCGAACGCGATCGCGCTGAACTCGACCTCGTTCAACGCCGCGCGCATGATCGGCCCGGCCGTCGCCGGCCTGATCATTGCCTCGGTCGGCACCGGCTGGGCGTTCCTGTTCAACGGCGCTTCGTTCCTGGCGGTGCTGACCTCGCTGACCTTGCTGCGCACCTCCGAGCTGCGCCCGAATGCGCGCGCCCATCCCACCAAGGGCAGCGTCATGCAGGGCTTCGACTATGTGTGGTCCCGCCCCGATCTGCGGGCGACGCTGATCATGCTGTTCCTGATCGGGACCTTCGGGCTGAACTTTCCGATCTTCATCTCCACCATGGCGGTGGGCGTGTTCCACACCGATGCGCGCGGCTTCGGCCTGCTGTCCTCGGTGATGGCGCTCGGCACGATGTCGGGCGCGCTGCTCGCCGCGAGCCGCGACCAGCCGCGGTTCTCTTCGCTGATGCTGGGCTCTGCGATCTTTGGCCTCGGCTGCACGCTCGCCGCATTGGCGCCGAGCTATTGGCTGTTCGCCGCCGCGCTCGTCGTGATCGGCGTCGCCGCGCTGACCGTCGCCAACACCTCGAACGCGCTGATGCAGCTCTCGACCGAGCCTGCGATGCGCGGCCGCGTGATGGCGCTGCGGCTCGGTGTGGCGCTCGGCGGCACGCCGATCGGCGCACCGATCGTCGGCTGGGTCGCCGATCACCTCGGCCCGCGCTGGGCGCTCGGGGTCGGCGCTGCAGCCGGCTTTGCCGCCGCACTCGTTGCCCTCGGCATGCTGTCGCGGACAAACGCCGAAGCCGGCCATGGCAGCCTGCCCCCGGCGGAGTGAGCTAGGGTCTCCTTCGGACGTGTGACCAGTAGCGTGGGTGGCTGTGTCCCCGTCATTGCGAGTGAAGCGAAGCAATCCATCTCACCACTTGTGGAAACGTGGATTGCTTCGTCGCTGACGCTCCTCGCAATGACGGAATTGGATGCTTTCGCAACGCCTCAGACGAAGGCGCTCAATCCCGTGATCGACTTGCCGACGATCAGGGTGTTCATCTCGCGGGTGCCCTCGTAGGAATAGATCGCCTCGGCATCGGCGACGAAGCGGCCGATATGATTCTCGAGCAGGATGCCGTTGCCGCCCAGCAGCTCGCGCGCATAGCCGACGGTCTCACGGCACTTGACGGTACAGAACGCCTTCGCCAGCGAGGCATGCTCGTCCAGCATCACGCCCTCGTCCTGCATCTGTCCGAGCCGCAGCATCATCGCCTGTGTCGCGGTGACGTTGCCGAGCATCCGGACCAGGAGATCCTGCACCAGCTGGAAGCCGCCGATCGGTCTGCCGAACTGCTGCCGCTCGGTCGCATAGCGCAGCGCATGCTCATAGGCGCCCATCGCGCAGCCGACGGCGAACCACGCCACCCCGGTGCGGGTCATGCGCAGCACCTTGGCGGTGTCCTTGAAGGTGTTGGCGTTCTGCAGGCGGTCCGCCTCGGGCACGCGGCAGTCCTTCAGCGTGATCAGGCCGTTCTGCACCACGCGCAGCGCCATCTTGGTCTTGATCTTCTCGACCGAGAAGCCGGGATTGTCCTTGGCCACGACAAAGCCCTTGACCTGGTTCGAGCCCTCCTCGCGCGCCCAGATCACGTTGATGTCGGCGAAGGTGGCGTTGCCGATCCACTTCTTCTGGCCGTTGAGAATCCAGACGTCGCCCTCGCGCCGGCAGGTGGTCAGCATCCCGCCCGACGTCGCGGAGCCGACCAGCGGCTCCGTGAGACCAAACGAGCCGATCTTCTCGAAGCGCATCATTGCAGGCAGCCAGCGCTGCTTCTGGGCCTCGTCGCCGCACAGATAGATCGAGCCCGCCGAAAGCCCGGTGTGCACGCCCCAGAAGGTCGCGACCGAGGAATCGACCCGCGCCAATTCCATCGCGACGAAGCCGTTCAGCAGCCAGCTGCCGCCGGCCGCGCCATAGCCCTGGTAGCCGACGCCGCCGATGCCGATCTCGGCCATCTTCGGGATGATCGCGAACGGAAATTCGTCGCGGCTCCAGAACTCTTCGATGACCGGTGCGACCACCCCCTCGGTGAATGCGCGCACACGCTGCACCAGCGCGCGCTCCGTGTCGTTGAGGACGGTGGCAATCCCGTAGAAGTCGCCGTTGATCGGCGGCGGCGCGTAATCCGGCTTGGCTGACCGTGTCGCCTGCGCGTTAGCCATGGTGTCCTCCCTGATGCATGGCGATGCTTCGCCTTTGTCTCGCGCTCCCGACAGGACCGACGCCCTGCCGGGATTCGTCTCATCGTGACGTCAGGTTGGCTTGTTCGGGCGGACGCTGGCGCGGAACTCCTCGAAGTTCTCCTTCATCCGGTCCTGGATGATCTTCACCGCTTCCGTGGTCGACTGCCGCGCCGTCGACGCGCTGTCCTGCGCGCCCTTGACCGCGATGTCGAACACCTTCCGCGCGAATTCGGTTTGCAGAGCGAGGTTCTCATGAATTTTGCCGAGCGGCTTGTACTCGCGCGCCAAGGTCGAGGCCTCGCGCAAGCCGGCCTCAATCACCTCGCGCTGCTTCTGCGCCACCGATTGCGCGCCCTGGGCCGCAACCTTCGCGCTCTGACCGAGCGCCTCGAGGTTCTTCTTCTGGGCTTGCAGCAATTCGTCCACGTTCAGCTTCGGCAAGCCGAGATCACTGCCGAACTTCCGCAGCATGTCTATGTAAGAGGTATTGTCGGTCACGATATCCTCCCTGGTTGCTGTGTTTAGGGCTTCTGCTGTCCGCCTCCGGACGTTGGAACGAGATCCCTGAAGTAGCTCGTCGTTCGCGAGAGCAGGGATGACGACACGACCTGACGGCTCTCGTCAGCCAGAAACGCTTCGATCAAGTCGGCGGTTTCCTTTGGCCGCGTCACCATGAACAGATGTCCGTCGTCGATCAGGCGCAGCTCGGCGTTCGGGATCAGGCTCGCCATGATCTGACCGTTGACCGGAGGGACCAGCGGATCGTCGCTGCCCATCAGGATCAGCGTCGGCTGCGGCAGCGACCACAGCCAGGGCAGGCTGGTCCAGCCGGTCATCGCGAGCAGTTGATAAAGATAGCCCATGCTGCGCGCGCCGTGCATCGCGGCCGCATGCCGGCCAATCAATGACGGATCGTCGCGAAACGCCCCGCCATAGATGTCGGCGGCGATCGATTTCATATAGCCCTTGTCGGTGTAGCGGCGCGGCGTCGCCATCTTCCACAGCACCGACGGACTTGCCGGCACCATGGTGAAACCCGGCGCGGTCGCGGCAAGCACCAGGCGGCGGCAGCGCTTTGGAAACTGATGCGCGAATTGCTGCGCGATGCCACCGCCCCAGGACACGCCGGCGACATCGACCTCGGCGTAGCCCAGCTCCGCAACGAGCCCGGCGGCAAGCCGCGCCAGGGTCGACGGACGATAGGGCCATGCCGGCCTCGGCGATCCGCCGACGCCGGGCACGTCGAAGATGATGGCGGTGGTGCCGGTCAGCGCGTCGAGGAACGGCTTCGCCAGCTCCCAGTTGGCGCCGATCCCGTTGAACAGCAGTAATGGCGGGCCGCTGCCGCCGCCGTGCCGGATCGCAACCTGAAGCAGCTGACCGTCGACCGTGACCTGCCGCGTCTCGATCGTGCCGCGCTGCGCAACCGCCGCCGGCCCGGCCTCGTCAGCGCTGGTGAGATCGTCAGTCAAAGACGTAGGTCCCCGGTGCCGCGGCAAGAGATGGATAGCGCCCGCTGCCGAGCGCGGCGGGCGCCGCCACCTCGTCGCCCGAACGCGCCTGCAGCCAGTCGCGCCAGTCGAGCCACCAGCTGCCCTTGCGCTTCTCGGCCGAGGCCATGAACGCATCGGGCTTGTCCTTGGAGATCGGCCCGATCATGAAGGACGCCTTCGGATTGCTCGGCGGATTGAGCAGGCTCTGCAGGTGCCCGCTGTTCGACAGCACGAAGGTGGCGCCCTCGCCCATGATCTGGGCGGTCTTGTAGACGCCCTTCCACGGCGTGATGTGGTCGGTCACCCCTGCGACCACGTAGCTGTCGGCCTTGACCTTGCTCATGTCGATGGTCTTGTCGTTGAGCGTCAGCTTGCCGGCGTTGACGAACGGGTTGGAGAAATAGAGATCGAGATAGTCGCCGTGCAGCGCCGCCGGCAGGCGGGTCGTGTCGGCGTTCCAGTACAGGATGTCGAACGCCGGCGGCTGGTTGCCGAGCAGGTAGTTGTTGACCCAGTAGTTCCAGATCAGATCGTTGGGCCGCATCCAGGCGAACATCCGCGCCAGGTCGTGGCCATCGACGATGCCGCGCAGCTGCGACGTTGCCTTGGCCGCCCGCATGGTCTCCGGCGTCATCAGGCAGCCGAACGTGCTCTCCTCGGCCGAATTGGGATCGAGCAGGCAGACCGCCAGCACCAGGTTCTTGATCTTCTTCTCGGCGGCACTGCCGAGCGTCGCGAAATAGGCCGTCGAGGTGATGCCGCCGGAGCAGGATCCCATCATCGAGATGTCCTCGCTGCCGGAAATCTCGCGGGCCGCGTCGACCGCCTCGTCGAGCGCGGCGACATAGGTGTCGAGCCCCCAGTCGCGATGCGCCGCCGTCGGGTTGCGCCAGCTCACGGCGAAGACCTGGAAGCCGCTCTCGAGCAGGAAGCGGACCATGCTCTTGTCCGGCGACAGGTCGAGCGCGTAGTACTTGTTGATCTGCGGCGGCGTGATCAGCAGCGGCCGCTTCCTGACCGTCGGCGTCGTCGGGGTGTACTGGATCAACTCCAGCAGCTCGTTGCGGAAGATCACCGCGCCCGGGGTGGTCGCGAGGTTCTCGCCGACTTTGAACGCGCTCATATCCACCATCGACGGCATGCCGCGATTCTGCGTCAGATCGCCGATGTAGTTCTTCAGGCCGCTCCACAGGCTCTGCCCGCCGGTGTCGATGAACTTGCGGACCGCCGCCGGGTTGGTGAGCATCGTGTTGGTCGGCGCGACCGCATCGATCAGGATATCCGTGATCAGATGCGCCCGCTGCTTGTCGATGTCGCTGAGGCTGGTCTTGTCGACCAGGCCGTTGACCGCCTCGCCCCACGCCAGATAGGCCTTGAGCAGGCCGGAGTGCAGCGAGCTCTCCTTCCAGGTCGGATCGGCAAACCGCTTGTCGCCGGCCTTCGGCGCGCGCTCCGACTTGCCGGCAGCGATCGAGCCGAGCTCGCCGACGAAGGACAGCCACTGCTCGGTTGCGACCTTCGGCTCGTTGATGACCGCCTTGAACAGGATGCCGGCGCCCTCGACCAGGTCCTGCCCCTGGATACCGACCAGCGGATTGAGTGCCAGCGTGTTGCGCGACGCGGCCTCGGACATGTCAGACGCCGGGGAATCCGGACTGCGATTTTCCGTGCTCATTGCTTTGCTCCCGCCGCGGGGATCAGAAGGGCCAGCGTTTCGGCGATCAGCGCCGGCTTCTCCGATCCTTCGACCTCCAGCGTGTTCAGGGTTTTCATGATCACCTGGCCACCGTCCTTCGGCTCAACGCCCGACAGCACGACCCGCAGCCGCACCCGCGCGCCTGATGGCACCGGCGCCAGGAAGCGCACCTTGTCGACCCCGTAGTTCAACCCGGCGGCGGCATCGCGCGGGATGATGCCGACCTGCATCGCCAGCGGCGCCACCATCGCGAGCGTCAGATAGCCATGGGCGATCGGACCGCGGAACGGACTCTCCCGTTTCGCGCGTTCGACATCGACGTGAATCCATTGATGGTCGCCGGTGCAGGCCGCGAACGCGTCGATACGCTGCTGATCGATCGTGACCCAATCGGAGAGCCCGAGCTCCTTTCCGAGGTGTTCGCCCAGGCCGGCAAGTGTGAGGTTGCTCATGACATCGTCCTCCACGATCTTTTCTCGACTGCACCCGAGCCGTCACATGTCGCCGTACAGCTCGCGCAGCTCCTTCTTGTTGATCTTGCCGACGCTGGTCTTGGGAATGCTGTCGATGAACAGGATCTTGCCGGGGATGCCGTATTTCGAGATCACGCCCTTGTCGGCGAACAGCTTGAGATGATCCTTGATGGCCTCGTCGCTGAGGCCGTCGGCACCGGACGGTTTCTTGACCACGAGCGCGAGCGGCCGCTCGCCCCATTTCTCGTCCTTGACGCCGATCACCGCGGCCTCGGCCACGCCGGCGCATTGCGAGATCAGATCCTCGATCTGCAGCGACGAGACCCATTCGCCGCCGGTCTTGATCACATCCTTGATCCGGTCGGTGATCTGGACGTAGCCGCCCGGGCTGACCACGGCGATATCGCTGGTGTGCAGATAGCCGCCTTCCCAGAGCTGCTCCGAGCCTTCGGGATTGTTGAAGTAGCCCTGGGTGAGCCAGGGTGCCCGCAGCACGATCTCGCCGGGCGACTTGCCGTCATGCGGCACGTCCTTCATGTCGGGATCGACGATGCGCAGGTCGACCAGCGGGCCGGCCATGCCGGCGCGGGTGCGGAATTCGACCTCGCCGTCAGGATCGCCACTGAGATCCCTGGATTGGACATGGGACACCGCGGCAAGCGGGCCGGTCTCCGACATGCCATAACCCGCGAAGATGTCGATGCCGGCCTCCATCGCCTGCTTGGCGAGCGCCTTCGGCAACGCAGAGCCGCCGATCACCATCTTGAGGCCCTTGAGATCGACCTTGGCCGCGGCGGCGGCGTTGAGCAGCATCTGCAGGATGGTCGGCACGCCGTGGGTGAAGGTGACGCCTTCGCTCTTGATCAGCTTGACCAGCATCGCCGGCTCGTAGCGGCCGGGATAGACCTGCTTGGTGCCGGCCAGCGTCGCCGACCATGGAAAGCCCCAGGCGTGAACGTGGAACATCGGCGTGATCGGCATGTAGACGTCGTCGCGCGAGAAGCGCCCCTGCGACCCGGCCATGCCGAACAGTGCGAGACCGGCGATCGTGTGCAGCACGAGCTGGCGGTGGCTGTAATAGACGCCCTTCGGCAGACCGGTGGTGCCGGTCGTGTAGAAGGTGGTGGCCTGGGTGTTCTCGTCGAAATCGGGAAAGTCGTAATCCGGCGAGGCCGCCGCAAGCAGGCCCTCATACTCGCCGATGAAGGACAGGCTGCCGGTCTGCGGCGACGGCTTGTCCGACATCACGATCATTCGCTTGACCTTGGGCAGCTGCGCCTTGATGCCTTCCAGCAATCCGACGAACTCTTCATTGACGAGCAGCGTCGATGCGCCGGCATGATCAATCGTGTAGGCGATCTGCTCCGGCGACAGGCGGACGTTCACCGTCTGCAGCACGGCCCCCATCATCGGGATCGCGAAGAAGGCTTCGAGGAAGCGATGGCTGTCCCATTCGAGCACGCCGACGGTGTCGCCGGGCTCGACGCCGGCCTTGCTGAGCGCCGAGGCGAGGCGGCCGATCCGCTCTCGGGTCTGTCGATAGGTCTGGCGCTTGAGATCGCGATAGACGATCTCCTGGTCCGGCGCCTGGACGCTCGGCGTGTGCCAAAGCTGCTTGAAGATGAGCGGATAGTGATAGGCGGATTGGGCAGTCTGAATCAGCCTTCCAACCATGGAAGCCTCCCTCGACCTGGCATGTCCTCCGACCGTTGCGTCCGCAGTTCTAAGCGAGCGGATCGTGTGGTCTGCCGTGCTGCATCACGACGGTCTGACCGTGTGACATTAGGACGAAGCCTCGCGTGACGCCCGAGATTTGTGAAGGTCCGAAACGGACATCGGCGGGGTCTCAACCGGACAAGGTGCTCTCATCAATGGCGGCGGTCTTGCTGCTGCGCAGCAAGGGAGGCCCATTGATGAGTCTTGGGTTTTGGCGCGAACCGGCTATGTTCCGAGGGCTCGCGAACGGAAATCCACTCGGGCCAGGTTTGCGGCGCACTGCTTTCCGACCGAAGGAAAGGCTGGTTCACTTTGCAACCAACCACGCGACTGAAGAGGCCTGTGGGCTCCCGCAACGATATCCTGACCGTCGGCACCGGCGACAAGGTCTATGAGACGACCAAGCTTGGCGCTGTCTTCGACATGCTGGCCGGCGCCGGCGTCCCGGCCGACGCCATCCTGCGCGACACCCGTATTCCGCTGGCCGATGTCCACTCGCCGCAGGCGCGGATCTCGCTGACGCAGCTGATGACGGTTTGTCAAAACGCCCTGCGCCTGTCGACCGACCGTCACCTGCCCTATCGCATCGGCGCATCGATCCACATCTCGACCTACGGAATGTACGGCTATGCGCTGCTGTGCTGCCCGGACTTTCGCAAGGCAATGGAATTCGCGATGCGCTACCACGCGCTCGCCGCGCCGCTGGCGACGATCGAATTCACCGAGGACAAGGCCCATGCGAGATGGACCATCGAGCCCAATCTGCACGCACTTGCCGATTCCGCCCTGTACCGGTTCGTCGCCGAGATGCAGATCGGCATCCACATTTCGCTGATGCGCGACATCATGGGACCAGGCTTCGCTCCCTTTGAAATCACGCTCGCCTATCCGCAAGCACAGGACTTCGATCTTCCGCTCGATCACGTCGGGTGCCCGGTGCGCTTCGATCAGCCGGCCAACCAGATCGTCTTCAAGGCGCAGTTGCTGGACCGGAGAGCGGATCTCGGCAACAAGACGACATACCCGACCATCGTCGCACTCTGCGACGACTTGCTCGGAGACTTGAGATTGCGCACCGGCATTGCCGGAAAAATCCGCGCCATCCTGCTTCGCGACATCGCAAACCCGCCGACCTTCGAGGCCATCGCCAAGCAGCTCGGCGTGAACGACCGGTCGTTGCGCCGCCAGCTTCGTCAGCAGGGCTTTTCCTTCCGGGGGCTGCACGACGAGCTGCGGACCCAGATTGCGCTGAAATATCTCCGCAGCACGACGCTGGCCAATGACGACATCGCATTGGCGCTCGGCTTCAGCGATGCGGCGAACTTCAGGCGTGCGTTCCACCGCTGGACCAACAAGGCCCCGAGCGATATCCGCGGCGAATGATTGCGGGCCGCGACCGTTGACCGCCTCGCTTGCGCGGACGTCGGCGCTAATACGCGTAGGACGTCTTGCCCGGCTGCACGGTCAGCCGAAAGGCAACATCGGTCGAACCGTCCATCAGCTCGATCAACTGGTCACACACCAGGCATCGAAACTCGCCGGCGATGCCGCCCTTCGATGTCAATTCGATCCGGCGATAGCCGGCCTGGCAATGGGGGCACGTCACGTCAGATTTTCGCATGGAATCAGCAAGCCGTTGCTCTCTCTATTTTCCATATGCCCATCGTCAGAAATGTGACGGCGTCACGATCTGTGCGAAACAGACGGTCTCTTCGCGCGTGTTATCGATGACTGTAAACGGGTGCTGGCGGGCGATAGGGAAACGCCGAGACCCCGAAGTTGCGGCCATATTGCTGCTGCACCGCCGGGACGTTGACCACACCCACCTTGAGATCCTGCGATTTCGCATCGATCGGCGGCGTGTTGGTCACGGGTGGATTGACCTGATCGACCTGCTTCTTCAACCGCTCGTTGATGCAGCCAAGCGAGCCCGCATCGCCGCAGCGCTCGGCGGGCGCGCCGCCGCTGCCTCTTGCCGCAGCCCGGCCGGTGCCGCCACTGGTGTCGCGGTTAAGGTTGAGCGCCGGCGGCGGTGTGCCGACGACAATTTCCGGCAGCGGCGTGTGTTGCTGCGTCTGCGCCTGCGCCTGCATCGCCGACAATCCGGCAACGGCGACCGCCAACATGATCACTTTCATCGGTGCTGCTCCTTGCAGAACCACAACTGTTTCAAACGATAGGAAGCCAAGGACAGATATCAAGCGAGGATATCAAGGCAGCGATATGAATCCGGGCGGCGCGGCCTTGCTATTTCCCTCCCCGCACCTGGATCACAAGCGCGTTGAGCCGCGTGTTGAGCGCGGCGAGATCGACGCGGCCGATGCGTCCGCCGCCGCCGAGGCATTTGCGGCCACATCCGCCGCCACCGCCGCCGGCACGGCCCGGTTCGCCGAAGGTCGCGACCGGTACGGTGCCGGTCACCCGAAAGCCGCGGGCAAACAGCCGGGCGCGCACCGCCACGCAATAATTCACCGACAGATAGGAGAAGCGGGTCTCGCCATGACCGGCGCGGTACTTCATGACCGCGGTACACAGGTCGCCGCCGGCAAGACGCCATGCCTGCGCAAGATACATGACGCCGAAGTGAATGTTGTTCTCGGGAATCGCGAGTTCGGCAAGGGAGCCGGAAAAGCCGAGCATGCGCGCGGTCGACGGCAGCAGCTGCATCAGCCCGATTTCACCGACGCCGCCGATCACGTCGGGATTGTAGCCGCTCTCCACGCCCATCACCGCCTCGGCGATCTCGGGCGCAAGCCCGCTTCCCGCCGCCTCCTTCTCGATCAGCGCGCGATAGCGCATGCGCGCGTCCGACACCGCGGGCTGGCTTACCGGCGGAGGTGGGAGCGTTTTCCCGCCGGCGTCCTTCGCCGCATCTTTGGCCGGCGCGGCCGGCTTCGCCGTCGCCTCGGCCGGCGGCTTTGCTGTGGCGTCGGCTGAAGGGTCTGCCGACTCGACGGCGGCAAAGCGGGTGCTGAAGGACGACGCCGGCGTCTCTCCCTCGGCATGCGCGGGCTGAACAAGACAAAGCGCAAGCACAAGACCGCCGGCTGCGATGCGGCTGCCCCGGTGACGAGCAGGATCAAGCAGCTTCCGCCATCGGCTGAGGCTGCCCGCCTTCATCGTTGAGGCACCGTCATCCATCGGTCGCTTACGGCCCTGATCGTCGCGTGTCCGCATGATCTACTGGATCGTGGGAACTGCCCCCGCTTCCGCGGCGTGCTCATGGGACGGCTGCTGGGCCGGCGCACTCGGCTGCGGGACAGCCGCCGCGCCATTCCGGGCGACGATCTTCGGCAGCTCCTCGCGCAGATAGGCGATCAGCTCCTGAACCAGCCGGTCCCAGACCTCGATCTGCGCCCGCACAAAGTTCGGCGCCACGCCGCCGGCCACGGAGACATCGACGCAGAACATCAGGAATGGTTGGCTGAACTGCAGCCGCCCGAACCGCCGTGTCGTGTTCCAGCGATTGACGAGGTCGAGCGGCAGCTCGCCCTGCACCTGAAGCGTGGTGACCAGCGTGGCGTCGACAAAGCTGTGCTCCTCGCCGACGAGCTGGTTTCCCGGCCGGATCTCGAAGCCGAGCCCCGCCGTCGCCGAGCGCAGATAGATCGTGTTGACGACCGGATCGGTCAGCGTTTCGACGCGATAGCCGACATTCTGGAAGCTGTCGCGCAACCCGTCGATGGTGAGCTTGGTGATGATCTCGGACATCTTTATCTCCGTATTACTTCTTCGACGCGTCGAGCAGGCTCGACAGGGCAAGCTCGTTGAGGACGGGCGGATGTTGCTTCAGCAGCTCGGCGAGATAGGCCCGCCGCATCATGTTCGACCGCTCGGAGCGGATCTGCAGCACCAGCTGGTCGCGCACTTCCGGCAAGGTGCGGGTATAGGACGCCTTGGTGTCGAGCAGCTTGATGATGTGCCAGCCGTCGTCGAGCTTGATCGGCTCGGACACGCTGTTCTTGGCGAGCCCCATCACCTGGTTGCGGATCTCCGGACGGATCTGGGTCTCGGCAACCCAGCCGAGGTCGCCGGCATCCTTGGCGGCGTTGTTGTCGCCGCGTGCGATCGCCGCGAAGTCGGCTCCCGGCGCCTTCAGCTTGCGCTGCACGTCGTCGAGCTCCTGCTTCGCCTTGTCCTCGGCGGCCTTGTCGCCCTCCTTCGGAGCGGCGACGAAGATCTGCGCGAGCTGGAATTGCCGCGGCATCAGGAATGCGGCGCGATTGGCCTCGTAGACCTTCTGCAAATCGTCCTCGCTCGGGAAATTGGCCGGCGGCGTCGACACCGATTGCAGGTAGAGCTCGACCACCGCCCCCTCGCGCGCCCGGTCGAGCTGCGCGGCGACGGCGGGTTGCTGATCCCATTTCTTCGCCACCGCTTCCTGCAGCACGAGGCGGTTGGCGAGCAGCAGCCGGACCGCCTGGCTGAGCATGGCCGGATCCTTGGCCAGCGCAGCCTGCTCGCGCGGCGCGAGGGCTGCGACATAGCTGCGGAGATCATCGGCGGAGACGTTGGTGTCGCCGACCCGCGCGATGACATTCCCGGGCGCGGTGGGCTTCGGCGCGGCCGCGACCGGGGCCGGCGCGGGCGTAGCGGCGGCTTGCGCCTGCGCCGCAGGCTGTGGCTGCGGTTTCCTGACCGGAGCCTGCACGGCGCGCGGCGCGGGAGCCTGGGTCTGGGTCTGGGCCTGCGCCGAGACATCGAGCGGCGCAACGAAAGCCACAACGGCGGCGGCGAGACCGATCGACCAAAGCGGCTTCACGATAGTGGCGGTCGTCATGGATTCACCTTCTGATCGAGGAATTTGTCCTGGCTTTCCTGCAGCTGATTCTGGATTTCGACGCGGCGCTGCTGAATCATCGGCTCGCGCGAGACCACGATCTCGCCGATGGTCAGGTCCTTGTAGCGCTGCACCATCTCCTTGCCGGCCTTGATCAGCTGGGTGTTCTTGGCAATGCAGCTCTTGGTGCTGGCCTTGTAGGCGGTGGCCTCGCCTTCGAACTTGGCGCGCTCGGCGTCCTTGGTGCGGGCAACGGTGGCCGCCTCCTCATACGCCGACTTCCACTTCTCCAGCGTCTCGTCGCGTTCAACGAGCCGCTGATTGAACTCGTCGACGGCGTCGCGATGTTCCTTGTCGGCCTTCTTCAGCTGCGCCTTGAGGTCGTCGACCTCCTTCTTGGCCGCCGCCTTTTCGCGATCGGCGTCGGCGACTTTGGCCTGCAACGCCGTGCGCTGGTCTTCCAGCGCGCGGGTCTGTGCCGTCGCGCTACGCAAGGCGTCGCGCAGGCGGTCGGTCTCGGACTGGGCGAATGCGGTGCCGGAGCTCAGTGCTCCGATCACCATCATCAGGACGAAGAGTGCGATGCGCATGGTCAGAACTTCGCGTTGAGGTCGACTTGCAGGACGTCGACGGCATACGGGCTGCCGGCGATGCTGTTGGCGCTCATCCAGCGCAAGGTCGCCCAGACATTCTCGCCGAGACCGATATTGCCGCCGACGAAATAGCCCTTGAGGTTGGTGCCGCCGAGGCCGAAGTCGGAGTCGGCGAAGGCGTCGATGGTGGCGTCGGATTCGAGATATTTGTAGCCGGCGTGGACGTTCCAATCCCAGAGATGCTTGATCTCCCTGTTGCCGACTGTGACGCGGCCGAGCCAGCCCTGATTGCCGCCGTTGAACGGGCCGGGCGTGGTGCCGCCATCCGGGCTCGGCCCGCGATTGTTCATCAGCACGCCGTAGGTTGCCGCAGCCGCGTTCATGAAGGAGCGGCTGAACGCGGTGTTGTAGACATACTCGCCGTCGAGCACGATGTGGGTCGGATGGAATTGTCCGAGATCGAGCTGTCCGCTGACGACCACCGGCCGGTACTGGCTGACCAATCCGAAATATTCGAACTGGTTGATCGTGCCGCCATTGTTACCGGTGCCCGGAGGATCGGCGATGATGTTACGCAGCGGGAAATAGGTATTGCCCTTCTGCGCGAAGGACGGCCGGGTCAGGTCGGTGTCGCAGACGTCGGATGCGGACGAGACCCTGCAGGGGCTCGAGAACTGGCCCTGAACATTGTCGAAGTCGTAGAAGGCAACGCCGAACCGAAATGAGTATTCCGGGCTGAACCGGGCATTGAAGCCGACCTGGCCTCCGAACAGCCACTTGTCGTGGCTGGCAAACTTGCTGGGCGGCGAGTTCAGGTTGCTCGGATCGGCCGGTAGATTGCTGCCGGCATTGAAATCGGTGTTGTAGATCGGGAACGCACCGCCCACGGCAAACGGCGTAAAGCCTTCCCAAACCTCGTGCTTGGCCTGAACGGCAAAACCGTCGAAGCCGAGCTCCCTGTACCAGACCAGATCGGTCGGCGACCAGAATGGATTGTCGATGCGACCTGCCGAGATCCTCAGATCGTCGCCCCAGGTCTGCCAGTTGATGTAGCCGCGATCGAGCCAGACGCCATACTTCGAGAAGTTGCCGCCACCGCCGCCAAGGGTCTGGTTGGTCGACACCGGCGAGCTGTTCTCGCCGGTCGCAATGCGCAGGCCGGCGGTGAACCCGTACAGCAGGTCGGCCTCCATGCCGAGCCGGCCGCGGAAGCGGAACTGGTTGCGATCCTGCGTGGCGTCGTAGGTCGGACCAAACGCAGTGCTCGAAATGTCATACGGCGGCCCGGTATTGATCGCGTTGTAGTTGGCCGCGCCGGCCTGGTCGTTGCCGGTCGGGAAATAGTTGCCCTGATAGCGCACGCGTGCATCGCCGTAGAAGCGGATGCGTTGCGCCCATTCCGGGTAGGTTCCGGGCGACGCCCAGTTCTCTTTCTGCGCCTTGGCCATCACCTCCTGCTTAATCTCTTCGCGTAACTGTCTTTTGACGACTTCGGGAACGTAGGTGACGTGCCGCGTGCCGGGCGGCTGCGCCGCCGCGGCGGCGGCGGTTGCGGCCTTGGTGGCGTCGTCGGCCTTGGTCGTGGCGTCCTTGGCGGCCTGGCGGGAGACATAGGCCTCGTCCTCGGCCTGCTTGATCAGTGCCTGGGCCTGCTCCTCCTTGAGGACGCCCTGCTGCACCAGCAGATTGACGAGGTTGACGGTGGCATTCGACGATGTCGGCTTGGTGCTCGACACCTTCGGCTTCTTTGCGTCGGTCCGCCTCGCCGCGGCGGCGGGACCCTGCTCGGCAGCCTGGTCCGCGGTCTGGCCCACGGCCGGCGTTGCGCAGGCGAGCGCGCTCAGCGACACCGCAAGCGGCAGCGCGCGCCATTCTGCGTGAGCTCGTTTCTTAAACATCAGTCCCCCAGTTCTCACTCGCACATTGAATTTCGAAGGTGGTCGTTCGTCAGTCGGTCTCGTCAGCTCGGCCGTCGCGCGGTGACGCGCGTGACCACCGGCATCGGCATGTCCTTGGGTGGCGGTTCGCGCAGCGTCAGGCTGCCGATCACCTCGTTGCGAAGCGCCGCATCGATCTCCGGATTGCCGGAGGACGGCGTCAGGACGACGCGGGTGACGTGGCCGGAGCCGTCCACCCACAGCCGCACCTGGATTTGCGTCGCCATGTTGCGGGTCTTCGGATTGGCGCGGATCGCCGCCTCGACCTGCGAGGTGATGATCGTGGTGTACCAACCCCAGCGGCTGCCACCGCCGCCGCCTCCGCCATACGGGTTGCCGCCGGGCTTGCCGCCGAGATTGAACAGATCGCCGGGTCCCGTCGGCTTGGCATCGAGCGACAGCGGACCGGGCGGCTCGTCGTTCTTGGCGTCCTTGGCCGGCTCGTCCTTCGGCTTGTCGACCGGCTTCTCTTCCTTGAACTCGGGCTCCGCCATCTTGGGCTGCTCGATCATCTTCTGCTCGGGCTGCGGCTGTGGCGGCGGAGGCGGAGGTGGCGGCGGCAGCGTCACATTGACGATGGTGAGATCGCGCACCTGACGCGGCGGCGGCAGATCGTCGTGACCGAGAAAGAAATAGACGATGCCGCCAAGGAACAGCGCGACCACCGCCACCACCGCGCCGTAGCGCAGCAGCGCACTGCGCTCGCCCTTCCGGGCGGCCGTGTTGCGGGCAGCGGTCGGCGGCGCCGCGGCTGTTGCGGGCGTGACGGCAACATCGTGATCGTCGGCTGACGGCGCGGCACGCGCGTTCTGGTCCCGCATCGGCGCGTTCATGGCGCGGCCTCCACCGAGGCGCGATCGAGCAGCCTGTCATTGACGTATTGCATGACGAAGCTGGCAAGCGCGTCGAAGTCCGTGGTCTTCAGGATGACCTTGGTGTCGGGGCCTGCTTCGATCGCTGCGTGAAAGGTCTCAACCTCGCTCAAATAGTCGACATAGGCCATCGCGTCGATCGACAGGCGGGCCCACGGGCATCGCGAGATCGTCAGCCGCAGCGGTTTGTCAGCGGGCTCGCGGCCTGCGACGTGCCGGCGCAGCACATCCGCGAGCTTGACCAGCAGGGCCTCGCCATGGACGGGAAATGCGACCACCTCGCCGCGCGGCTCCTCGCGCACGTCCGCGGCGACCGGTACCACACCGAACTCCGCGCCAATACCGGCGCGGATCGGCACCTGCGAGACGGGCTCGGCGCGCGTGACGTCCGCGGCACCGCAGCCGTGATCGAATGATCGCATCATGCCGCTCAGCCACGACCGCAGCGTCCTGCGCTCGGTCAGCGGGAAAGGTGATGGCTGCGTGATCATGGCGTCGCTTTCCGACCGGCTCACTTCACGAGCGGCTTGGTGGCGAGCCCGACCTGGCTCAGGCCGATACGGCTGAGCAGATCGAACACATCCATCACGCTCTGGTACTGCGCCTGCGCATCGCCGCGCAGCACCACGGGAAACTCCGGCGTCAGCGCCTTCTGCTGGATCAGCCGCTGCTCGAGTTCGGCCAAGGTCACCGGAATGGTGTCGAGGAAGATCTTGCCGTCATTGGCGACCGTGATCGCCTTGGTGGTCTGGGTCGCAAGGCTCGGCGCCGCCGAGGCCTTCGGCAGATTGACCTTCTGACCCTGCACGGTCGCCGTCGTCATGATGATGAAGATCACCAGCAGCACGTAGGCGAGGTCCAACATCGGCGTGATGTTGATGTCGTCATAGGGCTTGGAGTCGGCCTGGATCTGCATGGCCGTTACTCCGCAGCGATGCGGTGTTCGACCGGGTCCGGCCGGTCGGCGGAATAGAATTCCGCCATCTTGGTCACGAACTCGTCGACGAAGACCTGGATGTCGTTGGTCAGGTCCTTGATCCGGGAGATCAGGTAGTTGTAGCCGAACAGCGCCGGGATCGCGACGCCGAGACCGGCGACGGTTGCGACCAGCGCCGCAGCGATGCCGGGCGCGATCGCGTTGACGTTGACGTCGCCGCTCGCCGCGATCGCCGCGAAGGTGATCATGACGCCGACCACGGTGCCGAGCAGGCCGAGAAACGGTCCGCCGGAGATCGCGATGGTCAGCACCACCATCAGGCGGTTGAGGCGCTGCATCTCCTTGACGACGCCGCTATCGAGCGCCGCGCGGATCGCCGCGATCGAGACCGCCGACAGCACCGGCGCGCGCTGCGAGTTGCTGAAGCGGTGGCGAATTTCCGCGGCGCCGATGTGGTAGATGCGGTAGAGCGAAGACGAACGCATCATCTTGGCGTCGGCCTCGGTGAGGCGTCCGCCCAGCGTCGAGATATCGTCGGCATCGCCGCGATCCAGCATGGTGAGATCGGCCGCGATCTCGCGGAACCCCTTCATGAACTGGGCATTCGCCCTGGCCTGCTTGCTGAGATACGAGGCTCTGTCGAACATCACCACCCAGCTGACCGCGGCCATGATCAGGAGAATGCCGATCACCACCCAGCCGTCGAGCGTCACCGACTTCAGGATCACCGCGAAGTAGCCGGACAGCCAGCTTGCAGTCTCCTCATCGACGCTGAAAGCCATCAGCTTGGCCTGGTCGGGGCCCTGCCCGATCGCCATCACCTTGATGAGTCCGGCGGGCCGCGCGACCTTGCTGATCTGCAGCTCGTCGAAGTCGCCGACGAAGCCGGCCATCGCGGCGGCTACGGGCGCCGGCGTTGCCGCCGCATCCGGCGTCGCCGCGGGCGCGGCGCCACCGTCCGCAGCCGGCGCATCAGGGGGCACTGATGGTGTTGCTGCGGACGGGGCCGTCGCAGGCGCGATCGGAGAGGCACTGGAGGTCGACGAGTCTCCTCCGATCAGGCCAACGGTATTGAGGGCGGGCAGGCTCGCGCTGAGCGCGGCGTAGGACACGCCGTCGAGATAGAGCGTGACCTGACCGTTTCCGGCAACGACGGCGACATGATGCCAGCTGCCGGCCGCCACCGGCGCTCCGGCGCTCGAGCGCTGCACGGAGCCCGCATTGGTGACCTCCACAAACGGGCTGCCGTTATCGATACCGACCACCAGTGCGTTGGCGCCGTCACGCCGGCTGAACAGCGCAGCGTTGGGCTGCAACGCGGCCGGCTTGATCCAGGCCGACCAGGTCAGCGCAGCACCATCCGGCGACGCGAGCGACGGCGAGGCCGGCACGGTTACCGGCGCGCGGCCGTCGAGCCGCAAGCCGGTCCCGATCAGCGAACCGTCCGCCGGCTGGCCGACGCTTTGGGCGTTGTTGGCCCACACCGAGGAATCGATCGCCGGCGTACCGCGCTCGTTGAAGTGATAGACCGTCAGGGTATCCGGATCGTAGGTGCCCTTGGGGTCACTGGTCGCGACGGCTTTCTTGTTGCCGTAATAGAGCCAGATATCGGTCCGCGCGCCCGGCGCGATGTTCGGCACCGCGACCCAGACCAGGCCCTCGCCGAGCAGCGAATCGAACTTCTCGATGTGATGCTTCAGCGGCGTCTTGTCGTCACCGGCGACAAACCGCAGATCGCTGCCGTCGTCCTTCGCCGAGCTGAAGCGGAAGTTGCCGACATGCAGCCGCACCAGCACCGGCACCCCGCCGATCGGATCGGTGACGTTGGCGCCCGACGCGCTGACGTCGACCGTGATCTTCTTGCGCAGCGACCATTCGTCGTTCCACCACGCATTGGCCGGCGCGAGCGACGCCACCAGGGCGACGAGCCCGAACAACAACGCCGTCGCGACGTTCGCAACGCCTCGGCGCAGCGCCGCCCGGCGCGTGCGTCGCTCGAGAGTAAGATCTATCGCCATCAGAATTCACCCCAAATTCGGAAGTTCACGCGCGGACTGTTTGCGTGCGTGTATTGTTGAGCGACCCCAGGCACCGAAAGCGCGACCATCCCGTTGAAATATTCGAAGGTCTTGAATCGCGTGCCGAGGCCGTAGCTCCATGCGACGAATGACGATTGCTGATCAGGCAGCGGCTGCTGAATCGACGCGTAACCGGCATCGAAGAACGTGAAGAAGCGCCAATCGTTGAAGGTGATGAAGCGCGGCTTGCCGTCGCCGGTTTCGCTCTTGAGCTCGCCTTGCAGCATGCTGCCGACATTGGGGGTGCGCAGCTCGAAATTGGCGACCGCGCCGTTGTCGCCGAGCACCTCGGACTCGAGATAGCCGCGAACGGTATCGAGACCTCCGAGGCTGAACTGCTCGCTCGAGACCAGCGGGCCGTCGGCAATCTGCCCCTGCACCTTGCCGTAGAGCTGGAATCCTTCCGGCAGCTCCTGGGTATGCGAGACGTCGAGGTTGAGGTGGGTGAAGCTCGGCGAAGCCTTGAAGCGCTTCGCGTCGAACTCGTCCCAAGGGCTGCTCAGCGTCCGGATGTTGTAGGTGACGCCGGCATTGAACTGCGTCGTGAACTTCTCTTCCTGGAACGTCGCCCCATAAGTCGCGACGACGGGATAATAAGTGACAGGTGACGAGAACCCGTCGGTGCCGAGCTTCACGGTCTGGTCGAAATGCTTGTAGTCCATGCCGACCGACAGCGTGTGGAACAGGCCCTCGCGCGTCGGCAGCGTGATCACGGCGCGCTCGCCGATGATCGTGCCGGGACCGACCACATTGGTGCCGCCGATCGTCGCGACATTGCTGTTCGACTTGACGCTGTAGAACAGCAGATTGAGCCAATCGGCGTTCGGCACGCGTGCCATATACGAGCCGGAGAACACCTCGGCATCGCTCGGGCGCTCCGGCGCGACCTGATAGGTGAAGCTCAGCGAATGCCCGAGCTGCCACAGATTGTCGTAGTGCACGGTGGCGGAGACGCGGCTCGCCGTGGTGGACGGCGATTGCCGGTTGTTGGCTTCGAGGCTGGCGTGGAACGGCGCCTTGTCCTCGACGTTGAGATCGACGTCGACGGTGCCCGGCGCCACGCCGGCACGCAGCGCCGGAGTCACGCGGCGATCCGGCCACTGGTTGAGCGAAACGATGTCCTTGGTGACGTCACCGAAATTGGGAACGGTGCCCTCCTTCAGCGAAGGCGCGCTGTCCTTGATCCGGTCGAGATCGAAATAGCGCGAATTCTTCACGCGCAGCCGCCCGACCTTCAGCTCGGTCACCTTGAGGGTGACCACACCGCCGGTCACGTTCTGCTGCGGGACCGCGACGCTGACGGTCTGGAAGCCCTTGTCGTGATACGCCTTCTCCAGCGCGGCCCGCGCCTTCTCGACGTCCTCCGAGGTCTTGCCCGGACCGAGGAACGGATAGATCGCCTCCTCGATCTCGACTTGCGGCAGCCTATCGGCGCCCTGCAGGGCGAAGTCGTCGATGTCGAAGCGCTGCAGCGGCGCCGACGGCTTCTGCGCCGGTGCATTCGCCTGCGCCGGCTGCTTGTCCGCCGCCGGCGCTGCGGCCGTAGCCGCAGCCGCATCTTTCGCTGCTTCCTTCGCCGCGCGCGCCGGAACGATAGCTGCTACGGAGCCAACCACGGTGAGCGCCGCAGCCGACACGCGCAACCCGATCCGGCATCGCTGACGATGCCCAATAGCCCAATGATCTCTTCGACTACGCACAGACGTCCCACTTACTTCGCGCAGACGCGCGCCATCGCGACAGGAAGGCCGCGATGACGACGCCTTACTCTGAAGACGACTGGGCGAACGCAAACCCGCAAAAGAATCTGCGGCGGCGCAAAAGAAATTTTTGGTTTGTTAGGAAATCGAGCGGCGCGGCGCCGATTCGTTCGACTTTAGCCCCGTTCCAATTGCAGCGGATGGGGCTAAATATCTCTTTGATGCGTCTGCTTCACGCGAACCGGTATCCATCCCGCATCAAGTGCGGGACAGGCTTCGCTCGAAAACGCTCCAGGTCAACTCATCAACACCACACCGCCGGGTAGCGATGTGATCCGCGCGCCGAACAGTTGCTCGACCTGGGCGACGAAATTGTCGAGCTTGTCGACCTGGAAAGTGCCGTTGACCAACCGGCGTTTCAGTTCCGCGTTGGTAATGATGATCTTTCCGGCGCGGTACCGGTTCACTTCGTCGACGACGCTCGCCAGCGGCCGGTCGCGGAAGATCAACAATCCGGTCTGCCAGGCCGCGACCTGCTTGGCGTCGACCGGAAGCGATGCCTGCAGGCCCGCGCGCGAATAGGTGACCTGTTCTGCCTTGCGAAGCTGTACGGAACGGCCGTCCTGCTCGACGGTGACGATGCCGTCGAGGCACGTCACCGAAACCACGCCATCGAGGCAGCGCGCGTTGAAATCGGCCTGCAGCGCGCTGATGCATCCGTCGCGCGCCAGCATCACCAGCGGCGTCGACGACGACGACCTGCGGGCGACCACCGAGGCCTCGCCCGAAATCAACTCGACCCGCGTCTCGTTCGGCGAGGGCCGCAGCGCAAGGCTGGTCTGGGTGTTCAATTCAACCGAAATGTCGGGCGCCAGCATCACCTTGCGCTGTTCGCCCTTTCCGGTCCGGTAGTCGGCCGAGAGCTCCTCGATCGACGGCCACATGTCGAGTGGCGGGTGGATCATCACATAGCCGGCTGCGGCTGCGATCGCACCGCCGAGCACGATGCGGCGCGTCAAGAGGCGTGATGGCCGGGGCGTCAACGCCACCACGGGGGCCGCGGCGGCCTGCTCATCGGCGAGTTCCTTTGCCGCGGCGCTGGCGCTGCGGAGCAGCCGGGCAGCCGCCCTGAAGGCATCCTCGTGGTCGGGACTTTGCGCGCGCCAGTGTTGCAACGCGTCGACGTCGGCGCGGGTCGGCGCGCCGGCTTTCAGCCGAACAACCCAGTCAAGCGCCTCATCCAGCAACGGATCGGGCCCGGAAGTGCGGGTCGGCTCGGTCACGACGGATCGCTCATCACCCTGCTCGCCAAACCTCAACCTCCCGATCGCGTCGAGCACATAGCGAAAGTCGCTATATAAACGATTCCGACGGCAGCAGGGCACCGCAATCGGCTGTTGCGCACAACGCAGGCAGAAACATCCGGTAATCGCAGCTTGCTCCAGGTCGCGCGCCGGGAGGCCGCGCGGCGATCGCATGCCGGGCCGATCAGGTCTGCACGTGTTTTCAAGCGGCGCAACACTTCCGGCGAACCTTTCCCAGGCACCCAAACGGTCCTTATGAGATCGCTCTCTACCCTATAGACGACGGAAAGCCCGCTATCCCGCAGAACAGAGGTTGAAAATCCCGCAGCTTGTGCCCCCTGATTTCAGGTTAAGCGCCTGCAGTTGTTGGAAATAGTTCCCGCAACAAATTTCGACGGCCGGCTCCGCGTGACGGCGCGCGTCGCGGCCGCGGCGAATGCGATCACGTACGGGGACGAGGACCGCCGAGACGACGGATCAGAGTATAGTCGAGGCAATCGGCACAATGGCTCAGAGCCAACTTCAAATCGCTTTCCACCGTTCGCACGCTGACACCGAGGCGGGTTGCCACATCGCTCGGCGTCCGTCCCTCGATCGTAATACTATAAAGCACATCGCGCGGCCGCTCCGGTAATTCGGCCAAGGCACGCTTGAAGGCATCAATATCGGAGCGCGCCTCGACGATTCGCGCCGGGCTCGGTCCGTCGTCGCTGACGTCGAGCAATGAATCGATTTCGGCCGCGCTGACGCGGAGATTCTGCGCCTTCTGGCGATCCCGGGCGATATTGATCGCGATACGGAAGATATAGTCGGCGGGGCTGCGGATCGGCACCGCGTCAGTGACCCGCTCCAGCCGCAGGAACGTCTCGTGCAGGGCTTCGTAGGCGAAGTCCGACGATCCCAGGCGGCGGGTCAATTTCTTGACCAGGCCGTCGTAGTTATCTGCAAGCTGGCCCCGCAGCCGCACTCGATTGATTTCAGCCACGTTCCGCGGCCTCCCAGACACCAGCCCGATATCCAGATTGAATTGTTCTTGAAGCTGCCCATCTCGTAACGGCCGCGCACAACACATTTATGACGGCAACAAGTCGACACCGAGCGACACGCAAGCTGGTGCATCGCGGTCACATCCAAACAATGAACTGCCGCTTGCGCTTGCGAAGCTGAACGGGCCGCGCAATCGGATCAGGCCGGGTCGAAGACCAAAGTGATCTGAATATTGAGCCGGTCGGGCAGCGCCGACGGGATCAACGGCAGCGGCTGCGCCCGCCGGATCGCATCGACCGCAGCCTTGTCGAGCACGGCCTGTCCGGAACTGGTCTTGACCCAGACTTCGAGCAGGGTGCCGTCCCGCTGCATGGAGAACAGCGTCTCGACCGCCCCATGCAGCCGACCAAGCCGCGCCGCGTTCGGATAGCGCTGGTAGCGTGCCACGTGACGAAGCAGCGCCTGCTGAAATTTCACGGCGACACTGTTGGGCGGCGCATCGGCGGGCGACGGCGTCGGACGCAGGCTCGGCACGGCCGGCTCCGCCGGCATCGGCTCCCGCGCCGGGGCCGCGGTCAGATTGTCGAGCGGCGGATCGGAGCTCTCCAGTGACACCTCGGTCCGGCTTGCGAGGGTCGCGGTTTGCGGCTGCGACACGGGCGCAACCGGAATCGGCGCAGGCGATGGGCTCGGCAACAACCGAACCTGGACGATCGAGCTCTGCTCCCGGTTTGCCGGTCCAGCCGGCGGCTGCAACCGGATCCAGTAGATTCCCCCGACGAACAACAGGGCTGCGATCGCCGGCACCAGGAGCAGACGCAACACCTCGCCCGAGGTCCACGCGCTCGGATCCTCGGGATGAAACAGCAGCGTCATCGGCCTCAAGCCGCGCACGCCATCCGCTCCGCTGGTGTCGTTGTCAATCATTGGAACGATTTCACCCGGATCGCGATCCGCACCGGCTGCGACGCATTCGCGGGCGTCGTTCGGCTGACGGTCAATCCTTGCAGCGCCGCGGTCACGGCGGCATCACGGTTCTGATCGCCGGTCGATCGCAACAGCTGGGTTCGCTGGATCGTGCGCGAGGGATCGATCCACAGATCGACAACGAGCTGATAGCTGCCGCCGCGAGACCCGATATTCTTCTGCAACGCTTTCTGAAGGTCGAGCTGCAGGCTTTCGCTGTAGTCGCGCAGCGCGCCGGTATCGTTGCCGTCACTGGTCGCCCGCACCTGCAGCGTGCCGAGCGACAGATCCGCGGTCGCAAGCGGGCTCGCCGGCGGATGGTCGGCGCGCGCGGCGCGCGAAGCAAGCGTGATGGCATCTGGACGAATGTACTGGACCTTCAGATCGGTTCCCGTCAGCAGCACATTCAATGCATCCTCGGGCGTGAGGCTGCCTTCGACCGATGTCGACTTCCGTCCCGTCGCAGAATTGCTCTCATAGAGCACCTGAACGCCGGTTCGTTCGCCATAAGCCTGCAGCGCGCTCGCAAGCTGCTGGGCCGGGATGTTGAATTCGATCGCTGCGGATGCCGTGACCGTGTCGCGCTGCTGCGCGGCAACCGCGCAGATGCTGCCGATCAGCAGCGCAGCACAAATCCCGAACAGATACCGCGACGTTGCGGAGGCTCGCGGAGCGTCAGCGCCGATCGCAGCGCCCGCGCGTGCACCATATGATCCAACTGCCGTCATAACCTTGCTTCGGCCCAAAGTGACCGTGGGTGAAATTCGGCCAGCATGTCTGTGCGGTTGACCTTCCGGCCAGCGAGCCTGCGTTCTTTATATCTGGAATGTGACGGCCGTCTAACCGGCAGCATGATCGGCCGGAGTGCCGGGAATTTGTGCTGACCTTTCAGCGCGAAAAGTTCCCGAACAGCGCCGGAGCGGCGGCGAGCTCCAGGCAAGCGACGCGGCGCGGGCCAAAAAACGAGCGAGCGCTCTCTCAGAAAAATTGATCATCCCCCTTTTCCGAACGGCAGTTCGTGGGCTAGGAATTAAGCAAGGGCGCAAAGCCCGGCCCGGATCGGCAACCAAATGAATGGTCCGGGGACATAGCCAGGGAGGCAACGTGGGTCTCGCGCGTCAGCGGCCGGGGACGAATGCGTTCGCGATGGACGTGCTTTGCGCACGCATTCTCGAACGTCATCGGGATTCCATCCGGGTCCAGAAGCCGCATCTCGCCGTTCCGAACCTCACGCGCATCATCGGCGCGACGCTCACGCTGTCCAACAAGCACGGCTTTCACGCCACCACGCTGCGCCAGCTCGCAGAGGCCTCCGGCCTCAGCATGGGCGGCCTCTATACCTATTTCGACAGCAAGCCGACGCTGCTGTCGATGATCCTCGGCGAGGTCGCCGAAACGGCCGCCGAGGTCCTCACCGCACCGCCCGCCAGCGTGAAGCAGGATGCGCGCAAGCACCTGCACTGGATCATCGCCACCCACGTTCGCATGAGCGAGGCGATGCAGCCCTGGTTCGTGTTCTCCTTCATGGAAGCGAAGTCGTTTCCGCCCGCGGAGCGCCAGCGTGCCATCGAGATGGAGGTGATGACCGAGAAGATCATCGCCGACGTCCTCAAACAAGGCGTCGCCAGCGGGGCGTTCGCCATCGACCAGGTCACGCTGACGGCCTCGCTGATCAAGCCGCTGCTGCAGGACTGGTACGTCAAGCGCGCGAAGTACCGCAGACGCGGCACCTCGATCGAGGCCTACATCAACGCCGTCGGCGCCTTCGTCGACGCCGCGGTCGCCGGCAGGACGCGGCCGAGCCGCGTCGCGACCGGCTCCCGCACGAGATCCAGGCCGACGGCGCAGCCATAGCAGCAGGAAGGACGAGGAATGAAGCGATTGCGGTTCAATCAACAGGAGATCGTCTTCGCCGTATTCGCCGTGCTCTTCCTGGCGTTCTCGATTTTCCTGCGCGGCTTTCTGACGCCGGAGAACATGCTGACGCTGCTGCAGAACGTGGCGGTGCTCGGCATTCTCGGGCTCGCCATGGCGCTGGTCGTGATCGGGCGCGGCATCGACATCTCGCTGATCGCTGCCCTCGCGGTGCCTCCGGGTCTCGTGCTGCAGATGGTGCAGAACGGCCACTCGCTGCCGGCCTCGCTGCTCACGGCCGTGCTGCTCACGATCGCCTTCGGCCTGGTCAATGGCTGGCTGATCGCCTACGCCGAGGTCCCTTCGCTGTTTGCAACGCTGGCGACCGGCCTGCTGCTCGCCGGCCTCGGACAGGCCGCGCTGTTTCAGCTCGACGTCGTGCAGTGGAGCGACGGCATGCAGGGCTTCGAACGGCTCGGACAAGGCACCATCCTCGGTATCCCGACCTCGATCGTGATGTTCGCGATCGCCTGCGTGGTGGTCGCCTTCCTGCTGCGCCAGACGCGCTGGGGCGCCTATATCTACGCGATCGGCGACAATCCCTATGCGGCCCGCGTCACCGGCATCCCCTCGCGGCCGATCATCGTGCTGCAATATGTCGTCGCGGCCCTGATCGGCTGCTTTGCAGGCCTGGTGATGGCGGCGTCGGTCAACTCGATGCCGACCCGCGTCTTCAATTCGACCCTGATCTACGACGTCATTCTCGTCGTCGTGCTCGGCGGCATCGGGCTGTCGGGCGGCCGCGGCGGCGTGCTCAACGTCATCATCGGAACGCTGCTGATCGGCACCATGCTGAACGGCATGACCATCATGGACATCTCCTACGCCGGACAAAACCTCGTCAAGGGCGTCGTCCTGCTGCTCGCCGTCATCACGGATTCATTCCTGAATCCGCGCAACGAAGAAACGGCACAGCAGGGCGACATCTGAACCAGCTACAAAAAGATCAATCACGACCAAGGAGGAAGCAATGAAATACGCTGTCAGGACTGCCAAGGTGATCGCCGCAGCGCTCGGGCTCGCGGCCATCGCCGCCCCGGCTCTGGCCCAGCAGGGCCTGGACGAGCCGTTCCAGAAGCCGTTCAAGGAGGCGCTCGCCGGCAAGACGGTGGCCTACGTTCCGGTCGCCATGAACTTCGACCTCACCGAAGGCTGGTACGCCGGCATGAAGAAGGAGCTCGAGCCGCTCGGCGTCAAGTTCGAGATCCGCGATCCCAACTGGAACACCAATGCCGGCGCGCAGGCGGTGACCTCGCTGATCTCGGAGAAGCCCGCCGTGATGGTGATCCATAATCCGGACGTGCAGACCTACGCCAAGCTGCTGCAGCGCGCCGAGAACGAAGGCATCTACGTCATCCAGATCAACATGGGATCGGCCTATCGCTCTTCAGCCTTTGTCGGCGCCAACTGGATCGAGATCGGCGAGAAGGACACGGAAGCCGTCGTCAAGGCCTGCCAGGGCAAGTCGAACAAGATTGCCATCGTGCAAGGCGCGCTGTCGGCGGCGGCCAGCGCCTACACGCTCAAGGGCGTCGAGAACGTGCTCGCCAAGCATCCCGAGATCAAGGTGGTCTCGAGCCAGGCCGCCGACTGGGATGCGGCAAAGGCCAAGGCGATCACCCAGACGGTGCTGAAGCAGAATCCCGATCTCTGCGGCATCGTCGGCTTCTGGGACGGCATGGACATCGGCACCGCGGCCGCGGTGAAGGAGGCCGGCCTGACCGGCAAGGTGTTCGTCGCGACCTCCGGCGGCGGCGAGCGCAAGGGCGCCTGCGAGCTCGTGAAGTCCGGCGCCTTCGACCTCAACCTGAGCTACGACGTGCCGACCCAGGCCGCGCAGATGGCCGGCACCATCAAATGGCTGCTGTCATCGGGCGCCAAGGCCGGCTCGATCAAGGGTTCGGAATACACGACCCTGATTCCGATCACCAAGGAGAACGCGGACAGCCAGACCGCGTGCTGGAATCTCAGTGACCTGAAGAAATAATCCGGCCACGTCCGCTTGACGTCCCGGGTGCACCCCGCCCCGGGACGTCGATCTCCCAAAATCCAACGCCCTGCTGGAATGCCGATGCGCGATACCCTGACGAGCCTGCGTTACCGCTATTGGCCGGATCATCTCCTCGGCGAGATCCTGTCCAAGCGTTGGACCGAGACCGCTATTCCGGTGATCCTGCTTTTGATCGTCGGCTTCGCGCTCAGCCGCTCCATCGATCACTTCCTCTCGCCGGCGAGCCTTGCCGACACCGCGCGGCAGGCCGGCGAGATCGGCTTCATCGGGCTCGGCATGGCGCTGGTGGTCATTGTCGGCGGCATCGATCTGTCGGTCGGCTCGATCTTCGCGCTGACGGATTTCTGCGCGCTCTATCTGCTCGACGTGCTGAACTGGCCGGTGCCTGCGGTGGTGGTCGCCACCCTCGCCTGCGGCGCACTGCTCGGTGCCGTCAACGGCGTCCTGATCGGCTACTTGAGGCTGCGCGCCTTCATCACCACGCTGATCACCTTGATCATCTACCGTTCGGCGTTCGATCTGCTGATCCAGCGCTACTCCAATTCGATCGCCGCGGCCTTTCCCGACATCCCGTCCTGGAATTTCATCGGCGGCGGCGACGTGTTCGGCATTCCGAGCGTCGCGCTGGTCTACATCGCGATCGCGATCTTCGGCCATATCTTCATGACGCGGCTGCGCCCGGGCTGGCACATCACCGCGATCGGCGGCTCGCGCCGCTCGGCCTACAATTCCGGCATTCCGGTTCGCCGCACCATCGCGCTCTGTTACGTCGCAAGTGGTGTGCTGACCAGCATCGCCGCGCTGTTCTTCGCAGCCAGGCTCGGCACCGTCGGCGGCGACATCGGCGTCGGCCTCGAGGTGATCGTGCTGACCGCGACCGTGCTCGGCGGCATCACGCTCGGCGGCGGCAAGGGCTCGGTCGCCAAATCGCTGGTCGGCGTGCTGATCGTGCTCCTGATCACCAACGGCCTGACCACGCTCAATGCGCGCGGCGGCATCAACCGCATGGCGCTCGCAGGCATCCTGCTGATCGCCGCGATGGTCGACATCCGCTGGCAGAAGAACCGCACCCGCATCATCAGCAAGGTCTATGTCGCGCCGACCTATCACGCGTTGCCGCCGCCCCCGGCCACCGAGATCGGCCAGGGTGGCCCGTTCGAGCAGAACGACAAGCTGCGCGATGTCGAATTGATCGGTCTCGGCCGCATCGAGGCGCCGGAGGACGTGATCCTCGACCGCAACAACAATCTCTACGCCGGCTCGCGCCATGGCGACATCATGCGCTTCTTCGCGCCCGACTATCAGCGCATGGAGGTGTTCGCCCATATCGGCGGTCAGCCGCTCGGCATGGCGTTCGACCGGCAGGACAATCTCTATGTCTGCATCGGCGGCATGGGCCTGTACCGGATCACGCCCGACGGCACCGTGGAGAAGGCGACCGACGAGACCAACCGCAGCATGCATTCGGTGAACGACGACAGCCGGCTGCGGCTCGCCGACGACCTCGACATCACCGATGACGGCCTGATCTTCTTCTCGGAAGCCACCGTGCGCTACGAGATGGACGAATGGCCGATCGACGGCCTCGAGGCCCGCGGCAACGGCCGCATCATCTGCTACGACACCAAGACCGGCGCGACGCACACGGCGCTGCGCGGCCTCAAATTCCCCAACGGCATCTGTGTCGCCAGCGATGGCCAGTCGATCCTGTTCGCCGAAACCTTCGGCTGCTCGATCAAGCGGCTGTGGTTCGCAGGGCCGAAGAAGGGCCAGGTCGAGGTGGTGATGGACAATCTGCCGGGCTATCCCGACAACATCAATCTCGCCTCCGACGGCAATTACTGGCTGGCGCTGGTCGGCATGCGCAGCCCCTCGCTCGACCTCGCCTGGAAGATGCCCGGCTTCCGCCGCCGCATGGCCAAACGCGTCCCGGTCGACGAATGGCTGTTCCCGAACATCAACACCGGCTGCGTCGTCAAGTTCAACGAGCAGGGCAAGATCCTCGAATCGTTCTGGGACCTGCGTGGCGAGAACCACCCGATGATCACCTCGATGCGCGAGCATCGCGGCTATCTCTATCTCGGCGGCATCATGAACAACCGGATCGGCCGCTACAAGCTGACCAACGCGGACCCGAACTTCGTGCAGTATGACAAGCGTTGGAGGAAAGCGTCGTGATCGCGGCCGTCAGGGAATTCGCCAACCGCTTTCTCGGCCGCGGCGAGGCCACCATCACCGTGCCGTCGTTCGACGGCGCGCTCAAGCCGAACCAGAAACTGGAGGCCGCGACCACCTTGCTGGAATGCGAGGCGCTCGAGGATCTCGCAACCGACGGCCGCAACCTTTATGTCGCCGACGGCCGGCGCCTGCTGCGGCTCGACGGCCGCACGGCGACCGAGCTGCGCAGCTTCGAGCAGCCGATTTCCGCGCTCTGTGCGCTCGCCGACGGCGGCATCGCGGTCGCGCTCGGCGGCCGCGAGGTGCGCCTCTACGCCAATCCCTCATCGGGCGAGCCAAGCGTGACGTTCAGCGACGCCGCCTTCAATGCGATCAACGCGCTGACGCTGGCGGACGACGGAGCCTTGATCGCGACCGACGGCTCGACAAGTTGCGGCGTCGACGATTGGGCGCGCGACCTGATGGAGCTCAACCGGAGCGGCCGCGTGTTCCGGCTCGATCCCAGGAACCGATCGGTGAAGCCGCTGGCCTCGAAGCTCGGCTACACCTTCGGCGCCTGTGCGCGCGGCGATGGCGTGCTGGTCAGCGAGAGCTGGCGGCATCGTCTCGTGCTTGTTGCGGATGGCAGGCCGCCGCAAATCGTGCTCGGCCACCTGCCGGTGTATCCGTCGCGGCTGTCGAAGGCCACGGGCGGCGGCTATTGGCTCACGGCGTTCACCGCACGCACCCAGCTGATCGAATTCGTGCTGCGCGAGCCGGGCTACCGGCGCCGCATGATGGCCGAGATTGAGCCGGCCTATTGGGTGGCGCCGCGGCTGCGCTCGGGCTTCTCGTTCAAGGAGCCGATGCAGGGCGCGCACATCAAGACCATGGGCGTCATCAAGCCATGGGCACCGCCGCGTTCCTACGGCCTCGTGATCCGGCTGGGCGAAGACGGCAAGCCGCTCTATTCGCTGCATAGCCGGGTCGACGGCGTCAATCACGGTGTCGTCGCAGCGCTCGAGCTGGGCAGCGACCTTGTGCTGATCGCCAAGGGACCGGGCCGCGTGCTGAAACTGCCCCTCGCCGGGCTTGCCGAGGAGACAGGTTCATGAGCGACACCGTGCTGTCCCTGCACAAGGCCACCAAGCTCTACGCCGGCGTGCCCGCCATCGAGGGCGTCGACTTCGACCTGCGCCGCGGCGAGATCCACGCGCTGGTCGGCGAGAACGGCGCCGGCAAGTCGACGCTGACCAAGGTGATGGCCGGCGTCGTGACATTGACGTCGGGCAGCATGACGGTCGACGGCTCCGACGTCGCGCCGCGCACGCCGCTCGAGGCCCGCAATCTCGGCATCGCCATGGTGTTCCAGGAGAACAGCCTGGTGCCGACCATGACCGTGGCGCAGAACCTGTTTCTCGGGCAGGAGAAGTTCTACAACCGGCTGCGCGGCATCTACATCGCCGCCCAGCAATTCCTGCAGTCGCTGAATTTCGACGTGACGCCGACCGCGACCGTGAGCGGGCTCGGCGCGGCCAAGAAGCAGATGGTGGAGATCGCGCGCGCGGTCCTGCACAAGGCCAAGGTCATCATCTTCGACGAGCCAACCGCATCGCTGACGCCGGAAGAGAAGAAGTATTTCTTCGACCTCGTCCGTGACCTCAAGAAACGCGGCGTCTCGATCATCTTCATCTCGCATGCGCTGGAAGAGGCCTTGCTGCTCGCCGACCGGATCACCGTGCTGCGCGACGGCAAGCACGTCGTCACCGACGATGCGGCGAAGTTCGACCGCGCCGCGATCGTGCAGGCGATGGTCGGACGCGACCTCTCCAACACGCTGTATGGCGCCAGGAAGGCCAGCGTCCGGCCCGCCGGCGCGCGCGTGCTCACGGTGCAGAACCTCAAGATGGCGCCGATGGTGAAGAACAATTCGCTGTCGGTGTTTGCCGGGCAGATCACCGGCGTGTTCGGCCTGGTCGGCGCAGGCCGCACCGAGACCTTCAAGATCGTATCCGGCGTGCTGAAGCGCGACTTCTTCCATGGCGGCGAGATCCTGCTGCACGACAAGCCGGTGCGCTACCGGGTCCCGGCGCCGGCGGTGAAGGCCGGCATCGCCTATGTCACCGAGGATCGCAAGGTCGAGGGCTTCTTCGAGACCGCCTCGATCGCCCGCAACATCTATCTCGGCCTGCTCTCGAAGTTTCCAGGCGGCCGCATGATGCTGTCGCGGCGCGAGACCAACACGGTGGGCAAGACCTGGACCCAGCGGCTGAAGGTCCGCGCAATCGGCGACGAAGCCAGGGTGGTCGAGCTTTCAGGCGGCAACCAGCAGAAGGTGGTGATCGCCAAGTCACTGGTGCAGGAGCCCGAGCTGATCATCTTCGACGAGCCGACCCGCGGCGTCGACGTCGGCGCCATTGTCGAGATCCACGAGCTGATCAACCAGCTCGCCGACGAAGGCAAGGCGGTGGTGGTGATCTCATCCTATCTGCCCGAGATCATGGCCCTCTCCGACCGCATCCTGGTCTCGCGCCAGGGCAAGGTGGTCGAGGAATTCTCCGCGGTCGAGGCGACCGAGGAGAAGATCATGTATGCGGCGATCCATTGATGCCGCAATTGGCATCCGTCACGGCGGGCGCGCCACGCCGATGGCAGATGATTGGCGCTGGTCGGCGAGGCGCTGTCGCAAAAGGAGGAATCAGCACGTTTGGGCCGCAGCGCAAGGATCAGGTGCGCCGCGCCGGCGGCCTCCTTGTTGGCGTCCGTCATGAAGACGCCGAGCAGCCGTCCGGGCACCACGTTGCCGCGAGTCATGAAGCGCGTCGGGACAGCGAGCAATGCGCAGCGGATGCCGGCTCCGCTCATCCCGGTACTGCTGCCCTGCTCTGCGGCTGCCAGCGACGTACGCCGGTGAAATCGGGGCCAGTGCATCTAGGGTAGCGACGCCGCGAAACTGCTATCGACCGGGGAAACAAATGGAAACAAGGACACCGGTCGTACCGCCCGACAGCCAAGGAACTGATGGTGGTTCACTTCGGCCAGTGCCGGATTGCGCCTTGGCTTTCCGTTGATCGAACAACGTGGCAGTGCTTCCGCATCGAAATTGCCGTCTCATCCATCCTGAGCGCGACGCCGGTCGGGATTTTGCTGCAATCAGAAAATGGCGCGCCCGGAACGATTCGAACGTCCGACCCTCAGATTCGTAGTCTGATGCTCTATCCAGCTGAGCTACGGGCGCATTTTCGCAGGTGGGCTTAAGCCCGCACGGCTCCAGGAGCCCCGGAGCGTCGCGAAAGAGCGCTCTAGCTACAGGCTCCCGGTCCGGTTGGCAAGGTCTGCAAGCGCCAATTTCGGCCGAGGTTTTAGCCGCGCAGGGTTGCCGGAATGGCCTCAGGCCCTCGCCCGCTCACTGCGGACCGACAGCAGTTCCACCGGGCGATCCGGGATCGAGATCTGGAACGTGGCACCGATGGTGCCCTCGACCAGATGGATATGGCCGCCATGGGCGCGGATCAGCTCGGCGGCGATCGCAAGGCCCAGTCCGCTGCCGCCGGGGCGGCCGGAGGTCTGGAACGCCTCGAACAGATGCTCGCGCGCCTTGGCCGGAACGCCGGGGCCGGTATCGGAGACCTCGATGATCGCAACCGTCCCCTCGCGGCGGCCGGTGATGCGGATCTGCTGGGCACCGCCATCGCTGTCCTGCCGGCTTTCCAGGGCCTGCGTCGCGTTGCGCACCAGGTTGAGCAGCACGCGGAACAGCTGGTCCGGATCGGCGTCGATGGTGAGGCCGCGCTCGATCGCGCTGATCCAGGTGATCGAGACATCGGTCGCAAGCCCGGCAGACTCGCGCACCTCGGCAACCGCAGGCTCCACCATGATGACGCGGCGGTCGGGTGCCGCCTCCTGGGCGCGGCCATAGGACAATGTCGACTGGCAAAAGGCGATGGCGCGCTCCAGCGAGCGCAGCAGTTTCGGCGCGAAGCGCTGCACCCGCGGATCGGGCACGCTGGCGAGCTGGTCCGACAGCAGTTGCGAGGACGCCAGCAGATTGCGCAGGTCGTGATTGATCTTGGAGACGGCGAGCCCGAGCGCGGCAAGCCGGCTCTTCTGATGCAGCATCGAGACGAGGTCGCGCTGCATGTCCGACAGCTCGCGCTCGGCAACGCCGATCTCGTCGCCGCGCTGGCTGGGCACGATGATTCGCGCCGAACTCTCCGGATTCTCGTGGAAGCCGACCAGGCTCGCGGTCAGCCGCCGCATCGGGCGGACGAACAGATAATGCAGCGCCAGATAGACCAGGCCGGCGGTCAGGCCGGCGATCAGGAGCGCGACCACCAGAACGTTGCGCGAGAAGCGGTACATCGCCTGCCGCAGCGGTTTCTCGTCGATCACGACCTCGATGAATTGCGCCTGGCCCGGCGCGGGCCCGACCACGCGGATGGTCTGGTCACCGTGCTCGAGCATGATCTCGAAGGCATCGACGATCGCCGACCATACCGTCATGGCCCGCATGTCGACATCATGGTCGATCGCGGCCGGCAGGTCAGCGCTGGCGAGCAGGCGGCGCTGCTGGCCGAGCTTGATGGCGACGGCGCGGGCGCCGATGCTGGTCAGGATCTGCCGCGCCAGCGAATCCGGCACCAGGCCGGACGGGGCGGCATCGAGCACCAGCGCCGCGGTGTTGGCGGCGGCCAGGCGGTCATTGAGCCGGTTCATCCGGAAGTTGGCGATGGCCGGCACGTAGATCAGGAGCCCGGCGATCATCACCAGCGGAATCGTCAGCAGCAAAAGCTTGCCCGACAGCCCGAGCCGAAGGGGCGGCTTGGGCCGCTGCTTCTGCGCGGTCGCCTGATCGTCAGTTAGAGCCACAAGATAAGGCCTTGTTGGGCTTAGGGGTCGGAAGATGGGGCCCGGCCCCCAAGCCGGTCAAATTACGGATCGCTAATGTCGGCGGTTCCCCGAACGCCCCAAAGCGCTCCTCACCGGCAAAAACCCCGCGAAAACAGTTATATTCGCCCCAATTGCGACGTTTCAAAGAAGCCTCGTTGCGACGCCCTGTGACATTGACGAAAACAGGGCGCTCCCTTATAAGCCGCGCCAACTGTCCGCGATGGCCCGGTTCTTGACCGGGGGCGGCTCATTTGGGGCCGTCATCGGCTCGCTTGGGCCTGCCAGCATCATCGGACTCCATCTCAATACAACGGCAAATTGCCCGGTCAGCGGAGAATTACCCGTGAAGCGGACTTATCAACCCAGCAAACTGGTGCGCAAGCGCCGTCACGGCTTCCGCGCCCGTCTCGCCACGGCCGGCGGCCGCAAGGTCCTCGCTGCGCGCCGTGCGCGCGGCCGCAAGCGCCTGAGCGCCTGAGCCCGGACGTCTCCTCTCCGGAGATACCCATTATGGATCGGCTGAGGCAGCGGGCGGATTTCCTCGCCGTTGCCAATGGCGCACGGGCGAATACCACAGCTTTTGTGCTGCAGGGCCGCCGTCGCGACGATCAGGGCCCGATCCGCGTCGGCTATACCGTCACCAAGAAGAACGGCACCGCGACCGAGCGCAACCGCATCCGCCGCCGGCTTCGCGAAGTGATAAGACGGGTCGATGCCGTATTCATGCGGCCGCACCATGATTATGTGCTAGTCGGCCGTCGTGACGCGCTGACCCGCGACTTTGCGACCATGATTGACGACCTGCGGTCGGCGCTGCGCCGCCTCGACCGGCCTGCGCCAAAGGCGGGTACCAACAAGGCGGGTAACAAGAGCGCTCCCAATCCGAATGGAATGACGAGACCCTAAGAGATGTCCGACAACCGCAACACGATCATCGCCGTCATTCTGTCGGGCCTCGTCCTGATCGCCTGGCAATATTTCTATAACGTGCCGCAGATGGAGAAGCAGCGCGAGGCGCAGCGCCAGGCCGAGCTGTTGAAGCCGGCACCGCAGGCGACCCCTGGTGCTGCTCCCGGCGCCGCTCCCGGAAGCTCCGCGACGCCGTCACCGACAGCGGCCGCGCCCGGCGCCGACGCTCCGGTGGCGAGCCGCGAGACGGTGCTCGCGGCCGGCCCGCGCATCAAGATCGAGAGCCCGCGCGTCATCGGCAGCATCGCGCTGAAGGGCGCCCGGATCGACGATCTGGCGCTGGTCCAGTTCCGCGAGACGGTCGACCCCACATCTCCGGCCGTCGTGCTGCTGTCGCCGTCGGGCACCGCCGAGCCTTATTATGCCGAGTTCCTGTGGCTGACCGCCAACGGCTCGTCGGTGAAGACGCCGAACGCCGAAACCGTCTGGCAGCAGGAGGGTTCGAACAGCCTCTCGCCAAGCACCCCGGTGACGCTGAAATACGACAACGGCCAGGGCCTGACCTTCCGCCGCACCATCTCGATCGACGATCGCTACCTCTTCAGCATCAAGGATGAGGTCAACAATCTCGGCAGCGCGCCGGTGACGTTGTATCCGTTCGGCCTGATCTCGCGCGGCGGCAAGCCGCCGGTCTCCGGCTACGCGATCCTGCACGAAGGCCCGATCGGTTATCTCGGCGAACAGGGCCTGCAGGAATACACCTACAAGAACCTCGACGAGGCCAAGACCCCGACCGGCGGAAATTCGCGCGGCGTCGTGTTCTCGAAGGTCACCGACGGCTGGCTCGGCATCACCGACAAATACTGGGCGACCGCGCTGCTGCCGGAAACCAATGCGACGCTGGACACCGCCCGCTTCACCACCGGCGACAAGCGCTATCAGGCCGACTACATGCTCGGCGCGCAGACCATTCCGATCGGCGGCACCGGCGTTGCCAATGCGCGGCTGTTCGCCGGCGCGAAGGAGGCCGCCACGGTCGGCCTCAACTTCCCGCTGGTCGGCTTCGGCGGCTACAACAAGCAGCTCGGCCTCAACCATTTCGATCTCCTGATCGACTGGGGCCACTTCTACTTCATCACCAAGCCGATGTTCCTGGCGCTCGACTGGTTCTATCGCCTGGTCGGCAATTTCGGCATCGCGATCCTCTTGGTGACCGTGATCGTGAAGCTGCTGTTCTTCCCGCTCGCCAACAAGTCCTACGCCTCGATGGCGAAGATGAAGTCGGTGCAGCCGCAGCTGGCCGCGCTGAAGGAGCGCTATCCTGACGACCGCGTGAAGCAGCAGCAGGAGATGATGGAGATCTACAAGAAGGAGAAGATCAACCCGATCGCCGGTTGTCTTCCCGTCGCCTTGCAGATCCCGGTGTTCTTCTCGCTCTACAAGGTGCTGTTCATCACCATCGAAATGCGGCACGCGCCGTTCTTCGGCTGGATCAAGGACCTCTCGGCACCCGATCCGACCAATCTGTTCACGCTGTTCGGGCTGATCCCGTTCGATCCGATCGCGCTGCTCGGACCGCATTTCGGCGCCTATCTGGTGATGGGCATCTGGCCGATCATCATGGGCATCACGATGTGGGTGCAGATGAAGCTCAACCCGGCGCCGCCGGATCCGACCCAGAAGATGATCTTCGACTGGATGCCGCTGATCTTCACCTTCATGCTGGCCGGCTTCCCGGCGGGTCTCGTGATCTACTGGGCCTGGAACAACACGCTCTCGGTGCTGCAGCAGAGCTTCATCATGCGCAAGAACGGCGTCAAGGTGGAGTTATTCGACAATCTGAAGTCGACCTTCGCCAAGAAGCCGACATAGCTTCCTGCGCCCGCTCTATCACTGCGTCATGCCCGGCCTTGTGCCGGGCATCGACATATTTGGCGGCCAGCAAAACGTTGACGCGGATGGCCGGGTCGTCTTACGCCAAAGCTGCGCTTCGGGCTTTCGCCCGGCCACGATGAAATGGGATCCTTCGCATGACCGCCGAACCTGATGCGGAGCTGATCGAGCAGGGGCGAAAGCTGTTCGCCGGCGACTGGCGCTTCATCTGGGCCTCGCCCTCGATCGAGACGCTGCCGCCGATGGCCGGCCTCGAGGTCGCCTTTGCCGGCCGCTCCAATGTCGGCAAGTCGAGCCTGATCAACGCGCTGACCGGCCGCAATGCGCTAGCTCGCACCTCGCATACGCCGGGCCGCACCCAGGAACTGATCTTCTTCGAGGGCCCGGAAAACGCGGACATTCGTCTCGTCGACATGCCCGGTTACGGCTACGCCTCGGCGCCGAAGACCAAGGTGGCGTCATGGACCGCGCTGATCCACAAATTCCTGCTCGGGCGCGCGACGCTGGCGCGGGTCTATGTGTTGATCGACGCCCGCCACGGCATCAAGGACGTCGATCAAGACGTGCTGAAGACGCTCGATAAGTCCGCGGTCAGCTACCAGGTCGTGCTGACCAAGGCCGACCAGGTCAAGACCGGCGAACTCAAGACCGTCACCGCCGAAACCATCGCGACGCTGGCTAAACATCCCGCCGCGTTCCCCGAAGTGCTGGTGACCTCGTCGCGCACCGGCGACGGCATGCCGGAGCTGCGTGCCGCCATGGTACGCCTGATCGAGGAGCGGCGCCGATGAACGGCGCATCCCGTCTCCTGATCGGCCTTGCCGCCATCATGGGCGCCTGCGGCGTGATATTGGCGGCGGCCGCGGCCCATCTGCCGGACGCATCGCGGCTGGCGGCGGCATCCTCGATGCTGCTGTTCCATGCCACCGCCGCCATCGCGACCATTGCGGTCGCGGAGCGCGCGATCATCCATCTGAAGCTCGGTGTCGTGGCGGCGGCAGGCTTCGTCATTGCGGCGTCATTGTTCGCGGGCGACCTCACGCTGCGCCAATATGGCGGCCATGGCCTGTTTCCGATGGCTGCGCCTGCCGGCGGAACGCTGCTGATCCTGAGCTGGCTGGCGCTGGCAGTTTCGGCCATGTGGCCGAGGCGCTGAACGGTAGCCCGGATGCAGCGAAGCGAAATCCGGGAATCGTGCCGCGGGTGCAGACCCCGGATTGCGCTTCGCTCCATCCGGGCTACGAATACCTCTCCCACTTTGCGCCCTGCCCGGCAATCAGATAGAACCGCGCCCGTCCCTCCGCTGACGTGAGACCAGCCCCATGACCGACCAGCACATCAGCCCGCTCGATCAGGCCCGCATCCTGTCCGAGGCGCTGCCACACATGCAGGAATATGACGAAGAGACCATCGTCATTAAATACGGCGGCCATGCCATGGGCGCCGAGGACACCGCCAAGGCATTCGCGCGCGACATCGTGCTGCTCGAGCAGACCGCAATCAATCCGGTGGTCGTGCATGGCGGCGGGCCGCAGATCGCGACCATGCTGAAGCGCCTCGGCATCCAGTCGGAATTCGCCGCCGGGCTGCGCATCACCGATGCCGCGACCATCGAGATCGTCGAGATGGTGCTGGCGGGCTCGGTCAACAAGCAGATCGTCGGCTACATCAACGAAGCCGGCGGCAAGGCCGTCGGCCTCTCCGGCAAGGACGGCAACATGGTGAAGGCGTCGAAGACGACGCGCACCATGGTCGATCCCGATTCCAACATCGAGAAGGCGGTCGATCTCGGCTTCGTCGGCGACCCCGAGAAGGTCGATCTCACGCTGCTCAATCAGCTGATCGGCTATGAGCTGATCCCGGTGTTGGCGCCGCTGGCGACCTCGCAGGACGGCCTGACGCTGAACGTCAACGCCGACACCTTTGCCGGCGCGATCGCGGGCGCGCTGAAGGCCAAGCGCCTGCTGCTGCTGACCGACGTGCCCGGCGTGCTCGACAAGTCCAAGAAGCTGATTCCGGACCTGTCGATCAAGGAAGCCCGCAAGCTGATCGCCGACGGCACGATCTCCGGCGGCATGATCCCGAAGGTCGAGACCTGCATCTACGCGCTCGAACAGGGCGTGCAGGGCGTCGTCATCATCGACGGCAAGACGCAGCACGCGGTGCTGCTCGAGCTCTTCACCAACCAGGGCACCGGCACGCTGATCCACAAGTAATGGCAGACGAGGTCGTCATCGCGGGACGCGCGGCGAGGATACCTCGCCGGTCGCCGCCGGCGCGGCTCGCGATGTCGCTGCCGGCCGCGCTGGTGTCGTTCCTGTTCTCGGCGGCGCCGGCGCATGCCGATCTCAAGCTCTGCAACCGCATGAGCTATGTAATCGAGGCCGCGATCGGCATCGACGACAAGGCCGCAACGGCGACACGCGGCTGGTTTCGCATCGATCCCGCGACCTGCCGCGTTGTGGTGCAGGGCGCGCTGACCGCGGACCGCGTGCTGCTCAATGCGCGTGCCCTCGGCGTCTACGGCGCGTCGCCGATCCCGCAGAACGGCACCGACACGCTCTGCGTCGCGCAGGACAATTTCGTGATCGCCGCCGCGCGCCAATGCCGCTCCGGCCAAACGCCGGCGCAGTTCACCCAGATCACGCCGACGCAGACCGATGACGGCAATCTTGTCGCCTACCTCGCCGAAGACAGCGAGTATGACGACGAGCAGGCGCGGCTCGCCGGCATCCAGCGTCTGCTGGTGATCGCGGGCTACGACGCTGCGCCGATCGACGGTGTCGACGGGCCGAAGACGCAGAGCGCGCTGTCGGCATTCCTGAGGAGCCGCGGGCTCGGCAGCGACATCGTGCAGTCGCCGAACTTCTTCGCCACCATGGTCGATGCCGTGCAGAAGCCCTCGCCGTCGGGACTGACCTGGTGCAACGACACGCCGCACAAGGTGATGGCCGCGGTTGCGACCGACGACGGCAAGATGGTGACCAGCCGCGGCTGGTATCGGATCGACCCCGGCAAATGCCTGCATCCCGACGTGTCGGGCACGCCGAAGCAGATCTATTCTTTCGCGGAAGCCGTCGACGGCGACAACCGCGCCATCCGCATCAAGGACAAGCCGCTGAACTGGGGCGGCGCGGTGCAGCTCTGCACCCGCGAAAGCAAGTTCGAGGTCAACGAGCAGGGCGACTGCGCCACCCGCGGCCTCACCGCGCTCGGCTTCACCACCGTCGACATGACCAGCGGCGGCAAGACGCTGCGCTTTGCGATGCCGTGATGAAGACAGTGGCGCCACATGGATCACCGTCGTCCTGGCGAAAGCCAGGACCCATTACCACAGGCAATCATTTGGCGAAGACTGGTAGTGACCGACCGTTGCGCGGTATCGGCACCGCGCTTCATTTGATGGATCACGCGGTATGGGTCCTGGCTTTCGCCAGGACGACGACGGAAAGATAACATGAAAACTCCCCGCAGCTTCGGCCATGTCGAGACCTGGGTGTTCGACCTCGACAACACGCTGTACCCGCATCACGTCAATCTGTGGCAGCAGGTCGATGCGCGGATCGGCGAGTTCGTCGGCAACTGGCTGAAGATCTCGCCCGAGGAAGCGCGACGGCTACAGAAGGACTATTACCTGCGCTACGGCACCACGATGCGCGGCATGATGACCGAGCACGGCGTGCAGGCGGACGACTATCTCGCCTATGTGCACGAGATCGACCACTCGCCGTTGCAGCCGAATCCGGCGATGGGCGCTGCGATCGCCAAGCTGCCGGGGCGCAAGCTGATCCTGACCAACGGCTCGGTCGATCATGTCGATGCGGTACTGGGCCGGCTCGGCATCTCCAACCATTTCGACGGCGTGTTCGATATCATCGCCGCCGATCTCGAGCCGAAGCCGGCGCCGCAGACCTATCAGAAGTTCCTGAGGCTCCACGACGTCGATCCGACCAAGGCTGCGATGTTCGAAGACCTCGCGCGCAATTTGGTGGTGCCGCATGAACTCGGCATGACCACCGTGCTGGTGGTGCCCGACGGCAGCCAGGAGGTGGTGCGCGAGACCTGGGAGCTCGAAGGCCGCGACGCCGCTTATGTCGACCACGTCACCGACGATCTCACGGGTTTCTTGCAGCGGCTCGACAGGAAGCCATAGCTTCGACAGGTGTCGTCCCAGCGAAAGCTGTGACCCATAACCGCAAATCCGAGCTTGGTTACGCGCCGTGGCCCCAGCGTGCCGCAACACTGGCATTCGTGGTGATGGGTCCCGGCTCGCGCTTCGCTTGGCCGGGACGACGGAGGAGGGAGACCGCTCGGCGGGACAGGAGTTTGCCTTGACTCCGTGGCCCCAAATTCCGAAAAAGCCCTGCAAAATTCCCGTCATATCTCCTATACGCCCAAGGATTGTCCCGATGTCGCTGTCCGCCCTCGAAACCACCGTCAACACCGCGTTCGACGCCCGCGAAGGCATCTCGACCTCGACCAAGGGCGAGGTCCGCGAGGCCGTCGACCACGCGCTGGAGCTGCTCGACAAGGGCGAGGCCCGCGTCGCCGAGCGCGAGGCCAGCGGCAAGTGGAAGGTCAATCAGTGGCTGAAGAAGGCGGTGCTGCTCTCGTTCCGCCTCAACGACATGGGCCAGATCGCGGGCGGCCCGGGCCAAGCCTCGTGGTGGGACAAGGTGCCCTCGAAGTTCGAGGGCTGGGGCGAGAACCGCTTCCGCGACGCCGGCTTCCGCGCCGTGCCGGGGGCGATCGTGCGCCGCTCGGCCTTCATCGCCCGCAACGTCGTGCTGATGCCCTCCTTCGTCAATCTCGGCGCTTACGTCGATGAAGCCACCATGATCGACACCTGGTCGACGGTCGGCTCCTGCGCCCAGATCGGCAAGCGCGTGCACATCTCCGGCGGCGTCGGCATCGGCGGCGTGCTCGAGCCGCTGCAGGCCGAGCCCGTGATCGTCGAGGACGACTGTTTCATCGGCGCGCGCAGCGAGGTCGCCGAAGGCGTGATCGTGCGCAAGGGCGCGGTACTGTCGATGGGCGTGTTCCTGGGCGCCTCGACCAAGATCGTCGACCGCGAGACCGGCGAGATCTTTGTCGGCGAGGTCCCGGAATACGCCGTCGTGGTTCCCGGCACGCTGCCGGCCAAGCCGCTGAAGAACGGCCAGCCGGGACCTGCCACCGCCTGCGCCGTGATCGTCAAGCGCGTCGACGAGCGCACCCGCGCCAAGACCAGCATCAACGAGCTGCTGCGGGACTAAGAAGCGCTTCGGCGCTTCCCCATCCCTCACCGTCACCCTGAGGTGGCCGCTTCTTCAGCGGCCCTCGAAGGGTCGGCGGCCCTACTGTGGCCGTGCATCCTTCGAGGCTCGCTCCGCTCGCACCTGCAGCGACAAAGGCGAAGCCTTTGCGCGGGGATGACGGGTCCGGAAGATCGAACCAAATTCCATCCGACGCCGACAAAACTCCGGGCCGCGAAAAATTGCCGCTGCCCGGAGTTTTTTCATGGACTGGGCCAATTACCTGTTCGGCTTCAAGGGCCGCGTCAACCGGGCGAAATTCTGGCTCGCAGCACTGATCATCGTGTGCTGGATGATGTTGCTGGCCGCGCTGGTGATCCTGGCGGGCCTCGGCGGCAAGGGTGCATCGTTCGGCTTCAATGTCGACGACATCTTCCGGGCGTTCGACCCGGACAGCTACAAATCGCTGACCTCCGCCGGATTGCCCGCGCTGCTGGTCAAGGCCAGCGGAACGGCACTGTTCGTCTGGGTCTACATCGCGGTCTCGATCAAGCGCCTGCACGACCGCGACAAGAGCGGCTGGTGGATAGTCCCGTTCTTCGCGATCCCCGGTCTCATGAGCCAATTCTCGGACCGGCTTCCCGATGATTCCTATTGGGCGATGGCGGCGGGCGGGATCGTCTCCGTGCTCTATATCTGGGGCTTTATCGAGCTGGCGTTTCTGCGCGGCACCCCTTACCCCAATCGGTATGGTCCCAATCCGCTTGGAAAAACCCATGTGCGGCAAGGCGGCGACCGCGGCAACGGGTCGCGCTCCAGGCAGGGCTGGGATCAGCAGAGCGAGCTCGAATGATGCGGCACAAAGCTGGTCCACCCGCGGTGTGACGTGTTAAGCGAGGCGCATGAGTGATGCTGTCTCGATTACCCGCGATCTGGTTCGCTGCCCCTCCGTCACCCCGACCGACGCCGGCGCGCTTGGCGTTCTTGAAAATTTGCTGAAAAGCGCAGGCTTCGACGTCCACCGCGTGACGTTCTCCGAGCCCGGCACCGCCGATATCGACAATCTCTATGCCCGCATCGGCAGCGCGGCGCCGCATATCACCTTTGCCGGCCACACCGACGTGGTGCCGCCCGGCGATGAAGCGGCGTGGACGCTCGGTGCGTTCTCCGGCGAGGTCAAGGACGGCTATCTCTACGGCCGCGGCGCCGTCGACATGAAAGGCGGCATCGCCTGCAGCGTCGCCGCCGTGCTGCAATATCTCCGCGACCATGGCGGCAAGCCGCGAGAAGATGGCAACGGTTCGATCTCCTTCCTGATCACCGGCGACGAGGAAGACGTCTCGATCAACGGCACCGTCAAGCTGTTGAAGTGGTGTGCCGCGCGCGGCGAAAAATTCGACCATTGCGTGCTCGGCGAGCCCTCCAATGTCGAGGTGCTCGGCGACATGATCAAGATCGGCCGGCGCGGCTCGCAGTCCGGCACGCTCATTGTCGATGGCGTGCAGGGCCACGTCGCCTATCCGCACCGCGCCTCGAATCCGGTGCCGGATATCTCGCGGCTGATCGTCGCGCTGAGTGATGAGCCGCTCGATCACGGCAGCGCGCAATTCCAGGCCAGCAACCTCGAATTCACCACGGTCGATGTCGGCAACACCGCAAGCAATGTGATCCCCGGCCAGGCGCGGGCGAAGTTCAACATCCGCTACAACGACAACCACACCCAGGAGAGCCTGCGGCAGCTGGTCGACGAGCGGCTGGCGAAGGCCTGCGGCAACCGCATCCGCGCCCACATCGACTGGCAGCCGTCGAACTCGAACGTGTTCGTCACCCAGCCCGGCCCGTTCACTGATCTTGCGGTCGCCGCGATCGAGGAGGTCACCGGCCGCAAGCCGGAGCTGTCCACCTCGGGCGGCACGTCGGATGCGCGCTTCATCTCGAGCTATTGCCCGGTGATCGAATTCGGCCTGGTCGGCCAGACCATGCACCAGATCGACGAGCGCACGCCGGTGGCCGATCTGGAGCAGCTGACGAAGATCTATCGCGGCGTGCTGGACCGGTATTTTGCGTAATCCAGCCGCTTGGCTGGACAAGAACATCGAAAACAACCCCATGCACAGTAGGGATTGGGGCCGCTAGTAGTCCACCCGCACCAGATATAGCCCGTCCGGTGGCGCCACGGGGCCGCAGGCGGCGCGGTTGCGGGCGGCGAGCGCACCAAAGAGATCGTCCGCGCTCCAGCGGCCCTCGCCGACCCAGACCAGCGAGCCCACCATCGAGCGGACCTGGCTGTGCAGGAACGAGCGCGCCGACGTCACGATGTTGATGGCGTCGCCCTCGCGCGTGACGTCGAGCTGATCGAGCGTCTTCTCCGGCGACTTGGCCTGGCACTCGGTGTCGCGGAAGGTGGTGAAATCGTGCTTGCCGAGCAGTCGCTGCGCGGCCTCGTGCATCGCGCCCGCATCGAGCGCCCGCGGCACGCGCCAGACGCGCCCGATGTCGAGCGCGAGGTTCGCTCGGGTATTGGTGATGCGATAGAGATAGTGCCGCTTGATCGCCGAGAAGCGCGCCTCGAAATCGTCGGGCACGATGTCAGCGGCGAGCACGCCGATCGGATTCGGCCGCAGATGCGCGTTCAGCCCGTCGCGGAAGCGGCCGGGCGGAAAATGCTTGGCGATGTCGCAATGCGCGACCTGGCCCCGCGCATGCACGCCGGCATCGGTACGCCCTGCGCCGTGAACGCGCACGTCCTCGCCGCAGATCGCCTTGACCGCCGTCTCCAGCGCGCCTTGCACGGTCGGTGCATTGTCCTGGATCTGCCAGCCGGAGAACGGCGTGCCGTCATACTCGATGGTGAGCTTGTAGCGGGGCATCAGGTGAGCCGCGCGGGCGGCTTCAACGGCGTGCCGCGCAAAAAGTCCGACGCCTTCATCGGCGCCTTGCCGGCGCGCTGCAGCTCGAGGATCCGGACCGCGCCATCGCCGCAGGCGATCGCAAGATTGTCGTCGAGCACATCGCCCGGCTCGCCCGAGCCTTTCGCCGGCTCGCAGCGCAGGATTTTCAGCCGCACCGGTTCACCCGCGCCCAAAAGCTCGCACCAGGCGCCGGGGAACGGCGAAAGCCCGTGAATGTGCCGCAGCACCGCGTGCGCCGTCTGCTTCCAGTCGATCCGCGCTTCGGCCTTCTCGATCTTGGCGGCGTAGGTGACGCCGTCCTCGCTCTGCTTCGTCAGCTGCAACTCGCCGCGCTGCAGCGCGCCCATCGCGCGCACCATCAGATCGGCGCCGAGCGGCGCCAGCGCGTCATGCAGGTCGGATGCCGTCATGCTGTCCGAGATCGGCAGCCGCTCGGCCATCGCGACGTCGCCGGTGTCGAGGCCGACATCCATCTTCATCACCATCACGCCGCTCTCGGCATCGCCGGCCATGATGGCGCGGTTGATCGGCGCGGCACCGCGCCAGCGCGGCAATAGCGAAGCATGCAGGTTGAAGCAGCCGAGCTTCGGCGCGTCGAGGATGGCCTGCGGCAGGATCATGCCATAGGCGACCACGACGGCGGCATCCGCGTCAAACGCGCGAAATTCCTCGAGCGCCTCCGGCGTCTTCAGCGTCTTCGGCGTCAGCACGGGAATGCCGAGGCGGCGCGCCTCCTGCTCGACCGGTGTCGGCTGCAACTGCAGGCCGCGCCGCCCGCCCGGTTTCGGCGCGCGGGTATAGACCGCCACGACCTCATGGCCATGGGCCACCAGCTCCAGCAGCGTCGGCACCGCGAAATCGGGCGTGCCCATGAAGATCAGACGGAGAGGCATCAGACAGGACTCGATGGCATTTGGAGTGCTCCGTTATGCACGGGCTTAAGCGCGAAGCGCGTCCTCGCATCAGAAGCCCCGGGCATCCACGTCTTTCGTATCAGCGAAGCAAGACGTGGATGGCCGGGTCAAGCCCGGCCATGACGCGTCTGAGGAGACGGCAACGCCTACTCCGCCGCGCGCTTGGCGGCCTTCTCGAACTTCTTGAAGACGCGGTCGCGCTTGAGCTTCGACAGATAGTCCACGAACAGCACGCCGTTGAGATGGTCGATCTCGTGCTGGATGCAGGTGGCATAGAGCCCCTCGGCATCCTCCTCGTGCAGCTTGCCGTCGAGGTCGGTGAAGCGCAGGCGCACCCGCGCCGGGCGCTCGACCTCCTCGTAATATTCGGGGATCGACAGGCAGCCCTCTTCGTAGACCGACAGCTCGTCCGAATGCGAAATGATCTCCGGGTTGATGAACACCCGCGGCTGCGGCGTGGTCTCGCCGTTCTCGTCGCGCTTGGCGAGGTCCATGGTGATCAGCCGCAGCGGCTGCGCGACCTGGATCGCCGCCAGCCCAATGCCGGGCGCGTCATACATGGTCTCGAGCATGTCGTCGGCGAGCTTGCGGATCTCCGGCGTCACTTTCTCGATCGGTTTCGACACCAGACGTAACTGCTTGTCCGGCAGGATGATGATTTCTCTTAATGCCATGGCGGCGATTTAAGCTGCTGACTTCATGGGGTCAATCCGCTCAGGAACCGGTTAACGCAGCCTTAACCACGTTTCTTCACGCAACGTTAACCAAGAAATTTAAGGGAGTGTTTACCATAAATGTTCCCTTTTCGTTCGATGACGGTGCCGAATCGGCTACAACGGCCGGTATGAACGAGATTCTGCTCACGATTGGCGACCTCCCGGTCCGTGTTTCCGACGCGTTGATCGGCCTTGGCGCGCTGGCGCTGATCCTGCTGCTCGCCATCGCCGTGGTGATTGCGCGCGCCAGCCGGCGCGGCGCGGAACTCGCGATGGCTCAGGCCATTCGCGCCGACGAGCTGGAGGAGCGGCTCGCCGACATGCTACGGGCCCAGAGCGAGGCCTCGGGGCGGGTCGACGCGATGGGGCAGGCACTGGCCGGCCGTCAGGCCGAGATGGCCCGTGCCGTCAACGAGCGGCTCGATTCGGTGACCCACCGGGTCGGCCAATCGATGGAACAGACCACACGCAACACGATGGATTCGCTGCGCGTGCTGCATGAGCGGCTCGGCATCATCGATCACGCGCACAAGAACCTCAACGAGCTCACCACCCAGGTGACGACGTTGCGCGACGTGCTCGCCAACAAGCAATCGCGGGGCGCGTTCGGCCAGGCGCGGATGGAGGCGATCGTCCAGGACGGCATGCCGAAGGGCTCGTTCGAGTTCCAGCACACGCTGACCACGGGCAAGCGGCCGGACTGCGTCGTGTTCCTGCCCGACCAGCGCCCGCTCTGCATCGACGCGAAGTTTCCGCTGGAGGCCATGACCGCGCTGCACGACGCGCGCAGCGACGAGGAACGCAAATTCGCCAGCCAGCGGCTGCGCGCCGACGTGCTGAAGCATGTCAGCGACATCGCGGAGAAGTATCTGATCCCCGGCGAGACCCAGGATACCGCGCTGATGTTCGTGCCGTCGGAATCGGTCTATGCGGAAATCCATGACGGTTTCGACGACGTGGTCCAGAAGGCCTATCGCGCCCGCGTCGTGCTGGTATCGCCCTCGCTGCTGATGCTGGCGATTCAGGTGATGCAGCAGATCCTGAAGGACGCCCGCATCCGCGACGCCGCCGACCAGATCCGCAACGAGGTGATGCATCTCGGCGACGACCTCAGCCGCCTGCGCGAGCGCGTGCTCAAGCTGCAAAATCATTTCGGCCAGGTGAACGAGGACGTCAGGCAGATCCTGATCTCCGCCGACAAGATCGAAAAGCGCGCCGGCCGCATCGAGGAACTCGACTTCAGCAAATCCGAGACCCCGATCGAAGTCCCCCGCTTCGTCAAGGGAGCCGCCCCCGACCTGTTCCCCGCCCCGCGCAAGCTGCAGGCGGGGGAGTGAATGTTATGATCGCGGCTAGCGCGGCATAGTCAGTGTCATCGCCCGGCTCGGCCGGGCGATCCAGTATCCCAGAGGCGGCAGTTTGGGAGCACGTAGCTACTACGTCTACATCCTCGCCAGCCACATCGGCGGCACGCTCTACATCGGTGTGACAAATGACCTCATTCGTCGCGTAGGCGAGCACAGACTAAAATTGGTCGAGGGCTTCACGGAGAAGTACGATGTCGTGAGGCTCGTCTATTTCGAGGAATTCGATGATCCTGAGAACGCGATCAAGCGCGAGAAGCGTTTGAAGAAATGGCCGCGTGCCTGGAAGATTGCCCTGATCGAGAAGGACAATCCGGACTGGAACGATCTTTACCCGGAAATTGCCGCAGGTGGCGGATAGGCCTCTGGAATACTGGATCGCCCGGTCAAGCCGGGCGATGACACCCTCCTAGTGGCTCGAATCTGCTACCAACGCCCCTATGACAGCACCTGAAGCGACGTCAGACGTGCCCGCGAAGCCGCAGGGACAGCCCGCCACCTCCTGGCGCGACAGCTTCGCCGTGTATCTGCAGCCGCGGGTGCTGATCGTGCTGCTGCTCGGCTTCTCCTCCGGCCTGCCGCTGGCGCTGTCGGGCTCGACGCTGCAGGTGTGGATGAAGGAGGCCGGGGTCGATCTCGGCACCATCGGACTGCTCGCGCTGATCGGCACGCCGTACACGCTGAAGTTCCTCTGGGCGCCGCTGGTCGACGCGCTACACGTGCCGCTGTTCACGCAGATCTTCGGTCGCCGCCGCGGCTGGCTGCTGCTCTCGCAGCTGTTGCTGATCGCGACGATCCTGGTACTGGCGATGGCCGATCCGGCGCGATCGCCGTGGTTCGCGGCCTTCGCCGCGTTGCTGGTCGCAACCGCCTCGTCGACGCAGGACATCGTGGTCGATGCCTTCCGCGTCGAAAGCCTGCCGGAGAGCGAGCAGGCCGCCGGCATGGCGTCCTATGTCGCGGCCTATCGCATCGGCATGCTGGTCTCGACAGCCGGCGCGCTGTTCATCGTCAGCGGCTTCGAGTCCGCCGGCCTCGCGCGCCCGTCGGCGTGGATGTGGGGCTATGTGGTGATGGCCGCGCTGGTCGTGATCGGCATCGTCACCGCACTTGCTGCGACCGAGCCGGCGCAATCGAAAGGCGCGGAGGCCGCCACGCATGCGCAGACCGCAGCCGAACGCGTCCTGCACGCGGCGCTCGGCGCATTCTCCGAGTTCCTCAGCCGCAAGGACGCATTGGCGGCGCTCGCCTTCGTGGTGCTGTTCAAGTTTACCGACGCGTTTTCCGGCACCATGACCGCGCCGTTCGTGATCGACATCGGCTTTTCCAAGGTCGATTACGCCGCGATCGTGAAGGGCGTCGGTCTTGCCGCGACCTTGATCGGCGGATTTGCCGGCGGCTTCGTGGCACGGCGCTATTCGCTCGCGACCAGCCTGTGGATCGGCGGCGTGCTGCAGGCGGTCGCCAACCTCTCTTTCTCCTGGCTCGCGCATGTCGGCGTCGATCAATGGGCGCTGGCGCTTGCGATCACCGCGGAGAATTTCACCAGCGCGATCGGCACCGTGATCTTCGTCGCCTACCTCTCGGCGCTGTGCCGCAATCCGCTGCACACCGCGACCCAGTATGCGCTGCTCACGGCGCTCGCCGCGGTCGGCCGCACCTATCTGTCATCGGGCGCGGGCTATGTGGCGAAGGCCGTCGGCTGGCAAATGTTCTTCGTGATCTGCGTGCTGGTCGCGATCCCGAGCCTGATCCTGCTCGCGTGGCTGCAGCGGCGCGGGCATTTCGATGAGCTGGGGCCGGTGAGGGTTTAGCCCAGCCGCCGCAGCCCGGATGCGGCGACGCGTAATCGAGCTACGGGCACATCTGTCATCACCCGGCTTGACCGGGTGATCCAGTATTCCAGAGGCGCCAGTGCTTGAATCGAGAAGCCGCGGCGTACTGGATCGCCCGGTCAAGCCGGGCGATGACACCGACGCGATCTTACTTCGCCACCACGCTCCACTTGGTGACGATGGCTTCGCTCATCTCGCCGGCGTCCTTGGCACAGGCGATCTCGTCGACCTTCACCGAGATGGCCTTGCCGGAGAGGCTCTTGAGCTGCGCGGCCTGGGCATCGTTGGTCGGAATCAGCTGAAAAGTTTCCGGCCCGGTTTCGAGATTGCAGAGACCGTTCGGCGGCGGCAGGCGGCGCGGCTCGCTGGTGATCTGGTAGGTCGCGACGCGCTTGCCGCGATTCTTGGTGTCGCGCACCTTCATGACGCCGAGTTCCCCCGACAGCACGTCGCCGGCCCGGATCATCTTGCCGGGCTTCTGCGGCGCGTCGCTCTGCTGCGCGATCGCGCACGGCGCGGCGAATGTGGCCGCCAGAAACGCAACGGCCAAGCGTACGCCGAATCGGTGTGTCGTCATTTGCAGTGGTTCCGTACTTGATTCGTCAGAGCGTCGATGACCGTCCCCAAATCGTCATCCACCCTATCATTTTGTTTCGGCGCGATCTTTTTGGATTGTCGCCGATCGCCTGGCGAACAATGCCGCGTCCGGCTCCCGGATCGCTTGCTAGAACAGCGTCCGCTGCCGCATCGCAGCCGATAGCGTACCTTCATCGAGGTAATCAAGCTCTCCGCCGACCGGCACGCCATGCGCCAGCCGCGTCACCCGCACGTTGGCCTCCGACAAGAGGTCGGTGATGTAATGCGCGGTGGTCTGGCCATCGACGGTGGCATTGAGCGCCAGAATGATCTCGCTCACTTCAGGCGCATGCGCGCGCGCCACCAGCTGATCGATGGTGAGATCCTGCGGCCCGACACCGTCGAGCGGCGACAGCGTTGCGCCGAGCACGTGATAGCGTCCATTGGTCGCATTGGCGCGCTCCAGCGCCCAGAGATCGGCGACATCGGCGACCACGACGATGATCGAGGGATCGCGGCGCGGATCGGTGCAGACCGTGCAGGGGTTTTGTGTATCGATGTTTCCGCAGGTCTTGCAGACCTGGATCTTGTCGATCGCGACCTGCAGCGCCGCGGTCAACGGCGTCATCAGGGCTTCGCGCTTCTTGATCAGATGCAGCGCCGCGCGCCGCGCCGAACGGGGCCCGAGCCCGGGCAGCCGCGCCAGCAACTGGATCAGGCGTTCAATCTCGGGGCCGGCAACGCTCGCAGCCATTAGAGCATGATCCGGAAAAGTGTGAAGCGGTTTTCCCTCGCGACAAACGCGGGACGCGTTTGCGCGGAGATCATGCTCCAACAAGGAGCCAAGGCACGATGATTCATCTTGATCTCGCCGCGCTTCAAGTCGGACCAAATCCCGGCGGCAGGCCGAGCCCGCCGGTGAGCGCCATCATCTTCTCCTGCATCGCCGTCTCGGCCTTGCGGCGCGCATCGCCATGCGCGGTGACGAGCAGATCCTCGAGCACTTCGCGCTCCTCCGGCTTCATCAGCGACGGATCGATCTTGATGCCCTTCACTTCCATCTTTGCGGTCATGCGCACGGCGACCAGGCCGCCGCCGGAGATGCCCTCGACCTCGACATTGCCGAGCTCTTCCTGCATCGCCTGCATCTTGGATTGCAGCTGTGCTGCCTGTTTCATCATGCCGAGAAAATCAGCCATGCGTGCGTTCCTATCGCCAGATCAATCGTCGTCGCTGTCGGAAGTTTCAATCGGGTCTTCGCCGGTCGCATCCGCTACCGGAACCTCGGCGGCAAGGCGGCGGACCTCGACCACCTTGGTGCCGGGGAAGCGCGCCAGTACCTCCTGCACGCGCGGATCGGCCTCGGCAGTACGCTGATGCTCGCTGCGCGCCAATTCGTTCTGCGAACGCACCGTGGGCTGGCCGGCCTCGTTCGAGATGATCACGGTCCAGCGCCGCCCGGTCCATAGTTCGAGCTTGCGCGACAGATCGGTGACGAGCGCGCGCTGCGCCTTCGGCTCGAGGCCGATCTCGAGCTGGCCATCCTCGATGCGCACCAGCCGCACATCGGCCTCCAGCGCGCTCTTGGTCATGATGTCGCGCTTCTCGCCGGCGAGCGCGATCAATTGCGGAAAGCTCGTGATCCGCAGCGCCGGCGCGGCATCGGCGACCGGCGCGGCCATCTGCGGACGCGCGGCGAGATCGGCGCGCGGCGCACCCTGCGGTGCCCGCGCCGACGGCATGGCCGACATCGTCGAGGCCGGCGCGCCGCGTGGCGCTGACGAGGCGGCGGAGCCCGACGTCGCGGGCGCCGCGCCGCCGCCATTCTGCTCGATCATCATCCGGATCGCTTCATCCGGCGTCGGCAGGTCGGCGACATAGGCGATCCGCACCAGCACCATCTCGGCGGCAGCGGCCGGGCGCGTCGCGGTCTGCACCTCGGCGATGCCCTTGAGCAGCATCTGCCACATCCGCGACAGCACCCGCGTCGACAGTTTTGCGGCGAATTCGCGCGCGCGCACCCGCTCGGTCTCGCCGAACGCGACGTTGTCCGCGGTTCCCGGCACGAACTTCACGCGGGTGACGAAATTGACGAACTCGGCCAGGTCGGACAGCACCACCACCGGATCGGCGCCGACATCGTACTGCGCGCGGAATTCGGCGAAGGCTGAGGCGAGATCGCCGCGCGCCAGCGAATCGAAGAGATCGATGACGCGGGTGCGGTCGGCGAGGCCGAGCATCTGCCGGACTGCGTCGGCCTTCACGAGGCCTGCGGCATGCGCGATCGCCTGGTCGAACAGCGATAGCGAATCGCGCACCGAACCTTCGGCGGCGCGCGCGATGATGCCGAGCGCCTCGGGCTCGACCTCGACGTTTTCCTTGGCCGCGATGTTGCCGAGATGCTTCATCAGCACGTCGGCCTCGACCCGGCGCAGATCGAAGCGCTGGCAGCGCGACAGCACCGTGATCGGAACCTTGCGGATTTCGGTGGTGGCGAACACGAACTTGGCGTGCTCCGGCGGCTCCTCCAGCGTCTTCAGGAAGGCGTTGAAGGCCGCCGTCGACAGCATGTGGACTTCGTCGATGATGTAGACCTTGTAGCGCGCGCTGGCCGGCGCATAGCGCACGCTGTCATTGATCTGGCGGACATCGTCGACGCCGGTGTGCGAGGCTGCGTCCATCTCCAGCACGTCCATGTGCCGGCTTTCCATGATCGCCTGGCAGTGCACGCCGAGGTCGGGCATGTGGATGGTCGGCCCCTTCACCGAGCCGTCCGGCTTCGCGTAGTTCAAGGCACGGGCGAGGATGCGCGCGGTGGTGGTCTTGCCGACCCCGCGGACGCCGGTGAGGATCCAGGCCTGCGGAATCCGCCCGGTCTCGAACGCATTCGAGACGGTGCGCACCATGGCCTCCTGGCCGATCAGATCCTCGAAACTGGAGGGGCGGTATTTGCGGGCGAGAACGCGGTACGGTTTCGTGGCGTCCGAAGCGCCACCCAAATCAAAGCCGCCGTCAAGGCTTGCTTTGCCTGCGCCGTCGGACGGTTGGGAGGGGTCGCCAGCGTCATTCATGCATCGATCCGCAACTTGGGAATTGTCTCTTCAACCGGCGTGCGGATAGGAGCCGAAATCGAGCGCCGGGCGCGGAGACCGCCGTTCCAGCGCGATTCGCTCGGAAAAACAGGTAGGAGACTGACGAGCGACCCGATCCGGACCTCGTTAGGGCTGCTTCCTTCCGGACCTGACCCGGTTGGCGAGTGGCTCGTCCACCGCCAATCTCCCGGTCCCTATTTGGGGCCAAAACCGCCGGAAAGCAAGCGGCCTGACCGGGCTTTGTGGGGCTTGTCTGGGAACACGGAAAGGCATTACTTGCCGGTCATGCCCGCCACCAACTGGTCGCTGCATTCGCAGCTCAAGAAAGACACCATCGACATCGGCGACCTGCCGCTGTGCAAGGTGCTCGTCATCAAGGATGCGCATTATCCCTGGCTGCTGCTGGTGCCGCGGCGCGACGGCGCGGTCGAGATCATCGACCTCGACGAGGTCGAGCAGGCGCAGCTGATGACGGAGATCACCCGCGTCTCGCGGGCCCTGAAAGAGGTCACCAAGTGCGACAAGCTGAATGTCGCAGCCCTCGGCAACCTCGTCCCGCAACTCCACGTCCACGTCATCGCGCGCCGCACCAGCGACGCTGCATGGCCGCGTCCCGTTTGGGGCGTAATGCCGCCGCTGGCGCATGACGCCGAGGAAGTGCAGAATTTCATCAGCGCGCTTCGCCGCAAGATCTGGTTGGGTTGATTTTCGATGTCTGCATCCGATTCTTTTCCGCTCGGCCAGCCGGCCTTCGTCACCCATGTGCTGGACCGCGCCGCGCATCTGCGCAGCAATGACGAGAAGCTGTTCGCGCTGGAGGGCCATCGCGAGGCCAGAGCCTACGTGATCTATCGCGACTCGCTGGTCGTGAAGCAGGAGGAAGGCGGGGCCCGCGCCCTGCTCTCGCTGGAGGAGGCCCGCAGCTTTGGCGCCAATCCCGGCACGATCTTCCTCGGACTGCGCGATGCTGCGCCGATCTTCGGCATGGGGATCGCGCCGCAGGCGGCCGAGAAGCTGGTCGGGCGCAGTGACGTCGCGATCACCGAATTGCGCGGCATGGCAATGCAGGGCGTGGTGCCGCCGGAGCAACTGTCGGCCATCGCGATGGCGAAATCGATGGTGACCTGGCATCAGCGCCACGGCTTCTGTCCGAACTGCGGCACCCGCACGGCGATGAAGGACGGCGGCTGGAAGCGCGAATGCCCGAGCTGCAAGGCCGAGCACTTTCCGCGCACCGATCCGGTCGTGATCATGCTGGTCACGTCGGGCGACAAGGTGCTGCTCGGCCGGCAGAAGCAGTTCATGCCCGGGATGTATTCCTGCCTCGCCGGCTTTGTCGAAGCCGCCGAGACCATCGAGGACGCGGTCCGGCGCGAGATTTTCGAGGAGTCCGGCATCCGCTGCACCGACGTCAATTATTACATGACGCAGCCCTGGCCCTATCCGTCATCGCTGATGATCGGCTGCACCGCGCGCGCGACCAACGAGGACATCGTGGTCGACCGCACCGAGCTGGAGGATGCGCGCTGGTTCGACCACGCGGAGGCGACGCTGATGCTCAAGCGCCAGCATCCCGACGGCCTGGCCGGACCGCATCCGTTCGCGATTGCCCATCATTTGCTCGGCCGCTGGGTGCATCACCGAAATCCGTTGGACCAATAGCGGGAACCGGACATCGTTCTGCCGATTAGACCTGCATACAGCTTGTGGCATTGGAGCATGATCCGGAAAAGTGCGAAGCGGTTTTCCGAAAAGATCATGCTCAAACAATGAGCTAAAGCGCGGTGACGATCAGCCTGATCTCATGGCGCGAGTGGAACCATTGCGACGGACCCCTGCATGAATTTTCAGAACGGCGCCACGAAAGTCCCGCCCCGCATCCTCTGCATCGGCCTGCCGGTGCGCGACCTGACCTTCCGCGTCAACGTACCGGCCCGCGGCTCCAAGGAGAACGCGACCCATTTCGACGAGATCTGCGGCGGCAACGCGCTGAACGCCGCCATCGGCATCGCCCGGCTGGGCGGCCGCGCCGCGATCTGCGGGCCGATGGGCGATTCGCGCGAGACCTCGAGCCGCTACATCTTCGACAAGATGGCCCAGGAGGGCATCGAGACCAACCATCTCATCCACATGCCGGACCTGGTCACCCCGATCTCGGCGATCATGATCGACGACACCGGCGAGCGCACCATCGTCACCTTCCGCGACCCCGAGCTCTGGAAGGTCAAGCTGCCGCCGACCGAGCTGCTGCTGGAGGATTGCGCGGCGATCCTGACCGAGAGCCGCTGCGCACCGTTCTGCACCGAGCTTTGCGCCGAGGCGGTCAAACGCGGCATTCCCGTGGTGGTCGACGTCGACCGCGCGATGTCGATGCGAGAAGGGCTGCTCACCGCCTCGTCCCATCTGGTATTTTCCAGCGAGCCGCTGCAGGAGACCGCCGACGTCACCGACGACGGCCAGGCGCTGCAAAAGCTCGCCAAGCTCACACCGTCCTTCCTGGCCGGCACGCGCGGCCCGAAGGGCACGATCTGGCTCAATGAGAAGGGCGGGCTCGAGGAGACGGCGGCCTTCCCGGTCCATACCGTCGACACGCTGGGCGCCGGCGACGTCTTCCACGGGGCGTTTGCCCTCGCCATTACCGAGAAGCAGGAGTTGCGGCAGGCGCTCCGCTTTGCCTCGGCTGCTGCAGCGCTGAAATGCACCCGCTTCGGGGGCGCTTATGCCGCACCGCAACGTACTGAAGTTGAAGCGTTTTTGGGCGAACACGCCGACGTCCGGCCGGCCTGACCGGCCACGGCCCGCTTGATTTGGAAGATTTTTCTCTATATGAGGGAGTTTGAACCTTCATGTGGAACTTTCTTCTATGACCGATGTCGCCATTCAGCTTCATGACAACAACCGCCGCCTCGACGCCATCGATCGCAAGATCCTGACCGTGTTGCAGGAGGACGCCTCGCTCTCCGTCGCCGAAATCGGCGACCGGGTCGGGCTGTCGTCGACGCCGTGCTGGAAGCGCATCCAGCGGCTCGAGGCCGACGGCGTGATCCTGCGCCGCGTGGCGCTGGTCGATCAGAACAAGATCGGGCTCGGGATTTCCGTGTTCGTCTCGGTCGAGAGCGCCGACCATTCGGAAGCCTGGCTGCGCAAATTCGCCGACGCCGTCAGCGCCATGCCCGAAGTGATGGAGTTCTACCGGATGGCCGGCGACGTCGACTACATGCTGCGCGTCGTGGTTGCCGACATGCAGGCCTACGACGTCTTCTACAAGAAGCTGATCAGTGCCGTGCCGCTGAAGAACGTCACCTCGCGCTTCGCGATGGAGAAGATCAAATCGGTGACGGCACTGCCGGTGCCGGCGGCATAAGCGCCGCCCCCTGAACCGTCATCGCCCGGCTCGACCGGGCGATCCAGTACGCCGCGGCCTCTCGGCTCCATCACTACCGTCTCTGGAATACTGGATCACCCGCATGCGCGGGTGATGACCCCATTCTTCGCGGCGAGTACCCAGCTCAAATCTTCTGATTGTATTCGCCGACCTCGGGGTGCGTGCGCAGCACGGAATCCATCGCCTCGAACATGTCGCGCATGCGCTGCTCGCTGACCGGGCTTTCCACCACGACCACGAGCTCCGGCTTGTTCGAGGATGCGCGCACCAGGCCCCAGCTGCCGTCCGCGACCGTGACGCGCACGCCGTTGACGGTGACGAGATCGCGGATGTTCTGGCCCGCGACCTGCGCGCCATTCTGCTGCAGCGTCTCGAAGTGTTTCACGACGGCGTCGACCACGCCGTACTTCGCCTCGTCGGCGCAATGCGGCGACATGGTCGGCGACGACCAGGTCTTCGGCAGCGCGTCCTTCAGGTCGGCCATCGACTTGCCGGGCGCGCGGTCGAGCATCTCGCAGATCGCGATCGCCGACACCAGGCCGTCGTCATAGCCGCGGCCGAACGGCTTGTTGAAGAAGAAGTGGCCGGACTTCTCGAAGCCGGCGAGCGCGCCCAATTCGTTGGTGCGGCGCTTCATGTAGGAATGCCCGGTCTTCCAGTAGACGGTCTTTGCGCCCTGCTTCTGCAACACGGGATCGGTCACGAACAGCCCGGTCGACTTCACGTCGACGACGAACTGCGCGTTGGCATTGATCGCCGACATGTCGCGCGCCAGCATGACGCCGACCTTGTCGGCAAAGATCTCCTCGCCGGTGTTGTCGACCACGCCGCAGCGGTCACCGTCGCCATCGAAGCCGAGCCCCACGTCGGCCTTGTGCGCCAGCACGGCATCGCGGATCGCGTGCAGCATCTCCATGTCTTCGGGATTCGGATTGTATTTCGGGAAGGTGTGATCGAGCTCGGTGTCGAGCGGGATCACCTCGCAGCCGATCGCCTCCAGCACCTGCGGCGCGAACGCGCCCGCGGTGCCGTTGCCGCAGGCCGCCACCACCTTCAGCTTGCGCTTCAGCTTCGGCCGGCTGGTGAGGTCGGCGATGTAGCGCGCCGGATAATTCTCGTGAAACTGGTAGGAGCCGCCGACCTTGTTGTCGAACGCGGCGTTGAGCACGATCGCCTTCAGCCGCGTCATCTCGTCGGGGCCGAAGGTGAGCGGACGGTTGGCGCCCATCTTGACGCCGGTCCAGCCATTGTCGTTGTGCGAGGCGGTGACCATCGCAACGCAGGGCACGTCGAGATCGAACTGTGCGAAATAGGCCATCGGCGTCACCGCGAGCCCGATATCGTGCACCTTGCAGCCCGCCGCCATCAGGCCCGAGATCAGCGCGTATTTGATCGAGGCGGAATAGCCGCGGAAATCGTGACCGGTGACGATCTCCTGTTTGACGCCGAGTTCCGCGATCAGCGCGCCGAGCCCCATGCCCAGTGCCTGCACGCCCATCAAATTGATTTCCTTGTTGAACAGCCAGCGCGCGTCGTATTCGCGAAACCCGGTCGGCTTCACCATCGGCTCGGATTCGAAGGCATAGGTGTTCGGGACCAGCGCGGATTTCGGCTTGGGAAACATGGGTCGGCCTTATGGTCGCATGCAAAATGACATCACCGCAGCCTTAGCGAATGCGCGGGCCGGGCGAAAGGTGGGACCGGAGCTGGTGGCCGACAATTACGGCGGAAATCGCGGCGATATCGGGTCCCCGCGGATACCCCGAAAGGGCTGGATTTATTGCTCCAGCAACAATTTGCCGTTGGCGTATTCGAAGCGCTTCAGCTTGGACAGGAAGGACAGGCCGAGCAGGTTTTCCGACAGCGCCTCGTCCGGCAGCACCAGCGCATCGACGTCGCGCACGGTGAGGCCGCCGATCTCGATCATGGCGAGGCGCGCGCGCGCCGCCTTGATGGTGCCGTTGGCGGTGGTGACACGCGAGGTGTAATCGCCCGGCACCGGGCGCAGGCCGAAGCGCGCGGCCGAGGTCTCGTTCAGGGCCACCACGGAGGCGCCGGTGTCGACCATGAAGTTGATGCGCTGGCCGTCGATCCGGCCGTCGGTCGCGAAGTGACCGCGCGGATCGGGCGCAATGCTGAGCGTGCGGGCGCTGGCCTGCGCCACCGTGACGGCGGGGGCCATGGTCTGCTTTGCGGTGGTCGCGGCGGCGGGCGACATCTTGCTGGCCATCTGGGCCATGAAGGTGCCCAGCCCGATCAGGATGGCCGCGAAAATCATCAGGTTACGCATGACACCATACTCGGAAAACCGAACACGCAATTTCACCACGCCCGCCGCCCCGCCGCGAGCGAGGGCGGCAGCGCGAGGCTGCCATTTTGGCGAAAAGGATGAGCGAAGGGTTAATGCGACCGCGCTGAGGCGGCCGAATGTCATCGGCCGCCTCGCCCGGACGGGATTTGCCGCCTCTCAGGCGGTCATTTTCAGCCCGTCTCTTCAGGCGGTTCTGGCGACCGGGCTCGGCATCGCCACGCGCAGCGCGTAATAGACGGCGCCCGCGATCCCGACGCCGAAGAACCAGCCATAGACAGCCCACCAGGCCGGCAGGATCGAGGTGAAGTTCGGCAGCACCGACGAGAACAGGGCGCCGATCGCGGCTGCGATCAGTGCGCTGACGTTCCAGCCGTTCTGGAAGCGATATTCGCCGTCCTCCTGGTACAGCGCCGGCACGTTCACGCGACCTTTGGCGATCAAATAATAATCGACCATCATGATCCCGAAGATCGGCCCCATGGTCGCGCCGATCAGCCCGACGAACGAGGCGGCGCTGCCCTCCCAGGGCGCGAACGGATACAGCGCCAGCGCGATCAGCGCCGCGATGTAGCCGCCCTTCTTGAAGTCGATGTGCCGCGGAAACACGTTCGAGAAATCGAACGCCGGCGAGACGAAATTGGCGACGACGTTGATGCCAAGCGTTGCCACCGCGAAGGTGACCGCGGCGAGCAGCGCCAGGAACCAGCTGTCGAACTTCGCCGATATCTGGTCGGGATGCAGCAGCACCTCGTGATAGACGTTGAACGCTGCGATCGTGGTGACGCCGGCGACCAGCGAGAACAGGATCAGATTGACCGGCAGGCCCCAGATATTGCCCTTGCGGAGCGCCCTGGCATCGGGCGCGTAACGCGAGAAGTCGCAGAAATTGAGATAGAGCGCAGCGAAATAGGTGATCCAGGTCGCGGCGACGGCGCACAGCGCCGGGAACGTGCCGGGCTCGCCGGGCACGCCGGCATCCCTGGTCTTCTCCAGCAACACATCCTGCGGGATCGGCGCGGTGAGCGAGATGCCGCCGGCCGCGATGCAAAGATAGATCGCGAGGATCAGCATCATCAGCCACACCGCCGGCCCCGCCCAGTCCTGGAAGCGGCGCACCGTCTCCATGCCGCGCTGGATGATCAGGAGCTGCAGCGCCCAGATCACGACAAAGCAGATCACCTCGAGCCCGGAGTGGCCGAGCACATGACTGGACTGGTGGAACGCCTTGAAGCTGTCGACGCGCGTCAGCAGCGCCACGATCGCGCCCGAGGCCGCCGCGGTCTGCGCGCCGTACCAGAAGCAGGCGACGATGGCGCGCACCAGCGCCGGAATGTTGGCGCCCCAGATTCCGAACGAGGCCCGCGCCAGCACCGGATAGGGCACGCCGGTCCTGACGCCGGCATTGCCGATCAGGCTCATCAGCACGAAGATCACCAGCGAGCCGGCGCCGATCGCGAGGATGAAATTGACGAAGCTGCCGCAGAGCAGGAACAGGCTGGCGGCGAGATAATAGCCCCACAGGCTATGCACGTCCGAGGTCCAGACGTTGAAGATGCTGAAGGCGCCCCAGTTGCGTTCTTTGGCCGGCGCCAGGTCTTCGTTGTACAGCGACGGCGATGCGTTCTTGATCTCCAGATTCTTGAAGTCCATGGCGGCCTCCCCAAAGCGCGAGCCCGTGGTCCCATCCCAGCCTTTAAATCTAACCACCGTTTGCCGGCGCTCGCCAGCGCAACCGATCAGCACGACCGGGAAAACGGAGACTCGGTGTCGTCCCGGCGAAGGCCGGGACGACGAATGAGAGAAATGCGACCTTCGGGCGCAACAACGCGAAACGATGACGCGGCACGACAAAAGCTGCGCGTTTGCGCTGATATCAAGTGCCGCGCGGTTTCACGCGCCTGGTCGGCATCGCGCTGGCGGGATCTTCCGGCCAGGGATGGCGCGGATAGCGGCCGCGCAGGTCGGAACGCACCGCAGCGTAACTGCCGCGCCAAAAACCCGGCAGATCGCGCGTCACCTGCACCGGCCGCTGCGCCGGCGACAGCAGTTCCAGCACCAGCGGCACCGCGCCCTTGGCGATCGAGGGATGAGTGTTGAGCCCGAACAGCTCCTGCAGCCGCACCGCGATGGTCGGGCCCTGCTCGGCCTCGTAATCGATCGCAAGCTGCGTCCCGGTCGGCGCCTCGAAATGCGTCGGCGCCTCGCGATCGAGCCGCGCCCGCAAGTCCCACGGCAACAGCGTCATCAACGCGTCCGACAGGTCGCCGGCGGACAGATCCTTCAGCGCGGTCTTGTCGTAGAGGGCGGGCACCAGCCAGTCGTCGGCCCGCGCGGCGAGTGCCGCGTCCGACAGATCGGGCCAGCTGTCGTCCTCGGCCTTGCGCAGAAACATGATTCGGTCGCGCCACTGCTTCGAATGCTTCGACCACGGCAGCCGGTCGAGCCCGGCCGCGATCAGGCCGTCGGCGAACACACGCGCGGTCTCGGCCGATGGCTTGAGCGGCATCGGCGCCTCCGACAGCGTGATCGCGTGCAGCGAACGCCGGCGGCGCGCGCGCAGCGCCATCGCGCCGCGGTCGAACGTCACCTCTTCGACGTTTTCGATCTGATCGGCGAAGCGCTGCTCGATCTCGTCCTGGGTGATCGGCGCCGCCAGCAGGATGCGGCCGCTCGCCGCCGTGCCGGTCAGTTCGGCAACCGCGATATAGGGCAGCCGCGCCAGCGCCGCGGTCTGCTCCACGGCAGCGCCGCGGCCATTGGCCAGCACGAAGCTGCCATTGCCGCGGTTCTTCGCGACACGATCCGGGAATGCGAAGGCCAGCATGACGCCGGTGGAGAGATCCTTCTGCTCGCTCACCGCCGCCTTCACCTGCGAAGCCCAGCGCGCGGCCATGCTGCGCGCGCTCGATGCCCGCTGCGAGCGGTCGCGGCGGAACTGGTCGAGCCTGTGGTCGAGATCGACGCTGTCACCGCCGAGCCCGCGCTCGCTTAGCACGGCGGCAATCTCGGCCGCCTCCTTGCCTGCGCCAAACCGCGCGGAATCCACGATCATGCGCGCCAGCCGCGGCGGCAGCGCCAGCGCGCGCAGGCTCTTGCCCTCCTCGGTGATGCGGCCGTCACCGTCGAGCGCACCGAGCTCACCGAGCAGCGATCTCGCTTCCTTCAGCGCGGGCCCGGGCGGCGGATCGAGGAAGGCAAGGCTTGCGGGATCGCTGACGCCCCATTGCGCGAGGTCGAGCACCAGCGACGACAGATCGGCGGAGAGGATCTCGGGCGAGGTGTAGGCCGGAAGCGACGCGGTCTGCGGCTCGTCCCAGAGACGGTAGCAGACGCCGGGCTCGGTACGGCCGGCGCGGCCGCGCCGCTGATCGACCGCGGCGCGCGAGGCCCGCACCGTCTCGAGCCGGGTCAGCGCAATATCCGGCTCGTAACGCGGCACCCGCGCCAGGCCGCAATCGACCACAATGCGCACGCCCTCGATGGTCAGCGAGGTCTCGGCGATCGAGGTCGCCAGCACCACCTTGCGGATCCCCTTCGGCGCCGGCGCGATGGCGCGATCCTGCACGGCCGCATCGAGCGCGCCGAACAGCGGCACGATCTCGACCGAAGCATCGTGGACGCGTTCGGCGAGGAAGGTCTGGGTGCGGCGGATCTCGGCCGCGCCCGGCAGGAAGGCAAGCACCGAGCCGGCATCGGCACGCAGCGCGGTCGCGATCGTCTCGGCCATCTGCCGCTCCAGCGGCGCGTCGACCTTGCGGCCGACATAGCGGGTCTCCACCGGAAAGGCGCGGCCCTCGCTCTCGACGACAGGCGCGTCGCCGAGCAGCCGCGCAACACGCGCGCCATCGAGCGTTGCCGACATCACGAGGATGCGCAGGTCCTCGCGCAGGCCGGTTTGCGCGTCGCGCGCCAGCGCCAGCCCGAGATCGGCATCGAGCGAGCGCTCGTGGAATTCGTCGAACAGCACCGCGGCGACGCCGGTGAGCTCGGGATCGTCGAGGATCTGGCGCGAGAAGATGCCCTCGGTGACGACTTCGATCCGCGTCGCGCGCGACACCTTTGAGCCGAAGCGCACCCGATAGCCGACGGTCTCTCCGGGACGCTCGCCGAGCGTCTTCGCCATCCGCTCGGCGCTGGCGCGCGCGGCGATGCGGCGCGGCTCCAGCACGATGATCTTCTTGCCTTTGGCCCACGGCGCGTCGAGCAACGCCAGCGGCACGCGCGTGGTCTTGCCGGCGCCCGGCGGCGCGACCAGCACGGCGGCATTGTGGCGATCGAGCGTGCGGTCGAGCTCATCCAGCACGGCGTCGATCGGCAGCGGGCTATCGAAATGGTGCGGCAAGGAGTCTCATCGCGGCAGCGGCCTCGGCCGACCTGCGTCCTGTGGTTAACGAACCCCGGATTCGCTCAGGATTCGCTTGGGGTTTCCGGGCCTCTTAGACCATTCGCCGGTTACAGGGAACCGGGGAAAGGTCCGCCTTCGGCGGCACATCCTTTGTATGGATAAAGGAGAAAGCAACCGATCAGGCCGATGATGAGCCCGATCACACGGGAACGGGACAAGGATGACCACAAACGGCACACAGGCTGCGACAGATCGTTCCGCCGGGAACGCGGCCGCGCGCGTCGATTGGGTCGACTATGCCAAGGGCATCTGCATCGTCATGGTCGTGATGATGCATTCGGTGCTGGGGGTCGAGAAGGCCTTCGAGCAGACCGGCTTCATGCATTATGTCGTGATGTTCGCGAAGCCGTTCCGGATGCCGGACTTCTTCCTGATCTCGGGGCTGTTCCTGTCGGTCGTGATCGATCGCGATTGGCGCACCTATCTCGACCGCAAGGTGATGCACTTCGCCTATTTCTACGTGCTGTGGGTGACGATCCAGTTCGGCTTCAAGGCACCGTCGCTGGCCGCTGAGGCAGGCTGGGCCGCGGTCGGGCTGCAATATCTCGAGGCCTTCATCGAGCCGTTCGGCACGCTGTGGTTCATCTATCTGCTGCCGATCTTCTTCGTCGTCACCAAGCTCACGCGCAATGTCCACCCGCTCGCGATCTGGCTCGTTGCCGCGGCGCTGGAGAGCGCGCATGTCGTGACCGGCTGGACCGTGATCGACGAGTTCTGCGCCCGCTTCGTCTACTTCTTCACCGGCTATGTGCTCGCTGCTTACGTGTTCGCGTTGTCGGACCGTGCGCGGGCGCGGCCCGCATTTGCGCTGCTCGGGCTTGGGCTCTGGGCGCTCGTCAATGGCAGCCTGGTCGCGCTCGATATCAGTGAATGGCCGGTCGTCTCGCTGGCCCTCGGCCTGGCCGGCGCCTGCGCGATCATCGTGACCGGCACGCTGCTGGCGCGCGCGCACTGGCCCGGCTTCCTGCGCTTCTGCGGCGAGCACTCGATCGTGATCTACCTCGCCTTCTTCCTGCCGATGGCCGCGACGCGCACCCTTCTGCTGCGGTTCGATGTCATCCACGACATCGGCCTGGTCGCGCTGATCGTCACCGCGGCCGGCATCGCCGGCGCGCTGCTGATCTGGCGGCTGGCGCTGGCGGCCCGGGCCAATTTCCTGTTCGAGCGGCCCGACGCGTTCTGGATTGCCCCGAAAAAGCCAGCGCCCTCGCTGCAGGCGGCCGAATAGACCGCGGGCAGTGCCGGAAGTCATGGGCCGGATTCGTTCCGACAGCGGCGAATCCGGCCATTCCAATTTTCCGTATGTTGAAATGACTGGCTTTTTGGTCCCGAATGTTTCGTCGCCGGGGCCGCGACGAAACAATTCTCCCGGTCACGAAACCATTTTCCGCTTTTCGCGCAGACATCCGGAAACGGGCGCTAACTAACAATTCTCCCAACGAACCGCCGCCCAACGGCGAACTGGGAGCCTGTCATGCCGAACGTCATCGCCATCAACTCTGCAGCCAAGAAGCACATCGACGCTGCACGCGCGACCTCGGATGAAACGCTGCTCGCGCATATCGCCAAGAATAACCGCACCTCGATGCACACGCTCTATGCCCGTCACAACGTCCGGGTTTACCGCTTCGTGCTCCGCATGGTGCGCGACACCACGATGGCCGAGGACCTGGTCAGCCAGGTGTTCCTCGACGTCTGGCGCACCGCGGCCCAGTTCGAGGGTCGCTCGCAGGTCTCGACCTGGCTGCTGTCGATCGCCCGCTTCAAGGCGCTGACCGCGCTGCGTCAGCGCAGGCATGAGGACATCGACCAGGACGACGTGCTGGAGATCGCCGACGGTGCCGATACGCCGGAAACATCGCTCGATCGCGCCACCACCAGCGAGATCCTGCGCGCCTGCGTGGCCAAGCTGTCGCCGGCCCACCGCGAGATCATCAATCTGGTCTACTACCATGAGAAGTCGGTCGAGGAGGCCGGCCAGATCATCGGTATCCCGCAGAGCACGGTGAAGACCCGCATGTTCTATGCCCGCAAGCAGCTCGCCGACCTCCTGAGGGGCGCCGGCGTGGACAGCGTCGCGGCCTAAAGTAAAGCAAATCCAGCTATTTAGGAGGAGATCAAGCAACCCGGGCAATTGTCCACGAAGCCAAAAAAGTTCGGCGACGAAACAATTGAAACAATCGACGACATCACCCGGAAAAACGCGATCTCTATACCCATATCCAACGACGCAACCCCAACCCCAATTCACTGACCCAAGTTTCGATACCTCCCTAGTTCTAACCTCCCAAGTAACCTCCAACGACCCGGCCGGGATGCCCCCCAGCCGGGTCGCTCTGTTTTTGGCGCGCGGTCGTGAGGCCGAGCACGGCTCGTCTCACACGGACGTGACGGCGCTTGGGACTGCTCCGCCGTAACGGCCAACGCCGTCCTGGCGAAGAACATCAGGCGTACCCGGCACGGCCCTCTGGCGTGCCGGGACTTCTGATGGACGGACGACGATGCTCAGCCTTGCCCTTGCCCTGCTTGCCGGTGTCGCCACCGTCGCCGCCCCTTGCACCCTGCCGATGCTGCCAATCCTGCTTGGGGTATCGATAGGCCAGACCGGCAAGGCGCGGCCCGCGATGATCGCGCTCGGCTTCGTGATGTCATTCTCTGCGGTGGCATTGCTGCTGAGCGCGATCACGCGCGCCTTCGACTTCGATCCGAACCTGCTGCGGACCGGCGCAGCCGCGCTGCTCGCGGGCTTCGGCCTCCTGATGATCTGGCCGGCGCCGTTCGAATGGCTGTCGATCCGGCTGACCGGCGCCGCCGGCAACATCAGTCAGGCCGCGCCGGCACAAAGCCTGTTCGGCGGCTTCGTGCTCGGCAGCACGCTCGGCCTGGTCTGGACGCCGTGCGCCGGTCCCGTGCTCGGCTCGATCCTGACCATCGTCGCGACCTCGAAGGACACGGCGTGGGCGAGCCTGCAGCTCGTCACCTATGCGATCGGCGCCGCGATCCCGATGCTTGCCATTGCCTATGGCGGGCAGGCCGTGACCACCCGCGTGCGCAGCATGGCGCGGATCGCGCCGCGCCTGCAGCAAGGCTTTGGCGTCGTGATCATCGCCTTCGCCGCGCTGTCCTACCTGCAATACGACACGCTGATCGTGGCGTGGCTGACCCAGTTCTATCCCAACGGCCAGATCGGCCTGTGAGCTCATAAGGAGAGATCGATGTCCCTGCGCTTGATTGCTGTATCGACCCTGGTTGCGGGCCTTGGCCTCGGCGGCGCCGTCATCCCCGGCCTCTGCACCGAGTCCAACGCGCCGGCCGTGCCCGTCCCGATGGCCACCGCGATGACCACCGCGCAGAGTCAGACCGCGCCCGAATTCGCCGGCCTCAGCAACTGGTTCAATTCGCAGCCGCTCAAGCTTGCCGACCTGCGCGGCAAGGTCGTGCTGGTGGATTTCTGGACCTATGGCTGCGTCAACTGCGTCAACACGCTGCCGCACGTCACCCAACTTTATTCAAAGTACCGGGATCGCGGCCTCGTCGTGATCGGGGTCCACACGCCGGAATTCCCGTTCGAGCATTCGGCCTCCAACGTGCAGGCGGCGCTGAAGCGGCACGGCATTCTCTATCCGGTGGCGCAGGACAACAATTCGCAGACCTGGAACGCCTACGGCAACCAGTATTGGCCGGCGCAATACATCATCGACCAGAACGGCAAGATCGTGTTCCAGCATGCCGGCGAGGGCCAGTACGACGAGATCGACCGCACCGTCGCCCGGCTGCTCAACGCCAATAGCTGATTGGACAATTTGTCAGCTAATTGGACAATCCGCCGTCATTCCCGGCATGATAGGCTCAACGCCGGGAATGCGCGATCCCGAACGTGATCGCGCCCGAAATTGACGACGGACGGTGCGTGATGTTCGAAGGCTGGGATGCGGTCGTACTCGCCCGCGCGCAATTCGCTTTCACGATGTCGTTCCACATCGTGTTTCCCGCATTCTCGATCGGGCTTGCGAGCTACCTTGCGGTGCTGGAAGCGCTGTGGCTTGCCACCGGCCGCGAGGTCTACATCAACCTGTTCAATTACTGGCTGAAGATCTTCGCGGTCGCGTTCGGCATGGGCGTGGTCTCGGGCATCGTGATGTCCTACCAGTTCGGTACCAACTGGTCGTCCTTTGCCGACAAGACCGGGCCGGTGATCGGCCCGCTGATGGCCTATGAGGTCCTGACCGCATTCTTCCTTGAGGCGGGCTTTCTCGGCGTGATGCTGTTCGGGCTCGAACGCGTCGGCCCCAGGCTGCATTTCGTGGCGACGCTGATGGTCGCGATCGGCACGCTGATCTCGGCGTTCTGGATTCTGTCGGCCAATTCCTGGATGCAGACGCCGACTGGTCAGGCCGTCAATGCCGACGGCCAGTTCGTCGCCGCCGACTGGCTGAAGGTGATCTTCAATCCGTCCTTTCCCTATCGCCTCGTGCACATGGTGCTGGCGGCGTATCTCACCACCTCGCTCGTGGTCGGCGGGGTCGGTGCCTGGCACCTGCTGCGCGACCAGCATCTCGCCGGCCCGCGCGTGATGTTCTCGATGGCGATGTGGATGGCAACCCTGGTGGCGCCGATCCAGATCCTCGCCGGCGACCAGCACGGCCTCAACACGCTGGAGCACCAGCCGGCCAAGGTGATGGCGATGGAAGGCCATTATCAAAGCCACAAGGACGGTGCGCCGCTGATCCTGTTCGGCTGGCCCGACCAGGCCGAAGCGAAGGTGAAGTATGCGATCGAGGTGCCGAAACTGTCGTCGCTGATCCTGAAGCACTCGCTCGATGCGCCGCTCGCCGGCCTCGACACCGTGCCGCGCGAGAACTGGCCGCCGGTGCCGATTACCTTCTGGTCGTTCCGCATCATGGTCGGGCTCGGCTTCCTGATCCTGGGGCTCGGCCTGTTCAGCCTGCTGATGCGCTGGCGCGGCATGATGTACCAGTCGCAGCTGCTGCATCGCTTCGCGGTCCTGATGGGCCCGGCGGGCTTCATCGCGGTGCTCGCCGGCTGGATCACCACGGAGACCGGGCGGCAACCGTTCACCGTCTACGGGCTGCTGCGCACCACCGATTCGGTATCGCCGCTGGCAGCGCCGGCGGTGGGCTCGTCGCTGATCGCCTTCATCATCGTCTATTTTGCCGTGTTCACCGCGGGCGTGATCTACATCCTGCGTCTGATGGCGCAGCCGCCGCATCCCGGCGAGCAAGGCCCGACAAAAGACCTTCCCGCCCGTGCTGCCGGCATCACGCCGGCGGCAGGTGCAGCCGTGGGGGGCGCGCGATGAGCTTCGCCGCCGATCTGACCACGATCTGGGCCTTCATCATCGCCTTCGCCGTGTTCGTCTATGTCGTGATGGACGGCTTCGATCTCGGCCTCGGCATCCTGTTTCCGCTGTTCCCGCAAAAGGCCGATCGCGACGTCATCATGAACACGGTGGCGCCGGTGTGGGACGGCAACGAGACCTGGCTGGTGCTTGGCGGCGGCGGCATGATGGCGGCGTTTCCGCTGGCCTATGCGGTGCTGATGCCGGCGCTCTATACGCCGATGATCGCGATGCTGCTCGGACTCGTGTTCCGCGGCGTCGCCTTCGAATTCCGCTGGCGGACCCAGAAGGCGCGCAACAAATGGGACCTCGCCTTCGCCGGCGGTTCGCTGGTCGCGACGCTGGCGCAGGGGATCGCGCTCGGCGCCATCCTGCAGGGCATCCATGTCGACGGGCGCCACTATGGCGGCGGCTGGTGGGATTGGCTGACGCCGTTCAGCGTCCTGACCGGCATAGCGCTGGTGATCGGCTATGCGCTGCTGGGGGCGACCTGGCTGGTGATGAAGACCGAAGGCGAACTGCGCGAGCGCGCCTATCATCTGAGCTGGATGTTGTTGGTCGCGATGCTGTGCGCGATCGGCGCCGTCAGCATCGCAACGCCGTTCCTGGCCGTGCAGTACACCCAGCGGTGGTTCGCCTGGCCCAACATCATCCTCACCGCGCCGGTGCCGATCGCGGTCGCCGCCGTCACCGCACTGCTGCTGCGCGCCCTCAGCAACAAGAACGACCACCAGCCGTTCTTCCTGACGCTCGCCCTGTTCGCACTGTCCTATGCCGGGCTCGGCATCAGCATGTACCCGTACATCGTGCCGCAGAGCATCACGATCTGGCAGGCGGCGTCGCCGGCGAACAGCCAGATCTTCATGCTGTTCGGGGTCTCGATCCTGGTGCCGCTGATCCTCGGCTACACCGCCTGGGCCTATTGGGTGTTCCGCGGCAAGGTGCGCGCCGGCCACGGATACCACTGATGCCACCAGAGCGTTTTCCAGCGAAGTGGATTCCGGTTCGCGTCAAGAAAACGCGTCAAAAAGAGAATCGAGAGCCTCGTTCCGATTCCATCGGAACGGAAATGGCTCTCGTGCCGAATCAGCGACCGCTCGGCCAGCGCCTGTTGTGGTTCGCAGCGCTCTGGCTCGGCGGCGTCGGTACCGTGACCCTGGTCTCTTTCGCGTTGCGACTCTGGATTGCGCCGAAATAACGCCGCCCACGCGGCGTGCCGCGGGTGCAATGACAAAAAACAGAAGCATTACAGTGATATAGTGTGACGCCCGCCCTAAACTTGCCATCAAGCTGCCGCTGAGATTTGATGCTGCCGCGATTTGAGTGGAGCCATTGGCCGCTGGGCCAACAAGGAGAGCTTTGCATGACGAAACTTCGTCACCTGGTCTGGATGTTGATCGCCACGGGCGCGCTCGTGCTGTCGACGTCGCAAGGCTTTGCCCAAAACCGCCCGGACGCCGACGAGCCGGGCCTGGTCGCCGACGACAGCTACGAGCTCGACCCGGAATGGCAGAAGCAGGTCGTGTACTACCGGACCAATGAGGCGCCGGGCACCATCATCGTCTCCACCGCCGAACGCCATCTCTACCTCGTGCAAGGCAACGGCCGCGCGCTCCGCTACGGCATCGGCGTCGGCCGCGACGGCTTCACGTGGCAGGGGCTGGTGACCATCACCCGCAAGGCCGAGTGGCCGGATTGGACCCCGCCGCCGGAAATGATCGCCCGCCAGCCCTATCTGCCGCGCTTCATGGCGGGCGGCCCGGGCAATCCGCTCGGCGCGCGCGCGATGTATCTCGGCACCACCGTGTACCGCATCCACGGCACCAACCGGCCCGACACCATCGGCACCGCCATCTCGTCCGGCTGCTTCCGCCTGGTCAATGCCGACGTCGCCGATCTCTACAATCGCGTTCCGGTCGGCACCAAGGTGATCATCCGGCAGAAGCCCGAACTGTAATCTCGACCCACCCGCCTTCGATATCCGACCTGTTTTTCCCCGATCATTCGCGAGAGAGAACCCATGCGTACATTTCGAGGCGGCCTGACGATCGGGCTCGCGGTCGCCGCGCTGGTTGCGGCCGCCGCCATCACCTATGAGCGTTACGACACCCGCACCTTGAAACGCACCGTCCGCCGCGGTGACGTGCTGTGCGGCGTCAACAAGGGCCTGCCGGGCTTCTCGATCCCCGACGACAAGGGCAACTGGACCGGCTTCGACGTCGACTTCTGCCGCGCGGTGGCCTCGGCGATCTTCGACGATCCGTCGAAGGCGAAGTTCGTTCCGCTCGACGCCAGCGAGCGCTTCAAGGAGCTGCAGAACCGCAAGGTCGACATCCTTTCGCGCAACTCCACCTGGAGCATGTCGCGCGAGACCAATTACGACCTCTATTTCCCGGCGGTCGCCTATTATGACGGCCAGGGCTTCATGCTGCCGCGCTCGCGCAACATCGATTCCGCGCTCGACCTGAACGGCAGCAAGGTCTGCGTGCAGGCCAACACCACGACGCAGCTCAACCTCGCCGACTATTTCCGTGCCAACAACATGAAGTACACGGAGATGAAGTTCGACAAGCTGGAGGACGTCGTGAAGGCCTATGACACCGGCCAGTGCGACACGCTGACGTCGGACGCCTCGCAGCTCTATGCGCTGCGGCTCAACCTCTCCAAGCCGAGCGACCACACCATCCTCGCCGACATCATCTCCAAGGAGCCGCTGGCGCCGGTGGTCCGGCTGCGCGACGACGACTGGATGATGATCGTGAAGTGGACGCTCTACGCCATGATCAACGCCGAAGAACTCGGCATCACCTCGAAGAATATCGACGAGGCGCTGAAGTCGAAGAAGCCGGAGGTGATGCGGCTGGTCGGCACCGAAGGCTCCTATGGCGAGGATCTCGGCCTGACCAAGGACTGGGCCGTGCGCATCATCCGCCATGTCGGCAATTACGGCGAGGTCTACGACCGCAACGTCGGCGCCGATTCCAGGCTGAAGATTCCGCGCGGCATGAACCAGCTCTGGAACGCCGGCGGCGTCCAGTACGCGCCGCCGATTCGGTGAGCTCTCTCCGGCGTCATTGCGAGGAGCGATAGCGACGAAGCAATCCATTTCACCACAGGTGGAGAGATGGATTGCTTCGCTTCGCTCGCAATGACGGCGCGATCTGCCACGCAATTGTCATCACCCGCTTTCGCGAAAGCGGGTGATCCAGTACGCCGCGGCTTCTCGATTCAAGCACCGGCGTCTCTGGAATACTGGATCGCCCGGTCGAGCCGGGCGATGACAGTGTGTTGCGTGGCGGCGCCGTCGCCCTCGCTCAGTACCCCTTGCCGCTCGCCAGCTGGTCGGTGTGAAAATTGCTGTCGCCGAACAGCTCCTGGCAGACGCGGGCGCGCTTCATGAAGAAGCCGATGTCGAACTGGTCGGTCATGCCCATGCCGCCATGCATCTGCACGCCCTCCTGGACGGCCAGCGTCGCGGTGGTGCCGGCGCGCGCCTTGGCGACCGCGACCGCATTGCCCGCCTTGCCCAGATCGGCATCCAGCGCCTGCAGCGCCTTGAGAACGGCGGCGCGGGTGATCTCGATATCGATGTAGAGCTCGGCGGCGCGGTGCTGCAGCGCCTGGAATTCGCCGATCGCCTTGCCGAACTGCTTGCGCTCCTTAAGATAAGTCACGGTGCGGCCGAACACCTCGTCGGAGAGACCGACCATTTCGGATGCGACGGCGCCGCGGCCGATGTTGAGCACGCCCTCGAGCAGCCCAAAGCCCTGGTCGACCTCGCCGAGCACGCTGTCGGCATTGACCTCGACATTGTCGAACACGATGCGAGCGGCGTTGTGCGAATCGACCATCGCGGTGCGCTCGACCGCGAGGCCCTTCGCCTTCGGATCGACCAGGAACAGCGTCAACCCGTTCTTGTCGCCGGCGCTGCCGGCCGTGCGCGCCGCGACGATCAGCAGATCAGCGGTATGGCCGTCGACCACGAAGGCCTTGTCGCCGGACAGCTTGAAGCCGTTGCCGGACCGCGTGGCCTGCAGTTTCGTCTGCAGCGGGCGATGTTTCGCACCCTCATCGATCGCGAGCGCCGCGAGCAGCGAGCCGTCGGCGATCTTCGGCAGATGCTGCGCCTTCTGCGCCTCGCTGCCGCCGCGCGACAGCGCTGAGGCCGCAAGCACCGAGGTCGCGAGGAATGGCGAGGGCATCAAGGTGCGGCCGATCTCCTCCATGACAATGCCGGCCTCGACGCAGCCGAGCCCGCTGCCGCCGAAGGTGTCCGGCACCAAGAGGCCGGAGAAGCCCATCTCGGCAAAGGTCTTCCAGAGCTCGCGCGAGAAGCCGGTGGTGTCCTTGCTGTCGCGCAAAGCGCGCAGATGCGCCACCGGCGCCTTGTCGCTGATGAGACCGCGCGCACTGTCGCGCAGCATGGATTGTTCTTCGGTGAGGACGAGGGCCATGGATGGATTCCGCTCTTCGATAATTCAAATTCAGACGATGTTGAGTTCGTCATTCCGGGGCGCGACATAGTCGCGAGCCCGGAATCCATACTCTCGATCGTGGTTATGGATTCCGGGCCTGGCCCTTTGGGCCATCCCGGAATGACGCGTGGTGAAACGGTGCCTCACGCCCCCGGCAGATCGAGGATGCGCTTGGCGACGATGCCGAGCATCACCTCCGAGGTGCCGCCCTCGATCGAGTTGGCCTTGGTGCGCAGCCAGGCGCGCGGACGGGCGCCGCCCCTGGAACGGTCGCTCTCCCATTCCAGCGCGTCGATGCCGCCCGCCGACATCAGGATCTCGTAGCGCCGCTTGTTGAGCTCGGTGCCGTAGTATTTCATCGCCGACGAGAACGCCGGATGCGATTGCCCGGCCTTGGCGAGATCGACCGCGCGCTCCGCCGCCGCGGCGAGCGCGGCCTCGTCGACCTCGAAGTTCGCGATCTGGCTGCGCAGCTGGGCGTCGTCAAGCCTGCCTTGCGCGTCCGCGCCGACCGAGTCGGCCGCGATCTGACCGAGCGGACGGCCGACGCCGCGCTCGCCCATGCCCGAGATCATCGCGCGCTCGTGCTGCAGCAGATATTTCGCGACGTCCCAGCCGCGATTGACGGTGCCCACGACGTGCGACTTCGGCACGCGGACATTGTCGAAGAAGGTTTCGCAGAACGGCGAATAGCCCGAGATCAGCAGGATCGGCTTCGTGGATACCCCCTTCGACGTCATGTCGAAGAGAATGAAGCTGATGCCGTCGTGCTTCTTGGCCGCGGGATCGGTGCGCACCAGGCAGAAGATCCAGTCGGCGTAATTGGCGTAGGACGTCCAGATCTTCTGGCCGTTGATGATGTAGTCGTCGCCGTCGCCGACCGCACGGGTCTGCAGCGAGGCGAGGTCGGAGCCCGCGTTCGGCTCGGAATAGCCCTGGCACCAGCGGATCAGGCCTGCGGTAATCTTCGGCAGATGCTCTCTCTTCTGCTCCTCAGTGCCGTATTTCAGCAGCGCCGGTCCGAGCATCGAGATGCCGAACGAGGTCAGCGGCTGGCGCGAGCCGATAGCCGCCATCTCCTGGCGCACGATCTTGGCCTCCTCGCCGTCGAGGCCGCCGCCGCCATATTCCTTCGGCCAATGCGGCACGGTCCAACCCTTGTCGCGCATCCGCTCGAACCAGACCCGCTGCGCGTCCGACGAGAATTTCGTGTTGCGGCCACCCCAGAAGGTGTCGCCATCGGAGGTCATCGGTTTGCGCATCTCCGCCGGGCAGTTCTGCTCCAGCCAGGCGCGGGTCTCGGCGCGGAATTTCTCAAGGTCAGCCATGGTGCGTTTCCAGTCAAAATCGTCGAATTGGAATCGACCTTAGCCCCGCGCGGCCGCGGAGTTCAATATGCCTCGCAGCCGCGCCATGCTCTGGCGCCGCTACTCCCCTCACGCGATCGGGTGTATCGCCGAGACGGGGTAACGATTGAAAAACAAGAGGAAACAGACATGCGGCTGAAGCTGCTTTCGCCTAGCGAAATGAACCCCGCCCAGAAAGAAACCTACGACGAGTCGATCTCGGGCAAGCGCGGCGCGCCGCCGGCACCGATGATGGCCTGGCTGAACAGCCCGGAGATGGCGCGGCATGCCACGCGGCTCGGCGAGGTGCTGCGCTTCGACACGGTCTTCCCGCCGAAGCTGTCGGAGATCGCGATCCTCGTCACCGCGCGGCACTGGACCGCGCATTACGAATGGTATGCCCACAAGCGCCTTGCGCTGAAGGGCGGCCTCGATCCGAAGATCATCGAGGACATTCGGGTGCGCCGGACGCCGACTTTCGACGATCCCAAGGCCAGGATGATCTACGACGTCGCCAAGGCGCTGCACGAAGGTCATGGCCTGCCGAAGGGACTGTATGACGAGGCGGTCGAGGTGCTGAGCCTGCGCGGCCTGGTCGAGGTGATCGGCCTCTGCGGCTACTACACCATGGTGTCGATGACGCTGAACACGTTCGATTTCCAGCTGCCGGGCGGCGAGTTGTCGGAGCTCTGCTAGGTTCAGCCGACCGTGGCGCCGTTCGGAAACGCTGGGTTTCAGGATGCATGCTCCGGCCCCGGCAAATCCGGACTATATCAGGCGACGAAGCCTTGCCCCTGACGGCACGGCATTGATGCCAACGGAGCCAGCTCGTGCCGGAAAATCCCCCCATCGTCGCGGGCACGCGGATCGGGCATGTCCACCTCAAGGTCGCCGATCTCGAGCGGGCGCTCGGCTTCTATTGCGGCGTGCTCGGTTTCGAGTTGCAGCAGCGCATGGGCACGGACGCGGCCTTCATCTCGGCCGGCGGCTATCACCACCACATCGGCCTCAACACCTGGGAGAGCAAGGGCGGCCATCCGCCGCCGCCGGGCACCACCGGCCTGTTCCACACCGCCATCCTTTATCCGACCCGCCCGGCACTCGCCGATGCGCTGCATCGCGTGCTGTCGGCCGGTATCCAGCTCGACGGCGCCAGCGACCACGGCGTCAGCCAGGCGCTCTACCTGCGCGACCCCGACGAGAACGGCGTCGAGCTCTATTGGGACCGACCCGAAGCCGAATGGCCGCGCAGCGCGGACGGCAAGCTTTCGATGTTCACGCGCCGGCTGGACCTCGAGGATCTGCTGAAGCAGCGGGCGGCGTAATTCCGCAAGTCGGATAATTTCGTGGCCGGGATCGCGCTTCGTCGCGTCCGGGCTACAGGTCTTTGTTCCCCTTCCCCCTGAAAGGGGGAAGGTCGGGATGGGGGTCAGCCGCGGGCTCTGCTGCAAGCGGAGAGAGCAGATCCCCACCCGCTTTGCTCTGCGAGCAAAGCGACCTCCCCTTTTCAAGGGGAGGTGGAAAGGTAGATCGGGCGGAGCCAACGGGGCTACGGGTGCAGCAAGAGGCGCGCGATCCAGCCAGCCGCGTAGAGCCCAATACCAAACACCGCATGCGTCAGGAGGCTCTGCAGCCGCGCGGCCCATGGATGGGGCGTTCGGCTCGCGGCAAAGCCCGCGCCCATCGCGGGCTGCATCACCAGGAACGGTGCGGCCACGCTGCCGATCCCGACCATCAAGGCCGGAGCGATGCTGGGCTGCCGCGCCCACTCAAGGCCGAAGATCGCAAGCAGCACGCCGGCAAAGCCGATCCCGATCAGATAATGCGCCGCCCATCCGATCGCCGGTTCGCCCGCGACCGGCGGCGACGCCGCGATGCGATCATGGCGCAGGCGCCCGGATGCGAGATGGCCGAGCCACCGGCCGACCAGCGCATAGTCCAGCGGCGGGATGCCGAGCAGGAGCTTGCGGACCAGTCCCCAGATATCCATCACGACCGTCGCGCCGGTCCCGATCAGCACCGCGCGCGCCAGAAAATCCATGGCGTCAACCATGCGCAGCCTCCACCGGTGCTCGCGCTGCAACCATCCAGCAGGCCGCGGTGAAGCGAATTTCGGTCCCGTGGATGAAGCGATCGAAGGCAGCGCGCACGGTTTCGATCACCTGCGTGCGACGCTGTTCTTCCACGCCCTGCAGCATCGTGCCGACCGGGCCGAGCCAGCTCACATAGCGGGTGAGCTCCGATGCCGGAAAGCTCAAGGCGACATCGATCGGCTCGATCGCGATCGCGTCCCAGCCGCTGTCTTCCAGGATGCGCTCGACCCGCTCCCGGTCCGCGAAGCCGAACTGCCCCGGCGCGTCGGGACGCCGCGGCGGGAGATCCGGCAGCAGCGGCCTCGCCGCCCGCTCCGCCGTCGTCATGAACGGGTTCTCGGCCGCGCCGCGCCACGCGATGAAGCGGAGCGCCGCACCCGGCCGGGCCGCGCGGCGCAGATTGGCGAAGGCCTGCACCGGATCGGCAAAGAACATCACGCCGAGACGCGAGATGATGATGTCGAAGCTCGCCGGCGCAAAGACATGGGTCTGCGCGTCGGCGCAAATGAAGTCGGCAGGCCGCGCTTCCCGCTCCGCGCGGTCACGCGCCGCCGCGATCATCGGTTCGGAGATGTCGATGCCGGTGCAATGCCCCTGCGGGCCGAGCACGTGAGCGGCGGCGAATGTCGTGGCGCCCGTGCCGCAGCCGATATCGAGCACATGGCCGGCCGCGGCATCGGCCACCGCCCGAACCAGCAGCTCTTCAAGCGGCTTGAACATCCCTTCCAGCACGTCACGTGTCTCGAGCCAGGCGCGCCCGGCAGCGCCGTTCCAGAGTTTGGCCTGCTCGTCCCCGGCCTGCGGTGCGATACTCATGATCTCGTCCTTTTGCTATTTGCCCGTCCTGATGCTTGCCTTAGGCAAGCGCCTGGCGGCACACTGCCAGTTCAAGTGAACTTGAGGTCAAGGCCATGCGGGACATCGACATCGCGGAGGTGGCGCAATTGTCGGGCGTTCGCGCCTCGACTTTGCGCTTCTACGAGGAAAAAGGACTGATCGCCTCGCATGGACGGCGCGGGCTGCGCCGGCTGTTCGATCCGGCCGTGCTGGACCGGCTGGCGCTGATCGCGCTCGGGCGCGCCTCCGGCTTCTCGCTCGACGAGATCGCGAGAATGTTCGCACCCGACGGCAGGCCGCGCATCGACCGGAAGATGCTGGCTGCCAAGGCCGACGACCTCGACCGCACCATCCGCCGCCTCAACGCGATGCGCGACGGCCTGCGCCACGCCGCCGTCTGTCCCGCGCCGAGCCACATGGAATGTCCGACCTTCCGACGCCTGCTGCGGGTCGCAGCGGCCGGCAAGATCGGCGAGCCGAAGAAGGTGCGGCGATCACGGAAGAAATCGTAGCCCGGATGAGCGAAGCGACATCCGGGGTCCGGCGCAAGTTCAAGGACCGGTCCCGGATATCGCGGAGCCTGTCATCGGGCGCGCGTTCGCGCGACCCGTTGGCTCATCCGGGCTACAGGCTACTACAGGTCTTTATTCCCCTTCCCCCTGAAAGGGGGAAGGTCGGGATGGGGTCAGCCGCGGGCTCTGCTGCAAGTGGAGAGAGCGAATCCCCACCCGCTTTGCTCTGCGAGCAAAGCGACCTCCCCTTTTCAAGGGGAGGTGGAAAAGGTAGCTCGGATGGAGCCAACGGGGCTACTTCGCTTTCATCATGATCGTCACCGCCGCGATCAGTTCGAGACCGATACAGCCGTAGAACGGCAGCGTGTAGCTGCCGGAGAGGTCGTGCAGCAGCCCGATCACGCCGGGGCCGAAGGCGTAGGTGATCTGGTTGATCGCGGTGATCAGGCTGACCAGCACGCCGAATGCGCGCGGATCGAATTCGCGCTGCACGATCAGCGCCGGCAGCGTGATCAGATTGCCGACCGAGAAGCCGAACAGCGCGCAGGCGGCGATCTGCGCGACGTCGTTGTGCACATTGATGATGATGACGAGCGCGATCGCCTGGCTGACAAAGGACAGCGCCGACGCCAGCCGCTGGTTGAGCCGGTCGATCACGAAGGAGAACGAGACCCGGCCGACCACCGCCATCGCGGTCAACAGCGCCATCGCCACCGTCGCGCGCTCGCGCCCGATCACCTGATCGAGATAGGCGATCAGATGCACGATGAAGCCGACCTGGGCGAACAGCACCAGCGCGAAGGCGATCGAGACCGAGAGGAAACGGATGTCGCGCAGTGCCCGGGCGCGCACCTGGGTCGCCGACGGCGCATCGGCCGCCGCTGAAGTCACCGCATGCAGATGCACCGGTGGCCGCCCGACGAAGACCAGGATGACCGGCACCATCACCACGACGAGCAGCACGGCGGCCGCGATCATCGCGCCGGAGAAGCCGAAAGTGCCGATCCCCGCCACCAGCAGCGGCACGCCGATAATCCCGCCAAAACTCGCACCGTTCAGCGCCAGGCTGATCGCCATGCCGCGCTTCTTGTCGAACCACAGGCCGAGCGTGTTGGTGATGATGCCGAGGCTGGTGCCGGCCCAGCCGAACGCCAATAGTGCATCGGCGAGATAGAGCTGCCAGGGCTCACGCACCTCGCCGATCGCAACCGCGGCGACCGCCATCGCGAGGGTGCCCGCGATCAGGCAGCTGCGCGCACCGAACGCCTTGATCGCCTCGCTGACGAAGGCCACCAGCGCGGCGCCGAACAAATAGAAGAAGGTCGTGCCCGACGAGATCAGCGACGCCGGCCAACCGTGCAGCCGCTGCAGCTCGGCGACGTAGACGCTCTGTCCATAGAAGCCCAATCCCCAGCCGAAGGTCGCAAGCAGGAAGCAGACGACGACGATGCGCCAGCCCTCGTAACCGAGCGAAGATTCGTCATGCAGCGTGGGTGATGATGCGTCCATTTCTTGCTCTTGCTTCTCACATCGTCAGGACCGGACCAATCCGTTCCCACGATGCGAGCAGCCTTGCAAGCCGGTCATTTCGAAGCCGGTCGAAGTGTCAGCAATTGGCAGCAGGAGATTAGATGCTGGGATCCGGGATTTCATCCACCGCGCGCAATTTCGCCCGCCGCTTGGCGAATGACGCCAGCGACAGCACGGCAAGCCCGAGCAGCACCGGCGGAAACACCACCATGTTGACGGCGTTCCAGCCGTAATGCGCCAGCAGCTGGCCCGACGAGAACGAGCCGATCGCCATCATGCCGAACACGAGGAAATCGTTGAACGCCTGCACCTTGTTGCGTTCCTGCGGCCGGTGCGTCTCCAGCACCAGCGCGGAGGCGCCGACGAACGCAAAGTTCCAGCCGATGCCGAGCACGAACAGCGTGGCCCAGAAGTGCGGTGCGGTGATCCCGGACAGCCCGATCATCGCGGCGACCGCCTCCAGCGCCAGCCCGAGCGCGACGATGACGGGCGCACCGAAGCGCGCAATCAGCGAGCCCGTGAAAAAACTCGGGCCGTACATCGCCACGATGTGCCACTGGATGCCGAAATTGGAATCGCTGACCGACAGCCCGCACATCTTCATGGCGAGCGGCGCCGAGGTCATCACCAGATTCATCATCGGATAGGCGATCACGCCGCACAGCGCCGCCGCAATGAAGCGCGGCTGTCTGGCGATCTCGAGCAGAGGGCGGCCGCCGTGCAGATCCGCCGCCGCGGGCTTCGGCGCGTCGACGCCCGATAGCACCGCCATCGCCACCAGCGCGACCAGCGCTTGCATCACGAAGGAGAATGCGAACAGGTAAGGCGGCCAGATATCCATGGTCCATTGCACGAGCTGCGGCCCGAGCACGCCGGCGAACACGCCGCCGGCCATCACCCACGACACCGCCTTGGGCCGGAATGCGACGCTGGCGCCATCGGCGGCGGCAAAGCGATAGGACTGCGCGACGGCACCATAGAGCCCGCCGAGGAAGGTCGCACCGCAGAACAGCCAGAACGATGAGTGCAGGATTGCCCAGGCGCCGAGCGCACCGGTGAGCGTGCCGCAGCAGGTGCCGACGATGAAGGCGACGCGCCGGCCGTAAGCGCGCGAGATCGCGCCGGTCGGCAGCGTGCCGGCGGCAAGCCCGAGCACATACATCGAGAGCGGCACCGTCGCGAGCGAGATGTCGGGCGCCAGCGTCGCGCCGACGATCGAGCCGGTGGCGAAGATCACGGCCGAATTGGCACCGGTCAGCGCCTGCGCCGCCGCAAGCCGCCACACATTGCTGCGCGCCCGCGCGTCATCGCTGATTTGGTCCGCAGCCGTCACGTCGATCATCGGTCGTCCCGCCTTGAAGCCCCGGCGGGAGCCTCCAATCGCGCGCACTATGGAGAGCAGGTGCAGGCCGATCAACCGGCGCAAACGGACGTACGCCATGCGGGAGGCGCACGGTTATTGGCCAGGTCGAACACCCACACTCCGGCGTCGTCCTGGCGAAGGCCAGGACCCATAACCACCGAGTTTTGTTGCGAGAGGGATCGCGGCCCCAGCTACGCGCAACAACCAGCATTTGGGGTAATGGGTCCTGGCTTTCGCCAGGACGACGTCACGCGTGTTGCATCGCGCGTCACCTACCGCGCAGGCTTCTTGCCCGGCCGCTTCTCGGCGCGCAGCGCGCCGGTCTTGTGCACCTTGGAGCGCGGCTCGACAAAGACTGCTTTCGCGATGCCGGGCGCCCATTCCAGCGCCAGCGAGGCCGCGAAGCCAAAGAAGCTCGAGCGGCTCATGCCTATCGAGGCCGCGTGCTTGTCGATCCGCGTGATCAGGCTTTTCGGCAGATAGACATTCACCCGCTCGGATGGATCGGGCGGATCGACGCCGACCATGAAGAAGGCGGCGACGTCGGAGCCTTTCGGCGGCACGATCCGCTCGATCGGCGTCGGCTCCGGCAGCGCGCGGCCCTGCTCGGCCCAGCCGTCCACCGCCTGCGCCAGGGCCCGCTCGGCCCGCTCGATCGCCTCTTCCTGCGACTTGCCGCCGGCGATGCAGCCGGGAAAGTCGGGAAACCACGCCCCGAACGCGCCGCGCGGCCCGCGCTCCAGCACGGCCGGATAGAGCCGTCTCTTCATTCTGGCCTCCGTCGTCGAAGTATGCTATTTCACACACCTAGGTGTGTCAAATCACACAATGTGCGAAATCGTGGGAGAGCTCCCGCCATGGACCCGCAGACTGAACTCCGCATCGTCCGCGCGGCCTATGCCAGGCAGATCCTGGCCGCCGCCAACATCGTCGACACGCGGGTGATGGAGGCCTTCGCCGCCGTTCCCCGCGAGGACTTCGTCGGCCCGGGACCGTGGTTGATGCTGCGCGGGTGGCGCAGCGACTACATGCCGACGCCCGATGCCGATCCGGTCTATCTCTACACCAACGATCTGGTCGCGTTGCTGCCCGAGCGGCGGCTCAACAACGGCCAGCCTTCGCTACACGCCTACCTCATGCACCAGGCCGCGCCGGCGGCCGGCGAGCATGTGGTGCATATCGGAACCGGCACTGGCTACTACACGGCGCTCCTCGCGCATCTGGCCGGACCGACCGGCCGCGTCACCGGCATCGAATACGACCCGGAGCTTGCCGCGCGCGCCCGCGCCAATCTTGCCCCCTATCCGAATGTCGAGATCATCGCGGGCGACGGCACGCGCGCATCGTTCGATCCAGCCGACGTGATCTACGTCAATGCCGGCTGCACTCGGCCGGCCGCGCGATGGCTCGACGGGCTTGCCGACGGCGGCCGCCTGATCCTGCCGCTGACGTCGAACGAGGGCTTCAAGGGCGGCGCGCCGGAGCAGATCGCGCGTTCCGGCGCGGTGTTCCGTGTCCGGCGCGAGGGCGCACAGTATCAAGCCACCTGGATCTCACCGGTCGCGATCATTCCGTGCGACGGCGGCCGCGACGAGGCGTCGGAAAAGCTGTTGGCCGAAGCCTTCGCGCGCGGCGGCTGGCAGAAGGTGACGCAGCTTTATCGCGATGCCGACATTCCCGACGAACGGTGCTGGCTGCGCGGGGATGGCTGGTGTCTTGCCTACGATTGACCCGACGGTTCGTGGTCTTGTAGGGCGGGTTAGCGAAGCGTAACCCGCCGCCGTTCGCAGCACGTCATAATGGTGGATTACGCCTTCCGCCTTCCCTCGTTGAGCTACGGCGGACGTAGTCGGCTAATCCACCCTACAGGTCACCCTTCCGGACAAACATCAGGATCATGTTGTTGGCCGGCATCTCGAAGGTGCCGTCAAGCTTCAGCCCGACGCGCTCCGCAAGCGTCTCGACCTCGGCGATGTCGCGCACGCCCCACTCGGCGTCGCGTTCGCGCAACGACGTGTCGAACACGGCATTGCTGAGCGCGGTGTGCTTGCCGCCGCGCTTGAACGGGCCGTAGAGGAACAGCCGGCCGTCGGCGCGCAGATGCCGCGCGGCGCCGGCGAACAGACCCTCGGCGACGCGCCACGGCGCGATGTGGATCACATTGGCGCAGAAGATCGCGAGCAGTTTGTCCGGACCTTTGCCGTCCGACGGTGCCGGCGACCAGACGGGGTCCGACAGATCGATCGGTTGCGGCGGCTGGATGTTGGCAAGGGCGGCATGCGCGCGCCAGGCCTCGATGCTGCGCAGGTGCGCCGCATGGAGGTCGCTCGGCCACCAAATGATGTCGGGCGTCCGACCGGCGAAATAGACGATGTGCTGGCCGGTGCCGCTGCCGGCCTCCAGCACGTCGCCGGATCGGCCGGCAAGGTAATCCTTCAGCACCGCCCAGATCGGCTGGTGATTGCGGTGGAATGCTGCCGCGTCGAGCCGCCCGTCCGCCTCGACCGGCCTGCCGTCCTTGCCGAACTCCACCACAAACTCCGCCACCGCGCCTTCTCCTGTTAGCCGTATGTAGTCAGTGCAGCCACGATGGGCAAAACGGAACCGACAGAGCGCCGTTGCTCCCTCCCCGTCATTCTGAAGTGCGAGCGGAGCGAGCCTCGAAGAATGCACGGCCGCAGTGGGGCCGTTCGCCCTTCGAGGCTCGCTCCGCTCGCACCTCCAGCGACAACGGCAAAGCCGTTGCGCGGGGGTGACGGGTCACCTCTCTGGCATTAACCCCGTCGCGACGCGCCTATTCTCCGAGTTGCCAGCCGATGGCCTTTGTGCTTTCCACTCTTTATATTGCGATGGGATCATCGAGATTGAAGCCCGGGAAACGTCCTTGATCGCCACTTTCTCCAAGCCAGCCCTTGTCCTGGCGCTGCTGGCGGGCACCGCCATGGCCGCACCCGCGCAGGCCCAGTCCGCCGCCGAGGGCCAGAAGCTCGCCTTCGACCGCGGCAAGGGCAATTGCCTGACCTGCCATGTCATCAAGGGCGGCGAACTGCCCGGCACGATCGGCCCCGAATTGACCGGCCTCAAGGCGAAATACAGCCGCGATGAGCTGATCGCGATCGTGACCGATGAGACCAAGCGCAACCCGCAAACGGTGATGCCGCCGTTCGGCCGAAACCGGATTTTGAGCGAGAAGGAAATCGGCGCGGTGGTGGACTTCCTGCAGACGCTGTGACGCGGCGACATCAGCTTGAGGAGATTTTTTCGATGAACATCACGACCAGCGAATTTTCCGGAACGCGCCGCCTGGTGTTGAAGGGCGCGGGCGTCGCCGCGCTGATCGGCCTTGGCGTCATTCCGTTCGACGTGCCGCAGGCGCTCGCCGCCGCCAACGACAGATATCCGGAAGAGGCGTTCAAGCAGAAGAACGAGGGCGATGCGATCAAGGCGCTCTATGGCAAGACCGCCGAGCCTTCGGACAAGGTCAAGATGGACGCACCCGAGATCGCCGAGAACGGCGCGGTGGTGCCGATCTCCGCGACCACGACGCTGGCCGACGTCACCTCGATCTCGTTTTTGGTCAGCGAGAACCCGATCTCGCTGATCGCGACGTACAGGGTTCCGGCCGGCACGCTGCCGAGCGTCGCCAACCGCATCAAGATGGCCAAGACCAGCAACGTCACCGTGATCGTCGAGGCCGGCGGCAAGCTCTACAGCGCCCAAAAGGAAATCAAGGTCACCGTCGGCGGCTGCGGCGGCTAGTGCAAATCATGAGCATCGATCGAACCCGCAAACTCGCTTCGCTCCCTCTCCCGCTTGCGGGGGAGGGTCGGGGTGGGGGTTTTGCCACGATAGATGCTCTTCGTTTGGAGAGAGCCCCCACCCGGATCGCATCTTGCGATGCGATCCGACCTCCCCCGCAAGCGGGAGAGGTGAAGCGAGCCCGCGGACGGGCCGTTGCGATAACAGAGGAATAAACCAGATGGCATCGAGCATTCGCGTGCGCGCCACGTCAAACGGCGACACCACCGAGGTGCAGGCGCTGATCCAGCATCCGATGGATTCCGGCTTCGTCAAGGACGCCAAGGGCGAGATCATCCCGCCGCATTTCATCCAGGTGCTGACCTTCGAGTATGACGGCAAGCCGGTGTTCGTCGCCGACTGGGGCGGCGGCGTCTCCAAGGATCCCTACGTCAAGTTCGCCTTCAAGGGCGGCAAGAAAGGCGACGACCTGACGGTCAGCTGGATCGACAACAAGGGCGCGACCGACACCACCACGGCGAAGATTCAATGACGCGGCGCTCGGCAATCCGCGCTGCAATCGCGACGCTGGCACTGGGTATGCTGGCGCCGGCCGCGCACGCAGCCGGCGCCGTCGATCCCGCCGCCGACAAGGCCGCCTTCCAGAAATTCTTCACCAACAAATTCCCCAAGCTGAAGCCCGAGGATTTCGTCAACGGTCCCTATTCGATGAATGAGGACCTTCACAAGCAGTGGGAGGAGAAGGAGCAGTTTCCGCCCTACGAGTTCTCGCTCGAGGCCGGCAAGGAAATGTTCTCGACGCCGTTCAAGAACGGCAAGACCTACGCCGACTGCTTCCCGAACCAGGGCATCGGCATCCGCCAGAACTACCCTTATTTTGACGAGAAGGAAGGCAAGGTCGTCACGCTCGAGCTCGCGCTCAATCGTTGCCGCGAGGCCAATGGCGAGGCGCCGTTCTCCTATGTGAAGGACGACATGGCGGCGCTCACCGCCTACATGGCCTTCACCTCGCGCGGCAAGCCGATGGACATCAAGATCCCGGACGATCCGCGCGCGCTGGAGGCCTATCAGAAGGGCAAGGAGTATTTCTACACCCGCCGCGGCCAACTCAATTTCTCCTGCGCCACCTGCCACATCCAGAGCCCGGGCGAACGGATCCGCGCCGAGGTGCTGGCGCCGGCATTGGGTATCCTGAACGCGATGCCGATCTACCGCTCGGAATGGTCAGGCATGGGCACGACCAGCCGCCGCTTCACCACCTGTAACAGCCAGATCCGCGGCGTGCCGCTCAATCCGCAGGACGACGAGTACCGCAACCTCGAATATTACCTGTCCTATGTCAGCAATGGCCTGCCGATTTCGGGGCCGGGAGCAAGGCCATGAGCGCGGCCATGAGAGCGATCTTCGCGGCGTCAGCCCTGCTGATCGCGACTGCGACCGCAGCCCTCGCCGCCTCCGAGGCCGACTACAAGGCGGCCTATGCCGCGGCTGAGGCCGCCAACAAGGAAGCTGGCCTGCTGCGCAACCAGTGGACCACGACAGCCTCGACGCTATCAGCCGCAAAAAAGGCCGGTGAGGCTGGTGATTTCGACACCGCAGTCGCCCGGGCCAAGGAGGCCGAGGCGCTGGCAAAGGCATCGATCTTCCAGGCGACCAGCGAAAAGGAACGCTGGAAGGACATGGAAGTTCGTTGATGAGTTTGGGATGAGGTTGACCCGCGAGCTCCCTGCGCCCCCTCTCCCGCTTGCGGGGGAGGGTTGGGGTGGGGGTTTCGCCGCGATTCACCCCGTTCATTGTGTGGAAAGAGCCCCCACCCGTATCGCATCCGCGATGCGATACGACCTCCCCCGCAAGCGGGAGAGGTGAAGAGGGGCGCGGAGAGAGTGATGATCATCCGCCGCCGGGATTTCCTGAGAGCTTCGGCCGCCGCAACGCTTGTGGCCGGCCTGCCCCGCCTCGCGCGTGGCGCCGACACCGCCAGCGTCTACGACTTCGAACGCTTCGGCAACGCCCGCATCCTGCACATGACCGACACGCATGCGCAGCTGAAGCCGGTGTTCTTCCGCGAACCCGGCGTCAATATCGGCGTCGGCGCGATGGCCGGCCAGCCGCCGCATTTGGTCGGCAAGGCGTTCCTCGACCGTTTCGGCATCCGGCCCGATAGCGCCGATGCCTATGCCTTTACCTGCGTCGAGTTCGAGAAGGCCGCCGTCCGCTTCGGCCGGCTCGGCGGCTTTGCGCATCTGAAGACGCTGATCGACAAGCTGCGCGCCGATGTCGGCGAAAAGCGCTCGATCCTGCTCGACGGCGGCGACCTCTGGCAGGGTACCGGGCTCGCCAATGCCATGAACGGCGCCGATATGGTGGAGGCCGCGAACCTGCTCGGCATCGAGGCGATGACCGGGCATTGGGAATTCACCTATGGCGAAGAGGTGCTGCGCGACAATCTCTCCCGCTTCAAGGGCGAGTTCCTGGCACAGAACGTATTCCTGACCGAGGAAGCCGCTTTCAACGACGCCAAGGCGTTCGATCCGGCCTCCGGGCGGGTGTTCAAGCCGTCCACGATCAAGGAGATCGGAGGCCATCGCGTCGCGATCATCGGCCAGGCCTTCCCCTATGTGCCGATCGCGCACCCCAAGCGCTTCACGCCGGACTGGAAGTTCGGCATCCGCGACGAGGAGCTGCAAAAACTCGTCGACGGCCATCGCAACAACGACAAGGTCGAGGCCGTGATCCTGCTGTCGCATAACGGCATGGACGTCGACCTCAAGCTCGCCAGCCGCGTCACCGGCATCGACGTCATCCTCGGCGGCCACACCCACGACGCGATCCCGATCCCGATCACGGTGACCAATGCCGGCGGCGTCACGCTGGTGACCAATGCCGGCTCCAACGGCAAGTTCATCGGCGTGCTCGATCTCGAACTCGCCAAGGGCAAGGTCGCCAATGTCCGCTACCGCCTGCTGCCGGTGTTCGCCGAGCTCTTAAAGCCCGATCCCGCGATGCAGACGCTGATCGACAAGATGCGCGATCCGCATGTCGACGAGTGGAACGACAAGCTCGGCACGGCTGACCGCCTGCTCTACCGCCGCGGCAATTTCACCGGCACCGTCGATCAGCTGATCTGCGACGCGCTGCTGAACGAGCTCAACGCCGAGATCGCGCTGTCGCCGGGCTTCCGCTGGGGCCTCACCACACTCGCCGGCCAGCCGCTGACCATGGAAGACGTGCTGTCGGAAACCGCGATCACCTATCCCGAGACCTACGTCGCGACCATGACCGGCAGCCAGATCAAGGATGTGCTGGAAGACGTCTGCGACAACCTGTTCAACGTCGATCCCTATTATCAGCAAGGCGGCGACATGGTCCGTGTCGGCGGCCTCGCCTACACCTGCACGCCCGGCGAGACCGTCGGCAAGCGCATTTCCGAGCTGAAGCTCGGCAACGGCAAGCATCTCGAAGCCGGCAAGCACTACAAGGTCGCGGGCTGGGCCTCGGTCAACCAGCAGAACGGCGCACCGATCTGGGATGTCGTGGCCAAGCATCTGCGCTCCGGCCGGCCGCCGAACCGCGACGAACCCGGCGTGACGCTGAAAGGCGTCGAGGACAACCCGGGCATTGCGAGGCACGGATGACGCGGCGCGCGCTCATCGCGGCGCTCGGCCTTACGGCCGTCGCGCTGGCGACGCCGCCGGCCCGCGCCCAGCTCGCGCCGCTGCAGGACAAGCCGTTCGCCGAGCACAAGGTCGTGCTGCAGCTCTCCGACAACGATCCGAAGAAACAGGGCCTCGTCATCAGCGTCGCCAACAATCTAATGAAGCATTACGACCCCGACAAGGTCGCGGTCGAGATCGTCGCCTTCGGCCCGGGCATCGAGCTGCTGAGGCCCGACAACGCCAACCGCAAGCTGGTCGAGAGCCTGGTCGCGCAGGGCGCGCGGGTCGACATCTGCCTCAACACCGTCGACACGATCGAGCGCGACACCGGCAAGCGGCCGGACTACATCGCGGCCGCCACCCCGGTGCAGGTCGGCGTCGCGCAGATCCTGCTTCTCACCGAGAACGGATACACGCTGGTCCGTCCTTAACCCCGCCGTCATTGCGAGCGAAGCGAAGCAATCCATGCTTCGCCGCAAGGGCAGAATGGATTGCTTCGTCGCTTCGCTCCTCGCAATGACGGAGAGAGCGGCAGTCACATGAAAGACCCTGCCATGCTTCGCCGTCTCGCCGTCGCCGCCGTGCTTTCGCTTGCCTTCACAGCGAGCGCACTCGCCGCCGACAAGCCGCACCACATCGCGATCCAGGTCGACCAGAACGACCCGCAGATCATGAATCTCGCGCTCAACAACGCGACCAACGTGATCGAATATTACCACGCCAGGAACGAGGACGTGGACGTCGACATCATCACCTACGGCCCCGGCCTGCACATGCTGCGCAGCGATACCTCGCCGGTGCAGGACCGCATCAGGCGGCTCAAGGATTTCGTGTTCCCGGGCAAGATCCAGTTCTCCGCCTGCAACAACACCAGGCAGGGCATGGAGAAGGCCGAGGGCCACGCGATCTCCGTCGTCCCCGACGCCACCATCGTACCGTCAGGTGTGGTCCATCTGATGGAGCTGCAGGAGCAGGGCTGGAGTTACGTTAGGCCGTAAAGCTCAAGACCGTGAAGCTCAACCCGTCACCCTTGTAAGTCAGGAGGCGCTGGATCGAATAGAGTGTCCGGTGCGGTAACGGACGGGAGACCGCTTCACCCCAGGGCTTTGAAGCCCGTGCCTCAGCGCGGCGCCCCGTCCGTTGTTCCATTGAACCCGAACAGTCGCGAGGGCCGCCTGGCGAGCCCGGTTGCGCAAGGATGGGTGCAGATGGACGCGATCTATGTTGGCATTGATGTATCGAAAGACCGGCTGGATGTGCATTTGCATCCGAGCGGGGAAGCCTTTGCCGTGGCGCGTGACGGCAAAGGCCTGGAAGAACTTGTTGCCCGTCTTCAGACTTGCTCGCCGACGCTGGTAGCGGTGGAAGCGACAGGCGGCTTCGAGACCATTGTCGCCGCGGCGCTGGCCGGCGCCCAGTTGCCGCTGGTGGTGGTCAATCCGGCCCAGATCCGGCACTTCGCGCAGGCGGTTGGCCAGCGCGCCAAGACCGATCCGATCGATGCGGCGATCATCGCGCGGTTTGTCGAGGCGGTGAAGCCAACGCCGCGTGCGATGCCGGATCAGGAAGCCCGGCTTCTGGCCGAACTTGTCAGCCGCCGGCGGCAGATCATCGAGATGATCGTTGCCGAGCGACAGCGCGAGAAGCGGGCCGAGAATGTGCGCGTTCGCAAGAGCCTTGCCCGCCACATCAAGGTCCTCGAGAAAGAACTGCTGGAGATCGACAACGACATCGACACGCTGGTGCGCGGTTCGCCGATCTGGCGGGCCAAGGAGGAACTGCTGGTCAGCTTTCCGGGGGTGAGCAACACGCTTGCCCGCACGTTCCTGGCCGAGGTGCCTGAACTCGGCACCCTCAATCGGCGCCAGATCGCAAGCCTCGCCGGCCTTGCTCCGTTCACCCGCCAGTCCGGCCGCTGGAAGGGCAAGAGCATGATCGGCGGCGGGCGAGCTGCACTGCGCGCCGGCCTCTACATGGCCGCCCTCTCGGCAAGCCGATATCACCCCCAACTCAAGGTCTTCTATCGACGCCTGTTGGCAGCCGGAAAGCCGAAGATGGTCGCCCTCATCGCCGTCGCTCGCAAAGTCCTCACCATCCTCAACGCCATGCTCAGGGACCAAAAACTATGGCAACCCGCTTGACGAAGAACACAGTCGCTGAGGAGCGCGCCCTTGCGCGCGTCTCGAAGGGTGAACGGCCGCGACGTCTCCGCGCGCTTTTTCCTCTTGTCAAAAGTCCCGGCCGTCCACCCTTCGAGACGCCGCTTCGCGGCTCCTCCAGCGACAACGGCAAAGCCGTTGCGCGGGGGTGACGGTGACGGATTGGCTCAGGGGATAGATTTGCTTTGAATCGACCCTATCTATGGAATAATATCCTCTTCACGACTCGACCCGGAGAACAGGTAAGCCGTCATGATCTTTCGCCAGCTCTTCGACAGCGTGTCCGGCACCTACAGCTATCTGCTCGCGAGCCGCGCCGGCGGCGAGGCGCTGATCCTCGATCCGGTGCTGGAGAAGGCCGACCGCTACTGCAAGCTGCTGCAGGAGCTCGACCTCCGGCTGGTCAAGGCGGTCGATACGCATCTGCACGCCGATCACGTTACCGGCCTCGGCGAGCTGCGGGACCGCACCCAGTGCATCACCATCATGGGCGAGCAGAGCAAGGCCGACGTGGTGTCGATGCGCGTCTCCGACGGCGACAGAGTGACGATCGAGGGCCTCTGCCTCGAGGCGCTGTACACGCCGGGCCACACCGACGATTCCTACAGCTATCTGATGGGCGACCGCGTCTTCACCGGCGACACGCTCTTGATCCGCGGCACCGGCCGCACCGATTTCCAGAACGGCAGCGCGCGGGCGCAGTATGATTCGATCTTCAACCGCCTGCTCAAGCTGCCCGAGGAAACCCTGGTGTTCCCCGCGCATGACTACAAGGGCGACACCGTCTCCACCATCGGCGAGGAGAAGCGTTACAATCCGCGGCTGCAGGTGAAATCGATCGACGACTATGTCGAGCTGATGAACAACCTCAATTTGCCGAACCCAAAGCTGATGGACGTCGTGCTGCCCGCCAACATGCATGTCGGCCTGCACCAGGACGAGTTGGCCAAGGAAGGCCTCTCCCTTAGCGCGCGCGACGCCATCGCGAGCCTCGGCCGACCCGATATCCTGCTGGTGGATTTGCGCGAGAGCGGCGAACGGGACAAGCACGGCATGCTTCCCGGCGCGCTGCACGCGCCCTATCCCGGGATTTGCGCCACGTTGCAGCCCGGTGGCATGCTGCGCGAAGTCGCGGCCGCGACCGGCCGCCGCGTCGTGTTCTTCTGCGCCTTCGGCGAACGTTCCGCGATGGCGGTAGCCGCCGCGAAGAAGGCGGGATTGGCGAACACCGCCCATATCGAAGGCGGCATCGATGCGTGGAAGAAGGCCGGCGGGCCGGTGGTGATGGGGTAACCCGTTAGCCGCGCACAATTTCTAGCACCGTCACCCTGAGGTGCGAGCGAAGCGAGCCTCGAAGGGCGACGGCCCCGCTCCCTCCGCGAACGCCCGGAAGCATCCGGGCCGTGCATCCTTCGAGACGCGCTACGCGCTCCTCAGGATGACGGATGACGAGGGATCACCGCGTCACCCGCTTGAGTTCCGCCGTCAACCGATCCAGCGCGTCCGCCAGCATCACGCCGCCGCAGACCGTCAGCCGCTCCGGCAGCACGATCCGCTTGCTCTCCGGGTAGAAGCGTTCCAGCGCCGGATGCAGCAGGAAGGCGCGGCCCTCATCCTCGGCGCGATCGCCGGCCTCCGACACCAGGATGAAATCCGGCCTCAGTTTTACAATTGCCTCCAGCGAGGCAAATCCGCCCGCGCTGAAGCCGAGCTCTCCGGCCGCGTTGGTCAGGCCAGTTGCCGCGAGCAGCGAGCTGATCAGGCTGCTGCGACCTGAGACAAAGCCGCGCCGCTCCACCGGCAGCACCCGATAGTGATGACCATCAGCCACCGCCCGCGCACGCGCGATCGCCGCATCGAGGCGCGCGATCTCGGCCCGCGCACGATCCGGATGCTGTACCACGTCGCCCATCGCGCGGATCTGGTCCCTCACCTCGTCCAGCGAGCGCGGCACCGTGAATTCGACGAGGTGCAATCCGTTGGCCTTCAGGAGATCGCGGGTCGCGCGCTTGTCGAACAGGCTGACCACAACGAGGTCGGGCTTGAGCAGCAGCACATCCTCGGCCTCGCCGGACAGAAGCGGATAGTTTCGCGCCTGCTCGGCCGCCCAGGATTGCCAGGCATCACGCGAAAAGCGGCTGAGGCCGAGGATCTGGTCCGGATCGGCCAGCGATAGCACGAGCTGGTCACTGCACACATTCATCGAGACGATGCGCGGTCCGGCGGCGGACGCGGCAGCGCACGAGATCAGCCATGCCGCTGCGGCCACCGCTGCGAGACGCTGCATCCTCATCACACGTCCGCCCATGGCACGATGACGGCCTCGCGCTGAAATTCGGCGCGGTAGGCACTGACCCGAAACACGCTGGCCAGCACGCTCTCGGACAGCGCTTCAGCGGGCGCACCTTGCGCCGCCAGCCGCCCGTCCGACAGCACCAGCACGTGATCGGCAAAGCGCGCGGCGAGCCCGAGATCGTGGGTCACCACGATGACCAGCACGCCGGTGTCGGCGACGTTGCGCAGCTTCTGCATCACGTCGATCTGGTGGCGCGGATCGAGCGAGGCGGTCGGCTCGTCGGCGAGGATCACCGGCGCTTCCACCGCCAGCACGCGGGCCAGCGCGACGCGGCTGCGTTCGCCGCCGGACAGCTCAGTGACGCGGCGGTCGCTGAATTCAGTGACGTCGACCGCCTGCATCGCGCGCAGCACCGCCTCCATATCCTTTTGCGACAACCGCGCCGGATCGGTCGCGCCATGCGGATAGCGGCCGAGCGCGACGATATCGCGCGCCGGCAGCGGCCAATGCACCATGTGCCCCTGCGGCAAATAGGCGAAGCGCTTCGCGCGCTCGCGCAGCGCAAGCGCGGCCAGCGCGTCGCCGCCGATCCTGATCTCACCGTCGGATGGAATCAGCCCGGCCAGCGCGCGCAGCAGCGTGGTCTTGCCGGCGCCGTTCGGGCCGACCAGCGCGACCAGATGGCCCGCTTCCAGTGACAGCGAAACATCGTGCAGCACCTTGCGGCTGCCGAGCGAGGCATTGAGCGCGGTGGCCGACAGCAGCGTCATGCTACGCCTCCGCCCAGCGCACGGCGTTCGCGCATGATCAGATAGAGGAAGAACGGCACGCCGATGATCGAGGTCAGCACGCCGACCTTGATATCCGACGTCGAGGGGATGATGCGCACCGCGATATCGGCGGCGAGCAGCAATGCCGAACCGGTGAGCGCGCTCGGCACCAGCAGCCGCGCCGGATCGTGACCGATCAGGGGGCGCATCAGATGCGGTGCGACGAGACCGATGAAGCCGATCGTACCTGTGACGGCGACCGCGCCGCCGACGCCGAGCGCAACGCCCGCGATCACGAGCAGCCTTAGCCGCCCGACATCGACGCCGAGGCTCTGCGCCGCCTCTTCACCCAGCGTCAACGCGCGGAACGCGCTCGCCTGGCTGAGCAGGACGGCCGCGCCCGCGATGATGAAGGGCAGCGCAAGCGCCACGTGCTGGAAGCTGCGGTCCTCCAGCGAGCCGAGCAGCCAGAATGCGATCTCCAGCACCACGAACGGATTGGCGGAGAGATTCATCACCAGCGCCGTCGCAGCCCCGGCAAAGCTCGAGATCGCGAGCCCGGCGAGGATCAGGATCAGCAGCCCGGCATTGCGGCCGGCGATTGCGAGCAACGCGAATACCGAGCCGAACGCGGCGATGATCGCGACCACCGGCAGCGCGTAGGAGCGCACATCGGCGAGGCCCAGCGCGATCACCAGCACCGCGCCGAATGCCGCCGATTGCGGCGCGCCGAACAGCGACGGCGAGGCCAGCGGATTGCGCAGCAGGCCCTGCAGCGATGCACCCGATAGCCCGAGAATACCGCCGATCGCGAATGCCAGAATGGTGCGCGGCAGCCGGATCTCGCGCACGATCACCTGCGCCACGTCGCTGCCGCCGCCGAACAGCGCCTCGATCACCGCAAGCGGCGACAGCCGCACCGGCCCGATGCCGAGCGAGAGCACGAGCAGCAGGACCACGAGCGCGAGCAGCGCCGCGGTGGCGCCCCACCGGCGCCGCGCCGCGACCTCGGCCGCCAAGGCAAAATCCTGCACGCTCATTGGATCCATGCTCTTACAGCGATCGCCGTGGCAGACAAGCGACACTCGACAGAAACCGTGGCCACCTGGCGGCCGCCCGACCTCCGCCGGATTGACTTTGCTGCCCAGCCGAACCCTAGATGAACATGACGGTTCTTTCATGAGATGAAAAGGGAATGCGGTGCGGGGAAACTTCCCCAACGCCGCGGCTGCCCCCGCAACTGTATGCGGTGAATCCTTCGTCACAGGCCACTGGGAATCTCGGTCCTGGGAAGGCGACGAAGGGTAACGACCCGCGAGCCAGGAGACCTGCCGTCAGCCGTGGTCACACGCGAAGATGCCGGTCGGGGAGTACAGGCATGAGCTTCACTTGAGGCTGCAAGCAGCTGAGCCTGCGAGCACGATGGTGAGACTGGTTGGCGGTGACGTGCCACTGACGTTACCGAGGTCTCACTTAGATGTTCTTCATCCTTTCCCATCGGCGGCGCCGCGCGCTTCTGCTCGCGTCGACGATGATCGCGTCGACAATCGTTCTCTCAACCGCACGGGCGCAGCAGGCGCCCTCTCCCAATCAGCTGCCGGCCATCGAAATCACCAAGCCGGGCGACCAGAATTTTACGCGCGCCAAGCCGGCCGCTGACGAAGCGCCGGCCCCGCGCCGCCCGGCGCCGGGCACCACGCAAGGCAACAATGTGGGCAGCGGAGCAGGATCGAACACGACAGGGACCGGACCGGCCACCGGAACGGGCGGCACAGGTGGCGGCGGCCGCCAGTTCGCCGGCATTGTCGGCTCTTCCTCGACCGTGATCACCGCCGACGACATCGCGCATTCGCCGGTGCAGTCGCTGCCCGAGATTCTCGCGCAGGTGCCGGGCGTGCAGCTGCAATCGCTTTATGGCGGCCCGAACGGCGCCAAGACCGCGGTCGACCTGCGCGGCTTCGGCGCATTCGCCTCCGACAACACCCTGTTCCTGCTCAACGGCCGCCGCCTCAACGACGTCGACAAGGCCGGCTTCGATCTCACCACGATCCCGCTCGATTCGATCGAACGCATCGAGATCACGCGCGGCAACAGCGGTGCGGTGCTCTATGGCGACAACGCGGTGGGCGGCGTGGTCAACATCATCACCAAGACCGGCGCCGGCGGTCCACCGGCCACGATCCGGGCCGAAGGCGGCTTCGGCTCGTTCAACACCCGCATGGCCGCGGTGTCCGCTGCGCTCAATTCCGGCCCGTGGTCGACCTCGTTCTACGGCAACGGCATCAAGTCCGACGGCTACCGCGTCAACAACGCACTCGACCAGCGCAACGCCGTCGGCAACGTCAACTACACGACATCGGATCTCACCGCCTTCCTCGCCATCACCGGCAGCGACCAGAAGCTCGGCCTGCCCGGCAGACGGCTGGTCGATCCGTCGATCGGCGTCAACGAACTGCTCAGCGATCGCCGCGGCGCGGCGACGCCGTTCGACTATGCCAACCAGCAATCCGCCAGCGTCACCGCCGGCTTCACCAAGACGCTGATGAATGGCGTCGACCTCATCGTCGACGGCGGCTGGCGGCAGCGCGAGACGCAAAGCGGCTTCTTCGGCACGGTGCCGACCATCAGCTTCGCCTCGACCCATAATGATGCCGCGCTGCAGACCTGGTCGCTCACGCCACGCCTCAGCGTCAAGAACGTCGTGCTGGGAATGCCGTCCACGATCCTGACCGGCATCGACTATTACGATTCGACGTTCCGCGAGGCACGCGGCGCCTATCAGGGCGTCGATCCCTACCACATCTACAATATCGAGCAGCAGACCGTGGCCGGGTACTGGCAGCACACGATCGGCCTGCTGCCGACCACCGATTTCTCCTACGGCGCGCGCGTCCAGAATACCAGCGTCTCGGCACGCGATCGCTACGATCCGAATGCGCCGTTTGCGTTCGACACGCAGGCGGCGCCGCTCGACAGCAACGAGACCCAATACGCGCTGCATGTCGGCGCCGAACATCGCTTCACCGAGACCTTCTCGGTGTTCGGCCGCGCCGCGCGCGCATTCCGCACGCCCGACGTCGACGAACGCGTCGCATCGGGTCCGTCATTCGACCCGCTGACCTTCGCCCCGATCCCGCAGAACTTCCAGCTCAAGACCCAGACGTCGCAGGACGTCGAGGGCGGCTTCCGCGTCAGGACCAATCGCTTTCAGGTCCAGACCAGCGTCTATCTGATGGATCTCGAGAACGAGATACATTTCAACCCGGTGCTGTTCTACAACGTCAATCTCGACCCCACCCGCCGCTACGGCTCAGAGACCAGCGCCTCGCTCAAGGTCAGCGACACCGTGACGTTGCGCGGCGGCATGGCGATCACCCGTGCCGTCTTCCGCGAAGGCATGTGGGCCGGCAACGACGTGCCGCTGGTGTCGCGCTACACCGGCAATCTCGGCGTGACCTGGAATATCTGGCAGAACTATCTGGTGTTCGACGCCACGGTGCGGGCCTGGAGCTCGCGCATCATGGACAACGACCAGGCCAACACCCAGAGCCGGATTCCCGGCAACGCCACCGCCGATCTCAAGCTCAGCGGGCAGGTCGACCGCTTCTTCTGGTCGCTCAGCGTGAACAATCTGTTCAACGCGCTCTACTATGACTACGCCATCGCTAGCTCGTTCACGGCCGGCCGCTTTTCGGCCTATCCGCTGCCCGGCCGCACCTACATGGTCAAGGCGGGCGCAACGTTTTAGAGCATGATGGGCGCGGCGGGTGTGACCCGGCCGCGCCATCTCCTTACGTTACAAGCCCCGGGGAACTGGAGTAGAATTCCGGCAGATGATTTGACCCGCGCAGGGGAAACGCATGGCCAAGGCCGGAAAGAAGAGCAAGGGCGGCGGCAAAACCGACGACAAGACCGACGACAAGTCGAAAAAGCCTCCGCCGCCCGCAGCGCCACAGGACGACGACTATTATGAGGATGGCGACATCGCCACGCCAAAGGTCGATCGCTACGGCAATGACGACGAGCCGTTGTAGGGTTGACCGATATCCATCCTCCGTCGTCCCGGGCAAGCGAAGCGCGACCCGGGACCCATAACCACGAATGCCAATTGTCTCACAATGCTGGGGCCACAGCCCTCTTCCACAATCCAATCCTGTGGTTATGGGTCCTGGCTTTCGCCAGGACGACGTGGTGAGGTATCGCGCAAAAAATCCTCACCCTCGATCTTCCTGATACTGCCGCGATCGAGCAGATGCGCACCAAAGCCGCCGCGTGCCAGCGATGAGGCGATCGGCGGCGATGCCAGTAGCAATACTGTCGTCATCGCGAGCGGCACGGCACTGAGCCAATCGAGCCGCACCGGCGTCAACTCTTCGCTGCTTCCCCGATAAAGACCTTCGCCCGCGGCGATGCGGCCGCATTCCCTGATCAGGTCGCGCCGCGTGCCGTCGCGCGATGCGCTGCCGAGCAGCGCCTGCATGGCGAGATGCGTCCGCACCCCGGCGCGGCCATCGGCCAGCGGCGCCGGCGTCTCACCGAGCGAGACCCGCAGCAGCAAATCGACCAGATCGGTGCCGGACCGGCACGCGTTGACAGGCTCGACCAGCCGCGGGTTGCAGTCGATCAAGAGCGGCGTCGCGCTGTCGAGCGGCATGATGACGTCGACCGAGAGCGCGCCGTGCCAGCCGAGATGCGCGCCGATCGTCTCGAGCGCAGCACGGATCGCCGGCCGGCTCACGCTCTCCTTGATCGCCTCGCCGCCGCCGACACCGGCCGCGATCTGCCGGTAGGCGTGGAAGCCGACCAGCGTGCCGCGGCAGAACACCGACTGGGCCTTCTCGACCGTGCCGGTGATGAGATCCTGCGCCAGCACCTCGCCGGCAAAATCGCCGGCGGATTCGAGGTCGTAGAGTGTGCGATTGAGATCACCGGCGTCGCGCACGAACCAGACGCCGCGGCTCGCGGTGCCGACCGACGTCTTGACCACGGACGGAAACCGCACCGCCTCGCGCAGCTCGTCGGCCGAGCGGACGATCCGGGTCGGCGGCTGCGGCGGGCCGAGCCGCTCGAGCAACCGGCTGAACCCGGCCTTGCTGTGCACCGCGCGATAGCTGTCGAAATCCGGCAGCGCGAGACCGGTACGTGGTGTCAGTCGCGCCGCGGCGCGGGCGAACAGGAAGCCCTGCTCGTGGGTCGGCAGCAGCACATCGAAATGCCGCGACGCCAACAGCCGCTCGACGAAGCGGAGGAAGCCGGCCGGATCTGACCGCAGCGGCGGACAATGATGGTATTTGCGGACAAAGCGGGAATAACGCGCGAGGCACCAGCGCGAGGGATCGCAGACCTCGACGTGATGGCCGGCCAGCCCCAGGATCGTGATCGCCTCGCGGCCGGAGGTGCTGGAGCCCTCTGACACAAGCACCCGGAGCGGCTTTTTGGCGTCGATCATGGCCGATCATCACCGCAGGACCGCACTTTGTCGCCGCCTTTAATGCCGCATGTGTCGATCCGGCACGCCCGCGCCGGGGGCAGCCATGCGCCCGCGTTCATGGACAATTAGCGGCCAGCCTTTATTTTCTGCCGGCCCTGCCGGGCATTTTTTTGACGCGTTTTCGTCACGCGAACCGGTACCCCCTTCGCTCGAAAACGCTTTGGAATTGGGGCTTCACTGACATGGTCGACATTCTGGCCGCACCGCAGCAAGCGAAAGCCGACAGCGCGCTGCGCACGCTGACGGGAATTTCGGTCGCCCATTGGGTCAGCCATTTCCATATCTTCGTGCTGCCGATGCTGTTCCCGTTCCTGAAGCAGCAACTCGGCGTCGGCTATGTCGAACTCGGGTTCGCGCTGACGGTGTTTGCGGTGGTGTCGGGCCTGACCCAGGCGCCGATCGGCTACCTCGCCGACCATATCGGCGCGCGCAAGATCCTGCTGATCGGGCTGACCATCGGCGGCTGCGCGCTGATCGGGCTCGGCCTGCATCTGAGCTATACGTCGCTGATCGCTCTGTGCCGTGGCGCTTGGCCTCGCCAACAGCGTCTATCATCCGGCTGACTACGCCATCCTCTCGGCCCATATGGACGAGGCGCGGATGGGCCGCGCCTTCTCGATCCACACCTTTGCCGGCTTCCTCGGCGGCGCGGTGGCGCCTGCGATCATGGCAGCGCTCGTCGCCTCGATCGGCGGCCCCGGCGCGCTGATCGTGGCCGGCGCGGTCGGCCCGCTGGTGGCGCTGTTCCTGATCGTGCTCGGCATTCCCGATGCCGGCGCCAACAGGAACAAGCCGAAGGACGATGCGACGCCGAAGGCGAGCGTGATCACGCCGGCACTGATGGTGCTGACGGCGTTCTTCACGCTGCTCAGCCTGTCGACCTCGGGCATCAACAATTTCGGCGTGGTTGCGCTGATGGGCGGTTACGGCGCGTCGTTCTCGACCGCCAACATCGCGCTCACCGCGTTCCTCGGCGCCAGCGCAGCGGGCGTGCTCGCCGGCGGCTATCTCGCCGACTGGACCCATCGCCACAGCCAGCTCGCCGCGGCCTGCTTCGCGGTCAATGCCGTGCTGGTCGTGCTGGTCGCACTGGTGAACCTACCGCCCGTGGCGCTCACGCTCGCGATGGGGCTTGCCGGATTCCTTGGCGGCGTGATCGCGCCATCCCGCGACATGATGGTGCGCAATGCCGCGCCTCCCGGTGCCGCCGGCCGCGCCTTCGGCATCGTCTCCACCGGCTTCAACTTCGGCGGCATCGTGAGCCCGCTGCTGTTCGGCTGGATCATGGATCGGCACATGCCGCACTGGGTGTTCGGCGCCTCCGCGGTCTTTATGGTGCTGACCGTGCTGCTTGCGCTGGTCACCGAGCGCAAGCCGCAGGCCTCCGCACTTGCGATCCAGGCGCAGCCCCGTTAGGCAACCCCCGCGGATCGCCTTCCGCCTCAGGACTCACCGGCCCCAGAATGCGGGCGTCGTCTTGAACCGCCGCCAACTCTTGCGCAGCGTTTTCGCCACCGCGATCTGATCGCGGGCGAGCCAGCCGGCCATCGCGCCGATGCCAAGATGAAGCGCAGGCTGGTCGTCCTGCCGGATGGCATGGAGCAGCACGCGCGTGCTTCCGATGTCGCACACCCGCCCCAGACTGGTCTGCAGCCCGGCGAGCCGCTTCACGTAGCGCTTCGCCGGCGCGTGCGACGCATAGAGCGGCAGGAAGAACTCCGCCGCATAGCGCAACTTCTTGAGGTTGATTCTGAGATTGTGCTGCGCGTGGATATCGAGCCGCCGGAAGCGCGCACCGCGCTTCAATGTCTTGCGATGCAATCGTTCCAGAATTTGATCGGCGAGCACCGGCATTGGCTGCGACAGCACAGCCAGCGCTTCGCTGTCGATCTCGTTGCGCCAGCCGCGGCGTTCCACCAGATGCCCCAGCGAGAGCAGGAAGCGGCTGCATCGAGGGTCAGCCAGAACGCTTTGCAAGGCCCCGTAGCTCGACTTCCGTTGCTGTTGAACCGCCTGGCGGAGGCCATCCAGGTCGATATCCGGAACCGCACTGACCAGACGGTTGATCGTCGTCTCGGCGAAGACGTCCCAATCCCGGGCCTTGCCGAGTTGCCGCATCAGCCATTTTGCTTCGCTGTTGATCGCCAGGAATGCCGGCGATGGAATGTCGCGCCGGAACAGCGCGCAGATCGTCCGCAAGCGCCGCAAGGCCACGCGCATCTGGTGCACGCCTTCGGGGTCCGATCCCTGCTCGGCCACCGCGTGATTTCTCAAAAGATGGTGCCAGCAGGAGCCCACCAACAGCGCGATGACGTCGTCGACCGCAAGCTCCGCGGTGATGCCTGGCAACTCGGCCTTCGCCGCCGACGGCGCGACATCGAACGCGAGCGCATAGCCGCGTTCCGCCTTGCTCCGCGTGCCGATCTGCAGCGGCGCTGCATCGAGCAACTGGGTTCCGAGATCGAACAGGACGCCGGCATTGCCGCTCTTCAGTTCAAGCTCGATTTCCGACAGCACCTCCTGGCGCGCATCGGCCTCGATCGTCCCCTCGTCGAATGCGATCTCAACCGACGCATCGGGCAGATCGAGCTGCCGCGCGTGGCGGCGCACTTTTGTCGCGAACACCGGCACCAGCGCAACGTTGCTCAGCGCCGCCACGGGATCGCCGATCTCGTCGGCGGGGAACCGCGCCAGATCAGGGGCGATGCCTTCAACCGCCGCCTCCCATTGGCGTCGCATCAGAGGCTGCGCGCCATTGGGTGAAAGCTTCAGCGTCTGGATGAAGGTCTTGCCGCTGCGTCGCACGCGCAGCGACATGCCATGCTGAAACAGTAGCCGCTCCGGCGTGTCGTAATAGACCGTTTCCAGCCGGTGAAATGCACCGCGATTGCGCGCATGCTGCACGATGCAGGCTGCCTCGCGCAGTTTTTCGAGGCTTCCTTGCGGCGCAAGCAGCTTGAGTTCGATTTCCGCCTGATCGCCATGCCTGACGGCAATGGGAGTCCCCGCATCGGTCACGACCGGCCGCCGTCCATTCAATGAAATCGCCCCAGGATGGTCTATGAAGGTTTCATGACAATGACAAGGAATATCGCTGTATTGCAGCGCGCATTGGCGCGAATTGCATCTAAAAATACTCCTTTAAGTCGCATTTGACTGCATCGCCATTCAAGGGCGCGAAGCGTTATGCGCAGCAGGAATTCATTCCGATCGCCGCGACAGCACCTGCTTCAAGAGCGGCTCGATCCGCGACAGCTCATCGAGATGAACCGCAGACAGTTCGGCAAGATGATCGGCCGCGAGGCCGGTTAGCTTCAGCCGCACCCGCCGCTGGTCAGCGGGGTCAAATTTCCGCAACGCGCAATCCCCGCTGCCTAATCATCGCCAGCGCATCCCAGAGCTTCACCGGCGATGGTTGACAGCATCAAGGGCTCACCCATGATGCCGCATAACCAAGAACAGCCTCGGGATGAAATGCCATGACCTCGACCCCAGACCTCGTGATCCGCGGCGGCAACATCGCCGACGGCAAGGGCGGCGACCTCTATGAAGCCGATGTCGCGATCTCGGGCGGCAGGATCACCGAAGTCGGCAAGGTCTCTGCAAAAGGCAAGGAGGAGATCGACGCCCGCGGCAAGCTCGTCGCGCCCGGCTTCGTCGACGTCCACACCCATTACGACGGCCAGGTGACCTGGAGCCAGGACATCACGCCGTCGTCGCAGAACGGCGTCACCACCGCGATCATGGGCAATTGCGGCGTCGGCTTCGCGCCGTGCCGGCCGAGCGACCACGGCCGGCTGATCGAGCTGATGGAAGGCGTCGAGGACATTCCGGAGCCGGTGCTGAGCGCCGGCATTCCGTGGGCGTGGGAAAGCTTCCCCGACTACATGGAATGGCTGTCGAAGCGCAGTTTCGACATGGACATCGGCGCGCAACTGCCGCACGCGGCGCTCCGGGTCTATGTGATGGGCGAGCGCGGCGCGCGCCGCGATCCTGCCACGCCCGAGGACAACCAGGCGATGGCGGCGCTCGCCGGCGACGCGGTGCGATCGGGCGCGCTGGGCTTCTCGACCTCGCGCACGCTCAATCACCGCACCTCGACCGGCGACTACACGCCAACGCTGAAGGCAGGCGAGGATGAATTGACCGCGATCGCCGGCGCGATGCACGGCGTCGGTCGCAGCGTGCTGCAATTCGTGCTCGACCAGAGCACCGTGCATGAGGACCTGCCGATGATGCTGCGGGTCGCCGAGAACACAAGGTGCCCGATCTCGTTCTCGGTCGCCCAGGCCGACAAGGCGCCGCGGCGCTGGCGGCAGACCATGGACACCATCAATGAAGCCGCCGCCCGCGGCCTGTCGATCACGACCCAGATTGCCGCGCGCCCCGTCGGGCTGCTGCTTGGGCTCGAATTGTCGCGCAACCCGTTCCAGACCCATCCGAGCTATCGCGAAATCGCCAAGCTGCCGCTGGCCGAACGGCTGACGCATCTGCGCCGGCCCGAAGTGCGCGCGGCGATCCTGAACGAAACCGCTACCGCAACCGACGACCCGCTGTTCTTCCGGCCCAACTACGACAAGATGTATCTCCTGGGCAATCCGCCCGACTATGAGCAGCCGCCGGAGAACGCGCTCGGCCCGCAGGCGCGCCGCCAGGGCCGGCAGCCGGAAGAGCTCGCTTACGACGCGATGCTGACCGACGAGGGCCGCGGCATGCTCTATGTGCCGTTCCTGAATTATGCCGACGGCAATCTCGATGCCGTGCATGAGATGCTGCGCGAACCGAGCGCGGTGCCCGGCCTGTCCGACGGCGGCGCGCATTGCGGCATCATCTGCGATGCCAGCTTCCCGACCTATCTCTTGACGCATTGGACGCGCGACCGCAGCCGCGGCGAGAAGCTCTCGATCCCGTTCGTGATCGCGGCGCAGTCGCGCAAGACCGCGCTGTCGGTCGGGCTCACCGACCGCGGCGTGATCGCGCCGGGCTTCAAGGCCGACGTCAACGTGATCGACTACGACCGGCTGCATCTGCATCCGCCGAAGGTCCATTACGACCTGCCGGTCGGCGGCCGCCGTCTCCTGCAACAGGTCGACGGCTACGACGCGACCATCGTTTCCGGCGTGGTGACCCAGCGCGAAGGCAAGGCCACCGGCGCACGGCCGGGCAGGCTGGTGCGCGGCGCGCAGGGGTTGAACTGAGGTAGCTTGTAGCCCGGATGAAGCGAAGCGCAATCCGGGGCAGCTCTATCCGCGGATAGCAAGGCCCCGGATTTCGCTGCGCTTCATCCGGGCGACAGAGAGTCCGGGCTACGGAGAGCTCGACATTGACGCGAACCGCGGCCGCCGCGTCACCCTCCCCTGGAGGGCAGGGCTATCGCATGTGGCCGAGGAGTTCGAAGAGGAATGCATCGTTCCATCCGGCGCGCTTGAGCTTGCCGCGCAGGGAGACTGTCGTGTCCGGGTGGGCTTGGGCGACGTTGAGAGCCAGACGCCTGAGCACGGCCAGGTTGGCCGGTCCGTTGCCCTTGCGATTGCGGGCAAGGTCCTCGTCGAGGGTGACGTCGAGCGGCCAGTGCAGGCGATTTTCGATGCCCCAATGAGCACGGACGATGCGCAGGACCTCTTTGCGGCTGTAGGGGCGGCTCATCAGGAAGTAGCGCTCGACCGTGTCGTCCTGTCCCCGCTTGCTGGTGATGCGGGCGACAGCTTTGAGGCCCGGAAAGTCGTACTTCTTGGCCATGCCAGGAACCGATGCGACCAGCGCCACACGCTTCTCGTTGCGTCCATGTTCCGCATCGATGGTGGTCAGCGAGGTCTTGCCCTTGCGTTTGACGGCGCGGATTGCGGCTTTGGCATCCTCCAACAGAGCGGGCTGGTTCGCCTTCACCGCCAGCACGTAGTCACCGCCCCGTGCCACAATCGCTTCGGCCATCCCGCGGTGGCAATGCAGGGCATCGGCCGTGACCACGCAGCCCTTGAGTTGCAGAAGCGCAAGCAACTGCAGGGCACCGTCGGCTTCGTTGTTGTTCGGCGCCAGCACATTGGCGAGCGCCATGCGCGTCTGCTCCGCCCAGGCGGTCACCATCACCGGCGGCATGTGGCTCCTGCCGCGTTCGTAACCCCGCCGCAACGCCTTGCCGTCGAGCGCGATCACCCCGCGCGGCCGCTTGATCTTCGCGCCTTGCGCAAAGGCCGTCATAAAACGCCGGAACGCGACCTCGAACGCCTTCGGATCGAGCATCCGGAATACCCGGCTGAACGTGTCGTGGCTCGGCAGGCCATTCTTGAGCTCCAGCACATCCTGCCAAAGATAGGCCTTCATCCGGGCAAACAGCGCCATGTCGGTGCAACTCGTCGCCCCGCACAGCGTCGCCATCAGTGCGATGAACAAGATCTCGGTCAGGTCATGCAGCGCGTTGTCGGCCCGCGGGTCGGGCAAATCTTCAAAGCACTCGGCAAATCGTTGCATCGGCCGCTCCCTCTAGATCAGGAGCGACCTTCAGAATCTCTTTCTCCCGATTTGGCAACTACTTGCAGCCGCGCACGTGCGATTCCCCTGCCCTGGAGGGGGAGGGTCGCTGGGCATGTAGCGAAGCGGAATGCGCAGCGGGGCCGGGTGACGGTCTCTCCACACGGATGCTGCCCGTGTTGAGAGATCACCCCACCCCGTCTCACATTTCGCAGCGCTCAATGTGATCCGACCCTCCCCCTTCAGGGGAGGGTGGAAGCCGCGTCCCTTACGTCGGCGACATCGCGCCCTTGATCGTGCCTGCTGGCTGCGACGTGCCGGTCAGCCGCGCACGCTCGGTGTTCGGCCACAGCAGCAGCAATCCGAGCAGGCCGGAGCCGGCCATAATCGCGGCGTTGATGGTGAAGCCGCTCATGTAGCCGGCCATCGGCGTGGCGGCGTGCTGGATCACACTGCCCATCACCATCGGCGCCATGATGCCCGAGATGGTGTACAGCGCACCGTAGATCGCGATGATCGCGCCACGCTGCGACACCGGCGTGAACTCGCCGAGCATCGGCGGGCACACCACATAGATCGAGCCGCACAGGCCGGAGCCGATCACCAGCAGTGCGATCATCAGCGCGCCCGGCGGCGCATAGGGCAGCGCAGCGAGGATGCAGCCGCCGACGATCAACGGCACCGAGCCGAGCACGCCGCGCGCGCCGCGGGTGGTGAAGCCGCGCGCCAGCATCAGCTGCGAGATCCAGCCGGTCAGGAGCACGATCGTCGCACCGAAGATCCAGGGCAGGATCGAGACGAAGCCGGCCTGCTGCTGCGAGAAGCCGAGCCCCTCGATGATGAAGGAAGTGAACCAGGTCAGGCCCAACGACAACGCCCAATAGGCACCGAAGGTCGCGACCACGCAGCCGACGAAAGTTCGCGACGTCAGCAGCTTCCAGTAAGGAATCCGTGGCTCGTCGGCAGCAACGGCAGCCGTCGACACCAGCGGCCCTTCCTTGCCGAGCGCGAACCAGGCGACGGTCCAGAGCAGGCCGACGATGCCGAGCGCGCCGAAGGCGTGATGCCAGCTGTGATTGACGATGATCCAGTTCAGCGCGGGCACCGCGAGGATCACGCCAAACGCCGAACCCTGCGACAGGATCGCGGTCGGCAGCGTGCGCTTCTCATCCGGAAACCATTTGTAGATCGCGTGCGCGGCGACCGAGAAGGCCGGTCCCTCGCCGGCGCCGAGGATGATGCGGCAGATCGTGAGCGTCGTGAGGCTGACGGTGCCGATCATCGGAAATTGCGTCAGCGACCAGATCACCGCCAGGATCAGCAGCACCCAACGCGTGTCGACGCGGTTGACGATGAAGCCGACCACGATCGCCGAGATCGAGAACAGATAGAAAAAGGATGAGCCGAGATCGCCGAACTGCTCCGGGGTGAGACCCATCTCCTTCCGGATCGGCACGCCGGCAAGCCCGACCACGATCTTGTCCGCAAAGTTCACCACCATGTACAGGAACAGAAGGAAGGTGATTTGCCAGGCGCCTTTGGGCGTCCCCTTCGACATCCCTTTGGGCGTCGGTTGCGTCGTCATGTCTGGCTCCCCGTCGTTTCGTTTTTTGGCTTCGTAAGATCGGCCCCGTCAGGCGATGCTAGCCACGCCTCGCCGCGCAACGCAACACCGCATTTCCTCGGGTTCTGTGGCCGGCGCGGCACGATGGCCGGGCAGGCGCGTCCGATCACGATCGCGTCGTCGCGGCCAGTGAAGCGGTGATCTGTCGTGGGCCGGCTGCTATGCTCGGGGCAACGAAAAGCCGAGGTTATTGAAGGTTGGGTTATTTCATGAACAGATCGATCCTTCGCGCGGCCGCCTGCGCCGCGCTTGTGTCCGCCACGCTGCTCGCCGTGCCTCAAGTCCGCGCCGAGGACGCCGCCGGTCCCGACTATGCGGCGATCGTCGCCGCGCCCGATCGCAGCGATGCGGATCGCCAGGTCGACCAGCGCCGCCAGCCGGCCAAGATGCTGGCCTTTGCCGGCGTCAAGCCCGGCATGAACATCCTCGACATGGCGGCGAGCGCCGGCTACAGCACCGAACTGTTGGCGCGTACCGTGGCTCCGTCGGGCAAGGTCTACGCGCAGGATTCGGCGACCGTGCTCGAGCGCTTCGTCAAGGACAAGTTCGACACCCGCGCCAAGGCGCCGGCGATGAAGAACGTCGTCCATGTCGTGCGCGACTATGACGACCCGATCCCGCCCGAGGTCAACAACCTCGACATGATCACCTTGTTCTTTTTCTATCACGACATCAGCTATCTGCCGGTCGATCGCGCCGCGATGAACAAGAAGATGTTCGCCGCGCTGAAGCCGGGCGGCTTCCTGGTCATCGCGGACCACTCGGCCAAGGCCGGCGAAGGCGTAAGCGTCGCCAAGACGCTGCACCGGATCGAGGAGAGCACCCTGAAGCAGGAGATCGAGGCAGCCGGCTTCAAGCTGGTGGCCGAGGCCGATTTCCTGCATCATGCGGAGGACCCGAAGGACATTCCCGTCTTCAAGGCGCCGGTGCCGATCGACGAGTTCGTCCTGAAATACCAGAAGCCTTGAATGAGGCACGGCCATCGCTTCACCTGACCAGACCGCCGCGGTGCTTCGCGTCACCGGCCTGACCAAGAGTTACCGCTCTGCCGGTGAAGACGTCGCGGTGCTGCGCGGCGTCGATCTCACTGTCACGACCGGCGAGAGCGTGGCGCTGTCAGGCGAATCCGGCAGCGGCAAGAGCACGCTGCTGCATTTGATCGCGGGGCTCGATGCCGCCGACAGCGGCGAGATCAGGCTCGCCGACATCACCGTTTCCGGTCTCAACGACGCCGGCCGCGCCGAGTTGCGCCGCGACCGGCTCGGCCTCGTGTTCCAGCAGTTCAACCTGATCCCGAGTCTCACGGTTGCGGACAATCTCGTGTTCCAGTCCCGCATCGCCGGCCGCCACGATGCGGCCTGGCATGACGAACTGGTCGAGCGCCTCGGGCTCAAGCCGCTGCTGAAGCGCTATCCCGAGCAATTGTCCGGCGGCCAGCAGCAGCGCGTCGCGATCGGCCGCGCGCTGGCGCCGAAGCCGCTGTTGCTGCTTGCCGACGAGCCGACCGGCAATCTCGACGAGGACACCGCCGACGAGGTGCTGCTTCTGGCGCGCGATCTGGTTGCTCGCACCGGCTGCGGCTTCCTGATGGTCACTCACAGCGCGCGGCTCGCCGCGACGTTGGACCGCCAGGTCACCCTGCATGCCGGGGTGGTGGCGTGATCAGAACGTCTTCGAGCGAACTGGGCAACGGAAGAGGCTCTCGCGCGCTCTGGATCCTCGCCGTGCTGCTCAGCCACTGGCGGCGGCATCCGATGCAGCTCGCAACCCTGCTGATCGGGCTAATCTCGGCGACAGCCCTGTGGAGCGGTGTGCAGGCGCTGAACCAGCAGGCCCGCATCGCCTATGATCGCGCCGCCGCAACCTTCGGCGGCTCGCGCACCGCCATGCTGGTGAGCCGCGACAGCGCGACCTTCCCGCAAACACTGTTCATCGATCTGCGGCGCGCCGGCTGGCCGGTGTCACCGACGCTGGAGGGCCGGGTCCAGATCGACGGGCGCAGCCTCCGCCTGCTCGGTGTCGAGCCGGTGACGCTGCCGTCCGAGGTCGGCAACGCGCCGGCGGTCGGACGCGGCAGCCTGCAATCCTTCGTCACGCCGCCAGGCGAAATGCTGGTGGCGGGCGAGACGCTGCGCGATCTCGGCCTCAAGGAGGGCGAACGGCCGCAGGCCAACGGCACGAGTTTGCCGCCGCTGCGCGTGCAGGCGGAGCTCGCGCCCGGCGCGCTCGTCGTCGATATCGGCATCGCGCAGGACATCCTGAAGATGCCCGGCCAGGTGTCGCGCCTGCTGGTCGGCAAATCGAAAACGCCGCGCGCGACGCTTGAAAGCGTGGCAGGCAAAAAGCTTCGGCTGGTGGAGCCGAGCGCCGAGAGCGACCTCGAACGGCTGACCGACAGTTTCCATCTCAACCTCACCGCATTCGGCCTGCTGTCGTTCTTCGTCGGCCTGTTCATCGTCAACTCCGCGATCGGCCTCGCCTTCGAGCAGCGGCTGCCGATGCTGCGCACCTTGCGCGCCTGCGGCGTCTCGGCGCGGCTGCTCAACACCGTGCTGGTGATCGAGCTGGTGTCGCTGGCGCTGGTCGCCGGCCTGATTGGCCTCGTCTGCGGCTACTTCATCGCGGCAGCCTTGCTGCCCGATGTCGCGGCCTCGCTGCGCGGGCTCTATGGCGCGCAGATCCCCGGACAGCTTTCGCTCAAGCCCGTCTGGTGGTTCGCCGGCATCGCCATCAGCATCCTGGGCGCGCTCGCCGCCGCCGCTGCGAGCCTTGCCAAGGCGATCCGGATGCCCGTGCTGGCGACGGCGCAGCCGCAGGCCTGGCAGCAGGCGCAACGGCGCTGGCTCATGTTCCAGAGTGCCGCGGCGCTCGCGGTGTTTGCGGTCGCAGCGGCTCTGATTCAGTTCGGCGATTCCCTGATCGCGGGCTTTGCCGTGCTGGCCGCGCTGATGCTCGGCGCGGCATTGATCCTGCCGATGGTGCTGCAAATCGCGCTCGCATTCGGCCAGCGCAGCGCACGGGCGCCGGTCGGCATCTGGTTCTGGGCCGACAGCCGCCAGCAGCTCTCGGGCCTGTCGCTGGCGCTGATGGCGCTGTTGCTCGCGCTCGCGGTCAATGTCGGCGTCAGCACCATGGTGGAAAGCTTTAGCCGCACCTTCCTGGTCTGGCTCGACGGCCGCCTCGCCGCCGACGTCTACATCAGCGCCGCCAGCGATCAGCAGGCAAAAGAGATCAAGGCGTGGCTGCGCGATCGGCCGGAAGTTCAGGCCATCCTGCCCGGCGGCCGCGCCGATACGCAATTCGGCGGCGCACCGATCGAGGTGCTCGGCCTGCCCGACCACGTCACCTATCGCGACAACTGGCCGTTGCTGGAGAGCACGGCGAATGCCTGGGTGCGCTTGCGTCCCGGCGACACTTGTCTGGTCAGCGAGCAGCTATCGCGGCGGATGAAGCTTGCGATTGGCGATCATATCGAGGTGCCTGCCCCGGGCGGCAACTGGCCGCTCGAGATCGTCGGCATCTATGCCGATTACGGCAACCCCAAGGGCCAGATCGCGGTCAACTTCGCCGCGCTGACCCGGCGCTTTCCGCTGACGCCGCAGACCCGGATCGGGCTCCGCGTCGCGCCCGATCACATCGCGCCGCTGATCGTGGCATTGCAGGAGAAGTTCGGCCTCGACGACCGCAACGTCGCCGACCAGGCGACGATGAAGCGGGAATCCAAACGGGTGTTCAACCGCACCTTCTCGGTGACGGCGGCGCTCAACGCCTTCACGCTCGGCGTCGCCGGCATCGCGCTCCTGACCAGCCTGCTGACCTTGGCCAATTCGCGGCTGCCGCAGCTGGCGCCGCTGTGGGCGATCGGCCTGACGCGGCGGCGGCTCGCGGCGCTCGAACTGTTGAAGACCATGGCGGTCGCGCTGATCACCGCGCTGTTCGCACTGCCACTCGGCCTTCTGGTTGCCTGGTGCCTGCTTGCGATCGTCAATGTGAAAGCGTTCGGCTGGCGGCTGCCGTTCCACGTCTTCCCGTTGCAGCTGATCGAGCTGCTCGCGGTGGCGCTCGCCGCCGCCTTCTGTGCGGCGGCGCTGCCGGTCGCTAGACTGGCGCGCATGCAGCCCGCCAGCCTGATCAGGATCTTCGTCAATGAGCGCTGAGACGCGATGAGGGCAATCAGCGACCGCAAAGAAACTCTGTTCCCTCTCCCGCTTGCGGGGGAGGGTCAGGGTGGGGGTATCTCCGCGAGTCGCATTGCGGAAAGAGCCCCCACCCGTATCGCATCTTCGATGCGATACGACCTCCCCCGCAAGCGGGAGAGGTGACATGAGGTTGCGGATGCATCCGATCACGCCAAATACACTTACCGCTAGTGGCACGATCACGCGGCGCGCGTTTGCCGGCGGCGCACTGGCGCTCGCGCTCGGCGGCAAGAGCCTTGCGCAGGGCTTTGCCGGACTCGGCGAGAATGCCGAAGGTTTTGCCGCCGTCACGCCGGGCAAGCAATTCGTTTTCCCAATCGATCACGGCCCACATCCGGAGTTCCGGATCGAATGGTGGTACGTCACCGCGAACCTGTCCGACACGAGCGGCGCGGCCTATGGCGCGCAATGGACGTTGTTCCGTCAGGCGATGAAGCCGGGCGGTCCCAGCGAGGGCTGGGCCAACCAGCAGGTCTGGATGGGCCACGCCGCCGTAACCAGCGCCACCACGCATCGTTTCAGCGAGACCTTTGCGCGCGGCGGCGTTGGTCAAGCCGGTGTCGAGGCCACGCCGTTCCGTACCTGGATCGACGCCTGGGAGATGCGCGGGATCGACCCGTTCGATGCGCAGCGCGTCGCGCCGCTCGAGCTGAAGGCTTCGGCTGCTGACTTCAGCACCGCGCTCCGCCTCGACGCCAATCGCCCGCTGGTGCTGCAAGGCGACCATGGCTACAGCCGCAAGTCGGATCGCGGACAGGCCTCCTATTATTACAGCCAGCCGTTCTACCGGGCGTCCGGCCGCATCGTGATCGACGACAGACCGGTCGACGTCACGGGCATGGCCTGGATGGATCGCGAATGGAGCAGCCAGCCATTGGCGGCGGACCAGACCGGCTGGGACTGGTTCTCGCTACATCTGCCCGGCGACGAGAAGCTGATGCTGTACCGGCTGCGCCAGAAGGATGGCCGCGAGAACCTGTTCGGCAACTGGTTCACGCCGGACGGCCGCTCGGCCGAGATCGCTGGCCCCGGCAATAGCATCACGCCGGTTGCGACCACCGAGATCGACGGCCGCAAGCTGCCGACGTCATGGCGCGTCGCCCTTCCGGCACGCGGCCTTGCCATCGAGACCACGCCGGTCAATCCGAAGGCCTGGATGGGGACCAGCTTCCCCTATTGGGAAGGCCCGATCCGCTTTGCGGGCAGCCACGCGGGAATCGGCTATCTTGAGATGACCGGGTACTGAAACGCCGACAGAAGATCGGCGCGCCCAAAATCGTCCAGCCTGTCACACCGGTCGCGGCCGCCCCGTCATGACATCGGGGCCAATGAAACAAGAGGACACGCCCGACATGTACCACTACACGGCCATCGTCACCTCCCTTGCCGTCGCGTTCTATTTCTTCACTTCGACACAGGTCGCGCGCGCCCGAGCCGCCTATGGCGTCAAGCTGCCGGCGATCTCGGGCCATCCGGATTTCGAGCGCATCTTCCGCATCCAGATGAACACGCTGGAGTGGATGCCGATCTTCCTGCCGTCGCTGTGGCTGTTTGCGATCTATGTCGGCGATGCCGCGGCGGCCGCGATCGGCGCGCTCTGGGTGATCGGCCGCATCGTCTACTTCATCGGCTATCGCGAGGCGGTGGCGAAGCGCAGCCGAGGTTTTGCCATTCAGGCCGCCGCGTGCATCATCCTGTGGATCGGCGCGCTCGGCGGCGCGGTGTGGCGGCTGGTGCATTGAAGGCGCGATCGCGCCACATACTCCGCTGTCGTCCCGGGCTTGACCCGGGACCCATAACCACGGCGTCGAGTTTTGCGATGGCTGGGGCCCCAGCCTGATCTCACAACAAACTTCGGTGGTTATGGGTCCCTGCTCCAGTGCGCAATTGCGCACAAGGCAGGGACGACGGTGATGTTGTGTCGCGAGCTGTGTGATACGTCAGCCACGCGTCACTTGGTCAGCGGGCAGCCGCTGTCCTTGGCGGTGAAGAACGCCTTGTCGCCCGGCACCACGGCGAGCTGCTTGTAATAGTCCCACGGCTTCTTCGATTCCGATGGCTTCTTGACCTCGAACAGATAGAGGTCGTGGACCATGCGGCCGTTGGCGAGCACCTTGCCCTTGGCAAAGGCGTCGTCGACCGGCAGCTCCTTCAGCTTCGCGGCGACCGCTTCGCTGTCCTTGGTGCCGGCGGCCTTCACCGCCTTCAAATAGCTCAGCGTCGCCGAATAGGTGCCGGCATGGATCATGCTCGGCATGTGGCCGGTGCGCTTGATGAAGCGCTCGCTGAAAGCGCGCGAGGCGTCGTCGTGATCCCAGTAGAACCCTTCGGTGAGGACAAGACCCTGGGCTGCCTCCAACCCAAGACCGTGCACCTCCGACAGCGTCATCAGCAGGCCGGCGAGTTTCTGGCCGCCCCTGACGATGCCGAACTCGGCTGCCTGCTTGATCGAGTTGGTGGTGTCGAGCCCGGCATTGGCAAGCCCGATGATCTTGGCCTTCGAGCTCTGCGCCTGCAGCAGGAAGGACGAGAAGTCCGACGAGTTGAGCGGCACGCGGACCGAGCCGACCACCCTGCCGCCCTTCGAGGCGACGATGTCGCTGGTGTCCTTTTCCAGCGCGTAGCCGAAGGCGTAGTCGGCGGTCAGAAAGAACCACGTGTCGCCGCCCGCTTCCGTCAGCGCCCCGCCGGTACCGACCGCCAGCGCGCGCGTGTCGTAGGCCCAGTGGAAGCTGTAGGGCGTGCAGGCATCGCCTGAAATGCGCGAGGTCGCGGCGCCGACCACGATGTCGATCTTCTTCTTTTCCTTGGACAGCTCCTGCACCGCGAGCGCGACCGACGAAGTGGTGAGCTCGGTGATCATGTCGACGTTCTCGACCTCGTACCAGCGCCGCGCAATCGCGGTCGCGAGGTCCGGCTTGTTCTGATGGTCGGCGGTGACGATCTCGATCTTCTGGCCCAGCACCTCGCCGCCGAAATCCTCGACCGCCATCCGCGCCGCCTCGAGCGAATACTTTCCGCCGTAGTCGGCGTAGACGCCGGACTGATCGTTCAGGATGCCGATCTTGACACCTTGTGCCGACGCCGGCGCCGCAAGCATCAGGCTGCAAGCCGCGACCGCAGCCAAAAATCCCGACTTCATTTTTGTGCTCTCCCAGTAACTTCTATCAGGAAAAATCGGCGCGACATTATTTTATAACCCCGCGCCTGCCCATCTCTTTCCGCTCAGCCGTTAGTATGGGCTTGCCGACGCAAGTCCGCACAAGATCTGCTCCGTCACCCTGAGGTGCGAGCCTTGCGGCGCAATTGCGCCGCTGGGCGAGCCTCGAAGGCTCGACTGCCCGGCTGGTGGCCGTGCATCCTTCGAGACGCCTGCTTCGCAGGGTCCTCAGGATGACGGGGAAGCACTCGCTGCTGCGGAATGCCGCCCGCTACCCCGCCACGTTCGCTGCGGGTTCCTTCGGCTTGCCCTCGTTCTTTCCTTCCGCGAGGTTGCGCACCACCATGTAGAAGATCGGCGTGAAGACGAGGCCGAACAGGGTGACGCCGAGCATGCCGAAGAACACCGCGACGCCGACCGCCTGGCGCATCTCCGAGCCCGAGCCGGTCGACAGCACCAGCGGCAGCACGCCGAGGATGAAGGCGAACGACGTCATCAGGATCGGCCGCAGGCGAAGCCGGCAGGCTTCGATGACCGCCTCCAGCCGTGGCCTGCCCTCGAGCTCGATATCGCGCGCAAACTCGACGATAAGGATCGCGTTCTTGGCGGCGAGGCCCACCAGCACCACGAAGCCGATCTGGGTCAGGATGTTGACGTCCTGGCCCATGATGCGCACGCCGATGGTGGCCGCGAACAGGCACATCGGCACGATCAGGATCACCGCGAACGGCAGTGTCCAGCTGCCATATTGCGCGGCCAGCACCAGATAGACGAACAGCACGCAGATCGGGAACACGTAGAGGCCCGCATTGGCGCCGTTGACCTGCTGGTAGGACAAATCAGTCCATTCGAACGAGAAGCCGCTCGGCAGGGTTTCGTCGGCGAGCTTCTTGATGGTGTTGAGCGCCGTCGTCGAGCTGACGCCCGGTGCCGGTTCACCCTGCAGTTCGGACGCCGAGTAAAGATTGTAGCGCGCGACACGGTCGGGGCCCGAGATGTCCTTGAAGTCCACGACGCTGCCGAGCATCACCATGTCGCCGGCGGCGTTGCGGGTGCGCAGCCGCGACAGATCGGTGGTCTCCTTGCGGAACGGCAGGTCGGCCTGCGCCGTGACGTGGTAGGTGCGCCCGAACAGGTTGAAGTCGTTGACATAGGTCGAGCCGAAATAGGTCTCGATCGTGTCGGTGATGTTGGCGATAGGAACGCCGAGCTTCTGCGCCTTGACGCGATCGATATCGACGAACAGCTGCGGGGTGTTCGCAGAGTACGGCGAGAACACCGATGTGAGGCTCGGCGACTTGCGCGCGGCCAACACCAGTTCGTCGGTCGCGGACGCCAGCAGTTCGGGCCCGCGTCCCTGTCGATCCTGGACGCGGATGGTGAAACCACCGCCGGTGCCGATACCGGGCACGGCCGGCGGCGGAATGACGATGATGAAGGCGCCCTGGATCACCGACAGGCGCTTGCGCAGGTCGGCCGTGATCGCGGTCGCCGTCAGTCCCTTCTTCAGGCGCGCCTCCGGCTCATCGAACACCGGAAACAGCGCCGCGGCATTGCCCGCCTGCGTACGCGTCGCGCCGGAGAAGCCGGCGAAGGCCGCGACGCGAACGATACCGGGCGTATCCAGCGCGATCCGCTCGATTTCGCGCACGACAGCCGTGGTCCGCGCCAGCGATGCGGCGCCCGGCAGCTGTGCCGAGATGATGACGTAGCCGCGGTCCTGCGCCGGGATGAAGCCCTGCGAGGTGGTCGCGAGCAGCCAGCCGGCGCTGCCGATCAACACGAGGTAGATCGCGACCATCACCACCGTGTGCCGGATCACGAAGTCGGCGACCGCCGCATAGCCATGCGCCAGCCGGTCGAACACCCGGTTGAACAGCGCGGTGAAGCTGTCCCAGCCGCGCGCGATGATGTTCCAGCGCGCCGGCGGGCGTTTCTCCTCGTGCGGGACCAGGATCTGCGAGGCCAGCGCCGGCGACAGCGTCAGCGAGCAGAAGCAGGAGATCGCGGTCGCGACCGCGATGGTCACGGCGAATTGCTGGAAGAACTGTCCGGAGATGCCGCCGAGGAAGGCGGTCGGCACGAACACCGCGCACAGCACCAGCGCGATCGAGACCAGCGCGCCTCCGACCTCCTCCATGGTCTTGAGCGCCGCCTCGCGCCGGCTCATGCCGTGCTCGAGATGCCGCTCGACATTCTCGACCACCACGATGGCGTCGTCGACCACGATGCCGACCGCGAGAACCAGGCCGAACAAGGTCAGATTGTTGATCGAGAAGCCGAGCGCGGCCATCACCGCGAAGGTGCCGACCAGCGACACCGGGATCGCGATGATCGGGATGATCGCAGGCCGCCAGCCCTGCAGGAACACCAGCACCACGATGACGACGAGCGCCATCGCCTCGTAGATCGTCTTGATCAGCTCATGAACCGATTGGGCGATGAATTCGGTCGGGTTGTAGCCGATGTTGTAGTCGAGCCCCTTCGGGAAACTCGCCTTCATGTGCTCCATCGTGTCGGAGATGCTCTTGGCGGTGGCGAGCGCGTTCGATCCCGGCCGCTGCGTCACTAGCAGCGCGACGGCCGATTTGCGCAGCAGGAAGCTGTTGGTGGCGTAGGACAGCGCACCGAGCTCGACGCGGGCAACGTCGCGCAGGCGCACGGTGCGGCCATCTGAGCCGGCCTTCACCACGATGTCCTCGAACTGCCTGATGTCCTTGAGGCGGCCGGTGAAGACGAGGTTCGGCTGGAAGGCGCGATCGGCGATCGGCGGCTCGGCGATCTGGCCGCCCGCGATCTGCAGGTTCTGCGCCCGGATCGCCGCCAGCACCTCGCCCGAGGTCAGGCCGAGATTGGCGATCCGGTCGGGATCGAGCCACAGCCGCATCGAGTAGTCGCGCGCGCCGAACATCTGGATGTCGCCGACGCCGTCGAGCCGCAACAGCTGGTCACGGACCTGCAGCAGCGCGTAGTTGGAGATGTAGAGCTGGTCGAACGTGTCGTCGGGCGACAGCATGAACACGACCATCAGGATGTCGGGCGAGTTCTTGCGGGTGACGACGCCGTTGCGCTGGACTTCTTCAGGCAGCCGCGGCTGCGCGATCGCGACGCGGTTCTGCACCAGCACCTGGGCCTTGTCGAGGTCGGTGCCGAGCTTGAAGGTCGCGGTGATGGTGAGCTGGCCGTTCGAGGTCGCCTGGCTGTAGAGATACAGCATGTCCTCGACGCCGTTGATCTCCTGCTCGATCGGAGCGGCGACGGTGTCGGACACGGTCTGCGCCGAGGCGCCCGGGTACTGCGTGGTCACCGTGACGGTCGGCGGCACCACTTGCGGATATTCCGAGACCGGCAGCGTCGGATAGGCGATCGCGCCGACGATCAGCAGCACGATCGACAGCACCATCGCGAGGATGGGCTGGTTGATGGAGAGCCTGCCGAGATTCATGGCTTGGCACCTGCCGCGGGCTTGTCTCCAGCTGGAGGCTTGTCTCCTGCCGGAGCTTGGGCCATTTTCGGCGTCACCTTGGCGCCGACGCGGGCGCGTTGCAGCCCGTCGACGATCACATGGTCCTCCGGCTTGAGGCCGTCGCGGATCACGCGCAGCCCCTCATCCAGCGGTCCGAGCGTGACCGTTCGTGCTTCCACCGTGTTGTCGTCCTTGACCACGAACACGATCTTGCGCGACTGGTCGGTGGCGATGGCGGTATCCGGGATCAGCAGCGCCTCATAGGGCGAGGAGCCGATCAGGCGGACGCGGCCGAACTGGCCGGGCAGGATCGAGAGGTCCTTGTTCGGGATCACCGCGCGGCTGCGCAGCGTTGCGGTGGAGACGTCGAGGCGGTTGTCGAGGAAGTCCATCTTGCCCTCATGCGAGGGCTTGGTCTCGCCGGTCAGGGTCACCTGCACCGGGTTCGCCGTATCGCGCGAGCTCGGCCGCCGGCCTTCGAACCACAGCTTGCTGTTGCGCTGATAGGTCGCCTCATCGACGTCGAAATAGATGTAGATCGGATCGAGCGACACGATCGAGGTCAGGAGCGTCGCTCCGCTCTCGCTGCCCTGCACCAGATTGCCGGGGGTCACCAGATGCCGGCTGACGCGGCCGGCGATCGGCGCCAGCACATGGCTGAATTCGACGTTGAGCTGCGCGGCCTTCAGCGTGCCCTCGGCCTGCGTTTCAGCGGCGCGCGCCGCCTGCAACGCCTGGCGGCGCTGGTCGACGACCTGCTCCGAGACCGCGCTGGTCTGCACCAGATTGAGCCCGCGCTCGAGATCGCGCTTGGCAAGCTCCCCCTTGGCGCGCGCGTCGGCGAGTTGGCCTTCGGCCTGCAGCACGACCGCCTCGAACGGCCGCGGATCGATGGTGTAAAGCAGATCGCCGGCGTGGACGATCGCACCATCCTTGAACTCGACACTGTTGACGAAGCCGCCGACGCGGGCGCGGACCTGAACCTCCTCGATCGCCTCGAAGCGGCCGGTGAATTCGTCCCAGTCGGTGACGGTGCGCTTGACCGGCTGCGCGACGGTCACGGGCGGCGCCGGAGGGGCGGCCTGCGATTGCGCGCTCTTGTCGCCGCAGCCGCCGAGCGCCAGCGCGGCCAACAGCCCGATCGGCGCGAGGCCGCGCCAGCACGCCCTGACGAATCCCTGGCGGCGAAGCGAATGACGCTCGACGCCGGTCACCGGAGCCGGACGCTCCGTTCTGTCAATCGAACTCAATTCGCTCTCCCCCAAAGACTACGAAGCACGCCGACCAAATCAGGGCTACGAAAGTCGCAATTGAAACTTGCGGTGATTCAACACGGACGGACCACCGCAATGCCGCGGCAGCGGACGTCACAGATGTAGCCGCACCACAGTCTGTTCAAGATGGCCGCCGGATCAAGCAAATAGTTTCGTAGTCTGAAAGCCTTACGACACGCCCGCGAAGCCGGGACGACGAAAAGGGGCAGTTTGGCTGGCCTATCGAGGGCGCAGGGTCACAGACAGATCGTCTCGAATCAATCACAACGCGAGTTCGTTTCACAGATTCGTCACACCGCCCCCGATTCTACTTTTGGCACAGGAATCTTTCGTCACGGCCAGCCAGGTTCCCATACTCTACCTCCCGCTGCACGGCGGAATCGTCGTTAACGGCGCGGTTGTCATCCGGACACACATTGACACCCGGTAGTATCGCCAATACGGTCATCGTTGCCAAAGCATGAATATTCTTGGCCGGCCGCATTTTTCTCGAACATTGATAGTGTTTTGTCGCGGCGCGAGTGTGTGAAAGCGACTACGTAAATGGCACGCGCATTTGAACTCGCTGATGCCACGGCTCCGCGAACATCGCGGCCTTCTCGAACTGCAGGCGGCTTGGCGCGATCGCGCGTCGCGGGTAGTCAACTTAAACGTGTGAACGGCTTCACACGTCATCGTCCCCAACAATTGTAAACATTGATCGGCTTCCACGCCGGTCGCAGGAGTGCGCATGTCGACCATACCCGCTTATACAATCGGTGGTTTAACGCGCCCCGAACTTCAGCTCGATTCGACCGGTCATATCGTCCTCGATGCGGCCGCCCAAGCGTTCGCCGACACGTATGGTCTGCAATATCTCTACCTCGGCTGCCCTCCCGGCACGCTCTGGCCGCCGGTCACCGACTCGCTGTCGGCGCCGGTCGATGCCAATTCGGGGAGTAACACGGTCATTGAGGGCGCCGCGGCCAACACGCTTGCCAACATCACCGCGCAGGCCACCAGCACCAGCGGCAATGCCGTCACCTATTCGTTGACCGGCGACACCTCCAGCGGCGGGTTCAAGATCGATCCGAACACCGGCGTGGTGTCGGTCGCGGACCCCACCAAAATCAACTACGTGACCAGCTCCGGTCATGCCTACACCATCACCGTTCAGGCGAGCGACGGCATCGCGACGAGCGCGCAGAGCTTCACCATCGCAGTCACCGATGTTGCGCCGTCCACACCGGTCGACAGCAATGCGGCAGCCAACAAGGTGGCGGAAGGCGCCGCGGCCGGCACGGCTGTGGGCATCACCGCGACATCGACCGACATGAATCCCGTGACCTACAGCCTGACTGGCGATAGTTCGGGCGGAGGCTTCACCATCAATGCGACGACAGGTGTCATCACCGTCGCCGATCCCAGCAAGATCAACTACGTCACCGCGCCGGGTCACGCCTATACCGTCACCGCGACCGCGAGCGACGGCACCCTGAGCAACTCGCAGAGCTTCACGATCGATGTGACCTTGGGTGCGGCAACTCACTTTGCCGTGAGCATTCCGGCCAACGGCGCAGCGGGAACGCCAGGCACGGTCACCGTCACCGCGCTCGATGCCTTGAACCATGTCGTCACCAACTACACGGGCACGGTTCACTTCACGTCAACCGACGGCCACGCCGCGCTGCCGGCCGACGTGACGTTGACCAACGGCACCGGCAGCTTCAGCGAGACCCTCGACACCGCCGGCAGCCAGACCATCACCGCGACCGACACGGTCAACAGTGCCGTCAAGGGCACATCGAATTCCGAGATCGTGACACCGGGCCTTGCCACGCATTTTTCGGTCAGTCTCCCCGCCAACGGCACGGCGGGGACACCGGGCTCGGTCATCGTCACGGCGCTTGATGCCTTCAACAATGTCGCGACCGGTTATTCGGGGATCGTCCACTTCACGTCGAGCGACGGCAGCGCCGTGCTGCCGGCCGACATGACGTTGACCAACGGCACCGGCAGCTTCAACGAGACATTCAAGACCGCCGGCAGCCAGACCGTCACCGCGACCGACACGGTCAGCGCCATCAACGGCACGTCGAGCGCCGAGACAGTGGCGGGCGGCGCCGCCACGCATCTTGTGGTCAGCATTCCGGCGAGCGGAGCCGCGGGGACACCAGGTTCGGTCATCGTTACCGCGCTCGATGCCTTCGGCAACGTCGCCACCGGCTATTCGGGCACCGTGCACTTCACATCGAGCGATGGCCACGCCGTGCTGCCCGCCGACGTGACGCTGACCAACGGCACCGGCAGCTTCAGCGAGACATTCGAGTCGGTCGGCAGCCAGACCATCATCGCAACCGACACGGTCAGCCCCGGCATCACCGGCACCTCGAATGCCGAGACCGTGACGGCGGGTCCCGTCACACACTTCGCGATCAGCATTCCGGGCAGCAGCACTGCGGGAGTCGCAGGTTCAGGCACCGTGACCGCGCTCGACGCCTTCGGCAACGTCGTCACCAGCTACGCAGGAACCGTGCACTTCACGTCGACCGACAGCCATGCCGTTCTGCCGGCCAACATGACGTTGACCAACGGCACCACCACGTTCAGCGAGACGCTCGACTCCGCCGGAAGCCAGACCATCACCGCGACCGACACGGTGGCGAGCGCGATCAACGGCACCTCGAATGTCGAAACCGTGACGGCGGCCGCCGTCACGCACTTTGCGGTCAGCATCCCGGGCAGCGGCTCTGCCGGCACCGCAGGCTCAGGCACTGTGAGCGCGCTCGATGCCTTCGGCAACGTCGTCACCGGCTACACCGGAACCGTGCACTTCACATCGACCGACGGCAGCGCCGTGCTGCCGGCCGACATGACGCTGACCAATGGCACCGGAACCTTCAACGAGACCTTCGATACCTCCGGCAGCCAGACCATTACCGCGACCGACACGGTCAGCGCCATCACCGGCACGTCGAATGCCGAAAACGTAGCGCCCGGCCCCGCCACGCATTTCGTGGTGAGCATCCCGGCCAACGGCCGGGCGGACATCGCGGGTTCGGTCACGGTCACGGCGCTCGACGCCCATGGCAACATCGCCACCGGCTACACCGGCACCGTGCACTTCACGTCGAGCGACCCGACCGCCGTGCTGCCCTCTGACACGACGCTGACCGGCGGCATCGGCACCTTCACCGAGAAGTTCGAGACCGCCGGAAGCCAGACCATCACCGCGACCGACACGGCCAGCGCCGGCGTCACCGGCACGTCAAACGCCGAGACCGTGGCTCCTCCGGACGCACCGCCCGTCGTGACCGGCGGCCATACCCTGAACTACATCGAGGGGCAGGCCGCCACCGCGTTCGACCCGGCGCTGACGGTCACCGACGCCGACAACGCAACGCTCGATCACGTGACGGTGCAGGTCACCGGCAACTACTTCAACGGCCAGGATATCCTCGGCTTCGTCAACACCGCGCACGTCATCGGCGCATGGGACGCCTTGCACGGTGAGTTGACCCTGACCGGCACCGCCGGCTCCACGGTCACCGACTTCCAGACCGCGCTGGATTCGATCACTTACTTCAACACCAGCAACAACCCGTCCGGTCTGGCCCGCACGGTGACCATCACCGCCAATGACGGCACGCTCGACGGCACGCCTGCGACCGACACCATCGACGTCACGCCGGTCAACAACCCGCCGGTGGTGACAATCGGCGCCATTACCAACTTCAGCGAGCCGCCGGTCGGCACGCCGCCGGCGAATTCGATCCCGGTCACGATCGCCCCGAACCTCACGATCACCGACGTCGACAGCGCCAACCTGATCAGCGCGACTTTCGAGCTGAGCGACCTCAAGCCGTCGGACGCGCTGTCGATCGCGGGTCACGCCGGCACCAGCGGTGATATCGGCAATATCCACTTCGCGATCTCCAGCACGGCCACCACCGAAACCGTCACCCTGACCGGGACCGACACGATCGCGCATTACAACGCGGTGCTTGATGCCGTCCAGTTCAACAACACCGGTGAGCCTCCCGACACCACGGCGCGCTCCTATACCGTGACCGCCGTCGACGACGGCGGTACCGCGAACGGCGGCAACGACACGGGATCGGCATCCGCAACCCAGACCGTCACCGCGATCGACGATCCGCCGACCGCGACGGTGCCTTCGGATTCATCGGTCGGGACGGCCTTTTCGCACACCAACCTCGCGATATCGGGGCTTTCGGTCGCCGACATCGATTCCGCAGGCGGTAACGAAACCGCAACGATCACTTCGAACCACGGCGCGCTGTCTTTCGACCCCACCGGACTTGCCAGTTTCACCAACAACGGCAGCCATACCGTCACGCTGACAGGAACGATCGCGCAGCTCAACACCGCGCTGGCGACGCTGACCTACAACAGCGACGACGGCTTCACCGGCAGCGACACGATTTCCCTGAACATCAACGACAACAACCATACCGGCACCGGCGGGCCGCTCTCATCGGGCGCGCAGAGCTTCCATGTCGGCGTCGTGCCGCAGGTGTTCTACATCGACAACTCGACGACAGGCACCAGCCTCAACCTCGGTACCCAGCACGATCCCTACACCTCGATCGCGGCCTTCAACGCGGCGAATCCGGCCGGCTCCGGCGACTATGTCGTGCTCGAGCACGGCACCGGCACCTACAGCGAAGCCAACGGCATCAACCTCGCCAGCGGCGTCAATCTGATCGGCGGCAGCCATACCCTGACGTTCACCAATCCGGTGACCAACGCCACGGTGACCGCCAATGTCGGCTCCGGCACCGATCCGGTCATCCATGTCACCGGTGCCGACAACGGCATCGACCTGCTCGGCACGTCGGGCCACACCATCACCGGCGTCAGCATCGACACCTCGGCCTCGACCGGCATCGGCATCAGCGACGACGGCAACAATGTCGGCACCGTCACGATGTCCGACATCACGGTCAAGACGGCCAGCGGTGCCGGCTTGAGCTTCACCCATGGCGGCACCATCACCGTCACAGGCAGCAACAACACCATCACGTCGACGACTGGCACCGCCCTCGATGTCGAGCACACCAACATCGGCGCCGGCAATCTCACCTTCAAGAGCATTTCGGCGACAGGCTCGTCGGGCAATGCCGGCATCATCCTCGACACGACGGGAACGGCCGGCGGGCTCACGGTCACCGGAACCGGCTCCGCGGGATCCGGTGGCACGATCAACAACAAGACCGGCGGCGATATCCTGAGCGGCACCGACGCCGGCGGGCAAACCACATCGGGCGACGGCGGTACCGGCATTTTCCTGCACAACACCGCCAACGTGTCGCTGACTGACATGACGCTGCACGACTTCAGCAACTTCGCGATCTACGGCAATGGCGTCACCAATTTCACGCTCGCCAACAGCGCGATCAGCGGCACCAATGGCAACACCAATGCCGGCGACCGCGAGGAAAGCAGCATCCGGTTCGACAATTTGCTCGGCACCGCGTCGATCACGGGATCGAGCATTTCGGGCGGCTCCACCCAGAATGTCGATCTCTACAACACCAGCGGCACGCTGAACCGCCTGACCATGGACAGCGACACGTTCGGCCTGATCGGCTCGAGCGGCAACGACAACGTCCTCGGCCAAGTCTACAACTCCGCGACCGCCAACTATACGGTGACCAACAGCACGTTTGCCGGCACGCGGTCCGACTTCATCGCGTTCGCCGCCAACAACAATTCGTCGATGGACGCCGTGGTGCGGAGCAACACCTTCCACAACGGCCAAGCGATCGTTCCCGGCGGCGGCACGGCCGTCCATATCGCCAGCGGATCCGGTGGCCTCGTCTCCGCCGCGACCACCACGTTCGACATCTCGCACAACATCCTGACCGACGGCGGCACCAACGCCTTCGACACCGTTGGCATCTTCGTCTCGAAAGGCCAGGACAACGGCACCATGTCCGGCACCATCGCCAGCAACGATATCGGCCCGGCGAAGGTGGGATCCAACTCCGACGGCATCTTCGTCCGCGACGCCGGCGCCGGCAGCCTGACGACGCTGATCCAGAACAACACCATCACCGGCGTCGGCGACGCCGGCATCGCGCTGCAGAACAACGACGGCAGCTCGACCCTGAACGCCACGCTCTACGGCAACTCGGTGTCGTCTCCGACTTCCGCCAGTCCGTTCGCCGCGCTCGATGTCGAGAACGGCGCGACCGCGACCGATACCAGCACGACGAATGTCGTCATCGGCATGGGTGCCGGCGGCACCGGCAGCAAGAATACACTGAACCATAGCACGCTCTACGCCACCGACGTCGAGTTGAGCAATTTCGGCACCAGCACCCATCTGAACCTCTCGAAGAACGGTTCAACATCGGGGACCGCCGCAGGCGTGATCACCGACGACAACACCAGCACCACAGGTGGCATCACCGTCGACACCACGGGCGGCAACGGCACGACGACGCTGGTCAGCACGCTGCCGACGCTGCCCGCGGTGGTCGCACCATTGCTCGCCGAAGCAGGCGGCGTTCAGGCATCGACCCCGAGCACGGGCGAGATGCACCTGACGCAGGCCGAACTCGGTTCGGTGGTGTCGGCGGCGATCACCGAATGGGCGAGTGCGGGCGCCAACGCGACGCAGCTCGCCCTCCTGCATGCCGCGACCTTCAGCATCGCCGACCTCGCCGGCCTGATTGTCGGTCAGGAAGGCGCCTTGCATATCACGATCGATACCGATGCCGCCGGCCACGGCTGGTTCATCGACCCGACCCCGGCGGACAATTTCGAGTTCGCCCACGCCGTCAACGCCGCCGGCACCGATCTCCTGACCGATCCGTCGACGGCGGCTGCGGGTCATCTCGATCTGCTGACCACCGTGGTCCACGAACTGGGCCACGTGCTCGGCCTTCCCGACTCGATTTCGCCGTCGGACGCCAACAGCCTGATGTATATCGGCCTCGCCGACGGCGAGCGCCGGCTTCCCACTGCCGCGGACGTCGCCCAATCCAACGCGGCCCTGCAAAAGGCGATGCCGACGCAAGGCACCTCAACCTCGAACCAGCAAACCGCCACTTTGCAGACCTCCGGTACGCTCAAGGTGACCAGCGGCGACAGCTTCGACTTCTCGTCACTGATCCAGACGCAGTCGCAGACCAACACAAACCACGTGGATGTGGCCACGAACACCCAGACCTTGTCCGATCTGTTCAGCGGACAGTCCAGTGCCGCGACGCCATGGTGGGTCGGCCACGAGATGACCTACGCCGCCATGGGCGGCAACCCGACCGATCATCTCCAGACCCATCACGATCTGGTGGTTTGATCGAACGTCGCAACAGCCTGAGCAACGCCTGCCGGAACGATCCGGCAGGCGTTTCGATTCGGTCGGGTCGCATTCGCGGCGAGCGTCGTGGCGAAGCGCCACGTCATCGCAACGACATCTGTGCGTCACGCGTCCGAACAAAAAATCACAAAACTCGGACAATCGTTGAGGTTGCACTTGGCGCAAAACACGCTATCGTGCGTTCGTAATCGCGCGACCGCGTTTGCCTTGCATTTTCATTAATTGAGTCACTGACGAGACGGCTCGTCTGACGGAGGATCGATGTCCCTACCGTTTCTCTCTGAAATCAGGATGATGTCGTTCAACTTTCCGCCGAAGGGCTGGGCGTTCTGCAACGGGCAGCTGCTGCCGATCAATCAGAATCAGGCGCTGTTCGCATTGCTCGGCACCATCTATGGCGGCAATGGCCAGACGACCTTCGCGCTGCCCAACCTGCAGGGAAAAGTGCCGCTGCATGCGGGCTCGGGCTTCACGCTCGGGCAAACCGGCGGTGAAACGTCTCACACGCTGTCGATCCCCGAGATGCCCCAGCATCCGCATGTTTTTCAGGGCACCACCAACGGCGCCGACAATGCCGCGGTCACCAACAATCTGATGGCGACGTCGGCCAATCTCTATACCGCTGCCAGCAATTTGACGACGCTGGCTCCGAGCACCGTCGGCAATGCCGGCGGCTCACAGCCGCACGAGAACATGCAGCCCTATCTCACGCTCAGCTTCTGCATCGCGTTGCAGGGCATCTTCCCCTCCCGGACCTGAAGGACGCGCGCCATGGGCCAGCCTTACGTCGGCGAGATTCGCATGTTCGGCGGCAATTTCGCGCCGGCCGGCTGGATGCTCTGCCAGGGACAGATCCAGCCGATCGACCAGTACGCCACCTTGTACAATCTGATCGGGACCACCTATGGCGGTGACGGCCAGCAGACGTTCGCGCTGCCGAACCTGCAAGGTCGGCTGCCGCTGCACCAGACCAGTGGCTTCGTCATCGGGCAGACCGGGGGCTCCGAACAGGTGACGCTGATCACCCAGCAACTGCCCGTTCACAACCACCCGATGGCTGCGTCCCTGAACAATGCGACCGGCAACACGGTGACGGGCAATGTCGTGGGCGCGGTGGGAGCGACCCAGATCTACCGCGAGGTCGCGGCCGCCTCGCCGATGGCGAGCCAGGCGTGCTCGTTCGTCGGCGGCAGCCAGCCGCACGACAACATGCAACCCTACCTCTGCTACAACTTCATCATTTCACTGTTCGGCGTTTACCCGAGCCAAAACTAGGACGGGACCATGTCTGATCAATTCCTGGCCGAGATCCGCATCTTCCCGTTCGACTTCGCGCCGTTGGGGTGGGCCGTCTGCAACGGGCAACTCATACCGATCTCGCAGAACACCGCACTTTTCTCCCTGCTCGGCACCTATTATGGCGGCGACGGCAAGAGCAACTTTGCGTTGCCCAACCTGCAAGGCAGCGCGCCGATGCAGCAGGGGCAGAGCTCCACCGGCACTTTCTACGACATCGGACAGTCCGCCGGTACGACGACCGTGACCCTGCTGCAAAGCGAAATGCCCATGCACAACCACGAGGTTCTGGGCAACATCAATCAGTCACAGCTTGCCACGCCCAGTCCGGCACGATCCCTTGCACGCGCAAACCCAGGGCAAGCCTACACGGCGACGCTGACCAACGTTTCGCCGTTCTCGGCAACCAGTTCAATTCTGCCGAACGGCGGCAGCCAGCCCCACAACAACCTGATGCCCTATCTCACGTTGAATTTCTGCATCGCGTTGCAGGGCATTTTCCCGCCGCGCAGCTAGAGCGTTTTCGAGCGAAGTGGACACCGGTTCGCGTGAAGAAAACGCGTCAATACAAGAATCTAGAGCTCCGTTCCGATTCAATCGGAACGGAAAAGGCTCTAGACCGGCCATGACGGATGGTTTGAGCACCGATGCGGCTGCGGCGGCGTTCGGATGGACGCGCGCCGCGGATGCCGGCCTGAGCTTCCGTCGTATCGCTGATGCCGATTTGCCCTTCCTGTCGCGGCTCTATGCTTCGACGCGCACCGATGAACTGGCAGTGACACCGTGGAGCGCGGAACAGAAGGCCGCCTTCCTGGCGATGCAGTTCCAGGCGCAGCATGCGCATTACCAGCAGCACTATCCGACGGCCGACTGGCTGGTGACGATGCGCGATGGAGAGGATATCGGCCGCCTCTATGTCGACCGCTGGCCGAGCGAGCATTGCGTCATCGATATCGCCTTCCTGCCCGAACATCGCGGATCGGGTCTCGGCGGCGCGCTGATGCGCGACCTGCTCGACGAGGCCGCCGGCGCAGGCAAGGCGATGTCAATCCATGTCGAGAAGTTCAATCCGGCGATGCGGCTCTACCGCCGGCTCGGCTTCGTCACCGAGGAAGACAAGGGCGTCTACGACCTGATGCGCTGGCGCGGGACCGCAACTTCCGGCCATCAGGTGAAGACCGCCTGATAGCCGTTGCCGTCTCCGAGCGGGCCGATCGGCACCAGGAAGATCTCGACCACGCCCAGCGCCGGATGCCGCACCGGATAGATCGCCTGCGGCAACCAGGCTCCCTTCGGCGTCGTGAACAGCAGCGAGAACGCACCGCCGGGCCGGCCGCTGTTGCCCGTGGCCTCGACCTTGGCGAGCTTCAGCGCCACGACGCCTTCCGCCGTCTGCATCTCGAACTCGGCATCCCGATGCGGCATGAAGTCGTCAATATGCAGGTTGGCCAGATCGACGGTGGATGACATGCGCACGTCCCGGTTGCTTTCGCAGCTGTAACATACCTCGCGGCACCGCCGTCAAGATTTCTGCCGTCACCCGCTCTCTGAACCCGTCATTCCCCGGTGCGCAATCGCGCACCGGGGAATGACGAGTGGATGGAAGCGTTGCCCCTGCCACTGATTTGCCCGACGGCGTTACACCTGTGGCCCATGGGTGCGATCGGCACCCGGCTTTCCCTGCGCCCTCTGCTCAGGAGGAGGGAAAGTAAACGCAAGACTCGGGCGCATCGCGCCGCGAGGATGCGGAAGCACGACTCACAGAATGCGCAACACACTCGGCGTCGTCCTGGCGAAAGCCAGGACCCATTACCCCAAACCTCAATTGCTGCGCGACGCTGGGGCCGCGGTCCCTTTCATCACCAAATGCGGTGGTTATGGGTCCCGGCCTTCGCCGGGACGACTGCGGTGAACGCGGAGCCTCCGACCGTGCAACCCAGGAGCCCTGATGACGGCCCCGATTTCCTCCGCTAACCTCCCGGCAAAGGGCCGCCAGCAAGGCGGGCCATCTTGAGGGAGGAGAGCCGCGTGCATCGAGGCCGTGTCGTATTCGGCGCCATGGACGAGGTCGTGTTCGGGCGGCCCGCCCGTGAGGCCATCGTCGAGCAACTGGACCGGCTGGGCGCCCAGCGCGCCTTCCTGATGGTGTCAGGTACGCTGAACCGCGAAACCGACGAGATCGAAAAGGTCCGTCAGGCGCTCGGCGCCCGCTGTGCCGGCACTTTCGACCAGATGCCGGCGCACACGCCGCGCGCCGCGGTGATCGCGGCGGCGGAACAGGCGCGCGATGCGAAGGCCGATCTGATCGTCACCATCGGCGGCGGTTCGATCACCGACGGCGCCAAGGCGGTGCAGCTTTGCCTTGCCAACAACGTCACGACATCCGACGGCATCGACACGATCCGCACCCGCGGCGGCGTCTCGCCCGAGATGAATCCTCCCACCGTGCGCCAGATCAGCGTGCCGACCACGATCGCCGGCGGCGAGTTCTCGTCGATCGCCGGCGTCACCAACGAGGCCAAGCGGCAGAAGGAGATGCTGCGCCATCCCCTGGTGATGCCGCGCGCCACCATCCTCGATCCGGACCTGTCGGTGCACACGCCGGACTGGCTGTTCCTGTCGACCGGCATCCGCGCGGTCGATCATTGCGTCGAGGGCATCTGCTCGCGCGAGGCGCATCCTTACGGCGATGCGCAGGCGCTGAAGGGGCTGGAGATGCTGGCGCAGGGCCTGCCGCGGGTGAAGGCCAATCCGAAGGACATCCCGGCGCGGATGGATTGCCAGATCGGCACCTGGCTGTCGACCGGCCCGCTCGCCTCCGGCGTGCCGATGGGCGCGAGCCACGGCATCGGCTACGTGCTCGGCGCCGAGTTCGACGTGCCGCACGGCTACACGTCCTGCGTGATGCTGCCGGCGGTGATGCGCTGGAACAAGCGCGACAATGCCGACCGGCAGGCGCTGGTCGCGGCCGCGATGGGGCATCCGGGCGCGGACGCCGGCGACGTGCTCGACCGCTTCATCCGCGACCTCGGCATGCCGCGCAGCCTGCAGGAGGTCCGCGTTGGCCCTGAGCATTTCGACCGCATCGCGGCGGGTGCGATGCGCACACCCTGGGTGCCGCGCAATCCGCGCAAGATCGACGGTCCATCCCAGGTCCGCGAGATTCTGATGATGGCCGCTTAAAGCATGATCCGGAAAAGCGCGAAGCGGTTTTGCGACAAGACCATGCTCAAACGGGAAGCAAAGCAACACTGAGGGGAGATCTGAGCTTCGATGTACACCGGCAAGCATGCTTACCTGCGCCCGCTGCAACCGGCCTTCATCATGGCCGGGACCGGCGAGATCGTCACCTATCGCGAGCTCGAGGCGCGCAACAACCGTCTCGCGCATCTGTTCCGCAACCGCGGCATGAAGCGGCTCGACCACTATTCGATCTTCATGGAGAACAACAACCGCTACCTCGAGGCCTGCGGCGCCGGGGAACGTTCCGGCCTCTACTTCACCTGCGTCAATTCCTACCTCACGGCCGGCGAGCTCGCCTACATCCTCACCAACAGCCAGTCGCGGATCCTGATCACCTCGAAGCTGAAGCTCGACATCGCGCGCGAGGCGCTGAAGGAGTGCCCGCAGGTCGAGCTCTGCATCGTGGTCGACGGCAACGGTGAAAGCGATCGCATCGTCGGACTGCGAGAGGCGACCGCGGGGCTGCCGGCAACACCGATCGCGGACGAATATGCCGGCACCGCGATGCTCTATTCGTCCGGCACGACCGGCCGGCCGAAGGGTATCGTGCGGCCGCTGCCCGAGCAGCCGCCGTCGCAAAACCTGCCGCTGTTCGATTTCCTGACCAAGCTCTGGCACTACCGCGAAGGCATGGTCTATCTGTCGCCCGCACCGCTCTATCACTCGGCGCCGCAGGCCGCGGTCAATCTCACCATCCGGATGGGCGGCACCGTCGTCATAATGGAGAGCTTCGATCCCGAGCGCTATCTCCAGCTGGTCGAGACATGGGGCATCACCCACAGCCAGCTGGTGCCGACGATGTTCTCGCGCCTGCTGAAGCTGCCCGAGCAGGTTCGCAACCGCTACGATCTGTCGACGCTCGAGATCGCGATCCATGCCGCGGCGCCCTGCCCGGCGCTGGTCAAGGACGACATGATCAAATGGTGGGGCCCGATCATCCACGAATATTACGGCGCGACCGAGGGCCTCGGCTTCACCGCCTGCAACAGCGAGGAATGGCTCGCGCATCGCGGCACCGTCGGCAAGGTGCTGCTCGGCGACCTGCATATCCTCGACGAGAACATGCAGCCCTGCCCGAAGGGCACGCCGGGCACGGTGTGGTTCAAGACCGCGACGCCGTTCGAGTATTTCAACGATCCGGCCAAGACCAGCGAGGCCCGCTCGGCGGACGGCAGCATGAGCACGGTCGGCGACGTCGGCTATGTCGACGACGACAACTTCCTCTATCTGACCGACCGCGCCACCTTCATGATCATCTCCGGCGGCGTGAACATCTACCCGCAGGAATGCGAGAACCTCCTGATCACCCATCCCAAGGTCGCCGACGCCGCGGTGTTCGGCGTGCCCAATGTCGATCTCGGCGAGGAAGTGAAAGCGGTGGTGCAGCCGGTCGACGGCATCGCACCAGGACCTGATCTCGCCGAAGAGCTGATCGCGTTCTGCGCAAGCGCGCTGTCGCGCCAGAAGGTGCCGCGCTCGGTCGATTTCGAGGCCGAGCTGCCGCGGCTGCCGACCGGAAAGCTCTACAAGCGCCTGCTGCGCGACCGCTATTGGGGCAACAAGACCTCGCGGATCGTGTGAACACGTGATGCGGCGAGCCGGACCGTCGCAGCCGGGGACGCCGGGGACGCCGGGCGGCGTAACGGACTCGCTCCTCGCGCGGATTTCGCGCTATGCTCCGGGATCGCAAGCCAGCTTCGCCGGAGGCCGCCATGCCGTCGCCCCAGCCGCGCGAGCCCGAGCCGGTACAGGCCGGAAGGCTCGAATTCACCGCCGCCGAGATCGGTGCGCTCGCCCATCTCTATCGTGGCGAGGTCTACCGCAGCACGGTCTGGCGCACCCGCCTCGACAGCTCGACCAACTGGGCGGTGGTCACGACTGGGATCGCGCTGTCGGCAACCTACAGCAGCGCGGAGGCCTCGCCTTTGCCGATGGTGCTGGTCGGGCTGCTGGTCACGGTCTTCCTGTTGTTCGAGGCGCGGCGTTATCGCTACTTCAACGTCTGGCGCGCCCGTGCGCGGTTGCTCGAAACCGATTTCTACGCGCCGATGATCCGCGGCGAAGGTCCCTCGCCGGGCTCTGCCTGGACCGAGCTGCTCGCCAACGACTACCGCCACCCGAGCTATCACATCAGCCTTGCCCGGGCGATCGGCCGACGGCTGCGCCGGACCTATGGCTGGATCTTCGCGATCCAGGCCATCGCCTATTACGGCAAGCTGGCGATCCACCCCCTGCCGCTGACCACGATCAGCGAGATCTGGGACCGCGCCGCGATCGGGCCGATTCCCGGAGCCATCGTGGTTCTGGCCGGCGTCGCATTCCATTCCAGCTGGGCGCTGTTCGCCTTCGTCACGCATCGCATGGAGGCCGCCGACCGGCGTACGCGGCACAATCTGATCGCGATGGGGTGAGACGGCGCGAGCCGCGTTGCCGCTGGCGGGCTTTTCCCCTAACCTCGCCCCAACAAGAAAAGTCAGGGAGGATTTGCCGATGGAAGTGATCCCACTGCGCGAGGGATTCGGAGCCGAGCTGCGCGGCGTCACGCTTTCGGATGTTGCCGCCAGCGATGTCGCCTATGCGGCGGTGCGCGCGGCATTCGAGGAACATTCGGTGCTGGTGTTCCGCGGCCAGGAGGTCAGCGACGACATCCAGCTCGCCTTCTCGCGCCGCTTCGGTCCGCCCGAGACGACCAAGGTCGGCTCGATGGGCACCGGCTCGCATTTCGTGATCCTCTCGACCTTCGGCCCCGACGGCAAGGTGGTTCCCTCTGACCATCGGCAGCAGCTGCGCGCCAGGGCCAACCAGCTCTGGCACACCGACTCCTCCTTCAAGCGCGTGCCGGCGCTGACCTCGATTCTCTCTGCCCGCGTCATTCCAGAACATGGCGGCGAGACCGAGTTCGTCTCGATGCGGCTGGCCTTCGAGCGGCTCGACAAGGATGTGGCCAAGCGGCTGGAGAACTCCTTCGCCTGGCACTCCTACGCGCATTCGCGCAGCAAGGTGGCAACCGGGCTCGCGACATCGGAAGAAGTCGATGCGCTGCCGCCGGTGTGCTGGCGCATGGTCTGGCGCAATCCCGTCAACGGCCGCGGCGCGCTCTATCTCGCCTCCCACGCCTATGGCGTCGAGGGCATGGACGCCGATGCCGGCAAGGCGCTGATCGAGCAATTGACCGAAGCCGCCACCGCGCCCGGCGTCAGCTATCTGCATCAATGGAAGCAGGGTGACGTCGTGATGTGGGACAACCGCGCCACCATGCATCGCGGCCGCCCCTGGCCGGCGCATGAGGGCCGCCTGATGATCCGCACCACGATCTCGGCAACCGAGGCCGATGGTGTCGCGAACATGCAGCCGCCCTCAACGCAGGCGGCGGAGTGATTTTTTGTCGAAGCTCTCTCACCGTCACCCTGAGGAGCCGCGAAGCGGCGTCTCGAAGGATCGACGGCCCGGCTGGTGGCCGTGCATCCTTCGAGGCTCGCCCAGCGGCGCAATTGCGCCGCAAGGCTCGCACCTCAGGATGACGGAGAACAAGCATACGACGACGTTCGCAATCGGCGACAAACTGTCGCTGATTGCGGAAGGTCTCACATCGCACGCGTCGGCGTTAACAATCGAATTCGAACGGAGAGGCGTCACTGCATAGCAAAACAGACTGAGTTCCCCGCAATCACAGCCATTATTCCCCGTTCGTGGAAATTTTAATGCTGCCACGTCATCCGAATTGCCAATCCCCACACGGCCCTCGCTGGTTGCCCGACAGCCTCACCGTGGTATCGTCGATGCCAATCGGCCATTGAGACCGAAATTCGTGGAGGGGACCATGCGGAGCGTGCAAGCGCTGGCCGTCGCGGTGTTGTCTGTGCTGACCATCAGCGACGTTTCACGCGCAGCCGAGCCGAAATCCGGCGGCATCTTCAGGATCTATCACCGCGACAGCCCCGGCAGCGCCTCGATCCACGAGGGCGCGACCTATTCGGTGAACATTCCGTTCATGCCGATCTTCAACAACCTCGTCATCTTCGATCAGCACATCGCGCAGAACAGCGCCAGCACGATCCGGCCCGAGCTTGCGGAGAGCTGGGCCTGGAGCGGCGACAACAAGACGCTGACCTTCAAGCTGCGCAAGGACGTGAAATGGCACGACGGTAAGCCGTTCACCGCGGCTGACGTCAAATGCACCTTCGACATGCTGATGGGCAAGTCGCAGCAGAAGTTCCGGCAGAACCCGCGCAAGTCCTGGTACGACCAGGTCGACGAGGTCACCACCAACGGCGACTATGAAGCATCGTTCAAGCTGAAGCGGCCGCAGCCGGCGCTCTTGTCGCTGCTCGCCTCGGGCTATTCGCCGGTCTATCCCTGCCACGTGTCGCCGGCGGAGATGCGCACCAAGCCTGTTGGCACCGGCCCGTTCAAGTTCGTCGAGTTCAAGGCCAACGAATCGATCAAGCTCACCAAGAACCCCGATTACTTCAAGAAGGGCCTGCCCTATCTCGACGGCATCGAGTTCACCATTATCACCAACCGCTCGACGGCGATCCTCGGCTTCGTCTCGGGCAAGTTCGACATGACATTCCCGACCGAGGTCTCGATCCCGCTGCTCAAGGACGTCAAGTCGCAGGACCCGAAAGCGGTCTGTGTGGTGGAACCGAACAATGTCTCCACCAACATCATCATCAATTCGAGCGGACCTCCGTTCGACAATCTCGACATCCGCCGCGCGCTGGCGCTGGCGCTCGATCGCAAGGCGTTCATCCAGATCATGTTCGAGGGCCAGGGCGACATCGGCGGCACCATGGAGCCGGCACCCGACGGCTTGTGGGCGATGCCGAAGGAGATGCTGGAGCAGATCCCCGGCTACGGTCCCGACATCGAGAAGAACCGCGAGGAAGCCCGCAAGCTGATGCAGAAGGCGGGTTATGGCCCGGACAAGCACCTGCAGATCAAGGTGTCGACCCGCAACATCGCGGTCTACCGCGATCCCGCGATCATCCTGATCGACCAGATCAAGAGCATCTATATCGACGCCGAACTCGACGTCGTCGACACCGCGCAATGGTTCCCGAAGATCGCACGCAAGGACTATTCGCTCGGCCTCAACCTCACGGGTAACGCCGTCGACGAGCCCGATCAGTCCTTCTACGAAAACTATGCCTGCGGCTCGGAGCGGAACTACACCAATTATTGCAACAAGGACATCGAGAAGCTGTTCGACCAGCAGTCCGAGGAGACCAACCTCGACAAGCGCAAGAAGCTGGTCTGGGAGATCGACAAGAAGCTGCAGGAAGACGTCGCGCGTCCGATCATCTTCCATGCCCGCACCGGCACTTGCTGGAAGCCTTACGTGAAGAATGTCACGATCATGTCCAACAGCTCCTATAACGGCTATCGCTACGAAGACGTCTGGCTGGACAAGTAGCGAAGCGTTTTCGAGCGAAGTGGACGCCGGCGCGCGTCAGGAAAACGCGTCAAGAGAAGATTCGGGATCAGGGAGAGAGCCAGGGTGTTTGCCTATATCGTGCGGCGGCTGTTCCTGATGCTCGTGACCCTGTTCGGGATCTCGGTCATCATCTTCGTGCTGCTGCGGGTCGTTCCGGGCAACATCGTTGACATCCTGTTCGACGCCGCGGGCTTCGTCGATCCCGCCGACAAGGCCAATCTCGAGCGCGAGCTCGGCCTGAGCCAGCCGATCGTGATCCAGTATCTGCACTGGATCGGCGGCCTGCTGCGCGGCGACCTCGGCTATTCCTATGTCTCGGAGAAGCCGGCGCTGGAGGAGATCCTGCCGCGGATTCCGATCACCGCGCGGCTTGCTGGACTGGCGCTATTGTTCTCCGCCTCGATCGGCATTCCGCTCGGCGTCATCAGCGCCGTGCACCAGGGATCGAAGCTCGATTATGCGCTGCGCGTCGTCAGCCTCAGCGGCCTGTCGCTGCCGTCATTCTGGCTCGGCCTCTTGATCCTGATGGCCTCGGTCTCGCTGTTCGGCACCATGCCGATCTTCAATCCGAACCCGAAGACCTGGCTCGAGGCGCTGACCATCTATGCGGTGCCGGCGATGGCGGTCGGCTTCCGCAGCGCGGCGCTGACCATGCGCATCACCCGCTCCTCGATGCTGGAGATCCTGCGCCAGGACTACATCCGCACCGCGCGCGCCAAGGGTGCCTCCGAGGCCTCCGTGAACTATCGCCACGCGCTGAAGAACGCAGTGCTGCCGGTCATCACCGTGATCGGCATCGAGGCCGCATTCCTGATCGGCGGCCTTATCGTCACCGAGACCGTGTTCAACATCCCCGGCATCGCCCGCTTCCTGGTCGAGGCGCTGCGCTGGCGTGATTACCCGATCGTGCAGAATCTCGTGATGTTCATCGCGGTCGTCGTCGTGGTCGTGAATTTCATCGTCGACATGCTCTATGCGGCGATCGACCCGCGCATCCGGTTTGGAGACTGAACGCGTGGCAACAATCAATTTCGACAGCGAACTGCGACGCGCCGGAGCCAACGCCACGGCCGGCTGGGGGCGGTTCGCGTTCCTCGCGCAGCGCCATGTGCTCGGCACCATCGGCCTGATCATCATGCTGCTGTTCGTGCTGACCGCGATCTTCGCGAACGTGATCAGCCGCTACGATCCACTTACCGTCGATTCCGCCCACCGGCTCGCCGCACCCTCCACGCTGCACTGGTTCGGCACCGATTCCTTCGGCCGCGACGTCTGGAGCCGCATCGTCCATGGCGCGCGGATCTCGCTTGCGGTCGGTATCGGCTCCACGACCTTGGGCGCCACGCTCGGCGTCATTGTGGGTCTCACCTCAGGCTATCTCTCCGGCTGGGTCGACCTCGTGTTCCAGCGCGTGACCGACATCCTGCAATCGCTGCCGCTGCTGGTGCTCGCGCTTGTCATGACCGCGGCGCTCGGCCCATCGCTGCCCAACGTGATCCTTGCGATCGCAATTCCCCTGATCCCGACGGTTGCCCGCGTGATCCGCGCCAACACGCTGGCGCTGCGCGAGCAGCCGTTCGTGGAGGCCGCCAAATCGATCGGCATGAGCGAGACGCGCATCGCGCTGCGCCACGTGCTGCCGAACACCATCGCACCGTTGATCGTGCTGGCCACCGCGCAGCTCGGCTCGACCATCCTCACCGAAGCATCGCTATCGTTCCTCGGCCTCGGCATTCCCGAGCCTTATCCGTCCTGGGGCCGCATGCTGTCGGAATCCGCCGCCGAATATGTCCGCACCGCGCCGTGGCTGGTGATCTTCCCCGGCATTGCGATCAGTCTCGCGGTGTTCGGCACCAATCTGTTCGGCGACGCGCTGCGCGACATTCTCGATCCGAGGCAGCGCGGCTGATGAGCGAGGCACTTCCGGCAGAGACCGTTCTCGACGTGAAGAACCTGCAGACGGTGTTCTTCACCAACTCCGGCCTGTTCCGCGCGGTCGACGACGTCTCGTTCTCGGTCCGCCGCGGCGAGACGCTGGCGATCGTCGGCGAATCCGGCTGCGGCAAGAGCGTCAGCGCGCTCTCGATCATGCGCCTGGTGCCCGATCCGCCCGGCCGCATTGTCGGCGGCTCGGTGACGCTCGAAGGCACCGACCTCCTGAAGCTCGACGATGCCGCGATGCGCGCCATCCGGGGCAATCGCATCTCGATGATCTTCCAGGAGCCGATGACCTCGCTCAATCCGGTGATGCGGATCGGCGACCAGATCACCGAGGCCGTGCACCTGCATCGGAAGATGAGCAGCAAGGAGGCGTGGGCGCAGGCGGTCGACATGCTGCGACTGGTGCGGATTCCGGAGCCGGAGCGTCGTGCGCTGGAGTATCCGCACCAGCTCTCCGGCGGCATGCGCCAGCGCGCCATGATCGCGATGGCGCTGGCGTGCCGCCCGGCGCTCCTGATCGCGGACGAGCCGACCACGGCGCTCGACGTCACCATCCAGGCGCAGATCCTCGCGCTGATCGTCGATTTGCAGCAGCGGCTCGGCACCGGGCTGATCCTGATCACCCATGACCTCGGCGTCGTCGCGCAGACCGCGCAGCGCGTGATCGTGATGTATGCCGGCAAGAAGGTCGAAGAGGCGACGGTCGAGTCGCTGTTCGAGACGCCGTTGCATCCCTATACGCGCGGGCTGATGGCTTCGATGCCGGCGGTGATCGCGCTCGGGGCGAAGACCGATGCGCGTCTGACCGAAATTCCCGGCATGGTGCCGTCGCTGACAAATCTGCCGCCCGGCTGTGCCTTCGCGCCGCGCTGCAAGTTCGCGATCGACCGCTGCCTCAAGGAGTATCCGCCGCTCGACGAGGTCAAGAGCAAGCACTGGGCGGCATGCTGGCGCGCCGGCGAGATGGTGGAGGCGCCATGACCGAGCAACGCCCGCTCCTCGAGGTGATCGATCTCGTCAAGCACTACGCGGTGCGCGGCGGCGTGCTGCGCCGTCAGGTCGGCACCGTTCACGCAGTCGACGGCGTCAGCTTTTCGCTTGGCGCCGGCGAGACGCTCGGGCTGGTCGGCGAATCCGGCTGCGGCAAGTCGACGGTGGCGCGCACCGTGCTGCGGCTGGTCGAGCCGACCCGCGGCGCGATCAGGCTGGATGGCGAGGACATCGCACCGCTCAGCAAGAGTGCGCTGCGGCCGTACCGCCGCTCGATGCAGATCGTATTCCAGGACCCGTTCGCCTCGCTCAATCCACGCATGACGGCCGGCGACATCGTCGGTGAGCCCCTGATCGTGCATGGGCTCGCGACCGGCGCGAAGAAGCAGGAGCGCGTCGCGGAGCTGTTCCAGCAGGTCGGCCTCCGGCCCGACCAGATGAAGAACTTTCCGCATCAATTCTCCGGCGGGCAGCGCCAGCGCATCTGCATCGCCCGCGCGCTGTCGCTCGGCCCGCGGCTGATCGTTTGCGACGAGCCGGTTTCCGCGCTCGACGTCTCGATCCAGGCGCAGGTGATAAACTTGCTGATCGACCTGCAACGCAAGCAGAACTTCTCCTACCTGTTCATCGCGCACGATCTCGCGGTCGTCGCCCATATCAGCCACCGCGTGGCCGTGATGTATCTCGGCCGCATTGTCGAGATCGCCGACAAGCACGAGCTGTTCGCCAATCCGCGTCATCCTTACACCCAGGCGCTGCTCGCCTCGGTGCCGATCGCCGACCCCAAGGCCAGGCGGCTCACGCCGCTGATCGACGGCGACGTGCCGAGCCCGATCAACCCGCCGCCTGGCTGCGCCTTCCACACCCGCTGCCGCTACGCGATCGATCGCTGCAAGACCGAACGTCCGGCGCTGCAAGCGGCCGGCACGGGGCATCAGGTCGCCTGCTGGCTGAACGACGGGACGGGGCGAACTGAATAGCTCTGGTGTCGTCCCTGCGAAAGTGTTTGGTCCCGTGTGATTGGCGAGGGCCTGCATTGGGGCCAGGTAGCCGAGGCATTTGAGGCGAGTTCGGTTGTAGTCGTGGACGAACTTGGCGATGAAGGCGTCCCGATCGGCATGGTCGATGAAGGTGCGCCTTGCACTGCCGCGCTTTTGTTCGCGGCCAATGGCTTCGGCGATACGACGGTTGAAGCGTTCAACGAGACCGTTGGTCTGCGGGTGGTAGGGCTTGGTCAGGCGATGCTGGATGCCGCGCTGCTTGCAGATCTGATCAAAGGGGTGGTCGCCGGACGGTTTCCCGACCGGCTTGTTCTTCTTGTCGACAGCGAAGCGGTCGGTGAACTCGGCGCCGTTGTCGGTCAGGATGGTGTGAACCTCGTGCGGGAAGTCGGCCAGGAAGCGTTTGAGGAAGTCGGTCGCGGTGGCTCCGTCCCGCCTGGAATGGATCTCGACAAAGACGTAGCGGGTGGCGCGGTCGATGGCGACGAAAGCATAGCTGGTGCGGCGTTGCAGAGCCGGCAGATACTTCACGTCGATATGGATAAAGCCGATGCTGGCGGTCTCGAAGATACCGGGCTTGGGCTTGTCAGGCTTGGCAAGCCGGCTGATGCCATTGCGCTGCAGGCAGCGGTGAATGGCGCTGCGGGACAGCTTGGCATTGATGCATCGCTGCATCACCTCGACGATGTCGTCCAGCGGCAACTGCAGCGACGTCCGCAACTCGCAAACCGCTCGCTCTTCGACGGCCGACAGGCTGGTAGTGAGGTTGTTCGGCCGGTGCGAACGGTCTCCAACCGTGGTGCGGCCGCGCCAGCGGTAGATCGTGGTCTCGCTGACCCCCAGTTCAGCCGCCAACTGGGCAACCGACTTCTTGCTGCGCTGGATGTAGGCGCGCGTCTTTGGTGTCGTGGTGGCGTTCGCGTGCAGGTTCAGTTCCATGACACGAGGTGCTCCCTGACAAAGGCCACGCCTCGTTCTACACCGATTCCATCCAACCAATCAGCAGGGACCAAACACGAAAGCAGGGACCCATAACCACGAATGTTCATGGTTGCGCCGAGCTGTGGCCACAGCCTGTCCCACAACATCGATCGGTGGTTATGGGTCCTGGGGTCGCGCGGAGCCTGTCATCGGGCGGCGCTTCGCGCCGACCCGTTGGCTTGCCCGGGACGACAGCGGTTATGCGGCGGCCTCGATCTCCACCACGATCTTCCCCGTCGTCACCTGCTCGCCCTCGGCGACGTCGATCGACGACACCGTGCCGGCGACACCCGCCGTATGCACATGCTCCATCTTCATCGCTTCCAGCGTCATCACCGGCTGGCCGGCAGCGACCTTGTCACCGGCCTTCACCAGCACCGCGACGACCCGGCCGTTCATGGCCGCGCGGACCTTGCCGTCGCCGCCGGCGGCCGCAGCACTTTCCGGCGGCGCGAGCGTGAGATCGCGCACCGACAGCGTGACGCCGCGGTGCAGGATGTGGAGCCGATCGCCGTCGCGCAGGAACTTGGCCTGCTCCATCAGGCCATCATGGTGGAAGCGGATGCTGTCCTGATCCAGCTCGTCGATCTCGAAGCTGAAGCGATCGCCGTTGCGGGTCGCGCGGTAGCTACCGTCGCGCTCGCGGACAATCTCGATCTCCTGCACGCCGTGACCGAGGTCGATCCGCAAGCCGAGCGGGAATGTCGCGGAAAGTGACCGTCCGGGCTGCCATGGCGGCGCGTGCGGATGGGTGACGTAGAGCAGCAGCGCCGCAAGCGCGAGGTCGCTGCCGCGATCGGGTCGGGACGCCAGCAGCGCGTCGCGGTTGCTGCCGATGAAGGCCGTGGTCGCCTCGCCCTTGGCAAAGACCGGATGACGCAGGCAGTCGATCAGGAAGCCCTGATTGGTGGCGACGCCGAAGGCCGTGACCTGCTCAAGGGCGCAGATCAGCCTGCCGCGCGCCTCATCGCGGGTCGCGCCGTGGCTGATCACCTTGGCGATCATCGAATCATAGAACGGCGGAATCTCCGAGCCGGACTGCAGCGCGTGCTCGACGCGAATGCCTTCAGGCATCTGCCACCGCGCCATCGTGCCGGATTGCGGCATGAAGTCATGCCCGGCATCCTCCGAGCAGAGCCGCACCTCGATCGCGTGACCGGAGAAGGTGATGTCCTCCTGCCTCAAGCCGAGCGGCTCGCCCCGGGCGACACGAAGCTGCAATTCGACCAGATCGAGCCCGGTGATCGCCTCGGTGACGGGATGCTCGACCTGAAGCCGCGTGTTCATCTCCATGAAGTAGAAATTTCCGGCGCGATCGAGCAGGAACTCCAGCGTGCCGGCGCCCTCGTAGCCGATCGCCTTGACCGCTTGCACGGCGACCGCGCCCATCCGCGCGCGCAGTTCCGGCGTCACCGCCGGCGACGGTGCCTCCTCGATCAGCTTCTGGTGCCGCCGCTGCACCGAGCAATCACGTTCACCGAGATGGACGGCGTTGCCATAGCGGTCGCCGAACACCTGGATCTCGATGTGGCGGGGATCGACAATCGCGCGCTCGAGGATGACGGTGGGATCGCCGAACGCACCCTGCGCCTCCGACCGTGCGCTGCGCAGCGCATCCGGGAACGCCGCGGCATCCGCCACGAGCCGCATGCCGCGGCCGCCGCCACCGGCGACCGCCTTGATCATGACCGGAAAACCAATTGCCTTGGCTTCCGCCAGCATCACAGCATCGCTCTGGTCGGCGCCCTGATAGCCGGGCACGCAGGGCACGCCGGTCTTTTGCATGATCTCCTTGGCGCCGGCCTTGTTGCCCATCGCCAGGATCGCTTCCGGCGACGGACCGATGAACACGAGCCCGGCATCGCGACAGGCCTGCGCAAAGTCCTCGTTCTCGGCGAGGAAGCCGTAGCCGGGATGCACCGCCCCGGCCCCGCTCGCCTTGGCGGCTTCGATGATCGCGTCGATCTTCAGATAGGATTGCGCCGGCAGCGGCTCGCCGATCCGCACCGCCTGATCGGCTTCGCGCACATGCAGTGCGTCGCGGTCGGCGTCGGAGTAGACCGCGACGACGCCGTAGCCGAGCCGCCGAGCCGATCGCATGATGCGCAGCGCGATCTCGCCGCGATTGGCGATCAGGATCTTGAAGAACGGTGTCCGCTTCACGATTGCCCCGCTCATGGCCGCGCCACCGAGAACTGCATCCGCTGCGGGCTGCGTGCTTCGGCCTCGCGGCAGATCGCCAGCACCTCGGCCAGCACCGTCCGCGTATCGCGCGGATCGATCACGCCGTCATCGAGCACGCGGGCGCTGGTCGAGAACACGTCCATCTGGCCGTCGAACACACCGGTGATCTGCGCCTTCATCGCCTCCAGCTTCTCCTTCTCGATCGGCTTGCCGCGCCGCGCGGCAGCCGCCTCGGTGACGATTGCCATGGTCTCGGCAGCCTGCTCGCCGCCCATCACCGCGGTCTTGGCGTTCGGCCAGGAGAAGCAGAAGCGCGGATGGAAGCCGCGGCCGCACATGCCGTAATTGCCGGCGCCGAACGAGGCGCCACAGTACAGCGTGATCTGCGGCACCGTCGCCGACGTCACCGCCTGGATCATCTTCGAGCCATGCTTGATCATGCCGGCCTCTTCATAGGCGCGGCCGACCATGTAGCCGGTGGTGTTGTTCATGTAGAGGATCGGCGTGCGCGACTGGCAGCAGGCCTGGATGAAATGCGTCGCCTTGTTGGCGCCGGGTACATCGAGCGGGCCGTTGTTGGTGATGATGCCGATCGCTTGGCCCTCGATACGCGCATGACCGCAGATCGTCGCCGGGCCGTAATTGGCGCCGAACTCGGTGAAATCGGAATCGTCGATGAAGCGCGCGATTGCCTGGCGCATGTCGACGGGACGCTTGTGGTCCATCGGCATGATGCCGAGCAATTCCTCGGCGTCATAACGCGGCGGCTTGAACGAAGCGGATTCGGGCATCGGACGGTCCCATGGCAGTTTCGCCATGATGTCGCGCGCGATGCGCAGCGCGTCGCGATCGTCCTCGGCGAGATAATCGCCGAGCCCGGAGATCTGCGTGTGCATCTCGGCGCCGCCGAGCTCCTCCTCGGTCGCGATCTCGCCGGTGGCAGCCTTGAGCAAAGGCGGCCCGGCGAGGAAGGCGCGGGTGCGGCCGCGCACCATGACGATATAATCGGAGAGGCCCGTCTGGTAGGCGCCGCCTGCGGTCGAGGAGCCATGGGTGACAGTGACAACGGGAAGCCCCGCCGCCGATAGCCGCGCCAGATTGCGGAAGATGTTGCCGCCACGGACGAAATCCTCGACGCGGTAGCGCAGCAGATTGGCGCCGGCGCTCTCGACCAGCTGCACATAGGGCAACTTGTTCTCCAGCGCGAGCTCCTGTACCCGCAGCGTCTTGTCGAGGCCGTAGGGTTGCAGCGCACCGGCGTCGATGCCGGCATCATTGGCGCTGACCATGCAGCGGATGCCGGAGACGAAGCCGATGCCGGCAACCAGGCCGCCGCCGGGCACGCTCTTGTCCGGGTCCGGCACATCGAACATGTAACCGGCGAGGGTCGAGAGCTCGAGGAACGGCGAGCCGGGATCGAGCACCAGCGCGACGCGCTCGCGCGGCAGCAGCTGGCCGCGCTTGTGGAAGCGGTCCTTGGCCACGGCGGATGCCGCGCGCGTACGCTCCTCCAGCCCCCGCATCCGGGCGATCAGCGCCAGCATGCCGTCGCGATTGCCCTGGAACGCGGCGCTGCCGGTGGCGATGGTGTTTTCGATGATGGCCACTAGGCGCGCTCCACAAAATGCCCACTGTGCTGCTGCCGCAGCTCGACCTTGCGCAGCTTGCCGGTCGCGGTCATCGGCATCTCGTCGAGGATACGCACCAGTTTCGGCACCTGGAAGCCGCCAAGATGCTTTCTGCAGTGCGCCTCGATGCCGGCCTCGTCGGCCACCGCACCGGGCTTCAACTTGACGAAGGCGCAGACCGCCTCGCCCCATTGCGGATGCGGCAGGCCGACCACGGCGGCATTCTGCACGGCGGGGTGCGCCAACAGCGTCTCCTCGATCTTGACGGACGCGACGTTCTCGCCGCCCGACTTGATCATGTCCTTCTTGCGATCGAGGAAGAGCACCTCGCCATTGGCGTCGATCAGGGCCAGATCGCCGGTATGGTGCCAGCCGAACTTGCGGGCCTCCTCGGTCGACTTCGGGTCCTTGTAGTAGCCCATCATCACGTTGGGTCCGCGATGCACCAGCTCGCCGATCTCGCCGCGCGGCAGCAGCTTGCCGTTGTCGTCCATGATCGCGGTCTCGTTAACGATCAGCGACTCGCCCCAGTAATTGCCGAAGCGGTCGAGCTGCACCTCCGGCCGCGACATCGTCGTCGCCGGATACATCTCGGTCTGACCGCTGGTCAGCACGAAGTTCGGACACATGTCCGCCATCGCGCGTTCCAGCAGCGGCTTGCCCATCGGCGCCATGGTGTAGATGCAGCAGCGCAGGCCCGACAGATCATAGTCGCGCCGGCGCGGATGATCCAGAATCGCCTGGTACATCAGCGACAGGCCGACGAACACCGTCAACCGGTCGCGGACGATCGCCTCCATGCAGACCACCGGATCGAAGCCACGCATCAGCGCCATGCGGCCGCCGACCGAGAGATAGCTCAGCAGCAGCACGTGGCCGGCGCAGTGGAACAACGGAAACTGCCCGGTGATCCCGTCATCGCGCGAAAGCTGCATCTCGATGCAGTTGCTCATCACGGCCATGACCACGGCGAGGTGGTAATGCATCGCGCCCTTCGGCCGCGAGGTCGTGCCCGACGTATAGATGATCATCGCGAGATCGCGGTCGCTGATCTCGATGTCAGGCTCGATATCGGATTGCCGCTCCAGCAGGCTGTTGAATTCCGGCAAGCCGGTCTTGCCGGCATTGCCGGTCAGATCGATCGCGATCATCTCCATGCCGCGCGCCTCGAGCGCGGCGCGCCGATCGGCCTGGGCATGAAGATTGTCGTCGATGATCGCAAAGCGCACCTCGGCATGGCCGAGAATGTAGTCCATGTCCGGCGGCCCGAGCATGGTGTTGATCGGCACCCAGACGAGACCGGCACGGTGGATGCCGAACAGCGCTTTGACGAATTCAACGGAGTTGTTGCAGATGGTCGAGATCTTCTCGCCCGGCTTCAACCCGCGCTGCACCAGATGATTGGCGAAGCGATTGGCGTCGCGCTCGAGCTCAGTGAAGGTGACCTGCCTGCCGCCATCGGTCAGCGCGACGCGATCCGGAAACCGCCGCGCGGCGCGCTTGAGGAGATCGCCGATCGCGACCCGCCCGATGCGGCCCGGCCCGGTGACGCCACCGGTTGCTGCGAGATTGTCCATGTGTTTCCTCCTGCCTCGTCATTGCGAGAAGCGAAGCGACGAAGCAATCCACTCTATCTTCGAGTGGCAAGATGGATTGCTTCGCTACGCTCGCAATGACGGTTGGCGTGGCCTCAGTGCCTGACCCCAAAGATCTGCCGCGCCTCGGCCGGGCTCGCGATCTCGCGGCCGGCGCGCCGCGCACAGGCGGCGAGCCCTTCGACGAGCTGCCCGTTCGACGTCACCTTGGTGCCGTCGCCCAGATGGAACGTATCTTCCAGGCCGCTGCGGAGATGGCCGCCGAGATCGGCGGCGCGCTGGTGCAGCGGCCAGATCTCGGCGCGGCCGATCGCGGTGACCTGCCAATGCGCATCCGGCGCCTTCAGCTTGAGCAGGATCGGTAACAGCTCCGGATCGGCCGGCATGCCCGAGGCGACGCCCATGACGAAATTGTATTCGAGCGGGCCGGAATACATGCCGGTCTGCCGGTACATGCCGACACAGCGCACGATGCCGACATCGAAGCACTCGAATTCGGGAATCGTGCCGGCCGCCTTCATCACGTCGAGATAATCCTGCACCTTCTCGACCGCGTTATCGAACATCATCGGCGGCCAGGCCCAGGTGTTATCGGCCTTGACCTTGAGATAGTTCAGCGAGCCGGCATTACAGGCCGCGATCTCGGGTTTTGTCTCGCGCACGCAGTCGAGCGCGCCCTGGTAATTCGGACCCGAGGTGCCGGTGGTGTGATTGATGATCACGCCGGGGCAGGCCTCACGGATCGCCTGCTGGATATCCTTGCTGACGCCGACCTCCCACGACGGCAGATGGCCCTTGTTCGGCTCCTGCTGGCGCAAATGGATGTGCATGATACTGGCGCCGGCGTTGAACGCGGCCTTGGCCTCACGCGCCATCTCTTCCGGCGTCACCGGAACATTGTGCTGCTTCGGGTCGGTAAGCACGCCGTTCAGCGCGCAGGTGATGACGGCCTTGTCGCTCATGGGTCTCTCGTCCGGGTTGCGGCGCACCTGCGCGGCTGGTTTTCCCATGATGAGAAATTTGTCTGTGCGCCATCTTGCGTTGACTGGCTAAGCGGATGCGCGCACGACGGAATCCGCCGTCAGCCGGTTAACACAAGACGCGACCGCCACGCGGCGCGTAGCCTTGCTTGCAAAGCGGAAGCGGCGCAACAAGCCGGCATCACGGGGAGAAAATCATGGTCTCGATCAACCGGCGCAGATGGCTCACCGGCGCCGCAGGCGCGGGGCTTGCCGCGGTCGCGGGCCTCAGGCCGTCGCTTGCCGAAGACACGCCCGGCGTCACCGCGACCGAGATCAGGATCGGCAGCACCACCTCGCTGAGCGGCCCGGTGTCGGCGCTCGGCGTGCAGGCGCGCTGCCAGGAAGCCTATTTCAAGATGCTGAACGAGCGGGGCGGCATCGCCGGCCGGCAGATCAAATACATCTATTACGATGACGCGTTCAATCCGGCGAAGACGGTCGAGCAGGTGCGGCGCCTGATCGAAAGCGACAATGTCGCCTTCCTGTTCAACATGCTCGGCACCGCGCCGAACTCGTCGGTCGTCAAATACATCAACGCCGCCAAGGTGCCGCACCTGTTCCTGTCGGTGAACGGCGACAAATGGGGCGACTACAAGACCTATCCCTGGACCATGGGCTTTGCGCCGAGTGCGCGGACCGAGGCGCAGGTGTTCGTCAAATATGCGCTGAGCCAGAACAAGAACGCGAAATTCGCGGTGCTCTACCAGAACGATGATCTCGGCAAGGATTTCGTCGCCGGCACCAAGGATGTGCTTGGCGAGCGGTTCGCGACATCGGCCGTGGTGGCCTCGCACGAGGTCACCGATCCCACGATTGATTCCCAGATCGTCGCGCTGCGCGGCGCCAATCCCGATGTGCTGATCTCGGGCACCACGGCAAAATTCTGCGCGCAGTCGATCCGCAAGATCTATGAGCTCGGCTGGAAGCCGATGCATTTCATCGCGAGCGGCGCGGCCTCGATCTCCTCGACCATTGCGCCGGTCGGCCTCGACAAGTCGCAGGGCACGATCTCGTCGGCCTATGTGAAGGACGTCGCCGACCCGGCATGGGCCAACGACCCCGGCGTGAAGGATTTCCTCGCCTTCATGGCGAAGTACTTCCCCGATGGCAATCCGAAGGAAGGCTACAGCCTCTATGCCTACACGGTGGCGCAGGTGCTGAAGATCGTGCTCGAGCAGTGCAAGGGCAATTTCACCCGCGACAACATCATGGCGCAGGCCAACAATCTCAGGGATGTCGAAGTGCCGACGCTGTTGCCCGGCATTCGCGTCAACACCAGCCCGACCAATCACCACCCGCTGCAGCAGCTTCAACTGCAACGGATCGAAGGGCCCGGCTGGCTGCGGTTCGGCGAGGTGATCCAGGGCGCGAATCTCTAGCGCAGGAGAATCCCAAGTGTCGTCCCGGCGAAAGCCGGGACCCATACCGCGTGATCTATCCGTGATGCGGGATGGCAGAGGCCTTTTGAAACAATAACCGGCTGTGGTTATGGGTCCCGGCCTTCGCCGGGACGACGCTATGTCAGCGCGCGCTCCTGCCCGGTGCGGTAGATCGCGAGATCCCGCGAGCCGGAGAAGATCGCGCGCGGCTTCAAGCCATAGAAGCGGCGGATCGAGTGGCTGAAATGCGTGCTATCGGGATAGCCGATATCCTGCGCGAGATGCGCGAGATTGATGTCCTGGTTGGCGAAATGCAGCAGATGCCGCGCGCGCTTCCAGGCGCGGAAGGAGCGGAACGATATTCCGGTCTCCTCCTTGAACAGATGCAGGAAGCGCGAGGGCGATAGCCCGGCCTCGGTGGCGCAGCCGGCCGCGGTCACCGGCTCGCCGGAGAACTGCCCGATGCGGCCGATCGCGCGCACGACCCGCGGATCGAGCACACGCTGCGGCAGCGCGTCGCCGAAGCACATGGTGTCGAACTCGGCATTCGCGATCGCGTCGCGATGCTGCATCTCGGCAAGCGTCGCATAAGCGTTGCGAATCCGGTTCGCGAACAAGTGAGAGTCGGGTCCTTGCAGGCGGCGGGCGACGGCTTCGAGCGTGCCATCAGGCACGCTCTCCGGCTCGATCGCAACGCAGATCGCGGATCGATATTCGCTGGTGATGGTGTGGCGCAGGTTCGGCATCGTCACCGCGAGCTCGCCGTGGGATTCGCGGCCTTCGCTGGTCGACAGATGCAAGCCGTCGCGGATCGCGACATAGACATGGAATGCGCCGGGACAGCGTTCGCGCGGGCGGCCGAGCAGCCCCGCATAGAACACCCGTTCCGGCGTGATCAACATCCGGTGGCCGGACTGCTGGCCGGACTTTTGGCACTTCGCGTCCACGATCGCGTCCATGGCGGTTCCTCCTCGCGCGGCTCTTTGGGCCGCTGCGGCAGAGCTACCATAGCGCAAATTCGCAAAAGCGATACGTCGTCATTCCGGGGCGATGCGACGCATCGAACCCCAATGCGCAATTGCGCATTATGGGATCTCTAGGTTCCCCAATGCGCAATTGAGTATTGGGGTTCAATGCTGTGCATTGCCCCGACGGGGAATTTACGGCCGCGCTCGCGGCGCAACGTTCTGTTCCTGCCCGGCTTTTTGCTCCGACGCCACCGCGCGCTTGTAACCTTCGCGCTGCTGCAGTCGCGCCCAATAGGCCGCGACATTCGGCCCGAAATCCTTGGCGAGGCCGATGTTGCTGGCGAGCCGGAGCGCATAGCCGTTGGCAATGTCGGCGGCCGTGAAGCGTTCCGCGCAGAGGAATTCAGAATTCGCGGCAGCGGCCTCCACCGCGCGCAGGCGGCCCAGGAACCATTTTGCATAATCGCCCGCGACCTGCGGGTTGCGCCGCTCCTCCGGCTCGAGCTGGCTGTAGCGAAGCACCAGTGTCTGCGGAAAGGTCAGCGTCGCGTCGGAAAAATACATCCAGTTCAGGAACGCACCATAGGCCGGCTCGTCGGGGCCTACGATCAACGGCGTTGGGCCATATTTGGTGCCGAGATAATGGCAGATGCCCGAGGACTCCGTCATCCTGGTCTCGCCATCGACCATGAACGGGATGGTGCCGAGCGGATTGATGCCGAGATATTCCTTGGCGAACACGCGCGGCGGGAACGGCAGCATCTTCAGCTCATAGGGCAGCCCGAGCTCCTCCAGCATCCACAGCGGACGGAACGAGCGCGCGGCATCGCAGTGATAGAGCGTGATCATCAGGCGTTTCCCATGTTCCGCCGCCACCATGGAGCGCCGGCGAGGTGACTGCAACATTGTCGTGCGCGGTGCATTCATCGCGCACGTTTCCGGTTCAGGCATTGCCGTATTTGCGCAGCTCGAGCCGCGCGATCTGGTTGCGATGGACCTCGTCCGGACCGTCGGCGAGACGCAGCAGCCGGGCCGTCGCGTAGGCCGCCGCGAGCCCGAAATCGTTGCTGGTACCGCCGCCGCCATGCGCCTGGATCGCCCAGTCGATGACCTGGCAGGCCATGTTGGGCACCGCGACCTTGATCATGGCGATCTCGGCCTTGGCCACCCTGTTGCCGACCGTGTCCATCATGTGGGCCGCGTTGAGCGTCAAGAGTCGCGCCTGCTCGATCATGATGCGCGATTCCGCGATCCGCTCTTGCGTAACGGTCTGCTCCGCGACCGGCTTGCCGAACGCGATCCGGCTCCTGGTCCTGATGCACATCTTCTCCAGCGTGCGCTCGGCGAGTCCGATCAGCCGCATGCAGTGATGAATGCGGCCCGGGCCGAGGCGGCCCTGCGCGATCTCGAAGCCGCGGCCCTCGCCGAGCAGCATGTTGCTTGCGGGCACCCGGACATTGGTGAACGCGACCTCCGAGGCGCGGTCCGGCACGCCGTAGAAGCCGAACACCGGCAGCGGGCGCAGCACCTCGATCCCGGGCGCATCCATCGGCACCAGGATCATCGACTGCTGGCGATGCCGGTCCGGATTATTGGGATCGGTCTTGCCCATGAAGATGCAGACCTTGCAGCGCGGATCGGTGGCATTGGTGGTGTACCATTTGCGACCGTTGATGACGTAGTCATCGCCGTCGCGCGCGATCGAACTCTCGATATTGGTTGCATCGCTTGATGCAACGGCCGGCTCGGTCATCGCGAAGCAGGACCGTATCTCGCCCGCGAGCAGCGGCTTCAGCCATCGCTCCTGATGCTCCCTTGTGCCGTAGCGCGCCAGCACCTCCATGTTACCGGTATCAGGCGCCGAGCAGTTGAAGAGTTCGGGTGCAAGGTGCGACCGTCCCATGATCTCGCACAGCGGCGCATATTCGAGATTGGAGAGACCTGCGCCGTGCTCGCTCTCGGGCAGGAACAGATTCCAGAGCCCCTCGTCCCTGGCTTTCGGTTTCAGCTCCTCAACGACAGGATAGACCTTCCACGGGCCGAGCTCTTCCGCCTCGCGGTAGAACCGGGCCTCGTTCGGACAGACATGGCGATCCATGAACGACTGAAGCCGATGCTTCAGCTCGATAACTTTCTGGCTCTCCTGAAAGAACATAGCGGCCTCCATCTCTGCGCGGCGATGCGATCCGTCGGACCGGCTTCGCGCTATTTCTTCATCCCGGGCAGCGTGCCCATCATCTTGCACAACACCATCAGCATCACCTCGTCGGCGCCGCCGCCGATCGAGGTCAGGCGGCTGTCGCGATAGGCGCGGCTGACCGGAGTCTCGTTGGTAAAACCCATGCCGCCCCAATATTGCAGGCAGGCATCGGTGAGCTCGCGGCCGAGCCGGCCGGCCTTCAATTTCGCCATGGTCGCAAGCCGCGTCACGTCTTCGCCCGCGACCAACGCCTCGCCGGCACGATAGATCAGCGAGCGCAGCAGCTCGACCTCGGTCTGCATCTCTGCGAGCTTGAAGTGCACCACCTGGTTGTCGAGGATCGAGCCGCCGAACGCCTTGCGGTTGCGGGTGTAGTCGATGGTCTCGTTGATGATGAATTCATGCGCCTTCAGGCAGGCGGCCGCACCCCACAGCCGCTCCTCCTGGAACTGGATCATCTGGTAGGTGAAGCCCTGTCCTTCCTCGCCGATCCGGTTGCGCTTCGGCACCCGGACATTGTCGAAGAATATCTGCGCGGTGTCGGAGGAGCGCATGCCGAGCTTGTCGAGCTTGCGCGCGACCTGCACGCCCTTGGTCTTCATCGGCACGCAGATCAGCGACTTGTTGCGATGGACCTGGCCGTCGCTGGTGTTGGCGAGCAGGCAGATCCAGTCGGCCTGGGTGCCGTTGGTGATCCACATCTTGCCGCCATTGATGACGTAGTCGTCGCCATCGGAGCGCGCGCTGGTCTTGATCGAGGCGACGTCGGAGCCGGCGCCGGGCTCGGAGACGCCGATGCAGGCGACCTGGTCGCCTGCAATCGCCGGCACCAGGAATTCGCGCCGCACCTCGTCGGAGCCGAACCGCGCCAGCGCGGGCGTCGCCATGTCGGTCTGCACCCCGATCGCCATCGGCACGCCGCCGCAGGTGATGGCCCCGAGCTCCTCGGCCATCATCAGCGCGTAGGAATAATCCAGCCCCTGCCCACCATATTCGACCGGCTTGTTGAGGCCGAGGAAGCCGAGATTGCCGAGTTTCTTGAACAGCTCGTGCGCCGGGAAGATGTCGGCCTTCTCCCATTCATCGACATGGGGATTGATCTCGGCCGCGATGAATTTCTGCAAGAGCCGGCGCGGTTCGTCGTGGTCGGCGGTGAAGAGCATTGTTGGTCTCGCGTTTCCTCGTCGTTTCTTTCACCTCCCCCTGAAAGGGGGAGGTCGGCGCGCTCGGCGACGCCGAGCGGGCCGGGTGGGGGTCACACTGCCAGTCGGACTTGCGGCTTGACCCCCACCCTGCCCTCCCCCTTTCAGGGCAGGGGAATCGCACGTGCGCGGCTGCAAGTAGTTGCCAAATCGGGAGAAAGAGATTCTGAAGGTCGCTCCTGATCTAGAGGGAGCGGCCGATGCAACGATTTGCCGAGTGCTTTGAAGATTTGCCCGACCCGCGGGCCGACAACGCGCTGCATGACCTGACCGAGATCTTGTTCATCGCACTGATGGCGACGCTGTGCGGGGCGACGAGTTGCACCGACATGGCGCTGTTTGCCCGGATGAAGGCCTATCTTTGGCAGGATGTGCTGGAGCTCAAGAATGGCCTGCCGAGCCACGACACGTTCAGCCGGGTATTCCGGATGCTCGATCCGAAGGCGTTCGAGGTCGCGTTCCGGCGTTTTATGACGGCCTTTGCGCAAGGCGCGAAGATCAAGCGGCCGCGCGGGGTGATCGCGCTCGACGGCAAGGCGTTGCGGCGGGGTTACGAACGCGGCAGGAGCCACATGCCGCCGGTGATGGTGACCGCCTGGGCGGAGCAGACGCGCATGGCGCTCGCCAATGTGCTGGCGCCGAACAACAACGAAGCCGACGGTGCCCTGCAGTTGCTTGCGCTTCTGCAACTCAAGGGCTGCGTGGTCACGGCCGATGCCCTGCATTGCCACCGCGGGATGGCCGAAGCGATTGTGGCACGGGGCGGTGACTACGTGCTGGCGGTGAAGGCGAACCAGCCCGCTCTGTTGGAGGATGCCAAAGCCGCAATCCGCGCCGTCAAACGCAAGGGCAAGACCTCGCTGACCACCATCGATGCGGAACATGGACGCAACGAGAAGCGTGTGGCGCTGGTCGCATCGGTTCCTGGCATGGCCAAGAAGTACGACTTTCCGGGCCTCAAAGCTGTCGCCCGCATCACCAGCAAGCGGGGACAGGACGACACGGTCGAGCGCTACTTCCTGATGAGCCGCCCCTACAGCCGCAAAGAGGTCCTGCGCATCGTCCGTGCTCATTGGGGCATCGAAAATCGCCTGCACTGGCCGCTCGACGTCACCCTCGACGAGGACCTTGCCCGCAATCGCAAGGGCAACGGACCGGCCAACCTGGCCGTGCTCAGGCGTCTGGCTCTCAACGTCGCCCAAGCCCACCCGGACACGACAGTCTCCCTGCGCGGCAAGCTCAAGCGCGCCGGATGGAACGATGCATTCCTCTTCGAACTCCTCGGCCACATGCGATAGCCCTGCCTTTCAGGGGGAGGGTGTTTCCTCACGCATAGCGTCGCCTGCTGCCTCGATCACAATCCCATCTGCCGTGACGCGAGATCCTTCATGATCTCCTCGGTGCCGCCGCCGATCGCGTTGACCTTGACCTCGCGGTAGATGCGCTCGACCTTGATGCCGCGCATGAAGCCGGCGCCGCCGAAGATCTGCACCGCCTCGGAGGCACAATGCGCCATGGTCTGCGTCGCCTGGTTCTTCATCATGCAGATCTCGGCGACCGGGCTTTCGCCCTGGCCGAGCCGCCACGCTAGCATTTCCAGCATCGCCTGCGAGGCCGCGACCTTCTGCGCCATGTCGACGATCTTGTGCCTGATCACCTGGTGCTGGGCGATCGGCTTGCCGAACGTCTTGCGTTCCTTGGCATAGGCGACCGCCTCGTCGAGGCAGACGCGTGCATAGGCGGTGCAGCCCGCCGCCATGCCCATGCGCTCGCTGTTGAAGTTCTGCATGACGATCTTGAAGCCCTGGCCCTCCTCGCCGATCAGGTTCTCGACCGGCACGCGGCATTCGTCGAAATGCAAGGTGGCCGTATCGGACGCCCACCAGCCCATCTTCTTCAGCTTGGTGCGGGAGAGGCCCGGCGTATTGCCCTCGATCAGGAGCAGGCTGACGCCGCCCGGCCCCTCGCCGCCGGTGCGCACCGCGACCGTCAGATAGTCGGCGCGCATGCCCGAGGTGATGAAGGTCTTCTCGCCGGAGACGACGTAATGGTCGCCGTCGCGCCGCGCCTTGGTCCGCAAATTCGCGACATCGGAGCCGCCGCTCGGCTCGGTGATCGCCAGCGCTGAGATCTTCTTGCCCGCAAGCACCTCCGGCAGCACCCGCGCCTTCACCTCGGGCCGCGCGGCGCGGGCGATCGGCGGTGAGCCGATGGTGTGGCTCATCAGGCTCGCGGAGACGCCGCCGGCGCCGGCGCGCGCCAGCTCCTGCGAGGCCACGATCTTCATGAACTGGTCGGCGGCGATCCCGCCATATTCTTCCGGGAAACCGAGGCCGAGCAGCCCGATTTCGGACGCCTTGGCATAGAGCGCACGGGGAAACTCGCCCTCTTCGTCCCATTGATGGGCATAAGGCTCGATTTCCTTGGCCACAAAGCGCCGCATCACCTCGCGAAAGGCCTCATGCTCGCCGGTGTAGAACGGGTTTGCCATCCGCGTGCTCCGTTGATTCCCGCCTCCGACGATGTCCGGATTTTTCCCTGTTCACTTGCGTCGAGTGGCTGTTCGCCGGATCGGGTTTCCATCTGGCCTCCCGCCAGCCACTAAACGCAAGACAGTATCCCGATACGCCCCTCCACTGCCAATTCATGGCATCAATTGAGCCAGGAACAGGCGGCGCAAGACTGCCGTTCCAGAGGAGGGACATTTGCCGGTTCGTTATTACGACTGGATCGCGCATCATCGCCGGCGCACGCCGGACAAGATGGCGCTTGTCGATCTCGCAAGCGGTCGCCGCTTCAGCTATGCGGAGCTCGACGCCCGCGTATCGCGGCTCGCGGGCTATCTGCGCGACACCCTCATGGTCGCCAGTGGCGACCGGGTCGCGGTGCTGGCGCTGAACACCACCGATACGCTGGAGGTGCAGTTCGCCTGCTTCCGGGTCGGGGCGGTCTTCCTGCCGCTCAACACCCGCCTCACCGTTCCCGAGCTGCGCTACATCACCGGCGACGCCTCGCCCAAGGTGATGATCCATGACGACGAGCTTGCCGAGACCGCGCTTGCGGTCGCAAGACTGTGCGATGTCGCGTCGACGGTGCGGCTCGGACCCGGCGGTGCCTATGAGGCCGGCATCGCGGCGGCGAAACCGCTCGAACGGTTCGAGGAGGCCACGCTCGATGACATCTCGACCATCATGTACACCTCGGGCACCACGGGCCAGCCCAAGGGCGCGATCATCACGCACGGGATGACGTTCTGGAATTGCGTCAATCTCGGCGGCCCCGCCTACATCTCGCCGGCCTCGGTGCTGCTGACCGTGCTGCCGCTGTTCCACACCGGCGGGCTGAATTGCTACACCAACCCGGTGCTGCATGCCGGCGGCACGGTGCTGATCATGCGCGCGTTCGATCCCGGCGAGGCGCTCAAGCTGATCGGCGATCCCTTGCAGGGCATCAACGTCTTCTTCGGCGTGCCCGCGATCTATCAGTTCATGTCGCAGCATCCGGCCTTCGCATCAGTGGATTTCAGCCGCCTGATGATCGGCGGCGTCGGCGGCGCGCCGATGCCGGTGCCGCTGCTGAAAACCTGGGAGGCGCGCGGCGTCGCGCTGCAGCAGGGCTACGGTATGACCGAGACCTCGCCGGCGGTGATGGTGCTCGACCGCGAGGATGCCGCGCGCAAGGCCGGCTCGTCCGGCAAGCCCGTGCTGCACACCGAGGTCAGGATCGTGCGGCCCGACGGCAGCGATGCCGCAGTCGGCGAGCTCGGCGAACTCTGGGTCAAGGGCCCGAACATCACGCCGGGCTACTGGAACCGGCCGGACGCCAACGCCTCCTCCTTCACCGACGGCTGGCTGCACACCGGCGACGCCACGCGGATCGACGAGGAAGGCTTCTACTACATCGTCGACCGCTGGAAGGACATGTACATCTCCGGCGGCGAGAACGTCTATCCGGCCGAGGTCGAGAGCGTGCTGCATCAATTGGCAGCCGTGGCCGAGGCCGCCGTGATCGGCATCCCGAACGAGCAATGGGGCGAGGTCGGGATGGCCGTGATCGCGGTGAAGCCGGGCCATACGCTGACGCCGGCCGAGATCCACGCGCATTGCCAGGCCAATCTGGCGCGGTTCAAGTGCCCGCGCCTGATCGAATTCATCGATGCCCTGCCGCGGAATGCGACAGGCAAAATTCATAAGCCGACGCTCCGGCAGCAATTCAGCCAGCCGAAGCCGACTGATACTGCGGCGTGATCTGAAACGCGCCTCGCGCGTTCCGGATTTCGCAGTGACAAGAATTGCCCCGCAACCGTCTGCCGGGACCGGCTGCGGGTTCGTTGCGTAAGTCCCCAACCAGACTCAATCGAGGAAATTGCCTTTATGAAAACCACAAAATTGTCGCTGCTGGCCGCCGCCGCCGCGCTCTGCCTGCTCTCCACCCAGGCCGCCTTTGCACAAAAGAAGTATGACACCGGCGCCTCCGACACCGAGATCAAGATCGGCAATGTCGAGGCCTATAGCGGTCCCGCCTCCGCCTACGGCGTCATCGGCAAGACCGAAGAAGCCTATTTCAAGATGATCAACGATCAGGGCGGCATCAACGGCCGCAAGATCAACTGGATCTCCTATGACGACGGCTACTCGCCGCCGAAGACCGTGGAGCAGATCCGCAAGCTGATCGAGAGCGACGAGGTCTTCCTTGTGTTCAACGCGCTGGGCACGCCAACCCAGACCGCGGTGCAGAAGTATCACAACGCCAAGAAGGTGCCGCAGCTGTTCCTCGCCACCGGCGCCAGCAAGTGGAACGATCCGAAGGATTTCCCATGGACGATGGGCTTCCAGCCGAGCTATCGCGTTGAGGCGCGGATCTTCGGCAAGTACATCCTCAAGGCCAAACCGGATGCCAAGGTCGTGATCTTCTATGCCAATGACGATTTCGGCAAGGACTACCTGGTCGGCCTCAAGGAGGTGCTCGACAAGTCGAGCGTCAAGATCGTCGCCGAGGAAAGCTACGAGACGACAGAGCCGTCGATCGATTCCCACATCGTCAAGCTGAAGGACACCGGCGCCGACGTGTTCGTCAACATCTCGACGCCGAAATTCGCCGCGCAGGCGATCAAGAAAATCGCCGAGCTCGGCTGGAAGCCGATGCACGTGATGACCGACGTCTCGATCTCGATCGGCGCGGTCATGAAGCCCGCCGGGTTCGAAGCCAGCGAAGGCGTGCTGTCGGCCGGCTACCTCAAGGACGCGTCCGATCCGCAGTGGAAGAATGACGAGGGCATGAAGAAGTTCATGGCGTTCGCCGAGAAGTACATGCCGGGCGCCAATTTGTCCGACGCCAATCTGGTCTATGGCTACGCCGCGGCGCAGACCATGGTGCAGGTGCTGAAGCAGGCCGGTGACAATTTGACGCGTGAGAACGTGATGAAGCAGGCCGCCAGCCTGAAGGATTTCACGCCCGACACGCTGATCCCCGGCATCCGGATCAACACCAGCGCGACCGACTTCGCTCCGGTCGAGCAGCTCAAGATGATGCAGTTCAAGAACGGACAGTGGGAGCTGTTCGGCGACATCATCAGCGCGGAGACCGGCGGCTAGCGCAACGCGCTCGAACAGCGAGCATCAGGTATCGCGAAGCCGCCCATCCGGGCGGCTTCGTTGTTATGCGGGTGTTCGCGAAAGCGAACTGACGTGAGGTCAAAGCAAGCGGGTGGCGCGCGTCTCTTTCACCGTCACCCTGACGAGCGCGCTCTTGCGCGCGTCTCGAAGGGTCGACGGCCCGGCTGTGGCCGTGCATCCTTCGAGGCTCGCAAGAGCTCGCACCTCCAGCCACAAAGGCAAAGCCTTTGCGCGGGGATGACGGAACTGGCAGGTGACTATCCCGGCAAAAAAATCGCGAACGGCTCGTCGATCGTGCGGCGCAGATGCTCGCGATAGAGGGCGTAGTTCGCATCGTCGGCCGACACCCGGCCGAGGCTCGGCTTCGGCACGTTCTTCACCGGCAGGAACGCGATCGGCGCGGCGACCGGCGTCAGCAGCGAGCCGCGGCCGGCGAGCAGCGTCGTGATGATGCCGTACATCTCACCGGAATTGCGCGGGCGCGAGACCGTGATCACGCGGTGTTGGCCATGTCTGTTGGTGACGAGATAGACAAAGCCCGATTCATTCGGCACCGCCACCTCGCCATACTGGGTGTAATCGGCATCCTGCCGCTCGCCCTCGCGGAAGCCGAGCGATGACGCCGTATCGTCCCAGGCGATCTCCGTCCGATAGGCATAGACCGCGCCCTGCTCGCCGAACGACGGGCGCACCGTGATGTAAGTCCCTTCGATCCGCGCCACCGAGCGGCGCGAATAGGATCCGAGGCTGTCGGGCGCGATCCCGCCATTGGCGGGCGCGGCCACCGTGATCGCCTCCGGCAGCTTGCGCTGCAGGGGAACGCCGAGCGCCTGCTCGAGCCGCACGGTGGTCGCCAGCGTGAACGGGCGGCGGCCGCCGAGCACCTTCTCCAGTGTCGAAAGGCTGAGCTTCGCCTGCTCGGCCAGCGTCTGCCGCGAGATGCGGCGACGCGCGATTTCCTCCCGGATGGTCTCCGCGACCTGCTGGCTCTGCTCGGCTGAAAGCTGCTTGTCCGGCGTCGGCATCGTGGTCCTGCGCTGATTCCCCATCAATCTGTGCAGTCTAGCAGACCGGACAATCCATCACAAAACCGCACAAACCCGCCTCGGCCGGCGGCGGGCCGCGCCGGACGGCGGCCAATCATTGCCGATCATTCTGCTCGCGCCAAAACCGCCGCTCTCCATGATTGCGAAGCAGCGAAAGTCTCGCTCGGAGTGATGAAAATGACGATTTACGATGCATGTGAGAGCAGCCCGCGGATCCGGCTGCCGCGCCGGATGCGCATTGCGCTGTTCTTCCTGGTGGAAGGCGTCGCCGCGCTGGCGATCGGCTTTGCGGCGCTGTTCGTGAGCTTTGATCCGGTGTGGTCGGCCGAGTTGCCGCAACAGGCGGCGCTGCGGCCATCAGATGCGCGCTCCGGCTCGCTGCTGTTCAAGACCGACGACGGCTATGCCGATGCAACCAGGCTCGGCATCGATGTCGACCTTACCGTGTCCGGTCCGACCGTCCGTGCCCGCGTCACGCAGATCTTTCGTAATCCGACCAAGGACTGGGTGGAAGCGACCTATGTCTATCCGCTGCCGGCCGGCGGCGCGGTCGACACGCTGAAGATGGTGGTCGGCGACCGCATCGTGGTCGGCGACATCAAGGAGCGGCAGCAGGCCCGCGCCATCTACGAACAGGCCAAACACAATGGCCAGAAGGCCGCGCTCACCGAGCAGGAACGGCCGAACATCTTCACCAACTCGGTCGCCAATATCGGCCCCGGCGAAACCGTGCTGGTGCAGATCGAGTATCAGGAGCCGGTGCAGCAGAACGGCAACGAATTCTCGCTGCGGGTGCCGATGGTGGTCGGACCGCGCTACAATCCGCGCCCGGTGGTGCAGAGCGTCGACCTCCGCGCCGATGGCAGCGGCTGGGGCGCCACGTCAATCGATCCGGTGCCAGACCGCGATCGCATCGCCTCTGAGGTGCTCGATCCCGCGACGAATGCTCCGGTCAATCCGACCAACATCACCGTGCACCTCAACGCCGGCTTTCCGCTCGGCGAGGTGAAAAGCCATTTCCACCAGGTCAGGATCGAGAGCCCCGGCAGCACCACGCGCGTCGTCAAGCTCGCCGAGGGCCCGGTGCCGGCCGATCGCGATTTCGAGCTGAGCTGGAAGCCGGCCGCCGAGAAAGCACCGTCGGTCGGGCTGTTCCGCGAGCATGTCGGCAATTCCGACTATCTGCTGGCCTTCGTCACCCCGCCATCGGTCGAGCAGGCGCAACAGAAGGCCCTGCCGCGCGAAGTGATCTTTGTGATCGACAATTCCGGCTCGATGGGCGGCACCTCGATCATCCAGGCCAAGGCGAGCCTCATCTACGCGCTCGGCCGCCTGCAACCGACCGACCGATTCAACGTGATCCGCTTCGACGACACCATGGACACGCTGTTCCCGGCGCCGGTTGCGGCCAACAACGCCAATATCGGCAACGCGACGTCGTTCGTCAGCGCGTTGCAGGCGCGCGGCGGCACCGAGATGGTTCCGGCAATGCGCGCGGCACTCTCCGACACCAACCATGACGACGCCGACCATGTCCGCCAGGTCGTGTTCCTGACCGATGGCGCGATCGGCAACGAGCAGCAATTGTTCGAGACCATCAGCGCGCTGCGCGGCCGCTCACGCATCTTCATGGTCGGCATCGGCTCGGCGCCGAACACCTATTTGATGACGCGCGCCGCCGAGCTCGGCCGCGGCACCTTCACCTCTATCGGTTCGGTCGAGCAGGTCGACGAGCGGATGCGCGACCTGTTCGCCAAGCTGGAGAATCCCGCGGTGACGAGCCTGTCCGCAAAGTTCTCCAATGCGACGGCCGACCTGACGCCGTCGGCACTGCCCGACGTCTACCGCGACGAGCCGCTGGTGCTGGCCGCGAAGCTCGACAAGCTTGCCGGCTCGGTCGAGATCAAGGGCCGCATCGGCGACCGTCCGTGGAGCGTGACGCTGCCGCTCGCGAATGCCGCCGAAGGCAAGGGCCTCTCAAAGCTATGGGCACGCCGCAAGATCGCGGACGCCGAGGTCGCGCGCACCACGCGGCAGGCGAGCCCGGAGGACGCCGACAAGACCATTCTTGCGCTGGCGCTGGAGCATCAGCTTGTGACGCGGCTGACCAGTCTCATTGCGGTCGACAAGACGCCGAGCCGTCCCGAAGGCGAGCCGCTCAGGCTTTCCGAACTGCCGCTCAACCTGCCCGCGGGCTGGGATTTCGCAAAGGTATTCGGTGAGCGTCCGCGCCTGCCGGCTGCACCGATCGAGCGCCGCGCTGAAGCCGGCGACGGCAAGCTGCAGCTCGCCGCGCTGAAGCGGTCACCGGTCGCGACGCCAGGTCCCGGCACGATCCAGCTGCCGAAGACCGCGACCGATGCCGAACTGAAGATGATCGCGGGCGTGATCCTGCTCACGGTCAGCCTTCTGCTTTTGGTGTTCAACCGGCGTCAGACGTCGTCCCACTGACGTCGGATGAAAGGAGGAGGTGCCCCCCGACCTCCTCTTTCAAGAGCGCGCGCGGCCTTCCCACCCGTCCCCCATGGGCCGCGCGCGCCATTCTTTCCCAATCGTCATTGCGAGCGAAGCGAAGCAATCCATGTCACCGCGCGGGGAAAGATGGATTGCTTCGTCGCTTCGCTCCTCGCAATGACGGGAGCAAGATAGCTATGCGCCGCTTCATCCTCCCAGTCGCCTTCGCCCTCATCGGCCTGATCCTGTTCGGCCAGGGCGCCTATATCCGAGCCAAGGCGCTGCTCGCGCAGGTGCTGCTGGAGCGCGCTTTCGCACAGAGCATCGCGACCGGACATTCCGTGAAGCCGTGGCGCTGGGCCGATACCTGGCCGGTCGCCCGGATCGAGGTGAAGCGCCTGCATGCTTCCGCGATTGCGCTGGCCGGCAGCAGCGGCCAGGCGCTGGCGTTCGGCCCCGGCCATGTCGAAGAGACCGTCGATGCCGGCGAGCCGGGCGTTGCGGTCTATTCCGCGCATCGCGACACCCATTTCCGGTTTCTGAAGGATGTCATCATCGGCGACGAGATCGACGTCACGAGAAGCGACGGCAAGATTTTTCGCTACCGGGCCGATCGCAGCGCGGTCGTCCGCTTCGACCAGTCCGGCATCGATCCGCTCACCAACCGGTATGAGCTGGTGCTGTCGACCTGCTGGCCGTTTGACGCGCTGACATCCGGTCCCGAGCGTTATCTGTTGCACGCGACCATGATCGACCCGGATTCGAGCCTATCCGACTCAGGTTCCTGATCCGCATCGATTTTGCGCCTGCCGGGATATTGCAAGCGATGGCCTGACTTGCGTCAGCGTGAGTTGCTACCCCCTTCCATCAGCCATAAAAACAATGAAAAATCGCGTTCTGCGGTGATCCGCCGTGGGCCAGAGGAAACAAGTAGAACAAGGATAAGGGCAGGCTCCATGGAAGCTTTCGCAGGCACCGCGTCACATTCGTCCCGCAAATGGGTACCGCCCGCTGACGCCAGCGACATCGTCAAGAGCATCCATGCGATGTTGCACCCGCGCAACATCGTGCTGGTGGGCGCCACCGACAAGCCCGGCAACTACGCCGAACGGATCTGGAACAATCTGATCAAATACCAATATGCCGGCGGCCTGTTTCCGATCAACGCCAAGCGCGAAACGATCTGGGGCGTCACCTGCTACAAGGATTTCGCCAGCCTTCCCGAAAAGCCGGACCATGTGCTGGTGCTGGTGCCGGCCCGCTTTGCCGTGCAGGTGATCCGCGATGCGGCCGCCGCCGGCGCGCGCTCGGCGACCATCGTCACCTCCGGCTTCAGCGAGCTGCAGGATGAGGAGAGCCAGCGGCTCGCGGTCGAGCTGAAGCAGGCGATCAAGGAGACCGGACTTGCGGTCACCGGTCCAAATTGCCTCGGCAATCTCAGCGCCGGCGAGAACCTGTTCACCAACATTGACGACCGCATCGTCACCATGGAGCCGGGTGCGGTCGCGATCGCCGGCCAATCCGGCGCGATCGTGATGGCGATCCGCCAGGCGCTGGAGGATCGCGGCGTCGGCGTCGGCTACATGGTCACGACCGGCAACGAATCCGGGCTCGAGACCCCGGACCTGATGAGCTATTTCGCTGCCGATCCGAGCATCCGCGTCATCGTGGTCTATCTCGAAGGCGTCAGGAACACAAAGGTGTTCCGCGAAGCCTGCAAGGCCGCGCGCGCCGCGGGCAAGCCGGTGATCGCGCTCAAGCTCGGCTCCTCCGAAGGCGGTCGCGCCGCCGCGATGGCGCATACCGGCGCGCTCGCCGGCTCGATCGAGACCTTCGATGCGATCTCGACCCGCGAAGGCGTGATCCGGGTGCGCGGGCTGGATGAATTGATCGAGACCACCGAGTGCTTCGTGCATGCCGATCCGCCGAAGGGCAACCGCCTCGCAGCGGTGTCGCTGTCGGGCGGCAAGCGCGGGCTGCTGATCGACGCGTTCTATTCGGCCGGCCTGAATTTCGCACCGCTGAGCCCGAACGCGACGGAGCAGCTGGCGAAGATGCTCGGCCCCGGCAGCATCGTCGGCAATCCGCTCGACGCCGGCTTTGCCGCGGTGGTCGATCCGTCCGTCTACATGAAGTCGATCAAGATCATGATCGACGATCCCGACACCGACATCGTCATCATCGATGCCGAGCTGCCGAAGGCGCCGCATGAGCTGCGCGAGCGCAATCTGCGCATCGTCAACGAGATGGCGGGCCAGGCCAACAAGCCGGTGATCTATATCAGCGCGATGTCGATCGGCTTCACCGAATTCACCAAGGGACTACGCAAGTCGCTGCCCGATATCGCGGTCATGCAAGGACTCGACCGCGCGGTCGGCGCGATCAAGTCGCTGATCGAGTACGCAGGTCTGCGCAAGGAAGTGCCCGACATCGTGTCGAGCTCGAAGGCATCCGCGCGCGCGGTGCTGGAGAAGACGCTGAAGGCCGCCAACGGCGCCGCCGCGCTCGACGAGGTTGCCTCGAAGCAGCTACTCAAGGCCTATGGCATCCCGATCTCCAAGGAGGACGTCGCGCAGACCGCGGCGGAGGCGGTGAAAATCGCCAAGGCAATCGGCTTCCCGGTGGTCGCGAAAGTTGTCAGCCCCGATATCCTGCACAAGTCGGATATCGGCGGCGTGGTGCTGAACCTTGCCAACGCCGCCGAGGTGAAGAAGGCGTTCAACGACATCACGGCGCGGGTGAAGAAGCTGAAGGGCAAGCCGAAGCTCGAGGGCATCCTGATTGCGCAACAGGTCAAGGCCGACCTCGAGCTCGTGGTCGGCGCTTCGCTCGATGCCGAGATGGGCCCCGTGGTGCTGTTCGGCACCGGCGGCGTCGATATCGAGCTGCTGAAGGACGTCGCCCTTGCCGGCGCGCCGCTCGATGCCGCCGAGGCGAAAGAGCTGATCGCCAAGACCAAGGCCGGGGTCAAGCTGAAGGGCTATCGCGGCAAGCCCGCGCTGCACGAGCCGTCGGCGGTGAAGGCGCTGGTCGGGCTCTCCAACCTGATGGCCGACGCCAATGGCCGCATCGCCTCGATCGACGTCAATCCGTTCCTGATCAACAGCAAGCTCGGCGTCGCGGTCGACGGCCTGATCGTGCTGAACAACGCCGCCGCGAACAAGGCGGCGGGGCATTAGGGGTCAGCGCACGTTGTCGTTCTCCGTCATCCTGAGGAGCGCGTAGCGCGTCTCGAAGAATGAATCGGCCACCGGCCGGGCCGTGCATCCTTCGAGGCTCGCTCCGCTCGCACCTCCAGCGACAAAGGCGAAGCCTTTGCGCGGGGATGACGGAACTCCGAGCGCGTTAGCGGCCCGAGCAGCGCAGCACGCTAAAAGCTCGCGCCCCACTGGCGCGCGGTCTGCGTCACCCAGTCGCGATAGAGCGTGAGCGGCGTCACCCCGGTGATGCCGCCGCAACCGGCTGCGCCGTTCGGGCCGGTGGACCAGCTCACCACGCCGACGATGACAGGCCCGCCTGGCTTGTCCTCGAACACCGGCGCACCGGAATCGCCGGTGCAGGCGCCGAGCCCGTCGCGCACGCCCTGCCCGACCGGATCGACCAGACGGATCTGCAGCGTGCCGGGCTTGCCGCTCGCGATCAGGCCGGCGACGCGAATGCTGCCGCCGCTCTTGCCGTCGCCGCGCACGGTGACACCGACGCCTGCGACGGTGAAGCGGCCGCCGACCTGGATCGGAATGTTGGGCATACCGAGCACGGCCGGCGCCTTGCCCGCGGCTGGGTCCGCAAGCTGCAGCAGCGCGACATCGGCGGTCGCCACATGATTGGTCATCGCCTGCATCCGAAAGCCGGGATGGATCGCAACCGTCTTGACGTCCTGCAGCTTCGGCTGCCGGTCCGGCCCATAATCGACGATCTTGTAATCGGCACCGGGCTGCACGCAATGCGCCGCGGTCAGCACCACCTTCGGCGCGATCAGCGCGCCGGTGCAGAAATTGCCACGCGAGCCGACGATGGTGACGACGGCGCGCGCGACGCCATCGGTCGACGGCGCGCCACCACCGACGATCGCGAAGGCCGGCGTTGCCATCAACAGGGTCAGAAAGGCTGTCGCTCGAATCACGCTCGTCATGGAACCCTGTTGATCTGCATCTGTATTGAGCACATCCGAGGCGCGGCATTGCGTCGCTCACACTCGGCCGAAGAACACGCAATCTTGTACAGAGCACCCGGGCCCGCACGCGTCAATTATCTAAATATCTAGACGTCGATCACTACGGCGTTGAAGTCGCCACGAGATTTCCTGCAGCCCATGGTGCGCACGCGCTGTGTCTCGCCGCCTTGCCGCGATATCCATCACATCGTATCCTGCGTCGTGCTGCCGGCACGACGTTCGAATGTGAACTGTATCTCTTGATCACGCGCCTATCGCGGCCGTAGTTTCGACCTGATAATAATACAACCTCTGGCAGCATACCGCATACTTACCTTCATGACTTTCTGGATGCCGGTGCCGTTGACATAGAGACGGCTTTTCATCCGCCATTTCGTTGAGTTCGAGGATAATGATGAGGATCGCGGTCGTCACGCCGATCAGGCTGTTCAGCGAGGGGCTTGCCTCGAGTTTCCACAACCACGCCGAGTTTGCCGTCGAGACGGCAGTCGCCGATCTTGCCGGCCTGCGTGCGACCCTCGAGACCGGCAGTGTGGGTGTCATTCTGATCGACGTCACACAGGGCATCGATCTCGACGAGGTGCGTGTGATTGCGAGCGAGCATGCGGAGATCGCGCTGGTAGCGCTCGGCCTCAACGAGGACCGGCGCGACGTGGTCCGCTGCGGCCGGGCCGGATTCAGCGGCTACATTTCCCGGAATGCCAGCTTCGACGAGCTGTGCCGCGCACTGTCGGACGTGGCGTCAGGGCGGCTTGCCTGCAGCGCCGAGATTTCCGGCGGATTGCTGCGCGCGTTGTTTTGCATGGAACGTCAGGCAGATACGATCGATACGGACCAGGGACTGACGCGCCGCGAAGGCGAGGTTCTCAAGCTCATCGGGCAGGGCATGTCGAACAAGGAAATCGCACGCGATCTCAATCTCAGTCTTGCAACCGTCAAGCATCACGTCCATCACGTGCTGCAAAAGCTCGGCCTGCCGCGCCGGGCGCAGGCGATGCGGCGGGTCCGCGAAGCGCCGTGGCTCGCATCATCTGCGCCGGCTCTCGATCGCCGCCGCGAGCTCGACTGACACCAGCGACCTGAATTCCGTATTCGACTGACCGCAGCGCGCGCACGCATTGGTGCGCAGATGCGGCGCGGCTTTGCCCGCATGCGCGCCGCATCACACCGCGAGACCGATCCCGACTAAACCCTTTGATCGATCTTTCGAGGCGCAGGATCGATCTCATGGATCGGTCGATCCGTATCATCGGCTCGATCCTTTCTGATCCACCACGGCGAATAGGCCTTTCGCGGCACACCTGCCACAACAGCACCAACGCAGCGACATGCCGCTCTTTTCGTTCGCTGCGCGATTGCAGATTGCCGTGGAAGACGGATCGGCTGCACGAATTCGCAGCAGATCGGCCAGGATCGATTTCATGAATCCAGTTGCCGACATCGCTGGTCTGGCTGCCTTGTGGCAGAGAACGTCGGGTGGCGACCCCGCGGTGAAGATCGCGATCATCGACGGCCCCGTCGATCTCAATCATCCCTCGCTCAGGCAGGCCCGTGTCGCCATGGGCGGCGAGTTCGTCGCGCCGTCTTCATCGATCATCCAGTCCGAGCACGGCACGCATGTCACGAGCGTGCTGATGGGCACGCCCGGCAGCCCGGTGCTCGGCGTCGCGCCGAACTGCAGCGCAACCGTGTTCTCGATCTATCGCGAGAATGCCGCCGGACAGATCGAGCCGTCCTCGCAAAGCACCTTGGCGCTCGCGATCAACCAGGCGCTGGCGGTGGGCGCCGACATCATCAACATCAGCAGCGGTCAGCAATCCGCGACGGGGCAGGCCGATCGCATTCTGGTCGACGCGGTGCGGGCCTGCGAGCGCGCCGGCAAGCTGATCGTCGCCGCCGCCGGCAATGATGGCTGCCGCTGCGTCCAGGTGCCGGGCAGCCTCGCTTCGGTGCTTGCAGTCGGCGCGTGCGATCTGGCCGGCAACCCGCTGCCGTTCAGCAATTTCGGCGACGCCTATCTGGAGAACGGCATCCTGGCGCCTGGCGAGAACATCGCCGGCGCCTCGCCGGTCCGCAACGTCAGCCTGCGTTCCGGAACGAGCTACGCTGCGCCGATCGTGACAGGCGTCGTCGCGCTGCTGCTCTCATGCCTGCGCCAGAACGGACGCAAGGCCGATCCGCAAGCCGTTCGTGCCGCGCTGCTCGAAAGCGCGGTGCCCTGCCGCAACGACGGCAGCGCCTCGCGCTGTCTCGCCGGACGGCTCGATATTCCCGCGGCTGTCGCCGCCCTGCTTGGCGAGCAGGCGGACGCCGTCATGCCGTCGGGTGCCACGGCCGCGCCTCCCCGCTTCTGGGGAGTGTCCGCGCGCCCTTTCGTCCAACCGTCATCCGCCGCTCAGCCAACTGCAACCAGAGAGGGTTCCATGGGAGATCTATCAGCAATGTCTGCACCATCGGCTCCGCGCATATTCGGGCCGGACGGCTCGGTCCTGCGAAGCAACGCCGGGATCATGCCAAGCGAGGCGCAGCCCGCCGCGCCGGCGGCACCTGCGGCCATGGCCGTCCCGGTTGATCACGGCGTCGTCGCCGCGCCGATCGCCGCACCCGCGCCTTATCCGTATCACGCCCCCCATGCGGGCGGCGACATGGTCTGGATGCCGGCACCGGCACCCCAGATGGTGATGCCGCCGATGATGATGCCGCAGATGGCAATGCCAACGGCCGGCATGATGCCGCAAACCTGGCTGCAACCGCAGCAGCTGCACGCGCTGATGCCGAGCAATGCGCTTCCCGTCGCAATGCCCCAGGCGCTGCCGATGTACGAAGCGCCCGCGGTTCGAGCCAGCGAGAAGAACTGCGGCTGTGGCGGCGGCATGCGTCCGCAGGGCGCTACGGCCGAGTCCACCGGTCAGCTCGCCTTCCCGATCGGCCGTCTGTTCTACGATTTCGGCAAGGAAGCCCGCCTCGACTACTTCGTGCAGGCGATCGCCAACTGGCGCGACAGCCTGATCGGACGCGGCGATCCGGCGTTCGGACCGGAGCGCGATCACTCCGGCGATACCTCGGCGCCGTACAATCCGGCGATCATGGCGCGCTATCTGTTGAACCAGGCTGAAGGCGAGACCGCGACGCCGGCCGGCGCCGGCAACAACTTCCCGGATGCGGACGCCATCACCTGGACGATGACGATCGATTCGATCCCGATCTATGCGATCAAGCCGCTCGACGTGTTCGGTCTCGGGTTCTTCGCCGCGCTGATCCTGGCGCTGTGGCATCAGGAGGTTTCGCACGACGATCCCGCGACGACCCGCACCGTGGTGCTGGCGAATGCGGCTGCCGCCGGCGCTGACGCACGACCGATCACGCCCCCCGCATTCCCGCCGCGCGGCGGCGTCGCGCGGGTCTCGATGGCCGGTTGGGTCGACAGTACCAACACGACCAAACTGCTCAACGGCACGGTCGTTCCGACGCTGGTGACCGATTGGCGCGGCTTCTACCAGTGGGATCTCTACACGCTGTTCGGGCCCGACCCCACCACCTGGCCGGACGGCGCCGAGGGCTTCCTCGAGCGGATCTACAACGAATTCCGCAATGTCGGTCTTTCGCCGCAGGATCGCGCGCTGAACTACTCGGCGATGAATGCCTACAATACGCGGAAGATCTTCACCGACGTCGCCAAGAAGGGCTTGCGGCTCGACACCGTCGAGGTCGACCAGAGTCTCATCTGCCGTCCGGAATCGATTTGCCACGACGTGACCTACCGCTTCTTCAACCCGACGCAGGTCCTGACCCAGGCTCGCGAAGTCTATCAGTACACGATCGACGTGAGCGACGTGGTGCCGGTGGCGGTCGGGCCGCTGCGGCAGTGGCAGGTCTATTGACGCGATTGCTCCTCTGCGTCCGGAGGAGATCAGAACGTGGCGCGAATTAGCGTCACGTGGTCCAGGGGATCGACGCGATGAGCGATTCCCTGGGCGACGTCCAGCGACGGCTGCCCCGGTCGGTGCCCACCTCCCGTAGTTGCCGTCAATTCAAACCGAAAGAAGGAGCTGAACATGTACGCAAGGAACGACTTTGAGACCTTCGGCAGCGTGCGTAGCCCGATCCAGTGTGAGGGCATCGAGCGCGGTCCGAAGCGGATTGCCGAAGTGGCGACCAACGGGTCGGTCAACCCGCAGGGTTGGCAGGACATCCTCGGTACGGCCGTGCAGGCGCTGCCGGGCGTCCTCGGTGCCTTCGGCATCTGATCGCCAAACTCGGGGCCCGGCGCTGTCGGGCCCCACCCCTGCCCTCGAGGAGGCCGACATGATGCAGAAATCCACCGCCAGGAGCCCACAGCAACAGCAGCAGAACGGTCGCCGGATCGAGCCCTCCGGAAAGATCGTCGTGTCGTCAGTCGTGAGCCACGCCTCGCTGCTCGCCGCGATCAGCGACCGCAACCCGATCATCGCCAAACGCACCACATCCGACGAAGACAAATCCTGACGTCGTCGTCATCACCGAACCTATGGAGCCGATGCCATGGCAAAACCGCCCCGCAAATCCGGATCCGACAGCGCCGCCTCTCCGCCGCCGGCGGAAACACCATCCGCAGCGTCAAGCCTTGCCGACGCGCGGCGCCCGTTGGAGGCGGCCGTTGTCGCCCGTCCGAAGATCGCCACCACGCCCGCCCCGCCGACAACGTCGGCCTACATGGCGCCGCCGCAGGGCCCCGGTGCTCCGCAGCAGATGCGCCATGATGGCTCGCCGCGTTCGGAGGAGCGGCTCAACACCGCGATGAAGATCCTGCTCGATCCCACGGCCCGCGCGTTGCCGAGCAAGGTCTATTCCGGACAGGCGCGAAACTGGACCCGCAGACCGTGACCAGGTCTGCGCACTGAGCGGCGCTTCGATCCGCTACCCGGACATGCAACGGCCCGCCCGATCCGGCGGCGCGGCCGTTGCCGCTCGTCGGAGAGAGACATGAACCAGAACGGCAATCCTCCTCGCATCAATCTGCGCCGCGCCGCCTGCACTTTTGTGGGCCTCGGGACACTCCTGTTTCTAGCGGCCGGCACCATGCGATGGGCCGGCGCGTGGATGTTCCTGCTCGAGATCACGATCGGCGGACTGATCACCGAGGCATGGCTCGCAAGACATGATCCGGGTCTGCTGGCGGAGCGCCGCACCGCGCACGGCCAGGCCGGGTGGGATCGCGTCATCACGACGATCATGCCGCTGTTGTGGCTGACATGGCTGCCGCTGATGGCGCTCGACGCGGTGCGCTACCGGACATCGTTCGTCCCGTTCTGGCTGCAATGCGCCGGCGCGGTGATGATCGCGGCATCGTTCTACATCGTCTACCGGACCTATCGCGAAAACAGCTACGCCGCCCCGGTCGTGAAGATCCAGCGCGAGCGCGGGCATGCTGCGGTGACCACGGGGCCGTACGCCTATGTGCGGCATCCGATCTATGCCAGCGGCCTGTTGACCTATGTCGGCACCCCGCTGCTGCTCGGATCCTGGTGGGGCCTTGGCATCGTGCCTGTCATGGCGGCGCTGCTCGGTTTGCGGTCGCTGATGGAGGAGCGGATGCTCACCGCCGAGCTCGACGGCTATGCCGAATATCTCGCCCGCGTGCGTTACCGCCTGGTTCCGATGGTCTGGTGAGCCCGTTCCGTATGGCGGAGTTTGCCGCAAACTGGCGGCTTGCCTGATCGGCGGCAATTCCAATAAAGAAGGCTGAACGCGCGTTTCCCTGTCTTCGGCCAAAACGGCCGGACGACCCGAGGCGAAGCCGCCGCTTTGCAACGGGCAGGACATTGATGATCGAGGCAGTGATCTGGGATTTCGGCGGCGTCTTGACCACCTCGCCGTTCGAGGCCTTCGCGCGCTACGAGACCGAGCGCGGCCTGCCGGTCGACATCATCCGCCGCACTAACGCCGCCAACCATCTCGAAAACGCCTGGGCCAGGTTCGAGCGCGCCGAGATCGGGATCGATGCGTTCGACGCGCTGTTCGCCACGGAATCGAAGGCGCTCGGCGCCGAGGTGCGCGGCAAGGACGTGCTGCCGCTGCTCTCCGGCGACCTGCGCCCCGAAATGGTCGAGGCGCTGAAGCGCATCAAGGCGAAATTCAAGACCGGCTGCATCACCAACAATCTGCCGTCGAACGCAATTGGCAGCCATAGCGGACGCACGCTCTATATCGCGGAAGTCATGGCGCTGTTCGACCATGTCATCGAGTCCGCGAAGATCGGCCTGCGCAAGCCCGATCCGCGCATCTACCAGATGATGGTGGAAGCACTGCAAGTGAACCCGAAGAACTGCGTCTATCTCGACGACCTCGGCGTCAACCTGAAGCCGGCGCGCGAGATGGGCATGACCACGATCAAGGTCGCGAACGCCGCGCAGGCGATCTCCGAGCTCGAAGCGGCGACCGGCCTCACGCTGAGGTGAAGCGGCCTGGCGGCATATTCACTCCGCATTCAGGCGGCAGTCGCTAATTCTCAACCTCCCTTGGGTCACGGCGCGACCATGAAATCGCATCGTAATCCCGTTCCTGGTCTGAGCATGACGCTCCGGAAAAGCCGACGTTCACTTCTCCGGATCATGCCCGCGGAGGCACATCCCATGAAACATCTCGTCGTCGCCTTGGTCTCGGCTGGTTCGCTGCTGGTCTCGGTCGCAGCGTTCGCGCAATCGACTTCAACCCCCGCGCCGGCGGCGGCTCCCGCGCAAGAGAACACGTCGGCGGCAGCGCCCGTGCCTGGTGCCAAGCGCGCGGCCTGCCAGAGCGCGGCGAAGGCGCTGAAGGGTCAGGAGCGGCACGACCAGATGCAGCTCTGCATGGCGCAGGCGCATCTCGACTGCCTGAAGCAGGCGATCGACCAGAAGATCGTCGGCCCACAGCGCAAGGATTTCGTGAAGAGCTGCGCGGGCTGAGCGTTTCGTAGCCCGGATGGAGCGAAGCGAAATCCGGGACAGACGATCCGGGGAAAGACCCTCCCGGATTACGCTGCGCTCCATCCGGGCTACGCGTTCCCCCGTATTGCGCTCGGCGGAAATACCCCGGAACCACGCGCTAACTCCAGCCTTTAATCCCATGCCTTTGCGGGCCAAACGAGCCTTGTGCTTTGCCCGCAACGGGAGCAGAACAGGTCCGAGTTCAAGACAAATTCGGAGCTGATCCTCGTGGCTGACACCAGGCCCACCGCCTCGATCGAGGCCGTGGAAAGCGGCCTCGCCGCGCAAGGCTATATTGCGAGCCGGCAGATCGCGACTGCGGTCTATCTGTCGCAGCAGATCGAGAAGCCGATCCTGGTCGAGGGCCCTGCCGGCGTCGGCAAGACCGAGCTTGCGAAGGCGATCGCCGCCTGGCGCGGCCTGAAGATGATCCGCCTGCAGTGCTATGAGGGCCTCGACGAGGCCAAGGCGCTGTACGAGTGGAAATACGCCAAGCAGCTGCTCTACACCCAGATCCTGAAGGACAAGCTCGGCGAAGTGCTCGGCGGCGCGCAGACGCTGGCCGCAGCGCTCGACCAGCTCCACACGTTCGGCGACGTGTTCTTCTCCAAGGAATTCGTCGAGCCGCGGCCGCTGTTGCAGGCGCTGGAGCAGCCGGCCGGCTGCGTGCTGCTGATCGACGAGATCGACAAGTCGGATGCCGAATTCGAATCGCTGCTGCTGGAAATTCTCTCCGACTTCCAGGTCACGATCCCCGAGCTCGGCACCGTCTCCGCGGTAGCGCCGCCGACCGTGATCCTGACCTCCAACAGCGAACGCGATCTCGGCGATGCCTTGAAGCGGCGCTGCCTACATCTGCATATCGGCTTCCCCGAGCAGAAGCTTGAAGAGCGCATCGTCGAGAGCCGGGTGCCCGGCATCTCGCAGACGCTGCGCAAGCAGATGGTCGGCTTCATCCACGAGATCCGCTCGCTCGACCTGAAGAAGCTGCCCTCGGTCAGCGAGGCGATCGACTGGGCGCGCGTGCTGGTGCTGCTACAGGCCAGCGAGCTCGACCACGAGATCGTCAAGGACACGCTCAACGTGCTCCTGAAATACGAGGCCGACATCGAGGCCGCGACGCCGCAGATTTCGTCCTTCATCGCCAAGGCGTCGCGCCAAGGCGTGTTCAGCTAGACCAAGATGCGCGAGAACCTGCATCGCTTCTTTCGTGCGGCGCGGGGAGCCGGGGTCCGGGTCTCGCCCGCGGAAAGCATCGATGCGATGCGGGCGGTCGCCCAGGTCGGCTTTGCCGACCGCGACATCCTGCGCGACACCTTTCTGCTGACGCTTGCCAAGACCCAGGACGAGAAGCGCTCGCTCGGCGAATGCTTTGACCTGTTCTTCAGCCAGCCAGAGCCGCAGCAGGAAAGCGCCGAGCAGAACAAGACCGACGACAACAGCGAATCCGGCGCCAATCCGTCGGCCGATGAGCATGGCGATACGGCGGGCGGCGCCGCCAACGAGAATGTCGGGCCGCTGGCGCAGATGCTGCTGTCGCAGGATCGCTCCGCGATATCGACGGCGATCGCCAATGCCTCGGGCGCCGCCTCGCTGCCCGACATCCGTTACTTCACCCAGCGCGGCATCTTCCAGACCCGCATCCTCGATGCGATGGGCATCCAGCGCCTGCGCGACGACATCGACGAGCAGACCACGCGCAATCCGGCGCTCGCCGAGCGGCTGCAGGAAGCGCTCAACGGCCTGCGCGGCACGGTTCGCGACGCGGTCTCGCAAGCCCTGCTGCTCTACGGGCGCGAGGAGACCGAAAATTTGCGCAACGAGATCCTCCGCAACGCGCCGCTGGCGCGGATCGAGCCGCGTCAGGTCGAGCAGATGCGCGCGCTGATCCGCCAGATCGCGCGCCGGCTGCGCGAGCGCTATTCCAAGCCGCGCAAGCGTCAGCGCCGCGGCCATCTCGACGTCCGCCGCACGCTGCGCCGCAACGCAGCCTGGGGCGGCGTGCCGTTCCTCACCGCGTGGAAGCGCAAGCATCGCGAGCGGCCGAAGATCATAGCGCTCTGCGACGTCTCGGGTTCGGTCGCCCGCGTCTCGGACTTCTTCCTGCTCCTGATCCACAGCCTGCACGAGGTGGTCGACGACGTCCGCTCGTTCGCCTTCTCGGGCCATTTGATCGAGGTCAGCGACATCCTGGAATCGAAATCGCCGGAAGAGGCGATGAAGGAGATCATGTCCAAGGTCGGCTTCGGCTCGTCCGACTACGGCAATTCCTTCGCCGATTTCGAGCACAATTGGATGAGCGCGATCACGCCGCAGACCACGGTGATCGTGCTCGGCGACGCCCGCAGCAACAATCTCGATCCGCGCGCCGACATCCTGCGCCGCATCGGCGAGCGCTCCAAGCGGCTGGTGTGGCTCAATCCCGAAGGCCGCATGGTCTGGGGCTTCGGCGATTCCGAGATGCCGCGCTACGCGACCTTCTGCACCGTCGTGCGCCAATGCGCGACCGCCCGGCAGCTCGAGCGCGCCGTCTCCGACATCGTGGCGACGTATCAGTAGATCGCCAGCGTTTTGGAGCGTTTTCGAGCGAAGTGGACACCGGTTCGCGTGAAGAAAAACGCGTCAAACAAAAATCTGGAGCTTCGGTTCTGATTCAATCAGAACCGAAGCTCTAGAGGCGAAGCGAGTCGCTGTGAAATTGCCATCCGACGAACGCAACGAGCGTCAGCGCGATCGAGGCAAAGATGCTGACGAGCTTGATCGTCGTGATCGCCTTCAGGATCGAGACGGAACGTGCCGCCGCATGCGGGTCGCCGTGCAGCAACAACCAGGCCAGCAAGCAATCCTCGATCAGGTCGCTGAGCAGATACACCGCCGGCACGACGAGGCCGAGCCACGCTGCAGTCGGATAGATCTGGTTGAGCCAGTATGATGACGCCGCGCCCATCGCGCCCGCCAGCGCCAGCATGACGGCGAGATCGAGCGGGAACAGAATCGGGAAGACATATTTCATCCGGAGATCGGATTGCACCAGCTCGCCGAGCTGTTCGCCGCTGTAGCTCAGCGTCTTCTCTGGAAAACGGGTCTGGAATCTATTAGCGAAAACGCGATCGGAGTAGCTGCCGACCCACCAGAACAGTCCGAACGCACTCACCACCAATCCCGCGAGAATGACCGTCACGAGAACTTGGTGGCTCATGCCGATCCGGTCCAGTCCAGGCTGCGGAAAACAGCGGGCAAGATGATCGCGCGCACCGGCGAAATCCCTGAAGGGCAGAAAAACATCGACGCAATATCGCAATGACTGACGATGAGATTTCCATCTTTTCCAAAGTGTTGCAATTGAATTCTGCGGATCGCCGTGGAGTGCGCGCACGCGCGCCCGATGCCGGCCGCACACTCCAGAACGACGGTCGGCGTTCATGCCGCATACACAGAACCGTCTTCGATTGGAGATTGAATCATCCCCGTGTTCTGCCGTACATAGAGGTCGCGAATTTTCACGGCGGCCGCGGGGGCAACGGATGCCGAAGGATCTTGTGATTTGTTGCGACGGCACGGGCAACGAGATCGGCGCCAATATTTCCAACGTCCTGAAGCTGTTTCGCGTCGCCGACAAGGATGACCGGCAGCGGATCTACTATCATCCGGGTCTCGGCACGATCGGCCTGCAGAACAGCTGGGGCCGCTTCAAGCAGGAGGTGCGCGGCCTTTTCGGCCTGGCCTTCGGCGCCGGTCTCGACGAGGACACGCTTGGCGCCTACCGGTTTTTGTGCCGGCTCTGGGAGCCCGGCGACCGGGTCTGGATGTTCGGTTTCAGCCGCGGCGCCTATACCGTGCGCACGCTGGCGGCCTTCGTCCATGTGATGGGCCTCCTGCCGGTCGACCAGCTCGATATCGCGGACTACGCGTTCAACACCTACAAGAAAGCCAGCTCCGACTCCCAGAAATCGGACGGCACGTTCGACGATGCCCCGCTGAAGGAAGCCTGGCACTTCAGCCAGATCGCCGGCGGGCGCAACATCGACATCGAGTTCGTCGGAGTCTGGGATACCGTGGCCTCGATCATCGTGCCGCGGCAGGACAACTTCCTGTTCGACATCCAGACGCTGCTGTTCACCCGCACCAACTCCAGTGTCAGGCGATTCCGCCAGGCGATCGCGATCGACGAACGCAGACGCATGTTCCGCCTCAACCGCTGGATTGAGCCGCAGAAATTCCGCTCCGATCCGTTCAATCCGGCAACGGAGGTGGAGCAGGACATTCGCCAGGTCTGGTTCGCCGGCGTGCACTCCGACGTCGGCGGCGGCTATCCCGAGGACCAGAGCGGGCCCTCAAAATTTCCGCTGATCTGGATGCTCGAGCAGGCCAGGGTCGCCGGGCTGCACATGGATCAGGCGCTGATCGATCATCTCGCCTGGGGGATGCCGTTGCCGCCGCACAAGCACGACTATGTGCCGCCGAGCGCGACCGCCCCGCTGCACAATTCGCTGACCGCCGCCTGGGAAATCCTGGAATGGATTCCGAAGAGCGACAAATGGAAGGAATGGCCGGAGCGGAAGTCCTTCCTCGGCTTCTATCTGCCGCGCGGCGAGCCGCGGCCCATACCGGAAGGGGCGACCATCCACGCCTCGGTGCTGGAGCGCATGGACAAGGATCCGGCCTACCGGCCGATCAACCTGCCGAAGACCTACAAGGTCGAGCCAATGACGCCGCAGCCGGCGCCGCTCGCTCCGACGGCCTGACAGCGTCAGAGTTTCCTATCTTGAGGCGCTTTTCTTCACGCGAAGCGGCATCCACTTCGCTCGAAAGCGCTTTGCGCATCGATCGGCATCCTTGATCCGCGTGCGGCTGAGCTCAGCCGACGCATCGGCGCGCGCGATGGCCGGCAGCCATTGCCTCAATTGAGTTTATCGCAGGACGGTGTATTAACACGTTTCGTTCCGGAATCGTTCGATCCGGGAACCCGAATCGCCCTCTCAGGGATCATGACCGCCCAACCCGCCCTCGATCATGCATCCGCTCCGCCCCGCGACGCGCGATCCGTGCTCAGTTCCGTGTTCGGCCTGTCGGGCTTCCGCGGCGCGCAGGAGAAGATCGTCCGCCACGTCACCGATGGCGGCAATTGCCTGGTGCTGATGCCGACCGGCGGCGGCAAATCGCTGTGCTACCAGCTGCCGTCGCTGCTGCGCGACGGCTGCGGCATCGTGGTATCGCCCTTGATCGCGCTGATGCGCGACCAGGTCGCGGGCCTCACCGAGGCCGGCGTCAACGCCGCGGTGCTGAACTCGACGCTGTCCTATCAGGAAGCATCCGAGGTCGAGCGGCGGCTGCTCGCGGGCGATCTCGACCTGCTTTATGTCGCGCCGGAACGGCTGCTCACGCCGCGCTGCCTCAATCTGCTGGGCCAGGCGCAGATCGCGCTGTTTGCGATCGACGAGGCGCATTGCGTCTCGCAATGGGGCCATGACTTCCGCCCCGAATATATCGGCCTGTCCGCACTCGCCGAGCGCTTCCCCAAGGTGCCGCGCATCGCGCTGACGGCAACCGCGGACGCGCTGACGCGAAAGGAGATCGCCGAGCGGCTGTCGCTCGCCGACGCGCCGGAGTTCGTCGCAAGCTTCGACCGCCCCAACATCCGCTACGAGATCGTCGACAAGCAGAACGCCACCACGCAGCTGAAGAACTTCATCAAGGAGCGGCATGCCGGCGACGCCGGCGTGGTCTATTGCCTGTCGCGCGCCAAGGTCGAGGACGTCGCGGCATCGCTGAGCGAGGCCGGCATTCCCGCGCTGCCCTATCACGCCGGGCTCGACGCCAGCGTGCGTGCCCGGCATCAGGACCGGTTCCTCAATGAGGACGGCATCGTGATCGTCGCCACGATCGCGTTCGGCATGGGCATCGACAAGCCCGACGTGCGCTTCGTCGCGCATCTCGATTTGCCGAAGAGCATCGAGGCCTATTACCAGGAGACCGGACGCGCCGGCCGTGACGGCAAGCCGTCGGCCGCGTGGATGGCCTATGGCCTCTCCGACATCGTGCAGCAGCGCCGCATGATCGACGAATCCACCGGTGCCGACGCCTTCAAGCGCGTCTCGATCGGCAAGCTTGACGCGCTGGTTGCGCTCGCCGAGACCGTGCATTGCCGGCGGCAGCGCCTGCTCGGCTATTTCGGCGAGACCCGCACGGACGAAAGCTGCGGCAATTGCGACAACTGCCTGACGCCGCCGCGTGTCCGCGACGGCAAGGTGCTCGCACAGAAGCTATTGTCCTGCGTCTATCGCACCGGGCAACGGTTTGGCGCCATGCACCTGATCGACGTGCTGGTCGGGCGGCTGACCGAACGCGTCAAGCAGTTCAACCACGACCAATTGTCGGTGTTCGGCATCGGCCGCGAGCTCAACGAGAAGCAATGGCGCGCGGTGCTGCGCCAGTTGGTGGCGATGGGCCATCTGCGCGCCGACAGCGACGCCTTCGGCGCGCTGAAGCTGACCGACAGCGCCCGCGGCGTGCTGAAGGGCGAGACCTCGGTGATGCTGCGCGAGCAGCCGGAAGGCGCGCGCAACCGCGCGGTGCGCGGCAAGTCGCGCCGCGGCGAGCTCGCGCCCGCCGCCGACAGCCCCGGCGGGATCGCCAGCCCCGCGTTGCATGCCGCCCTGCGCGCCTGGCGCTCGGAAGTCGCACGCCAGCGCGGCGTGCCGGCCTATGTGGTGCTGCACGATTCGACCATCGACGGCATCGCCGCCATGCGTCCGGACACGCTGGGCGAGCTGCGCAACATCGCCGGGATCGGCGACAAGAAGCTCGAGCATTACGGCGACGAGCTGATCCGGATCGTGAAGTCCAACGACGGCTGATTGCCCTAATCATCCGTCAGGGCATGGCCGCTCCCGATTGGCCCAGTAAGGACATTGAGGACAGACCTCACCTTCGGGATAATCAATTCCCTCCTCGTGAGGACAGCCCATCAGCTCAGAAGTCAGCGCCACCGAACGAACCTCCTCGACCCGAAGAAAGGTGGCGACTTCTTCCATGACCGTCGAATTGGCGCGGATGTCACCAGTTTCAACAACCCATCTGCGCAACGCGAATGGCGGCGCCTCCGGCGCCGTGATCACCGCAACAGCAACCTTACTGCCACGGGTATTGTCAGGCCCGTAGAACGCCACGGTCCCGACCGGATAACCGGAAAAGCCTGATCTGCTCTTCTTTTCCAGCCATTTCTGTGGTTGCCAACCGATTTTCATCGTGATTTCCTCGAATAGGAATTGGCAACGACATGCGTCACCTCACAAGGTCTGCTCGTTTCAAGAAGGCTGCTTGGACGTCAGCAACTTGATAAAATTCTGCTTCGCCTTGTGGCGCATCATGAGATCGGCGAGGTAGGTCGAATGTTGAGCGGCTCCGTCAAGCCGCCGCATGCGTTTGATCAGCGCATGTGCGGAGCCGTAGTTGGCCTGCCCTCCCATCCGAACCTTGCGTTCTACTAGGTAGGCATAGGCCTTCAGCGCCTCATCGGGAAGGTCCGGTTCGCTGGCTCTAGCGAGCTCTTCCATGAGATCTTCGCGGCACCCATGCTTGCCCACGGCCGCCCATGCGTCCGCCAGCAGCCCTTCCAGCATCAGCACTCGAACGAGAACATCGGCCGCCCCTAGCCAAACCCATTCCGTCTGCGGGCCCGACTTTGCAGCTCGGTCGTTCAGCACGGTAATGGCCCCGTCGCGAACCAAACTCTGTTGCTTGCGATCGCTGGCGGTAGATTTCAATCGCTGGTACAGCTCGACGCTGGGCTCTCTGCTGAACATTCTCCAAAGCAGCTTGTTGGCGTCTTCGTTCCGTCCGTTGCGCCCAAGGAGATCGCAAGCAAAGAGAACCAGACACCGGTCGGGGTCGTCCTCGAACTTCCACAGCCCCTCTTCGGCCCATTTCAACGCCTCTTGCTCCCGCCCGTTGTCGAGACAAACCTGAGCAATGCTAAGATAGTCACCGGCGCTCGACAAATCGCTCGATCGAATGGCGATGATCGCATCGATGTCGTTGTCTCGTTCGGCAAAACGCTCCAACATAGTTCGGATCGCATATTCACGGGCCCGACGGGTCTCCGCTCCTCTTCCCCGCCTGGACTTCACCTTTCGCCATGCCATGGTTGCGAGCCTGCGATACTCGGCAAGACCAGCCTCACCGAGTATGTCGGCGTAGGTCTCGCTTGCGCCGAAGAAGAAATCAGAGTCCGAGTCGACTTCGCGCACGAACAGCGTTCGCGCCAATTCGATAGGATCGGGCCCTGACTTCTCACAAGCACTCACATGAATCTCGCAGGCGCGCACGTAGCACGCCCCTCCGCCGCCGTCGGAATCATCGACCTTGGTCAGCGCATCGTCCATTCGCGCGAAAAAATGATCGAGCAGCTCCAGGACAAGCGAGGCTCTCCCACCTTCGAGCAGCCCCGAAATGTGATCAAGGACTCCGTCAATCGAACGAGTCCAATCGCGCATATCGCGATATTCGATGTAGCCACGGACACGGGTCGCACCGGTGATAGCCTTCTTGAAGCCCGCGAGCAGCGTGGTCTCGTCGCCCGTGTCCAATTCGGCCGACAGTCCCAATTGTTCAAACAGCTTGGTATCTTTCTCAGCGAGCTTCAGAACCATCTCGACGAGGTTCTCGACGCTCTTGGCACGCAGATGATTGCGAATCTTGCCAAGACGGCTGGAAACATGCTCCACAGCAGCCGGCTCAAGACTGTTGGCCGCCAGAGCGGTTGCAGCCATGTGCTTGCATGAGCCCCAGTCGCCGTAAGCCCGGCATGTGCAGTTGCCGGAAATCGTCCTGCCTTGGCCTTTCACCTCGCATCGATAGACATCCGTACCGACAACCCGTGCCACGACGCGGGCTTTGTCGATCGCGATGATCTCGACCCGCCCGTCCAGATGATAGGCGCGTCCTCGCACGAAGGCCTTTTCGCCGACGGCGTCCCGCAATACAGCGACATCGAACCGAGTGACAGTTCCGCTCTTAAGGAGAGCGCGCCCCGGCGCTTGCACCATTGACATGGGCCCCTGAACACTGATCGAGCTTCGTTTGTTTCACTATAACCATCGCGCGCTCGCGTCTCGACACAACTTGCAGGTTTCCAACTGCATTATCGACGGGCCGAGGGCAGTCTCCAACTCTTCCCTTCTTATGGAACTTGGCCCTTGCGTGCCGAACAGCCCGCACAAGAGAGCCCGTACCGAACCACCTTCGGACCCTCGGCCCGGCATAGGAGCCATACCCGGCGGGGCAACGCATGCGCTTGCGGGCCGCGCCGCCCTCGCCCTAATCTTTCGGTCGTCGCGTCCAACGAGGCGCGGCCAAGACTTGCCGACAAAACATAACGACAAGAGATAGGGAAGAGACGGGCCATGGCTCAGGAGAGCACCGCGCGCGAGGCTGCGCGCCCTGCCGAAAGTGGAACGTTCGACGCCGTCGTGATCGGCGCCGGGTTCGCCGGCATGTACATGCTGCATCGGCTGCGCGGGCTCGGCTTCACCGCGCGGGTCTATGAGGCCGGCGGCGGCGTCGGCGGCACCTGGTACTGGAATCGCTATCCCGGCGCGCGCTGCGACGTCGAGAGCCTGCAATACTCGTTCTCGTTCTCCGAGGAACTCGATCAGGACTGGAGCTGGTCGGAGAAATATTCTCCGCAGCCCGAAATTCTCGCTTACGCCAACCACGTCGCCGACCGCTTCGACCTGCGCAGCCAGATCGTGTTCGACACCCGCGTCACCGCGGCGACCTTCGACGAGAAGGCAGGCAGCTGGCTGATCGAAACCGATCGCGGCGACAGGATCACCGCCAAATTCTGCATCATGGCGGTCGGCTGCCTGTCGGCGCCGAACCGACCCGCTTTCCCCGGGATGGCAGATTTCCGTGGGCCGATCTATCACACCGGCGAATGGCCGCATGACGGTGTCGACTTCACCGGCCTGCGTGTCGGCGTCATCGGCACCGGCTCGTCCGCGATCCAGTCAATCCCGATCATCGCGCAGCAGGCGTCCGAGCTCACCGTGTTTCAGCGCACCGCGACCTGGTCGGTGCCGGCATGGAACGAGCGGCTGTCGGCGGAGTATCTGAACGAGGCCAAGGCGCACTATCCGGAGCTGCGCGCGAAAGCCCGTGCGCGCCCGACCGGCTTCTACTTTCAGTTCAACGCCCAGCCCGCCTTGCAGGCAAGCGAGCACGAGCGCGAGCGTCTTTATGAGGAAGCCTGGCAGCGCGGCGGCCTGCCCTTCCTCGGCGCGTTCGGCGACCTCCTGTTCGAGAAGGCCGCCAACGACACCATCGCCGATTTCGCGCGCGAGAAGATCCGCGGCATCGTCAAGGATCCCGCCACCGCCGAGCTGCTGTGCCCGCGAAACGTGTTCGGCTGCAAGCGGCTCTGCGTCGATACCAGCTATTTCGAGACCTACAATCTGCCGCATGTGAAGCTGGTCGACGTGTCGAAGACCCCGATCGAGCGCTTCACCACCGACGGCATCGTGGTCGACGGCACCGAATACAAGTTCGACGCGATCGTCTCCGCCACCGGCTTTGCCGCCATGACGGGCTCATTCGACAAGATCGCAATCACCGGCCGCGGCGGGCAGACGCTCGCCGAAAAATGGCAGGCCGGCCCGCGCGCCTATCTCGGCCTCGCCTCGGAGGGATTTCCGAACCTGTTCATGATTACCGGGCCCGGCAGTCCGTCAGTGCTCGCGAGCATGATCCAGGCGATCGAGCAGCATGTCGACTGGCTGGCGGATTGCATCAGCCACATGCGCGACGTCGGCGCCGGGACGATCGAGGCGGTCCGCGACGACGAGGACGCCTGGGTCGCCCATGTGAATGACGTCTCCACGGTCTCGCTGCGCTCGACCTGCAGCTCCTGGTATGTCGGCGCCAACATCCCAGGCCGTCCCCGCGTGTTCATGCCCTATATCGGAGGCTTCCCGATCTATGTGCAGAAGTGCAATGAGGTGATGAATTCGGGTTATGACGGCTTCGTGCTGCAGGGTGCCCGCAAAGGCAACACGCCGCCGCAGGTCCGCTTCACCGAGCGCTGGCAGGTGCCGCTCGACATCGAGGTGATCTCGCCGGCCGCAGTTGCCGCCAAGCGCGTCCCCATGGTCTGAGCCTCAGTGGTATCCCGGCCGGGATTGCGCGTGATAGTGTCGTGCCGGGTTCGCGTTTCGCATCGCGGGCCGCACGGGGGACGATGGCCGACACTGCATTGCAGGGATTGGTCGAGCGGATCGGCGCGGATCACGTCGTGCGCCGGCTTGGAATCGAGGCCGCGCACGAAAAGCAGCTGTTCGGCCAGGGCACATTGGTGTTCAACGTCGAGAACTGGAAGCTGGCGCCGTGGATCGTCGAGACCGCGCTCAAGCTGGCCGGCCTCCATGGCCGGGCGCGCCGCAACGCCGACCGGGTCGAGGTGCGGCGCAACCTCGTGACGTCGGCGCGTCTGCCGGCGGCCTTCGACGGCTTCACCATCCTTCATCTCAGCGATCTCCACGCCGACATCAGCCAGGGAGCGATGCGGCATCTGGCTGACATCGTCCGCTATGTCGCTTGCGACATCTGCGTCCTCACCGGCGATTATCGCGGCAAGACGTTTGGCCCGTCCGAAACCAGTCTCGCGCTGATGAAGGATCTCTGCGCGCGGATCAAGCTGCCGCTCTACGGCATCCTCGGCAATCACGACAGCATCCGCATGACGCCGGCGCTGGAGGCGATGGGCATCAGGATGCTGTTCAACGAGCAGGAGCCGATCACGCGCGATGGCGCGACGATCCATCTCGCCGGCATCGACGATGCGCATTTCTATCGCACCGACGACATTGCAAAATCTGCCGCGGCGATCCCGCGCGATGCGTTCTCGATCCTGCTCGCGCATACGCCGGAATCCTATCGCGAGGCGGCAGCGGCCGGCTTCGACCTGATGCTGAGCGGCCATACCCATGGCGGCCAGCTCTGCCTGCCCGGCGGCATCGCGATCAAGCTGGAGGCGCGACTGCCGCGCAGGATGGGCAAGGGCGCCTGGCGTTTCCAGACGCTTGCCGGTTACACGTCAACCGGCGCCGGCACCAGCCTGGCGCCGGTGCGGCTGAACTGCCCGGCCGAGATCACCGTGCATACGCTGCGGCGACTCGGCTGATACCCGCCCGTACGTCGCAGGCGCGCACGGCCAAAATAGCGAAAACAACCACCCCATGCAAAGTAGCCGGCGGCTGCCCGGACTTTCGCAGGGAATGACGTGTGGCCGATCGCCATATGCGATCGCCCTGCCTAAGGATGGGGAGAGGGAGTAGCGGAGGTCTCAATTGCCCTTCTTCGCGCTCGCGCTCTGCTCATTCACCGTGCAGGTGATCAACAGGGTGTAGCCGCGCGCATCCTTGGCGATATCGGACGTCTCCTTCTTCGTCCCGTCGCGCCATTCGGCGGTCCGGTACATCACCGCGCTGTTGTCGAGGAAGTCGCGCAGCGCGCCGGTCTTGATGGCGAAGTTGACGTTTTCCGGGATCGATCCCGTAGCCCGCGCCATCCTGACCGCGTCGAGCTTCGCGGCCACCACGCCGACCACGGCGCCGCCGAGATCGAACAGCGGCCCACCGCTGTTGCCGGGCTGGACCGCGGCGCTGATCTGCAGATGACGCGTGTCGTTGAGGATACCGCTCAGCGACGAGACGATGCCCGTGGTCACGGTGAAATCGGATGTCAGCAGGCCGTGATAGGGATAGCCGATCGCCACGACTCCGTCGCCAACCCGAATCGAGTTCTGCCGGATGCTCGCGACATCCTTGAATGGGGACGGCGCCTGCAGCAGTGCGAGATCGTTGGTCTCGTCGTCGGACACCAACCGTAATTTGACCGCCGCCGCGCCGCTCAGATTGCCCGTGATCTCGCTGCAACCATCGACGACATGATGGTTGGTGACGACGTGGCCGCTATCGCTGACGACGAAGCCGGTGCCGGTCCCCGATCTCGCCTGCTTCGCGGGCGGCGCGTTGGGTGCTGCAGCCTGCTGCGGCGGCGCGGCCGCAGGCTTTGTCGCGACCGCGAACTCGCCGGCGTTGGAGACGCCGTTCTTCTTCACCGAGACCACGCAGTTGAGCAGCGCCGGCAGCAATTGCGCGGTCTGATTGAGATTGAACTGAAACAATTGCCCCTGCGCGAACGCCGTCATCTGGCGCGCCTTGCGGAACTGATTGATCAGCGCCGAATTCACCGGCATCTCGACATTCACGAGCTTCTCGCCAAGCGGCATGCCGTAGACATTGAACGCGGGCTGGCCGTCGAAGGTCAGCGCAAGCGGAAAGGCTTCGCCCGGCGTCAAACGCCAGCTGTCATGAGCCAAGCCCAGCCGCCAGCTGCCATTCGCGGCAACCGCCACCATGAAGAAGATGCCGCTCTGGTATGTGCTCCCCGCCGAGCAATGCGTGAACGCACCGCTCTTGTCGTCGGTAAAGGCGCCGCCCTTCCAATTGCCGACCGTGATCGAACCGTAGGGACCGCGGGCGCTCGATGGGGTTGCGGACGCAAACAGCCACGCGGCCACAACGGCCGCCCAGATCGCAACTCTCATGACATGCACTCCCCAGCCACAACCCCTTATAGGAGGCGGAGAAATTCATCCGCAAGTGGTGCGTGGCTTGGCCTTTGGTCCAGCGGCCAAGCAATACCGCCGCGGATGAGGCGATCACCACACCCTCTGGTTACAGACGGCATGTTCCTATTATGTTCCAAAAATGTCAACCCGGACATAGTCCAGCCGCCGCGCCAGGCGGACGCTATTGCGGCTCCCGAACCGAAGACTGCGCCGGCGGATTTGGATCGCTGAACCAGTAGCGGGATGCCAGCCCGTGAACGCCGACACCGATCAGGAAAATGCCGGCATAGAGTTCGACCGCGTGATTCATCGCCAGCAGGCGGGCGCGCAACACGGCGCCGTGGCCCGGGCAAGCCCAAAACCAATGCCCCACCGCGACGATGCCGACGCCGAGCGCGGCGATGGCTCGGCCGGCCGCATTCATCATCCTCACGCGAAGGTCTCCCGACTCGCCCGGCCTAGACAGGATATCGGGAGAAGCTGACGCCGACCTGACGCGTCAGCCTCGCGAGAGCCCGTGGACGTAGCCCGGATGGAGCCAATGGGTCGCGCAAACGCGCGCCCGATGACAGGCCCCGCACAATCCGGGACGGTCTTTCCGCGGAGGGTGCTGTCTTCTCCTTCCCCCTGAAAGGGGGAAGGTCGGGATGGGGGTCAGCCGCAGGCGATGCTGCAGGTGGAGAAAGCAGATCCCCACCCGCTTTGCTCTGGCGAGCAAAGCGACCTCCCCTTTTCAAGGGGAGGTTTGGAGCAGCGTAGCCCGGATGAAGCGAAGCGTAATCCGGGCTACGACGTGAGAAGCGCCGCCCGCCTCAGCCGTTCCTGAACGCGTAGGCGTAGCCGTTGAGCGCCGGCGCACCGCCGAGATGGGCGTAGAGCACCTTCGACCCGGCCGGGAAGAAACCCTTCTGCACCAGATCGATCATGCCCTGCATCGACTTCCCCTCGTAGACAGGGTCGGTGATCATGCCTTCCAGCCGCGCGCTGAGGCGGATCGCCGCCTTGGTCTCTTCCGACGGCACGCCATAGGCGGGATAGGCGTAGTCCTCGATCAGCACGACATCATCCTCGACGATGTCGCGGCCGAGTTCGACCAGATCAGCGGTGTTCTGCGCGATCGACAGCACCTGTGCCTTGGTCTGCGCAGGCGTGAACGAACCATCGATGCCGATCACGTTGCGCGCGCGCCCGTCGGCGGCGAAGCCGACCAGCATGCCGGCATGGGTCGAGCCGGTCACCGTGCAGACGATGATGTAGTCGAACTTGACGCCGAGCTGGCGCTCCTGCGCGCGCACCTCTTCGGCGAAGCCGACATAGCCGAGCCCGCCATATTTGTGCACGGACGCGCCGGCCGGGATCGCGTAGGGCTTGCCGCCCGCCGCCTTCACTTCCTCGAGCGCCTGCTCCCAGCTCTTGCGAATGCCGATGTCAAAACCTTCGTCGACCAGGCGCACGTCCGCGCCCATCACGCGCGAGAGCAGGATGTTGCCGACGCGGTCATAGACTGCGTCCTCGTGCGGCACCCAGCTTTCCTGCACCAGCCGGCACTTCATGCCGATCTTGGCCGCAACCGCCGCAACCATGCGCGTATGGTTCGACTGCACGCCGCCGATCGAGACCAGCGTGTCGGCGTTGGAGGCGATCGCGTCGGGGATGATATATTCGAGCTTGCGCAGCTTGTTGCCGCCGAAGGCGAGGCCGGAATTGCAATCCTCGCGCTTGGCATAGAGCTCGACCTTGCCGCCGAGGTGCTTTGACAGCCGATCGAGCTTCTCGATGGCGGTCGGCCCGAAGGTGAGCGGGTAGCGTGCGAACTTCTCCAGCATACTGGCATCCTCTTTGGTGGTCTGGAACGGCGGCCAGAACTATCACTCCATCTGCGAAAGGTGCTCTCTAAGTCAGGCCCCCTGATCGCCGAAGATTGCTGGATTTGCACCAGATGATATGTTTTCTCTCACATTTCCGGCCAATAATGAGAGATTCTTCCATGTCCGCCCGACTCGACCGCATCGACCTCAAGATGTTGAGATTGCTGCAAAAGAACGGCCGGCTCAGCAACGCCGAGCTGGCCGACCAGGTCGGCGTAAGCCCCGCCACTTGCCATCGCCGGACCCAGGCGCTGTTCGACGAGGGCTTTCTCAGCGGCGTCCGCGCGATGGTCGCGCCGCGCAAGGTCGGCAAGGGCGCGCTGGTGATGGTCGGAGTCGTGCTCGACCGCTCGACGCCGGAGAGCTTTGCGAGCTTCGAGCAGGCGGTGGCGAAGCTGAAGTTCGTGCTCGACTGTCACCTCGTCGCCGGCGACTTCGATTATTTCCTCAAGATCCGCGTCGGCGACATGGAGGATTTCAACCGCATCCATGGCGACCAGCTGATCGCGCTGCCCGGTGTGCGGCAGACCCGCACCTTCTTCGTGATGAAGGAGGTGGTGGACAATGCGGAGCTGGAGTTCTGAGCTGCGGTTCCGCCGGCACCTACTTCGAAGCTTTGGCGATCTTGTGCGCGAGGTGGCCGGTCTGATGATCTCTGCGGAGTTGGCTCAGCGAGGTCTCGTTCAACGCAGCCAGGACATCGCTCAGCTTCTCGGTTTCGGGATAACCCGCCGCGAAACTTGGCCCGTAAACCTTGCGCAAGGTGCGGAGCAGCGTGTTGCCGTGCTTGCCGCTGATTTCGCCATCCTTGTTGGGATGCCGGTGGTCGAGACCTGCCTTGCTCATGTTGCTCTCCCTTGTACCATTGGCTGGCAGCATCTGCCTGCGGAGATCAAATGGCAATTGAGGCCGCAAACGGCCGGGAACCCACCCCGCGCGCTCACCCATCCTTGGTCGAAGGCGAGTATTCGGTGGCTATTTGCGGCGTATTCGGTCAATGTAACCAACGTGCTCCTGCGGACTCCGGAGAGGCCTGACGCGGCCATCGAAGTAGCAAGTCGCGTCCATACGGGAAGCCACAGCTCCATTGCGTCACAGCACAGTCCTGCGTGAGAGCACCCCCAACTGCAGAGGTGGACAGATGTCATATGCCTACAAGCTGAATGAAGACGTTCACCACCGGGCCCAGGGGCCGCAAGGTCGCGCCGAGGCCGATGAGCCGGCGGTCTACACCATCATTCAACGCATGCCGATCGAAGCCGACGGGCGGCTTCGATACCGAATCAGGAGCAAGGCAGGCAATATCGAGCGCGTGGTGACGGAAGAACAGCTGTCGTATTCGCAATAGGCAATGCGCCGCCGGGGTTCTGAGCCAGACGCGATCTCCATCAGTTGCGGCGTCGGCCAGCCTGCCCGAGAGGAGTAGTCCTTTCATTCGACTTGATGGGCCGCGCAAATCGGCGCAGTCTCTCCCGGACTCCCCACAGGGCTGCAGGGTCGCGCGCGTGGATGCGCGGGTCGATTCATCCGGGGATGACAGTCATGAACGTCACGGCGATGAGACTGGCCATACCGTTGCTGGCACTTGCGGCCGGCGGCACCGCTGCGTTCATCTTCGGCATCCACCGAACCCAGCAGATCCTGGGCGTAAACACCCGCTTGATGGCGACGGCGCCAGCGGCTTCCGCGGGAAACCAAGACAAGACTGCGCTGGCAAAGACGCAGACCGAGACCGCGGCGCTGGCCAACGCTTTGGCAGGACCGTCGCCAACACCGGGCGGCAACGCGGTGCCGGAGTTCGACGTCGTCAGCATCGAGCCGACCGGCGAGACCGTTGTCGCCGGCCGGGCGCTCCCTGGCGCGACGGTGGAATTGCTGCGCAATGGCGAGGTGCACGATCGCGCCGTGGCGGACAAGTCCGGCCAGTTCGTCATGGTGCCGCGCCCGCTTCCGCCGGGAAACTATGACCTCACCCTGCGCATCACGCATGACGGCAAGCCAGTGACCTCCAAGCAGAGCGTGGCAGTGGCGCTCGACGCTGCGGCTAGCGAGCGGCCGATGGTGGCACTGATGGCGCCGGACAAGCCGATCCGCGTGCTGTCGCAACCTGCGGCGGCGACGCACGGGAAGGTGGCTGTCGAGGCCGTCGAGACCGAACCGGGCGGCAAGCTCCATGTCAGCGCTCAGGCAACTCCCGGCGCGAACGTCAGGCTCTATCTCAACGACAGTCTGATCACATCCGCGACTGCCGACGCGGCGGGGCACCTCTCGGTCACGATCAACAAGGGCGTCACGACCGGCGATTATCGGATCCGGCTTGACGACGTCGACCCCGGCTCCGGCAAGGTCCGCGCGCGTGCCGAAGTGCCGTTCAACGTTCCGGACACGACGACGACCGCATCGATCCCGGCCCCTGCGGCATCGTCCGGCCGTACGGATGGGACCGCGCCGCAGCTGGCGGCGGCAACCACCGCCGCATTGAGCTCACCCTCCGCCGTGATCGTGCCGAAGATCACCACGACCACGGTCGCCCGCGGCGACAGCCTGTGGCGGATCAGCCAGCGCGCATTGGGCGCCGGCCAGCGCTACGCGGTGATCTATCGGGCCAACTCGCAGCAGATCCGCAATCCCAATTTGATCTATCCCGGCCAGGTCTTCGTGCTGCCGGCACGGTGAGGCCGGCATTCCGGCAACGCTCACTTGCCGGGGGATTTCAGGAAGGCGACGATCTTGGCGCGATCCTCCGCCGAGCGCACGCCGGTATACGGCTTCATGCCGTTGCCCGACACCACGGCTTCGGGATCCTCGATGAAGCGCAGCAGCGCGCTGTCATCCCAGACAATGTCGGATGATTTCATCGCCTCCGAGTAGGGAAAGTTCGCAACCGATCCGGCCTTGCGGCCGACGATGTTGTGCAGGTTCGGGCCGACACGATTGTCCCCCTCCTTGACGGTGTGGCAGGTGCGGCAGGAATTATTGAACGCCTGCTCGCCGGACACGCCCGCATCCTGGCCATGGGACGGCGACAATAGCAGGTACATCAGGCCGCAAACGACGACGATGAATCCTGGCCGCATCGGTCTCTCCCTCGGCAATTGCGCTAAACAAGACAGTTTGCAACACCCCGCCCCGGCCACCATGCCGTCAACGCAGAGGCCACCCGAAGGGTCCTCATCTGGCAGGCCCCACATCTGGCGCAGGCATGCCCGCCACACTAGATGTGCTGCCATGCAACACCCCGCCCTTGAGGATTTCGTCGCCGGCCACCAGCGCCTGTTTGTCCTGACCGGGGCCGGCTGCAGCACCAATTCCGGCATTCCCGACTATCGCGACAGCGACGGTAACTGGAAGCGGACGCGGCCGGTGACGATCCAGGCATTCCTGGGTGAGGCGGCGACGCGCCAGCGCTACTGGGCGCGCAGCATGGTCGGCTGGCGGCGGTTCGGCCGCGCGATGCCGAATGGTGCGCATCGCGCCCTGGCGAAGCTCGAGCAACATGGCCGCTGTGAGCTGCTGCTGACCCAAAACGTCGACCGGCTGCACCAGGCCGCGGGCAGCCAGCGTGTGATCGACCTGCACGGCCGGCTTGATGTGGTGCGCTGCCTCGGCTGCGGCGTGACGACGCCCCGCGAGCAGTTTCAGGGCGAGCTGGCGCGGCTGAATCCCGCCTGGCTCACGCTCGATGCCACTGACGCCCCCGACGGCGATGCCGACCTCGAGCAGGATTTTTCGTCGTTCGTGGTGCCGGCCTGCGAGGCCTGCGGCGACGTGCTGAAACCCGACGTGGTGTTCTTCGGCGAGAACGTGCCGCGCGACACCGTCGCGTCGGCGCAGGCGCATCTCGAGCAGGCCGATGCTCTCCTGGTCGTCGGCTCCTCGCTGATGGTCTATTCCGGCTTTCGCTTCGTCCGGATGGCGGAGCAGCGCGGCTTGCCGATCGCCGCAATCAATCTCGGCCGCACCCGCGCCGACGAGCTGCTCACGCTCAAGATCGAGGACCAGTGCGAGGCTGCGCTGGCGTTTTTGCTATAGATCAGCCGTCATTGCGAGCGCAGCGAAGCAATCCATCGTGCCGCGCACGTTGAAGCATGGATTGCTTCGTCGCTTCAGCGCAAAATTGCTCTGCAATTTTGTCGCGAGCTCCTCGCAATGACGATGGGCAGGTTATCGCGTCACGCGCGATGGCGCTGCGACTTGGCCATCGGCATGTTGGCGTTCCAGTGCGTCCAGCTGACGCTGGCGAGGCTGCCCCGGTCCGTTGCCAACGGGCGACGCGTGCGGCGCTCGTACTCGGCGATGCAGCGGCCGGATTCGCCGATCTTGCGCTGCAATTCGTCGATCGTCATCTGCGTCGCGCGGCCGCAATTGGCCTTGCCGAGCTGATCGACCTCGATCGCCTTCAATGCCGCACGCAGCTTCTTCAGCTGCGCGCGCTGCCAGGCAATGTGACTGTTGCTGTCTGCTGTCATGTGGCCGCCACCGTCTTTGATCGTTGCACGCCGTTGGGAACCTCGATGTCGACTTCGAGCATCGAAACGAACTTGCCCCGGTCCATCCGGACCACGACCTTGTCGGGATCGACGTCGATATGCTTGGAGACCACGCCCAGGATTTCCGAGCGGAGCATCTCCAGAAGGTCCGGCGTGCCGGTCCGGCCGCGCTCATGCGAAAGCAGGATCTGCAACCGCTCCCGCGCGACGGGCGCCGATGCAGAGCGGCCGCCGAACAGCCGCATTACGTTCATCATGCCGCCCTCCGTCGCAGCAGCCGGTCCATCAGCCCCTTGCGTTCGACCGGCACGGTCATCTCCACCGCCTCGCCCATCAGGCGCCGCACCGCGTCGGTATAGGCCCGCGCCGGCGCGCTGCTCGCAGCGTTCAGCGTGACCGGGCAGCCGACATTGGAGGCGCGCAACACGTCCTGGCTTTCCGGGACGATGCCGAGCAGTGGTGTGGCAAGGATTTCCAGGATGTCGTCGATCGACAGCATCTCGCCGCGGGCGGCGCGGGCGCTGTCATAGCGGGTGACCAGCAGATGCTTCTCGACGCGCTCGCCGCGCTCGGCGCGGGCCGTCTTGGAATCCAGCATGCCGATGATGCGGTCGGAATCGCGCACCGACGACACTTCCGGATTGGTGACGATGATGGCCTCGTCGGCATAGCGCATCGCGAGCGTCGCGCCGCGCTCGATGCCGGCCGGGCTGTCGCACAGGATCCAGTCGAACTTGGTCTTGAGATCGGCGATCACGCGCTTGACGCCTTCTTCGGTCAGCGCGTCCTTGTCGCGGGTCTGCGACGCCGGCAGCAGCCAGAGATTCTCCAGCCGCTTGTCGCGGATCAGCGCCTGCGGCAGCTTGGCGACGCCCTGCACCACATTGATGAGGTCGAACACGACGCGCCGTTCCGCGCCCATCACCAAATCGAGGTTACGCAGGCCGACGTCGAAATCGATGACGACGACGTTCTGGCCCATTTGCGCGAGCGCCGCGCCAAGCGCGGCGGTGGAGGTCGTCTTGCCGACCCCGCCCTTCCCAGACGTCACGACCAATACCTTGGCCATTCTCTCTCTCCTTGTGGTCGATCAGTTCAAAGCTGTGATGCGCAGCATTTCGCCCTCGAGCCACGCCTGGGCGGGCCGGTTGCGCAAGCTGTCGGCGATTTCATCTGCGGTCTGGTAGTAGCCGTCGATGGCGAGCAGTTCGGCCTCGATCTTCTGGCAGAAGATCCGGGCCGCCGAATTGCCGTTGATGCCGGCCATCGCGCGGCCGCGCAGCGTGCCGTAGACATGGATCGAGCCGCCGGCGACGATCTCGGCGCCGGAGCCGACCGAGCCGAGCACGGTGACATCGCCCTCGGCAAACACGATCGACTGGCCGGAACGCACCGGGCTCTCCAGCAGCAGCGACGGCAGCTTGGTCTTGTCCTTGTCTTTGTTCTTTTCCTGCGCCGGCGGCGTCTTCGGCTCGACATGGGTGATCGCGCAGGCGCGGCCGCCGGTCAAAAGCGGCGGCAGGTTGGCGCCGAGCTTGGATTCGTCGACACCTTCGATGCCGAGAATACGGATATTGCGTTCAGCGAGGCTGCCGACCAGATGCGCGATCGCGGCCTGGCTGAGATCGACCGCCGACAGGTCGAGCACCACAGGCTTGCCGGCGAAGAAGCCCGGCGACTTCCCCAGCGTCGCGTCGATCTCGGCGAGCCAGGATACGACCGGCACGACGGGCGAGAAAACGAACGCAACATAGGAACGGCCGCGCATGCGGACCTGCTGACGTGCCACCTGTTGAGTTGCGTCCATCGCCTCTGACTCGGTTCTCTTGTCGAATGGTTAACAATCGGACCGCATGGTTAATCAAAGGTTAACGGAAGGAGGTGTTTTCACGGATTTGCGAGGGCTGCTCCTCCGGCAACCGCTGTTGGCTGCGACCTGTTGCCTGGACGCATGATTCTGGGACCGGCGGCGAGGATCAACGCCGCGACGGCGATCGCTCGGCCTGCACCGATGCATCGAATACCGCGCGGCATGACGGGCTGAGCTGCTCGACCTGCGCCGCCATGCAGTCCCTGATCCGGCCGCGATCCGGAATGTAGGCGCCGCACAGGCGGACCGCGTCACCCATGCAGGCTTGACGCTGCATCGATTCGTTCAGTCCGGACTGGGCCATGGCGGGCGCGATGGTTGCACCGAGAAGCACGAGGGCAAGACGAAGTTTCATGGATACTCTCTCACTGACAGGTTGAAGTGTTGGTCGAGACTGGATGTCACGACAGCGGCGTGCGGCCGTTGCCGGCTGCGGGTTCGGCGTCGGCTTGCGACGGCGGAAGATGCAGAAGCGTTGCGATCGTCGTATCGAGCAGCTGCGTCCGCGCTGTCTCGGGATCGATCTCGGGGGCGAACCGGCCGAGCAGCATCGGAAAGGCCGGCGGCTGGTTGAGCGCCGCGTTGAGCAACGCAAAGAACAGCGCCGGATGGCTGCTGCGGATGATGCCCGCCGCGATGCCGGCCTCGAAGAGCTCGCGCGCGCTCTCATAGGCCGGACGCAGCAGCTTTTCGGTCACCATTGCGGAGCGCTCCGGCGCTTCCGCGCCGTGGCGCACCACGAAGTCCCTCACCTGCGGATGCGCGGCATAGAACGTGGCGACGCGGATGATGAGATCGCGCAGCCGGTCAGCCAGCGAACGGCGCGTGTCCGTGGCGATGGCGTGCACCTCGGCCATCACAGGCTCCGCAAGTGTAACGACGCGGTCGAGGCAGGCCTCCCACAGCGCGGCCTTGTTGCCGAAGTGAACGCGCACGAGGTTCGGCGCGACGCCCGCCGCCGCCGCGACGCTGCGCAGGTCGGCGCCGTCGAAACCGAGACTCGCAAAGGCCTCGGTCGCCGCGATCAGCAGCGCCTGGCGGCCGTCGGGCATGTCCTTGCTGCGGCGTCCCTTGGGCCGGGAGGCCGGCGCCACCATCAATTTGCTTGGATCAGTCATCGCTACCATCATATGTACGATTGAACATATAAGAGCGTAATCCTGCTTTCCAAGGGCACAGGCCCGAACCGGCAGCACATCAAAACACGTTTGAAATCAGACGATTATGCCTATTCCGCCTTGATGTTGGCCGACTTGACGATCGGCCACCATTTCTCGACCTCGGCGGCCTGATGGTCGCGGAGCGCAGCGGGGCTCTGTCTATCCGGTGAAGGGATCTCCTGCCCGAGTTCGGCGAAGCGTTGCCGGACGACGGGCTCGGCGAGCGCCGACGTCACCGCCTTCGACAACGTCGACACGATATCGGCCGGCGTGCCCTTCGGCGCCCAGATGCCGTGCCAATAGGCGATGTAGAGACCCGGCAGTCCGGCTTCGTCGACGGTCGGAATCTCGGGTGCCGATGCGAGCCGCGATGATGCGGTCACCGCAAAAGCCTTCACGGTTCCGCTCTTCACCTGCGGCAGCGAGTTGGAGGCCTGATCGAACATGATGTCGATATGCCCGGCCATCAGATCGTTCAGCGCGGGACCGGCGCCGCGATACGGCACGAACGAGAAGTGGCTAGCCGTCAGCTGCTGGAAGAACACGCCTGCGACATGCGCGCCCGAACCCGGGCCCGCGGTGCCGGCGGTCGCCTTGTCGCCATTGGTCTTGAGCCAGGCGATCAGCTCTTTCAGATTCTGCGCCGGCAGATCGGGCCGTCCGATGATGAGCTGCGGTCCGCTCGCGATCAGCGCGATCGGTGCGAATTCGCGCACGTCATATTGCAGCTGATAGATCGCGCCGTTGAGGCAATGCGTGCCCCAATGCCCGATCGTGATCGTCGTGCCGTCCGGTGCCGCGCGCGAGGCGCGCAGCCCCGCGACGGTGCCGGAGGCACCCGTGACATTCTCGATGATGACGGGATGGCCGAGCGTATTGCGCATATATTCGGCGAGGATCCGCGCCAGCACGTCGGTCGGTCCGCCCGCGGCGAACGGCACGATCATCGTGATGGGGCGCGCAAGCGTTTCCGCGCGCGTACCGCGCGAAGCAAGCGGCAGCGTCGCCGCGCCGAGCGCGAGTTGCAGGAATGGCCGGCGAGACATGTTGGGCATGCGCGTTCCCCCCATGCTCTCATAGAGCCGGCAGTGTCGCGCGGTCCAGCGTAAGGTGTCAGAGACGCGATGTCCGTGTTTGAACGGCAAAGCTTGCCGTTGCCAAGCGTCGCCCGGCCGGCGCGTCGCCCAGATTGGGCCAATCCTGTAACCATTGGATGCCGGTCAGCCCCGACCACGGTCATCGAACTCGCATGAAAGCGTCATCCCGCCGTCAATTGACCGCGACAAGTTGTCGCGGCCAGCGCAGACGATTCCAAATTCACTGAAATTAAAGAGGGGCGAACTCATGAGTGGCTTTCGTGACTATTTCTTGTCAACCGCCGCGATCGCGGCAGCCATGCTGGCTTGCGGCGTCGCCGTCGCGCAAGCGGATGACGACAATGACCATTCGCAGCGACATGGCTACAAGCACGTCCTGCTGATCAGCGTCGACGGCATGCACGCCGTCGATTTGAAGCGTTGGGTCGAAAGCCGCCCCGGCGGCAACTTCGCCCAGCTCACCGGAAAGGGCGTGGTCTATCCGAACGCCTATACCACCGCGCCATCCGACAGCTTTCCCGGCATGCTCGCGCAGGTCACGGGCGCCACGCCGAAGGGCGGCGGCCTGTTCTATGACGACAGCTATGATCGCACCGAATATCCGGCCAAGGCCTTCTATACCAGCCAGGGTCTTGCGGACCCCGGTTGCGTGGGCCCGGCGGGAACCGAACTGACCAACTTCGAAGCGCTCGACAAGACCTACAATTACTCCAGCGGGCTGGTCGCTGATTACACCGCCGGCGGCACGCTGGGTCAGGTCTACACGCAGCTCGATCCGGATCACATGCAGCGCAAGCTGGTGAACGGCCAGTGCGTGCCGGTCTATCCCCACGAATACGTGCACACCAACACGATCTTCGAAGTCATCAAGGAGGCCGGAATGCGCACGGCCTGGTCCGACAAGCATCCGGCCTATGAGGACCTCGCGGGCCCGTCGGGCAAGGGCCTCGACGAGCTCTTCACGCCGGAGATCAATTCGCAGGACACCATCGACGCCGGCGCCCAACCCGGCGACGACTACACCACGAGCTACACCGGCGTCCGCTCCTACGACTCGCTGAAAGTGAAGGCGGTGTTGAACTGGATCGACGGCTACGATGGCACGCGAACCCAGCGTCAGCCGGTGCCCGCGATCTTCGGCATGAACTTCCAGGCGGTCAGCGTCGGCCAGAAGCTCGCCAAGGCCGGCCATGCGGATGCCGACAAGTCGCTCGTCGGCGGCTATGCCGACGGCAAGGCAACGCCCGGCAATGCGCTCACGCTGCAATTCCAGTTCGTGGACGACGCGCTCGGCAAGTTCGTCAACGAACTGAAGGCGCAAAACCTCTACGATTCGACGCTGATCATCGTCAGCGCCAAGCACGGCCAGTCACCGATCGACGTCAAGGACCGCGTGGCGATCTCCGACGCCTTGTACAGCAAGGCGCCCGGTTTCGGCAGCAACGGCTTCGAGATCTGCGACGACGAGGCGCTGGTCTGGTTGTCGCCGGAGCTGCAGCAGGCGACCAATCCGGCGACCGGCCATCTCTACTACGCAGATGCCAAGGCTTACATCCTCGCCCACGCCGCCGATCTGCATATCCAGAAGCTGCTCGACCGCGACGAACTGACCAAGCTGTACGAGGATCCGTTCCACAACAGCCGGGTGCCGGACTTCATCGCCATCACCGATCATGGCGTCATCTGCACCGGCGGCAGCAAGCTCGCCGAGCATGGCGGCTTCTCCAACGACGATCGCAACGTCCTGCTGCTGCTCTCGTCGCCGCGCATCAAGCATGCCAGGGTCGTCGAGGAGACGACCTTCACCACCCAGATCGCGCCGACGATCCTCCATGCGCTCGACCTCAATCCGCGCAGCCTCCAGGCGGTTCGTGACGAGGGTGTCGAGGCCCTGAAGCTGAAGTAAAGCGCAAAGGGAGCAACGCACCGAATGGCTTGCACCGGCACATCGTGACCGGGCCAGCCGAACAGTCTCGCCTGCACATCGGCGCCCCGGGGCACGGGACGCCGATGTCCTCACGGCACGCATCGGGGCGCGAACTTCTAGGCGGGAAAGCAGGCCGCTGCCGTCAGCGTGAACGGAGCCAGATTGAGAATCTGGGGAAACTGGAATTGATAGTTCGCGCTCACCTGGCTGCCGCACGCCGCGGCGCTGTAGGTGAATGTCGAGGACGGCAAGCTCAGTCCAAACGCCTGCTGGGTTGCGTAGGTGGCTATCGCGCTCGGGTTGCCGGTCGGACAAAGCGCAGTATTGACGCTGGCGCATCGCGCCGTGACCGCCACTGCGTGCTGCATTCCCACCTGCGTCCACATCAACAGCCCGAACTCGATCACGCCGAACAGGAACGCGAAGAAGAACGGCGCGATCAGGCCGAATTCGAGCGCCGACGCCCCGCTCCGGTCGGGCCAGAATGCGCGTCTCACTGCAGCCTCGCTGTCGACTGGGTGCTGATGATATAGGTGTTCGGAACGACCTGATAGTTGATGATGGTCGAGTAGCTGCCTTGCGCGGAGACGATGGTGTATGTACCCGCCATTCCGCCTCCGGGACAGATTCCGCCGCAGGTCATGCTGCTGACGCCCGAACTGGTCGCACACCCGCAAAATTTGATCGGAACAGGCGAGGCGTTGATCACATTGGAATTCGTCGCGGCTGCCACGGCGGTCGAAATCGCATTGGCGTCGAACCCATGTGCGATGGCATACTCGACGCCTGCTTGCGACGAACCCTCCACCTGCATCTTGCGGTAGATCGCAAGGCCGATATCGGTTACCGAAACGACCATCAGCGAAAGCAGCGGAACCAGGACGCCGAATTCGATCGCCGCGACACCGCGTGTGTCATTTCCGAACCTGCGACGGAAGAGTATGCAGCGTCGTTGGGAACGGCGCTCACCACCTGTCGTGCCCGTTTTCATCGCATCCCTCCAGTTTACTCAACAAGCTGCGCTGTCGCCGTACCGATGGCATTGCCGCCCATCGCGGCGCAATTGACCCGGACACTGGAATTTCCGACGATCGAGATCGTGTCGGCGATGATTTGCGTACATGTCGTGCTCGTGCCATTACCGCCACTGAAGCTCAGCGCCCCTTTCGGCAGGTAGACCGCTCCCTGCAGGTTTTGCGTACCGCCGCCCGTCAAGTTGAAGCTGCTACCGACCGGCATCCTGCGATCGCCATAGATTGCGATTCCAGCGGTCGTTCCGCTCGTCGGCGCCGTGAGGCTGACATTGGCGTTGCTTCCGATCGTCGCCGAGCCCCAGTTGCTGCTCGAGCCGGTAAACACCAGGGTGACGCCGGTTCCCGTGATCGTGGCATTGCCGGCCACCGACAGGTTCGCGCCGTTGAAATAGTAAATCCCCGGATTGAGTGTCAGGGTCGCACCCGCGGCCACCGAAATGTCACCGCAATAGCTGCCCGGACTGAGGGTCGTCGTCCCCTTCACGTTGAACTTGTTCGAGTAGTCGCACCATGTCGGCATCGTGGGCGTGACGTTGGCATAGGGATCCGCGATCGCCCTGATGCCGGTCCGAATGCCGTTGGTCGCCGTGATGCTGCTCGTGCCGGAAACCCCGCCGACGACACCAACCATGGCCGCGGATATCGTTGCCGAGCCGCTGACATTGAGCGCCGAGCCGCCGTTGGAATCGTCATAGAGGTTGCAATTGATCAGGTTGAGCTGGGTGTTGCCCTTCACCGTCACGGCAGGATTGGCGGTCGGGTCGAGCGCGAGCACGCAGCCTGTCCCGACATTACCCAGTGCGACGGCACGGGCCGTGACCGGCACCGCCCCGGAGCCGAACAACGCCGACATTAGCCGCGCTTGCGGCTGGGTGATGATGACTTCGACCGCCTGGGAGCTGGAAGTGAAGCTTCCCGTGGACGGCGGCTGGTTCACAGTGACGGTGACGTTGCTGATCCCGTTCGCGTAGCCGTAGAACGTCGTGATGGCGTTGGCCTCGGTCGCGAAATTGGTACCGGCGGTGGCTGCACTGACGGCCGCCGAGTCGGCCGCACTCATCATATTCTTGTGCTTGTAGAACCACCACGCGACCTCGGTACCAAGTCCTGCGGTTCCGACCAGGACTGGCGTCAGCAAGGCGATGATAATTGCGTAGCTGCCGGACTGGTCGCGCGCAAAGCGCTTCAGGAGACCATCCGGGCACGCTCGGCACTCATCCGGTGCCGACCTCATTTGCGAGGATATTCCAACTTCCGCCTTCCAAGTGATGAAGGCCGTCATGTTGTCCTCACGCCGCTTGTGGCAAGCTTCCACAATTCCTACAGCGTGACAATTTAATGTCAGTTCTGCGCGATCGACGAAAATCGGACATGGCTCTTAACACTCCTTTAGCCAATCCGAGCTGTCCGATCCTCTGTCGTGCCGCAGCAAACATGACCGTAGACGTTGGCCGCGCGCAGCTTCTACGCGCGCTCAGGAGCCGAACTTCGTCCGCAGCATGGGGCCAAGGAGATTCGAGTAATCGTCCGTCCAGAGGGCGCTGGCCGGATCCGGCGACATGGCGGCCCAATGCCGGGCCGCCTCGCCGACATCGTCAGGCGTGCGCGCTAGCATCACCACCCGGGACGCCGTCCTCAGCGTAGTCATGACGTCGCCGGCGGGATGCCCTTCCTTGAAGAGTGCGATCAATCCCTGGGACTGCGCGATATTCGCCATGATCGGCGCGAGATCGAGATGGCGGTTGGAGATATGCACAAGAATGACCCCGTGCGGCGCCAGCTTCGACACATAGCCGGCGATTGCTTCACGCGTCAGCAAGTGGACGGGAATGCTATCGGACGAGAAGGCATCCAGCACGATCAGGTCGTAGCGATCAAGCGAGGCCTGCAGTGTGAGACGCGCATCGCCGAGCACGAGGCTGGCCTTCGGCGCGCAGCGCGACAGGAACGTGAAGAAGGTTGGATTGCTCGCGATCCGGATCACCTCGGGATCGATCTCGAAGAACGTCCAGTTCTCCGCGCCGCGACGGAGGCAGGCGAGCGTGCCGGTACCGAGACCGACGACAGCAACCCGTTCGAAGCCACTCCGGGCGCCGCGTACCGCCGCAACCCCTTCGGCCAGCGGGCTGCCCGGATAGTAGTAGCTCTGAGGCTGAGGCGCTCCCTCGACCGGCGTACCGTCGTCGTTCCGCAACCGCTCTGCGCCATGCATCGTGTTGCCGTGGAACAGCAGCCGCGCGCGGCCATCCGCGAGGTCGACCACGGTATGGACCCCGAAGAAGCTGCGTGCGGTCTCGATCGGGGCCATGCCGGGACGCCAGAACGTGGTCAGCATCAGGCCGGTGATCGCCAATCCGGCGAACGACACCGGCCGCTGGCGCAAGAACATCATGCAGGCCGCCAGCAGGATCAGCAGGGCCCTGAACGGCAGCTCGAACGAGGCCGGAAGCTGCAGTTGGGTCACGTACCAGACCACAGCAAGCGCGATCGCCACCGCCAGCCATGGCAACGCCTTCATCAGCGCCTGGCGCGCGCCGCCTGCGAACATGCCGGGCACTGCCAACAATGCGAGTGCAATCAGGATCGGATATTCGTAGTTGCCGGAAAAGACCTGCGGCGCCAGCAGTCCCGCGAAGGCGCCGCCCAGCACACCGCCAAACGAGGTGCACAGGAAGAACTCCGTCAGCCGTTGCGGGTGCGGACGCCGGGCATAGAGCTCGCCATGGCAGAGCAGCGCCAACAGCGTGAACACGACGAGGTGGAGCACGGTCGTCGTGAGCCAGAACACCTTGCCGCCGACCAGACTGATCGCAAGGGGGGCCACGGCGAACGGAACGAGACGCACCACGGTCGCGTGGCTGATCCACGGTCGGTCGCGGAACACGACAACGAAGGTGAACAGATAGAGCGCCAGTGGAATAACCCACAGAAAGGGCGCTGCCGCGACGTCGGTCGTCAGATACGCGGTCACCGCGATGACGAGCCCGGACGGAATGGCCGCAAGCGCGATCCATTGCAGCCTGTCGGCCACGCTGATGACCGATGTCTCACACGACGGTGTCGCCCTTGCGGTGCCATGACCTCGTCCGAGCACGAAGGCAACCGCCGTGACGAGCAGCGCGAGGACCGCAAAGCCAAACGACCAGATGCTCGCCTGCATATTCAGCGCCAAGAGTGGCTCGACAACGACAGGATAGGCAAACAGGGCCGCGAACGAACCAAGATTCGACGCGGCATAGAGCACATAGGGATTGTCGGCATCGCGATGGCCGCTTGCGGCGAACCAGCTCTGCAGCAAGGGCGCGTTCGCCGACAACGCGAAGAACGGCAGGCCGATTGACGCAGCGAACAGCCCGAACAGCCAGAGCGCGGTTCCATCGGCGGGCGGCGCACCCCAATTGGGCGCGATCGCGATCGGCAAGGTCATGGCCGTGACCGCGAGCAGGAGCAGATGGACGAGGCCCGCGCGCTGCGGTCCGAACCACCGGCCGAGCAGATGTGCATAGGCATAACCGGCGAGCAGGACGGCCTGGAAGAACACCATCGCCACCGACCAGACCGAGGGCGCGCCGCCGAGCTTCGGCAGCACCATTTTCGCGAACATCGGCTGAATCAGGAACAGCAGCAGCGCGGATACAAGCAGCGTCGCCACGCTGAGGATCGGCAGCAGGCGTGTTTCATCAGCAGAACGCGATACCTCTGGAAGCGTGCGCTCTGGCGCGTTCTCGAAAAGTGACATCCGTTGATCCCTGCAATCCCTGCTTGCAGGGTAGAATAGCCGCGCCTAAGCAAGCGTTAATCGGAGTTCAGGGAGCGTGTATCGCCGGCGGAGAAAGGGTCCGGCAATCTCGTTGAATGACAAGGCAATTGTCGACCCGCTGGGAACCCACCAATCGAGCCATTGCCGGAAATGCAGTCTTGCCTACCGACGGGATCCTCCGCCGATGACCCTCACTTCTTGTCCAGCATCCCTTCAACGCCGGTGCCAAATCGCACCCAGTTCCGCCCATCGAACTTCTGTAGTTGCATTCGCTCGATCGGGTAGTGGTCGCTCGGCGACGTCGTCAACGCGATATCCGGAAGCAGCATGTCGAGGTGAGCTCCGTTCAAAGCCTCGGCCTGCCTCATGACGTTGGCGCGCGTCAGGTCGTCCTTGCATTGCTTGAGCACTTCAACCAGCGCCTGCGCGGCGTTGTATCCATAGACCACGTAATAGTTGTCTTGATCCTCGCCCGGCATGTGCTCGGCCATGAAATCGGAGAATCTCTTCAAGCCGGGGTCATCCTTCCAGGCCGCATCCGCGGGGTCCTTGGCGTAACTTGCGGTGATGATGTCCCTGGCGTTCTCGAGGCCGGCGGGCTTCAGGACGGCGCTGATCGACTGCGAGTTTCCATGCAGGATATGCACGGGCTTCCAGCCGATCTCTGCCGCTTTCTTGATGGCTTGGGCCGCAAATTTCGCGGAGGCAAAATTGACGAAGATGCTCGCGCCCGAGAATTTCAGCTTCACAAGCTCGGAATCGATCGTCGGCGCGCTTGTCTCATAGGTGACCTCGGCGACGACGTTGCCGGCCGCATCGCCCAGACCGTCTTTCAAGCCCTTGATGTTGTCCCGTCCGAAGTCGTCATTGGACGACAGAACGGCAATCTTTCCGTCGGGATAGTTTTCGCGCAGATACTTCCCGTAGATCCGCGTTTCGCTCTGGTAGCTTGGCTGAAAGCCCATCGACCAGGGATATGCGTTGTGATCGCCGAAGACGGTTGCTCCGGCCGCGATAAACAGCTGCGGCACCTTCCTGGCGTTGACATATTTGATGACCGACATGGTGGTCGGCGTACCGAGTTGATTGAAGAGCAGCAGCAACTCGTCGCTCTCGATCAACTTGCGGGTCTGCTCGACGGTCTTCGGGGGACTATAGGCATCGTCATAGGAGATGAACTCGATCTTGCGGCCGTTAACCCCGCCCTGATCGTTGATCATCTTGAAGTAGGCGGCTTCCGTCCTGGCGATGATGCCATTCGAGGACAGCGGTCCACTGTAGGGAGCCGTGTTGCCGATCTTGATCGCCGTGTCCGATGCGCCGGTATCGTAGCGCTTCTCCTCGTGAGCCGAGCCTGGCGCTGCAACGGCCAAGCCGGTCAGGATCGTCAGCGCGACACCCAAACAAGCGGATCTCGCCTCGCGCGCGTACCGTGGCATCTCTCTCCTCGCGATTTGATATTCGATCGGCAAGCGAACGGGCGCTATGCCGTCTTCAAGTCGAACTCGAAGCGGGTTCCCCACGTCGTCAGCTGATCGATCGTCCACACGCGCGGGCGTTGGGGAAATGCCTCGTGCCACGGCCGCGGCTCGAAAATATTGAGTTCTGGAACGAGCACGTCCATGTCGGAGTAGAGCTCGATCAGAAAGCGGCTGGGGTCATAGTGATAGGAGGCGAGGTTGTGGCCCGCGGTGTGCCGCGACGGGCCCCAGAGCATCGGATGCCCCGTCGTCGCGAGAAAATCTGCGGCATCGTGATGCGCGGCGCGGCTGCGCAGCTCAAAGGCGAGATGGTGAACGCGCGCCTCCGGTGCCGCGATGATATTGAGCACGTGGTGATCATGGTTGCAGGTCAGGAATGTGGCTATTCCCTCGAACCAATCGGTCGCACGAAACCCGATCGCCGAACAGAATTTGATGAGCTTGTCGGCCTCCGGCGCCATCAGGGCGACATGCCCGAGCCGTGTCGGAATGACGCCCGAGGTGCGGAAGCCGGGACCGGGCATGGCCATCTCCGGCACGAGGTGAAGTGTGTGCCCGGCGACGACGACCTCCACCAGCTCCGGAACGCCCGGCCGCGCATCGCTCTTCCTTTCCGCAGAAAGTCCGAGATCGCGCAGTGAGCGGATCGTCTCGTCGACCGCTTCCTGACCGATCCTCAGGCCAAGCGCGGTGAGGCGTTTATCGGACGCCGGCTTGATGGTTATGTTGTGGTGATCGACACCGAGGCTGAAATAGGTGCGGCCGTCGGAGCCGCGCTCGGTCGGAGTTGCGCCGATCACGCGATCGTAATAGGCGATCTCCAGTTCTGCGGCGGGCGTATCGAGATCGACATAGGCGATTTGGAAAGCGCGGGTCATGGTTTTTCCTCCAGCGTCGCCGCGACGGCTTCTGCGTCGTAGCCATAAAGTCGGTTCATTGCCTCCGGGCTGCCGCGCACGCCGCGCGTGGCGAGGACGTGATCCCTCTCGACCTGTTGGGGTCCATCCGGCATGTGGAAGCTGATGGAATTGGCACGGGATCTTTCCTGCACCTCAGTCGCACGCGGCTTGCGCAATGTGACGTAAGCCCGAAACGCGGACGGAATGTCGAAGGCTGCGTGTTTCAGGCAGGCCGCCAGGGCCGCGCCGTCCTCGATGGCCTGTGCAGCGCCTTGTGCCATGAACGGCAGCATGGGATGACAGGCGTCCCCGAGGAGCGCGATGCGCCCCTGGGTCCATTCCGGAAATGGATTTCGATCGAACAGCGCCCATTTGAACGTCTCGTCGACCGCGTTGAGTATAGTCGCAATCTGCGGATGCCACCCTTCATAGATCTTGACGGCATCGGAGATCGAACCGCGGTCGGACCACTGCTCCCGCGTCCAGGTCGCCGCTTCGCTCACCGCCACAAAATTCAGAAAGCGGCCGGCGGCAACGAAGTAATGGACAAAGTGACCGCCCGGCCCCACCCAATTCGTGACATCGAGCGGAAGGCCGAGATGCGCGACGCGTTCGACAGGCGCGAGCCCGCGATACGCGATCTGCCCCGAGAACCTTGGCTTCTCCTCGCCGAACAGACACTCGCGAACCCTGGAGTGGATGCCGTCGGCCCCGATCAGGAGATCGCCGCGCGCGGACGTGCCATCGTCAAAATGTGCGGTCACGCCGCTATCATCTTGCTCGACATTGATCAGACGACGTCCGAGCTTGATCTCCTTGCGGCCGAACGCGTCCGCCAGGACAGCGATGAGGTCCGCCCGGTGGAAATGGTAGTAGGGCGAACCGTAGCGGTCCTCGAGGACGTCGCCCAATTCCTCGCGCCCCAGCACACGGCCGTCCTGCCAGCGACGAAAGACCACCGCGGCGGGACGAACGGCGGCTCGCGCCATGGCGTCGCCAAGCCCGTAGCGCCGGAGCAGCCGGGAGGCGTTGGGGCTGATCTGGATGCCGGCGCCGACCTCGCGTTGCGCCGTCGTCTGCTCGAACAGGGAAACGTCGAGACCAGCCCGGCGCAGTGCAATGGCAGCGGCCGTGCCGCCGATGCCGGCACCGATCACGAGGGCATGCAGCGGCTTCACCGCTCGCCTCCCCAGCCGAGAGCCGTCGCGAGGATCGCGTCTGCATTGGGTGCCTTGCCGCCCGTTCCACGCCACGCGATGTGATGGTCGGGGCGCACCAGCAGCATGTCCCGGCCATAGACGCCCTTCAGATCGAGCTCGTCGAGTTGCAGGATCGACAGCGGTATCCGTCGTCGCGCCGCGGCATCGACGAAGGGTGACGGGTCGGTGCTGCGGAAATCGATCAGCGTGAAATACGCACCGAGCCGGTCGTAGAGCGCCGTCCCGTCCTTGAGATACGTGCTGGGCAGGCGGGCACCGGGCGTGGTCGTCGGCTTGTAGACGACCGGATCGAACGGAAATGGAGCGGCCTCCGCGTCAGCGACGATCGGCGATCCCTGGTAGACGAAGCCGTGCTCGATCCCGAAACATTCGTTCTCGGCGTTGCCAAGTCTGGCAAGCTCCGCGCCGACTTCGGCGCGCCGCACGGGATTTTCGCTGTTGTCGCCTTGCAGCAGGTTTCCGTAGGCTTCGGCAATCTGCATCCGCACTTGCATGTGGCGGCCGGACGCGTCGCGATTTCGTGCGGCGACGGGGCGCCGCTCGACTTCGTACGAAGCGAGGAGGCCAGGCCCGCCGAAACCTTGCAGCGTCGCAGCCAGTTTCCAGCCGAGGTCGATGGCGTCGCCGACCCCGGAGTTCATTCCGTAGCCGCCGGTCGGGATGAACTGATGCGCGGAGTCGCCGGCGAGGAGGACACGTCCCTTGCCATAGGATTCGGCGACCACGAGATGCGGCGTCCAGGCATTCGCGACCAGGATCTCGAACGAAAATGGCCGGCCGGCATAGGCCTCGACCAGCGCGCGTGGATCGAGCTTGCTCGCATCCTGCCCGGGCAGCACGGGAACATGCACGGTCCAGATATCATCATCGTTCTGGGCAATCATGGTTCCAAGCGGCGACTGATAGTGCCAGGCGACACCCCAGCGCTGCAACAGGTCGCGCTCCGTCGATCGGAAGTGGATCATGTAGAGCTCGCCGACGCGCGACTGGCCCTCCAGCGCGATATCCAGTCCCGCGCGAACGCGGCTGGAGCCGCCGTCGCAACCGATCAGATACTGACAACGGACCTGCTCTTGCGCGCCACTCCCCTGCTCCCGCAGGACGGCGACGACGCCATCGTCCTTCGCTTCAAAGCTTTCAAAGGCGACGCCGAACCGCACCTCGACTTCCGAACGGGCGTCGATGGCCTTCTTCAGGACAGGTTCGATCTCGACCTGTGAAACGCGCATCGGCGGTTCGAGCGGCTGGGTGCCGTCGTTCCTGGTTCGGCTGTGCTTTCGAAACTCGCTCGGGCTCATGTACCGAAAACGATGCAGCTCATATCCCGCGAGGCTCGTGATCCAGGAGACGTCGAAGGGATGATCTTCCGCTACCGCGGCCTTTCGCAACGCGTCCGACAGGCCGAACCGGCGGAATAGCTCCATGCTGCGGCTGTTGGTGATGTCCATCTTCGGATGACGGGTCGTCGTCGCATTCCGCTCGACCAGCATGGAGCGAATGCCGAAACGGGCCAGGACGTTCGCAAGCGTCATCCCGACGGGACCGCCCCCTGCAATCAAAACCGGAACCGATTTCATTCTTTCCTCCCATAGGACCGGCGGCGGATTTTATGTTGTGTTGCCGCTTCCGCACGACGCTAGATCAAGAACTGGTCTGATCGACTCCTCAACTCCGGGCAGTGCGCGTATCGACCTTGGCCAAGCCCTCATCCTCTTGGGGATCGATACGACCTCCGTTCGTCACCGCGCGCAGCGACGTCGGCGAAGGTCAGGCAGCTGCACGTACCGCATCATCGCCCTCTTGCACGATCGGATTGCGAAGTACGCCCAAACCCTCGATCTCGATCTCGCAGACGTCGCCGGGCTCCATGTAGAGCGGCGGCTTGCGTGCAGCGCCGACGCCGGACGGCGTGCCGGTCACGATCAGATCGCCCGGATACAACGTTATACCCTCGCTGATCAGCGCGACCAGCGTTGCGACATCGAAGATGAGGTCGGAGGTCGATGTCTTCTGCATCACCGTGCCGTTCAAGCGCGTCTCGAGCGTCAGGCCGCCCGCGCCGGGCGGGAGTTCGTCGGCTGTCACGAGTGCGGGTCCGAACGCTCCGGTGCCGTCGAAGTTCTTGCCCATGGTCCATTGCGGCGTCCGGAACTGATAATCCCGGATCGTGCCGTCATTGAAGATCGAATAGCCGGCGACATGATCGAGGGCCGCGGATTGAGGGATATGGCGGCCGCCGCGCCCGATGACTGCGACCAGCTCGCCCTCATAGTCGAGCGCTGCCGAGACCTTCGGCCGCACGATCGGCGCACCGTGCCCAATGAGGCTCGACGAGAACCGGCCGAAGAGCGTGGGGTAGTCGGGCTGCTGGATACTGCTTTCGGCGGTGTGGTCCGCGTAGTTCAGTCCAACACAGATGATCTTGCCGGGTGAGGACAGCGGAGGAAGGAAGGTCACGGCTTCCGGATCGAGCGGCTCGCCCTTGAGAAGCGCCGCTGCAAGATCCTTCAGCCCGTCATGCCCGCCGGCGAGGGCGCGCTCCAGCCGGCCGTGCGCTGCGCCATCATCAAGTCCCCGATATCGGCCGGCCTGATCGGCCACGGCGAGGCCGCGCTTCGCGTTTCTTTCGTAGGCGATGAACCGCATGGGGTGTTTCCTCCGTGTTCATCTCCTCTAGCATATAAAATGCACTTTGCAAATAAAAATGCATTATTTTCGAAGCGTGCATATTTTGAATGACTCGGATCACCCCTTTTGTTATGGCTAAGCCCATGGAATCACCGACGAGTCTGACCCACGGGGCCTATGCCAAGCTTCGCTCGCAATTGCTGGCATGCCGCTTCGCGCCCGGAGAAAAGCTGAAGATCGACGATTTGTGCCGCCGCTTCGAGGTCGGCTCGAGCGCCGTGCGCGAGGCTCTGTCGCGCCTCGCATCAGAGGGTTTTGTGGTCAGCGAACCGCAACGAGGATTCCGCGTGGCGCCGTTGTCCGTCGACGCCCTGAGCGACCTCACAAATGTTCGATGCAGCATCGAGGCGCTGTGTCTTCGGGGTGCCATCGAGAAAGGCGGGATCGAGTGGCAGTCACAGGTGGTCGCTGCGCTGCATCGCTTGTCGCACACGCCGGTATGGGCAGATAAGGCCGCGCGACGCTACAGCGAAGAGTATTCGAGGGCGCACGAGATTTTTCATGAAGCTCTCGCGTCGGGATGCGGCAGCCCCTGGCTGCTCCACTTGCGCGCGACGCTTTACAATCACTCCGAACGCTACCGCGCGTTTTCCGGTCCCTTGTCCAAGGTGGACAGAGACCTGGACAGGGAACATCGGGAGATTGCAGAGGCCACTTTGGCGCGGGACAGCGAACGCGCCGTCATGCTGATGAACCAGCACTTGCAAATGACGACGAAGGTCATCCTCGATTCCGTGTTGGCCGGGCGCGAGCCGGCTCAGGAATCCGCAAAGGCGAAACCAGGCGAGGCTTATCTGCCTGAAAGCCTGCCTCGCAAACGCGGCGCGCCCGTCTGACACGGGCCGCATTTCGAACCGTTTCGGCGCAGCGTCATGGCTGCCTTCGACGCCGACCGTCGTTTGGCTCCCCGCCGAAGACCATCTCCTCGACAAGCCGCCAATAGGAGGCAACAACCTTCGGGTCACCGGATGACAGTCCGCTGGTCACCTGCATTTCGGGACCGAATTCCGAAAGCGTGGCGGTCAGGCTGACCATCATGTAGTGGAACAGAATCGGGTCCACGGCGGGAAGCAGACCCTGCTTCTGAGCCTCGGTGATCTGGGGCAATAGCCGGCCCAGAAGCGGGGCCAGGACCGCTTCTGCCACCCATTTCAGCCGCGGATTGTTCGTCAGGGTCTCCTGGCGCATAAACCGATGAAATTCGGGAAATGCGACCGTGTAGCGGAACAGGGTCGTGTATTCCTGGCGCAGCCGCGCCAACGGCGACGGATCGATCCCCTCCTCCACCGATCTATCCCATTCGGCACGGATCTGCGTGAAGGCATGCTCGGCGGCCGCGCGCCACAGAATGTCCTTGCTTCGATAGTGATAAGTGATCAGCGGGTGTTGCAGGCCAAGCCGGTCGGCGATGGCGCGAATGCTGGCGCCGTCGAATCCTCGCTCGGCAAACTCCGCAATGGCGGCATCGAGGATTGCGGCGCGCGTCTCAATCGAACGCTGTTGTTCGGCCCTCTTGCGCGGGCGGCCGCGGCGTCCGGCCGCCGGCTTCGTTTTCTTCGACATGTGATCTTGGACTAACATGGTTGCCGGCCCAACGTCACGCGAAGTGTCGCACAGTTCTTCACAGCTCTAGCGCACGCCGCTGCGGCCAAGGATCGATCGCATGGCCTGGCGAAGTGCCGCCGCCGGATCACCGGGGAGATCGTGACTTCTCCAGGCAATGAAGCGGTCGGGCCGCACCAACAGGCAGCCCTGGTCGGACACCCCGCGGATGTTGATCCAATCTCCATACATGTCGTCGAAGTCCTGGCGCAGGCCAATTCGCGCGAACGCGATTGGCACGCCGAGCTCGGACGCGACACTCGCTGCCGCCTCGCCCCAACGATCGCCGGCCGCACCAACGATCAGCGTGAAGGCCGAATAGTCGCATACGTCAAGCGTCGAGATCTCAGCTCCACCATGCTGCACCCAGACGTGCGGAATGTGGGAACCTGGCACCGCGTCCGGCTGGAAGAACAGCTCCGGATCGCGCTGATATTCGGGAAACGGCTCGAAAGAAGCGATCGCGCCGCTGCGATAGCGCTGTCCCAGCTCGACGCCGTGCGCATTGAATTGATAGTTCATCAGATCGACCCCGGCCAACAAGGCCTTGCGCCGTGTCGCGCCGACGTCCGATGCCCCGAACAGCTCCTCGATATTGTGCTTCGCGTCCTGTCCGTTCATGCCCGGCTTGAGCCCGGCCGCCTCCGACCACGGCTCGATTTCGACATGGCTCTTCATGGCGCGATCGATGACCTTCCGCCCGACCGGTTGACGTTCGTCATTGTAACTGTCCAGCAAGCCTTCATCGGCCCTACCCGACAGGACGAGTGAAAGCTTCCAGGCCAGGTTATAGGAATCCTGCACCGACGTATTGGATCCGAGCCCGTTCGCAGGCGAATGCCGGTGCGCCGCGTCCCCCGCAAGAAAGACGCGCCCGTTCTTGTAGCTCTTCGCAACGACATGGTTGACCTGCCAGGGCGATATCTTCTTGATCTTGAACGGCACGGTCGGATCGCCGATGGCTTCGCGGATGTAGCCCTGGAGCGTCTCCTCATCGGTTGCACCGGGGGCCCAGCCATGGCGGAAAAAGAATGGATTCCACTCGGTCCACGGCGTCACGCACGGCCAGATGCTCATCCAGATGTTACTCGCCTGGGGCGTGATGAAGGCGATCGCGCCTGACCTGTGCCGCGTATAGGCCGTAAGATCTGCTTCGAGCCAGATGCTGATTGCCTCGCCGATGTTGAAGCGTCCATCGAATTCGAAGCCTGCCTTCGCAGCGACCAGACTGCGGCCGCCGTCCGCGCCGATCAGATACTTGCTGCGGATCTGCTGCTCCCGGCCCGTCGTTCGTTCGACAACGCGGGCCGTGACCCCGTCGCGATCCTGGTGCAGGTCGACCAACTCATGGTTGAAGCGAATATCCGCGCCGTTCCTCGCCGCGGCCTCCAGAATGATCGGCTCCAGCTTGTGCTGCGCGATATTGCTCATCGAACCGGGACTGGCCGTCTGATAGTCCGTTCGGCGATCGATTCCCGCACCCCAGGCGCTGGTTCGCGACAATTCGAGCCCCGCGAATGACGTCGCGAAGATCTGCGTCCCCATCAATTCGTGAGGCATGGCCGTCTGGCGCAGGCGGTCCTCTACGCCGAGGTCGCGCAGCACCTCAACCGTTCTCTGGTTGGTGATGTGGGCCCGGGGCGAGTCGGCCGTGCCGGGATATTTGGTAATGCCGATCGCCTTGACGCCAGCGCGCGCCAACAGGGCGGAGGCCGTCAGCCCGGCGGGCCCAGCTCCAACGACGAGTACGTCAGTCTCGAATGTTTCCATCGTTTCCTCCAATAGACTCCGGACTCCGGACTCCGGACTGCGGTCACGGTCGAGCGATCTGCGCGCTCGATCCCGCCGGCCACTTTCAGCAATGCTCACGCACTGACTTTTGCCGCGCGAGCGAACTCCTCGATCATCGCCTCGCGCATCGCGAACTTCTGGACCTTGCCGGTCACGGTCGATGGGAAGCTCTCCACGAACCGGATGTAGCGCGGGACCTTGTAGTGCGAGATGCGGCCCTGGCAGAACGTGCGGACGCTTTCCTCGTCGATCGCGGCACCGGGCCTCGAGACGATCCAGGCGCAGAGCTCTTCGCCATATTTGGCGTCAGGTACGCCGAACACCTGGACGTCCTGAACATCCGGGTGCTGATACAGATACTCCTCGACCTCGCGCGGATAGATGTTCTCGCCGCCGCGGATGACCATGTCCTTGATCCGGCCGACGATGCGGCAATATCCGGCATCGTCGATCGTCGCGAGGTCACCGGTATGCATCCAGCCGGCCGCATCGACCGCCTCCCTGGTTCGCGCCTCGTCATTCCAGTAGCCGAGCATCACGGAATAGCCTCGCGTACAGAGCTCGCCGGCTTCTCCCCGGGGCACGATGCGACCGTCACGGTCGACGATCTTGGCTTCGAGGTGCGGCTGGATGCGTCCGACCGTCGAGACGCGGAGCTCGAGCGGATCGCCCCGGCTGCTCTGAAAGCTCACCGGACTGGTTTCAGTCATGCCATACGCAATGGTGATCTCGCTCATATGCATCGACGATGCGACTTCCTTCATCACCTCGATCGGGCACGGCGCCCCGGCCATGATCCCTCGCCGCAGCGAGCTCAGGTCGAAGCTGGAGAATTCCGCTTGATTGAGCTGGGCGATGAACATCGTCGGCACGCCGTAGAGAACGTCGCAACGCTCGGCCGCGACGGCTTGCAATGTTTTCAGCGGATCGAACGCCTCGGATGGATAGACCATCGTCGCCGCGTGCGTGACGCAGCCGAGATTGCCCATCACCATGCCGAAGCAATGGTACAGCGGCACGGGAATGCACACACGGGAGCCTGGTTCGACGCCGGTGGCTTCACCGACGAAGAAGGCGTTGTTGATCAGATTGTGATGCGACAAGGTCGCGCCCTTCGGCAATCCGGTCGTCCCGCTGGTGAACTGGATGTTCACGGCATCGTCGATCTGGATCGCGGCCGCCACGGATTCCAGGCGCCCGCTTCCCGCTTGCCTGCCCTGCTCCATGACCCGATCGAAGGCGAGGCAGCCATCCGGCTTCCCCACAATGGAGATCACGTGTCGCAGGTCCGGCAGGCGAGGGCTGTGAAGCTCGCCGCTGCCGCGCCCCAGTTCCGGGACGAGCTCGCGGATCATCGCGATGTAATCGCTGGATTTGAAGCGCGCGGCTGTGATCAGCGCGCGACAGCCGACCGCGCGCAGCACGTGCTCCAGCTCGCCGATGCGATAGGCCGGATTGATGTTGACCAGGATCAGCCCGGCCTTCGCCGTCGCAAACTGCGCGATCGTCCATTCCGCGCAGTTCGGCGACCAGATCCCGACCCGGTCGCCGGGCTCGAGGCCAAGCGCCAGCAGTCCCGACGCAAACGCGTCGGATCGCGACTTGAGCTCGGCATAGGTCCAGCGAACATTCTGATGCGCGACAACCAGTGCCTCGCGCGCTCCGTCGGTTGCGCTGACGTCGTCAAGCAGCGCCCCGATGGTCTTGCCGATCAGCGGCGCACCACTATGGCCATGCACGTAGCTTTCGCGCGGCACGATTCGCTCCCATCGATAACGAAACCCTGGAGGACCGCCGGCGTTCGGCGGTCTTGCGCAGGCGACTATTTGCCTTCGAACACCAACGGCGGCGGCTCGATATCCTTGTCGAAGGCTTCAGCGGTGTTGACAAAACCGCGCTGGGCGTCCGCGCCGTTGTAGAGCTCCATCGCGACGTCGAGCATCACCAGATCGGCCGCAGCCACCCCGCCGCTCGACCACGCCTTGAGCAGGGTGCGCGTCGCGGCGTATGACCTGGTCGGCCCGGTCGCGAGCTGCCGGGCCAATGCCGCCGCCGTCGCCGTCAGATCGTGCTCGGCCACCACATGCGTCGCAATTCCGAGCGCTCCGGCTTCACGTCCGGAAATCGGCTCGCCGAGCATGGCCGATCGGGATGCGCGCGCCCGCCCGGCGCGCTCGGCGATCCGCTGCAGTGCACCTGCGATCGGCAGCATCGCGGTCGTGACCTCGACGCAGCGGAACGTGGCGTTCTCGGCCGCGACCAGAAAATCGCACGCCAGCGCCAGCTCGAACCCGCCACCGAAGGCAATCCCCTGCACGACGGCGACCGTCGGGATCTTCAGCATCTCGATTGCGCGATATGAGACGTTCACGTCCACGACGAATGTCCGGAACCAGTTGATGTCCTTGCCCGGCCACTCCCGCACCTCACCGCCGAAGCTGAAGTGTGGCCCCTCGGCACGAACCACCAGCACACGGATGTCGCTTTCGCTGGCCTGGCGCACGGCGGTGCGCAGGTTTTCCGCGAAGCGCGCGTCGAGGCGATTGAACGGCGGATTGGCCAGAACAATGTTGCCGATGGCGCCGTCTCGTTCAAATCGGATCGTCTTCATGGTCGCGTTTCCTTCTATGAGGTGTCAGGCCGGACGCCGGTCGGCAGGCTCGGGAATGATCGGCAGAAGCAGATGTGACGGCCGCTCCGCGTCGCGGTAGATTTTGTGAGTGACGGTCCTGCTGCTGCAGACGTGGTACGGGATGTACTCGACGTTGGTCATGGCTCCCGTCCCGGTCGGGACATCCATGGACGTGATGTCGAGGCAGATGCGGTGACCCGCCTTGAATTGGTTGGCAGTGGCGAGGATCTGGATCTGGTACTCAACCACGTCTCCGGGCGTCACCGGGGCGATCGCGTCCTGCGTCAGCTTGTGGAACGGCTCCCACGACTTGGAACGCTTTTCGTCGAGCGCGCGATAGGATGCCTTCAGCCACCCCCGCGTCAGCTCGCGCTCGGGCAACGTCGACGGGACGTCCCGCTCGCCTTCCCGCGCGGTCCGAACCGAAACGTCGGGGCCGACATCCTTGAGCACGACGATCCAGTTGGTGTCGTCCTGGTCGATCGCCGCGTGGAGCGTCAGTGTGATCGGGCCGGCGACGGTGACGTCATGCGGCAACGGCTCGGTCATGTAGCGCAACCGCTCGATCTTGGTCGTGCGCGTGACGGGCATCTGCGTGAAGACGTCAGGCTCCCTTGCCGAAGCTCCGACCTCGGAGGCCGGACGCGGCGGCTCGGTCGACAGCGTCTCCCAGTGCGAGAGATAGTATTTGGTCCACTGCGTCTCCGGCAGCGGCCAGTTGGTTCCGGTTCGCCACTCGTTGGCCCCCATCAGCCAATAGCGCACCGGCGGCTCGTTCATGATGCCGGTGTCATGACCCTTCAGCCAGTGGTCGTACCATCGGATGATCTCGTCGTGATATTGATGGAACGGCCGCTCGAGATGGGCCGGGCCGGTGAACAGCAGCTTCTTGGGCGCATCGACATTCTGGAAGTAATGCTGCGCCCCGAGCCAGTGCAGCTTGTAGGTGTAAGCATAGGCGCCCGAGCCGGTGTAGAATGGAATCTTGATCTTCCTGAAAATCTCCTCGGCGCGCTCGACCGTGCCGTCGAGCTCCCACGGGTGGGTCATCATGAGATACATGACGAACGTCCGCTGCCCCTTCTGGGTGAGGATGTTGTAGAGGTTGATGTACTGCTTGAAGTCCGGATTCTGCATCGCCCGGCGCCAGAGCGCTTCTTCCGCGGCGGGCAGCTCGGCGGGACGGTCACGAGACTCGTGAACCGTGCTGAAGACGTCGAGTAAATAGGGGAAGCTGTGCAGCACGCCGCCCGGATTGAAGTCGCGGAATCCGAACATGCCGCCATATGCGCTGCAGGCGTCGTAGGGGAAGATCGCCTTGAGCGCGGGATGTCCCTGCGCGGCCGCACGCCACTGTTCGCCGGCATAGCCGGAGATGCCGACCATCCCGACCTTGCCGTTCGACCAAGGCTGCTGCGTGATCCACTCGATCAGGTCGTAGTGGTCGGTGTCCTCATGGCCATAGTGCCCTTCCGACTTGGCTGAGCCGCGCGGCTGCGCGATCACATGGACGTAGCCGTTGGCGATGAAGCGCCGCGTATCGCCGGCCTCGATCGGACCGAACCAGAGCGGCGCATGCGCCGGCTGCGGCGGCAGGATGTCCGCGATGTCGGGTCCCTGGATGTCCTTGTTGTGCAGCGCTGATGCGTACAGCACCGGGTACTTGCCGGTCGCATCCGGGCGGTAGACGTCGACCGCCAGCCGGGTGCCGTCCCGCATCACGACGCTGATGTCCCGCTCCTCGATCATCGTTTCTCCCCGGCGTTTCCGCGACGGTTTTCGTCGACTTCGACCATCACAAGCGGAGAGGCAGGCCTCTCCCTCTGGCCGCACCAACCATCGCACTCAACTTTACGATCGTAAAGTATAATTTTCACGCCGCGGGGACGTCAAATGGAACGGTGTGTCCTGCTGGTGGAACGACTGACGCCGGCAGATGCCGACCGATCCGCGCGGGAGGCCACCCCGCGCATTCGCGCAGCGGCGATCGGGAAAGCGCGCCTTCACGCGCTCGGGCGTCATGGGAAGTTCGCGCAACCGGCGCCCGGTCGCGTGAGCGGTTTGGCGGCGGCGTCACCGGTGATCTCAGCGAGAACACCAATCGCTAGCCTCATCCGCGGCGACAAGCTCGCGCTCGGCAGGCGCGGCTTAACCTCCGACACCGGACTTTCGATAGCCTGGTAGACTTCGCGCAGTAATGCGTTGGTTTCGACGAGCAGATTCCCTATCCTCCGAATGGGCCATGATCGTGTTCCGCAAAACACGAACAACGAGCCAAGCGATGAAGGAGCCGGGTGGATCGCCTTGAAGAATGGCCTCCCGCCCAATGAATGAGGCCGCGCTCGACAGTCAGCAGAAGCGGGGCACGCTACTTGCACACGCGACGACTTGGACGAACTCGCACGCGACCCCTTTATTGAGAAAGCGATATCATGACCAAGAACGTGAACCTCGTCAGCCATCCCCTCGTGCAGCACAAGCTCTCGCTGATGCGCGACAAGGATCGTTCCACCAAAGGGTTTCGCGAGCTACTGAACGAGATCGGAATGCTGCTCTGTTATGAGGTCACCCGGGATTTACCTCTGGAGATGGTCGACATCGATACGCCGCTCGCTGCGATGAGGACACCCAAAATTGCGGGCAAGAAACTCACATTCGCTCCGATCTTGCGGGCGGGCGTCGGGTTTCTCGACGGAATGTTGGCGCTCGTCCCATCAGCACGCGTCGCGCACATCGGCCTTTACCGGAATCCGGAAACACTTCAAGCCGTGGAGTACTTCTTCAAGGCGCCGCAGGATGTTTCGGAGCGCATCGTGATCTTGCTGGATCCAATGCTTGCTACGGGAAATTCCGCCAGCGCGGCGGCCCGCCTGCTCAAATCGCGAGGCGCGCAAGACATTCGGTTCGTCTGCCTGCTCGCAGCCCCCGAAGGAATTGCCCGATTCCAGGACGAGTGTCCGGACGTTCCGATCTGGACCGCTGCTATCGACGAAAGACTGAATGATCACGGGTATATCGTTCCAGGCTTGGGCGATGCAGGAGACAGAATGTTCGGCACCAGGTGAGCCGTCGGCAGCGCGTTCGCGCTGAAGCGTGAACAGATGCCGGCCGTAACGGCACACGACGCCCGATGCTCAGTCGGACCCGTTTGCCAGCAGTCGAGCGATTACGGCAACCGGCCCGCCACCTGGGGGTCCCTGATGTTCGGCTCCGCCGGAAACATACACAGCGCTGGTTCCCGACAAGCCGCTGATCAATCCGCCGACGGCAGCGCGAGCGTGCCGGGTTGAGCTGATGTCAGTATCCTCAAGCATGATGTGACGAAATCCGCGGATGCTCCCGTTCGGCGCGGCTTCCGCCTTGGCAAAGATATTGACGAGCTGCCGCGACGCCGTCGGCGGCCTGGAGGCGTCGTCGATGTGCAGCCCCACGCTTTTCAACGCATCGATCACCGCTGCCGAATCAATGGCGTCGCTCATCACGGCGTGTCCGATCTCGAATGGAGCCGCCGACGACGTCGTATTGCCCAGCACGATGACCACGTTATGCATCAGTTCGATGCCCGCCGACGTGGAGGCGACCGACGAAAACAGATCGAACCGCCGGAGAACGTGTTCGTCGTCAATCTCGCCTTCAACCTCGCCAAGCGCGACGGCCACGCCCAGCGCTGACGCGCCACGGGAATACGCCATCGAACCGTAAGCGCTGTTGGTCACGGTCTCATGACCCCGCGCCACCGCTGCCTCGATGCGGTCGCTGGTCAGAAGCGGACACTTGATCTGCACAAAATGAACGTCTTGCGGATCGACGATCCCAGCATCGGCCATGGCGGCAGCCACCGCCCTTGCGGTTTCCCGGATCTGCACGCCGCGACCGATCTCCTCGGGCAGGAAATCCCGCGTCTGTGCCATCCCGATGCCAAGGCGTTTCCCGGAGACACCTGAATCGTGATTGGCGGCACCGTCACGCGTAAACACGGTGATATGTGGACTGAGCACACCTTCCGTCCCACCCGACATCACGAACGCAATCCGTTGCTCAACGCGATGCGGCGGCAGATCCAGATAAGGCGCCAGGGTCGTACGGAGAGCTGAAACGGCGAACTCACGCGTGAAATCGTTGACGCCTCCATTGCCCTCAGTCTTCCCCAAGATCGCAACGATCGACTTTGGATCGATCCTGCCTTGCTCGATCAGGCTCAGCAAGCCGGAGACGTCACCGGGGCCCTTGGTGGAAATACGAACGACGTCGACCGATTTTGTGCGCATGCTCTTCCCCTCGGATATCTTCGGGCTCGCAAAAAGATATGGCAAGCCAAAACGTCTCCCGGCGCCTGCGGGCACGGCACCGGTTTTGATCGCAGCGAGATGGCTTTGGCAAAGGGATCGACCTTCAACATCGCCTCGATCGCCTACGTCCGGAACTCAAGCTTCGCAGACAGCGTACCTGGCAACTGACCTCCGATCTCGGTCGCAGCGGCGCGGCCGACCTCGTCGGCCGGCGGAGTCTGCCCAATTTTTGTCTGGTCTGTCGCAAGATTTGGCACATCTGTTGCATCGAACTCCGGATCGCGGGCCGGGGCGACAATGTCGCTCAAGATCCCTGGCAAGACTATGCGGAATGGTGCGGATGACGACGACGGCGGCGCTCGAACTCGTACAGTTGACCAAGATGTACGGTGGCGTCACCGCCGTTGACGCCATCAACCTCAAGATTCCGCCCGGCTCCTATTGCTGCCTGCTCGGGCCGTCCGGCTGCGGCAAGACATCGACGCTGCGCATGGTGGCCGGCCACGAATCGGTCAGTTCAGGCGACATCCTGGTCGGGCCGAAGAATGTAACCGACCTGCCCCCTGCCGATCGAAGCACGGCGATGATGTTCCAGTCTTACGCCCTGTTCCCTCATCTCTCGGTCATCGACAACGTTGCCTTCGCCTTGAAGATGAAAGGCGTCGCCAAGGCTGCACGCCATGCCGAGGCCAACAAGTTGCTGGAGCTCGTCGACATGCAGCCCTATGCGGCAAGGCTGCCAGGCCAGCTTTCCGGTGGCCAGCAGCAGCGAGTCGCACTCGCGCGCGCGCTGATCACCTCTCCTCAAATCCTGCTCCTCGACGAGCCGCTGTCGGCGCTCGATCCGTTCTTGCGGCTGCGGATGAGAGCCGAGTTGAAGAAGCTGCAGCGCGAGCTCGGGCTCACCTTCATCCATGTGACGCATGGCCAGGACGAGGCGATGGCTCTGGCTGATATCGTGGTTCTCATGAACGCGGGCCGGATCGAGCAGCAGGGTTCGCCGCGTCAAATCTTCAACCACCCTCGAACCGAATTCACGGCGAAATTCATCGGCGGCCACAATGTTATTGCGGTGGGTCCCGAGACCTTCGCCGTTCGGGTTGACCGGCTGATGCTGAAGCGACCGAGCGAAGCGGTCGCTGGTCCATCGGTTGCAGGCACCATCAGCGAGGTCGAATACCAGGGAACCTATGTCCGCGTCGTCATTGCCGTCGATGGTGGCTCCGAGATCTCGGCCCAAGTCACGGAAACCCAAATTCGACGCGGCCAACTACGCTGTCGGTGAACGTGTTCTCGCCACATGGGACCCGACGCAGGCCAACCTTCTTAAAACCACGAGTCCTGTAATCGCCCGGTCGCCTGAAAGGGCGGCGTGACACCCAAGGAGACAATCATGAGCAAATCCTCGAAATTCGATCGTCGCATTAGCCGTCGCACCATGCTGAAGGGCGCGGCCGGAGCGGTCGGCCTTGCGGCGGGCTCGGGCGCAATTACCGGATTTCCCTACGTCCATCCAGCCGACCCGAAGGTTCTGCGTTATCTCGGAACGGCGGTGAACGAAGGTGACGAGATCTCAAAGAAGTGTCTGGAAGATACCGGCATCAAGATCGAATACATCACGGCAACCACCGACGACGTGACCAAACGCGTGATCACCCAGCCGAACTCGTTTGATGTGCTGGATACCGAATATTTCTCGCTGAGGAAGCTGGTGCCGTCGGGTAATATTTTTGCGCTGGACGCCAAGAAGATCAAGGAATTCGACAACATCACCCCGGTGTTCACCAAGGGTCAGCTGCCGAACGGCAAGAAGATCGGCGATCAGGGCACCGCGCCATGGAAGGTGCTTTATCTTGAGGGTGCAAACTCCAAGACGTTCTCAAAAACGCCGACCGAATTCGTGACGCTGATCCCGACGGTCTACAATGCCGATACGCTCGGCATCCGGCCGGATCTGATCAAACGGCCAATTTCATCGTGGACCGAATTGCTCAATCCCGAATTCAAGGGCAAAGCCTCGATTCTCAACATTCCGTCGATCGGAATCATGGATGCCGCGATGGTGGTCGAAGCCAGCGGTCAGCACACCTATGCCGACAAGGGCAACATGACAAAGGCCGAGATTGATCTCACCATGAAGATCATGACGGAAGCCAAGAAGGCCGGCCAGTTCCGCGCGTTCTGGAAGGATTTCAACGAATCCGTCAACCTGATGGCCTCGGGTGAAACCGTCATCCAGTCGATGTGGTCGCCTGCGGTCACCAAGGTGCGCTCGATGGGGATCGCCTGCACATTCCAGCCGCTCAAGGAAGGCTATCGCTCGTGGGCTTCGGGGTTCTGCGTATCGAAGGCGGTTACGGGGCCAAAGCTCGATTGGGCCTATGAATTCGTGAACTGGTACTTGTCGGGTTGGGCCGGCGCCTATCTCAACCGCCAGGGTTACTATTCGGCTGTGCTGTCCACTGCGAAGGCCAACATGACGGCGGACGAGTGGGGCTACTGGATGGAAGGCAAGGCCGCCGTCAGCGACATCAAGGCACCCGACGGCACGATTCTCGAGAAGGCCGGCACCAAGCGCGACGGGGGATCCTACGAAGACCGCATGGGCGCGGTCGCCTGCTGGAACGCCGTTATGGACGAGAACGATTACATGGTGCGCAAGTGGAATGAATTCATCGCCGCCTGATGCAATCCACAGGAGGACAAGGCGTTTGACAACTCCTGCTGCGCCATCACCGCGATTCTCCGTTCGATGATGCAAGACCGCAAGACCTTCGTTGCCTGGCTCCAGGCCGCACCGATGATGCTCGTTTTCTCGGTGTTCTTTCTCTTGCCGCTGCTTCTTGTGACGATTGTCAGCGCGTGGGACTACAACGAGTATGAAATGATTCCAGCCTTTAGCCTGCGTGGCTACAGCGACACGTTCGAGGGATGCATCGCCGATCTGCCCAACCTCTGCACCATCTTGAAGACCTATCTGAAGACGCTGAAATTGTGCCTGCTGACCTGGAGCCTGACCCTTCTGATCGGCTTCACCGTCGCCTATTTTCTCGCGTTCCACGTCCGGTCCAAAACCTGGCAGATCGTACTTACCTTGCTCTGCACCATCCCGTTCTGGACGTCGAATGTGATCCGCATGATCGCATGGATTCCGCTGCTTGGCCGGAACGGGTTGGTCAACAGTGGGCTCGAGGGCGTGGGACTGATCCGGCAACCGCTGGAGTGGCTCTTGTTCTCCGAGTTTTCCGTCGTACTTGCCCTCGTTCACCTCTTCACATTCTTCATGGTGGTGCCGATCTTCAACTCGATGATTCGCATCGACAAGCGTCTGATCGAAGCCGCCTATGACGCCGGCGCCACCGGATGGCAGACCCTGGTCAACGTCGTTATTCCGCTGGCAAAACCCGGAATCGTCATTGGTTCGATCTTCGTGATCACGATCGTAATGGGCGATTTTGTCACGATAGGCGTGATGGGCGGCCAGCAGATTGCATCTGCAGGCAAGATCATCGAGACGCGCCTGAATGCGCTGCAATTCCCGGCCGCCGCGGCCAATGCGGTTATCCTGCTCGGCATCACGATCCTGATCATTTCGGCGCTGACCCGAATCGTCGATGTTCGCAAGGAGCTGTGAGATGAACGAGAAGCGATCGCGATCCTTCTATCTTCTCGCCGCATTTTTCACCGCTTATGTCCTGTTTTTGTACGGACCGATGTTCGCGATCTACATCCTGTCGTTCCAGGGGCCGGATGGCGGCCTGACATTCCCCATGAATGGTGTGTCCCTGGTGTGGTTCGGCAAGGTGTTCTCCGGCTCAGGCATCGTCGACATCGCCGCAGCTTTCAGGCGATCGCTTCAGCTCGGCCTCGTCGTCATGGTGCTTACGGTCGTCCTCTCGGTTTCGGCAGGCCTGGCCTTCCGCAGATCGTTCCGCGGCGCGACCTTGCTATTCTACGTGGCCATTGCCAGCCTGATCATGCCATCGATCATTACCTCGCTCGGCATCGCCCTGGAATTCCGGCTGCTTGACGACTTCATCATCAAGAGCGGCGCCACGGATTGGACAACGGCAATGGGGCTTTTTACATCGGGCCTCGGTGCACATCTGACCTGGACCTTGCCTTTTGGTCTCCTGATCATGTTTGCGATCTTCAACAGGTTCGATAGCCGGCTTGAAGAAGCGGCACGCGACCTGGGCGCCACGCCGTGGCAGACATTTCGGCATGTTGTGCTGCCGATCATATTGCCATCGGTCGTCGGTATCGGCCTGTTTGGGTTCACCTTGTCCTGGGACGAACTCGCGCGCTCGAGCCAGACCATCGGCCCTGTCAACACACTGCCGCTTGACCTGCAGGGCCTGACGACCACCGTCACGAAGCCAGATATCTATGCGCTCGGAACATTGACGAGCGCCGTTTCCTTTCTCGTCATCTTTCTGGCGCTGGTTGTCATTCTTGTGCTTCAGGCCCGGCAGAGACGTCACGGATCGGACGCGGGCAAGGGACTGGTGTAAAATCCTCACACGCATCCGGATCGTCGCACGGGACCGCCGCCTTGACTGGGAGAGAACGGCCGGGCCATTGCAACCGTGAGAGCCGAGATTGCCGTCGTCACGATTTCAGGCAAGGAAGACGCCGGCCGGCAATTCGCGGCCGCCGCGCAGATGTGACTGGCAAGGAGACCGTTCATGAGCGACGCGAACAACTCGAACCACCTGCTCGACGACGAGAGCTTTCTGCGGCACTCGTTCGCGGTTGCGCGCCGCGCGATCAGCCATGGCAATCATCCCTTCGGCGCCGTTCTCGTGAGCCGCGAAGGCAGCGTCCTGCTCGAGGTCGAGAACGGCTTCATGCCGTCGCGCGACAGCACGGCCCACGCCGAGCGACTACTGGCGACCATGGCATGCACGACGCTGTCCGCGGAAGTGCTGGCGGCTGCGACGCTCTATTCATCCGCCGAGCCGTGCGCCATGTGCGCCGGCGCGATCTATTGGGCGGGCATCGGCCGCGTGGTCTACGGACTGAGCGAACACCGCTTGCGCGAACTGACAGGCGATCACCCAGAGAATCCGACGCTCGATCTGCCCTGCCGCAATGTGTTCGACAGCGGTCAACGGAAGACAATGGTGGTCGGCCCGTTGCTTGAAGACGAGGCCACGGTCGTGCACGAGGGCATCTGGGCGCGATAGTCGCGCGGTGATCCCTCAGCTGAATGCCTCCGCGCGCGGACGTGAAAGTGGCGCCGCGGTGTGTCGCGGCGCCACCAGGAGCCACCCGTGGAACGGATCGGGTGGATCAGAACTTCACGGAGATACCGGAGTAGAGCGATTCTTCGGTACAGGAATTGTTGCTGACGCCGGGCGAGACATTGCAGACGACGCTCTTGGCGTGATCGAGGCCGAACTTGTTCTGCCAATAACGGTAGGCCACCCAGACGTCCACGAAATGTGAATACTTCGGGCCCCAAAGCGCCTTGCTCGCGTCGAAGGTCAGACGGATCGGTTCAGAGTTGAGCTCGACGGCCGTACTGATGTTGGTGACCGGATTGAACGCCATCGGTTCGTTCTCGGTGCCCTTCTTGCCGTACCAGCCGGCGCGACCACTGATCGAGAAATACTGCATGCTCTCGGGCAGGAAGCCGAGATCCATGTAGTAGTTTACTTCGACGGCCCAGGTCGGGTTGAACTTTGTATTGCCGTCGGTGAGGCAGGTCACCCCGGGCACGCCCGGGCCGAACAGCCCGCACTGGTCGAACGCGTTGTGGTTGGAGAACTCGTAGTACATCAACGGCGACACGTTGACGTAACCCTTGTACGGAAGATTGAATTCGAACTGGAGGCCGGCGACGACGTCACGCTTGGCGGGCGCCAGGAAGTTGTTCTCCGTGTTGGCGTCCATGCCGACTTCGAACGAGATGTTGTTCAGCGGCCCCATGCTGAACGCCTTCGTGTTGAAGATCTGATTCCAGCCGAAGGTCGAGCGGAACAGGCCGTAGATCTCGGTCGCGCCGGCGCAGGTTGCCGGCGCTCCCGTGATGGTCACACCGACATTCGAGCACGGTGACGCCGGGTCGTTATGATCCGACTTGTACATCGAGATCGTGAAGAAGTTCTGGCCATAGGCCCAGATATCGAAATGCGTGAACGAGTAGACCTGCTTGGCGGTCTTTCCGTTGATGCTGCCGTCGGGGCGGACGGAGAATACGCCCGGATCAGTGCCGGAGAAGATGTAGGAGTAGGTCACGCGGTCGTCGATGACCAGGAAGAATGGCAGATCAGCTGCCGGCTTGGGTGCCTTGACTGGCAGATCTGCGGCGCTTGCAAGGTTAGCGACCGGCATCAACCCCAATGATAGTGCCGCGGCCGACAAGGTTCGGCGGATGTTGAACATTGTGAAAGACCCCCAAGAGTGAACGCAACGAATTCGTGCTGATGCAGGAGCGTGGCGCAGCTTCGGGGCGAACGGGAAGCCCGAAGTTTCTCCACGGCCTGACGCGTGTTTGATCAGCACCCTCCGCGAGATCGGTTTGGTTGGACCAGTCCTGTAGCGGTTGACGGTCGCAAAATTCGCTTCGACGGAATTCGGGGTTTTTCAAATTATGCCCATCATTGCTCGACTTCCGCGACATTTGCGCACAGCGGGGGGACGTACCGCCGGGGCACGGGAAATCCGCTGGAATCCTGCAGCGACACGCTGCTCAACTTTGCGTCATCGTTGACCGCTCCACTTTCGAATTGGATCGACAGTCACATTTCTGCAACAACTTCCACGGACGTGGCAGCGAGGCCGACTGACCGTCGACCCCGCAAATCTACGGAGCGATTCAATCGTGCCGAAGCCTTGAGCAAGCACTGGCGCTTTTTCCCTACTTACGCGTGCGTGAAAACTGGCCCACTATTGCGGCTCCTCTCTCCACGCATGCGATATCCCGGGATGCCAGACACGACATCTGCCGCGCAGCACACAGGTGCCACGCCGCTTCTGCAGACGGTCGGCTTGACCAAGCGCTACGGTTCGTTTCTCGCCAACGACAAGATCGATCTCGATATTCGGCCGCAAGAGATCCATGCGTTGCTCGGCGAGAACGGCGCCGGAAAATCCACCCTGGTCAAGACGATCTACGGCCTGATCCAGCCGAGCGAGGGCGAGATCCGCTGGCAGGGCAGGACGATCGTGCTGTCTGGGCCATCGGATGCGCGCGCACATGGAATCGGCATGGTGTTCCAGCATTTCTCGCTGTTCGACAATCTGACGGTCGCCGAGAATGTTGCGCTCGGCCTCGACGGCAAGGAGCCGTTCAAGGACATGTCGGCGCGCCTCGAGCAGGTGTCGCGTACATACGGACTTCCACTCGATCCGAAGCGGGAGGTCTGGCAGCTTTCGGTTGGCGAGCGGCAGCGTATCGAGATCGTGCGCGCGCTGATGCAGAATCCACAATTCCTGATCCTCGACGAGCCGACAGCCGTGCTGACACCTCAGGAGGCCGATCAGCTCTTCATCGTGCTCAATCGCCTCAAGGCCGAAGGCCGCGCGATTCTCTACATCAGCCACAAGCTGGACGAGGTGAAGCGGCTCTGCGATACCGCAACGATCCTGCGCGGCGGACGGAAGGTCGAGACCTGCAATCCCAGGGCTGAGACCGCGGCGTCACTTGCGCGCATGATGGTCGGCGGCGAGATCATGGAAGTGAAGGCTGCGGCGAGCCGCCAGATCACCGTGCCTCGCCTGCTGGTCAACGATCTCAACCTCACACCCGACGATCCGCACGGCATACAGCTCGAGCACATCTCGTTCGAGCTTCGGGGTGGTGAAATTCTAGGCATCGCCGGTGTTGCCGGTAACGGACAGGACGAACTGTTCGCAGCCCTTTCCGGCGAGCGGCTGGCGAAAGACCCGGGCACGATCGTGATCGACGGACACGCGGCGGGTCACCTGTCGATCACCAGGCGCCGCAAGTTGGGTGCGGCCTTCATCCCGGAGGAAAGGCTCGGCCACGGCACGGCGCCGCGCATGCGGCTCTCGGAAAACGCCCTCCTGACCGGCCACGCCATCGGCAATATGGTGCTTCATGGCTTCGTGAACACGGCCGCAACCCTGAAGACCGTCGACCGCACGACCGAGACTTTCGACGTGCGCAAAGCCAAGCGCGACCCGGAAGCGGCGAGCCTGTCGGGCGGCAACCTGCAGAAATTCATCGTCGGCCGCGAAATCCTCCGCAATCCCGTCGTGCTGATCGTGAACCAGCCGACCTGGGGCGTCGACGCGGGTGCGGCCGCCGTGATCCGGCAGGCCCTGCTCGATCTTGCCGCAGGCGGCGCCGCGGTGCTGGTGACGAGCCAGGACCTCGATGAACTTGCCGAAATCACCGACCGCATCGCCGTGATGTTCCATGGCCGCTTGTCGGCCCCCGTGCCAACCGCCGAAGCCAGCCGCGAGACACTTGGCCTGCTGATGGGCGGCAGCAGCATCGAAGCTCCGGAGACACCTCATGCAACTCGTGCTTGAGAAGCGCGCCGAGCGTTCGGCCACGATCGCGCTCATCTCGCCGCTGATCGCAATCGGGCTCACGATCGCCACCTTGTGCATCGTGTTCGCGGTGCTCGGCAAGAATCCGATTGCCGCGCTCGCCGTCTACTTCATCGCCCCTCTGACCGACGGCTACTCCCTGCAGGAAATCGCGGTCAAGGCGACGCCGCTGGTCATGATCGCGATCGGCCTGTCGTTGTGCTATCTCGCCAACGCCTGGAATATCGGTGCCGAAGGCCAATTCCTGATCGGCGCGGTGGCCGGGAGTTGGCTCGCGGTGAAGACCCAGGGCACCGATGCCGGCCACTGGGTGTTGCCGGCGATGCTCGTGCTCGGCGCGGCCGCGGGCGCGCTCTACGCACTGATTCCGGCGATCTGCAAGGTGCGGTTCGGCGCCAGCGAGATCCTGACCTCGCTGATGCTGGTCTATGTCGCCGACCTCCTGCTGGACTATCTCGTGCGCGGTCCCTGGCGTGATCCGCAAGGTTTCAACTTTCCGACCACGGCCGAGTTCGATCCGGTGGCGACCGTGCCGACGCTGATCGAAGGCGGCCGGCTGCACCTTGGCTCGATCATCGCACTGTTCGTGGTGGCCGCCGGCGCGGTGCTGCTCGGCAGGACCATCAAGGGCTTCGAGATCCGGGTCGTCGGCGCCGCGCCGCGGGCAGCGCGGTTCGGCGGGTTCAACGCCAATCAGCTGGTGCTGCTGACCTTTGCAATCTCCGGCGCGCTGGCCGGGCTCGCCGGCATCATCGAGGTGGCAGGCCCGGTCGGCCATCTGCAGCCCGGCATTTCGCCGGGTTATGGCTTCACTGCGATCATCGTCGCCTTCCTCGGGCGACTGAACCCAATTGGAATATTAATTGCAGGACTGTTCCTCGCATTGACCTTTATCGGCGGCGAGCAGGCCCAGATCGCGATGAAAATCCCGTTGGACGTCACCAAGGTGTTCCAGGGCATCCTGCTGTTCTACGTGCTCGCCTGCGATTCCCTGATCCTCTACCGCTTTCGGCTTATTTCCTCATCGCCAAAGGTGCAAAGTGGGGCTCATTGAGGCCATCATTTTGTCGGTGCTGGCGGCTTCCACGCCGCTGTTGCTCGCAGCCACCGGCGAACTCGTGACCGAGCGCTCGGGTGTGCTCAACCTCGGCGTCGAAGGCATGATGATCGTCGGCGCCGCCTGCGGCTTCGGCGGCGCGTGGCTCTCCGGTTCGATCATCGTCGGCGCGCTCTGCGGCATGGTCGCCGGCACCCTGATGTCGCTGATCTTTGCGCTGATGGCGCTCGGGCTCGCGGTCAACCAGGTCGCGACCGGCCTCGCGCTGACCATCCTCGGAATCGGATTGTCCGGCCTGATCGGCGCCGGCTTCGTCGGCGAACGGATCACGCCGGCGCCGCATCTCTACATCCCTGGCCTCACCGATATTCCGCTGGCGGGGCGAATCCTCTTCGGGGAGGACGCCTTTGTCTATCTTTCGATCGCCCTGGTGGTCGGCGTCTGGTGGTTCCTGTATCGGACGCGGGCCGGGCTGATCTTGCGCGCCTGCGGCGACAACCACGTCTCCGCTCATGCGTTGGGCTACCCGGTGCTCCGGATCCGGCTCTATGCGGTGATGTTCGGCGGCGCCTGCGCCGGGCTTGCCGGCGCCTATCTGCCGCTCGCCTACACGCCCTTCTTCATTCCCGGCATGACGGCAGGCCGCGGCTGGATCGCACTGGCCTTGACGGTTTTCGCGAGCTGGCGGCCGGCCCGACTGGTCGTCGGAGCCTACCTGTTTGGCGCCGTCACCATTCTTCAGCTCCACGCGCAAGGCGCCGGCATCGGAATTCCATCGCAGTTCATGTCGTCGCTGCCCTATCTCGCGACCATCATCGTTCTGGTTCTGCTCTCTCGCGCGCGCACCGGCGGCTCGACGGCGCCCGCTGCGCTCGGAACCGTATTCGTGCCGGACCGCTAGCTTGATGTCGGTACGTGCCGCGATGGGGCGCCCACGTTCCGAACTATGGTTTCCCCGTTTGGAGATTGAGATGAAGAGAACATTATTTGCGGCGGCAGCGATTCTCCTGGCCGGATGCATCAACAGCGGCGCCTGGGCCGCCGACAAGCTGAAGGTTGGCTTTATCTATCTCGGACCGGTCGGCGACCTCGGCTGGACCTATCAGCACGAACTGGCGCGCCAGGCTCTTGTGAAGGAAGTTGGCGACAAGATCGAAACGACATTCCTCGAGAACGTGCCGGAAGGACCCGACGCCGAACGCGCGATCGAACAGCTCGTGCGTGCCGGCAACAAGCTGATCTTCACCACATCCTTCGGCTACATGGATCCGACGCTGAAGGTTGCGAAGAAATATCCCAATGTGCACTTCGAACATTGCTCGGGATACAAGCGTGACAAGAACATGTCGACCTATTCGGCGCGCTGGTACCAGGGCCGCTACATCCAGGGCCAGATCGCGGCCAAGATGTCGAAGGCCGGCGTGCTCGGCTACATCGGCTCCTTCCCGATTCCGGAGGTCGTGTCGGGCATCAACGCGACGATGCTGGGCGCCCAGACCATCAACCCGAACATCAAGGTCAAGATCATCTGGGTGAACTCCTGGTTCGATCCCGGCAAGGAAGCCGACGCCGCCAAGGCCCTGCTCGACCAGGGCGCCGATATGATCATGCAGCACACCGACAGCCCGGCTGCAATGCAGGTGTCAAGCGAACGCGGCAAGCTCGCATTCGGCCAGGACTCTGAAATGATCAAGTTTGGTCCCAAGGCGCAGCTGACCTCGATCCTCGACACGTGGGCGCCCTACTACATTGAGCGCGTCAAGGCCGAGCTCGCCGGCACATGGAAGGCTGAAGACACCTGGGGAGGCCTCGAAAGCAAGATGTTCGAGATGGCTCCCTACACCAACATGCCCGACGACGTGAAGAAGATGGCGGAGGACACTCAGGCCGCTATCGCCTCCGGCAAGCTGCATCCATTCAAGTGCCCCGTCGTCACGCAGGACGGCAAGGACGTCGAATGCAAGGGCGGCGATCACCTCGAGGACACTCAGATCCTGGGCATGAATTTCTACGTCAAAGGGATCGACGACAAGCTCCCCGGGAAATAGACCCGATCACGACCAGGCTCGGGCTCGGGTGATCCGGCCCGAGTCTCCTTGCGCGCTATCCCGCGTGCATTCCATTCGCAGCTGCGCTGTGACGTCGGATGAGGTCCGGGACATCGAGCCCGGGAATGGCTCCGTCGATCACGACCCATCTCCCTCCGACCATCACCCGATCCGCGCGATGTGCGCCGCAAAGCACCAACGCGGCAAGCGGGTCGCCAGAGCCGGAGAAGCGCAGCTCATCAAGCTTGAACAGCGCGAGATCAGCCGCCTTGCCGACGGCGATCTCGCCCAGTTCCGGACGGCCGACGCAGGCGGCCGAGCCCCTGGTCGCCCATCGCAACGCATCCTTGTGGCTGACCTTCGTGACGCCGTAACGGGCACGCTGCAGCAGGAACGCGGCACGGACTTCCTGCATCAGGTTGGATCCGTCGTTCGACGCCGAGCCGTCGACACCGAGCCCGATCACCACGCCGGCCTCCTCCATCTCGCAGACCGGACAGCAACCGGACGCCAGGATCTGGTTGCTGCAGGCGCAATGGCTGATGGTCGTTCCGGCCCCGGCCAGCCGTTTCATCTCCTGTGCATCGAAGAAGATGCCGTGAGCCAGCCAGGTCCGGGCATTCAGCCATCCGCACTGCTCGAGGTAATCGAGCGGGCGACAGCCATACATCTGCTGGCAAAACCTGCTCTCGTCTTCGGTCTCGGCAAGATGCGTGTGCAGCCGGACATCCAGCCTGTCGGCGAGATCGGCAGTTGCACGCATCAACGACGTCGTCACCGAAAACGGCGAACACGGCGCCAGGGCGATCTGCACCATCGCGTCCTCGCCGCGCTCATGATGCTTCGACACCAGCCGCTCGCTGTCGGCAAGGATCGCATCCTCGTCCTGCACCACACTGTCTGGCGGCAACCCGCCGTCGCGCTGCGAGAGATTCATCGAGCCGCGCGTGAGCAGCACACGGACACCCAGCCGCCTAGCCACTGCGACCTCGATGTCGATCGCCTCCTCGAGGCCCGCCGGAAACACGTAGTGGTGATCCGTGGTCGTGGTACAACCAGACAGCAGCAACTCGGACATCGCGACGCTGACGCCGAGTTCGAGCGATTGCGGCGTCAGTCGCGCCCACACCGGATACAGCGCCTGCAGCCAGGGAAACAGCTCGCGATCCATCGCAGCCGGCAGCGCCCGCGTCAGCGTCTGATAGAAATGATGGTGGGTATTGATCAGCCCGGGCAGCACGACATGGGCGCTCGCGTCGTAGACCGCAACATTCGCCGTCGTCGGCTGATGCCCGGCGCCCACGCACTCGACGATCTTGCCGCCATGGACCACAACGCCGCGTTCGGCTCCGTTGGCCAGAATCGACAGGGGATCCTTGATCCAGATTGCCTGCATTTGATCCATCATTTTCGTCTCCCGAGCCGGCGAACGCCATTCCTGACCTGCAAGGACCGTCCCACGTCCCGCGAGACTTGGCGTTGCTCTTGCAAGACTTCATAGTCAATGATGCATCTCGTTGAAAGCGCTGGCGTATCCATGGACTTGAACACCATCACCGAGGTCGTCCGTCCGCTGTCGCGGGCGCAACTGCCCGTTTGGACGGCAGGCGATGCCTGGCTCGCGGGCGGGACCTGGCTGTTCTCGGAGCCCCAGGTGCATCTCATCCGCCTGATCGATCTCGCTGAGCTGAATTGGCCGGCCCTCACGATTGGCGACACGCATCTGAGCATTGCGGCGACCTGTACGGTCGCGCAGCTCGATGCCTTGGCCTGCCCGCCGGACTGGATGGCCGCGCCGCTGATCAACCAGTGCTGCCGTGCTTTTCTCGCTTCGTTCAAGATCTGGAAAACCGCGACCGTCGGCGGCAACATCTGCATGTCGCTCCCGGCTGGACCGATGATTTCATTGACCTCGGCGCTCGATGGCGTGTGCACGATCTGGCCAGCCCGCGGCGGCGAGCGAACCATCCCGGTCATGGACTTCGTGACCGGCGATCATGCAAACGTGCTGGCCCCCGGTGACCTGCTGCGGCAAATCGATATCCCGATCGCTGCCCTGAAGCGGCGCTCGGCATTCCGCCAGATTTCGCTGACGCCGGTCGGCCGCTCAGCCGCGCTGCTGATCGGCAGCGTCGACAACAACGGCAGCTTCACACTGACCGTCACCGCCTCGACGGTGCGGCCGGTGCAATTGTCGTTTCCTGCCATGCCTCGTGCCGACCAACTCCGCGACACGATCCAGCGGCGCATTGCGGATGGCCTCTACCACGCCGACGTCCACGGCAGGCCGCTGTGGCGCAAGCACATGACGTTGCGGCTTGCCGAGGAGATCCGCGACGAATTGCAGGCGCACCCATGACGTTCGAGATCAACGGCAAGACGTTCTCGACCCACCCGCGTGCCGGACAATGCCTGCGCACGTTCCTGCGCGAGCTCGGCCATTTCGGCGTCAAGAAGGGCTGCGATGCCGGCGACTGCGGCGCCTGCACGGTGCTGCTCGACGGCGAGCCGGTCCATAGCTGCCTGATCCCGGCATTCCGCGCCGACAGCCATGCGATAACCACCATCGAGGGCTTTGCCGGCGGCATCACCGGCACGCATCCGCTGCAGCAGGCCTTTCTCGATGCGCAGGGATTTCAGTGCGGCTTCTGCACTGCCGGCATGATCCTGACCTGTGCCTCGCTGAACCAGGCACAACGGCAGGACCTGGACGCGGCGTTGAAGGGCAATATCTGCCGCTGCACCGGCTATCGTTCGATCCAGGACGCGCTCGACGGCAAGACCAACATAGAGGATGCCACGGCCGGCACGGCCTTTGGCCGCAGCCTGCCCGCCCCCGCGGGCCCCCTGATCGTGCGCGGTGCAGCGCCCTACACCTTCGACACGACGATCGACGGCCTGCTGCACATCAAGCTCCTGCGTTCTCCTCACGCCCACGCGAGAATAGTCGCGATCGACAAGACGGATGCGCTGAAGGCCGCCGGCGTCCACGCGGTGCTAACGCATGAGGACGCGCCCGATTGCCTGTTCTCGACCGCGCGCCACGAGCGCGACTGGATGGATCCCGATGACACCAGGGTGCTCGACACGACCGTCCGCTTCATCGGTCAGAAGGTCGCAGCTGTCGTGGCGGACAGCGAAGCCGCCGCGGAAAATGCCTGCCGGCTGATCAAGGTCGCGTATGAGATACTTCCCGCCGTGTTCGATCCGACCGAATCTATCGCCGCAGGCGCTCCGGCCATTCATGCCGACAAGACGACCGCGCATCGCGTCGCCAATGCCGCGCGCAACATTGTCGCCGAAACGCATGGCGAGTTTGGCGACGTCACACGCGGATTCGCCGAGGCGGCTGTCACCTATGAGGGGACCTTCACCACCCAGCGCGTCCAGCACGCCGCACTGGAGACCCATGGCGGGCTGGCATGGCTTGACGCCTCGGGCGTGCTCAACGTCCGTTCCAGCACGCAGGTCCCATTCCTGACCCGCCGCGCGCTGGCCAGCCTTTTCAAGCTGCCGACCGACAAGGTCCGGGTGTTCTGCGAGCGCGTCGGCGGCGGCTTCGGCGGCAAGCAGGAGATGCTCGTCGAGGACATCCTGGCGCTCGCCGCGCTCCGCACGGGGCGGCCGGTCAAGCTCGAACTCACACGCGAAGAGCAATTCACGGCGACCTCGACGCGGCATCCAATGCGGGTGACAGTCAAGGCGGGAGCCGACAAGGACGGCAATCTGACAGCCCTGCAGCTCGATGTACTCTCGAACACGGGTGCCTATGGCAATCACGCAGGCCCTGTGCTCTTCCACGCGGTCAGCGAATCCATCAGCGTCTACAACTGCCCGAACAAGAAGGTTGATGCGATTGCCTGCTACACGAACACGCTGCCGGCCGGCGCCTTCCGCGGCTACGGTCTGCCGCAGACGCTGATCGCCGTCGAGGCGGCCATCGACGAGCTCGCCAAGCAGCTCGGCATCTCGCCGTTCGACATGCGCCGTCGCAATGTCGTCAGGCCAGGCGACCCGATGCTCTCACCACCCGGCTCCGAATATCACGACGTGACGTACGGCTCCTACGGCCTCGACCAGTGTCTCGACCTGGTCGAGCGCGCGATGTCAGCGGAAACCCCCACACCGCAGCTCTCCGCCGACTGGTTGGTCGGCGACGGCATCGCGCTGACCATGATCGATACCGTACCACCCGCCGGCCACCTCGCGGATTGCAGGATCAGGCTCTGCGACGACGGGCATTTCGAGCTGACCGTCGGCACCGCGGAATTCGGTAACGGCACCAGCACGGTGCATCGCCAGATCGCGGCCACCGCGCTCGCCACTTCGGTCGATCGTATCCGCCTGAGACAATCCGACACCGCGCATGGCGGCCACGACACCGGCGCCTATGGCAGCGCGGGGATTTTCGTGGCCGGAAGCGCGACTCAGGCAGCGGCCGAGAATCTGGCGGGCGACCTGAAGGCGCTGGCCTGCCGTCTGGCTGGAGGTGATCCCGGCACGTGCGTGCTGGAGGCCGATCACGCGGTCTGCGGCAGGCAGCGACTGCCCTATATCGAGCTTGCGCGCTCGGCGCGCGGCAGCGGCCAGGTCCTGCAAGCCAGCGGTACGTCGGAGGGAACGCCGCGTTCGGTCGCATTCAACGTGCAGGGGTTTCGCGTCGCAGTGAACAAGGGCACCGGCGCGCTCAAGATCCTGAGGAGCGTGCAGGCCGCCGATGCCGGCCGTGTCGCCAACCCGATGCAGTGCCGCGGTCAGGTCGAGGGCGGCGTGGCGCAATCGCTGGGCGCGGCACTCTTTGAGGAGTTGGTGATCGACAGCGGCGGCCGCGTGATCAATCCGAGTTTCCGGAACTATCACTTGCCATCTTTCGCAGACGTGCCGCGCACCGACGTCTATTTTGCCGACACCTCCGACAGCGTCGGCCCGATGGGAGCCAAATCGATGAGCGAGAGTCCCTATAACCCCGTCGCCGCCGCGCTCGGCAACGCCATCGCCAACGCCACCGGCATCCGCTTTACCGACGTTCCCTTCAAGCCTGACCGGCTGTTCCCGGAGTTGCTGAAGAAATTTGGCTAGGCCGTGTACCTATAAACGCCGAGCGGCGTGACGTGACTGGTGACGACGTCGCTTTCCCCATATAGCGACCAAGTTAGTACGGTAGCGCAATATGTCGCGATGGGCCAAAAGCGGTAAGTTGGAAACAAATAGCCGCTCGGAATGCAGCCTCGTTTATGGCGAACCGGCTGCGACTAGCTTGCGCCGCGCCGCGACGAGGTCAATGAGCCTGGACCTGTTTTTCTTGTACGCCTTGTCGAGCTCACGAGCGTGGCCGAGCAACACCCATGGCGCCACTCTCCCCAAGTGCTCCATGACCTCAGCAGTTTGCGCCTTCCGGACAGAAGCCCGCATCTTCTGGTTGGAGAAGTAAAGCATCAGCGAATGCGAGCGGCTGGTCGGTATCACGCCGTACATCAGTGTCGTAGTCGTCATGCTATAGGCATAGAGCATGTCCGACAGCGGCATCAGTCGGAACCTGAACCAGCCCCTTTGCAACACATGCGTGTCAGTAATCCGCACGTAGCCGCGAAGCTTCAAGGCAGATCTGGCTGTCGCAATGTCGTGCTCCAGCCGCGCGCTGAGCATTTCCAACGCATTGGCGGACTGGCTGCAGACCGCACGCAAATCGGGATGCGATGATGGCGCGTTTAATCGCGATAGTGCTCGCCCGCCGATCAAGGCAACGAGCGCCAATGGTACCGCAATCAAGATCAGCACGGCCGCAACGGCGGCGGAGGTGTATTTCTCCGTGTCGAGCATGACAGGGAGGAACGCCGCGCTCGCATCGCCACTCCGCTTAACGAGGCGACCGATCCGGTCGATTGTCTCAATGTCGGCGGCAAGCAGACCGCCGCTCAGCGCTCTCGCGTCGAGAACGCGATCCGGAGCCGCCTTGATCAAGAGCAAGCGGTCCCCGAGCTGAGCAATAGAGAAGATCGCGTGGTCATGTTTGTGCCGGGAGTAGACGCCGGTCGAAACGACTTTATCGGCCTGCAGCGCGACCCAGTTGCGCGACAGTTGCGGAAGACTCGTCACCGCGCGCACTTGGTCTTGCGACATCGCAACGACGCCTCTGGCGTAGTTGCCGAGAAACTGTACGTTTTCCAGCACCATGACAGCCGCAAACGCGAACAGCAGAAGGCATGCGCCGAGCTGACGCAAGCTCGTGTTGCGTATCTGGCGCTCGACCCATGTCATGCTCACACCTCTGCTTCCGGTCGGACCCGCCTAGAGTTCGGGCGTTTGTCTGCCTGGTCCTTCGAGGCAAGCACCCTGGGAATGTCGCGCGAATGCAATTTCCGATCGTTCGGGAAGCGCGCCAGCCTCAGCCGCGAAACAAGTGACAAATCCGTCCACAGCCGGCGCGACGATCAATCTTATGCGCATAGTCTTACTTCAGGACTGCTGCCGGAGGCTGCAGCGCAGGTGATTAAAGCGACTTTAACGGCGGAGACCTGGCTTGGCGTCGGTCACGTTTCGATTGCTTAAACTCATAAAATTTGAGCTTTGGTCTTCCCCGCTTGTGCACGACGGGCCCTGCAAGTGGACTGCTTGCGGCGGGCTGGTGTCTGGGGCCGTATCATAGATGCGCTTGCGACTGCCCATGATGCCGCTGTCCAGATGATCGACACCTCGATTGTCCGTGTGCATCAGCAGGGGCCTGTATCAGAAGGAACCAGCGCCAGTCGATGGGAAGATCACGCGGTGGCTTGACGAGCAAAATCCATGCGGTAGCCGATGGCAATGGTCTGCCGGTCCGGCTGGCGCTGAGCCCGGGTGAGGAGGTCCATGACGTTCGACTTGCCGGAAAATTGCTGTCTCGTCTGAAATCCGGCTCAATGCCGCTTGCCGGTTCGCGTGAAGAAAACGCGTCAAAACAAGGATCTAGAGCTCCGTTCCAATTCCATCGGAACGGAGATAGCTCCGGTGCGGGCGAGGAGGGTACACGATTTCGGAATATTGGAAGAATATTCCTGAGTTGCCCGACGTGTCAAGTTGCCTCGTCGAACGCCGGCAGCCGCCGGCTACTTTGCATGGGGTTGTTTTCGATATTTTGGCAGCGCGCCCGCTGCGGGGTGGCCGCCGTCAACGCGGCTCGCAACGCGGGGCAGGAGCACCGGCCTACTTCCGCCCCACCGTACACTCGATCTGTCCATGAGGCTCGTCGGTGGGCAGGAAGACGTCGTTGTTGTTATCCAGCCCGAAGGCAGAGAGATTGATCGGGATGAAGTGCATGTTTGGGCAGGCCATGCTGATCTCGGATATCTCAGGGACCGCGGCAAGCGCCGCCTCGCCCATGCGGTAAAGACTGTCCTGCACGCTCCTGCTGTAGGTCGTCGAGAAGACCCTTAGCATGGTGTCAAGGATCTTCGCGTTCGTCGCTGGATAGTTCGCGGGCTTTGCGGACCATGCCCACGACGTGACCATGCTGGTCGCGCAGATGCGATCCGCGGTCTCCGGGATCGTGGTGTAGCGATCCTTGACATAGTTCTCCCAGCCCGACTGGGTCGACTTCATGAATGCGAACCCATCGACGCCCGAACTCAGCGTCGAGGAGCCATCGCGCGTCATCGTGGCCTCGACCGTCGGACGACCGTTGGCGTCGAGCACGAAACTGTGCGGATGCGGCTTGCCGTCGAAACTCAGCCGGGTCCATTTGGTCTCGTGCGAGGTGATCGCGACGGATGAAATCTGCTGATAGGTGTCGAGATATTTTCTCGCCAACACCTGGCAGAACTCCTCGGCACAAAGGCCGGTGTTTTCGCGAGCGACCACATTGACGATGTTCTTGATGGTGTCGGTCGAGACCGTCATGATATTGTCGGCATGGGTATAGGTGCGCGCGAACTCGCCTTCGACCATCGCCTTGATGTTGAGCTGACTGACCTCCTGCCGCTCTCCGTCACGGTGAATCCGCATCACGCGGACCCGGCCCTTGCCATATCGATTCTTGATCAGCGACACGTCAAAGCCTCCAGCAATGGCACCAGGCCGGCAACGCCCGCCGCCTCTCGTAGCCAGTATCGAGCAACGTTCGTGCCATCGGCAAGCTCGCGCCACCCACCGCGTCATGGATAGACCAGGTTCGATCACCGGAAGTGGCACCCACGGTATGGCCTCGCTGCCGGAATCTTCACCATCCCTGCCGCACCTTTCAGCAGTCATCAGCCGCTTGCGATTCCGTACCTAGCTTCCGCGATAGGTCGCGTAACTCCATGGAGTCACGAGGAGCGGTACATGCAAATGGCCTTCGGGTTCGCTGACCGAAAAGCGCAACGGTATCTTGTCCAGGAACGGCGGATTGGACAAGGGCACGCCACGCTTGGCGAAGTAATCGCCAACGCTGAACAGCAGCTCGTACGTCCCGGCCGGAACGGGACGGCCGCCAATCAAGGGCTGGTCCGTCCGGCCGTCGGCGTTGGTCAAGGCGCGGGCCACCACGCGGCTCGTGCCCAGCCCCGCGAGTTCGATCAGCTCGACCGCAATCCCGGCAGCAGGCTTGCCGCTGTGGGTATCCAGCACGTGGGTCGAGAGACGCCCGTGAACGGCAAGCCGGTCGTCAGCCATCACGATCTGGTCGAGCCTCAGGGCCGCGATGCGGCAGATCTCCTCCACCGAGGTCTGCATTTCGACCGCGATGTCATTCGGCAGGCGCCGCTCGAAATCACGTAGAATGGAATCCTTGGTGTGGCGGCGCACGCAGACGATGTAAGGAAATCCGAACTTGGCGCGGTAGGCATTGTTGACGCGCTGAAACGCATCGTATTCCGCACCCGATAGCCGATCGAGCCCCGCGCTATTTTGCTCGGCAAAGGAATCATCGGTGAGACCCGCTGCACGCTGCGTCTTGTCAGCAAGGTCGGGATGCATCTTGATCAGTGCCAGTCGCAGTTCGGACGGTGCCTGCTCGACCGCCGCCTTCATCGCCATGAACAATTGAGCGATCCCGGCATACGGCCGCTTCGTCGCAACCTGTTCAGCAACCCACGGCGAATGCTCGAAGACATTGGCGAGGGCCGCGACAAAGTCATCTCGGCTCGCATTGTTGAGATCGATCAACGTCGTCATGAATTCGTCCGCTGGTCCATTCGATGGATGGCTCTTCGAGATGCGGCGCGCCGGACGGTCATTCCGCGCGATGCACCGCACGCTGCAATGCACTAGTCCCCGGGTTTCCGCCGGTCGTAGGACAAACCGAATAATCCGGTCCGCTGCGTTTCCGGTTCGGGCGGCGGCGCGGCTTCCTTGGACTCGGCCGCTGGCGCTGCGGCGACCGGCACGTCCTGGCATTTCATCGAATAGACCAGCTCGCCTTTCGCAGTCCGGCCGATCGGGGCGCAAATGTCTGCTGGTACGGCCGCAGCTTTCGGAACGGCTTTGGGCGCTGGCCGCGTCTCGGCCGCCGCCGGCGAAGCGGCCAACAGCATGACTAACAAGATTTTCGTCTTCATCGGCTGTGTGTTCTCGGATGGTGCGTGCGTGATTGGAGTCCGCCAACGATAGACCCTGCCAAAAGTTTAGTCGCGCCCAATTATTTTGCGCACCACTTCGTGATCGCCGCCGGGCTAAGCAACGCTGCTGCAAGCACTATTTGCGGAAAACCAGGCCGAGCGATTCCTCCGGCCGGGAGCCCAAGGGAGAACCCAATGAAGAAAAACACTCGCGTTGTTTACGTCGTGACGGCCGGTCTGCTACTCGGATCGACCTTGCAAAGCGCCATGGCCTCAGAGCGCCACCGCAAGCCACAGGTTGCACCGGTTCAGCAATCGCAGTCCCGTCCGACCGACGCGTATGCGGCCTGGCAGCAACCCAGGGTAAGCAGCCCCGTTTCCTCTTATTACACCGGCGGCTATTCGGCTCCGGCCGGACACTAGGCTAATTCCAGACTCTGGCGCGCCAGGACAACTTCGGCCTGATGCCTGCCCGTCCGGCCGAAGTCGCGCCCACAACGGCTCGCTGCGCGAGCCGATCATCAACATCGCTTCACCGTCAGACATGGCTACTCTGCTTCAAGGTGGTACCACCGGAGCTTCTCACGTGTGATGCAACGAATGGCGCGATCAGCGAGCCACTTTTTTGCGGTGCCGTACTGGACGACATGAACCGAGAAGCCGCCGCTGGGGTCCCCAAGCACCCCGACCTCCTCCACGGCTTCACACCCCGGCCAGAGCCGGATCTCCCGAAGGCACTCCTGCACGAGCGCGGTCCGAACAACACCCGCCGTGTATCTCACAGAACCACTCCAAGTCCCAGGCGCGTCGATCGGTCTATGCTCTAAGCGTCGGAGGCAGCGTGCGCCCAATCTTGTCGGTGAATTGCCAGACCTACTTCCGTCGAAGCAACGCAGGCTCTCCAGGCTTCAACGACGGAAGTTCGCCTCGGTTCAAGCGACCCTCTCCCTCGGCTGCTCCTTTTCGTTGTGCTCGCCCAAAAGCTCGAGCAGGCGCTTTCGCATGATCATTCCGGGCCGATCGGAAGGCATGTGCATTTCGAGCTTCCGGCTCATGTCGACGATCGCGTCGGGGTCGGTCGATTCGAGCATCTCGCGATCCTCTGCGATGATGGCGGCGTCCCAATCGATCAGCTCCTGGGTGGAGCAATCGGCTTCGGTATCGTTGCGGAACAGCAGCTGCACGACCTGGATCTGGCCATCGGAGATCGGCGTCGCGCAATTGAAGATGATGTGACGAATGCCGGACGGATACTCCATGTCGAGGCGGCGGCAGAACGGCATGAACCATTTGTTGCGTTGATGACGCTTCGTGGTTGGATCGGTTGTGCCGCTGATCCGGAAAGCGTTCGGCGGATTGCGGATGGTGATGATCGTCTCGGCGTCGAAGCCATCCTCGGTTTCGGTGATCTCGTACTTCTCGGGCTTTGGCTGATTGATGTCGCCGAACGTCCCCTTGTGCACAAATGCGAAATGGGCATTGTCGAACGAGTTTTCCATCAGGCGGAGCGCCGCCGTGTCCCACTTTTCATAGAACTGATGGATGCGGCGGTAGCCCGCCTTGTTCTCTTCGGCAATGTCGGGAATGCCGCGCAGCGGCTCATCCAGGGCGACCCAGACATAACCATACCGTGCGCTGGCGCGGAACGAGCGCGCCCTGGCATCGGGAATCGGCTGCTCGAAGGGAAACTGCGGGACCATGACCAGCTTGCCGTCGCGGTCGTACTCCCAACCGTGATAGCCGCAGACGATATTCCCGTTGTTGCACCAGCCTTTCGACAGCTTGGCGGTGCGATGGCAGCAGCGATCCTCGAGCGCGGCCGGCTCTCCGTTGGCATCCAGGAACAGCACGATCGGCTCCCCGAGCAGCGTGAAGGGCTGCGGGCCCTCCCTGAGATGGTCGACGGGCATCGTTGCATACCAGAAGCGGCGCAACACGGGTTGCTTGGTAACGAGCATCATTTCCTCCGCGGTTCAGGCAGCCAGACGCGAGACAACGCGGGCCGCATCGAATTTCAGCTTCTGCAGGTCGAGGCCGGGAATCGCGCCGTCCTCGACGACCGGGCGACCACCGACCAGCAAATGGCGAACGTGCGCCGAACCTGCGCACGTCACCGGCGCGACCATGGGATCGTGCATGCCGAAGTGGCGTGGCTGGTCCAGGCTGAAGATGGCGATGTCGGCCTGCTGGCCTGGCGCCAGCGTACCGATCCGCGGCAGGCCCAGCACGCGCGCACCTCCCGCCGTGGCCCAATGCACGACGTCTTCCGCGGTCACCGCGTCGGCTCCCTTCACGGCGCGATGTGTGTGCCAGCAACTATGCATCTCGCTGATCATGTCGGCTGCCTCGTTGGAGGCTGCACCATCCACGCCGAGCGACACCGCGCCGCCCAGCCGCGCCATCGCGTCCGCCGGCGCGACGCCGGAACCGAGGCGGCAATTGGATTGCGGACAATGCGCCATGCCGGTGCCGGAGCGGGCCAGGATCGCCACCTCCTCCGGATCGAGATGCACGAGGTGCGCGAACCAAACGTCCTCGCCGAGCCAGTCGTGCTCTGCGAGCCAGTGGACTGGCCGTTTGCCATGAACCGACAAACAGAAGTCGACATAATCCGACGTCTCCGAGAGATGGCTGTGCAGCCGCAGCTTCATTCGCCGCGCGGCAGCGATCACCTCGCGCAACTCGCCCGGATCCAGCGACCAGGTGGGCGTGGTCGGCGCCAGCGCGACGTGGGTCAGGCTATCCGGCGACGGATCGTGGAAGCGCTGCGCACAGGACTCGACCGATTGCAGCATCCGGTCCAGCGTTTCGACCGGCATCGGCACGGACTGATCGGTATCGAAATGGCGGCTGACGGTGGCACCCCCGCGGCAGAACACGAGGCGGATGCCGAGGCTGCGGGCAACATCGAAGATCACCTGCGCCGGATCGAAGCGAAACGTGTCGCTGAACAGATAGTGGTGATCGGCGACCGTGGTGGTGCCCGAGAGAAGCAGTTCGGCGAGCGCAATCCGCGCAGCAACCGCCAAGGCCTCCTCGTCGATGGCCGACCAGAAGCGGTAGGGCACCGAACGCAGCCACCCTGCGAGCGGAAGATTGATGCCTTCGCGGACGCCTTTCAGCACGCTCTGGAACATGTGGTGATGGGTCGATACGAGACCCGGATAGATCACGCAGTCTTTTGCGTCGAGCCTGCGCTCGCCTGGCTCCGGCTGCAGCATGCCGATTGCGACGATCACACCATTGCGGATCCGGATCGCACCCGCCGTTCGCATCGCATCGCCTGACAGGCCCGTGAAGATCCCGGCGGCATTCTCGATCAGCATTGATGTCATGTCTCGGCCCGGATCTCGCTTTCATGCCAGCTTGATAACGCAAACCGCGAAAGCGCCGCCATGACGGTGAACAGCACGACGCCGGTCAACGTGATCAGGAACAGCGCCGCGAACATGCGCGGAATATCGAGCGTGAAGCCGGCATCGAGGATCTCATAGGCGAGGCCCGACGACCGCCCTCCCGTGCCCGCCACGAATTCGGCGACCACCGCGCCGATCAGCGCGAGGCCGCTCGAGATGCGCAGCCCGCCGAAAAAGTACGGCAACGCGCCGGGGATACGAAGCTTGATCAAGGTCTTCAAGCGGCTGGCCCGGTTCATCCGAAAGTAATTGGCAAGGCCTGGATCGACGCTGCGCAGACCCAACGTGGTGTTCGAGATGATCGGGAATAGCGCGACCAGGGTTGCGCAGATCGTCAACGACAGCTGGGTGTTCTTCACAAGGATGATGATCAGCGGCGCAATCGCGACCACCGGCGTCACCTGCAGCAGCACCGCATAGGGAAACAAGCTGACCTCGATCGCCCGGCTCTGCACAAACATGAATGCGATCAGGGTGCCGAACACGGTCGCCGCAATGAAGGCCTGCAGCGTCACCCGCAAGGTCACCAGCAGGGCACGCAGCAGTGACGGCCCGTGCTGCACAAGACTTATGAAGATATCACTCGGCTTGGGAAACAGGTACACGGGAACGGAGGCCAGGCGGAAACTGGCCTCCCACAGGCCGAACAGCACGATCCCGACGGCGACCGGAGCCGCGACCCGGACGAAGGCGTCCGATTGCAGGAGCGGCTTCATGCTTCGCCCCCGCCCGACCGCGGCAGCGAAGCTTCAGCGAGCCAGGTCGAGAGCTCCCGGCAATAGGCGGCGAACTTCGGGCTGTCGCGAAACCCGACCTCACGCGGCTGCGGCTCGTCGATCGTCATGGTGCGGAAGATGCGGCCGGGACCGGCAGCCATGACGATGATCCGGGTCGAAAGGAACACAGCCTCATAGATCGAATGGGTGACGAACACTGTCGTGAGCTTGCGTTCCCACCACAGCCGAACGAGATCGTCGTCCAGTCTGTTGCGCGTGAACTCGTCGAGCGCGCCGAAGGGCTCGTCCATCAGGAGCAGGTTGGGTTGCGTCACCAGCGCCCTGGCGATTGATACCCGCATCCTCATGCCGCCCGACAGCTGCCGCGGGTAGTGTTGACTGAACGCCGACAAGCCGACACGCGCGATCGCATCCTCGACCAGCGGGCCCGCCTTCACCCTGGGCATGTCGGCAAGCTCCAGAGGCAGTCGGACATTGGCCTCGACACGCGCCCAGGGCATCAGCGTCGGCTCCTGGAACACGAAGGCGAGCCGCCTCCCCTGCTGCCCGACCTGGCGGTGGTCGCCGCGCCACCACAACAGCCGACCGTCGGTTGGCTCGATCAAGTTGGCGATCAGCTTGAGCAGCGTACTCTTGCCGCAGCCGGAGGGGCCGATCAGCGTCAGGAATTCGCCGTCCGCGATCGTGAGATCGATCGGCGCAAGGCCCCGCGTGCCGTTCGGAAACAGCTTCTCCGCCGAGAGCACCTCGACGACGGGCGGGCGGCCTTCGGAGGTCGTCATGGGCTCGGTGTCGTCGTCGAACGTGCAGGGCGGCGGCAGAACGTTCATGGCCGTTCCTATTTCACGCCAATCCTGAGATCCTTGACGAAACGATCGTCAAACGACTTTTGCCAGGCGGTCTTGGGATCGAGCAGTTCGCCGGCCACCAGGAAGTCGTAGACTTGCTTGTAACGCTCGGCGGTGATGATGCCGATGCCAAGCTTTGCTGCGTCGCCGCCGTCGACCGCTTTGCTCTCCTTGAGCTTCTCGATCGCAAATGCGATCTGCCCGTCGGTCATCTTGGGATTGTCAGCCTTGATCAGGCCGTTCGCCGGAGCAGGATTCTGCAAATAGTCGCGCCAACCTTCGAGCGACGCCTTGACGAAGCGCGCCACCACATCCGGCTTCTCGGCGACCATTTTCTCCGTCGTCACGATTGTCGAGCCGTAGGGTGGATACCCGCCGTCTGCCAGCAGGAAGAATTTCACCTTCTCCTTTTGCTCCTGCGCCTGATATGGCTCGGATGACGGGTAGGCCTGCTGTGCCATGGTCTTGTCAGCGAAGAACGGCTGCAAGTTGAACGTGTAGGGCCGGATCTGGTCGTCGCTGTAACCGTACTTGGCCTTGAGCCATGGCCAGAACGTCACCCGCGAGGATCCCGCGATCAAGACTGGCCTGCCCTTCAGCGCGGCAAGGTCCGGCACGTCATCATGGGTCATGATCCCCTGCAGGTCGAACTGGAACGACGATGCGACAGTCACGAGCGGCAGGTTCTGCTCGCGTCCTTTCATCACCTGGATGTCGTAACCCATGATGAAATCCGCATCGCCTGCGAGCAGGAGCTGCGTGCCGTTGACCTGGGGACCACCCATCTTGATGGTCACGTCGAGACCGGCCTTGTCATAGAGACCGGTCGCCTTGGCCTGGTAGAATCCGCCATGCTCGGCCTGGGCGAACCAGCTGGTGAGGAAGGTGACCTTGTCGGCGGCCAGAGCAGGTGCGAACGACATCGCAAACATGGCGGTCCCCACCAGGGCGGAGGCAATCGTTCGGGAGGCAATCGTCATGGCCATCGTGGCTACCTTTGATCGTCCGGTGAATGCCGGCTGCGGATGACGTCAATACTGTCTGGACGAGAATGTGCTCGCACGGACCGCATCCTCGATGAACTCAGGATGCACGCGACCACTGTCGCCCGAAAGCATTTTGATTCGAGCGATCCGTTGCCTTTCCGGCAACGCCGATTTTTTGAGCAAGGGGCACCAAATGGCGGCGCCGATCAGCCAAATTTCGGCATGCCGGCGTCGGCGCCTTGGCCTAAGCTCGCAGCAGCAATGACAACTTTTGAATCTATCGCGATGAGCTTGCGCGCGCTTTCCCCTCCTGCAATTCGTCCCCCGTTCGCACGATACAGCCACGGCATCGTCGTGCCGGCCGGACACCGCCTGGTGTTCACGTCCGGGCAGCTCGGCATCGCTGGCGACGAGACAGTCCCTGCGGACAGCGAGGCGCAGTCCGATCTCTGTTTTGCGAACATCGCAGCGATCCTCGCCGAAGATCGGATGACATTGGCGAACATTGTCCGGCTCAACGCCTATGTGACGGCCCGCGAGCACATGCAGGGCTACATGCGGTCGCGTGACCGGCAATTTCCCGGGACGCCGCCGTCCTCGACCCTGATGATCGTGTCCGGCTTCAGCCGGCCGGAATTCCTGGTCGAGATCGAAGCGGTCGCGGCCGCGCCGGACCCGAGCTAGAGAGCTTCCGAGCGAAGTGCATCTCGCTTCGCGGAGAAAGCGCGTCTTGGGACGGAACAGGCTCTAGAACCGGCGCATTTCGTGCCTGACCTTGGCCAGAAAGTGCGCGCGCTTGGCCGGCGTGGCAATGTTCATGTGATAGAGCGCGTGATAGCGCGTCGTCGCCTTTGCCCCGGTGAACCACGGCAGATATCGCTTGATGAGCTTGCGCGGCGGATCGGCCATCGCAATCGCCTGCCAGCGCGGGCGGCCGTAGGTCGCAATGCCGGAGATGCGGCGGATGTGATGCAGCATCGGCCGCGCCCGGGCGGGATCGGACAGATCGAGCGCGATGCCGGGGCCGAACATGCGATCGAACCAGCCCTTGAGCATGGCCGGCGGCCCGAACGACCAGGTCGGAAACTGTACGACGATCGCGTCTACCGCCATCAGGCGGTCGGCGTAGGCCTGATTGTTGTGCCGGTTGCGCACGGGATCATGGTAGTCGCGCCGACGTTCGGCCGTCAGGATCGGATCGAACCCCTCCGCATAGAGATCGAGCAGATCAACGGCGTGGCCGGCTTCAGCGAGCCCAGCCAGCGCTTCCCCACGGATCGCGGCGTGGAAGCTGTCGGCAAGCGGATGGCAGTAGACATAGAGGACGCGCATGTCACGGCCTGGCAGCGACGAAACTCCGCATCTTGCCGGGATTGAGCAGATTGTGCGGATCGACCTCGCGCTTGAAGCCCAGTTGATCGGCGTCGGCGCGCTTGTAGCGGCTGCCATCCTCGACCGTGTAGACGTGCGGATTGGCGATGAAAACGCCGCGCTCCTCATGCATCCGGATGATCTCGTTCAGCCGTTCGGCGCCGCGGTAGCGCACGACCGGCAAGCCGCTGCAGGTGACCCGGCCGCCAAAGCGGATGAACTCGAGATGTTGCAGCACCTCATCGGGAAACAGCGCCCTCATCTCGGCAACCTTCTCCATCAGGGCATCATGCGGATAGAGACATTGCAGATAGGTGACGGTGCGATCGGACTTCAGGACCTGCAGCGTGGTGTGATTCCAGCTGTATTCGTAGAGCGGCACCTGACCCGGTCTGTCATCGGTCGGGGTCTCCAGCGTGATGGTCCCGCGACGACCGAGCAACGATTTAAAGCTTTCGAGCGACGGCTCGGCGATCATCGCGATCAGGATGCTCTGTCCCTCGGCCACGCATGGTCTCAACGCACCGAAGTAGGAGGGAAGCGGCCAGCTGACCGGCGACAGCAACTTCTTCGTGATGCCATCGGCAAGAGCTGCCTCGTATCCGACCGCCGCCGCATCCAGGAAGTCGTCGAAGCAGACGACGACGTCGATCCAGCGCCAGGCTGGAGCCAGCGGCATTTCCAGTGCCGTGATGATCCCGGTGGTGCCATAGGCGCGGTTGATCTTTTGTGCCGCCTCGCCGCGCAATTCGATGATCCGGGGCGTTTCCTCGACGGTGACGACCCGTGCCGCCTGGATATTGCCCGGTTCGCGCAATCCACCATACGTCACGGATCCGATGCCGCCGGAGCCGCCGGCAACGAAGCCACCGATCGTCGCCGAGCGCTTGGTGGACGGATGCATGCGCAGTTCCCAGCCCGTCGGCTGCAGGTCGGCGTCGATGGCATTGAGCTTGGCGCCCGCGCCAACCCGTATCGTTCCGGGCCCCGTCCATTCAATGGCCGACAACGCCATGATATCCAGCAGCACCCCGCCCTGGAGCGGCACGGCCTGACCATAGTTTCCCGTACCGCCGGCGCGGACTGTCAGCGGCACGCGATGGCGCGCGCAGGCCGCGGCGAGCCGAAGGACGTCGCGCTCGTCCCGCGGGACGACGATCAGGTCCGCTGATTTATCATTCAGCAGATCATTCAGGATGGGGCTGTACCAGAAGAAGTCGCGCGAACGGCGCCGCACCACCTTGTGGTCGCTGATCACCGTCATGTCGCCGAGATCGGCGACCAGCCTGTCCAGCGCGCCGGCTGAAACTTCGCTCACGATGTCTCGTCCCGGCTGCATTGCACCTGGCTGAGCTCGGACAGTACCTCGTCCGACCTGACGACAAAGCCAAAGCACTGGCGAACGTTGTAGAGCGTGGCGGCAAGGCAATAATCCGGCGACGTCGTGGCCGTGCAATCCTGCAGCAGCAGGCAATCGTAGCCGCGGAAATTGGCGTCCTGCAGCGTGCACAGCACGCACTGGTCGGCATTGACGCCGGCAAACATCAGCGTCGTGACGCCGAGATTGCGCAGAATGCTGTCGAGCTCGGTATCCTGGAAACCCGACATCCGGTATTTTGCGACCTCGATATCGGAGGAGCTGACGGCGAGTTCCTCGACGACGGCGGCAGACCAGCTGCCACGCTCCAGCACTCTCGCCCCGGAGCGCGGCAGCGCGTCGCCGAGCCCGACGCCGGCGCCGCTCGGCTTGTAGACATGCAGCAGCGCCGGGCTGAGATTGAGCCGGTCGGGCCGGTTACCCCAGTTGACCCAGATCACCGGCAGTCGGCAATCGCGCAGCACCGGCAGCAGGCGCCGTAACGGTTCGATGGGTGCACGCGCCGGCGCAATGTCGACCCCGATATGGGCCAGCCAGCCGTCCGGATGGCAGAAATCATTCTGCATATCGACGATGATGATTGCGCTGCGCGCAAGGTCGATCGAAATCACCTTGCCGTCGGCCCGGAGCGTAACCGGGCGCGGCGCGGCCGGCTGTCGCACCAAATCGGCGCGGCTGTCGGACACCAGCCAGCGGTTGCGCTCGCTCGAGCCCAACGGCGTCAGCGGTTCGGCGGCCGGGTCATGGCGGGGAGCGAAGTTCATGCCCGGCGCCCCTGCAGCACGCGAAGATCCTCCGCATCGAGCTCGACCGGCTCGCCGCCACGGATCAGCTCCGCAAATCCCTCGTTCGGCGTCATCACCGTGAGTGTGTAGAGCTTGCCGGCACCGGTATTCTCGATCACATGCTCGGAGCCTGGATGCAGCAGCAGCGAATCGCCCTTCCGGATCGGCACCGTCTTGCCGTCGCAGCTGGCAAGTCCTTCGCCGTGCAGGACGTGGAAGAACTCATGCGCAATGGCGTGCTCGTTCGGCGGCGTGGCGCCGCCGGGCCGGAAAATCTCGATGACGAAGATGTTGTCTATTTGATCGGTCGTATGATCGAACAGGATTGCGAAATAGTTCGTGTCGTTCGGCGAGATGCGAAAGGCCTTGGCCCTGGCAAGTTGCGCGATACCGAATGCCATGCGTCGGCTCCTGTCGTGGTCAGATCGGCCCGGCCCGATCAAACGCGGTGCGGGTCGCAACCGCGGCCAGCGGATATCGGACGATCTCGTCGACGAGCGCGACCAGGCGCGCGGCCGCGCGCTCGACCACCATCCTGCCGAGCTCGGCGGTAGCCCTGGTGGCGTCGCCGCAGGCGCCCTCGGGGTGGAGATCCTGGGTCTGCCAGCCGAATTTGACGACGCCTTCGAGCCCCAGCATCTCGAAATCGCGCGCGATCCGTGTCGTCGCGGGCTCGAAGTTCTCGGCCCGGCTCATCACCACGGAGTCCGGCGCCAGATGCAACATCACACTGGTCTCGATCTGGCCGCCGTGAATCCCGTGACGGATCTCGTCCGCGTCGAACAGATCGGTCATGTCGATCAGTTGCGGCCACATCGCCGTCGCCGCGAACATGCCGAAGCGGACGCGAAGGTCGCGGCAGACGATCTCGAGCAGCTGCGGCTGACCGCCATGCGAGTTCAGGAACAGGATCTTGCGGATCCCGGCGCGGTACACCGACTCTCCGATCTCGGACCACACTTTCCCAAGCGTTTCATACGAGAGCGTCAGCGTGCCCGGAAAAGCCAGGTGCTCGTCGGACTTGCCGTACGGCAACGGCGGAAGCACGAGCGCGGGACAATCGGGGCGCATCAACTCGACCGCGCGGGTCACTATCCCCCATCCGATCGCCGCATCGACCTTGACCGGCAGATGCGGTCCATGCTGCTCGACGGCGCCGACCGGAAGGATCGCGACCGCTCGTTCGCCGTCGAGTTCGGCAAAGTCACGTGTCGAGAGATCCCACCACCAGCGAGATTTGACTGCCATTGCAAGACCCAAGCCGTTGGCCGGCCGCGCACATGCGTCGGCCACCGACGGAGGATTTTGCACGTGCATCCATCGCTTCAAAGCGCTTAGATTCGGCAACCCTGTTGCCTTTTGGGCAACGCCGCGCCATGGTCGCCGCATCATCTTTCGGATCGGTAACAATGCTGCACAGCCGCCTCCTGAGCTACATCGACGAGGTCGCGCGGACCGGGTCGATCCGCAAGGCGGCAAACCATCTCAACGTCGCGGCCTCCGCCATCAGTCGCCAGATCCTCGCCCTCGAAACGCAACTGGGTACCCCGATCTTCCAGCGTCTGCCGAAGAAGCTGATCCTGACCGCCGCGGGCGAAGTCCTGATCGGGCATATCCGGCAGACGCTGAAGGAGTTGACGCGGGCTCAGGCAAAGATCGAGGAACTCAAGGGACTGCGCCGCGGCGAGATTACGGTCGCGATGATGAGCGGGCTCGCCTCCAACCTCGTACCGGGCACGGTGAAGGAATTCCGCCTCGCCAACCCCCGCGTCAAGCTGAACCTGACGCTCTTCAATACCGGGACAGAGATCCAATCGGCGGTCGCTAACGGAGAGGCCGATCTCGGGATCGGCTTCGATTTCGCCAAAGATGCGAACCTGAAGTTGCTCGCGCGCGCGGTTGCCAAGCTCGGCGGGGTGATGGCCCCGGACCATCCATTGGCGAAACGCGCCAGTATTCGTCTCAACGACTGTGTCGACTATCCGATTATCATTGCCGACACCAGTAGCGCGATACGCCCCTACCTCGACGCCGCTTTCACCAGGGCCGCGCTGGATCTCCGGCCGATCATCGAGACAAATTCCATCGAGATCATGAGGCACGCCGCAATCCTGGACAACGGCATCACGTTCCTCACTCCGTTCGACATCGAGTTTGAACGCCGGGCGGGCCGGCTCGCTTACGTTCCGGTTCGCGAACTCACCAATGATGCCCAGGCGCTGATGCTGATCGGCCACGAGCGTGGCACCAGCGCCATTGCGAGTGTTCTCGCCGAGATGCTCAAGGCAATGATGCAGGATACAATCTTGTAGACCGACCACAGCGGTTTCGAGCGAAGCGGAGAGAACGCGTCCATCCGACAAGCTGGAGCTTCGGCGCAAGCTGATGCGCGACCGCATCGCGAACCCAACTCCCGATGCCTGGCCGTTATCGCGACCCCACCCCGACGTGCTTGCATAAATGGCCGCACGATTGAATATTCGCTGCACTGTTTGCAATGATCAGGACCATGCCGATGAGCGCCAAGCTGGAGCCGCGTCGACTGCACTATTTCATGGAGGTGCTCAATAGCGGCTCCGTGCGCGGCGCCGCAGGTGCGCTCGGCATGGATGCCTCGGCGGTCAGCCGGGCACTCGGCCTGCTCGAGAAGGAGTATGGCGCGCGCCTGCTCGAACGGCGAGGCCGCGGCGTTGCGCCGACCGACGCCGGCCAGCTGCTTGCCGCCTACCTGCACCGCCAGCAGGGCGAACGACAGGCACTGCTCGCGCAGATGGACAGCATCCGCAAGGTCGAGTCGGGTCATATCGATCTCGTGACGGGCGAAGGTTATGTCGACTGGCTGGCCAAGAGCTGCCTGTGTCGCTTCATGCAAACCCACCCGAAGATCACGATCAGCCTCGACATCGGGAGCACCGACCAGATCGTGCAGCAGGTCGTCGGAGAACGCGCGCATATCGGTGTCCTGTTCAATCCGCCTCGCGACGATCGACTGCGCTCGCATCATTCGCAGCCGCATCCGATCAGGGCCGTGGTGCCGCGCGGGCATCCACTGACCCAGCTCGGTCGGCCGCTCAAGCTCGCCGACCTCGCACCCTACCCGGGAGCCGCAATGCATCCGAATTTCGGCCTGCGCCAGCATGTCCAGGCCGCTGAGATCAGTGAAGGCGTCCGGCTCAATTTCGCGTTTACGACTGCCTCGTTCGATGCGCTCGCCCATTACGTGACCGCCGGACTTGGCTATGCGTTGGCGTCACGCCTTGCGATGACGGAGGCCGACGCCGCCAAGGTGGTGGCGCTGCCGATGAAGAACGCGCTGCTGCATCGTGGCCGCACCCACGTGGTCTCACGTCAGGGACGTACGTTGCCGCCCGCCGCGATGCAGCTGCTGCGGATGATGGTCGGCGAGATGCGATCACCGGGAAGCAGTGCGCGGTAGACTGAGGCAGGCCGTGCCTTTGCGACCTCAATCGCGACGCGTCGTTGCCGGAAACCAGATCGCGACCTGCGGAGGCGGTCGAAACGGCTTCCAGCTGCCCGTTGGCTGGGCGAGGCGATCGGCAATCACCCACAGCGCCGGCGCGTGAAAGCCAAGCCCGATATGCGTCGTGTTCACCTCGACGTTTTCGCGCTCCCCACCCTCCTGCTCCAGGCAGGCGCGCCACGCCACCACGCCATCGGTGCGGGTATAGATCGATGTTGTCGGCACGGGAATCGGTTGCGCGAGGCGACTGATCCGCTCGGCGGTCGGCGGCTCATATTTCTGTCCGGTCAGGAGCCGCCAGATCGCGCGGACATTGCTCGCACCCGGAGCCGCGAACGGACTGCCGAGCGTGATGACCATCCGCACCGCCGTGGGGATCTGCCGCGCAACCTCGCGCGCGATGATGCCGCCGCGGCTCCAGCCGACCAGACTGACCTTCGAGCCGCCCTGCTTTTCGAGTTCGATGACCCGAGCCGTCACGGCGGAGAGGTCCGCGTCCGGCGCGCGCACGTTGCGGCCGCGGCCCCATCCATGAACCTGATAACCGAGGAACTCGAGGAATGAGCGTATCGCCAACGTCGACCGGTCATCGGCGCCCAACCCGGGCAGAACCATCACCGGATGCCGCTGTCCCCGCGGCGCGGTCGCCAGAAGCGGCGCCGCCACGGCAAGAAGCGCCGGGATGTCGAGAAAGCCGCGCCCTTCCGCGGCAAGCAGCGCGAGCGAGGGTGGTTCGACGGTCTGCTCGTCACGTCCCATGAGCAACGTCCCTTGTTGATAGTCAAGAATAGCCCGGCAACGGTGCATCGCCGGCGAGCACGAGACGTCAGTTCGGCGGCGCGGCCTTTCCGAATACCCCGCCGATGGCCCGCAACAGCCAACTCGGCTGATACTTGATCCATTGGACCGCCAGCTCGTTGGCAAGTCCTGCGACATGCACCGGCTTTCCCGCCATGCAGGCGCGGTAGCCCTCCTGTGCGACGGTCTTCGCATCCATGATCATCATGCTCGGCATGTTGCCGAGATTGGTGCCATGGACCATTCCGGTGTCCGTCACGCCGGGACATAACGTCGTCAGCGTAATCTTGCTGCCGCTCAATTCCTGGGACAACGCCTCGCCGAATGACAGCACATAGGCCTTCGACGCGGCATAGACCGCAAGGTTTGGCACCGGCATGAACGCCGCGACTGACGCAACATTCAGGATCCGTCCACTGTTGCGCTCGAGCATCGGCGCGAGGAAGAGACGAGTCAATGCCGTCATGGCTACGACATTGACCTGCAGAAGCCGCAACTGGTCATCGAGGCCGATTGCGGCGACGCGTCCTTCGAGCAAAAGGCCGGCATTGTTCACCAAGAGGTCGACCCGCACGCCAGCGTCCTTCAGCGAATCGAACACCGCCTGCGGCGCCGACGGCTCGCTCAGATCGGCGGCAACGATGGTCACCTTGGTGCCGTGATCGGCCTTGAGCTCGCGGGCAAGCTCCTGCAGCTTGTCGCGGCTGCGCGCCAGCAGCACGAGGCTGAAGCGATTGGCCGCAAGCACGCGCGCGAGCTCGAGACCAATGCCGCCCGATGCGCCGGTCACCAGCGCGCATTGACCTTCATTTCCGCTCACCGACATGAGGCGCCTCCCTTCGCTGCCAGAACGGTTCTGCGCAATCCACGAACGGCGCGCGCAACAAGCCGCCGCCGCGCCAGACGACGTGCGTCGCGCCGCGCCAGCTCGGCAGGCGTGCCGGCGCACTTCCGGTCGGCAGCATATGTGCGGGAGAACCGTTCGATCGCCCGCAGCAGCGCCTGGGCCTGCTCGAATTGATCGGCCGTTTCGTTCACCTCACCAAGCGACCTGCGCAACGGCTCCAGCACCTCGATCCGCTCGAGATCGCCGGACAGTCGGGCTTGCGGATCGCGATTTTGCGTCGCCGGCATCACGTCACCGAACGATCTTGGCCGATCGCTCTGACGACGTCGAGGGCGACGGCCTCGACTGGCTGCAGTCCGTCGACGGTTCTGAGGATGTTCCGCGATCGATAGTAGTCGACCAGCGGCGCGGTCTGCTCGTTGTAGGCGTCGATGCGCAGCTTGAGCGTTTCGTGATTGTCGTCGGCGCGCACCGCGCCGCCCTGCTCTCGTGCTTCGCGGGCCCGTGCCTCGATCCGGTCCAGCAACACCGTCTCGTCGGCCTGGAGCTCGACGACATGGTCGATCGCAAGACCTTCGGTATCGAGCAGATCATCGAATCTGACCGCCTGTGCCATCGTCCGCGGGAAGCCGTCGAGCACAAAGCCACGCTCGGCATCCGCTTGCGAGATGCGTTCGATCACCGCGGCGATCACGAGCTGATCCGGAACGAGCCCACCACTCACCATGATATCCTTGACCTTCCGTCCGATGCCGGTGTCCGCGTCGACCGCAGCACGCAGCATGTCGCCCGTCGAAAGGTGCGGTATGTCGTACTCCTCGACCAGGCGCCTCGCCTGCGTTCCCTTGCCCGCACCGGGCGGCCCCAGCAGAACGATCCTCATCGCATGTGTCCCGATATTCGCTTGATCACCGGCAGCTTTCCGACGGAGCGTCGGGTAACCCGGCTCAGTGCGGGCCGGGCCGCTCGAATTGTCCTCACGCCATCGCCAGGCGCGCACTTGGGGCAGGCCGCATCGACAGCAGCAACAGCAATCCCGACAACACGTAGAGCGCCATCACGAAGTACATGCTGTAGATGTTGTCGCCGGTGCCTCGCACGATCAGTCCATTGATCGAAGGGCTGATCGCCGGACCGAGGTTGCCGAGACTGCTGATCAGCGCAAGCCCTCCGGCGGCGGCGCCGGTGGAAAGATATTCGCTGGTCAGCGCGAAGAACAGCGGCGTCGCCGACGCAATTCCGATCACCGCAAAGGACAACGCAAGGATGGATCCGACGAGGTTGCCTTGGAGCATCGTGGTGATGAACAAGCCGAACGCGGCGATCGCGACGCAGGCGGCATAGTGCCAGCGACGCTCGTGCCACTTGTCAGAGTGTCGGCCGATCAGGATCATGCCAATGACGCCGGCGGCATTCGGGATCGCAGCATAGACGCCGACAAGGAACAAATCCTTGACACCCCAACTCTGGATCAGGGTCGGCATCCAGAACACCATCGTGTAGGTCGCGCCGAGCAGGAGCAGATAGACGAACGACAGCACATAGACCTTGGGGTCCTTCAGCATCTGCCCGAACGTTCCCGAGGGCTCGCTCGCGATGTCCTTCTCATCGTGCCGGAAGGTGTCTTCGAGCAGGGCTTTCTCGTCCTTCGAGAGCCACGCGGCCTGCGCGGGCTTGTCCTCGAGCAAGGCGTAAACCAGGATGCCAAGAATCAGCGCCGGCAGACCCTGGACAAGGAACAGCCACTGCCAGCCATGAAGGCCGCCGGCACCGTCGAGGTATTTCAGGATCGAGCCGCACAGCGGGCCGGCGATCACAGACACGATCGTCGTCGCCGACATGAAGGTGGCGATCACCTGTCCCCGCCGCGCCGACGGATACCAATAGGTGAAGTACAGGATCACGCCGGGAAAGAAGCCGGCCTCGAACACACCGAGCAGGAACCGGACGAGATAGAACTGGAACGGTGTCGACACGAACATCATGGCGGCTGCCGCGAGCCCCCATAACACCATGATGCGCAGCAGGGTCTTGCGCGCGCCGATCCGCTCCAGGAGCAGGTTGCTCGGCACCTCGAACAGGAAATATCCGACGAAGAAGATGCCTGCACCGAGACCGTAGACCGCATCGTCGAACGGCAGCGTCTGCTTCATCTGCAGCTGTGCGTAGCCGATATTGATGCGGTCGAGATAAGCGATCATATAGGCGATCAACAAGAGCGGGATCAGGCGCCAATCGATCTTCGAGAACAGGGATTTGTGCGCCGGGCTTTCCAGTACCGACAGAGATCCCTTTGCGGCGGGTGGGTGCATCCTGGTGTCCTCCAATGTTCTTTTGATTCCGACGCCGAGCGGGAGACCGCGGTGGCGTCCCCAGCTCCGGCGATGTGACGCGTTGAAAGCCCGGGCGCCTAGCTGGCCCGGCTCGCCTTGTCGTTTGCGGCGGCCGGCGGCACCTCGTCTGTCTGGATGACCGTCACCGACGCCGCGGCCGCCGATGCCGCCTTCGATTGAGCCGTAGCCTGCGTTGTCAACTCGACGATCTCGGCCTCGACCGGCGGCAGGGCTTCGATCGCGCGCAAGGCCGCCCGGAGATGCTCGATCATCTCGTAGGACTCGTCCTGCGTGAGTACACGCCGGCATGCGGTCAGACCGAATTCGAGCAGGCCCGCATAGCTGTGCACCGTGATGTTCAGCGCGCTGCCGTGATAGGGGATCGAGACCGGGAAATAATGCACCATCCGTGCGCCGGCCATGTAGAGATTCTGCCCTGGTCCCGGCACATTGGAGATCAGCACGTTGCCCGCTGCCGGCATGCGGCTGGCGAGGTTGGAGCGGCCAAGCAGTGAGGCGAGCCCGGTCATCAGCCACGGCGAACCTGTGATCGGCACATCGACACCGAGCACCGGCTTGAGTTCGCGCACGACCGCCTTGGCCGCCTCGGATGACGCGTGGATCGCCTTGAAGCGGGTCGGCAGGTCATCGATATCGGTCGCCAGGTCGACGCGTACCGCCGAAACCTGGTTGTTCATCGCCTTGTCGCCTTCGGCACGCAGGCTAACCGGCACCATCGCGATCAGGGCCTCCTTGGGCAGCAGGCCGCGCTCGGCGAGGAAGCGTTGCAGCGCGATGCTGCACATCGCCATGACGATGGTGTTGACGGTACCGCCGACACGCTTGCCCAGGACCTTGATGTCGGCAAGCGGCAACGACATCGTACTGTAGGAGCGCTGATTGGTGATGGAGTCGTTGAACACCGTCTTCGGGGCCAACCCGAGGCTGAGCGAGCGCTCCCCCTTTTGCGACCGCTGGCTGGCCACCACGCTCGCGGCCGTGCCGAGCGCCTTGGCCGCCGTCGGCAGGAGCTCCGCGAGCTTGCGATATTGCTGGGCCGCGTTGTTGGCCGCCGCCTGCAATAGCTCGGTCACGCCGAGCTGGTATTGCGCGGCGGCGCGCTTGCGCCGTGGCGGCGGCACCTCGCGCATCTTGGGCGAGACATCATAGAGCACCTTGGCGAGTTCGACACCGGCCTTGCCGTCGACGCCGCTGTGATGCGCCTTGGTGTAGAACGCGACCTGGCCGTTCTCGAGGCCATCGATGACATACATCTCCCACAGCGGACGGCTGCGGTCGAGCAGCGAGGCGTGCAATCGCGCAACGAGTTGCTCAAGCTGCGCCATGGTGCCTGGCCGCCGCAAGGTGACGGTCCGCACATGATAATCGAGTTCGATATCATCGTCCTCGATCCAGACCGGTTCCGCGAGCTGAAAGGGCATCTGCGCCAGTTTGCGGTTCAGCAATGCCGAGAGATGGAGACGCTTGCCGAGCATCTCCTTGACATCCTCGTAGTAATCGCCCTGATAGCCCTCTGGGAGATCGAAGATCATGAGGCTGCCGACATGCATCGGCGTTTCCGGCGTTTCGAGATGCAGGAACGATGCATCCATGCTGCTGAGTTGATCCATTCTTCCCTCCCATGACGTTGTGACGGCGATCGCCGTCTTGATGACCGTATGCCGATATCTCGCGCGTCACGGTCATTGCATTGCGGTCGGACCTGACACCTCTCCGCCGCGGCCGATCCGGTTCACGCAGGCGCTCTCAGGCCCGCGCCCGGGCCGCGCGCTCTTCCTCGTCGTACAGCTCCTTCTTCGAAAGCTTGCCGACCGCGGTCTTCGGCAGTTCGGCGCGGATATCGAGCGCCTGCACCATCTCGTGCTTGCCGAGCTTGTCCTTCAGGAACGCCTGCAGCTCTTCGAGCTTGAACGGCTTGGCGTCCGCCTTCAGCTTGATGAACGCCTTCGGCGACTGGCCGCGATACTCGTCGCGGATGCCGATCACGGCGACCTCCTCGACCGCCGGATATTTGTAGATCGCCTCTTCGAGGACGCGCGGATACACATTGTATCCGCTGCACAGGAGCATGTCCTTGGTGCGGTCCACGATGAAGATAAAGCCATCCTCATCCATGTAGCCAACGTCGCCCGTGCGCAGGTAGCCGTCTGCGGTCGTCACCTCGGCGGTTGCGTCCGGCTTATTCCAGTAGCCCTTCATGACATTCGGGCCCTTGATGCAGATCTCGCCGCGCTCGCCGAGCGGAACATATCCGCTGCTGTCGTCAACGTTGAGGAACTTGATGACGATGCCGGGCATCGGCATGCCGCAGGAGCCGGCCTTGCGCATGGCCCCATGCTGCGCCGGCGTGTAGGTGCCGCTCGGCGAGGTCTCGGTCATGCCCCAGCCTTCACTCAAATTGCAGCCCGTGATCGAGGCGAATTGCTGCGCCACCTCGAGCGGCAACGGCGCGCCGCCGGATCCGCAATATTTCAGCGCGCGCAGGCTGTGCTTCGGCGTCTCCGGATGATTGATCAGCGCGGTGAACATGGTCGGCACTCCGCAGAAGACACTGACCGACTTCGTCGAGATTTCCTCGAGCGCGGCTTTCGGATCGAAACGGACGTGCTGGATGATCTCCGCGCCCATCAAGACGCCGAACAGTACATTCACGGAAAGCGCGTAGATGTGGAACGGTGGCAAGACAGCCAGGAAGCGCTCTTGCCCATCGACCAGCACCGGCGGCGAGCCGGCCGTGGTCGCCCGGTACTGCTGGCACGCGCTGGTCAGGTTGGCGTGGGTGAGCATCGCCCCCTTCGGCAACCCTGTCGTCCCGCCGGTGTATTGCAGCACGGCGATCGTCTCGCGCGGATCATCGATCGGATAGGCCCGGTAGGCTCCATCATTATGGGTCAGCTGGCCGAAGCTGATGTGATGATCGTCCCAGGCGACTTCGCTCAGCTGCTTGGCCGCCTTCATCTCGTTGACAACGGTGTCGGGGTCGGCCGTGATCTCGCCAAGCGAGCCGACCACCAGCTTCTTCAATCTTGTCTTGCCCAGCATCGCCGCCATCTGCGGATAGAGCGAAACCATGTCGAGCGTGATCAGGATATCGGTCTTGCTGTCCTCGATCTTGTGTTCGAGCACCTTGGCGGCGTCTAGCGGCGAGTAGTTGACCGCCGTGCCGCCTGCCTTGAGGATGCCGAAGAACGAGATGATGTAGTGCGGCGTGTTGGGCAGATAGAGGCCGACATGAACGCCCGGCTTCACGCCAAGGAGCTGCAGGCCCTTGGCCACGCGATCGGTGAGCCGCCCGAGCTCGGCATAGCTGATCCGCTTGCCCATGAAATCGATCGCGGGACGATCCGGCCATTTGGCGACGGCATCGCCCAATATCTTCTGCACGGGTCCGGCAGCGATCTCGATGTCCCAGCGTACGCCGTCGGGATAGGATCGGATCCAGGGCATGTCGTTCATGAGATCTCTCCCTTCTATGGTCTCTCGGATCAGACGGCGGTCACGCCGCCGTCGACCGCGATGGTCTGGCCAGTGATGAATGCACAGGCATCGGAGGCGAGGAGCGCGGCGACGCCCTTGAGATCTTCGGGGCCGCCCTCACGATTCATCGGCGCCATATGCGCGGTCGCGCTCTGGTCGAGCTGCGCGGTCATCTTGGTCGGGAAATAGCCCGGCGCGATCGCGTTGACGTTGATGCCGAGCGGCGCCCATTCATTGGCGAGCGTGCGGGTCAGGTTGACGACCGCGCCTTTGCTCGTGTTGTAGGCCAGCGTCGGCGTGCCTTCCGGATAGCAGCCGGTAAGGCCCTGGATCGACGCGATGTTGATCACCTTGCCGCTCCGCCGCGGCACCATGCAGCGGCGGCCGACCTCCTGGGTGGCGATGAAGATCGCAGTTACATTCAGGTTGATCACCTTGTTCCAGCCGTCGAGCGTATGCTCGATCGTGGCAGCACCCCAGGAAGTACCGGCATTGTTGACGAGGATGTCGACCGGGCCCAGCGCGGCCACGACCTGCTCGATCATCGGCGCGATTGTCTCCAGCCTGCCCATGTCGCAAACCACCGGAAGCGCCTCGATGCCAAGCCCTTTGAGGTGAGCAGCCGCGGCATCAAGCTCATCCCGCTTGCGCGCGGTGATCGCGACCTTGGCGCCGAGTTCGCCCAGCACCTCGGCGATCTGAAGACCGAGACCTCGCGATCCGCCCGTGACGAGCGCGACGCGACCTGTCAAGTCCTGCAACTTGGCCAGACTCATGGCTTTCCCCCGCTTGTTGGCGCCTCACACGCGCAGCACTACTTCGGCTGCAACAGCTTCTGAAGGTTCGTAAGGTTCTCCTGCATGCGCTCTTGCATGACCATCCAGGCGTTGTTGCGCGCCTGCGCCTCCATCTGCGACAGCTCGCGGAAATCCGCGACCGCCTTCTCGACCTGCTGCCTGGCGGTCTCCGTCTGCTTGGTCATGGCTTCACCGCTCGCGAAGCCCTTCATCGCCGCCTGCCACTGCGCGAGCGTCTCCTGCAGGATCTCGTTGCGCCGGCTGACCAGCGCCTGGATGCCTTCGTAAGCCTGCCGGTTCGCCTCCACCAACGCTTCGATGTCCTTGCGCTGCCACTCGACCAACGCGGCGACATCGAACCCGGGCAGCGCGAACTTCTCGGCCATTTTCTTCAGATCCCCGAGCCACGGCATCGCGCCCGTGCCACCTGCGTCGGATTGCCTGTCATCGGTCCCCATCGACGTCCTCCTTCTGGTGTTTGGCTGGCGGCGGCGAAACGCCGATCCTTGGACTACGCGTCAGGCCGCCGGCCAGCGCGGCCGAAACAGGGCGACGCTGTCATCGGCCCGATCCGGATCGGGGTAAACCATGCCGCGGAGACCGCTGCGGTCGAATGGCGACCATTCTTCCTCCCCGAGCGCGAGGCGGTCCGCAATCGCATAGAGCACGGCCGGATTGTGCCCGAGCCCGCAATGACTGCCTTCGACCTCGATGTTCTGCGTCCGGTCGGCATGCTGCTCGCGGCAACCCCACCACGAGACGATGCCGTCGGTGCGTGAGTAGATCGCCGTGCTCGGTACCGGCGGCGGCAACTTCATCATGTCCCTGTCGGGCCAGTCGTCGACCTGGCGCTCGCTCAGGATCTCGTAGAGACGCCAGGCATTGCTTGCCTTCGGCTCGTTGGCGAACGGGCTGCCAAGCGTGATCACCTGGCGGACCAGATCGGGTGCGCGCCGTGCAATCTCGCGGGCAAAGACGCCGCCGAGGCTCCAGCCGATCAGGCTGACCTTGCGCTTATATCGCTCGGCGAGCTCGGCCAGCCTTGCGTCCATGGCAGCCTCGACGCCGGGACGCGGTCCGCGATTGGGTCCGAGCTTCCAGCCATGTACCGCGTAACCTTGCGCCTTCAGGTAGGCGCGCAACGGTCGCGTCGAGATATCGCTGGCGGAGAGCCCCGGCAATACGAGGACCGGATGTCCGTCGCCGCGCGGCGCGCGGCGAAGCAGCGGGTAGCTTGCGAAGAACGCCTGCAGCTCCCAGATCCCACGCACCTCGAGCGCGAGCAGCAATTGCGACGGCGGCGCAGAGCGGTCGACGACCGTATTCATGCAGAATGTCCCCTCCCGAATCATGCAGCGTGTCCCGCACGACCCGACATTTTATGATTGCTGCCTCGCTCCGCGAGCGGCTCCGTGCGGACCCGATCGCGCAACCGCGCATCCTCTTGGTCTCAAAACGCTATCGAGCAGGTCAGACCCGTAAAAGGTGCAATTGGCCCGCTTGACCGGTTAGTTTGGGACATCCGCCAATAAATCTTGCGCCCCTGCTGCGATGCGTGATGCCCGGCGATCGCGGAAGTCCGAAGGGCTCTTGCCGGTCCAGCGGACAAAAGCGTGGCGGAAGTTCGCCGCGTCACTGTAGTCGAGCCGCGCGGCGATCTCGTCATTGGTCATTTGCGTGTTGCGCAGATAGCCGACGGCGAGCTGCATACGGACCTCGGAGACGATCTGCCGGTAGGTTTTCCGCTGCAGCTGTAGCCTGCGGCGGAACGTCCGCGGATGAATCGCGAGCTCCTCCGCCATTGTCTCGATACTCGGGAAGCGGCCGGGATGCTCGACGAGCCGTCGCCGGATGTCGGCGGCGAGGCCGTCGTCCCGCGCCACATGATCGAAAAGCTGATCATAGAATCGGCCTGCCATCGCCCTGGTCATCTCGTCGGGGCAGACCGCCGGATGGTCGATCCAGGCCGCGTCGAATTCCAGCGCGTTCCTGCACTGGTCGAACTCGACCGGACACTGGAAGATGCGATCGTAGGTCCGAGCGTGCGGCGGCGGCGCATAGGCGGCGCTCAGCTTCGAGAAGCGGAACGAGCTGCCATAGACGTCACGGCTCAGCGTCTGATAAGTCGCAAAGGCGAATTCAAGCGCGAACCGATAGACGTCATCGGCCGGATCGCGTGAGAGCAAAGGCTCGAGCAGACAGCTCACCGTATCGTCCTTGCGGGCAAGGTCGATGTCGGCGACCGTTCCGAGGATGCGACCATACTTGGCCGCGAAGTCGATGACTTCTGCCCGCGTCCGGCTGCTCAGCATGGCATAGCCATACATGCCGTAAGCCATGACATGCATTCGTTCTCCGGCGCGAAACGCGACCGACGGATCCCGCGACAGCCGCATCGCATTGCGAAAGACCGTCGCGACCTGCCGATAGGAGACGCGTACCGATGAATCCCTCAGGTCGGCACTCGTCAAATTGGCCCCGCCGAGCGCGCGTGACGCGGAGATCCCGTCCTCGGCCAGGACGTCCACCACCGCAGCGATCCGTTGCGGCGAATAGAGACACTGCAAGAGATTTGGTGACGGGTGATACACGAGCTTCCTCGTCCGCCTTGCGCGCCCGTTTCCGGTCCCGCAATCCGGGAGGGTAGTAAGCCGGACCAGGCAAGGGAAGGTTCGATTGGTCGCGTTTGGGGGTGAGTTCCGGACAAGACCGGCCAAAAGAAAGACCGCCGAGGGAGGGCGGTCCAGGTTGGGAGAACGCGATCGCGAGCGCAACCACGGCGCCAAGCTTACGCGCGCTTCGGCCGCGCAAAAGGTTCGATTGAACCAATTTGCCGGTGAACTACGGACAGAGCCGGCGAAGCGCCCCTTCGATATCTCGGGTTTTAAAGACCCGCGTCGCCCCGGAACTCGGATGGATTCCTGCCGGTCCAGCGCGAAAAGGCGTGGCGGAAGTTGGCCGCGTCGCTGTAGCCGAGGCGGCTCGCGATCTCCTCATTGGTCATGCGCGTCTTGCGCAGATACTCGATCGCGAGCCGCATGCGCACCTCCGCAAGCAGGCCGCGATATGAGGTTCCCTCCGCCTCGAGCCTGCGCCGCAGCGCGCGGGGATAGATGTCGAGCTGCTCGGCGATCGCCTCGATACTTGGATAACTGCCCGGCTGCTCGATCAAGATCCGGCGGATATCGGCAGCAACGCCGCCGGCGCGGTTCACCTCGCCGAGGATCTCCTCGCACATCTCGCGCGCCATGGCGTGGGTACGCGGATTTGCCAGCGTCCGCGGGCCGTCATTGCGTGCGTATTGGTATCCACAATGATGCTGATCGAACAGGACCGGGCATCCGAAAAGATCACGATACGCCGCTGTGGATGGCGGCGGTGCGTAGTCGAGCAGCACGCGCGAGAACCCGAAGCCCTGACCGGAGCGGTCGCGAATGGTCGTCAGATGCGCGGCCAGTGCGAACTCCACTGCGAAGCGATGCACGCTCTCGGTCGGATTCGGCCAGTGCATGGGCTGGAACGTCGCCACCACCGTCTCACCATCATAAGAGAGGCCGAAATCGCAGAACGGACCCACCACGCGGATGTATCGCGCTGCGAAGTCGCGGGCCGCCGCATGCGTTGCACTGCTCAGCAGCGCGTATCCGTACATGCCATAGGCGGTAACATGCATTCGCGCTCCGGAGCGCAGCGCGATGGCGGGGTCCCTTGCCAGCCGCAGCGCATTGCGGATCACCGTGTCGAGCTGTCGATAGGATATTCGCGTCGTATGAGACTCGAGCTGGCCGATCACAAGCCCGGTGCCCTCGAGAACCTCAGCTGGATCAATGCCCTGCTCGCGAAGCTCGGCCGCGATGGCCGCGATCGAATGCGGCGGGAATATTCGCTGCGCGAAGCTGGGCAGCATTCGGCTCGGCGATTGGCTTGCGTGCGAATCTTGCCTAGTCATTCCGATCGCATGTCCCTCGCATTCCGCGCGTTCCCGCTCCACGATTGATCTACCGCTCCAAACGTAAGCCCGATCACGCAGGCGACGCAATGATCGGGTACCCGCGCGCTGCGCGCCGCATTCCGCGTCCGGAAGTCACCCGGTCGGCGGTCCAATCGCACCTTTCTCCGCCTCGCGAGATCGCTAGGCTCGCGATGCCTTGCTCGACAACCGGCACGCAGCCGGAGGGCCCACACGGACCGCGGCAAGCGCCATCAAGGGAGGAGCGGATGCGACGGGAGGACATTCTCAAGCAGCTGACGACGCCAATCGGCGCCCAGGCATTTCCCCGCGGACCGTTTCGCTTCACCAACCGCGAATACCTCAACATCCTGTATCGCACCGACATCGAGGCGTTGCGCGCCGTCGTTCCCGAGCCGCTGGAGATCGACGATCCGCTGGTCCGCTGGGAGATCATGCGGATGCCCGACACCTCCGGTCTCGGCGACTACACCGAATGCGGCCAGGCAGTCCAGGTGCGCTTTGGCGACGAAAAGGGTGAGTACCTGCACGCGATGTACCTCGATAGCCTGCCGGCGCTGGCGTCCGGCCGCGAAATCAGCGGCTATCCCAAGGTGATCGGCAAGCCGAAGCTCTATATCGATTCCGACACGCTGGTCGGCACAATGGATTATGGCAGCCTGCGCGTGGCCACCGCGACGATGGGTTACAAGCACCGCGCGCTGGACCTCGAAAAGGCAAAGGCCGAGATCTGCGTACCGACCTTCATGCTGAAGATCCTGTGGACCTATGACAGTCCGAAGCCGGCGGGCGAGCCGCGCATCTGCGAGCTGCTGCGCTCCGAGATCACCGACATCACCGTTAAGGGCGCATGGACCGGCCCGGCCCGGCTGGAGCTGTTCGCCCACGCATTGGCCCCGATGGCCGATTTTCCGGTGCGCGAGATCGTCGCGTGCAGCCACATCATGACCGACTTGACGCTGTCCCGCGCCAAGCGCTGCCACAACTATCTCGATCAGCCGCGGTAAGCGGACACGTCGGAGAAAGCCATGCCATCATCCGCAGATCGCGCCGCGGCGCTCAACCGCTATCGCAATGTGTGCGTTATCGGGGCCGGCGTCATCGGCTCCTCCTGGGCAGCGCTGTTTCTCGCGCACGGGCTCAATGTCGTGATCAACGATCCGCAGCCCGGCATCGAGGCCACGACCAAGGACGCCCTGATCAAGATCGCGCCGACGCTGCTGAAGCTCGGCCTGCCGCATGAGCGGTTGGAGCGCAACCTGCGCTTCGAGCCGGATCTCGCCCGCGCCGTCGCCGGTGCCGACCTCGTGCAGGAGAATGGCCCGGAGAAACCCGAATGGAAACAGCAGCTCTGGGCACAGATCGAGGCAGCGGTGCCGAGGCATGCGTTGCTGTTGTCCTCGAGCTCGGCGCGGCCGGCCACCGAGCAGGCGCAAGAGATGAAGGATGCAAGCCGGCTGCTCGTCGGCCATCCCTTCAACCCGCCGCATCTGATCCCGCTCGTCGAGGTCGTTCCCGGCGAACAAACCGATCCGCAGGCGACCGCCGACGCCGTGGCGTTCTACGAGGCGCTCGGCAAGGTGCCGCGCGTGCTCAAAAAGGAGATTCAGGGCTTTGTCGCCAACCGGCTGCAGCGCGCGATCATGCGCGAGGCCTGCTACCTCGTGCAGGAAGGCGTCGTGACGGTCGACGAATTGGACGACATCGTCACCAGCTCGATCGGGTTGCGCTGGGCCGTGAACGGGCCGTTCAGCTCGTTTCACATGGGCGGTGGACCGAAGGGACTCGAATCGTTCTTCCAGCACCTCGGCAAGAACATGGCCGCGTCGTTCAAGGTAATTCCGCAGGTCGATCTCGACGATGCGCTACAGCGCAGGATCATCGACCAGGCTGCGGCGTCTTTCGGCAGGACGCCGATCCCGCGGATGGAGCGCGAACGCGACGACACGCAGGTGGCGCTGTTGCACGTGCTGGCGGCACGCAACGGCAGGGATCGCACATAGTCGGCTCGCCCTCAAAGCTGCGCGCGCTCGCAGACACAGGCGGTCGCCATCTTTCGGAATCCAGACGCGCCCGGGATGATCCTCGGGCATCAAGCGGAGACGGACGCTCATGAGCATCTTCGAGGGATTGAAAGTCATCGACTGCGGCAGCTTCATCGCCGCGCCAACCGCCGCGACACTGTTGGGAGACTTCGGCGCCGACGTGATCAAGATCGAACCGCCCGGCGCAGGCGACGCGTTCCGTCAGGTGCCGAAGCTACCGGGCATGCCGAGATCCGACCAACCGTATGGCTGGCTGCTCGATAACCGCAACAAGCGCGGCCTTGCGCTCGATCTATCGAAGCCCGAAGGCCAGGCGGTGCTGCATCGCCTGGCCTCCACCGCCGATGTATTCATCACCAATTATCCGCTCGCCGTCCGCAGGAAGCTCGCGATCAGCTACGAGCGGCTTGCCGCGGCGAATGATCGGCTGATCTACGCATCCTTCACCGGCTATGGCGAAACCGGCGACGAGGCGGGAAAGCCGGGCTTCGATGTCACTGCCTACTGGGCGCGTTCAGGCCTGATGGACATGGTGCGGAGCGACGCCAGCACGCCGCCGGCGCGGGCGCTCGCCGGCATGGGTGATCACCCGTCGGGTGTTTCGCTGTTCGCGGCCGTCGCGGTGGCGCTGTATCAGCGCGAGCGGACCGGCCGCGGCACCCGGGTCGGCTCCTCGCTGCTCGCCAACGGCGTCTGGTCGAACGGCATCATGGCGCAGGCGGCGCTGTGCGGGGCGACGTTCACGCCGCGGCCACCGCGCGAGAATTTGTTCAATGCGCTCGGCTGCTATTACCGCTGCCGCGACGGCCGCTGGCTGCTGCTCGCGATCGTCAACGAACAGCGCGACTTTCCGACCGTGGCGAAATGCCTGGGCCTCGACGATCTGCTCACTGATCCGCGCTTTGCCAAGCAGGCTGATCGCTTCGCCCGTTCCGCGGAACTGATCGCTCTGTTCGACGCGGCATTTGCGACGCGGGACCGGGACGAATGGCGGGCGCGCCTCGATGAAGCCGGCATCGTCTTCGAATGCGTTGCCGAGATGGGCGACCTGTGCGCCGACCGGCAAATGCTGGCAGCCGGCGTGCTGGTGCCATTCGAGAACGACGAGATGCTGACCATCGACAGCCCGTTCTTTGTCGACGGTGCGACCAAGGTGAAGCCGCGCAAGGCACCCGCGGTCGGCGAGCACAGCACGCAGATCTTGCGCGAGGCCGGCTACGATGACGCGGCCATCGCCGGGATGCGCGAAAGCAAGATCCTGGCATGATGCGCTGACCACCGGCCGCCTTCATCGCGCGCACGAGAAAAGGCCGCGCCCTCGGGTGAGGAGCGCGGCCAGTCTCGAGGCGCCCGAACCGGGGGGCACCACAGCGGCGATGCGGCGCAGCTGAGGTTCGGAGGACGCCCCCGAGCAGAAACGATCAGCGCCCGACGCGTCCCTTACTCCTTGACCAGCCATCGCGCTTACTGTCGATCGCCAATCTATGCGTGGAGTTCGACCACGAGGAGGTTCGACGAGGCCGGTCCGGAGGTGACTTATGGACAGCGCGACGTAACGAACGGCCAGACGCGGCGCCGTCCTGCCCGCACGGTCTTCACATCGGCGAAGAGACCCGGAAGTCGGAGGGGCTCTTCCCGGTCCAGCGGATGAAGGCATGCCGGAAGTTGGCGGCGTCGCTATAGCCCAGCCGGTTCGCGATCTCCTCGTTGGTCATCGCGGTCTTGCGCAGATATTCGATCGCAAGCCGCGTCCGCACCTCGGCGAGCAGCTCACGATATGATGTATCTTCCGTTTCGAGCCTCCGCCGCAGCGCGCGAGGATGCATCGAGAGCCTCTCGGCGATCGCCTCGATGTTCGGATACCTGCCGGGCTGCTCGATCAGCACCCGCCTGACATCGGCGGCGATCCCGCCCGCATGATTGACCTCGGACAACACCTGCTCGCACATCTCGCGCGCCATTCCGTGGGTGCGAGAATCGGCCAACGCCACCGGCCCGTCGGCCTGCGACAGCTGGTACCTGTACTCGTTGCCGCGCTGGCGAAACAAGACCGGGCAGTCAAAGATCACCTGGTAGGCGCGGGCATGCGCCGGTTCGCCATAGGCGAGGGAAATCTGCGAGAAGCGGAATGACTCGCCCGCCAGGTCCTTCATCGTTGTCAAATGCGACGAAAGGGCGAACTCGGCTGCAAAGCGATGCACGTCCTGCGTCGGATTCGGCCAATGCAACGGCTCGAACGCACAGACGACCGCCGCGCCGTCATACGAGTATTTCGCATCGCACAGCGGGCCAACGACCCGAAGGTATCGATTGGCGAATGCGCGCGCATCGTCATAGGTCGCGCTGCTCAGCAACGCATATCCGTACATTCCGTGCGCCGTCACCCGCATGCGCTGTCCGGCATTGAGTGCAACGGTCGGTTCGTTCGACAGCCGCAATGCATTGCGAACCACGATGTCGATCTGCCGGTACGAGATACGCGTCGTGTGAGCTTCGAGCTGATCCTCGGTCAAGCCGGTGCCCGCCAGCGCCACGGACGATCGAACCTGTTGCCTGCCGAGCTCGGCGATGATGGCAGCAATCAACTGCGCCGAATACACATGCTGGTCGAAATCCGGCGGCAATTGACATTCCGGCACGGCGTCTCGCAGACGCCTTCCAGCGCTCATGGTCGTATTCCTCCCTAGGCTTGGAGTCTTGCTTAAATCGAAATCATTCGCAATGCTGGCGGCAGCTGGCCGGCTACCCCTATCCCCAGCAACGGGCAGCGCGCAGCGGGTCGTATCCAGCGATGCCGAATTCGGTCGCGAGGTATTCCGTCGGCGCCGCCGTGCTTCTGGTCAGCACTCCACGACATTCACCGCGAGCCCGCCCAGCGACGTCTCCTTGTATTTGGACTTCATGTCCTCGCCGGTCTGCAGCATCGTCTTGATGACGGCATCAAGCGAGACATAGTGCTTGCCGTCGCCACGCAGTGCCATTCGGGCGGCGTTGATGGCCTTGACGGCCCCCATCGCATTGCGCTCGATGCAAGGGATCTGCACGAGGCCCCCAACCGGATCGCAAGTAAGACCGAGATTGTGCTCCATCCCGATCTCGGCGGCGTTCTCGACCTGGGCCGGCGCACCGCCGAGCACGGCCGTCAGGCCGCCTGCGGCCATCGAGCAAGCGACGCCGACCTCGCCCTGACACCCGACTTCCGCGCCGGAGATCGAGGCATTCGCCTTGTAGAGCATGCCGATCGCAGCCGCGGTGAGCAGGAAGGTAACGACGCCGTCGTCGGTCGCGCCCGGACAGAACTTGACGTAGTAGTGCAGCACCGCCGGGATCACGCCGGCGGCGCCGTTGGTCGGCGCGGTCACGATCCGTCCGCGCGCTGCATTCTCCTCGTTTACCGCCATCGCGAAGGCGTTGACCCAATCCATCGCCGCCAGTGGATCGACACTCTCGGTATCGCTGTTGCGGGCCGACAGTTCGCGATAGAGAGCCGGCGCGCGACGGCGAATGTTCAGCGGCCCAGGCAGCGGTTCAGCCGCGCCCGCATTGTCGATCCCGAAGCCGCGGTCGACGCATTGCTTCATCGTCTCCCAGATCTTCAGGAGGCCGGCACGGACGTCGGCGTCGGTGCGATGCACGCACTCATTGGCCAGCACCATGTCGGCGATCGAGCGCCCGCTCGACTGAGCGCGTGCGACCAGCTCGGCGCCGGTTCCGAACGGATACGGCCAAACCGGAAGCTCGCCGCCCGCGCCGCCAGCCACGTCGCCCAAGCCACGTTCGATCACGAACCCGCCGCCGATCGAGAAGTAATAGCGCTCCGCCAGCAGACTGCCGTCGGCCGTGAACGCCGCAAGACGAATCCCGTTGGGGTGTTCCGGCAGCGCGCTGTCGGGCTGGAAGATGATGTCGCGCCCGCGCCGGAACGGGACCGGGTGAACATTGAGCAGCCGCAACTCGCCGGAGCGCCGGATATCCGCAAGCTGCGGCGCCACCTGGGCCGGATCGACCGTATCGGGCTTTTCGCCGAGCAGACCGAGGATCACGCCGAGATCGGTCGCATGCCCGCGCCCGGTCGCGCCCAGCGAGCCATAGAGGTCGGCGCGGACCTGCGCCGTGCTCGAAAGAAGCCCATCCCGCTCGAGCGCGCGGACGAATTGCCCGGCCGCCCGCATCGGCCCCACCGTATGCGAACTCGAGGGGCCGATGCCGATCTTGAATATGTCGAAGACCGAAAGCATCAGGCAGCAGGCAGTTGTTGCTTTACCAGCTCGACCCAATAGGCGGCGCCGAGCGGCAGGATGGCGTCATTGAAATCGTAATATGGATTGTGCAACGGCGGATCGTTGGCGGTCTCGCCCGCACCGATGCAGATGTAAGCTCCCGGGCGCTCTTGCAGCATGAAGGCGAAATCCTCCGATCCCATCGCTGGCTTGATGTCGGTTTGCACCTGTTCGACGCCGACGAGGTTTGCGGCTGCCGACGCGGCGGCATCGGTTTCCGCGGGCGTGTTGATCACCCCCGGATAACCTCGCATGTAGCTCAGATCGATCTTTGCGCCATGGGTTTGCGCCACGCCGGCGCACACCTGCTTCATGGCGGCCTCGACCTGATCCTGTATCTCGGCGTCCAGCGTTCTCACCGTGCCACGTAGTGTAACGGTTTCGGGCACCACATTCCAGGTGTCGCCGCCGTGGATCTGGGTAACGCTCACGACAGCGGCGTCCATTGCGCCGATGCGACGGCTCACGATGCCCTGTAGCGCGGAGACAAGATCGGCCGACACCAGGATCGGGTCGATGCCCCTCTCCGGCGTCGCGGCATGACAACCGCTCCCGGTCACCACGATCTCGAAGGTATCGAGGAAGGCCGTCGCAATGCCGGTCCGGATCGCGAATTTTCCGCGCGGGATATTCGGAATGTTGTGCATCCCGTAGACCGCGTCGGCGGGAAACATCTTGAACAACCCTTCCTCGACCATCTTCTTGCCGCCGCCTTCATTCTCCTCGGCGGGCTGGAAAACGAAATGGACGGTGCCGCGGAACGGCCGGTGACGGGCGAGCTGCACGGCAGCCCCAAGCAGCATTGTGGTGTGGCCATCATGGCCACAGCCGTGCATCTTGCCGGCGCGGGTTGACTTGTGGACGCGGTCCCCGAGTTCCTGGAGATCGAGCGCGTCCATGTCGGCGCGCAGCACGATCGTCGGGCCATCGCCATTCTTCAGCGTTCCGACCACGCCGGTTCCGCCGAGGCCGCGATGGACCGGAATCTGCATCTCCATCAGCGCATCGGCCACGAGCTGGGCGGTGCGGTGCTCCTGGAACGCGGTTTCCGGGTTGGCATGGATATCATGACGCCAATCCAGCATCCGGGCACAGATATCGTCGGCGATTCCAAACTTCTTTGACATGCGTTGGTCCACCTGTCGTTGGTTAGCGATGGAAGAATTCGGCGATCAATGTCGCACCGAGGAACGTGCCCGAAGCGGCCGTCAGCGAGACCACCACGATACGCCAGCTCAGCTTCCTGAAGATCGGAAGATCCTTGGCGACCGAGAAGCCGGCGAGCGTCAGCACGGGGGTCGTGAAAGCCAGGAAGTTCAGCTTGTCGACCGAGCCGATCATCGCGTTGGAGAACGGCAGCAGGCCGGGAATACCGAGCACGGTGGTGACCACGACCAGGATCAGGATGTGCGGCACTTTCGACAGCAGACGGGCAAGGACGTCGACCAGCAGCACGACCGCGAGCACGACCAGCAGACCTGCGCCCGATTCCAGCAGCGGAACCTTGTAGGTAAGCGAATTGCCGATCAGGACGCCGCCCGCAACGGTGATCCAGGCGAGCAGCGAGTCGGAGAAGCCGAACGTGCCGTGCTTGGTCTCGCCGGCGCTGGCGATCGAGGGCCCGAGGTTTCCCGACGAGAAGTTCGAGAACCGGCCGAGCACGGGCTCCAGCCTGTCATACAGCCAGGAGCACACCGGCAGCGAGAAGAACAAGGCGAAGTAGAAGCCGAGAACGGCGGTCATCAGGTTCGCCGCCGAGGCGATCGCAATCAGCTCCTTCGCCATCTCGGGCTGACTGTGGCCGTTGATGGTGCCGATCGCGGCCGCCATCATGCTGCCCGAACCGACGCCAGCGCCCATCGCAAGCGACCGCGGATCGAAGATGTGCAGGCTTGCCACAAAGCCGGCCAATAGCGCGATGAACAGCGCGCCGAGCACGGTGCCGGTGATGTACTCGGCCAGCACGCCGCGTCCTTCGGCGGAGTTCATGCCGTATTTCTCGCCGATGATCACCATGTTGCCTTCACGGCCGATCGAGAAGGTCGCGCCGACCGCTTCGCGCTTGACCCCGAGCAGGAGCGCAATCGGCAGGCCGAGGACGAGCGTCCCGAAGGTGTGCCCGAGCTCCTGGAAGATCAACGCCCAGCCGGCCTTCTGCACCTCCGGCAGCGCGCCGCCGACCGTGAATGCCATCTTGATCACGAAGAGCAGCAGGCCTGCGTTGAGCAGTTGTCCCGCATAGGTCTGCAGGCCGGGCCCGATCCGCGTGGCGGCAGGCAGATAACGCCCTGAGAGGCCCCATGCGGCCGCAATCAGCAGCGCCCACACCATCGGTTGAAGCAGCACCTTGCCCGGTCCGATCTGGAACTGGACGATCCCGACCGTCTCGGCGACGGCAACGATGATCAGAACGGCAACGAACAGCGTGAGCTTGCCGGTGCTTGCGGGATTGACCGCCTGGGCGGCCAGGTCTGCGGAAGGCGAAGAGGTCGACGTCATGATGCTGGACACCTCCAGAAAATGATTGCGAGGCAATGCGGTGAACGGTGAACCAACTTGCCCGCGCAGCATCGGGGAGAAAGCATCTTGCATCAATGATCGTGTCGACCAGTCTTTGTTGCATTTTTTGCAACACTGGCGGGACGAAGATCCGGCCCGCAAAAGCCGGCATGACCGCGACCGTTGCCGTCATGGATGCGAACGGTGCGAGGACGGCGAAGCCATTCCTCGGCTAGTCCCCCGTGCTAGTCGAGCGCTCCGGACGAGCCGCCCGGTTCGAGCTTCTGCACATCCGCCACGTTGACGCCAAGCACCACGATGTCGTGCGTCTTGCCCTGAAGGTCTTTCACCTGGTCGCGCAACAGAGCCTCGGCGCGGAAGCCGAGTGCTTCGAAAATCGCGATCGCGCGGGTCTGGTCGGACGTCATCTGTACGGTCAGGCGTTCCAGGCCCATCGACAGCGCGAGGTCAAACGCCTCATTGGAAAGTGCCCGTCCGATGCCGGTGCCGCGCACATGCGAGGCGATCACGGTCCTGATCTCGCCGACATGGGCCGACCACGACATGGGGTCCCGCACGATCGTGCCGCACCCCACAACGATGTCGTCCTTGACCACCAGCAGGCTGACGATCGAGCCGCGCTCGATCTCCTTGAGCCATGCCGAGAGCACCTTCGGCTCGCGGATATTCCGCGGCAGGAACAGCATGTCGTGCACGGCAAGCGCGTTGGCAAACTCCAGGACGGCGGCCTCGTCGGCAGGCCCCATCAACCGAAACTCGACGTCCCCGCTCTCGAAGTTGACGCGACGCGGATAGGATCGCATCTTGGTGTTCCTCATGCAGATCGCTCACTCAATCCGGAATCCAGACTTCGCCGCAACCACCTTGCGAGGATCGCAGCGCTCTTTCCGCCTGTCCTGCACGCAGGAGCCAGATCAAGCAAGCCGGGTGTACCAATGTCCTAATATAACTCCTGAAACGGCCCGTTTGCACCTTTCCGTCTCGATATGAGCACATAAGCCTGGCGACAATGACCATGAGCGCTTCCAACGACACCCTCGAACGACCGCTGCACGAAATACTGCGAAGGCATGCCCGTGAGCGGCCAGAGAAACCGGCCTGCATCTGGTATGGCCGCGCCATCACGTTCCTCGAGCTCGACCGCGCGAGTGATGCATTCGCGGCGCGCCTGCAACAGCTCGGCGTCGCCAAAGGCGAGCCGGTCGCGTTGTTCATGAACAACTGCCCGCAATATCTGATGGCGCAATACGGCATCCAGAAGATCGGCGCCATTGCCTCGCCCTGCGGGGCGCTGAACAAGGAGCACGAGCTCGCCTACCAGCTCGACGATCTCGGCGCGCGCGTGATCGTCGCGGCCGAACCACTATTGCCGATCGTAGGTCAGGTCCGCGACAAGACGAAGCTCGAGCATGTCTTCGTGGTCCGCTACCCGGACCTGCTGCCCGAACGGCCACCGATCGGTATTCCGGATGAGCTGCTCGCATCCGGCTCCGAGCCGGCCGGTACGGCCGGCGAAGTTGAGGACTTCCTCTCCGTCGCTGCAAGCGGCGCGGCGCCGCGCGATGTCGCGATCGACATGAACGATACGGCGCTGATGATCTACACGTCCGGCAGCACGGGCCGGCCCAAGGGGGCGATGCTGTCCTATCGCAACGTCATCTTCAAGACGGCCGCGACCGTGAACTGCAACGGGATCGGCACCGATGACGTCCTGCTCTCGATCGCGCCGCTTTATCACATCGCCGGCATGGTGATGGGCGTGAATGCTCCGGTCTACGCCGGCGCGACGTCCGTGCTGCTGTACCGGTTCGATCCGCTCGTGACGGCACAAGCGATCGACCGCTATCAGGTAAGCTGGTGGTACAGCGTGGCGCCGATGAACGTCGCGATCACGCAGCTCCCGAACATTTCCGACTTCGAATTGAGGAGCCTCCGCGTCAATCCCGTGACCAGTTTCGGTATCGACTGGACCGAAGCGCTTGCCAGGCAGTGGCAGGCCGTCGCGCCGAACTGCGAGAGCTTCGAGGCGGCGTATGGGCTGACCGAGACCCACACGGTCGACACCTTCATGCCGCGCAACGCAATACGCTGGGGTACCCATGGCAGGCCGGTGCCCGGCAACGAGATCCGGATCGTCGATCCCGACTCCGGCGCAGACCAGCCAGCCGGCGTCCCGGGCGAAATCGTGATCCGCGGCCCGGGCGTATTCAAGGGCTACCGCAATCGTCCTGATGCGACCGCGGAGGCGCTGCGCAATGGCTGGCTGCACACCGGCGACATGGGCCGCCTCGATGCCGAGGGCTATCTGACCTTCATGGGACGCTTCAAGGAGATGATCAAGGTCTCCGGCTACAGCGTCTTCCCGGAAGAGGTCGAATCGATTCTGAACAAGCACCCCGACGTGGCGGCGTCAGCCGTGATCGGCGCGCCCGACGCAACCAAGGGCGAGGTGGTCAAGGCCTTCATCGTCCTGGTCCCGCGTGCCGAACTGGACACCGCCCAGCTCGTGGCATGGGCGCGCCAGAACATGGCGCCTTACAAGGTACCGCGCGATGTCAGCTTCGTTGCCGAGTTGCCGCGCTCACCGGCCGGCAAGCTGTTGCGGCGGTTGCTCAAGGACTAACGCTGCAGCGAACTTGCCCCGACCGGCCGACGGCGCCAGCCAGAAATCCCGATCGGCCATGTCCCAAAATCACTCCCAATTTGGTCCGACAGCACCTTTTCGGGAATCGATGTCCATTGGACATGTCGTTTTTGGATCCCGGCGATTCATCGATAAGAGCAAATTGCAGCCTGCGACATGTTCAGTCACGACAACGAATGCTCGAGCATCAAGTACCAGCGACGCATGAAACGGATGATCGAAGCGCTCACAGGAGAACTGACGCTACAAGGCATTATCGGTCAGGGGACCACCACGGATCTGCGGGTGGACATCGTCAGCCTGGCCGAAACCGCACTCATGGCGTGCGACTTCGATAAGGTCGCGGACTGATGCGGCCACCTGAGCAGAAAAACCTACCAATTGAGCTACTGCCGAAGTCTGGCGTTTCGCCTCCAACACGCCGTCGTGATACACGAGCGGTTGTGGGTGCAAGGTCGCGTGTCACTCCGGCCGGCCGCCACCCAACAGCCCGGAATCCCACCCTGCAGCGGTTGCGCCAGCGTGATAGGTGGATACGAGGAAGCTCAGCAGGTCTCGTTCGGGATCACCGGACTGGCGAAGGTCATCGTAGTCGAGAAGGAATTCGCCCATGCCGGCGTCCCAGCGGGCCGCGGCCGGAGCGACCTTGGCGTTCTCGATGCCTTTCGGCTGCGGGTACGTGAAGGAGTAGAACGCGGGCCTTGGATAGGAGGAATCGCCCGACCACCACCCCATCTCGATCAACTCCGCATTCATCGCATTGCGTCGAATGAAGCCGATATCTTGCGCGGGTGTGACGGGCTTGCCGTTGTAGAACACCACGCGAATGTCCAACGTCCCCCACATCAGGCCGATGGGTTGCGTCTTGCCCGTGAACCGGCCTTGAAAGACCTGGAGAACGCGTTGCGTGCTGAGGAGGATGCGCCACCACGCGTTGACCAGGTCGCGATCGTACGGGCGCACTTCCTTGTCCTCATTGAAGGGGATCCGAAGGGGTACTTCCTGCGGCAAGGGAGTGATTGAAGCGTCAATGCCGGCATGCCGCAGCTGACCGAGCAGAGCCTCGACGAGAGCGGCAACGGATGTTGGCCCCAGCGGCAATTGTCCCGATGCGCCCGAACTCGTGAGCCACTGCAGCTCGTGCGAGATGAAGTCCGCGCGGACCTCGTAAACGCCGCCGGCATAGCGGATCGGGCCGGTGGTCAGCCCTCTCGCGCTGAGCCACAACGGCACCTCGGCCCACTGCGCCTGAAACGGTTCGGCCAGCTTGAGCTTGCCGACGGCCTGTAACGCCATGTGCAGAAGATTTCGCGTCGGCTCGAAGGCTGAGCAGGAAAGGGCCGGCCAGAAATCGGAAGTGCTCTTGTCAGCAGTCATGGCGTGTCCTCACACAAGGCACTTGGACGGCCTGGCGGCAGGATCGACTCAGCGAACATTCGTCGCCATATAGCCTCTTCCAACGTGCCGCTTCCGGTTAGCGGTTCGCGTCGAGGTTATCGGCAATGACCTTGTCGATGACACCTTCATTATGCTGGATGAACTCGTCTCGCGACATGCCGGAGGCCTGCCACAAGGCCTGAAGGCCGGCGTCCCTGTGAAGCCATTCGTTTCGGGTCTGATGGTCGATCTTGTGCCGCCGTGCGTCCTGTGATCCGTGGGAGGCTTTGTCATGATCCTTGGACATTGAGGTTCCTCCTTGTCGCTATCAATGACGTTCAACGTTGCGCTCTACCGGATTGTTCGAACCAGCAGGAGTTTCCGATCCGCCGGAGCATCGAAAGTCCTGATGGCAAAGAATGCGCCAACTTGGGCACAGAAACAATGTCAATGGCTTGGAAGCGAGACGGCTGGCGACGACGGACATTTTGTCCGTTCCGTTGAGGACAGGCTGTCCATCGGCGATGCCTCACCTGCCCCGCGCACGCTTTTGTGAGCCACGCGCCCGGCACCTCCATTGCGCATGAATCTGTCCCGAGCCTAATCGGCCTCGTCGAGCGGCGGCCGGGGCGCCTGAAAGCCGTGCGCATCCGCGAACCGAAGCGCCTCGACGATCATCGTCTTCATGGCCTCGGGTCCGTCATCGTGCGTGATCTCATACTCCAGGAGGAACGAGGCAAACGCATCCTCGTCGATCTTTTCGAGCGCGTCGGCGAGTTCATTCATCTTCATACGGACCTCCTGGACCTCAATCCCACTCGGATAGGCTCATTCAGTATATGCCACGGCAACCATCATATGAAGGTCGAGGCGTTGCGCGATCGAAGGGAAGCTCGCGCTGACCTGCCTGGATCGGAGGTTCCGCCTACTTCAGCACATTGTCACGCGCCTCGATCGGCGCCGGAAGATCCCGCTCTCCGAGCAGGAATAGAATCTCGCGCTCGATCATGCGCCGCATTGCGTCCAGCGGGAGAGCGTTCGGCTCCAGTCCGAACGGATCCTCGAGTTGGTGGCCGAGCGCGTCGAGGCCGAAGAAGGTGTATGCGACCAGCAAGACTGGCAGCAGCGTCCACCAGTCCAGCGATCCGGCAAGCGCGAACGGCAACGTCACGCAGAAGATCAGGGCGGTCCGGTGCAGCAGCAGGGAATAGGCGAACGGCACGGGGGTGGATGCGATGCGTTCGCATCCGCCCTGCACGTCGGAGAGCGCGCTCAGCTGCCCCTCGAGGACGGAATAGTGGATCGGCTCAATCCGGTCCCGCTTCATCAATGTCAGGCATTGTGTTCCGATCTGGTTGAGCACGGTATTGGTCGGGTTGGGCCCGCCTGACGCGGCATCGATGTCGCGCCAATGTCCGATCGCCGCCAGTTCATCCTCACCGCGCAAGCGGGCTGCCAGTCCGGCGCAGAAGCCGCACAGGCCGCGGAGCAGCACGCGCCGCTCGTCATCATCGAGGGTGGAGGTCTGACGCGCGAACGAGCGACAGGCGATGATCAGCTTGCCCCAAAGCTCCCGGCCTTCCCACCAGCGCTCATAGCAGGCGCTGTTGCGGAAGCTCATGAAGACCGATAGCGCGATGCCGATCAGCGTGAAGGGAACGGCGCTGATCCGCGCAAAAATGCCCGGATGCTCCATTGCGGCGAGCACTGCCAGCACGCTGATCAGGGCAATCGCGACCAGATGCGGCGCGATCCGCGGCAGGATCGAGCCGTTGACCGCAAACACGATGTCCCTGAAGCCGGGCTTGGAGCGCACAATCATGTCGACCTCCGCGGCACGCAGGAGCCCTCCTCGAGATTGCAACTCGAGCCTGACGTCGCGCGCGTATCGTCACCGGCGATGCCGAGTACATCGGTCGCCACGATCAAATTTGGACATCGTCGGAAGCGACCTTCCGACATGGACGATTGGTGGTTCACGCAGTCTCCCCGATTCAACCGGGCGTACTGAAGCAACCTCCGCGCCAATTCCGGAATGAAGTCCAGTCAGTCACTTAGAGCGCGATCGGCTTTTAACGCCGGACATTTTGTCCGCGCAAAAGGACAAAATGTCCATAGAAATCAATATGATAGCGTGATCTAATTCCGGCATCGCGGATGACTGGGGAGTGCTTGCAATGACCGACCACAAGCCTCGTTACAAGGCCTACCATCATCCTGCGGGCGGCTGGGGCGCAGCCGGCGCAACCGCCAAGGTGCTGCTCGAGCAGAGTGTCGTCACCAAAGGATCGCGCGCATTGCTGGCGATGAACCAGCCCGGCGGCTTCAAATGTCCGAGCTGCGCTTTCCCCGATCCTGACTGCAAGAAGACGCTGGAGTTCTGCGAGAACGGCGCCAAGGCGCTGGCGTTCGAGGCGACCAAGCGAAGGGTCACGCGAGAATTCTTCGCCACATACACAGTGTCCGAACTGATGGAGAAGTCGGACTACTGGCTTGAGATGCAGGGCCGCCTGACCGAACCGATGCGCTACGACGCGGTTTCCGATCGCTATGTGCCATGCGAGTGGGACGAAGCCTTTGCGATGATCGGAGATCATTTGCGTGCGCTGGAGAGCCCGCACCACGCGGAATTCTACACCTCGGGACGCACGCCCAACGAGGCGGCGTTCCTCTACTCGATCTTCGTCCGCGCATTCGGCACAAATAATTTTCCCGACTGCTCGAACATGTGCCACGAGCCGACCAGCCGCGGTTTGCCTCCCTCGATCGGCGTCGGCAAGGGCACCGTGGTGATGGAAGACTTCGAGCACGCCGAAGCCATCTTCGTGATCGGGCAGAACACCGGCACCAACTCTCCGCGCATGATGACCAATCTGGTCGAGGCGCGAAAGCGCGGCGTGCCGATCGTGGCCGTCAATCCGATGCCGGAGCGCGCACTGATCCGCTTCACCGAGCCGCAGGATGTCATTCAGATGGCGACCTTCGGATCGACCCCGATCGCCAGCGAGTTCGTTCACATCAAGATCGGCGGCGATCTTGCCTTGTTCAAGGGCATGATGAAGGTGATGTTCGAGCGCGAAGCGCAGGGCGAGACGGTCCTCGATCACGACTTCATCCGCGAGCACACTGTCGGGTTCGATCTGGTCCGACAGGACGTTCTGGCCCAGTCGTGGCCCGACATTGTCGAGATTTCCGGCATCGAGGAGGCACAGATCCGCCGTTGCGCCGAGATCTACATGCGCTCCCGGGCAACAATGATCTGCTACGGAATGGGACTGACCCAGCACCAGGAAGGATCGCGGCTGCTTCAGCAAGTCGTGAATCTGCTGCTGATCAAGGGCAATTTCGGCAAGCCCGGCGCCGGCATCGCGCCGATCCGCGGCCATTCGAACGTCCAGGGCGACCGCACCGTCGGCATCGACGAGAAGCCGACCGACGACTACCTCGACCGCGTGAGCGACGTCTTCGGCTTCGAGCCGCCGCGCGGACACGGCCACCATACCGTCGAGACCGTCGATGCGATGCAGAACGGCACGGCCAAGGTCTTCATCGGCATGGGCGGCAACTTCGTCCGTGCGGTCCCCGATACCGAGCGATCGTACGCGGCAATGAGGAAGCTCGCCCTGACGGTCGGCATCAACACCAAGCTCAATCGCGGACATCTCGTCCACGGGCGTGATGCGCTGATCCTGCCGGTGGTCGCGCGGTCCGAGGCCATCTACACCTTGGCCGGCGAGCAGTTCGTCACGATCGAGGACTCGATGTCCACCGTCACGGCATCGCGCGGCGTGCTGGCGCCGGCAAGCTCCGATCTGCTCCCGGAGGTCGAGATCGTCTGCCGGATGGCGCGCGCGACGCTTCCCGACAGCAAGATTCCGTGGGAGAGCTATATCGAAGACTACAGTCTGATCCGCGACAAGATCGCGGAGGTCTATCCCGAGATCTACAGCGACTTCTCGGAGAGAATCAAACGCCCGCAGGGCTTCCACCTCGACGTGCCGCCGCGCCGGCTGGTCTGGCCGACCCCCAACGGCAAGGCCAATTTCCTACTGATGCCCGGCCTCGAGGTCAATGCTCCGGTTTCGGATCCGGCGATGTTGCGATTGGCGACAGTTCGTTCGCACGACCAGTTCAACACCACGATCTACAGCTATAACGACCGCTATCGCGGCGTTTACAACGACCGGATGGTGCTGTTCATGAACGCCGATGACCGGGCGGCGCGAGGGCTCGCTTCGGGCGCGCGCATCGCCCTCGAGACGATCAGCGATGACGGCGTGCGGCGCCGGGTCGAGGGTCTCACGGTGCTGGACTATCCGATGCCGCGCGGCGCGGTCGCGGGATATTATCCCGAGCTGAACCCGCTGCTGCCGCTCGAATATTACGACAAGATCAGCGGCACGCCGGCCGCCAAATCCATTCCGGTTCGTGTCGTCGCGTAGAGCGTTTTCGGGCGAAGTGGGCACCGGTTCGCGTGAAGAAAGCGCGTCAATACGAAAAGCTGGAGCTTCGGCTCTGATTCAATCAGAACCGAAGCTCTAGCGGGCGACTCCACGGATTGCGGAGAACTTCGGTTTCATAGGGAGGCAACATTGCTTGGGCAACTCGACCCGGTAATCCTGGCGCGTGCGCAGTTCGCGTTCACCGTCTCCTTCCATTTCATCTTCCCGGCCTTCTCGATCGGACTCGCAAGCTACCTCATGGTGCTGGAGGCGCTCTGGCTGAAGACAGGAGAAGGCGTCTACGCCAATCTCTACCGCTACTGGCTCAAGATCTTCGCGGTCACGTTCGGCATGGGCGTGGTGTCGGGCGTCGTCATGTCCTACCAGTTCGGCACCAACTGGTCGGTGTTCTCCACCAAGGCAGGACCGATCATCGGTCCGCTCATGGCCTATGAGGTGCTGACGGCGTTCTTCCTCGAAGCCGGCTTCCTCGGCGTCATGCTGTTCGGCATCAGCAAGGTCGGCAAGGGCCTGCATTTCTTCGCGACCTGCATGGTGGCGCTCGGCACGCTGATCTCGGCGACCTGGATCATCGCGGTGAACAGCTGGATGCAGACGCCCGCGGGCTTTGCGATCAACGCCAAGGGGCAGTTCGTGCCGGCCGACTCCTGGCTGCCGATCATCTTTACCGCGAGCTTTCCATTTCGCCTCGTCCATACCGTGATCGCGGCCTATCTCACCACTGCCTTCGTCGTCGGCGCCGTCGGCGCCTGGCATCTGCTCAGGGACCGCAGCAATCCGGGCGCACGCAAGATGTTCTCGATGGCGATGTGGATGGCCGCGATCGTCGCGCCGATCCAGATCCTGGCCGGCGACGCGCATGGGCTCAACACGCTGGAGCATCAACCGGCCAAGGTGCTGGCGATGGAGGGCGACTATCAGCCGAGTCCGAACGGCGCCCCACTGATCCTGTTCGGCCTGCCGAGCAATGACGAGGCGCGCGTCCGTTACGAAGTCTTGATACCTCACATCGGATCGCTGATCCTGAAGCATGATCCCTATGCGCCGCTTCAGGGCCTCACCGACTTCCCGCGCCAGGACTGGCCGCCTGCACATATCGTGTTCTGGTCGTTCCGGATCATGGTGGCGCTGGGATTTGCGATGCTCGGTGTCGGCCTCTGGAGCCTCTTCGCCCGCGCGCGCGGCAGGCTCTACGACTGGCGCTGGCTGCATCGCGTCGCGGTTGCGATGGGACCGGCCGGCTTCATCGCCGTGATCGCCGGATGGGTCACGACCGAAGTCGGCCGCCAGCCCTTCACGGTGTACGGCCTGCTGCGGACCGCGGAATCGCATTCGCCACTCGCTGCCCCCGCGGTCGCCGCCTCGCTCGTCGCCTTCGTGCTGGTCTATTTCAGCGCGTTCGGGGCCGGCACCTATTATCTGCTGCGGCTGATGGCCAAGCCGCCGGAGCGCAAGGAGCCGGAGCTGCCGAACCTGCCGCAGCGCGCGGCCGGCATCACACCGGCGGCAGGTGTCGGGGCGCCGCTGACGGCGGGGGAGTAAACGCCATGATCAGCATCGACCTCACCATCTTCTGGGCGGCGATCATCGGCTTCGCGGTGATGGCCTATGTCGTGATGGACGGCTTCGACCTCGGCATCGGCATCCTGTTCCCGAGTTTCGCGGTCGGCGACGAGCGCGATCAGGCGATGAACTCGATCGCGCCGGTGTGGGACGGCAACGAGACCTGGCTCGTGATGGGCGGCGGCGGGCTGTTCGCAGCTTTCCCGCTGGCCTACGCCATCATTCTCCCGGCGACTTATCCCCTGATCATCGCGATGCTGCTCGGCCTCGTCTTCCGCGGCGTCGCGTTCGAATTCCGCTGGCGAGACGCTGGCCATCGCGCGCTGTGGGACATGGCCTTTTCGCTGGGCTCGGTGGTCGCAGCACTGGCACAGGGCATCACCCTCGGCGCGATATTGCAGGGCGTCCGTGTGGAGAACGACGCCTATGCAGGCGGCTGGCTCGACTGGCTGAGCCCGTTCAGCCTGCTGACCGGGATTGCCGTCGTCATCGGCTATGCCCTGCTGGGCGCAACCTGGCTGATCTGGAAGACGGAAGGAACGAGCCAGCGCCACGCGCGCCGCCTCGCCTTCTGGCTCGGTCTCGGGACGCTCGCTGCGCTTGCGGCGGTGAGTGCGGCGACGCCTTTCCTGCATTACGATTACTGGCGGCGTTGGTTTGCGCTACCCGGTGTGCTGCTCACGGCGCAAGTGCCGCTGCTGGTCGCGATCTGTGCGGCGACCCTGTTCTGGGGCCTCAAGCGCGATTTCGAGCGGCTGCCCTTCGCGATGGCACTCGCGCTGTTCCTGCTCGGCTTCCTCGGTCTCGGCATCAGCATCTATCCCTATGTCGTCCCCCGCGCGGTAACGATCTGGGATGCCGCCGCGCCTCCCGAGAGCCAGTCCTTCATGCTGGTCGGCGCGCTGGTCATCGTCCCGGTCATCCTCGCCTATACGGGCTGGGCCTATTGGGTGTTCCGCGGCAAGGCCGGCGTTCACGGATACCATTGATGGAGAACCGGCTTCCGCTCTGGCAACGGCTCGCCTGGATGGCCGCGATCTGGGGCGCGAGCGTCATCGCGCTCGGGTTGGTCGCCGGCCTGATCCGCCTCGTCCTGACAGGCTGACGTCGCCCCAACGGAAGAAGCAATCAGGCGGCGGCGTAACGTCGAACCGGTCAGCGATCCTCGGCCGGATCGCGTCGCGCTCAGCTCTGCTCTCGGGCTTTTCGCTTCGGCAGCCGCACCGTCAGCACGCCATCATCGAAATCAACGCGCATTCGATCGGGGTCGACCGAACATGGCAACCGCATCACGCTCAAAAATCTGAACGAGCGTCCCACGCGACAACGGCCTTCCCGCTTGTGCCGTCCCTGGCTTGGTTCGGCGAGAATGGTGAGCACCTCACCGTCGACCATGACCTCGATCTCGTCTTCGCTCAGGCCAGGCAGGTCGGCAATGACCACCACATCGCGTTCGTCTTCGTACACGTCAAGGTCAAGCATGCGGGGACTGTGCGGTTACGAGACTGCCTCGATCACCCCGTCGCCATGTCAAAATTGCACGGATTTCCATCATTTGGATTTGGCAGCCGGCACCTTCGACGCAAGTTCCGGCTCGACGTCGTCGAGGAAACTCGCCGATGGCACGAAGAACAGTGCGCCGGTCACGGCGCGGCTGAAGTCCAGCAGCCTGTCGTAGTTTCCGGGCGGCCGGCCGACGAACATGTTTTCGAGCATCTGCTCGATACGATGCGGCGATCGCGCGTATCCGATGAAGTAGGTGCCGAACTCGCCCTTGCCGAACTCGCCGAACGGCATGTTGTCGCGAACGATTTCCAGTTGATCACCATCCTCGACAATGGTCGTCAGGACGTTGTGCGCATAAGGCGCCTTCGCCGCGTCCAATTGCTCGATGTCGGAGAGCTTGTGTCGACCGATGATGTTTTCCTGTTGCTCGACCGGCACTGCATTCCAGCGCGCCAAATCGTGCAGATACTTCTGCACGATGACGTAACTTCCGCCGGCGAAGGGCGCATCCTCCTCGCCGACAACGGTTGCGCGTTCGGCGTCTGCGCCGACGGGGTTTTCCGTCCCATCGACAAAGCCCATCAGATCGCGGTCATCGAAGTATTTGAAGCCGTGCACCTCGTCGATAACGGTCACGACGTTCCCGAGCCGCGACATGATCTGCGCTGCGAGCTCGAAACACATATCCATGCGAGTGGAACGGATGTGGAAGAGAAGATCGCCCGGCGTCGAAACCGCATGATGCACGCCGCGAATTTCTTGAAACGGATGCAGATCCTTCGGTCGCGGCGCGCCAAACAGCCGGTCCCAGACGCTGGAACCTATGCCCATGACGCACGACAACCGCCCCTCGAGGTCACGGAAGCCGACGGCCCGTAACAGCGAGGACAGGTCCGCGCAGAGACCACGCACGGCGACGTCGCTTTCAGGTCCCGAATTGACCGTCACGACCAGGAAGATGGCCGCCCGCGTGAGACGCGCGACGACCGGTTGCGGAACAGCAGACGGCACACCTTGCTCCTTTGGACACCTCTGAGAGGTCTCTAATCCATGTCTCGAAAAGCGTGCCCGTCGGCTTTCACGCCCAAGATGACACTCGAGGGCACCAGGTCCTGGGCACAGGTGCCGTCGAACATCCAATCGCCCTTGTCCGCAAGGTCAGGGAGATTTGCGCCCTTGCGTACATACAGTCCGATCGCCGGTTTCTTCACATTGATGTAGAGATCGTACTCTTCCATTTTACCAACCTTCCTGAAACACGGGACCTACCGTCTTCCGCTCCGGGATCGCGCAAGCGACGTGCCAGAGCGCAGGCGTCACGACGTCAACCGCTAGCTTGGGAGCCCTGGCTCTCGGGAGTGCCTGTCCGGCCCAGACCGGACAAGCCGTCTCTCGCACCTGGCACGAGCGACACGACTGCCGATCACAGCTTGACCGGCCGCCCCGACTTCTCCTCTTCCAGAGTGACGGCAATATCCGCATTGGCGGAGAGGCGAACCTTGTCGCCTTCGACACCCGCTACGAAGCCCATTTCAATGTAGTGATGATGACCTTCGTGATGAGCAAAGCTGTCGGACTTCTTGAGCCTGATGCGATCGCCCTCGACACGATCGACTGTGCCGACGTGAACGCCGTCCGCGCCGATGACTTCCATATTCCCTTTGATCTGGTCCGCCATGAGTTGGTTCTCCTGTCCAATTTCTAACTAGTCCGAGATTGTTTTCAGCGGCCTGGGAGCCCTCGACACGCTCCCCTGCCGCCACGCCATCAGTCCTCGAAAAGCCTGGCGATGTCGGCGTCGCAGCAAAGCCGAACCTTGTGGCCCTCGACGTTGTTGACGAGATCGAGGCCGATATAGTGATGATGCTTCTTGTGCGAACCGCCGTCGCGCTTCTTGAGCTTGATACGATCACCCTCGATGCAGTCCACCGTGCCCAGATGATCGCCATCGAAGCCGACGACCTCCATGTTCTCCCTGATTTCGTCCGTCGCCATGCTTCCTCGTCAGTCCTCGCTTCGCCCTGATGTCCGCCGCCGCCTCGGATCACGGCCTCAAATCATGACTTCATCGTCCTGGTCCGCGGTCGGCGCGGCCTTGCCGTTGAAGTTGAGGCCGTCCTTGCCCGCCGAGATCTTGACCTGCGAACCGTCGCGCACATCACCAGCGAGCAGCATCTCCGCCAGCGGGTCCTGCAGGTAGCGCTGGATGACGCGCTTCAACGGACGGGCACCGTATGCCGGGTCCCATCCCTTGTTGGCCAGCCAATCCCGCCCCTTGGCGTCGAGCGACAGCTCGATCTTGCGATCGTCCAACAGCCGACGGAGCCGCGCAAACTGGATTTCGACGATCCGGCCCATCTCGTTCTTCTGAAGCCGATGGAAAAGAATGATGGCGTCGATCCGGTTGAGGAACTCGGGCCGGAAATGAGCCCGCACCATCGTCATGACCTGCTCGCGCACCGCGCTGGTTTTCTCGCCTTCCCCCTGGTTGACGAGCAGCTCGGCCCCGATATTCGAGGTCATGATGATCAGCGTATTGCGGAAATCGACGGTGCGGCCCTGGCCGTCGGTCAGGCGTCCGTCATCGAGCACCTGCAGCAGGATATTGAACACATCCGGATGCGCCTTCTCGATCTCGTCGAACAGCACCACCTGATACGGTCGCCGGCGCACCGCCTCGGTCAATACGCCGCCCTCGTCATAGCCGACATAGCCAGGCGGCGCGCCGATCAACCGCGCGACCGAGTGCTTCTCCATGAACTCGGACATGTCGATCCGGACCATCGCCGTCTCGTCGTCGAACAGAAATTCGGCAAGCGCCTTGGCGAGCTCGGTCTTGCCGACGCCGGTCGGTCCGAGGAACATGAACGAGCCCATCGGGCGATTGGGATCCTGCAACCCCGCACGCGCGCGGCGCACCGCCGTCGACACGGCGCGTACGGCTTCGGCCTGACCGACGACGCGCTTGCCGAGCGCCTCCTCCATGTGGAGCAGCTTCTCCTTTTCGCCTTCCAGCATCTTGTCGACCGGAATCCCGGTCCAGCGCGACACGACCTGCGCGATGTTGTCGGCGGTCACCGTTTCGCCGGTCGACGTGCTCTCGCTGGTTTCGACCGCGGCAAGCTTCTTCTCGAGTTCGGGGATCCTGCCGTAGGCAAGCTCACCAGCTTTCTGGAATTCGCCCTTTCGCTGTGCATTCGCGAGTTCGGTGCGAAGCCGCTCGAGCTCGCTCTTCATCTTCTGTGCGTCGGAAAGCTTGCCCTTTTCGGCCTGCCATTTCGACGTCAAATCGGCCGACCTCTTCTCGAGATCGAGCAATTCCTTCTCCAGCGTCTGCAGGCGGCTCTCCGAGCCGGCATCGTTCTCCTTCTTGAGCGCCTCCTGTTCGATCTTCCGTCGGACGATCTCGCGATCGAGGTTGTCAAGCTCCTCGGGCTTGGAGTCGAGCTGCATCTTCAGCCGGGCGGCCGCCTCGTCGACGAGGTCGATCGCCTTGTCCGGCAGGAAGCGGTCCGTGATATAGCGGTTCGATAGCGTCGCCGCCGCGACCAGCGCCGAATCCGAGATGCGAACACCGTGATGAAGCTCGTACTTCTCCTTGAGACCGCGCAGGATCGAGATCGTATCCTCGACCGTCGGCTCCGACACGAACACCGGCTGGAAGCGCCGCGCCAATGCCGCGTCCTTCTCGACATGCTTGCGGTACTCATCGAGCGTGGTGGCGCCGATGCAGTGCAATTCACCGCGGGCCAGCGCCGGCTTGAGCAGGTTGGAGGCGTCCATCGCGCCGTCGGTCTTGCCGGCGCCGATCAACGTATGCATCTCGTCGATGAACAGGACGATGCCGCCCTCGGCCACCGTCACCTCGTTCAGGACCGCTTTTAACCGCTCCTCGAATTCGCCGCGATATTTCGCACCGGCGATCAAGGCGCCCAGGTCGAGCGCAAGCAGCTTCTTGTCGTTCAAGCTCTCCGGCACGTCGCCGTTGACGATGCGCAACGCCAGCCCTTCGACGATGGCGGTCTTGCCGACGCCGGGTTCACCGATCAGCACCGGGTTGTTCTTGGTGCGGCGCGAGAGCACCTGGATGGTGCGGCGGATCTCCTCGTCGCGACCGATCACCGGATCGAGCTTGCCGTCGCGCGCGGCCTGCGTCAGGTCACGGGCGTACTTCTTCAGCGCGTCATAGGCGTTCTCCGCCGATGAGCTGTCGGCCGTGCGCCCCTTGCGCAGCGCGTTGATCGCAGCCTCCAGATTTTGCGGCGTGACGCCACCATCTCTCAGAAGTCCAGCCGCATCGCTGTTTCGATCCGAAGCCAGGCCCTGAAGCAGCCGCTCGACCGTGACGAAGCTGTCTCCCGCCTTCCCCGCTGCCTGCTCTGCCGCGGTGAACACGCGGGCGGTCTCGGGCGCGAGATAGACCTGTCCCGAGCCGGCTCCCGATACTTTCGGGAGCTTGTTCAACGCTGCTTCCGTTGCTTTGAGGATCGCCCGCGAATTGCCGCCGGCGCGGTCGATCAGGCCGCCCGCCAGACCTTCGCCGTCATCGAGTAGCACCTTGAGGATGTGAAGAGGCGTAAACTGCTGGTTGCCCTCCCGCGTCGCCAGCGACTGTGCGGACTGGATGAAGCCTCTCGCGCGATCGGTATACTTTTCAACGTTCATGGAACCACCTCAAGCCAGCAACACCGGCGCATGTCGTCTCCGTTCCGATTTTATCGACCCGTCGGCGAGCGCGCCCTTTTCGCCTCGAGGTGCTGTTCCAATCGACCGAGGTCGATCACCATGCGCTCATGGGTGCCGCTGCCGATCTCTTCGGATTCGTCATGGGCGGTCACCGCGAAGACCAGGCGCCGTCCATCGACGCCGGTGACTTCGGCCTCTGCGGTCACCCGCTGTCCCGCCGGCGTCGCGGCGATGTGCCGGACGTCGACCGCAGTCCCGACCGCCGCCTCTCCGGGTTCGAGATAGCTCCGGACGGCGTTGAGCGCCGCATTCTCCATCGCAAGGATCATCACCGGCGTCGCGAGAACCGGCGGTAGCGTCGGGTCCTTGAACTGGCTGGCCAGATGTTGCGGCTTCACGTCGAGCGTGAAGCGGCCCTTTGCGCCAAGAGGCACCGGCTTCATGTTTCACACCGCCTTCTGGAACAGTTCCTCGACATAGTCCCAGTTCACGAGGTGATCGAGAAACGCCTTGACGTAATCGGGCCGGCGATTGCGATAGTCGATGTAGTACGAGTGCTCCCAGACATCGCAGCCGAGAATGGGTTTGGCGCCGTGCACAAGCGGACTTTCGCCGTTCGCAGTCTTCATCACGACGATCTTTCCATCCTTCACGGCCAGCCAGCACCATCCAGAGCCGAACTGGCCAATACCAGCTGCCACGAAGTCGTCCCTCATCTTCTCGGTCGAGCCGATATCCGCGTTGATCCGCTTCTCGAGGCTGCCAGGGATCGCGCCGCCGCCTCCTGGCTTCATCCACTTCCAGAAGTACGTGTGATTGAGATCCTGGCTCGCATTGTTGAAGAGCGGCGTGCTCCTTCCAAAGGAGCCGACGACGACCTCCTCGAGGCTCTTGCCTTCCCATTGCGTGCCCTTGATCAGCGTATTGAGAGCGTTGACGTAGGCCGCGTGATGCTTGTCGTGATGATACTCGAGCGTTTCTTTCGACATGTAGGGAACGAGCGCATCATGGGGATAGGGTAGATCGGGGAGGGAAAACGACATGTGACTTCTCCGGCTCATGATCTGCTGTGTGAGCGAACATCCGGGTTTGCTATCGACGTAGGCTCGATCGCTCATGCCGATAGTGCGTATCGCGATCCGCCAGGTCGCAATCGCGCCGATCCGACGGATACTTCCTCAGCAACCGACGTGCCAACTCAAACGGCGCGGAATATCAATACGTTACAGAGCGACAAGAACGCGCCGTTGGACAAGTTGTCGAGACAACGCGAGACAAACTGTCCGAGATGGCAGGAACCAGACGAGGCTTGAACAGACGTTCTTGCGACAGCAAGCGACGTACGCGGTTCACTCGACGCATCGGATGCTCGCACAAGCCTTGATGCGCGACCCGCCCGCCGTCCTACGTCTTCGGTCCGTACATCAACTCGAGTGCTGCAAGCGCAGTCAGGATATATCCGCCATCATTGTCCATATCGTCATCCGTAGAGAGATCAAATTCCCTCCAAACGCCCTCAAGATTGCCGGCCCTTCTTTCGTTGATGACCTTGGTAGCCAGATCACTTATGACGCCGAACTGCACAAGGTCGTAGTGCAGGCCGTCGGCATCGGAAAACAGACCGTGCTTGCGCAGGAACGCGGCCATCGGCATCGACGTTTCGCTGAGGTAGAAAAGCAAGTCGCCCGCGTCCAAGGGCCGATCCATCGCCTGGGGCACGAAGCCGACCTGCTCGACAAGTTGAGCAGCGTATGATCGAAGATCGGTCGTGAGCTGGTTCAGCGATACAACAGGCATTGCGGATCTCCTCACCTGTGAAAACGGATCCTCGACCGGCCCGGGTTTGATCGGTCCCTGGCTCTAGCCGCCTGATCGGATAACGACGCGCGCACTCAGGTCTCTACTTGACCCTGCGGCCATGGAAGAACCCGGCATTCGTCGTGTTCTCACGAATGTTGGCCGTTTCGCCTTGCTCCGCCGTGTTCTTCGCCTTTCCCTTCGGCTGCGGCCCGGCATTGCGGTCGGGTTCCGATCCGGTCCCCTTTGGACTCCGGTTCGCAGGCGGGACAGGTGGCATCTTGTTGTGACGTGACATGGCGGCAACTCCCTTTGAAGACAACGGATCGCAACTCCTGCCGATATCGTGGGAGATCGAGCAACTGACGTGCCAAATCGAACCAGCAACGAAATCAGCCTCATAGCGTGACAGTTCTCACCGGGATAAAGACAATTTGTCAGTGCCAGGTCAAACAAACTGACCGGCGAATTTGTTCGTCGAAATCCTCCATTGTAATTGACCATCGCGCGACGCAATTCGCGCCACGTCGCTTTCACGTGTCTAACGCTGCGCCACGGCGAATCGTTGCACCGCGATCGCCTTGACCTCGAAAGGTCGGGCAAACTATCTCTCGCGGTCAGCCGGGAGCTTCTCGCAGCCAGACCGAAAAGGTCGTGCCCTTTCCCAATTCGCTTTCGACCGAGATCCTACCACCTTGTCGGGTCACGAGCATCTGGCTAATTGATAGCCCGAGGCCGGTGCCTTCCCGTCTCTTGGTCGTGAAGAAGGGATCGAAGATCCGTTGCATGATATCGGGCGTCATGCCGGCGCCGGTGTCGCCGACCTCGATCACAACGCCACGACGGAGACCTTCCTGGCGATCAAACGTCCGCAGCGTCAGCCGTCCGCCGTCGGGCATTGCGTGAATCGCATTGACGATCAGATTCACAAGCACCTGCTGTAGCTCGGTCCTGTTCATCGAAATCGGGCGCGATGCGCGATACTCCTTGTCGACGGTGATCGTCGTCTTGTTCAGCAGGTGCTGGACCAGCGGCAACGTATCGTTCACGATCTCGTCCGGCTGATACTGCTCCACGAAGCCCGCGTATTCCTGCGGCTTGGCGAACTGAAGCAGTCTGGTGACGATCTCGCTGATCCGTTGCAACTGCTCGTCGATGAGCCGGAACTCGGTCTTCGCGGCATCGACCTTGCTCCCCATCAGGTCGCGGATGACTTCGAGATTTCCCTGCACGACGGCGATCGGATTGTTGATCTCATGCGCGATGCCGGCGGTGATTTCACCGATCGCAGCAAGCTTCTCCGACATGATGAGCTGCTTGGTGGTTGCCTCCAGCTGCTGGTTGGCGAGTTGCAGCTTGCTGGTACGCTCCTCGACGCGCTGATTGAGCTCCTCATTCCATTGCCGCAGCTGGGTATCGCGCTCGTGAAGCTGGTCGAGGAGCCGATCGAGGTGGAGCGCAACCCGACCAATCTCGTCCTGATCGCCAGCATGCCCGGTTCGGGCGTCGAGCTCACCCCGTTCGACCCGGGTAATTGTACCTGTCATGCTCTCGAGAGGACGGAAGATCGCCGCGGCCCATCTCAGAAACAACGGGACAGTCGCGGCAACGGCAACCAGGAAAGCAACCGCGATCTCGATCAACGTCCGGCGCTTCGCTTCGGTGAAGGGCTTTTGAAGAAAGCCGGCGTAGAGCATTCCCACGCGATGATTGTAGCTATCGAGCAGCGGCTCATAGCCCGAGACATACCAGTCGTTGACGACGAATGCACTGTCGAACCAGCTGCCGCCGTCGTCGAGGACGGCCTTGCGGACCGCCGCCGACACACGGGTGCCGATCGCACGCTGCGTCTCGAACAACTCCACATTGGTGCTGATGCGTACGTCATCGAGAAACAGGGTGACAGTGCCACGGCTCTCCTGAGGCAGGCCCAGGCCATGATAGATAAGATCATTGATCGTATCGACGAAGGCGAGATTCTGATTCAAGAGGATGCCGCTTACCAGCGCAGCACGCCGACCGTCGGGCAGCATCAGCGGGTTGGCCGACTGAAGGATCAGGCCGCGCGTTTCCTCCGCCTTTGTGCTCGGAGCGCTTCCGACCGTCGGAACGAGATCGATTCGTGCCCGCCGCGCGAGATCAGGCGATACCGCCGAAAGCTCGGTCGCCTCGAAAACGTCGATCGCCGTCCTTGCGTGCCCGTCAAGCGCGGTGCTGATGACCGGCCAGTTCCAACGGACGGAGGCCGACGCAAGGGGATATTCGCTGGCCACGATATGTCCGCCGTCGACCACGATATAGAGAAAATCAAACCCGCGGGCTTGCGCAGTTTCATTGAGAAGTGCCGCAAGATCGTCATCAGCACCACCTTGCTTCTGCAAAATCTTCTGAAACCGCGCGGAGCCGGTGACGAAAGCCAACTGATCTTCCGTATTCTCCATGATGCGGGTGAGATACTGATGCGCGATGGTCAGATCATCGTGGACCTTGGAGAGCAGCGCTTCGTCGAACTTGGTGTTCCAGCGATAGATGCTGATCCCCAGCAGTAGCGGGAGGATCACGAGCATCGGCACGAGGGCGATCGCCAGCAATCGATAGCGAACCGAGGGCCGATTGCTCATCGAGCGAACGGCTATACTTTCCAGCTTGCGCATTTGCGGTCGACCGTCTTACGCGAGATGCCAAGCCGCCGCGCAGTTTCGTCGCGATCTCCGCCTGTCTCGCGAAGGATAGCCAGGATATGGCGTCGCTCCACCTGAGCAAGACTCTCCCCGCCGCTCTCGCCATGATCAAGGGCTCTCTCGAAATCCTCTGGGAAGGTTCCGAGAATGATGGTCCGCTCGATCAGATTGCGCAGCTCCCGGATATTCCCGGGCCACTCGTAGTGCGTCAGGGCCGCGCGCACACGCTCGCCCATGGGCACGGCAGGCATGCCGAGCTGCTGGGAAATATCGCGCATGAATATTGCGGCGAGCTCAAGGACGTCCTCGCCGCGGTTTCGAAGCGGCGGCATGCCGATTTGCATGATATTCATTCGGAAGTAGAGATCAGCGCGGAAACTGCCGGCCTCGACCCGGCTTGGCAGATCGGCATTGGTGGCGAAGACGAAGCGGGCGTCGAACGGGACTTCTCGTTCCGCCCCAACGGGACGCACGCGGCGATCCTCGAGAACGCGCAGCAGCTTGCTTTGCAGCGTGTACGGCAATTCGCCGATCTCATCGAGAAACACGGTCCCGCCCTGTGCGTGCATGAACAGGCCCTCGCGAGCCCGTCCTGCACCCGTGAACGCTCCCTTGAGATGGCCGAACAGTTCGCTCTCGATCATATCGGCGGGAATCGCGCCGCAATTGATCGGCACGAAGAGCTTGTCAGCGCGATTGGAGAGGGAATGAAGCGAGCGGGCGGCAACCTCCTTGCCGGTTCCTGATTCGCCGGTAAACAAGACTGGCGTCGGCAACGGAGCAACTCGCGCGATGATATCGCGCACCTGTTGTATGGCGCCCGACTGACCCAGCAGCTTGTTACGCAGGAACGTTTCGTATGAAGCGGATGTCAATTCATGACGCAGCACGTAATTCTCTCGCTGCAGCCGCGTTCGGTCCAGGCATCGGGCCACGGCGTTGAGCAACTGATTGGAACGGAACGGCTTGATAACGAAATCGACGACGCCGGCCCGCAAAGCCACGATGGCTGTATCGAGGTCGGCGTAGGCCGTCATCAGGATCACATCGGCGAAGAAGCCGATCGCCCGTTGTTCGGCAAGCCAATCGAGACCGGCTTTCCCGGGCATGACGTTGTCAAGGATGACCACATCGAAATGCCGGCTGTCGAGCTTGCGCGACGCCTCCTTGGCATCCGCCGCCTCCTCGATCAGCTTGCAACGCGGCCGCAGAATCTTGACGAGAAAGTTGCGGATGCCGGGCTCATCATCGATAACCAATATCGACGCCTGCGAGAGCCAAGGGCCGAACTCCGGGCCGCCGACAGGTTCGACAACTTCCTGGGTTGAATCCTCCGACATTCGGCCCTTCTCCTGACGCCGCCTGTACCCTAACAGGGGACAGGCCCAAGAACCACAGCATCACATCCGTGCAAAAGCCCGTTTCAACGTTCGTACGCCGGCGCCGACCCGATTTCCGGCTGCCGCCACGGCGAAGACTAGGTCGCCTCTCCGCTGACCTCATCATGCAGCCGCGCAAGCACCCGCCGCATGCCATGAAGCTGGTCCACGAGATGAAGCACCACATCGATGCCTTCGTCGTTGACTCCCATTCCGGCCGCAAGATCCTGAATGAAGCGCGCGCGGGCGACGTCGCCCTCGGTGAATGTCATCCCGGTGATGGTCCGCTCCGGGATCAGCCACTCCTGCTCGAGCCAGAATTCCAAGGTCTGCCCCCGCACACCGGAAGCAATCAGAAACTCCTGCCTGCTCATGATCATGATGCACCGCCTTCGCGCGGGTTGAATTCCTTGCCCTTGCCCCATCCCGACACGAACGCCTCAAGCTCCGGGTCCGGCGAATTCGGCAGGACGATCTTCAACTTCACGAGTTCATCGCCGCTTCCGCCGCCATGGCGCGGTGCGCCCTTTCCGCGCAGGCGAAGCGTCGTCCCGGTGTTCGATCCCTTCGGGACCGACATCGTCACTTCGCCGGTCGGCGTCGGGACGCGCACCCGCCCGCCCAGAACAGCCTCAGACAGCGAGATCGGCAATTCCAGCGATATGTTGTCACCGTCGCGCGTAAAGCGCCGGTCGGGCAGGACTTCCACATCGATAAGCGCATCGCCAGGCCCGCCCCTGCCGGTGCCGGGCGCACCTTTGCCTTTCAGGCGCAGGATCTGACCGTCGACCAGCCCGGGTGGGATCTTCACATCCAATGCGCCGCCGTCCGGCAACGTGATGCGCTTGTTCCGACCCGTGATCGAATCCACGAAATCGATTGCAAGCCGATAGTGCAAATCTGCGCCGCGACGATTCGCGCGCGCCCGTTGACTGCGCTTGAGAAGCTCAGCGAACGGGTCCTCGCCGTCCATGAAATCGGCGAAGCCGGCGCCGCTGGTGTAGGGATGACCGTCGTCCGCGCCGGCGAAATCCCGGTAGAAATGATGTTGCGGCTGTTCCGCACCTGACGCGTCGATCTCTCCATCGTCGAACCGTTTCCGCTTCTCGGCATCGCCGAGCAGATCGTAGGCGGCCGCGACTTCCTTGAACTTCTCTTCGGCTTTCTTGTCGCCGGGGTTGAGATCCGGATGAAGTTTCTTTGCCAGCTTGCGATAAGCCTTCTGGATGTCGGCGGCGGAAGCCGACGATGAGACGCCGAGCACATCGTATGGATTGGTCGCCACTTCAGGTCTCCCGGCATCGGGACGTCGGGATCGCGTGACGGAAAAGTTCGCGAGCCGCGGTGCTGTTCGATGGCAGGCTGACGCTATGCAACATGGCCCGGGTCCACATATCCTGAATAGTTCTTGGCCTGCTGCGGCGTCATCCGCGTCGGATCCGGCTCCCCCGGCACACCCCGCGGGCCGAGCTTGGCCCGCGCGATGTCATCCTCCGTCAAACGCGGCTTGCCGTCGTCAAGCTGTCCATTGCCTCCGTGGTCTATTGCCATGGTTTCTCCCTGATCTTGCGAGGAGCCTTGTGGCTGGCATTCGATTCAGAAGACCGAACGGCTCTTGAACGCAACGCTCCGCGTCATCGCCCCGGTTGCAAGGTGAGGCTCTCGACGCCGGCGGCAATGATCACGCCGGTCGACGCCTGAACGCTGAGCGGTTGCAGCGCGATGCTGTTGTTCGAGCCGCCCAGCAGCACGTTTCCGCCCACGCCCACCACGGCCGCCGCCATGGCGTCGACCCCGACATAGGTGCCGGCAAGGTCGCCGCGACCGGGTTGCACCACGGGCGCGAACACATTCCAGGCCAGCGCCGTGGTCTCCGTGAAGCCGATATCGAGGCCGAGCTTCTGCATTGTCGCAACGTAATAGTCTTCCGGCATTCCGTTGATCCGCAAGACACATCGAAGATTGACAACAGCCCCCACGAGGAATCCGACGGTCGCGCCACCGAGGCACTCGAGCACGCCGACTTGCACCTTCTGTGCCGGTTGCGCCGGTTGCTGCGCAAGGCCGGGCGACACAAGCGCGCTCAGCATGGCGGTGGCAATAACGATGGAAAGACCCCGATGACGTCGCATGAGAAACCCCCTTTTGTGAGTTGGAAGACGATGCCTACTGGGCATCAAGGATAGAGCCTGAGTGAACCGATCGAGGCGGTCCGGGCAATTCGCGTCGCCCGGACCAGCCGATATTTGTGTATGCGCGGGAGGCCCCGGCCGCAGCCTCGCTACATCGACTTCTTCTCGTCGTCGCCGATCTCCGTAAACTCGGCATCGACGACGTTGCTGTCAGCGTGACCCGGGCTGGCGCCGGACGTCCCTTGCGACGCAGCGTGGATCGCCTCACCCAGCTTCATCACGCTCTGCTGGAGCACGCTCGCCTTGGTGGTGATCGCAGCCGCATCGTCGCCCTTCAGCGCCTCGCGCAGATCCGACATGGCGTTCTCGACCGCACGACGGTCGGGATCAGAAAGCTTAGAGCCATGCTCGGCGACCGTCTTTTCCGCGGAATGCAGCAGCGCCTCTGCGGTGTTCTTCGCCTCGACGGCTTCCTTGCGCTTCTTGTCCTCGACCGCGTGCGCCTCGGCCTCCCTGATCATGCGCTCGATGTCGGCTTCGGACAGGCCGCCGGACGCCTGGATCTGGATGCGCTGCTCCTTGCCGGTCGCCTTGTCCTTCGCCGAGACATTGACGATGCCGTTGGCGTCGATATCGAACGTGACCTCGATCTGCGGCACACCGCGCGGCGCCGGGGCAATACCCATCAGGTCGAACTGCCCGAGCAACTTGTTGTCGGCGGCCATTTCACGCTCGCCCTGGAAAACGCGAATGGTCACCGCACTTTGATTGTCTTCGGCCGTCGAGAACACCTGGCTCTTCTTCGCCGGAACGGTGGTGTTTCGCTCGATCAGGCGCGTAAACACGCCACCCAGCGTCTCGAGACCAAGCGACAGCGGCGTGACATCCAGGAGCAGAACGTCCTTGACGTCACCCTGCAGCACGCCGGCCTGGATCGCCGCGCCGATCGCGACAACCTCGTCGGGGTTGACACCTTTGTGTGGCTCCTTCCCGAAGATCTTCTGCACGATCTCCTGGATCTTCGGCATCCGGGTCATTCCGCCGACCAAGACGACCTCGTTGATATCCTGGGCCTTGAGGCCCGCGTCCTTGAGGGCGTTGAGACAGGGCTCGATGGTCCGTTGCACGAGATCGTCGACCAGGGATTCGAACTTCGCGCGGGTCAGCTTGACCTGGAGATGCTTGGGACCTGATGCGTCGGCCGTGATGAACGGAAGGTTGATCTCGGTCTGCGTCGTGGTCGAGAGCTCGATCTTGGCCTTCTCCGCGGCCTCCTTGAGCCGCTGCAGGGCAAGGTTGTCCTTGCGCAGATCGATGCCCTGCTCCTTCTGGAACTCGTCGGCCAGGTAGTTCACCAACCGCATGTCGAAATCTTCACCACCGAGGAAGGTGTCCCCGTTGGTGGCCTTGACCTCGAACACGCCGTCGCCGATGTCGAGAATGGAGATGTCGAACGTACCGCCGCCGAGATCGTAAACCGCGATCTTGCTTTGCTTCTTCTTCTCCAGACCATAGGCGAGCGCTGCGGCCGTCGGCTCGTTGATGATGCGCAGCACCTCCAGGCCTGCGATCTTGCCGGCATCCTTGGTCGCCTGCCGTTGCGCGTCGTTGAAATAGGCGGGGACGGTGATGACCGCCTGCGTGATCTTCTCGCCAAGGTTGGCCTCGGCGGTCTCCTTCATCTTCTGCAGGATGAACGCCGATATCTGCGACGGCGAATAGGACTTCCCGCCGGCCTCGACCCAGGCATCGCCGTTCGAGGCCTTGATAATCGTGTAGGGGACGAGCTTCTTGTCCTTCTCGACCATCGGATCGTCATAGCGACGGCCGATCAGGCGCTTCACCGCGAAGATGGTGTTGGTGGGATTTGTCACCGCCTGGCGGCGTGCGGGCTGACCCACGAGGCGCTCGCCGTCGCTCGTGAACGCCACGACCGACGGTGTTGTGCGCATTCCTTCCGCATTCTCAATGATGCGGGGGTTCTTGCCGTCCATGACGGCAACGCAGGAGTTCGTCGTTCCGAGATCAATACCGATTACTTTTCCCACTGTCGCACCCTCCTGTTTTTCCTGTTTGCTGTTCTTCACCGAACTGGTGCAGGTTGCTCGCCTGACCACCATTCCGGCGCGGCGAAGCTATCGGCGTCCAATGCGTGTGCGTGTCGTTCGTCGATATGGGTGGCGCAATGGCCAGCAAGGCCTGGCGCAGACCCGCTCGATCTCCAGCACGATGCACGTCTCATGACGCCTTCGGCTTCGGATCGGCATTGTACGCCACTTCCGGTGCGGCCGCTCCGGCTTTGTTCCGGTCCGGCGCCGACGCTTCGCCGCCCTGCGCGGCAACTTGAACGGGTATTCTGCGGGCGCGTTCCTTCTCCCTGTTGATCGGCAACATCACCGTCAGAACGCCATTGTCGAAGTCGGCTTTCATCTTGTCGGTGTCGACCGAATAAGGCAGGCGCAACGTGCGGAGCAATGTGCCGTAGGTACGCTCGAGGATGTGGAAGCTCTCCTTGTCGTTCGTCCGATCCAGCGTCTTCTCCGCGCGAATGGTGAGGATGTCGTCGACGAGCGTAACGTCGATGTCCTCCGCCCTCACACCGGGGAGGTCGGCGCTGATCCGCATCTCGCCATCGGTCTCACTCACATTGATGCTGGGCATGAAGGGGCCCTGCTGATCGACGTTGGGACGCGACTGATGATGAAGACGGCCATGCAGGAAGACCTCGCCAAACAGCCGATTGATCTCGTGATGGAGCGAATGGAAGGGAGCTTCGATATCGCGCTGAAGTGGATTGCCCGATCGAACAGGTGCGGTGGAATTCGGCGCCATCATTCTCTCCCGGTAAGACGACGGACTCTTTAATTCGGGCTCTTCTTTGCAACGGGCATGCCATCCCCTGCAGCCAACGGTAACAACGACTTAGAGGCGCATCGATCGCGACGGCGGACATTTTGTCTCTGTCGTGCAGGACAAGTTGTCGGTGGAGCGGGATGGGTTTTCATGCCCCACTCGCGATGCCGACCTTCGCGGGACGCAATGCGCGGGAGCCAATCGCGTAACCCGGCTGCAAAACCTTCATCACGGTGCCGCGCGGTACGGACGGATCCGGCACCTCAAACAATGCCTCGTGGAGATTGGGATCGAACCGCTCTCCCACCGGATCAAGCTTTCTGATGCCGTGCTTTTCCAGCGCGCGCAGCAACTCCTTCTCGGTGAGGCCGACACCTTCAACCAGAGTCCTCAGCGCCGCCTCCGGTTCCCGGACACTGGCGGGGATGCTGGCAATGGCTCGCTCCAGGTTATCGGCCACGATGAGCATATCGCCGGCAAATTTCGTGATCGCGTATTGGCGCATGTTGTCGAGATCGCGCTCGGCGCGACGGCGCGTGTTCTCGACCTCAGCCAATGCGCGCAGCAAGCGGTCCTTGAGCTCGGCGTTCTCGGCGAGGAGTTGAGTGTGATCCTCCGATGAAGGATCGCTTGCTGCGGCTCCCCCGGAGTCCGCCGCGCCGCCAGGGTCAGGCAGGGCATCGCTCGAGGTTGGCAGCGCGTGAGCCGAACCTGCCGGGCGGTGTCCGCGCGGATTGTCGTCGGGTGGCCATTTTCTTTCCGTCATCTAGCCCTCCCTTGCAGGCTGACAGCGCTTTGCTGTGCTGTTCACCGGGTGGTGCCCGCTAGGCTGCGCGAAACCGCAGGCCGAGGCCGACAAGCGCGCACCCCTGAAAAACAAGATCGATCGCCAGGACAAGACCAAGCAACCACAGACTGTTGACCGGCCAGCCAAGCAAGAAAACGAGCCCTGCGATCGCGGTGACGACACCCGAGGCGACGATCCAGCCCCAGCCGTGATCGGTTCTCGCCTGGAATCCGAGCCAGAGGCGGGCGACGCCCGACGCGACCGTGAGCAGAGCCAGCATCAGCGTCAGAAAGACCGAGGCAAGCAGCGGATTCATCGATGTCACGACGCCGGCGGCAGCGTAGAGGACGCCACTGAGCATCCACCACAGGAAGCCGCCCCAGGTCTTCACGCGGAGCGACTGCACGATCTGCATGACCCCGGCGACGATCATTCCCGCGCTCACGTAGTAGACCGTCACGATCGTCGCCAGCAGCAGGTTGCCGGCCGCGACAGCGCCCAGAACAATGAAGACGAGCCCGAGGCCGACGAACCAGCCCCATTTGGCGTGCACGTCCGCAAATGCGCGAGACAGCATGGACGCATGATTTGTGGTTGTCATAGGACCCTCCGAGAGTCGAACCGGCGAGCCCGCTTCAGCCATGTGCAACCGGCACTCCGGCGTGAAGGCCTATCGCCACAGCACACTCGCCACGGCACACCAGAGCAACAGACATGCCAATCAGGAAACCACGTTACGTCAGACGCTTGGTGGTTCGACCGCATTCAAGAAGGACAATTTGTCCGCGCGCCACGGGACAGAATGTCGAGGGCAGGCCGCCGCTGGGGAAGCATCGTTGTGACGAGGAAACTGCGGTGGCTTGGTCATCAACCGCCAACCCTCCCGGCACCTGGCCAGGCCGTCGCGAGGTCCGCTACCGCGGAAGACGTCTCAACGGTCAGTCTCTTGAGGGCTTCGGCTGAGTTTCACTCACAGGATCGGAGGCCGGAAACGTCTCTTCGAGGCCTTCTTCGAGCTTGGTCATTTTCATATCCGCCTCGATCGCCTTCTTGGGATCTACCGCGAGCTTGTCGACGGGGGCAGGATCAAATTTTTTCTTCATGGACACTCTCACTGGTGGACTGGTCCGCATGAATGCTGACTGGATCATCCAGTCGCCGATATCCTAGCACATCCACCTCACGCTGGCAGAGAAGCAGCCACGCCGCCAGGGTTCAGCGGCCCGCAGCGGCAAGATCGCATACCGCATTTAGGAGCAGAGCCGATAGGGGCTCTTCTGCACGGAGACGTATGGAGCGGGCCGTGCTGCCGCTACCGGATTCACGCGCATCAATTGCGTTCGCTCTGGCCGTGCAACAACGCGCGAGCTTACTGGACCGAGGCTCTCTCAACGATCCGCAGGCGGGATGCCAAGCGGCGACCGCAACCAACGAGGGCAAATCGCCTCGCGGCCGGCGTCAGGCGGCCCGCATTCAGCCTGCCGCGGCATTTTCTCTCGACCGCCCTACTTTCCCGTGACGATCATGTGTCTGAGGGCTATCCTCTGAAGGAATCCTCCGCCGGCCTCATGGCCGCCACAACAGACCGGAACTGCGGTCTCCACGCGAGAATTCGATGCACAAGTCACCCGCTGTTGAAACGAATGACGGCTTTGCCCGAATGAATTTGCCGGACCTTCGGATCAATTACGATCCGATCGATCCGGACCAGTTCGACCGACCAATTATCTCTCTCTGCATCGAGACCGGCCAGGGGAACGATGAGCTCCCACTTCATTCGCACAAGAAGGGGCAATTGGTGGTCGCCTCTCATGGATCGGTCATGTGTCGTGCACCAGGAGGACTATGGATCGTTCCGCCGCAGGGTGCGGTATGGATACCCGCCGGAGTTCTGCACAGCAACTGCATGTCAGGTTCCAGAAAGGTCTACGTCGTCTTCATCGATCCGCAGGCGAGCATGCTTCCGACGACCTGCTGCACATTCACGATATCGTCGCTCGTCCGCGAGTTGATCCATCGATTGTCGGTATTTCCGCCCCTGTATCCGATCGAGGGGCCGACAAGTCGACTCGGGCGCGTATTGCTCGACGAACTGGTGCAGATGTCCACCGAGCAGCTCTACCTGCCGATCTCCGCTGATAGCCGGCTCCAGCATCTGGCCACATCCCTTCTCAATGATCCTGCCGATCGGAGCACGGTCGAGGAACTGGCTGCACGATACGCGATGAGCGAGCGCACATTCGCCCGTCTGGTATTCAAGGAAACCGGGATGACGTTCGGGCGCTGGCGACAGCGGCTTCACATCCTGGTCGCGTTGCAGCGACTATCGGACGGATCTTCCGTACAAGCCGTATCACTCGATCTGGGCTACGAGACGCCCAGCGCTTTCATCACCATGTTCAAGAAGGCAATGGGCAAGAGCCCTCGTCGCTTCCTCGCCGAGCGGTCCAGCTTCGTCAGCCGCGAACCGGTCGAATAAGCAGCTTGCGACTTCGTATCCTGAGCCGCGGCCGGCAATGCTCTATCTCGAATTGAACGGCACCAGCGGGTACTGGAGGGTTGCCTCGGCCACGGCTTGCGGCGCCACCACGCGCGGCCTGCCGTTCTGCCCCTGCAGCAGAGTCACGTCGCCTCCCATGTTTTGACCGCTGGCATCGAACTTGATCCTGCCGCTGGACATCAAGATCGGCGTCATATCGGTTGCCTTGAGCGCGGCATGGATAGCGGCCGATTCAGAAGAGCCGGCGCGGCTCACTGCGTCCGCAACGATCTGCACGGCCTCGAACGCGCATCCTGAATTTGCGTCAAGCCAGTCGTTTGGATAGTCGGACGCAAACCGCTTGAGGATCGCTGCGGCGTCGGGAGCCTTCGGGTTGTACCACAGTGTCGACAGTATCGCGCCGTCACCGTATTTGCCCAATGCGTCGTAGTATGCCTTGTCCTGGACTCCGTTCGAGTTCGGCGAGAAGATCAATTTGGGATTCCATCCCTGCTTGACGCATTCCCGGATGATCATGATGGCATCGTTGACGCGCGTCACCGATACCAGCGCGTCGGCGCCCGAGGCTTTCGCCTTCGCCACCTCAACCGAGAGATCCCTCGCCTTCTCGTCGTACGGGATGTACTGGGCAATCTTCAGAGGGACATCGACCTCCTTCCAGGCCTGATCGATGCTGGCCGCGGTCGATTGCCCCATCGTGTTGTTGAGATGCATGATGGCCGCACTCGTCGGCACATCCTTGAGCGACGACAAGAGCGACTTCAGTTCGATCAGCGACTTCATGACGACCGTCAGCGACGTCGGATAGTAACGAAAGACCTGGGTGAAACCCTGCGAAGTCACCTGGGTCGCACTCGCGATATGCACCACCATCGGGACTTTCGCGGCTTCCGCGGCCTGCAGCGCCGATATCGTGGCGCCCGAGTCCCAGGCCCCGATGAGCACCGTGCAGCCCTGCCGGATCAGGTTCTCGGCGGCAATTCGTCCGTTCTCCGGCCTGCTCTGCGTATCGGCATGGATGATTTCCATGTCTATTCCGAACTTCTCCTTGGCGAACTTCGCACCGGCGTCGATACCGCGCACACAGGCCTGGCCGGGAAATGCCAAAACGCCGCTGCTCGGATTGATCGCGCCGACCCGCACCTTGGCCGGGGTGGCTGCCCTCGCTGGCCACGATACCAGGCCGGCAGCGGCGCCAACGCCGCTACCGAGCAGCGCGCGGCGGGTCAGACCACTTTCGTTGCGATTCTTCACGTGACGTTCCCCTTCCGTTGACTGCATGAAAATTGGGGCGATCCGGACGCATATGCGTCGGCGCAAACCCGGTCGCTCAGATCACGTCTTCATCTCGGCCTTGACCAGGTCGTCTTCACTCTCGTCGTAAAGCGTATCGATCAGCGACCTGTACCTCTCGAGAATTTGTTTGCGGCGTTTCTTCCGGGTCGGGGTCATCATCCCGTTCTCCGGGGACAACTCCTCCGGCAGTATTCGGAAGGCCTTGATCTGCTCGGCCCGAGCCAGTTTGCTGTTCGCCTTGGCGATCTCGCCTTCAATCAAGCGGACGACGATCTCGGAGTTTGCCAGCTCCGCGTACTGCGTGATCCGGAGGTCGCGCGATCTCACCCAATCCATCGTCGCGGTCGCATTGACCTCGATCAGCGCGGTGAGATACTTCTTCCCTTCTCCGATCACCGCCGCCTCGGAGATGAACGGGCTGTGCCGGATTTCATTCTCGATCTGCGTCGGGCTGATGGACTTTCCGTTGGAGGTGTTGATGATCTCTTTTTTCCGATCAACCAGCTTGAACAGGCCTGTCGGGCCGATATCGACGATGTCTCCGGTGTAGAGCCACCCATCGCGCAGCGCCGCCTTGGTTTCCTCCGGCTTGTTCCAGTACCCGACAAAGAGCCCCGGCCCCCGGACAATCATCTCCCCGTCCTCGAGAACCGCCGTCTCCCAGGCCGCATCATGCACGGGCACGCCAACGGTGCCGGCTTCCGGCCACTCCGCCATCTGGACCAGATTGGCGCCTACCAGTTCTGTCTGGCCGTAGCATTCCTTCAGCTGCAGTCCCCAAAGCTGCCAAAGGGACATGAGTTCGGACGGCATCGCAGCCGAAGATGTGTAGGTGATCGCGAGCTCCTCGAACCCGACTTCAGCAAGCAGCGGTCGAAAGATCTGGTCCTGGCACACGGCGAACAGCGCCGATATCAGGGGATCCGGCATGCCGCCGGCCTGGCGGTCGTCGAGCGCCTTGCGGGCGATCGTCATCGCAAACTGATAGTCCTGCTTCTGCTTCGCCGATCCGGAATGAACCTTGCTGAGGATCTGGGTGGCAAACCGCTGATAGAAGCGGGGCGGCGCCGTGAAATACGTCGGCTTCACATCCTTGATGGTCTGGGCGAACTCCATGCTGGTCTCGCCGAAATGCGGCACCATCCGGGCCAGCAAAGGCAACGTCGTCGCTTGCGCGCGCGCGACGGTATGCGACATCGGCAGATGCACGACGACGCGGTGCGTGTCGGAACGCATCCTCGGGCTGAACGTCGTCACGCTGTGCGCACCGGCGAGCAGCGACAAATGGGTCAGCATCGCGCCCTTCGGAAAGCCGGTGGTGCCGGATGTGTACCCGATGCTGACCACGTCGCTCGCCCTCGCTTTCTCGACCTGCTTGCGAAGGAATCCATCGGCGTCGACCGAGATCCCTTCGCAAAAGGCGCTGAGCGAGACGACGTTCGCCGCCGCATCGATCCCGTTCCATTCCGGATCGAGCACGATGATCTTCCGCAACTTTTCGGCCTGGCCGGACGCCAGGACGATGCCAAGCTGAAGCTCGCTGCCGACAAAGATGAAGGAGGCGCCGGAATCACTCAGGTAGTAACCGACTTCCTCCGGCGACGAGGTAAAATACACGCCGACCATGACGCCGCCGGCGCAGATCGTCGCCATATCGGCGAGCAGCCATTCCTGGGATACATCCCCCATGATGGCTGCGCGATCACCGCGCGCGAATCCGGCTTGCTGCAGAGCGGCCGCCAGATTCGCCACCTGACCCGAATACTGCCGCCAGGTCGCGGCGATCCATGCGCCGCGACGCTTTTGCTTGTAGGCGACCGTCTCAGGCCGCTCCGCCCGTCGCGCGTTCAGAAGCTGCGGAATGGTCACGTCGACGAGTTGAGCGCCCGAGGTGATGGATTCGACGTCCATCTCACCGCTCCGCGAACCGCTTCCGCTTCTCGGCGAAGGCGGCGACGGCCTCGCGGCGCTCGGGCAGCGCGAAGGTCAGCATCTCCAGCGCGGCCGAGGTGTCGAGCACCAGGTGCGCATACTGCTTGATGATCTTGTTGACGCTGTACTTCGTCCAGATGATCGACTCCCGAGGGCCGCTTGCAAGCATCTCGGCGTATTCGATCGCCGCGTCCTTGACGTCCCTGCCCGAAATGACCTCGTTGATCATGCCCATGGCGGCGGCCTTCTCGGCGGAGATGAACTCTCCCGTCATCAGGTAGTGCTTGGCACGCACCGGCCCCATCAACAGCGGCCAGATCACCGCGCCGCCGTCACCCGCAACCACGCCTGCCGTGACATGCGTATCGGCAAATCGCGCGGTCGGACTCGCGAAGATGACATCGCAAAACAGCGCAAGTGTCGCCCCGAGCCCGACGGCAGCGCCGTTGACGGCTGCCACGATCGGTACCTCGACCTCGAGCATGTTGCGGAGCAGATGGCGGCCGCTCCTGGTCGGCGACGGCAGCGGGCCTTTGTCGAGCGACTTCTGGTCGCCGCCCGAGCAAAAGCCGCGCCCTGCGCCGGTCAAGACGATTGCGCGAACGTCCTTGTCGTGATCCAGGTCGACGAAAACCCGCTCCAGCTCCTCGTGCATCTCCCAATTGATCGCGTTCAGGATTTCCGGCCGGTTCATCGTCACAACGGCAACGCCGCTGGAGTGCTTCTCGACGAGCAGGTACTTGTAGCTGTGCTGTGACATCGCTGGCTCCGTTCCGTTTCCCTGTGAATTCACTTTTGAGGCCGCATGGCCCGGATTTGTGCGAGAATGTCTTCCGTGGGCCGCACGACGTTGTTCTTGTCGTTGAAGTGCGGAATGATGTAGCGGCCGCACATTTCGATCGCTTCCATGATCTTCTCGTGGCTGACCGAGTCGAGATGCAGCAGCACTTCGTCGATGCCCAGCTCCTGGAACTTCTCGATCTGGCGAATAACGGTGTCGGGACTCCCGCAAACCGTTGTCGCCGAATGGTTGAGCAGATAGTCCCAGTCTCTTCCCGCGCGCTCCATGGCCGGAACGCTCTCGCTCATATACGCATAGTCATCCGCGAGCTTCGCCAGACGGGGATACGCGTCGGTGGAGATCCTCGCGTAGTGCATCAGCGGCTCGGCGTAGTCGTCCTTCGCCTTCTGGTCCGTCGGACCAATGCCGAAGAACAGCGGAAGGCCGACGCGCGGACGCTCGAGCGGACCCTGTTCGTCGCGCTTCCAGGCGCGTCGATAGGTATCGAGAAGCCTTTGCTGGACGTCCCACCCCTGGTAAATCGAGGCGCTCATCACGGCGAGGCCCTCGGATCCCGCCCAGGCGTGACTGCGCTCGCTCGTCGCGGCGATGCCGATGACCGGATGCGGCTTCTGCAGGGGCTTTGGCACGAGCATCCGCGGCGGAATCTGGTAGTACTTCCCCTCGAAGGTGAAGATATCCTCGCGCATCGATTTCTTCAGAAGCGCGATCCCCTCTTCCATCTGGGCAAGCGTTTCGCTGGGATCGACGTTGAAGGCACGCATTGCGATGGTCGTGTTGGCGCGGCCGGCGTAGAACTCCATGCGGCCATGCGACAGAATATCGGTAACGGCCAGCCGTTCCGCCGAGCGCAAGGCGTGATTGATCTTCTGCGGCATCAAGGTGACCGCAGACCTCAGCTTCACGCGCGATGTCACCGCGGCGAGATAGCCGTAGACCACTTCCGGAGCGGAGCTCGAGATGCCGCCGAGCGCGACGTGCTGCTCGGACAGCGCGACGCAGTCGAACCCCATCTTTTCCGCGAGGCGCACCTCGTCGACCAGTTCGTGCAGTCGCCGCGCATAGCTCTGCCCGACCTGGGTTTCCTGCTCCGACCAGAACCCGAACGAAAGTGCCATCTTCTAAAGTCCTCTGGGAAATTCGAGATGGCAGAGAATTTCATAGGCACGGCAACATTTTCGTCCGAATGCTGGTGGCGGCCGCGCAGCTTTCCAAATTTTGTGCTGCGGGCAGGCGGATCACATCCTGTCCGCAATCAACACCACCGCTGGCAGTTTCCCGCGCCAGGCGGCGCGTAAGGGGCCAGCGTCGCCTCATCTGGCAAACGAGGTCGCCAGAAGATCCGCGATCGCCTCGAGGCATTGCGCACCGATCTCGACGGTCGATCCATGCGGATCGCCAATGATCCCGTTGTGCGTGATCGACTTGATCCCATTCTTCCACATGGACTGAAGCTGCTGTTCAGACAGCGCGCCCAGGTACCCCACCTCGAACCGGTCCAGCCGCACGCTATCGGGTCGGAGCCACATCATGAGCGACGTCTCCGCGATATCGGCGTGCCCGCCGACTGCGTTGGGATCACCCCCGGCATCTCTGACGGCGCTTCGCCACCTGTCGACCCAGGCAATTGCGTCGCAGAACGCATCGATCTCAACGTCGGACGCAACCGCACGCCTCAATCGAGGAAGCATGTCGCGCAGGACGGGAAAGTTTCCGATGTGGCCGGAGAACAGCAGGATCCGCTTGAAGCCGTGCTGGGCAAGACTTGTGCAGTAATCCAGGCAGATCGATTCGAAGGTTTCCGGTCGAAGCGAGATCGTACCGGGGAAGACAAGATGGTGGGCCGAACAACCGATCTTGATCGTCGGGGCGATCAGGGCATCGCCAAGATGCCCTGCCACTTTTGCCGCGAGGGCGTCAGCATGGTCGGCATCCATGCAAAGCGGAAGATGCGGCCCATGCTGCTCGACAGCGCCGCACGGAATCAGGACGGTCGTACGTCCCTGCGCCAGGGCAGCCGATACGGCCTCGAAGCTCATCAGCTCCAGGCGGATTTCTTCAAGGGATGGCAGTACGGCCATTCAAGCCTTCTTTGAATTCTTCGACAGGAAGCGGGCGCGCGCGTCTGCCGAGCTATCCCCGGTCAAATAGGCGCCGAGATCCTCGATCGTCATCGCCTCAAGCGAAGCGTCATCCATTTGTCCCGTCAAGTTCAACGAGCGCTTTACCGCGGCGAATAGTTTCGGTTCCTTCCCGCGAAGATGCCTGCATACCTCCACGGCACGGTCCATCACATCAGCGGTGGTTGTGACCTCGCTGATCGCTCCGATTTCGAGCGCCTTCCGGGCGTCGACCAAGTCGCCCCGGTAAAGCAATGCCTGTGCTTCCCGAAGCCCCAGTTTCCGCACGGCTTGCCGCATTCCCTTGGCCGCTGGCAGGAGACCGTGGTTTATCTCGGGAAACCCGATCATGCAGGCGTGATCTGCGACGACGTAATCGGCGTGAAGCAGGAATTCCAGGGCGCCTCCGACCGCGTAGCCACGGACGGCACACACGAGCGGGCCCGGATAGCTCTCCATCTCGCACAGGAGCGCGTGGAAGTCCCGCATGCGAGGTCTGGATATCTCGAGGCCGGCGACTTCCTTGATATCGCCACCCGCACTGAAGAAGCGATCACCTCCGCCGGTCAAGACGATACCTGGCGGTGACGCTTCAGCGGACAGCGCACGAATCGTGTCCAGCAAACGCTTGACCAGTTCATTGTTCAAGGCATTCGCCGGCGGCCGGTTCATGGTCATCGTAACCATGTCGAGATCGCGCTCGACGCGAAGGGTGTCGTCGTTCTGCATGGGGTCAACCTATGCGACGCCCCCCGGAATCGGTTGCCATACAACGCATCCGTATTGGCGAGCGTCGACACAAATCGCCGCCGCAGCGCTGGATCGCAGCATTTCCTGCTTCATACGCTCCGTGTTCCACGCCGGTCGGATCAATGCCGCAGCCGCGAAACGCCACTACATTCCAAGATAAGCGCTCTGAATCTCAGAATTGCTCAGCAGTTCGTCGCTCGGTCCGTGCAGCACGATCGAGCCGTTCTCGAGGACGTAGCCGCGATTGCTCAACGCGAGAGATTTTGCGACGTTCTGCTCGACCAGCAACACCGTGATCCCTTGCTCGTGCAGCGATTTCACCACGCCAAACATCACGTCCGTCAAGGCCGGCGACAGCCCGATGGACGGCTCGTCGAACATGACGATTTCAGGCTTCGACATGATCGCGCGCCCGATGGCCAGCATCTGCTGTTCGCCACCGGATAGCGTCCCGGCCAATTGCCGCCTGCGCTCTCGAAGCCGCTCAAACAATTGATAGACGCATTCAAGCGCCTCAAGTCGGCCGGCTTTCGCACGCTTCAGGGAACCACCCAGGAGCAGATTTTCCTCGACGGAAAGGCTCCCGAAAATCTGCCGGCCTTCGGCGACCTGCGCAATGCCGCGTTCGCAGACCTCCCATGGCGGCATCCCGGTGATATCGACGCCATTCATTTTCACGACGCCGCTCGAAGATGGCACGATGCCCGATATCGATCTGATCAGCGAGGTCTTTCCCGCACCGTTCGCACCGACGACGCAGATCAGCTCGCCCTTGCGGATCCGCAAGGAAACACCGTTCAGCGCGTTCGATCCGTCATACGCGACGGAAAGGCCGTCGATCGATAAGAGCGCCTCGTCAGGCATGGAAGCCCGCCCCCAGATAGCTCTCGAGGACCATCGGATCTGCGACCACCTCTTCAGGGCGTCCTTCGGCGATCTTGGCGCCGTGATGAAGGACGACGACACGCGACGCGACCTCCATCACGATCCGCATGACGTGCTCGACGAGCAGGATCGTCAGTCCGCCCTCGGCAAGTTTCCGCAGCACGCGGACAACACCCGCGGCTTCGGTGGGGCGGAGGCCCGCCATGACCTCGTCCAGCAGCAGCAGCCTAGGTCGCGTGGATAGCGCCTTGGCGGTTTCCAGCATTTTGCGATCCGGCAGCGTCAGTTGGTCCGTCCTCGCATTGGCCTTGCCGGCAAGTCCGACGCTTTCAAGGGAATCGTACGCCTTCGATCTGGCTTCGTCGACGCTCCTGGTCCAGCTGAAGGCTCCGACCATGGCGTTCTCGAGCACCGACATGTCGCGCATCGGCCGCACGATCTGGAATGTCCGCGCGATACCCATCCTGCAAACAAGTTCAGGCGGTGCGTTCTCGATCGGGTGTCCCGCGAAGACCACCTGCCCGCTGGTCGGCCGCATGGCGCCCGCAACGAGATTGAAGCATGTCGTCTTTCCTGCCCCGTTCGGCCCGATCAGTGCGGTGATCCGTCCGGCTTCCAGTGCGAAGCTGACATTGTTCACCGCGACCAATCCGCCGAACGATTTGGAGAGATTCTTCACCTCGAGCAAGGCAGTCATTCTTCAGCCTTCCTCGGTTGCGGCAGCCACAGCCGGGATGGCAGCTGGACTGTCTTGCAGAGCCGCACGATCGCCGGCCAGATGCCGTCGGGCAGGAACCAGACGACCAGCACCAACACGACACCGTACGCGATACTGTTCAGTCCCGGGATCCGAAGACTGTCGCCGAGAGCGCTCATCAGATGGTTCAGGGGAATAGCTGCGAGCGACCCGACCAGCGGACCAAACGTCGTGCCCAACCCGCCGACCACGGGCCCTATCAGGACGTCGACGGAGAGCCCCATGCCCATGATCGAATCCGGGAATATCGATCCCTGCACCAGCGCCAGAATTCCACCACCCACGGCTGCGGTCGCCGCCGAGATCGCAATCACAAGGATCTTGTGCCGGAATGCGCGGACACCGAGAGCGCGCGCGGCCTGTTCATCGTCCCTCATCGCTCGCCAGACATATCCGAAGTACGATCGCGAGATCATTTCGGTTCCAACGATCCCCAATGCCGCCAGAGCAAGAGCTATGAAGTAGTAGAAGCGCGCGTCACCCCGGAGCATCGAGATGTCGATTGCGCCCGTCGGCGCGGGAAAGAACAGCCCCTGCATGGCGCCAACAAACTCCCAGCCACCGAACATGATCCGGGCGAATTCGGCAGCGGCAATCGTCAGCAGGGCGAAATAGATTCCACGCACTTCAAACCGGAAGCTCAACCACGCCAGCACCGCGCCGGCAGACCCGGCAATGACCATTCCGAGCAAAAGGCCTATCCACGGAGAGACGCCGTACTTGACATCGAGGACGGTCACCGAATAGGCGCCCAGACCGACAAAGAGGGCATGGCCGATCGACAGTTGCCCGCCGATCCCCAGCATCAAATTCCAGGATTGCCCAAGGAACGTGAACAGCAACACGATCGTCAGCAACGAGATGAGGTACGGGCTTGCCAGCGCGCCGACCAAGGCAAGGACAACAAGGACCGATCCCCCGGCGAGCCGCCGCTTCATTTCCGTCCCGCCATCAAATCTCTTTTGCACCAAAAAACCCTCTCGGACGGAAAATCAGGACGAGGATCAGGAGCGCATAGGGAAGCGCCGTCTTCATCGACGGAGCGAACATCAGCGCGGCAATCGCTTCGGCGACGCCAATCATCAGGCCCCCCAGCAGCGCTCCACTGAAACTACCGAGACCACCGACGATGACTGTCACGAAGGCCAGCAGGGTAAAGTCGACCGCGAGATATGGCTGGGCGTCGAACAAGGGAGATATCAGTGCGCCGGCAACGCCCGCGCAGGCCGCTCCGATACCAAACGTCACTGCATAGATCCGAGGAATGTTCAGGCCGACGACAAGGCCGCCCAAGCGGTTGTCCGCGGCCGCCCGCAAGGACCGACCGAACGATGAAAACTTCAGATACACGCCTAACAGCGTGATGAGCAGGCCTGCGGTTGCCGCCGCCTGAAGTCGCGCCAGATCCAGCGTCACGAAGCCGAGCGATACGGTCTGAAACGAGAGCTGGGATGCGGTCGGGCGCGGATCCGGGCCGAACGCCACCAGCAGGGTGCCGCTGAAGAGCAGCGACAGACCGATGAAGGCGATGAATTGATAGTGATGGGCCCGGCCGACGAACCGCTTGACGATCAGGGTCTCCAGAAAATATCCAAAGATGAACATCACGACCGCTGCGATCGCTGCCGCGACGATGATCGGCACGTCCCAAAGGCGGACGGCCCAATAGCCGATGTAGACGCCGAACACGACCATCTCACCGTGTGCGAAGTTGACGACGCGCATGACGCCAAAAATGATCGTCAGGCCGAGCGCCACGAGCCCGTAGACGAGTCCGAGCAGAATGCCGCTCGCGAGAACATTGAGCCAGAGTGACAGCATCGGTGGTCACTGGCGCTTGGGCACGGTGAATTCACCCTTCACATAGACAAGGGGTTCGCGATCGGCGTTTGTCGCCTGCGCCACCACCTCGCCGACGAAGATCGTATGACTGCCGGCATCGTGCGAACCGGACACTCGGCAATCAAAGCTGCAGATCGCCTCGACGAGACTCGGCGCTCCCGTCGCGAGCTCGCGCCACAAGCCTTCGCTGAACCGTATGTCGCCCTTGCTGCCGTCCTGGCCTGCGAATTTCTGCGCCAACGCTGCGTGATCCGCCGTGAGGATGTTCCAGCAGAATGATCCGCTCTGCTTGATCGTATCGTGGGCGCCGGCCGACTTGTTGACGCAGACGAGCACGCTCGATGGCTCGGTCGACACCGAGCAGCCGGCCGTCAATGTCAAACCGTGCCTGCCCGGCCGCGCGCCTGTCGTGACGATAGACACGGCGCCCGGGACGTTGCGCATGGCGCTACGGAAGTCCGTGCTGCTGAACACCGGGATTTCTTGACTGGGCATGGGCGACACTCGGAAGTTCATCATGATGGATTGCTCCGATACATAGAGACCAAGCTGTCCAGAGAGCTGATTCGCCTGCCTATCTGGGTGCGGCTTGAAAGAGCTGGATCGTATTGTTTTCCGGGTCCCTGAAATCAGCGACCCGGCCGTGCGCGCCCATGTCACGGACCTCGCCAAGCGCTTGCGCGCCCTGCGCCTGCGCGCGCTTCAGAGCCCCCTCCAGATCATCCACCTCGAACACGAGGACGGCATTCCGAGACGGCACGGAGACGGATTCGGCCGGGCTTGCGATGCAAAGGGCGGCATTCTCGCCTGCGAATTGAATCCACTTTCCGCCGTCAGCGAAGCGGATCGGCAATCCGAGCGCCTCGTAAAACCCGGCCAGCGCTTCGGGCTTCGCGGCGGTGAGGTAGGCCTGCTTGAGCTTCATGTGTCACTCCCGATTCCGAGCGCCCCGTCGATCTGCGATTTCTCCGCAGACTTCGGCTGTCCTGCGATCGTGGCGCAGCGGCCCCGGCATGAATGCTCAAACAGTTCACCTCCCGCATGATCAATCGGCATCTTATGCTGCCGCATCCAGCCTTTGGCGTCATTCCTCAGCGGCCGCGGGTCGGCGATCGCATGCTCCGGGTACCCGAAGCCAACCACGACGTCCCTGCCATCTCTGCGGCGCCGGATATGCGGCCAGTCCGAACGGGATTGACCGTTTTTCGATATAAGTCGTCATTTCGTCGAAATTCTACAACCGCGGCTGCGGTTAGCATTCGTGTCATCGAGATGTCACCACGCGAGATAACGCGCGGCACCGGGCCTCGATACAACGACCATTTGCCCATGGGAGAATGACATGACAACGACGGCTCTCGACAGGATCGACATCAAGATTTTGAACGAGCTCCAGCAGAACGCCAGTCTGACCAATGTCGAGCTTGCTTCCCGCGTCAACCTTTCGCCGTCGCCGTGCCTTGTCCGAGTTCGTACGCTCGAGAAGCTTGGCGTGATCGATCGACGGATCGCCGTACTCGATCCGGCAGTCCTCGGCATCGGCGTCACCGCCTTCATCCAGGTTAAGCTTGAGAAGCAGGTTCAGCTATCGCTTGAGAACTTCACGCGCTCAATCGATCGCCTGAGCCAGGTGATGGAGTGTTACCTGATGACGGGAGACAGCGATTACCTTCTCCGCGTGATGGTGTCCGACATCGCGGCTCTCGAAGACCTCATCGTAAACAAGCTCTCGCGCATATCCGGTGTTACCAGCATCCGTTCAAATCTGGCATTGAAGCGGATTTCTCACAAGACGGTGCTTCCGATCGACTCGGACCAGCCCGTTCAGATCAAGTCGTCTCATTCAAGCTCCCGACGCATCGATCGATCGGCCGAGCCGCAATACGACGCTAGGCCTCAGCCGAAATTTGACGGCAGCATGAGCATCGAGACTTCGCGCGCGCTTGATCACAATACGGCCGGTCTCTAGCGGCCGACGTGCCCTCGAAGGATGGCCGCGACGCCATGCTGACCACCCGCCGGATCCCGACACCTCGTCAACAATGCCGGGGTCTGCCGCCTGGCCATTTTCGTGGGTCGTAGGAAATCGCGCGAGATCGCAATCTGGCGTGCAGAATCGAGCGGTGGCGGAGGGAGGGAACCTAGAATGAAACTTGCTCAGAGCGCCGCCGCAATAGCCGCCAGGCTCACCGCCGCCCCCGTAACGTATTGAAATTGCTTCTTAAACGCCGTCGCCACCGGCGGAATCAACCAGCACGGCACTCTTCGCATTCCGTCAGCATGAATTTGGCCACGGGATCGCCGGGAAAGGCCATAAGGACAGAGTGATAAGCCCGCTGCGCTGCCGCAACATCACCAGCCTCGAAACATTGCGAAGCTAGCCGCGTCATTGCACAGAGCTGCTCGTCCCGGTCGCGAGCCCTCAGCTCCGCATCGGAGCTGGTGCGCAAGGCAAGCAATTCAAAGATCATGAACTCGGTCTTGCGGCCCTTGACCTGAACCCGCTTCAAGGGTCGCGCCAATATCTCGGCCCCTACTTGGTCATAGATGCTGTCGCTGATGCAGATGGTTGTGCCAAACTGCTTGTTAATGCCTTCAAGTCGCGCCGCGACATTTACGCCATCCCCCAAAGCGGTGTAGCTCAGCCGGGCCGAGGAGCCGACATTGCCGACCAATACGTTGGCACAGTTGAGCCCGATCCGGATGCGGATTCGCGGCCGTCCTTCCGCTTCCCAGCTATCGTTCACCCGCTCCATGCGCCGTGCCGCTCGCAACGCGCCCGCGCAGGCGCGCAGAACATGGTCGGGGCACTGAATCGGAGCATTCCAGAACGCCATGACACCGTCGCCAATGAACTTGTCGACGGTTCCGCCTTCTACCATGATCGCGCCGGAAACTTGCTCGAGATAGGTCGAGATCTGCACCAGCAAATCGTCCGGGGCCAGGGTTTCCGAGTGTGTGGAGAAATTCTCCAGGTCGGAAAAGAACACGGTGAGGAACCGCGGCTCGACGCCCAGGGTCAGCGGAATGCCCGACTTGATGAGCTGGCGGACCACATCGAGCGGAACGAAGGAGGAAAACGATTTCAGCGAGTTGCGAAGCAGCGCAGCTGCCGATTCAAGCCTTGCGATTTCCCTGATGTTGGATGGCCGCGATGCCGGCGCGTCGAATTGCAGACTTTCGATGGCTTGCAATTGCTGCGATACGTTTTCTACTGGCCGCGACAGCCGGCTGGCCGCGATATAGATGAAGAACAGCTCGATCGTGGTGAGGATGATGATGACCACCATGATCAACCGATTGGTCGCCTTCAACGTCCCCACGAAATCGTCGATTGGCGTCAAGGTGATCACCTGCCAGGGCTGGCCAAAGCCATCCGGGAAATTGGCGAAGGCCGCAATCAGATCCCGTCCGTTTGCAGGGGACCGAAAAACGAAACTGTCGGTATCGGCACCGGCGTGTCGGCGAGAAGCCTCACGGACATCCGGATCGTCGATATCGGTCAGGGTCGCGATCTTGAGTTTGCCGTTCTCGACGCGCACGCTCTTCTGCATATACGGGAAGGCGATGATCTCGCCGCTATTGCGGTCGGCGATCAGGGTGACGCTGTGCGCGCTGGCGCGGTGCTTGTCGAGAAACCGCGACAACACGTCCATGGTGATATTAGCTGTTGCGCAGCCGAGAAAATCGACGCCATGGAAGATTGGAACGCGCAAGTAGAGAATGGGGAATCCGGTGTCGGGATTGATTGCGGGCTCGGTCACCGCAAGGGTCCGTGTCGTCTTGGCCGTCTGATAGCCGGGTAAGGTCCTGATGTCCAAGTCGGTTGCAACATCGTACCCGCCGATTAAATGCGGCCAGACGTCAAAAAATTTGCGATGCCGAACCCGCGAGAGCGCAAAGGTGATCGCATCGATATAGCTGGCGTGCCAATTTGCAGCCGCCGGAATACGGGGGTCGTTACGTCTGCGATCGTCGTCCATGCGGGTGACGACCCTATGATAACCATCCTCGAAACTGACATAGACGGCGTCGATATGCGCTGCTGAGGTCAGCGCGCGGTACAACAGATCATTGCTTTGCTCGATGCGGAAATAGCCGGGATCAGCGGCGGCCACGTCGGCGAGAAAGCGCAACGGGGTTTCGGTGCTGTCAATCAAGTTCTCGGCGCGCTCGACGCCGGAGCGGCTGGTCTGCGCGACCGCATCGTTCAGGATCGATACCATGCCGGCGGAATTCTTGTTGTAATTGTAGATCAGGATGAAAATGAGAATGGGAATGCTGAGGCAGATGAACAGCAACGACATGACAAAACTCAGCCTCGGCCGCCCTATCGTGGCGACCGGCGGAAATGCTCCGAACCGGGCTAGTGCCCTCCGCAGGGAGCGGCTTCGGTACAACGCCAGCGCCATAATCGCCAATCCGACAACCACAAACAAAACTGCGATCAGCCAGTGCCCTTCGATGTCGTCTTCGCCAGTCCACATCAGTCCCGCGGGCAGCGTATCGTCAGCCAGCAGCCCGAGCTTGTGATAGGTCGTGGCGATGAGTCGCCAATGGGCAGCATCCTGCTCACCGATCCGGCCGGGGCCCGCCCTGACCAGGGTATCCATGTGGGCAGCTTCGAACAGCAGGGCCTCGCGGCTCTTTTTTGCCGAATAGGTCTTAAGGATGAGATCGACCGTCGCCTCCTTGTGCGCCAGCGCATAGGCCCAGCCTTTCAGACTCGCAGTCCTGAATGCCGCCATACGTTCTGGGTGGGCCTTCACCTCGGCTTCGGAGGTGCACAGATTGTCGCCGTAGAAATCGATCCCATACGCCGCGGGCGAGAATGTGCGATACGCGGCGCCGAGCTGTTCAAGGACGAATGGCTCGTTGGTGTTGTAGGCGACCATCGCGTCGGCCTTGCCGGCCAGGAGATCGCGTGGATCGCCCCGGTGGTCAATGCGCGGCATCGCCGCATAATCCACACCTTCGTGCTTCAACATGGCAGCGATTTCATCGCTGCCCGGCGTGTCCATCAGCGTGCGGCCCCGCAAGTCCGAGACGCTTCTGATGTCGGCCCGGCGCGGCACCAGAATGATGGCTGGGGACTGCTGGAAGATGACGGCCAGCACGACCAGGTGGCGGCCCATCACCCATTCGCGCAGGACGCTGGAGGTGCAGACGCCGAAATCCGCTTGGCCGCCGGCAACCGCTTCGGCGGCGTCGATATCGGGACCGCCCTCGCGGATCGTTACATCGAGACCAATGTCGCGGTAAAAACCCTGCTCCAGTGCGGCGTAGTAGCCGGCAAACTGGAACTGGTGTTTCCATTTAAGTTGCAAGGACACTGGATCGAGCGCAACGGCAGGATGCGATGCGAGCAGGATCAGGCAAACGGCCAATGCCAGCTGTCTCAACATGGTCGGCTGCTGCGCAAGCGCGGCGAGCAGCCACGCTGCCCCTGCTCCGCCCAAGCGTTTGATGAACTCGCGCTGTCGCATCGGACCCCACTGAGGACATGCCTTGCGCAATCCTTGAACTGTAACAGTTTAGAGCCGTCGACGGTATTGAATTGCGAATGCAGCCCCACGCGGATCAGATCATTTCGAGTTTGGGTCTTTTGGACAAGCAGAAACGGCTTGCGATCGCGCGTCAGTACCGTTGGGCCTGGCCGTGATCAGCTATCAGCGGCTCATCGCGTCGCTTGAACCGCAGGTCGGTTATCCCTGGACAGCGTTACAAGTGAAACGCGTGCAATCCTGGTAAACGCCCCGACATTCGTTGGTTGGTATTTGTTTCTTGGCCACGCAATCGCGATATCGTGCACGACAGGTGTTTGCGCATTGCCGCTTGTCGGTCTGAGCCGCCGCGAACAAGCGTGAGGCGAAATCGGTGTCGCGTGCATCAAGTGTTCCCATACTAGCGACCGGCGAAAGCAATGACAGAAGCACTGCGCAGAGAGCGCAAACGGCGTTGTTCGATCTCATAACTAGTTTCCTCCCTGCACAACGCACCTGAATGGTCATCGGTTCAGTGATGGCGTCTCACCGGCATATGGCTCGTCGCGCATCAATCAGGCGGCTTGCGTTTGTTGCTTCGTTGATTACTCAGCTCGTTTGCCTCGCCCGCCACGCGAAATTCTTTCGGCAGCGGCATTGGTCTCGTTTGCAGCCTGCAAGCATGTTGGGGCGAGACGCTCGTCATGACGGACGCCCGGCTTGGGCACCCGTCATGAACTTCAGCGTACCTACTTGGCGATGGCTGCCTGGGCTGCTGCGATTTTCGCTTTCACGGCATCGAGATTGAAGCTTGCGCCCCTTTGCATCGGCGGAAACTCGATCGCCGTCATGGCCAGTTTTTCCACCTGCTGCTGGACAAACACGAAACGCCAGAACTCGTATTTGAACCAGTCGAAGTATTGCTGGGCACCCTCCTTGGTCCCGCTATTTGGCCAGCCGGTGCGCTCGAAGGGATCGAGGCGAAGGTTGATCAAATAGGGCACATCGGGCTTGGTTTTTTCACCCAGCCAGCCTCCAGGCTGGTCGATAAAACGATATTTGAAGTCGTCGATGCGCACGGCACCAAGCTCGCTTTCGCCGAAATAAAAGATTTCGTGCCGGTTCGACGGGCCCTTTCCGGTGATCATGTCCATCTGGTTATAGCCGTCCAAGTGACACTTATAGGTGGTGTCACCAATCTGTTTGCCCTTCTTCAGCTCTTCGGCGATGTTCGGGTTACCGGCTGCCGCGAGAAAGGTCGGAAACCAGTCCAGCCCGGAGATGATACCATTCTCAACCTTGCCGGCCGGCACCTTGCCCGGCCAGCGGATCATGCAGGGTACACGGAACCCACCTTCCAGGACTGTGCCCTTGCTCTGCGCGAACGGCGTCTGTCCACCGTCCGGCCAGGTGAAGACCTCTGTGCCATTATCGGTCGTGAAAACTACAATGGTATTGTCATCGACGCCCATGTCCTTGAGTTTCTGCATCACGATGCCGACGTCGTCATCGAGCTGCGCCATGCCGGCTTCATGGATGGTCCAGCCGTTCTTGGAATTGCGCAGCGCCTCGTATTTTGGCGACAAATGGGTGACGATGTGCATGCGGGTCGGATTGAGCCACAGGAAGAACGGCTTGTTGTCGGCCTTGGCCTTGTCGATGAACTTCAGGGCGAGGTCACGGATTTCGTCGTCGACGGTTTCCATCCGCTTGGGATAGAGCGTGCCGGCGTCCTCGATCCTCTGCTTGCCGACCTTGCCCCAGCGTGGGTCCACGGTGGCATCGTCGACATTGGTCGCATAACAATGGAGCATGTTGCGTGGACCGACGGTGTTCAGCAGCTCCTGCGGATAGCCGGGATGTGCGGGGTCCTCCATCGCGTCGAGGTGATAGAGATAGCCGAAGAATTCGTCGAAGCCATGCACCGTCGGTAAAAATTCGTTCTTGTCACCAAGGTGGTTCTTCCCGAACTGCCCGGTGGCGTAGCCCATTCCCTTAAGTGCGGTAGCGATCGTTGCTGCCTGTGCCGGTATGCCTGTGGATGCGCCGGCCTGACCGACCGTGGTCATGCCGGTTCGAATCGGCAACTCGCCGGTGATGAAGTTGGCGCGTCCCGCCGTACAACTCGCCTCGGCGTAGTAGTCGGTGAACATCATGCCTTCAGCGGCGAGCTTATCTAAGTTCGGGGTCCGGCCGGCCATCAGGCCCCGGTGATAGGCGCCGATGTTCCACATGCCGATGTCGTCACCCATGATGACAACGATGTTGGGCCGCTGGCCGGTCGACGCGGGCGCCGCGGTCGGTTGTTGCGCTTCTGCGGGACTTGTCAGTCCGGCAGCCGAAAACGCCGAAGCTGCGACAAGAGAGCTACCGCTGAGCAACAGATCGCGACGTTTCAAACCTGTGCTGGATGACGTGGCGCTTGTCTCGGAATTTTCTGGAATCTTGTCGCTGCTCATGACGTACTCCTCTTCCTGACGATGCAACGGAAACCGACGTGGCTGGCCGACGTATCGATCGGCTCGGCATGGCGCGCGGCCGGACGATAACGGCGGCAGTAGTTGGGAGCGCAAAGATGCGAGCCGCCCTTGAGCACCTTGCGTGGAATCCTGATCTTCGGATCCCGTGGGTCGTAGCTTGCCGTCTCCGGACCACCGCGCGGGTTTTCCGGAATGCAACACGCCTTCGGCGCATCGGCCTCGTGCTTCGCCGAGTACCAATCGGTGGTCCACTCCCAAGCGTTGCCGATCATGTCGTGCACACCGTAACCATTGGCCGGGAACGCTGTGACCGGCGAAGTCCGCTCGAACCCGTCGGTCGCCAGATTCTCGTGCGGGAAGTTGCCCTGCCAGGTGTTCGCCATATGCTTGCCGCCGGGCATCAGTTCGTCGCCCCAGGCAAACTCGGCGCCATCCAAGCCACCGCGTGCGGCGAATTCCCATTCGGCCTCGGTCGGCAATTCCTTGCCGGCCCACTTTGCATAGGCTTCCACGTCACGATAGGCGACGTGCACGACCGGATGATCGTCGAGTCCGCGGAGGTTACTGTGCGGTCCATAGGGACGACGCCAACTGGCCCCGAATCTAAACGTCCACCATTCGCCCCAATAGCGCAGGTCGACAGCTTGCTTGGGCGGTGTGAAGACGAGGGAGCCGGCCTTCAGCATGTGCGGCAATGCGTTCGGATAGTCCTTTGCATCGGGTGTCAACTCGGCGAAGGTCACGTAGCCGGTGGCGTTGATGAACTCCCGGAATTCAAGATTGGTGACGGGCGTTCGGTCTATCCAGAACCCGTCCACGACAATCCGGTGCGCCGGCGCCTCCTCCGGATAGTGCCCATCCGATCCCATGCGAAAAGTCCCGCCCGGAATATAAACCATTCCCTCGTCTGCGGGGCGCTCGACCGCTTGCCCTCGGGCATATTTCGTACTGGTGAAACTCATTACAAACCCCGACCCACAGCGACCATCAGATTGCCGCATCGCGGCCTCTCGCACTATGCAGTTTCGGCAAAACTACCATCCTGCAAGGGGCCCGCCGACTGCGGCAACAAAGTTTCACCATGCGTCGCGTTGAGCGATCGAAATACGCTCCACACTGCATTGGCGCCGTCACCGGGCTTCGCGGTTTCCGTCCTTACTCAAAGGCGAAGATCCGCTTCCAGTCCCTCTTCATGTCGACCACCGTCCACCGGTTGACTGCCGCGGCGTCCAGCGCCACGTCCAGTTTCCCAAAATCTGATTGACGGTCATAGGCATATTCGCGTTCGGCGTCGGTATGGCGGACGATTAGGCCAAACCGAGCGCCGTCGGTGAGCGTCGTCCATTGCAGCATTTCGAGGTCGCCGTCAGAGTTACCAAAGGCTGCTATCGGTCGGAGGCCTATACGCTCGTTGATACCGATCGGCTTATCTGCCTTGTCGTTGACGAAGTTGACTTCAGGAAGGCGGAATAGAGTCGGGGTACCGTCACGCATTTCATATCGGGTCTTGATCGACGATCCGACAACCTGCTCCGGAGGGACGCCGTAGACAGAATCCGTCCATGGTCGCATGAACTCGATGCCGCCGCCTGACACGATGAAGGTCTTGAAGCCGTTCGTCCGCAGGTAGGCAAGCAACTCCAGCATCGGATGGTACACCAACTCGGTGTAAGGTCGTCTGAAGCGGCGATCGCGCGCGTTCGCAAGCCAGTCAGTGACGATCGTCTCAAACTCCACCGTTGTCATGCCGGCATGCGTGACCGCGACCAGTTCGGCCAGGCCCTTTTCGCCGGAAGCCGCCACCGCCTTCAGGTCGCCATCCAGCACCGCCGCGAACGGCTGCTTGTCTTTCCATTCCGGATGCATCGGAGCCATGATTTTCACGCGGTCGAGCACAAAGGCGAGCTGCACATACATTGGTTGCTCGACCCAAAGCGTGCCGTCATTGTCGAAGGTTGCTATACGCTGATCGGGTGGCACGAAATACGGCCCGCCGTGCTCCGTGACGCGCTCGACGAAGTCGAGGATAGACGCCTTGGCGGTGCCGTCATTCCAGGAAGGCAGCGCATCGCGCTGCGCTCGTGCCATCGCCGCGCTGGAGTGAAGTGAGGCTGAAAGCAACGGAAGCACCGCCAGCGAAGAGAGAAGGACGCGGCGATTAAAGTGAGGAGATCTCGTGACTGGCTTCATGATCGTCTCCATTTGCTCCGGCACATGCCGCTTAGTTGCTTGACGGGAGCAGCCTCAGCTTCTCTAGGGCTTGCCTCGACCGAGAATGAACCTGGCCTTTGCGGAAAGCCTTCGGCTTAATGAGTCCGCGGAAAGCCCGTGACGAGAGGTGACGAGGACAACCGCTATGTCTGGCAGTGAAGCGGCCGGCTCGTTGGAGCCGACCACCTTGTTCGGACGTCGAAGTCATTCGCTCTGGTGGCCGGCCTTCTTCATTTCCGCGAGGATGCCGTCGAGGTTATAGGTCTCCGGCGCCTGCATCGGAGGGAAGTCCTTGTACGAGAAGAGCTCCTTTTCCCAGAGCAGTTGGCCGAGGGGCAGGATATTCCAGTCGTAGAGATAGGCTGTGCTCGGCGAGCCGATCGAACCGGCATAGCCCAGCAGCGATTTGGCATCGGAGCCGACTGTCTGCTCGAATGGGTCACGCTTGATGTTGGCGACCTGCGTCCAATGGAAGCTCTGCGCTCCGAACAACCCGCCGGTGCCGGTGTCCGGCACCATCGTGTAGTACATCTTCCAGTTCTTGTAGCGTACCGCCGATGGCTGCGCGCCGGTGTAGTAGAAGAAGACTTCGCGCGCCGACTTGTCCGTGCCTTCGAGATAGGCGCGCTGATCGACGCCGTCGAGCGTGGTCTTGACGATGCCGGGATAACTTCCGGCCTCGATCTGCTTCTTCAAAGCGTCGCCCTTCGGCCCGCCGGCGATGTCGACCAGCGTCGGCAGCCAGTCGAGCGCTGACATCATCTCGTTCTTGACCGTGCCCGGCTTGATGTGGCCCGGCCAGCGAACGACCAGCGGAGCGCGCATGCCACCTTCCCAGGTGGTCAGCTTGCCGCCCTTGAAGGGCGTGGTGCCACCATCGGGAAAGGTGATGTTCTCGGCGCCGTTATCTGTCGTGAAGACGATGATGGTGTTGTCGAGCTGGCCCATATCCTCGAGCTTCTTGAGGACGTAGCCGATATTGTCGTCCATCTGCTTCATGCCGGCCTCGTTGAGGCCCCAGTCCTTGCCGCCGGGCTCGCCGATCATCGCCTCGTATTTGGGGGGCAACACGGTCGTAATGTGCATGCGGGCAGGGTTATACCAAACGAAGAACGGCTTGTTGGTCTTCTTGGGATCGTTGCGATCAAGATAGTCGATGACCTTCGCCGAGATTTCTTCGTCCACAGTTCGTGATCGGTCGAGCGTCAAGGGACCTTCGTCCTTGCAGGTCTGGTTCGCTTGCGAGCCGTCCGATGATTTGCAGGCAAGCACCGGCCGCGGCGGCGTCAGGCAGGTCGTTGTCCGCGGGTCGACAGCGCCGGGCACGTCGGCGAGACCCGGGACCGGCGTTGCTTTGCACGGCGGCGCGATCCCTTGCACGGTCGGGCTCTTGTTGATGTCGGGGAAGCTCACGCCCTGCATCGCGTCGAGGTGGTACAGATACCCCCAGAACTCCTGGAAACCATGCGCAGTTGGTAGCGCCTCGGGATTGTCGCCAAGGTGATTCTTGCCGAACTCACCGGTGTTGTAACCGAGGTCGAGCAAGAACTTGGCGACGGCGGGGGTGCCAGGCCGCAGCCAGGACGGGCTGCCGGGCAGTTGCGGGGGAATCATGCCCGTGCGAAGCGGATGCATGCCGGTGAAGAAGGCATTGCGCCCAGCGGTGCAGCTCTGCTCGGCATAATATGTCATGAAGAGCGCGCCGTCGTTTCCGATGCGGTCGATGTTTGGCGTCTCGCCAACCATCAGCCCTCGATGATAGATGCTCGGCTGCATGATGCCGATATCGTCGCCCATGATGAAAAGAATGTTCGGCTTGCCGGCCGGCGCCTGGGCGGATGCCGTCAGGGTCATTGCGGGCAGGCTTATTGCTGCCAAGGCAACACTTGAAACCAGCATGCTTCTTAAGCTTTTACTGATGTTCATGACTCCAGCTCCTCCGATTGCGAATCGCGATGCGTGTTAGGAAAGATCCTTCGGATTCCGGCGCTTGGTTGCAGGCAACAGATCATTTTTGCCGACGGCTATCGCCGTGGCCGTCCGCTTCCTGTCGATATCGATCTTCCTAGCGACGCGTAGGGTGCGCTATGCGACTTCGGCAGAAACCTTTCAGATCATTCCGTTTTGGATCTAGCGCGGCGCAGCGTTGACGAAGGCATTTCGCCGAACACGGCGCGGTAAGCCACGGCGAAGCGTCCGAGCTCAACGAATTGATGGTCGCGCGCGATCGCCGCCACACTTGCCGTCTTCGGATCGGCGCACCGCAATGCCGCGCGCGCCATGTTCAGGCGGCGCAACAAGTAGTACCGGGTCGGGCTCATGCCCAGAAATTCGGCGCAGCACTGTCGCAGGGTTCGTTCGGGCACGCCGATTGCCGCGGAGAGCTGCGAGACGTTCAAATGCGGCTCGCTTCGAGCGGCCAAGGCTTCCTCGAACCGGATCATGACATCGGTGTGGCGTCGTCTCCGTCTTGGGCTTTCGGCGGTAGCGCCGGTTGTCAGGCAATTGACAAGCGCGTGAAGCAATTCTTGCTCGAGGGCTCGCGCAACCTCCGGATTGGCGATTAGCGCACGGTTGGTTTCAGCGAGCCGACACACCTTTGAAAATAGCCCCAGCAAGCCTTTTGCGGCATCGCGCGCGGGCCGCGTGACCTGGCCTTGCGATGGCGGTCTGATGCTTTGCCCGGTCAGGGCCCTGCTGCAAGCCGCGAACTGCTCAGGCGGAAGCGATATAAGCCCCCAAACGCCTTCTGCATCGGTCCGCTGATGCGCGCGCTCGCCGAGACCATGGAATACGACATCGCCGAAATCCAAGCCAAGCCCGCAATACGCAAAGGACGATTCTCCGCTCGCGGGGAACGAGATGATCGCCTGGGCCGGCGGCAACACAAGAAAGCCGATGCGCGGGAGATTCTCCCGCCCGCGAAGCACGTGCAGCCCGCCCAAATTCAACCACGTCAGTCGCCCGTTGAAGTCTCCCCCGGCGGTGACGAAGAGACTGAGCCTCGCAGCTCCAATTGCGGCGCTGTAGTCTTCGGGACTGGCAAACGTGGCTGTGCCGTGCTCCGCCATCCAGGCCGTCTCATTCGATGCGTGCCGTCATCGCGAACCGCAATGGCCGAACGTGCAGGATGGAAGATCAGAGGCGATCCGGCTATGCAACTTCGGAAGCTGAAGGTGCTTTCCGGGACCGCGTTCTGTTTCCCCCTTCGGGGTTTGGAGGATTTGCAGCGAGCCGCACCAGCAAGTCTCGGACGATACGGGCGGAAATCCTCTGCTTGATGGTTTCAGATCCCGGGTTTTGGTCGTGGGCCCGCACGATCGGATATATTTTTCCCGTTGGCCACATGCAGGGATATCTAAACTTCAACTACGGCGAATTCGATGCGGCTAATCGGCCGTCTGGCTGGAATACGTGGCTGACATTCGCGATTTCGCCTACGGCAGCCACGGATGCGACGCCGACGCAGCACCGCATCACGAAGTAGGCGATCTGTATCCGCTCGTCCGTTCAGAAGCAGGATTTGGCCGGCCCCTCGGAGCGTGGATTGCCGTTGATGTCACTGTGCTCTTCCTATTCGTCAGCCAACAGCCCGCGCTGTGCAGCGCCATCCAAGCCGGACCTAGCAATATCGACTATGCGAAAACGGCAGCTCAATCCGTCGTGGCGCTGCCTTCAAGTGTCTACTGGTAGGTAACGCCCGCGAGCGACGATGGGCGCCTCAGCAGTTCGGGCTTGTCTTGCACCGGCCTGCGCAACGTTTCCGAGGGAGACTCCCCAAACAAGTTTCGATAAGAGACTGAAAATCGGCCAAGCTCCCAGAAGCCGTGGTCGGTGGCGACCCGCGTGACGGTCGTCATCACGGGATCTGCGCGCAATAGTGCGCGGCGTACCAGATGCATTCTTCGCAGGGAGAGATACCGGATCGGTCCCATTCCCAGATGCTCCACGCAGGCGACACGGAGCGTCCGCTCCGCCGTGTTAAGAGCCGCGCAGATTTCTGTCAGGTATAGCGACCGGTCGGGATTTGCTTCCAAAAGCTCTTCCAACCGCAGAACAATTATATTGTGACGACGACCGCCGCCGCTTATCTCGGGCTGCTCGCCCTCAGTTAGGCACCTGACCATCAAGTGGATTAGCTGCTGCTCCAGGGACCGAGCCACTTCGGTCAGCTCTAGAATGTCGGGTGTCGCCCTGGCCATTCGCCCGATAATCTCATGCAACGTCCGCAATCGCGTCATCAAGTTAGGGCTGGGCCGAACGACGTGCTTTTAGGGAGAAGGTTCAAACTTGCCGCCCATTAGCGCTTGGCACGCTGCATCAAAGTCATCATCAGTCAGAGACATTCCGCCATAGCGGCTGTTACCCGCGGTTCTTATGTGCATCACATCGGAGTTGGTAACTATTTCACAGTGCGAAATGTTCGCGCCGCGATGTTGCATATCTCGCTGATGTACGTCGGTGAGGAAGCCAATCACTTTGCGCCCCGGTCTCACTGTGCCGACCTGGACTTGCGGTAATGTTTCGTGGAGACGCTGCATCCAGAGTTTGTTCAAATTGATCTGCGTCAACTCCGCGTGAAATTCTCCTTTGGTCGTCGGAAGTATCTCCCAATCCGCAGATCGAATAGCCGCCTGATAGAGAAACGTATCTCTAAACGCGAAAATCTGGCTCGAAGGCATTTTCATTCCCACCGAGTCTCGTCCGCTTCGCCCAGCGCTCGGGTTTGACGCCCCAAAAGCGACATCAACCCTACCTTGCGGTGGGGTCGCTTGGAAGGAGCTTTCTCAGGCAGTTTTGGCCAGCTCGTTCGTCCGACCTGTCTGAATCACGATAAACTCGTGGGGAAGATAATCAGCGGAAGCCGGCTGCAAATGCCCTATTGATGCCTGTTGGCTATTGGCTCAACTTCTGCCGAAATCGCATAGTCAACTCATAGGTTTTGGTGGCCGCATGCCCAGCGGCCCAGTTCTCAGTCCCTTATCTGAACGCGATGAAGGCGAGGGTTCGATGTACCGACATGTGGTTTTTGCCGCTTGCCTCGCATACTCAACCGCTCTGGATGATCGAGGGTGCGCAGCGCAGGAGACGACTGCAGACATGCTTGCGACGCAAATACGTAGCCAAGGATATCCCTGTAGCAACGCGCTCAATGCTGTACGGGATCCGAAGCGATCAAGGCCCGATCAAGCGGTTTGGGTTCTGAAGTGCGAGAACGCAACTTACAGAATGAAACTTATTCCGGATACGGCGGCAAACGTGCAATGCATGCGTTGATAATGCGCTTTCGCTTCAGTCGACGCGTTGCTATCATCGGAATAGTTGCCTTCAATCGGGTGTGGCCTTCCCGATGACCACGATACGTATGCTCGCCATACTTTGTATTTTAACGCGGTGCTCCTGACGATCGTATTCGGCAAAGCCTCCGACACCAGTCATGCGACTGCTCACAATGCAGGCAACACCAACGTGCCGCGCAACGCTCCAAACGACTACGTTATTGTGAGACAAGACTCATTTGATCGCTCTAACCCCGAACAGCTTGCGATCGGATTGGCCTGGTCCATCCGCCCGGCTCAGTTCGTCCGTTAAGCCGAAGCTTTTATGATTAGGCTGCGCATGGGTTGAGCTGGGCCGAGCGAGGTCGCCTATGCGAAAACGGCGACTCGGGGCAGATAAACCCGCACTCGAAGGGCCTAGCGGTGGGTGACGCGCAGCCAGCAGCGAAGGCCGCTTCAACAATACGGGCCTGTCTTTCGCGCCCCGGCGCAACGTTTCCGAGGGACATTCGCCAAACACGTTGCGATAAGAAACTGAGAATCGGCCAAGCTCCCAGAAGCCGTGGTCGGTCGCAACCCGCGTGACGGTAACGGTCGAGGGATCCGCGCTCAAGAGCGCGCGGCGCACCAGATGCATTCTTCGCAAAGAAAGATAGCGGATCGGGCCCATTCCCAGATGTTCTTCGCAGGCGGCCCGGAGCGTTCGCTCTGCGACACCGATCGCGGTGCAAATCTCCATCAAATACAGCGGCCGGTTGGGATTCTCTTGCAGGAAGCCCTCGAGCCGCGCGACGATCAGATCATGGCGGCGACTACCGGCCGTCACTTCTGACGACTCGCTTTCGTCCAGGCATCTCATCATCAATTGGATTAGCTGTTGTTCGAGAGCACGCGACACCTCGGGTATCGCAAGAACATCGGGGGTCATCTCCGCCATTTGTCCAACCATCTCATGCGCCATCAACAGGCGCCACATGAGGTCAGAATTCGGTCGCACAACAAGCTTGAGCGTTGCTTCCTGGTTTTCGCGACCGGTTATGGCCGCGTAAGCCGCCGCGAAGTCGTCGTGCGTCAGGGACATCGATCCCCAGTGGCGGTTCGCCCCGTTTCGTTGATGTTGGGAACCCGTCCTCAGGATGATAATGTCACCGAGCACGACTTCATGGCCGCAGTATACCATCACCTGTTCCCCGGTGAGGAACGTAATCGCTTTGCGACCGGGCTTGGCGGACCCAGCGACGACATGCGGCAGATTCTCATGGCCGCGCTCCATCCGCAGCTTTTCCAAGTCGATTTGCGTTAACTCTGCCCGAAACTTACCCGTGCACGTGGGAATGACTTCCAAATCGGAGATGCGCAGAGCTGCCTGATACGGCAACGGATCGGAAAAGACGAAAGAGTTGGTGAAGGGCATCCCACACTCCTTGCCGAACTGGAAAATTGTTTTGCCGCGCGAAGAGCGGCGTCCAAATTCTATAAGAGGTCGTTGGCGGTTTGCTCCGGGGACGAAAGACCTGATCCGGTCATGGCCTGGACTGCAATCGATAGTGGCGTCTTCACTCAGGGACAAACAGTTCCCCAATAGGTCGGGAACCTGACATAAAACCTATGCGTGTGCAAAGCAAAAGAGACGGCGAGCGAGCTCTTGGGTACTGACGATTTTCATCGCATTGCGCGTTCCTCTCACAATCAAGAATCTGACGGCCGGAAAGATCGCCTTCCATCCTTCTCACTTCGATCAGGTCCACCCTGTCTACGGTAGCCGCGTCCACAACGGCGTCGAGACCTCTGTAACACTCTACTGCAACAGATCGCCGACGGAATTGCATGCGCGGCGACCGGATGGGGCGGCGGATGGAATTGTTGATGCCGGCGGGCTTGGCTGATTTGCCGTCGATGAAATTGACATCAGGCGACCGAAAGAGCGGAGTCCCATCCCGGAATCTTCTGCTATCCGGCCGCTTCTGCATAGTCGATTGATTGAAAATGCCTCATACGATCCGGTAGCGCGCCATCCGCACTGGGAGGTAACGTTCACCTAAGTCCTGACTTGGGTCGCGCCAAAACGCCTTTCTTAGCAATAGCGGGGATGGCTTCAAATGAAACGATCCGCAAAACGCCGTCGTTGGCTGATCATTCTCGGGGCCGTGCCAATCGTCTATTTCATATCGGCCTACCTCGTGTTGCCTGCGATGTGGAGCCACCATGAGCATGAGCCAGATTTGACGAATCTGCCCATGGTGACACATACCGCTGCCGGCATTCCGGGCGACGCCCTGAACGTCGGGCTTGTCGGCGGCAAGGAAGACGTCATTCGCGCCATGAATGCGGCTGAATGGTTTCCCGCCGATCCGATCACGTTGAGGACGAGCATCGAAATCATCGGAAGCGTCATGCTTGACCGGCCATACCGGGACGCTCCCGTTAGTCCGCTCTACTATCAAGGGAAAAAGGAACAGCTTGCTTTCGAGAAGCCAGACGGCAGGAGCGCCGATCGGCGGCACCATGTCCGGCTGTGGCAGGTTCTTGAAAAAGGTACGGATGGTCGCCCAGTTTGGCTCGGGTCGATCACCTTCGATCGTGGTGTCGGACTAAGCCACGACACGGGGCAAGTCACCCATCATATCGGACCGGATATTGATGCTGAACGTGACCTGCTGATGCATGACCTGAGGGTGGCTGGCATGGTCGAGGCGTTTTTCCAGATTTCCGGAATAGGACCGACCCTCTTCGGTCGAAATGGAGAAGGCGACCCGTATTACACAGACGGAGAAATCGACGTCGCCCGCCTGGTCGTGAACGGTGCCAGGAGAACCCAACCGCCAGCCGAATTGCCGCCTCCGACCCTGATTGCCCTCAAGGACCAAGCTTGGCACGGAATCAGCCGACAAGTCGCTCAATGACGTTTGTCGCAGCTTCGGCAGGGGTCGATCCTGGTCACGCGGGCGCTAACGCTCGAAGACTCTCTTGCCTCCGATGGAGACCTGTACACTTGCAGAACCTCGACCCATCAGCATAACTTTGTCCTGCAGGTCCCAGCGCCCGATGATTTGATGTTTTCCCTCGGGCGTATTTTATCAGGCCAGCAGACTGAAGGGTATGCGCGACGACAGTCACACTGGTTCGCCTGACCCCGAGCATTTCTCCGGTCTTCTTGGGTGAAAAGTAGAGTGTCGGGCCCGCCAGCTCGCTCGCCCGCAGCAGCCAACGGTGAAGACGTGCCTGCACATGGTGCGACGCAAAACAAGCCGTCGACGTTTACTCGGCATCCTGGCTCCGCAACGTGGACGCCGATGCTTCGGAGATTGTTTTCGCGTTCGGCAAGGGCGACCGGGGAGGGTCGGGGTGCGCCTACCGGCGCTGATGGCACTGCACTTGGAGTGGTGGCTGGTAATCAACCGCGAACGTACGACGAGACATGGCGAACGTCCGGTCTCGGTAGGCGTGAGGTCGGCATCAGTTTTTCCGGCACCTATGACGGCGAGAGTGGGGCATGCGAAGCCACCGCGCTGGCAGGCAAGCCCAGCATTCGGTTTCGTACCGTGCTTCGAAAGCTGGTAGCGGCGTTTTCAGACCCGTCCGTTGACCGGCAGCAACGCGCCGGTGACGCCGCTGGCGGCATCGCTCGCCAGGAAGAGGATGACATCGGCGAGTTCCGTCGGCCTCACCCATTTGGCAGGATCGGCCTTCGGCATGCTGGCGCGGTTTGCCGCGGTATCGATGACCGAGGGCAGCACTGCGTTCACGGTGATCTTGCCTTTCAACTCGGCAGCTAGTGACTCCGTCAACTTGTGCAGGCTCGCCTTCGACGCCGCATAAGGCCCCATGCCCGAGCCGGCCTGCAAAGCGCCCATCGCGCCGATATTGACGATGCGGGCTGCCCGCGAGTTGAGAAGATGCGGGATCGCCGCGCGCGAGGCATTCAGCGCGTTCTCGACATTCAGAGCATAGATGCGCTGCCAGGCCTTGGAATCGCCATCGGCGACGGTCTCGAAGGTAAATCCGCCGGCAACATTGATCAGCGCGTCGATCGCGCCGAAATGAGCGGCGCCGGCATCGATCGCTGTTTTCGCCTGTGCTGCATCAGTCAAATCGATGCGGCCGAGTTCGATCCGCTCGGCTGTTGCCGCGAGCTGCGAGTCAGCATGATCGATAGCGGCGACCCGCACGCCCAGCGAAAGGGCTTCCTCAGCGACCACATTGCCAAGCGCGCCCAGCGCGCCTGTAATGACAACGACTTTATCCTTCATGGTGTTCTCCGCGCGAATGAGAATGAATCGAGGCCGCAGCCGCTATGGTTAGGAGAGCTTCATTTGCAACGTTGCGCCACCCCTGCTGAGATCGACCGCGACAATACGGAGAGTGAACGCCGATACAAATCCAGCGTCTGCTAAGGCTTGGGCAATTTTCTCGGACGAAATGGCGGCGAACTTTGCTGCGCTATCGCTGCGTTGGACGTTGAGGAACAAGGTCGCGCTATGCTGACTGCAACCACGAGACCTTTTGTTGCACTTTCCAGGGTTGCTCATTGCTCTCTGATCATCCCCATCTCCAGGCCCGGCGACGCGACGACCTGAGTTGGTCTCCCTTCTTCGGCCATGGTAGTAGCGGGCGGACGCCAAAATCCCATATCCATAAGAACGCGGTCCGCGCTTTGTCGTCTGGCGGTGCGCGAACTGGCTGGCTTGCGCTTCAGTCGCGAAGAGGCTGATCCGATCGTGGAAGATCTCGACCCGTAGCGGAGGCCGATTTGCTCATGGCGGTCGACGGATTTTCGACCATCACGTATCTTGGAAAGTGGCATACGCGCCGTATTTCTCTTTGAGCGTCGCGCATTGACGCAGGGTCCTCCATTGGCTCTTCACCATGTTCGCTTACCCAGACATGCTCACATCACACATCACGTCTTCCATTTGATCATCGTCTGCAGGACGCTCATTGCGCGGCCGGCGTAGGGCGGCTGAAATAGCATTTGGATCGGCGAGAGAGGGCCCTGGTAGAAGACCGGGCGCAATTTTGAAAAGGTGTTAAACCCTTCGCGTGCGTGGTAGTGGCCCATGCCGCTCGCCCCGACTCCACCGAAAGGCAGGTCGTGCTGGCCGACGTGCAGGAGAGCTTCATTGACCGATACGCCACCCGACATGACCCGCGAGATGTAGAAGTCGCGTAGCTCGGCATTGTGAGTGAATGGATAGATCGCCAACGGGCGGTCGTGACTATTGATATAGTCGGCAACCTCCTGCCGATCTGCATACGTCTTGATCGGCAAGATCGGGCCAAAGATCTCGCGCTGCATGACAATCATGTCTTCCGTCGGATTTAGCACGAGATGCGGCCCAAATTTGCGACGCTTCGCGTCCGGAATCTGCTGTTCCGCAAGATTGACCAGGAGCGCGCCCTTTGTACGGGCATCCTCCAGCGTCGCCTGCAGCCGCGTGAAAGACCGTTCATCGATGATCGACGTGTAGTCCTGGCCGTTGATGTCCGGGAAGCGGTCGGCAAACAGTCGCCGGCAATGGCGGACGAACTCGTCCTCACTTCCTCTGGGCAGAAACATGTAGTCGACATTCGTACAGATTTGACCGGCATTGAACATCTTCACCCAGAGAATGCGCTCCGCCGCTGTTTTGACCGGGAAGTCAGGCCCAACAATCGCAGGTGCCTTGCCGCCCAGTTCAAGCGTGACAGGGGTGAGGTTGCGGGCCGCGTTGGCCATGACCGAGCGACCAGTAGAACCGGATCCCGTGAACAGCAGATGGTCGAAGGGCAATGACGAGAATCCCGGTCCTCGTCCGCCGCCATCCTCGAAAAAGGCAAGCTTCTCGATCGGAAAATACTTTGGGGAAACGCGCATCAGAACCTGGGCGAGCGTGTCTGAATTTTCTGACATCTTGACCATCGCTCGATTGCCGGCCGCCAGAATCGCTGCGAGCGGGCAGAAGCTGAGATTGAGCGGAAAATTCCAGGGAACGATGACCCCGACAACGCCGAGCGGCTGCGGGATGACACGATTTCGCGCGAGCGGATAGGTCATGAAGTCGACGTGTCTGCGCTGCGGCTTCATCCACTTCTTCAAATGTTTGACTGCGTCGGCGACGGTCTCCAGGACAACGAAATATTCGGCGAACAGGGTTTCGAATTCAGACCGGTTGCCGTAGTCGGCGTTGATCGCTGCCACCAGCTCGTCCTTATTGTCCTTCAGAAGACGCGTCAGCGACTTCAAGTCAGCTATGCGCTGAGCATAGGATGGCTCCGGCGCCGCCAGGTAAGCCGCACGCTGTTTGTCAAAGCAGGACTGGAATTCAGTGGGAATGTCGATCGAACGGGAATTGACAGGCATGTTCATGATGCTCCCTTTCTCTTGGTTTTTCGCGTGTCCTCCCAGCTAAATAACGAGGGCGCGTGTGACCGTGACTGCATCAACTCCAAGTTAGTGCATGCTTGCGTTCGCATGAGCGGAGCCGGGCCTTTCATCCACGATCCGCTTGATAGCATGAGCGCAGCGGCCGCACTGGGCGCTGCATCCGAGGCAGGCATACACCTCGCTCATACGGGGCCGTCGCGCCTCCTTTACGACCAATGACCGCACCTGATGGTCGCTGAACACATTGCAAGAACAGACGATCATCGCCTTCTCCTAATCAATACCAATGAATCGGATGAAGACCGCCACAAGCGCGGTGCTCCGCCCAGCCGCAAGCATGATGGTTTCCATTCGGGTCATCTCGGCGTGGCAAAGAGGCCGCTCGCGGACTAGATGGTTACGCATTTTAGCTCCTTCCGAGGCATCGCGAACGCCTGCTGCTGCGCCTCGATTGCGCTACCCACACGGGCGGGAGCAAACCAGCACGCCTGGCGCGGTCGTTCACGCGGCCTCCTCGTTAGCTTCGGTCTGTAGGTCGGCTTCGGTGAAGCCATAGCCGCCGGGGCGCAGCGCCGAATGCTCGCGCTTGGAGTGGACTAGCGGGTAGAACATCTGCGTCGTCCAGCGCTCCGGGCCAAAAAGAATGTCGTCCTGCAGGCCGATCTTGGCCGGATATTTGCGCGTGATATGCGCCGTGCCGAATAGCACGTCCCAGAAGAACAGCAGATTGCCGAAGTTGCCCTTGTAGTGGCCGATGCCATCTTCGTTGGTAAGAGCGTGGTGCGCCCAGTGCGTGGCCGGCGTGGAGATAGTGCGCTCCAGCACCCACATCAGCGGATGCAGCGCGCGGATGCGGTACAGCGGCGCGTCCCACGCCCAGGCGCAGTGCGCGCCCAGGATGACCGACAGCTTGATCACCAGGTACGCCGCGTAGACCGGGCCGAAACCAAGGTACACCGCCACGCCGCCGATCCACAGGCCCGGCATCATCAGGTAGTAGAAGAAGTTGTTGCGGTAGGTAATGCGCACGCTCATGTAGGCCGCGCTGTGGTGCGCCCGGTGCAGCGGCCACAGCAGCGGCGTGTGCGAGGCGCGGTGCCAGAGGTACTGCGTGAGGTCATCGCCGATCAGCAGCAAGCCGGCCATGGCCCACCACGGTAGGTTGGCCCAGGCGTTGTGCTGCGCGGGCATGAGCCAGTTGCACAAGGCGTTGCTGCTCAGCAGTGCGATCGGCTGGGTGATGGCGATCAGGCTGACGAACATGAGCACCTCGAGCCAGGTGTCGTTAGCTGTCGCGTTGCCGCGTACGAGGGCTTGGTAGCGCCGGGTGATGAACTCCATGGCGGCAAAGCCCAGGATGCAGGCGCCGATCAGCAGGTATTGCAGTTGCGAGCTCATGTGGGGCGTCTCCTACCGCTCTCATCTTTTGCGTTGTGAGCGCGACATTAGGAGTGCGGTCAGGATGCGTCCAATGCATAATCCACATCATTCTAATGCATGGAGAGCAACACCATGGATTTGCGCCGCCTGAGCCACGCCGTCGCGCTTGCCGACACTCGGCATTTCGCCCGCGCCGCCGAAGCCGTCCACTTGAGCCAGCCGGCCTTTAGCCGCAGCATCCAGGCCATCGAGAGCGACCTAGGTATCCGCCTGTTCGAACGCGACGTTGGTGATGTCCGCCCCACGCCGGCCGGCGAATTCGTCATCGAGCGAGCGCGCAAGCTTCTGTTCGAGGCACGTTGCCTGCTGCGCGACGTAGATCTTTACCGCGACAGCCAGCTCGGCGACACGCCCTTCGGTGTCGGACCGCTGCTGACGGCCACCCTGATGCCGCGCGCGCTTGTGGCGCTGCGCCGCGAGCATCCGCAGGTGGCGCTGCGCATGGAGGTCGGCAACTGGTTGCAGTTGCTGGAGAGCCTGCGTTCCGAGAACATCGAGTTCTTTGCCGCCGATGTGCGCGACATGCCCAGGGATGCCACGCTGGACATCCAGCTGATCGGGGGGCAACCGGCCCACCTCTACGTGCGAGCAGGCCATCCGCTAGCCGGCCGCGAGCACAAGCTGCAGGAAGTCTGGGCGTACGGTCTCGCGGTGCCGAAGCTACTGAGCCCCTCAAAGGTGGAACTGGCCGCCCTGCTGGGCCTGCCTGAGGGCCAGGAGGCCACCATTGCGCTCGAGTGCGACAACTATGGCATGCTCAAGACGGTCGCGCTGACCACGGATACCGTTCTGGGTGCGACGACCGCGGCGGTACGGGAGGAGCTGGAATCCGGGACGCTCGTCCGACTTATCGTGCACGGCTGGCTATCGCCGACGTCGACCACGGGCATTGTGCGTTTGCGAGGGAGAACCTCGTCGCCGGCAGCCAAAGCAGCCATTTCAGCGATTGTGCGGGCCGCGGGCGAGATCAACGTGTAGGCGCCTTACAGCACCGGCGCATGGTTCGGTGCGGATGTTTGTGAAATGTCAGGACCGATGTCAGACGGAGCCGATGTCAGGACGGAGCCGGTAGCCGGTGAAAAACGAGAGGCTGGCGCTCTCATCGAAAATTTAAGACCGCTCTTGCCCGGCTGCGCCGGCGAATGATCGACCGCCGTATGGAAATCCGAATCGAGCAAGCGGATGGCTAGGGCTGGCCATCTGGCCAGCCCGTATCCTCCCGATCTCCATGAAATTTAGGTGCGATGCATTTTACAAATACGCTCAGGTTCCGGGATAGCGCGCTCCCCGCACGTTTGGGGGCGCCCTCAGAAGGACGCCGAAACCGATGGGATGCAATACCGCGCGGACCAGTCGTCTACTGCGGACGCCCAAGGGCCACACTTTCAAGGTTTTCCGGACCGACATGAATGAGACCGTGACGTGGGGCGTCGATATCGGCGATCAAAAAGAACGAGATTGCGACCACGAGCGGAAGGACGAGAGCCAGTCGCATAGAAGATCGCGCACGATAGCCCAACAACACCGTGCAGCACAAAGCGATTGCTGCCATTAAGAGCCATGCAGCAATAGGAATTCGGTTCCACTCTGCTGCCTGAGCGTCGCCCTGAGCCTTAAACACATCATTCATGCCGGCGACTATGAGGGCGACCACAGGCGTTGGTTGCGCCGCCGCAGCTTCGCGGATGGGAGCCCAGAGATCGCCCTCCAGTTGGCTGGTGCGCTGAGCTATCTGCGCCCGTCGCGAAATGTCCCTGATGTCATAAAACAATATGCGCTGATCAACATATTCTCTCAGCAGCTTGCGTACTTTCTCGGCCTCTACTGGCTGCAATAGTTCGGCTCGCGCTATTTCAGTACGGGTCGCGCTGGCCTCCGCTTCTTCAAGCCTCTTGCGCTCTTCGTACCGGTTCGTGGCCATCGCGAAGCTAAAGCCTATGATCAGCGCCAAGAGTGTCAGTGTGGCCGCAAGAATGACGCCCAAATCGTCTTTATGATCTGCCGTGACAGTTGGGCATCGCCTGTGCAAGGAGGCACCGGCTATCGTGGCAATCGACAGGAAAACGAAAGTAAGTACGAACACAAAAAAAGGATAATGCGCCAAGCTTTCCATGGTGTGTCCTCGACTGCGAGCTGATTGGCCGTTTGCCATCGTGAAAAGTTTACGCTGCCTAAGCGCAAAACGACCAGACCAGCCGCAACTCGGATCGCCTTTGACCGTTATGCAACCGTGACAGCGTGACACGTTGAACCTATACGGTCATGGGGCTTGCTGCCGCCATTCGCCCATTCGTGGCCCGTCCGCTTGCGCCAAAGTGGCTACACCGGCACCCAGCCGCTGCGACTGCAGCCTAGCGGACAAGCCGTTGCGCTGCGGATCGTGCGGGCACCGCCAGCCGTTCGTTCCGGAGACCATCGCCCGCGCGCGCCAGCGTCACGACGACGACCACTCGCACCGTCACCGCGACGGGGACAGGCGACGGCAAGGCGTCAGCGTCGAGCGCAGTTCACAGAACACCGGGCAAGCCGCGCCAGCGCACAGGCTCTCCATTCATCTAGGTCAACGTCAGCGATCCTTTGGCGCTCAGGCTGCACTCAAACAGCACGACAGGGAGGTCCGCCATGCATCCGCGTCTTGCGATCAAGTCAGCGACAGTTGCCGGGATTGCTGCTAGCGCCCTGTTCGGGCTTGCAGGTCTCACTCTCAATCCAGTCCCAGCCAACGCGGTCGTGTACTGCCAGGTTGCGTTGCCCGGGCTGGCATCGTGCTACGGCCTCGTCCGGTGGCGCGCGCGGCGGTCCGGCACAACGCCGGTGGCAATGCAAATGGTGGCGCCAACCGCCTTGGGGCACGGCGGTAAAGCACTTGTTTGCGTGTTACGAGAAGGAACCGCCGTCCCGGCGAGAGGCTTTTTGGTCGGGCGCCGACAGGCGACGTTACGAAGCGACGGCATCATGGCATGAACCACACTTGGTATGTCACTTTTGAGGTCCCGCCAGATGGCACGCTGTTAAAAACGCGACATCCGCGCCTAACCAAGACGTTTGAAACCGAAGCAGAAGCGCCTGAAAATGAGTGAACGTGCGGAGCCGAAAGAGGTCTGTCGTCGCAGCGCACTCGCTTTCCTTGGAGACGCGGCTGCATTTGGACTTGTCGCTTCTTCTGCGGTGCTGACGGTCTCTCCGGCTGAAGCCCAAACCGCCACTACTCCCGCCACCCCGCGTCGCTGCCACGGACACGGCGAAGTCTGGCACCGAGCGGCGACAGGAACGGCGAAGCGGACGCAGGAACGCCGCACGGGACGCGCAGAGCGGCGTCAGGAGCGGCGCACGGGACGCGAGGAGCGACGGAACGCGCGCCACGGCACCACGACCACCCAGCCAACAAAGTAAGCCGTTCCGTTTCGGCTGCGGCTCGGCGCTGCCGACGGTGGAGATGATGGATAGGGCCAGCTGCCTGGTCCTCCCATGCATCGCCTCTGCATAGGTCGGCGCTGACAAGAGGTTGCACAGTGGGTCTAGAGGTCTGCTAGGGCTAAATGGCCGTTGGTTGCTGATCGGCTGCAGCGGCGAATTGCGCGTTCGTCTTTGCAAATTACTATGTCTCGTCATCTGAAAATAAACAGCGCTTCGCACTAGTGACGCCCGGTTCATCGGCTCCCGGGCCGTTCGTAAGCGAGTCAGACATCAATCGTTTTCGAAGGAACAGCTGCTGCCCCGTTGAGAGCGGGGCGCAAAATCCCATCGACTCGAAAAAAATCCCTGAGTGAGAGTGGGGCCGGTCCGCGACCTGAGGGTCGCCTGAGGAATTGACCACCCCCTACCGGGCATCGTGTCAGGCCCTGCGAGTGAGCGACACGATCTCCTGGTGGATCTACGCCGTTGGTCCAAGTGGGATTCATGTTCTATTTGCCGAACTTTTTTTGTGTGAACCACTAAACGCGTCATTCTGACTGTGGGCTGATCACTTCCGATCTACTTCTTACAGCGGATATCGTCGGAACCAGTCGAACCCTCAAACGGGCCAAGAGGCGACCTTGGCATGAAGGAATGCTCTTCGGCCTTCTGTCGAATTGTGCATGCCGCTTGTGATCTAAAATTATCATATGCGTTGGGATTCCGCCTTTCCCTCGACTCCGGACATGTCGCTTCAGCGCGCCAATTGACGCGATGGGCCAACCTCAGAACGAAAGGGTTCGGAGACGGGCGCGAATTTGGCGGTCTGCGGCCACTCGCAAAGCCACGACTGCGCCGCAGCGCTACTTTTCAGAACTGGCCCGGTTGAGCAGGTGGACTGGGCCAATCCGATCGCAGGTTGTTCGGGTTATTCCGATCGAATAAGTCCTGCCTAATAAGGCCGCTCGTGCGAGCATCAATTGAAGGTGGGATTCTGTAAGGCTCATGGCTTGTTGCGACTACGGCTCCGGGCCGTACGACGCAATTGGCAGGATAGCCAGCGTATTGGCAGTAAACTACGGCACTCCCGGTTCCAGTACTTCCAGCTAAGAACCCAATTATTAGCGACGCCCACAACGCGATTGATCCCCACTTCATTTTATCCTCCTAAGGGGCAAACCACTTTCGTAGCCAATCCACGATACAGCATGATCGAAAAAGGAAGTGTCGGACTTTGGCAAAAAGCCAAGATGATTGCAGTCTTCGTCGGCGTGCGCGTCGCGGTCCCGGTCATTTCGATGGCCTCCGCTCGACTTTCGAGGGTTGCTACGAGTCGTTCGATCTCGCCGCAATCGCGGATCAGCCGCATACTCGCACCCGGCGGACCCGCCAGCCATGGCCGTCCCAGAAGCGCTGTGTCACCCATTCGCAACTGCCAAAATCGTCGTATGGCCCGCGACCTGCTCCGTAAGGGACGGGCTCATAGTAGCGGCCCGGAGCGGCGACGCCACGCTGTGCGCTTGCGGGCGTCGCGGCGAACGAACCGGCAATAGTTGCGACCGCGACAAAAGCAGCAAATGTCTTCTTCAATATAGGCCCTCCTGTGCGTGCATGGCGTGCGGCCACCCGACCACCGCACCATCAACGACGCCAAGAAATTCCCGCCATTGCATATCGCCCCCCGAGCGGGCCATTGTATCAGGTCAACTGAGTGCATTGATAGGGGCTGGCTTCGAGTGCTTGTTGCAAAGTCTTTATGTTCGTTGTGGGCCAGTTGCGTCGGTTCGACCGCTCCCCGATAGCTTCGTGGTTACCCCCGTTATCGGACATAATCAGCATCGGGCGCTAATTCGCAAAAGGGTCAAAAACGGACTCAAGCATCGCAGCGATCGGCGACGTCGTTCGATCGCCTTGTAGGCGCGGCTGAGCAAGTTTGGCGGTTCGGTGGACCGGCGGGTTGGTTGATCCTAATATTTTCTGACGATCGGCTTTGTCGTCGGAGGCGCTCCGGGCGTGGGCGGCGAGATTGAGAAGGTCACCCAGGTATTCCAGCCTGATGGCCGGTTTTCCGCAGCGAACTCTCCGTAAGCCTTAAAATTGAGATAGCCCTGCATGTCGCCGACCGGAAAAAGAAACCCGATCTGGGGACCGAGCCCAACCACCTGGGATTGGAAGCAGCCGACTCGATCGCCTGAACCGCTGTCGCAGCCGAGTTCCTTGTAGACATAGCCTACGAGGCCAACCATGACCTGCTTCGACAGGAATTGCGATGCGCCCCAGTCGAAATGCATGTCGACGCCGTTTTGATACTGCGTTGCAGTATTTTTGAAATTGTAGGTGAAGCCGAGCACCCCGGAGAATTCGTGGCCGGTCTGCGGGTTGAAATAGGTGTAGCCGCCGCCGGCGTCGATCGCGCCGTGTCCGATACCCAGGTTCGACAAGCGATCGGATTGGTAAGCGCCAACCGGGATGTCGCCGGTGATATAGGTCATGTAGTTGTGGACGCCGGCGTTCCAGCGCAATGCGAATTGCGGCGCCAAATCCCCGAAGCCCCATGTCGCGTCGCTGATGGTGTCGGACCGCGCGAAGGGAACGGTGTTGCCGAACGGGCCCGTGGCCACGCCGGACAAAGTCCCCGCCAGGCTGGTGCCGACGACGCCATAGGCTGCCAGGAGGGACACCGACGCCTGGCCGCCGAGCACTGGCGTTGCAAATACATAGCTCGGGAGCACAAAGCCAAGATCGCCGGTGGCGTTGACACTCAAATTCAGATTTGCGTTGACGGTAACGTTGGCCGGAACCCTACCGAGCGTGAATTCGCGCGCCCGCGCGACGTCGGCGCCGGCGGATACGGAGGTGTGGTAGTAGATATTCGCCCATGACCAGCCCGGCTGTTGCGGTGTGGCCGCGAGGCTTCCAAAGAGGCCGGGGATCCAGAAGCTAATGCCGCTTTCATCGGCCAACGCACACTGGGAAAAAAACGTGATCGCGGGCGCCAAGACGACTGCAGCAACGCCAAGTCTTCGTCGATGTGCTGAGATTGGCCGCCCGCTTTTCGCCGCTGCCAGTGCAATTCCCGCAGTCATATTGCTCCCCGTAAGGTGTGTCGCCTCCGATTACAATTCGGGGGACACTGTAATCCTGGAACAAGTGGGGCTCACCACGTAAATTCAGCGAGGACAGGTTTGCCAAAAAAGAGTTGGAGACTGCGGCCCATCAGCCACAGGCGCTGCAGAGGGGATAGCTGGAAATGACAGGTATTTTATCCGCAAAAAGTATGCAGTTTGTGCCAACGGCTCTGTTTCTCTGCCGCAAGTCTATCTGATCCGACAATAACTGCCGGACGTTTTCGATTTCGCCGACGCCTTCCGAGCGCACCGCGTCGCCCACCTGGCGTTGGTAGCGGAATGAGCCAATAGGGAAGTCCATCTGGTGCTTTCGCTTACCAGACAGTCTATCCGCTTTCGGATAAGAGGCGCGGCTAAGGAATTGACTATCCCACCCTTTTTCGATCGACTTCTTTCACCTGAGCGAAATCGATGCCCATCAAAGCCTTTGGTCTAAGTGGGCTTTTTGTTTTTATTTCCGAACTTTTTGCGTGTTAACCAGTAAGACCGGTCGTCGGGACTAGCTGATAAGCTTTTGACCACGCCCCGCCTACTAGTATGCGCGAGAAGCTTGCCTCATTCACTGTCCTCACTAACATGACGGCCTAGTTTCCTCCTGCTTGGTGAAGGTTAGAGCAGAGGACATAGGCGAGAAATCCCGATGCTCGCGCATCGAGACACTTCCCATGTCCTCAGCGATCTTGCTCGGCGGAGCCAGGCCGTCGCTCTCGGACCCCGCGCATGCGATGGCGTTACGCAGGTCACGTCTACTTGCGGCGATGTCCATCTCGCCGACAGCCACCCTCACGTTTCAGGCCGGGCTCGCTTTGGCTGTATCCCACGGTAGGCAAATCATGACGCGCCGCCGCCGTTAACCGACCAGCGCGCATGAACACGACGCTCTTCAATGCACGCGGCGGGAAGCCGCGCATGAACGCGGTAAGCCAGGCGAGGAATTGTGTCAGGGTATGATACCCCGAAAAATCAAGGGTATGATCCTGCAAGGACCACCGGATCGATTGCTGGGACATCACTTGGGAATCTTCAGAGTGCCATTGCGACCGAGCAATCGTTTAATCTGGATGTAGAGACTTGACTGCCCTTTCCGCGTACCCGTCGCATAGAGGAAAACTTGGTTGACGAACGTGTGGAAGGATCCATCCCCCATCTTTCGTGCCTCAGCCGGTCGGAAATCGTCGTAGATGTGGTAAGCGCCGATCACCAGGCGTTCAGAAGGTGTACCGTGCCATTGCGTGACGATGTTTGTGTTTCCGCCGCGGTCCTTGAGCGAGAGAGATTCAAACCGAGCCTCTAATAAGGGGCTTGGTTTCCCGCAAAATGCCGTACCGTACCGATTTCCGGCGTTCTAGGATTCGGAGAAAAAAGCATTCTCCAGCCCCATTCACGGCTCATATTTAGTACGGCCGGCATTCTCCGGGTCGAAAAATACACGAAAACGGCCGAGTTTTCGGCCCGTCTCCGTTTAGAGGTACGAAATTTCGGGGCAAAGTGGCGGAGAGAGTGGGATTCGAACCCACGGTACGGTTTCCCGCACACACGCTTTCCAAGCGTGCGCCTTAAGCCACTCGGCCATCTCTCCGGGAGGCCTCTCTTGAAGGGCTGAGGCGGATTTTGCAAGGGAGCGCGGAGCCGGACCACGAAATTTCCCCAATGGATTGAAAATATTGGGTAAATTGGCGATGACATCAGTCGAGCCATGCGGCCTTGCTTGCCGCCGCGCGCGATTCTGGCCGCTGGACGTCAAAGACCGGCGCAAATCAGGCCATGCAATCGATCGGCCGATCCTCGTCACGCCCAGGTGGGCAATTGCGCACCTCGGGGCAGGCATGCGGGGCGAGCCCGGAATCCATCGATCCGAAGAACGTGCAGGCGGATGGTTTCCGGGCTCTCGCGGACCTGTCATCTGGCGCGCGGCGCCATGCCACTGAGTTGCCCGACGGCAAGGCTCGGGCAGATCATGTCGCGAGAACTCGGATGTTTGACTCACAGATCGTGCAACGCACTCAATGTCGTCCCTGCTTTCGTGTTTGGTCCCTGCTGATTGGTTGGATGGAATCGGTGTAGAACGAGGCGTGGCCTTTGTCAGGGAGCACCTCGTGTCATGGAACTGAACCTGCACGCGAACGCCACCACGACACCAAAGACGCGCGCCTACATCCAGCGCAGCAAGAAGTCGGTTGCCCAGTTGGCGGCTGAACTGGGGGTCAGCGAGACCACGATCTACCGCTGGCGCGGCCGCACCACGGTTGGAGACCGTTCGCACCGGCCGAACAACCTCACGACCAGCCTGTCGGCCGTCGAAGAGCGAGCGGTTTGCGAGTTGCGGACGTCGCTGCAGTTGCCGCTGGACGACATCGTCGAGGTGATGCAGCGATGCATCAATGCCAAGCTGTCCCGCAGCGCCATTCACCGCTGCCTGCAGCGCAATGGCATCAGCCGGCTTGCCAAGCCTGACAAGCCCAAGCCCGGTATCTTCGAGACCGCCAGCATCGGCTTTATCCATATCGACGTGAAGTATCTGCCGGCTCTGCAACGCCGCACCAGCCGGCCCTGCGGGACTGCGTCGGCAAAAGCCTTGCGATGGGACATTCGCCGGAGCAGATCGCTGGTCGACTGGCGCGAGAACATGGTCGCGTCATGATCAGCCACGAGTCAATCTATCGTTTCATCTATCATCGTACGGCCCAGAAGGATTACTGGCACCGCCTGCTGCCGTGCCATAAACTCAGACGAGGGCGCCGGCGACGCCCAGGCGGCAGCCCTGCCAGCTTCATTAAACAACGGCGCTCGATCGATGAACGACCCTCCGAGGTCAAAGGCCGCGGGACGCCGGGTCATTGGGAAGCCGACTTCATGCTGTTCGCGCGATATGGCCAAGGATTGCTGGTTCTCCACGAGCGACAAACTCGCTTCAGCATCGTGCTGCATCCACTCGATCGGAAAGCTGTCCTCACCGCTCGGACCATCGCCCGTCAACTTGGCAAGCTTCCACAGGCGATCCGTAAAACCATCAGCTTCGACAACGGAACCGAGTTCGCCGAGCATCACAGGCTTCACAACGCCCTCGGCGTCCAAACCTTCTTCTGCGATCCCCATAGTCCCTGGCAAAAAGGCGGCGTGGAAAACTCCATCGGGCGCTTACGACGCTCTCTGCCACGCAAAACTGACCTCAAGTTCATCACGGCAGCCGCCCTCAGGCGCCTCGCTCAGCGCCTCAACGATACCCCACGCAAATGCCTGGACTTCAAGACACCCGCCGAGGCATTCTCCAAACTCAAATCAATCGTTGCACTTCAAACGTGACTCCATCTCCCTGCTTTCGCAGGGACGACGCCCGGAAGAAACCGCGACATCTCGGCTCAAGCACAGGCGTCTCTGGAATACTGGATCACCCGCATGCGCGGGTGATGACACCGAGTGGCTGTTTGACATTTTGAATCGGAAGACAACGATGCACGACGATGGGCAAGCGCTGGCGTGTCCATCCTCGCTGTGCGCTGGCGAACGCGTGCTCGCTCAGTGATATCGCGCGGCAAGATCCGCCGTGCGGCGGCGCGGCCACAGGCTTGGTGGCTCCGGCAGCGCCGCGGCACCCGCATTGTGCGTATCCTGCAGCGCCTCGATGAAATCGGCAAACCATTGCTGGATGGTGCCGCTGTTGAGCTTCTCCATCATGGCTTCCCAGCGCATCCGCCGCTCGGTCAGCGGCATCGCGAGCGCCGTTGCCAAGGTGCGTGCCATGCCGTCGATGTCATGCGGATTGACCAGCAACGCGGCGTCGAGCTCGTTCGCCGCACCCGCGAATTTCGACAGCACCAGCACGCCGGGGTCGGCCGGATTCTGGGCCGCGACATATTCCTTGGCCACAAGGTTCATGCCGTCCTGCAGCGGCGTCACCACGCCGACCTGCGCGGTGCGGTAGAGCCCTGCAAGCACGCCCTGGCCAAAACCCTTGTTGAGATAGCGGATCGGCGTCCAGTCGACCTCGCCATGCACGCCGTTGACGTCGGACACGAGCTTGGCGACCTCGCTCGCGAGATTGCCATAGGCCTCGATCGCGCCGCGCGACGGCGTTGCGATCTGCAGCAGCGACACCGAACGCTTCAGGTTCGGATGCAGCGTCCACATCTTGTCGAACGCCTTGATGCGGTTGACGAGGCCCTTGGAATAGTCGAGCCGGTCGACACCGATCGCGAGCTTCTCGCCATTGAGGCTGCGCCGCAGCCGGGTCACGTCGGGATGCATCATCGCCTTGGTCGCCTGCTGCGCGAACTTCCCGGGATCGATGCCGATTGGAAAAACCGCGGCGCGGGTGCGGCCGAACGACGAATTGATCACGCCGTCGCGCACCGCGAATTCGAGATCGTTCTGCACGTAGCTCAGGAAGTTCTCGCAATCCTCATCGGTCTGGAAACCGATCAGATCATAGGACAGCATCGCCTCGATCAGCTCGCGATGATTGGGCACGCCCGCGATCACCGCGCGCGCCGGCCACGGCGTGTGCAGGAAGAAGCCGATCGGCTGCGTGACGCCGAGATCGCGCAGCTCGGCACCGAGCGCGAGGAAATGATAGTCCTGGATCCAGAATACGGAATCAGGCTTGCGGAAGCGCAGCAGCGCGCGCGCCATGAACGCGTTCACTTCGCGATAGCTCTTATAGTCTTCGTGCGACGCACGGATCAGGTCTGCGCGCGAATGCATCGCGGGCCACAGCGCCGAATTGGCAAAGCCTTCGTAGTAGCCGCCATAGTGCGCGGCCGGCAGATCGAGCATCGCCAGCGCGCCGGCCCCGAGAGCTTCGACCTCTGCAAAAGGTTCCTTGTGGTTCCCGTCGCGAACACGTCCGCTGGAACCAACCCATATTGCCCCTGTCTTTTCCACCACCGGCAACAATGCCGCAGCCAGCCCCCCCGTCATGGGTTCATTGGGTTTTCCGCGCGAGACGCGGTTCGATACGACGACGAGGTTCACCCGGTCCCCTCCTGTTGGTCAACTCGCGTATTAACAACCATTCATCAAGATGGTTCCTGATCAAGGAATCTCCCAATTGAAACCAAATTCTGACAAACGCGCATGGAACTCGCGGGAACTCGCGAAAAAGAAAAATTCACGCGAGACGTACGCCACGACGCAAAACAACCGCATTCGGCAATGCGCGGCGCGACGTGCGATGCAGATGATTGGGTTAGGACAGCCTGACGTCCCTATCATCGTCGAGCAGCTGCGCGAGAAACTCGCGCACATCGCTCGGCGCGTCGAAATGTCCGGCGACGCCGGTCGCACGACGTCCGACGGAGAATGCGAGACCGTTGAAATCGGGCATGATCGCGAACACGGTCTCGTCAGTGACGTCGTCGCCGATGAAGAACGGGCGGCGTCCCTTGAAGGGCTCATGCATCATCAGCTCTTGCACGCCGGTCGCCTTGGTGAAGCCGGAATGCTTGATCTCGCAGACGCTCTTGCCCGGCAGCACCTCGATCGGCGCATTCGGCAGCTCGGCGCGGATCAGCGAGACCGCCTCGTAGATCGCCCTCTCCGCCTGCGGCGCCAGCCGATAGTGAAGCGCCAGCGAATAGCCCTTGTCCTCGAGCAGAATGCCGGGGCTGAGCTTGGCGATCGCAGCGAGGCGGCGCTTCAATTCCTTGTCGAGCGGCGGCGCGTGCGCGGCGACCGCCTCGCTGTCCGGCTGCAGCCGCATCTCGGCGCCGTGGCCGCCGACTGCGGGAAACTGCTCGGGCGCGAAGATCAGATCGATGTCGTTGAGCGAGCGGCCGCTGACCAGCGCCAGCGCGCCGCCAGTGCGCTCATGCAATTGCTTCAGCGTGGTCGACAGTTCCGGCGGCACCCAGACCTCGCGCGGCGTCGGCGCAAAATCGAGCAAGGTGCCGTCGATGTCGAGCAGCACCGCGGTGCGATCCAGCGGCGGAATCAGCGATGCCGGCGCCGGCATGCTGCCGGTCGTCGCATTGGGGGTGATGTCATCATCCAGGGGCATTTCGGCCAATTCATGCTTCGTCATAGTCTACTCCACAAATGCCAGCGGTCGCGCGACAGATTCGAGCGGTTTTCGCTCGGCCGCGACGGCATAGCGCCATGCGACGGCTGCGGCGACCAACATGAGTGCCGACCCCAGCAGGTAGCCGGCGAACACGCTGTTGCGCGATCCGGTGTCGATCAGCACGCCGAACAGCGCCGGTCCAATCACGCCGCCGATGCCGGTGCCGACCGCATAGAAGATGGCGATCGCGAGCGCGCGGACCTCCAGCGGAAACGTCTCGCTGACGGTGAGATAGGCGGCGCTCGCGGCCGGCGAGGCGAAGAAGAAGATCACCATCCAGGCGATGGTCTGCGTCTGCGCGCTGAACACCCCGATCGAGAACAGATAACCTGATAGCGCCAGCAGCACGCCCGAGATGCTATAGGTCAACGCGATCATGGTGCGGCGGCCCAGCGTGTCGAACAGGCGGCCGAGCAGCAGCGGCCCGAGGAAGTTGCCGGCGGCGAATGGCAGGATGTACCAGCCGACATTGCTGGCGGCGATGCCGAAGAAATCGGTCAGGATCAGCGCGAAGGTGAAGAAGATCGCATTGTAGAAGAATGCCTGCGCGGCCATCAGCGCGAGTCCGACCAGCGAGCGCTGCCGATAGGTGGAAAACAGCGTCACCGCGACCTCGCGCAGCGGCGTGTGATCGCGCATCCGGAGCTTGAACTTCTCAAAGCCCTCGCTCGGCTGTTCGTGACCGAGCACGGAAGTCTCGATATCGGCGACGATCCTGTGGGCCTCTTCGGGGCGTCCATGGATCATCAGCCAGCGCGGGCTTTCCGGAATCCACATCCGCATCAGCAGCACGACGAGGCCGAGCACCGCGCCGGTGAAATAGGCGATCCGCCAACCGTGATCCGGAGCAAGCAGCGCGGGATCGAGCAGGACGATCGCGCTCACCGCGCCGATCGCGGCGCCGATCCAGAAGCTGCCGTTGATGACGAGATCGGTCCAGCCGCGATAGCGCGCCGGCACCAGCTCCTGGATGGTCGAATTGATCGCGGTGTATTCGCCGCCGATGCCGGCGCCGGTGAGAAAGCGAAACAGCGCGTAGCTCGCGACATTCCACGACAGCGCGGTCGCAGCAGTCGCCGAGAGATAGAGCGCGAGCGTGATGAAGAACAGCTTCTTGCGGCCGATCCGGTCGGTGAGCCAGCCGAAGCCGAGCGCGCCGAGCACCGCGCCGGCGAGATAGGCGCTGCTGGCAAGCCCGACATCGGCATTGGAAAAGCTCATCGTCGGGCTCTCCTTCAGCGCGCCCGACAGCGCACCGGCGAGCGTCACCTCGAGCCCGTCGAGGATCCAGGTGATGCCGAGCGCCAGCACGACGCGGGTGTGGAAGCCGCTCCAGCTGAGATTGTCGAGCCGAACCGGGATCGAGGTCTCGATGATGCGGTCGTCATTTGGCGTGACTGGAGCCGCCGCCTCGTGCGTCGTCGCAGAGCTCAACCGTGTCCGCTGCAGTGTCATCAGAATGGACCAATGAGAAACGCCCCGGAACGGTGTGTTCCAAGGCTCGCTTTCCCAGGATTGCGGCAAACGGAGTGCCCGCCACGCGATGTCAACGCCGCAGGTGGGCAAGGGTTCCCGCAACGCGGGAGAGCGAGGAAAATCGCCGTAATGCTGACAACAGTTCGAGCGGGATTGATTTTGTCGTCCCGGCGAAAGCAATTCGTTCTGTCGTCCTGGCGAAAGCCAGGACCCATACGCCGCGGCCATGGCAATGGGAACGCCGCGAATTGCACGTATAACAATAACGATTGGTGGTTATGGGTCCCGGCCTTCGCCGGGACGACGACAATATCTCTGGCAGCGCGCTTACGCCGCGCGGATGTTCGCCATGAAGCGGTCGAGCTCCTCGCGCAGCCGCGAGCTCTCGACCGACAGCGAGCGGGCCGAGTTCAGCACCTCTTCGGAGGCGACTCCGGTCTCGGTGGCGCCGCGGTTGACCTGGGTGACGCTGGAGGCGGCTTCCTGGGTGCCCTGCGCGACGTTCTGTACGCTGCGTGCGATCTCCTGCGTTGCCGCGCTCTGCTGCTCGACCGAGCTCGCGATGTTGGTGGCGATCCCGGAGATCTGCCCGATCGTGCCGCCGATCTCCTTGATCGCGGCGACCGATTCCTGCGTCGCGGCCTGCATGCCCGAGATGTGGGTCGAGATCTCGTCGGTGGCTCTCGCGGTCTGGCTCGCCAGCGACTTCACCTCGGCGGCGACCACCGCGAAGCCGCGGCCCGCATCGCCGGCGCGCGCGGCCTCGATGGTGGCGTTCAGCGCCAAGAGGTTGGTCTGCTCGGCGATCGCCGTGATCAGCTTGACCACGTCGCCGATCTCCTGTGCAGCCCGCGAGAGCTCGCCGATCCGGGCGTCGGTCTGCTCGGCCTGACGCACGGCGGAATCGGCGATCTGGCTGGATTCCTTGGCGCGGCGGCCGATCTCGTCGACCGACGCCGACAGCTCCTCGGTCGCGGACGCCACCGATTGCATGTTGCTGGAGGCCTCCTCGGAGGCGCCGGCGACCTGGCTCGACAGGTTCTGCGTGGTCTCCGCAGTGCGGGTCAGCGTCCCTGCCGCGGATTCGAGCTGCACGGCGGAAGCCGACACGTTGGAGACGATCGAGCCGACGGCGGATTCGAATTCATCGGCGAATCGAATCAACTCGGTGCGCCGTGCGGCCGCGCTCACCTTGTTCTGCGCTTCCTGGGTCGCGGCATCGCGCTCGGCCTTGGCGACCGCCTGGACCTTGAACTCTTCGACAGCGCCGGCCATCTCGCCGAGTTCGTCGCGACGGCCGAGGCCCGGCAGCACCACGTCGAAATTGCCGGCCGCAAGCTCGCGCATCGCCGCACACATCGCCGCGATCGGGCGCGAAATGCCCTTGCCGAGCAGGAATGCCCACACCAGCCCGAGCACCAAGCTGCCGGCAGCAAGCATCAGGATCAACTGCTCGGTTTCGCCGATCATCGAGTGCGATTCATTCTCGAGCCGCTTCTGGTCGGCGAGCAGGTCGGACTTCATCGCCGCCGCACCCTGGCTGATGGCGGCTGCGGATTCCGTCATCTCGACGGTCAATTCGTCGATCGACTTCGCATTCGCGATCAGCTTGGCCAACGCCTCGCGGTACTCTTCAAGCAACCCGGTGATGTCCTTCACGCCCTGGGCGATCCGCTCGTTCTTCGAGGTGATCCCCTTCACGAGATTGTCGGCGAATTTCAGCCGGGCGAGCGCGCTGGTGGCAACGGTCTTGTCGCCGTTGACGACGAACGTGTTGACGGCGCCAGTAATCGACTGCAGCTGGTCGGCGACCTTCTTGGCGCCGAACTGAATCGACTGCAGCTCGGAATCGTCGGCATTGCTCGGCAGATCGTCGAGCTTGTAGCGCATCGAGGTCGCACTGCGGACCAGCTTGTTCTGCGCGGTCTGCGCGCTCTCGTCCTTGATACGGACGATCTCGGCAAAGATCTTGGTGAAGGCGCGGAATTCGCGCTCCAGCTTGGTGACCTGCTCGAGCCGGGCCGGATTGCTGGTGCCCTTCATCGACGCCACGATGGCGTCCTTCAGGCTGGCCTCGGCAGCGAGCGCGGCCTTGGCATCGTCCTCCTTGCCGGTCGCGACGTAGTAGCGCGCCAGCGAACGGTAGGAGATCAATTCGCGATCGATGTTGCGGGCAAGGTCGGCTTCCGCGACGCTCTGGCGGTAGGAGCCGACACCGGCCGAGACCCGCTCGAAGCCCATATAGGCAAAACCCATGGTGGCCGCCGACAGCGCCAGCGTGACGGCAAAGCCGAGCATGATCTTGGCTTGAAATCTGAGGGTTGGGAACCTGATCGACAGCGATCGCTTGAGTCCCGGCATTCCAACCCCCGTCTTCATTCTGAAAACCACGCGGGGTCCGGCAGCAACCCGCCCCAGCCCCCGGAGGGCAAAACTAAGGCAGAATCAATAAGGCCCGGTAAATGGGCAACAGGGTCAGCCAATTCGGCACGCGCTACTACCTTGGTCGGGCTCGGGGGGTGGGCAAGGTGATTGACGCGCGGGTCCGGCCCGATACTTTAGAACCGATCAAACCTGTCCCTGCCCGGGCCAGGAGAACACATCGGGAGGTGTCCCATGTCATCGCGTCGAGCGGCGCCGTTGGCGCTTGCGGCGAGCGCAGCTGCCGGCGAAGTCGCCCGGCCCATGACATTTCCCCTCACGACCTAGAACCGGCGGGCCTGACCGCAACCAATCGCGGCATGGCCCGTACGCCCTTACGACCCGCGCTGTCACGACAGGCCGCGCCAAGAAAAACAAAAATTCTGGTCAGGGAGAACGCCTTTGGCGAAGCAGAACGGCAGCGCCACCGACAGCATTGTCGTGGTGCAGGCAAAGACCGACGGGCCGCGGCAAGCAGCCGACGAGATCGCGCGCCAATTGGCGGCGGCCGATCTCGCCATGCTCGTGGTGTTCGTGTCGCCGTTCTATGATCCGCAAGAATTCATTGCCGAGCTGTCGAGGCAGGTGCCCGACGTGCCGATCTTCGGCTGCACCACGGCCGGCGAACTGTCGCCCGGCGGCTGGGACGAGGACAGCGTCGTCGCGATGGGCTTCAACGCCGCCGATTTCGTCATCGCGGCCCGTCCGCTGTTCGATCTCGCGACATTCCGGGTCGATCACGGCCGCTCGATGTGCACCGAGTTGCAGAGCGAATTCGCGCAACGCACCGAGCATTGCGATCACACCGACGATTCCTTCGGGCTGCTCTTCATCGATGGCATGTGCCAGCGTGAGGAAACCATCATGTCGGCGATCTACGCATCGCTCGGCGACATTCCGGTGGTCGGCGGCTCCGCCGGCGACGGCCTGCGCTTCGAGAAGTCCTGGGTCTTCTACGGCGGCGAAGCCTTTACCGACGCGGCCGTCCTGATCCTGATCCGGACCCGGCTGCCGTTCCGCACGTTCAAGTGCGACCATTTCGAGCCGACCTCGACCAAGATGGTGGTGACCGAGGCGGACATCGAGCACCGTATCGTCAAGGAGTTGAATGCCGAGCCTGCCGCGCTGGAATATTCCCGCGCGGTCGGCCTCAGCGACAGCAAGCTCGAACTGTTCTCGTTTGCCGCGCATCCGGTCCTGGTCCGCGTCGGCGGCGCCTATTACGCGCGGTCGATCCAGCGGACCAATCCCGACGGGTCGCTGCAATTCTTCTGCGCGATCGACGAGGGAATGGTGCTGACGGTGGCGCGCGAGCGCGACCCGATCGACGTGACGAGCCGCCTGCTCCAGGAGCTGACCGAGGAGCTCGGCGAGGTCTCGATGTTCATCGGCTTCGAATGCGTGCTGCGCCGGCTCGATGTCGAGCAACGCCAGCTGTCGCGGGAGATGTCGGAGCTCTACCGCCGCAACAAAGTGATTGGCTTTCAGACCTATGGCGAGCAGTATCGCTCCATGCATGTCAACCAGACGCTGACCGGCATCGCCATCGGCAAGCGGGCCGTCGCGCCGCAATGACCGACAGCAAGACCACGCGCATTGCGGCCCTCGAACGCGAAGCCGAGAAGCTGCGCAAGATCAACGCGGCGCTGATGTCGCGCGTCGAACGTTCGACCGACCAGCAGCTCAACGCCTTTTCTCTGTTCGAGACCGCAATTGCGCTGGATCAGCAGGTGCGCGACCGCACCCAGCAGCTCAAGCAGGCGCTGCAATCGCTGGAAAAGACCAACGGACGCCTGCTGCAGGCCAAGCAGCAGGCCGAGGCAGCAAGCTCGCTGAAATCATCGGTGCTGGTTTCGGTGACGCACGACCTGTTGCAGCCGCTCAATGCGGCGCGGCTGACACTGTCCGCGCTGGCCGAGATGGCCAACGAGCCCAAGAGCGGCGCGCTGACCGACCAGATCGACCGTTCGCTGGCGACGCTCGAGGACATGTTGCGGACGCTGCTCGACATCTCGAAGCTCGATGCCGGCGTGCTCAGGCCCGAATTCGGCCCGGTCGCAATCGCCTCGCTGTTCGAGCCGCTGCAGCAGGAATTCGTGGCAACCGCCGCCAAGCGCAACCTCGGCTTCCGGATCATGCCGTCGTCGGCGGTGGTTCGCTCCGATCCGCTGATGCTGCGCCGGATCCTGCAGAACCTTGTGGCCAATGCGCTGCGCTACACCCAGCGCGGCACCGTGCTGATGGGATGCCGCCTCAAGGGCGACGACATCTGCATCGAGGTGCATGACACCGGGCCGGGCATCCCGGAAGCCCAACGCGAAGCCATCTTCGTCGAGTTTCAGCGCGGCGACGCCGGCGCCGGCGACAAGGCAGGTATCGGGCTCGGTCTTTCGATCGTGCGCCGGTTTGCCGACCTGCTCGGCCACAACATCAGGCTGAGTTCGCGCGCCGGCAAGGGCTCGGTGTTCTCGGTCACCGTGCCCCGCACCCTGGATCCGGTTGCGATCCCGGTACGCGAACAGGCCAGCGTCGACTATCGCTACGGCGGCATGGAGGGCGCGAAGATCCTGCTGATCGAGAACGACCTCTCGAGCGCCGAGGGCCTTGCCCATCTGCTGGAGAAATGGGGCTGCGACGTCGCCGTGACGATCTCCAAGACCGAGGCGCTCGAGCGCATCCACGCGCTGGACGGCATCCCCGACGCCATCATCGCCGACCTGCACCTCGACAATGGCGAGACCGGCATCCAGGCCGTCGACGTGATCCGCGGCGAGATCAACGCCAAGGTTCCGGCGATCATCGTGACCGCCGACTACTCGGCCAAGGCCGCCTCCGACGTCTCGGCCTTTGGCCACGAATTGCTGAAGAAGCCGATCAAGCCCGCCGAGATGCGCTCGCTGCTGTCGTTCCTGCTGGCGGCGGAGCAGTCGAGCGCGCGGCTATGATCAGAGCGTTTTCGAGTGAAGTGGATACCGGTTCGCGTGAAGAAAACGCGTCAAGATAAAAACCTAGAGCCCCGTTCCGATTCCATCGGAACGGGAAAGGCTCTAGTCGCTATGCGACGGCGGCGAGGCCGTCACCGGCGCGTGGTCGTGCTTGCCGAAATCCAGTTTCGACAGCGCGATGATGGCCTCGGTCCGGCTGCGCACGCCGAGCTTCCGCAGGATCTCCGAGACGTGCACCTTCACGGTGGTGACCGAGATGTCGAGCTGATAGGCGATGTGCTTGTTCTGCAGGCCGCGGCAGATCATGTCGAGCACGCGAAGCTGCTGCGCGGTGAACTGGCCGAGCTGCTGCACCAGTTGCTTGGTGTCGGCCTGGCCCTTCCGTGCGGCCGCCGAATCGCGGAAACGGGTCGGCAAGCACACCTCGCCTTCGAGAATGCCGCGCAGCAGGCGCGCCAGCTCGAGCTTCGGCGTCGACTTCGGAATGAATCCGGAAATGCCGAGCGAGATGGCGCCGCCGATGATCCGGGAATCGTCATGCGCCGACACGATCACGAGTGCGCTGCGCGGGGCGGCGGCACGCACCCGGTAGGCGCCGAGCAGGCCCGTGGTTCCTGGCATCGACAGATCGAGCAGGATCAGATCGAGGCCGTCGCGCGCGGCGATCACGTCGAGCGCGCCATCGATCGAGGTCGCCTGCAGAACTTCGGCGTCGGGAAACTCGGCCCCGATCACACCGATCAGGGCGGCACGGAACAGCGGGTGATCCTCGACGATCAGCAGTCGAGGCGCACCCGCCTTGTCGAGCGGCGGCTCGTCCGCCAGGGGCGCGATCGTGGTCAATGCTGCGCCGTCCTCCCTCGGATGCTCATGACAGCCATTGTGCGCACGACGTTATCTCAAAGCCGATCGTCAGCCTATAGGCGGATAGTCAAGGCGCCCGCCTCGCAGTGCAGCAAGCTAGGGTGCCTTCTCTGCCTTCGCTCCCGCGCAGGCGTCAGGAACCGGGAGCGGAATCTTGCCGAGCTCGATGATCGCCTTGTTGCGGCTGAACAGCTTCAGCTTGCGCAGGATCTCGGTGACATGCGCCTTCACCGTGGATTCCGCCAGCCTGAGCTCGGAAGCGATCTCGCGGTTCTGCAGGCCGCGGATGATCAGGTGCAGCACGCGAATTTGCTGCGGCGTCAGCTTCTGGATCCGCTCGCGCAGCGTCCGCGCCGTCTCGGACTGATCCAGTGCGCCGACCGCAACAAAATCCCGCGGCGCCGAGACCGATCCGCTTAGCACGCGGGCGATCGCCTGCGACAGCTCGCCGAGCGAGGTTGACTTCGGCAGATAGCCGACCGCGCCCATTTCCAGCGCCTCACGGATGGTGTGCTTGTCCTCCTCGCTCGAGACGATGGCGATCGGTAGCCGCGGATAGCGATCCCTGATCTTCTGGAAGCCGGAGAAGCCGACGACGTCGGGCAGCAGCAGATCGAGCAGCGCGAGGTCGATATTCGGCTCGCTGGCGAGGATGCCTAGCGCCCCCTTGATCGACGTGGCCTCATAGATCCGGGCATCGGGATGCGAGATGCGGATGGCGTTGCCAAGCGCCTCCCCAAACAGGGGGTGATCGTCGATGATCAGGAACCCCATCATGAGGACCCTCGCACTGCTCGAGGCTTTTCCGTTCCGATTGAATCGGAACGGGGCTCTCGACTCATGTTCTGACGCGTTTTCTTCACACGAACCGGTATCCACTTCGCTTGAAAACGCTTCTATTGCGGATCGCAGCAGCTAGTTCGACCCGCCGGTATCCTGCACACTCTGCAGATAGGCATATACGTTTCTGAGCTCGTCGTCGCTGAAGACGTCCTTCCAGGCCGGCATGCCCTTGGCTGGCCGCCCGTCATGGACCGTCTTCCAGAATGTCTGTTCCATGTCGTCAGCATAGCGCTTCTTGAGCAGCCTGAGATCGATCTTTCGCTCGGCCTGCACCGCGTCCGGACCGTGGCAATGGGCGCAGGTGCCGTTGAAGACCTCCCGCCCCGCCGTGGCGTCGCCTTTGGCATCCCCTTTGGTATCTCCGGCGGTTGCAGCGGTCTGGACCGGTTTCTCGGCCGAAGTCGCCTGCCCGACCGTGACGGGTTCGCTGGCTCCGACGGACGACGTCGTCGCCCGGTCTGCCTGGCCGAACTTCACCGGAGCGCCGTTCGGCACGCCGTATTTGGCAAACAGGGCGGAAATCTCCGGCTGCAGCGAGGGCAGCACAGCGTCGACTTCATCGCGCAGCGCGCCGGACGCCTTGGCGAAGCCGATCGCGGTCGCCCAGAGCAGGCCGTCGCCCTCGGTCGACACGATCTGGTACTTGTCGCCATAGCTGGTCTTGTTGAGCCACCCCGCCACCGGCGCCCAGATGAAGGCGATGTCCGCCTTGCCCTGTTCGAGGGCCGCCATGCCCTCCTCCGGGCTGAGCACGGTGACTTTCTCGATGTCGTCACGCAGCGCGAGCAGGTTCTGCGGCGTCGATTGATACTGCACCGCAACCCGCAATCCCTTGAGGTTGTCGATGCCGGCGAGCTTGCGATCCTTCGCGCGATCCTTGGCGCCGACCAGCGCATAGCCCTTATGGGCGATCGGCTTCGAGAAGATCACCGCCGGGCCCATGAAATCGTCGACCAGCGGCAGGCCGACCATGGCGTCGCACCGCTTGCTGAGCAGCGTCTCCCGCACGGTGCGCTTGCCGAAATAGGACTTGTACCAATTGGTGCTCACGGTGCGGCCGAGCTTTTGCGCCACCGCCTGGCCGATCTCGAGATAGAGGCCGGGCTTGCCCGGGTCGTCGCTCGAAAACGGCAGATTGGTCGGGTCGGCGCAAAGCCGCAGCGGCGGTTTTGTCTCGTCGGCGCCGGCCGCCAGGGCCGGCACCATCAGCAGGGCGGAGAGCAGCACGGTCCGGATTGCATGTTCCAGCCGCGTGGTGCGCGAGGGGGTGCGCAGTTCGTTTCGGGCGATGCAGGACACGGACAATGCTGCCTCCTTGACGATCGTTATTGCAGGGCGAACACGAACAGCGAGCCGCCTTCGGGCGCCGCGGCGACCATCTTCTTGCCGATGTCACCGAGGAAAGCCGGCAGCGCGGCAGTGCGTCCGACCACGATCGCGACATATTGCTTGCCGTCGACCGAATAGGTCACTGGACCCGCGCCGATGCCGCTGCCGAGGTTCTTGCTCCACACCACCTTGCCGTTCTTGGCATCGATGGCGCGGAAGTCGCCGTGCAGATTGCCGGAGAACACCAAGTTGCCGCCCGTCGTCAGCGTACCGCCGTTGAAGGGCAGGTCTTCCTTGATGCTCCACACCTTCTTGTTGGCGACCGGATCCCAGGCCACGAGTTCGCCGAGGAAGCCGCCGGGGCCTTCCTTGGTCGGGAATTCGGCGCCGAGATAGAACACGCCGCGCTTGTAGTTCACGTCGCTGACCGACCAGTCCATGCAGACGTTGTTGGTCGGGATGTAGACGAGGCCGGTCTGCGGGTTGAACGACATCGGTTGCCAGTTCTTGCCGCCGATCAGGTTCGGGCAGATGTCCTTGGCGGGATGGCCGGGGCCCGGACGCTTGTCCGGATCCTCTTCCGCCCGCATCGTGTTGATATCCCACTTCTTGGCCCAGTTGGCGAAGACGTACTTCTCGGCCGAGATCATCTTGCCGGTCTCGCGGTTGGCCACGAAGAAGAAGCCGTTGCGGTCCGCCTTCATCAAAACCGGCGTCTCGCTGCCCTTGATCTTGAGGTCGGCGAGCAGCAGTTCGTTGACGCCGTCATAATCCCAGGCGTCGGCCGGCGTGCCCTGAATGTGCCACTTGATCTTGCCGGTGTTGGGATCGATTGCCAGCGTCGAGGCGGTGTAGAGGTTGGTCAGCTTGCCGAAATTGCCGTCGCCGGTGGAGCGCACGCCGGTATTCCACGGTCCCGGATTGCTGGTACCCCAGTAGACGGTGTCGGACTTGGCGTCGTAGGAGCCGACCAGCCAGGCGGCGCCGCCGCCATGCAGCCCGGTGTCGCCCTTCCAGGTGTCGCTGCCGGGTTCGCCCGGCGCCGGCACCGTGAAGGTCTGCCAGAGCAGCTTGCCATCCTTGAGCGAGAAGGCCTGCAACGAGCCGCGGACGCCGTATTCGCCGCCGCCGAAGCCGGTGATCACCTTGTCGCGGACGATGAGCGGCGGTGAGGTGATGACCGAGCCCTGCTTGTAGTCGACGACGGTCGAGGTCCAGAGCTCCTTGCCGGTCTCGGCATCGAGCGCGGTCAGCTTGCCGTCGAGCCGGCCGACGAAGATCTTGCCGTCGGCATAGGACACGCCGCGGTTATTGACGTCGCAGCAGGCGTATTGCAGCACATCGTCAGGAATATCGGGCTGCCAGGTCCATTTGCGCGCGCCGGTCGCGGCATCGACTGCATAGACGTATTTCGGCCCCCACGACGTCGACACATACAGCGTCTTGCCGATCACCAGCGGCGACGACTCATTGGAGCGCAGCGAGGCCAGCGACAGCGAATAGACCAGCTGCAGCTTGCCCGCGTTCTCGGAATTGATCTGCTTCAGGGGGCTGAAGCGCGTATTGCCGTAGTCGTGGCCGGCGATCGCCCATCCGTTCGGATCGGACGCCGCCTTCACGACGGAATCATTGGCTTTCGACGCGCCAATGCTTGCCATCACCATGGCGACCAGCGACACACCGGCAAAGAAAATCCCGCTCCTCAGCTTCATTGGCTTCCTCCAATATGGTTTCGTTGCCGCGATGGATGCATCGCGCGCGCGGATCGATACCCAATTTCATGAACCAGCGATCTTCTGTCGCTGCGTCGGCGATGAAAATGACAGCAACGCTTTTGCGTCGTTATAGGCGGAAGGTAGTAGCAATCGCGGCGGCGATTTTGGCGCGCCGTAGCACCATCAGCCTGCCGAAAACCGCTTGCACTGCGGGGTGATTTCACCGCGCCGGAGCATGCTCCCGGCAGCTTGCAAATTGCCCATTGAACGGCTGCCTGCTAGGATCGGAAGTACAGCCCGGCGCCTTCACGACAGGGCCGCACCTACGACTTTGATCGCGGTTACGTCCCATATGAAGCGTGGTCTACTGGGCCCATAACGAAGCTATTGGGAGAAACGCGTGTCTACAGTCAAACTGACGGTAAACGGCAGGGCGGTTTCGGTCGACGTCGAGGACCGAACCCTCCTCGTGCATCTCTTGCGCGAAAACCTCAACCTCACCGGCACCCATGTCGGCTGCGATACCAGCCAGTGCGGCGCCTGCGTCGTCCATGTCGATGGGCGGGCGGTCAAATCCTGCACCATGCTGGCCGGCCAGGCCGCGGGCTCCAATGTCACCACGATCGAAGGCCTCGCCAAGGGCGACGAGCTGCACCCGATGCAGGCGGCGTTCCGCGACAATCACGGCCTGCAGTGCGGCTATTGCACCCCCGGCATGATCATGTCCGCGGTCGATATCGTGCACCGTCATGGTGGCAAGCTCGATGAGGAAACGGTCCGCCACGAGCTCGAAGGCAACATCTGCCGCTGCACCGGCTACCACAACATCGTCAAGGCGGTGCTCGACGCCGCCGGCCGCATGAAGGTCGCGCAGGCCGCCGAATAGCCGGCCCACGCAGTACACACGATCAAGCTCATCACCGCCGGTCTCGATGGAAACGGCGGCAAATCGAATCTCCGTCGGGAGGACTAGACTATGGGTGTTGAAGGAATTGGCGCACGCGTCGTGCGCAAGGAAGATCGCCGGTTCATTACCGGCCAGGGACGTTACGTCGACGACGTCAAAATGGTGGGCATGAGCTACGCTCACTTCATCCGCAGCCCGCACGCACATGCCAAGGTCAAGGGCATCAACTCCGCCGAGGCCATGAAGATGCCCGGCGTGATCGCGGTGCTGACCGGACAGCAGATCGTCGACGACAAGGTCGGCAATCTGATCTGCGGCTGGGCGATCACCTCGAAGGACGGTTCGCCGATGAAAATGGGCGCGTGGCCGGCGATGGCGCCGGAGACCGTGCGCTTTGTCGGACAGGCGGTCGCGGTCGTGATCGCCGAGACAAAGAACCAGGCCAAGGACGCGGCCGAAGCCGTCGTCGTCGACTATGAAGAGCTTCCCGCGGTGGCCGACGTCAGGGCCGCGATCAAGTCGGGCGCACCGCAACTGCATCCCGAAGCCCCCGGCAACATCGTCTATGACTGGCACATCGGCGACGAGGCCGCGGTCGGCGACGCCTTCAGCAAGGCCGCCAACGTGGTGACGCTCGAGCTCACCAACAACCGCCTGGTGCCGAACGCGATGGAGCCGCGCGCGGCGATCGCGCAATATGACCAGGCCGAAGAGCACTACACGCTCTACACCACGTCGCAGAATCCGCACGTCGCCCGCCTCGTGCTGTCGGCGTTCTACAACATCGCGCCCGAGCACAAGCTGCGCGTAATCGCACCCGACGTCGGCGGCGGCTTCGGCTCCAAGATCTACATCTATCCGGAAGAGATGGTGGCGCTGTGGGCGTCGAAGAAGGTCAACCGCCCGGTGAAGTGGACCGGCGACCGTTCGGAGGCCTTCCTCACCGACGCGCATGGCCGCGACCACGTCTCGAAGGCGGAGATGGCGTTCGACAAGGACAACAAGATCCTTGGCCTGCGGGTGAAGACCCACGCCAATTTCGGCGCCTATATGTCGCTGTTCTCCTCGGCGGTGCCGACCTATCTCTACGCGACGCTGCTGTCGGGCCAGTATGTGATCCCGGCGATCTACGCCGAGGTGATCGGCGTCTACACCAACACCACGCCGGTCGACGCCTATCGCGGCGCCGGCCGTCCCGAGGCGAGCTATCTGCTCGAGCGGATGATGGAGACGGCGGCGCGGCAGCTGAAGGTCGACCCGACCGAGCTGCGCAAGAAGAACTTCATCAACGCGTTCCCGTATCAGACGCCTGTGATCATGGCGTATGATGTCGGCGACTTCCACGCCTCGATCGATGCCGCGATGAAGGCAATCGACTATGCCGGCTTCCCGGCCCGCAAGGCCAAGGCGAAAGCCAGTGGCAAGCTGCGCGGCATCGGCGTCTCCTGCTACATCGAGGCCTGCGGCATCGCGCCGTCGAAGGCGGTCGGCAGCCTCGGCGCCGGCGTCGGTCTGTGGGAATCGGCGGAGATCCGCGTCAATCCGGTCGGCACCATCGAGGTGCTCACCGGCTCGCACAGCCACGGCCAGGGCCACGAGACGACGTTCTGCCAGATCATCGCAGAGCGGCTCGGCGTGCCGATCAGCCAGGTCTCGATCGTCCATGGCGACACCGACAAGGTGCAGTTCGGCATGGGCACCTACGGCTCGCGCTCGATCGCGGTCGGCGGTGCGGCGATCGTGAAGGCGATGGAGAAGGTCGAAGCCAAGGCGAAGAAGATCGCGGCGCACGCGCTCGAAGCGTCCGAGAGCGACATCGTGATCGAGAACGGCGAGTTCAAGGTCACCGGCACCGACAAGGCGATCGCGCTGCCGATGGTCGCGCTCGCGGCTTACACCGCGCACAACCTGCCTGACGGCATGGAGCCCGGCCTGAAGGAGACGGCGTTCTACGACCCGACCAACTTCACCTTCCCGGCCGGCGCCTATATCTGCGAGCTCGAGGTCGATCCCGGCACCGGCAAGACCACCTTCGTCGACTTCGTGGCAGCCGACGATTTCGGCCGGCTGATCAACCCGATGATTGTCGAGGGCCAGGTTCACGGCGGCCTTGCGCAGGGCATCGGCCAGGCGCTGCTCGAGGGCGCGATCTATGACGACACCGGTCAGCTCGTGACCGCGTCGTTCATGGATTACACCATGCCGCGCGCCGACGACCTGCCGTCGTTCCAGCTCTCCCACACCACGACGCTGTGTCCGGGCAACCCGCTCGGCGTCAAGGGCTGCGGCGAAGCCGGCGCGATCGGCGCCTCTGCTGCCGTGATCAACGCGATCACGGACGCCATCGGCAACAACAAGCTGGAAATGCCGGCGACGCCCGATCGCGTCTGGCACGCCATTCACGGTTGAGGAGGATACGATGTACGAGACCACTTATCACCGCGCATCCTCGATTGACGATGCCGTGGCGCAGTTCGCCAAGGGCACGGAGTCCAAGTTCCTGTCCGGCGGACAGACCTTGCTCCCCGTGATGAAGCAGCGCCTTGCTGCGCCATCCGATGTGATCGACGTCGCCAAGATCAAGGACATGATCGGCATCGACGTGTCCGGCGACACCGTCACCATCAAGGCCGCGACCACGCATTATGACGTGGCGCAAAGCGACGCCGTGCAGAAGGCGATCCCGGCGCTTGCCAATCTGGCGTCGATGATCGGCGATCCCGCCGTGCGCTATCGCGGCACGATCGGCGGCTCGCTCGCCAACAACGATCCGGCGGCGGACTATCCGGCGGCGGTGCTGGCACTCGCCGCGACGATCAAGACCAACAAGCGGTCGATCGCGGCGGATGATTTCTTCAAGGGCCTGTTCACGACGGCACTCGAGGATGGCGAGATCATCACGCAGGTCGCGTTCCCGATCCCGGCCAAGGCCGGTTATGCCAAGTTTCCGAACCCGGCCTCGCGCTTCGCCCTGACTGGCGTGTTCGTCGCCAAGACCAAGTCGGGTGACGTCCGCGTCACCGCGACCGGTGCATCGCAAAGCGGCGTCATGCGGGTGGGGCCGATCGAGCAGGCGCTGAAGGCGAACTGGGCGGCTTCGGCACTCGACAGCGTCACGATCGCGGCGAGCGGCCTGCTCGCCGACATCCACGGCTCGGCGGACTACCGCGCGAACCTGGTGAAGGTGATGGGACAGCGGGCGGTGACTGCCGCCGGCTGATAGCGCCTAAACACAAGTCGAGCGGCGGCGCGCAGCGATGCGCGCCGTTCGCGTTTTACTGGCGGCTCGTTTTACCGGCGCTTCGGGGCAAAAGACCCTTGCCACATCGCGCGTTCGGCGAGACAATTTAGCTAATCAGCTAATTAAAAATACCGTCCCACGGACGGCTGGGAGAACGCATGACATTCGGCACCAAGCCAGCCGTAAGCACCTCAGCCGCATAACGCCCACAACGAACGGATAACAACGTGCTCGATAAACCTGCCTCCCAAACCGCCGCTCGCACCTCGGGCCCGCTCTCCGGCTTCCGCATCGTCGAATTCGCCGGCATCGGCCCCGGCCCGTTCGCCTGCATGCTGCTCGCCGATATGGGTGCCGAGGTCATCACCCTCGATCGGGTCGGCGCCGGCAAGAATTTGAAGGCGGTGGCAACCCGCGGCCGCAAGGTCATCGAGCTCGATCTCAAGAACAAGGCGGCGATCGCTGAAGTGCTCGACCTGCTCAGCCATGCCGATGCGCTGATCGAAGGCTTCCGCCCCGGCGTGATGGAGCGTCTCGGTCTCGGCCCGGACGTCGTGCTGGCGCGCAATCCGAAGCTGGTCTTCGGACGCATGACCGGCTGGGGCCAGGAAGGCCCGCTGGCGAACGCCGCCGGCCACGACATCAACTACATCTCGATCACAGGCGCACTCGCCGCGATTGGCACCAAGGAGAAGCCGGTGCCGCCGCTCAATCTGGTCGGCGATTTCGGCGGCGGCGCGCTGTATCTCGTGGTCGGCGTGCTCGCAGCGCTCCTGGAAGCGCAGAAGTCCGGCAAGGGCCAGGTGGTCGACACCGCGATGTGCGACGGCGCGGCCTCGCTGATGTCGATGTTCTACGACATGCGCGCGCAGGGCCGCTGGAGCGGCGGCCGCGACCAGAACTTCCTGGACGGCGGCGCGCATTTCTACGGCGTCTACGAATGCTCCTGCGGCAACTTCATCTCGATCGGCTCGATCGAACCGCAGTTCTACGCGCTGCTGCGCAAGCATGCCGACCTGACCGACGCCGACTTCGACGCCCAGATGGACCGCAAGGCCTGGCCGGCGCTGAAGGAGAAGCTGACCAAGGTGTTCAAGGGCAAGTCGCGCGCGGACTGGTGCACAATCATGGAAGGCACCGACATCTGTTTCGCGCCGATCCTCACCATGGAGGAAGCGCCCGACCATCCGCACATGGCGGCGCGCCAGGTGTTCGTCGAACGCCACGGCGTCACCCAGCCCGCACCCGCGCCGCGGTTCTCGCGCACGCCGTCCGCGATCCGCGAGCCGGAGCTGGCTGATATCGGGGATGTGACGAGTGCATGGAAGACGGGAAAATAGCCTCGCTGTCGTCCCGGCCAAGCGAAGCGCGAGCCGGGACCCATAACCACGAAACGTGATTATGACGCACGATCGTTCCGCGGGACTACCACCCGATCCACTCGATCAATTCCACGGTATGGGTCCCGGCGTTCGCCGGGACGACACCTGTTGGCTGTGCGCTAGCGTCGCACTCCTACGACGTCTTCAAGCCGCGTGATCGACCTTGAGCACACCGCGGCGGATCTGGTCTTCCTCGATCGATTCGAACAGCGCCTTGAAGTTGCCTTCGCCAAAACCGTCGTCGCCCTTGCGCTGGATGAACTCGAAGAAGATCGGCCCGATCGCATTCGCCGAGAAGATCTGCAGCAGCACCTTGGTCTGGCCGCCGTCGACGACGCCCTCGCCGTCGATCAGGATGCCGTTGGTCTTAAGCCGCGCCACGTCCTCGCCATGCTGCGGCAGGCGGGCATCGATCCGCTCGAAATAGGTCTCGGGCGGCGACGGCATGAACGGCAGGCCGTCCGCGCGCAGCGTCTCGACCGTCGAATAGATATCGCGCGCGCCGCAGGCGATGTGCTGGATGCCCTCGCCGTGATAAATGTTGAGATATTCCTCGATCTGCCCGGAATCGCCGGCATCCTCATTGATCGGAATCCGGATCTTGCCGTCCGGGCTGGTCAGCGCGCGGGAGAACAGGCCGGACGCGCGGCCCTCGATGTCGAAGAAGCGGATCTGGCGGAAGTTGAACAGCTTCGCATAGAAGCCGGTCCAGACATCCATCCGGCCGCGATGGACGTTGTGGGTGAGGTGATCGACGTAATACAGGCCCGAGCCTGCGGGACGTGGATTCTCCGCCCCTAACCACTCGAACTCGGCATCATAGGCCGAACCCTTGGCGCCGTAGCGGTCGACGAAATACAACAGGCTGCCGCCGATGCCCTTGATCGCGGGCACATCGAGCGTCTTCTCCGCGGACGACACATCCGCCGGCTCCGCGCCGAGCGCGATCGCGCGCTCATAGGCGAGCTTCGCATCGACCACGCGGAACGCCATCGACGGCGCGCAGGGTCCGTGCGCGGCGACGAAGTTGAAGCCGTGACTGCCCGGCTCCTCATTGACGAGATAGTTGATGTCGCCCTGGCGATAGACCGTGATCTTCTTGGTGGTGTGGCGGGCGACCGCGACAAAGCCCATCAGCTTGAACAGGGCATGCAGCTCGCCGGGGTTGGGGTGGGCATATTCGACGAACTCGAAGCCGTCGGTGCCCATCGGGTTCTCAGTGCTGATTTCGGCCGGCGGCGCATCGTGCGGAAACGGACCCATGACGGTAACTCCCTGATTTGTCTGGAGATCAGTTTCCGTCACCTGCTGCGCAACGTGCGTGCAAAATGGCCCCTGATTTGCTAGAATCGCGCACGATCCGTGCATGAAATGGACCATTTGCGCATGCCAGACGTCGATGCCTTCGACCTCAAAATGCTCGCCGCGCTGCAGGACGACGGCCGGCTGACCAACCAGCAGCTCGCCGACCTGGTCGGGCTCTCCGCCTCGCAATGCTCGCGGCGACGGATGCGGCTGGAGGAGGAGAAGGTGATTTCCGGCTACCACGCCGACCTTGCCGGCGAGGCGCTCGGCTTCGGCCTGATCGCGTTCATCCACATCACGCTTGCGACCCACTCGCCCGACAACGCCAAGCGGTTTCGCGAGCTGGTCAACCGCGTCGACGACATCCAGGAGGCCTATGCACTGACCGGCGACGCCGATTACGTGCTGAAGGTAATGCTGCGCGATCTGAAGAGCCTGTCCGACATCGTCAACAACGTGCTGATGCCGCACCAGAGCGTGGCGCATGTGCGCTCATCGATCGTGCTCGACCGCCTGAAGGAGAGCACCAAGCTGCCGCTGAAATCACTGCCGACCTGACCTGGCGCAAATCGAGGGAATTCCGTCATTCGCTTTCCCGGCCCGATTTGCGATCATTCCTCCAACATCCCCGAGAGAGGCGACCATGGCGCTGCAGCTGCGACCGAACTGCGAATATTGCGACAAGGACCTGCCACCGAGCGCGCTGGAGGCGCGGATCTGTTCGTACGAATGCACGTTCTGTGCGGATTGTGCGGAGACCAAGCTCGGTAATGTCTGCCCGAACTGCGGCGGCGGTTTTGCACCGCGGCCGATCCGCCCGGCCAAGCCGTGGCGGGCGGGTGTCTGCACCGTGAACCAGCCGCCGTCGGACAAGCGGGTGCATCTGAAATACAGCCTCGAGGACTGCGCGACGAATACGGCGCGGCTGAGGGATGTCAGGCCTGAGGAGCGGTAAGTTTCCTCTCGTCATTGCGAGCGAAGCGAAGCAATCCATCCTTCCCCGCACGAGCACAGATGGATTGCTTCGTCGCTTCGCTCCTCGCAATGACAGTCCCGTTGCTTGGGCTCCCTCCCCCTGCAAGGGGGAGGGTGGGGTGGGGGTCAAGCCGCGGGCACTGGCACGCGTGGTAAGACCAGATCCCCACCCGGTTTGCTGCGCAAACCGACCTCCCCTTTTCAAGGGGAGGTGAAGCGGCGCGAGCTACTCCGCCGCGACGATCGTGGCCTCGACCTCACCGAAGCCGACGCGATAGCCGTCGCCCTGGCACCAGCCGCGCATCACAAGCGAGTCGCCATTTTCGAGGAACGAGCGCGTCACGCCGCCGCTAAGCTCGACCGGCTCGGTGCCGTTCCAGCTGATTTCCAGGAGGCTGCCGCGCTGATGCTTTTCGGGACCGGAGATCGTGCCGGACCCTAAGAGATCGCCGACATTCATCGCGCAGCCGCTCGAGGCATGGTGCACCAGTTGCTGCACCGACGACCAGTACATGTATTTGAAGTTGGTGCTGCAGATCGTCTTCGCTTCGTTCATCGCACCGGCGCGCAGCGCGACGTCGAGCTGCAAGTCGTAATTGTTCGGCTGGGTCTGCTTGAGATAGGCCAGCGGCTCCGGCTGCTGCGCCGGGCCCTGCATGCGGAACGGCTCCAGCGCCTCGCGCGTCACCACCCACGGGCTGATCGAGGTCGCGAACGCCTTGGCCTGGAACGGGCCGAGCGGCACATACTCCCATTGCTGGATGTCGCGCGCGCTCCAGTCGTTGAGAATGACGAAGCCGAAAATCATCTCCTCGGCCTGCTTCTCGGTGAGTATCTCGCCCATCGGCGAGGCCTGGCCAACCACCACGCCCATCTCGAGCTCGAAGTCGAGCCGCTTGCAGGGGCCGAAGCTCGGCACCTCCGCGGTCGGCGGCTTCAGCTGGCCGCGCGGCCGCCGCACCTTGGTGCCACTTACCACCACGGTCGAGGCGCGGCCGTTGTAGCCGATCGGCATGTGCAGCCAGTTCGGCTGCAGTGCATTGTCCTTGCCGCGGAACATGACGCCGACATTGGTGGCGTGCTCCTTCGACGAATAGAAATCGGTATAGCCCGAGACGGCAAACGGCATGTGCAGCCGCACGTCAGCCGTCGGCACCAGCGCCCGCGCCCGCAACTCCCTGTTGTCGCGCAGCTCCGGATGATCGGCGCTCAACAGCTCGCTAATCCGCGCCCGCGTCGCCGACCACACCTTCGGCCCGAGCGCCATGAAGGCGTTGAGTGACGGCTGCGAGAACACGCCAAGCGGCCCGACATCGAGCCGCGAGTCCTGCTCGAGCTCCCAGAGGTCGAGCACATAGTCGCCGATCGCAACGCCGACGCGCGGCGCGAGGCCGTCCTTCGACGAGAACACGCCGTAGGGCAGGTTCTGGATCGGGAAGTCCGAAGTGGGCGCGATGTCGATGAAGGAGCGAAGCTTTGGGTCATTGGGGTGGGGCATGATCTCGTCCCTGAAATGGTCGGATACTATTTCTGTCGTCATTCCGGGATGCGCCGTCAGGCGCAGGCCCGGAATCCATAACCACGATCGTGAGTATGGATTCCGGGCTCATCGCTTCGCGATGCCCCGGAATGACGGGGAGTTGTGTTTACGGCTTGTTCGGGTCGAACTTCTTCTCCAACCCCTTCCAGCAATCCGAGTAGTCATCCTGCAGCGTCGATGACGTCGCGGCGTGCTGCGTCACGCGCTGCGGGAAGCGGGTCTCGAACATGAAGGCCATCGTGCCGGTCAGCTTCACCGGCTTGAGCTCGCTCGTGCTCGCATGCTCGAAGGCTTCGCGGTCGGGACCGTGCGGCAGCATCATGTTGTGCAGCGAGATGCCGCCGGGCACGAAGCCTTGCGGCTTGGCATCGTAGACGCCGTAGATCAGCCCCATGAACTCCGACATGATGTTCATGTGGTACCACGGCGGGCGGAAGGTGTTGTCAGCCACCATCCATCGCTCCGGGAAAATCACGAAGTCGATGTTCGCGGTGCCGGCAGTCTCCGACGGTGAGGTCAATACCGTGAAGATCGACGGATCGGGATGATCGAACGCGATCGCGCCGACCGGCGAGAAGGTGCGCAGGTCGTATTTGTACGGCGCGTAATTGCCGTGCCAGGCGACCACGTCGATCGGCGAATGCGGCAACGTGGTCTTGAACAGCGCGCCGCCCCACTTCACGTAGAGCTCGGTCGGGGTGTCCTTGTCCTCATAGCTAGCCACCGGCGTCAGGAAGTCGCGCGAATTGGCCAGGCAGTTGGCGCCGATCGGGCCGCGCTCCGGCAGCGTGAACGCGCCGCCGTAATTCTCACAGAGATAGCCGCGCGCCGGGCCATTCGGAATCTCGACGCGGAATTTGACGCCGCGCGGGATCACCACGATCTCGCCCGGCTCGGCATCGATGCGGCCGAATTCGGTGACGAGGCGCAGATTGCCCTGCTGCAGCACGAACATCATCTCGCCATCGGCATTGTAGAAATGCTGATCGACCATCGATTTGGTGATGAGATAGATGTGCGCCGCCATGCCGGCCTGGGTATTCGCGTCACCGGCCGTAGTCATGGTCTGCACGCCCTGCAGGAAGGTCATGTCCTGCTTCGGGATCGGCGCCGGGTCCCAGCGCAGCTGCGCGATCGGCATGTCGTATTCGTGACACGGCGCGGTGCGCCACAGCCCGGCATCGGCCTTGGCGAAACGGCCGGAGTGCCGCACCGACGGGCGAATGCGGTAGAGCCAGGAGCGCTCATTGGTGCCGCGCGGCGCCGTGAACGGCGAGCCCGACAGTTGTTCGGCATAGAGCCCATAGGGGCAGCGCTGCGGCGAGTTGCGCCCCATCGGCAGCGCGCCGGGCAACGCTTCGGTCTCAAAGCTGTTGCCGAACCCGGACATGTAGCCAGGCGTGACTTGCCCCGAGCTGCGAACGATCTGATCAGGTGAGGTATTGATGTTCATCATGATCCTCCTTGCAGGGCGGCCCACATTTCCTGGTCGCGCTTGTCGGTCCAGATCACGGGATCGTCGATCCCGGACGCCTCGTCATAGGCGCGCGAAACGTTGAACGGCAGGCAGTGCTCGTAGATCGCAAACTTCGAGAATTTCGGATCCATCACCTCGCGGGTCGCCGCCATCGATTCCTTCAAGCTGCGGCCCTTGGCGACCGAGGATTCGGCGGCACCATAGAGCGTGGTGACGAAATCGCGGGTCATCGCGATCGCATCGCGGCCGGTCTCGAGACCCTTCAGCGCATCGCCGCGGCCCGGCGCGATCGCCTTCGGATTGAAGGCGCGGATCTCGTTCAACGTCATCGGCCATTCGCGCAAATGCGCATCGCCGCAATAGCAGGCCGAGTGGTACTCTATGAGATCGCCTGAGAACATCACCTCGGCATCCGGCACCCAGGCGACGATATCGCCCGAGGTATGGCCGGCGCCGAGTTGCATCAGCCGCACCTCGCGCTTGCCGAGATAGATTGACATCTCGCCCTCGAAGGTCAGCGTCGGCCAGGTCAGCCCGGGAATGCTCGCCGCGTCCTGAAACAGCCGCGGGAAGCGGCCATATTCGGAATCCCAGTCCTGCTGGCCGCGCTCCTGGATCAGGCGATAGGTCTCCTGCGAGGCAACGATGCCCTGCGCGTGATAGGCGGAGGCTCCGAGCACGCGCACCGCGTGATAATGCGACAGCACGACATATTTGATCGGCTTGTCGGTGACGGTCTTGACCCGCTCGATCACCTTGTTGGCCATCGCGGGCGTCGCCTGCGCGTCGAACACCAGGCAGCCGTCGTCGCCGACGATGACGGCGGTGTTGGGATCGCCCTCGGCGGTGAAGGCGTAGAGATCGGTGCCGATCTCGGAGAAGGTGACTTTCTTCTCCGCGAGATCCGTTGTCGATGCAAAACCTTTGGCCATCAGTTCAATCCTGTCCGTTTGATCAGTGCTATTGTTGTTGCTGTTGTTGCTGCTGGCTCGCGTCCAGCGTCCGCCGCTTCGCCAGCGCGATCGCCTCGCGCAGCACGTCGAGATCGCCGATGTGGTTGGCGAGCACCAGAACCAGCGCGGCATCGAGATCGGCGCTCTGCGCCTCGGTGAGGCCGCGATGCGCCTCGACGATGGCGCGGAAGGCGTCATCGGGTTTAGCGAAGTTCGAACTGGTCGACAGCGCCATCGCAAAATCCTCAGTTCAGGCCGGATGCGCGCGCCAGCGCCGCATCGAGTGCCGGCCGTTCTGCGTTCCGGAAGCGCGCCGCGACATAGCCGTCCGGCCGCAGCAGATAGGCGGAGCCGGGCTCGGCATCGTAGCGCTTGCCGGCAAGGCCCTGCGCATCGACCAGCCCGCCCTCGCCGCCAACGCGGATCGTACCGACGCCGTCAGGGACATCGACAGCCGCGCCATTACCAAACTCCAGCAGCGTGAAACGCGTTCCCTGCTTGATGAAAACCTCGGTCAGATAGCTGGAACCGCCGCCTTGCTCGGTCACCGGCGCGTCCACCATCGAGGCGCCCGGCCGCGGGCCGCCGCGCCAGCTGTCGCGATCGCCACTCGACAGCGGCGTGTCGTAGACCGACGGCACCGACAGCCGGCCGCCATTGACCATGCGCTTGCCGAACTCGGTATCTTTGGCGAGCGACAGCACCGTTTCGCGCAGCCGCGCCTCCTGCCGGGTCACCGGCGCCATGAAATCGGTCGAGCGGGTGGACTCGCGGATGTTCTCGTCCGCCGCCGCGCTGCGCTCGATGTGATAGGTCTCCAGCAAGCCTTCCGGCGACAGCCGGCGCAACACGCGATCGAGCTTCCACGCCAGATTCTCGGCATCCTCGAGCCCGGAATTGGCGCCGCGTGCGCCGAACGGCGAGACCTGGTGCGCGGAATCGCCGGCGAAGATCACGCGGCCGTGGATGAACTTGGCCATCCGGCGGCACTGGAACTTGTAGAGCGAGATCCATTCGAATTCAAACTTGTCATGCCCGAGCATGCGCTCGATCCGCGGCCGCACGTTCTCGGGCTGCTTCTCGGCCACCGGATCGGCATCCGGGTTGAGCTGCAGATCGATCCGCCAGATATCGTCCGGCTGCTTGTGCAGCAGCGCCGAACGTCCCGCATGGAACGGCGGATCGAACCAGAACCAGCGCTCGGTCGGGAACGCCGCTGTCATCTTGACGTCGGCGATCAGGAACTGGTCCTCGAACACCTGCCCCGCAAAGTCCGCACCGACCATCTGCCGCAGCGAGGAACGGGCGCCGTCGCAGGCGACGACGAAGGAGGCGTGCACCTGGTACGCGCCCTCAGGCGTAGCGATGGTCAACGCGACGCCATCGTTGCGGCTGTCCAGCGCGATCACCTTATTACGCCAGCGCAGATCGATTTCAGGCAGCTGCTCGACCCGGTCGACCAGATAGGCCTCGGCGTAGAACTGCTGCAGATTGATGAAGGCGGGCCGCTTGTGGCCCTCCTCGGGCAGCAGATTGAACTGGTAGAGCTGCGAGGCGCCATGGAAGATCTTGCCGACGCTCCACACCACGCCCTTTTCGACCATGCGGTCGCCGACGCCGAGGCGGTCCCAGAATTCCAGCGAGCGCTTCGAGAAGCAGATCGCGCGCGAGCCTTCGCCGATCCGGTCGGCATCGTCGAGCAGCACCACGCGCTGGCCGCGCTGCGCGAGATCGATCGCGAGCGACAATCCCACCGGTCCGGCGCCGACCACCACGACCGGATGCTCCGCGACGTTGGCGCCCGACCGCTCCTGGTCGGGATGACGGCGATAGCCGAACTGGGTTTTGGCCTGTGCCGTATTGGCTGGTGCCATTGCGTGACCCTGATTGCGTGACCCTGGATGTTCCCTGGCGCCGCCGGCCCTTTTTGTAGCTTGGGCTGCGGCTTGTGTGACCGGTTTGCGACCGGGACCTTGCGGGCCGGGCGCGACCTTGCTAAATTAGTCTCACTTGCAACTATCTTAAACTCCCAGTCGGACCCGCCGTCAACTCAAATTGGAGGAATTTTTGGCCAGGACCTCTGCAAGCCAGCCTCCAGCCCGGCCACGCAGCGCCGTGGAAGCGGACGCGCGCGACAATGTCGCGCCAACCAAGAAGCGCCTCGACCTCTTCCACTTCATGCCGTTCCGCCTGAACCGGCTGGCGGCCGAGGTGTCCTCGGCGCTGTCGAGCGAATACCAGGCGCGGTACGGCCTCGACATTCCGGAATGGCGCGTGCTCGCGACGCTCGGTTTCCGCAGCGATCCCTGCAGCGCGCAATACATCGCGCATTGCACCCGCACGCATAAATCCACCATCAGTCGCGCGGTCTCGGCGCTGATGGAGCGCGAGGTCGTCGAGCGCGTCGAGAACGCGGACGACCGCCGCGAATTCCGCCTGCGCCTGACCAAAAAGGGCCAGGTACTCTACGAAGAGCTGATCCCGCGCCTGCTGCGCAAGGAGCAGGAGATCTTGTCCTGCCTCTCCGCGCAGGAACGCCGCGATCTCGCCCGCCTGCTCGGCAAGGTCGAGACCAGCCTCGAGCTGGTACAAACCAGCGAAGAGGCCGACGCCAAGGACGTGTATTAGCCTCACACTCCGCCGTCGTCCTGGCGAAAGCCAGGACCCATACGCCGCGGCCGGTGTTGTGGACGCGACTCGTCGTTCCTGCGAAGCACAACGAGTGACATCTGTGGTTATGGGTCCTGGCTTTCGCCAGGACGACGCTGAGGCTGGCTGCGCGCCCCAACGCAGCACTAACTCGCCCCGCGCAGCTCCATCTACCTGTCATTCCGGGGCGTGCGCAGCACGAACCCGGAATCCATTCATCCATGAAACGTGCGGGCCGATGGATTCCGGGCTCTCGCTTCGCGAGCCCCGGAATTACGACGGGGGGAGCTACGCCCGATCGATATGTTTCGCGATGACCGGGAAATAATTGTCCTTCGATCCCTTGTCGATCGCTTCCTGCAGTACCGTGCCGATCAGCTCCGCGCCGCGGATCTTGATGCCGGCGTCGGCGGCGAGCTCGAGCGCATAGGACAGATCCTTCAGCGCATATTCGGTCGAGAACGCGCGCTCCGGAAACACGCAGGGCACGATCGCCTTCATGCCGTGGTTGCGCAGCGCAAAGCTGTCGGCCGAGCCCTTCGACAGGGTTTCCAGCAAGAGCTTCGGATCGACGCCATTGTGTTTCGCCACAGCGACGGCCTCGGCCAACGCGTTCACCGTCTCGAACAGCACCATGTTGTTGAGGATCTTGGTCACCTGCCCCGCGCCGACGTCGCCGCAATTGGTGACGTCGGTGGCAAAGCAGCGGATCAAGGGCTCGATCGCGGCATAGAGCGCGGGCACCGCGCCGACCATCACGCTGAGCGTGCCGTCCTGCGCCGCCTGCCGGGTGCGCGCGATCGGCGCGTCGGCCCAGGCTGCGCCCTTGGCCTGCAATTGCCCGGCGAAGTCGCGGGTCTGGCTGACCGAAGAGGTGCCGAGATCGACCACGACCTGGCCGCTTCTGATGTTCTTTAGGATGCCGTCGCCCTCGAACACCGCGCGCACGTGCTTGGCGCTCGGCAGACAGAGGAACAGCACATCGCTCTGCTTGATGACATCGGCGACCGAGCCGGCAATCTCGGCGCCGTCGGCGCGCAGACGCTGCAGCGGCTCAGTCGACAGGTCGAACACGATAACGCGCTTGCCGCTCTTCTTGACCAGGTTGCGGCAAATCGGCTCACCCATTACGCCGAGGCCGATGAATCCGAGGGTCTTGTATTCAGTCATATCGCTTCTTCTTTTCGCTTCTTCTTTTTGACGTTTCTTGACGTGTTGCGGATGCGCCTCGCGCAGCTCGGCAAGGCTATTTCGCGAACGATCGCGACGGAGCCAGATGCAGCGCGAACGCATCGACCTTGTCGCTGGCGCGCGGATAGATCTCGCTGACGATCGGATCGTGGCCCGGGATGAAGCGGTCGGGATGACCGGCAAGCCGCTCGACGGTCTCCCAGCCCTGCGCCATGTCGCCGACATTGTAGACAATCGGGAACGGGCTGCGCTTGTGCAGGTTCGCGTAATAATGCGCGGCGTCCGACGCCAGCACGACCGGCCCGCGCGCGGTCTCGACCCGGACCACCTGCAAGCCGTCAGAATGGCCGCCGACGCGATGCACGGTCACGCCGGGCGCGATCTCGCCGTCGCCGGAATGGAAGGTGACGCGCTCGCCATACACGTGCCGCACCATCTGCGTGACGTGCTCGATCGAGAACGGATGGCGCAGCATGCCGTTGCACATGCAGCGGCCGGTCGCGTAGCTCATCTCGCGTTCCTGCAGATGGAATTTGGCATTCGGGAAGCGATCCAGATTGCCCGCATGATCGTAATGCAGATGGGTGACGATGACGTCGCGGATCGCATCGGCGCTGACGCCGAAGCCGGCCAGCGCATCGACCGGGTTGAGCGTCAGCTTGCGGGCGCGCGCCTTGGCCTCCTCGGCGTTGAAGCCGGTGTCGACCAGGATGTCGCGGCCGTGGCCACGGATCAGCCAGACGAAATAATCGAGATCCTGCGCCGTGGTGTCGTGCGGATCGGGCACCAGGAAGTTGAGGTGAGGCGTGCGCGGCGACATCGTCGCATAGCGCAGGGCGTAGATTTCGTAGGCGTTTCCCATCGGTTTCGCTCTTGTTGGCAGGACTTGTTTTGAACGGGTTGTTCTTGATTGGCTTGGCGTCCCGACCACAAAGCCATCGCCTCGCGCAAAGGTCAAACCGCGCGGCGTGCGACGAGCGCATGACAGGACGGCCGCAGCCTCTGTGAATGCAATCACACTATCCGGTCGCAGGAACCTGCACCATGCCACGGAGGCGATGGCCGCCATGACCGCGGCTGCTGCACTGCGGTCTCGTTATCGCCGCCGCGATTAGCGATGGTGCAGCAAGCCGTTGACGGGGGTTTGGCCGTGGTTTGATAATGGATTTTCGCTAGAGTAAGGTCCCCGGGGCGCAGGCCGAAAGCGGCGCCATTTCATTGCAATGCCGCGATCTGGATTTGCTGCGATTATGAAAATCCGCCTTGCCTTGCTCGCCACGCTGATTTTTTCAATCGCGTCGCCAACCCTGTCCGTCGCCGCCGGCGATCGCTTCGCGCTGGTCATCGGCAACGCCAAATATCCCGACGCCGACGCACCGCTGAAGGAGCCGGTCAATGACGCGCGTGACGTCGCCGACGAGCTCAAGCGGGACGGCTTCACCGTCGAGGTCGGCGAGAACCTGACCGGCGACGGCATGCGCCGTGCCTTCGACCGGCTCTATGGCAAGATCAAGCCGGGCTCGGTCGCGCTGATCTTCTTCTCGGGTTACGGCATCCAGTCGAACCGGCAGAGCTACATGATCCCGATCGATGCCCAGATTTGGGCCGAGGCCGACGTCCGCCGCGACGGCTTCAGCCTCGAGACCGTGCTCGGCGAGATCAACAGCCGTGGCGCCGGGGTCAAGATCGCCCTGGTCGACGCCTCGCGGCGCAACCCGTTCGAGCGCCGCTTCCGCAGCTTCTCGGCCGGGCTCGCCCCGGTGATCGCACCCAACGGTACGTTGGTGATGTATTCGGCCGCGCTGTCGTCCGTGGTCTCTGACAATGGCAGCGACCGCAGCCTGTTCGTGCGGGAACTGCTGAAGGAGATCCGCACCCCCGACCTGATGGCGGAGGAAACGCTGAACCGCACCCGCGTCGGCGTCACCCGCGCCTCGCGGCAGGAACAGGTACCGTGGATCTCGTCGTCACTGGCCGAGGATTTCTCGTTCAGTCCAGCCGGCGCAGCCACTCCAGCCGGCGCAGCCATTCCAAGCGGCGCAGCCGTTCCAGGCGGCGCACCGGGACCATCGAACGCTGCGCCCGCGCCGGCCGCATCGCCGTCGCCCGAGGTGGCAACGGCACCGCCGATCTCGCCACCACCGGCTCCGCCAGCCCCGCCCGCTGCAACGCCGAAGCCGACACCGACACCTCCAGCGGCAACCGCGCCGACGCCACCACCAGCGCCGCCAAAGCCAGCCGTCGCGACAACACCGGCCGCACCCCCGCCTCCGCCAAAAGCGCCCGAGATCGCGCTGCCGCCTCCCGCGCCTCCGCCGCCGGTGGTGATCCAGCCCACGCCGGCCCCGAGCAATTCGCCGGTGCTCGCCGATGACCCGACGATCAAGAGCCTGAACGACAGGCTGGACAAGAATCCGGATGACGCGGCTGCGCTGTATCGCCGCGGCCAGGTCTTTGCCAGCAAGGGCGCCTACGACCTCGCGGTCAAGGACTTCACCAATTCGCTGCGGCTGAACCCGAAGGATGTCGAGGCCTATAACAACCGCTGCTGGGTTCGCACCGTGATCGGCGACCTGCAGGCGGCCCTGAAGGACTGCAACGAGGCGCTGCGGCTGCGCCCGAATTTCGTCGATGCGCTCGACAGCCGCGGGCTGATGAACCTGAAGGGCGGGCAGAACAAGAACGCCATCGCCGATTTCGACGCCGCGCTGAAGATCAACCCGCGGCTGACCTCGTCGCTTTACGGGCGCGGCCTTGCCAAGAAGCGCAACGGCGCGGTCGCGGAAGGCGATCTCGACATCGCCAACGCCAAGGCGATGGACCCGAACATCGTCAAGGAATTCGCCGACTACGGCGTGCAGTGACAAATGAACGAGGCCTGCCCGCGGCTCGAACCACGGGCGAAATTGCGCGACTAATCAGAGGGTGCGTGCCGGGCAGCGATGCCCGCGATCAATCCGAAGAGTTGCATGGAACCGCGCCAGCCGGCGCAGGAGGGACCGAAATGTTCAAGCCGTCGGCAAGGACCGCGATCCTTTCAATCGCGACCGTCGGCGCCATGCTCTCGTTCGGCATGGCGGCCGCCCGCGCTGGTGACGTCACTGAGGATCAGATCATCAAGGCGCTGACGCCCGAGAAGAAGCCGCTGACCCGCGGCCTTTCGGCCGGCCCGCAGACCTCGCCCGGGCTGAACGCCGACCAGGCCAAATTCGTGCAGAGCGTCCGTGGCCGCGCCACCCGCTCGCTGTCCTCGACTGAGCGCGAGGAAATCGCGACCATCGTCCAGGACAAGCCGAAGATCGATCTCGAGATCAACTTCGACTACAACTCCGCCGACATCAGCGCGAAGTCGCTGCCATCGGTGCAGGCGCTCGGCCGCGCCTTGACCAATCAGGACCTGAAGGGCTCGACCTTCGTGGTCGCCGGCCACACCGACGCCGCCGGCGGCGAGGACTACAATCAGGGCCTCTCGGAGCGCCGCGCCGACGCTATCAAGCGCTATCTGGTCGACAAATATGGCATCAACGGCACCGATCTCGTCACCGTCGGCTATGGCAAGAGCAAGCTAAAGGACCCGAGCCACCCGATGGCGGACGTCAACCGGCGGGTGCAGGTCGTGAACATGGAAAACAAGGACACCGCCGCCAAGTGATCGGCGGTGGCGTGGCCCCTTTTTGAGGTTACAATGCGTCCCGCACCCCGGCGGGGCGCATTTGCTTTAGGGCCGAGCCCCAAGGCGGCCCACAGGTGACCCGCCTCACATGACATCAGGGCATGATCCGGAACAATGGACCCCGGCCTTTCCGATGCCCACGCAATACGACGGCGAGATGAGACTTCGACGAGCGCCCAGGACAATCACTGTCGATACGCGCCAAGCTCTGGATTGATCAGGCGATGAATTTTTCCCAATACCTCAAGCCTGCGCTCGGCACGGTGGTTTTCCTCGCGCTGGCTATCGCCTATTACGCGTTCGAGCACCGCTCCCATCCGGAGGAGAAGGAGACGCCGGGCCAGGCACTGGTCGTGGTGACGAAGTCGACCAATGCCTGCTTCTCCGACATGGTCCGCGTCACCGGCTTCATCGTGCCGCGCCGCGAGGCGCAGGTGAACGTCGACCAGGACGGCTCCAAGGTCACCGACGTGCTGGTCCGCGAGGGTGACACCGTGACCGAGAACCAGGAACTGGCGCGGCTGACCCCGCCGCCGCAGCAGGCGGCGCAGGGCAATGCCAAACCGATCGTGCTGCGCGCGCCGGCCGCCGGCCTCGTCACCGAGGTGCGCACCGCGCCCGGCGCTCCGGCCTCGCCGCAAGCTCCGCCGATGTTCAAGATCTCCGTCAACAACGAGATCGAGCTCGATGCCGAGGTGCCGGGCTTCCAGCTCCTGAAGCTCAATCCCGGCGCCAATGTCCGGATCAGCCGCGACGACGCGCCCGACATCGTCGGCAAGGTCCGCCAGATCTCGCCGCAGATCGATCGCGCCACCCAGCTCGGGCATGTCCGCATCACCATCAACAACAATCCGACGCTGAAGGTCGGCATGTTCGCGCGCGCCAATATCGACGCCAAGCGCTCCTGCGGCGTCGCGGTGCCGCGCACCGCGATCGACCGCCTCACCCTGCAAGTCGTGAAGGGCAACACGGTCGAGACCCGCAGGGTGCGCGTCGGGCTGACCTCCGACACCTCGACCGAAATCCTTGAAGGCCTCGACGTCGGCGAAATCGTCGTGGCCGATGCTGGCACCTCGCTGCATGACGGCGACCAGATCAAGACCATGTTCGTCGACGAACTCGATCGCACGCGATCACGCTAATTCGGGCACGCTAATGGCTTTGAACATCTCGGCATGGTCGATCCGGAACCCGCTTCCCTCGATCGTCTTCTCGATCATCCTGCTGGTCCTGGGCTGGGTCTCCTTCACCAAGCTCGCCGTGACGCGGCTGCCGAGCGCCGACATTCCGGTGATCTCGGTCGCGGTGTCGCAGTTCGGCGCCGCGCCCTCGGAACTTGAGTCGCAGGTCACCAAAACGATCGAGGACGGCGTCTCCGGCGTCGAGGGCGTGCGCCATATCTCCTCCTCGATCACGGACGGCCTATCGGTGACCACGATCCAGTTCGCGCTGGAGACCAATACCGACCGCGCGCTCAACGACGTCAAGGACGCGGTGACGCGGGTGCGCGCCAACCTGCCGCAGAACGTCACCGAGCCGTTGATCCAGCGCGTCGACGTGATCGGCCTGCCGATCGTGACTTACGCCGCGATCTCGCCCGGCAAGACGCCGGAGCAGCTCTCTTACTTTGTCGACGACGTCGTCAAGCGCGCGCTGCAGGGCGTGCGCGGCGTCGCCCAGGTCGAGCGCATCGGCGGTGTCGAGCGCGAGATCCTGGTCTCGCTCGATCCCGACAAGCTGCAGGCGGTCGGGCTCACCGCGGTCAATGTCAGCCAGATCCTGCGCGGCACAAATGTCGACGTCGCCGGCGGCCGCGCCGAGATCGGCAAGAACGACCAGGCGATCCGGACGCTGGCCGGCGCCAAGACGCTGAACGAACTCGCCGGCACCATGATTCCGCTGTTCGGCGGCGGCGAGATCCGCCTCGACGATCTCGGCACCGTCACCGACACCATCGCCGACCGGCGCACCTTCGCCCGCTTCAACGGCGAGCCGGTGGTGGCACTCGGCATCAAGCGTTCCAAGGGCGCCAGCGACGTCGTCGTCGCGGCCGCGGTGCAGAAGCGGATCGACGCCCTGAAGGTGTCCTATCCCGACGTCGACCTCAAGCTGATCGATACCTCGGTCGAGTTCACCAAGGGCAATTACGAGGCCGCGATCTCGACCTTGTTCGAGGGCGCGATCCTCGCCGTCATCATCGTGCTGCTGTTCCTGCGCGACATGCGCGCTACCATCATCGCGGCGGTCTCGCTGCCGCTGTCGATCTTCCCGGCATTCTGGGCGATGGACCTGCTCGGCTTCTCGCTCAACCTGGTCTCCTTCCTCGCCATCACGCTGTCGACCGGCATCCTCGTCGACGACGCCATCGTCGAGATCGAGAACATCGTCCGCCACATGCGGATGGGCAAGACGCCCTACCGGGCAGCCCTTGAAGCCGCCGACGAGATCGGCCTTGCGGTGATCGCGATCTCGCTCACCATCATCGCGATCTTCGCGCCGGCGAGCTTCATGTCCGGGATCGCCGGGCAGTTCTTCAAGCAGTTCGGCATTACGGTGTCGGTGCAGGTGTTCTTCTCGCTGCTCGCCGCGCGCTTCGTGACGCCGATGCTGGCCGCATATTTCCTCAAGCATCATGACCACGACGACCCGCCGCCCGGCCGCATCCTGCGCAGCTATCACGGCCTCGTCACCTGGTCGGTGAAGCACCACTACATCACCGTGCTGATCGGATTTGCGGTGTTCGCCGCATCGATCTGGAGCATCACGCTGCTGCCGCAGGGCTTCCTGCCCGCGCAGGACACCGCGCGCTCGCTGCTCGCGATGGAGCTGCCGCCCGGCTCGCAGCTTGCCTATACCGAGAAAGTCACCGAGGAGATCGTGGCGCGCCTGCGCAAGCGGCCCGAGGTGCGCAGCGTGTTCGTCGACGGCGGCCGCGTGCCGCCGGGCATCCAGGAAGTGCGCCGCGCCGCGCTGATCATCAACTATACGCCGAAGGCGGACCGCAGGATCACCCAGCGCGAGCTGGAGCTGTCGATCGGCAAGGAGCTCGATAACGTCCCCGATATCAGGTTCTGGTTCCTCGACGAGAACGGCCTGCGCGCCATCTCGCTGGTCGTCACCGGCACCGACAGCAACATCGTCAACAACGTCGCCAGCGAACTGGCGACGCAGATGAAGCGGATCCCGATCATCGCCAACGTGATCTCGGAGACCGCGCTCGACCGGCCCGAACTGCGCATCCGTCCGCGCGCCGAGCTCGCGGCGCGGCTCGGCGTCTCGACCGAAAGCCTGTCGCAGACCATCCGCGTCGCCACCATCGGCGACGTCGGCCCGGCGCTGGCCAAGTTCGACGCCGGTGACCGCCAGGTGCCGATCCGCGTCCAGCTCGAGGACAATGCGCGCAGCGACCTGCAGATGCTGGAGCAACTGCGCGTGCCGCTCGGTCAGCGCGGCGAACGCGGCGGCGTGCCGCTCTCCGTCGTCGCCGACATCCAGCTCGATCAGGGCCCGACCAGCATCAACCGCTACGACCGCGAGCGGCAGGCCACCGTCGCCGCAGACCTCGTCGGCAATGCCGCGCTCGGCGATGCCACCAAACTGATTTACGACCTGCCCGTCATGAAGAGCCTGCCGAAGGGCGTCAAGGTCAGCCCGTCGGGCGATGCCGAGAGCCTCGCCGAACTGTCCGACGGCTTCGCGACCGCGATCACCGCCGGGCTGATGATGGTCTACGCCGTGCTGGTGCTGCTGTTCGGCACCTTCCTGCAGCCGATCACCATCCTGTTCTCGCTGCCGCTCTCGATCGGCGGCGCGATCGGCGCGCTGCTTTTGACCGGCAAGCAGCTCACGACGCCGGTGTGGATCGGCATCCTGATGCTGATGGGCATCGTCACCAAGAACGCCATCATGCTGGTGGAATTCGCGGTGGAGGCGATCCGCGACGGCAAGCCGCGCGAGGAAGCCATGATCGACGCCGGCATGAAGCGCGCCCGCCCGATCGTGATGACCACGATCGCGATGGCCGCCGGCATGATGCCCTCGGCCCTGGCGTTCGGCGCCGGCGGTGAATTCCGCTCGCCGATGGCGCTCGCGGTGATTGGCGGCCTGATCTTCTCGACCGTGTTGTCGCTGGTGTTCGTGCCGGCGATGTTCATGGTGATGGACGACATCGGCGGCCTGATCTGGCGCTTCGGCAAGCGGCTCGTGGTCTCGCATGCCGACCACGAGCTGACCCCGAGCGAGCACCCGGCCGACCAGACCAAGCGGCCGCCCGGCCCGCCGAGCGTGATCTCACCTGCGGCGGAGTGAGCTGAGGGTGCGGCGCGTCAGCGCACGATGAAGGGGTGCCCACCAAAATATCGAAAACAACCCCATGCAAAGTAGCCGGCGACTGCCGGCGTTCGACACGGCAGCTTGACTCGTCGGGCAAATCAGCGGCATTCTTCCATTATACAGAAATCGTGCAGACACCCTGCGGCTATGGCATATGGGAAAGCCCTGCTGCGCCGCTTTCCTGCGGCCATCCGTCGCGACGCCCGCCGTTGAGTCCACGGCCCCTCCAACACGTCGTCCCTGCCTAGTGCGCAATTGCGCACGGGAGCAGGGACCCATACGCCGCGGCGGACCTTGTTGCAGGGACTCGTCGTTCCAGCATCGCCCAACAATTAGCATTTGTGGTTATGGATCCTGCTTTCGCAGGGACGACGATGAGGATGGTTCTCGATTCAAGGCGTCACACCGCGCGGTGTCATCACCCGCGCAGGCGGGTGATCCAGTATTCCAGAGACTGCAGTGCTTGAATCGCCAGGCCGCGGCGTACTGGATCGCCCGGTCGAGCCGGGCGATGACAGCGGTGGACGAGGATATACGTCTTGTTTCGCGCCTAAACTGTAGATCCTCATGGTGAGGAGCGCCGCTTGCGGCGCGTCTCGAATCACGAGGCTAAGCACCTGCGCGGCCGGCGAAGACGCATATGCGATTGCCCTGCGGGCAAGCGGGAGAGGCGTAACGAGTCCGCTGCTAGTCCGATTCAATCTGGTTTCATCAAGCTCTAATACAGCCGCGTGCGATAGGCCTCTTCCATCGTCTTCTCGGCGACCTCGACCTCGACGGCGGCGGTCTGCTCGGCGATGATCCGGCCGAGCGTCGGGAAGCTGTGGCGCTCGACCTGCGCGGCCGGATTCCAGAGCTTTGAGCGCATCAGCGCCTTGCCGCAATGGAAGTAGGTCTCATCGACATGCACCTTGATGCCGATGATCGGCGTGACGTTCTGCACCGTCAGCGGCGTCAAAAGATCCGGCTCCTGCGAAATCTCGGCCCGCCCATTGATCCGCAGGGTCTCGTTGATGCCCGGCACCATGAAGATCAACCCGATCCCGGGTGAAGCGATGATATTGCCGAACGTATCGACGCGGTTGTTGCCGCGCCGATCCGGAATCAACAGCGTCTTGTCGTCGAGCACCGAGACGAAGCCTGGCGCATCGCCGCGCGGGCTGGCGTCGGCGTGGCCCTTGCCGTCGCTGGAGGCGATGACCAGGAACGGCGACAGTGCGATGAAGTCGCGGCAGAACTTGTCGAGATGGTTGAGCACCTTCTTCTCGGCGAGCGGGCTCAACTGCCCGAAATGCGCGCGAAGATCCTCCTGCGACTTGACCGGCGGCTTGCCGCCTGCGCCCTCGTGACCCATACCGAACCTCCCTTTGTTGTTAGTTTATACCGCGTCGATGCCGGAATCGATCCTCGCCGTCTGGCGTGCGCCGTCCGCGGCCGCAAAGCCCGGCTGGTCGAAGAAATCGCGGCCGGGAATCGCATCGAGCAGATCGCGGGTATAGGCTTGGCGCGGCGCGGTGAAGACCTCGGCGGTGGTGCCTTCCTCGACGATGTGCCCCTTCTGCAGCACGATGACGCGGTCGGCGATCTCGGCGGCGATGCGCAGATCGTGGGTGATGAAGATCATCGCAAGCCGCATTTCCTGGCGTAGCTCGGCGAGCAGTGCCAGCACCTGGGCCTGCACCGAAACGTCGAGCGCCGACACCGCCTCGTCGGCGATCAAGACCCGCGGCTTCAGCGCGAGCGCCCGCGCGATGCAGATCCGCTGCCGCTGGCCGCCCGAGAATTCGTGCGGATAGCGATCCGCGGCGGCCTCCGACAATCCGACCCGTGCCAGCAGCTTCCTTGCCTGCGCCATCGCCTCGGCGCGCGAGGTGCCGTAGGCCATTGGCCCGCGCGCGATGGCATCGCCGACCTTCTGGCGTGGATCGAGACTGGCAAACGGATCCTGGAACACGATCTGGAGCTGCCGCCGCGCCTGGCGCAACGCTTCACCACCCAGCTGCCGGAGATCGGCGCCGCCGAAGCGGATGGCGCCGGCATCCGGCTCGGTCAGCCGCAGGATCATGCGCCCCAGCGTCGACTTGCCGGAACCGGATTCGCCGACGATCGCCAGCGTCTCGCCCTCGTGCAAGGTCAGCGAGATGCCATCCGCGGCGACGACTTCACGCGGCGGCTGCAGCCAGCCGCGCTTGACCCGAAAGGTCTTCTGCAGGCCGACGACGTCCAGCAGCGGCTGCGGTCGCACGATCGTGTCATGGATGTCCGCGAGCCGCGCCTTCGGCACCGCGTCGATCAATTCGCGCGTGTAGGCGGCCTGTGGATTGCGCAGCACCTCGCTTGCCGTGCCCTGCTCGACCACCTTGCCATGGCGCAGCACCACGACGCGATCGGCAACATCGGCGACGACGCCGAAATCATGGGTAATCAGCAACACGCCCATGCCGCGCTCGCGCCGAAGATCGTCGATCAGGCGCAGGATCTGACGCTGGGTCGTGACATCGAGCGCGGTGGTCGGCTCGTCCGCGATCAGCAGCGCGGGCCGGTTGGCCATGGCCATCGCGATCATCACGCGCTGGCGCTGGCCGCCGGACAGCTCGAACGGATAGCTTTTTTCCAGCAGCTGAGGATTCGGCAGCCCGACCTGCGTCAGCAGCGTCTGCACCCGCTCGCGGACTTCCGCCATCGACGGCGTGGGCCGCTGGTGCGCCAGGATCATCTCCTCGATCTGTTTGCCGACCCGCTTGAGCGGGTTGAGCGAGGACAACGGCTCCTGAAAGATCATCGCGGCATTGCCGCCGCGCAGGTTCCGCAGACCGCAGCCGTCGAGCTTCGACGGATCCTGCCCTGCGACCGTCACAGCACCGGACACGATGTCGACGCCCCGCGGCAACAGCTGCAACACCGCATGGGCGATCATCGACTTGCCGGAGCCGGATTCGCCGACCAGACAGACCACCTCGTTCGGCTTGATCTCAAACGACACATTCTCGACCGCGAAGGGCCGGTCGCCGCCCTTGGGGAGCGCGATCGAGAGATCATCAACCGCGAGAACCGGCGCGTTGGTCTCCATGGATTCGCTCATGACCGGCGCCTCGAGACACGCGGGTTGAGCACATCGGACAGGCCCTCGCCGAACAGGTTGATCGCCAGCACGGTGACGAGGATGGCAAGCCCGGGAAACACGCTCATCCACCATGCATTCCGGATCACGGTGCGCCCCGCGCCGATCATGAAGCCCCACGACATCAAATTGGGATCGCCGAGCCCCATGAAGGACAACGCGCTTTCCAGCAGGATCGCGGTCGCCACCGTCAGCGACGTCACGACCAGGATCGGCGAGATCGCATTCGGCAGGATGTGGCCGAGCACGATGCGCCAGGTGCGCTCGCCCTGGCACAACGCCGCCTCGACGAACTCACGATGGCGCAGGCGCAGGAATTCCGCGCGCGTCAGCCGCGCCAGCGGCGGCCAGCTCACCGCCCCGATGGTCAGGATGATCGTGAGCAGAGACGGATTGAAGGTCGCGACCAGCAGGATGGCGAGCACGAAGGCCGGAATGGTCTGGAACAATTCCGTCATCCGCATCAGCACCAGATCGACCTTGCCGCCGAAATAGCCCGAGATCGCGCCGACTACGACGCCGATCGCCATCGCAGCGAGCGCCGATGCGATGCCGATCAACAGCGAGACGCGCGCGCCATAGGCGACGCCGGCCGCGACATCGCGGCCGAGCGTATCGCCGCCGAGCCACAGCCCGTCCTCGCCGGGCGGCGTGAACGGCGCGCCGACCATCTCCCAGGGCGAGACCGGAAACATGATCGGCGCGATGATCGCGACAACCACGATGATCAGCAGCAAGACAAGCCCGATCATGCCGCTGGGATGACGCAGGAAGGCGCGCACCGTCTCCATCACGCCGCTCCCGTGGTCATGCGCGGATCGATCAGCCGGTAGACCAAGTCGGTCAAAAGGTTGAGCGCGATCACGACGATCGAGAGGATCAGGAAGATGCCGAGCAGGACCGGATAGTCGCGCTGCAGCAGGGCTTCGAAGGTCAGGCGGCCAAGGCCGGGCCAGGCGAACACCGTCTCGATCACCACGGCGCCGCCGACCAGCGCGCCGGCCTGCATGCCGGCGACGGTGACGACCGGCACCAGCGCATTGCGCAGCATATGACCGACGACGATACGCGTGCCGGACAAGCCCTTGGCGCGCGCCGTCTTGATGAAGTCCTGTTGCGCGACCTCGATGATCGAGGAGCGCATCAGCCGCGCGTAGATCGCCAGATAGATCGCCGCCAGCGACGTCACCGGCATGATCATGTGCTTCATGATGTCGAGCGCGTGCGCGATCGGCGAGAGCTGGACGTTGATGGTCTCGTAGCCGAACGGCGGCAGCCAGCCGAGCGTCACCGAGAACACCAGCACCAGCATCAGGCCGAGCCAGAACACCGGCGTCGCATAGAGCACGAGCGAGAGCACGGTGAACACCGTATCGAGCACGCTGCCGGCCGCGAGCCCCGCCAGCGCGCCGAGCGCAGTGCCGATCAGGAGCGCGAGACAGAACGCCGTGACCGTCAGCAGCAGCGTCGCCGGCAACCGTTCGAGGATCAGATCGACGACGGGGCGGCGCTGGCGATAGGAATAGCCGAGATCGAGCCTGACGACGCGGCCGAGGTGGCTCACGAGCTGGACGAAATACGGCTTGTCGAGCCCGTACTCCTTGCGCAGATCGTCGAGCAGCTTTGGATCGGACGCGCCGGATTGCCCGGCCATCACCTGGGCCGGGTCGCCGGGGGCGGCCCGCACCAGCACGAAGTTGAACGTCGCGATGACGAGGATCACGGCCACGAGCTGTGCGATGCGGCTGATCGCCTGGAGCCCGATCGCCGCTGCGCTCCCGAGTGGCGTCACGATTTGTAGACCGACCCGAAGGTTTCGTGCGATCCGATGCCCGTCGTCACGATGTTCTTGAACGCCTTGTCGTAGATGATGGGATATTCGATCTCGAGCGTCCAGGCCACCGGCACATCCTCGACCAGGATCTGCTGAACCTTGCTGTAGAGCTCCCGGCGCTTGGCTTCATCGAGCGTGATTGCGGCCTCGTCGAACAGTTTGTCGACCTCGGGGTTCGAGTACCCCTGCGTGTTCGAGAACAGGATGCCCTTCTTGATGTTCGACGAGATATAGGTGCGCGCGACGCCGAGCGCGGGATCGCCGAGCTGGTAGAGCAGGTTCTGGGTCATCTCATAGTCCCAGTTGCCGACCTTCTCGGCCCAGCCGGCCATGTCGGTGCCGACCAGCACGAGGTCGATGCCGACGCGTGCAAAGCTCTGCCGGAAGAATTCGCCGGCGCGTTGATAGGACTCGCCATAGGGCGGCACGATATACTTGATCTCGGCCCGCTTGCCGTTGGCGCCAGGCTTCAATCCCATGTCGTCGAGCAGCGCCTTGGCCTTGTCCACCGAGAACTCGTAGCGCTTCACGTTCGGATCGTAGAACCGCGTCTTCGACGAGATCGGGCCGGTCGCGACCTTTGCGTTGCCGAAATACACGCGCTTGCTGAACGCCTCGCGGTCGATCAGGTGCATCACCGCCTGCCGGAACCGCTTGTCGTTCATCGGCGCGATGCGGTTGTTCATCTCGAGCCACTGGTGCGGCGCGAAATACTCGTAGCCCTTGGTGGTGAATTCGAGGTTCTTCTGCGCCTTGAAGCGCTGCACGTCATAGAATTCGACGTCGGACCATTGCACGAGTTGCACGGTGCCGTTCTCCAGCGCGAGCGCACGCGACGCCGCATCGGGAATCACGCGGTAGACGATCTCGTCGAGATAAGGCTCGTCCTTCAGATAGTAACCATCGTGGCGGACGAGATGGACATGCGAGCCGCGCACCCATTCCTTCAGCTTGAAGGGGCCGGTACCGATCGCCTTGTCGTTCTCCGGGTTCTTGCGATAGTCGGTGCCGTCATAGATGTGCTTGGGCACGATCGGCGCGGACGTGCAATCGAAGCAGCCGATGAACGGCGCGAACGGCTGCTTCAGCTTGAACACGACGGTGAGCGGATCGGGCGCTTCGGCCGACGCCACGCGGGCGAAGTTCTGCCGCGCGCGCGGATGCGTCTCCACCAGCAGCTTCATGCAGGTGAAGACCACGTCCTCCGAGGTCATCGGCTTGCCGTCGTGGAAGGTGATGCCGGGAAACAGCTTGAATGTGTAGGTCAGGCCGTCCGGCGAGATCTCCCAGGACTGCGCCATGCCGGGCATCGGCTTGAGGTCGGCGCCGTATTTCAGCAGGCCTTCATAGATCTTGCCGCCGAGCGTCAAGGTCGGTTGCTGCTGGTTCAGCGCGGTCACCAGAACCGGCGGCTCCGGCTGGATGATGGTGTTGAGCGTTCCACCGCGGGTCTGGCCCGCCGCCCGCGTGATGCCGAACGGGATGGCTGCACCGCAGGCCAGCATCGCCTTGGTGAATTCGCGTCTGTTCATCGGACCTCTCCGTCGCCGCGCGTCAGGCATTCGATTTCGGCGAATGTCGCGGGGTGAGGCATTGTTGCCAAACGCCGTATCCCGCGCTACCTGATTGGGGACAACAACCATCGCGATCGGGCCAACTGGCCCGGAAGATGCATGAGCACCCTGCGAAAACGACGATCGATCAGGAGCTCACGACACTTGAAAGTCGCAGCGCGACGAAATGACACCGCCGGCCTGCGCGTGTGCCGCAAGCAATCCGGTCCCGTAGCTGCCGCGCATTATGCCGGACAATTGCAACAGGTCGAACGGCCGCTCGCGGCCATGGCGGCCTCCTATCCGAACGAAAGCACGAGCGCGCGACACGCGCATCGGCGCGATCAGTTCATCCTGCAGACCGCAGGCGTGACCTCGATGATGACCGAGCGCGGCCATTTCGTCGTGCCGCCCGGCCACGGCCTGTGGATTCCGGCCGGCGTCGCGCACCAGTCGCGTGCGTGGGGCGAGGTCGAGATCCAGACCATCTATGTCACGCCGGACCGTGTGCGGAATGCGCCGGCAACCTGCCGCCTGATCAGGGTCTCCGCATTGGTCGAAGCGCTGATGGAAGAAGCGGTGCATATGCCGACCCGTTACGATCCGGAAGGGCGCGACGGCCGGCTGGTCGATTTCCTGCTCGACGAGATCGGCAGGATGCCTGAAGTGTCGCTGCATGTGCAGGTACCGCCCGATCCGCGGCTCGCCGCGATCTGCGAAGCGGTGCTGGTCGATCCGAGTTCCGATCTGACGCTCGACCAATGGGCCGATCGCAGCCAGCTCAGCCGGCGAACATTGACGCGTCTGTTCCGTCGCGAGACCGGACAGAGCTTTGCGGCCTGGCGCCAGCGGGTGCGGCTGCTCGAAGCGCTGGCGCGGCTCGGCGCCGGCGAAGCCGTCACCTGCGTCGCGCTCGACGTCGGCTATGACAGCCCGAGTGCTTTCGCCGCGATGTTCAAGCGCGAGCTCGGCGCTGCACCGCGCCAGTATCTGCGCTGGGCCAATCCCGAAGTGGTGATGAGGTAGACGAATTCGCGTCACGCACCTGCCGGAATGCAAAACCCCTGCGGTCAACGGGAAAGACCGCAGGGGTTTGCAGGTGGATGGCGTGAGGCCAGCAAGGCTGGGTGTCACCCCAAGGACCGGCACGCGGATGAAAGCGATACCGGCCTGCTCATGCAAGCAAGTCTTTTAGGCAGGAGTGCGTCAACATTCGCAAGCAAGGCGCGCGAGAGGACGGCGATCCTCGCGGGCGCGTTGCATCCAACCGTTTAGTCGTTGCGTGCAACCGCTGTCAGCTTGGTCATGTTGTGCAGCATGATCCGGCCGCGCTGCAGGTCGACGATGCCGTCCTTCCGCCAGGTCTGCAGTTGCCGGTTGACGCTCTCGCGCGCCGCGCCGACAAAGATGCCGAGTTGTTCCTGCGAGATGTGCACCTCGGAACCGAAATCCTCGGCCAGCGCGCACAGCCGGCGTGCGAGGCGGACCGGCAACGGCTGCAGCACGGATTCTTCCATCCGCTCGCTCTGCCAGCGGATGCGCTGGCACAGCAATTCGATCAGGCGGACAGCGACCTTCGGCTCACGCTCGAGGAAGCCTAGGAAATCCTCCCGCCGCAGGACGAACAATTCGGTGGGCTCGCCCGCGGTCGCATCCGCGGTGCGCTCCTGACCGTCGAGGACGGCGACTTCGCCGAACAGGTCACCGGATCCCATGAAGTTCAGTGTGAGCCGGCTGCCGTCGGAGGCACCGGTTTCGATGCGCATCTGGCCGCGGCGGACCCCAAACAGGGCGTCGCCGGGATCGCCTTTCTGGAACAGCACCTCGCCGGTGGCGAGCTGCTGGGTGTGGCAAAGGCCCGAAAGCCGCGCCAATTCGTCCGCACCGAGATCGGCGAACATAGGGTTCATTTTCAGAATGACCGCAAATTCGGCCTGTTTGCTCATTGTATTGCCTTCCAAATCGATCCGAGCGGTCCCCCGACGCCCGGTTAGCAACAATCACCCTCATAAGAGTGTGTGAGAGGTCACATAAGTTCATGCTGGTAACGGATTATTTTTCCAACCGTTGGAGCGAGGTCCCGTTTGCGGGATAATCTCGTCCGTTCGGCCGCGCCTTTCCGCGGCGGAACCCTGTCTGCCCGGCCTGGAATATCGAGATGAGAGCACTGAAATTCGCCGGGGCCGCCATCGCTGCCGTGATCGTGATCATCGCGCTGGTGGCCGCGGTCGGGATCCCGTCCTCGTTCCTCATTTCGGCCATCACCGAGCGGGTCGAGCGGGAGACCGGCTACACGCTCAGCATCAATGGCGGCGCCAAAGTTAGTCTCTGGCCGGCCGTCACCCTGACGCTGAGCGACGTCGTGTTGCAGGACCCGCGGGAGCGCGAGGTCAACAACCGGTTCGCGGCTGATCGGGTCGAGGCCGAGATGACGCTGTCGAGCCTGTGGTCGGGCCAGCCCGACGTCACCGACCTCGTGATCGTCAAGCCGGTGATCAATCTGCCGCTGCAGCGCGAGCGCACCCGCGACCATCATCCGCCGGCGAAGTCTTCCGGCTCCGACAGCGGCGGCCTCACGATCCGGCATGTCAGCGTCGGCGGCGGCACCATCGTGTTCTCTAATGTGCGCGACCGGGTCGAGACCCGGATCGAGACGCTCAATGCCGATGCGACCATCGGCAACGACCGCAAGATCGTTGTCACGGGGAGTGCGAGCACCAGTGACAAGCCGCTGAAGTTCGAGATCCGCGCGACCGCGCCACAGGCGCCGCTGGAACGCCAGAACGTGCCGGCCGAGTTCAACATCGACGCACCTGGCCTGTTGCCCGCGGCGATCAAGGCGAACGCGGAAGCGCGCCTGAACGGCACGGTGCTGATGTTCAACGGCGTATCCGGCACGCTCGGCGATGGCGGCTTCACCGGCTGGGCCTCGGTCGACTTCGCCAGCAACAAGCCGCTGGTGAAGCTCGATCTCGACTTCCAGCGCATCTCGATGGCGCCGACGCCGAGCCAGCCCGATGCGGCGCAGCCATTGGGCACCAACATTTGGAGCAATACGTCGATCGACCTCGGCGGGCTCAACTACGTGGACGCGCAAGCGCGCATCTCGACGGCGGAGCTCGTGATCGGCGACGGCCGCTTCGCGCAGGCTGCGATCGACGCATCCGTTGACAGCGGTGTGCTGAAGGCCCGGCTCGGCAATCTCGGCGCCTATGATGGCACCGCCAATGGCGACCTCACGATCGACGCGAGGGGCGCTACTCCAACCTACGCGCTGCGGCTCGACCTCGCCGGCGTGCGCGCGCTGCCGGTGCTGAAAAGCCTTGCCGAATTCGACAAGCTCGACGGCAAGATGCAGACGAAGATCGCGCTGACCTCGCACGGCACGAGCGCGCGCGCGATCGTCGGCAATCTCGGCGGCACGGCCTTCGTCGTATTCCAGGACGGCAAGATCCTCGGCCTCAACGTCGCGCAGATGATCCGCAACCTCACCACCAGCACGCTGTCGGGCTGGCAACAGGGCGAGGAGCTGTCGACCGATCTCAGCCAGCTCTCGGCCTCGTTCAAGCTCGACAAGGGCCAGGCCGTGACCACCGATCTCAATCTGATCGGCCCGCTGGTGAAGATGAGCGGGGTCGGCACCGTCGATCTCAACACCCGCCAGATCGGGTTCCGCGTCGAGCCGCAGCTCGTGATGACCACCGAGGGCCAGGGCCGCGCCGGCAATCCGGTCGGCCTCGGCATCCCCGTGATGATCGAGGGTCCGTGGGTGTCCCCGCGGATCTATCCGGAGATGCAGGGCATCCTCGATAATCCAGAGGCCGCCTATGCCAAGCTCAAGGAGATGGGCAAGGGCCTGTTCGGCGCGAATGGCCAAGGCCTGAACCAGGGGTTGAGCCAAGGCCTGAACGGGCTCAGCAACCTCCTCAACGGCGTGCAGGGCGGCGGAACCGGCGCGCAGCCCGGCACGGGCCAGGCGCCTGGCGGTGCGGCCGCCGGCCAGACCAATCCGCTCGGCGGGCAGCTCGGCGACACCATCGGGAACCTGCTGCAGCAGGGCCTCTCCACCCTCAATCAAGGCAACGCCTCCCGCCCGAGCCGCAGCCTGGCCCAACCCACCCCGGACGCGCCGCCCGCCGCCGCGCCGCCGCCCGCCCCTCCGCCGGCCGACACCGCCGAGCAGCACGACAATCCCGCGATGAACGACGTGCTGCGACAGCTGTTCAACCGCTGAATATTCCCGGATATCCCCGCCCAGAATGCAGGGCTAACCATGCGACGGGAGGCCCCGCCTTGCCCGGCCGATCCGTGCTAAACAGCAGCGATACAGTGGCGCACCCGACTGATTGGAGGGGAACGGACGAGGCTGGATGAACGGGGCTACGGACAAGGGCAAGAACTGGTTCCTGCGCGGCGGCCTGTTCGCCAAATATGTCCTCGCGCTGGTCGGCCTCGTCGTGTTCGTGCTCGCGGTCAACGGCGCGCTCGAGACCTGGATCAGCTATCGCGGCATCAGGAGCACGCTGACCGACGCGATGAGCGAGAAGGCGGATGCCACCGCCAAGCGCATCGAGCAATCGATCGCCGATCTCGAGCGCCAGATCTCCTGGGTGACCCGCGCCTCCTCCAACACGATCGAGCTGCGGCGCGCCGATTATGCCCAGCTGCTCGGCCAGGTGCCGGCGGTGAACCAGCTCACCCTGATCAACGGCCAGGGCCGCGAGGTGCTGCGTCTGTCGCGCCAGACCTACACGCTGAATTCCAACGCCGACTTCTCGCGCGACCTCCGCTTCACCGAAGCTGTCGAGCGCGGCACCGCCTACGCGCCGGCGTATTTTCGCGACGAGCGGCCCTATATGTCGATCGGCGAGCAGCATTCCGGCTTCAACGCCGGCGTCACGGTGGCCGAGATCGACCTGCGTTTCCTTAACGACTATTTCGGCGATTCCCAGGTCGGCCGCACGGCCTATGCCTATCTCGTCGACGCCAAGGGCCGCGTGCTGGCGAGTTCGTCGAAGGGCCCCGAGATCGGCAAGGACCTCGCCGCGCTGCCGCAGGTCGCCGCGGTGCTGTCGCCGAGCGGCCGCCGGATCGCCTCCGGCAAGGATGTCGACGGCAACGCGGTGCTGACGACTGCAACATCAGCGCCGGACCTCGGCTGGCACGTATTTGTCGAGCAGCCGACCGCGCAGGCGCTCTCCCCGATCCGCGATCAGCTGGTGCGCATCGCGCTGCTGATTGCGCTCGGCCTCGTGGTCGCGATCATCGCCGGCACGATTCTGGCGCGGCGCATGCTGGTGCCGATCACGGCGCTGCGTACCGGCGCGCGGCGGCTCGGGGCCGGCGACTTCGGCCACCGCATCGAGGTGAAGACCGCGGATGAGCTGGAGGAGCTCGCCGGGCAATTCAACAGCATGGCCTCGCAGCTTGCCGAGACCTATTCCGGCCTCGAAGGCAAGGTGAAGGAGCGCACGCGGGATCTCGCGCAATCGATCAACGAGCTGAAGGTACTGGAGGAGGTCGGCCGCGCGGTGGCGTCCTCGCTCGACCTCAACGCAGTGCTGCCGACAGTCGCCGCCCGCGCGCTCGAGATCACCCATGCCGACGCCGTGCTGATCTATGGCTATGACGCCGCACAGCGCACGTTCAACCTGACGCAATCGATCGGCATCGACGCCGAGGCCGAGGGCCGTCATCGCGCGATCGACGCGGCGAACAGCCCGCTTGCCGAGGCCGCGGCCAATGGCGAGCCGCTGGCGTTTCCCGATCTCGCCACTAGAGCGTTTTCGAGCGAAGTGGATACCGGTTCGCGTGAAGAAAACGCGTCAGAACAAGAATCCAGTCCCGATCATCCGCTGCGCGATGTCGTGGTCGGCGCCGGCTTCCACTCCGTGCTGGTGGTGCCGCTGGTCGATCAGCAAGGCGTGCTCGGTTCGCTGGTGGTGCTGCGCAAGGCGGCCGGCGATTTCCCCGCGAGCCTGATCGGCCTGATGAAGACTTTTGCGCACCAGGCGGTGCTGGCGATGCGCAATGCGCGGCTGTTCACCGAGGTGGACCAGAAGAGCCACGCGCTGGAGCTGGCCAACGCCACCGTGCGCGAGCAGGCCGACAGATTGCAGCAGCAGACCGAAGAGCTCACCGACTGGAACAAGTCGCTGGAGGCGCGCGTCGAGACCCAGCTCACGGAGATCGAGCGCATCCGCAAGCTCGAGCGTTTCCTGGCGCCGCAGGTGGCGCAGCTGATCGCCTCCTCCGACGGCCATGAGGGGCTGCTGGACAGCCATCGCCGCGAGGTCACCGTGGTGTTCTGCGACCTGCGCGGCTTCACCGCCTTCACCGAGGCGACCGAGCCGGAAGAGGCGATGAACGTGCTGCGCGAATATCACGCCGCGCTCGGCAAGCTGATCTTCAAGTACGAAGGCACGCTCGACCGCTATGCCGGCGACGGCGTGATGATCCTGTTCAACGCGCCGATCCAACTCGCGGACCACACGCTGCGCGCCGTGAAGATGGCGGTCGAGATGCGCGACACCATCGGCGCACTGACCGAGAAGTGGCGCAACCGCGGCCACAGTCTCGGCTTCGGCATGGGGATCGCGCTCGGCTATGCCACGCTCGGTCAGGTCGGCTTCGAGCAGCGGCTGGAATATGCCGCGATCGGCAGCGTCACCAACCTCGCCTCCCGCCTGTGCGGCGAGGCCAAGGCCAACCAGATCGTGGTGAGCCGCCGCGTCTACGGCATGGTCGAGCCCCATGTCGAGGGTCGCGCCATCGACGACCTCGTGCTGAAGGGTTTTAATCACCCGATCCTCGCCGCGGAGATTTTGCGCTGGAAGGGCGAGCCGTCAGCGGAAGCGGCAGCGGAGTAGGCGACGCTTTCTCCACTCGTCGTTGCGAAGAGCGAAGCAATGACGGGCCCCGCCGGCCTCATTTCCGAGCGGGAACCCACTACCGTCGGAACCTTGCATTCGCGCGGAAAGTGTGTATAGTACCCGGCATTCGATTAGCCGTTGCGCCTTGTTGAATGGTCAGAACGGCCCTCCTCCAAAGACATCGTCAGTTGAATGGATGGCGCGCGATTCTGCGCAACACACGCGCAAACGCGCATTTTGGAGAAGAGAAGATGGCGACAGGTACAGTGAAGTGGTTCAACGGCCAGAAGGGTTTTGGTTTCATCGAGCCGAGCGATGGCAGCAAGGATGTGTTCGTTCACATCAGCGCAGTAGAGCGTGCCGGCCTGACCGGCCTGGCTGAAGGCCAGAAGGTGTCGTTCGAGCTGAAGACCGACAAGATGCGCGGCAAGACCAGCGCCGAGAATCTTCAGATCGTCTGAGCTTTTTACTTGGGCATGATTTCCGCGCAGACGCGTTCCGCGTTTGTTGCGATCATGCCGGTTCGTCATTCCACGGATGTACTGGGATGACGTTGCTGCCCGCTCGATCCACCCGGATTGGGCGGGTTTTAGCATGTCTTGCTGCGCGTGATCCCAAAGCACGCTGCATCGCGCCGTTCCGTGCAACAGACGCGAAGCGTTCGCAGCGGGATGATGCCTTGGAGAGATTGTCGATGACCGCCAGGAAGCCCACGCCATCGCCCGCGAGCCTCGCCAGGGCCGACCGCCAGCGGCTGGCGGCCGAGGAAGGCGCGCGCGCCATCGCCGAGGTCGAGCGCGACGGAGCCGCGATCCGCAAGAACATGGAGCGGCTGCGGGCGCTGCGCGAAGCCCGCGAGGCCAAGGCTGCGGCCGAAGCCGAGCTGGCGCCAGCCCCCATCGCCAGGAAGAAAGCGCGCGTGAAGCGCATCGTGCGCTGACGCTGCGCTGTGGCTGCTGCAATAACCGCCGTCATTGCGAGCGAAGCGAAGCAATCGATCCCACCTCGCATACGGAACGATGGATTGCTTCGTCGCTATCGCTCCTCGCAATGACAGTATCGCTCCCGTCATCCCCGCGCAAAGGCTTCGCCTTCGTCGCTGGAGGTGCGAGCGCAGCGAGCCTCGAAGGATGCACGGCGACCGCTGGGCCGTCGACCCTTCGAGACGCGCGCAACAGTGCGCTCCTCCAGCGACAACGGCAAAGCCGTTGCGCGGGGGTGACGGAGCGGCAGCACAACGGCGCTGCACCCAATCTAGTCCCCGATCAACATTGTCAAACAGCAGACGGGATATGCGTTCGCGATCTCGCGGCGCGTTGCGCCCGAGGGATGCGATCAAGTCACCCTCATTGACCGTGAGAGGGCGCAGGGAAGGCCGGGCGCCGATTGCACCAATGGGTCCCGTGCAACAAAAAGCACGGGAGGAAGGACCACAGGTGAAACCGAAACATCCGGCCTTCCCTGCGCGATGGGTTACGGCTTACTTCGTGCTCTTCCCGGTGAGACCGGGCTTGCTTGTCACCGACTTCGCAAAACGCATTAGCATCTCGCGAGGAGGCACCTGCCACTGGGGCGCCAGAACCACACGACTTCACCGTCCGCCGATCAGCGCATGTCGTCGCGCGCCGCCAGCGTCCATCGCATCCCGCCGCACGTTCGTGACGATTGCGATACGCCCCTCTTGCCGGGCGGGACGGGGGAAGTTGTACAGGTGAGTTGGGGGAGATGTTCAAGATAAATTCTGGTATTCAGAACAATGCAAGCGGCTAGAAAATAGCAATTGTTGCGACATTGCTTTCATTTTCCGCGAACTCCCACGAGCCTCAAATCAACATCCAGTGAATCTGTTTGCCTCCGCAATCACGATCACGACCCCACCCGCCCCTCCCAGGAATAACCCATCCCCCACCTCGCTCGCGTCCTAACGGCACGCGCAAGCGTCCGCTCACAACAAGAACACGCGAGGAATGGGTTTGATGACAGGATTGGACGGGACGCACGCTGCGGCGTCGGTGGTGGCGCTGCACTGCTCGCTGGGGTCGGGACGGCAATGGACGAAGCTTGCGGGCGCGCTTAGTGGCACTCCGTTCATGGCGCCGGATATTTCCGGCTATGGCGTCGCCGCCTGCGGGCGCGACTGGCCGCGGACGCTGGATGGCGAGATCGCGCGGCTCGAGCCCTGGCTCGCCAAAGCCAGGGGGCCGATCCATCTGATCGGGCATTCCTATGGCGGGGCGATCGCGTTTCGGCTGGCGACGGCATCGCCTTATGCGCAGCGCATCCGCAGCCTGACATTGATCGAGCCCGTGTTGCCGACGTTGCTGCGCGACGGGTCCGCCGACACGCGGCTGTACGATCGCTTCGCGCGGATCGCGCAGGTCGTGTCGCAGGATATTTTCGACGGCGCGGCGCTGGAGGCGGTCGAGGCGTTCACCGCGTTCTGGGCCGGCTCCGGCCCGCGCGAGCAGTTCTCGCCGAGCGGGCGGCTGCGGATGATCGAGCAGGCCGACAAGCTGCCTTACGATTTCAACGCCGCGCTCGATCTCGACGCCGTAGCGGCTGCCGCTGCCGCGTTGAGGGTGCCGACGCTGCTGGTGTCGGGCGGGCTGTCGCCCTATGTGACGCAGCGCATTGTCGCAAAACTCGCCGCGATCATCGATGGCGCCGAGATGCGGCATCTGCCGGCGGCCGGCCACATGCTGCCGGTGACGCATGCCGAGCGGGTCAATCCGGAAATCCTGCGGCACATCTGGCGCGCCGAGGAGCTGGCGAAGCTGGAGCTCGCCGCTGGTGCCGGGCCGACTGAGGCGGCTGCCGCCGCGGCGCAGCCGGCTGGCTCGGCGAGGCCGCATCTGGTATTCAGGAGGCCCTCATTTTGGGAATAATTTGCAGATGAGTTTGAGGCTCGAGCGATTGATGGGTTTCGCGGAGTTTATCATCGGGCCGCGCGTTGCGCGGACCCGTTGGCTCTACCCATCCTACGGACCGTCGATTGTCGTCGCGCTGCTTCTGCTCGCAGCCTCTCCCGCGCTTGCCGCGGGCGAGGCCGACGCCGTGCCGAAGGGCGCGGCGGTGACGGTGCTGAAGGCCTCGAAATTCTGCTTCGGCAATATCGTCGAGGTGTCGGGCATCGTGCTGCCGCGCGACGAGCAGCAGATCCGGCCCGATCGGTTCGGGCTGAAGGTGGCGGAGGTGAAGGCCGATCCCGGCGACACCGTCACCGCCGGCCAGGTGCTGGCGCGGCTGACCGACGGCACCAACGCGATCAACCTCACGGCGCCGGTGGCGGGCACCATCTCGGCGTCCTCGGCGATCGTCGGCGCGCCGGCCTCCGGCAAGGATGCGCTGTTCTCGATCATCGCCAGAAACGAATACGACCTGGTCGGCATGGTGCCGACCCGCGACATCGCCAAGCTGAAGACTGAGCAGACCGCGCGGCTGAAGATCATCGGCGCCGGCGAGATGGACGGCAAGGTGCGGACGATCGCGCCGACCATCGAGCCGAACAGCCAGCTCGGCCAGGTGTTCGTCGGCATCACCTCCAACAAGCGGCTGCTGGTGAATTCGTCCGGCCGGGCGCAGATCAAGACCGGGCAGAGCTGCGGCGTCGCGGTGCCGTTGACCGCGATCCTCTATTCCACCGCCGGCACCGTGGTGCAGGTGGTGCGCGGCGGCCGCGTCGAGACGCGGCGGGTCGAGATCGGATTGATGTCGGCCGGCCAGGTCGAGATCCGCGACGGCATCCAGGAAGGCGACATCGTCGTCGCCCGCGCCGGCGCGCTGCTGCGTGAGGGCGATCCGGTGCGGCCGGTGGGGGCGAGCGCGGACGCGAAGTAGGCGAAGTAGGCGCCGCCACACTCAGTGTCGTCCCGGGCAAGCGAAGCGCGACCCGGGACCCATAACCACGAATGTACGAATGGAAGCACGCTGGGGCCACAGCGCATCGCCACAGCAACCGGTCGTGGCCATGGGTCCGGCTTTCGCCGGGACGACGTGGGGAAGAGCTTGGCTCAGCCGCCGAGCTTGATGTCTTCCAGCAGCGAGGACGACACGCTCGGCACCTGCTCGCCTTCGCTGGCGCGGGAGATCGCGACGCGGGTCTTGTTGAAGGCGGTTTCGGCGCCGGCCTGGGCGTTGAGGTTGTTGATGAGCTCGGAGACCAGCACGCTGTTCGGCGCTGAAGAATCGTCGGCGACCTTGCCCGGCGTCGTCGAGGTCAGCACGATCGTGTTCTCCGGCGGGCTGATCGGGGCGAGGCCATGCGAGAAGGCGCGGAAGCGGCGCTCATAGGGATTGCGGCGCGAGGCATCGAGCACCACGAGCTTGGCCTTGGCACCACGCTCCTTCATCGCCTCAAGCACGGACTCGACGCTGACGCCGGTGCGCTTGACGTCGGCTTCCTTCCAGATCGTGGCATCGACCGGGATCATGTAGCTCTCACGGCCGACCTGCACGCCGTAGCCGCCGAAGAACAGCATCACGACGGTGTCGGGCCGGATCTTGGCCTTCATGCGCTCGACTGCGCGGAACATGTCGTCCTTGGTCGCGTCCTCGACCACGTCGACGTCAAAGCCCTCGCGGCGCAGCGCCGACGACAAAGTGCGGGCATCGTTGATCGGCTGGGCCAAAGGCGCCGCGGCGTCCGGATAATGGCCGTTGCCGATGATCAGCGCGAGGCGGGAGGAGCCGCCCGCTATGCTGCCGGTCTGCCCGGCGGTAACGGCGCCTGCGATCGTCTCCTTGGCAACATCCGGTGTCCGCTTGTTGAGCGCGGCGTGGGCGCCAATCGCCAGCGACACCGTGCCGGCCACCGCCACGCAGACGGCGATGGTGCGACGGGAAATATGAAGCTGCCTAAGGTTCATAACGTTCTAGTCCCAATCTCTATCCCGATGGCGTTCGAACGAAATCGCGCCAGTTAGTCGCGTCAGTGACGATCAGGTTTAATGGGGTTGAGGTGTGTGTGCCGTTGAATTCAGCTCAATTTGCGGCGCCGCAACAAACACTCCCTTAACCCGGCTGGACCGCCGGAGCAACCCGGTTTGCAGCATGCTGCCGCCCGGCACAGGCCATTGACGCCGTTAAGATCCCGTTACGTGACTTCGGTCACATTTGTATTCTGTACGGATTCATGTAGCTTTCCAAAGGCTTGCGAGTTTGGGGGAGGACCGGAGGAAACACCGCCGGGGGCGGCGGCGTTAACCGGTTCCTTGGGATAGGGATTCATGAGCCTTCACGAGATCGCTGGCGCCGTGTGTCGGGCGCTGACCGCCAAGAAGGACGGACCGTCGCTTTACGACGTCTGCGACCCCGTGCTGCAGGCCTATTGCGGCGGCGATGCCCATCTCGGAAAATTCTACCGGACCGCGCTCGGCAATCCGCCGCTGCGCGCGCTGCTCCGCCGCACCGGCCTGCCGGCGCTGAACGACCCCGACCGTCTGGCGGGCCTGCGCGCCGCGTTGACCGAGGCGCGCGACGCCGCGGCGCCGGACTGGGCCGCGATCGGCGCCCCGGTCGCCGACCTGATGGACGGCATCGGCGTGCGCCACCCGACCCCGCCGGCCGCGACCCCGCCTGGCCACCCGCCCGCGATGGCCGAGATCGACCGCGTGATCCGCTTAACCGGCGCGCATCTGCTCGGCTCGTTCGGCAGATGCGGCTTCATCCCGACCTATGCCGCTTTCAACCTGATCGGCGACCCCGACATCAGCGGGCGCGAGATGCTGATGGCGCTGACCGGGCTGAACGCCCGCGGCTACAAGAACTCGACCTTGCTGTTCAGCCTGGCGCGGGTCTTCATCGCGCATTCGCCGGCGCGCGCGCTGATCAACCCGCCATGGCGCGGCATCGCCGAGCCGATGTGGGAGCCGGTGCAGATCCGCCACCGCTCGGCCTATTACGACGCCTTCTTCACCGAGGCGCTGCTGAGCTATGTCGAGACCGGGCTTGCATCGCCGGATGAGGCGGGCGCGGCGCGGCGCGCGATCACCGAGATGGTGGACTTCTGCCTGAAGACCAGCGCCGAGGAGGTGCCCTCGCATGACGGCTCGGTCGTGAAGGTGATCACCGCGCTGGCGCCGGGACGGCATCCGCGTTTCTCGCGCTTCTTCGCCCAGATCAAGCAGGACCTCGGCTTCGGCGTCTATGTGCCCGACTGCGACACCACCGCGTGCGCGTTCTCGGCCGCGACGCAGGCCGGCTCCGACGATCCGATCCTGCAGCAGCCGCTGCTGGATTTCTACCGCGGCTACCAGGTCCGATCAGGCGCCAACGAACCGCGCGTCACCGTGCCGCTCAACGACAACATCGACTATGAGGGCGGTGTCGTCACCTGGATCGACAATCTCAGGGGCGAGCGGCCTTATGGCAACGACCTCGATCCGACGCTGAACCTCGACATTCTCGAGGTCTCGTTCCGCAACCTGGTCCGCTGGCAAATCCTCGAGACGCCGCAGCGGCTCGAGACCGTGCATCGCATCATCGCCTTCCAGAAGAATCTGGTCGAAAGCGGCGCGTTCAGGAATCCGCGTTCGCACATCTATTATCTGCCCGAGCTCTATTCGGCCTATTTCGGCCGCTGCTACGCCGCCTTCGTCGCGCTGCCGCTGGCGGCGCAGCGCGTGATCGATCCCGGCAATGTGTTCGCGCTGATCCGCGCCCGCGTGCTCGGCTACGTCCAGGGCGAGCTGATCGCGCATGAGATGAACCCGTTCGACGCGGCGCTCGCGCTGATGGCGCTGGCGCATCTTGGCGCCGAGGTCTCGACCTTCACGCCGGCGCTGCACTGCATCGTGCAGGGCCTCGGCGAAGGCGGCCGCAAGGGGCCCTACAGGGCCTATGAATGGAATAAGATGAAGACGCCGACGCGGATCCTGGTCGGCGGGCCCGAGGTGACGTCGGCCTTCGTGCTGATGGCCCTTGCGCTGGCCAGGAAGCGGATGGTTGCGGTGTAGGATGGGTAGAGCGCAGCGAAACCCATCATTGACACCGCCGATGCGAACGATGGGTTTCGCTTCGCTCTACCCATACTACGGACCGTCGGGGCGACGGCTGGCGCACAGGCACGGGGATGACGCGAAGTTGAAACTGGCGGAAACACAACACCACTGGCAGGGTTGCCCAATTGCCCGCACAATCCTCGCCGATCCTTTGGGCCCTGAACGCTGAACGAAAGACTGGCCGGAAACGCCGATGCTCAAGACGCTGCTCACTGCTGGCCTGCTGCTGTCGCTGCCGACGCTGGCTGTCGCCGCCGACATCACCGGCGTGCCGAAGATCCGCGACGGCGACCAGCTCATGATCGGCAGCATCAAGATCCGGCTCGGCGGGATCGACGCGCCGTCGACCGACCAGCTCTGCCTCAACACCAAGGGTGAGCGCTGGACCTGCGGCGTCGCCGCGCGCGACGAGCTGATCAAGCATGCCGGCAACAAGAGCTGGAGCTGCCACGCGCGTTCGGTCGATCGCCGCGGCCGCACTATTGCGCGCTGCGAGGTCGACGGCGAGGACATCCAGAAATGGATGGTCAGCAATGGCTGGGCGCTGGCCTACACCCGTATCTCACATGACTACGAGCCGGACGAGAAAGCGGCGCGCGAGGCCAAGGCCGGGATGTGGCAGGGCGCGTTCATCGCGCCGTGGGACTGGCGCGTGCGCAACAAGAAGACCACCGTGCTCGGCACCGTGAAAGTGCCAGAGAGTGCACACTCGATCCTGCTCGCCTCGGCCTCCGGCCCGGTGGCGCCCTCGCCCGACTGCACCATCAAGGGCAACGTCAACCGCTCCGGCGAATGCATCTTTCACCAGCCGACCAGCCGCTGGTACGCCAAGATCGAGATGAAGATCAGCAAGGGCACGCGCTGGTTCTGCTCGGTCGAGGAAGCCGAAGCCGCCGGCTGCCGCGAGACGCGGCGCTAGAGCATGATCCGGAAAAGTGCGAAGCGGTTTTCCGATAAGACCATGCTCAAACAAAGAGCTAAGGCGCGATGACGATTCAACCCAATCTCATCGCGCTTTAGGGCGCCACGCACTGATCCGGAAGCGTGTGCCGTGACTGACGTCGAAATCAACCCGCCTGCGGCGCGCCGTCGCAAACGCGTGCGCTATCTGCAGCTGCTGCTGTTCGTCCTGGTCACCTATCTGATCGCGGCCTATCTGGTGCTGCCGGCGCTGTGGACGCATTACGAGCACCAGAAGGGCCTCGCCAATCTGCCGATGGTGACCCGCACCGCGCAGGGCATTCCCGGCGATCCCATGAATGTCGGGCTGATCGGCGACACCAAGGACGTGGTCTGCGCGATGCACGAGGCCGGCTGGTTCCCGGCCGATCCGGTCACGCTGAAATCCTCGATCGAAATCGTAGGCAGCGTGCTGCTCGACCGTCCCTACAAGGCGGCGCCGGTGAGCAGCCTGTTCTATCTCGGCCGCCGCGAGGACCTCGCCTTCGAACGGCCGGTCGGATCGAGCGCGGATCGCCGCAACCATGTCCGTTTCTGGCGGGTGCTCGATCAGGGTCAGGAGAAGCGCCCGGTGTGGCTTGGCGCTGCGACGCTCGACCGCAGTGTCGGCATCAGTAGCTACACTGGCGCGGTGACGCATCACATCGCGGCCGACCTCGACGCCGAACGTGCGCTGCTCGCGACCGACCTCGAATCCGCCGGCATGGTCACCGCGAAATACCAGGTCACCGGGATCGGCCCGACCTTCGACGGGCATAATGGCGGCGGCGACCTCTATTACACCGACGGTGAAATCTGGGTGATGCGGCTGGTCGAGGCCTGCCGCAAGAACGACGGCACCGTCGAGCAGATTCCAAGCCCCGCCGCGACCCAGTTCAAGGACCAGATCTGGCGTGCGGTGGTCGAGACCATCGACAAATAAGGCTGTGTCCCGCGCTTTTGGAAACGCTGGATTGCTTCGTCCGGCTCGCAATCGCGGCCGCGATGGCATATCCTTCACCCTTGACCCCTCAGACGCATGATTTGCGTAGCTTTACCCAAAAGGAACAGGACGATGACCGTTCGCGCGGGCCGGGAATTTCTGGCCATCCCCGGGCCCACCACGATGCCTGATCAGGTGCTGCAGGCGATGCATCGCCCGGCGCTCGATATCTACTCCGCCGAGATGTTCGAACTGACCGAAAGCCTGCTGCGCGATCTCTCGAAGCTGTTCGCCACCATGGGCAAGTCCTACATCTACATTGCCAACGGCCACGGCGCCTGGGAGGCGACGCTCTCCAACGTGCTGTCGCGCGGCGACAAGGTGCTGGTGCTGGAGAGCGGGCGCTTTGCGATCGGCTGGGGCCAGGCCGCGGCCGCGATGGGCGCCGATGTCGAGGTGCTGAAGGGCGACTGGCGCCGCGCGATCCGCCCGGCCGAGGTCGAGGAGCGGCTGCGCCGCGACAAGGAGCACAAGATCAAGGCGATCCTCGCCGTGCAGGTCGACACCGCCTCGGGCGCCTATAACGATATCGAGGCGATCGGCAAGGCGATCAAGGCCGCCGGCCATCCCGCGCTGTTCATGGTCGACACCGTGGCCTCGCTCGGCTGCATGCCGTTCGAGATGGACAAATGGTATGTCGACGTCGCGATGTCCGGCTCGCAGAAGGGCCTGATGACGCCGCCCGGCCTCGGCTTCGTCGCCGCCAGCGACCGCGCCTGGGACGCGCACAAGAAGGCCGATCTGCGCACGCCTTATTGGGACTGGACCGAGCGCGAGGGCTCTGAGCACTACCGCAAATATGCCGGCACCGCGCCGGTGCATCTGCTGTTCGCGCTGCGCGAGGCGATCAACATGCTGCACGCCGAGGGCCTGGAGAATGCGTTCGAACGGCACCGGCTGCTCGGCGAAGCGGTGCGCCGCGCCGTCGCCGTCTGGGGCGAGGGCCAGGTGCTCGGCTTCAACATCGCTGAAGCCGCCGAACGCTCCAACACGGTGACGACCGTGACCGTGAAGGGCGCCGATCCCGCCGCGATCCAGCGCTATGCCAAGGAGAAATGCGGCGTCGTGCTCGGCACCGGCATCGGCGACCTGCAGGGCCAGGCCTTCCGCATCGCGCATATGGGCCACGTCAACGCGCCGATGATCCTCGGCACGCTCGGCGTCGTCGAGGTCGCGCTCACCGCGCTGAATATCCCGCACGGCAAGGCCGGCGCCGACGCCGCCATCCAGTGGCTCGGCGAGAACGTGAAGGCGTAGGCCAAGCGCAGGCAGCGACCGGTCATCCTGGGTACGATCGAGGCTACACGCTCCGCTGTCGTCCCGGCGAAAGCCAGGACCCATAATCCGCGGCGGAGGTTGTGGGCGGACTCGTCGTTCCGCCGGCGCCCAACAATGACCATCGGTGGCTATCGGTCCCGGCCCCCGTGCGCAACTGCGCACTAGGCCGGGACGACACTGAATGTTTGGCGTCGCTTGTGAAAGATGCGCTCACAAGGATGACGGGAGGCAGTGCATGCAACGCATTGCTAAGGCACGAACACTTTTCGTCGTCATCGTTTTCCGCTTTACTGCCGGCAACAGCCGGGCACGGATCCCTGCGACACAACAAAATGGAGGGATCGCTTGGCATCGGTGGAACTGCGCGGCCTGGTCAAGCGGTTCGGATCGTTTGTCGCGGTTGATGACGTCTCGCTCACGATCGATCACGGCCAGCTGGTCTGTCTGCTCGGGCCGTCCGGCTGCGGCAAGACCACGACGCTGCGGCTGATCGCCGGGTTCCTCGAACCATCCGGCGGCGAGATCCGGGTCGGCGACCGCGTGGTGTCATCGAAGGCGCGCACGCTGCCGCCCGAGCAACGCAACATGTCGATGATCTTCCAGAGTTATGCGCTGTGGCCGCATATGACGGTGGCCGAGAACATCGTCTATGGCCTGCGCTTGCGCAAAATGGATCGCGACACCATTGCGAAGAAGCTCGCCGCGATCCTGGCGACGACCAAGCTGGAACCGCTGGCGCAGCGCTATCCGGGCGAATTGTCCGGCGGCCAGCAGCAGCGCGTCGCGCTGGCGCGTGCGCTGATCGTCGGCCCCGAGACGCTGCTGCTCGACGAGCCGCTGTCCAATCTCGACGCCAATCTGCGCGAGGAGATGCGGTTCGAAATCCGCCGCCTGCACGACGAATATCGCTACACCACGGTCTACGTCACCCACGATCAATCCGAGGCGATGACCACGGCCGACCTGATCGCAGTAATGAATGCCGGCAAGATCGACCAGCTCGGCAACCCTGAGGACATCTATGCGCGGCCGGAATCCGAATTCGTGGCGCGCTTTATCGGCGCCGCCAATGTGATCAAGGGCACCGCGCGCGATGCGACCCATGTGGAGTTCGCCGGCGCTGTTCTCGCGGTGGTCGGCGCCAGGCTCACAGCCGGCCAGAGCGCGCCGGTCGCGATCCGCCAGCACGAAATTCAGCTCTCGACGCAAGCACCCCTCGCGCAGCAGAACACGCTCAAGGCCGTCGTGACGCGACAGGTCTATCTCGGCATGAACCGCGACTACATGGTCGAGACGCCTGACGGCACCTCACTGCGGGTAACCACGCCGACGGAAACCGCGGTCGAGAAGGGCAGCGAGGTCTGGCTGACACTGCCGCCCGAACGCTGCCGGGCGCTCAGTCGATAACGAACAAGAAACCGAGCAACGCGATGCGGAAACAAATCTCCAGACGCCACGTCCTGAAAGGCTCTGCGGCGCTTGCGTTCGGCAAGGTGTTCGCTTCGCCGGCGCGCGCCGCGGCACCCGAGCCGGCCACGATCACGCCCGATCTGGTGGCGGCCGCGACCAAAGAAGGCAAGCTCGTGTTCTATTCGTCGATGGACCTGCCGGTCGGCGAAAAGCTCGGCAAGGCGTTCGAGGCCGCCTATCCCGGCATCACGGTGCAGATCGAGCGCTCCGGCTCGGAGCGGCTGTTCCAGCGCGTGGCGCAGGAATTCGATTCCAATATCCACGCCGCCGACGTCGTCAACAGCGCCGATGCCTCGCACTTTATCCCATGGAAGAAGAGCGGCTGGCTGATGCCGTTCGTCCCCGAGGACGTCGCCAGGCACTTTCCCGACGGATATCGCGATCCCGACGGCATGGCCGTGACCACGCGGCTGTGGCTGTCGTCGATCGCCTACAACACCAATCTGGTGAAGGCGGAGGATGCGCCGAAGAGCTTTGCCGATCTGCTCGACCCGAAATGGATCGGCAAGATGGTGAAGGGCCATCCGGCCTATAGCGGCACCATCATGACCACGACGTTCCAGATCGTGCGCGAGCTCGGCTGGCCCTATCTGGAGAAACTCGCCAAGCAGCGCGTGATGCAGGTGCAGTCCTCGACCGATCCGCCCAAGAAGCTCTCGCTCGGCGAGCGCGCGGTCATGGCCGACGGCAATGAATACGGCATCGTGCTCCTGAAGGAGGCCGGACAGCCGGTCGAGCCGGTCTACCCGACCGAAGGCACGCCGACGATCTCGGGACCGACCGGCATCTTCGCCGGCGCGCCGCACCCGAACGCCGCAAGACTGTTCCAGGCCTGGCTGCACACCCGCGCGACCCAGCAATTCTTCGTCGACTTCACCGGGCAGTATTCGGTGCACGCGCAGGTGCAGCCGAAGGCCGGCCGGCGCAAGCTCGCCGACATCAAGCTGATGAAGGAGGACCCGGCGGGGGTCGAGGCGATGACCGAAGAGATCAAGACGCGCTATGCGCGGCTGTTCAGGGTTTGAGCGATGGAGAGCCGCAAACGTTTTCGTCATTCCGGGCTCGCGCTGCGCGCGCCCCGGAATGACGAAGGGAGAGTCTTCGCATGAAAACAACTACCACCGCCCGCCCCCGCGTCGACTGGACGCGCCCCGTGCTGTGGCTGTTCGCCGCGGTGCTCATTCTCTTGATCCTGCTGCCGCTGTCGTGGCTCGCGGTCTACGCTTTCACCGACAAAAATCGCCATCCGACGCTGCAGAACTTCGTCACGCTGTTCAGCAATCCGGATTTTCTCGATCCGCTGCTGACCACCGCGATCATCGCAACGACGTCAGCGCTGATCTGCTGCATCGTCGCGGCGCCGCTCAGCTGGCTGGTGTCGCGCACCGATATGCCGGGACGGCAGACCATCCGCGCGCTGGTGACGGCCTCGTTCGTGACGCCGCCGTTCCTCGGCGCGGTCGCCTGGGAATTGCTGGCGGCGCCGAATTCGGGGCTGCTCAACCAGCTCTACCGGCTGTTCGCGGGCGAGGATGCGGACGCGCTGTTCAATATCTATTCGATGACCGGGATCATCTTCGTGATCTCCTGCTACACGTTCCCGTTCGTGTTCGTGATGGTGGCCAATGCGCTCGACACCATGCCGGGCGAGCTGGAAGACGCCTCCGCGATCCTCGGCGGCAATGCCTGGACCACGGCGCGGCGGGTCACCATCCCGCTGGCACTGCCCGCGCTGGTCGCGGGCGCCTTGATCGCCTTCCTGCAGGCGATGACGCTGTTCGGCTCGCCGGCGATCCTGGCGCTGCCGGCCGGCTTCCACACCATGACGACCAAGATCTGGAGCCTGTTCCAGTATCCGCCGAAACTCGAGCTCGCGGCGGCCGCCGCGGTGCCACTGCTGGTGCTGACGATCCTGCTGCTGCAAGGGCAGAAGGCGCTGCTCGGCCGCCGCGGCTATTCGGTGATCGGTGGCAAATACGGCGCGCCGCGCCGGGTCGAGTTGCGCGGCTGGCGCTGGGCTGCGCTCGGCTTCTGCCTTTTGGTGCTGCTCAATCCCGTCTTCCTGCCTTACCTCGCGCTGCTCAACGCCGCGTTCTCGCCGAACGCGACCACGCTGGTGACGCCGTCGACGGCAACGTTGCACAACATCGTCTTCGTATTCACCGAACTGTCGTCGACCCAGCTCGCGCTGAAGAACACCGTGATCCTCGGCACCGCCACCGCAACAATCGGCACCATCCTCGCGCTGGTCATCGCCTATGTCACGACGCGGAAGGTGATCGCGGGCCACCGCATCCTCGGGTTCCTCGCCACGGCGCCGGTCGCCGTCCCCGGCATCGTGCTCGGCGTCGGCCTGTTCTTAAGCTATACGCGGCCGCCCTTCGTGCTCTATGGCACGCTCTGGATCCTGCTGCTGGCGTTCCTCACCATCAATCTGCCGTCGGCCTATCAGCAGCTGCAGGCGGCATTCACGACCATTCATCCCGAGCTCGAGGAGGCGAGCCGCATCCTCGGCGCGACGCGGCTGCAGGCGCTGCGCCAGATCACCGCGCCGCTGCTGCGCACCGGCGTGATCGCAACCTGGTGCTTCATCTTCATCGGCGTGATGCGGGAACTGTCGGCGGCGATCGTGCTGTTCACCTCGCAGACCAAGGTGCTGTCGGTCCTGATCTACGACCTCAACGAAGGCGGCGACCTCGCCGCGATCGCGGTGCTCGGCATCGCGATGCTGGTGATCACATTCGCAGTGGTACTGGCGGTGAACCAGATCCCGATGTCCGGCGGCAATGCAGGTGCGAAGCTGCGGAACGGCTGACGACGCTCCACCCCGTCATTGCGAGGAGCGAAGCGACGAAGCAATCCATCCTATCCCGTCGGCGAGAGATGGATTGCTTCGCTGCGCTCGCAATGACGACCTATCCCATCTGGCAATCGCCACATTCATCCCGATATAAGGCGGAACCCCGCACCATGAGGATCGTGTGACCAAATCCGCCACCACAACATCGCCCCCTGTCGCGCCGCGCCGGCCGCATTCCTTCACCACCCACGGCATCACGGTGACGGACGACTATGCCTGGATCAAGGATCCGAAATGGCAGGAGGTGCTGCGCGATCCCTCGATCCTCGATCCTGACATCCGCAGCTATCTCGAAGCCGAGAACGGCTACACCGACAGCCTGCTCGGCCACACCGACAGCTTGCAGAAGCGGCTGGTCAAGGAGATGCGCGGGCGGATCAAGGAGGACGATTCCAGCGTGCCGTCGCCGGACGGCCCGTTCGCCTATTTTCGCAAGTTCCGCGAAGGCGGCCAGCACGAACTGTACTGCCGCACGTCGCGCGATGGCGGCGAGGCGCATGTCGTGCTGGACGGCGACGCGCTGGCAAAGGACCACGAATATTTCAAGTTCGGCGGCAGCCGGCATTCCAACGATCACCGGCTGCACGCCTGGAGTGCCGACACCAAGGGCTCCGAATATTTCTCGATCCGCGTGCGCGACTGGGCAACCGGCGGCGACCTCGACGACCTCGTCGAGGAAACCGATGGCGGCGTGGTCTGGGCCGCGGACTCCAGGAGCTTCTTCTACGTCAAGCTCGACGACAATCACCGCCCGATGCAGGTGTGGCGGCACAGGCTCGGCACCAAGCAGGCCGACGACACCCTGATCTATGAGGAGCAGGATTCCGGCTGGTTCACCCATCTGCACGAGAGCGCCAGCGGCCGCTTCTGCGTGATCGCGGGCGGCGACCACGAGACCTCGGAGCAGCGGCTGATCGATCTTTCCAATCCCGACGCCCCGCCGCGGCTGGTCGCGGCGCGCGAGGAGGGCGTGCAATATTCGATCGCCGACCGCGGCGACGAGCTGTTCATCCTGACCAATGCCGACGACGCGATCGACTTCAAGGTGGTCACCGCGCCGCTCGCCGCGCCCGAGCGCGCCAACTGGCGCGACCTGATCCCGTATCGCGAGGGCGTCTATGTGCTCGACGTCGAGCTCTATGCTGGCCACATGGTGCGGCTGGAGCGCGCCAATGCGCTGCCGGCGATCATCATCCGCGACCTCAAGAGCGGCGAGGAACACGCGATCGCCTTCGACGAGGCGGCCTATTCGCTCGACACCATGGGCGGCTACGAATTCGACACCACCAATCTGCGTTTTGCCTATTCGTCGATGACGACGCCGTCGGAGGTCTATGACTACGACATGGCGACGCGGACGCGTGTCCTGCGCAAACGGCAGGAGATTCCCTCCGGCCACAACCCGGCCGACTACGTCACCACGCGCATCATGGCGACCTCGCATGATGGCGCGCAGGTGCCGGTCTCGATCCTGCATCGCAAAGATTTTGTTCGCGACGGCAGCGCGCCGCTCCTGCTCTACGGCTACGGCTCCTACGGCATGGCGATGCCGGCGTCGTTTGCGGCGAACCGGCTGTCGCTGGTCGATCGCGGCTTCGTCTACGCGATCGCGCATATCCGCGGCGGCGCCGACAAGGGCTGGGGCTGGTACCTCGACGGCAAGCGCGAAAAAAAGACCAACACGTTTGACGATTTCGCCGCCGCAGGCCGCGCGCTCATCGAGGCGAAATACACGGGTGAAAAACGCATCGTCGGCCATGGCGGATCGGCCGGCGGCATGCTGATGGGCGCGGTCGCCAACCGCGCTGGCGAGCTGTTTGCCGGCATCGTCGCCGAGGTGCCGTTCGTCGATGTGCTCAACACCATGCTCGACGACACCCTGCCGCTGACGCCGCCGGAATGGCCGGAATGGGGCAACCCGATCGAGAGCGAGAAGGATTTTCGCACCATCCTGTCCTACTCGCCCTACGACAATGTCGCGGCGAAGGACTATCCGGCAATCCTGGCGATGGGCGGGCTGACCGATCCGCGCGTCACCTATTGGGAGCCGGCGAAATGGATCGCGCGGCTGCGCGCCACGATGCGCGGCGGCGGTCCCGTGCTGCTGCGCACCAACATGGGCGCCGGCCACGGCGGCGCCTCCGGCCGCTTCAACCGCCTCGACGAAGTCGCGATCGTCTACGCCTTCGCGCTGTGGGCGGTCGGGATGGCGGACAAGGCGGAGGCGTAGCGAGGTCCCGTAGCCCGGATGAAGCGCAGCGAAATCCGGGGCGGCCTCGCCGCATGCATGAGTCCCGGATTACGCTTCGCTCCATCCGGGCTACGAGCTTCGTCTGGGCTACCGATTACGCTTGGCTTGCCCGGTCCCATCCCCATCGTCGTCCTGGCGAAAGCCAGGACCCATACCGCGTGATCTATCGATGAAGCGCGGTGGTCGTACCACGGCGATGGATCACTGACAGTCTTCGCCAAACTCCTCCCTGTGGTTATGGGTCCTGGCTTTCGCCAGGACGACGGTGGAGGATGTGGCTCCAGCTACCGCCCCTTCGCCTTCCGCCAGGCCGCAAAATCCTTCAGCGTCTGCTCGTCGGTCGCCGGATAGAGGCCGAAGATGCCGCGGCCGTTCTGGACCTGCTCGGTGACGAAATCCTCGAACGCGGTCATCTCGAAAGTCTCATTCGCGATCTCGTCGGCGAGATGCGCCGGGATCACGATGACGCCGTCGCTGTCGCCGAGGATCACGTCGCCGGGAAATACCGGCGCGTCGCCGCAACCGATCGGGACATTGATCTCGATCGCCTGGTGCAGCGTCAGATTGGTCGGCGCGCTCGGGCGATGATGAAACGCCGGGAAGCCGAGCCGCGCGATCTCGGCCGAATCGCGGAAGCCGCCGTCGGTGACGACGCCGGCGCAGCCGCGCTTCATCAGCCGTGTCACCAGGATCGCGCCGGCCGACGCCGCGCGCGCATCCTTGCGGCTGTCCATGACCAGCACGCTGCCGGGCGGACAATCCTCGATCGCCTTGCGCTGCGGATGCGCGCGGTTGCGGAACACCTCGATCGTGTTGAGATCCTCGCGCGCCGGCATGTAGCGCAGCGTGAAGGCCTCGCCGACCATGGTCGGCTGATCCGGGCTCAAGGGGTGAACATCCTGGATCATCTGGATGCGCAAGCCGCGCTTGAACAGCGCGGTCGCGACTGTCGCAGTGGAGACGGATTTCAGCTTGTTGCGGGTGGTGTCGCTGAGTTTTGACATCGGTGTTCTCTTCGTCATTCCGGGGCGCGCGTAGCGCGAGCCCGGAATCCATCGGGCCGCATGGGCTTTGGAGAAATGGGTTCCGGGATCACGCTACGCGTGCCCCGGAACGACGGTCAATAAATCGACGGCTCTCCGACCGGCTTGCCAAAGTCGGTCTCGAGGAAATCGAAGTCGCAGCCTTCATTGGCCTGCTTGATGTGTTTCGAGAACATCCAGCCATAGCCGCGCTCGAAGCGCTGCTCGGGCTGCTTCCATTCGGCGCGGCGCCTGGCGAGCTCCGCCTCCGGCACGTCGAGATCGATGGTGCGCGCGGCGACGTCGAGCGTGATGCGATCACCGTTCCTCACCAGCGCCAGCGGGCCTCCGACGAAGGACTCCGGCGAGACGTGCAGGATGCAGGCGCCGTAGCTGGTGCCGCTCATCCGCGCATCCGACAGCCGCACCATGTCGCGCACGCCCTGCTTCACGAGCTTGGTCGGGATCGGCAGCATGCCCCATTCCGGCATCCCCGGGCCGCCCTGCGGGCCGGCGTTGCGCAGGATCAGCACGTGATCGGACGTGACGTCGAGATCGGGGTCGTCGACCGCCTTCTTCATGGAGGGATAGTCGTCGAACACCAGCGCCGGTCCGGTGTGCTTGAGGAAGCGCGGATCGCAGGCGGACGGCTTGATGACGCAGCCGTCGGGCGCAAGATTGCCCTTCAGCACCGCCAGCGCACCCTCCTTGTAGATCGGGTTGTCGACGGTGCGGATGACGTCGTCATTATGGACCTCCGCGCCTTCGATGTTCTCGCCGAGCGTCTTGCCCGTGACGGTCATGCAGTCGAGATGCAGATGCTGCTTGATCCGGTTCATCAGGCCGGGCAGCCCGCCGGCATAGAAGAAATCCTCCATCAGATAGAGGTCGCCACTCGGCCGCACATTGGCGATCACAGGCACCTTGCGGCTCGCGATCTCGAAATCGTCGAGCGAGATGTCCTGGCCGGCGCGGCGCGCCTGCGCAATGAGGTGAATGATGGCGTTGGTCGAGCAGCCCATCGCCATCGCGACCGTGATGGCGTTCTCGAATGCCTTGCGGGTCTGGATCTTCTGCGGGGTCAGATCCTCCCACACCATCTCGACGATGCGGCGGCCGGCTTCCGAGCTCATCCGGATATGGTTGGCGTCGGCCGCGGGGATCGACGAGGCGCCGGGCAGCGTCATGCCGATGGCTTCGGCGATCGCGGTCATGGTCGAGGCCGTGCCCATGGTCATGCAGGTGCCATAGCTGCGGGCGATGCCGGCCTCCATGTCGACCCAGTCCTTGTCGGAGATCTTGCCGGCGCGGCGCTCGTCCCAGTATTTCCAGGCATCCGAGCCGGAGCCGAGCGTCTTGCCCTTCCAGTTGCCGCGCAGCATCGGACCGGCCGGCAGATAGATCGCCGGCAGGTTCATGCTGGTGGCCCCGAGCAGCAGGCCGGGCGTGGTCTTGTCGCAACCGCCCATCAGCACCACGCCGTCGACCGGATGGCCGCGCAACAGCTCCTCGGCATCCATCGCGAGCATATTGCGGTAGAGCATCGTGGTCGGCTTCAGCAGCGATTCCGACAGCGACAGCGCCGGCAGCTCCAGCGGAAAGCCGCCGGCCATCAGCACGCCGCGCTTGACGTCATCGACCCGGCTCTTGAAATGCATGTGGCAGGGCTGCGCATCCGACCAGGTGTTGATGATCGCGATCACCGGCCGGTCGCGCCATTCCTCCGGCGCGTAGCCCATCTGCATCGCGCGCGAGCGATGGCCGAAGGCGCGCAAATCGTCGGGCGCAAACCAGCGCGCGCTGCGCAATTGATCCGGGGTCTTGTTCTTCTTGGTCATCTTGGATGCGCCATATGCTTCGATATTGCGTGTTTCGATATCGCGTGTCTCGACATTGCTCGCACGCGCGGTCTCGGCGGGCATGCCCTGCGCCACGCATATACAGGATTTCCGGACGTCTCGTCCCGCGCGCGGCGCAGACGTGCCGTTCGCCGCCGGTGTGCCGGGCGTGCGGCGCACAAACCCCGCGATGTGGAAACCGGAGCGTAAACCGGCCTTGGCCGACCTTGGCTTACTTTTGCTGCGCCGTCATCACGATGCGGACGAGGTCGGCGGCGTTGCGCGCGCCGAGCTTCTTCATGATGTTGGCGCGGTGATCCTCGATCGTGCGCGGGCTGATCCCGAGGTGACGCCCGGCCTCCTTGTTGGAGGCGCCCGCGGTGAATTGCTCGAGCACCTCGCGCTCACGGCGGGTCAGCGGCTCGCGGCCAGGAAAGTGCAGCGCGGCGATGCGCGATGCCGAGGTCTCGGCCTGGCGTCTTGTATAGGCGTCGATCGCCTCATTGAGGCGGCTGACGATCTCGTTGCCGCGGAACGGCTTCTCGATGAAGTCGAGCGCGCCGTTCTTGATGGCGCTGACCGCCATCGTGATGTCGCCCTGGCCGGAGATCATGAAGATCGGCGCCGGATAATCCTCGCCGTGAAGCTCCTTCAGGATATCGAGGCCGGATTTGCCCGGGATATGCACGTCGAGCAGGATGCAGGCCGGCGTCCGGCTGCGCGCCACCGCGAGCAGCGCCGCGCCGTCCGCAAAGCAGATCACCTTGTAGCCGGCGGTCGACAGGACCACGGAAAGCGTCTCGCGAACGGCGGGGTCGTCGTCGACTACAAAGATTTCCCCGCGAGGAGCGCCATTCTCAACCATATGTCTCGTCCATCAGTGGTGAAGCGTGCTGCCCAGACTGCACAAGAAGTAACTCGACCATCTCGATCAATGGACCCGTATTTGTACGGGACGTCCGCTTAACGCACAAGTAGCACCGCGTTCCCTAAAAGTGGGAGCAGTGGAGAAACATGCATGGAAAATGCAGCGGCGGACGGCGTTGCGGTGTGCCTGGACGAGGGCAGCGATCCCTACAGCCTGATCGTGACGGACCTGGTCGCGCTGATCGGCCATGTCCAGGCGAGCCTGCGGCTGATCGAGGCGGCGATTGCGCGCGAGGCAGTTCTGGCCGAGCAGGACGCCGCTGCCGACATCTTCGTGCTTGATGACGTCACCCCGCGCTACGCCGTGGCGTCCACGGCCCTGAAAGCCTGTGACACCGGGCTCGGCATGGCGCTCGATCGGCTGCGCGATTCAGAGGCACCGGCACGTCTGCTAAACTGATCAGCCGGACCGGCCAACGCCAGGTTCGACACAATCACGCAGATTGTCCCGACGACGCCCCAACCCTCGAGGCGACGATCCGTTCCACGTTCGGATTGGCGGCAGGCATGCCCCGCCCAGCCGGGTCAGGCCTTCTTCACGTCAGGCCCTCCTCAAGTCAGGCCTTCTTGATGTCAGGCTCTGGCCCGCTCTTCGTCGGAGCCCGACCGCCGCTTGCTCGGCTTGCCCTTGAGGAAGCTGACGTCCATTTCGGTGCCGTTGACGCGGACCAGTTCACACCGGCGATAGGCGAGCCCGGTCGACGACAGCAAGAGGAAGAACTCCTTCAGGTTGAGCCCCTGAATGGAACCCTCGACGGTCAGCGCCGCGTCATTATCGGAGATGGCATTGAGCTGGCAGTCGCGCCGCCAGGTGCCGTCGATGGCCATGATGCAGACATCGACGCCCCGGCTGAACGTGACACGCTCAATGGATTTGCCGTCCTCCGTCATCGCTCAATATCCGACCGCCATGGCAGGCCTCGGTATCGCAAGCGCCGCCCGCACCCCGCTCGGCCGGTACAGGCCACGCCGCTCGGGAATCGGCTTGAACGTGTCGGTCAGGCCGACCACGGTTTCGGCGGCGCCGAGCACCAGGAAGCCGTCGGCCTCCATCAACCGGGCGAGCCGGTTGAAGATGTTGATCTTGGTGTCCTGATCGAAATAGATCAGCACGTTGCGGCAGAAGATCACATCGAACGTGCCGAGCTGGGAGAAATCGTGCAGCAAATTGAGCTGACGGTGCTGCACCATCGCGCGCAACTCGGGATTGATCTGCCAGAGTTCTCCCGACTGCTTGAAATACTTCACCAGCAGCTGGATCGGCAGCCCGCGTTGCACCTCGAACTGGCTGTAGATGCCGACCTTCGACTTCTCCAGCACCTCCTGCGACAGGTCGGTCGCGATGATCTCGACCCGCCATCCCGCAAGCGCCGCGCCCATCTCCTTCAGGCACATCGCCAGCGAATAGGGCTCCTGGCCGGTCGAGCCGGCGGCGCACCAGATCCGGATGCTGCGGCGCGCGGCACGCGCCTTCAGGACCTCGGGCATGATGGTGTCGCGGAAATGGTCGAACGGCACCTTGTCGCGGAAGAAGAACGTCTCGTTGGTGGTCATGGCCTCGACCACCTGGACGGTGTGCGTCGATGAGCCGGCCCTGATCTTGGCGATCAGGTCGGGGATGCCGGACAGGCCGCATTTGCGCGCCAACGGCAGCAGGCGGCTCTCGATCAGATATTGCTTGTCCGCGGACAGATCGAGACCGGAATGGTCCTTCAGGAGCTTACGCAGATACTCGTAGTCGGGGGGCGTCACGGGAGCCTCGCAAGGACTAAAGGGTGAAACTGGTCAGGCTTCGGCCGACGCGTCGAGCGCCAGCAGGCCGACTTCCTGGAATTTCGCGATCACGATGTCCTTGTCGAACGGCTTCATGATGTACTCGTTGGCGCCGGCATGCAGCGCTCGCGAAATATGGTCGATGCCGTTCTCGGTGGTGCAGAATACGACCTTCGGCTGATCGCCGCCCGGCATGCGGCGGAGCTGCACGAGGAATTCGAAGCCGTCCATGACAGGCATGTTCCAGTCGAGCAGCACCGCGTCCGGCAGCGCCTGCTTGCAGGCCTCGAGCGCGACCGCGCCGTCCTCGGCTTCGATGACGGTGAATTCCATTCCTTCGAGGATGCGGCGTGCGATCTTTCGCACCACACCGGAATCGTCGACGACAAGACATGTCTTCATATGTTGGCCTCCTTGTAGAGTCCGCCGTCTCCGCGGCGGAGCGTTACGCTGCAGCTGCTGTCATGGGAGTTATCTTGGGCACCAGTTCGAGCACGCGATCGACATCGAGGACGACCATGAGCTGGCCGTCGAGGCGGTGGACGCCGCCGGCGAGCCTGGCCATGCGGGGATCGAGGTTGACCGGATTGTCCTGACGGCTGTCGTCGGGCAGCCGCAAGACTTCACCGATCTGGTCGATCAGCAGGCCATAGGATTCGCCGCGCTGATCGACGCCGACCGCCATCGGCGGCTTGCCGTCGTCGGCCTTCGGCAGGCCGAGCCGGGCCCGCATGTCGACCACGGTGACGATGCGGCCGCGCAGATTGAGCACGCCGGCGATCTCGCTGGAGGCCAGCGGCACCCGCGTCAGCCGCTCCGGCATGAACACGTCCTGCACCCGTGAGATCGGCAAGCCGAACAGCTGCCCGCCGATCACCGCGGTCACGTATTCGGCCATCGCGCCTTCACTGGTCTCGGTCTTGCTGCTCATCGATCCTGTTCCTCGCATCCCCTCACGCCGCCCGGCGCAGTTCGGCGGTCTGCTCTTTCAGCGCCGCGATCAGCCCGGGACGATCAAACTTGGCAACATAGTCGTGGAAGCCGGCCTGGCGGCCGCGCTCGATCGCCGCCGGCGACACCATCGCCGACAGCGCGATGATCGGCAGCCCGATGAGGTTGTGGTCAGAGCGGATGTTCTCGGCGAACTCAAAGCCGTTCATCTCGGGCATCTCGATGTCGGTCAGCACGACGTCGAAGGCCTGCCCCGAGCGCAGGGCGGCGAGCCCTTCCTGCGCATTCGGCGCGGTCCGCACCTTGTAGCCGGCAGCTTTCAGCACCGGCGCCAGCATGTTGCGGAAGAACGCGCTGTCATCGACCAGCAGCACCGACTGCGCCGAGGCCGACGGGCGCATCTCCTTGCGCGAGAACCAGTCGGCAAACGCCATCGGCAGGAAGTGGCCGACGTCGATCACCTCGGTGGCCTGGCCCTTGATCACGGCCGAGCCCAGAATGCCGTCCTGCGAGCCCGCGACCTCGATGTTGAGCCGCTCCTCGACGATGTCGATGATCTCGTCGACCACGAGCCCCATCGAGCGACCGTCGTCGGCGAACACCAGGATCGGCTGCGCGCCCTGGGTCTGCACCTCGACGCCTACCATCTGCACCAGCGGCATCAGCTGTTCGCGGTACTGCACCATGTAGCGGCCGTTCGAGAGCTCGATCTTGTCGGTTGCGATCTCCTCGAGCCGGGTGACGAGGCCGAGCGGCACCGCCTTGGGCTGGCTGGAACCGGCGCGGAACACCAACAGCGAGGTCAGCTGCTCGCCGCTCGAGGCATGCGCCGCGGCATTGTCGTCGGCCATGTCATGGGCCGAGGAGCCGGACGCGCCCAGCGCCTTGGCGATCCCGTTGGGGTCGATGATCATGATCACGGCGCCATCGCCCAAAATGGTGTTGCCGGAGAACATGTCGATGTGACGCAGTTTGGTCGACATCGGCTTGACCACGATCTCCTCGGTGTGGAACACGCCGTCGACCACGATGCCGAAGGTCTGGCTGCCGACTTGCGTCACCACGATGAAGCCGTTCTCGGCATCCGAGGTGGCGCCGTCGTCGATCTTGAGCAGCTTCTTGAGGTGGATCAGCGGCAGCAGCTTGTTGCGCAGCCGCAGCACTGCCGTATCCTTGATCCGCTCGATGCGGTGCTCGGAGTTGGCGCGGGCCCGCACCAGCTCGACCACCGAGAGCTGCGGGATGGCAAAGCGGTCGCCGCCGGCTTCCACGATCAAAGCGGAGACGATGGCCAGGGTCAGCGGGATCTTGATGGTGACGGAGGCGCCCTCGCCGGCCACGCTCTTGATGTCGATGGTGCCGCCGATCTGGTCGATATTGGTGCGCACCACGTCCATGCCGACGCCGCGGCCGGACACCGAGGTCACTTGCGCCGCGGTCGAGAAGCCCGGCGCGAAGATGAACTTGTGGATCTGGGCTTCGGTCATCTTCTCGAGCTCGGCCTCGGTGACGAGACCGTTCTGGAGCGCCTTGGCCTTGATCCGCTCGGTGTTGAGCCCGCGGCCATTGTCGGCGATGCAGATGATGATGTGGCCGCCCTCGTGATAGGCGCTTAGGCGAATGGTGCCCTGTTCGGGCTTGCCGGCAGCGACCCGCTCGGCGGTGGTCTCCAGGCCATGATCGGCGGAGTTGCGCACCATGTGCGTCAACGGATCCTTGATCAGGTCGAGCACCTGGCGGTCGAGCTCGGTGTCGGCGCCGTGCATTTCCAGTTCAATTTGCTTGCCGAGTTCGCCGGAGAGATCGCGGACGATGCGCGGCAGCTTCTGCCAGGCATTGCCGATCGGCTGCATCCGCGTCTTCATGACGCCTTCCTGCAGCTCGGCGGTGACGTTGGAGAGCCGCTGCAGCGGCACCTTGAACTCGGTGTCCTCGTTGCGCCGTGAGATCTCCAAGAGCTGGTTGCGGGTCAGGACCAGCTCGGAGACCATGGTCATGAGGTGTTCGAGGGTGTCGACATTGACCCGGATCGACTGGTTGGCGATCTTGTCGCCTTCCTGGACATCCTCGGTGGCGGCCTTGCGGGCCGGCTTCTTTGCAGCCTCAACCGGCTCGGCTGCGGGCGCAGCGGCGGCGGGCTTTGCGACCGGCGCGGGCGCCGGTGCTGCGACTTCAATCTCGGTCTCGCGGAAGGCGCGCTCGAGCTCGTCGAGCGAGACCTCACCCGGGCGCAACGGACGCTCCAGCGTCTGCACCACCAGCGTGCCTTCAGTCATCGCCGCCTGCACGGATGGAGATTCAACGACAGGCATGTCTTCAGGAGCAGCCTCACCGGCCACCATCGCCGCCATGCCGTGCTCGACCATCGCCTCGAGCTGATCGATCAGGTCGCGGTCGTTGCCCTCGGGCTCGGCCTCGGTCGCCTCGAGCCCGCCGAGGATCTCCTTGATGCGGTCGATCGAGGACAGGATCAGCGTCACGGCTTCCGCCTTCACCGGCATGCCGTCGCGGAATTTGCCCATCAGGGTCTCGCCGGCATGCGCCAGCGCTTCCAGCCGCGGCAGTCCGAGGAAGCCGCAGGTCCCCTTGATCGTGTGCACAAGCCGGAAAATGTTATCCAGGATCTTCGCGTTGTTCGGATCCTGCTCGAACTGCACCAGCTGGTTGTCGACCGTATCCAGGCTCTCGCTGCTCTCCGTCAGGAACTCGCGCAACAGATCGTCCATGAATCGGTCCCCTCAAGGTGCTACGGAACGCACGCCTCGCATCGATAACTTGGCCGGCTTCACGGCGACGTTAATTTCGTCGTCCGTGCAAATACGGACGATGAGGCCGTTCAAGGACGACGCATCACGACATCGCGGCCGGTTTCACAGCAACAAGCCCTTACCACCCGGACGGGAAAGAGCCCGTTCCACCTGTCGTCGCAATTTGAACGAAATGCGATCGAGGGACGGTCAAATCCCGCCAAATGCCGGCGGCCATGACATCCGCCTGCAGCAGAGCGCGATCGCCCATGGGTTGAACATGGGTTGAAACCGGCGGGATGGTTAAGCGAACCCAAAGCAAAGGCGGCGGAGTTTCCTCCGCCGCCTCGATAGTCGTTGTCTGTCGCGGCTACGCTTAGCGGAGCAACTGCAGAACGCTCTGCTGCGACTGGTTGGCCAGAGCCAGCGCGGACACCGCGATCGACTGGCGGGTCGACAGCGCCTGGCTGTTCGCCGCTTCCTCGTTGGTGTCGGCCAGCGTCAGGTTGGACGAGCCGGTCTGCAGCACGTTGATCAGGTTCTTCGAGAAGTCCTGGCGGATCTGCACGATCGACAGGTTCGAACCGAGGGTCGAAGCCTGGGTGCGCAGCAGGCCGCTCGCGCTGTTGAGCGTCTTCAGCGTGGCGTTGGCCGAAGCGTTGTCGATGAAGTCCGTGCCAGCGGTCAGCTTGGTGAGGTTGAGGCCGGAGGCATCGAAGGTGACGCCCTGGATCTTCAGCGTCGAGGAGCCCGTCTCGTTGAAGGTCAGCTTGAGCTGATCGCCATTGAGCAGGTTGATGCCGTTGTACGACGCGTCCTGGGCGGTCGTGGTGATCTGGTCCAGGATGTTGTTGTACTGGTTGACCAGGTTGGCGCGGTTCGCCAGCCCATTCGGATCCTGCACCGGGGCGCTGCCCACAAGGGCGTTGAACAGCTTGCCGGCGCCGGCTGCCGTGCCACCGATCGTGCCGATGGTCGCGGACGCAGCATCGTTGGTGGTGCTGATGGTGAGCGCTCCGCCCGCGCTGAGCGACGCCTGCAGGTTGTTCGCGGACAGTGCGTTGTTCAGGTCGTTGAGGGACTTCACCTGGCCCGCGCCGCTACCAAACGTAATGTTGGTGGCCTTGCCGTTGCCGGTCGCGCCGATCGTCAGCGTCAAGCCATCCAGCGGCGAAGGCGTTGCCACGGTGCGTGCCTTGGTTCCGGCGGTAAGGCCGAAAGCGGCGAGGCCCGAGCCGGAGATGTTGAGATCCTGGTTGGTGCCGGTGCTGATCTGGAGCGCACCAGCCGCCACGGTGGAGGCGGTGGCCGTGCCGGTGATGCCGTCGATCGCGGTGAGCAGGTCGCCGACCGTCAGCGTGCTGCCCGCGCCCGTACCGAGGGTCACGTTGCCGGACGAATCGGTCGTCGACGTGGTCTGCGTGTTCGAGAACGTGATCGACTTGCCGTTGACGCTGATCGTACCGGTCGGGGTCGCCGCCAGGCTATCAGAGTTGGCCGCAGTGACGAGCTTGGTGGCGGCCGTGATCGGCGCCGGCACCGTGAGATTGTTGTTGACGACCGTACCAGCAAGGGTCGCGTTGCTGTAGGTGGCGGTACCGCGGATATCGTCGGTGGTCGCGCCGGTGACCACGGCGGTCGTCACTTGCGATTTCTGGGAATAGCCGACCGCGGCCTGCAGGGCCTGGTTCGCGACCGACTTGGCGCTGTCAACGAGCTTCTGCAGCGAGGTGATGCCGGTGTTGGCGGCCTGCAGCACCTGCACGCCGTTGCCGATTCCGTCCAGCAGGTTGTTGATGTCGCTGGCGCGGTTGTCGAGCGACTGCGCCGTGAAGAAGTTGGTCGGATTGTCGAGAGCGGTGTTGACCTTCTTGCCGGTGGACAAGCGGTTCTGCGTGGTGGCGAGCAGGTCGGCCGTCGACTGCAGCGAAAGCAGGTTTTGACGGACCGATGCCGAGAGGACGATGCCGGACATACTGATACCCTTCTGGATGAACACGATTGACGCGACGCCGTAAATTTCGCACGGCGACCGATGCCACACTGGTCTGTCCGCGCTACCCGTTCGTTAAAGGGCTGCTCCGTACAAATACCCAGGATGGCTTTTGCCGGTAATTCTATGGCCGCCGTGCAGACGCTCAGCTAAGCGGCGCATGTTCGCCGCCGGATCAATCTCGTGACAGCGAATTTGTCCTCGCATTTGCGGGACTTGCCGCATGCTCGCGCTGCCGACGGGGGCCTTCGACATCCGCAATGGCCATCGCGACGGCACACGTTTCGGTACGCATCAGAGTTAATGGAAATCAATAAATGCGAGACAATGTCGCAACCGTCTCGTCCGGGATACGCGGCATTCGAATCCGCCTCGAACGCCGCGCAGGCCGATGCGATTGCCGACCGTTTGCCCCCTAGAGGGTATAGAGTTCGCACCACAACCCTTGTGCTATTGGACAGGCAAGCTATGTTCGCTCTCCACACGCCAAGAGTAGGTGATGCGAGACCGTAGTGCTCCCGCCCTCGGCAGGAGCTCCAATGTCTGCGGTATCGCGTCCGCCCAATCGTCTGTTGCAAGCACTTCCCTCCACGGAATACGGGCAACTTCATCCCCTTCTGGAAACCGTCGACCTGACCAAGGAAACGGTACTCGCCGATGCGGGCGCGCCGGTGCAGCGGGTCTATTTCCCGCACGGCGGCGTGGTCTCGATGATGGTCAATCTATCCGACGGGCAATCCGTCGAGATTGCAACCATCGGTCGTGACGGCATCGTCGGCGCATCCGCCGCCCTGCATGAGCGGCCGCTGCTCGCCGACGCGATTGTCGTGGTGCCGGGCACAGCATCGATGGTGCGGGCGGAAGATTTCCGCGAGGCCGCCAATCGCAGCGCGGAGTTCCGGACCCTGGTTGCTCTCTATGAGCAGGCGCTGATGGCGCAGACCCAGCAATCCGTCGCCTGCAACGTGTCGCATCCGGTTGAGGCACGGCTGTCGCGCTGGCTGTTGCGCGCGCGCGACCTGTGCGGCAGCGAAGCCCTGCCGTTGACCCAGGAGATGCTGGCGCAGATGATCGGTGTGCGGCGCAATGCGGTTTCGATCGTCGCGCATGGGTTTCAGCAGGCCGGTATCCTGCGCTACAGCCGCGGCCATATCGAAATCACGGATATCGACGGTCTGCGGAAGGCGGCGTGTGAATGCTATGCGACCGTCAAGGCGCACGCCGAACAATTGATCGGGCCCGAAGATTGATCGCAGCGACCTGCTGCAGCCGCGGATAACGTGACGCTGCGGCGATCGGCGTATTCCTAATGGAACCAAGATATGTTTCCATTGGAACCAAGACGTGCCAGAATAAGTTGCATAACGGTCCAACTGCACGCGTCAGCCCTGATGACCAGAGGCAAGCTTTGCCGGGAGGCAGGAGGTTGCTTTGGATACGGTTCCGCGATCGCCCAACGGATTTCTGTCTTCGCTCTCGGAGAGCGATTTCGGGCTGATCCGGCCTTATTTGCGGACGATCGACCTCGCCGCCGATTCGGTCCTGATCGAGACCGACGAGATGCTCAAGCGGACATACATGCCGCACAAAGGGGTGATCTCGCTGGTGGTCAGGCTGGCAAGAGGCGTGTGCGTGCAGATCGCAATGGTCGGCCGCGGCAGTATCTATGGTGCGTTCGCGGGGCTTGGTGAAGCCCCCACGCTGAACAGCGCCGTGGTGCTGGTGCCGGGCGTCGCTTCGACGATCGAGGTCGAAGCCTTGCGGACGGCCGCCGGCCAGAGCCCGACCTTGCGAGCGATGCTGATTCGGCACGGTCTCGCCGTCTATGCCCAGATCCAGCAGACGGCCGGCTGCAACGCCGCGCACACCGTGGAGTCGCGGCTGGCGCGATGCCTGCTGCACACGCGCGATCTCTCCGGCAGCAACAAGATCGCCCTGACGCAAGAGGCAATGGCCCAGATGATCGGCGCACGCCGCAACAGCGTGTCGCTGGTCGCGCATACCTTGCAACAGGCCAATTTCATCCACTACAGCCGCGGCCACATCGAGATCACCAATGCGGATGGACTGATCAGGACCGCGTGCGAATGCTATGCCACGGTCAAGGCGCAGTATGCGGGGCTGCTGAGCTGCCAGGAAGCCGGCGGCTAGAGCTTGCTATTCTTGACGCGTCTTCTACCGCTACCCACTTCGCGCGAAACCGCGCCCGCCGGCGCACAAGCCGTACTTCTACGGCGTACGATTTTCACCGTCGGATAACGCTGCATCCGCAAAGTCGCGTCGACGCACGGGGGAGCCGATGTTCACGTACGAGACGACCGACCGGAAGGAAGCCCGGCGCTTCCGCATGGCCCAGTTCAACGGCCGGCCCGCCACCATCAGGTCCGCCGGCGCGACAGTGACGGGACGTGTGCGCGCGATCGTCGAAAGCAAGTCCGGCGCGACGGCGGCATGGGTGGTCACGATCGTTCCGGACGAGCCGAAGTCAGCCGCCTCCGCCGCGCGGCTCGCGCCGCGCCTGTGCTTCGCCGCGGAAGACGATTTCTGAGAACCGCGAACACCGCTCATAGCCCGCTCCGATCGAATCGGAACGGGACTCTGGACTTTAGTTTTGACGCGTTTCTTTGCGCGAACCGGTGCCCACCCCGCATCAAGTGCGGGACAGGCTTCGCTTGAAAGCGCTCTATGCGGAATGCAACAAGGCCTTGCGGACGAGATCTGCGGTGTTGCGTGCACCCAGTTTGCGCATGGCCTCGGCGCGATGGCTCTCGAACGTGCGCGGGCTGATGTTCATCCGCAACGCGCCCTGCTTGTTGGAATAGCCGTCGCTGATCAGGCTGAGCACCTCACGCTCGCGCTTGGTCAGCGGCTTGCGGCCTGCCTCCGGCGTGAACATGACATCGGGTGACCGGGCGCCTGCCGGCTTGTCGTCGAGCGGCGGCCTGAGATCGGCGGCCGGTATCACATTCGGATAGAGATCGGAGATCTGCTTCAGCATCGCGGACACCCGCTCGGTCTGCTCGAGCGCGTTCTCGATCACCTGCCGCAGATAGACGCCATTGCCGGGCGCATGCGCGAACTGCTGACTGTGCTGTTTGAGCTCGTTCATGTAGAGCAGCAGCGCTGTCACCGGCCCGTTGAACTGCCGGACGATCGCCGCCCCGGCGTCCGCGGTCACCTGCGGTCGCGGCACGGCGGCTCCCTGAATCTCGGGCGGCTGCGCCTCGAACGTCGCGGTTCCGCCCATCCATGGCGGAAGGCGCGCCTCGGCTCGATTGTCATGTTGCGTCATAAGTATGGTTTACCGAAGGTGAACTTGTGGCCGCGTTAACACGGGACTCCGTAAAACTACGGGTGACGCAACTGTGACCTCGGGCCCCGACCTGCCAAGCAGGCGCAGATTACCGCTGATTTGGCAACGAATCTCGCTTGTTTTGAGCCGAAGGACAGTAGTCTTACGGGACATCGAGGCACTTCATCCCGATGATGCCCGCAGGTGGGCCTTTACCTTCCCGACGCGCTCCCGTGCGCATCGGCGCCCACATCCGCCCCTGGCTTCAGGTTGGATGCGCGCCGCCCCTCAGACATCAAGGGCGCCGCAACCGGAGGAATTTCTGCAGGAAGCGTCCCGAAAGGACGAACCTGAGCCACCAATACGCCATTCGCCGGGTCGTCATCGATCAACCCTCCGGGCATCGGGATCGCATCGGCTTACCTCACGCCGGCCGACGCGCGTATGAGACGGATCACATCGGCCCAGGGGTGGCGCGGGCGGGCGTCGGGGTCAGGCGAATGTCAATTTACAGCCCCGGCATGCGCCGCGATGATCGCCGCCTCTCGATCAACAACAAAAGGGCGCGACAATGAAGCGAGGGCGGAACGGGCGGCATGGATCCTGGATGACGATTGCGGCGCTCGCCGCAGCACTGCTGTTCGGCACCGGCGCGCAGGCCCAGACCACGCCGATCAGCAATGCCGCGCCGACGTCAGACAACGCGATCATGGTCACCATCTTCTTCAAGCATGATCAGTCACGCCCGCTCAGCGAGTTGAATGCGCAACTCGAGCGGCAGGGCTTCTACAAGGCGTTTCCGCCCGAAGGTGTCGAGGTCGTGAGCTGGTACGTGATGATGGGGGTCGGCCAGGTGGTGACCCTGCGGCTGCCGGCCTCGCGGCTGCGCGAGGTCAATCGCGTCATCGAGAACAGTGCCTGGGGCGCCTACCACACCGAGTTCTATCCGACCTACGATTACAAGGCGGTCGGAGTCGACAAGCACGAAAAGGCAAAACAATAGCCGGTCGCGAGAGTAGAGTTGAAGCCATGCGCCGGACTTACCGGTTCTGAATCAGTCAGAACCGGCTCACCTTTGACCCGATGCACTGCCTATGCGTGGGCCCGCGTGCGCTGGCTCAGCCGCTTTGCCAGTGTCCGCAGATCCTGGCGGCGCCCGCTGCAAAGCAGGCGGCTGAATTCGTCGGGATCGATGGAGGCAGGTGGAAGATCGGCTGGGTTGCGTGCGACGCGGCGTAGCCAGGTCAATCGGAAGAGACGCTTGAGCATCTTCATGGTTGTTAGCCCCGATGAGCGTCTTTGTTAAATCGCGGCAATGAAATTTGGTTCCGCTCCCTATGGTCGCCCGGCAGAAAATTTGGTTCAATGCCGTCAGGCGAGCAGTGCCTTGCGCTGTTGCACCCGCGCAATGGAGCGCTGCACCGCGGCCTGATGCAGTGATCCGTCCTGCACGGCACCCGCGACCGCGGTGGCGATCCCGGCCATCGCCTGCTCCTGGTCGAACAGATTGTTGCCGATGCAGATCATGTCCATGCCGGCAGCGATCGCCTGCAGGCTGGCCGCGCTTGTGCCGAGCGCCTTCTGCAGCCCCTGCATCTGCATGTCGTCGGTGATCAGCAGCGTCTCGGGCAGTCGGCGGCGAAGCCGGTCGATTCCCGCCGACGACAGTGTCATCGGATGCTGCGCGTCCCACTGGCGGACGATGGCGTGGCTGACCAGCACCGCATCGCCGAAGATGTGCGGCGCCAGTGTGTAGAACAGTTCTTCCTGCTCCGGCCGCAGCGCATCGGAGATGTCCATGAACTCCAGATGTGAATCGACCTGCGCGCCGCCGATGCCCGGATAATGCTTCAGGCAAAGGCCCACACCTGCCTGCCGCGCCGCGGCGTCGACCAGGCGGGCATTGGCCTCGACCTCGCCGATATCGGACGAATAGGACCGCTTAATCCTGCCGATATTGGGATTGTCGGGATTGTAATCCACGTCGATGACGGGCGCGAAATTGTAGCGGATGCCGAGCCGCCGCAGCTCGCCATAGCTCGCGGCCAGGATCGCCTGCCTTTCCGCATGCGTGAGCCGATTGAAATCCTTTGCGCTCGGCAGCGGCTGAAAGCCCAAGCCATCCTTGAGCCGGCGCACCAGACCGCCCTCCTGGTCGATGAAGACCAGCGGCTGCGACGGCAGCGCCGCGATCTCGGCACAGAGCGACTGCAGCTGCGCGGGCGAGGCGATGTTGTTGTCGTATTGCCGGGTCTGGCAGGAGTAATCGAACAGGATCACCCCGCCGAGCCCGAACTGCGCGTTAAACTCCCTCAGCCAGGGCGGGATGACCTTGCCGTAGAAGCCGAGGATGAAAAGTTCGCCGACGGTCATGGCCGCTCGCTCACCGGATACGCATGGAATCAGCCCGCACCCCTACGGAATAGCACGCTGCGACGGCGGTAAGAATATGACGCAAGCCGCTGCACGACTGCGTTCCCCGTGCTCGCATCACTATGTTAAGACACGCCGGCACGCCTTGATCGCGGCTGCCACACCACAAGACATTTCGGAAACGCCCATGACAGCACCTTACGTCCCGCAAATGGCCCTTTACCGGCAATGGCTGAAGGACACGCGCGGCCTCGCGTTTGCGGATTTCGAGGCGATGCGACGCTGGTCGGTCACCGATATCGACGCCTTCTGGCAGAGTGTCTGGGATTATTTCGACCTGCGCTCGCCGACGCCGCATTCGGCGATGCTGGCCGAGCGCAAGATGCCGGGCGCGGTGTGGTTTCCCGGCGCTTCGGTGAATTATGCGCGGCAGGTTTTCCGGCACGTCGCGCCGGCGCATGCCGCCGGCCTGCCGGCCCTGATCTCGAGCGGCGAGGACGGCAAGCTTTCGGAGACGAGCTGGCCCGAGCTGCAGCGCAAATCGGCGGCGCTTGCGCTGCATCTGAAGGCCAGGAGCGTCCGTGCCGGCGATCGCGTCGCGGCCTATCTGCCGAACATCCCGGAGACGATCATCGCGTTTCTTGCGACCGCGAGCCTGGGTGCGATCTGGAGCGTCTGCGCGCCCGACATGGCAGCACCGGCGGTGATCGACCGCTTCAAGCAGATCGAGCCGAAGGTATTGATCGCCTGCGACGCTGTGACCTATGCCGGCAAGCGCCATGACCGGAAGTCGGTGATCGAGGAGCTGCGGCGCGCGCTGCCGACGGTCGAGCATGTCATCCTGCTCAGCGATGCCGCACCGTCAGAGACACGATTGTCGTCCATCCTTGCGGGCCAGAGCGCGGAGATCGACGCCTTCGAGCCGGAATGGCTGCCGTTCGATCATCCGCTCTGGATCGTCTATTCCTCGGGCACCACCGGATTGCCGAAGCCGATCCTGCATAGCCATGGCGGCGTGATCGTCGTGGCGCTGCCGCTCTCGACCCTGCACAACGACATCGGCTGCAGCTATCAGCCGAACTCGTTCGGCGAACGCTTCCACTGGTACTCGTCGACCGGCTGGATCATGTGGAACTGTCAGGCCAACGGCCTGCTCAATGGCACCACCTGCTGCATCTTCGACGGCAGTCCCGGCGGCACCAGGGACAAGCCGGACTGGACCACGCTATGGCGCTTCGTCGCCAATGCCAAGGCAACCTTCTTCGGCGCGGGCGCTGCGTTCTTCGCCAATTGCACCAAGGCCGAGATCGATCTCGCAGGGGTCGGCGACCTCTCGGGGCTGCGCACGCTCGGCTCGACCGGCTCGCCGCTGAGCGCCGACACACAAGCCTGGTTCAACGAGCGCTTCGCCGCGCTTTCGAAGCGCAACGGCAACGCAGCGCAGGCCGACATGTGGTGGGCCAATATCTCCGGCGGCACCGATTTCGCCGGCGCCTTCATCGGCGGCAATCGCGAGCTGCCGCAGACCCCGGGCATCATGCAATGCCGGCTGCTCGGCTGCGCGGTGGAGGCTTTCGACGAGCAGGGCCGCGCCGTGATCGACGAGGTCGGCGAGCTCGTCTGCACCGAGCCGCTGCCCTCGATGCCGCTGCGCTTCTGGAACGATCCCGGCAACGCGCGCTACATGGCGAGCTATTTCGAGACCTATCCCGACAATTTCGACGGCACCGGCCGCGGCCCGGTGTGGCGGCATGGCGACTGGCTCAAGATCAACCCCGACGGATCCTGCGTGATCTACGGCCGCAGCGACGCCACCATCAACCGCCATGGCTTGCGGATGGGCACCAGCGAGCTCTATTCGGCGATCGAGGCGCTGCCGGAGGTGCTGGATTCGATGGTCGTCGACCTCGAATATCTCGGCCGCGACAGCTACATGCCGCTGTTCGTGGTGCTGCGCGAGGGCATTGTCCTCGATGCCGCGATGAAGGCGAAGATCGACAAGGCCGTGGAAGCCGGGCTGTCGCGCCGCTTCCTGCCCAACGACATCTTCGTCGTGGCGGAAATTCCGCGCACCCTGTCCGGCAAGAAGCAGGAGCTGCCGGTCAAGAAGCTGTTGCTCGGCCATTCCGTCGAGAAGGTCATCAACCGCGACGCGATGGCCAATCCCGGCTGCCTCGACTGGTATCTCGACTTTGCCAGGAGCTATCTGAGCAGGCCGGCCGGCGCGGCGTAAGCGATCGCGCCGTCTGTCAGCGCGGCCTGCTGCGCCAGGGCGGCGGCGCGAGGGCGGTGCGCAGATGCTCGACGAAAGCCTGCGTGCGCCTGGCCCGGCCACCGCGGCCCGGATTGAGCAGCGCGACGATGTCGGCCGGCGGCAGGCGGAAGTTCGGCAGGACACGCACCAGCCGGCCACCGGCGAGATCCGCGGCGACATCCCATTCCGACCTGACGATCAGGCCGTGATCCGCCAGCGCCCAGGCCTTCACCACCTCGCCGTCATTGCTCGACAGCATCGGCTCGATCCTGACGACATCAGGTTCCGCCGGCGCGCGCCTGCGCGAGAAGCGCCAAAGCGTCACGTCCTCCTCGTTCTCACGCAACGCGATGCATTGATGCCCGCGCAGCTCCTGCGGGCTCGCCGGCGTTCCGCGGCGCTTCAGATAGGCCGGCGAGGCGCAGAGAACGCGTTCATTGGGCGCAAGGCGCAGCAAGCGAAGCGTGGAATCCTTCAACGCGCCGATATGGATCATGACGTCCCAGGCGCTCGCGGCGGCACGCCCCGGCCGATCGGATAGTTCGAGCTCAACCGACACGTCGGGGTGGCAGGATCGGAAGGCGGCAACGGCCGGGGCGATGTAACGGCGTCCGAAGCCGAGCGGCGCAAGAATCTTCAGGTGACCTGCGATGGTTCCGCGCCGCGCCTGCAGCGCCTCCGTCAACTCCGTCGCCTCGTCGAGCAGCGTGCCGCCACGCAGCACCAGCAGCTCGCCCTCATCGGTCAATGTCAGCCGCCGGGCCGAACGGCCGACCAGTTGGACACCCAGGCGCTGCTCGAGGCTCTGCAGCCGCTGCGACACCGCCGATGGCGTTACGTCGAGCGCCCGCGCCGCGGCCGCGAGCGACCGGGCCGCAGCGATGGCCAGGAAGAAGCGGATGTCGTCAGTCGAGATCATTAAGCCAAGACTTAATATAGGAATGACATTCGGTAAATTGTACTTAGCATGGAAACGGCTAGTCTCGCCGCATGTCATCAGCCCCTACCGTGAACGCCTCGCATCCGCTTGCCGATCTTGAGACGCCCTGCCTCGTCCTCGACGAAGACCGGATGCTGCGCAACATCGCCCGCCTGAAGACGCGGCTGTCGCGGCTTGGCGTGCCGCTGCGCCCGCATCTGAAGACCGCGAAATCAATTCCGGCGGCCCGCGCCGTGATGCACGGCCCAGGCGGCCCGGCGGCGGTCTCGACCTTGCAGGAGGCCGAGCTGTTTGCCGCGGCAGGCGTCAAGGACATCCTCTATGCCGTCGGCATCGCGCCGCAAAAGCTCGATCGCGTCGCGGCGCTGCGGCGGCAGGGCGTGGACCTGTCGGTGGTGCTCGACAGCCTCGAGCAGGCCGCCGCCGTCACCACGATGGCGCGCAGGACGAACGACCGCATTCCCGTGCTGATCGAGATCGATTGCGACGGCCATCGCGCCGGGGTCGGTGCGCGCGACCCGCTGCTGGTCGAGATCGGCCGCGCGCTGCATCAAGGCGGCGCCGAGTTGCGCGGCGTCATGGCGCATGCCGGCGAATCCTATTCCTGCCGCAGCGTGGCGGCGCTGGAGCAGGCCGCCGAGCAGGAACGCGCCGCCGCGGTCGCGTGCGCCGAGGCGTTGCGCGCGGCCGGACTGCCATGCCCCGTGGTCAGCGTCGGCTCGACGCCGACGGCCCATTTCGCGCGCCGGCTCGACGGCGTCACCGAGGTGCGCGCCGGCGTGTTCGTGATGTTCGACCTTGTCATGGCCGGGATCGGGGTCTGCGCGGTCGAGGACATTGCGCTGTCGGTGCTCGCGACGGTGATCGGTCATCGCGCCGATCGCGGCTGGACCTTCATCGACGCCGGCTGGATGGCGCTGTCGCGCGCGATCGCGGCACCGCGAAGCAGCCGATCGACCAGGGCTACGGCATCGTCTGCGACATCGATGGACGGCCCTATCCCGATTTGATCGTGACCGAAACCAATCAGGAGCACGGCATCATCGCCCTCCGCCCCGGCAGCACGGAGCCCCAGGTGACGTTGCCGGTCGGTGCGAAGGTGCGGATCCTGCCGAACCACGCCTGCGCGACCGGAGCCCAGCACGACCGCTATCATGTCGTCGCCACAGGCTCCGACACGGTCAGGCAATGGGAGCGATTTCGCGGATGGTAGGAGACGGAGCGCAGCCCATGACCCGAACCTATGACGCCGTTCTGTTCGATCTGCTGACCGCGCTGCTCGACAGCTGGTCGCTTTGGAACAAGGTCGCGGGCTCCGACGAAGCCGGGCTGCGCTGGCGGGCCGAGTATCTCAGGAACACCTACGCCACCGGACGCTACCGTCCCTATGAGGATCTGGTGGGCGAGGCCGCGCGCAATGTCGGGCTGCCGTTCGAACGGGCTGCGGAACTTAGCGCACGCTATGCGGAGCTCGATCCCTGGCCCGAGGTTCGCGATGTTCTGCAAACGCTGCACGATGCGGGCGTCGCGCTCGGCGTCGTGACGAACTGCTCGGAGCGGCTCGGCCGCATCGCCGCCGATCGCATCGGCGTTCCCCTCACCGTGTTCGTGACGGCCGAGCGTGCGGGCTATTACAAGCCGCAGCCGCAACCCTATCAGCTCGCGCTCGATGAATTGCCGGTCCCGGCCAATCGATGCCTGTTCGTCGCGGGATCGGGCTATGATCTGTTCGGCACGGCACGTGTGCAGTTGCCGACTTGGTGGCATAATCGCGCCGAAATGAACCTGCCGGAAGGGGCGCCCGCCCCGATCATGGTTCGTGACAATCTTGCGACCTTGCCGGCTTTTGTGCTCGGTCGCGACTTGTCCGGCCAGACCGTGCCCTGAGGACCGAACTGAGATGCCTTCACCCAGCTACATCGACCCGCCTCAACGGCAAGCTCTATCCGCTGGATGTTCCGCGCTGGTGCTCCGACGAGGGCAAGCCGCTGCTCGTCACAGCGCTGCCCGGCATCTCCCGAGACGAGGTCGATCGCGGGACGCGCTCGCTGTGGCGCTATCGCGCGGCGCTGCCGGTCGAGATCAAGCAGCCGATCACGATGGGCGAAGGCTGCACGCCCGCGGTCGAAAAGGCGTGGGGCGATCTGCGGCCGCATTTCAAGCTCGAATGGTTCAACCCGACCGCGAGCTTCAAGGATCGCGGCACCACGGTGATGCTGTCTTTGCTGCGCCAGCTCGGCGTCGACGCGGTGCTGGAGGACAGCTCCGGCAATGGCGGCGCGTCCGTCTCGGCCTATGGCGCGGCGGGCGGCATGCGGGTCAGGATCCTTGCGCCGGCGACGACATCGCCGATGAAGGTGGCCCAGATGCACGCCTTCGGCGCCGAGGTGCAGCTGGTCGAAGGCCCGCGCGAGGAATCCGAGGCGGAAGCGATCCGCCAGTCGAAGCAGATCTTCTACTCCAGCCACAACTGGCAGCCCTTCTTCCTGCAAGGCACCAAGTCGCTGGCCTACGAGATCTGGGAAGACTTTGGCTTCACCGCGCCCGACAATGTCATCATGCCGGTCGGCGCCGGCAGCAGCCTGCTCGGTTGCTATATCGGCTTCAAGGAGCTGCTCGCGGCTGGGCAGATCAAGAAGCTGCCGCGCTTGTTCGTCGCGCAGCCGCTCAACTGCTCGCCGGTCGATGCCAGCTTCGCCGCCGGCGTCGACACGCCGGTCGATCGCGCGGTCCGCAAGACGATCGCCGAAGGCACCGCGATCAAGCATCCGCTGCGCCTGAAGCAGATGATCGCGGCGCTGAAGGAGAGCGGCGGCGGCACGGTCGCGATTCCCGAAGACGGCATTGTCGCCGCATTGAAGCGGCTGGCGCGTACCGGCCTGTTCGTCGAGCCGACCTCGGCCTCGGCCGCCGCCGCGCTCGACGTCCTGGCGGCGCGCGGCGCGATCCAGCCGGCCGAGCGCACCGTCGTCATCATCAGCGGGACCGGGATCAAGGCAGCCGGGCTAATCACGGAGCTGCTCGGCAGCTAAAGCGCGATGAGATCAGGTTGAATCGTCATCGCGCATTAGCTCTTTGTTTGAGCATGATCTTTTCGGAAAACCGCGTCGCACTTTTCCGGATCATGCTTTAGTCAGCCCGCGACGGCTGCGCGCGTCGGCGAGGCGTGCGCCCGCCCGATATTGTCGAGGAACTGCCGCACGCTTTCCCGCCAGGTGAAGGTCAGGGCGTGGGCGCGGCATTTCTCGCGCGGCACCAGCAGCGCGCCGAGCGCCGCGCGGCGTAGATCGTGATCGAGACAACCGCAGCCGGACTTGCCGATCACGTCGAGCGGTCCCATCACCGGAAAGGCCGCAACCGGCAGGCCGCTGGCCAGCGCCTCGAGGATCACCATCCCGAACGTATCGGTCAGACTTGGAAACACCATGACGTCGGCGGACGCATAGACATCGGCGAGTGCGCGGCCCGTCCGCGTGCCGAGAAAATGGACGTGCGGAAACCGGGTCTGCAAACTGCTGCGCAGCGGCCCGTCCCCGACCACGACTTTCGAGCCCGGCAGGTCGAGACCGAGAAAGGCGTCGAGGTTCTTCTCGACCGCAACGCGGCCGACATAGAGGAACACCGGCGCCGGGAAGGCGATCGGCCGCTCCGTACGGGGGCAAAACAGTTCGGCGTCGACGCCGCGCGACCACGGCATCAATTTGCGGAAGCCGTGTGCCTGCAGCGCCTGCTCGAGCGACGGCGAGCCGACCATGATGCCGTCTCCGCTATTGTGGAAGCGGCGCAGCGCCGCGTAGCTCCACCGCAGTGGGACCGACAGCCGCGCGGCGAGATATTCGGGAAAGCGCGTGTGATAGCTGGTCGTGAACGGGTAGCCGCGTGTCCGGCAGACGTGCCGGCTGATCCAGCCGATCGGACCTTCGGTCGCGATGTGCACCGAGTCCGGGCGCGCAGCCGCGATCGCGCGCGCGATCCGCCCGATCGTCGGCAGCGCGAGCCGGATTTCCGGATAGCCGGGCAACGGCACGGTGCGGAAATCGGCCGGCGTCAAGAAGCTGATTTCCGCGCCGAGCGACGGCGCTTCACTGGCGAGATATTCGAGCGAGCGGACCACACCATTGATCTGCGGCCGCCAGGCGTCGGTTGCCACCAGCACGCGCATCAGGCGACCGCCTGCGTGAGCGGCGCGAGGCCTGCCCTATCCAACGCTGCCCGCGCTTCCGTCCATCGGACGATTTCAAACTGCCCGTTATAGCGCTCGACCACGCCCGTGCAGGACTCGACCCAATCCCCGGTGTTGACGTAGCGGACGCCGAAATGGTCGTGCAGTGCTGCGTGGTGGATGTGGCCGCAGATCACGCCTTGAACGTTGCTGCGCGCGGCCTCCGATGACAGCACCTCCTCGAACCGGCCGATGTGGTTGACCGCATTCTTGACCCGCAATTTCGCCCAGGAGGAGAACGACCAATAGCCGAACCCAAATCGGCGCCTGATCCAGTTGAGCCAGATATTGCAGGCCAGCGCGGCCCGATAGCCGGCATCGCCGATCAGCGCGAGCCAGCGCGCATGCCGCACCACGAGATCGAAATGATCGCCGTGAACGACGAGATAGTCGCGGCCGTCGAGGCCACGATGGATTGCCCGTTCGACAATCTCGACGCCGCAGAACGCCGCGCCGGCATAGTCACGCAGGAACTCGTCGTGATTGCCGGGAATGTAGACCAGGCGACGGCCCCGTTGCGCGAGCTCGATCAGCTCCCGCACGACCGCATTGTGCGCCGTGGGCCAATACCAGCTCGACCGCAGACACCAGCCATCGACGATGTCGCCGACCAGGAACACGGTTTCGGCATCATGGTGGCGGAGGAAGTCGATGAACCGCTCGGCCTGGCATCCCCGGGTCCCGAGATGGACGTCGGAGACGAACAGGCTCCTGACCTTGACGACATCCCGCGGCGAGACCCGTCTCCCGTCCGCGCGATCGCCAGCCCCAAGCATCGCAAATTGGGAATCGACTTTGCTGCCGTCCGGCCGAAACGCCGCCGCCATGGCCTCGGCCAATCCCGCGAGAACTTTCGTGACATCGCGGCTCGCGCATCGCCTGAAGATCGAGCGGTGCCAATAGATGCCTGCGATAAGCACCAGCAGCGCGAACTCGGCCGCGCGATATCGCCCGCTCGAAGCCGCGTGACCGAACTGATAGCTCGCGGCCAGGACCAGCAGGGTCGCGGCTGCACGCTCAAGCGTATCCGAGCCGGGCCGCAGGCGGGACAGCAGGGCTCTCATACGCCTTCCTCCACCGGCAAGCGTGAGGGTAGTGCGCGCGGCTCCCCGAGAGTGCGCGGCACCAGCGAGCGCTTGTAGAAGCGAAATCCGAGGAAGAGCGCAACCTCCACGGCGACCAGGATGACCACCACCCAGAAGCCGAGGCTGACCGGATCGTGGCTGCTGCCGCGCAGGGCATAGCCCAGGGTGAGGAACGGCATGTTCCAGATCACGGTGCCGATCGCCGTCGCCATCACGAAGGCGCGCGGCTCCAGCCGCAGCACGCCGGCGGGGAGTGCAAGGTAGATCCGCACGGTGGGCAGGGTCTGACCGATCAGCGTCACCCAGAAATGATTGCCGCGATAGGCGTCGGTGAGCTGTCGATAGAGCGAGGGCCGCAGCAACACGAACTTGCCATAGCGCGCCACCAGCCCCTCGATGCGCCGCGAGCCGAGCACGCGCCCGAGCCCGTACCACCCGATGGCACCGACGACCGACCCGGCGCTGGTCGCGAGGATGGTCATCGCAAGCATCGTGCCGTCGGAGACCGTCAAGCCGAGCAGCATCAGCAGCACGTAGGACGGCAGCAGCGGAATGAATTTCTCGGCGACGGCGAGGCAGCCGATACCCACCAGGCCGAAGTGCAGAAAGATTGCGATCGTGCTCGACGTGTCCATGGCGTCTCGATCAAGCGTGGGAGTGGCGGCGGCTGATCCGGTACACGGACGCCGGCGGCAGGTTGAAGAACGTCTGCCCGATGCAGCTCGCCTGCAGATCGAGGCGATCAAGGATCGCGTCTGCGACAGGACAACGCGGACCATAGGTGATCTGGTAGAACGCCCCGCCGGCGCGGAGATACCCAAAGGCGCCGTGGAGGATGGTTATGACTTTCTCCGGCGGCATCATGAGGAGCCCGAGGCCGCTCACGACCGCACCGACCGGCGCCCCGTCGAACAGACTCTCCCTCCGCAGCCAGGCCGCGTCCATCCAGAGCACCCGCGCGCCCGGGAAGCGCCGCTGCAGCAGCGGGATGAACTCGGAGCCGTACTCCACCAGCGTCAGATCCTGCTGCCTGACCCCGCGCTTCAGCAACGCGCGGGTGAAGACGCCCGTGCCGGGGCCAAGCTCGAGCACGGGGCCGGTGTCCGCGGTGATCTCCTGCGCCATGAGGGACGAGACAGCAGGCCCGGAAGGCGCGACCGCGGCGACACGCAACGGATTCCGCACCCAGGCGCGGACGAACGGCAGGATGTCAGCGGCCGACATGCTGGAGCTCCCGCACGATAAGCGCGCAATCGGTCTGGCGCCACGGATTCATTAACAAGGCCATTCGCGTGTCTTTCGCATTGCGGGTGCCCACCATCATGTGTGGTAGGCTCGCGCCGGTTGAGCAGTGTCGGTCGGTGTCGAGACGATTCGACCGTCCCGATGCAGCCTCTGTCTCATGCGAAGCTTGCGTCAGCCTGTCGCGAATGCGCGCGCGTGCGAAATTTCGGTCCGCGACGTATTCGCGCGGAGAAAACCGCAAGGTTGCCGCAATGAATCAGGCATAAAGCCGGCAGATCGAATGACGAACCAATGCAGAGGTAAGGACGACGAATGCGCGTGCTGTTGGTGGAGGACCAGCCGGATATGGTCGCGGCGCTGCGTGCGGCACTCGCGCGCCACGACATGCTGGTCGATCACGCGCCGGATCTTTTGGAAGCCGAGGCGATTGCCGCTGCGGGAAGTTACGACGCCATCGTGCTGGATCGCCAGTTGCCTGACGGCGACGGGCTGTCGCTGATTCCGAAATTGCGCGCGAGCGGCAACACCGTGCCGGTGCTGGTGCTGACTGCTCGCGGCGAGCTCGCGGACCGGGTCTCGGGTCTCGACAGCGGCGCCGACGATTATCTCGGCAAGCCGTTTGCGTTCGAGGAGTTGCTGGCACGGTTGCGCGCGCTGTTGCGCCGGCCCGCGAGCGTGCAGGAGCATGCCGCGCGGATCGGCCGCCTGTCGTTCGACTTCACCCATCGCGAGGCCAGCGTCGACGGACGTCCCCTGGAGATGCCGCGTCGTGAGCGGCTGGTGCTCGAGACGCTGCTGCATCGGATGGGACGCATGGTGCAGCGCTCCGCGCTGATGGAGGCGGTCTACGGCCTCGACGACGAGGTGCAGCCCAATGCGCTCGACAGTCATGTGTCGCGCTTGCGCCGCAGGCTCACCGAGGCCGACGCCGGCGTCACGATCAACGGCGTTCGTGGCCTCGGCTATGTGCTGCGAGAGACACCGTGAGCGTGCTGCGACCGCGATCCCTCACCTGGCGCCTGGTCGGACGCCTCGCGGGTCTGCAGGCCGTTGCGTTGACCCTCCTGATCCTGCTGATCGGGGCCGCCGCGATCGGGCTGCTGTGGGCAGGGCTGCTGATCGGCGAGTACCAAGGCAGCACCCTCGATACGCTGAGGGACGCCGTCACCCGCGATGAGGCGGGCGGACTGACGCTGCGCCAGACGCCGGAATTGGCCGCCCTGCGCGCCGAGCACGCCGATCTCTGGTTCATCATCCGCGACGCTGACGGTCACCAAATCTCCGAGGGCACGGTGCCCACGCAATTCGCACCGATCGCGTCGGCCCTCGAACATGTAAGCGAGGCGGTGCTCAAGTGGGACGCCGCCGAGGCCCCGCGCCCCGGTGGTCTCGTCAAATCGGTCGACACGTCGGCTGGACGGGTCCAGATCCTGACCGGAACATACGGCGAGCTCTCGATGTGGCGAGCGCTGGAGATCACACCGCAGCTGTTCCTCAACATGATCCTGCCGATCGTCGTGCTGATGACGCTGGCGACGTTGGTCGCGACCCCATTCGTGGTACGCCGGGCAATGAAGGGACTTGGCCAAGTCGCCGCGCAGGCCGAACGCATCGACATTGACCAGCGCGGCGCGCAGTTGCCGCTCGATGAGGTGCCGATCGAGATTGCCCCGCTGGTCAAGGCCATCAACGCCGCGCTCGAACGCCTCGACAAGGGTTACGAGCGCCACCGGCGTTTCCTCGCCGATGCCGCACACGAGCTCCGGACTCCGATCGCGATTCTTTCAACACGAGTCGCCTCACTGCAGGCCGGCCCGGAGAAGACCTATCTGCTCGAGGACGCGACTCGCCTCAGCGTCATGGCCGGCCAGCTGCTGGACCTGCAACGGCTCGATCAGCAGACCGACGTGTTCACCGCCGTCGATCTCGTCGGCGTTGCCCGACAGGTCGTGCTCGACCTCGCGCCACTTGCCTTCGCGGCAGGATATGAAATGTCCTTTGAGCAGAAGGACGGGACGATTGTGGTGAGCGGCGACCAGACCTCACTCGAACGTGCCCTCACCAATCTCGTGCAGAACGCCATCGATCATGGACAGCGGCGCGGCACGATCCTGGTCCGGGTGACGACAGCCGGTTGCATCGAGGTCTGCGACGACGGCGACGGCATTCCGCCCGACGAGCGCGAGCAGATCCTGGAGCCATTCCGCCGGCTGCATCCGGGCGGACGCGGCGCTGGCCTCGGCCTCGATCTGGTGCAGAGCATCATGCGTCTGCACGGCGGCCGGATCGAGGTCGATCAGGCGCCGTCCGGCGGCGCCTGCATGCGCATGGTGTTCCCGAAGGTTTAACCCGCCTTGCGCAGTTTCAGGGCCTCGTAGAATGCGGTTTCGAGATTGATGTAGCCGACGAAGGATGTCGGATCACCAAACGGCAGGATCTGCGTCGCCCAGAATCCGCCGAAACCATTCTGGCGATCGATCCAGTAGAACAGGTTGGCGAGGCCGGCCCAGCCGAGCGCGCCGGCGGGGCGGCCGGTCGGCGCCTGCTCATCATTGATCATGAAGCTGAGCGCCCAGGATTTCGACTGGCCGGGGAAGAACTCGGCATCGTTGGCGAGCGAGGTGATCACGCCGGTAATCGCAGTGACCTTGTTGTTGCCGAGATGGTTCTTCTCCGCCATCCGCACGGTTTCGGCCTTCAGGACCCGGCCATGCTCGCCGGCGCCGTCGTTCAGCCACATCCGGATGAAGCGCATGTAGTCGCCAACGGTGCCGTAGAGGCCGTGGCCGCCCATGTGGACTTCGGGGTTAGCCGGCAATTCGAAATCCATCGGCGTGAGCGAGCCGTCGGCGTTGCGGGCGTGAATGCCGGCGAGGCGGCGGCGCATCGCGTCGGTGAGCTCAAATGCCGTGTCCTGGATTCCGAGCGGCTCGAAGATCCGCGTCTTGAACACCTCGCCGAGCCGGCGGCCGGCGATCGACTCGACGATCTGGCCGCACCAATCCAGGTTGGTGCCGTACTCCCATCGCTCGCCGGGATCGAACAGCAGCGGCGTCATCAACGAAGCCTTGGACGCCGTGATCACGCTGGGCTGCCCCTTCTCCTGCGCGAGGCGATTGTAGGTGTGATTGATGAAGTCGTAGCCCAGGCCTGCGCTGTGGACCATCAGCATGCGTGTGGTGATGTCGCGCTTGGGCGCACGCAGCCGTGGCTCGCCATTGTCGTCAAATCCCTCGATGACCTGGAGCTTGCCCAGGTCGGGTGCGTAGGTCTTGGCCGGCGCGTCGAGATCGAGCTTGCCCTCCTCGACGAGTTGCAGGACCGCCGTCCCGGTGATCGCCTTGGTGGTCGAGAAGATGGCGAACACGCTGTCGGTGGTCATGTCCGCGGCCTGATCGAGGCGGCGCTTGCCGGCGGCACCTTCGTAGATGTTGCGATGGCGGTCGGTCACCATGGCAACGACGCCGGGAACGCGCGGGTTGGATGTCACGACGCCGTCGAGAATCGCATCCGCTGCCGCACCAAAATTCATGCTCATTGTCGTCCTCCCATACTTGTGATGTTGACCTGTAGCCCGGATGGAGCGAAGCGAAATCCGGGGGCTGATGCAGCCGGTATCACCGTCCCCGGATTGCGCTTCGCTCCATCCGGGCTACGAAGTCCAGTTGCGATCAGGCGCTATTGCATGGCAAAGCCCTGATAGCCGCTCGCGGCGACCTCGTCGCATTTCTGGCGATAGGTACCGACGCCGCCGCAATAGGACAGCACCCGGCGCGGCTTGCCCTCGACATTCGAGCCGAGGTACCAGGAATTGGTCTTGGCGATCAGCGTTGCGTTGGCGGTCTCGTCGTGATGCGCCACCCACTGATCCTCGGCATCCCTGGTCGGCTCGATGACGTGGAGGTTCTTGCCGCGCAAATACTTGATGCAATCGGCGATCCACTCGACCTGCTGCTGCAGGCAGGTGGTCATGTTGCAAAGCGCGGCCGAAGGCGCGAGCGGCACCGCGGTCGTGAACAGGTTCGGATAGCCATGGACCTGCAAGCCCATCGTGGTGCGGATGTCCCTGCCCCAATCCTCCTTCAGCGATCGCCCCTCGCGACCGCGGATGTCGATCCGCGTCAACGCCCCCGTTCCGGCGTCGAAGCCCGTGGCCAGGATGATGACGTCGAACGCGTGGACGGTGCCGTCTGCGGTCTGGATGCCCTCGGGTGTGATGCGGGCGATCGGATTGTTCTTGACGCCGACGATCTCGACATTGGGCCGGTGGAAGGCCTCGAGGAAATTGCTCTCCAGCGGCACCCGGTGCGTGCCGAAACCGTAATCGGACGGAATCAGCTGCTCGCACAGCTTGGGGTCCTTGATCCGCTCGCGCATCTTTCCGCGCACGAATTCGGTGATCTCGGCGTTGATGGCTTCGTCGAAGAACAATTCGGCAAAGGACGAAACCCACAGTTTGAGCGATCCGTCATTCCAGCAGTCCTCGATCACCTGGCGGCGCTGCTGCGGCGTCAGGTCAGCCCAGACGTGCTCGAAGTCGAACTCGAATCCGGTGAACGTCTTCGGCAGCCGTTCGGTAAGGAACTTGAACTTCGACTTGTAGGCCACGGCATCCGCCGCATCCCATTTCGGGTTCTTCATCGGAATGATGTATTGCGGGGTGCGGATGAACACCTTGAGATGACCGACCTCGCCGGCGATCGACTGGATCACCTGGATTCCGGTCGCGCCGTTGCCGACCACGCCGACGCGCTTTCCCGCAAGCTCGATCGGCCCCTTGGGCCAGCGCGCGGTGTGGAACAGCTCGCCCTTGAATGTCTCCTGTCCCGGAAAGGATACGTGCGGCGCCGAGAGCATGCCGCAGCAGGTGACCAGGAATTGGGTATCGATCACATCGCCCTGGTCGGTCGTCACCAGCCAGCGTTGCGTCGCCTCATTGAAATGCGCGCTCTTGACCGTGGTGCCGAACCGGATGTCCTTCCTGAGGTCGAGGCGGTCGGCGACGTAGTTCAGCCAGCGCTCGATCTCCGGCTGGCCCGGGAACCGCTCGCTCCAGCTCCAACCCTTGTAGAGTTCTTCGGAGAACAGGTACTGATAGGTGTGGCCTTCGGAATCGAAGCGTGCGCCGGGGTAGCGGTTCCAGTACCAGGTGCCGCCGACGCTTGAACCGGCATCGATCGCCTTCACGCTCAGCCCCTGCTCGCGCAGACGGAACAGTTGGTAAAGACCGGCGACGCCGGCGCCGACGACCACGGCGTCGAGCTTGGTCGTTGCACGCGCACCATTGCTTCCATTCGACCTTGTGACGGTCTCGGTCATCGTTTCCTCCTGTTGTCTTGCTTCGCACGCGCTCATACCCACCGTGTCGCCGGGTGATGGTGCGTTGCGTCAATTGGATCTCGGCCGCTGGCGCTGTCGCCGAGACGCAGAGCAGGCTACGTGCCGTGCGACCGAGCGGCTTGGATGAAACCGACAATCTCTGGAACGCGGCCGTGCAATCGAGCCATCGGCCGTTGGTCGCCTTGGCAAACGGCGAAAGCGGCCTATCCTGCGCTCAGACGTTCGGCCAAGAAGAAGCGGTCAACCGCGCCACAGATTCCACGGAGGAGGCTCGCGCGATGGGCCAATTGATCACGGTCGAGGAGCTGCCGCGCTATGCGCCCGGTGAACTGAAGCTGGACAGCGCCTCAGTCGGGAGGAGCGACTTCCGGCTGCGGATTTTCCGCTATGAGCCATCGGATATCTGGGTTCCCCCGTCGGAAAACTTCCTGCTCGTACTCTATCGCGACGGCGTGACGTCGATGAACCGCCGCGTCACCGGCGCGTGGAAGCAAGATCACGTCGGTCGCGGCGTCACGTCATTGCTGACCCGTGCCGAGCCATCAAGCTGGCACTGGAAGAACGACATCGAAGTCACCCATTTCTATATCGCTCCAGCGCTCATGATGAAGACCGCGAGCGATGCCTTCGACCGCGACGCCGATGCGATCGAGCTTCACGACCTGCTCAAGGCCGAAGACCCGATGCTGACCTGGATCAACGACCAGATGGTTCAGGAGGTTGCCGCAGGCGGTCCGGGCGGACGCCTCTGCTATGACGCGCTGGCGCTGCAGGCGAGCGTGCACATCTTGCGGAAGTATGCGGCGATCGAATTCAAGATGCCGTGCGCGCAAGGACGCTTTCGCCCGGCGCACGCCCGGCTGATCGAGGACTATATCGAGCAGAACATCTTCCGGAACATCACGCTGGAAGAGCTCGCGAACATCTGCAATTGCACGCCGATCCAGTTCGCCCGCAAGTTCCGCGTGCATTACGGCACGCGGCCGCATGCCTATGTCCTGAGGCGCAAGGTGGAGCACGCGTGCCAGCATCTGCGCAAGGACCGCGTTGCGCTGAAGGAGATCGCGCTGCTCAGCGGCTTTGCCGATCAGAGCCACCTCAATCGCGTCTTCCGCCAGCAGATGAACATCACGCCGGCGGAATATCGCCGGCAAGTCTGCGAACATTCCACACAAGCGTGAGACCGTGACGCCGGCAGGCCCGCGGCCGGCTCACACCGGCGGCGGGTTCAGTCGCGCAAAACCTTCCTGGATTCGGTAAGGGTAGTACGGATAAGCCGGCATCACCGCGCTTGCCTTGTCGAGACGCGCGATCTGGTCCGCCGAGAGCGACCACCCGACTGCGCCGAGGTTGTCGCGAAGCTGCGTCTCGTCGCGCGCGCCGATGATCACGGACGAGACACTCGGCCGTGCCAGCAGCCAGGCAATCGCAACCTGCGGCACGCTACGGCCCGTCTCTGTGGCGACGACGTCCAGCGCGTCGACGATTGCATAAAGCTTGTCGTCGTCGACCGGCGGTCCGAACTGCGCGGTCTCGTGCAGACGGCTGTTCGCCGGCAAGGGTTGCCCGCGCCTGATCTTGCCGGTGAGCCGGCCCCATCCGAGCGGACTCCAGACCAGCGCGCCGACGCCCTGGTCGAGCGCGAGCGGCATCAGCTCGGATTCATAGTCGCGGCCGACCAGCGAATAATAGACCTGGTGCGCCACATAGCGCGGCCAGCCGTGCCGGTCGACAACGCCGAGCGATTTCATCAGATGCCAGCCGGAGAAATTCGAGGCGCCGACATAGCGCAGCTTGCCGGCGCGCACCAGCGCATCGAGGGTCGACAGCACCTCGTCGATCGGCGTGAAGGCGTCGAAGGCATGAAGCTGCAGGAGGTCGATATAGTCGGTGTTGAGCCGGCGCAACGCGGCATCCACCGCGCCGACGAGGCGGTATCGCGACGTGCCGGCATCGAGCGGGCCGTCGCCCATCGGCAGGCCGGTCTTGGTCGAGATCAAGACCCTGTCGCGGCGGCCCTTGAGCGCGGCGCCGAGGATCTCCTCCGACGCGCCGTTCGAATAGACATCGGCGGTGTCGAACAAATTGACGCCGGCCTCGAGGCAGATGTCGATCAGCCGTCGCGCTTCGTCGACGCCGCTGCGGCCCCAGGCCGAGAACAACGGTCCCTGGCCGCCGAAGGTGCCGGTGCCGAAGCTGAGCACCGGGACCTTCAGGCCGGACGCGCCGAGATTGCGATATTCCATGGTCATGCTCCTTTGATCCGGTTCATTCAGCCGGGTACTGCGTGGCGAGGACGACCGGCCGGTCGAGGCGCAGGCTCCACAGCGCGAGCAGCAGCCCGACCGCAGTGATGACGGCGGCGACCAGCGGCAGCGCGCCGAGACCAAGGCCGCGATCGATGGTGACGCCACCAGCCCAGGCGCCGAGCGCGTTGCCGAGATTGAAGGCCGCGATGTTCAGGCTGGAAGCCAGCGTCCGTCCTTCCACACCGGCGGCTTCGAGCACGCGAAGCTGCAGCGGCGCGACGGTCGCAAACGCCGCGATGCCGAGCACGAACAACAATGCGACCGCCAATGCCTTGATCGAGATCACCGCCGCCAGCGCGACGAGGACGGCGGCGAGGCCACCGAGCGACACCAGCAACGCACGCGCAAGCCCCTTGTCGGCGAGCCGCCCGCCCGCGACGTTGCCAATTGCAAGGCCGGCGCCGAACACCAGCAGGATCGGCGACACCGCGGCGTCGGAAAATCCGGTGAGGCGCGTCAGGATCGGCTGCACATAGGTGAAGACCGCGAACAGCCCGCCGAAGCCGAACACCGTCATGGCAAGCCCGAGCAGGACCTGCGGACGGCCAAGCACGGCAAGCTCCTCGCGCAGCGGCGCGGGCTTGTCGTTGGCTCCGACATGGCCGGGCACCAGCACGGACAGCACGATGAACGCGATCACGCCGATCACGGCCACCGCCCAGAACGCCGCGCGCCAGCCGAGCATCAGGCCGAACCACGCGCCGAAGGGAACGCCGAGCAAGGTCGCGACCGTCAGCCCGATGAACATCGTGGCGATCGCCGATGCGCGCTTGTCTTCCGGCACGAGGCTTGTCGCGACCACCGAGCCGACGCCGAAGAAGGTGCCGTGCGCGAGCGACGTGAGAATGCGCGCCGCCATCAGCAGTTCGTAGTTCGGCGCCAGCGCGCAGGCCGCGTTGCCGAGCGTGAAGATCGCCATCAGCGCCAGCAGCACCGCCTTACGCGGCATCCGCCGCGTTGCCAGCGTCAGGATCGGCGCGCCGACGAACACGCCGAGCGCGTAGCCGGAGATCAACAGGCCCGCCGCGGAGACGGATACCTGCATATCGGCGGCGACCTGCAGCAACAGCCCCATGATGAGGAATTCGGTGGTGCCGATGCCAAAAGCACCGGCGGTCAAGGCAAGGACTGCAGCAGGCATGTGTCGCTCCGGAGGGAAGGATTCCGCAATGCGACATAGCGAGGCCGTCCCAAAAGGATTAGAATGGCCGCAATCCAATCATTTGTGACGTGAATTCAAGATGTCCCGAACAGACACCAACCGCTCCGGGGAGATGGACGTGTTCGTCCGCGTCGTCGATCTCGGCGGCTTCACGGCGGCGGCGAACAGCCTGCGCCTGACGCCGTCGGGCGTCAGCAAGCTGGTCTCGCGGCTCGAGACGCGGCTCGGCACGCGGCTGGTCAACCGCACTACCCGCAAGCTGCAGCTCACCGAGGAGGGGCAGGCCTTCTACCAGCGCGCCCAGCGCATCCTCGCCGACATCGACGAGGCCGAACGCGAGGCCGCCTCATGCGTGCCGCGCGGCCATCTCACCGTGAACAGCAACATCCCGTTCGGCATGCTGCATGTGATGCCGCTGTTGCCGCGCTTCATGCGCGAGCATCCGGACATCACGCTCGACATCGTGCTGACCGACACGCTGGTCGATCTGATGCAGGCGCGCGCCGACGTCGCGATCCGCGTCGGCCCACTCGGCGCCTCGAGGCTGATCGCGCGCAAGCTCGGCACCAGCCGCATGGTGGTGGTCGCCGCACCGTCCTATCTCGCGCGCTTCGGCGCGCCGAAGAGCCCGGCGGACCTCGCCGTCCATCGCGGCATTGGCTGGACCTTTCCGCGCAGCATCCGCGGCTGGCCGTTCCGCCGCGCTGAAAAGATCGAGGAGGCGCTGCCGCCGCCGGTCGCCCGCGTCAGCGACGGCGAAGCCGCGCGCCAGCTCACGCTCGGTGGCATCGGGCTCGGACGGCTGGCGCTGTTTCACATCGGACCCGACATCGAGGCCGGGCGTCTGGTGCCGGTGCTGCAAAATCTCAATCCCGGCGATCGCGAGGACATCCACGCGGTCTATGTCGGCCACGCCGGCCCGCTGCCGGCGCGGGTGCGGGCGTTCATCGATTTTCTTGCAAGCAATGTCCGCATCGGCGATCCGGCGCTGCGCCGTGGCGCGGATGGGAACTGGAAAGTCGTAGGCGACAAGTGAGCATTTGATGACGAACGAAACCTCGGTCTTGCAGACTGTCACCGAATCGATCCGGATCGCCGCGCAGCCAACGCAGGTGTGGGACGCGATCACGGGTCCCAAAGCGGGCGAGACATGGCACAACGCGCATTTCAACACCGATTGGCAGATCGGCGCGTCGATCGAGATCGAGGCGGAGATCGGCGTGAAGCGCTATCGCGACAAGGGCCACGTCCTCCGTGTCGAACCGTCGTCACGGCTCGAATATTCCTATTGGTCGCAGGTCTCCGGCCTGCCGGATATTCCGCAATCCTATGCAACAATCACGATGACGCTCGCGGCTGACGGCGGTGAGACGTTGCTGACCGTCACCCAGCAGGTGCCGCCGTCGCCGATTCGGCGCGGGGACGGTTGGGAAATCGGCGCCGACTCCGGTGCGAAGCACGTCGCGTTCTACTGGCGCATGACGCTGCCGCGCCTGAAGCAGGCCGTCGAGCAAGGACGCGCCGCGCAATAGCGAGGTCTCGAAAGCGCTCTAGGTCCGCTTCAGCAAGAAGAGTTGCGTGACATAAGGAAACACCACCTCGTCGGAATCACCGAGGCCGGCCTCACGCAGGATGGCGTCGGTCTTGTCGCGAAGGACCGCCTTTTCGGCGTCGGGAAGATTGGCGACATAGCTCGTCGACACGACGCGTTCATAGACACCCTGGCGCGCCATCCGATGCGGATGGTCCTGCACGAATTCCTTCTCGAGCACGAAGCGGGGATCCTGCAAGATCCAGCGCCAGCGCCCCGAGCGTTGCCGGGGCGTGTCGCCCGCGTAGCCCTCAATCATGACGGACAAGGCGTCGACCCACGGCGCGCGGTCATCCCTGTTGTTCCAGACCAGCGCCAGCGTACCGCCGGGACGCAGGAGGCGCGCGATCTCGGCGACCGACGGCTCGTTGTCGAACCAGTGGAACGCCTGCGCGCAGGTCACGAGATCGACGCTGCCGGTTTCGAGGCCGATCGCATCGGCGCGGGTGTTGATGACCTCGATCCCTGCTTCGCTCGCGAGTTTCGCCGACATTTCGGCGACGGGCTCGATAGCGACCAGACGCGCTGTCTCGGACAAATGCGGAAGCAGCAGGCGGGTGAACTTGCCGGTTCCGGCTCCGAGATCGACGACACAGCGCGCGGCCTGCAGCGGCAGCGCCGCGACGATCTCCGCCGGATAGCTGGGCCGGCCCGCCTCATAGGCTGCGACCGCGACACGATAATTCCTGGCCGTAGGGTTCAATGTCATTGTTGCTTCTCCTGCGAGCCGGGCGTCTGCGATGAGATCTGCGGAACGGTATAAAGCAGCGCTGGCGCAGAACCGGAAGAGCGCGTCGATTCAAAATTCGCTGAGGACCCGTCACCTCTGCGTCAGTGCCAGGCGCCTGGCGTTGCTCCTTGTTGAACAAAGTGCGCGCAGTTTGAATGATCTTGCTTCGGCAAGAATTGATATCGCAACTTTGCGCGCTTGTGTTGCATCAACGTCGCAGTTCCCGGTTGCAAGTTACGGTTGATTGAACCACAGTTCTTGAGAGCGGACGCGGTCTGTTGCGCTTGCGCAGGACAAGCACGGTGCCTCTTCCGCACTGGTGCAGCCATGCAGCGATCCAGGGCTGTCTTTGTCACGGGTATCGTCTACGCCTTGATCGGCTTGGTCCTCGCGGGCGGCGGCATCTGGCTCGCCGCGCTGGGTGGATCCATCTCCTACATTGTCATCGGCGTCGGCATTCTCGCCACGGCTGCGCTCTTGCTGGCGCAGCACCGTTCGGCACTTTGGCTGTTTGCGATCGTGCTGGTCGGCACGCTGGCGTGGGCCGTCTATGAGGTGAAATTCGACTGGTGGCCGCTTGCGGCGCGCGGCGACATCATCTTCCCGATGGCGCTCTGGCTGCTGACCCCGGTGATCGTTCGCGGGCTAGTCCGAAACGAGCCGGTGTCCTACAGGCGTGCGACCGCGCCACTCTGGGTCGGCGTCGTGGCGGCTGCGGCGGTCCTCGTGGCCGGGCTGCTGTCGAGCTATCACGACATCAATGGCACGATTGCCGAGGCCGGTCCGGCCGTGCAGCAAAGCGAGGCCGACCCGCAACCGGACGGTGATTGGCGCGCCTATGGACGCACGCAATTCGGACAGCGCTATTCGCCGCTGAAGCAGATCACGCCCGACAATGTCGGCAAGCTCAAGGTCGCCTGGACCTTCCGCACCGGCGACGTGCCGACGCCGGAGGATTCCGGCGAGACCACCTTCGAGGTCACCCCGATCAAGGTGCGCGACACGCTCTATCTCTGTTCGCAGCACCAGGTGCTGTTCGCACTCGACGCCAGGACCGGCACCGAGCGCTGGCGATACGATCCCAAGCTTGTGCACAACAAGACGTTCCAGCACATGACCTGCCGCGGGGTCTCCTATCACGAAACCGCGGCTGGCGCCGTCGACAGCAGCGGCAGTCCGGCGCCGGCCGAATGCCCGCGCCGGATCTTCCTGCCGGTCAACGACGGCCGCATGATCGCGCTCGATGCCGACAGCGGCAAGCTCTGCGATGGCTTTGCCGATCACGGCATCCTTGACCTGCAGCAAGGGATGGGGATCAAGACCGCCGGGTTCTTCGAGCCGACCTCACCGCCGGTCGTCAGCGACAGGATCCTGGTCGTTGCCGCTGCGGTGATCGACAATTACGCCGTCGAAGTGCCGTCGGGCGTGATCCGCGGCTTCGATGTCTACACCGGCAAGCTGGTCTGGGCCTGGGACTCCGCCGCTGCCGACGAGAACGCGCTGCCGTCGCCGACGCGTCATTACACCAACGGCTCACCGAATTCCTGGATCACGGCCTCGTTCGATCCGAAATTGAATCTCGTCTACATTCCGACCGGCAACAACGGACCCGACATCTGGGGCGGCAATCGCGATGCGCTGGTCGAACGCTATTCGAGCTCCATCGTCGCGCTGGACGTCGACACCGGCAAGCGCGTCTGGTCGTACCAGACCGTGCATCACGATCTCTGGGACATGGACGTTCCCTCGCAACCGAGCCTCGTCGATGTGACGACGGCCAAGGGCGTCGTTCCCGCGATCATCCAGCCGACCAAGGTGGGCAACATCTTCGTGCTCGACCGCAGGACCGGCGAATTGATCGTGCCGGCGCCGGAACGTCCGGTGCCGCAGGGCCCCGCGCCCGGCGACCGCTCCGCACCAACCCAGCCGTTTTCCGAACTGACATTCCGGCCGCAAGCAAAGCTGACCGGCGCCGACATGTGGGGCGGCACGATCTTCGACCAGCTGCTGTGCCGGATCATGTTCCACCGCTTGCGCTACGAGGGCACGTTCACGCCGCCGTCGTTGCAGGGCACGCTGGTCTTCCCGGGCAATCTCGGCATGTTCGAATGGGGCGGCATCGCGGTCGATCCTGTGCGGCAGATCGCCATCGCCAATCCGATGTCGCTGCCGTTCGCCTCAAGGCTGATTCCGCGCGGCCCGCAAAATCCTCCGGCGCCGACCGCCGAGAAGCCGGTCGGCAGCGAGGTCGGGACGCAGCCGATGTACGGCACGCCGTTCGGGGTGGATATCTCGAGCTTCCTCTCGCCGCTCTCCGTGCCGTGCTACCGGCCGCCATGGGGCTCGATGGCCGCCATCGATCTCAGGACGATGAAGATCGTCTGGCAGCATCCGAACGGCACGATCAGGGACACCACGCCGCTGCCGCTTCCGTTCAAGATGGGCGTGCCAATGCTCGGCGGGCCGATCACCACCGCCGGCGGCGTCGCGTTCTACACCGGCACCTATGAGTACACGATCCGTGCCTATGACGTGCGCGACGGCAAGGTGCTCTGGGAAGATCGCCTGCCCGCCGGCGCGCAATCGACGCCGATGAGCTACGAGGCCGGCGGCAAGCAGTACGTCGTCACCGCGGCCGGCGGCCACGGCTCGTTCGGCACCAAGCGCGGTGACTATGTCATCGCCTACGCGTTGAAGGATTGAACCCGGGAGCGTCGTCATGCTTGCGTCCGGCGACCGAACACAGCATCCGACGGCGTTCTGTCTCTGGCTGGCTCTCGCGGCGATGTCGGTCTGTGCGGGTGGCGAGGTCGCACATGCCGCCGACCTGACGGCTCAAGGCGCAGCGCCCAATCCGGTGCCGGCACCGATTCCCTGGCTGCTCGGCGATTGGGACGGCGCGCGAACCCGGCTGTTGAATGCCGGCATCGATTTTCAGTTCGGCTACACCAGCGAGCTTGCCGGCAATGCAACGGGCGGCCAGCGGCAGCAGGTCGCCTACACCGATCAATGGACCTTCGGTACCACGTTCGATCTTGCAAAGCTCGGTGTCGTGCCCGGCGGCACGATCCAGGTCACGTGGACCGACCGCAACGGCAGCAATCTGAGCGACGACGCGCACCTCGGCACGCTACAGCAGGTGCAGGAGCTGTTCGGACGCGGCCAGACGCTCCGGCTTACGCAATTCTGGTACGACCAGAAATTCATCGACGGTCTCGTCGACTGGAAGATCGGACGCATCACCTTTGGTGAGGACTTCGCATCGTTCGCGTGCGACTTCCAGAACCTGACCTTCTGCGGCGCGCAGCCCGGCAACCTCGTCGGCAACTACATCTACAATTGGCCGGTCAGCCAATGGGCAACGAGGCTGAAGTTCAATCTGCCGGGCTTCGGCTATTTTCAGTTCGGCGTCTATGACGCCAATCCCAATTACCTGAAGGTCTCGCAGTCGGCGCTCCCGGTGTTCTATTCGGGATCCACCGGCCTGCTCATCCCGGCCGAGCTCGCCTGGCTGCCGAAGTTCGGCAATCTGCAGGGCAGTTACAAGTTCGGCGGCTGGTACGACACCTCGACCGCCCCCGATGTGGTCACCGACGTCAACGGCAACCCGGCCGTCCTCAGCGGGCAACCACTGTTGCAGAGCCGCGGACGTTACGGCGCCTATGTCAGCTTCGTTCAGCAGGTGATCCGGCCATCGCAAGCGAGCTCCGCGGGCATGCTCAGCCTGTTCTTCAATGCGACCATGGCCGACCGCCGCACAGCCACCACCGATTATCAAATCGCAGGCGGCCTGACCTATACCGGACCCTTCCAGTGGCGGCCCGAGGACGATATCGGATTTGCGGTCGGCACCACCCATGTCAACGGCCGCATCGCCTGGTCGGAAGAGCTGCAAAATCTGGCCGGCCTCGGCCCGGTCGCCGTCCAGGGCAACGAATACGTCATGGAACTCTACTACTCGTACCGGCCCCTCGCCGGCCTGCAGGTGCGACCGAACATCCAGTACGTGATCGACCCCGGCGGGACCAGCACGAACGCAAACGCATTGGTGTTCGGTCTGAAGACGGTCGCGAACTTCTGACACCCGAGCGCAACGCGATCCAGCCACGAACGAGGTGTCCTCCCTCTCCCGCTTGCGGGGGAGGTGAAGCGAGTCTGCTGCCGCACCGGCTCAACCTAACTTCATCGTGAACTTTGCGGCGTCCGGAAGGGTTGGCAAATCCGGCCAAAGCCGCTAAAGGTCCGCCCCCTTTCACAGACAATCCGAGCATGACATGACGAGCGCCCCGCCCGCCGTCTCGATTGGCGTCGATTTTGGCACCAGCAACACCGTCGTCGCGCTGTCCGATGCCGACGGCCGTGTCGAGGCGATCCGCTTCGACCATGGCGGCCGCACGCATAGCGTCTATGTCTCCGCGCTGTGCTTCTGGGAGGACCGGCCGGGCGCCGGCCTGCATCCGCGCGCCGAGGGCGGCCCGTGGGCGATCGAGCAGTTCCTTGAGGGACGCACGATCCATCGCTTCATCCAGTCGTTCAAGACCTTTGCGGCAAGCTCGGCGTTCAACACCACCCAGATCTTCCGGCAGCGCTACAAGTTCGAGGATTTGCTCGCGGCGTTCCTGCGCACGCTGACGCGCCATGCCGGCGAAGGCTTCGACTTGGGCGCACCGACCATCATGGTCGGCCGCCCGGTGAAGTTTGCCGGCGGCAATCCCAATGACGAGCTCGCCATGCAGCGTTACCGGGCCGCGTTCGAGCGGCTCGGCGCCGGCCACGCGCGCTATGTCTACGAGCCGGTCGGCGCGGCGTTCTCCTTTGCGCGCAGCCTCGATCACGATGCGACCGTGCTGGTCGCCGATTTCGGCGGCGGCACCAGCGACTTCTCCGTCATGCGCTTCTCGCGCAAGGGCGGCGTGCTGCGCGCCGAGCCGCTGGGACATGCCGGCATCGGCATCGCCGGCGACACCTTCGACTACCGCATCGTCGACCACATCGTCTCGCCGCGGCTCGGCAAGGGCACCAACTACCGCTCGTTCGACAAGGTGCTGCCGATCCCCAATCACTATTATTCGAGCCTCGCGCGCTGGCATCAGCTCGCGATGATGCGAGGCAATGGCGATTTGCGCGAGTTGCAGCAGCTCGCGCGCACCGCGATCGATCCGGCGCCGCTGCACGATTTCATCACGATCGTCGACCACGATCTCGGCTTCGCGCTGTACCGCGCCGTATCCGACACCAAGGTCGCGCTGTCGAGCCGCGACCGCGTCGAGTTCCGCTTTGCCCGGCAAGGCATCGATATCGGCGCGACCGTGACGCGCGACGATTTTGAATCCTGGATCGCCGACGACATCGAGCGGCTCGGCGCAACTGTCGACGAAGCACTGGCGAAGTCGGGCATCACCGCGCGCGACGTGGAGAAGGTGTTCCTGACCGGTGGCACCTCGTTCGTGCCGGCGGTGCAGCGCCTGTTTGCCGAGCGCTTCGGCGAAGCGCGGCTGACCTCAGCGGACCAGTTCGAATCGATCGCCTATGGTCTCGCCTTGATCGGCCACACGCCTGACCCCGACCGCTGGACCTTCGCCGAAGCGGCGTGACGGTTCGCGTCGCGCCTTGATCCCGGCCCAATACGCGATTAGATAATCTTACTTCATCAATTCGAGAGGATTGCCGACAGCCATGGATTTCATCCGGACCGCAACGCCCATCAGCCTTGCCCACCGGGATATCCATTGCCATGCCTGCATCGATCACGCTCTCCCATCTGACCCTGTCCGCGCCTGACGGCCGGGTTCTCCTTTCCAATATCGATCTGAACTTCGGACCCGAACGGACCGGCCTTGTCGGCCGCAACGGCGTCGGGAAGACGACCCTGCTCGGCCTGATCGCAGGCGCGCACGCGCCGCAATCCGGCACGGTCGCTGTTCAGGGACGCGTGGGGATGCTGCATCAGGCGGTTCAGGTGCAGCCGGACGAATGCGTCGTCGACCTGTTCGGTGCGCGCGGTGCGCTGGCTGCATTGCGCCGGGCCGAACAGGGCCTTGCGAGCACTGAAGAGCTTGCGGATATCGACTGGACGCTCGACACCCGCATCGCATCGGCACTGGCGCGTGTCGGACTGAGCGATGTGCTGGACGCCCCGCTGGCGACGCTGTCCGGCGGACAAGCCACCAGGGCGCGCCTCGCCGCACTGACCTTCGCGCAACCGGACTTTCTGCTGCTGGATGAACCCACCAACAATCTCGACCGCGCGGGACGCCAGGCGGTGATCGACCTGCTCGCGGACTGGCGGCATGGCGCCATCATCGTCAGCCATGACCGCGAGCTGCTCGAGACCATGGATGCGATCGTCGAGCTGACCTCGCTGGAAGCCCGACGCTATGGCGGCAATTGGAGCCAGTACCGTGCGCGCAAGGCCATCGATCTGTCGGCAGCACGACACGATCTGGCCGATGCCGAGAAGCGCGTCGCCGAGATCGACCGCAAGGCAAGGGAAACATCCGAACGGCAAGCCCGCAAGGATGGCGCCGGTGCGAGGAAGCGCGCCAAGGGCGATCTGCCGCGCATCGCCGCCGGGCTGCGCAAGGATCGCAGCGAGGACACCGGCGGCGAGAACGCCCGCCTTGCCGAGCGGCGGCGGACGCAAGCGCTTGAATTGGCCACTGCGGCGCGCCAGCGCATCGAGGTGCTGCAACCGTTCTCCGTGCAGCTGCCGTCGACGCAGCTGCCGGCGGGCAGGATGGTGCTGCGGATCGATGCCGCCGATGCCGGCTACACCGCGGACGCGCCGATCCTGCGCGATCTCACCTTCTCCATGTCAGGACCGGAGCGCGTCGCGATCACGGGCCCCAACGGCGCCGGCAAGACGACGCTGCTCAAGCTCGTCAGCGGCGATCTGACCGCGGCGCGCGGCACCGTCGAGGTGATGACCCGCTTTGCGATGTTCGATCAGGCGGTGAGCCTGCTCGATGCCTCGGTCTCGATCCTGGATAATTTCCGGCGCATCAATCGGGATGCCAGCGAGAACGCCTGTCGCGCCGCGCTGGCGCGCTTCATGTTTCGCGCCGATGCCGCCCTGCAAATCGTCGCGAGCCTGAGCGGCGGCCAGTTGCTTCGTGCCGGCCTGGCCTGCGTTCTCGGCGGCGTGAGCCCGCCGCCGCTCCTGATCCTTGATGAGCCGACCAATCACCTCGACATCGAATCGATGGAAGCGGTCGAGGCCGGACTGCGCGCCTATGACGGCGCGCTGCTGGTTGTGAGCCACGATGAGACCTTCCTCGAGGCGATCGCAATCACCCGCAGGTTGGATCTCGCTTCGTGAAGATGATGCGGAGATTTGGAGGAATTGCCATCACGATCAATGTTTCGAACGACGAAGGTTGGTCAGGAATTGAACAGCCGAGCACGCGTCGCCTTGGGGCAGGTTGTAGGCGCGGTGCTCGGCTGTCAGGCCGCGCGGCGGTGCGGCCATTCCGCCAGCTTCGCTCGTCCCCACGAGCGAGGCCGTCGGAGCTGAATCTCGCCGGTTGCTAAATCCGCGCCGTCGAATGGAGTGCGTTTCTCCAAAGGGCAAATGCGACGAAGCCTGCCAGCAGCAAAAAGCCGCCACCGGCCGCGATCAAGAAATGCGCGAACGTCATCTTGGAAATCCCAATTGAGAAGCATCATGCGGCGCGACATGCACCGCAACCTGGCAATCAAATGCACTTCAGAATTGATTTGCCCCGCCGGCCGCAGCCGGACAGCCCGAAAGGTGGCTGGCATTGCGCTCTGCCCACCCTTCGATTCCAGAGAGGTCGTCAAGCCACTCGGCTGTTGCCCCTCGTCGTGCGGTTCGTCACGCCGCTCAAGTGTCAGCAGGATAATCGATAAAACTTTATCGACAATCGAAACGGAAAATTAAGGTTACCGGCGCGCCGGCAAGGTTCGATCGCCCCCCGGCGGCCGCGGCTCCCAGCAAAATATCGAAAACAACCCCATGCAAAGCAGCCCGCAGCCACCGCTCCAGCCTGGGTGGCGGTCAATTGGAGCAACATCCTCCGGACCAAGGTTCGGGGGGCATGTCACGTTTCGACGCGCTGCCTTGTCTTAGCTTCTGCAATGGCAGCAGCAGAGGACACCATGCATCATATCGGAACCGGAGGCGATCGCATCCTGATCGCGATCGTCTATCATAGCGCCTACGGCCACACCCGGCGTCAGGCGGAGGCCGTCAGGTCCGGCGTTGGGGATGTCGATGGCGCGGAGGCCCTTCTGGTGCCTGTCGAAAGCGTGGAACAGAACTGGGACAGACTGATGAGTGCGGAAGCCTTGATCTTCGGCACGCCCACCTATATGGGCGCCGCCTCCGCGGCCTTCAAAGCCTTTCAGGAATCGACTTCAAGTGCAGTGATGTCCAAAGGCTATCGCTGGAAGGACAAGCTCGCGGCCGGCTTCACCAATTCGGGGGCCCACGCCGGCGACAAGCTCTCCACATTGATCCAGCTTGCATTGTTCGCCGCCCAGCATGGGATGCACTGGGTGAATCTTGACCTGCCGCCGGGAAACAACTCCGCGTCGGGATCCGAATCCGATCCGAACAGGCTGGGGTTCTGGCTGGGAGCCGGCGCGCAGTCGAACACCGACGAGGGCGCGGATACCGCGCCGCCTGCATCCGATCTCGCAACCGCCCGTCACCTGGGACAGCGCGTGGCGAAGGCAGCACTTCAGTTTGCACGCGGCCGCGACGCGGCCTCAGCGACCGTTCGGGCGATGTCATGAAGGATGCAGCCGAAGCATCGGCGGCCGACATCTTCGCCGATCTGCGGCCGCGCCTGATCCGGCTGGCGTATCGGATGCTAGGCTCGGTCGCCGACGCGGAGGATGTCGTGCACGACGCCTGGCTGCGCTGGCTCGCGGCCGATCGCGATCAGGTGCGCGATCCCAAAGCCCTCCTGCACACCATCGTCACGCGCTTATCCCTCAACGAATTGAAATCTGCGCGGCGCCGGCGGGTGGCCTATGTCGGACCATGGCTCCCCGAGCCCTTCTTCGACCCCGAAGACGAGGAAGCGGCCGACGATCTGACCCTGCCGTTGATGATCGCGCTGGAACGCCTGTCGCCCTTGGAGCGGGCGGCTTTTCTGCTGCATGACGTGTTCGGATTGGGGTTCGATGCCGTATCCGAGACGATCGGACGTGAGGCTGCGACCTGCCGCAAGCTTGCCAGCCGCGCCCGCGCGCATATCCACGATGCCAAGCCGCGATTCGTCGTCGGGAATGAAGAAGGCCTGCGGCTCGCGAATGCCTTCTTCACGGCAACGCGGACAGGCGACCTTGCCGCGTTGCGCGCCATGCTCGCCGAGGATGTCGTGGTCTATGCGGATGGCGGCGGCCGGGTCCCGGCACCGACAGAGCCTCTGGTCGGGTGTGATGCTGCGATGGAGCGTTTCGCGGGGCTCGCCCGCCTGTTCGCCCTGCATCCCTCGCGGTTGATCCGCTATGCCATCATCAACGGATTGCCGGGCTTCATCACGATCGAGAACGGGATTGTTCAAACGACGGCCTTGCATGTCGACAATGAGCGGGTCGTTGCAATCTATGTGACCCGCAATCCCGACAAGCTACACAACGTGCCTGATGTGACGGGCTGGCGGAATTGATGATGCGTCATCCGTCTCCGCTCAGCGCGCCCGATAGCGGTAGACGAGATCGTGCGGGTCGTCTCTCGGCGCTGACGGATCGAGCTCGCCGCCCAATCGCTTCGCCACCGCGGCGGACATCGCATTGTCGGGCGCCATGTAGCTGACCAGCGAGGGAAGCTTCAGCGTCGCGAAGGCCCAGTCGCGCAATCCGAGTGCGGCTTCGGTGGCGTAGCCGTGTCCTTCCTGCTCGTCATGGAGCAGCCAGCCGAGCTCCTTTTCGTCCCGACGATCGGAAACCCACGGTCCGAGCTACTAGGGTGCGTACTCATATCAAGCCCGCCAGAAGGGTTTGGTGACTTCCAGAGCGATGTCGCTCCAGGAAAGCCCGACATCATGCAAGTCGCGATCGGTCCATTGCGCCAATTCGCGGCGCCGCCGAACCCGGTCGCGCCAGGTGTGCAGGGTGCCGCTGACTTGCTTAACAAGACCCAACCATGATGATTTGTCATCGACGCCCTGGTCTGCGGCCTCCCGGGAGTACCACATAAGCTCGACCTGCCTCCTTTCATCGCCCCTACTTTGCCCGGCCCTGCACGATCGCGACCGCACCTGCGAGCAACACAGCGGCCGATATCATGAGCGAGGCATGCGCGCCTGCCATGAACGCGTTGTTCCCTCCGACCAGCGAACCGAACAGGGCAACGCCAACCACGCTGCCGGTCTGCCGCGTCGCGTTCAGTACACCCGCGGCGATGCCGGATCGCGATTTCTCGACACTGCCGAGCAGCGTCGAAGTCAAAGACGGCACGAGCAGGCCGAGCCCGCCGCCGAGGATGATGAGCTGAGCGCCGATCGCCCAGTAGCTGGTGCCTGAGGTCATAGGCAGCAGCGCAACGCAGCCCGCGGCGGCGATCATACAAGCCAGCGCGATGGCTTGCGGCGCGCCAAGGCGCTCGCTGACCGACGCGGCGATCAGGTTGGCGGGGAGCACCATGGCCATCATGGGTACGAAGGCGAGGCCCGTTGCGAACGGCGACCAGCCATTGACGTTCTGGAAGTAGAGACTGAGCATGAAGATCAGGCCGTAGAAGGCGATGTTGAAGAGAAGCCCGACCAGAGCGGTCAGCGCGAACATGCGATGGCGGAACAGCGACAGCGGCAGCATTGGTTGCAGCGCGCGCGCCTCGCGCCATACGAACAGGAGTCCGATTACGGCCGCCGCCGCGAAGCCCGTGATGACGAGCGGATGGCTCCAGCCGAGCGCGCCGCCCTCGATCAGGGCGCCGGCCAGCGCGCCGAGCGCCGTGATCGCCGCGATCTGGCCCGGCAGATCAATCTCGCGCTGCGCGAGCCGCGGCGTCTCCTCGGCGTAACGCCAGGCGAGCCAGAGGCCGGCGGCGCCAATCGGCAAGTTGACAAGAAAGATCGCGCGCCAGCCGACCAGCGCGATCAGCGCGCCGCCAACTAGCGGCCCCGCAGTCAGTGCGACGCTCGCACCTGCGGCCCAGAAGCCGACCGCGCGGCCGCGCGCCTTCGGATCGGTATAGGCGTGATTGAGTAGCGTCAGCGAGTTCGGCACCAGGATTGCCGCCGCCAGGCCCTGCACGGAGCGAGCAACGATCAGGAACATCGCCGACGGAGCCAATGCGCAGGCGAGCGAAGCCAACGTGAAGATTGCAAAGCCCCCCATGAATATCCGCTTGGCGCCAACGCGATCACCGAGCGCACCAGCGGTCAAAATGAAGGCAGCGAATACGATGGTATAGGAGGTCACCACCCATTGCAGCTCGGCCACGCTGCCGCCGAGCGAGGTGCTGATGCTGCTCAGCGCGGTATTAACGATGGTGATATCCAGCTGCACAACGCCGAGGCCGAGGCTCGTGGCGGCAAGCGCCAGCGCCGCGGCGAGAGGCGAACGGGATGACGCGCTGTCAGAGCCGGCTTGTTCCGGCTGCCTTGTGTTGAGCGAAGTTGTTTGCATTGATCACACTCGGTTGTCTGTGAGATTTTGATGGCTCAGACCAGCTCGTTTTTCGATTGTCATTCGATGCCAATCGAATACTTGGAGCCGCGAGACGATCTTTCGTCCCGTCGCGGCGATGCCTTTCGCTTGGGCTTAGTGGTGTCCAGACAACCTATGTCCCGCGATCGAATCGGTCTTGCAGAAACACTACGGTCTTGGCCGAAGTATTCGTGCTTGGCACTGCGTCCTCATCGGCGTAGGAGAAAGACATGGATACGGGACCCAAGATCGCCCAAGTCGCTGCACTCATCGGCGATCCGGCGCGCGCCAACATGCTCAGTGCGCTGATGGATGGTCGAACGTTGACCGCCTCGGAGCTCGCCTATGTGTCTGGCGTGGCGCCGCAGACTGCGAGTGGCCATCTTGCGAAACTCAGCGACGCTGGATTGCTTGCGCTCGCAAAGCGGGGCAGACGACGATATTTTCGCTTGGCCTCTCCGCACGTCGCGCGCGTGCTGGAAGGTCTCATGGTCGTGGCCCAGGAAGGGCCCGCCCGGCGCGATCTCTGGCGCGGCGGAGAAACGCTCCGACACGCGCGCACGTGCTATGACCACATGGCCGGCCGCATTGCCGTCGCGATCGCCGACCGGCTTGTCCAGCAGTCGTTTATTCTGCTCGACGAGGATGGCGGACAACTGACCGATGCCGGTCGGTCATTCTTCGATGAGTTCGGCGTTGATCTTCGCCTTGCCTCCAAGCGCCGATTGTTCTGTCGCCCCTGTCTCGACTGGAGCGAGCGCCGGCCGCATCTGGCCGGGTCGCTCGGCGCTGCCATCCTTCACCACGCTCTCGAGCACGATTGGGTTGAGCATGTCCGGGATAGCCGCGCGCTCGTCGTGACGCCTGCTGGTGTTAGAGGACTTGCCACAACGTTCGGCATCGAGGGCGCCCTCTCGATGGACGGCCGCGAACGGCAGGTTGCATCACTGTCCAGAGGCCGGGTAGCGGTTTTCTCGGGTTGAGTCAGCGCCCCCGGACGGACGTAGCAGTGCGATCAGTCGCTTCGACCGCAAGTACTGTCCATACTTGACCTCAAAAATTGCGGGATTAGCCTTGCCGGCGTGCGCCCGGCCCGCCGCCGGCAGGCGTGACCGCGTCTGTCCATCGCGCGCGCATTCCGGTGAAAAGCACGGTCGATCGGCGAACTCATCTGCTCACAAGCAAATAAGGGCCCCCGCAATGTCGTTCGCGGACCTTCGGGAGACACCCTTCGCCCTAGTTGAAAGGGTGGCGGAGAGGGAGGGATTCGAACCCCCGATAGGCTTGCACCTATGCCGCATTTCGAGTGCGGTGCATTCAACCACTCTGCCACCTCTCCGATGGCCCGGGTGATTTGCGCCACCCGCGGTCGGGGCGTGTTCTAGGCGAGGATGGCGGGCCAGACAAGGCGCTGCAATAATATTTCCGTCACCAGCGCCTCGCGCCATCGAAGCACCGGGATGACGCAAGAAAGTGCGCGGAAACAAAGCGCTAGCGGGACCGGTCGGGTTCGATCGGCGCGTGGGCGAAGCAAAAGCAGCAGGAGCGGCCCATGGAGCATGTGACGATTCGAGCCAATGGCGCGGCATTCCACGTCGCGCGGACCGGGAGCGGCAGGCCGCTGCTGCTGTTGCACGGCTGGCCGGAATTCTGGCTGACCTGGAAGCCGGTGATGGCGCGCCTCGCCGACCGCTACACCCTGATCGCGCCCGACCTGCGCGGCTTCGGCGACAGCGACAAGCCGCAAGGCTCGTTTGGCCCCGATCAGCATACCGACGACATGCTGGCGCTGCTGGACGCGCTCGGCATCGAAAAGGCCGGCGTGGTCGGCCACGACGTCGGCGGCGCGGTGATGCAGCCGCTCGCCCGCAAGGCGCCCGAGCGTATCGCAGGGCTGTTTTTCTTCGATTTCGTCTATCCCGGCATCGGGGCGCGGATGGCCGCGCCGGACCGGCTCAACCACATCTGGTACCAGTCGTTCCACCAGATGGAGATGGCGCCCGCGCTGGTCGGCGCCAGCCGCGAGACCTGCCGCACTTACATCGGCCATTTCCTGCACGACTGGACGCATCGCAAGGCCGCGTTCGACGACGTGATCGAGGACTTCGCCGACAACTTCTACAAGCCCGGCAACCTCGCCGGCGGCTTCGCGCATTATCGCGCGTCACATGCAGGGCGCGTGAAGATGATGCAGGGCGAAGCGCCCGCGCTGCCGCCGATCGCCGTGCCGACCTGCATCCGCTGGGCCGAGCACGACCCGCTGTTTCCCTATGCCTGGACCGACCGGCTGGGCGAGACCTTCTCGAATCTGGACCTGAAGATGTTTCCCGATGTCGGGCACTTCCCGCATCGCGAGGACCCCGATCGCTCAGCCGCCGAGATCGCCGGCTTCTTCGCGCGGATCAATTGGAAGTAGAAAGTGGTGGGACCGCCAGGACGCGACAAAAACTGGCGGTCCCGTGCCGCTTCTCTATATTGCTGGCCGGGAAGTGCGGCTTCGCCGGTCGGCGGGAGCGACGCTTCCACGGTAGCGGCCGGCGCCCAAACGGCAACGCGAACCCGATCTTAACCTAACCGATCAACCTTACCGGGCGATCGGCCAGCCCAAGAGCCGCTCAGGCATCGGCCTTCCTGGCTTTCTTGGCCTTTTTCTCGCCCTTTTCGTCCTCGTCGTTCTTGTCCTTTTTCTCGGCCTTCTTGTCGTCCTTGCCGTTGTCTTTCTTGCGATTGGTGTAGCGGGCATTGCCGAGCCCGGTTCCGATCGTCAGCACGCCCCAGCGCGCGACATCCTGCATGAACGGCACCTCGGCCAGTCCCTGCGCCACGCCGTCATTGTGCATCACGATCGCGGTGTCATGATCGCCGATCTGCGGGATCGCCTCGACCAGGCTAGCCGGCAGGTTGAATTTGCTGCTCTCCCAATTGCCCGGCAGATTCTGTGCGCCCTTCTCGATCGAGCCGTCCTCATTGATGACGCCGGGACAGGCGATGCCGATGAATGGCGCGAGCCTGAGGTTCTCCTTCCCGGCGGCGGCAATCAGATCCTTCAGCATCTTCACCAGCCGCTTCACCGCGCCTTCACGCGTCGGCTCGTCATCGGCGTGGCGCCACAGCTCCGATTTCCAGACTGCCGCCTTGGAAAGATCGGGCGCCTTCTTCCAGCGCGTCTCGACGACGCCGCAGCGGATATTGGTGCCGCCGATATCGACGGCGAGCACGCCGTCATGAGCCTCGAAAATCCACGACGGCGCCAGATGCAGCGTGCCGATCAGCCCGGCATCATCGGGATGAAAGCGGATCGGCACCAGATCGACCTTGAAATCCTCCGACTTCAGGATGATGTCGGTCCGCGCGATGGCGAGCTCGCCGAGCCTGGAGTCGCGAAAGCCGCCGCCGACCACGATGCGCTCGGTCTTGGCCCAGGCCTTGGTGCCGAGGAAGCGCCGCGTCACATAGGCGAGCTCCTGCGCAAACTCCTCGATCGCGCTGTGCACGACCGCGGAGGCCTCGGTGTCCTCGCCGACCAGCAACTCATCCAATTTCTTCTTGCTGATCTGGTCCGACGGCTCCTCGCCGAACGGATCCTCATCGGATTTGCGCAGCGGCTTGCGCCAGCGGTCGAGGATCTTGCGGAAGGCGCCCTTGGAGGCGCGATCGCCGAGAAAACCCTCGTCGTCCTTCAGCTCGATGTTGAAGCTGTCGATGTCGACGGATGGCAGCCGCGCGGCACCGTGGTGCGCGATTCCTGTGGTCAGTCCAGTGTCTTCGGCCATTCGCCCTGCCCGCTCGAGATTCCCTGCACTAACGACGGGGAACTCAAATGGTTGCGTCCCGCGCTCTGGCGCTCGGCCTGCGCGGGACGCAATTTTCGCAGGGGCGTCAGACGGCCTTCACCCCGTAGCGCGCCGCAGGGGTGCTGCGCGACAGGTTCGGCATCAGCTTCTGGCGCGCTGACTCATAGGCCTGCCAATCGGCAGCATCCGGCAGCGACGGCACGGTGAAGACCTCGCCCTGGTCGAAGCCGGCCAGCGCAGCGTTCACCATGTCTTCGGCCTTCATCACGATCTCGCCGGGCAGATGCTCGACCGGCGTGCCGGCGATGTCCCAGAACTCGGTGGCCGTGGCACCCGGCAGCACGGCCTGGACGCGAATGTTCTTGTCCTTCAGCTCGTGCTGCAGCGAGTGGGTAAGCGCCAACACGAAGGCCTTGCTGCCTCCGTACACGCCGTTGAGCAGTTCCGGCTGGACGCCGACGACCGAGGCGATATTGATGATGGTGCCGCCGCCGCGCGCGACGAATCCCGGCACCGCCGCATAGGTCAGGCGCATCAACGCGTCGACATTGAGCGCGATCAAATCGCTCATCTTGTCGACATCGGATGCGAGCAGCGGTGCGGTGGCGCCGACGCCGGCGTTGTTCACCAGCACGCTGATGCCTTCGTTGCTGCGCAGAATGGATTCGATCCGTGCGACATCGCCGCGCTTGGCGAGGTCGGCGGCAACGATCTCGATCGATCGGCCTGTCTCCTGCGAAAGACGCGTGGCAAGCCCATTAAGGCGCTCGCGGTTACGTGCAACGAGGATCAGATCGTAGCCACGCCGTGCGAGCCGGTCCGCGTAGATGGCACCGATTCCGGACGACGCACCGGTAACGAGCGCCGTTCCTTTGGCTGACTTGGTCATGTTGGTCTCCTGTTTGACCCGAACGGCCGGTTTTGGCCGCTGCTCAGGTTTTACAGGCCCCCCTTGCATGTCTCAAATGTCATATATACACCTTTTTAGGACATAGACTCGGTCGGAGGGTTCCATGCAGGAGATCGGCTTCGTCATCTTCAGGGATTTCCAGGTGATGGGCTTCACCGCCATCACCGCCTTCGAGGTCGCCAACCTGATCGCAGGCGCGCCCTTCTATGAGGTCACGCTGCTGTCGGAGAACGGAGGCCCGGTGCGATCCTCCGCCGGCTTCAATGTCGAGACCGAAGCCTTTGGCGAGCGCAGCTTCGACACGCTGTTCATCGGCGCCGGCCACGAGCTTCATCCGGCATCCCCAAAATTGATCGACTATATGCGACGCGCCATGACGACGTCACAGCGCATCGCTGCGCCCTGTATCGGTGCCTTTTCACTGGCTGAAGCCGGCCTGCTCGACGGCCGGCGCGTCTCCACGCACTGGCAATTCGCCCCGGAATTGCAGGCACGATTTCCAGGGCTCAAGGTCGAGCAGGACCGCATCTACATCGTCGACGGGCCGATCTGGACCTCGGCCGGCATGACCGCGACGATCGATCTGGCGCTGGCGATGATCGAGCATGATTTGGGCGTCGAGGTCGCCCGTTCGGTGGCCCGCAAGCTCGTCGTCTATCACCGCCGCACTGGCGGACAATCGCAGTTCTCGGCGCTGCTCGAGCTCGACCCGAAATCCGACCGCGTCCAGAACGCTCTCCACTACGCCAAGGCGCATCTGCGCAACGAGCTCTCGGTCGAGGAATTGGCTGAGGTGGCACGGCTCAGCCCGCGGCAGTTCAGCCGCGCCTTCCGCGCCGAGACCGGCCAGTCGCCGGCCAAGGCGATCGAGCAGCTCCGGGTCGAGGCTGCGCGCGAATTGATCGGCGACGGCCGCCATTCGATGGACGAAATTGCTGTAGAGACCGGCTTTGCCGATCGGGAACGGATGCGGCGGGCGTTCTTGCGGGTGCTGGGCCAGCCGCCCCAGACCATCCGCCGGCACGCGCGGGCCGCGGCAAAGACCGCAGCCTGAGGGTCAATCCAGGCCAAAATCACGCCAAACCCTTCATTTTTGGCCGGTTTTTGCCCTGCTTTACCTTGACTCCGCGTCGTCAGCAGCTATAAGTCCGCCCATCCGGCGCGGAGTTTTCTCGCGCCGATTGTTTTTGTGCGATCCAGTTTGGGAATTCATTCCCTTCGCGCGAAACACATAACCCATAGCGACTGAACAAAAAGCCGACCCGGGCGATTCGTCCGAGGCCGGAACCGAACACGAAGGAATCAAACGATGTTCGCAGTCATCAAAACCGGCGGCCGGCAGTACCGTGTCGTTCCGAATGATGTACTCGAGATTGGCAAGATCGCCGGCGATGTCGGCACGATCGTGCAGCTAGGCGAAGTTCTGGTGCTCGGCGGTGACACGCCGGTGCTGGGAACGCCCACCGTGGCAGGCGCCACCGTTGCGGCCGAAGTGCTGCAGCACAAGCGCGGCGCCAAGGTGATCGCGTTCAAGAAGCGTCGCCGCAAGAATTCACGCCGCAAGCGCGGCTATCGCGACGAGCTCACGGTGCTTCGCATCACCGAGATCCTCGCCGATAACGCCAAGCCGACTGTCGGCCCGCGGCCGAAGAAGGAAAAGGTCGCAGCGCCCGCCGATGATGGCGAGGACGCAGCACCGAAGGCGGCCAAGAAGAAGGCGCCCGCAAAGGCGCCGGCCGCGAAAAAGGCTCCGGCCAAGAAGGCCGCGGCCAAGAGCTAAGAAGAAGTGATCGTCGCGCATTCAGATTTGAAGCGTGACAAAACGTGAAATGATTCCGTCAAGGAATTGATCTAGAGATCAAAGCGAAGTCGGAGACGAGCTATGGCTCATAAAAAAGCAGGCGGTTCATCGCGCAACGGACGTGATTCCAAGGGCAAGCGCCTTGGCATCAAGGCGTTCGGTGGCGAGCGCGTGATCCCCGGAAACATCATCGCGCGTCAGCGCGGCACCACCTGGCATCCTGGCCTTAATGTCGGCATGGGCACCGATCATACTCTCTTCGCCAAGGTCGAGGGTCATGTCGAGTTCCGTGCCAAAGCCAATGGCCGCACATTCATATCGGTTATTCCGATGGCAGAGGCGGCCGAGTAGACGGTGGACACACATGAGTCCGCCGGGTCCTGTTGAACCGGCGGAGTCGCAAAGGGCTCCAAGGGGAGGCGGGATGACCGGCCTCCCCTTTTTGTTGCGCGCGTTCGACTTCGACCGCGCGCAACGTTCCAAGCGTTGCGTACCGATTGTCGCATCACAGGAGCTCGACATGTTGCAGGACATCCCGACGCCGACCTTGCGCGAAGCAAGAGCTTGCGTCCTCGAGACCGAACGGCTGACATTGCGCAAGCCGACGCTCGCGGACGTAAAAGCCATTGCACGCCTCGCCAATGACCGCCGCATCGCGGAGAACACCCGCCGCCTGCCGCATCCCTATACCCAGGACGACGCCATCGACTTCGTGCGCGCGCTCGGCGCCGGCGGACGCGAAACCGTCTTCCTGATCGAGAACAATCACACGCCGATCGGCATGGTCGGCATCGACTGGCGCGAGGAGACCGCGGCCGAACTCGGCTACTGGCTCGGCGTCGACCATTGGGGCCAGGGTTTTGGCACCGAGGCCGCGCGCGCGGTGATCGACTACTTCTTCGAGGAATTCGATCTCGACCAGCTGATCGCCGGCGCCCGCGTCGTCAACCCGTTGTCGCGCAACATCCTCGAGAAGTGCGGCTTCCAGTGGAGCGGCGTCGAGCTGCACCGGTTCGAGGCGCTGGGCTCATCGAGCCCGGTGGATGCCTTCCGGCTGTCGCGCGGCGTCTGGGCTTCGCTGAAGAGCTGGAACAACTCGACCCGGCGGGAGAGCTAAGGCTCGATCCACAACAACGGTCGTCGTCCCCGCGAACGCGGGGACCCATAACCACAAATGGTCATTGTTCGGCCGAGCTGTGGCTCCAGCGTAGGTGACGACAAGCAACGGTGGTTATGGGTCCCTGCGTTCGCAGGGACGACAGCTGTTATGCGGGTGCGTCTTTGCCCACCCTGCACAGTCACGCCGGCGGATTGATCGCGGAATCCGTGCGTCCAAGCTGCTGCTCGCGCACGAAGATGTAGAGGCCGGCCGCGATGATGATCGCGGCGCCGATGATCGTGGCCCAGGACGGCACGTCGCCGAACACCACGAAGCCGAAGATCACCGCCCAGACGATCATCGAATACTGGTACGGCACCACCACGCTCGCCGGCGCGAGTTTCAGCGACCGGTTCACGCACAGCAGCGCCGCGACCGAGATGATGCCGGCGGTGAAGAACAGCACCAGGCTGCCGGGGGTCGGCGTCACCCAGCCGATCGGCGAGAGCACGAGGCCCAGGATGAAGGTGCCGCCGAATTGCGACGTCGCCAGCACGATATCGGGCGTCGCGCGGAGCGAGCGCGTGATCAGCATCAACACCGCAAACGACAGGCTGCCGCCGAGCGCGATCATCGCCGGCCAGCTGATGGTCTGCGCCGATGGCCGCAGCGCAATCAGCACCCCGCAAAAGCCGATCAGGATCGCGGTCCAGCGCCGCCAGCCGATATGCTCGCCGAGCACCAGGCCCGACATCGCGGTGACGAAGATCGGTCCGGCCAAATAGTAGGTGATGACGTCGGCGAGCGGCAGATAGACGGTCGCCAGGAAGAACGCCGCGACCTCCAGCGTCGACAGCGTGACGCGCAGCAATTGCAGCCACGGGCGCTCCAGATGCAGGAAATCCGCGCGCCGCTTCCACACGATCGGCAGCAGGACCAGCAGCGCCGCGCAGGCGCGCAGCCACAACAATTGCCCGACCGAATAGGTGGCGACGATGAATTTGCCCATCGCATCGCCGAACGAGAACATGAAGATCGACAGCAGCATCAACCCGATGCCGGCGAGCCGCGCCGATCGATCGTCGTAGGAGGACAGTTTTGCGAACAGGCTCATTGTTCTCTTGTTGTCGCCGCCTCTGAGTCGGGCCGGTCCTGTCGCCGGTTTTACCGACGTCGTTGCGCAGGACAACCCCGGCACCTGCAGATCGAACCAATTGTCGCAGTGCGGCGCCTGCGCTACCGGTAGGGCAGCCATTCAAGAAGCAGAGCAGGAAACGCCGCATGAGCGAATTCGACCCCACCCAGCATCGCATGGTCCCCGCGCAGCGGTGGTTCGAGGATTTCGTGCTCGGCGAGCGCTTCGTGATTCCGAGCCGGACCCAGACCTCGGCCGTGTTCGCGGCGTTCCAGACCGCTAGCGGCGACACCCATCCGATCCATTACGACGTCGAATATTGCCGCACGCGGGGCATGCCGGACCTGCTCGCGCACGGCTTCCAGACCCTGGTGCACACCGCGCCCGGCGCCGGGCTGTTTCCCTATGTCGTGGAGGAGTCGCTGGTCGGCTTCCTGGAACAATCGAGCAAGTTCCTGAAACCGGTCTATGCCGGCGATACCATCTACCCCGCGCTGGAGGTGATCGAGCTCGCGCCGGGCCGGACCACGGGCGTCGTGACGCTGCGCTCGACCGTGCACAACCAGCGCCGCGAGCTGGTGCTGGAGGGGATGCAGAAATTTCTGGTGCGGCGCCGGCCCAGCTAGCGGGAGGGTCGTAAAAAGGCCCGAAAATTAAGGCTTTTCGCCGAAGTCAGGGCCTTTCCGGGTTGCCGCCGCGGCCCCCCTGCCCTAACTAGTACGGATCATGAAATTCCTCGATGAAGCAAAGGTCTATATTCGCTCCGGCGACGGCGGCAACGGCTGCGTTGCGTTCCGGCGCGAGAAGTTCATCGAGTTCGGCGGCCCCTCCGGCGGCAATGGCGGCCGCGGCGGCGACGTGATCATCGAGGCCGTCGACGGGCTGAACACGCTGATCGACTACCGCTACCAGCAGCACTTCAAGGCGCCAAAAGGCACCAACGGCATGGGCAAGGATCGCCATGGCGCCAACGGCAAGTCGATCGTGCTGAAAGTGCCCGTCGGCACCCAGGTGTTCGACGAGGACCGCGAGACGCTGCTGCACGATTTCACCGAGCTCGGCGAGAAATTCGTGCTGGCCGAAGGCGGCAATGGCGGCTTCGGCAATGCGCATTTCAAGTCTTCCACCAACCGCACGCCGCGCAACGCCAATCCCGGCGCGCCGGGCGAGGAGCGCTGGATCTGGCTGCGGCTGAAGCTGATCGCCGATGCCGGCCTGGTCGGCCTGCCCAACGCCGGCAAATCGACCTTTCTGTCCGTGGTCAGCGCGGCGCGACCGAAGATCGCCGACTATCCCTTCACCACCTTGCATCCGCAGCTCGGCGTCGTGAATTACGGCGGCCGCGAATTCGTGCTCGCCGACATTCCCGGCCTGATCGAAGGCGCCCATGAGGGTGCAGGTCTCGGCGACCGCTTCCTCGGCCATGTCGAGCGCTGCCGCGTGCTGCTGCATCTGGTCGATGCGACCTGCGAGCATGCCGGCAAGGCCTACAAGACGGTGCGCACCGAGCTCGAGGCCTATGAGGGCCAGCTCGCCGACAAGATCGAGATCGTCGGGTTGAACAAGATCGACGCGGTCACACCAGACGAGTTGAAGAAGCAGAAGGATCGCCTCAAGCGGGCGGCGAAGAAGACGCCGCTGTTGCTCTCAGGCGCGACCGGCGAAGGCGTGCAGGATGCGTTGCGCGCGCTGGTCGAGGTGATCGGCGAGGCGCCGGTGTCGAACAAGGCCAAGGCTCAGTCGGAACCGTGGGCGACGCCGCTGCCGCAGGGTTGAACGGCACAAGCCGAGCAACACTTGGACTTCTTAAGCCACATCGTGGCGCCTCTTGCTTCCACCTTCCTGCCAGACCAAACCCATGAAACGCCCCGCGCTCAAGAACTTTCGCCGCATCGTCGTCAAGGTCGGCTCGTCGCTATTGGTCGACTCGCAGGCCGGCGAGGTGCGCGCGTCCTGGCTCGCCGCGCTGGTCGACGACATCGCAAAACTCCACAAGCGAGGCTGCGAGGTCATGGTGGTGTCGTCGGGCTCGATCGCGCTCGGCCGCAGCCGCCTGAAGCTGCCGCGCGGTCCGCTAAAGCTCGAGGAGAGCCAGGCTGCCGCAGCGGTCGGCCAGATCGCGCTGGCGCGAATCTGGTCGGAGGTGCTCGGCCATCACGGCATCGGCGCCGGGCAGATCCTCGTGACGTTGCAGGATACCGAGGAGCGCCGCCGCTATCTCAACGCGCGCTCGACCATCGCCAAGCTGCTGGAATGGGGCGCGGTGCCTGTCATCAACGAGAACGACACGGTCGCCACCACCGAGATCCGCTACGGCGACAATGATCGCCTCGCCGCCCGCGTCGCCACCATGGCGAGCGCGGATCTGTTGATCCTGTTGTCCGATATCGACGGCCTCTACACCGCGCCGCCCGCGATCGATCCCGATGCGAAGCTGATCCCGGTGGTCGAAAGCATCACCTCGGAGATCGAGGGGATGGCCGGCTCGGCCGGCTCCGAACTGTCGCGCGGCGGCATGACCACCAAGATCGAGGCCGCGAAGATCGCGACCACCGCCGGCACCCACATGCTGATCGCCTCCGGCAAGATCGAGCATCCCTTGCAGGCGATCGCCGACGGCGGCCGCTGCACCTGGTTCCTGACCCCGGCCAATCCCGTCACCGCGCGAAAGCGCTGGATCGCGGGCTCGCTCGAGCCGAAGGGCACGCTGACCATCGATGCCGGCGCAGTGGCGGCGCTGCGCGCCGGCAAGAGCCTGCTGCCGGCGGGCGTGATCCGGGTCGACGGCCAGTTCGCCCGCGGCGACGCCGTGGTGGTGCGCGGGCCGGACACCCATGAGATCGGCCGCGGCCTGGTCGCCTACGACGCCGAGAATGCCGAGAAGATCAAGGGCCGCTCCTCGCCCGACGTGATGGCCATTCTGGGCATCAGCGGCCGCTCCGAGATGATCCACCGCGACGACCTCGTGATCGGCCCGGCCGGGGCGATCCCGGCCAAATAGGCCCAGATAGCCGACCCGGCCGACGGGAGCGGCCTGCCGCCCACCTGCCATGCCGGTTCCGCGCCTCGCCACCCCTCAATTGCCATGCTAGAACATGGCCTTAATCCCAAGCTGGGACTTCCATGAGCGCCCCCTTGAAGGCGATCGACGGCAACGCCGATCTCGCCGCCCTGATGACCGACCTCGCCGCCAAGGCGCGCGCCGCTGCGCGCGTGCTGGCGCTGGCGCCGCCGGAGCAGAAGAACCGAGCGCTCGCCGCGATCGAGCGCGCGATCCGCGCCAACGCGCCGGCCATCCTCGCCGCCAACGCCGAGGATGTCGCCGAGGCGCGGGCTGGTGGCATGACCTCTGCCTTCGTCGACCGCCTGACACTGACGCAGGCCCGTGTCGCCGGCATGGCCGATGGCGTGGCCACCGTGCGCGAGATTATCGATCCGGTTGGCGCCGTCACCGAAAGCTGGCAGCGTCCGAACGGCATGACCATCGAGCGCGTCCGCGTGCCGCTCGGCGTGATCGGCGTGATCTTCGAGAGCCGCCCCAACGTCGCCGCCGACGCCGGCGTGCTGTGCCTGAAGTCCGGCAACGCCGTGATCCTGCGCGGTGGCTCCGACAGCTTCCGATCCTGCCGCGCGATCCATGATTGCCTGGTGCAGGGCCTGCGTGAAGCCGGTCTGCCTGAGGCCGCGATCACCTTGGTGCCGACCCGTGACCGCACGGCCGTCGGCCTGATGCTGACGGGATTGAACGGCGGCATCGACGTGATCGTGCCGCGCGGCGGCAAGAGCCTGGTCGCACGCGTCGAGGCGGAGGCACGCGTTCCGGTGTTCGCGCATCTGGAGGGCGTCAACCACATCTATGTCGATGCCAGTGCCAGACTCGATATGGCCAAGGAGGTCGTGCTGAACGCCAAGATGCGCCGTCCCGGTGTCTGCGGCGCCGTCGAGACCCTGCTGATCGATCGCAACGCTGCCGCGACGAAGCTGAAACCGCTGGTCGAGTTGTTGATCGATGCCGGTTGCGAGGTGCGCGGCGACGACATCGTGCAAGGCGCCGATGCCAGGGTGAAGCCCGCGTCCGACGAGGACTGGAACACCGAATATGAGGATGCGATCATCTCGGCGAAGATCGTCGGCAGTCTCGATGAAGCGATTGCGCATATTCAAGATCACGGCTCGCATCACACCGATGCGATCGTGACGGAGGATGCCGCTGCCGCGCAGAGATTTCTCAACGAGGTCGATTCGGCGATCGTGCTGCATAATGCCTCGACCCAGTTCGCCGACGGCGGCGAGTTCGGCTTCGGCGCCGAGATCGGAATTGCCACCGGCAAATTCCACGCCCGCGGGCCGGTCGGCGCCGAGCAGCTGACGAGCTTCAAGTACCGCGTCCACGGCACCGGGCAGACACGGCCGTGATCATTGTCGCACGCGCACGGTAGACCATTGCAACAAGCTTCCACCGTGCCGTTATCCCCGGCCCAGGCGCTTCCGTTCTATACCAACGGCATGCGCATCGGGCTGCTCGGCGGCTCGTTCAATCCGCCGCACGCCGCGCATCGCGCCATCAGCCAGTTCGCGCTCAAGCGTTTGCAGCTCGACCGCGTGTGGTGGTTGCTGACGCCGGGCAATCCGCTGAAGAACCATGATGGCCTGCATGCGCTCAACGAGCGTGCCGCGGCCGCGCGTCGCGTTGCCGACGATCCGCGCATCGACATCAGCTGTCTCGAAGCTGTCATCGGTGTCCGCTACACTGTCGACACGATCATCCACTTGCGCCGCCGTGTCTCCGGCGTGCACTTCGTCTGGATCATGGGCGCTGACAATCTCGCGCAATTTCATCGCTGGAAAGATTGGCGGCGCATCGCGTCCGATGTGCCGATTGCCGTGATCGACCGTCCGCCCCAGAGTTTCCGCGCCCTTGCCGCACCGGCGGCGCAGGCGCTCATGCGCTATCGCTTGCCCGAAAATCAGGCGACACGGCTGGCCGACCAACAGGCGCCGGCATGGGTGTTCCTGACAGGAATGAAATCCAATCTGTCTTCGACCGGACTGCGGAACCCGGACGGGAGCTGGAGAACGGCGTGAGGCGCAAAAGGGTAACTGGAATATTGAAACCATTAACCCCACATGCGTAATATGGTGCGTGGGGCCGGATTCGGCACCCGCGATACAGTGAAAGGAATGGTCCCTGGCCACATCTGTATTGTCCAAGTCTGTTTTACCCAAGGTTCCCAAGACTGCGCGTAAAACATCGACGAAAACCGCGGCCTTGCAGGCGCAACCGGATGCCGACAAACCGGATGCCAACAAGACGCTGAGCCTGATCCTCTCCCGCCTCGACGATATGAAAGCGGAAGAGACGGTCACCATCGACCTTCGCGGCAAATCCGCATATTCCGACTACATGATCGTCACCACCGGCCGGGTTAACCGGCACGTTGGCGCGATCGCGGAAAATGTGACGAAGAGCCTCAAGGAAAACGGGGTCAAGAACATCCATGTCGAGGGCTTGCCCAATTGCGACTGGGTGCTGATCGATTCCGGCGAGGTGATCGTGCACGTGTTCAGGCCTGAGGTGCGCGAGTTCTACAACCTCGAGCGGTTGTGGACTCAGAACCCGGCGGTCGCGGCGGTCTAAGGCGTATCGAAGCCGATGCGAATCGGCTGCAGCGCAGCTAGTCTGCGTTGATGCGTCTTGTCGTGATCTGCATCGGCCGCCTGAAACAGGGCCCTGAACGGGAGCTCGCCGAGCGCTACCGCGAGCGCTTCGAAGATATCGGCCGCAAGCTCGGCTTTCGCGGCCTTGAGATCCATGAGATTGCAGAGAGCCGCGCGCGCGACACGGCCGCGCGCATCGCTGAGGAGGCCGCGGCGATCGCGGCGCTGCTGCCGGAAAAGCACATGCTGGTCGCGCTCGACGAACGCGGCAAGAGCATCGACAGCGCGAGCTTTGCGCAGCAGCTCGGCCGCTGGCGCGACGAGGGGGCAGCGCATACTGTCTTCGTGATCGGCGGCGCGGACGGACTTTCGCCTGAATTGCAGCGCAAGGCTTCGTTGCGTATTGCATTCGGCTCCGCGACCTGGCCGCACCAAATGGTCCGCGTCATGCTTCTGGAACAGATTTATCGGGCCGCGACCATTTTGGCCGGCCACCCCTACCATCGCGCCTGAGGCGCGGTGACGGACAGTCGAAAGCGCTGAACGCACGCGAATGCAGCACAAGCGGGACACAGCTTCGGATTCGCATCTCGGCACCGCGCGCCGCCGCTGGTTGCCGGCATCCCTGCCTCTGTCGATCGCTATGCTCGCCGCGTATCCGCTGACCGCGGCGCATGCGCAGGCGACACCACCCGCGCAACAGTCCGCCCCGCCGGCACAGCAGGCCGCGACGGCAGAGACATCGCCCGACGCCATCAAGCAGCGCGAGCAGGAGCTCGAGGCCGCGCGCGAACAGCAGCGCAAGGCGACCGAGTTGCAGGAGAAGCTGAAGGCCGACATCGCCGCGATCGGCCAGGATCGCAGCAAGCTCAATCAGCAGCTGATCGACATTGCCGGCCAGGTGCGCGGCGTCGAGACGCGGATCGCCGACGCCGAGGCACGCTTGCAGCCGCTCGACGGCCGCGAGCGCGAAATCCGCGGCTCGCTCGATTCACGCCGCTCCGAAGTGATCGAGGTGCTGGCCGCGTTGCAGCGCGCCGGACGGCGCACGCCGCCGGCGCTGCTGGTGCGGCCCGAGGACGCGCTGCAATCGCTGCGCACTGCGATGCTGCTCGGCGCGGTGGTGCCGGAATTGCGCGTCCGCGCCGAAAAGCTTGCGTCCGATCTCGGCGAGCTGGTGGCGCTGCGCAAGACCATCTCGACCGAGCGCGATGCGCTGGCGACCGACCGCGACAAACTGAGGGAAGACCAGACCCGCCTCGCGGCGCTGGTCGACGAACGGCAGCGCCAGCAAAGCGCAGCCGAAAAGGACATGGAAGCCGAAGGCGCCCGCGCCATCGCGCTGTCGAAGCAGGCCGCCGATCTGCAGAGCCTGATCGCCAAGATGGAGCAGGATCTCAAGAGCGCGGCCAAGGCCGCCGCCACGGCCAGCCTCCAGGGGGCCCCGGCGACCGTTAACGGCAAGCCCAATCTGGGGGCGCTCAAGGACCCCGCCCGCATGAGCCCGGCGGTCGCGTTCGCCTCGGCCAAAGGCCTGTTCTCCTATCCCGTGAATGGCACCAAGATTCGCGAATTTGGCGGTTCCGACGGCGCAGGGGGCGTACAAAAGGGCATTTCTTTGGCCGCCAAACCGGGCGCTCAGGTCACAACCCCGTGTGACGGCTGGGTTGTTTACGCTGGTCCTTTCCGCAGCTACGGACAACTCTTGATCCTCAATGCCGGGGGCGGGGTATCATGTCCTGATCGCCGGGATGGAGCGTATTTCGGTAAACATCGGCCAGTTTGTGCTAACGGGGGAGCCGGTTGCGACCATGGGGTCGACGTCCCAGGTTGCATCCATTCTCGCGACCAATGCGAGCCAGCCAGTGCTCTATGTCGAGTTCCGGAAAGACGGCACTCCAATCGATCCAGGTCCATGGTGGGCCGCAAATGAAGGCGAAAAGGTTCGCGGATGATGCGCAAGACTTCGGTAATTCTCCTTAGCGCCGCCACCGGCGCGGCCCTGACGCTTTTCGTCACGCAGCCCCGCGCTGTGCTGATGGGATCGAGCGCGCGCGCCGCGACGTCGGACACCTACCGCCAGCTCAATCTGTTCGGCGACGTGTTCGAACGGGTGCGCAGCGACTATGTCGAGAAGCCGGATGACAGCAAGCTCGTCGAGTCCGCGATCTCGGGCATGCTGTCCGGCCTCGACCCGCACTCGAGCTACATGGACGCCAAGAGCTTCCGCGACATGCAGGTGCAGACCCGCGGCGAGTTCGGCGGCCTCGGCATCGAGGTCACGATGGAAGACGGCCTGATCAAGGTCGTCTCGCCGATCGACGACACCCCGGCCTCGAAGGCCGGCATCATGGCCAACGACATCATCACCAATCTCGACGACGAAGCCGTGCAGGGCCTGACGCTGAACCAGGCCGTCGAGAAGATGCGCGGTCCGGTCAACACCAAGATCAAGCTCAAGATCATCCGCAAGGGCCAGGACAATCCGATCGACGTCACGCTGGTGCGCGACAACATCCGCGTCCGCTCGGTACGTGCGCGCGTCGAGGCCGACGACATCGCCTATATCCGCATCACCACCTTCAACGAGCAGACCACCGAAGGCCTGAAGAAGGAAGTCTCCAACCTGCAGAGCCAGATCGGCGACAAGCTGAAGGGCTACATCATCGATCTCAGAAACAACCCCGGCGGCCTGCTCGAAGAAGCCGTCACCGTGTCCGACTCCTTCCTGGAGCGCGGCGAGATCGTCTCGACCCGCGGACGCAATGCCGAGGAAACCCAGCGCCGCGCCGCGCACCCGGGCGACCTGACCAAGGGCAAGCCGGTCATCGTGCTGATCAACGGCGGCTCGGCATCGGCCTCCGAAATCGTCGCCGGCGCGCTGCAGGACCACAAGCGTGCGACGCTGGTCGGCACCCGCTCGTTCGGCAAGGGTTCGGTGCAGACCATCATCCCGCTCGGCTCGGGCAACGGCGCGCTGCGCCTGACCACCGCGCGCTATTACACGCCGTCGGGCAAGTCGATCCAGGCCAAGGGCATCGTGCCCGACATCGAGGTGCTGCAGGACGTGCCGGAAGAGCTGAAGGCGCGCACCGACACCAAGGGCGAGGCCTCGCTGCGCGGCCATCTGAAGAACGACGGCGACGAGAAGACCGGCTCGCAGTCCTACGTCCCGCCGGACGCCAAGGACGACAAGGCCCTGAAGATGGCCGATGACCTGCTGCACGGCATCAAGTCGACCTCGAGCGCGACGCCGGCACCGGCAGCGCCCGGCGACAAGGCCGCGGTCGACAAGCCCGGCAACAAGGCCGCGAACTGATCCCATCCAATGGTTTAGGCGAACAGGGCGGCCCTCGGGCCGCCCTTTCTGCTTTCGCCGCCCACCTCCAGCCGTGCTTTGACGGGGAGGCCGGCGCGCGGGAATGCACCGCATCGTGCTATCGTTCGCGCTGTTGATTCGGGGAGGGTCATGGCAGAAGCGGCCGACGAACTGAGCACGCCGCTTGGGCAGAACACCGTGGGCAAGACGCGCCGTGTCCGCTTGCCATTCACGGCGATGCAGATGCTCGCCGTGCTGCTGGGCCTCGTGCTGGTCGGCTTCGCCGGCGTCGCGCTGTTCAACGACAATCCGCTCGGCGGCGAACCGATTGCCCGCATCACGCTCCGCAATCCCCCGCCCGCAGCCGCCGACGATAAGCACGCCCCGGCCGAACCGGTGGTCAAATCCGCCGCCAAGGCGCCGGCCGCAGCCGGCGATGCCAAGAACGACGCCAAGACCGTCACCATCATCGACGGCTCCAGCGGCAAGCGCCAGGACGTGGTGATCGGCGCCGGCGATCCGGCCGAAAAGACGACGGATGGCGACGCGCCGCCGCTCGCGATGACCGGGATCGACCCGCGCCTGCTGGAAAAATCGCGCTACGGCATGATCCCGGTGGTTGCCGACGGCCTGAAGCCGTTCACGGTCTATGCGGCCGAAGCCGACCGCGCCAAGGCAGCCCGGATGCCCGTGGTCGCCATCGTGGTCGCCGGCCTCGGCGTCGGCGCCGCCAAGACCACTGACGCCATCATGAAGCTGCCGCCGGCCGTGACGCTGGCCTTCACGCCCTACGGCGCCGACCCCGGCAAGCTCGCGGAACGCGCCCGAACGCAGCGCCACGAGATCCTGCTGCAGATCCCGATGGAGCCGTTCGACTATCCCGACAACGATCCGGGCCCGCAGACCCTGCTGACCACATTGAGCAGCGAGCAGAATCTCGACCGTCTCTATTGGCACCTCAGCCGCCTGCAGGGATATGCCGGGATCGCCAATTTCATGGGAGCCCGGTTCGTCGCGACCGATCCCGTGATGCAGCCCATCGTGCGCGAGGCGGCCAAGCGCGGCCTGAGCTTTTTCGACGACGGTTCCACCCCGCGCAGCGTCGCGCAGAGCCTCTCGGCCGGCCAATCGTTGCCGTTCGCCAAGGCCGATTTCGCCATCGACGTGGTGCCGACATCGGCGGAAATCGACCGCGCGCTGGTCAAGCTGGAAACGATCGCCAAGGAACGCGGCACGGCCGTGGGCGTCGCCTCGGCGCTGCCGGTCTCGATCGAGCGGCTCGGCGCCTGGCTCAAGACACTGGACTCCAAGGGCATCATGCTTGTGCCATTGACAACGGCGATGCTGAAATCAAAATCGGGCTAGAGATCAATCTGTTGGTGCAACCTAAGACCTTGCCGGGGGGCCGGGTCGGGCGGCGCCAGGAACTGTGCGAGGTAGCGGCGGCATGGCACGTTATGAAGACCTGCCCTATCGAACCTGCGTCGGCATCATGCTGCTGAATACCGCGGGACTGGTCTTCATCGGACGCCGCGCCGGCGGCATCGAGCATGTCGACGACGCGCATGTCTGGCAGATGCCGCAAGGCGGCGTCGATCCCGGCGAGGATACGTTTCAGGCCGCACGGCGCGAGCTCTATGAAGAGACCAGCGTCAAGTCGGTGGAGAAGCTCGGCGAGGTCTCGGACTGGCTGATCTACGATATCCCGCGCACGGTCGCAGGCCGCGCCTGGAAGGGTCGCTACCGCGGCCAGCGGCAAAAGTGGTTCGCATTGCGCTTCACCGGCGACGAGAACGAGATCAACGTCGCCTACCCCGGCGGCGGCCACAAGGCCGAGTTCATCACCTGGCGCTGGGAGCCGATGAAGAATCTGCCGGAGCTGATTGTGCCGTTCAAGCGTCCGGTCTATGAGCGCGTCGTGAAGGAATTCGCCGGTCTGGCGGCCAAATAGACGGCCATATGATCGGCCAGACAAACGCGCGGCGCACCGGTCGAGATGTCATCAGATAAGCCCTATCGCCCCAATGTGGGCATCGCGCTGTTCAACGGCGACGGACGCGTGTTGATCGGCCACCGGATCAAGGACGACGGTCCGGAGATCGTGCTGCCCGGCCTCGAATGGCAGATGCCACAAGGCGGCATCGACGCCGGCGAGGACCCGCGCCAGGCCGTGATGCGCGAATTGTGGGAAGAGACCGGGGCGGTCAACGCCGACTATCTCGGTGAGACCGACTGGATGACCTACGAATTCCCGGCCTATGACGGGCCGGCATCGCATCGGCTGGCCAAATTCCGCGGCCAGCGGCAGAAATGGTTTGCGCTGCGCTTCACCGGGCGCGACGAGGAGATCGATCCATTGACGCCGCGCAACGGCCAGCCCGCCGAGTTCGATCAATGGCGCTGGGAGCGTCTCGATCGCGTCGCCGATCTGGTGGTGCCGTTCCGCCGCGAGGTCTATCGCGCGGTCGCGATCCGGTTCGCGGAATTCACCGGCTGATCCTGCGGCGGAAGGCGCCGCGCATCACCCGGCGTCATGCCGTAGGTCGCGCGGAACACGCGATAGAAGGTCGCGATGCTGTCGAAGCCGCATGAGAACGCGATCTCGTCGATGCCGCGCTCCTGCATCGCTGAGAGAAGCCGCCTCGCCTCCTTCAACCTCGCCGCCGTCAGCGTTCGCGCGAACGAGAGACCGGTCGGCTCGAACAGCGCATGCAATTGCCGGAGCGAAATGCCGAGCTCGGTGGTGACCGCGGCCGGCGTGAGCGAGGCGCGATGCAGATCGCGCAGCAGAATTTCCCGCGCGGCATGGAGGTAGCCGGCATGCAGCGCGGCACGGATCTCATCCTGGCGTGGCCGCAAGCGTCCACGCGCAAGCAGCGCCAGCCGCACCATATGCGTTACCTCGCCGGCGAACTGCCCGGCTTGCGCCGGATCGCGCGTCATGGCGCGGAACATGGCGCCGACAAGCCGGGTCAGGCTCGCATCACGCGCCAGCGCGACCAGCGGCACGCCCTCGATCCGCGCCCCGAGCACGAGCTCGTCGGTGACGGGAATCTTGAGGCTGAAGAAGCGAAAGCCGTCGGTCCGTTCGGGCGTCGACGCAAACGGAAGATTGGAATGGCCGAACACCATATCTCCGTTGCCTACCCATTGGATGCGATCGCGGCCGATATTCATGTGGCCGGGGCCGCGCACCTGCCAGCCGAGATGCAGGCTGTTGCTCGGAACACGTCCGATGTCGGATGACGTCCGGCTGACGCGGTAGGACGACGCCGACATTTCCGCCAGCACGGCATCGCCGACCGGCGTCGCGGAAAACCGTCCATGGAAATCGGGCCGCCTGTCGCGCTCGAGCTCGATCGTGACCCCGAACAGGTTTTTGCCGCGCACGTCGCACCAATGCTCAAAGCGGTCCTGCGGGCGGAGAGCATCGGTGGAGAAATTCAGCACAGTATCTTGTCCGTTATTCCGGGGATAAAATCGCGACGCAATCGCATCAACTCGTCATCGCGCCGCAGCTTGTCATTGGTGCACGATCCCCGCTGTAAGCTACTTCACATTTTCCGGATCGTGTTCCAAAGCGCAATGACGATTCACCGCAATCTGATCTCGCCTCTCGGTGTGCGCATGATTCCCGCACAGATGCGTTACGCGTTTGTCGCGGGGGAAAGCTGCTTCGCGCTTTTCCAGATCATGCTCTAGTTCGGGCCGACCGTGAGCGGACCGACCGCGATGACATGGCAGTCGCTGTCGCGCTTGGCGCAGTCACCGAGCGCGGCGTTGACCGCGCTCTGCTCGTTCTCCGCCTTCAATTCAAATCCCGGCCGTCCCTGCGTCCCGACCACAACCGCATTCCTGCCGTCGCAGACGCTTCCGGGCGCAACAAGCATTCACCGCCCGCCGGGGACGGCGAGCGTTGAATGCTTCAAGTCCTGGCAGACGATGACTGGAAGAGTGTGAGCGATTTCACAAAGGAGCCGGCTCACTCGACACTATGGCGCGATCGCTGGTCGGCAATCGCGCCTTAGTGCATAGCGGTCGCGTTGAGCTCGTGCTGGATGCTCTTGAAGTGGTCGAGCCGCTCGATCTCGTGGTCGAGCTCGGAGCCTTCCTTCTCGGAGAGCTTCTCCTGCATTTCGTTGATCGTCTCGGCAAACTTCGCGCGATCGAGATCAGCAAGCGTGGTGGCGACGTCGGCGAGCACGGTGAGGCCCTTGTCCGACACCTCAGCAAGGCCGCCGAGCACGATCACCTTCTCGCGCTTGCCCGCGGTCGTAATCGTCAGGATACCCGGACGAACCGTGGCGACGACCGGAGCGTGGCCGGCGAGCACACCGAAATCACCCTCCACACCGGGGACGTCAACCTGATCGACCTCGCCGGAGAAGGCGAGCTTTTCGGGAGAGACGAGATCGAAGTGGAAGGTGGCCATGGTCTTTCCGTTCTTTGCGCTGTCACCCGCGGGCTCGACCCGCGGGTCCATCAGTCAAAATGCTTCTCGTTCGATGGATCGCCGGATCAAGTCCGGCGATGACGATATCCCAAAGCTTAGGCCGCTTCGGCGGCGAGCTTCTTGCCCTTCTCGACGGCTTCTTCGATGGTGCCGACCATGTAGAACGCCGCTTCCGGCAGATGGTCGTACTTGCCCTGGCAGAGATCGCGGAAGCCCTTGATGGTGTCGGCGAGGTCGACGAACTTGCCCGGCGAGCCGGTGAAGACTTCGGCGACGTGGAACGGCTGCGACAGGAAGCGCTCGACCTTGCGGGCGCGGGCGACCGTCAGCTTGTCCTCTTCAGACAGTTCGTCCATGCCGAGAATGGCGATGATGTCCTGCAGCGACTTGTAGCGCTGCAGAATCTGCTGGACCATACGCGCGGTGTTGTAGTGCTCTTCACCGACGACCAGCGCCGACAGCATGCGCGAGGTCGAGTCGAGCGGGTCCACCGCCGGATAGATGCCTTTTTCCGAGATCGCGCGCGACAGCACCGTGGTGGCGTCCAAATGCGCGAACGAGGTGGCGGGCGCCGGGTCGGTCAAGTCGTCGGCCGGCACGTAGATCGCCTGCACCGAGGTGATCGAACCCTTCTGGGTGGTGGTGATGCGCTCCTGCAGCGCGCCCATGTCGGTCGCGAGCGTCGGCTGATAACCCACCGCCGAAGGAATACGGCCGAGCAGCGCCGACACTTCCGAACCCGCCTGGGTGAAGCGGAAGATGTTGTCGACGAAGAACAGCACGTCCTGGCCCTGGTCGCGGAAGTGCTCGGCGACCGTCAGACCGGTCAGACCGACGCGGGCACGGGCGCCCGGCGGCTCGTTCATCTGGCCGAACACCAGCGCGCACTTCGACTTCACGCTCGGATCCGGATTGTGCGGATCGGCGTTGACCTTCGATTCGATGAACTCGTGATAGAGGTCGTTGCCTTCACGAGTCCGCTCGCCGACGCCGGCGAACACGGAGTAACCACCGTGCGCCTTCGCGACGTTGTTGATCAGTTCCTGAATCAGCACCGTCTTGCCGACGCCGGCGCCGCCGAACAGGCCGATCTTGCCGCCCTTGGCGTACGGAGCGAGAAGATCGACGACCTTGATGCCGGTGACGAGGATTTCCGCCTCGGTCGACTGGTCGGTATAGCTCGGCGCTTCCTGGTGGATGGCGCGCAGGCCTTCGGACTTGATCGGACCGGCTTCGTCGATCGGCTCGCCGATGACGTTGATGATGCGGCCGAGCGTACCTTCGCCGACCGGTACCCGGATCGGCTCGCCGGTGTCGGTGACTTCCTGGCCGCGCACCAGACCTTCGGTGATATCCATCGCGATGGTGCGGACGGTCGATTCACCGAGATGCTGTGCGACTTCGAGCACCAGGCGGTTGCCGCCGTTCTTGGTCTCGAGCGCATTCAGAATCGCCGGAAGGTGGCCTTCGAACTGCACGTCGACCACGGCGCCCGTGACCTGGGTAACGCGACCGATCTGGTTGGCTGCTGTAGCCATGGACTGTTCTCCTTCGAAAATCTGCCTTAGACCGCCTCAGCGCCGGAGATGATCTCGATCAACTCCTTCGTGATCTGGGCCTGACGGGTTCGGTTGTAAATCAGGGTTTGCTTACGGATCATCTCGCCGGCATTGCGCGTCGCGCTGTCCATCGCGCTCATCTGCGCGCCATAGAACGAGGCGTTGTTCTCCAGCAGCGCACGGAAGACCTGCACCGCGAGGTTGCGCGGCAGCAGGCTGCCGAGAATCTGGTCCTCTTCCGGCTCGTATTCATACGAGGTCGCGGGAGCCACGCTGGCCGCGGGCGCAGCCACTTCGAGCGGGATGATCTGCTGCGCGGTCGGGATCTGCGCGATCACCGACTGGAAGCGCGAATAGAACAGCGTGCAGACATCGAACTCGCCGGCCTCGAACCGCGCCAGCACCTTGTTGGCGATGTCCTCGGCGTTGACGAAACCGATCTGCCGCACCGAACGCAGGTCGAGGTGCTCGACAATCCGCTTCTCGAACGTCCGCCGCAGCTGCTCGTAGCCCTTGCGGCCGACGCAGAAGAATTTGACTTCCTTGCCTTGCGCGAGCAGCGCGTTCGCCCGCTCGCGCGCCAGACGCACGATCGCGGAGTTGAAAGCGCCGGACAGGCCGCGCTCGCCGGTGCAGACCAGAAGCAGGTGCACCTGGTCGTTGCCGGTGCCCGCGAGCAGCGCCGGCGCACCGGGTGAGCCGTTGGTCGCGGCGGCGATGTTGGAAATCACCGCGTCCATCTTGGTGGCATAGGGCCGCGCCGCCTCGGCGGCGTTCTGCGCGCGGCGCAGCTTCGAGGCTGCGACCATCTGCATGGCCTTGGTGATCTTCTGCGTCGCCTTGGTCGAGGCGATGCGGACCCGCATGTCTTTCAGTGACGCCATTCTTCGTCCACCCCGGCAATCCGACCGCAACGGTCAGATCGCAAGCCTCTCTGTTCCTATCGCCCGGCCAACGGCCAGGCGATGCCCTTATGCGAAGGTCTTCTTACGCAAACGTCTTGTTACGCAAACGTCTTGGCGAAGCCCTCGACCACCGTCTTGAGCTTGGCTGCGGTGTCGTCGGACAGATCGCGGCTGGTGCGGATCGCGTCGAGGATCTCGACGTTCTTGCCGCGCAGCAGCGAGAGCAGGCCGTCCTCGAACGCCTTCACCTTGTTGAGCGGCAGCGGATCGAGGTAGCCGTTGGTGCCGGCCCAGATCACGCAGACCTGCTCTTCCATCTTCAGCGGCGAGAACTGCGGCTGCTTCAGGAGTTCGGTCAGGCGCGAGCCGCGATTGAGCAGGCGCTGGGTCGAGGCGTCGAGGTCGGAGCCGAACTGCGCGAACGCCGCCATTTCGCGGTACTGCGCGAGCTCGCCCTTGATCTTGCCGGCGACCTTCTTGGTTGCCTTGGTCTGCGCCGACGAACCGACGCGCGACACCGACAGACCGACGTTCACGGCGGGACGGATACCCTGGAAGAACAGGTCGGTTTCCAGGAAGATCTGGCCGTCGGTGATCGAAATCACGTTGGTCGGAATGTAGGCCGACACGTCGTTGGCCTGGGTTTCGATGACCGGCAGCGCCGTCAGCGAGCCCAAGCCATGCTCCTTGTTGAGCTTGGCGGCGCGCTCGAGCAGGCGGGAATGCAAATAGAACACGTCGCCCGGATAGGCTTCGCGGCCCGGCGGGCGGCGCAGCAGCAGCGACATCTGGCGATAGGCGACGGCCTGCTTGGACAGATCGTCATAGATGATCACGGCGTGCATCCCGTTGTCGCGGAAGTACTCGCCCATGGTGCAGGCGGTGAACGGCGCGATGTACTGCATCGGGGCCGGATCGGACGCGGTGGCCGCGACGATGATCGAGTATTCCAGCGCGCCTTGCTCTTCGAGCACCTTGACGAACTGCGCGACGGTGGAGCGCTTCTGGCCGATCGCGACGTAGACGCAATACAGCTTGAGGTTCTCGTCCGGCTGGGCGTTGAGCGGCTTCTGGTTCAGGATGGTGTCGAGCGCGATCGCGGTCTTGCCGGTCTGACGGTCGCCGATGATCAGCTCGCGCTGGCCGCGACCGATCGGAATCAGCGCATCGATCGCCTTCAGGCCGGTGGCCATCGGCTCGTTCACCGACTTGCGCGGAATGATGCCGGGCGCCTTGACGTCGACGCGCTTGCGTTCGGTGGCCTGGATCGGGCCCTTGCCGTCGATCGGGTTGCCGAGCGCGTCGACGACGCGGCCGAGCAGGCCCTTGCCGATCGGCGCGTCCACGATCGCGCGGGTGCGCTTGACGGTCTGGCCTTCCTTGATCTCGCGGTCGGCGCCGAAAATCACGATACCGACGTTGTCGGTTTCGAGGTTGAGCGCCATGCCGCGCGTGCCGTTCTCGAACTCGACCATTTCACCGGCCTGGACGTTGTCGAGACCGTAGACACGAGCGATACCGTCACCGACCGACAGCACCTGGCCAACTTCGGTGACTTCGGCTTCCTGGCCGAAATTCTTGATCTGGTCCTTGAGGATCGCAGAAATTTCTGCGGCGCGGATGTCCATCAGCCTGCCTCTTTCATCGCGTTCTTGATCGAATTGAGTTTGGTGCGAAGCGAACTATCCACCATGCGGCTGCCGAGCTTGACCACCAGGCCACCAATAATGGAGGGATCGACCTTCACGTTGAGCGCGACGTCCTTGCCCGTCACTGATTTCAGTGCGGCCTTCAGCCCGTCGAGATTCTTGTCACTGAGCTGCTCGGCGACGGTGACTTCCGCAGTCGCCTCGCCCTTGAACTTCGCCACCAGCGCGCGATAGGCGCGGATCACATCGGCCACGGCAAACAGCCGGCGATTGGCGGTGAGCACCTTGAGGAATTTTGCCGACGTGCCGGCGATGCCGGCCTTGTCGAGCACCGCGGCCAGCGCCTTCAGCTGGGCGTCGGCGGCAAACACCGGGCTGCGGACGAGACGCTTGAGATCGGCGCTCTCGTTGAGCATGGCCTCGAACTTGTCGAGGTCGGCCCGGACTTGATCGACGGACTGCTCGTCGCGCGCCAACTCGAACAGGGCCGTTGCGTAACGACCGGACACTCCCGAAACGGACGGATCTTCAGCAGCCACGAGCTCGCTCTTTTTTGCTGTCAAATTCGCAAGGGAAAAACCGTCGCCACCAAAGCAGCGCCTAGCGATCCAAGCCCTTGGAATTCAAGCGGGACTTCGATTTTCGACCGGCACAGGACGTGCCGGGATCGTTAAAATCGCGGCTTTGCTAACATAGCAATCGCGCAGGTGCAACATGACGGCATCGTGCGAGCCGCCTTGTCGCATGCGGTTTTTGGCGACCGCAGCCGGCGCTCGAATCAGAAAAATCGGCGCGCGGAAATTCAGTGCGCGGGCTCCGATTCGCGCCACCGCGGATTTGTTCCAACGAAATTTGCATGGGCCTATGGCCGAGCGCGCAAGGAACCCGAAACGCGGCGCCGTTTCATTTGGCGATTACTTACTGAAAACTTACCGCTGGTCCATTAATCAGTATTCGTAAGTATGTTAATGGTTAAAAATTCATTAAAGGCCAAGATTACGGAACTTCGATTGAGTACCCCAAAGCGGTAACAAGATATTTCAGCCCGAGACAATCGGGATTTACTGCCCAATTCGTGCCTCATTGCGAAACCAAACGGCTTTGGTCAACGAAGGGACGGGGGTTCCACTTGCCACGTTAGTGGCAATACTGTCTGAGGGTCTTATCAATGCTGAATATCAAGAAGGCGGCGGGCAATGTAACCCGCTCGCGTACGGCGCTTGCATTTGTAGCCGCAACTATCCTGGTCGGGGGCAGCGTGACGGAGGCGTCCGCGAAGTCCAGGCACCACCATCATCGCCACCACCATCATCACCAGGCCCGCGCCGAAGGTTCGTCCTGGCGCGACGCCAATGCATCGATCCAGCCGTCCGGCGGCCACGCGTTCTCGGGGATGGCCTCGTTCTACGGCAATGAGTCGGGCAGCCGCACCGCTTCCGGCCAGCGCTTCAACCAGAACGCCATGACCGCCGCCCACCGCTCGCTGCCGTTCGGCACCAAGCTCCGTGTCACCCACGGCGGCCGCAGCGTCGTCGTCACCATCAACGATCGTGGCCCGTTCATCCGCGGCCGCGTGCTCGACCTCTCGACCGGCGCAGCCCGCGCCATCGGCCTGACCGGTGCCGGCGTCGGCCGCGTCACCGCCGAGGTCGTCTCGTAAGCGCTTCAGTAAGCGTTGCGTTGCGTAACGGCCGCGAGGCCTGCCTCGCGCCAAAAGGGCCTGCCGTCGCGAATGACGGCAGGCTTTTCTTTGCAGTTGCAACAACCACCTGCGTCATTGCGAGCGAAGCGAAGCAATCCATCTCGCCGCATAGGAGGAGAAATGGATTGCTTCTTCGCTTTCGCTCCTCGCAATGACGGTCAAGATTGAAGCTGCTTACAAGAAACTCTGCGGATCCACGTCCACCTCGAGCTTCAGATTGCCCTTGGTCTTCGGACCGGCTTCCAGCCATTCGCGCAGGTATTGCGACAGGTCGACATTGCGCAGCGACTTCACCAGCAGGCGGAAGCGGTAGCGGCCCTTGATGACGGCAAGCGGCGCCTCGGCGGGGCCGAGCACCTGGATCCGCTCATCGAGCGGCGCCATCGCGGCAAGCTTGCGCGCAAAGCCTTCCGCTGTCGGACGGTCGCCGGCGGAGATGATCAGGCTCGCCAGCCGGCCGAACGGCGGATAGCCGGTGCGCTCGCGGATATCGATCTCGCTGGCGTAGAACGCCTCGCGGTCGTTCGCGATCAGAGCCTTGATGACCGGATGTTCCGGCTGATGGGTCTGCAGATAGCCGACGCCACGGCCCTGCTCGCGGCCGGCACGGCCGACCACCTGGTTCAGCAACTGGAACGTCCGCTCGGCGGCGCGCGGATCGCCGTTGCTCAAGCCGAGATCGGCATCGATGACCCCGACCAGATTGAGCCGCGGGAAGTTGTGTCCCTTGGCCACCAGCTGGGTACCGATGATGATGTCGACGCGGCCCTCGGCGATCTCGTTGAGCTCGCTACGCATGGTCTCGATCGAGGTGATGAGATCGCTCGACAGCACCATGGTGCGGGCCTCGGGGAAGATACTCGCGGCCTCCTCCTGCAGGCGCTCGACGCCGGGGCCGACGGCGACCAGCGACTCCTCGGCCGCGCAATGCGGGCAGATGTTCGGGCGCGGCATCGAGAAGCCGCAGTGATGGCAGACCAGCCGCTGCCGGAACCGATGATCGACCAGCCATGCGTCGCAGATCGTGCAGGCGAAGCGGTGGCCGCAGGCGCGGCACAGCGTCAGCGGCGCATAGCCGCGACGGTTGAGAAACAGCAGCGCCTGCTCGCGGCGCTCGATCGCATGGCGAATTTGCTCGGCCAGAACCGGCGAGATGAAGCGCCCGCGCGGCGGCGGCGCGCGGCGCATGTCGATCGCCTCGATATGCGGCATGTGCTGGCCGCCGAACCGCGACGGCAGCGCCACGCGCTGGTAGCGCCCCTTGCGCGCATTGACCTCGCTCTCGACCGAGGGCGTCGCCGACGCCAGCACGATCGGGATCTTGGCGATATGGGCGCGGACCACCGCCATGTCGCGCGCGTGATAATGCGCGCCCTCGTCCTGCTTGTAGGCCTGGTCGTGCTCCTCATCGACGATGATGAGGCCGAGGTCGGCGTAAGGCAGGAACAGCGCCGAGCGGGCACCGACCACGACCGGCGCCTTGCCCTCGGAAATCGCGGCCCAGTTTCGCGCCCGCGTGCGCGGCGTGAGCTCCGAATGCCATTCCAGCGGCCGCACGCCGAAGCGCTGCGCGAAACGGTCGAGGAACTGGCCGGTCAGCGCGATTTCCGGCATCAGGATCAGGGTCTGCTTGCCGCGGCGGATATTCTCCGCGATCGCCTCGAAATAGACCTCGGTCTTCCCGGAACCGGTGACGCCGTCGAGCAGCGCGACGTGAAAGCTGCCGCTTGCCGCCAGCGTCCGCATCATATCGACCGCACTGCGCTGCTCGCGCGAAAAATCCGGCTGCGCATAGGAGGGATCGGGAATGGGCGGCGGTGCGGGTGGCGGCATCGCCTCGACCGTCAGCGTGCCCTCGTCGACCAGACCGTCGACCACGCCCGAGCTGACGCCGGCCTCACGCGCCGCCTCGGACTTGCCGTGCAGCAAGCCATCCGACAGCACCTCGATCAGCCGCCGCCGCGCCGGTGTCAGGCGCCGTGGCGGCTCGCCGACGAGGCGCACCCCGAGCCGCATCCGCTCCGGGCCAAGGTTCTCACCCATCCGCAGCGTCATCCGCAGCACCATGCCGCGCGCCGACAAAGTGTAAGTGGAGACCCAGTCGACGAGCTGGCGCAGCTCCGCCCTGAGCGGCGGAACATCGAGCTTCTCGCTGACGTCCTTCAGCCGGTTGTGCAGCCGCGGATCCGGCTTGGCATTCTCGGCCCACACCACCGCAACGACCTCGCGCGGCCCGAGCGGAACGCAGATCACGTCGCCGGGCGCAAGCTCCATGCCGCGCGGCACGCGGTAGGAATAGGTCTGGTTCAGCGCGACAGGCACCAGCACGTCGACGACGCGTGTCGTCGATGCGGGGGCTGGGCTGGGGCGTGTGGTGTGGTCCATTGAATCAGAGCTTTGAGCCGGGCTAGCACCGCTGCGCGGTCTTAGCGAACGGTAAACGAAGGCAGTGCGATATAATCAGGAGATTAGCAGCGCCAATAGCCCTTAAGGACATGCCCGCTCAAGACATGGCCCGGACCGATCAGCCCATGCAACCGCTCGAGCTCGACTGCGCCGACGTGTCGGTCACGCAGGAGATGACGCGCTGGCTGTCGCATCTGCGCGCCGAGCGGCGGCTGTCGCCGAAGACGCTCGAGGCCTACGCCCGCGATGTGCGTCAATGCCTGGCCTTCCTGGCCGAGCACTGGGGCGCGCGCGTCACGCTTGCGGCATTTTCCGCGCTCGAGGCCAGCGATGTCCGCGCCTTCATGGCGATGCGCCGCGCCGACGAAATCGGCGGCCGATCGCTGATGCGGGCGCTGGCCGGCCTGCGCTCGTTCGGACGTTTCCTGGAGCGCGAAGGCAAGGGCAAGGTCGGTGCGCTCTCGGCGATCCGCGCCCCCAAGGTGGCGAAGAGCCTGCCGAAGCCGATCCACATGGAAGCGGCGAAGCGCTTTGCCGATGCCGACGAGCGCGCCGGCGAAACCCGCGAGACCTGGATCCTGGTGCGTGACGCCGCCGTGATGGCGCTGCTCTATGGTTCCGGTCTGCGCATCTCCGAGGCGCTGGGGCTGAAGCGCCGCGACGTGCCGAAGCCGGGCGAAGGCGACGTGCTTGTCGTCACCGGCAAGGGCAACAAGACCCGCATGGTGCCGGTGCTGCACAACGTGCTGCAATTGATCGCGGACTATGCGGCGATCTGTCCGCATCAGCTCAGCCCGACCGGGCCGATGTTCGTCGGTGCGCGCGGCGGACCCTTAAGCCCGCGCATCATCCAGCTCACCATGGAGCGGCTGCGCGGCGCGCTCGGCCTGCCCGACAGCGCGACGCCGCATGCGTTGCGGCACTCCTTCGCCACCCATCTGCTCAGTCGCGGCGGCGATTTGCGCGCGATCCAGGAATTGCTCGGCCACGCATCGCTGTCGACCACGCAGATCTATACCGGCATCGACAGTGAGCGCCTGCTGGAAGTCTATCGCTCCGCGCACCCGCGCGGCTGAGTGCCCGGACCTGAGTTCAAAATACGGCGCGGTGCCGGCATCAATGCGCCGTTCATCTTGCGCCGTTCATATTCATACGGCTGCCACAAATCGCTCGGCACTTGCCTTGTGCGCCGCATTCAGCAATCGTGGCGCGGTCTCATCCGGAGGGGGAATCATGAGCGCACATGAAAGTATGGAGCAGGCGGAGCATGCCGAGCATGCGTCGGGCGAGAACAAGAAGATCGCCCTCCTGATCGCCGTGATCGCGCTCTGCCTGGCGCTGTCGGAAACGCTCGGCAAGGGCGCCCAGACCGAATCGATCAGCAAGAACGTCGAAGCCTCCAACCTCTGGGCCTTCTTCCAGGCCAAGAGCATCCGCCGCACCGCGGTGCAGACCGCAGCCGAACAGGGCAAGCTGAACCTCGCGACCACGACAGACGAGGCGGCCAAGGCCGCGCTTCAAAAGCAGATCGACGACTGGCAGAAGACCGCGGCACGCTACCGCTCGGAGCCGGAGACCGGCGAAGGTTCAGAGCAACTCTCCGAACGCGCCAAGCACGCCGAGCATGAGCGCGACGAGGCCACCGCGAAATATCATCACTTCGAGCTTGCCTCCGCCGCCTTCCAGATCGCTATCGTGCTGGCGTCAGCGACCATCATCACCGGCATCGCCGCGCTGGCCTGGGTGTCCGGCCTGGTGACGCTCGCCGGCGTCGTGATGACCTTGCTCGGCCTTTTCCAGCCGCATCTGCTGCATTTGCATTGAGCTGAAAGGCTCCGCTTTCCCTCCGTCATCCTGAGGAGCGCGCATTGCGCGCGTCTCGAAGGATGAACGGCCCGGCTGGTGGCCGTCGATCCTTCGAGGCTCGCTCCGCTCGCGCCTCAGGATGACGGGGCATGGGTGGTTGCTTAGAGAACCTTGCTGGTCTGGTGGACGCTTTTGCGGAAGCGCGCGATCAGGCGCAGCGTTCGCGCGGTCCAGCCGTCGCCGTCGCCACTGATCATCTCGAGGATGCGCCGCTTGACCGGCTCGACCAGCGCGGTGGCCTTGGCCCGCAACCCCATCACGAAATTATAGAGCGCCTCGAACCAGGGCATCTCCAGCAGTTTCGATCGCGTCACGTCGAACAAGAAAGCGGTGACGCCGACGCCGACGATCTTGGCGAACAGAATCAGCGAGACCGCGCTGAACCAGTATTGGTTCGCCAGGAGCCAGAGTCCGACCAGCTTGAGCGGAAACAGCGGGATCAGCGGCACGACGAAGACGATCAGCGTCATCGCCGGCGACAGCGAATCGACCCGTTCGGCAAGCCATTGCTTGAGCGCGCGCAGCGGGATCCAGGCGACCACCCGGGCCACGATCGGCTCGACGTGATCCCATAGCCACGCCTCGATCAGGAAGATGATCGCAAGCAGGACCCAGAACGGCTGAAGCAGGCGGCGCAACATCACTATGATCTCTACCCGGCTCGCGCGCGGGATGTTCGATCACATATGGATGGCGCGCTTGCCCACCGCAAGCGCGGCTTCCTTGATCGCCTCGGAGCGGGTCGGATGTGCGTGGCAGGTGCGCGCCAGATCCTCGGCCGAGCCGCCGAATTCCATCAGGACGCAGGCTTCGTGGATCATTTCGCCGGCTTCCCGGCCGACAATGTGCACGCCGAGCACCCGATCGGTCTTCGCATCTGCGAGAACCTTCACGAAACCGTCGGTGGTCTGGTTGACCTTGGAGCGGCCGTTCGCGGTGAACGGGAATTTGCCGACGGTATAAGCGACGCCGGCCTGCTTGAGATCTTCCTCGGTGTTGCCGACCGACGACACTTCCGGCGTGGTATACACAACGCCTGGAATGACGTCGTAGTTCACATGGCCGGCCTGGCCCGCGATGATCTCCGCGCAGGCAACGCCCTCGTCTTCCGCCTTGTGCGCCAGCATCGGGCCGGCCACGACGTCGCCGATCGCGTAGATGCCCTTCACATTGGTCGAGAAGTGCGTGTCGATCTCGACGCGGCCGCGATTGTCGAGCGCAACGCCGGCTTCCTTCAGCCCGAGGCCCTCGGTGTAGGGCACGCGGCCGATGCACACCAGCACGACGTCGGCTTCGATGGTTTCCGCAGCGCCGCCAGCGGCCGGCTCGATCTTGACCTGAAGCGTTTTGCCCGAGGTGTCGACCGCGGTGACCTTGGCGCCGAGCTTGAAGGCAAAACCCTGCTTTTCCAGGATGCGCTGGAATTGCTTCGCCACTTCGCCGTCCATGCCGGGCAGGATGCGGTCGAGGAATTCCACCACGGTGACCTTGGCACCGAGACGGTGCCAGACCGAACCGAGCTCGAGCCCGATCACGCCGGCGCCGACGATCAGCAGGCTCGACGGCACCTTCTCCAGCGACAGCGCGCCGGTCGACGACACGATGCGCTTCTCGTCGATGTCGATGCCCTTCAACCGCGCGATGTCGGAGCCGGTGGCGATCACGATGTTCTTGGTCTCGACGATCTCGGACTTGCCGTCGCCGGAGACCTCGACCTTGCCGGCACCGAGGATCTTGCCGGTGCCCTTGAGGACGTCGATCTTGTTCTTCTTCATCAGGAACTCGACGCCCTTGACGTTGCCGTCGATACCCTGCTGCTTGAAGTCCATCATCGCGGGCAGATCGAGCTTCGGCGTGGGGACGCTGACGCCCATCTTGGCGAAGGAGTGCGCGGCTTCCTCGAACATCTCGGAGGCATGCAGCAGCGCCTTCGACGGCATACAGCCGACATTGAGGCAGGTGCCGCCCAGCGTCGCGTTCTTCTCGACGACGGCAACCTTCATGCCGAGTTGCGCCGCGCGGATCGCGCAGACATATCCGCCGGGCCCGGTGCCGATGACGACGAGATCGTAAGAAGCCATGATAGAGGTCCTGTAGCTAAACTCTGTGACAGTTGGGCGGGCGCGATCCGATCGGAAGGCCGCTTCCCGCTTGATCGTGTTCTAGCGACCGCCCGACACGTCGAGGATCGCGCTGGTGACGTAGGAGGCTTCGTCCGAAATCAGCCAGACGATGGCGTTGGCGATTTCGTCCGCGGTGCCGACACGCTTCATCGGCACCATATGGGCCAGCCGATGCGCACGATCGGGCTCGCCGCCCGCGGCGTGGATGTCGGTGTCGATCAGGCCCGGCCGGATGCCGGCGACGCGGATGCCTTCACCCGCGACTTCGTAGCCGAGGCCGATCGTGAAGGAATCGATCGCCCCCTTGGAGGCGGCATAGTCGACATAGGTGTTGGGCGCGCCGAGCCTTGCCGCGACCGAGGAGAGGTTGACGATGACGCCGCCCTCGCCGCCGTGCTTGGTCGACATGCGCTTCACCGCCTCGCGCGCGCACAGGATGCTGCCGGTGACGTTGACCGCCATCATCTGCTGGATGCGCTCGGCCGACATCTCGTCGACACGCACACCGCTCTTGCCGACGATGCCGGCATTGTTGACGAGCGCGCCAAGCGTGCCGAACCCATCGGCCGCCTTGAACAGCGCCAGGATATCCTGCTCGCTGCCGACGTCGCACTTCACCGCGATCGCTTTGCCATTCCTGGCCTCGATCGCGGCGACGACCTCGTTGGCCGCAGCCTGGTTGGACGCATACCCGACCACGATGCGGTAGCCGCGTGCGGCAGCGGCAAGGGCGGTGGCGCGGCCGATGCCGCGGCTGCCGCCGGTGATGACAACGACCTTGTCCGTCACATTGATCCCCAAACGTAAGCACCCAACGAATCGCGACGCCCTAACCGATCGGGCGCCGCGCGCGATATGACCTTAGAGGTCCAGCACCAGGCGGGCCGGATCTTCCAGGCTCTCCTTGACGCGAACCAGGAAGGTGACCGCTTCCTTGCCGTCGATGACGCGGTGATCGTAGGACAGCGCCAGATACATCATCGGCCGCACCTCGATCTTGCCGCCGACCACCATCGGCCGCTCCTGGATCTTGTGCATGCCGAGGATGCCGGACTGCGGCGCGTTGAGGATCGGCGTCGACATCAGCGAGCCGTAGATGCCGCCATTGGTGATGGTGAAGGTGCCGCCCTGCATCTCGTCGATCTTGAGCTGACCGTCGCGGGCGCGGCGGCCGTAATCGGCGATCGACTTCTCGATTTCGGCGATCGACTTGTGGTCGCAGTCGCGCACCACAGGCACCACCAGGCCGCGGTCGGTGCCGACCGCAACGCCGATGTGGTAGTAGTTCTTGTAGATCAGGTCAGAGCCGTCGATCTCGGCGTTGACGGCCGGAATGTCCTTCAGTCCCTGCACGACCGCCTTGGTGAAGAAGCCCATGAAGCCGAGCTTCGAGCCGTGCTTCTTCTCGAACGTATCCTTGTAGAGGGCCCGCAGCTTCATCACCTCGGTCATGTCGACCTCGTTGAAGGTCGTCAGCATCGCGGCGGTGTTCTGCACGTCCTTGAGGCGGCGCGCGATGGTCTGGCGCAGCCGGGTCATCTTCACGCGCTCCTCGCGCGCGGCATCGTCCGCCGGCGACGGCGCACGGACCTGCACGGCGGCGGCCGGCTGGTTGACCGGGGTCGGCGCCGAGGCGGCCTTCTCGATCGCGGCCAGCATGTCGCCCTTGGTCACGCGGCCATCCTTGCCCGAGCCCGGGACGGTGGAAGCGTCGACGCCGCTTTCGGCGGACAGCTTGCGCACCGAAGGCGCGAGCGGCGCATCTGCCGGCGGCACCTTGGGCGCGGCAGGGGCCGGTGCGGGAGCGGCGGCAGGCGCCGCAGCAGCGGCCTTGGCGGGGGCTGCGGCAGCCGCGGACTTGGCCGGGGCAGCGCCGTCATTGATCTGGCCGAGCAGCGCGCCGACGGCGACGGTCTCGCCATCCTTGGCGATGATCTCGCCCAGCGTGCCGGCGACCGGCGCGGGCACCTCGATGGTGACCTTGTCGGTCTCCAGCTCCACCAACGGCTCGTCCACCGCGACGGCCTCACCGGCCTTCTTGAACCAGCGGCCGATCGTGGCCTCAGTCACGGATTCACCGAGCGTTGGAACGCGAATTTCAGTCATGATCTTTTCCTCGATAACCTTGCGGTCGCAAAATTGGTTCAGCCACCGTCCGCCAAAGCGAACGACCCGGTACTCCGTGACGACAGCGGTGAGGCTGGATGACGCGGGATACCGGATGCCCCGCTCCAGTGCGCAATTGCGCACAAGGCGGGGCATGGCTTCAGTGAAGGCCGTTAGTTCAGTGCGTCGTCGAGCAGCGCCTTGAGCTGCGCCAGATGTTTGGACATCAAGCCGGTGGCGGTCGCCGCCGATGCCGGACGGCCGGCATAGCGCGGACGCTTGTTGGCTGCGTTGGTCTGGTTGAGCACCCATTCCAGATAGGGCTCGATGAAGTGCCAGGAGCCCATGTTGCGGGGCTCTTCCTGGCACCAGACCACCTCGGCACCCTTGAAGCGGCCGAGCTCCTGCACCAGCGCCTTCAGCGGCACCGGATACAGCTGCTCGATGCGCATCAGATAGATGTCGTCGACGCCGCGCTTCTCGCGCTCCTCGTACAGGTCGTAGTAGACCTTGCCGGAGCACAGCACGACGCGGCGGATCTTGTCGTCCGGCACCAGCTTGATCTTCTCGTCCGGCAGCATCTGCGCGTCATCGTACAGGATGCGATGGAAGGTGGCGTTCTTGCCGAGCTCGTCGAGCCGCGACACGGCACGCTTGTGACGCAGCAGCGACTTCGGCGTCATCAGGATCAGCGGCTTGCGGATTTCGCGATGCAGCTGGCGCCGCAGCACGTGGAAGTAGTTTGCCGGCGTGGTCGGATTGACGACCTGCATGTTGTCCTCGGCGCACATCTGCAAATAACGCTCGAGGCGCGCGGAGGAGTGCTCCGGTCCCTGCCCTTCGTAGCCATGCGGCAGCAGGCAGACGAGGCCCGACATGCGCAGCCATTTGCGTTCGCCCGAGGAGATGAACTGGTCGAACACCACCTGCGCACCGTTGGCGAAGTCGCCGAACTGGGCCTCCCAGAGCGCCAGCGCATTCGGCTCGGCCAGCGAGTAGCCGTACTCGAAGCCGAGCACCGCCTCTTCCGACAGCAGCGAGTTGATGACCTCGTAATGACCGGTGTCCTCGCCACCGAGATGGTTGAACGGCGTGTAGCGGCTCTCGTCCTCCTGGTCGATCAGGACCGAATGGCGCTGCGAGAAGGTGCCGCGCTCGGAATCCTGGCCGGACAGGCGCACATGATGGCCTTCCTGCAGCAGCGTGCAGAACGCCAGCGCCTCGCCGGTCGCCCAGTCGATACCGACGCCGGTGTCGATCGCCTTGGCGCGATTGTCGAGGAAGCGCTGAATGGTGCGGTGGGCGCGGAAGCCGTCCGGCACCTTGGTGATCTTGCGGCCGATCTCCTTGAGCACGGCGACATCGACACCGGTGACACCACGGCGGGCGTCTTCTTCCTGATCGGCCGACTTGAAGCCGGCCCATTTGCCGTCGAGCCAGTCGGCCTTGTTCGGCTTGTAGCCCGAGCCGGCTTCGAGCTCGGCATCGAGCCGTGCGCGCCAGTCGGCCTTGGCCTTCTCGACCTCGCCCTCGGTCAATACGCCGTCGGCGACCAGCCGCTTGGCGTAGATCTCCAGCGTCGACGGGTGCGAGGCGATCTTCTTGTACATCACCGGCTGGGTGAACGCCGGCTCATCGCCCTCGTTGTGGCCGTGACGCCGGTAGCAGAACATGTCGATGACGACCGGCTTGTGGAATTTCTGCCGGAACTCGATCGCAACCTTGGCCGCGAACACCACGGCCTCCGGATCGTCGCCATTGACGTGGAAGATCGGCGCGTCGATCATCTTCGCGACGTCGGACGGATAGGGCGACGAGCGCGAGTAGCGCGGATAGGTGGTGAAGCCGATCTGGTTATTGACGATGAAGTGCAGCGAGCCTCCGGTGCGGTAGCCCTTCAGGTCGGACAGGCTGAAGCATTCCGCCACCACGCCCTGGCCCGCGAACGCCGCGTCGCCGTGCATCAGGAGCGGCAGGACCGAGATGCGCATGTCCGGCGGATCGCCGTGCTGATCCTGCTTGGCGCGCACCTTGCCCATCACGACCGGATCGACGATCTCGAGATGCGACGGATTTGCGGTCAGCGACAGATGGATGTTGTTGCCGTCGAACTCGCGGTCCGATGACGCGCCGAGATGATACTTGACGTCGCCGGAGCCTTCGACCGAATCCGGATTGGCCGAACCACCCTTGAATTCATGGAACAGCGCGCGGTGCGGCTTGCCCATCACCTGGGTCAGCACGTTGAGGCGGCCGCGATGCGGCATGCCGACCACGATCTCCTTCACGCCGAGATTGCCGCCGCGCTTGATGATCTGTTCGAGCGCCGGGATCAGCGATTCGCCGCCGTCGAGGCCGAAGCGCTTGGTGCCGGTGAACTTGGTGTCGCAGAACTTCTCGAAGCCGTCGGCCTCGATCAGCTTGTTGAGGATCGCGCGGCGGCCCTCGGGCGTGAAGCTGATCTCCTTGTCCGGACCTTCGATGCGCTCCTGGATCCACGCCTTCTGCGCGGCATTGGAGATGTGCATGAACTCGACGCCGAGCGTCTGGCAGTAGGTGCGCTCGCAGATCTGGACGATCTCGCGCAGCGTGCCGTATTCGAGGCCGAGCACGTGGTCGAGGAAGATCTTGCGATCGAAGTCGGCCTCGGTGAAGCCGTAGGAGCGCGGATCGAGCTCCTCGCGGTCGCGCGGCGCCTCGATGCCGAGCGGATCGAGCTTGGCGTGGAAATGCCCGCGCATACGATAGGCGCGGATCAGCATCAGTGCGCGAACCGAATCGCGGGTGGCCTGATGCACGTCGGCGTCGGACAGCTGGGCGCCCTTGGCCTGTGCCTTGGCGGCGAGCTTGGTGCCGACCGCCTTCTCGACCTGGGCCCAGTTGCCGTCGAGCGCCGAGGTCAGCTCGTCACGCGGCGTCACCGGCCAGTTGGCGCGGCCCCAGGAGGCACCGTCGGCGTTCTTCTGGACGTCGGCCGGGGCGTCCTTCAGGCTCTTGAAGAAATCCTGCCATTCTGCGTCGACCGACGATGGGTCCTGCTCGTAGCGGGCATAGAGATCGTCGATGTAGGTGGCGTTGGTGCCTTGCAGGAATGATGAGAGAGCAAAAGCAGCATTCGCGTCTTGGCGAGACATGGGGCAGTCCTGGTGATTTTTTTCGGTTCGCGCGTAGGAGACGGCGCTGGTGCCGGTCTGGAAGTGCGCCGGCTGGATTGATACCCTTTACCCCATCTAGGACAGATATTCCTGCCTAAAAGAACCAAGAAATGAACTTATTTTCATATTTTATTGATCGGCATTCTGCTGGCAAAACGCAATAAAAGGGCGGGTTCCCTCATGAGAACCCGCCCAAAACCACGCCAAACCTCGAAGGGAACTTCGCCGAACGGGCGGTTACTTCAGCATCTCGGCGAGCGTGTGCCCGAGCCGCGCCGGGGACGGCGACACTTTGATGCCGGCGGCTTCCATCGCCGCGGTCTTGGAACCGGCATCGCCCTTGCCGCCGGAGATGATCGCGCCGGCATGACCCATGCGGCGGCCAGGAGGTGCTGTGACACCGGCGATGAAGCCGACCATCGGCTTCTTGCGGCCGCGCTTGGCCTCGTCCATGAGGAACTGGGCGGCGTCTTCCTCGGCGGAGCCGCCGATTTCGCCGATCATGACGATCGACTTGGTCTTCTCGTCGGCCAGGAACATCTCCAGCACGTCGATGAACTCGGTGCCCTTGACCGGATCGCCGCCGATGCCGACCGCGGTGGTCTGGCCGAGGCCCTCCTGGGTGGTCTGGAACACCGCTTCATAGGTCAGGGTGCCGGAGCGGGAGACGATGCCGACCGAGCCGGGTTTGAAGATGTTGGCGGGCATGATGCCGATCTTGCACTCGCCGGCGGTCATCACGCCGGGGCAGTTCGGCCCGATCAGCCGCGACTTCGAGCCCGACAGCGAGCGCTTGACGCGCACCATGTCGAGTACCGGAATGCCCTCGGTGATGCAGACGATCAGCGGGATCTCCGCATCGATCGCCTCGCAGATCGCGTCCGCCGCGCCTGGCGGCGGGACATAGACCACGCTGGCGTCGGCGCCGGTCTTCGCACGCGCGTCGGCGACGGTGTCGAACACCGGCAGGTTGAGGTGGGTCGAGCCGCCTTTGCCCGGCGCCACGCCGCCGACCATCTTGGTGCCGTAAGCGATCGCCGCTTCCGAATGGAACGTGCCGTTCTTGCCGGTGAAGCCCTGGCAGATGACCTTGGTGTTCTTGTCGATCAGAATGGACATGGTTCGAGATGCTTTCGCGAGACGGTCGGTGAAGGGTTTAGTGGATACGCCGGTACACGCCGGTGAGCACGTCGGCCCACCCTTCCGCGTCAGGCGAGAATTGGATCTTCATGTTGTAGGTATTGTCGTCGACGACCTCGTAGACGTGACGGGCATTGCCGCGCAGCGAGCCGCGCACCAGGATCAGCGACTTGCCCGCCCAGCCGCCGGACGCCGGCGACGGCGGGTAGTAGCCGAGTGAATCGTGCCAGAACAATCGGTAGGCCCGATCCTCGCGGTCGTAGGTGAAGACGCCGTGGGTGGCGAAGCTCTCCTTGCCGTCGCGGGTCTGCACGCAGTCCTGGATCAGGTAGAAGCCGTTGAGCGCGATGCGCGCAACGACATGCGAGGTGGCCGGACCGCCGGCGGTCCAGCGCGACGGATAGACCATCTCGTCGCCGTTCCACTCGCCCGCGAAAACCGCGAGCTTGCGGTGTTCGTCCAGCGGGGTCGGAGCGTCGAGATGATCGGCCATCGTTAGCCTCCCTTGACGGCTTTCACGATCTTCTGTGCGGCGTCATCGAGATTGTCGGCGGGCACCACGTTGAGGCCGCTGTCGCGGATGATCTTCTTGCCCTGCTCGACATTGGTGCCTTCGAGGCGCACCACCAGCGGCACCTTGAGACCGACCTGCTTCACCGCGGCGACTACGCCCTCGGCGATCACGTCGCACTTCATGATGCCGCCGAAGATGTTGACCAGGATGCCCTTCACGTTCGGATCGGCGGTGATGATCTTGAAGGCAGCCGCGACCTTCTCCGCGCTGGCGCCGCCGCCGACGTCGAGGAAGTTCGCCGGCTCCATGCCGTAGAGCTTGATGATGTCCATCGTCGCCATGGCGAGGCCGGCGCCGTTGACCATGCAGCCGATCGTGCCGTCGAGCGCGACATAGTTGAGATCATATTTCGACGCCTCGATCTCCTTGGCGTCCTCCTCGGACTCGTCGCGCAGCGCGACCACGTCCGGGTGACGGTAGAGCGCGTTGCTGTCGAACGACACCTTGGCGTCGAGCACGCGGAGCTGGCCCTGCTTGGTGACGACGAGCGGATTGATCTCGAGCATCGCCATGTCCTTGGCGGCGAAAGCTGCATAGAGCTGACCGGTCAGCTTCTCGGCCTGCTTGGCGAGATCGCCTTTCAGCTTCAGCGCCTCGGCAACCGTGCGGCCGTGGTGAGGCATGATGCCGGTGGCGGGATCGACCGAGAACGAGACGATCTTTTCCGGGGTCGTATGCGCGACGTCCTCGATGTTGACGCCGCCTTCGGTCGACACCACGAAGGAAATCTCGGAGGTCTCGCGATTGACCAGGATCGAGAGGTAGAACTCCTTGTCGATGTCGGAGCCTTCCTCGATGTAGAGGCGGTTGACCTGCTTGCCGTGCGGGCCGGTCTGCACCGTGACCAGCGTCGCGCCGAGCATCTGCTTGGCGAACTGGTCGACCTCGGCAACCGACTTGGCGATGCGGACACCGCCCTTGTCGCCGGCGGATGCCTCCTTGAACTTGCCCTTGCCGCGACCGCCAGCATGGATCTGGCTCTTCACCACCCAGATCGGGCCGGGGAGCTGCTTGGCCGCCGCGTCGGCATCTTCCGGCTTCAGCACCGGCACACCGCGCGAGATCGGCACGCCGAATTCGTGCAGCAGAGCCTTGGCCTGGTATTCGTGGATATTCATGGAAAGACGCTCCCAAACCCTCGTGCGGCGAACTTCAAGTCAGCCTTGACGCTGGTATACCATATACCAAAGCTCGCGCAACTACAAAACCCGCCGGAATTTCATCACCTTGCACCCGACAGGCGATTGAAATCGCCTATCGGGTCATTGCCGATTGAGATTACTTGCCGAGCAGATCGGGCGCGATCTTCTTGCAGGCGTCGACCAGGCCCTGCACCGCGCCGACCGACTTGTCGAAGGCTTCACGGTCCTTGCCGGCGAGCTCGATCTCGACAATGCGCTCGACGCCCTTGGAGCCGATCACGGTCGGCACGCCGACATACATGTCCTTCACGCCGTACTCGCCGTTGAGATAGGCGGCGCAGGGCAGCACGCGCTTCTTGTCCCTCAGATAGCTCTCGGCCATCTGGATCGCGGACGCCGCCGGCGCGTAGAAGGCCGAGCCGGTCTTGAGCAGGTTGACGATCTCGGCGCCGCCGTTGCGGGTGCGGTCGACGATCTCGTCGATGCGCGCCTGCGAGGTCCAGCCCATCTTGACGAGGTCGGGCAGAGGAATGCCGGCGACGGTCGAGTAGCGGGTCAGCGGCACCATGGTGTCGCCGTGGCCGCCGAGCACGAACGCGGTGACGTCTTCGACCGAGACGTTGAATTCGTCGGCCAAGAAATAGCGGAAGCGCGCGGAGTCGAGCACGCCGGCCATGCCGACCACCTTCTTGTGCGGCAGGCCGGAAGCCTTCTGCAGCGCCCAGACCATCGCGTCCAGCGGGTTGGTGATGCAGATGACGAAGGCGTCGGGCGCGTACTTCTTGATGCCGGCGCCGACCTGCTCCATGACCTTGAGGTTGATCGACAGCAGATCGTCGCGGCTCATGCCGGGCTTGCGCGGCACGCCCGCGGTGACGATGCAGACCTTGGCGCCGTCGAGCGCTTCATAGGAGTTGGCGCCGACCAGATTGGAGTCGAAGCCGTCGACCGGCGACGACTGCGCGATGTCGAGCGCTTTGCCCTGCGGCACGCCCTCGGCGATATCGAACAGCACGACGTCTCCGAGTTCCTTGAGGCCAACGAGGTGCGCCAGCGTTCCGCCGATCTGTCCGGAGCCAATCAGTGCAATCTTGTCGCGTGCCATGGGAAATCAGTCCTTTGAACTGGTGCAGGAGGGAGGGAAGTCGGTTGCAAGGGTGGTTATCCCTTTCGAATGATCCATTCAAGTCGCGGCCTGCCCGATTGGAGGCCTTGCCTGGAATTCGATCAGGCATGCCAGCACCATCCGTCCCGGAGACACGAAAAGTTGCTCCGAACCGGATCGCGCGCAAGACCGAATTTCGAGGCCGAATTTCAAGGCTGAATTTCAGGTCTCGACCAGGCCGGTCGACGAGCCGCTGGCCGAGGAGTCCTTGCGGCCGTGCGGCAGCGCCAGATAGGATTCCGAGCTCATCTCGATCAGGCGCGAGGACGTGCGCTTGAACTCCATCGCCTCGATGCCGTCGGTCGCAAGGTACAACGACACCGGATCGGCCTCAGCCGAGGCCATCAGCTTCACGGCATTGTCATAGAGCGTGTCGATCAGCGAGATGAAGCGCTTGGCGGCATTGCGCTCGGCGTAATCCATCACCGGAATATGGTCGATCAGGATCGTGTGGTAGTCGTGCGCAAGCCTGAGGTAATCGGACGCGGCAAGCGGCTTCTCGCAGAGATCGGCGAAGCTGAAGCGCGCGACGCCATGCGACGAGCACGGCACAGTCAGCAAACGCTTTTTGATCTCGATAAGGCGCGCCTTGCACGGCGCGTTGCCGGTCATCTTGCGCCACGCCGCATTGAGCACATCGCGAGCCGCGTCATCCGCGGGCACCAGCCACATCTTCACGCCGACGAGCTTCTCAAGCCGGAAGTCGGTACGTGCATCGAGCCGCAGCACATCCATGTGGTCGGAAATCTGCGCGATGAACGGCAGGAACAGCGCGCGATTGAGACCGCCCTTGTAGAGATCGTCAGGCGCGACGTTTGAGGTCGCGACCACGACGGTGCCGAGATCGAACAGCTTTGCGAACAGCCGTCCGAGGATCATCGCGTCCGCAATGTCGGTGACGTGGAATTCGTCGAAGCAGAGCAGCCAGGCTTCGTCGAAGATCGCCTGCGCGGTGAGCGCGATCACGTCGCCGTCTGCGATCTCGCCGCGCGCGATCTGCTGGCGGTAACCGTAGATGCGCTCATGCGCCTCGGCCATGAATTCGTGGAAATGGGCACGGCGCTTGTGCTCGACCGGGCTCTGCTGGAAGAACAGGTCCATCAGCATGGTCTTGCCGCGGCCGACCTCGCCATGGATGTAGAGCCCGCGCGGCGGCTTGTCGTCCTTGTCGCCGCCGAACAGCCGTCCGAGCAGGCTTTGCTTGCGCTGGGGCTTGTAGCTCGCGAGCCGCTCCTCCAGCGCGCCGAACGCCTCGGCGGCTTGCGCCTGCGCCGGATCGGCCTCGATCGCGCCGGAGGCGACCAGGTCGTTGTAGTGTTCGAGAAAGGAACTCGGCGAGGTGGACAGCATGGCCCACCTTACGGCCCTACTGCGCGGAAAATTGCAAGCCGTGAATTGTACCAATGGGGTATGCAAGCGCAAGCCCTTGCATACCACGGCCGACCGCACCGGCCGCTGCCTGACACCTCAAGCCGCGATCCTAAGAAACCTCACGCGCAGAGCGCGTAGGAATCCTCGACCACGTAGGGGCCGCCGCCTGTCGACGCGCGCGACGAGAACAGCACGAAGCGGTCCGCCATGAAGCTGCGGCTCGGGAAGTAGCCGCGCACGGACAGATAATCCGCGACATCCTGGCTCGATGCGTCATGCAAACGCGCGAGCGTGACATGGGGCGTGAATTTCCTGCCCTCGGGATCGAGCCCCATCCGCTGCATCATCCGCTCGAGCTCGGCCTGCAATTCGATCAGCGGCCGACTGGGCTCGACGGCGGCAACCACCGCGCGCGGCTTGCGTCCACCGAAGCTCGACAGGCCCTGCAGTTTGACCTCGAACGGTTTTCGGTTCACCCGAAACAGCATCGTAGCGATCTCGTTGGCCCAGAGGCCATCGATGTCGCCGATGAAGCGCAGAGTGACATGATAATTTTCGGGATCGATCCAGCGTGCGCCGGGAAGGCCGCCACGCAAATTGGAAAGTGTCTGGCCGATCTCGGCCGGAATTTCCAGTCCAGTGAACAGACGCGGCATCGCATTAATCCTCGATGCTTGGCGCGGGTTTTGGGAGCCCGCCCCTGTAACAGCCCGGTGACGAATCACCGATGCCTATTTGTACCCGAGATATGTGACTCTGCGAAGCATGACCCGTTAACAGCTCGTAAACCTACGGGCACAACACGGCCCGCTGCCTGCGTTTCAACTGCGTTGCCCTGATATTGCGCCGAGAAATGCCTCCACCGTGGGCAGGATATTCTTCACGACGATGTCCACACCTTCCGCCGTCGGATGCATGCCGTCAGCCTGATTGAGCTTGGCGTCGGCAGCAACGCCATCGAGGAAAAACGGATAGAGCGGCACGCCCAGCGACTTCGAGAGATCCGGATAGATGGCGCTGAACTTCGCTGCATACTCGCTGCCATAGTTCGGTGGCGCGACCATGCCGCACAGGAGCACGGCGATCTTGCGCGCCTGCAACTTTGTGATGATGTCGGAGAGCGCGGCACGCGTCACTGCGGGATCGATGCCGCGCAGCGCATCGTTGGCGCCGAGCTCGACGATCACGGCGTCAGTTCCGTCAGCCACCGACCAGTCGAGCCGCTCGCGACCCCCTGAGGCGGTGTCGCCGGATACCCCGGCATTGGTCATATTGACCTTTATCCCCTTGGTCTCCAAGGCTTTTTGTAGCCGGACCGGAAATGCCGCCGCGGCCGGAAGGCCATAACCGGCGCTCAGGGAATCGCCCAGAACCACCATCTTGATCGGTTTCGCCGAACCTTGCGCCGGGCTTTTCTCCACCCCTGGCGTCTGCGCACTTGCCGCCGTCATCAAGCCCATAAGCAACACGAGTATGTGCACGAAGATTCTCAACCGGCTCTCGACCGCAGCAGCGGAAGTGCCATATGACCGAACCATGGACAGTCTCATCGAATCCTCTTCACTGACCGACGTCGAGCCGGACACCATTGCCGTCAGGAACGTCAATCTCTCGCTCGGCACCGGCGCGGCACGGGTCCATATCCTCAAAGATATCAGCCTTCGTGTGGCAGCGGGTGAGGCCATCGGCCTGATCGGCCCGTCGGGTTCGGGCAAGTCGACCTTGCTGATGGTGATGGCGGGGCTTGAACGTCCTGACAGCGGAGAAGTGGTCGTCAACGGCACGTTGTTCAATGCCCTCGATGAAGATGAGCTGGCGCGCTTCCGCGGCCGCCAGGTCGGCATCGTCTTCCAGTCGTTCCATCTGATCCCGACCATGACAGCGCTGGAGAACGTCGCCGTGCCGCTTGAGCTCGCCGGCAATCCCGATGCCGCCGCGCGCGCCGCGCAGGAGCTGCAATCGGTCGGACTCGGCGAACGGCTGCACCACTATCCGACGCAGCTTTCCGGCGGCGAGCAGCAGCGCGTCGCGATCGCGCGTGCGCTCGCGCCCGATCCCGCGATCCTGGTTGCCGACGAGCCGACCGGAAATCTCGACGAGACGACGGGAAAGCAGATCATCGACCTGCTCTTCACCAAGCACACCGAGCGCGGCATGACGCTGGTGCTGGTGACGCACGACCTCTCGCTGGCCCAGCGCTGCGATCGTGTGGTGCGGCTGCGTTCCGGCCGCATCGACGGACAATCCACGACATGAGCATCGCGTCCGAAGTCGCGGTGCAGGGCCGCGCGTCGTCGCTTGCCTTCCGTTACGCGCTGCGCGAACTGCGCGGCGGCCTGCGCGGATTCTACGTGTTCATCGCCTGCATCGCGCTCGGCGTGATGGCGATTGCCGGCGTCGGCTCGGTCGCCGCGAGCCTCGGCGACGGCCTGTCGCGCGAGGGCCGCACGCTGCTCGGCGGCGACGTCGCATTCTCGCTGATCTCGCGCGAGGCCAAGCCCGACGAGGTCGCGTATCTGCGCACCCGCGGCGAGGTTTCGGTGGCAGCCACGCTGCGCGCGATGGCCCGCAGCGGCGACGGCAAGCTGGCGCTGGTCGAGCTCAAAGCGGTCGACGGCAAATATCCGATGCTCGGCGAGCTGACGCTCGAGCCGAACATGCCGGTCGCCGATCTGCTCGCCGAACGCGATGGCGTCTATGGCGCGGCCGCCGATTCAACGCTCTTGGCGCGGCTCGACCTGAAGCTCGGCGACCGCGTCACGATCGGCAGCGCGACCTACCAGATCCGCAGCGTGGTGGCGGCCGAGCCCGACAAGCTTGCCGGCGGCGTCGGCCTCGGCCCGCGCTTCCTGATCAGCGAAGCCAGCCTGCGCGCCACCGACCTGCTGCAACCGGGCAGCCTGGTACGCTGGATCTACCGGGTGAAGCTGCTCGACGGCGCCAACGACGATCGCGCCACGACCGCGCTGATCGACGGCGCACGGGCTGCCGCGCCGGAGGCCGGCTGGGAAGTCCGCAGCCGCAACAACGCCTCGCCGCAGCTTGAACGCACCATCAACCGCTTCACCCAGTTCCTGACCCTGGTCGGCCTCGCCGCACTGCTGGTCGGCGGCGTCGGCGTCGCCAACGCGGTGAAGAGCCATATCGACCGGCGCCGCGACGTCATCGCCTCGTTCAAGGCTCTCGGCGCCACCGGCCGCGACGTCTTCACGATCTACTGCACGCAAGTGGTGGTGCTGGCCGGGATCGGTTCGGTGATCGGGCTGGTGCTCGGCGCCGCGCTGCCTTTCGTCATCGTCGGCCTGTTCGGCAAGCTGCTGCCGCTGCCGGTGGTGCCGGCCCTGCATCCCGACGAACTCGCGCTCTCCTTCCTCTATGGCCAGCTCACCGCGCTGGCGTTCGGACTGTGGCCGCTCGGCCGGGTCCACGACGTGCCGGTCGCCGCGTTGTTCCGCGAGACCGTCGCCAGCGAATGGCACCGCCCGCGCTGGAGCTATCTCGCGCTGATGGCGGTGGTCGTCACACTCCTGATCGGGGTCGCGATCGGGCTTGCCTATGACAAGCGGGTCGCCGCCGTGTTCGTCGCCTCGTCGATCGCGGTGTTCCTGCTGCTGCGCGGGATCGCCGAGATCCTGATGGCGGTGGCGCGCCGGCTGCCGCGCAGCCGCATGACCATGCTGCGGCTGGCGATCGCCAACATCCACCGGCCGGGCGCGCTGACGCCGTCGGTCGTGCTGTCGCTGGGGCTCGGGCTCGCGGTGCTCGTCACCATCACCCAGATCGACGGCAATCTGCGCCGGCAATTCCTGGCCGCATTGCCTGAGCGGGCGCCCTCGTTCTTCTTCATCGACATCCCCTCTACGGAAGCCGACCGCTTTGCCGCCTTCCTAGCGCAGATCGCGGCCGGCTCGACCGTCGAGGACGTGCCGATGCTGCGCGGGCGTATCGTCGCCGCGCGCGGCGTCAAGGCCGACCAGCTCAAGCCGTCGGTCGATTCGGAGTGGGTGCTGCAAAGCGACCGCGGCCTGACCTACACCGGCGAAGTTCCCAAGGGTTCGAAGGTCGTCGAGGGCGAATGGTGGGGACCGGACTACAGCGGACCTCCGCTGGTCTCAATGGAGAAGAAGATCGCCGACGGCCTGTCCTTGAAGATCGGCGACGAGATCGTGGTCAACGTGCTCGGCCGCGATGTTCCGGCGAAGATCGCCAATCTGCGCAACATCGACTGGCAGGGCCTCGGCATCAACTTCGTGCTGGTGTTCTCGCCGAATGCCTTCAAGGGCGCCCCGCATAGCCACGTCGCGACCCTGACGGAACCCCATGCCGGCACCACCGATGATGCGCGCATCATCAAGCAGGTCGCCGACGCGTTCCCGATGGTGACCAGCGTCCGCGTCCGCGAGGCGCTGGAGACGGTCGGCACCGTCGTCAGCAATCTGGTGCTGGCGATCCGCGGCGCCAGCGCCGTGACGCTGATCTCGGCGATCCTAGTGCTGGGGGGTGCGCTCGCCGCCGGGCACCGCCACCGCGTCTATGACGCCGTGATCCTGAAGACGCTCGGCGCCACGCGGGTGCGATTGCTCGGCGCCTACGCGCTGGAGTATCTGATGATCGGTTTTGCAACCGCAATCTTCGGGGTGATCGCCGGTTCGGTCGCGGCCTGGCTGATCGTGACGCGGCTGATGACGCTGAGTTTCATCTGGCAGGCCGGCAGCGCCGCGCTGGTCGTGGTCGCCGCACTGGTCGTCACCGTCGGATTGGGGCTGGCCGGAACGCTGCTCGCGCTGAACCAGAAGCCGGCCTCGGTGTTGCGGAATTTGTGACAATTTGTAGCGGCGGCAGCGCCGTTTTGCCTATAAATGCTAGGTTAGAGCGACATTCGGCCGCGCGTGGAAGCTTGCGTCGGATGTGTTAATTTCCCACATACCACTCGGGTCGGATAGTCGGTTTGAATGACACGCAATTAATGTTCCGCAAACCGAGCCATCTGAGATAGATTTAGAACCGGCGCCGCAAATCCCTTGCGCTCCACCGGGACCAACCACGGGAATTCGACCATGTCGGACCTAGACCGCAACTACGCTTCTCCTTTCGGCCGGGCCGCCGGGCGCATTGACGCTGCGGCCGTCGACGCCGGTCTGCGCGCCTACATGCTGCGCATCTACAACTACATGAGCATCGGCCTGGCCATCACAGGCTTGGCCGCGCTCGGTGTCTACATGGGTGCGGTGACCAGCGACCAGTCCGCCGCCGTCGCCAAGTTTGGCAACGCCTATCTGACGCAGTTCGGCTACGCGATGTTCGTGAGCCCGCTGAAGTGGCTGTTCATCCTCGCCCCTCTGGCGATGGTGTTCGTCATCTCGGCCGGCATCAACCGCCTGCAGCCTGCGACCGCCCAGCTGCTGTTCTGGGTGTTCTCGGCGCTGATGGGCCTGTCGCTGTCGTCGATCTTCCTGGTGTACACGCACACCTCGATCGTGCGCGTGTTCTTCATCACCGCGGCGACGTTCGGTGCGCTGAGCCTCTACGGCTACACCACCAAGCGTGACATGAGCGGCATGGGCTCGTTCCTGTTCATGGGCTTGATCGGCATCATCATCGCGAGCCTGGTCAACCTGTTCCTGGCGAGCTCGGCGCTGCAGTTCATCGTCTCGGTGGTCGGCGTGCTGGTGTTCGCGGGCCTCACCGCCTGGGATACCCAGCGGCTGAAGAACGACTACATCTACGGCTACGCCTCACAGGGTGGCGTGATGGCAGAGCGTGCGGCAATCACTGGTGCGCTGTCGCTCTACCTGAACTTCATCAACCTGTTCACGCTGCTCCTGCAGCTGCTCGGCCAGCGCGACTAAGCGCCTCGAGCCAGCCGATCGATCCAATCCAAGCCCCGGCCTTGCGGCCGGGGCTTTTCTTTTGCGCGGGGCAAAATACTGTCGTGCCCATGTCCAATCGCGCGGGATCCAATCCGGAAATCAGGCCGACCGCCGAGGCGGACCTGCCCTCGATCACCGCGATCTACGCGCACGCGGTGCGCTTCGGCACTGCGACCTTCGAGCTGATCCCGCCCGACCTTGCCGAGATGACCCGCCGCTATAGCGTGCTGATCGATGGCGGCTTCCCTTATTTCGTTGCCGTGCTCGACGGCCGCGTCGCCCGCTACGCCTATGCCGGCCCCTACCGGCCACGGCCGGCCTATCGCTTCACCGTCGAGAATTCCGTCTATCTGGACCCCGCGGTCCACCGCCGCGGCATCGGCCTCCGGCTGATGGAGCGCCTGATCGCCGAATGCGACGCGCGCGGCTTCCGGCAGATGATCGCGGTGATCGGGGACTCCGCCAACGCCGGCTCGATCGGGCTGCACCGCCGCTGCGGATTTCAGATGATCGGGACGCACCCGAATGTCGGCCTGAAATTCGGCCGCTGGCTCGATACCGTGATGATGCAGCGCGCGCTCGGCGAAGGCGCGGCGACGGTGCCGGCCGATTAGATGGATTGGATATCCGATCCGTAGCCCGGATGAGCGAAGCGATATCCGGGGAAGCCGCGTTCGCGCGGCGAGATCGCACCCGGATGTCGCTTCGCTCATCCGGGCTACGAAGCGCCGAGTTATCCTGCTACACCAGCGACAGCTTGCGATCGATCACGAACAGCACCCGTTCGAGTTCGTGGCCGCGGCGCAGGATCAGGCCGGTCGCCGAAATCACGCTGTACATGCCCTGCTTGCGCGCCAGCCGGGGATCCTTCTCGATCCGGTAGATCGGCATTTCGGATGCGCGCCGGAACACCGAGAACACGGCACGGTCCTTCAGGAAATCGATCGCATAGTCGCGCCACTCGCCATCGGCGACCATGCGGCCGTAGAGATTGAGAATGCGGTTGAGCTCAAGTCGATTGAATGTCACGCGGTTGGGCTGAGGGGTCGCGGCGGCGGGACGCGCCGCGGCACGATTCCCACTCGGATCACTATCCTCCGAGATCAAACTCATCGAGCGCCTCCTGTCATCCCGGTGACGATCGGGTGCCGAAGGCCGGTGCCCCCACTTCGGGATCGTCACGAGAGTGACATGATTGCGCTAAGCGACGGAGCCTGCAAGGGGCCATTCGAAATGCAACCAGCCCTTAACCACGGCCAGGCGCGACGGATTGTCCGGAAAACCGAAGAGTCACGGGAACGTTAGAGGAATCATATTGCTGCCCCACTTCCGCCCATCGCCCGCCCCGCTGCCCTGCGAAAAGATAATCCTGCGTTGGCCCGGTCCTTTCGGTTCCGGATTCCTCAGCCCCCAGCCCCCCGGGGCCGTCGGGATCGGGCCTGTTCGCAGGGGAGTCAAATCCCAACACACTGGGCCAACGAAAGTTGGTCCTTTTTGTTTTTGGGGCCCTGCTCGAATACGCGCGATCAAGACGCGCAAAGCCTCGGCGCTTCCCTCTCAGCAAATCACTGGATGCACGCTTGCCGCCGCGCGGAGCCGCACGACAACATGCGTGCGGCCCAACGACGCGATTGACAGAAGCCAGCACCGCGCAGCGTTAGAGCGTTTTCGAGCGAAGTGGACACCGGTTCGCGTGAAGAAAACGCGTCAAACAAGAATCTAGAGCTTCGGTTCTGATCAATCAGAACCGAAAGGCTCTAGTGAAGCGAGGTGAATGCGGCGCCCAGCATCGGGCCCGGCTTGTCGCGATTGCCGTCCTGGACGTACACGGCCGCGGCATCGACGCCATCGCGCGTGATGTTCTCCAGCGGCACGGTCCAGCTCCCGGACGAGCCGTTCCAGTCACCGACCTTCAGCAGATTGCGCACCACGTTGTGGTAGGTGATCTCGCGGCCGCGGTTCTCGCCGCGCGCGATCGAGATCGGCACCGACTTCGAGATCGAGCAGATCCAGACTTCGCCGCGCGACACCGCGGGCGATTTCGATGCGGCCACCGACACGTTGATCTGCTTGCCGGTCAGCGTCATCGTCACCGGCACCGACATCACGCTGCCGCTCTTCTCGGTGTCCTTGATAGCGTCCTCGATGCTGGCGCGGTCGCTGCCGATCACATGGGCCGAGCCGTTGATCACGGCTTGCGGCGTGTAGACGTCGCGGTCGCCGCGCATGTGCGAATAGGCTTTCTGGCGCGCGCTGAAACGTGAATCGGCCAGCGTGTCCTTCCAGCCGAGATAGTCCCAATAGTCGATCGGCATGCTCAGCGCGATGACGTTGGGGTCCTTCGCGAGATCACCGATGATCTTGTCCGCGGGCGGACAGGACGAGCATCCCTGCGAGGTGAAGAGTTCGACGACAGCACGCGGATCGGCGTGAGCGGGGCGGATGATTGCGACGATCGCGCAGAAACCGAGGGCGCTGGACCATCGCGAGATAGAATTATAGGCCATCATCGCTGTCATACTGCGAACCAGTCGTGATGATTTCTATCCGTAATTGTACGGAGCATGAAGTTGTCCCTTGAACTTGCGTGCCCCAGAACGCCAGAAGGCGGCCTTGTCATAGGCCGCCTTCTTTTTAGCCGCTACTCACTAAGCAGTGAGGCACTGATCACAAATCCGCGCTAGGCCGCGAGCTTGCGCAGCACGTAATGCAGGATGCCGCCGTTGCGATAGTAGTCGAGCTCGTCCAGCGTATCGATGCGGCAGAGCAGCGGGACGTCCCGCTTGCCGCCGTCGGCGGAGACGATTTCGGCCGTCAGCGTCTGGCGCGGCTTCAAATCGCCCTGCAGCCCGCGGATCGTGACCTTCTCGTCGCCCTTGAGGCCGAGCGAGGACCACGACGTGCCGTCGTGGAAGATGAGCGGAAGCACACCCATGCCGACCAGGTTGGAGCGATGGATGCGCTCGAAGCTCTGGCAGATCACCGCGCGCACGCCGAGCAGGCGAGTGCCCTTCGCGGCCCAGTCGCGCGACGAGCCGTTGCCGTATTCGGCGCCGGCGAATACCACCAGCGGCACGTTCTCCTGCTGGTACTTCATCGCCGCGTCGTAGATCGACATCTGCGCGCCGTCGGGCCAGTGCTTGGTCAGACCGCCTTCCGGGATATTGCCGTCGGCGCCCTTCAGCATGAAGTTCTTGATGCGGATGTTGGCGAAGGTGCCGCGCATCATCACTTCATGGTTGCCGCGCCGCGTGCCGTACTGGTTGAAGTCGGCGGGGCGCACCTGGTGCTCGCTGAGGAACTTGCCGGCGGGCGAGGTCAGCTTGATCGAGCCGGCCGGCGAGATGTGGTCGGTGGTGATCTTGTCGCCGAACATCGCGAGGATCCGCGCGTCGACCACGTCGACGATCGGCTCCGGCTGCTTCTTCATGCCTTCGAAGTAGGGCGGGTTCTGCACATAGGTCGAGCTCATGTTCCAGCGATAGGTCTCGCTTTCCGTGGTCTTGATCTTGCGCCAGTTGGTGTCGCCCTTGAACACGTCGGCGTACTTCTTCTTGAAGATCGTCGCGGTGACGTACTTCTTCATGAAGGCGTTGATCTCCTTGGTGGTCGGCCAGATGTCCTTGAGGAACACCGGCTTGCCGTCCTTGCCGATGCCGATCGGCTCGACCGCGAGATCCTTGGTCACGGTGCCGGCGAGCGCATGCGCGACCACCAGCGGCGGCGAAGCGAGGTAGTTCGCCTGCACGTCCGGCGAGACGCGGCCTTCGAAGTTGCGGTTGCCCGACAGCACGGCGGCGGCGACGATGCCGTTGTCGTTGATCGACTTCGAGATGTCTTCCGGCAGCGGGCCGGAATTGCCGATGCAGGTGGTGCAGCCGAAGCCGACCAGGTTGAAGCCGACCTTGTCGAGATCGGCCTGCAGGCCGGAATTGGCGAGATATTCCGCCACCACCTGGCTGCCCGGCGCGAGCGAGGTCTTCACCCACGGCTTGGCCTTCAGGCCCTTGGCGGCCGCCTTGCGCGCCAACAGGCCGGCGCCGATCAGCACGCTCGGGTTCGAGGTGTTGGTGCAGGAGGTGATCGCCGCGATCACGACATCGCCATGGCCGAGATCGAAGTTGCGGCCCTCGACCGCGAAGCGCTTCTGCTCGCCATCGGGCTTCTTGTACTCGTTGACCAGCGCGGTCGCGAAACCGGTCGAGACCGCCGGCAGCGCGATGCGGCCTTCGGGGCGCTTCGGTCCGGCCATCGACGGCACCACGTCGGCGAGGTCGAGCGTCAGCGTGGTGGTGAACACCGGATCGGCCGACTTGGCGGTACGGAACAGCCCCTGCGCCTTGGCATAGGCCTGCACCAGCTTGACGCGATCGGCCTTGCGGCCCGAGGTCTTCAGGTAATCGATGGTCGCGGCGTCGACCGGGAAGAAGCCGCAGGTCGCGCCGTATTCGGGCGCCATGTTGCCGATGGTCGCCTTGTCCGCGACCGACAGGAAATCGAGGCCCGGACCAAAGAACTCGACGAACTTGCCGACCACGCCGAGCTTGCGCAGCATCTGGGTGACGGTCAGCACGAGGTCGGTCGCGGTGACGCCTTCCTTGAGCTGGCCCTTGAGCTTGAAGCCGACCACTTCCGGCAGCAGCATCGACAACGGCTGGCCGAGCATGCAGGCTTCCGCCTCGATGCCGCCGACGCCCCAGCCGAGCACGGCGAGGCCGTTGACCATGGTGGTGTGCGAGTCGGTGCCGACGAGCGAGTCCGGATAGGCGACCTCGAAGGTGCCGGTCTTCTTGCCGACCGTCATCTTCTCCTTCTTGGTCCACACCGTCTGCGCGAGATATTCGAGATTGACCTGGTGGCAGATGCCGGTGCCGGGCGGCACCACCGAGAAGTTCGAGAACGCCTTCTGGCCCCACTTCAGGAACTCGTAGCGCTCCTGGTTCTGCTTGTATTCCTCGGTGACGTTCTTCGCGAACGCCTTGTTGTCACCGAAGAAGTTGACGATCACCGAGTGGTCGATGACGAGATCGACCGGCACCAGCGGGTTAATCTTCTCGGCATCGCCGCCGAGGTTCTGCATCGCGTTGCGCATCGCCGCGAGGTCGACCACGGCCGGAACGCCGGTGAAATCCTGCATCAGGACGCGCGCCGGGCGGAACGCGATTTCGTGCTCGAGCTGGCGCTTCTTCAGCCACTTCGACACCGCAACGATGTCTTCCTTCTTGACGGTGCGGCCGTCCTCGTTGCGCAGCAGGTTCTCGAGCAGAACCTTCATCGAATACGGCAGCTTCGAAATACCCTTCAGTCCGTTCTTCTCTGCCTGGGGCAGGCTGTAATAGACGTAGGACTTGCCACCGACCTTCATGGTCTTGCGGCATTTGAAGCTGTCGAGTGAGGTCATGCGGAGGATCCCAATTCTCAGTTATACCCGGCAAGGGTAACTAAACACCGGCGATCGACACGGGCCAAGGGATGGCCTGGATGGCTTGCGGCCGCCGATTGTGTGTGCTGCATCAAGTTCCGGGCTTATAGAACCTTTCTAGAAGCACCGCCACACCGACAAGCGTGCGACAGCGTTGCGCGACCCAAAAATTCTCACGCGGTAGCGAAAGATTTCAGAGGGCTGTGACAAGACGAACCATGCGGCTCTCGGGACGAAATCTGAAATGCGTGCGCGGCGGACGCGAGGTGTTTTCCAGCCTCGATCTGTCAGCGACGGCCGGCGAGGCGCTTGCCGTCACGGGACCCAATGGCGCGGGCAAGACCTCGCTGCTGCGCGTCCTCGCCGGGCTCTTGGTTCCCGCCGAGGGCTCGATTGCGCTCGAAGGCGGCGACGCCGAGCTAAGTCTGCCTGAGCAGGCCCACTACCTCGGCCATCGCGACGCCCTGAAGCCGGCGCTGAGCGTCGCGGAAAATCTTTCCTTCTGGCGGGAATTCCTCGGCGGCGAGACCGTGGACACCGGCCGCTGCCTGGCCGCCGTGGCGCTCGACCATGCCGCGCATCTGCCGGCCGCCTACCTCTCGGCCGGCCAGCGCCGCCGCCTGTCGATCGCGCGCCTGCTCTCGGTGCGGCGGCCGGTTTGGCTGCTGGACGAGCCGACATCGGCGCTCGATGCGGCCGGACAGGCGCTGTTCGTCGGGCTGATGCGCGACCATCTCGCAAACGGCGGCCTGATCGTCGCCGCGACCCATCTGCCGCTCGGCATCGATGCGCGCGATTTGCGGATGGGAGGCGCGGCATGAGCGCGCTGGCCGCATTGATCCGCCGCGACATCAAGATCGCGCTGCGCGTCGGCGGCGGGGCGCTGATCGGCGTGCTGTTCTTCCTCACCGTCACGGTGCTGATGCCGTTCGCGGTCGGGCCCGATCTGGCGCTGCTGTCGCGGCTCGGCCCCGCCATCCTCTGGCTCGGCGCGCTGCTAGCGAGCCTGCTCACCCTCGACCGGCTGTTCACGGCCGATCACGAGGACGGCTCGCTCGACCTGATCGTGATGAGCCGGACGCCGCTGGAACTCGCCTGCGCGGCCAAGGCGCTGGCGCATTGGATCGCCGCGGGACTGCCGCTGATCATCGCGACGCCGGTGCTCGGCCTGCTGCTCAATCTCGACGGCACGGCAACCCTTGCGGTCGCGGCCACCTTACTGGCGGGAACTCCGGCACTGACCTTCACCGGCATGATCGGCGCGGCGTTGGCGGTGACGCTGCATCGCGGCGGACTGCTGCTCGCCGTGCTGGTGCTGCCGCTGTCGATCCCGGTGCTGATCTTCGGCGTTGCCGCCTCGCAGGCGGCGATATCGGGGCCCCTGCCCTTTGGAACACCGTTCTCGATCCTCTGCGCGCTGTCGCTTGCCAGCCTCGTGATCGGCCCGTTTGCCGCCGCCGCGAGCCTGCGGCACGGGCTCGACTGAGATGGGCAAGATCAAACTGGCCCTCATCAAATCTTGCCGAGAGGAATTCGGCCAATTGCCTCGCTCACACCGGACGACTATCAGGGTGCCATGACGCTGACCGACCTCGCCAATCCGACCAGATTTCTGGCGCTGACCGCGCGGATCCTGCCGTGGCTTGCGGGCTTGACCGCGGTCCTGCTCGCGATCGGCCTCTACCAATCGGCCATGGCGCCCGACGACTACCAGCAGGGCGCCACGGTCAAGATCATGTTCATCCACGTGCCGAATGCGTGGCTGTCGATGTTCGTCTGGGGCGTCATGAGCGCGGCCGCGCTCGGCACCCTGGTGTGGCGGCATCCGCTCGCCGACGTCGCCGCGAAAGCCGCAGCGCCGATCGGCGCCGCCTTCACCTTCCTTGCGCTGGTCACCGGCTCGCTGTGGGGCCGGCCGATGTGGGGCACCTATTGGGAGTGGGATGCGCGGCTGACCTCGGTCTTGATCCTGTTCCTGATGTATCTCGGCCTGATGGCGCTGTGGCGCGCGGTGGAGGACCCTTCGCGCGCGGCGCGGGCGGCGGCGGTCCTGACCCTGGTCGGCGCGATCAACATCCCGATCATCAAGTTCTCGGTCGACTGGTGGAACACGCTGCATCAGCCGGCCTCGGTGCTCCGCATGGGCGGATCGACACTCGACAAGGCGTTCCTGTGGCCGCTGCTGGTGATGGCGATCGCGTTTTCGCTGCTCTTCATCACCTTGCACCTGGCGGCGATGCGCAACGAGATCCTGCGTCGGCGCGTGCGCAGCCTGCAGATGATGCAAGCTAACCAACAGGCGGCGTGACACGATGTCGTTTGGTCCCTACGCCTCTTTCATCGTGACGTCCTATGCGCTGGTCGCCGCGGTCGTGCTGCTCTTGATCGTCTGGATCATCGCCGACTATCGCCGCCAGCAGGCACGCCTCAGGGAGATCGAGGCCAGCGGCATCACGCGCCGCTCCGGCCGCAGCGCGGCGGATATAAGATGAGCGATCAGGCGACCAACAGTCCACCGCAAGCCCGCCGCCTGCTGGTGGTGCTGCCGCTGGTGGTTTTCCTCGGGCTTGCCGGACTGTTCCTGCTGCGGCTCTATGGCGGCGATCCCTCCAAAATCCCGTCGGCACTGATCGGCCGGCCGGCACCGCAGACCGCCCTGCCCGCGCTCGACGGCCTCGTGAAGGACGGCGCGCCTGTCCCCGGTCTCGATCCCGCCGCGTTCAAGGGCAAGGTCAGCATCGTCAACGTCTGGGCGTCCTGGTGCGTGCCCTGCCATGACGAAGCGCCGCTGCTGACCGAGCTCGGCAGGGACAAGCGCTTCCAGATCATCGGCATCAACTACAAGGACTCGCCCGAGAACGCGCGGCGCTTCCTCGGCCGCTACGGCAATCCGTTCGGCATCGTCGGCGTCGACGGCAACGGCCGCGCCTCCATCGAGTGGGGCGTCTATGGCGTACCCGAGACCTTCCTGGTCGGACGCGAGGGCACGATCGTCTACAAGCTGATCGGCCCGGTGACGCCGGACAATGTCAACACCGTGCTCAAGGCCGAGATCGAGAAGGCGCTGCGCGCGAGACCGTAACCGCATCGGCACGCCGCGACTCGCCAACATGAATCGGGCATGAACGACGCGAGAAAACACCTGCGGCATAATACTTCGACGGGTTTATCTGCGGTTCATTTCACGGCCACGGCGACGCCACGAACGCAACCCTAACTCCATGGCGTGACTTCACTCATTCCTCGGAGAGGACATATGCGCAAGACCACGCTCGCTTCACTTCTTGCTACCGCACTCACGCTCGGCCTGATGACGGCCACGCCGTCGATGGCCCAGTCGCCGCAGCCGGCCGCGCCCGCCGCCAAATCCGAGAGCCACATGGCGCCAGCGCCGAAAGCGGCGGCCCCTGATCTGAAGACGACGGGGATGGCGAAGGACGACCTGCTCGACATCAACAGCGCCAGCGCCGACCAGCTCGACGCGCTGCCTGGTGTCGGCAAGGCCTATTCGGCCGCGATCATCAAGGGCCGCCCCTACAAGGGCAAGGATGAACTGGTGCACAAGAACATCCTGCCGCAGGCGACCTACGACAAGATCAAGGACAAGATCGTCGCCAAGCAGAAGAGCTGAGCTCTGAAGAGTTGATCTCCGAAGCGTCGGACGCAGCGCGGCACAATCACCCGCGCTGCGTTCGGATTTACTTTCGCAGGTCGCCGGCGTCCGCCTCGCTGGTTTCCAGCGAGACCGGCTCCAGATGATAGCGCTTGGTCAGCGGCATCTGGGCGATGGCGAAGACCATGGTCAGCGGCGTCACGCCGAACACCTTGAAGTTCACCCAGAAATCCGTGGTCTGCGTCCGCCAGACGATCTCGTTGAGGATGGCCATGCCGGCGAAGAACAGCGCCCAGCGCATGGTGAGGATGCGCCAGCCCTGCGGCGTCAGATTGAACATCTGGTCGAACATCACGGCGATGAAGGAGCGGCCGAACAGCAGCCCGCCGCCGAGCACGGCCGCGAACAGGCCGTAGATGATGGTCGGCTTGACCTTGATAAAGGTCTCGTCGTGCAACACCAAGGTCAGGGTGCCGAACACCAGCACGACGGCGCCGGTCACCAGCGCCATGATCGGCACGTGCTTTGTCACCACATAGGAGGCGATCATGGCAGCGACGATCGCGACCATGAACGCGCCGGTCGCGAAGAACAAATGGTATTTTGCGTTCGCGATGAAGAACACGAGCAGCGGCCCGAGCTCGGTCGCGAGCTTGAACAGCGGATGTGGCTGGGTCTTGTCCATCAATTCAGTCCATTGAACTCGTGTCTTGGCCATCCTTCGAGACGGCGCTCCGCGCCTCCTCGGGATGACGACCTTTCGTATCCCACCGTCATCCCTGCACAACGGCTTTGCCGTTGTTGCTGGAGGAGCGCGCACTAGCGCGCGTCTCGAAGGATGAATTATTCGATCCCGGCAATCGCCTTGGCAAAATCCTTCGCCGTGAAGGGCGCGAGGTCCTCGACGCCTTCGCCGACGCCGATGAAATGCACCGGCAGCTTGTGCTTCTCCGACAGCGCGACAAGGATGCCGCCACGCGCGGTGCCGTCAAGCTTGGTCATCACGAGGCCGGTGACGCCTGCCGTACGATGAAATGCCTCGACCTGCGACAGCGCATTTTGTCCCACCGTGGCGTCGAGCACGAGCAGCACCGCATGCGGCGCCGACGCATCGACCTTCTTGATGACGCGCACGACCTTTTCGAGCTCGTTCATCAGCTCGGACTTGTTCTGCAGCCGGCCGGCGGTGTCGATCAGCAACACGTCGCGCGCCTGCTCCTTTGCCGCGGTCAGCGCGTTGAAGGCGAGGCTTGCCGAATCCGAGCCCTGGGCTCCGGCGATGACCGGCGACTTGGTGCGCTCGCCCCAGACCTTGAGCTGCTCGATCGCCGCGGCACGGAAGGTGTCGCCGGCGGCCAGCATGACCTTGCGGCCCTCGGCGGAGAATTTCGCGGCCAGCTTGCCGATCGTCGTGGTCTTGCCGGAGCCATTGACGCCGACGACCAGGATCACGAACGGCTTCAGCGTCGCATCGATCTCGAGCGGCTTGGCCACCGGCGCCAGCACCTTCTCGACCTCGGTCGCAACGACGTCCTTGACCTCGTCGGCCGAGATCGCCTTGTCGTACCGGCCCTTGCCGACCGCCTCCGCGATCCGCACCGAGACCTCGGTACCGAGGTCGGCGCGGAGCAGCACATCCTCGATATCATCGAGCATGGCTCGGTCGAGCTTGCGCTTGGTGACGAGATCGGCGACGGCCGTGCCGAGCGCGCCCGAGGTGCGCTTGAGGCCGCCTTTTAGCCGCTGCCACCAGCTCTGTTTTGGAGTTCCTGCAGTGGTATCGTTCATGGCGCGGACGTGTTAGCCGTTTCGGCCCATAAACGAAAGTCTCGACGAATTGATCGATGTTCCCCAATTGACCGCGGAAGAAATCTTAGGCCGGGTGCTCCACCGCGACGGGCTGATGCTGGTCATCGACAAGCCGGCGGGCCTGCCGGTGCATCGCGGCCCCAAGGGCGGCCCCAATCTGGAGGCCTCGTTCGACGCGTTGCGGTTCGGCCTGCCCCGGCCGCCGGTGCTGGCGCATCGGCTGGACAAGGACACCTCCGGCTGCCTCGTCCTGGGACGCCACCGCAAGGCGACCGCCTCGCTCGGGCTGCTGTTCAAGCACAGCAAGATCGCGAAGACCTATTGGACCGTGGTCGAGGGCGGCCCCACCGAGGACGCAGGCACCATCGACATGCCGCTCGGCCGGCTCAACGCCGAGCGCGGCTGGTGGCAGAAGCCGGACCCGGATGGCCAGAAGGCCGTCACCAACTGGAAGGTGCTGGGACGCGGCGACGGCCTTGCCTGGCTCGCGATGGAGCCGGTCACCGGCCGCACCCATCAACTCCGGGTGCATTCGTCGGCGATGGGCTGGCCGATCGTCGGCGACAATATCTATGGCAACGGTCCGCGCTTCGGCGAGCCGACCCTGCATCTGCATTCCCGCGAAATCGGCATCCCGATTTCCCGCAACAAGGACCCGGTGCATGTCGTCGCGCCGGCGCCGGCGCACATGCAGGAGCGGCTCAAGGCCTGCGGCTGGAACGGCGAATAGAGCGTTTTCCAGCGAAAGCCTGTCCCGGACTTGATCCGGGATGGATACCGGTTCGCGTAACGAAAACGCGTCAAAATGTAGAGCTTCCTCCGGGATTCTACTGATCATTATCCTTACGAAACATTCAGGTCCGCCCGATAAAGCTGCAAGCTGGCTTAGAACAAGCAATCGGGACGGGCTCAGGACGAGCAATGCTGACTGCCGGGCAGGCAATTGTCGACGAGGTCGAGGCTGCGATACGCGCCGGCTCCGCCGAAAAATGCATAGCGACGGCGAAGCGCGTCACTGACCTGTTTCTCCACTCCGCCGGCAGCTTCAACAGCGAGCAGATCGAACTGTTCGACAATGTGCTCGAACGGCTGGTCAAGACCATCGAATTGCGCGCGCTCGCCGAGATCAGCGCCCGGATGGCGCTTGCCGAGATCAGCGAGCAGCTCGCCCCGGTCGCGCAGGCGCCGCCCGCGATCGTTCGCCGCCTCGCTGGGAACGACGAGATCCGGATCGCGCGGCCGATGCTGCAGGAATCCTCACGCCTCAGTGCCGAGGATCTGGTCGAGATCGCGCAGACCAAGAGCGAACAGCACCTGCTCGCCGTCGCCGGCCGCTGGTGGCTGAAGGACGTCGTCACCGATGCGCTTCTGGCTCGTCGCTTTGCGAGCGTGAGCCACCGCCTCGTCACCAATCCCGGCGCCAAGGTATCGCCGGGCGGATTTGCCGTCATCCTGGCGCAGGCCGAGCACGATCCGACCCTCGCAGTCGAGACCGGCATCCGCGCGGACCTGCCGGCGGAGCTCCGTCTTCAGCTGCTGCGCCGGGCAACCGAAGAGGTTCGCGGCCGTTTGCTGGAACGCGCCCCGCCGTATCTATACGAGGAAATCCGCCACGCGATCGCCGCGGTCGCCGCCGGCGTCGAGCGCGACATGTCGCAGGTCCGCGATTTCACCGCAGCCAAGCGCCACGTCGCGAAGCTGAAGGGCAGCGGCGAACTCGACGAGGCCGCCCTGCTCGGCTTCGCCAGGCAGCGAAAATATGAAGAGACCGTTGTTGCGCTGGCGGATCTTGCGCAGTCGAACATCGAGGTGATCCGCTCCCTGATGCAAAGCCTGCGCAGTGAGGGCCTTTTGGTGCCGTGCCGGGCGGCAGGCCTGAGCTGGGAGACCACCGCCGCGGTGATGGAATGCCGCTATGCGACCGGCTCCATGGGCCCCGTTGAGCTCGCCCATGCGAAGAGCCAGTTCACGAAAATGACACGCGGAGATGCCGATCGCCTGCTGCGGTTCTGGCAGGTTCGCGCATCACAGCCGCCAAAGCCCGGCGGGCGGGCGCACTGAGTGCGGCATGCGTGATGGCGCGACGGATTTCGATTTCAACCTGTCAAGCAGCAGGTTCGGTGTCATCACCCGCGCATGCGGGTGATGAAGTATTTTAGAGATGTCGGTGCTTGAGCCGAGAGGCCGCGGCTGCTTCTCCCGGCGTCGTCCCTGCGAAAGCAGGGACCCATACTCCGCGGCGGGTATTGTGAACGGGACTCGTCGTTCCGGCATCGCCCAACAACAACCATTCGTGGTTATGGGTCCCTGCTTTCGCAGGGACGACATCGAGGTTGTTGGCGCGGCGATGAGTCAAACTTTCTATCCGCGCCTCGGAATCCATTCTTCCACGAGTTATGCGGCTCAATGGACTCCGGGTTTGGTGCTGCGCACCGCCCCGGAATGACAAGAGAATGGTGAGGCGCGTCGTCCCGAAGTAACGCGCAGGGCGTCGTCTCAACGGACGTCGCCGACCGATGCAGTGAGGCGCGCGCCGTCATGTCCGCTGATGGACATCGCACGCACCATGCCCGGCACGTCACCATCGATCGCGACAGGCAGGAAATGCTCGGTGCGGCCCTGCCTGTTGCTCTCGATCAGCACCTCGCGTGTCGCGCCGACTTCCGCAGCAAGCCGCCGCAGCAGTGCGGCTTCGCCGGCCGCGCGCAGCCGCTTGGCGCGCTCCCGGATCGCGCCGCCCTCGACCTGCGGCATCCGCGCCGCCGGCGTGTCCGGACGCTTCGAATAGGGAAACACGTGCAGGAAAGTGAGATCGCATTCCTCGACCAGATCGAGCGAGCGCGCAAACATCTCCTCAGTTTCGGTCGGGAAGCCCGCGATGATGTCGGCGCCGAGCGCGATGTTCGGCCGCAGGCGGCGTACCTGCGCACAGAAATCGATCGCGTCCCGGCGTGAATGCCGGCGCTTCATCCGCTTCAGGATCATGTCGTCGCCTGACTGCAACGACAGATGCAGATGCGGCATCAGCCGCGGATCGTCGGCAATGACATCGAGCAGGTCGCGGTCGGCCTCGATCGAATCGATCGAGGAGATGCGCAGCCGCTTCAGCTCGGGCACATGGCGCAGGATCTGCCGGGTCAACTGGCCGAGCTTCGGCGCGCCCGGCAGGTCGGCGCCATAGCTCGTGAGATCGACGCCGGTCAGCACGATCTCGGCATGGCCGTGTTCGACCAGCGTACGGATCTGATCGACCACCGCGCCCATCGGCACCGAGCGCGAATTGCCGCGGCCGTAGGGGATGATGCAGAAGGTGCAGCGATGATCGCAGCCGTTCTGCACCTGCACGAACACCCGTGGCAGGCCGCGCTCGAAGCCGTCGAGCAGATGCGGCGCCATTTCGGTCACCGCCATGATGTCGGCGACCGCGACTTTCTCGCTCGCATCGATGCCAAACGGCGCATCGAAAGCGGCACGCGTCGACTGCCAGGCGTCGCAGCGCATCTTCTCGTCATTGCCGACGACGCGATCGACCTCGGCCATCTCTGCAAACATGTCGGCTTGCGTCTGCGCCGCGCAGCCGGTGACGACGATGCGCGCCGCGGGGCGTTCGCGTTTCAACTTGCGGATCGACTGCCGGGCCTGCGCCACCGCCTCATTGGTGACGGCGCAGCTGTTGATGACGATGGTGTCGGTAAGCCCGGCCTGCTCCGCCTCGCGCCTGATCACCTCGGATTCGAATGCGTTGAGGCGGCAGCCAAAGGTGACGACGTCGACGCTCATAACCGATCCCAAGACCGCCTTCATGCCCGGTTAAGCGACGCTGGCGAACAGCGCCGGATCGAAGCGGCCCTCATACTCGAAATCGGCGGTGCCGGTCATCAGCACGTGGTCGTCGCGCTCGCGCCACTCGATGCCGAGCTTGCCGCCGGGCAGCGTGATCTCGACGACGCGGTTGGCGCGCTTCAGCCGCGCCGCCGCGACCGCGGTCGCGCAGGCCGCCGAGCCGCAGGCCCTGGTGAGGCCGGCGCCGCGCTCCCAGGTGCGGATCGTGATGTGGTCGCGATCGACGATATGGGCGAGTGTGATATTGGCGCGCTCCGGGAAGATCGGATGGTTTTCCAGGAGCGGCCCGAAACGTTCGAGGTCGTAGGCATTGACGTCATCGACCCAGAAGATCGCATGCGGATTGCCCATCGAAACCACCGACGGCGAATGCAGCACCGGATTGTCGATCGGCCCGACCTGCAGCTCGATGTAGCGGGTGTCGCGAAATTCCTCAGCCAGCGGAATGTCCTGCCAACCGAACTTCGGCGCGCCCATGTCGACGGTGTAGAGATCGGGCGCCGGCCCCTGCCAGCAATTGAGCAGGCCGGCGCGGGTCTGGAACGTCGCGGATGTCTGGCCGGTCTTCTCGAAGATCCGCCGCACCACGCAGCGCATGCCGTTGCCGCAGGCCCCGGCCTCCGAGCCGTCATTGTTGTAGATCGAGATGAACGCTTCGGTGCCATCGAGCCGTGGCGGCTGCAGCACCATCAACTGGTCATAGGGCACGCCGCCGGCCGGCGATGCCACGGCGCGCGCCTCCGCCGCCGACACCTGCGCTTTGGAATTGCGCAGGTCGACAACGACGATCTCGTTGCCGATGCCGTTCATCTTGGCGAATACGTGATTGGCGAGCGCGCTCATCGATTTTCCTAAATTCTGCCCGGTTATATGGCGAGTGGTGGCCAGATGGCTAGTGCGGCGAATTTGAAGCTCCTACGGTGGCTCCGCGGGTTCTGTAGGAGCTTCAAATTCGAAACCGCACTAGGAACAATCGTTTGCTGGTGCTCCTCTAATTCCGAAGTTCGCACAGTTCCTGCCGCACTTGCTTGCGAACTTCGGAATTGGAGCACTGGTCTGAATGGCCCTATGACACATCTGTCATGGGACGAATGCAGAACTCGCGTGTTAGGAATATCGCACCTCAGGGACCGCGCGCGCCGGGACAGATCGAGCGGCCGTTTGAGGAAGGGGATGGAGAAATACCGAATGAACCATATCAACACGCTCTGCGCGGCCCTGGTCGCGCTGCTCCCTTTGGCCGCGATCACCCTGGCAAGCCCGGCGCCTGCCCAGTCGCCGTCAGCCTCGCCCGCTCCGGCGGCAAGCCCGAGCCCAACGCCCGCGCCTGCGCCATCGGCAACGCCGGTGCCCCCGCCGGCCGAGACCAAGTCGCCGGCCGACAGCCCGGCCGCGTCGCAGAGCCCGGCGCCGCCGCCGGCCGCCCCGGTGCAGACCGCCGACCCGTTCGGCGAGCCGTTCACGCTGGAACCGAAGAAGGTCGTGATGCTCAAGGGCACGGCCAACTGGGATTCGGCCTTCGACGCGCTGATCGAGGCGTTCAAGCAGCTCACCGCGCTGCTCGACAAGGACGGCGTCAAGGCCGCGGGCAATCCGATGATCGTCTACACCTCGACCGACGACACCGGCTTCACCTTCATCGCCGAAATCCCGGTCGACCAGGACGTCAAGAACCTCGGCAAGAACATGAGCATGGGCAACTCGCCCGACGGCAAGGCGCTGAAATTCGTCCATCGCGGCTCCTACGACAACATGGACAACACCTATGAGGCGATCACCAATCACCTCGACGACAAGAAGCTCGAAGCCAAGGACACCTTTATCGAGGAATACATCACCGATCCGCTGAAGACCGCCGAAGACAAGCTTGTGATCAACGTCTACGTACCCCTGAAGTGAGCCAGATGACCTATCGCCTCCCCGTTGGCCTCCCCATCGCTGCCACCCTGATCGCGACCACGCTGCTGGCTGCGCCCGCACTCGCCGACGGCGACTTTCCGCCGGCGATCTCGGTCACCGGCGAGGCGACCGTATCGGCGGCGCCCGACGAGGCGCAGCTCGATGCCGGCGTCACCACCGACGGCAAGACCGCACGCGAGGCCACCGACGCCAACAATGTGACGATGGGCAAGGTGCTGGCCGCGCTGAAGGGCGCCGGCCTCGCGGAAAAGGATTATCAGACCTCGCGGCTGTCGCTGTCGCCGCAATTTGCCAACCGTCCGCCGTCGTCGCCGAACGCCCCACCCAGCATCGTCGGGTACCACGCAAGCAATCGCGTCACGATCAAGCTGCACGATGTGAGCAAGGTCGCTGGTGTCATCGATGTGCTGGTGGGCGCCGGTGCCAATGATATCGGCGGGCTCAATTTCTCGGTGTCGCAGGCCTCGAAGCTGCTCGATGACGCGCGCGAGCGAGCGATTGCCGACGCCCGCCGCAAGGCGGAGATTTACGCCAAGGCCGCCGGCGTCACGCTCGGCGCGCCCTTGAACATCGCGGAAGTCGGCTCGGCGCCGGTCCCGATGTTCCGCGCCAAGATGGCCACGGCAGGCTTCGCCGCACCGACGCCGGTGACCCAGGGCGAGGAAACGCTGACCGTCAATGTGAGCGTCTCCTGGGCGATCAAGGAGAAGTAGCGGTTATTGTCGTCCCTGCGAAAGCAGGGACCCATAACCACAGGATCGAGTCGTTCTAGCGAGCTGTGGCTCCGGCGGCGTCCAACAATCAGCGTTTGTGGTTATGGGTCCCGGGTCGCGCTTCGCTTGCCAGGGACGACGATCAAATCTCGACAACCTGACCCGGCTTTAGCGTCACGAATTTCTCGCGCGGCACCTTGGCCGCGTCGAGCGCTTCACCGAGTGCGATCGCCGGCGCATCGATCGCTTCGTCGGTCAGCTGGAACGTACCGTGGTGATGCGCTAGCGCCTGGGTGGCGCCGCAATCGGCCAGCGCCTGCACCGCATCCTCCGGGTTCATGTGCTGGTCTTGCATGAACCAGCGCGGCTCGTAGGCGCCGATCGGCAGGATCGCGAGCCGCAACGGACCATGCGCCTCGGCCACGCGGCGGAAATGCCGGCCGTCGCCATAGCCGGAATCGCACACGATGTAGAGCTTGCCGGCCGGCGTCTCCAGCACGAAGCTCGCCCACAGCGCCTTGTTGCGATCGAACAGGCCGCGCGCCGACCAGTGCCGCGTCGGCACCAGCGTCACGGCAAGGCCGCCGCTGAGCTCGACGCGCTGATGCCAGTCGAACGCCTCGGCTTTGATCGCGGCATCGGAGGCACGCATCGTGACGTCGTTGCCGAGCGGCGTGATGACGCGCGGCGCAGATGCCGCCGTCAGCTTCGACAGCGTCGCGACATCGAGATGATCGTAATGGCCGTGCGACACCAGCACGACGTCGATGTCAGGCAGCTTCTCGAAAGCGACGCCGGGATCGTTGTGCCGCTTCGGCCCTGCGAAGCTGAACGGCGAGGCGCGCATCGACCAGACCGGATCGACCAGGATGTTGAGGCCGCCGGCCTGGATCAGCCAACTGGCGTGGCCGACAAAGCAGAGCCGCACCTTGTCGCCATCGACGCGGGGCGGCGGCGTATCGGCATAGGGGCTCGGCGCCCATTCCGGCCAGACTGCGCGCTGCCGCCTGCCCCCGAATTGCCAGCGCAGCAACTCGCCGAGCGATTTCGGCGGCGCGCCGTCCGGATCGAAGAAGTGCAGGCCGTCGAAGTGATCGGAGACGGGGCCGTCATAGGTTTTCATCAGGGACATCCAGATCGAGGGCACGCCGATCGCGGCAGCGGCTCCGGTCAAGGTTGCAAGAAGGCGGCGGCGGGTGATGATGGGCACGCGGGTTCCCAACAGGAGGCAAGCTCCGCTTATATGGGCGTGACAACGAATTCGGAACCAACACAGCAAATCGACGTAATTTCAATGGTTTAGGGTCTAAGCCGAGCGAATTGCGGCGAAACTTTCCTTGACTTTGCTCCTCCGGCAGCGTTTAACGCCGCGACTTTCTCGGAAAGATCCGTCTTTTCGACCCGCCGACTGGTCCTTGAGGCCAGAGGCCAACGCCCGACAGCGCGATGCGCCCTCGGGCGCGAAAGTGTTTGGACCATCGTCTCGGATACCGCCGTCTTGGCACGGTGCCCAGGCGGACTATCTGGTCATCACCCGCCACCGGGTCGGCGCGAGAGCGCCGCCCGATGGCGGGGTATGACGAGGAGCGAGTGAAGCGCGCTCACGGGCGCAACGAAGGACAACGGCATTGTTCGACAATCTGTCGGAACGGCTTGGTGGCATTCTCGATCGTCTGACGGGGCGCGGTGCGCTGACCGAAAAGGACGTCGATGCCGCGATGCGCGAGGTGCGCCGCGCGCTGCTCGAAGCCGACGTCGCGCTCGAGGTCGTCCGCAGCTTCATCGACCGGGTCCGCGAGCAGGCGATCGGCGCCACCGTCGTCAAGTCGGTGACGCCGGGCCAGATGGTGGTGAAGATCGTCCATGACGAGCTGGTCGCCACGCTCGGCTCCGACGGCCAGACTATCGATATCAACTCCGTGCCGCCGGTGCCGATCATGATGGTCGGTCTGCAAGGCTCCGGTAAGACCACCACCACCGCAAAGCTCGCGCGCCGCATGGTTCAGCGCGACAAGCGCAAGGTGCTGATGGCCTCGCTCGACGTCTACCGCCCGGCGGCGATGGAGCAGCTCGCGGTGCTCGGCCGCGACCTCGACATTCCGACGCTGCCGATCGTCGCCGGCCAGATGCCGCCGCAGATCGCAAGGCGCGCGATCGAAGCAGGCAAGCTCGGCGGCTATGACGTCGTGCTGCTCGATACCGCCGGCCGCACCACGCTCGACGAAGACATGATGAAGGAGGCGGCCGAGATCAAAGCCGCCGCCAACCCGCACGAAGTGCTGCTGGTCGCCGACTCCCTCACCGGCCAGGACGCGGTCAACCTCGCACGCTCATTCGATGAACGCGTCGGCCTCACCGGCATCGTGCTGACGCGCGTCGACGGCGACGGCCGCGGCGGCGCGGCGCTGTCGATGCGCGCGGTGACCGGCAAGCCGATCAAGCTGCTCGGTACCGGTGAAAAGACCGACGCGCTGGAAGACTTCCATCCGAACCGCATCGCCGGCCGCATCCTCGGCATGGGCGACGTCGTCTCGCTGGTCGAGAAGGCCGCGGCCAACATCGACGCCGAGAAGGCCGCGCGCACCGCGGAGCGGATGCGCAAGGGTCAGTTCGACCTCAACGACATGCGCGAACAGCTGCAGCAGATGGCGAATATGGGCGGCATCGGCGGCCTGATGGGCATGATGCCCGGCATTGCCAAGATGAAGAACCAGATCGCGGCGGCCGGCATCGACGACAAGATCATCAAGCGCCAGGTCGCGGTGATCGATTCGATGACGCGGCAGGAGCGCAAGAATCCGGACATCCTGAAGGCGAGCCGCAAGAAGCGCATCGCGGCAGGCGCCGGCCAGAGCGTCGAGCAGGTCAACAAGCTGCTGAAGATGCACCGGAACATGGCCGACATGATGAAGGCCATGGGAAGCGGCAAGCGCGGCCCGCTCGCCGGCATCGCGCAGGCGATGGGCTTTGGCGGCGGCATGAAGCCGCCGTCGGCCGAGGAGATGAAGGCGCTCGCCGAGAAGATGCAGGGCGGCGCCGGCGGCGGTCTGCCGAGCCTGCCGAAGGATTTGCCCGTTGGGCTCCGCGGCGGCCTGCCCAATGTGCCGGGCCTGACCGGTCTCAGCGGCAAGCCGACGCTGCCGGGCCTCGGCGGCTTCCCGGGCAAGAAGAAATGAGGAATTCGTCGCGACGGCTCACATGCAGCCGGCGCGACGCGGAATGCCAATCAATCGAACACATCGACCTTTGAAGGAGAACTAAATGTCCGTTGTTATCCGCCTCGCTCGCGCAGGCACCAAGAAGCGTCCGGTCTATCACGTCGTCGTCGCCGACTCGCGCTTCCCGCGCGATGGCCGCTTCATCGAGCGTCTCGGCCACTTCAATCCGCTGCTGCCGAAGGACAACGAGGCCCGCCTGAAGCTCGACATGGACAAGGTGAAGGCCTGGCTCGCCAAGGGCGCGCAGCCGTCGGATCGCGTGACCCGCTTCCTCGACGCCGCCGGCGTCGTCAAGCGCGCCGCGCGCAACAACCCGGAAAAGGCCGTGCCGCGCAAGGAACGCAAGGCGCAGGCCGAAGCCGCCGCCAAGGCATAAGCTGAACGGCGACCACGGTGACTGCACCGGTCTGTGTCGCCCGTATCGGCGCTGCGCATGGTGTGCGCGGCGCCGTCCGGCTATGGACCTTCACCGAAGATCCGCTGGCCGTGAAGGACTACGGCCCGCTGATGACCAAGGACGGCACGCGCCAGTTCGAGGTCACGCATGCGCGCGAGGCCAAGGACCATCTGGTGGTGACGCTGAAGGGCGTCGCCAGCCGCGATGACGCCGAACGGCTCAACGGGCTCGAGCTCTACGTTCCGCGGGACCGGCTGCCGGAAACCGACGACGGCGAATATTACCACACCGACCTGATCGGGCTCGCCGCCGTGACGACGACAGAGCAGCCGCTCGGCAAGGTGATCGCGATCCATAATTTCGGCGCCGGCGACATCATCGAGATCGCCCCGCCGCAGGGCGCGACGATGCTGCTGCCCTTCACCAATGCCGTGGTGCCGACAGTCGATCTCGCCAGCGGCCGCGTGGTGATCGAGCTGCCGCAGGAAGTCGACGGCGACGATCCGTCGGCAGCTTGATCAAAACATTTTTCCTCAACCCGTCATCCGGCCCTGCTGCTCGAGCCAGTCGCAGAACACCGCGCTGTGCGGATCGTTGCTGCGGCCTGCCGGAAAATACGCGAAATAGCTTCGCGCCGGCAGGCTGATCGCGGGGAACGGCGTCACCAGACGCCCGGCCGCGAGATCGTCCGATATCAGCGCAGTCGGGCCCATCGCAACGCCGAGACCATCCAGCGCGGCCTGGATCGTCAGATAGAAATGATCGAAGGTCAGCGAAGCGGCCGGCTCCAGCGCGGATTGCCCGGCCTCGGTCAACCAGTCGCGCCAGAGCCGCGGCATCGACGTGACATGCAGCAGCGTATGCCTGGAGAGATCCGCGATCTCATGCAGCGGCAGTCGTTCAAGCAGCGACGGACTGCACACCGGCAATCTCCGCTCCGACACCAGGAAGCGCGACGAAAAGCCATGAAACGTATCCGGACCGCCGCGGATCACGACGTCGAATGATTCCGGCAACGCGTCCACCGGATCGTTCGACGTGCTCAAGCGCACCTCGATGTCGGGATGCTCGGCACGAAAGCGGCTCATCCGCGGCAGCAGCCAGCGCAGGCTGAAGGTCGCGAGCGCATTGACCCGTAACACCGCGACTGCGGCATCGCCGCGCCGCTCGCGATGCTGCTGCACGGCAGCCGAGATCCGGTCGAGCGCCGGCGCGAATTCCGCCAAGAGCGCCGCGCCCGCCGGTGTCAGCACCACGCGCCGCACCGACCGCCGGAATAGCGACGGCGCGCCCAGCCATTCCTCGAGCAGCCGGATCTGCTGGCTGACGGCGCCATGGGTCACGCTGAGCTCGGCGGCGGCTTCCTTGAAGCTGCCGAGCCGTGCGGCGGCCTCGAAGGCGCGAACCGCATTGAGTGGCGGCAGGCTGCGGCGTGGGACGAACATGACTGCTCAATACCAGATTTTCTAACGCATGATCCGATTATTACTGATTTGTGACAGAAGCCAATCCGGCGCATATTACGCAACAAGCCACTCACATATCATTCTTTTCTGAAGCCCATCTCCAATGTCCCGCTGCTCTATCTTTAGATTTTCTTCCACCGGATGGCGCCGATGAGCGTGTCCGTGGAAGCCGGCACGTCTCGCCCCGACCACGCCCGGGCAACCCGCACACTCACGGTGACCGGGCTCAACCACGCCCTCCATGACGGCTACACCGACCTGATCTACGTACTGCTGCCGGTCTGGCAGGCGGAGTTCGCGCTGAGCTACGGGCTGCTGGCGCTGCTGCGCGGGCTCTACGCCGGCGCCATGGCCGGGCTGCAGATTCCGGTCGGACGCATCGCGGAGCGGATCGACGGCAAGATCATCCTGATTGCGGGCACGGCGCTGTCGGCGCTCGGCTATGTGTTCGCCGGATTGTCCGGCGGCGTCATCGGACTTGGCCTGGCCCTTGCGCTCTCCGGCGCGGGTTCGAGCACGCAGCATCCGATCGCATCGGCGGCAGTGTCGCGCGCCTATGGCCCGGCGGCGCGCGGCCCGCTCGGCATCTACAATTTCAGTGGCGATCTCGGCAAGGCGGCGATCCCGGCGCTGACCTCGATCCTGCTCGTGATCATGTCGTGGCGGCACACGCTGCTCGTGCTCGCCTTTGCCGGTCTGCTTGTCGCGATCTGCATCGCACTCTGGATGCCGTCGGTCGGCAAGGGTGCCGAGCACAAGGCAACCGCCGGGTCGCGCCGCGACGACGCCGGCGGCGGCTTCCACTGGCTGCTCGCGATCGGAATTCTCGACACCGCGGTCAGGATGGGCTTTCTCACCTTCCTGCCGTTCCTGTTGCGCGACAAGGGCGCCTCGCTGCCGACCAACGGCCTCTCGCTGGCGCTGGTCTTCATCGGCGGCGCAGCGGGGAAATTCACCTGCGGCTGGCTCGGCGCGCGCGTCGGCACGTTGCGCACCGTGCTGATCACCGAAGGCGGCACGGCGGCGTTGATCGTTGCGGTGCTGGTATTGCCGCTGGCGCCGGCCATCGTGCTGCTGCCGCTGCTCGGCGTGATGCTCAACGGCACGTCCTCGGTGCTCTATGGCACGGTGCCCGAACTCACGCCGGCGCATCAGACCGAGCGCGCCTTCGCGCTGTTCTATACGGGGACGATTGGATCGGGCGCGATCGCGCCTGTTATCTACGGCCTGCTTGGTGACGCGCTCGGTCCGACGCTGGCGACCGCCGCGACCGCGCTCACGGCGCTGGCGATCTGCCCGCTTGCAGTGGCGCTCGCGCGGCATCTCGCCGACGATACAAAGGCGGCGTGACCATAACGTGCCTAGCCCGAGCTGCTGTCTGCCTTCTCCTTCCGCCTGAAAGGGGGGAGGTCGGGATGGGGGTCAGCCGCGGGCGACGATGCAAGCTGACAGTGCTGATCCCCACCCGCTTTGCTCTGGCGAGCAAAGCGACCTCCCCTCTTCAAGGGGAGGTTGGAGCAATAGCCCCGATTGCGCTTCGCTCCATCCGGGCTACTTAAGCAATGGTGTCACGGAGCATCCCAATGACAAGCACGCACAAGGCCTGGCGGCTGCACGCCCACAATGATCTTCGCTTCGAGGATGTCGCAACGCCCGGGCCCGCGCCCGATGGCGTCGTGGTCCGGGTCGAAGCCGGCATGGTGCTGTCCTATACCAACAAGCTGCTGTCGGGCGCGCTGCCCTACAGCCTGCCGCCGATGCCGTTCGTGCCGGGCACCAACGCGATCGCGCGCGTCGTCGCCACCGGCGAGAACGTCACGCACGTCCGAAGTGGCGACCGCGTGTTCCTGAGCCCGCATCTGCGCGGCGACGTGCCGGATCGCGATCCGCCGCAGATCCTGATCGGCCTCACCGCGACCGTGACGACGCCGGAGGCGCTCGCGCTGCAGGCGCGCTGGCGCGACGGCGTGTTTGCGGAGATCGCGCATTGGCCTGCCGCCTGCGTCACGCCACTTGCCAATCTCGACGACCAGCCGGCGACCGAGCTGATCGGGTTGGCAAAACTGATCGTACCGTTCGGCGGATTGCAGCGCACCGGCCTGCGCGGCGGACAGACCATCATCGTCAACGGCGCGACCGGCTATTTCGGCTCGGGCGGCGTGATGCTCGCGGTCGCGATGGGCGCGGGCCGCGTCGTTGCGGTCGGACGCAAAGAGGCCGCGCTCGAGCAATTGCGCGATGCATTCGGCCCGCGCGTCATTCCAGCTGTCGTCACCGGCGATGCCGCCGCCGATCTTCAGATCATCCGCCGCGCCGCCGGCGGCAGCGCCGATGTCGCGCTCGACCTGCTCGGCGCCGCCAAGAGCACCTCGACGACGCTGTCCGCCCTGCGCGCGCTCCGGCGTGGCGGCCGGATGGTGCTGATGGGCAGCGCCGACGTGCCGCTCGAGCTGTCGTTCCGCGAGATGCTGGCCAACGACTGGGAGGTGGTCGGACAGTTCATGTACGACCGGACGGCGCCGGCCCAGCTCGCCGGCCTTGCCGCCGAAGGCCTGCTGGATCTGCGCAAGATCAATGTCGCGACCTTCAAGCTTGCCGACTTCCGCCGCGCGGTGGACGCCGCCGCGATGATGCAGAGCCTCGACCTCACGGCCGTGGTGCCGTAACCAGAGGCCATGACATCGCAAGAGACCCCGTCCCAAGCGACACCATGGCGCGCCACCGTGCTGACCCTGTTCCCGGACATGTTTCCGGGACCGCTCGGCGTGAGTCTGGCCGGCAAGGCGCTGGCCGCGGGTCTCTGGGCGCTGGAGGCGCGGGACATCCGGGCGTCGGCGACCGACAAGCACCGCAGCGTCGACGACACGCCGGCCGGCGGCGGCCCGGGCATGGTGCTGCGGGCCGATGTGCTGGCGGCGGCGATCGATGCTGCGGGCGCCGCACCTGACCGGCCGCGCCTCTTGATGAGCCCGCGGGGTCGGCCGTTGACCCAGACCCACGTCGCCGAGCTGGCGGCCGGGCCCGGGCCCCTGATCGTCTGCGGCCGCTTCGAGGGCATCGACCAGCGGGTGATCGAGGCGCGGGGGCTCGAGGAGGTCTCGATCGGCGATTATGTGCTGTCCGGCGGCGAAATCGCCGCGATGGCGCTGATCGACGCCTGTGTTCGCCTGTTGCCGGGGGTGATGGGGAAGCTGGCCTCGGGAACCGAGGAGAGCTTCTCCGAAGGACTACTAGAATACCCCCAATACACCCGTCCGCAGGAGTTCGAGGGCCGCCAGATCCCGGAAATCCTGATTTCCGGCGATCACGCCAAGGTCGCGGCCTGGCGGCTGGCCCAGTCCGAGGCCCTGACGGCGGCCCGGCGGCCCGATCTCTGGGCCCGGAAGGCCGGCCAAAAACCCGCTCCGCGAGGGACAAAAAACACGACAGACGGGTGACAAACCCTGCGCTTTGCCTTATAGGCACGGCCTAATCCGCACACGCGCAGGATAGATGGACGTTTGCGCAGCCCGCACAGGCTGGGCGCGCCGCCGATGGAGATTTCGATGAACCTGATTCAGCAGCTCGAAAAAGAGCAGTTCGACAAGCTCGCCGCCACCAAGACCATCCCGGAATTCGGACCCGGCGATACCGTCATCGTCAACGTGAAGGTGGTCGAAGGCGAACGCACCCGCGTGCAGGCCTATGAAGGCGTTTGCATCGGTCGTTCCGGCCATGGCCTCAACGAGAGCTTCACCGTGCGCAAGATCTCGTACGGCGAAGGCGTCGAGCGCGTCTTCCCGGTGATGTCGCCGATGATCGACTCGATCAAGGTCGTGCGTCGCGGCAAGGTGCGTCGCGCCAAGCTCTATTACCTGCGCAGCCTGCGCGGCAAGTCGGCCCGCATCGTCGAGAAGCAGGACCGCCAGACCGCCATCGGCGAGTAACATTTCCCTTCATAGCGTTTTCGAGCGAAGTGGGGACCGGTTCGCGTCAAGAAAACGCGTCAAACGACAACCGGATGTGACCAAAAGCGCGGGGCCTGCCCCGCGCTTTTTCGTTGCGGCATACCTATCTGATGGACAGGCCCGCGCATCGATCGATTGTCGCGGGCGCAAGCCCTGTGATAGAAATTTAGAATGGTTCCGGATCGAGCAAGCCAGCGCTGCCCAAGTCAGACCTGCAAGCGCGTCGTGATCGACGATCGCTCGCGGCTGCCCGGCCGCTTCTTCGGACGCTTTGCGACGTCGGCAACGTCTGAGCTTACGCGCGCAGCGTAACGCTGCCTGGACGCTGTCGCCTGCTCGCGCGCCGAGACGCGCTTAACGCCATTCACCACTGAATTTCTTCTGGAGCTGAAGCTCATGTCCAAACCGACCACGCTGTACGACAAGATCTGGAACGACCATCTGGTCCACGAGGCCGACGACGGCACCTGCCTGCTCTATATCGATCGCCACCTGGTGCACGAGGTGACCTCGCCGCAGGCGTTCGAAGGCCTGCGCGCCGCGGGCCGCAAGGTGCACGCGCCCGAGAAGACGCTCGCCGTCGTCGACCACAACATCCCGACCACCGACCGCTCGAAGCCGAACCCCGATCCGGAAAGCATCGAGCAGATGCGGGTGATGGCGGAGAACGCCAGGGAATTCGGCATCGAATATTACAACGAGTTCGACAAGCGTCAGGGCATCGTCCACGTCATCGGCCCGGAGCAGGGCTTTACGCTGCCCGGCACCACCATCGTCTGCGGTGACAGCCACACCTCGACGCATGGCGCGTTCGGCGCGCTCGCGCACGGCATCGGCACCTCCGAGGTCGAGCACGTGCTGGCGACGCAGACGCTGATCCAGAAGAAGGCCAAGAACATGCGCGCGATCGTCGACGGCAAATTGCCCGACGGCGTGACCGGCAAGGACATCATCCTGGCGATCATCGGCGAGATCGGCACCGCCGGCGGCACCGGCTATGTGCTGGAATATGCCGGCGAGGCGATCCGTGCGCTTTCGATGGAAGGCCGCATGACGGTCTGCAACATGTCGATCGAAGGTGGCGCGCGCGCCGGCCTGGTCGCGCCCGACCAGAAGGCGTTCGACTTCCTGCGCGATCGCCCGAAGGCGCCGAAGGGCGCGGCCTGGGATGCCGCGATGCGCTACTGGGAGACGCTGCGCTCCGACGAGGGCGCGCATTTCGACCACGAGCTGCGGCTGGACGCTGCAAAACTGCCGCCGATCGTCACCTGGGGCACGAGCCCTGAGGACGTCATCTCGGTGACCGGCTTCGTGCCCGATCCCGACAAGATCGCGGATGAGGCGAAGCGGCTCTCCAAGCACCGCGCGCTGAAATATATGGGCCTGACCGCCGGCACCAAGATCACCGACATCAAGCTCGACCGCGTCTTCATCGGCTCCTGCACCAACGGCCGCATCGAAGACCTGCGCGCCGCCGCGAAGATCGCCGAGGGCAAGACCGTCAACGCCAACGTCAACGCGATGATCGTGCCGGGCTCGGGCATCGTGAAGGAGCAGGCGGAAGCCGAAGGCCTCGACAAGATCTTCGTCAAGGCCGGCTTCGAATGGCGCGAGCCGGGTTGCTCGATGTGCCTGGCGATGAACCCGGACAAGCTGAAGCCGGAAGAGCGCTGCGCCTCGACCTCGAACCGCAACTTCGAGGGCCGCCAGGGCTTCAAGGGCCGCACCCATCTGGTGTCGCCCGCGATGGCCGCGGCGGCCGCGATCGCCGGCCACTTCGTCGACGTCCGGGAGTGGCGGTAAGGTAAGCGCGGTTTTCGCCTCAAGCTCGAGCCGTTTCGGAAACGGCTCGTTAACGGGGCGCACGCACACTGGCTCCTTGCGAACACAAGCTTCGTGGGGAGCCGGACGTGGCCGACAAGAGCGAATTCGTCGACATGATCAGTGAGGCGACGCGGCAGAAGCGACGCCGCGCCGCGCCACGCATCATCGATCCGCTTCCTGAGGTGAAGGAAACCTCGCGCCTCAGCCACTGGCCGCCGGAGCGCTGGACGCAATGGCGGATGGAAAACCTGACGCCGTGGAAGATAAAGTCCTGGAAGCTGAAGAACTGGGACTAGCGCGCTCTCCAGGGAGAGTGACCTGAAAAAACGGGCGCCGCTTGGCGCCCGCTGTCATTTCAGCCCTTACCAATAAACCCCGTACGGCCGCCAGTAATGGCGGTGATGCCAATACGGCCGGCAGATCCGGCGCGGTCCGTCATAGGTCCAGACCACCCGGCAACGGCGGTGATGATAATAGGCCGGGTAATAGTAAGACGATCCGTAGAAGTAGCGCCGGTGATGGAAGTGCCGACGGTAGCCGTAGCGGTAACCGCCGCCATAGAAGCGGTGGTAGCCGCCGTAGTGGCGATGGTAGCCGCCATAGCGATAGCTGCCATGGAACGCCGGCGCGGCGCGGAAGCCGCCACTATGGAAGCCGCGGAAACCGCCGCCGTGGAAGCCGCCCCCATGAAATCCGCCACCGTGGAAACCACCGCCATGAAAACCTCCACCGCCGTGCCCGCCGCCACCGCCATGCCGAACCTGGGTCGTCATGGCATCGGCCGCAGACTTTGCCGCAGGCACGGTGCCCGGGCTCGCCAGCGACAGCGCTTCGGCGCGGTGCTGCGAGACGATCGACAATGCGAAGACCGCGGCCGCCGCAACACCAAGGCGGCGCAGCAGTCCGCGCCGCAAAGAGCTCTCCCTCATCTCGGAACCTCCCTGACAACAGCAGTGAAACCACGCTGCATGGCAGCCGGTCTCATTGTGTTCATCGCAGTCGCTCCCGGCAGGACGCTAGAAAGCCCTGAGTGAATGCGCCATGAACGCGCGAAACCGTGCGACGAAAAGTCCGAGCGGGAATATCGGCGGCGATCGCAGCGCGGCCGGCTGCATCACCAGAACGGGCCGAACCCGAAGCCAAAGGTGAACGGCGCCGACACCGCGTACGGATACGGCCGATAGTAGTAAGGCCGCCCGTAATAATAGGAGCCGTACGGCCGGTAATAGGAATAGGGCTGGTAGTACGGCCGATAATAGGGCCGGTAGCCGTGATGATAATGGTGACGATGGTAATGGCGATGATGGCGCTGCGCGCTGAAGTCGGTCGCCTTGCCCGCCTGCCGCTGCTCTGCCGCGGCTCGCGGCGTGGTTGATGCCGCGGCGGTTGCCGATGCCGGCGCCGTCAATGCCAATGCAAAAGCGACCGCGGCAACACCGATCCATTTCATCATGATCAACTCCTGCAGATTGCGATTGATCTCATCTCGGGCGCGCGAATCTGCCGGTTTGATGGCTGAGAACGACAACAGGCCCGTTGCTCACGGGCCTGTGTCTCAACTGCGCTGATACGCCGCGCGATCAGCGGCGCCAGTGGCGACGATGGCCCCAGCCGCGGTGATGTCCGCGACCCCAGCCACGATGCCAGCCATGACCATGACCATAGCGGACCTGCGTGGTCGTCTGGTTCGCGTTGTCCTGAACCGTTGCGGCGGTGCCCGGCGTCGCAAGCGACATCGCGCTCGCGCGCTCGGCCGGCGCCGCCAAAACCAGCACGGCACCGACGGCCGCAAGCCCCAGAACCTTCATCACCTTCATGCGTTTCTCCTTGATCCCTTGATGTCACGTCTTGCAACGACGACTCGAGCTTCTTGCCTTGACGCGTTTTCTTCACGCGAAGAACCTCGCTCGAAAACGCTCTGGCATTCGAATCGACCCCCGTTGCCGCGACGCAGATCGCAAGCAGAGTGCAGGCGACGTGAATGGGATGTGAATGACTGCGCCACGATGGTGAATGCCGCTGGCGCACGCAGGTTCCAACGCAGCCGCGGGAATTTTCGTGTCTGTGCGTAAAACCGGCATAGACAATGGTCGTATCTTGTGAGGAGCCTCTCGCAGGAGATCGCCGATGACACAACAAGGCCCGCGCAGATGGCTGGCGCTCGGCGCGGCAGCGCTCGCTGGTTCCATGGTTTCAGTTGATGTCGCGCTCGCCTCGCAAGGACCGGGCGGCGGCATGGGAACGGCGAGTCAGCTCACGCAAGTGCTGATGGCGCTCGCGGTCTATGGAACGGTGGGAGCGGTCGTCGCGGCTGGACTGATAGGCGCAGCGCGCCGACATTTGCACTAGCTTCCGCGTCGCGCGAAGCCGCTCTAGCCCGGCCGCCAGAAGCAGTTCATGCGCGGCGTGATCACGGTGCCGCTCGGTCGGTGCTCTTGCACATAGGTCGCGGTGCAATCGCGCACGGCGTTCGGACCGGGATTGTAGCGCGGGATGACATCCGGTTCCCAATGATCGGGCCGCGACCGGTAGATCGGCACCCGCCTGAGCCGGCGGTGCTCGACGACCCGCTCGCGCACGGCCGGCGCCGTCTCACCGATGCGCGCTTCGGCCGCCGCGCTCTGTGCCCGCGCCTCTCCCGCCGGAAGCGAAAGCCCGACTGCTACCGCCAACAGCGTTGCCGCCACGATCCGTTTCATCACGCCACCCAAGCCCCGTTCTTGAGCCTCAATCTTGGGCCGCACGGTCTCCCATTGCACCGCCAAGGTCAACTGCGCTGGCGCCGGCTGAGCCACTCGCGCTAAAGGAGTGTCATGTGGACCACAGAAAAAGCTCCCTCGCTCGCCGAGATGGAGGCCGTGGCGCACGAGATCTTCGAGCGCCTGCCTCCGACGTTCCGGGCCCTCTGCGAGGGCCTGATCATCCGTGTCGACGACTTCCCGACCGACGAGGTGCTCGATGAGATGCAGGCCGAGAGCGAGTTCGACCTGCTCGGCCTGTTTCACGGCATCGGCCTGCCGCAGCAGAGCCATGGCGACGTGGCCCGGCTGCCCAACCTGGTCTGGCTCTACCGGCGGCCGATCCTGGACTACTGGGCGGAGCACGACGAGACCCTCGGCCACATCGTCCGCCACGTGCTGATCCATGAGATTGGGCATCATTTCGGCCTCTCCGACGCCGATATGGAGGCGATTGAGGCCGATGCGGGGTAAAGCGTTTTCGAGCGAAGTGGACCCCGGTTCGCGTGAAGAAAACGCGTCAAAACAAGGAAGCTGGAGCCCCCGTTGCCGATCCAATCGGAACGAGGGCTCCAGCTTTGCAGAAATGGCCCTTTTACCGCTGTCACATTCGCGATAAACATCCGGCCCCTATCCCCTATTTTTGCCCGGGAAGAGCACCGATGGACAAGTTCACCACGCTGGAAGGCGTCGCGGCACCGCTGAAGATCATCAATGTCGACACCGACATGATTATTCCGAAGCAGTACCTCAAGACCATCAAGCGCACCGGCCTTGGCAAGGGGCTTTTCTCCGAGCAGCGCTACAAGGATGACGGCAGCGAGAACCCCGATTTCGTCCTCAACCAGTCCGCCTATCGCAACGCGAAGGTGCTGGTCGCCGGCGACAATTTCGGCTGCGGCTCGAGCCGCGAGCACGCGCCCTGGGCGCTGCTCGACTTCGGCATCCGCTGCGTGATCTCGACCTCGTTCGGCGACATCTTCTACAACAACTGTTTCAAGAACGGCATCCTGCCGATCCGCGTGTCGCAGGAGGACCTCGACAAGCTGTTCGACGATGCCGAGCGCGGCGCCAATGCGACGCTGACCATCGATCTCCCCAACCAGGAGATCCGCGGCCCCGACGGCGGCACGGTGAAGTTCGAGATCGATGCGTTCCGCAAGCACTGCCTGATCAACGGCCTCGACGACATCGGCCTGACGATGGAGAAGAAGTCGTCGATCGACACCTACGAGGCCAAGCTCAAGGAGCGCGCCTGGGCTTGAGGCGCAGCCAATCATCACGCCCCGGTGCCTTCAGGCGCCGGGGCTTTTCTTTGCGAGATTGTCTTCTCACGAACCTGCTGATGGCTGACGCGCATGCTGCCTGACATCGTCACCTTCTGGCACGGCTCGATGGATGCGCTGCGCCGGACCTGTCTGCGCTCGCAGATGGCGGCCGGGCACAAGGTCACCGTCTACAGTTTCGATCCAATTCCCGGCCTGCCCGATGGCATCGGCAATGCCGAGGCCGAAGCGGTGCTGCCGCATTCATTCTCGGAGAGACTGCGTCCGGCCGAGCGCGACGGGTCGTGGCGCGACTGGACCATCCTGCAATTCAGCGACTTCTTCCGCATGCGGCTGATGACGCAGCGCGCCGGGCTCTGGCTCGACGCCGATGTGCTGCTGCTGAAGCCGGTCGTGATCGATCCGGCAAACCCCTATTTCGCCTGGGAACGACCGCGGCAGCTCGGCAATTCCGTGCTGTACCTGCCGCCTGACGATCCGATCGTCCACGCATTCGAAGCGCTGATGAAACAGGACGAGCTCACCCCGGACTGGCTGGCGCTGCGTCACCGCCTGACCTTTGCGATGCGCCGGCTGCGCGGCAAGTCGAACCGCCTTGCCGATATCAGAGTCGCGATCTACGGCCCGGCGGCACTGACCGCGCTCGCGCGCCGCGAAGGCGAGTTGCAGTACGCACTGCCGAAGCGCTCGTTCTACGCGGTGCATGCCGAGCCAAGACTGTTCTTCGAACCGTCGGATTTTTCGCGCTACCTTGATGATCCCGAAATCATCGGCCTGCACATCTCGCCAAAGGGACGCGGCAAGGAGGCGCCGATCCCGGGCAGCCTCTATGCCTGGGCGACCGAGAGGTTTGGGCGGACTTGAGCCGATTTGATCTGCCGCAAGGTCAGGCTGCGTAGAAGGTCTCATATGGGACAGCCACTTTATGTTGGAGGCACCCATGACCACCGAAGCTCGGATGTACCCTGTCGTCGAGTATCTGATCGACGTGTTCGGCGACTGGCTGAAGCACCGGCGGGAGCTTGGCGAGCTGCGCGAACTGGACGATGCGAGTTTCAAGCAGATCGCAAGCGACCTGCGGGTCAGCCCTGACGACCTCACGGCGTTGGTGCGCAAAGGGCCGCACAGCGCCGACGAATTGCCCAAGCTGCTCATGGCAATCGGAATCGATCAAGAGAAGCTGGCACGCACCGAGTACTTGGTGCTGCGCGACATGGAACGGGTCTGCAGCTTGTGCAATCACAAGCGACAGTGCGACCATGATCTCGCCGCCGGCACGTCCAGCGCGCACTATCATCAATACTGCCTGAACGCCGCGACGATCGATGCGCTGGATGAGGCTGCAGGTCGCAAGCCGGCGTCGTGATGGTGCGTCGATGCTGAATCAGCACCTCGTCTGGCGCCGTGCATTGCCGATCGTCGTGATCGCGATGGCTGCGCTCTTTCTGCTACGCCTGCATCAGGCCAATGGCGCGGGGCAGCCTTCAGAGAGCATTACTGCCGGGCACCGGCTGGCAGAGGCATGGTGCATGGAATGCCACGTCGTCGGCCCGATTGCCACGGGCGTGAAGAAAGTGCCGCCGGACTTCATCGCCATCGCCAACCGGCCCTCCACCACCACGCTTTGGCTGAAGGTGTTCCTGAAGACGAGCCACCCGACAATGCCGAACATCATTGTCGGGCCGAGCGAGGCCGACGATCTCGCGAATTACATTATGAGCCTGAAGCGCGACTAAAGCGCGATGCGATCAGGTTGAATCGTCATCGCGCTCTAGCTTCTTGTTTGCGCATGGTCTTTTCGGACAACCGCTTCGCACCTTTCCGGATCATGCTTTAGCGCGCATGTCACGACCGATGATCGTCAATGCCCCATCGCAGCGATCGCATCCGCGATCGCGATGGTGCGCTTCGCCATCTCGGCATGCAGGCGCTCCACCATGCGGCCGTCGAGCTGGATCGCGCCGCGGGCGGCGTTCTCCGGCTGTTCGAAGGCGGCGATGATCCTGCGTGCCTCGGCGACCTCGGCCTCGGGCGGCGTGAAGATCGCGTTGCAGGCGTCGATGTGGCTCGGGTGGATCAGCGTCTTGCCGTCGAAGCCGAGATCGCGGCCCTGCGCGCATTCTTCCGCGAAGCCGTCGATATTGCTGATGTCGCCATAGGGTCCGTCGAGGATCTCGAGCCCGTGCGCGCGGGTCGCCAGGATGCAATGCGTGATCATCGGGATCATCGCGGCGCGGCCCGGCTTCATCCGGATCCGGGTTTCGCGCGCGATGTCGTTCGGCCCGAACACGAAGCCGGCGAGCCGGACCTTGGGGTCCTTCGATGCCGCGGCGAGCTTGTCGGCGTCGAGCACGGCACGTGCGGTCTCGATCATCGCCCAGACCCGGATCGAAGAAGGCGCGTTGATGTCGCTGAGGCGATCGGCGACCGCGTTGAGATCGTCCACGGTGGAAATCTTCGGAACCAGAATCCCGTCCGGCTGCGCCTCACCGGCCATACCGATGTCGTCGACCCACCACGGGCTGTCGAGCGCGTTGATGCGGATCAGGACCTCGCGCTTGCCGAAGCCCCTGGCGGCGACCGCCTTGGCAATCTGCTCGCGCGCTGTGGCCTTGGCGTCGGGGGCAACGGAATCCTCGAGGTCGAGGATGATGCCGTCCGCCGCCAGCGTGCGGGCCTTCTCCAGCGCCCGTGCATTCGATCCCGGCATGAACAACAGGCTGCGGCGCGGACGGGTCATTGGCATTCTCCTGGGGGCTCGGGCCCCGCCACTGTCCATTGTTTGGGCATTCGGCGGAACCATCTTTCAACGCTGCCGTATCATCTCAGGATGCACGCCGAAAGTCTTGTTCCCGTCACCGGCATGTGGTTAGCCAGAGGCCATGAATTCCTTTCCGAAGCAATTGATCGACGGCTACCGGACCTTCGCGACCCAGCGATTGCCGACTGAACAGTCGCGATACCGGGACCTGTCCGAGCGCGGCCAGTTTCCCGAGACCATGGTGATTGGCTGCTGCGATTCCCGCGTCTCTCCGGAAGTGATCTTCGATGCCGGTCCGGGCGAGTTGTTCGTGGTCCGCAACATCGCCAATTTGGTTCCGGTCTATCAGCCCGACAGCAACGCGCACGGCGTCTCGGCCGCGCTGGAATATGCCGTGACCGTGCTGAAGGTGAAGAACATCGTGGTGCTGGGCCATGCCCAGTGCGGCGGCATCCGCGCCTTCGTCGACAAGATCAAGCCGCTCACGCCGGGCGACTTCATCGGCAAATGGATGCAGATGTTCATCAAGCCGGGCGAGGTGGTCGAGCAGCGCGACCATGAGAGCATGCAGGACTTCGTCACCCGCATCGAGAAGGCCGCGGTGTTCCGCTCGCTGGAGAACCTGATGACGTTCCCATTCGTGCGCGAGCGCGTCGAGAGCGGCGAGATGCAATTGCACGGCGCCTATTTCGGCGTCGCCGAGGGCTCGCTGTTCGTGCTCGACCGGGTCGCGAAGGAGTTCATCAGCGTCGCCGATGCCATGAAGGCCGGCGCGTAGGCGCGCGCTATTTATCGGCTACTCATCACCGTGATAGCCGCCCCAGCGATCCGAGAGCGCCAGCAACAGCGCTGAGATCACGAACACCAAGTGCACGGCGACGAGCCAGGTCATCCGCGTCGCGTCGAACGCGGCATCGATGTTCAGGAACGCTTCCAGCACGTGGATCGCGGAGATCGCGACGATCGACGCCAGCAGCTTCTGCTTCAGCCCGGCGAAATCGATCTTGGTGATCCAAATCGGCCAGTTCGGGTTCCCCGACGTGTCGATGCGCGAGACGAAATTCTCGTAGCCCGAAAAGACAACGATCAGAATGAGGTTGGCGACCAGCGTGACGTCGATCAGCGCCAGCACATCGAGGATGACTTCCGTCGATTTGTAGCCGGACGCATGCAGGACGAACTCCCAGAGCATGCGCACGAATTTCAGCAGCAGCACGGCAAGCGCCACCACCAGGCCGACATAGAACGGCGCCATCAGCCAGCGGCTGTTGAACAGCACATATTCGAAGCCGCGCATGATGCGCGGCGTCGGGGGGCTCGATGGGGTGGAAGCCAGCTGTTCCGACATGGTTGCGCCCCCCGTTGGTCCCCGCCGTTAGGCCGCTTTCTTCTTCGCGGTGATCAGCTTGCGGTTGATCAGGACTTCCGCGATCTGGATCGCGTTCAGCGCCGCACCCTTGCGCAGATTGTCCGACACGCACCAGAACGACAGGCCGTTCTCCACCGTCGCATCCTCGCGGATGCGGCTGATATAGGTCGCGTCCTCGCCGGCAGCCTCATAGGGCGTGACGTAGCCGCCCGGCTCGTGCTTGTCGATCACGAGGCAGCCCGGCGCGTTGCGCAGGATGTTGCGCGCCTCGTCCGCCGTGATCGGGTTGGCGAACTCGACGTTCACGGCCTCGGAGTGGCTGACGAAGACCGGCACGCGCACGCAGGTCGCGGTCAGCTTGATCTTGGGATCAAGGATCTTCTTGGTCTCCGCCATCATCTTCCACTCTTCCTTGGTGTAACCGTCTTCCATGAAGACGTCGATCTGCGGAATGATGTTGAAGGCGATGCGCTTCGGAAACTTCTTATTGATCAGCTCGTCATTGGTGTAGACGGCCTTGGTCTGCGAGAACAATTCGTCCATCGCATCCTTGCCGGCGCCCGACACCGATTGATAGGTCGCGACCACGACGCGCGTGATCGTCGCCTTGTCGTGCAGCGGCTTCAGCACCACGACGAGCTGCGCGGTCGAGCAGTTCGGGTTGGCGATGATGTTCTTCTTGGTGAAGCCGGCGGCCGCATCCGCGTTCACCTCCGGCACGATCAGCGGCACGTCCGGATCCATGCGCCAGGCCGAGGAATTGTCGATCACGACCGCACCGGTGGCGCCGATCCTGGGCGACCATTCCTTGGAGACCGAACCGCCGGCCGACATCAGGCAGATGTCGACATCGGAGAAGTCATAATGCTCGAGCGCCTTCACCTTGAGCGTGCGGTCGCCATAGGAGACCTCGACGCCGACGCTGCGGCGCGAGGCCAGCGCGACGACCTCGTCGGCGGGGAATTTACGCTCGTCGAGAATGTTGAGCATTTCGCGCCCGACATTGCCGGTCGCTCCGACCACGGCGACTTTGTAACCCATCGTTCACTCTCCGACGAAAAATGCCCGTTCCCCCGCAAGCTGCGGAAAGGGAAGAGGCAGCGCTTCTATGCGAGAAGGATTTCCGCATTGAATTCGCTGTTGTTTTTCACATTGTACCCACGGCTGTACCCACAGCCGTGTGCGTCGCCGTGATCCGGCCTGATCTATCCCTAAACCCCCTTGACCGTCAAAGGCGCGAGGAATAGGCCAGCGCGGTCGTGAGGTCGAAAGCGCCCCTCCGTGGGATAAACGTGATCACCTTGGGCAACGGGATACAGCCACCATGGCCCCGTGGAGTGCCGTTGAGCCGGCGCGTCACGGTACCACCATGTCCGAGCCTCTGTCCTTGTCCCCGCAAGGGGCCGCCGAATATCTCTCCCTCAGCAAGCCCACCATCTACCGTCTGCTAGCCGCTGGCACCATCACGGGCAAGCGCCACGGCACGCGCACCTTGATCGATGGCAAATCGGTCCGGGCCTACTACGCGAGCTTGCCGGACTACGCGGCGGGCAATTCGATCCCGAACGCTCCACAGGCAAACAAGCCGGGTAGGCGGCGCAGGGGTCGCTGACGACGGTCAGGCCTTCTTCCCGGCCCTCGGTTTGGCCGGCTCCGGCTCCGGAGCCCGCTCGATCAGCACCGCGATCATGTCGGACAGCGAGCGTTGGTCCGCCTCAGCGAGACGGGCCAGTTTTTCCTTTGTGTCCGGCCTCAGCCGTATCAGCAAAGGTTCCCGAGCCATTAACCATCCTTTCGGTTCCGGTATCGAAACCGATATCGGTTTCGCAATCGCATCGATATTCTAGCCGGGTCGGCCGTGAGCCGACAGTCAACCCGCTAGGAAATCCCCAATGGCTTTTAAGGTCCAAGTCCTAACGAAGGCCGACTATCAGCCGGCCGCACGTCACGCATCGATCCGTCACGCATGGGTCAATGTCGGCCGCTCGACGCGTTCGCGTGCGAAGGCGGAGCGCACCTTGCTCAACCTGAGGATTGATCAGCCAGACAGCACCTTCCGAATTCGGGAGATCGCCGCATGAGCACCCGTCTTGATGATCTCCTCAACGAGGCGGAGAGGCTGGCCCGTCTCACACGTGAACAGGTTCGGCTCGTTGCACAGGAAACGGCCGATCTCGCGGCCATCGATCGCATGCGCCAGTCATTGGCCGGCGGCGACGTGATCCCGTTCCCGCTCAATCGCTCGTGCCGCACATGGTTGAAGCGGCGTCCGCTCAACGGTGTGGTTCTCCCCTTCGTGCGCAACACGCAGGGCGTGACCTCAATTGAATATTCCGTGCTCTGCGCCGGCATCGGGCTTGCGATCATCGCCATCGTCTCCAGCCTCGGCGGCACGCTCGGCGCGAGCTTCCAAAGCATCGCCGCGTATCTAGGGGGCTCATGATCATGCGTGAGAACCTGAACACGCTGGAGGGCTGCCGCGCCTTCGCGCAACGCCTCCACGACGACGCCCGAGATGGCTTCGTCATCATGACAGCCACCGAGTTCGTGCGCGCCGTCGAAATCGGTCTCATCGAATACACCACGCAACAGGGAGTGAGCCTTGCAGGGCAGTTCATCGGCGAATACGCGCCGCACGTGGCGGGCAATCGCGTCCGTCTCGCCGACGCGGCTTGATGGGAGGCACGGCATGCACACTCAAAACGAAGATCGCGCCGCGCTGATCTCCGAGACGTGGACCGTGATGGCAGCGGCTCGCGATCTCGGGGACAACGTCACCTTGCTCATCTGCCGGCGAGTGATCGAGATGCATCTCGACGGCAGAGAGCCCCGCATGGCCGACGTTGCAGTGATCGCGGCATACTTCCGCTGAAATCTCCGAACGATGCGCATATGCAGACGAGCCCGGCCATTGTGCCGGGCTTTGTCTATTCTGACCCCGCGATTGCCCCGCTCGTAATTGCCAGTTGTATTCTCCGCTAACGCTCGTATCCTCATTCACGCCAAAACGCCTCGTGTGAAGTCCGGGACATCGGACAACACGCGCATTGCCGATCGCAGACGTGGCTCTGCGGTACGCAACTTATCCGACCATGGTGTCGATCCGGAGCGTCGAAGCAAATCTCCAGTCCCCATAGTGATCGGCTCGACAGAGCCGAGCCGATCATTCTCTTCTCGAAGAGGATCAGTCATGCCCGGCCGCCGGCTCACACCGTTGAAGCTCGCCTTGTCGCCATCAGCGACAGCGGAGGCGCTTGGGCTCAACTACCGGAACGTCATCAAGCCGGCGATCGAACGCGGCGAGCTTGGCCCAGTTCGTGACGTACACGGCCGGCTGAGGATCGATTGCGCAGATATCACCCGATGGCTGCACAGCCATCCCAAAGTTTTGTCCCTCGCACGAAAGAGCCGCACCCATGTTGACGCCTGACCAAACCTTCATCTGCACTCAACTCGGTGTCGTGCCCAGTGCGCACCCGGATGTAGAACTCCAATTTGAGAGCGCCGGCAGTGACGCGTCATTCGCGGATTGGCTGCAAAAGCAGCGCTCGGACAAGAGCCATTGGTTCAAGCTCGAAGCCGATGACGGGCTCGAAATTCTGTACTCGTTGAAGGCGCAGGCAGATCACGTCCGTCAACACGGCGAGGCGCAGACGCGCGCACTGCTCGCGGCGAACGGGCTCACACTGGGAAAGATCAAGCCGCGTCCATCAGTTGATCCCGCAAAACTGGAAGCATCCCAAAATCCTTGGCACTCCGGTTTTCGCGGAGATAGGCACGCGAAGATCGCATCCATGATCAAGTCGGGCATGAGCATGAAGGCAATAGCCGAGATCGCGGCAGCCGCTGGACGCACCATTTCCGGCGACCCGATCCGCAGCAAATAACAGGGGAGAGCATCCATGGCACGCAATCCGAACATCGTGCGCACGCGCGGCGGCGTGCTCGTCAACAACCAATTCCACGCGCTTCCGAAGACGCCGCACGGCCCGAACTACCTGCACGTTGGGAGTGACGTGGCCCGCTCGTCGCAATCGAAGACCTTCGGGCCGGTCGAGATCGCCCACGGGCAGAAGCGCCGAACCAAGGGAGCGCTGCATCCTCATCTGCACGGTCAGATGATCGATGACGAGACTGACACGAAGCTTCATCTCAACGCCAAAACGGTCCCGGTCGCGCACGGCATGATTACTCACGGTGCCACGATGCACGAGCGCGGTTTCGCTCCACACCCGAAACAGGCCAGTGAACATCTTCGTGCCGCTGGCGAACTCGGGCGACAGGATCGTGTCGGTGACGATTTCGATAACACCCATGTCGGGCATCGCGTCAAGAAAGGCGCATCACTGCCGGCATCGCCTCGTGGTGCGCAGTCGCAAATCACGACCAAGACGGACCGACGCAGGTGACGACATGGCGCAGCGCGGCATAATTCGAAAATGGCTCCGTAACTTTGGTGTTATCGAGCCGGTGGCCGGTTCGGACCCGCGCGTCATTGTGCACTCGACAGATTTGCCGGCGGCGTTTCGCGCTGGGAGCCCGTTCCGTGCTGGGCTGGAGGTCGAGTACGAATGGACCGATACGCCAAAGGGACGGCACGCAACACAGGTGAGAGTTATCCGATGATAGCGCTCGGCATCCTCGTTGCAGTCGATCGCGACGCCGCTGTGATCCTCGCGGATGCCGGCGAAGAGGTCAGCACGCACATCGTCTACATGCCACGTTCGATCGCGCCCACGGTTGGCCAGAGAGTGGCTTTCGAGGTCGTTAGAGAACCGGGCGAAGCGCCCTACGCGCATAGAGTGCTGTTCATCTTCTCGACGCCGCAGGCAGAGCCGGAAGTCGTAAGGAGAGCCGCTAATGGCTGATGATGTTCAACGAGGGAAGGTCCTTAAGCTTCACATTCACGAAGACGAAGAGAGCTACTACGTGATCGTGAAGCCGGAAGGCGCGACCTCGGATAAAGAGTACATCTACGTATCGCACAAGGTCGTTCGCGGTGAACACCTGCGACGCGGCGATAAGGTTGAATTCGTCCCGAACAAATTCCGCGATGCCACGTATCCGCTTCACAGCGCTGCGGCAGCGTGGCGCGCCCCGAAAGAAGGAAACTCTGATGTCGCATAAAACAAAACCTGCGCCGACGCCGAGCGCTGTCGCACGATCGCGCAAGCCAGTGACTGTGCACGCCGAGAAATCTGTCGGCACGCATCGCACGCGCGGCCGTCGCGGAAGCCATTGGCCGCACCGCGAGCCGCAGAACACGAAGGTCCCGCCGGCAAAGGTGCTCCCGGGAAGCCCCGGATCAGGTGCGGCTCCGGGTGCGAATGGCCCGCCAACAACAGGATCATGGATGCCCGGCACTGGCGGCCCAATGGGCTGTTGAGTTCAACACAGATAGAGGAGGCCGCAATGGCTCAGGAAGTCGTAGGATCAAAATTCAAGGCGGACGTTGGTTACGGCTCCGCAGCGGACACGGTCAATCCGTCATCGCTGGAGCCGGGACAGAAGGTGAAGCGCTCCGCGATCGGCGAAACGTTGCAGACCGAGGTTGATCCCGTCCCTGCTCCGCAGACGCGCTCGGTGTCCGATGCGGAGTATCCGCCGGCTCATGGAATGCGCTCGCGTTCCCACGAAGGCGGCGTCATCCCGGCCAATAGCCGATCGGTCACCAAGGTCGCGCCGCGCAGTAAGCGCTAACAGTGCGGGCTCCCTCACAGGCCCGTGCACGACTAGGCGCTCGCGGTCATCGTCCCAGTGAGCGCGGGCGCTCCACAATCAACTGAAAGAAAGAAGGTCCCCAATGGCTACCGATCTCGTAATCTTCGATCGCTATGGCATGATCGATCATGAGGCCATCCAAAAAGCGGACCTCGAAGCCCTCAGTCCCGACGTGAGGGCGGCTCTCGCTCGTGTTATCGAGACCTCCGCCCTTGTCGAGAATGCCGAGAACCGCGTCGTACAGGCGCGGAAGCGAATGGCCGAACTGTCCGCCGCTCACGATGCCGCGCACAATGCGTTGATCGCAATCCGTGGTCCCGTCGATCCTGTAGCGGAAGCTAAGAGGGTCATCGCGCTCCACAACGGCGTCACCCAGCGCGAGCCGACGATCTCCGAGCTTGCGAAGACGCACGCGGACATTCAGGCCAAGGCTCGGGCACTGGACGCGAAGTCAAAGAAGTCCGGCACGGATGACGATGCGGCCGCGCTTAACGAACTCATGGGCGCGTTGAAGGCTGCACGTGAGAAGCTGGCGCGGGCTCAGAAGATCGAAGCCGCCACGGTTGCCCTTGATCAGGCTGTCGTCGATCTCGCCGAGGTCAGGGCGGAGTATCATCAGGCGTCGGCGGCCCTCAATCCCGTGCGCCAAATCCATGCAGACGCAATCGTGGAGTGGAGCAAGCACACGAGGAAGTTGACACAACTCGATCTCGCCCGAGCCGCTGCTCAGAAGACGGCAGAGGATGCCATCGCCGCTGTGAAAGCCAATCCTGTCTCAACTGACCCGCGAGACTTGCCGATCGCGAAGGCGTTCGCTGCGAAGAAGGAAGTCGCTCGCAGCACCCGGCGCGCCTATGCGCCTCCTCCGCCTGTTCGTGGCAGCCTCATCCCGCAACCGACTGCGCCTCGTCCTGCATCCGGTCGCACACGATCCTGACTGAGATGTCCCCGTGCCGCGCGCTCTTCACCCCGCTCGTCTACTGGCTCGTGCTGCGGGTCTCCCGACGTACCAGACGGGAGAACCTTGCCGTCACTGTGGCACGATGGCGGATCGCCGCACGAGCAATGGCCGTTGCGTCGAGTGCCGCAGGCTCCGTGAGGAGAGATATGCCGCGAAACGTCGAATAGCGAAGCGGCCACCTCAAACACCCACGCAGCACGCTATGAATACCGCCGCCGCTCATCAGCGCTTTCATTACCATCCGATCTCGGCACGTTTCCCGCGCAGCGCTCTAGATCACTATGAGAAGAGCAATCTCGCCGCGCAGAACTCCGCGCATCTCGATCAACTGCTACGGGAGCGAACCAGATGCTAGTCAGCGAAGAGAAGCTAGTGGAGATCGCCGAGGCGGTCGCCGCCGGGCAGCTTGCGATCTCGCGTGCAGCAATTCAATGCGGTGTGGCGCGTCGGACCGTGTTCAATTGGCTCCAGCTTTCACAGGCCGGGGACGAACGCTTTTTGATCCGCTGGCCCGGCGATCAGCCCATCGCGTGGCATAGGGCCTTGAACATGGCCCGGAACATGGCAGCACTGGACACGAGGGGCCAATTCGAGCGGCGTTGCCTTGTCGGCCATGAAGAGCCCATCTTTTTTCAGGGCCGTCCGCAGTGGAAGGAGCGCGAAGACCTCGTGGGCCTCTCTGATGAGTTGGTCGAAATGCTGGGTTATCCCGATCGCTGGGAGAGAGACAAATTCGGCCGACGCGTTCAGCTAACGGTCCGTCACGCTCCGCCAGTGGCAGCGGTCGTGAAGTTTTTGGAGAGCAGATTTCCTGATGAATACCGGCCGCGCTCTGATCAGAACATCAACGTCAATGGCGGCTTGAACGTTGGCGTCATGTCGGTGCCAGTTCAACCGCTGCCAGCAAAAGCAGACGGCCCTCCGCCCGTACCGCCTCCGCCGCGTCGTCCGATGGTTTCAGCACCGATCGCTGAGCCCGACGCGCGTAGTACGTCGGTAGAGGCTGAGTTCACCGAGGTCGAGCCGGAGCCGTCACCGATGGCCGCAGTGGGGACAGAGCCGATCGCTGATCCTGTAGACGACGCTTTCCAGCCAGCTAAGCCAACGGCACCCGAGGTCGTGATCCGAACTTCGCCGCCGCCGGAGTATGTCCCGAGCGCGTCCGCTGGGATGTCGGACCTCCAGCGCGATTTGCTTGCGCGCCTTCGCGGCGATCCCATACAGCGATCTGCTCCGATCGGTCCCATTGGCAAAGGGACCAAGCCGCAATTGGGAGAAAAGGAATGATTGACCAAGCTCTCAAAGATCGCGGTATCGCAGCGTGGAAGGCACGAGCCGCACAACTACACGAAGAAGCCAACCGTGCCGCCGAGATTGATCTCGACGTGCCGACTTCGCTCGCATTGCGCCGGGCTGCATTCGCAGCGGAGAAGAACGCACGGGAGTGGGCAGGCTATGAGGTTCACTCGTGACGAACGCCGCAATCCTCAAGAGACAGCAGGAACAGCAGCAAGCCAGAGAGGATGCCACCTTCTCGATTGCCGACGATGACGCACGTGCGGCGGCAGCGGAGGAGCGCGGCGGGTTGGTCATTCCTGTGCTGGAGCCCGGCGGTCCGGACATAGGCGAGCTAGAAGAGCAACACCGCCGTGCGACCTTCGTCCCTCCGATGTTGTTCACCATGGACGATGAAAACGGCAACGAGACTTGGGACGACACAAGCGAGGGTCAACGCTGGGCTGCTTTGATGGGTTGGGAGCCAACGATCCCGACCGTGGATGAAATCTGGGCATGGGTCAGGTACGAAAGCGCCCTTGCCGCCCGTCGAGAATGGATACGCCGATTTGGGCAGCCCGGCTCGGAGCCGTAGGGGCAGGATGCGTCAAACGCGAGTGGCCGGACCAATACACCGGACGATTGAGAGGCCTCTCAACGGGCTCGGGAATGGCTTCAAAGGACTGTCGAAACTGTACCAAGACGAAACACCATAGCTGGCCTGTTCGAACGTCCCCCTCGGACAGGCCGATACCTGCCAATCACCCTTTTACGAGGAGGGGGACGCCATGACGAACTTCTACGGGAGAACATCGGACCTAGCCGAGCGCCGCGCGCTCAATGTGTACAGGCGACGCCGAGCGACTTGGTACGGACGCGTGCTGGAGCAATCGCAGCGAGAGGAAGAGGAGACCATGACGCTGTCGTCCCTGCTCGGTGAATGTCGGCTCAGCCTCGCGACATACGACGCGGTCTATTTTGCACCGTGCAACATCGAAGCTCGCCGGCAAATTTATTTGTCTAAACCGCGTAGACAGCCGACGCAAAACGTGATGACGCTCCCTCTTGAGGGACGCGGCCTTTCACAATGAAGAGGAGTGTCCCCAATGCCCAGCCTCAAAGATCAAATCCTCGAAAGCGTTCTGACCCACGACTGGGTCAGCTTTGCGGAGCTATCGCGCATTCCCGGTTTCGTCGATCTTGAAAACGGGTGGGCAAAACTGCATCCCGAATTCGAGAACATGATCCTTTGGTCTGGCATCTCAGACGAAGGATGCGCTGCCCTCGACGAACTCCGCGAAGAGGGGAAGATACATTGGGAGGTCGGCAACCCGTTCAGCTACATGATTGACGGTGCACGGATGCCCATGCCGTTAGCGAAGAGCGCACGCAACTACAAAACGCCCCACTGGCTTCCGGTCTTCTATCGCCCCGGCCCGATGCCCGAAGACCTGCTCAAAGCGTATGAGCGGCGAGAGGCCAAGCGCCGTGCTGATGCCATCGAAGCGTTGATGTGAAGAGGGTCCCCGATGACGATCAAGCTGAAACAGTGGCAGATTGACCGGATCGGCATGCATCCGGTCGACGGTCACGGATACACGATCGAGAAGGCTACGCTCGGTGACGTGCGCGACGGCCTCAGCGACTGGCTTCTACACATGGTCGGCGAAAAAGACTGGGTCGATGCCGAGGATTTCATTGTTGCGTGGCAGGTCGCCGTCCACATGCACAACATCGACGTGAGCCATATCGATGTACTCGCGTCGATCGCGGAAGCGCGCAAGCTGAGGGCACTCAATTATGCGTTCGATGTCGAATTGAACCGCCTCTATCCGAACCGAAAGCCCTTCGGAGATATCACGAGCGAAATGCTTACAGCGGTCAAGAAGAGCCTCGCCGTCAACGCTCTGATGTAGGCCTAGAACGACAAACGCCGCCCGAGTGGGGCGGCGCTTACGGGCGACGGTGTTACGAGCACCGAAACCGAGGAGAAAAAGTATGACGTATAATAACACGCGCGCCGAAAAGTTCAACTCCAAAATTGAGATCGCCCGTCACGAATTCCTGCGATTGAAGGCGGGCAATCCTGATGAGGTCGCGGTGCAACGCCGCGTCAAAGACATCCTTGCCAAGGCTGGCGTCGCTCGCATCGGCGATCTATCCGAGAACGCATGCGGCCCCGTCATCGTCGCATTGCGTGAAGCTCTCGTTGAGCATCTGGCGACGATTGCGCCCGTGGTGCCGCTGCCGAAGAATTGCAAATCTCCTCCGCCTCCCGGATGGCCGAAGCTCGCGACGCAGGACGTAGACGTGCTGCGCAAGCTCGTGCGCCAGCGGCCGGGATGCAATTGGGGGCTCTCGACGAACGTCATTGACGTTGACAGCAAGGACCCGAAGCCCGGCAAGCGTCGCGGAACGGAAGTCTGGGCCGAGCTTGTCGCACAGTACGGTGAGCCGGACACGTTGAAGACGGTGACACCGTCCGGCGGCTCTCACTACTTCGTTGCCGACGATCTCCCCAACACCGAGCACGGGATCGGCGATGGCATCGACACGCGCGGCGCTGGCATCGGCTATGTCGTCGCGCCCGGTAGCTACGTCGTCGCCGATGGCGACAAGGTCCGCGAGACAGGTTTCTACCGCGCCGTGACGACGCCGGCCATTGTGGTCACAGGGCTTGCGTCCGTGCCATGGGCCGTTGAGCGCATCGGCGCTCGTGTCTCCACAGACACCGTAGAGCGTGGCCTCGCGGCCGAAGTCGAGCTTGATACGGATGCCGCGATTGAGCAGGCAATCGATTTGTTGCAGAGCTACGCGACATCGCCGCGCGAGGTCGATCGCAACGGCAAGCAAATCAACGGGCCGGCGATCGAAGGCGAAGGCGGAGACGGCTGGACCGTTCAAGTCGCCATGAACGTCGGTGACCTCGGCGTCTCACGTGAGATGTGCTTGGAGTTGATGGCGGAGCACTTCAATCCCGCGTGTGAGCCGCCGTGGCTCGGCGACGATGAGGGCGACACGAAGGACAGGCTCTCGACCAAGGTCAACAGCGCGTACAACTCGCGTGAGAAGCCGCCGGGCAGTGATAGCGCCGAAGCCGAGTTCGGCGACGATCTTGTCGAGGATGCTGACGAGCTTGTACGTGAAGAGCCGCCGGCTGTGTTCAAGCCGACGCCGTTCAAGGCGTTCGATCCGAAGACCATCGCGCCGCGCGATTGGCTCTATGCGTCGCACTACATCCGCAAGTATGTCGTCGCCGATGTGGCGCCCGGCGGCGGCGGTAAGTCGTCTGTCGTACTCGCTGAGGCCGTCGCGATGGCACTCGGCAAGGACTTGCTGGAGACTGGCAAGGTCTATCATCGCCGGCTCAAGGTCTGGTACTGGAACGGTGAAGACCCGGAAGACGAGATCAAGCGTCGCGTCGCTGCCATCTGTATCCGTTACAAGGTGGACATGGCCGCTCTCGACAGCTGGCTGTTCATCGACAGCGGGCGCAAGGTACCGATCAAACTCGCCCAGACCGTCAATGGCAGTGCGACGAAGATCGCTAAGCCGCAAGTCGAAGGTCTCATCAAAGCCGCGACCGATAGCGGGATCGATTGCCTGATCATCGATCCGTTCGTGAGTTCGCACAGCCTCACCGAGAACGATAACAACGCCATCGACGCCGTGATCAAAGAAGGCTGGGTCCAGATTGCCGAACGCGGCAACTGTTGCGTGGACCTCGTGCACCACACCCGCAAGGTCGGGAGAGGGCAAGAGGTCGGCGCCTCGGACAGTCGCGGCGCATCGGCCATGGTTGACGCCGCGCGCGATGTGCGGACGTTCAACCCGATGACGGGCGAGGAGGCGGACAAGCTCGGCATTGTCGATAGCGAGCGCTGGCGATACATCCGCGTTGCCAGTGACAAGCCGAACATGTCGGCGCGTGGTGCTGTGTCGCCGTGGCGGATGCTGGACAGCGTCATGCTCGACAACAAGACAGCGGACTTCCCGGCGGACAGCGTTGGCGTCGCCGTGCCGTGGAAGCCGGAGGAGGTTGACGAGCTACAGGCTGACGTGAAGCGGGAGAAGATCGCCTCAGCGTTCTTGGCGTTGCTCGATGACGGGACGCGCGTGACGAAGCAATATGGTGGAGACATGACACAGGCCGACGCCGCGAAGACCTTGAAGGTCAGCAAGGCCGATCTCCAGAGCGCTATCGACGGGCTCCGCCGTGAGAGGCGCATCCGCTATGTGGACGCTGGGAAGAAGAGGCTCGCCGGCTGGGAGCGCGTAGCAGCGGCCGTCACCGGCCCGGGCACTGACCCGGCTGAATAGCTTGGGAACGCATCACGGGCTCTCCCCGGGGCATCCATGACCCACCTCTCACCTTGGCTTCGTTACAGGGGCGGAGCGCCCCGAGGCGCAAGCCGAAAGGGGCGCGAACGCCCCATAGGGTTATAGGGACACTCCCCCCCCCAAAGCCCACCAAAGCTCCCCTTCAAAGCCACTGATATCATTGATCAAATTTTGAAGTCCCCCAGTCCCCCATAAAAGTCCCCCTCCAAGTCCCACCGGAAGTCCCCCTGCTCGATCGGGGGTCACTGACCGACAAGATCGGCGCGAATTGCACCGTAGAACTGCTTAACGTGTTAAGCATTATGAGCCGCTCGGGGCGGCATTAACTTTCTGTTAACCATATCCTGAGTTTGAAACATTATTGCGCAACGACCGCACCTATCTTTCCATTAATTACTCAAATGGACACGGGCACGTAATAATGTTGCTAGTCATCACGAAACAGGCTTAATGCCCAGTCCTCACGCTGTATCGTTTTGGGTCATTAACCATAAATGTGCGGCGCAGCGCGTAACTACCCGTTAAGGTTTATTAGTAGGGTTAAGCCCGCGTCGAACTTAACCCTACTAATAAACCTTAACTCGCGTTAGGCCGCACCCTATGCGCTCGCTGCATATCGCCTCGTGCCAAGGTAACCATGTCACGTTCAGCACCTGTGAAACGTAGGGCCGGCTCGGGCCCACTATATTCTGTTCTCTTAACCCAGCATTAAGAATAATCCCAGCCCCCTGCTTGACACCAAATTCCTCAACGACCTCAATGGGCCAATTCGCGTTTGGGGTGTTATGGAATGCAGCATCGTTTGTATGCTAACGATCTATTCTGTATATCCGAAGGCGACCGGCCAACGTGGTTAACAGGTGGTTAAGAGGAGCTATGGGGTAGGACCCTATATTTCGGTCAAACCGAAATTGGCTATGCCCCTTGAGTGGCACACTTCCTCCGACCGCCCGTTCGAAAAATGTACGGTAGAAATTTTCCGGGAAAGTCCGGAACCTCCTCAAGTTGTACCGTACGAAATTTACCATCGTGCGCGAAAGATGCGCCTCGACCCTTAATCAATCTTGCCCGGACCATCGCTACGTGCCAGACCACGCGTGTCGGAGTTTGTTGATCTATCCTTGGCCCGTGCGCCTTGTGAGCCTTGCACCCGCAGAGCGGGGGTTGCAGGGAGAACTTCCGGCCTCATCAGAACACACCCGGGCCGGCACGGCGTCCCCCTAAAGGAGACGTTGTTATGGCTACCAAGATCAAAATCCCGTCTGCCGCAGAGATGGAAAAGCGAGCCGCCGCGTATCACGAGGCGGGCCGCGTTCGCGCGCTCGCGCTCGCGAACCTCGACAGTGCACGCGCCGCGATCATCAAGGCCGATAAGGCTTTGAGGCGAAGGCCCGTATCGCCGCGCGAGGCCCTTCGCAACGCGGCCGATGTCCCGGTATGCGCCGCGCTCTGCGACGCGGAAGACGCGTTCCGTCGCGCCGTCATCGAACTCGCCGCGTCGAGCAAGACATACCAGATGGCTTTCACGCGGTTCGTACTCGCGCCCGAGACGCCAGCCGAGCGGACGCACTCGCTTCGCGCTCGCGCTGCGTAGGAAATCGCACCATGACGAAGAAAACACCCGTCGTCGATGTGGCCGCAGAGAGGGAGCGGCAAAACAAATTGGACGTTAAGGGCGTCCGGGCCGTGACGAAGCGCGGGGGCGAGATCGCCAAGGGCACATTGACCTACGAACCGCAGCGCAAGGGCAAGCCTGATTGGCTCAAACCGCCCAAGAGCTAAACCGTTTCTTCACCACTGCCGGCAATACTCTCGTCGGGCAGCGTATCCGCCTAAAGCCGCCGCGCCGATCTCAACCCGGCGCGGCGGCTTTCGTGTTGTTCCGCGTTCGGCCGCTTGCGCGATGTCCCCGGCTCCGGGTAGGCTCTCACTGAACCGGACATGTCTTCCCGGGAGATTGCAGATGCAGAAGCCACCGCTCGATACCGCGCCGACCGAGCAGACCTTGACCCCTTACGACCACGAGCACGTCGTCACATACCTGCGTCTGCTAGATGCAGACGCCGAGGGCGCGGACTGGCGCGAGGTGGCGGAGATCGTGTTGCATATCGATCCCAAGACCGAGCCGGAGCGCGCCCGCCGGGCCTATGAGACGCATCTCGCCCGCGCCCGATGGATGGCTAATCAAGGCTACAGGCACCTGTTGCGGAGCGGCTGGCCGAGCGTGAACTAACGCTCCCGATTGTATCGGATGACCTTTTTGGTTCTCTTGCATTCGGGGCACAGGTCTATGCGTCGATCGAACCCGACAACCCGAGCAAGCTCGTTGGTCTTGTGATTGGCATGTTGGCGGACGGACAGCTTGAGTTCGGCTGCAATGCAGTCATCGCAGATTGCGGCCGGCGCACGACGCCTGATTAGATTACTCACGTCGTCCAAAACGGTCATAGCAACTCCGCCGACGCTTAGATGATACCGCGCTCTGCGGCCATGCGTCGCGTGCTTACTTCAAGATAGAGGCGACCCGCCCGGATGGCTTGTTCGTGGTTGCGAGCAGGATCAGCTAGCAGGCGCTGGAGCCGCGCCTTCCGCCACCGCTCAATGCGACGAAGGCGGCTCAGCATGGCCGGTCGCTCGGTGGAAACAGACCTCTCGCCTCTGCCTTGCATCCCGGGGTTGTAGCAGCCCAGCGGACGCGAGCGCAAGCCGTCCGAGCCCATGGTCCGCAGGACCACGGGAGCCCCCAAGGTTGTACGCTAGAAGATTAACGCGTTCACTATACGGACCGAAGCTCCTTGCGTGTCGGTGGGTCGTATGACTATCTCCAGTCTCTGCCCGCGCTGCCAAGCGCGGTGACATGTGGCAAGGCACGGCACGGTCTTTAGGCTTCAAAAACCGAAAGGACTGTACCAATGACGACTAGATCAGAAAGCGGATTGCGGCGGCTCGCTGCGCGCAATGGCTACAGGCTCGCGAAGTCGCGTAGGCAAGACCCGCTGGAAAACTGCGGAGAGTTCATGCTGATTGATTGCAGCATCAACGCTCCGGTTCTCGGCTTCAAGTATGACGCCGATCTCAACGAGATCGCGGAATTCTTGGAGTAACCCAAGGCCGAAGGCCTCGGGAGGCTGTGGCAAAAGAGCTTAGCCAACTAGGCATGGCAACGCTGAGCAACGCGCCGCAGGGACAAGGCAAAGAGGCCCGGGGTTTCTCAGCCCCCGGGCCTTTTTGCGCAAGCCGGCCGTATGCCGCTACTTAGTGCGCTGACTTGCGAGCTTTAGACAAGGTCTCGGGAGCCCTCGCACCCTTGGGCGGCAGAACAAAGAACTCGGACACGTGAGCGCCGAGCGCTTCGGCGATGCGACCCAGAAGGTCAATTGTCGGGTTCTCGGATTGCCGCTCAAGACTGCCCATATACGAGCGGTCAATCCGGGCGAGACGAGCCAGTTTCTCTTGCGAGATACCGCGATCTACGCGGAGCCTCCGTACATTCCATGCCACGAGCGCGCGAGCTTTCATGCGCCATAGCATTCCATCCGGCCGAGCCATTAAACCACAGGCTATAGCCACACCCATTGATGGGCGTCATGGCGCGCGGAAAACTCGCCACAATAGCTTGGCAGCGGCCCGGAAGGTCGCGATCATGACTAGAACGCTGTCGGCGATGCGCAAGGCGTGTGACTTGCCTGTGGTGCGGATGCGTAGGGCGTGGTCCTGCGGATCATTGCGCTTCATGATGCAGCCTTCTCCGACGCCGGAACCGCGCCCATAGCGTAGTCGCTCCACGCTTGAAGCATTGGCCGCAGTGCCTTCAATTGATCGTCCCTGTCATAGCGTTCGTATGCCGCATCGGTCGCGGTGCGCCCGGCCGCGTGCGCCTTGGCAAGCTCGCGAAGGTCCTTCGGGTATCCAGCGGCCTTGGCCCATGACGTGAACGACGTGCGGAAGCCGTGCACCGTAAGACCGCCGCGAAGCGCGCCGAGCTTGTCATTCAAGGCCGACTTGTGCATGTCACCGAAGATCAAGCCAGATGGCTTGCGTTTGCCGAGCAGCGCGAGCGCGGCCGGCGATAGCGGAACGGCGTGCTCTTCGCCTTCCTTCATGGATCGCTCATCACGGCCGCCCGGGATAATCCACGCGTCGCCTTCGATCTCGCTCCAGTCGGCTAGGCGGGCTTCCGTGTTGCGCGCTACCGTCAGGATCGTGAAGGCGAGCGCACGAGCGGCGGCCGAGCCATCGGCGACAAGCTCCGCAATGAACGCGGGCACGCCGTCACGGTGCATCGCCGGCCGTGGCGTGCTCTTCGGCGCGCTCTGTATCAGTTGCCCGATGATCTCTTTGCGGGCCGGGTTGGGTCCATCGGCGCGAACCTTCTTTGCAACCGCGTGACTGATCACGAGCCCGATCCTGACGCGCATCTTGTCGGCGTTGGCGAGGGCATCGCCCCAGCGAGTTCGCAATTCGGTCTCAACATCCGTGTGCGTGATCTCGTCCGCCCACATCTTGCCGATGGCACCGGTTTTCAAACGCCGGTAGTTGTCCGGCTCCCGGCTCTTCACCTTCCACTCCGATGCCTTCAATGCGATGAAGCTATCGACAACGTCGGCGAAGCGCATGCGCTTGGGCGCATCGCTCTTCGGTTCGGTCGCTGGCGCGGCGGAGTTGAGCACGGCAAGGCCCCGGCGCGGGATACGCTGTTCGTACCGCTTCGCCGCGAAGGCGTTGCGCGCATTCCGCGCAGCGCTGAGGCTCATCCCGTGGTGATAGCTGCCAAGGCTAGTCGAGCGGAAGCTGATGCCGTCCCGAAATTTGTAGACCCACAGGGCGGACCCGCCCCGGATTTTTAACGAGAGGCTGGCACCATCGGACAGGGTCTGATCCGTGCCGCTGGCGATGGCTTTGGTGATGTCGGCCGGGCTGAGGTTGCCCATGGGGAAAGGCTCCGTGTGTACCCACTTATGTACCCACAATATGCCTTCCGGCCCGACCCAACAAGAGCCGACATGAGAAAACAGACCCTCTATAACCCCTTGGTAAATGACACATAATGAGCCAGCATGATCCGGGATGAGAAAGTCTCTAATTTTCTATGCGAGAAACCCCGTCAAGACAACGTTGCGTAGCTTTTGAGCGTTTTGATGCGTTTATTTCGGGCCGATCCGGCCGCGCCCCATCATACGAGAAATCCGTCTGACCTGACGAGTTTCGTGGACGAGGTGTACGCCACGCTCTCCCGGCTGTTTGCCTATGTCGCCGTGCTCGCGCTGTTCGCCGTCCTCGGCACCCATCTATGGAAGCAACTGCCGAACGCAACGGCGATGGCAGCGCCAGCCGCCGCGGATTGGAGCGTAGCTGGCCGCTCGGCGCCGGCCTTCGCCATGACCAAGATCGATCTTCGAGAAAAAACAGTGACTTACGAAATCCTCCGGCATCCCGAGGGCGGCCGCAAGGACGTCTTCCGCTGGGCCGACGCCAATGGCGCGCCGGCGGCCGAGCTGGAAATCTACCGTCCCGGCGGCGAGGCCATGGGACCCGCGATCACGGAGATTGCCGGGCGCCTCGACTCCGGCGGTATCCGCGAGCTCGAGGCCGCCGGGATCGTCGACAGCAAGTTCGGCAGCGTCACCCTGTTGCGCCCGGCGCGGCAGGACGGCAGCCGCGCCTGCCTCGGCTTCCTCAAACAGGCCGACGCGCCGGATCTGCGCATCTCCGGCTGGACCTGCCAGGGCGGCAGCCTGCCGGCCCAACGCGCCGCGATCATGTGCATGCTGAACCGGCTGACCCTGCTGGCGACAGGCAACGACCCGCGGCTCGCCGCGCTGTTCGCGCATGCCGAGCTGCGTCGTACCGACTGCGTTACCTCCGGCCCGCCCGCCGTGTCCGCCGACTGGGTGATGGGCAGCGAGAACCCGCGGTTACGCGGCGCCCTTTGATGGCGAGACCGTGGCAAGGCACTGGTTTTCATGAAACTTTTGCGCTTGGACACGCATTATCTCTGATGGTGTGGCGCAATTGACCTAGTGGCGCCCCACCCTCCATGGCTACAATGTGTTCCGAGTGATTTTGGCTGATGCGCCAGCCCCCGATCGGGGCGCGTAATGACGAGGATGCGATGACCTTGAAATTCCCTGCCGCGAACAAGCTCGTGGTGTTGCTTGCTGCGGCTGCCGTCACCGCAACCGCGTTTGGCATGACCGCGGCCAGCGCGCAGCAGAGCCCCAGCAAGCGCAAGCAGCAAGAGCAGTATGACCGTGACGGCCGCCGCTACTACGGCGCGCAGGGTCCGAACCGCGTCTATCAGCAGGGTCCGCGCACCCGCGTTTACGTCACCACGCGCTCGTGGCTCGACGCCGGCACCGAAGTGCTGCCGGGCGACCGCAAGTTCAACGACTACGCCTACCCGCCGGATGTCGGCTACCCGTCGTTCGCGCGCGAGAACAACAACCGTCCGATCGACCGCCAGCCGCTCAGCCCGCCGGCCGACCTCGGCGGCTATCCGCGGAGCTTCCCGCTGTATTGAGAATTTCGGCGAACAGCCGATATGAAAATGCCCGGCTTCGGCCGGGCATTTTTGTTTTGGGCTTCGTCATTCCGGGGCGATGCGAAGCATCACACCCGGAATGACCGCGCGAGCCTTACGCGTGCAGCTTCTGCAATTCCTTCAGGATCGCCTCGCCCATCTGCGCCGTGCTGACCGGCGTGGTGCCTTGTGACTTGATGTCGGCGGTGCGCAAGCCGCCGGCGAGCACGGCGGCGATCGCGGCATCGACCTTGTCGGCGAGATCGCCCATGCCGAAGGAATAGCGTAGCGCCATGCCGAACGAGGCGATCATCGCGATCGGATTGGCGAGGCCCTTGCCGGCGATGTCGGGCGCCGAGCCGTGCACCGGCTCATACAATGCCTTGCGCGCCTTGGTCTTGGCGTCCTCCTTGCCGAGCGAAGCCGACGGCAGCAGGCCGAGCGACCCGGTGAGCATCGCCGCGATGTCGGACAGCATGTCGCCGAACAGATTGTCGGTGACGATGACGTCGAACTGCTTCGGCGTCTTGACCAGGTTCATGCCGCCGGAATCGGCGAGCTGATGCTCCAGCGTGACGTCCTTGTATTCGCGCGCGTGCACCTGGGTCATGACCTCGTTCCAGAGCACGCCCGACTTCATGACGTTGCGCTTCTCCATCGACGTCACCTTATTCTTGCGCTTGCGCGCCAGGTCGAAGGCGACGCGGCCGATGCGTTCGATCTCGAAAGTGTCGTAGACCTGGGTGTCGATCGCGCGCTTCTGGCCGTTGCCGAGATCGGTGATGGTCTTCGGCTCGCCGAAATAGACGCCGCCGGTGAGCTCGCGCACGATCATGATGTCGAGGCCCTCGACCACCTCGCGCTTGAGGCTCGAGGCATCGGCGAGCGCCGGATAGCACACCGCCGGACGCAGATTGGCGAACAAGCCGAGATCCTTGCGCAGCCGCAGCAGGCCGGCCTCCGGGCGCACTTCGTACGGCACGCTGTCCCACTTCGGACCGCCGACCGCGCCGAAGATCACGGCATCGGCCGCATTGGCCTTGGCCATGTCGCCCTCGGAGATCGACACCTTGTGCGCGTCATAGGCCGAGCCGCCGACCAGGCCCTGCTCGGTCTCGAACTTCGCGATGCCCTGCGCATTCAGCCAGTCGATCACGCGCTGCACCTCGGCCATCACTTCGGGGCCGATGCCGTCGCCGGGGAGAAGCAGCAGTTTATGGGTCGCCATGGTTCGTTACCTCGAGCTAGCTGTTTGTCGTCATTGCCGGGCAAGAGCGCGAAGCGCGTCCCCGCACGGATTACCCGGCTATCCATCTCGCTTCGAAGAAGCCCTTGAAGGCGGATGGATGCCCGGGTCGAGCCCGGGCATGACGAGCGGAGGAAAATCCGGCCGGAGTGCTAAAACGCCCCGGGCGGATTGGCAAGGCACCCCGGACAGGGCCAAAATGACCCGCCAAGAGCCAACCGCGCCCCAAAAGAAGCCAACAAGACGGACCTCATGACCGCAGCCATTATCTACGCCTTCGCCTCGGCCATTTTCCTCGGCGCAGGCGTCGTGCTGGCGCAGCTTGGCCTGCGCACCGTCGAGCCGCTGTCAGGCGCCGCCATCAGCGTGCCGTCCTTCACTTTGCTGTTCCTGGTGCTGTCGCCGCTGATCCTGCATGGCGAGCCGGTGGTCTGGCGCGGCCTGCCGATCTTCATGGCGATCGGCCTGTTCTTCCCGGCCTCGCTGACGCTCCTGACCTTCGCCTCGAACCGGGCGCTCGGGCCGGTCATCACCTCGACATTGGGCAATCTGGCGCCGCTGCTCGCGGTCGCCGCCGCCGTGGTGGTGCTGCATGAGCCACTCGAGCCGCAACAGCTGATCGGCCTCGTGGTCGCGGTGGCCGGTGCCGCGATTATTACCGTAACCCGGCCCCGCGACCTCGGTCATTGGCGCAGCTGGGCCCTGCTGCTGCCGCTTGCGAGCGCGCTGGTGCGCGGCATCGTGCCGCCGATCGCCAAGCTCGGGCTGGCGATCTGGCCGAGCCCGCTATGGGCCTGCCTGGTAGGCTACATCATGTCCTCGCTGGTGGTGCTGACGGTGCAGCGGATCCGCAAGGGCAGTTTCATGGTGCACGCGCCGCGTGACGGCCGGTTCTGGTTTGCATTGACCGGGATCAGCAACGGGCTCAGCGCGCTCAGCCTGTTCGCCGCGGTCCGCAACGGCCCGATCACGCTGGTGGCGCCGCTCGCCGCGATCTACCCGCTGGTGACCGTGGCGCTGAGCGCGATGGTGCTCAAGCATGTCGAGATCACCGCGCGGATCGTCGCCGGAACCCTGCTGACCGTGATCGGCGTCGCGCTGGTCCTGATCGCCTGATTGCCCGATACGCAAGACAGTGTTGCTGCCCGTGGCGCTGGGCAGGACCGGCGCGGCCTGCCACAATGGCCGCATTGCCGGAGTAAATTGTGAGAGCCCCCTCCCCGTCCTACCCGCATCCCGCGCGGCTGATTCTGATTCTATCGCTCGCACCAACGGTCGGTCTCGGCATCGGCCGTTTCGCCTATTCGCTGGTGCTGCCCGACATGCGCGACTCGCTGGCCTGGTCCTATTCGGCCGCCGGCTTCATGAACACGATCAATGCGGCAGGCTACCTGGTCGGCGCGCTGGTCGCCTCGCGCCTGATCCAGCGCTTCGGGCTCGCCGCATCGGTGCGCTGGTCGACGGTGGCTTGCGCGCTGTCGCTGGCGCTGTGCGCCCTCTCCGGCAATTTCGCCGTGCTGAGCTTCGCCCGCCTGCTGGTCGGCTTCGCCGCCGCGATCGGCTTCGTCGGCGGCGGCGCACTCGCAGCGACGATCGCACAATCACGGCCGGAGCGCGCCAACTTCCTGCTCAGCCTGTTCTATGCCGGACCGGGCGTCGGCATCCTGGCGTCCGGCCTGATCGCGCCGTTCGTGCTCCAGGGCTTCGGCGCGGGCTCATGGTGGATCGTGTGGTGGGCGATGACCTTGCTCTCCGTGATCATGACCGTGCCGCTGCTGCTTGCGCCCTTGCACGCCAATACTGCCGCCGGCGGCATCGTGCGGACCAAATTCGCTGTGATGCCGGTCCTGATCTACCTCGCCGCCTATTTCCTGTTCGGCGCCGGTTACATCGCCTACATGACCTTCATGATCGCCTATGTCCGCGACGGTGGCGGCGGCGCGGTTGCACAGAGCGCGTTCTGGAGCCTGATCGGCGTCAGCGCGTTCGTGACTCCATGGGTCTGGCGGCGCGTTTTGGCGCTCGACCGCGGCGGGCTCGCCACCACCATCATCCTCGGCGTCAACGCGCTCGGCGCGGCTCTACCGATCTTCGGGCACTCGCCGCTGCTGCTTGCGATTTCGGCGCTGGTGTTCGGCGTCGCGTTCTTCGCCGTGGTGGGATCAACCACGGCCTTCGTGCGCCTCAACTACCCGCCGGAAGCCTGGCCGACCGCGATTGCGGCGATGACCATCGCCTTCGGCATCGGCCAGACGCTCGGCCCGATCGTCGTCGGCGCCATCACGGATGCGCTGGGGAGCTTGAGTTACGCGCTGAACGTGTCGGCCGCGCTGCTCGCGTTGGGGGCGCTGCTATCGTTGCTTCAACGGAAACTCAAGCAGGAAGCCTGACGTCGAGTGGCAGCGGATAGCGCTCATCGCTGCGCGGCGAAAAACTGATTGTTCGTTGCAAGCACCATCCATATCGCGACTTGGACGAGGAAGCCCAGCGAGAACAGGCCGAGGAAGCCGGCGAACATCCATAGTCCAGCGCCGCGTCTCGTTCGCCACAGATAGTAAGGCAGGTACGGCGGCCAGAATATGGTCAGGAGAAAGCCGTAGTCGAACGACCGCTCGACTTGCGGGTGATCCCTTTGGTCAACCACGATCCACATGACGAGCAGGATCGCCGACAGGGGGGCTGCAAGAGCAGCGCTCACAGGCCTGTCGTATATGCCGCGCCAATAGAAGAAGCCATCGAACAGCGCGGACACCGCCAGAACGCAAATCAGCGAGGCTGCCAGCCACTTCTTGGTATTCATTCTGGTCGCTGGATTCGAGCTCATGCGACCCGCAAAATAGGGCTGCTGCAGCGATCATGTCCAGCGTCGTGCTACCGTAGGGTGGGCAAAGGCGCGCAGCGCCGTGCCCACCATGATCTTCACCGCGGATATAGCGTTGGTGGGCACGCTTCGCTTTGCCCACCCTACGGTAGCGGAGCTAACTCCCGCTGAACGAATTGTAGCCCTGGTCTTCCCAGTAGCCGCCCTTGTAGTCGTTCGTGACTTCCATCGAGAGCACGTATTTCGGGTTCTTGAAGCCGAGCTTGGTCGGCACCCGGATCTTCATCGGGAAGCCGTAGGCGCGCGGCAGGATCTCGTCGCCGAATTTGAAGGTCATCTGGGTCTGCGGATGCAGCGCCGTGCGCATGTCCAAAGGTGAATTGTAGCCGTCCTTGTCGGCGCACTGGAACCAGACATATTTGGCGCGCGTGTCGGCGCCGACCAGCTTGAGGAAATCGCGCAAGGGCGTGCCGGTCCAGCTGCCGATCGCGCTCCAGCCTTCGACGCAGATGTGGCGAGTCACCTGCTTGACCTGCGGCAGCTTGTACAATTCGTCGAGCGTCCACGACTTCTTGTTCTCGACCAGCCCGCGCACCTCGAGCTTCCAGTCTGCGCCTGCGATCTCCGGCGCATCGTCGAGGTCATAATAGGCATTGAACGGGAACGGCTTGGTGATCATGCTCTCGGGGAAGGTCGGCGCCAGCGCATCCGGATTGAACATCCAGGCCTGCACCGCGTCGTTGAACTTCGAGACCTTCTTCAGCAATTCCTCCGCCGACGACGAATCGACCACGTCGCAGCCGGTCAGCAGCGTCAGCGCACCGAGGCTGGTCCCGGCGGTGATGAAGCGGCGGCGCGTCAGCTCCGGCATCGTCTTCGCCGCATCGCGGACGAGCAGCTTCTTGTCGACACCGGGGATCAGGAGCTTGCGGAGACGACCCATGACACTCTCCCTCAAATCTCATTTTTAGGCATGATCGATTCCGAAAACCGGCTTCCACTTTTCGGGATCATGCCCTAGCGTCCGATGATCATGGCGCGCAGGCTCTTCGGCACCAGCAGCGCGAGCGCGACATGGATCACCAGGAAGGCCACGATCAGCGCCATGCAGGTGAAATGAACGTAGCGGGCGATGTCGTAGCCGCCGAACAGCGATACCAGCCAATGCAATTGCACCGGCTTCCACATCGACAGGCCGGACAGCACGATCACGACACCGACGGTGATGATGCCGGTATAGAGCAGTTTCTGCACCGAATTGTACTTGCTGAGATCGTCATGCGACAGCTTGAAGGTCAGCGCCGCCTTGGTGTCGGCAATCACGCCGCCGGGGGTGATCGGCAACAGCTTCTTGCGGAAGCGGCCGGTGGCGAACCCGAGCGCCAGATAGATCAGGCCGTTGACCATCAACAGCCACATCGCGGCGAAGTGCCAGAGCAGCGCGCCGCCAAGCCAGCCGCCGAGCGTGATGCTCCGCGAGAAGGTGAAGCCGAACAGCGGCGAGGCATTGTATATCTGCCAGCCGGACATGATCATCAGGATCATCGCGAATGCGTTGATCCAGTGCACCATCCGCACCCAGACCGGCTGGATCACCTTCGCGGGCGCCGCGGTCTCTGTCTGGTGGTCGCTGACGGCAAGGCTCGTCATGGAATGTCTCTGCTCGTGGTCGTTACCGGCTTATACGCCGGGAACCGGCGTTCCGTTACGGGGTCGCGTATCATCAGTTCGATATACGCCACCTCGTCTGGTCACAAAAATGCGAGCCGGGGCGAGGCTCCGGCTCGCTGTTTCACAAACCCTTTCAGGGACTAAATCGGCCCGCCGGGTGTTAGGTCGCCGGCATCAACACGGTGTCGACCACATGGATGACGCCGTTCGACTGGTTGACGTTGGAGATCGTCACCATCGAGGTGCCGCCCTTGGCATCGACGATCCAGACCTTACCGTCCTGCTTCTTGACGGTCAGTTCCTCGCCCTCGGCGGTCTTCAGCGTCTTGCCGTCTGTGAGGTCGGAGGCCTCGAGCTTGCCGGGCACCACATGGTAGGTGAGGATCTTGGTCAGCGTCGCCTTGTTCTCGGGCTTGACCAGATTGTCGACGGTTCCGGCCGGCAGCTTGCCGAACGCGGCGTTGGTCGGCGCGAACACCGTGAACGGGCCCTTGCCTTCCAGCGTGTCGACCAGCCCGGCGGCCTTCACCGCGGCGACGAGGGTGGTGTGGTCCTTCGAATTGACGGCGTTCTGGATGATGTTCTTGGACGGGAACATCGCGGCGCCGCCGACCATCACGGTCTTTTCCTCGGCACGGACCGGCGCCACGACAGTGGCAGTGATCGCGAGCGCGCTGAAGGCGGCGGCGGCGAGATAGGCAATACGCTTCGACATGGTTCGTCTCCCGATGGGTAATCCGGCCGGCTCGGTCTCCGCCGGCGATGAAGGGGCAACAACGGCGCGTGTTGATTGGTGTGCGTCGTCGTTGGCCTGAGCTACGGGAGGTTTTGGGGGCGGTTTCCGGAAATAACTCTTTGTGATTCCTGAAACCGTCTGGAGCGCGCTTCGTATACGCGGTGCTTTGCGCATCCCGCCGACCATTCCATTCAGCGGAATGGACGGGTGCGCTGCCGCGAGCAATTTGCTTGCCGCCCTTGCCTGATTGGTTCAGCCTGAGATTGCGGCGCAGCTTCGCGGGCAGGCGATCGTGGGGAGAAGCAATCATGAGCAGCATCACGGCTGATGGCCACGCCACGCCTGCGGTGAGCGATGCCGGCAGCGACGTCGGTCCGCTCGAACAGAAGCACCTGCAATACGCCAACTACCGCGCCGTCGCCGGCAGCACTGAGCTGACGAAAACCCATTGGCATATCGCCACCGCCAACGCGCTCGGCTGGGGCTTTGACGGCATGGACGGCGTCATCTTCGCGCTGATCTCGCCGATGGTGATCAAGGAATTCCAGCTGAGCCTGCCGGAATATCGCTCCGGCATGCAGATCGCGCTATTCGTCGGCATCGCCGGCCTCTACTTCTGGCCGTGGCTCGCCGACCGCTACGGCCGCCGCACATTGCTCGCGGTCAACATCGCGCTGTTCTCGCTCCTGATGCCGGTCGCGGCGCTGTCGCCGACCTTCACGGTCTTCGTGATCGCGCGCTCGCTCTTGTTCTTCGCGCTCAACGGCGAATGGTCGCTCGGCTCGATGCTGGTGGCGGAGACCTGGCCGGCGCGGCTGCGCGGGCGCGTCATCAGCATCACGCGTTCGGCGTGGTGCCTCGGCGCCACGCTCGCCGGAGCGATCACCGGGCTGGTTGCCGCCAATTACGGCTGGCGCATCGCCGTCATGGTGCCCGGCGTGATCGCGCTGCTCGCGATCTATATCCGCTCCACCTGTCCGGAATCGCCCTATTGGGTGCGTTCGCAGGATCGCAAGCGACGCATTTCGGAGACGCTGGCGCGCGGCGGCACCGTCAGCGGCGATGACAGCGCCTGGTTCGGCAAGGCCAAGTCGGTCGGCATCCGCCAGGTGTTCATGCCCGACGTGCTGCCGTCGACATTGGTGGCGCTGTTCGTGGCCTGCGCCAGCACCTGCATCTACGGCACGGTCGGCGCCTGGATGCCGCTTTACCTCTCGACCGAGAAACATTGGTCGACCGCGGAATACAGCCTGTTCTACGTGTTCTATGGCCTGTGCGGCTTCCTTGGCCTGTGCCTGGTCGGTTGGTTGATCGACAAGATCGGCCGCCGGCGCACCTTCATCGTGACCCTGATCGAGGGCGCGATCTTCATGACGCTCTGGGTCTATTCCGAGGACCGCGTCCTGCTATGGGCGTTCGGGCTGGCCTGGTGTCTCGGTTTCCTCGGCTTCTGGGGCCCGAGCACGACGCTGACGGCCGAAATCTTCCCGACCCGCATCCGCGGCGCCGCCAACGGCGTGGTCTGGGCGATCGCCTATTTCGTCGGCTTCGTGCTGTTCCCCTTCGTCTCGATCGCGCTCCAGCAGCACACCGGCTCGTTCGCGCTGTCGTTCCTCTGCATCCCCGTGCTGATGATCGCGATGGCGATCGGCGTGTACCTGTTGGTGCCGGAGCATTCCGGCAAGGAGCTGAACGAGATCAGCGAGTGAACTAGATCGCGGGTGAGTTAACCGTTTACGCAGTCGTCCCGGCCAAGCGAAGCGCGAGCCGGGACCCATAACCACGAATGGTCGGTTTGCGAAGGCGCATGCCAATAGCCCACACCGGTGGTTATGGGTCCCTGCTTTCGCAGGGACGACCCGTTGAGGAAGTTGTGCCTAATCCCGGTTCGTCGGCGTCTGAATGAAGCCGCGGTTGTGCGTCGGGCTGATCAGGATCTCGTTCATGCAGACCCGCGCCGGCATGCTGGCGACGAAGGCGATGGTGCGGCCGCAATCTTCCGGCTGCAGCATCCTGGCCTGCTCGGCTTCGCTCGGCACCACCGGCCGCTGCTTCAGGATCGGGGTTGCCACCTCGCCTGGCGACAGGCAGCAGGCGCGCAGGCCGTTGACGCATTCGTCCATGTTGAAGGAATGGGTCAGCGCCAGCACCGCGTGCTTGGTGGTGGTGTAGGCCGGGCCCGGCATCTTCGAAACGTGGCGGCCGGCCCAGGAGGCGACATTGATGATGCAGCCGTCCTGCTGCTTGCGCATCGTCGGCAGCACCGCGCGCATGCAGTAGAGCACGCCGTTGAGGTTGACCTCGACCAGCTTGTCCCAGCCTTCCAGCTCCATGTCGGCCCAGCTGCGCTTCGGCACATTGATGCCGGCACTGTTGACCAGGAGGTCGATGCGGCCGTGTTTGCCGACGATCGCCTCGGCAGCCTTGTTGACGTCGGCCTTGTTGCTGACGTCAAGCGGGATCGCCTCGGCCTTGCCGCCCTTCTTCGTGACGTTGGCCACCACGCGGTCGAGCTCTTCCTTGCGGCGGCCGGAGACCACCACCGTCCAGCCGTCCGCAGCCAGGAATTCCGCCCCGGATTCGCCGATTCCGGTGCCGCCGCCGGTGACCCAGGCCACGCGTTTCCCATGATTTGTCATGCAAACTGTCTCCGTTGCTTTCCGAAGGGCGTTTTTGCTAATCCAGCGCTAGTGCCCCGCTTCCGAAGTTCGTGATCCGCCGCGGCAGACACTGACACGAACTTCGGAAGCTCACGGGGCACTAGAAAACTAAATTAATCTAGTGCCGCTTATCGATTTGAAGTTCCTAATAGGACTCGGGGCGCCTGGCTAGGAACTTCAAATCGGCGGCACTAGCCTTTACCGGCGCTTTCGCCCCTCAGGGGATGTTGCATGAACACGACCACCAACGCCAACCTGTTTTCCCGCCTGTTCGACGGCCTCGACGACCCCAATCGGCTGGCGATCGAGCAGCTCGACGGCAGCCGCATCTCCTATGGCGACCTGATCGCGCGCGCAGGCCAGATGGCGAACGTGCTGGTGGAACGCGGCGTCAAGCCGGGCGACCGCGTCGCGGCGCAGACCGAGAAATCGGTTTCGGCCCTGGTGCTCTATCTCGCCACCGTGCGCGCCGGCGGCGTCTATTTGCCGCTCAACACCGCCTATACGCTGAACGAGCTCGAATACTTCATCACTGATGCCGAGCCGTCGCTGGTGGTCTGCGATCCTTCCAAGCTGGAGGGCATCAAGGCGATCGCCGCCAAGGTGGGTGCCAAAGTCGAGACGCTCGACCCGACCGGCAAAGGCTCGCTGACCGAGGCCGCCGACAAGGCGCCGAGGGAATTCGCCACCGTGCCGCGCGGCAATGACGACCTCGCCGCGATCCTCTACACGTCGGGCACCACCGGCCGTTCCAAGGGCGCGATGCTATCGCACGACAATCTGGCGTCGAATTCCTACTCGCTGGTCGACTACTGGCGCTTCACCGACAAGGACGTGCTGATCCACGCGCTGCCGATCTATCACACCCACGGCCTGTTCGTGGCGAGCAACGTGACGCTGTTCTCGCGCGCCTCGATGATCTTCCTGCCGAAGTTCGATCCGGACGCGATCCTGAAGCTGATGGCCCGCGCCACCGTGATGATGGGCGTGCCGACCTTCTACACCCGCCTGTTGCAGAATCCCGGCCTGAACAAGGACGCCACCAAACACATGCGGCTGTTCATCTCGGGCTCCGCGCCGCTGCTCGCCGACACCCATCGCGAATGGTCGGCGCGCACCGGCCACGCCGTGCTCGAACGCTACGGCATGACCGAGACCAATATGAACACCAGCAACCCCTATGACGGCGACCGCGTGCCCGGCGCGGTCGGCTTCGCGCTGCCCGGCGTCTCGGTGCGGGTCACCGATCCCGAGACAGGCAAAGAGCTTGCGCGCGAGACCATCGGCATGATCGAGGTCAAGGGACCGAACGTGTTCCAGGGCTACTGGCGCATGCCGGAGAAGACCAAGGCCGAATTCCGCAGCGACGGCTTCTTCATCACCGGCGACCTCGGCAAGATCGACGGCAAGGGCTATGTCCACATCCTCGGCCGCGGCAAGGATCTCGTGATCTCCGGCGGCTTCAACGTCTACCCGAAGGAAATCGAGAGCGAGATCGACGCCATGCCCGGCGTGATCGAATCAGCCGTGATCGGCGTGCCGCATGCTGATTTCGGCGAAGGCGTCACCGCCGTTCTGGTCTGCAGCAAGGGCGCCGATATCAGCGAGGCCTCGGTGCTGAAGGCGCTCGACCGGCGGCTCGCCAAATTCAAGATGCCCAAGCGCGTCTTCGTCGTCGACGAATTGCCGCGCAATGCGATGGGCAAGGTGCAGAAGAATATTTTGCGGGATACGTACAAGGATATCTACGCAAAGGGGTAAGGGGGCGCGACGATGTCGCGATAACCGATGAACCGCAAAGAGGCTATTCGGTTGAGTGACCAGCTCATCATCGCCAACGAGGCGATGATGAAAGCCCGAACGGCCATTGCAGAACTCGGAAAAGAGGAGCAGCTCGAATTCGACGGCCCGCTCTTCGAGCTTCTGGTTGAGTTGCAATGGCAAGTGATGGTGCCGCTTTACGAAAAATTTCCTGACTTGCTTCCGTCCGCGCTTCTTGAGGAATTGCCTGTCCCGGCCCCCACCACCGACGTGGCATGGAGCGACGTAAAATTGCCGCGTGGCGCGACCACAGCAGCGCTCGACGATTTCCTCATGTCGCTGCTGGAGCCGTACTGGCAAAAGGTCGCGCTGGTCCTAGGCAAAGGCATCGTACGTTCGGAAGAGCTGGGATTGCCGTTCACCTATCGCATGATGGCAGCACGTCTGCGATATCTATGGGATACCGGTCGAATCGAAGCTGAGGGTCACCTCCGCTCTCCGACCCAAAGCCAGGTACGGCTGCAGGACTAGCGCGTAGTTTCGTAGCCCGGATGGAGCGCAGCGAAATCCGGGACCACTCAAATCAGTTGCGAGAACCCCTGATTGCGCTTCGCTCTATCCGGGCTACGCGCTGTCTTCCCCTTCCCCTTGAAAGGGGGAAGGTCGGGATGGGGGGTCAAGCCGCGGGCTCCTCTGCGAGCGGAGAGAAGAGATCCCCACCCGCTTTGCTCTGGCGAGCAAAGCGACCTCCCCTTTTCAAGGGGAGGCACCACCCAGCAGGCTGATCACGAACCGCCCGCCGACGATGAAGAGATAGGCCCCGAACGCCACCTCCAGCGCGCGCTTCGACAGCGCGTGCGCGACCTTGACGCCGAGCGGCGCGGTGACCAGCGTGGTCGGCATCACCAGCAGCGCGCCGATCAGCGAGACGTAACCGAGCGCGAACGGCAGTTGCAGCGCGGTGACATCCGGAAAGCGCGCAGCGGCGGGCCAGCCGGCATAAACGTAACCCAGCGCGCCGGGGATCGAGATCAGCACCGCGAGCGCGGACGACGTCGCGACCGCCTGATGGATCGGCCGGCCGTAGAAGGTCATCAGCAGATTGGCGAACAGGCCGCCGCCGATGCCCATCAGCGTCGACAGCAAGCCGACGAAGAAACCATAGACGCGCATCAGAATACCCTTCGGCACATCGTCGCCGAACTTCCAGGTCTCGCGCGCCAATAGCAGCCGTGCCGCCGCCGACCACGCCACCACAACGAATACGATCTTGAACAGCCGCTCCGGCGCGAACCGCGCGGTGACGCTGCCGGCGGCGGCGCCGATCACGATCGGCAGCCACCAGCGTTTCAGGATCTCCATGTCGACCGCGCCGCGGCGATAATGGGCGCGAAACGAGCTCAGCGAGGTCGGGATGATGATCGCGAGCGAGGTGCCGATACAGAGCGGCATCCGCACCTCGAGCGGGACGCCGGCGAGGCGAAAGCATTCGTAGAACACCGGCACCAGGATTGCGCCGCCACCGATGCCGAACAGGCCGGCGAGAAAGCCGGACAACGCGCCGACCGCAATCAGCAGCAGTGCGAGTTCGAGCAATTCCTTGGGATCGAGGCCGGCCATCATGTCCTTCGCGCAGTGGTTGGCGCCCGCACGCGGGCATTAGCGCCGACTTGAGACTGTTCGCGGACAGCAATAGCCCCTTTTGAGATTCGGGAGTATCTATGCTCTTGAGCAGGCTCTCTTGCGAAATACGGAAGGATCGAGCTTGAACCAGCTTGCGGCGATGGCGGCCTTTGTCCGCGCGGTCGAGACCGGCAGCCTGTCGGCGGCGGCGCGCTCGCTGCCGAGCTCGCTGACCTCGGTCAGCCGCCAGATCAGCGCGCTCGAGGAGCATTTCGGCACCCGCCTGCTGCTGCGCACCACCCGCCAGCTCGCGCTGACCGATGACGGGCGCATCCTCTACGAGCGCGCGAAATCGGTTCTCGGCGAAGTCAGGGAGATCGAGGCGGCGCTGGCGCGCGACCCGCATCAACCGTCAGGCCGGATTCGGCTGAGTTCGCCGAGCCTGATCGGGCGACTCGTGATCGCACCATTGCTGGTCGAGTTTCTGCGCCGCTATCCGGCTGTTGCCGTCGACCTGCTGTTGATCGACCGCGCCATCGATATGGTCGAGGAGGATATCCATCTCGCGGTCCGCATCGGCCGCTTGCGCGATTCGCAGATCGTCGCGCGCAAGCTCACCGATCTGCAGATGATCGTGTGCGCATCACCAGAGTATCTCGCGCGGCGCGGCGAACCGCGGACGCCGGACGATCTTTCATCGCACGACTGCCTGGTGTTTTCCGATTCGCCAGGGAGCGCGGAATGGCGCTTTGCCGACGGCATGAAGACGGGTCGCAAATTCCGCATATCCGGTCGGCTCTGGATGAATAGCCTCGAGGCCCTGGTCAACGCCGCGAGGGAGGGCGCCGGGATCGTCCGTGTGCCCTCGTGGCAAGTGCAGTCCGATCTCGCCAGTGGCCGCCTGCAACGCCTGCTGATCGATCGTGAGCCCGCCCCGACACCGCTGCATCTGATGCTTCAGCCGTCCCGCCTCGCATCGCCTAAGATCAGGGCATTCGTCGATTATCTGGTGGAACAATGGGGCAAAATCGACGCCTTCCGGACCCCGTCCGCGCGCCGTTGAATTCGCCGATCGATCTTCAGGATTTCAGATTCATTTTTTAGTTCACTTGGTCTTGCATCTGGTATACCACACTGCGGATCAATCAGAATTCGGCAACTCTAACAATGAACTTCGGTTCGACCGAAGGCTATTTGGCCGTTGCGCGGGCTGATCCGACTCCGTAAATAGAACTCCTCTACCGCGTTCCCCGATGGGCCGGCCGCGGTCCCTCACAACATAAAGCCCGCCGATGACCGCCAGGATCGAACGACCGCTTTCACCCCATTTGCAGACCTACCGGTGGACGCTGACGATGGCGCTGTCCATTGTCCACCGCGCCACAGGTGTGGCGCTCTATTTCGGCACCCTGCTGCTCGCCTGGTGGCTGATCGCAGCCGCCTCCGGCCCGACCGCCTACGCCAATGTCCAGGCCTTCACCGGCAGCGCGATCGGCAAGCTGATCGTGTTCGGCTACACATGGGCGCTGATGCACCATCTGTGCAGCGGCATCCGGCATTTCGTCTGGGACCTCGGCTACGGCTTCAAGGCCAATGAGCGCGAAGCCCTGACCTGGGGGGCGCTGGTCGCCGGCATCGTGCTGACCGTGCTGGTCTGGATCATTGCCTACGCGGTTGGAGGTGGACGATGAGCGGCCCCTCTTCGATGCGCACGCCGCTGGAGCGCGTCCGCGGCCTCGGCTCCGCCCATACCGGCACGGGCGATTTCTGGCGCCAGCGCCTCACCGCGGTTGCGATGACGCTCCTGATCGTTCCCGTGATCGTCGTGGTGATCATGCTGATCGGCCGCAATCATGCCGGCGCGGCACAGATCCTCGGCTCGATCCCGATCGCCATCATCCTGTTGCTCTTCATCGTCGCCAGCACCTGGCACATGAAGATCGGCATGCAGGTCGTGATCGAGGACTACATCCATAACGAGAAGCTGAAGATCGCCAGCGTGATGGCGAACAACTTCTTCTGCGTCGCGGTCGCATTGGCCTCGATCTACGCAATCCTCAAATTGTCGTCGGGAGTATAACCCATGGCCGGTGAAGGAAACGGCAAGGCCACCAACGGCAGTGGCCCGGCTACCAATGGCAAGGCCTACCCGATCCAGGACCACACCTACGACGTCGTCGTGGTTGGCGCCGGTGGCGCGGGCCTGCGCGCCGTGGTCGGCTGCTCGGAAGCGGGCCTGCGCACCGCCTGCATCACCAAGGTGTTCCCGACCCGCTCGCACACCGTTGCGGCGCAGGGCGGCATCTCGGCCTCGCTCGGCAACATGCATCCCGATGACTGGCGCTGGCACATGTACGACACCGTGAAGGGGTCGGACTGGCTCGGCGACCAGGACGCGATCGAATACATGGTGCGCAACGCGCCCGACGCGGTCTACGAGCTGGAGCATTGGGGCGTGCCGTTCTCGCGCACCGAGGACGGCAAGATCTATCAGCGCCCGTTCGGCGGCATGACCCTGGACTACGGCAAGGGCCAGGCACAGCGCACCTGCGCCGCGGCCGACCGCACCGGTCACGCCATGCTGCACACGATGTATGGCCAGTCGCTGCGCCACGCAGCCGAGTTCTTCATCGAATTCTTCGCCATCGACCTGATCATGGACGACCAGGGCGTCTGCCGCGGCGTGATTGCGCTCAAGCTCGACGACGGCACGCTGCATCGCTTCCGCGCCCAGACCACGATCCTGGCGACCGGCGGCTATGGCCGCGCCTATGCGTCCTGCACGTCGGCACACACCTGCACCGGCGACGGCGGCGGCATGGTGCTGCGCGCCGGGCTGCCGCTGCAGGACATGGAGTTTGTCCAGTTCCATCCGACCGGCATCTACGGCTCGGGCTGTCTCGTCACCGAAGGCGCCCGCGGCGAAGGCGGCTATCTCGTCAACTCCGAAGGCGAGCGCTTCATGGAGCGTTACGCGCCGTCCGCCAAGGACCTCGCCTCGCGCGACGTCGTCTCGCGCGCGATGACGATCGAAATCCGCGAAGGCCGCGGCGTCGGCAAGAAGAAGGATCACATCTTCCTGCACCTCGATCACCTCGATCCGAAGGTGCTGCATGAGCGGCTGCCGGGCATCTCCGAATCGGCGAAGATTTTCGCCAATGTCGACGTCACCCGCGAGCCGATCCCGATCGTGCCGACCGTGCACTACAACATGGGCGGCATCGCCACCAACTATCACGCCGAGGTGCTGACCAAGCGCAACGGCGACGACAATTCGGTGGTGCCGGGCCTGATGGCGATCGGCGAAGCCGCCTGCGTCTCGGTGCATGGCGCCAACCGCCTCGGCTCCAACTCGCTGATCGATCTCGTGGTGTTCGGCCGCGCCGCCGCGCTGCGCCTTGCCGACAAGCTGACGGCGAACGCCAAGCAGCCGGAGCTGCCGAAGGATTCGGCCGACCGCGCACTCGGCCGGCTCGATCACTTCCGCTACGCCTCCGGCGGGACGCCGACCGCGAAGCTGCGCGACAGCATGCAGCATGTGATGCAGAACAATTGCGCGGTGTTCCGCACCGGCGACGTGCTGCAGGAAGGCCAGAACCTGATCCACAAGGTCCATGGCGGCGTCGGCGACATCTCGGTGTCCGACCGCTCGCTGGTATGGAATTCCGACCTGATCGAGACGCTGGAATTCGACAATCTGATCGTGCAGGCGGTCGTGACAATGGATTCGGCGGCCAACCGCACCGAAAGCCGCGGCGCGCATGCACGCGAAGACTTCTCTGCGCGCGACGACAAGAACTGGATGAAGCACACGCTGACCTGGATCGATCCAGCCGGCAAGACCGCGATCGATTATCGTCCGGTCCACGACTACACGATGACCAATGATGTGCAGTACATCCCGCCGAAGGCGCGGGTCTACTGAGAACGAAGGCGAGCAAGCATGGTTGAATTCGCACTTCCGAAGAATTCGAAGATTTCCGGCGGCAAGACCTGGCCCAAGCCGGCCGGCGCCACCGAAACGCGCGAGTTCCGGGTGTATCGCTGGAACCCGGACGACGGCAAGAATCCGAGCGTCGACACCTATTATGTCGACACCCATGATTGCGGTCCGATGGTGCTGGACGGCCTGATCTGGATCAAGAACCACATCGATCCGACGCTGACCTTCCGCCGCTCCTGCCGCGAAGGCGTCTGCGGCTCCTGCGCGATGAACATCGACGGCCAGAACACGCTGGCCTGCACCAAGTCGATGCACGACGTCGGCGCGGGCGGCGCGGTGAAGGTCAACCCGCTGCCGCATCAGCCGGTGGTGAAGGACCTCGTGCCCGACCTCACCAATTTCTACGCCCAGTATGCCTCGATCGAGCCGTGGCTGAAGACCACGACGCCGACGCCGCAGAAGGAGTGGAGGCAGAGCCACGAGGACCGCGAGAAGCTCGACGGTCTCTACGAGTGCATCCTGTGCGCCTGCTGCTCGACCTCGTGCCCGAGCTACTGGTGGAACAGCGAGCGCTTCCTCGGTCCCGCCGCGCTGCTGCAGGCGACGCGCTGGGTCACCGATTCCCGCGATGAAGCGACCGGCGAGCGGCTCGACAATCTCGAGGATCCGTTCCGCCTCTATCGCTGCCACACCATCATGAACTGCGCCAAGGCGTGTCCGAAGGGCCTCAACCCCTCGGAAGCGATCGCCGAGCTCAAGTTCAAGATGGTCGAACGCCAGATCTGATCCGACGCAGCCGCGGCTGGCGCTGTGATCAGCGGCCAGCCGCCGCGGGCCGGATCAGGATATCGGCGCCGACCGCATCGACGGCAGGTCGATCGAGGTCGAGCACGACATCGACGATGCTGTGATCCTCCGGATCCATCGTCACGGTGAAGCCGAGATCGCGGCACATCCCGATCATCGTGGTGTTCTCGGTCAGCACCTGGCCGGACAGCCGCTTCAATCCCTCCGACCGCGCATAGTGGATCAGGAGCTGCATCAGCGCCCAGCCAAGCCCTTTGCCCTTGAGATCGGACTGCAGCAGGATCGCATATTCGGCGTTCTGGTACAGCGAGTCCGAATGCAGCCGGACCGCTCCCATCATTTCGCCGGTGTCTAGATCGAGCGCCACAAAGGCCATCGCGCGCGCATAGTCGAGCTGGGTGAGGCGCGCGATGAAGGCGTGCGAGAATTCCTTCATCGCGTGGAAGAAGCGCAGCCTGAGGTCTTCGGCGGTGACGCGCTTGAAGAACTCGGCGACCATCGGCTCGTCCTCCGGCCGCATCGGGCGCACCGTGACGCGCGAGCCGTCGCGTAGCGCCAGCTCGCCCTCCCATTGCGACGGATAGGGCCTGACCGCCAGTCTGGTTTGACCGGCGAACAGCCGCGCCGGCTTGCGGATCGCCACCCGCGCATCGAGTGCGAGCACGCCGGTCTCGTCCGCCAGCATCGGATTGATATCGAGCTCGGCGACCTCGGGAATGTCGGCCGCCATCTGCGCCAGCTTGACCAGGGTGAGCGGCACCAGTTCGGCCGGGACGGCCGGCACATCGCCATAGCCGCCGAGCAGCCGCGAGACGCGCGTCCGCCCGACCAACTCATGGGCGAGATTCGTGTCGAGCGGCGGCAGCGCCACCGCCTTGTCGTTGATCACTTCGACCGCAGGGCCGCCGCGGCCGAATACCATCACCGGGCCGAAGGTCGGATCGTCGGCGATGCCGAGGATCAGTTCGCGCGCCGCACGCCGCACGATCATCGGCTGTATCGTGACGCCTTGCAGCGTCGCATCCGGCCGCGCGCTTCGGGCGCGTTCCAGCACCGTCCTTGCGGCTTCGACGACGCTGTCCCTGGTGCGCAGGTCGAGGATCACGCCGCCGACTTCGGACGCGTGCCTGATGTCGCGCGAGAACACCCTGACCACGATCGCATGCCCCCCGGCGAGGAACGGCGCCGCCTTCGCGGCGGCGTCCTCGGCACTGTCAGCGACGACCGTCGTCACGATCGGAATGCGATAGGCCTCGAACAGGGCGACGATCTCGGCTGGATCGAGCCAGGCGCGCCCTTCCGACAGCGCCTTCACGACCACATGCCGCGCCGCGGCGGTCTCCGGCGTGAACACCGATGCGACGCCCGGCGGGGTCGCGGCGAGCGCCGTGGAGGCCTCGCGATAACGCACCAGATACATGAAGGCACGCACCGCATCGTCCTCGGTCGGGAAATGCGGGATGCGGGCCGCCTCGAAGATCGCGCCGGTGCGCTCGTCGGCGCCGACCCACGCCGCAAGCACCAGTGCCGCGACCGCGCTTCGTTTGGTCCTGCGGTCACGCACGCATTGCGCCACCGCCTCGGCAATGCCCTCGGCCGGCGCCACCGCGGTTTCCACGTTCGCGACCAGCACCGCGTCGTTGTTGGCGTCATCGAGCAACGCGTTGAGCGCCACCACATAGCGGGCGGCATCGGCATCGCCTGCGATGTCGACGGGATTGGCCGAGGACCAGCCCTGCGGCAGCAACTCGTCGAGCCGCGCGATGGTCTGCGGCGTCAGCGTCGCTGGAACGCCGCCGAGCTCGGCCAGCCGATCGGTGGCGAGGATGCCGAGCCCGCCGCCATTGGTCAGGATCGCAAGCCGGTTGCCGCGCGGCACGAAGCCGCGGCCGAGCAGCTCGGCGCAATCGAACAATTGGCGAAGATCGTAGACGCGCAGCATGCCGGCGCGGCGGAAGGCGGCGTCATAGACCGCATCGGAGCCGGCCAGCGCGCCGGTGTGCGTCGCGGCGGCCTTGGCCCCCTCCGCCATCCGCCCCGATTTGACGACCACGACCGGCTTCATGCGGGCCGCGGCGCGCGCCGCCGACATGAACTTGCGCGCGTCCTTGACCGCTTCGAGGTAGATCAGGATCGCGCTGGTATGATCGTCGAGCGCGAAATAATCCAAGAGGTCGGCGACGTCGACATCGAGCTGGTCGCCGATCGACGCGATGCCGGAGAAGCCGAGCCGCCGCTCCGCCGCCCACTCGATCATCGCCGACGCGACCGCGCCGGATTGCGAGATCAGCGCGACATGGCCATCGGACGGTTGATGCGAGGCGAAGCTCGCGTTGAGCTTCGCGCGCGGCACCATGACGCCGAGGCAGTTCGGCCCGACCAGGCGCATGCCGTGCCGCCGCGCCGTCTGCTCCACGATCTCCGCGAGCGAACCTGCGCCATGACCGAGACCGGCCGACAGGATCGCGGCGCCGGCAACGCCGGCGAGCCCCGCCTCCGCCACGATCTCCGGAATCGCGGCCGCCGGCGCGCTGATGACGATGAGGTCCGGAACAAACGGAAGCGACTTCAGGTCGGCAACGGTCGCCTCGCCATCAACATCCGCATAGTGCCGGTTGACGACGCCGAGTCTGCCGGCGAAGCCGCTCGCCTTGAGGTTTCGGAGCACCGCCGCGCCGAGCGACGACGGCCGCGGGCTGCCGCCGACGATGGCGACGCTTCGAGGCGAAAATACCCGCTCCAGGCCGAACGTCGACATTGCGTGGTCTCGCAGGGAACCCGTGGATGCGCGAGAGGCGCCCCGAACGAACTCTACTTCGTTGCCCGCCCGGTTGCACCCATTGCCGCCGCGACAGAACGCGACGCCCCGCTAATGCAGCCCCAGCGCCTGCGCCAAATTGAAGGTCAGGAAGCTCGCGACATAGGCCAGCGCAAGCATGTACAGGAACGTCACCACCATCCACTTCGCGCCGCCGGTCTCACGGCGGATCACCGCGAGCGTCGAGGCGCATTGCGGGGCGAAGATGTACCAGACCAGCATCGACAGTGCGGTCGCCAGCGTCCATTTCTGTGCCAGCACCTGACCGATCTGCTCGGCCGCCTCCTTGCCGCCCTCGATCGAATAGACGGTGCCGAGCGCCGCGACCGCGACCTCGCGCGCCGCCATGCCCGGGATCAGCGCCACCGCAATCTGCCAGTTGAAGCCGATCGGTCGCAGCAGCGGCTCGAGCGCGTGGCCGATCATCGCCGCGAAGCTGTAGTTGATCGCCGGCCCCTCGGCACCGGCGGGCGCGGTCGGGAACGAGGCCAGGAACCAGATCAGCACCATCATCGAGAGGATCGTGGTGCCGGCGCGATACAGGAACATCTTCGCGCGATTGAGCACGCCGATCGCGATGCTGCGCAGCCGCGGCACCTTGTAGTCGGGCAATTCCAGCATGAACGGCGCCGGGGCGTGGTCGCGCCAGAGAAAGAACTTTGCGATCGCCGAGACCGTCAGCGCGCTGGTGATGCCGGCGGCATAGAGGCCGAACATCACGAGCCCCTGCAGATTGACGAAGCCCCACAGCGTGGTCGACGGAACAAAGGCCGAGATGATCAGCGTATAGACCGGAATCCGCGCCGAGCACGTCATCAGCGGCGCGATCAAGATCGTGGTCAGGCGGTCGCGGCGATTGTCGATCACCCGCGTCGCCATGATGCCGGGGATGGCGCAGGCAAAACTCGACAGCAGCGGAATGAAGGCGCGGCCATGCAGCCCGGCGCCGCCCATGATGCGGTCCATCAGGAACGCGGCGCGCGCCATGTAGCCGAAATCTTCCAGCAGCAGGATGAACAGGAAGATGATGATGATCTGCGGCAGGAACACGATGACGCTGCCGACGCCGGAGATCAGCCCGTTCTGCAGGAAGCTCTGCAACAGGCTCCAGCTTTCCGGCAGCAGGTCGTGGATCAGCTGCCCGAGCGCGGAGAAGCCGTCCGACAGCAATTCCATCGCCGGCTGCGCCCAGGTGAACACCGCCTGGAACATCACGAACAGGATCACGGCCAGGATCACGAGACCCCAGACCGGATGCAGCACGACCGAATCGATCCGGTTGGTCAGCGTGTCGGGCTTGGTCGGCAGCGTTACGGCTGCCGCGATGATGCGGTCCGCCTCGCGCTGCGCCGCCTTGAGATCGGCGATCGTGGGCGTCGCCCACTCGCTGGCCGTCGCCTGTTGAGACCGCGCCAGGAATTCGTCGGTCCGCTTCAAGAGTTCGTCGACACCGCCCTTGCGGACCGCGACCGAGGTCACGATCGGCAGGCCGAGCTCCTGCGACATGCGATCGAGATCGATCGTGACGCCGCGGCGCCTCGCGATATCGATCATGTTGAGCACCAGCATCATCGGCCGGCCGACGCGCTTCAGCTCGAGCACCAGCCGCAAGGTCAGCCGCAGATTGGTGGCATCGGCAACGCAGAGCACGAGATCGGGCACCGCCTCGCCGTCGAAGCGGCCGAGCACGATGTCGCGGGTGATTTCCTCATCCGGGCTGCGGCCGCGCAGCGAATAGGTGCCGGGCAGGTCGAGCACCGTCACGCTGCGGCCCTCCGGCGTGACGAAGCCGCCGGATTTGCGTTCGACCGTGACGCCGGGATAATTGGCGACCTTCTGGCTGCTGCCGGTCAACCGGTTGAACAGCGACGTCTTGCCGGTGTTCGGCGCGCCGACCAGCGCCAGGCGCAGGGATGCAGTTGTCATTCGACGATCACGGCCATGGCTTCGCTCCGGCGCAGCGCGATCGTGATGTTGTCGACGCGCACCGCGATCGGATCCCGCCGGATCGTGCCTTCATGCAGGATTTCCACGCGCGCGCCCTCGACAAATCCCATCTCCACCAGGCGCTGCTCGAGCTCCTGCGGAGAGAGCGATGAACCCGTCACGAGCGCATCGAGCCTGATGATTTTTCCGACAAAACCGCGATCCGCATGTCCGAGCCGGATGTCCTGTAAGTTATCCTGGGAGGAATTTGGATCGCCTGTCATGCGGCCTGTGTTTCAGCAGGTAGTCACAGGGTCAAGCATTTGCCCGTGAGTGGTTTTAGAACTCCTAAAAACGGCGTCCGCGATCGTCATTCCGGCCGATTTTCCGCTTGACTGCCGCGCCCTCGCTAACGAGGTCGTGATCCCTCCGGGCGGCATCCGCCCGGCCGGCACGATTGGGTCGGCCACGCGGGTGGCATTGCCCCTCCGCAGCAGGCCCGAGCGCGGACCGGCTGCCGGCCGATCGCTCTGGGCACCCTTTCGCTGCCTACGGACGGCGGATGCGCTTCCGCACGGCCATCCCGAGCGGGGTTTCGCTTCCTCCAGCGCGACGGTTTGCGTTAAGGTCCGCAAGGAGCCGGAGCGCACGTGCCGACCGCACACCGCAATTCGCTGAGACTGCTGCAATGGATGATGGCCGCTTCGCTGGCCCTTCCGCTGGCGCTGTTCTTGTTTGCTTCCGCGATGTCCCGGATATCGACCAGCGAGGCCGCCGACCAGGAAATCCAGCGCACGCTTGACGTCGCCCATGAGCACGCGCTCAAGGTGTTCGAGACCATCGACCGCAGCCTGGGCGAGATCACTGAGGTCGTCCGTGGCATGAGCGATGCCGATATCGCCGCGCGCGAGAAGAGCCTGCACGAGCGGCTGCGCCGGGTCGCCGACACGCTCCCCCAGGTGAAATCGATCTGGGTGTTCGATGCCAACGGCCATGCGCTGGTCAACAGCCTGGTGCAACCGGCCCCCGCCATCGATTTCTCGGATCGGGATTACTTCCGCATCCACGCCGAGCGCGACATCGGCACCTATATCGGCGAGGTGCTGACGCCGCGGCCACCCTATCAGGGTGCGCGGTTCTTCAGCGTCGGCCGCCGCCGCAACAACGAGGACGGCAGCTTTGGCGGCGTGATCCAGGCCTCCGTGCTTCCGGAATATTTCGAGAATTTCTACGCCAAGATCGGCCGCGAGCCCGGCAGCTTCCTGGCGCTGATCCGGACCGATGGCTCGATACTGGCGCATTTCCCTGTCATCGACCACGACGCCAGGTTTGAGCCGAGCGGGCCGCTGGGGCGACAGGTCGTCGCCAATCCCGAGACCGGCGGCATGACGATCCGTTCCCCGGCCGACGGCATCGAACGGCGCATGCGCTATCAGCGGCTGGCCGAATACCCGATCTATGTCAGCGCCGGGCTCGAAACCTCGGCGATCCAGGCGCGCTGGATCTCGACCATGGCGCAGCACCTGATCTTCGGCATACCGGCCACCGCGCTGCTGTTCGGCCTGCTCGCGCTCGCCTTCCGGCGAACCGAGCGCCTGCAGGAGGAGGCCGACCGGCGCATCGAGGCCGAGGACGCGTTGCGGCATGGCCAGCGGCTGGAGGCGCTCGGGCAACTCACCGGCGGCGTCGCGCATGACTTCAACAATCTGCTCACCGTGATCCGCGCGTCGGTCGACATGTTGCGGCGGCCGGACCTGCCGGAGGCGCGGCGGCAGCGCTACATCGATGCGATCTCCAACACCGTGAACCGTGCCGCCAAGCTGACCAACCAGCTGCTCGCATTCGCGCGCCGGCAAACGCTGAAGCCCGAGGTGTTCGACGTCTGCCAGAATGTCCGCACCCTGAGCGAGATGATCACCACCCTGATCGGCTCGCGCATCGAGATCACAGCGCAGGTGCCGGACGAGACTTGCCTCGTCAACGCCGATGCTGGCCAGTTCGAGACCGCCATCATCAATATGGCGGTGAATGCGCGCGACGCGATGGACGGCGTCGGCCGGCTCACGATCGCGGTCCGCGCCGTGAAGAATTTGCCGTCCGAGGCGGTCACGCCGCCGAGCCCGCACGGCCATATCGCGGTGTCGGTGGCCGATACCGGCGTCGGAATTCCGCAGGAGCTGTTCGGCCGCATCTTCGAGCCGTTCTACACCACCAAGGAGGTCGGTCACGGCACCGGCCTTGGCCTGTCGCAGGTGTTCGGCTTCGCCAAGCAATCCGGCGGCGAGGTCACCGTGACCAGCGAAGTCGGCAAGGGCTCGACGTTCACGCTGTATCTCCCGCGTGTCGTCGGCAGACACAACGCACAATCGCCGCTCACGGAGGATGCGCCTTCGATCGATCAGACCAGCGCGTCGGTCCTCATCGTCGAGGACAACGCCGAGGTCGGAAAGTTCGCCGCCGACACCCTGACCCAGCTCGGCTGCACCTGCGTCCTGGTCGAGAACGCCACCCACGCGCTTGAGGAGCTGGCCGTCGACCCCGGCAGGTTCGACCTGGTGTTCACCGATGTCGTGATGCCCGGCATGAGCGGCATCGAGCTTGCGGAGGAGATCCGCCGGCAGCGGCTCGATCTGCCGATCGTGCTTGCTTCCGGCTACAGCCAGGTGCTGTCGCAGCAGGGCAGCGGCGGCTTCGAGCTGTTGCAGAAGCCGTATTCGGCCGAGCAGCTGGCGCGCGTGCTGCACAAGGCCACCCGCTCGCGCCGGCTGAAGCGGGACCAGGCGCCGGCGTCGTGAGGTGATTGCGTTGACGCGCCTCAAACGCGATGTCGTTCCTGCGAAAGCAGGGACCCATAACCACAGAATTGGGTTGTTGAGCACGCTGTGGCTCCAGCGACGCCTGATGACGACCATTCGTGGTTATGGATCCCGGGTCGCGCTGCGCTTGCCCGGGACGACACCGAAGATGCGCATTCTGTGAGTCAAAGGTCCGCGTTCTCGCGACGTGAATTGCCCGAGCTTTGCTGTTCGTGTCGCCCTCTCGCTTGGCAGAGGTCACGCTCGTCGGTCGTGACATCGGCGTCCTCCGCATCTCGACCCACGCTAGTGACGACCGCGAAGCGCCCCTCGATCGGGTGAGACGGGCGAATGATACACTGAGTTTCATTCCGATAAACCGAAATATTTTCGCACGAGGTGATTGACAGGCTTTTGCTGAGTTGCCCGCCAGGTCATTCTGTCGCACCGCAACGGAACCTTCTGATTTCCCTCGCGTTGTCGCGCGATGGGCAAAGCCGAGGCAAAATCCGGATCGTCGAACAGGCCCGCGCCGGCGAAGGCCAACTCGCCTCGGAAAGCGAGCGCGGCGCGCGGCGGTCCCGAGGACAGCGACGCCGCACGGGGGGAAGCCAACGACAAATCGGAATTCGTCGAGATCATTGCCGAAGACGGCGACCATGTCGAACCGCCGCCGCCGGAAATCCTCGAGCCCGAACCCGAACTGTCGCCCGAGGAAGCCGAACAGGCGCGCAAGGACTATTTGCTGACGCGATTCTGGATCAGTGCACGGGGATATTGGGGACGCAACGGCGACCGGCTGGCGTGGCTGTTCACGATCGGGCTGCTGCTGCTGATCGTCGCCAATGTCGCCGTCCAGTACGGCATCAATGTCTGGAATCGCGCGATCTTCGATGCGATCGAAAAGCGGGATTCGGTCAGTGTCTTTCACCTGACCGCCATCTTCTTTCCGCTCGCGATCGGCAGCGTGCTGCTGGGCGTCGCCCAGGTGTTCGGCCGCATGAGCATCCAGCGGCGCTGGCGCGCCTGGCTGACCAATGCCGTCGTCTCGCGCTGGCTGGCGAACGGCCGCTACTACCAGCTCAATCTCGTCGACGGCGATCACAAGAATCCGGAATACCGCATCGCCGAGGATCTGCGGATCGCAACCGACTCGCCGGTCGACTTCATCGCCGGCGTGACGTCGGCGCTGCTGTCTGCCGTCACGTTCATTGTCGTGCTCTGGACGATCGGCGGCGCGCTGACGCTGACGCTCGGCGGCTCCTCCGTCAGCATCCCGGGCTTCCTGGTCATCGCCGCGATCGTCTATGCCGCGATCGCGTCCGGCTCGATCATGGCGATCGGGCGCCGCTTCGTTCAGATTTCCGAGGACAAGAACCAGGCCGAGGCGGAATTCCGCTATGTGCTGACCCGCGTGCGCGAGAACGGCGAAAGCATCGCACTGCTCGGCGGCGAGGCCGAGGAACGCGACGGCATCGACAAGACATTCTCGAACGTGCTGCGGCAATGGGCGCGGCTCGCCGGACAGCACATGCGCACGACGCTGGTGTCGCAGGGATCGAATCTCATTGCGCCGGTGGTGCCCTTGCTGCTGTGCGCACCAAAATTCCTCGAGGGCAGCATGACGCTCGGCCAGGTGATGCAGGCGGCCTCCGCCTTCACCATCGTGCAGACCGCATTCGGCTGGCTGGTCGACAATTATCCGCGGCTCGCCGACTGGAACGCATGCGCGCGCCGCATCGCGTCGCTGATGATGTCGCTCGACGGGCTTGAACGCGCCGAGACCGGCGACGGCTTCGGCCGCATCAAGCGCGGCGAGACCGCGGGCGAGGCCATGCTGAGCCTCAACGACCTCTCCGTTACGCTCGACGACGGTACCGCCGTGGTCGGCGAAACCGAGGTCGTGATCGAGCCGGGGGAACGGTTGCTGGTCGCCGGCGAATCCGGGACCGGCAAGAGCACGCTGGTCCGTGCCATTGCCGGCTTGTGGCCCTGGGGCGGAGGCAGTGTCAGCCTGCATGCGGACCGTCGCCTGTTCATGCTCCCGCAAAAGCCCTACGTACCCTCGGGCACGCTGCGGCGCGCGGCGGCCTATCCCGGCGCGGCGGAGGACTGGAGCCTCGAGCAGATCGGCGACGCCTTGCACAAGGTCGGCCTCGACCATCTCAAGGAGAAGATCGAGGAGGACGCGCCGTGGGACCAGACGCTGTCCGGCGGCGAAAAGCAGCGGCTCGCCTTTGCCCGCCTGCTGCTGCACAGCCCCGACATCGTCGTGCTCGACGAGGCGACTTCCGCGCTCGACGAAAAGAGCCAGGACAAGATGATGGAGATGGTGACGACGGAATTGCCGAAGGCGACCATCGTCAGCGTCGCCCATCGCGTCGAACTCGAAGCATTCCATAGCCGCAAGATCGTGCTGGAGCGCCGCAAGGGCGGCGCCAGGCTGGTCAGCGACGTCGACCTGATCCCGCGCAAGGGCCAGCGAAGGCTGCTCGGACGCTTCCTGCGGCAACGGCGAGCCGCAGCCAAGGCGGCATAACGGGCGTTGGCGCTCCCGTCGAAACCGGCTATGCATGCCGCGCTTTTGATGAGGCCATGCGTGATACCCAGCAACGACATTTCGCCGCCGCCGTTCGGCGCCCTGGCGCCCAATGCGGCGCAGGCCGCCATCATCCGGCTTGCGCATGGCAGCGGATTGAAGCGCGGCGCGTTCCGGCCCTGGCTGTCGCGACTGGTCAATCTGTTCGGTTCGGGACCGCTTGATGCGACCTATCAGGGCGCATCGTTCCGCTTCTATCATCAGGCGAGCGCGACCGAGCGCGGCGCGCTGTTCAATCCCGATTACAATCTGGAAGAGCTCGCCTTCCTGCGGGCGCATGTCGGCACCGGCGGCACCTTCGTCGATGTCGGCGCCAATGTCGGCACCTATGCGCTGGCGCTGGCGCGCGATGTCGGGCCCAATGGCAAGGTGATCGCGATCGAGCCGCATCCGATGACGCATGCGCGGCTCAAATTCAACACACAGGCCTCCGGCTTTCCACAGGTGCGCCTGGTTGCAGCCGCCGCAGGTCCGGCCGATGGCGAGCTGATGATCGAGACCGACGGCGACAATCTCGGCGCCAGCCACATCGTCACCGGCACGCCGACGGGCAAGGCGTTCAAGGTGCCGTCGCTGCGGCTGCTACGCATCCTCGAAGAGGCCGGCGCGACCAGCGTCGATGCGCTGAAGATCGACGTCGAGGGGTTCGAGGACCGCGTGCTCACCGGCTTCTTCCGCGACGCGCCGGAGCAGCTGTGGCCGCGCGCGGTCGTGATCGAGCATCTGTCAAAGGACGAATGGACCGACGATTGCATTGCGGACATGCACGCGCGCGGTTACGTCGAGCAGGGCCGGACGCGGAGCAACACGCTGCTTGTGCGCGGTTGAGGTGTACCCGCGTCAGAGATCTGCTCCCTCTCCCGCTTGCGGGGGAGGGCCGGGGTGGGGTGTATCCACGAGTCGTATTGTGGAAAGAGCCCCCACCCGGATTGCATCTTCGATGCAATCCGACCTCCCCCCGCAAGCGGGAGAGGTGCAACGAGTCTGAGGATGTAGTGTCGCACACACAGGGAGCCTCGCAATGATCGACCATATCGGCTTTTCGGTCTCGGACTACGAGCGAGCGAAGGCGTTCTACCAGACGGCGCTGGCGCCGCTCGGTTACGGCCTGATTATGGAAGTGCCCGCGGAAGTGACCGGGCACGCGCCTGCGGCGGGCTTCGGCGCCAACGGCAAGCCGGATTTCTGGATCGGCGGCGAAGGCGCGATGAACAAGCCGGTGCATATCGCGATCACAGCCAAGGACCGCGCCACTGTCGACGCCTTCTACAAGGCCGCGATGGCAGCCGGCGGACGCGACAACGGCGCGCCCGGCATTCGCGCGCATTATCACCCGAACTATTACGGCGCGTTCGTGCTCGATCCCGACGGCCACAACATCGAGGCGGTCTGCCACACGCCCGGATGAGGTGCTTCAAGGAACGGCGCGGCGCGCGATCCGTTATCGCTTCGAACTGCGATGGAGCAATCAATGCGCGCGACGCGACCTGACATCGACGGACCTTGCATCGGCATCAGCTTCACGGTCTTGATCTAATGCCGATCGAGCCCCCCGAGATTCCGCCGGCGACGCCGGGCACGCCGAGCGAACCGCCGCCGGGGATTCCGCCCGGCAATCCGCAGCCGGAGGTGCCAGCGCCGGTGCGCGAACCCGGCGAGCCGCCGCGACCGGACGAACTGCCGGGCAAGACGCCCGCCGAATCACCGGTGCGCGGACCGCCCGGACCAACCGGCCCACCGCCTGCGACAGATCGCCCCGCCGTCCCGTGATTCGCCATCGCACCCAGGTTCCAGATCGATTGAGAGTGTGTCCGAGCGTTTCTTCTGAACGCGCAGTGAACAAGCGCACACGCAACCCGTTATAATGTCGAAATAAACTTCGCCGATGATTCGGCGCTCGCCACAATCCGGCCTAACGGCTGGCAATTCATCGTCCTGCCGAATTGTTCGGCTCTGACTTCCTTTCCTTCCTGCCCAGACTTTCCGCCGGGGACTCCAAGATTATGACAAAGCTTCGTCTCGTGCTGCTTGCCACGACTGCGCTGACGGTGATGCAATTCGCCACCTCAGCGTCGCACGCACAAACTTCGCCGCTGGTCGTCGCACAGGCGCAGCCAAAGGAAGAGCTCGGACCTGACGGAAAGCCGAAGCCACGGCCCGCGCCGGGCGCACCTGCGCATCCGGCACCGCCCGCAGCTGCACCGCCCGCCGCCGCACCGCATCCGCAGGCGCCACCTCCGGCAGCCGCGCCGCATCCGGCTCCTCCGCCGGCCGCAGCGCCTGCGCGTCCGACACCGCCACCTCCGCCACCGGCCGCTGCTCCGCCGCATCCGACGCCACCGGCTCCGCCGGCAGCCGCGCCCGCGCGCCCCACTCCGCCTCCGCCGCCCGCGGCCGCGCCCGCACACCCTGCTCCGCCGGCCGCTCCCGCACGGCCCGAACCGCCCGCCGCGCGGCCAGCTCCGCCTCCGCCGGCAGCCGCACCTGTGCGGCCCGAGCCACCCGCCGCGAAGCCGGCACCATCGCCAGCACCTGCACGGCCGGAGCCGCCCGCGGCTGCACCCGCGAAGCCGACCCCGCCACCGCCGGCGGCAGCGCCCGCACATCCCACGCCGACCCCACCGCCGCCGGCGGCAGCACCGCAGCGGCCGGGCACGCCGCCGCCCGGCGCAGGACCCGCGCATACGCCGCCGACCCCAGCACCGGCGGCCACTCCCGCAGCACCGACTGCCGCGCCGGCAGCGCGCCCGGGCACGCCGGCTGCGACGCCGACGCCGGCCGTACCGGCGGCTCCGGGAGCTGCAACACCGGCGCCGGCCGAGCGCCGGCCGGGTGATCGTCCGGGTGGCGAACGTCCTGGCGGCGCCAAGCAACCGCCGGGCACGCCGCCCGGCGCGACGTCGCCGGCAACGCCTACGCCATCGACAACGACAACGCCTCCCGCAGCAGGCGGCCAGCCGCCCGCAAAGCCTGGCACGCCCGGCACCCCACCCGCCGCCACGCCGCCCGGCGCGACGCCGACACCACCGGCGCCGGGTCAACAGGGACGTCCCGCCACACCGCCCGGAGCACCGGCGACCCCAGGCGCCGCAATGGGCGCCCCCGGCGCGACACCGGCTCCGGGTCAGCCGGGACGCCCGGGCACTCCGCCGGCCGCTGGTGCTGCGCCCGCAGTGCCGCCGGCCCAAGGCCAAGGAGCGGCAATGGGCGCCCCCACGCGTCCGGCCGGCCCCTCGGCGCCGGGTGTCGTGCCCGGCTCGGCGGCCGCAACGCCCCCGCCCGGCAACGCGCAATATGCCCCACCGACGGTTTCCTCGGCCTTCCGGACCGCGCCGACCGTCGCCGCGCCGCTTCCGCCGGCTCCGCGGCATGACAACGTCTCGCCGCTCGCGATCGGCGCCGCTGTTGGCGTCGGCGTGGTGGCCGGTGCGATCATCGGCGGGACCATCGCCGACCTGCACAACCAGCGGCAGGAGGTCGTCGAAGGCGGCCGCACCATCTACACCGAGCCGGACCGCATCATCATCCGCGATCCGGGCGGTCAGGCCTATGTGCGCGGCGACGACGTCTATCGCTTCCGCTACGGCGCGCGCGACATTCGCACCGAGACGATCGGCGGCGAGACCCGCACCATCGTGGTTCGTCCCGACGGCAGCGAGATCATCACCGTGGTCGGTCCTGATGGCCAGATGCTGCGCCGGATCCGCAGGGATCCCGGTGGCCGCGAGCTCGTCATCATCGACAACAGCTATCGCGATCCGGGCGCGGTCGGCGGCTTCTATGTCGACCTGCCTCCGCCGGTGGTCCGCATCCCCTATGATCGCTACATCGTCGAGTCCGACAGCGCGGCGCCGGACGTGATCTACGACACCATGGAGGCACCGCCAGTGGATCGGATCGCGCGACGCTATTCGCTCGACGAAATCCGCTACAGCCCGAACGTCCGCATGCTGATGCCGTCGATCGACGTCAACAGCATCAACTTCGACTCAGGGTCCTGGCAGATCCCGCCGGATCAGGCGGCGAAGCTGCAGGCGATCGCCGACGGCCTCAACCGGGCCATCCAGCGCAATCCGCGCGAGGTGTTCCTGATCGAAGGCCACACGGATGCGACCGGCAACGACACCGACAATCTGTCGCTGTCCGACCGCCGTGCGCAGTCCGCCGCCGAGCTGCTGACGCAGCAATTCGGCGTGCCGGCCGAGAACCTGACCTCGCAGGGTTACGGCTCGCAATACCTGAAGGAGCAGACCGACGGACCGAGCCGCATCAACCGGCGCGTCACCGTCCGCCGCATCACCCCGCTGCTCAACGGCGGCACCGCCTCTGCCGCGCCACCGCGCTGAGCCGGCGCGACATCACGATACGAAAATGGCCGGGAGCGATCCCGGCCATTTTTGTTTCTTCTCCTTCCCCCTGAAAGGGGGAAGGTCGAGATGGGGTCAGTCGCAGGTGACGGTGTCTGCGGAGAGAGCCGATCCCCACCCGCTTTGCTCTCGCGACCAAAGCGACCTCCCCTTTTCAAGGGGAGGTTGGAGAAGCGTCGCCGCTTACACCAATCCTCCAACAGCGAGCTTCGCGCGTCTTGCCCCAGCGAGTGGGAGAGGTGCAGCGAGTATGCCGCTCGGCGAGCCTCATCGTTTCCTATTTCCCCGCCCCGAGCCCCAGCGCGTCGACCATCACGCGAAACACCTCGGTGTTGTCCATCGATCCGTGCACGCGCTCGCTGCCCGGCCCGGTCGCGGTGAGGATGACGTCCTCGCCGGAATGCACGCTGGCGCCGATCATCGCCGGCAGATTTCCGAAGCGCAGCACGACGCCGGGAACGTCCTTGTATTTGTCGTTGGCCTTGAACGTGTCGGGCTGATCCCCCTTCACGGTCGGCTCGTTCGGATCGTCGAGCTTCGGGCGGAACGTCTCGTAATGGTCCGGCAGGCTGGCCGAGAAGATCGCGAGCCGCCGGCTGACATCGACGCGTGACGGATAGCCCCCGGCATCGGGCGCCGGGTAATTCGGGAAGCCGGCCTTCTCGTAGACGCCGACGCGCTCGCGCAGCGGCACGTTGGGTGTCGCGGCCATGTCGTCATTGATGGTGCCGACCAGGCTGTTCGGATGGTTGTGGTCGGCCACGACGAGGATCAGCGTGTCGTCGTTGCGCGCTTTGGCCCAGTCCTTTGCCAGCCGCACCGCGTTGTCGAGCATGATGGTGTCGTAGACCGCACGCTCCATGTCGAGCAGATGGGCGTATTTGTCGATCAGGCCGGACTCGACCATCAGGAAGAAGCCGGCATCGTGCTTCGACAGAACCGTGAGCGCAGCCTGAACCTGCTCGGTCAGGTCGGGCTGCTCGGGAAATTTCTTGACGCCGCCCCCCTTGAGGAACCTGCGGTCCAGCGCGCCGTCCATGTTGCCGGTCGCGAACAGGCCAAGCAATTGCCGCGTCTCCGGCCTGGCGGCGAGCGCGTTCAACTCGCCTGCAGTGGTCGCGACCGGATAGCCGGCGGCGCGGAAGCGCGCGAGATAGTCGATGTCGTCCTTGCGTTTCGATTCCGCGGCCGATTGCGGCAGGAAGTTCGCGGATCCCCCGCCCATCAGCACGTCGGGCTTCGCATCGAAATATTGCGCGACGATCGCATCATAGGCGGCGCGCCGGCGGGTATGTGCAATCATCGCAGCGGGCGTCGCGTCCTCGATTTCGGTGTTGGTGACGATGCCGACCGCGAGCCCGGCCCGGCGCTTGGCAAGACTCGCGATCGTCTCGACCCTGGGGTCGTCGAGCGGATCGGGCGTACGATCGGCATAGACGCCGAGCGCATTGACCGCGGCCTTGTGGCCGGCGGCGTAGGCGCTCGCGGCATTCGCCGAGTCGGTGATGATCGAATCCGAGCCTGCGGTCGCCACCAGCGCCATATGCGGCATGTCGTCGATGGCGAGCTTGCCGCGGCTCTTGCCTTCGGCGATTCCCTTGGAGAGGATCCGCGCGGCGACGCGATGCGCCGGCGACATCCCGTCGCCGATGAACAGGATCACGTTCTTCGCCTTGCGCGGCCCGGTGTCATAGACGGTCCAGGTTACCGTGCGGCTCTGCGTACCGTCGTTGACTTCGACGGCAACCGTACCGGGCCTGGCGAGCGAGACGTCGCGCAACAACAACGCCGACTGATCCTTGCCGGCCTCGCGCGCGGTAAACGTGCCGCTCTGACCGAACACCGCGGCATAGTCCGCGCCGTTCAGCGTCACCTTCAGCCGGGCTTGGTCGGCCAGGCCGGGCAGTTCGACCTTGAAGTCGAATTTGGCGCCGACAAGTATCTCGGCGCGATCGATCGGATAGATGGTCTGCGCGAGCGCCGGCGCTGCCGACAGCGCCAGCGTGACGGCCACGCCGGCCAATGACTTGATCATGATCGATGCTCCGCCCCTTGCGCATCATGCGCGCCGGGGCGGAGGCTAGTGGCGGCGGATGACGCCGCAATGAGGCGGCGCCGGGACGTTTTGCCGCAAGGGCGGGCGCTAAGAGCGCCATGACGCTCCTTCGGACCGTCATCCCGCTTTCTTTGTTTTGAGCATGATCTTTTCGGAAAACCGCTACGCACTTTTCCGGATCATGCTCGAGTGTCAGCGCGCCATCTGCTGCGGATCGTAGAAGAAGCGCTCCTCGACCAGCTCCTCGCCGCGCCAGGTCTGCCAGGCGACCTCCTCCATGCTGCGGACCTTGCCGTCCTTGCCGGTGAATTCGAACCGCCAGCAGATCGCCGAATGATCGCCGTCGAGCAGCAGCGGTCCGAGCCGCGTGGTCTTCACGCCGGAGACTGCCGCCAGCACCGCCGCTTCGCGCGCCGCCAGCGCCTCGCGGCCGACGCGCCATTCGCCGTCGTTTTCCTGGGTGCGGGCATCGACCGAATAGAAGTTCCTGATTGCGCCGACATGATCGTTGGATTCGACCGTGTCGGCGAAGGCTTGCAACGTCTTGAGCGAGGGCATCGGGCAATCTCCATTTACCGACTTACGGTCGGTATTTATCGACTGATAGTCGGTAAGTCAACTGGCGCCGATCCGGAACCTGGGCTAGACATTCGCTATGGCAACCCAGGCCGAACGGCGCGAGAAGACCAGAGCCGCCATCGTCAAGGCTGCGCGGCGCATTTTTGGCGAGCGCGGCTTTGCGGCGGCGACGATGGACGACATCGCTGCCGGGGCGCGCGTCGCCAAGGGCGCGGTCTATCATCACTTCGCGACCAAGGAGGCGGTGTTCGAGGCGGTGTTCGACCAGGTCTCGATGGATCTCGTCGCCGACCTCGACCGCATCTCGCGCGCCGAGAACGATCCGCTCGCGGCGATGGCGGCCGGAACACTGGGCTATTTCGCGGCGTGCTCAAAAGGCCCGACCGGCCAGATCATTCTGCGCGATGGTCCGGCCGTGCTCGGCTGGGAACGCTGGCGCGAGATCGACGCCAAGCATTTCGGCGGCAAGTTTCCGCGCGCGCTGACGGCGGCGATGGATGCCGGCGTGATCGCCAAGCAGCCGGTCGAGCCCCTCGCGCGGCTGCTGCTCGGCGCGGTGACGGAGGCGGCGGTCGCGGTCTCCGCGGGCCCCGACATCGGCAAGACCGGCATCGATTACGCGCGCGCGTTTCGTTCGCTGCTCGATGCGCTCAGGCTGAAGCACTAACCACATCGACGAGGAATTGACGGTCGTAGCTGCACTTGGAGCGAGCTACATCCAAATGGCCTGGTAGACCGCTCCTCTAATGCGCTCAATAGTTGCATCGCCAACGTATTCTATTTGATCTAGGGCCTGATCCTCGGTAGTCGCAAGTTGGCCGATCGTCGTGATGCCGGCTGCGGTCAACCGTTCGATCAGATTGTGCGTGAGTCCGTAAGGATAAGCAGGCGATTTGCGCAGAACAGAGACAGGCTTGTCTAAAATTGCAAGGCCGTGCTCAACCGGAAGTGCAGGCAACTGTATGCTGTGAAACGCCTGCCCAGAGATATGAAACTCGGCTGGCTCAGGAAGGCCTCCAATCCACTGATCAATCATCTCAAACGTGAGTCGTTTTGAGGGGATGCTGTCCAGAAGGTTACAAAGATTGATCGCGAATATCCGTACTTAGAACTCTTATGGCTCTACTCGCAAACGAATCAATTGAAAGAGAGAGTTGGTCCAATGCAGACTTCGCAATCCCTGCTGAAGCAGGCTCGCCACACAGTAATAGTCCAATGTCCGACATATGATGAATCAACCCAAAATTAGGCAGAACACACCATATACGAGAGACGTCTATCACCACAACCCAAGCTGCTTCTTGGGCTGGTTATAAGTTTGGAGCGCGTTGAGACGAAACCGACGGCGCGAACGTCTGAGTCCTATCGCTCTTTATAAGGGAGACCGGATCAGCAATCTTAGACCAAGCGTTCGCCCTCGCGAGACCCCCGCGAATAAGAGTCGCCTTGCCTACCGCAAGCATTGTGGGCGGCATGATAGGAAATTAAGTGCCACCGCCTCAATCCTTGTCGTTCTCGAGCCGGAAGATCTGCGAGCCTTCGCCGCTCGAGAGCAGGCCGGTCTTGTTGTACAGGCCGAGCTTGGCGCGGGTGTCTGATATGTCCAAGTTGCGCATCGTCAGCTGGCCGATGCGGTCGGCCGGCGAGAAGGCGGCGTCCTCGACCTTCTCCATGCTGAGCCGCTCCGGCGCATAGGTCAGGTTCGGGCTCTCGGTGTTCAGGATCGAGTAGTCGTTGCCGCGGCGCAGCTCGAGCGTCACCTCGCCGGTGACGGCGCGCGCCACCCAGCGCTGCGCGGTCTCGCGCAGCATCAGGGCCTGCGAGTCGAACCAGCGGCCCTGATACAGCAAGCGGCCGAGCCGCATGCCGCTGATGCGGTACTGCTCGATGGTATCCTCGTTGTGGATGCCGGTGACCAGACGCTCATAGGCGATGTGCAGCAGCGCCATGCCGGGCGCCTCGTAGATGCCGCGGCTCTTGGCCTCGATGATGCGGTTCTCGATCTGGTCGCTCATGCCGAGGCCATGGCGGCCGCCGATCGCATTGGCTTGGAGGAACAGCGCGACCGGATCGGCGAACGTCTTGCCGTTCAGCGCGACCGGCTGGCCTTCCTCGAAGCGCACCACGACCTTCTCAGCCTTGACGTCGCAATCGGCACGCCAGAACGGCACGCCCATGATCGGATTGACGATGGTGATGCCGCTCGCAAGGCTCTCGAGATCCTTGGCCTCATGGGTGGCGCCGAGCAAATTGCTGTCGGTCGAATAGGCCTTCTCCGCGCTCATCTTGTAGGCAAAGCCCTGCGCGGTCATGAACGCCGACATTTCGGCGCGGCCGCCGAGCTCGTCGATGAACTGCTGGTCGAGCCACGGCTTGTAGATGCGCAGGCTCGGATTGGTCAGCAGGCCGTAGCGGTAGAAGCGCTCGATGTCGTTGCCCTTGTAGGTCGAGCCGTCGCCCCAGATGTTGACTCCGTCCTCCTGCATCGCCGCGACCAGCATCGTGCCGGTCACCGCGCGTCCGAGCGGCGTGGTGTTGAAATAGGTGATGCCGCCGGTCGAGATGTGGAACGCGCCGGACTGGATCGCGGCGATGCCCTCATGGACCAGCTGGGTGCGGCAATCGACCAGGCGGGCCTTCTCGGCGCCGAAATCCATCGCCTTGCGCGGGATCGCGTCGTAGTCGGCCTCGTCGGGCTGGCCGAGATTGGCGGTGTAGGCAAAGACCTTGGCGCCCTTCAGCTTCATCCAGAGCAGCGCCGCTGACGTGTCGAGCCCGCCGGAGAACGCGATGCCGACTTTCTCGCCGGTGGGCAGGCTTTTCAGAATCGTGCTCATGGGACGGTCCAATCGGTCGAAGTCAGGATGATACGGTGGGCGAATATCAAATTTCCGGAGCCTGGGCACGCCTTTAATCAGGCTTCCGGCTGGCTCGGCTCCGCCCGGCCGCCGCCCCGGCGCCAGCGCTGCATCAGCCGGTAGCCCGGCATTGCCAGCCGCGTCAGCGTGGCATCGACCTGGGCATCGGTCAGCCGGGTCGCGGCCCAGCGATAGATCAGCGCATAGAACAGCCAGACAGTGAAGAACGACACCAGACCGGCGATCGCCACATCGGTGAAGAAGTGCCCGCCAAAGGCCATGCGAAGCCCGCTGGTGACGATGCCGAACACAGTCGCCCCGGCAAAGGCCAGCGGCCGCCAGGCGGGCGGTGTCAGCGCCGCCGGCGCATAGGTCCAGAACGCGGTGGCGCCCTCGCCGGAGAAGAACGAGCAGTTGCGCGGGCAGCCGCCGCGCGGGTCCCACCACGGCTTGAAAGGCAAATCGCCGCCGAACTGCGTCACGAACACCGGCCGCGGCCGGCCCCAATAGTTCTTGAAGGTGAGGTTGGTGAGGACGCCGGCCGAGAGCAGCATCGTGGTGAGCAGAAACACCGCGGCGCGGCCGGACATCAGCATGGGCCGATCCGGCCGGATGAATTTCCAGACGATGGTCACGATCGCCGGCAGCACCAGCGCCCAGGCGACCCACATCGCCGCGTCGCGCGCGAACGACGCGAGCGCGTCGAGCTTCAGCGGGAAGGTTTTCTGCGCGGCATCGTAGAACATGGCCGCGAGCTTCAGGTCGAGCTCGGGATAGATCCCGAACAGGATGCCGATGATGAGCGCGAGCGCCAGCGCGATAAAAAGTCCAGTCCGGTTCATGGCGCGCGGTTTAGCCGAGGCGGATGGTCATGGGAAGCATCACGGCCGCGGCGATTGCGACGGCAAGGGCGGGGGCGACGGCAACGGGCGCGGCGGCTCGCGCCAGGCGCCGGCGGTGCGGCCGGCGATCAGCCAGTAGACCAGGCCGGCGACGATGCCGGCGCCGGTCATGATCTCCATGTGCCGGCGCACGATGCCGTGGAACTGCATCATGTCGGGATCGAACGGAACCAGGCCGAGATAGCAGGCCGCGCCGACGATCCCGCCGCCGATGGCGTAGGCCAACACGCTCCTGATGAAGAAGGCCTCGGTGATCAGCACCACGATCAGCGCCGGCAGCAGTGCAAAGCCGGAGATGAAGATGAAGCCGAAGCCGAGCACGACGTTGACAGCGCTCTGGTCGATCTGCCCGCCGAAATCGCTGACCTCGGGATACAGCACCGCGACGACCACGATGATCCCGGCCACGAAGCAGGCCATCAGGAAGCCGAAGGCGACGACAAACAGGCGGCCGATCAGGGCCATGCTACGAGCTCCCCGTCATTGCGAGCAGAGCGACTTGTCCGCCGAAGCCTTGGCGAAGGCGGAAGCAATCCATGTCCCAGCGTGGCGAGACATGGATTGCTTCGTGGCTTCGCTCCTCGCAATGACGACGTGGAGAGCGTTGTCGCTCACAATATTCAATCCGTCATCGCCATCGCGCGCAGCGCCTGGCGCTCGCGGGCCGAGAGCTTTTCGGTCTCCGACTTGAGCTGGCCGCAGGCGGCGAGGATGTCGCGGCCGCGCGGCGTGCGCACCGGCGAGGAATAGCCGGCGTTGAAGATGTATTCGGAGAATTTTTCGATCTGCTCCCAGTCCGAGCATTCGTAGGCTGTGCCCGGCCACGGATTGAACGGAATCAGGTTGATCTTGGCCGGAATGCCCTTGAGCAGCTTCACCAGCAGCTTGGCGTCGTCGAGCGAATCGTTGACGCCCTTGAGCATCACATATTCGAAGGTGATGCGCCGCGCGTTCGAGGCGCCGGGATAATCGCGGCAGGCCTGCAGCAATTCCTTGATCGGATATTTGCGGTTCAGCGGCACCAGCTCGTTGCGCAGCTCGTCGCGCACCGCATGCAGCGAGATCGCGAGCATCACGCCGATCTCGTCACCGGTGCGCTGGATGTTCGGCACCACGCCCGAGGTCGACAGCGTGATGCGGCGGCGGGAAATGCCGATGCCTTCATTGTCGCCGACGATCAGCAGCGCATCGCGCACCGCTTCGAAATTGTAGAGCGGCTCGCCCATTCCCATCATCACGATGTTGGTGACGCGCCGCGTGCCGTCCTCGCGATCGGCCCAGTCGTTGAGCCGGTCGCGTGCCACCATCACCTGGCCGACGATCTCGCCGGCGGTGAGGTTGCGCACCAGCCGCTGCGTGCCGGTGTGGCAGAACGAGCAGTTCAGCGTGCAGCCGACCTGGGAGGAAACGCACAGCGTGCCGCGATCGGTCTCGGGAATGTAGACGCACTCAACCTCGTGCGGCCGCTCGACCTTGTCGCCGCTCGGCAGCCGCAGCAACCATTTGCGAGTGCCGTCATTGGAGATCTGCTCGGCGACCACCTCGGGACGGTCGACGGTAAAATACTTCTCGAGCTCGGCGCGCATGTCCTTCGAGACGTTGGTCATCTCGGCAAAGCTCTTGGCGCCGCGGAAATACATCCAGTTCCAGAGCTGCTGGGTGCGCATCTTGCGCTGCGCGGCCTGCACGCCGATCTCGCCCAGGCGATCGGCGATCTCGGCGCGCGACAACCCGATAAGCGACGGCTTGGCCGGCGGCACGTAGGTCTCGAGCGGAACCTTTTCGACCAGCGCGCTGGCGCCGGACACGGCATTGGTGGTCACGGTGTCGGTCATGAAACCTCAAATAGGCCTTCCAGCCGGTGCTGGAAAGCCGCCAAATACCTTGATTTTGTATCTCCAAGCCGGTCTTAACGCCGGCAGTCCTGCCCCAGCCGGTCGAGCGCCTGCGCCAGACCCTTCAGCGAGAAGCTGTCGATCGTCTCGGTGCCCTTCGCCGAGACGGCTTTTACCGTCAGATCGGCCGATTTGCGCATGGCTTCCACCATCCGCTCCTCCTCGGCCGCATTCTTGATCCAGAGGCCGTCGCCCTGGGTGTACATCGCATAAGTTCCGCCGCCGACCTGGAGCGTCGATTCCGAACCCGGCTTCACGGTGTAGCCGATCATGATCGAGACTTCGTTGACGACCTTCTCGGCCGGGCGGGTCGAGATGAAGGCATAGGCCGGATCGCGCGGCCGGTTCGGCGGGTTGGTCTTCGACGACGACGGCTTGGCGAGTGCAAAGCACACCTTCTTGCCGTTGGGCGACGCGGTGTAGGCGCCCCAGGTGCCGAATTGGCCGATCAGCGTCGGCTCCGCACCGCCGGCGGCAGCCGCGGCGGCCGAAGGCGCCGGCTTGGTCGCTTCCTTCGCCGCATCTTTCTTGGGCGCAGCCTGCGCCGGCGCGAGGGAGACGATCCCGCACACGACACAAGCAGCCAGTGATGTCAGAATTTGCCGCACGGCCAACTGGTTCCCCCATCATTGTGACTGGAAGATGGCCCGGCGATTCCCCTCCGCCGGCTCGGATGGATAACCGGGAAACGCTTTTTTGGAAAGGCAGTTAGGCCCGAACGCGCGCGCCGGCCACAGCCGCACGCGCGTCCGTTGATTCTCAGTTCTTGCTCAGCGCTTGTTGTCGCGCATCAGCCCTTGGTCATCCCTTGGTCATCCCTTGGCGCGCGCCGCGCGCTGGCTCTCCCACTGCGCATCGGTCCATTGCAGCAGGTCCTCGGCACCGGAACTGCGCAAATGCGCGCCGCCGTCCTGCACCACCATCTCGCCATTGATGTAGCCGGCCTGATCGGAAATCAGGAAGGCCGCGAGGTTGGCAAGCTCGGAATGCTCGCCGGCGCGGCCGAGCGGATTGCGCTGCGACCAGGTCTCGCCGCGCGCTTCGGGACGCAACTGCCCGGTGGCACCTGGCGTCGGGAACGCGCCGGGCGCGATCGCCACAGTGCGGATGCCTTTCGGGCCCCACTCGACGGCAAGGCTCTTGGTCATCGCCAGCACCGCGGTCTTGGCCATCGACGACGGCACCGTGAAGGCGCGACCCGTAATGGTCGAGGTCGAGAGGATCGAAAGCACCACGCCCTTGTGCTTGCCTTCGATCCAGCGGCGGCCGGCGGCGAGCGTGCAGTACATCGTGCCATGCAGCGTCGGCGCCAGGATCGCGTCCGCGGCACGGAATGACAAATGTTCGCTCTGCGCAATAAAGGTTGCGGCAGCATTGTTGACGAGAACGTCGATCGGCGCCTCCTGCCAGACCTGATCCATCATCGCCTCGACCGCGGCGCCGTCGCGGATATCGCAGCGTGCGGTCGACACCTTGGCACCGAGTTCGCTGCGGAATTTGCCTGCGGTTTCCTCCAGCAGCCCCTCGCGCCGCCCGCAGATGATCAGTTCGGCACCGAGCTCGGCAAAGCGGGCGCCCATCGCTGCGCCAAGACCGGAGCCGCCGCCGGTGATCAGGATGCGCTTTTTCGCTAGCAGGCCGTTTTCAAACATAGTTTGATCCCTCCGCACTGTATTGTCGCTCCGCCGCAAATCCGGCATGAAGCTTGTAGTCCAAGATCTTGCAGCTCTTTCTGCGTCCGAAACTCAGGTGTGTCCATGAAAGCCATCCTCTGCTCGCAATACTGTCAACCCGACGATCTCGTGCTGGCTGACGTGCCCGATCCGGTGGCCGGTCCGGGCGAAGCCGTGATCGCGATCAAGGCGGCGGCGCTGAATTTCTTCGACATCCTGATGATCCAGGGCAAGTACCAGATCAAGCCGCCGTTCCCGTTCTCGCCGGCTGCCGAAGTCGCCGGCGTGATCGAGAGCGTCGGCGCCGGCGTCACTGATCTGAAGGTCGGCGACCGTGTCGTTGCGTCATGCGGCCACAACGGCGCGCGCGACAAGATCGCGCTGCCGGCGAATACGATCGTGAAGATTCCCGACAATCTCGATTACGACCGCGCCGCCGGCATCATCATCATCTACGGCACCGCGCTGCATGCGCTGGAAGATCGCGCGAGCCCGAAGCCGGGCGAGACGCTCGCGGTGCTGGGCGCCGCCGGCGGCACCGGCCTTGCCGCGTGCGAACTCGGCAAGTTGATGGGCCTCAAGGTGATTGCCTGCGCATCGTCGGACGAGAAGCTCGCATTCGCCAAGCAGCACGGCGCCGAGCTGACGCTGAACTACGCCAAGGAAGATCTTAAGGAGGGCCTGCGCAAGCTGACGAACGGCAAGGGCGCCGACATCGTGTTCGATCCGGTCGGCGGCTCCTATGCCGAGGCCGCGCTGCGCTCGACCGCATGGGAAGGCCGCTTCCTGGTGATCGGCTTTGCCGCGGGCGACATTCCGAAGATTCCGCTCAACCTTGCGCTGCTGAAGGGCTGCGACATCCGCGGCGTGTTCTGGGGCGCATGGGCGCGGCTGAACCCGGAGAAGAACCGCAAGAACCTCGAGAAGCTCGTGCAGTGGACCGCGGAAGGCAAGATCTCCTCGCATGTCGACCGCACCTTCCCGCTGTCGCAGACCGCGGAAGCCTTGAAGGTGCTCGCCGGCCGCAAGGCGATGGGCAAGGTGATCCTGCATCCGGGCAGTTGAGCTGAGATCGCGTAGCCCGGATGGAGCGCAGCGAAATCCCGGACCGCTCGATCGATTGGTGAAAAAACCCGGATTACGCTTCGCTTCATCCGGGCTACGCATCCTCCAACCTCCCCTTGAAAAGGGGAGGTCGCTTTGCTCGCAGAGCAAAGCGGGTGCGGATCTGCTCTCTCCGCAGATACAGCGTCGCCTGCGGCTGACCCCCATCCCGACCTTCCCCCTTTCGGGGGGAAGAAGAGAGAGAGCGAAAGTCACTCTACGCCTGCGGTGCTCCCTCTTCCGGCACTCCGCGCTTCAGTGCGGCGCGCGCGGCATCGCGGTGCTCCGGGGTGATGTGGCTGGCCACCATGCGGATCGCGGTTGCGAGCACGGCGGCATCGTCGGTGAAGCCGAGCACCGGCAGCATGTCCGGGATGAAATCGAACGGCAGGATGAAATAGGCGATCGCGCCGAGCAGCGCCGCCTGGACATGGCGCGGCGTCTGCCGGTCGAAGGCGCAGTAATAGGCCGCCAGCAGATCCTCGGCGAACGGCAGCCGCGCCACCACTTTCTTGAACTTGATCCAGAAGCGGCGGCGCACGCTGTCCGGGTCCCGCGCCAGCCGGTCGGCAGGCCCGAACCCCACGCCGGTGTCGGTCGATGGCATCGCCAGGTTCCCTTTGGCGCCGCGCGACGGATCGGCGGCGGACGATCCGAATCTGGGGACGTCGGCCAACCGGCGCAAGGTTGCGCGCGGCCGGGTCAGTTGACCCCGAGCTGCCTCGCGATCGCGTTCATGGCCTTGGCGAGGTCGATATCGCGCTTGGTCACCCCGCCGACATCGTGGGTCGCCAGCACGACCTCGACCGTCTTGTAGACGTTCTTCCATTCGGGGTGATGGTCGCTCTTCTCGGCGACCAGGGCAGCGCGCGCCATGAAGCCGAAGGCCTCGTTGAAGTCCTTGAACACGAAGGTCTTTGCGATCGCCTCGCGTCCGGCCAGCTCCGACCAGCCGGCCAGTTCCCAAAGCGCGGCCTTCCTTGCTTCCGCTGACAGCCTTTCGACCATGGCAACCCTCCCGTTTGACGCCGACCTTAGCCTAACAACCGGCCTCCGGGGTGGGATCCATGCCGAAAATAAGGCCGAAATAGCGTCCTATCGCCGCTGGTAACCATGACGGAGATGTAACATCTGTGGCTCCAGGAATTTGCTACAAATGCACAATGTGTGCGCGTTGGTAGTTTTGCGAGATTGAGCCCCGACGATTGTTTGCGAGATCGATGACAGACGGCTCCGCCAGCATATCGCCCAAGCCGCTGCGCTCTGCAAAGCGACGGCTGATGTTCGTCTTGATCGCGGGGGCGCTCGCCATCGTCGGCGCGACGATCGCCGGGTATTATTTCGCGGTGCGTCCGGTGACGCTGCGGATCGCGGTCGGCCCCGCAAGCAGCGATGACCTCAAGGTCGTGCAGGCGCTGGCGCAGGCCTTCAACAACCAGCAACACACCCAGGTCAAGCTGCGCCCAGTGCAGACCGACGGCGCCACCGCCAGCGCGCAGACGCTGGCCGACGGCAAGGCCGACCTCGCCATCATCCGCGGCGATCTCGAGGTGCCGAAGAATGCACAGGCGGTCGCGGTCCTGCGCAAGAATGTCGTGGTGATGTGGGTGCCGCCCGCAGCCAAGGGCAAGGGCCGCAAGGCCGCAAAGATCACCAAGATCGCGCAGCTTGGCGGCCGCAAGATCGGCGTCGTCGGCCGTACGCCGGCCAACGTCAATCTGCTGAAGCTGATCCTGCAGCAATACGGCGTCGACCCGATGAAGGTCGAGATCGTTCAGTTCCCGGCCAATGAGGCGGTCGAGGCCATCAAGAACCTGAAGGCCGACGCCTATCTCGCCGTCGGCCCGGCCAACAGCAAGCTCACGATCGATGCGATCACGGCGTCGACCAAAGACGGCGGCGAGCCCACCTTCCTGCCGATCGACGCGTCCGAGGCCATCGCGCAGAACCATCCGGCCTATGAGGCCGCGGAAATCCCCGCCGGCTCGCTCGGCTCGGCCGACCGGCCCGACGATGAGGTGAAGACGATCAGCTTCTCGCACCATATCGTCGCGCGAAAGGGCCTGTCGGACGCGACGGTCGCGGCATTCACCCGGCAATTGTTTGCGATCCGGCAGTCGCTCAAGAACGATTTCCCGCTCGCCGCCAAGATCGAGACGCCCGACACCGACAAGGACGCCACCATTCCGGTGCATCCGGGCGCGGCCGCCTTCGTCGACGGCGAAGAGAAGACCTTCCTCGACCGCTACAGCGATTACATCTGGTGGAGCCTGATGGCGTTCTCGGCGATGGGCTCGGCCGGTGCATGGTTCGCCGGCTATCTCAAGCAGGACGAGCGCAACACCAACACCTCGCAGCGCGAGCGCCTGCTGGAGATGCTGAAGGCCGCGCGGCAGAGCGATTCGACCGACGAGCTCGACCAGCTGCAGGCGGAAGCCGACGACATCCTGCGCCACACGCTCGACTGTTTCGAGCACGGCGCCATCGAGGAAGGCACGCTGACCGCGTTCAACATCGCGCTCGAGCAGTTCCACAACGCGGTGGCCGACCGCAAGGCGCTGCTGCTCAGCATGCCGCAGAACTTGCAGCGGACTGCGAGCCAGTTCAGGGCGGCCGGCACGGCGTAGGGCTTACCCTCCCATCTCTCCACGAGCTCTCCTTCGCCTCTCCCGCTTGCGGGGGAGGCCGCATTGCATCGCAGATGCAATGCGGGTGGGGGCTCTCTCCGCGCTACGACTCGTGGAGAGAGCCCCCACCCCACCCTCCCCCGCAAGCGGGAGAGGGAGCCTTACAGACGTGCCACCTCACGCGGCCTCCCTGTAATCTCTCCGTCATGGAATTTTTCTAGGTCTGTGCTCGCCCGCGGCGCATTGTCGCTGTGACCTGAGGAGGCTCCCCATGACGATCCGGTTCTCGCGAAAACTGACCCGCCGACGCTTTCTCTCCACGGCTGCTGCGGCCGGTGCCGGCGTGATCGCGATGCCCTATCTGTCGCGCGCGGCCGACCGCCCTGTGATCACCCATGGCGTGCAGTCCGGCGATGTCGGCGTCGACGGCGGCGTGGTGTGGGCGCGTGCGGACCGTCCCTCGCAGATGATGGTCGAGGTCGCGACGTCAGACTCGTTCAAGAACGCCCGTGTGCTGCCGCCGATCACGGCGCTGCCCGAGAGCGACTTCACCGCCAAGATGCTGCTGGAGAACCTGCCCTCCGGCCAGGACATCTTCTACCGCGTCCGCTTCCGCGACCTCGCCCATATCGACGTTGTCGGCGAGCCCGTGGTCGGCCGCTTCCGCACCGCGCCGAGCGATCGCCGCGACGTCTCCTTCGTGTGGGGCGGCGACGTTGCCGGCCAGGGCTGGGGCATCAATCCCGACGACGGCGGCATGATCACCTTCGCCGCGATGAAGAAGCACGCCCCGGATTTCTTCCTGCATTCCGGCGACACCATCTATGCCGACGGCGTCATCACCGCCGAGCAGAAGCAGCCCGACGGCAAGATCTGGAAGAACATCACGATCCCGGAGAAGGCCAAGGTCGCGGAGACGCTCGACGAATACCGCGCCGCGCACAAATACAATTTCCTCGACACCAATCTGCGCGCCTTCAATGCCGAGGTGCCGATCTTCGTGCAGTGGGACGACCACGAGGTGACCAACAACTGGTCGCTGTCGAAGCAGCTGCCGGCCGCCTACAAGGAGCGCGACATCAACGTGCTCGCGGCGCGAGCGGCAAAAGCCTTCCACGAGATGTATCCGATGCGCGAGAGCATCGTCGAGCCCGGCCGCGTCTATCGCACGCTGAGCTACGGTCCGCATCTCGACGTGTTCATGCTCGACGAGCGCAGCTATCGCGGCCCCAACGGTCCGAACCTGCAGGAGACCTACGGTCCCGATGCCTATTTCATCGGGCCGGATCAGATGGCCTGGCTGAAGCGCGCGCTGCTCAACTCGCGCGCCACCTGGAAGGTGATCGCCTCCGATATGCCGCTGTCGCTGATCGTCTATGACGATGCCGCCAACAAGAAGGGCTCGGAAGCCTTCGCGCAAGGCGACGGCCCGGCACGCGGCCGCGAACTCGAGATCGCCGACATCCTGCGCTTCATCAAGACGGCCGGCATCGCCAACACGGTGTGGCTGACCGCGGACGTGCACTATGCGGCTGCGCATTACTACAACCCGAACAAGGCCCAGTTCCAGGAATTCGATCCGTTCTGGGAATTCGTCTCCGGCCCGCTGCATGCCGGCACATTCGGTCCGAACGAGCTCGACAACACGTTTGGTCCCGAGGTGAAGTTCATCAAGGCGCCGGGCGAAGCCAACCAGAACCTGCCGCCGTCGGCCGGCATGCAGTTCTTCGGCCACGTCAAGATCGACGGCAAGAGCGGGCAGATGACGGTGAGCCTGCGCGACCGCGTCGACGCCGAGCTGTGGGCGATCACGCTCGATCCGAAGCCGGTGTAATCAGGTCGCAGCCGCGACGGAACCGGCCTCTCTGTGCTGAACGCCCTTGCCTCAAGGCAGGGGCGTCGCGATTGACGGGGGATGGACGTCACCGGCCTCTTCCGGTACCGATATCAGAGCCGTTATGCTGGGGGCCCGGAGGGGCGGAGCATGAGGCGCTGCGAATTGATTCGCGTGCTCGGTGGCATCGTCGTGGGGCTTCGGCCGCACCGCTTGCTTGTCGTCGCGATCGCCATGTTCGCGCTGCTGCCGATTGAAGCCGGCGGTGCCGGCTGGCTGCCTGATCTCTTCAAGAGCTCATCGAAGCATCCCAAAGCGCCAAAGCGCGCGAAATCGGCAAAGCCGGCCAAATTGGCAAGGCACCACGCGCCATCAAAGCCCCGCGCCACACGGCTTGCCGCCCTCGGGCCGGTCGCCCTGCCGCCTTCCGTTCCCAAGCCGGCCGCAGCCAAATGCGATCCCTCGACATTACGGATCGTCCTCGATGTGGGACATACCGCTGAATCGGAAGGCGCGATCAGCGCGCGCAATGTCGCCGAGTTCACCTTCAACCTGCGCCTTGCGCGGCTGATCGAGGAAAAGTTGAAGGCCGAAGGCTTTGCCGAAACCAGGCTGCTGCTGACCGAAGGCAAAGCGAGGCCCAGCCTCTTCAGGCGGGTCGCCGCCGCAAACAACCTGCACGCGGATCTCCTGCTGTCGATCCATCATGATTCCGTGCCCAACAAGATGCTCGAGGACTGGGAATTCGAGGGAAAGAAGCGCCATTTCAGCGACCGCTTCAGCGGCTACTCGGTGTTCGTCTCCCGCAACAATCCGGACTTCAAGACCAGCCTGCTGTTCGCCGAGCTGGTCGCCGGGGAATTGAAAGCTGAAGGGCTGCAATATGCCGAGCAATACAGCCAGCCCGTCATGGGCCACGACCAGCATCCCCTGCTGAACAAGGACACCGGCGTCTACAGCTACGATAAGCTTATCGTGCTGCGAAAGACCGCGATGCCCGCCGTCCTGCTGGAGGCGGGCTCGATCATCAACCGGGACGAAGAACTCAAGATGGACTCGCCCGAGCGCCGCAATGCGATCAGCAGCAGCGTCGCTTCTGCCGTCAAGGAATTCTGCGAGCCGCGATGGGCGCTCCTCGGCCCGCTCTGACCCCAAGCGATCGGCACTTCCCGGCTCAGCCCGGTTTTCCGGCCTTGGTCTCCGCGAATTTGGCCAGCGCCTGTTCGAATTTGGGGCTGAAGAGCCACATCGCATCGAGGATTTCGCGGAAGCTCGCGGATGTCCTTGCCCGGTCGGCTCGACCGAAAGCGAAGACGCTGTTGTTTCGCAGATATCCCATGATCCTGGGCTCGGAAATTCTGTAATTGACGAGGTCGCCTGACTTCAGCGCGGACCTGGTCGGGCTGGGAATGATCTGGATGAGCTCGAAGAGCTTCATTTGATCGATCGGATTGGGCAGCGCCTTTGCGATCGCCGGGACCTGCGGGAAAATATCCGCGTGCTCGTTCATGAGCGCATCGCGCACCGCGGTCCAGTGATTGAACCGGTGATCGAGATTGCCGACACGCGCTTCTTCCATGTCGTCGCGACGGCTGAGCGCAGGATCGAGGGCCGCGATCGATTGCTTGATGGCGGCCCACTTCTTTCGACCGTTGCGATCTTCGGACGGGCCGGTCTGCAGGCTGCCCTTGTAGGTGTTCGACCGCGCATTTCCGGCGTTTTGCTTGCCGCTTGTCTCGGCAAAGAACAGGCCGAGACTGATCCGGCCGGCGACCGCGGCGGCCGCGGCATCCAAACCCCTGGCGCGCGCGATCACCGTCGCCAGATCCGCCACGTCCTTGAATGGCGTCTCGGAGCTTTGCGCGTTCGCGGGCGGCGCCTCCATCACATCGAAGAGCTTCCTGTACTCATCGAGCAGCGGCTCATTGTCGGCGTCGAAATAGGCCGGAGGAATCCCGAATCTGTTGGGTCGTCCAATCCTGGACGGTAGCGCATCGGTGAGATCCTTGTAGGCGCTCATCATCTCGACACGGGCAAGGTAGATAGCCTGGCCCGGCAAGTCGGGCAGCGGCTGATTGGAATCGATCTGCGCGCGCCGCTGGCGCAGGATCGCGACGAAGTTCTTCAGGGCATTGTCGTAAGTCTTGAGCGCGGCCGATTGCTCGCTCGTGAGCGCGGCGGGCTCGGCGAAGGCCGGCGACACGAAACCGTCGACGACGGCCGAGGCCAGCGACGACAACGCCACACCGGCCATCGGATGCGTCGCAACCGGCGCGAGGAGCAGCCCGAGAGAGAGCGCCGCTGCGGGCGCAGCGGCGGATGTGCTGATCGCCATGATGGCTTCCCGATGCCTGTGCGTCGCCGAATCCGATAGGCCGGATGGTAGACGACGAACGCACCGGCTGCGAGGCCGAAGCCTGGCAATCGGTCAGTGTCCGTTTCTCAGCGCGGCTTCGAGCGCTTCGCTCGAGCACGGCTTGGTCAGCCGCAGCTTGCCGGCGAACGATTCCGGCAGCCTGATATCAGCGCCATAACCCGTGACGAACGCGAAGGGCACCTTCAGCACATCCAGCCGCTCGGCGATCACGAAGGTCTTCTCGCCCCTGACGAGGCCGACGTCGAGCAGCGCAAAATCCGGTGCGCGCTCGGCGATCAATTCGAGCGCGCGGGCGACGTTCGCAGCGGTGCGCACCGTCCGGGCGCCGAAGCCCAGGATGGTGTCCTCGAAATAGAGCGAGATGATCGGATCGTCCTCGACCACGAGAACGTCACCGGGCATGCCGGCATTGGGGGCGGATTCCATGGCTCGGTGTCCATTGCTTCGATGATGGATGACAGACCGGATCAGTCCGGCCGGATGGCCCGCGACCGGCGCCCAGAAGCACGCCGGCGGTTCCCGAGATGAAACTCATCACATCGAAAGCGGGCGCGTCTGTTCACTAGTGAACATAGATCCGGGAACTTTATCAGTATGGTCCGCGTTGGGCTTTCAGGATTTTCCAAATGATTGCGAAACGGACCGATTTGGCCGGGACGAATGACCGGCCGTTCAACAATCTGTTGCGCCGGCTCAATGCCGCCGACTACGAACTGATCGCGCCGCATCTTGCGGTGGTCGAGGCGGCGGCCGGCGATCTGCTCTACAATCCCGGCGACGACGTTCAGATCGTGCATTTCCCATGCGGACCGAGCCTTGCGTCCTACCTGGTGGCCAACGAGGACGGCCGCGACGTCGAGACCATCCTGGTCGGCCGCGAGGGCGCGGTCGGCGGCATCGTCAGCCAGGGATTTCTGCCGGCCTATACCCGCATCACCGTCAAGTTCGGCGGGCCGTTCGTGCGGCTGCCGATCAGCAAGCTCGACGCCGCCAAGCTGACGTCGATCTCGGTGCGCAACATCTTCGCGCGCTATGCCGACTGCATGCTGGCGCAGATCTTCCAGTCGACCGCCTGCAATGCGATCCACTCGATCGAGCAGCGCGCCGCGAAATGGATCATCTCGGCGATCGAGCGCACCAATGGCGACGGCGTGGTGCCGCTGACGCATGAGCAGCTCTCGACCTTGCTCGGCGTCGGCCGCAGCTATACCAGCCGCGTGATCCAGAACTTCAAGGCGGAGGGCGTGCTGGACACGCGCCGCGGCGCGATCGTGATCCGCGACCCCGACAAGCTCAAGCTACGCTCGTGCCTGTGCAACGACGCAGTGAAGGATCACTTCGAGGAAGTGCTACGCGGGGTGTATCCGAGCGAGGACAACCCGACGAACTGACGCTGTTTACCTCTCGCCGCTCTTTGCGGGGAGAGGTCGGATCGCGCGAGCGATCCCGGTGAGGGGCGAGGCACACTACTCAACAGGCCGCGAGGTGCTCGCCGGATGGAAGCCCCTCACCCCAACCCTCTAAGAGCGAGCTTCGCTCGTCTCGACCCCGTAAGAACGGGGAGAGGGAGGACAGCTATCGCGGACCGCGAAAATCACGCTACACTCGCTTCATGAGTGGGGCTGAACTTCACGCCGTTTTCGACGTCGCAGCATGGTGCGCGGCCGCGATCGCCATCTGGTGGCTGTCGCGCGTGCGCGGGCTGCAATTCCCGCGGCAATCCTTCGAGCTCACCTACATCGCCGCGCTGGTGTTCGGCGCCGGCATCGGCGCCTACATCTTCGGCACGTTGAACCTCTGGTTCTCGAGCATGCCGGGCATCGCCCGCTCGGTCGAGGGAGCGCTGGCCGGCGGCATCGTCGCGATCGAGCTCTACAAATGGCTGCACGGCATTTCGCTGCGCACCGGGGCGCGGTTTGCGCTGCCGCTCGCGATCGGCGTCGCGGTCGGCCGGCTCGGCTGCTATTTCGCGGGGCTTGAGGATTTCACCTATGGCACGCCGACCGCGCTGCCCTGGGGCCATGATTTCGGCGACGGCGTCCTGCGCCATCCGGTGCAGCTCTATGAAAGCCTGGCGATGGCAGCGTTCGCGGCCTTCTACGTCTGGGCCGTGTTGAACCGCAACGCCGCTGTCATCACCAATGGATTCTACCTCGTGCTGTTCTACTACGGCGTGCAGCGCTTCGTGTGGGAGTTCATCAAGCCCTATGGCGCACTGATCGGACCGTTCTCGCTGTTCCACCTGCTGTCGCTATTTGTCATGGTTTATGCCGCCGTCATGCTGGCGACGGCCCCGAATGTGAGCTTGAAGCATGAACGCGCCGCTGCGTAAGTCCCGCCCTTACATCTTCTGGGGCCAGACCCAATCGCTTTGCGAGACCTGCCTGACCCTGGTGCCGACCAAGATCCAGATATCAGGCAACGAGGTCTGGTACGAGAAGCGCTGCAGGCAGCACGGCGTGCAGTCGACCTTGGTCTCGACCGATGCGGCCTATTGGCGGCTGTGCAAGGATTTCATCAAGCCCGGCGACCGGCCGCTGGCCTTCCAGCGCCACACCGAATTCGGCTGTCCCTATGATTGCGGGCTGTGCCCGGACCACGAGCAGCACTCCTGCCTGGCGCTGATCGAGATCACCGAGCACTGCAACCTGACCTGCCCGGTGTGCTTTGCGGAGTCCTCGCCGGCACGCTTAAGCTTCACGCCGCTGGCGAAGATCGAGAAAATGCTCGATGCGCTGGTCGCGAACGAGGGTGAGCCCGACCTCGTGCAGATCTCCGGCGGCGAGCCGACGCTGCATCCGGATTTCTTCGCCATTCTGGATGCGGTGCGCGCCCGCCCGATCCGCCACGTCATGATCAACACCAATGGCCTCAGAATCGCGCGCGAGCCGGACTTCGTGGCGAAGCTTGCCGAGAACAAGCGCGGGCTGGAGGTCTATCTGCAATTCGATTCGCTCAAGCGCGACGCGCTGGTCAATCTGCGCGGCGCGGACTTACGCAAGATCCGCCAGCAGGCGCTGGAGAATCTCGAGCGCCACGGCGTCTCGACCACGTTGGTCGCGACCATCAAGCGCGGCGTCAACGACGCCGAGATCGGCGATATCGTCCGCCACGCGCTGACCTGGACATGCGTCCGCGGCGTCACGCTGCAACCGGTACAGGACGCCGGCCGCAACCAGGATTTCAACAAGGACACCGACCGCATCATGCTGTCGGAGATCCGCCAGCACGTGATCGAGACCGGGGTGTTCGGCGACAAGGATATGATCCCGCTGCCGTGCAATCCCGAGAGCATCTCGATCGGCTACGGCCTGCGCAATGGCGACAAGGTGCTGCCGCTGACCTCGCTGATCCCGCAGGAACAGCTCGTGGCCGTGATGCCCAACACGATCAGTCCGGAGAAATATCCGGTGTTGCGGGAAAAATTCGTCGACCTGTTCTCGCTGTCGTCGGGGCCGCTCAACACCTCTGAGCGGGTCTGCGAATTGCTGTGCTGCCTGCCGAGCTTCGAGGTGCCGGAGGGCCTCACTTATGAGAACGTGTTCCGCGTCACCATCGTGCAGTTTCTCGATCGCTTCAACTTCTGCGTCGGTAACGTCAAGCGAAGCTGCATCCATTTCGTCACCGAAAGCGGCGCGATCATCCCGTTCGACACCTACAATCTGTTCTATCGCGACGGAAAGATCGACGGCATCCGCGCGAGCCTGGCCGGGCAGACCTATCGGGAGGCACGGCAAGAACCTGTATCGCGATGAGTGGCGTCGACAACGCCCCGCCGAGTTCGCCCGAGCGGCGTCCCGCGAAACAATCGGGGTGCTTAGGCCTGCTGATGATCGTGGTCGGAGCCCATCTGCTGCTGCCGGGGCTCTGCACCCTCTTCTTCTTCGGCGGCCAGCTGTCCGATCCAAGCGTTGCTCCGATCGCAGAAATCACTTTTTTGCTCGGGCTTGTGGGTGTGGTCTCTATCGTAGTGGGGATTCTGCGGCGTTGAATTTTCTTTGCTGAACGACAATGAGCGCGGGCAGATGGAGGAATTGTATCGATGAGCGACGACAGCCGGCCCATCATGTCCGACGGATCGCCCCCGCCCTCGCTGCCTCCGCCACTCCCACCGCGGCGCGGCGGCTGCGCGACCGCGTTCATGGCGCTGTTCGGGCTGTTCCTGCTGCTGCCCGGGCTCTGCGCCCTGCTGTTCGGGTTCGGCGGCCTGACCGAATCGAGGCCCGATCCCTCCGTCTTCTTCCTGATCCTGCTCGGGCTTGCGGTCTGCTTTGCCGGCGTGATGTTGGTCCGCGCCGCGATCAAGGGAAGCTCATGAGCAATTCCGACACACCCCCGCCAACGGAGCCGCCGCGGCAGGAATCGCGCCTGCCGCGTGGTTGCGCGATTTTCATGCTGATCGTCGGGGTGCTGCTGCTGATCCCGGGCGCCCTCTGTGTGGTCCTCAGTGTCACTCTGGGTGGGTCCAACGACCCGATCACCGGCCTTGCGGTGCTGGTGACGCTTGGCGGGCTCGGGCTGATTGTGTTCGCGCGGGCGCAGAAGCGAGGCTGAATCGGCCCCGAAAAGCCCCTCAAAACCGGCTTCCGGAGCGAAAATCAGGCACTTGAACCGCCAATAAACCGTTGTTTTTTGGCGTTTTCTGACTATATTGCGCCGCAACGCGCAAGGTGCCCGGTCCTCTGACCGGGCTTCCTTTTTGGGGTGATGCGTCCCCGTCAAATTTCTTGGGTATGAGCGTGATCCGGGCCCGGTGGGCCACGTGAGCGAGCGGCCGGCCAAACTGGTCCGGCGAGATCGCGCATCTGACCATTGCACGACCAGAAGAAGAGCCATGAACCTTCGCAACGTCGCCATTATCGCCCACGTCGACCACGGCAAGACCACCCTCGTCGACCGCCTGCTGCAGCAATCCGGGACCTATCGCGAGAACCAGAAGGTCACCGAGCGCGCCATGGACTCCAACGATCTGGAGCGTGAGCGCGGCATCACCATCCTGGCCAAGGCGGCCTCGGTGCAGTGGAAGGATACCCGCATCAACATCGTCGACACGCCCGGCCACGCCGATTTCGGCGGCGAGGTCGAGCGCATCCTCAACATGGTGGATGGCGCGCTGGTGCTGGTCGACGCCGCCGAGGGTCCGCTGCCACAGACCAAGTTCGTGGTGTCGAAGGCGCTCAAGGTCGGCCTGAAGCCGATCGTCGTGATCAACAAGGTCGACCGCCCCGACGCACGCCCGACCGAAGTGATCAACGAGGTGTTCGACCTGTTCGCAGCACTTGATGCCACCGAGGAGCAGCTCGACTTCCCTATTCTGTACGGGTCGGCCAAGCAGGGCTGGATGGGCGACAGCCCGGAAGCCTCGCATGACGCTGGCATGCAGCCGCTGTTCGACCTGATCGTGCGCCATGTCGCGCCGCCGAAGGTCGAAGAAGGCCCGTTCCGCATGATCGGCACCATCCTCGAAGCCAACCCCTATCTCGGCCGCATCATCACCGGCCGCATCACATCGGGCTCTATCAAGCCGAACCAGGCCGTGAAGGTGCTCGGCGCCGACGGCAAGACCATTGAGCAGGGGCGTATCACCAAAATCCTCGCCTTCCGCGGCATCGAGCGCACCCCGCTGGAGGAAGCCGACGCCGGCGATATCGTCGCGATCGCGGGCCTCACCAAGGGCACCGTCGCCGACACCTTCTGCGACCCCACGGTCGAGACGCCGCTGCCGGCACAGCCGATCGATCCGCCGACGGTGTCGATGTCGTTCATCGTCAACAACTCGCCGCTGGCCGGCACTGAAGGCGACAAGGTGACCTCGCGCATGATCCGCGACCGCCTGCTGCGCGAGGCCGAGGGCAATGTCGCGTTGCGCGTCGTCGAGGCCGCCGACAAGGATTCGATGGAAGTCTCCGGCCGCGGCGAATTGCAGCTCGCGATCCTGATCGAGACCATGCGCCGCGAGGGCTTTGAGCTCTCGGTGTCGCGCCCGCGCGTCGTGCTGCAGAAGGACGAGGCGACCGGCGCCTGGCAGGAGCCGATCGAAGAGGTCGTGATCGACGTCGACGAGGAGCATTCCGGCGTCGTCGTGCAGAAGATGAGCGAGCGCAAGGCCGAGATGATCGAGATGCGCCCGTCCGGCGGCAACCGCCTGCGGCTGGTGTTCTACGCGCCGACCCGCGGCCTGATCGGCTACCAGGGCGAACTGCTCACCGACACCCGCGGGACCGCGATCATGAACCGCATCTTCCACGGCTATGCCGCCTACAAGGGCGAGATCCAGGGCCGCCGCAACGGCGTCCTGATCTCCAACGACCAGGGCGAGGCGGTGGCCTATGCGATGTTCAAGCTGGAAGACCGCGGCCCGATGATGATCGAGCCGGGCTGGAAGGTCTACAAGGGCATGATCGTCGGCGAGCACACCCGCGACAACGACCTCGAGATCAACGTGCTGAAGGGCAAGCAGCTCACCAACATCCGCACCACCTCGAAGGACGAAGCGGTGCGCCTGACCCCGCCGATCCGGATGACCCTGGAAAAGGCGCTCGCCTATATCGAGGACGACGAGCTCGTCGAGGTGACGCCGAAGTCGATCCGGCTGCGCAAGAAGCATCTCGACCCGAACGAGCGCAAGCGCGCCGAAAAGGCCAAAGAGGCTGTAGCTTAAGCGGTGGCCTAAGCCCGTCTGTCGTGCCCCGGCTTGACCGGGGCACCCAGTACGCCGCGGCCTATCGGCTCAATCACCGCCGTCTCTGGAATACCGGATCACCCGTATGCGCGGGTGATGACAGTTATGCGCGTGGTGACTTCAGGCGTCTTTCCAGACGTGCTAGAGCCGGGCCATGAGTTCCCTCCCCTCCACGGTCGATGTTGCCATCATCGGCGCCGGCGCTGCGGGCCTCGGCGCCGCGCATGCGCTGAAGGGCACCGGCCTTTCCGCCATCGTTCTGGAAGCCCGCGACCGTCTCGGCGGCCGCGCCCATACGATCCAGGCTGCGCCTGACGTGGTGTTCGACGTCGGCTGCGGCTGGCTGCACTCGGCCGACCAGAACAGCTTTGTCGGCATCGCCCAGCAGCTAAACTTCGAGCTCAACAAGGACCTGCCGCCGTGGCGCGAGCGCGCCTATGGCAAGGCATTCCCGCAGGCCGACCGCGACGCGTTCATGCTTGCGCTCGACCAGTTCTACGACCGCATCGAGCAGGCCGCGCGCGGCGGCAAGGACGCATCCGCCGATCGCTATCTCGAGCCCGGCAACCGCTGGAACCCGATGATCGATGCGATCTCGACCTATGTGAACGGCTGCGAGCTCGACCAGCTCTCGATCCTTGACTTCGACGCCTATGAGGACAGCAACGTCAATTGGCGCGTCAGGCGCGGCTATGGCGCGCTGGTCGCGGCCTATGGCGAGCAAGTACCGGTTGCGCGGAACTGCGAGGTCCGGCTGATCGATCATTCCGGCAAGCGCGTCCGCATCGAGACCTCGCGCGGCGTGCTTGAGGCGGACAAGGTGATCGTCACCGTGCCGACCAATCTGATTGCCGACGAGGCGATCCGCTTTTCGCCTGCGCTGCCGGGCAAGCTCGATGCCGCGCGCGGCCTGCCGCTCGGCCTCGCCGACAAGGTGACGCTGGCGCTCGCCGAGCCCGAGGCGCTGCCCAAGGAAGGCAATCTGCGCGGCGCCACCATGCGCACCGAGATGGGCACCTATCACATCCGCCCGTTCGGCCAGCCCTGCATCGAGGGCTTCTTCGGCGGACGTTTTGCGCGAGAGCTTGAAGACGCCGGCGACGGCGCCATCGCCGCCCACAGCATCGACGAGATCGTCTCGTTCCTCGGCAATGATTTCCGCCGCAAGCTGAAGCCGCTCAGCGAATCCCGCTGGGCGCACGACCCGTTCGCCCGCGGCTCCTACTCGCACGCGCTGCCCGGCCACGCCGACAAGCGCGCCGCACTGGCCGCACCGGTCGACGGCCGGCTGTTCTTCGCCGGCGAAGCCACCTCGCCGCATTTCTTCTCGACCGCACATGGCGCGCGGGACTCGGGCGAGCGGGCGGCGAAGGAAGTGTTGGCTGAGTTGACGCGCTAGCAGTTAAGCCGTCATTGCGAGGAGCGCAGCGACGAAGCAATCCATGCCGCCGCAAGCGGAGAGATGGATTGCTTCGCTTCGCTCGCAATGACGGCGGAAACTATTCCAGCACCCTCGCCCGCATATCCGCATCCGGCACAAAGCACGTCTCGTACTTCCCGAAGATCTTGTAGCGGTTGCGCGCGATGAGACTGTAGACCGCGTCGCGCGGCGGCTTGGGCACTGCGAACAGCGCGCGGGTCCAGCGCCAGCCGGGGAGATGGCTCAGCACCGTCAGTGCCGCGTCCGACTTCATCCAGGCGATGCCGCCATGGACCACGGCGTTGGTGTCGGGATCCTCGGGGTCGATGCCGAAAGTCTTTGCCAGCCGCGTGCCGTAGTCGGACTGGATCGGCGTGAAGCGAAAGCGGCGCGTTGTGTCGCGGGCGATGACGAAGCGAACCCAGCGTGAGCAGAAGATGCAGACGCCGTCGTAGAGGATCACGTCGTCGTCGGGCCAGATCGTCATCGATTGTCCAGAATGAGAAGCGCGACGAGCATCAGCACGATTGCAGGCCCGGTCTTCACCAGCGCGCCGAGCGGCTCGATCCAGAGATCGGGCGCCAGGATCGCCGATCCGGCCATATAGCCGAGCGAGGCGATGATGCCTGCAACAAGACCGAACGCCGCGGTGCGGCGGAAGGCGATCAGCACACCGATGCTGATGTCCATCAGGCTGGTCAAGACCGTCACCGGTCCGACCAGGGCAGGCGGGAAATGGTGCGCGCGCAGGATGCCGGCTGCGGCGTCGTAGGAGATGACCAGCGCGATGAAGCCGGACGCGACCCAGAACAGCACGAGGCTTGCGAAGATCAGCGCCTTGATCAGGAACAGCCGCGCGAACCATTTGTCCTGGATGGTCGCGGGGCGCCCGCCAACGGCTTGCGCGATCGTCTTCGGCACGATGCCGGTCGCTGCCATCCAGCCTGCGGGATCGCCGGTGACGCCGCGGCGCAATTCGGCGATCGCGTTGGAGCGCAGCGGCGGCATCCAGCCGAGGCGACTCGTCAGATCGCCGAGACGGGCGCCGAGATCGATCAGGAACGGCGGCGTCGGAATGCGGACATGTTTTGCCGTGCCGAACGACCAGCGGAACTGGGTGATGACGCCGCCAAGCGAGATGGGCTGCGGCTGCATCAGATCCCATGTCACCGATCGCACCGCTTCATCGGCGACGTCGCGCGAAGCGAGCCAGGCGATGGTGGCGGCGATATCCTCGACCGCAACCGGCTGGAACGGCGTCGCGGCCTCGTCGGCCGGCAAATCGACCGGCAGTGCCGCCAGCGCGCGCAGCATGGCGCTGCCGCCATAGGCCGCAGGCGCGATGACAAAGCCCGGGCGCAGGATGGCATACGCGATCCCGGACGCCGCGATCAGCCGTTCGGCCTCGCGCTTGGTGGTGCTGAAGGCCGTGCGGTCCTCACTATCCGTGCCCGGAATCGAAATGTGGACGAGACGGATGGCGCGGTGGCTGTCCCGGACAGCCTGCAATAGCCGCGCCACGAAGTCGCGATGCACCGCGCGGGTGTCGCTGCCCGGACCATCCTGCAGCACGCCGAGGCAATTGACGACAATGTCCGCCTCGTGGGTGCGAAGCAGCTGCGTCAGCGCCGCAGCATCCATCGACATCATCGGAAGCTCGAGGTCGGCCGCGCTCATCTTTTGTGCCGGCGTGAAATGCCGCGCGATCCCGATCGCGTGAAAGCCGCGCGCCCTCAGATCGTCGGTGATGGTGCGCCCGATCAGGCCTGACGCGCCGAGCACGAGGATGTTGTGTGATGCGTCGTCACTCATGGGGGTCGGATCATGCGCTAAAATGGCTTCGCGATCATCAGCCACAGGATGATCACCACCGATCCGAAGCCCGGAATCCCGAACAGGAACCAGCGGCGAAACAGCGCATCGTAGCGCGGCGGCAGCGGGAGACCTTTTTCGGCGGCCGCCTGCGCGAGGTCGCGCATCTCCATCTGCATGAAGATGACGGGAACCCAGAACGCGCCGGCCAGCGCGTAGAGCGCCAGCGAGACCAACAACCAGCGTTCGGTCAGGCTTGTGGCCGACAGCATCATCAGCAGTCCGCCGCTCACCGGCTGAAGCAGCACCGCGCTCAGCGTGAAGATCATGTCGGCGGTCACGACAGTCGACGCTGCGCGCGCGATGAAAGCCGCATCACCCGTGCGATGCGCCGCCAGCATGAAGAAGGCGATGCCGGTCCCGGTGCCGAGGATCACGATGGCGCCGAGCACATGCAGATATTTGATCAGGAAGTAGAGCGTCATCGCAGTCCGCTGTTGATCAAGCCGGTCCCGGCGCGCAACAATACCGCTGCTGCCATAGGCCGGGTATGCGCGGAAATCCACTGCGGCGGCACGGCCGCAGAACGCGCGATGCATCCACGTTGCGACTGAATTCGCTCGCAAAATTCCTGCGGCGAATCAGCTCCGAACGACCTTTTTCCGAATTGCGGCATTGTCATACAGCGCTCGCGATGCATGCTTTGCACAGGCCGGGATCGGCGATTGGTCGCGCAAGCCCGGCGAGTGTCCTCTTTCGGTACAAGTTTTCATGACACTGATGCAAAAAATCCACAGGTTAACCGATAATTAACGATGGACCTTGAAGGCGGCCCTCCGACTTGCTTTGATTGCAGGCATGAGCACAACGCTAATCGAGGTCCGGCCGGCCAAAGCTGCAGACGCAGCCTCGGTGGCGTCTACCCATGACGAAGCCTGGCGCTCGGCATATCAGGGAATCATCCCCGGCGCCGAACTCGAAAAGCTGATCAATCGCCGTGGCCCGCAGTGGTGGGACAGCGCCATCCGCAAGGGCAGCCGCGTCAGCGTGCTGGTGTTCGGCGACCGGATCGCGGGCTACGCCAATTACGGCCGCAACCGGGCCCGCAGCCTGCATTTCGAAGGCGAGATCTACGAGCTCTACCTGCGGCCGGAATTCCAGGGCCTCGGCTTCGGCCGGCGCCTGTTCGCCGCAGCCCGCCGCGACCTGCTGCAGAGCGGCCTGAAGACCATGGTGATCTGGGCGCTCTCCGACAACGAGCCGGCGACCGAGTTCTACCGCGCCCTGGGCGGCCGCATGGTGGCGCGCTCCTCGGAGCGGTTCGGGCCGAAGTCGCTCGACAAGGTTGCTTTCGCCTGGACCAACTGAAAATCCTGCTTCTCTCGCAGCTGCAGCAAGGCTAAACAGCCTGAGCGTTTGCGCGCGACAGCCAGCCCGGCTCCCAAGGCCGGGCCTGATGCTGTTTCGCGGCCTGGCGGCGCCAACCAAGAAATCACATCCTTCTCAACTTCCAAAGGCCACGCGGAGCAATCCATGCGTATCGACGCCATATCGATCGGAAAAAATCCGCCCCACGACGTCAACGTCATCATCGAGGTTGCCGTCGGCGGCGAGCCCATCAAGTACGAGATGGACAAGGAGGCCGGCACACTGGTGGTGGACCGCTTCCTCTACACGCCGATGCGCTATCCCGGCAATTACGGCTTCATCCCGCACACGCTGTCGGGCGACGGCGATCCCTGCGACGTGCTGATCGTCAACACCCGCGCGATCGTGCCGGGCGCCGTGATGAGCGTCCGCGTGGTCGGCGTGCTCTTGATGGAAGACGAGGCCGGCGGTGACGAGAAGATCATCGCGGTGCCGTCGTCGAAGCTGACCCAGCGCTACGACAAGGTGCACAACTACAGCGACCTGCCCGACATCACGCTGCAGCAGATCCAGCACTTCTTCGAGCACTACAAGGATCTCGAGAAGGGCAAGTGGGTGAAGGTGCTGCGCTGGGGCGACGCCGACGAAGCCCGCAAGCTGATCCTCGAAGGCATCGAGCGCGCGAAGAAGAAGTAGGCACGCTGCCCAGACTCCCTCGCCCCGCTCTTGCGGGGAGAGGGGCTGCTTCCGCAAGTTGTGAGCGTCGAGAGACCTCTACCCCCTCACCCGGATTGCATCTGACGACGCAATCCGACCTCTCCCCGCAAGCGGGGCGAGGTGAGGAAGAAACTACACCGCGGGCGCCGGCAGGCCGGCAATCGCGCAGGCGGCGCGCAGTGTGTTGACCAGGAGGCACGCCACCGTCATCTGGCCGACGCCGCCAGGCACCGGCGTGATCGCGCCGGCGACGTCGAGTGCTTCCTGGAATGCGACGTCGCCGACCAGCTTCGGCTTGCCGCCCGCAACCGGAATGCGGTTGATGCCGACATCGATCACGGTCGCGCCCGGCTTCAGCCAATCGCCACGCACCATCTCCGGACGGCCGACCGCGGCATAGACCAGATCGGCCTGGGCGCAGAGCTTCGGCAGATCGCGCGAGCGCGAATGCGCGATCGTCACCGTCGCGTTCTCGTTCAGCAGCAATTGCACCAGCGGACGGCCGACCAGATTGGAGCGGCCGATCACGATCGCGTTCATGCCCTCGAGCGAAGGGTGCACGCTCTTGGTCAGGATGATGCAGCCGAGCGGCGTGCAGGGCGACAGCGCGGCAAGGCCGCCGGCGAGCCGGCCGGCATTGTTCGGATGCAGGCCGTCGACGTCCTTGGCCGGGTCGATCGCATTGATGATGGTCTCGGTGTGCAGCGATTTCGGCAGCGGCAGTTGCACCAGGATGCCGTGCACCTTCGGATCGCGGTTGAGCTGTGCGATCAGCGCCAGCAGATCGGCCTGCGACACGTCCTCCGGCAGCTTGTGCTCGAATGAGGCCATGCCGGCGGCCTGGGTCTGGGTGTGCTTGCTGCGGACATAGACCTCGCTTGCCGGATCATGGCCGACCAGGACGACGGCGAGCCCCGGCGTCAGCGCATGGTCGCGCTTGATGCGGGCGACCTCGTCGGCGACGCGGGCGCGAAGCTCGGCGGCGATGGCTTTTCCGTCGATGATGCGGGCAGTCATGTCAGTCCTTCGTCTCCTGGCTCGGCCCGGTCGCGGTCAACTTCTTCAAGGTGTCGCCAAGCTGCCTCGGGTCACCGTCGACAGCCACCTGCTTCAGCCGCGAGGTGGCGCCGGACAACAGCTTCACCCTGGCCTTGGGCACGCCGAGCGCCTTGGCCAGCAGCTCGGTCACCGCACGGTTGGCCTCGCCGCCTTCTGCGATGGCGCGAACCCGCACCTTCACCACCGAGCGGCCGTTGGCCAGCGTCTCGATCCCGTCGATGTCGTCGCGGCCGCCGCGCGGCGTCACGCGCAAGGCGATGCTGATGCCCCCGGTGGAATAGCGCCAAGGATCCACGCCTCGCCTCTACGGAACGTAGGGGTAGACGTACTCGGCGAGATAAAGCTGGATCAGCCAAAGCACAAAAAAGGCGATGATTGGCGAGATATCCAAGCCGCCTAGATTGGGGAGCCGCCGGCGAATCGGGCCGAGCACGGGCTCGGTGATCCGGTAGAGGAACTCGGCGATCGCGGAGACAAACTGATTACGCGTGTTCACTACACTGAATGCGATCAGCCAGGACAAGATCGCCGATGCGATCAACAGGTACATATAGAGGTTTATGACCTGGATCAGGATGAATACGATTGGCTTCATAGGCGGGGACTTGTCCGAGAGGAGCTCTGAGCGTCTCTTTGCTAGATATCGGTTCATCCCCCCGCAAACAAGGGAAGTTCCCGGCGGGACGGGTCGAAAACCGTTGTTTCACCGTTCTTGACTTGACCTTGGGCGGGACTGTAAATGGCGCCCGACTGACGGCCGGGATACTCAGCAACACCCGGCCGCAATGGGGCCATAGCTCAGCTGGGAGAGCGCGTCGTTCGCAATGACGAGGTCGGCGGTTCGATCCCGCCTGGCTCCACCACGCTTCACCCTTCGGGCTCCGCGTGGCGCAGCCGCGCGAGAGCCTGAAGGGTGAAGCGTGGTGTCCGGCGAAGCCCAAAGGGCGAAGACGGACCTTATCAGTCCCCTCCCCCTCACGTCCCCGTAAACCTGGGCGGGCGCTTCTCGACAAAACTCGCGACGCCTTCCCTGAAATCGTTGCCCTTCAGCGCGATCTGCATTTCGCGGTTGGCATCGATGGTGGCTTCGGCGAGCGTCTGGAACGGCACGTCGTAGACCTGGCACTTGATCACCGCGATCGCGCTCGGCGAGACGAAATCGGCGAGATCGCGGGCATAGGCATAGGTTTCCTCGCGCAGCTTCTCCGGCGAAGAGAGCCGGTTGACGAGGCCGATGCGCAGCGCCTCCGCAGCCGACACGCGCCGCGCCGACATCAACAGATCGAGCGCGTTGGCGTGGCCGACGATGCGCGGCAGCATCCAGCTGATGCCGTGCTCGGCGATCAGGCCGCGCCGCGCGAAGGCGGTGGTGAACACCGCGCTGTCGGCCGCGAAGCGCAGATCGCAATACAGCGCGTGGACCAGGCCGATGCCGGCCGTGGCGCCGTTGAGCATCGCGATCACGGGCTTCTTGATGGCGGGGTAGTAGGCGTAGCGCGTCTGCCAGTCGGCGCGGCGATTCATGTCGAACGGAATGTTCTCGCCGCGTCGGACTTCGTTGGGATCGATCCCCTGCAACGCTTCCATGTCGGCGCCGGCGCAGAAGCCGCGGCCCGCGCCGGTCAGCACGATGACGCGAACATTGTCGTCATTGGCCGCCGCCTCCATCGCGTGGCGCACGTCGCGCTCCATGATCGCGGTCCAGGCGTTCATGCGGTCGGGGCGGTTCAGCGTGATGGTCGCGATCCGGTCGCTGACCTCATAGAGGATGTGTTGGTAGCTCACGGCGATCTCCCTGTGCCTTGTTGTTATGAATTCGCGCGGCGATGCGGCCCGCGCGCGGCAGCCGCGGCAAGACTAGCACATCCCCGCAAATGAAAAGGCGGCGCGAAATTCCGCGCGGCGGCTATTCCGCGGCCTGTAGCATCACCGGCCGCGGCACGCGCGCGATCCAGCCGTCGATGAAATGCTTCAGCCAGGCGCGCTCGGCGGCATCGTGCACGGCGCGCTCGGCGAAATGCAGATGACCCGGCTGTGCGCCCGGCGAATCCATCCGCGCGCACCCGCGCGTGGTCCAGCGATGCATCATCGCGTAGGTCACGTCGGGATGGAATTGCAAGCCGAAGGCGTTGCCGAGCTGGAACGCCTGCACCGGGAAATCATTGCCCGCTGCGAGCAGGTCCGCACCCGCAGGCAATTGAAAGCCCTCGCCATGCCAGTGATAGACCCGCGCCGGCCAGTCCGGGCACAGCGCGCGACCAGCCTCCGTCGGCCGGATCGGGTAATAGCCGACCTCGACGCGCCCGTGCGGATGCGGCGCGACCTTGGCGCCGAGTTGGCCGCGCCAGCATTTGCGCGCCGAGGCAGATGCCCAGGAACGGACGCTGTTCGCGCAGCGGCACTGAAATCCAGTCGATCTCGCGCCGCACATAGTCGTCGGGATCGTTGGCGCTCATCGGCCCGCCGAAGATCACCGCGCCGGCATGCGCCTCAAGCGTGTCGGGCAGCGCGTCGCCGAAGCGGGGACGGCGGATGTCGAGGGGGTAGCCCAGCGCGCGCAGGGCGTTGCCGATCCGGCCGGGCGTCGATGTCTCCTGATGCAGGACCACCAGCACCGGCCGCAGCGACGCCTGGTCTGCCGGCGTGACCGCGGCCGGCCTTCGGCTCGCGAAGGGCACCACGACACGGCTTTGGTCAGACCGGAACGACATTGCCTCTGCTTAAAGTTTCGGCACGTAAGGCACGATCATAGCTAAGTGGTCGTTAACATCGTGTGAGTTTGCGCACACCCGTGCGAAGCAAATCGCGGGCCAGAGACAGGCTTAACGGCGATTCGGGTGAAGCTAGCGCTTGCGGAGCTGAAATCCGCCGACCGCGGTCAGGATGAAGGAGCGCGGAAACAGCCGAAGCAGGAACGGCACCATTTTGATGAAGGCGCCGGGCAGCACGGCGCGCTTGTTGGCCATCAGGCCGCGATAGGCCTGGCGGGCGACCTCGGCCGGCGGGACGTCGAGGATGGCGGAATCGAATCCGGGGGCAAAGCCGGCGCGGTCCTGGAATTCGGACGGCACGGGACCCGGGCAAACCACGGTTACGCGCACGCCCTTCGGCGCCAGTTCACAGCGCAACGCCTCGGAAAACGACAGCACATAGGCCTTGCTGGCATAGTACACCGCCATGCCGGGGCCCGGCAGGAATCCGGCAATCGAGCCGAGATTGAGGATGCCGCCGCGGTTGCGGATCAGCTGATCGGCAAAGCGCAGCGTCAGGTCGGTCAGCGCGCGGATATTGAGGTTGATGATGTCGAGCTGTTCGGCGCGGTCGCGCTCCACGGCGAGGCCGAACAGGCCGAAGCCGGCATTATTGACGAGATATTCGACCTCGACCCCGGCCTCGGTCAGGGCCTGCGCGATCCTGTCGCCGGCATCGGTCTGCTGCAGATCGCAGGCAATCACGATCGGCGCCGCGCCGCCCTTGGCACCGAGCTCGTCGGCAAGCGTCTTCAGGCGATCGGCGCGCCGCGCCACCAGCGCCACGCGGTGACCATTCGATGCAAACACGCGCGCCAGTTCGGTGCCTATGCCCGCCGATGCCCCGGTTATCAGCGTCACACGCTCAGTCACGTTTCAAACTCTTACTGCAAATTCTAGTGAGGTCCCGAACGGGGCGACGAGAGCATAGGGATGCGGTGTGACGCAAGCCGCGTATGGGCTTGTGGATAGCGGCGGGGCCGCTGGTTTCGTGACGAAACGACCGATTTTCAGTCGGATCGCCCACAATCGCGGCGGACATTAAAATTTCGTCATCCACAACGCCGGCCGGGGGGCGTCCGCCTGCGCAGGCAGCCATGTCAGATTGCCGCGTCTGCCGTACCCCAGGGGCCCTTTGGCAGCTCCGCCTGCTTCTCAGCGACCCGGTGCTTGAGATCGATGCGGTCGCGCGAGGAAATGCCGAGCAGATCAGCAGCACGCCAGACCACATTGTCCTCGAACTCGCTGACCAGGCCGTCGGCATAGACCAGCTCCCACATCATCTCGACGATGCGCAGCCGTCCCTCCTCATTCACCGAGCGCATGATCACACTGGTAAAGTGATAGAGATCCACGGCCTCGCCCTCGACGCGCATGGCGGAGGCGATCAACTTGTCGGCGGTGCCGGGATCGAGCTGAAAGCGGCTCTCGATCAGGCTGTGCAGTTTGCGCGTCTCGGCCGGCGTCGGCTCACCATCCAGTGAGACGACATGTACCAATAGCGCGGTCGCCGCCAGGCGGTAGTCGCCGTCATCGAAGGCGCGGTCAGCCTGGGCATCGGGGGAGACGATATCGGCAATGAATTGGCGGAGTCCGTCGAGCATCGCTCTCTCTGTGGGATGAAGCCTTGGGGCTTTGATTGAGCATCTGTCCGGAAAGCCGCTACGCACTTTTCCGGACCATGCGCTGTTGAAATCTATATGGCGTGGAAACAGAACCGGCGCAATCCGTGTGGGTTCCCGCGGCGGCATTACGTTTCAGCAAGCATTACGTGTCGGCAATGTGACTACGGTATCTCGTACACCACGAGCTTGTCGGCAATGCCACGCAGCGCCGCTTCCTTCTGGATCGGCTTGATCGCCGCGCGATCGAGGATGCCCGCGACCTCCGCTGCTTCCATCACCGGCTGGGTCAAATGGATTTCCTGTGACGTCGACAGGCTCTGCACCCGTGCGGCGATATTCACGGTCTGGCCGAAATAATCCTGCCGCTCGTTCAGCGTCACCGCGAGGCACGGCCCCTCATGGATGCCGATCTTGACGATCAGATCTTCCTTGCCGCGCTCGGTGTTGAGCTGCTTCATCGCGGCCCGCATGCGCAGGCCCGCCGACAATGCGTGCTCGGGCCGGATGAAGGTCGCCATCACGGCATCGCCGATCGTCTTCACGACTGCGCCGTGTTCGGAGGCGATGATCTCGAGCAGCGCGTGGAAATGCGCGCGCACCAGGTCGAACGCAGCGAGATCGCCGACCCGCTCATAGAGCGCGGTCGAACCCTTCAGATCGGTGAACAGGAAGGTCAGCGCGGTGATCTTCAACCGCTGGTCGACGGTGAGGTTGTCGGCCTTGAACACGTCGCGGAACGTCTGGTTCGAGAGCATCCGCTTCGCAGTGAGGATCGGCTTGCGCTTGCCGAGCAATTTGTGCAGCGGATCGCCCGCGATCCACACCGACGGCAGCACGCGAACGTCGGCGTGATTCTCCAGCGAGAGCCGCAGCGGCCCCGGCCGCATCGTCGAGGTGCCGGTCGGCGCATGAGACTTGTTGAACGCGATCGAGAACTGCTGGCGCTCGGTGGTCGGCTCGCCCTCGACAGCAAAGAAGTGCGCCGAATGCGTCACCGGCTCGAACACGATGACGAACTGATTGGGCAGATTGAGCGACAGGATCGCCTTTTCGCCGGGCGGCAATTCAAGCCCCTCCAGCGTCACCTCGTTGATCAGGGTCGACACCGCGCTTTCGTCGAACTCGATCCCGGAACTCCAGAACATCTGGCGGAAATATTCCCAGATCGGCAGCGTGTTCGGCTCGTGCGCGGCGATGTGACGGACCCGCGGGCTGACGGTGAAGGCAACCTCGACCAGCTCGTCGACGGAGGCCTCGTAGCCGGCTGCGCACAGCGCGCAATTGTAGTCGTCATGGCGCAGCGACTTCAGCGTGGTGTGGGCGTCGAGCACACCGCCGCAGCCCGGACACAGCACGTTCCAGCTCATGTCGAACAGCCCGAGCCGCGAAGCATGCAGGAAGCCGGAGATCACCTTCTCCTGGTCGAGCCCGGTGCGGCTGGAGAAATCCAGAACGTTGATACGATTGAGCTCGCGGTCATGGCCGTCCGCGATCAGCTGCTGCATGGCATCGACGACAGCCGGATCGGTCGTCTGCCTGAGGACTGCGAAGTGGGCTTGCGTATCGCTCATGGTGAGCCCCTAAAGCATGATCCGGAAAAGTGTGTAGCGGTTTTCCGCAAAGATCATGCTCAAAAAAAAGAGATAGAGCGGGATAACGATTCGACGAAGAGTCACCCCGGTCAAGATGAGCATTGCGACACCGTCGCGCAAGGTCAGCGCGGCTTGATCGTGAACACCGGCGAGCGGTTCGGCTGTGTCGTCACCACGCCGATCGGAAGCACCGGATCCTTGTCCGCCAGCGCGACGCGGAACGCGCCGATGATCCGCGCAAGCGCAAGCGTCGCCTCGACCAGCGCGAAATGCGCGCCGATACAGACCCGCGCGCCGACACCGAACGGCAAATAGGCGAAGCGATCGGGCGGCGTTTCCGTCATGAAACGCTGCGGCACGAACGCGTTAGGATCGCGCCACAACTTTTCATGCCGGTGCAACAGCCACGGCGCGATCAGGATTACGTCATGCTTCCTGACCGGACGGCCCGCGATGGTGTCGGGACCACCAGCCGCCCGCGCGATCAGGAACGCCGGCGGATAAAGCCGCATGGTTTCGTCGATCACCGCGCGGGTGAATTTCAGCCGCTCGATGTCGAGCGCGCCTGACGTCGTCGCGCTCCTGACTTCTGCTGCCAATTGTTCCTGGGTCTCGGGATCGAGCGCCAGCAGATAGAGCGCCCAGAACAGCGCGGTCGCGGTCGTCTCATGGCCGGCCAGGATCATGGTCGCGACCTGGTCACCGAGCTGGGCGTCGGTGAAAGCCTCGCCGGTTTCGGGATCGCGCGCGGCGCCCATCAGGTCGAACAGGTCGCGGGCCGGCGCGTTGTCATCCTTGCCGGCGGCGCGACGCTCGGCCATCAGCTGGCCGACAAACGCGGTCCAGCGCTTGCGGAATCGGGCGCGCCGGAAATCCTGCAGGGTCGGCCAGCTCAAGGGCAGTACCAGGTCGAGCATATGCGGCCGCGCCAGCGTATCGCCATACTCCATCACGAAGTCGCGCAGCGCGGCGCCGTGGCGATCCATGCCGAACGAGAACATGGTGCGGCCGGCGATCTCCAGCGTCATGCGCTGCATGACCTCGCGCAGATCGACCGGGCCGCCGCTCGCGGCCTTCAGCTTGGCGATGGTCTCGTCGACCGCCGCGATCATGTACGGCACCAGCGTCGTCACCGCACGCGGCGTGAACGCCGGCGCCAGCGTGCGGCGCTGATGCTTCCACGCTCGGCCTTCGGCGATCAGCAATCCCTCGCCCAACATCGGACGCAGCACGCGGATGCCGGCCGGCGTGCGGGTGTAGTTCTCGTAATTGTCGACCAGCACATGGCGGATCGCGTCCGGCGTGTTGAGAATGAAGCTCGAGCGGCCGAGAAAGCGGCCCTGGACGATGTCGTCCTCATAGGCGCGCTGGCCCCAGGTCTCGATCGGCGAGTTGCGCATCACCCGCATCCGCTCGAACGCGCCCATGTCGTCGGGCGCGCGTGGCGGCGCCGGCGGGACCAGGGGACGCCGCGTGACCGTGATGTCGTAGACTTCGGCTGTGCTCATGGTCCTCGCTTCCTGCCTCACGCAACGGCCGATCCGGACATGCGATCCCGGCGCCATGAAGGCGCGCGGACCCTGCACCAGACCTAATAAGTCAGCTCGGCGACTGCAATCCGATTCTCCGACGCCGGCCAGGCCCGCGCCACGATGCGTTCCTGATTGAAGACGGCAACCACCGGACGGCCGACATCGGCTGCGGCGAGCCGCAACGTCGTCACCGCATCGGTCGGCACGCCGGATTTGACATCGGCCGGTTCCTTGCCGTCCAACAGCACGATATCGCGCGGCAGCCCGAAATAGCCGCGCGGCCGCGACATCAGCACGATAGCGCCCGCACCGGCATCGGCAGGCAGCAGCGGTCGTGCCGCGCGCAGATGCACGATCTCGGACGAGCGCGGAAATGGCGAGCGATAGATATGCGTCGTCACTGCATCAGGCGAGGTCAGCACGAATTCGAGCGGCCAGGATGGATCGACCTGCGCCGGCCCCCAGCGGCCGTCGGCGCCGGTCTGCGAGCTGTGCAGTGGGCCGCCGATACGCTCGCCGGTCTCCGCCAACACGCGATAGATGTCGACCGTGGCACCCGGCACCGGCCGGTTGGTCGGCACGCCGCCGGGCGTGCCCGTGACGAGGCCGCTCAGCCTCACCACCGTCTCCGGCACGATCTCGATCCGCGACGGCTCGTGCCCCGCGATGAACTTGTAGATCTCGCGAAAGGCGCGCGGATGATACGCGGTCTCGCGATGATCAACGGCGCCGAGCACCAGATTGGTCGCGCCCTTCAGCGCCGGACCTTCGGACGTGACGTTGGTCGGCGTGCCCGGCTTGCCGATGAAGCGGCCGTCGGCTTGCGCATATTTGTCGAGGCCTTCGCTGCGCAGGGTCAGGAATGCGGTGCCAACAGTCACTTCGCTGTCGCCATCGTTCAGCCCGCGCAGGAACGGACCGCGCCCGTTGAACTCGTTGCCGAGCCCGTCGTCCGAGGCATACACACCATGATTGGGCGTGCCGCACAGCACCGCGTGGCTGATGTCGCCGCCGCCGCCATTCTTGATGGTGTTGCGGATCGCATTGCCGCCGCGCGAATTTCCGACCAGCGCGATACGTGCGGCGCCGCTCTTCTGCTTCAGCTCCCTGACCGCCTCGGCGAGCTCGCGGCGCTGATCCTCGGTCGAGGAGCGGCCCGCCTGCTCGACCTTGTCGTCCGTGCGCGCCAAGGGATCGGTGAAGTTGATCGCGGCCATGCGCTCGCGCGGCACGCCGTTGGATTCCATCCGCCAGAGCGTCGTCAACCAGAGTGCGGCGTGATCGCCATTGCCATGCACGAACAGAATCGGCGGGATGTCGCCGGCGGACGCCGACTGGGCCAGGGCGGACTGAGACAGGGCTGCCTGCACCAAGGCCGGGACAGCAAGACGGCCGGACAGCAGGGACAGCGCGCCGGCCCCTTGCAAAATTGTTCGCCGCGACAGCGCCATTGGTCCCCTTCCTCAGGTCTTTCAGTGCTTTAGCTGTGTCCTACAGCCCGTAAGGATACCGTAAACGCTGGACAGGACACGCGTTTCGCGGGCATCAGTTGGTGCAGCCGGAATTGTTCAACAAGCCATAGCAGGCCAACCGGAACCGGATATGACCGCACCGCCTGATCGACCCGACAGTATCACTGCACCGTTGCGGCATTCAATCTTCAGGCGGATCTGGTTCGCCAGCCTGCTCTCCAATCTCGGCATCCTGATCCAGGGCGTCGGCGCCGCCTGGGCGATGACGCAGATGACCGCGGAGGCCGACAAGGTCGCGCTGGTGCAGACCGCGCTGATGCTGCCGGTGATGCTGATCGCGATGCCGGCCGGCGCCATCGCCGACATGCATGACCGCCGCATCGTGGCCCTGGTGTCGCTGGCGATCGCACTCTCCGGCGCCACCACGCTGACGGTGCTGGCCTGGCTCAATCTGGTGACGCCGAACATCCTGCTCGCGCTGTGCTTCGTCGTCGGCAGCGGCATGGCGCTGTTCGGCCCGGCCTGGCAATCCTCGGTCAGCGAGCAGGTGCCGTCGGAGACGCTGCCTGCCGCGGTCGCGCTGAACGGCATCAGCTACAACATCGCGCGCAGCTTCGGCCCGGCGATCGGCGGCATCGTGGTCGCCTCGGCAGGCGCCGTGGCGGCATTCGCCGCCAATGCCGTGCTGTATCTGCCGCTGCTCGCCGTGCTGTTCCTGTGGAATCGCGTCAGCGAGCCGTCGCGGCTGCCGCGCGAGCGGCTGAACCGCGCCATCGTCTCCGGCGTGCGCTACATCACCAATTCGCCGTCGATCAGGATCGTGCTGACCCGCACCATGGTGACCGGCATCATCGGCGGATCGGTCTCGGCGCTGATGCCGCTGGTGGCGCGCGACCTGCTGCATGGCGGCGCGCAGACCTACGGCATCATGCTCGGTGCCTTCGGCATGGGCGCGGTGATCGGCGCGCTCAACATCAGCGAGATCCGCAGCCGGCTCAGCGGCGAAGCCGCGGTGCGCACCTGCGCGCTGCTGATGGGCGTCGCGATCGCCATCGTCGCCGTGAGCAGGCAGCCGGTGATCACCGCCGCCGCGCTGGTAGTTGCCGGCGCGGTGTGGATGCTTGCGATCGCGCTGTTCAATATCGGCGTGCAGCTGTCTGCACCGCGCTGGGTCGCGGGCCGCTCGCTTGCGGCTTTCCAGGCCTCGATCGCCGGCGGCATCGCGATCGGCAGCTGGTGCTGGGGCCGCATCACGGATCTGGGCGGCGTCGAGACGGCGCTGTTGATCTCCGCCGGGCTGATGCTGCTGTCGCCGCTGCTCGGCATCTGGCTCAGGATGCCGCCGGTCGGCGCGCGCAACGAGGACGCGACCGATACGCTGGCCGATCCCGAGGTGCGGCTGCAACTGACCGGGCGCAGCGGGCCGCTGGTGGTCGAGATCGAGTACCGGGTGGCGCAGGACAATGCCCGCGCCTTCCACAATGTGATGCAGGACGTGCAGCTCAGCCGCCAGCGCAACGGCGCCTATGGCTGGTCGATCGCGCGCGACATCGCCGATCCCGAATTGTGGACCGAGCGCTATCATTGCCCGACCTGGCTCGATTTCCTGCGTCAGCGCAACCGCGCCACCCAGATCGAGCGCGAGCTGCATCAGAAGGCGGCCGACTTCCACATCGGCGCGGATCCGATCCGCGTGCGCCGGATGCTGGAGCGTCCGTTCGGCTCGGTGCGCTGGAAGGACGAGACCCCCGACCGCGCCGCCAAGGAAGTGATCCCGGTGGTCGCGACCGCGGCGGGTAGCAGCACGTAGTCTCAGTCGTCATTCCGGGGCATGCGAAGCATGAACCCGGGATCTCGAGGTTCCGGGTCTGCGCTTGCGCGCATCCCGGAACGTCGGTGATTGAACCTACTGCCCGTTGTCGATGAGCGTCTGCTGGCAGGCCTTGCTGAGGCGGCTGCGGTGCTCCTTCAGGCAGGCCAGCACGACCTGATCGCCCTCGCTGAGATGGGCGCGGCAGAGCCGCGAGGCGTCGCGCGAGCAGGCATCACGCCCCTGCTGCTGTGCCGAGGCGGCCGACGTCAACAGAACCAGTGCAACGACGGCGAACAGAAATCGGGTCATCTTCAATGCCTCTAAGGAATGCAACGCCGGTTCTATAGCGTTTCAGGGCCGCGAAGAAGCTTGAAACCGAGGGCGAATCGGCAGGTTCCGCCCCGGGATGACCATCCGGAGACAGCCTGCGTCTCGTCGCCGCAGGCCTGCCCCGTCAGATGCCGCGCAAGATCACTCGGCGGCGGCCCTGCGCTGGGCGGCGAGATCGCGATCCAGCACGACGCGGCAGCCGCTGCTCAGCTGGGAGCGATTCTTGACCATGCAGGCTGTGATCCTGGGGATGTTCGGGATCTCCGCGCTGCACAGGCGGAACGCGTCGCCCGAGCACATCTGCTGCGCCTCGGCGCTGAACGCAAAGCTCGCGGTCGACGACAGCACAGAAAAAGTGGCCGCGAAAGCCAGCGCGACGCCGACGCTGCGAACTGCACGCCCTAGAACCTGACTTTTGAAGACGGTGGTCATGATCGGCTCCCATCGGCGCCGCAAATGGCGGGGCCCGTTGTTCGATCATCCGATCCTGAACGGCAGCGCGTCTGAAGACTGTGACGGTCATCACGCAGGGGTAAGGCCCGCTTTTTGTTGTCCTTCCGGCGCCTTGTTGGGATCGCGTTAAGACCTTGTTGGCATTAATCGCTCGTTGCGGCTGTGGCGTATCCCGAGTTCCAAGAGAGTGTTAGCGATGCGTAGTGCGTTGGGCCTGATGCTGGCCAGTGTTGTAGCGGCGATCGTGATCGCCGGCGTGTGGTTCTGGACCTCCTCCCCGCGTGCCGACGCGGCTCCTCCGCAGACAACTGCCGCAGCCAAGGCCGAGCCGCTTCCTGCGGCCGCGGCAAAGCAGGCTGCCAGGGACGATGTCGAGACGACCGCCGCGCTGTCGAAGCGCGCCGATGCCAGCCAGCCAGCAGCCCCGGCCGCTGCCCCCGCCCCGGCGCCGGCCCCGGTCGCGGCAGCGCCCAGATGCGCCAATCCCGATGCGCTCGGCATCAGCCGCACCGTCGTGGTCGACACCACTGGCGGCCCGGGTTTCGGCTTCCTGCAGTACAAGCAATATGACTTCCTGACCGACAAGGAGGTCGTGCTGACCTTCGACGACGGTCCGTGGCCGACCACGCCCGCCGTGCTCAAGGCGCTGGCGGACGAGTGCACCAAGGCGGTGTTCTTCCCGATCGGCCTGCACACGACCTATCACCCGGACATCCTCCGCCAGGTCGCCGCCGCCGGCCACACCATCGGCGCACACACCTGGTCGCACGCGCATCTGGCGAGCAAGAAGCTCACCGAGCAGCAGGCCAAGGACGAGATCGAGAAGGGTTTTAGCGCGGTGAAGCTGGCGCTGGGTGCGAACCCCGCTCCGTTCTTCCGCTTCCCGGCGCTGGCGCACACCCCGGCAACGACAGCCTATCTCGGCAGCCGCAACATCGCGATGTTCTCGGTCGACGTCGACTCCAACGACTTCAAGTCCAAGAGCTCGGACGAAGTCATCAACAACGTGATGACCAAGCTCGACAAGGAGCACAAGGGCATCATCCTGATGCATGACTTGCAGAAGCACACCGCGCAGGCGCTGCCGACGCTGCTGCGCAAACTGAAGGCGGGCGGCTACAAGGTGGTCTGGATGAAGGCCAAGACCCAGATCGAGACGCTGCCCGAATACGACGCGATGATGGCAAAGACCGAGAAGCCGATCGCAACGGGCCGGCCAATAGGCAACGTCGTGCAGACGATCGCCGACTAGCACAGCCCACGCATTGAATACGCCAAACGCAAAGCGCCCCTGGATCCGATCCGGGGGCGCTTTCGCTTTCTGATCGCAGCCGCCTTCTGCTGGTCCGACACGGCCGGACGACCTTGAACGCCTATGCGCCTTCGAGAGTGGCGCCACCGCGCCCGGCGGCTGCGGCTCCCACCAAAATATCGAAAACAACCCCATGCAAAGTAGCGGGCGGGTGCAGGCGCTCGGCAACGCGTGGCTACCAGTAAATCCCGTGGCGATGCAGCTCGCCGATGATGCGGCCCTCGGTCCAGCGCCGCACGTGGCGGCGATAGCTCGACCGGTGCGAGGTCGCTCGCTGCTCGCCTGCCGGCCTGGTGTCGGGCACCACCTGCGGCTGGACGTTGGCCTGTTGCACCGGCGCCTGCGGCACGGCCAGCTGGGCTTGCGGCTGCGGAGCGGGAGCTGGCGCCGTGACGGGCGCGGCGCGCTCGACATATTTTGGCGCTTCCGACGGCTTCGGCGGCGGCTCGACGGCAGGCGCCACCGGCGCATCGGCGACCTGGCCCGCCGTATTGACCGAATTCGACGCGGCGGCCGGTAGCGACCCTGCCCCGCCCAACGACAGGCTTCGTTCGCCGGCCTGCGCGCAAGCGGAAGCCAAAACCATCGCCGTGAGCAGGATGAGTTTGCGCATTGTTGTTCTCCCGTTGTTGGCCGGGAAACTAGCCACGCCGTGCGAACGACAATGTGAGCTGCTTCACGCAGCCGTCGCGTGCCGCATTCGTCTCCATGTGATCATCAGCCCCAACAGCGCCGCCACCTCGGCGGCGTCCTGGACAGAGTGATCTCCGCCATCCCCGCCTTGCAGCAGCCTTGATCTGGATCAACGGCGGCTTTCCGTTGGGTCGTTCAATGGGATTGCAGGTTCTGTTCGTTGTGTACGTCGCATTTGCTTGCCTGAATATCCCAGCGCAGCGCGGCTTTTATGAAGACCTTCGATATCACGTATCGCTACAGCAGCGACGATGGCTCGATCAGGCCAACCCCGCCGGACAGTCATGCGGCTTTGCTCCGTCTGGAGCAGGGCAACAAAAGCTTTGCCACGTTCCTTGACTGCGACGAGGGGGAGAGCGTGGTACAGCAGATCATCCCGGTCGATCTGCGTGACCTGGGCCTGCCGGCCGACAGCTCCGTACCGAAGCAAAGACCGTTCGCCGCCGTGCTCGGCTGCTCTGACGCCCGCGTACCCGTTGAACTCATTTTCAATGAAGGGCCCAATGATCTCTTCGTGGTCCGCGTCGCGGGCAACGGGCTCGGAATAGAGGTGCTTGGAAGCCTCAAATACGCCGTCGAGAATCTTGGCGGGAGCCTCAAGCTCATCGTCGTGCTCGGCCACAGCGGATGCGGCGCGCTCACGACAGCCGTCGATGTGTTCCTGAATCCGCGTGAATACTTGCCGCTCGCGACCAAGCGTTCGCTTCGCAGCATTCTCGACGGTGCGCTGGTCGTGGTGCAGACTTCCGAGAGAAAGCTGGTCGCCGCGTTCGGGCCAGCGGTGGTACACGAGTCAGGATATCGAAAAGCCTTGATCGAGACGTCGATTGCCACCAACGCCGCGCTGGCGGCTTACTCAATACAAGAAGAGTTGAGGACCAACGCCTACACCGGGATCGAAGCGGTTTACGGCGTCTATCTTCTGGAGAGCCGCGCAATATGGGCTCCTCGTTCCGGTGATGCCGATGGGACTGGGCTGGCGGCAGCGCCTCGAGACCTTGCAGCGTTCGTGGAACTCGGCGACGCCATCGTGCAATCGCGGCGCATTGAATCGCTTGTCAACGCGAAAGAATGATCGGAGCCTCCTTTCCCGGTCCGAACGAGATCATGCCGTTGCCGGGAGACCAGCCGAGTCGGGCCCAGGATCTCATGAAAAGCATCACGCCAGCAGGACGGTAGCTGCCAACGGTTTGGCATGGTCCAGTCGGATTGTTGGAACCTGGTCCTACCGGTGGGCCCGTATCACACCGTACGGTCATGCGTCTTGAGACATGGCCTCGGCGCAACGCGTTTGCCTGCGCACGCCACCGTCTACAGCCCCGGCTTGTGTGCTGCGCCGCAGATGAGGAGCCGGGAATAGATTCGTCGGTTTGGGTTTCTCCTTCGCACGACGCCTGAACTCTGGAGAACTCAGTGAGTGCATTTGAACAAGGTCGCGTACGGCCCGGCGACGATGGCTTGGCGAATGCGGCCGCCGAAAAGCTCCGTTCGATGATCCCGGTCGCCGGCGCGATCGCCTATCCGTTCCTGCTCGATGGATTTCATCTCGCGGTCTCGCCCGCTGACGGTCCGATATCGTTTGGGCGGCTGGCGCTGGCGGCGCTGCTTCTGCTGGCTGCAACGGCCGCGCCCTTGCTGAGTCTGGCCTGCGCCTATTGGATGACCAAGTCAGCGCCTTCGTCGTTCGAGCTGCGCGCCCGGCGGCTCGCCTATCTCAGCATCGGTACGCCGCCACTGTTCGTGTTGACCGGCGTCGGTATTGGATTGCTGCATATCCATGTCAGCGACGAGCTCGTCTGGGTCGCGGGTTGGCTCGCCGCTTGTCTCTATGTGCTGCTCGCCGGCAAGCAAGAGCGGCCGGCAACATCAGCCCCGATTGCTCCGTCCATTGCCGGATGGCGTGTCACGCATGGCATCGCCGCGGCGGTCATCCTTCTCTATGTCGCGTTTCACCTCACCAATCATCTGCTCGGCCTGCTCGGACCCGAGGTTCATGCCGCCGTGATGAAGTTAGGGCGCACGGTCTATCGATCCTCCGTGGTCGAACCCGTGCTTGTCGCCCCGATGCTGTTGCAGGTCGCCGTCGGCGTGCGGCTCGCCTGGCGCTGGAGCTCGCGGCCGGCGGACGGATTCCGCGTGTTTCAGATCGGCTCCGGCGTCTACCTCGCGGCGTTCATCGTCACCCATCTGAACTCCGCGTTCGTCTCGGCACGGGCCGTGCACCACATCGACACCAACTGGGACTGGGCGTCGGGCGCGCCGACCGGCCTGATCCACGACGCCTGGAGCATCCGCCTCGTGCCACACTACGCACTCGGCGTGTTCTTCGCCCTCGCGCATCTCGCTTCGGGATTGTGCGGCGTCCTGATCGCACACGGCATGGCGACGGCGGTCGCCAACCGGATCTGGGCAACCGGGCTCGCAGCCGGCGCGCTGATCGCAATTGCGATCATGAGCGGACTGTGTGGCGCGCGGATCTAGAGCGTTTTCGAGCGAAGCCTGTCCCGAACTTGATGCGGGATGGACACCGGTTGGCGTGAAGAAGACGCGTCAAAGCAAGAATCTAGAGCTTCGGTTCTGATTCAATCAGAACCGAAAATGCTCTAGGCGGCGCAAATCGTCTGATAGGCGGCCAGTTGGAGCGCGACGACCCGCTGCGCGGAATGACACTTCTCAAACCAAAGACGCGCGGCATCGCCGCGGCCATTGCCGTCCAGCGGATCAGCAAGAACCTCGAGAATCCGGGCCGCGCACGACTCGACGCTGTCGGCGACCAGGCAGGGCGGCGCCGCTCCAAAGAACTCCGCTGATTGGGTTTCATCAAGGTTGGTTATAACGCGGCGTCCGAGTGCCATTGCCTCAAAGGTAACGCCGCCGATTGCTGGTATCCTGAACTGATCGACGACGACGTCGCTCGAGCAATACCGCTGTCGAAGCTCCGCCTTGTTCAACGAGGGTATCCACGAAACCATGTCTTCAATTCGAAGTTCCTGAATGAGTTCCTTGCTTCGGTAAACGTCAACACCCCACTCGACCAGGATGATGCGAAAATCGCGATCCGCTTGCGCAACCTGCGCTGCCGCCCTCAAGAAAAGATCATTGCCCTTCTGCATCGAAATCGGAGCAGCGTGCCAATGATGGCGCGTCGGGCTGAAGAATGTGGTGACCTTGGGGTCCCGCTTCGGAAGCTTGATGCCTGCTCGAAAGCTTGAAATCTTTTCATCGTCGAAGGCATGCGGAAGATAAACGGTCCGCTCTCTCTTCAACTTCAGCCGTGCCACAGACGGCAGCACGTCCGAGTTGGTCACGAAGGAGAAAGCCGCATTCTTGTACGACGCCGAACAAAGAATGCCATTATAGGTTTTCTCAAAAGGCATTTCGCGCAACGTGCCATGCTCGTAACACGTGTAGTTCTTGAGTCCGTTGATGAACGGAATGAACCCGTCGATCGAATAACCCTGAATGATGTCATAGTGCTCCAATACGTCAGCGAATTCATTGGCAATGGTCGATGCGAAGGCCTCGACCAAGACCAGGGCTTCTGCCGGATAGTCCGTGAACTGTCGTAGCAGGTCACCAAGACGTGCCGCACGTTGCGAAGCGTTTCGATCCTCGCCCTTGCCGTACTTTTCGAAGTAGCGAAACTCCGGGCGGTCGACGATGTCCGCTTGGGTCACCACGGCAATGCCTGACGAACCGACGTCAGCAGCCGCGCCGTTGCTTGCGGCCGGCGTCACGGTGTCAAGATTTGGGATCGTGAAAACATCGCTTTCGCTTGCAACCGGCGTCGCGGTGTCGGGATCCGAGATCGTGAAGGCATCAGCAGGAAACTCGAAGCCAAAACGCGGCAAGCCGCGGCTGCGCCTCTGACTTCGCCAAGTTGCGACCGCGAAACTTGGCCTGGCGACAACGCCGGTTTCCGCCTCACGCCGCAAATGAGCAAATACATATTTCGTCAGCAGGGAGCGATAGATCGATGTAAGGCGGCTAGGTCCTTTGGGAGTTGGTGAGCGCGAATCGCGAGACGTCCCATCTTCATTGCTTTCGCTAGCAGCCGACGTCGCGATGTCAGGATTCGGTGTCGTGAAGGCATTGGCAGGAAACTCGAAGCCAAAGCGCGGCAGGCCGCGGCTGCGTCTCTGGCTTCGCCAGATTGCGACCGCCAAACTCGGCCCGGCGGCAACGCCGGTTTCCGCCTCACGCCGCAAATGAGCAAATACGTACTTCGTTAGCAGGGAACGATAGATTGATACGAGACGGCTTGGCCCTTTGGGACTTGATGACCGCGAGCCGCGGAACGTCCGATATTGATTGCCTTCGCTTGCAGCCGACGGCGCGGCGTCAGGATTCGGCATCGTGAAGACATCAGCAGAAAACTCGAAACCAAAGCGCGGCAAGCCGCGGCTGCGTCTCTGACTTCGCCAAATCGCGACCGCCAGACTCGCCCCGACGACAACGCCGGTTTCCGCCTCACGCCGCAAGTGAACAAAGACGTACTTCGCCAGCAAGGAGCGATAGGTTGATACGAGGCGGCCTGGTCCTTCGGGATTTGGATATTCGTTGGCGAGAGATCGGCTTTGCCCAGGCTGCGGATCTGGCGAGGCCAACTCTGATGAGGCCGACGAAATCGGGGAGAGTGCAGACTCAGGCCCTATGGTCGCCCCCGGCAGGACGATGGTCGGTTGATCGAGCGGCTGCGGGATTGCCTTGCTTGACTGGAAGTCCTGAAACTCGCGCGCAATTGAAATTGTAGCTGCCAGATGCTCCGGCATCGGTGGACGGACCCGGCTCTCTGCGGCAGCGATGCCATCAAGCATCTCCCAATATCTTGCCTGCAGCAGCGTCCAGAAAAATGCGGCGGCTTCGCCGTCACCGGCGTTCTTCGCACGAAGGTACGAGAGGCAATCGAGAACGGGACCTTGCGCAAACCAATCCGGTCGCCGCCAACCGCCCAACTCGGTGGCCCACCAATCCGGGAACATGTTGTCGACGTTGCCGTCGAAGCTTGCGGCCTCCCATTCCGGGCAACCCATGACGTGATAGTAGTTATAGCAAATGACATCTGCTTCGATTCCAAAGCGCCGCTGAATCAAAGCATTGTTGTAGGCGTTGTTCGCGATATTGCCGATATGCAGGACGCGCAGCGGGCGATTGTGGGCGCGTTGGAACTCCCTCAGGAAGGCAAGCTGTAGTTGAAATTCGCTATCACGATCCTTCTGCACCAACGTCATTCCCCAGCAATCGTAGTTCAGGTATTAAACTTCCGCGCGAAAACGCACAATCAACGAACACCGATTCCGCAGCGTTTATTCTGCTCCATGTCGCGTCTCATCTCACCAATCATTTAGTCGGCTTGCGCATCGGGTGCGGTTGGTGTTGCGCTGGAGTTCGCTACCGCCGGATGTGTTCCGGGTGTTGCAGATCGGCTCGGGCGTTTATCTCGCCACGTTCATCGTCACCCATCTGAATACCGCGTTGGTCTCGGCGCGGGCGGTGCATTCGGCGTTTTCTTCGTGTTTCCGCATCTCGCGCCGGGGTTGTGCCATGTCATGACGCACCGCGGGGCCGCCACTGTCGCCAACCGGCGGACCGCTCGCGATTGCGATCATATGCAGATTGTGCCGTGCGAGGATCAAGGCGAGCAAGACTCACCTGCGCATCGAGGGGGATGTCGCTGAGGGGTGGTGCCGCAAGAGGGCGCCTAAGATTGACCATAACAAGCTGATATTTCGAGCTAATTTTTGCAACGACAAGTCGTGTTACCAACAGGATTACCAACACCCCGCGCACGCTGGCGGAGTTTGACGGGGAAAACGGAAGCGGGAGCATGCCCGGCGTCGACGGCGCGGATATTGTCGAATGCCCGGAACCGGCGGACGTCCGGTGAGCGAAAAGACCCAAGGTGAGCAGGTGGAAACGGAACAAGAAAGAACTCGACGATTGAACGCCGAGCGCGAAGACGAACTGAAGCGTATTCCTATTCAAACGATCGATAAGAGCCAGTGGCCTCGCTACGTGCGACCGATCGCGATGGGTGAGACGGGCGGTCTCGGTGTCGATAACGAAGGGCGCCTGTACTGGGACGGGAAGCCAGTCGAAATCATCGGCCGACGGGTCGATCTGACGTGGATGCAATCCGCCATCGGCATCGCCGTCGCTCTGTTCACGATCGTCGGCGGGATCGGATGCGGCGCCCAAGGATGGGTCGCCTATCACGATTGGGCTTGCAAAAATCACATGCCGGCCGGGATCGGCTGTCCTTCCAAGTGAAAGTGCCATGCCCCTAGATCGCATCGAAATCCCTGAAGGCGCCCTGCGGCCAAAGCCTGACTTTCCGACCTTTCCCGACAAGTCGGTCGTGGAGGAAGTGCGCGACTGGGTCAAATCGGGCAATCCCACCTATACGTGGCGCGGTCATACCCACACGATGCCGGGGCAAGGTGCGGCGGTCCACTACGTCGCCGACTTCCAATTGCCGAAAGGTCAAGAGGCGCCGTGCCCGTGCTGCACGCCTGTAACGGCGAAGTTCAACACGGGGCTGATCGCTTGGTTTCCGGAAACCCACCTTGTCCGACTGATGGGCCAGCATTGCTTCCGGCGCATCAACCCTGATGGTCACCAAATCGCATACGATGAACTTCAGGATCGCATTCGACGCGAAGGCACCATCAGGTACCTGATCGGCAACCTATGGAAGGCGAAAGAGGCTTCATCCGCCCTTGAACGGGCAAAGCCCATCGCAAAGCATCTGGACGACTTGCAGGATATTCTCGGACCAAAGTTGAAGAGAACCCTTCAGATCGACTTGTGGCGCTACATGCGCGACGGCGCGCTGATGGTCGTGTCGGGGGGAGCCGACGGGAAACAGTTTTACACGCGTTATTCGACCGTCACGGGCACTCAGCTGCTGGACCCGGCCCGAACGTCAATGGCGCAGAAGGTGGAAAATGCTCAGCGCCTTCTGGAAAATCTGGACTTGCCCGACGACATCGAGAAGGCGGACGACGACGACCGTGATCGTGTTGCACGTCGCTTCACCCGAGCGATGCGCATCGCCGAACATGCCATCGCAGAAATCAATGCGTGCCGCCAGTTCGTGACGCCGCTAAACGTCGCCACGATCAGGCAATGGGGATCGCGGCTGGATGCTCCGCTCCAAGTCTACATGCGACGGGAAGGCTTGATCCTATACGTCGGACAGACGGAAGACGACCCCAGATCAATCAATCTGGATGGTTGCCTCGATCTGCCAACGCCGCGGCTTCCCGAAATCGTTATCGAATAAGCCGAAGCCGCGCGGGGCAGGTCCGGCCAGAGCCGGGACGCGACGTAACAGGTCTTCCCACGTGCCCGGTTTCAGGGTTCGTCGAACGAACCCGTCGACCGTCCGTGATGCCGCCAGCACCATTCGGTCGCGACGCGGCGACCGGCGTCGGTCAATATTCCACATGTCTGAGGTTGTGAGGCGAGCGCGACACTAGTAATCGTCGTAGGGCCGGTTATTTTCCCGGTCGAACCGTGAGCCGCCCCGCAAGTGACCCCTGACCAATTTATCAAGAAATGGAAGGCTGCCGAGCTGAAAGAACGTTCGGCGGCGCAGTCCCACTTCATCGACCTATGCCACATGCTGGACGAACTGGCGCCGACGGACGCCGACCCGACCGGTGACTGGTATGCCTTCGAACGGGGGGCGACTAAGACCACTGGTGGTGAAGGCTGGGCGGACGTCTGGAAGCGGGATCACTTTGGCTGGGAATACAAGGGCAAGCGGAAGGACCTCAACGCGGCCTTCGCCCAGCTTCAACAGTACGCGTTAGCGTTGGAAAATCCGCCGCTGTTGGTGGTCTGCGATCTTGATCGGTTTCGCATCCACACGAATTGGACCAACAGCATTTCACAGGTGCACGACTTCAGCCTTGAAGACCTGCGGGACCCCAATGTTCGGCAGAAGCTGAAATGGGTATTCACAGACCCGGATCAACTCAAGCCGGGGAAGACCCGGCAGGCGCTGACCGAAGAAGCGGCCGCTGAGTTTGCCAAGCTGGCGCAACGGCTGCGTGATCGCGGACACGAGGCCGAAACGGTCGCCCACTTCATCAACCGGCTGGTCTTCTGCATGTTCGCCGAAGACGTCGACCTGCTGCCGAACAAGATGTTCAAGCGGATGCTGGAACACGCGGCGACCAGTCCGGGCGATTTTCAGGCACTGGCGACCGATCTGTTCAAAGCAATGCGGTCCGGTGGCCGCGTTGGTTTCGAACAAGTTGCTTGGTTCAACGGTGGTCTCTTCAATGACGATAGCGCCCTACCCCTGAACACTGACGACATTGCGATCACATTGAAGGCTGCCCGGCTGGATTGGGCCGAAGTCGACCCTTCAATTCTTGGCACGCTATTCGAACGCGGTCTTGACCCAGACAAACGATCCCAGTTGGGTGCCCATTACACAGATCGAGAGAAGATCATGATGATCGTCGATCCTGTGATTGTTCGTCCCTTGCTGGCAGAGTGGGAAGCCGCGAAGGAGGATATCGCAAAATCGATAGAGAAATCCCGTTCCGCAAAATCGGCAGGCGCGCGCACGAAAGCCTACGACCAAGCAGTCGCCGATTACCGTTCCTTCCTGAATAAGCTCCGCGCGTTCACTGTGCTCGACCCAGCCTGTGGGTCCGGTAATTTCCTCTATCTCGCCCTGCTAGCCCTGAAAGACATCGAGCACCGTGTCAGCATTGAAGCAGAAGCCATGGGCTTGCAGCGCGAGTTCTCGCAAGTGGGGCCTGCGTCCGTCAAAGGGATCGAGATTAATCACTATGCCGCAGAACTTGCCCGCGTCTCCGTATGGATAGGCGAAATTCAGTGGATGCGGCGCAACGGATTTGGTGTATCGGACAAGCCTATCTTGAAGCCGCTCGAAAACATTGAATGTCGTGATGCAGTTCTGACTGACGAGGGGAATGAAGCGAATTGGCCTAGCGCGGACGTGATTGTCGGAAATCCTCCGTTTCTGGGCGACAAGTTTATGCGAGACCGACTTGGCTCCAAATATACAGATGCACTTCGCGCCGCTTACGCCGGGCGAGTGCCGGGCGGCGCTGATCTAGTTTGCTTCTGGTACGCGAAAGCGCAACAAGCGGTGGCGAACGAGGGCACATTGAGGGCCGGCTTGGTCGCGACGAACTCCATCCGAGGCGGTGCCAACCGCTTTGTCCTCGACCACATTGTTCGCGATCTTTCGATCTTTGATGCATGGTCAGACGAGCCTTGGATCGTGGACGGCGCGGCCGTACGAGTTTCACTCGTTTCATTTGCACGGAAGCCGCCGATCGGCGCGATTAACCTCGACGGGCGCGCTGTTCAAGAGGTGCACGCTGATCTAACTGCCGGTGCTGTCGATCTCGGCCATGTCTTAGCAGTTACCGAAAACAAGAACGTTTCATATATTGGCACTCAGAAGAGCGGCGACTTTGATGTTCCTGGCGATTTGGCTCGGACATGGCTGAAAATGCCCTTAAACCCAAACGGCCGGCCGAACGCCGACGTTGTTAAGCCTTGGGCGAATGGCTTAGACATAGCTAGGCGCCCTTCGGATAGGTGGATCATCGATTTTGGGCCGGACGGGTCAGAAGCCAATGCCGCACTTTACGAGGCTCCGTTCGCGCATGTTTTCACGCACGTAAAGCCCATGCGAGACAAGGTTCGGCGCGATGGGCACCGTAGGTATTGGTGGCGTCACGGAGAGCCTCGACCGGGAATGCGTAAGGCACTCAAAGCTTGCTCCCGGTTTATTGTGACGCCGCGTGTTGCGAAACACAGACTGTTTAGATGGTGTGATCGGCAGATTGTCCCCGACTGCCAACTCGTCGTCATCGCGCGCGACGATGACACTACGTTCGGTATCCTGCATAGCCGTTTTCACGAACAATGGTCACTTCGGCTCTGCACATGGCTGGGGGTCGGGAACGATCCTCGATACACCCCAAGCTCAACGTTTGAGACGTTCCCGTTTCCTATCGGATTGGCTCCAAATGTTTCGGCGTCTGACTATGCGAACGATCCGCGGGCGATGAATATTGCCCAAGCAGCGCGCCGGTTGGATACTCTTCGCGAGCAATGGCTCAACCCAACAGATGTCATTGCAAGACTGCCGGAGGTCGTCGCAGGCTTTCCGGACCGCATCGTACCCAAGGACGAGGCTGCGACGGCTATTCTAAGGAAACGCACTCTCACCAACTTATACAATGAGCGCCCGACATGGCTTGCGAACGCTCACGCGGAGCTGGACGCGGCCGTCGCTGCCGCGTACGGCTGGCCCGACGATATTTCCGAAGAAGATGCGTTAGCGAAACTATTTCAGCTCAATCAGAAACGTTCTGAAAAGCCAGAAGACTTGGCCACCTCAGACACAGAATAGGCACCCATTTTCGATGGAGTATCCGAGTGCCCACAGTTGGATTTGCCAGACTATTGGCTGGTGCCAGGTCATTTAAAGATCAGGGCATCGCCAATCTAAGCGATACCTATCGCGGCCAAATTCTTGTTGGTCCAAACGACGTGCGTACCGCAATCGTGAAGGACATTCCGGTCCGCGAGGTTGCGAACGAAGTGCTGGCCGCCACCCTCGCAATTGCGATTTCGTTGCCCGTTCCGCCTCCCTTCATCGCCCTCGCTTCGCCTGCCGACCTTGCAACCAAGCACGCTTCGAAGCTCGGAAAGTCTTCTATCTTATTCGCTAGCGCAGACGTCCAGTCACCTTCAATTTCGCAGATCGTTGTTGCTCAAAGTGGGCAGGCCCAAATGACCGCCATGAGGGTGGTTGCGAAATGTCTAATCGATTGCGGCTGGCTCGGAGAGTTCTACGGGTTCGACGGTTGGTCGGCAAACATCGATCGTCACATTGGGAACGTCCTTGTCGGCTCGAACCAACAGCCTTGGCTGATCGATCATGGCAGGTCATTCACTGGAGGCTCTTGGGTTCCCACCGAGCTAGACCCGGGCAAACTGTATCGGCATCGCCTAAAGGAATGGCTCACGCCGCTCTTGAATGATACAGAACAGAAGCGATTTGCATCCACAGCCGCTGCTTTGACGACTAAGCTTGGCGAACTAGACGTGCGAGCTTTAGGTTTAGAAAATCGCGTGCCAGCGTTGCTTGGCGAAGACGATTTCAACCGCTTGGTCACCTTTTTGTCTGATCGTATTGTTTTTGTCCCTCGAATTGCCGCGGATGCCCTCAATCAAGGAAGGGTAGTCTAAAGATGCTCGCGCTGACCGAAAGCGACTTCCCAAGCAACGCCGGCTTTGTGCGAGCAAATTGGGCGCCGCTATTGCTGCGCCCTATCCTCGGGTCGCCGGAACAGATCGTCATCGGCGTCGCAGCGGTCAACGATGTTGGATTTCATTTAGAGCGGGCGAACCACTTTGAACGACTGACATGCCTCTTTTCCAGCGAGGCTACGTCGGCAGTGCTGGCGGCTCAAGCGGGCCTTAACGCATTGGAGACAGATTTATCGGTCCGAGCCGTAGCTGCCATCTCGGACTACCATCCGATTTTCTCGGGCGTTGCGGTTGGTCAACTGAGCGAGGCCGAAGGCGTATCTCTACAAAGCATTGCATCATCTTGGATGTCTTCGCTGTCGTCGATCTATTCCCCAGTAACTTCGGAAGGGCTTGTCGCGAGCACCATTTCGACCATTGAACTTTCAGAAGCCGCGAGGCAGAGGGATCGACTTCCTGCATTGATCTTCGATTATGTGAAGTTCAAGCGGCCCGGGCTAGATAAGTTCTTCAGCGAAGAAATCCGGGAACAGCACGTCAGGCGCCGCAGCAACGCATCGGCAGTTCAAATCGATTTTGCCGGATCGAAAATTGTTGCGAACTTTGGGACCTTATCGGCGACCCAGCATGCCGGCTCCGTCGACCGGTTGAAGCGCCGTCTGTGGGATTTGAAGGTGGACCGGGATCACGAAAAGGGAAGCCTCTCTAATCGCGAACACGAAATGATTGTCCAGCATCCCGCCAAGAACGATCCGCAGTTTACGGAACGACAGTCCGACAGAATTCAGGAGGCTCTTTTCGCGTTGGAACAGCAAGCCGACCAAGAGGAAATTCGGTTGCGACCGTTGAACACTGTAGACCAGATTGGCGAACACGTTCTTATGAAAGAAGCTGCCTAAAACGGATCATGGCACACTCGTACCGCCCGCTGGAGTGGCCTTGGGTGCCGCGGTTTCTGTCGGGCGGCGGACCGCTTGCCTGCCTCCGCCTTGACGGCCCGGTGGTATGTTTAGGCGCGCCTTGCGCAAGCTGTAGCGGTTGCTGGCCTCCTTATTCGACGGCACAATTTGGCAACGCCATGGGCAGCAAATCGCGAGAAAGCATCTACGGGGGCGCAGTCAGGGCCAAGGCCGAACGCGCGGCGGAAGCGCGCACGGCAGCGGATCGGTTGGCGTGCGAAGCGTGGACCGCCCGCATGCTCGCGTTCCAAGGGCCGGCACAGCCGTCCCCTGCCCTAGGCGACGCGATCAATGCCGGTTACCGCTATCTTGAGGTGAAGTGCCTTGGCTGCGACACTCATCAAACGGTCGCGCTGGACATCGTTCGGCGGCCAAAGACAACGCCGATCCACGAATTGGAACGATACATGCGATGCAAGCTGTGTTCGGAACAGCGCGGCTACCCTTTCAAGCGCAGTCACCTGATCGCGCTGCGAGCGACCAAGATTTCGGCTAACGATCCACGGTCTACGTGGTGGTCAGGGGAGAGGTGAGAGAATGGCGGCGCGTGATCGTTTCGAGCTTCAGCTACGGTGTCCGAAATGCGGCGCACATGGTAAAGCCAAGGCTTCAGAGGAGGACTATCCCTTTATGAGCAACCCCGGCTTCCGTGTAGATGAACTGCCGGCGGATTTCGAGATCGTCAAACCAGCGGCTCACCGGCAAGAGACGGTCGCGATCCATACACCCTGCAAGGTCAAATTTTATCTGTGACAAGAACGCGTCGCACTACTCGCCCCGTTGGTATTGCATTTTCATCAAGATTATCATGTGCATCAAACCGTCGTCGGAAAGACTGTGGGCTACTTGCGGTCCGGCGGAACGCAAGAACGCAATGATTTGTCGTGGTCCGACCGCCCCGTTGAATGCATTCCAGGACTTGACGACGATCTCATTGGTGTCGAACCAGCGGTCGGGCTTGTCGTACAGCCCGCGCAATCTGACGATCTCGACCAACTCCGTCGTGATACGAGGGTAGTCACCCTCGTAACCTGCCTTGCGTAGGACGTAGGCCGCCTTCTCGAACATCGTGATGTCTTTGTTGCGTATGCCCTCCAGCACGCGAGACATTTCTCGGCATTGCGCCGCAGTCTCAGACCAATTCATCGCCGGGAACGACACGCTTGGAGGTAGTGCATCGCATCCGCGAACAGGTGTAACATCCCGTTCGGCCGGATCGTCGGCCGCATTCGTTGGCGGTATCGCGGCGCCGACCAGTAGCCCCAAGCACAAGCCGCCCAACAGATAACCTCGCGCATTCAGCGTGCCGCCCGCTTTCACTGTCATTTCGCCCCCACCGACCGCCTTCCGTCTCCTACAAACTCTGTTGCTGGCCGGGAAGCCCACCTTTCGGGCAATGCCGCGGACCAACCTAACCGTGATAGCCTTCGCGGACATTCGCGACCGAAACCTGGCCATGTGCAATCTCTACAGCATCACCACCAACCAAGCCGCGATCGCCGCCCTCTTCCGCGTAGTCAATCGCTACGTCGGCAACCTCGCCCCCATGCCCGGCGTCTTCCCAGACTATCCCGCCCCCGTCGTTCGCAACACCGACGCCGGGACCGAACTCGCGCTAATGCGCTGGGGCATGCCGGCACCGCCGCGGACAGGCGGACCGCCGGTGACGAACATCCGCAACACGACGTCTCCGCATTGGCGCGGCTGGCTGAAGCCGGAAAACCGCTGCCTTGTGCCGTTTAACAGCTTCGCCGAATACGCTCCCGAGCCGAACCCGGCGACGAAGAAGAAGGACGTCGTTTGGTTCGCGTTAAACGACGACCGGCCGCTAACGGCGTTCGCCGGCATCTGGACCGTCTTCAAGGGCGACCGCGGGACAAAGTCCAAGCCGATCCCGGGGCCACATAGCGTCTACGGCTTCTTGACGACGGCGCCGAACGCCGTCGTCACGCCGATCCATCCCAAGGCTATGCCGGTCATCCTCACGACCGACGAAGAACGCGACGTTTGGATGCGCGCGCCGTGGGATGAGGCGAAGGCGTTGCAGCGGCCGCTGCCAGACGACGCGTTGATGATCGTTATTCGTGGGCCGGATAAGGAAGATCGGATGTCAGCATGACGCAGGAAACGTCTCCACAAAGAACGGTACGCGCTCGCCGCTTCTTCGGGCTTTACTGCGATCTAATGGAGGAGATCAAACGGCGCGCCGACGTTGTGTACGCAATCATACGAGGCGATATCGTTGTGCCGATGATTGTCAGCGTTGAACTCGCCTATTTACAATTAAGGATGATTTGCGAGCTGATTGCTCTCGCCTGTCTGACTGCCCACGGGGATGTGCCAGAAACCAAGGCAAAGCGACTAACGAAGGCCTACAACGCTGACCAAATCATGAAAGCTCTCGAAGGCTTGCATCCCGGGTTCTATCCGGTCCCGGGCCGTCAGGTGCGCAATGATGCTGGAAAAGTCATTGAGGTCGCCCCCGTTCACGATCCTCACCTGACGAAGAAAGACCTACAGCGCCTCTACGGGGAGTGCGGCAACTTCTTGCACCGCGGCAATCTTGAGCAGTTCATGAAGGGACGCAGTTTGCCAAAGCTGTCCGAACTCGAAGCTTGGATCAAGAAGGTCACCGTCCTGCTCAACCACCACCAAATTCAGCTTATTGACCCTGATCAGCAACTTTGGGTGATAATGCAGGCGGAGAGTGACGGCAAGGTTCACGCGTACGAATTTCAGAAGGTTGAAGGAGCCGCAACACTTCGTTAGATGCGATGCGAGGAAGCGAAGCAATCTTACAACAGCGTAACTTTGGCCCCCGACGTTGCAATCAGCCACCACATCTTTTCAGTAAATTCGAAGGCATCACCGACCTTCTCAGTTCTGTGCACGATGGCATCAATTTTGGAAATCCAGTCGCGGACGGCTGTGCACCTCTTCGTAAAATCACGCAGCTCGCTAGCGGTCTTTGGTAGGCCAGAGGCCGGCGTGAGCCCCTTCGCCGTGGTTCGAAATCGTCGGATGTAAAACTCCGCGCCTTCGGGATTGTCACTCTCTCCGTATCCAACGAACCACGTTCCGTGCAAGAGGTCGTTTCTACGGTTCACCAGCTTCTCGTACTTGCTTGCAACAAAGCCCAGCACGTCTAGAAGCCTCTCCCCTTCGGCTTCCGAGATCGTGTGCGTCCAAAGGGGATGATCATTGTCTAGCGGCATGTTCGATGAGCGGCAGTGCGTCACGGTTTGTAGAACGTCAGCGACAACGGCCCTAAGGATGTCCATCAACGGCTTTGCCGTCAGGGCTTGATGATGGACGATCGTTTCGAATTGCGTATCATTGGGAAAGCGACCGCAGTCGCTACAAACCGTAATGATGAGTTCACGGACCTCGTGAACCATCAATTCGAACGCTTCGACGAAGCGCCCCAAGGTTTCGTATTGTTCTTTGACGTTGCGCTCGAATTCGGGAGACCCCGATAAGTCATTTCCGGTCATGGTGATATCCAAAGGGCCGACGTTTTTCCGGCCATCCATCGCAGTCTCAAAATTAAGCTATGGGGTCGCGAAATCAGCTGAGGTAGCCTGCTGGGCCTCATCGAATGTGAGACAAAGCGTTCGGTCAGGCAGCGTACGCTTCTCGATCACCATTGTTGAGTTTACTTTCAGTGCACTGGACAGGTGGCGACCGAAGCCGCCGCCTGTCCATGTTACGCCGTTACGCCCGCGACGCGAAGAACCGCGTCACTGGACGGAAGGAGCACCCCCTCCGCCGCCGCCGTGGCTTCTATCGAGGTAACGATGACCGGGAGAATTCCCGCGTCGTCCCCCGCTTAATGCCCAATCTTCCCGCTACCGACCCGGTCTGGTTCTCTGCTAGGCGAGAGCGGACCGCCGACAGTTTGCACCTGCCGGCGGTCCTGACCTGCAACACGATAGGATAGATCATGCAGCAAGCTGCAATCACCATACCTCAACTCTTCAAGGGCTATCAAACCGCCGACGCGGAAAAGCGCCGCGTCTACGCTCTAGCGGAGCGGGCCACCAACAACGATATCAAAGCGGCTGAAGTTGCCTGCGACGCCGCATATGACGCTGCGGAGACGATCGCCGATGCTGTTTTCGCCACTCCGTTCGCGTCCGCCTCCGATATTGCAACGAAGGCTCAGTTGCTGCTTGCACGGGGCGATGATCCAGCTGATCTGTTCTACTACCGACCAAGGGACCTTGTGCGCTTCCTGAAGGAAATCATCGCCTTCGCCCAACGATGACGAACGCCAACCGCGCCGAGCGCGCTGGAGCGCACAGCAAGCTCACGCTGGGCGCCCTGCGCCGGTGCGGGAAGCGTTGGCCCACGATCCCGAAGGCCCGTAGGCGCGTCTGGGGTCGCCTGCGGAAGCGCTGGCGCCGCTACGGGCCGGAAGTCGGGGAGCATTTCCCGGCGCGATGGTGGCGCGTCTGGGCGGCCCTGAAGTGCGAAGCAATCGAGCGCGCCGCGGGGATCAGCTGATGATCCAGCTGCTACAGGACATTGCGCGCGGCGTGTCGGCTATCGCCTCCATGCTTGGCCGGCAGGGACAGGCGCCCTACTGGCCCGCGGCCCTGCGGCAAGATCAGGCGGCCGCATATTGCGGGCTGTCGACCGCCACGTTCAAAGCAATCTGCCCGGTCAAGCCAATCGAGTTCACACAGTCCGCGCGCGGTAATCGGTACCTTCGCGCTCGGCTGGACGCTTGGCTTGATCAGTTGGACCCGAACCGCGCAGAGCCGCCGCGGCGCACGATCGGCGACATGATCGTCGGTCGGATCGGCTCATGACGAAGCGTTTGCGCCCCTTACACGAACTGCCGCTTTTCGCCGGCGAGGAAGATTTGGCGATGGCTGTCTTAGGGCCGGGTCAGCTGCGGCATTGGAAGCAAGTCGTCCAACTGTTGGAGGAGCGCGGCTTTCCAAGAAACGACGCGCTGATGGGCGGCCGGTATACGCCAGCCGTCAAAGCGTTCTTTGACCGGGAATACCGGGTAATGGGAGCTGAACAGGTTTCCGCGCCGCATTCGCCGGCGAAGTTGGGGGCGGCACATGATCGGAGCGCTGAGAAGTTGGGATCATGGCCGGGGCATGGGAAAAGTGACAGTCGCCGGCGGACTTGAGGTGCGGACAAGCGATAGGCCAGCAACATCGGCGCTACCGCGGTGCCCTGCGTTGCCGTCCTCTTCCCCGCATGGCAACCTGCCGGCCACTGTGATTGGGGGATTGATGAACCGGCTTCAGAAATTTATTGAACAAGGCGCTTACGGCGAAGGTCCCGGACGAATTGCGTACGCGCTAGATCCTGCGAAGCTGCCCGAGCCGAACGCCGGCTTCGAATGGCGTGCAGTCAGCGACTTCCGGCCCGGCGAAGCGATCTTTGCTGATAAAAGCCTGAAGTCGGTTTTCGAGCGCGCGCTCAAGACTGGCATTGCGGTTGTGTCACGCGATTGATCGACAAAGATTTCACGATGGCCTGACCGGCGATTTCAGCGCCGGCAGGTCAGTAAGATCATCTCGATTGATGCTCTCCGGTTCATCGACACGTCGTTCGTAGTTCGCGGCCAATCGCAAGAGCCGCTTCCTGATGAACGGTTCAGCTTGTTCCGCAATGGCCCGCAGGGTACGTGCTCTCTCTTTGCAAAATTCGTCGTCCATCGCGTCCCGCCGAAATCAATGCGGGATACTGCCACTAAAGCGGCCGGGCTATGTGTGACTTAGATTACATCGTTATCGGGCTTCTCCGCAGTTCACCATGTCTTGATAGTCAATGCTCGCGTCACTCGATAACGAACGCGACGCCAACCCATGCGCCCTTTCGCCAAACGACGTTGCACGAGTAAGTCTTGCTGGGCGGAACGATCAGCGTGAATTGGTCAGGAAGGTGTGACGGCGGATCATCTGCTTTCAGCGCCGCGCCATTCTCTGTGATGTTGCCAACGATACAGGACAGTGACAGGTCACCAACCCTGATCAACGCGTTGTCCAACGATGGATTGCGGACAGACTTTCGTCTGTCGTGAAAGCCAATCATTTACGGGCTCATCAATAACTAACGCAAATCTGATGGATGCTGCGCGAGAAAGATTGCGTTTCTACTAACGATCTGTGGCGCTGCGAGTGCCAAAAGCAGCCGGAGCTTCGACGCGGCTTCACGCCGTTCGTCGATTTGATCTGCGCTTTCCGCGACGCCGCCGCGTCCTTTGGCGATGGGTTCGGGGAGGATCAGACAATCTCGCCGCGTCCGTCGCCCCCTGCGCGGCGGGCTCAGTCGTTGGCGGATCGTCCACTGACCGAAGCGGCGACCTTCGAACGGCGACCGCTGTTTCAAGCGCGGCCAGGAATAGCCGCCCCTCCTCCGTGATTTCCCAGCCCGCACTATCGCGATGCACGAGCTTCGCCGAAAAGATGTTCAGATCGGGCGCATGTTCTGCCAACCGCTTCATGCGATCGGTCCAGTCTTTGCCACTGTTCATCAAGATCGCAACGGCGTGCCGTAGGTCGGCAACGGAGGCCCGTCCGGCGGACTGGCCGGCCAGCACTTTCAAGACGGTCAGTTGGAAGGACACTTCCACGTCTCCGGTCTGGCTGGTCGTGCAGGATGGATGAGATTGGTTAATCGCCAGTCAAGAACCCGGCGCGTCGTATTCGTCGCCGGGCGCCGCTCCGCCTACGCCTCGATATCTACGGCGTCCGCTTGTGCGAGAGGAAATTGCGGCTGGATCAGCTCGCCCCCGTTAACCTCAAGCAGCAAGGTTAAGAACTGAATTGCGTTGCTGCCCCTCCGTCTAAGTCCGATCATCGTGCAGCCGTGCGGATTGGCTTTGTTCATGCGTACCGCCCGGTCAGGGGCTGCCGTTCTCCGGTAGAGACCGTGGCCCCGCCCAATAGGGCGACCCCGATGACAGACACCAGCTGCAAGAGGATGCTCGGCGCAGAAAGCAGCGTCAGCGTCATGTTCGTTTGTGAGGGCTGTAAGGCCGTTTATGAAGCGGTCCAGATACTGCGGCCGGCGACTAAGTACTTCAGATGCGAGCAATGCGACGGCATCGCTTATCGGTGGTCCGGCAACTACGATTACGTGCAGTGGAAGCGCTATCCGAAGGAACAGGGGGTAAGCGCTGACCCTGCCCCTCAACGCGGCCGATCATCCACTCGCGCGCGCTGAATGCCACGCAGCACAGGCAGCCGGCTGTAACGACGCAGAACCTCCTCCCATCCGCCCGGCTTAAACGATCGCTTCGTAAAGCCATCGACCGTCCACGACGCACCCAAAACCTTGTCGCCATCAAATTTCACGATCAACGTTGCTTCCTGCGCGTCGCCGTCGACACGACGGCGCAACGACAGGGCCATCTCGTTGAAACGAAGTTCATAGGAGCGAACGCGCCCACCCTCGGGAAGATTGAGATAGCCGCCGACGTCGTTGCGCCGAAGAATGGCAACCGCGAGCTTTACGAGCGCTTTGATCCGTTCAGTTCGCTCGACCGCGTTCATGTTCACCGTTGAGCACCTGAATTTCGGCAGCGATCTTCGCAATGCACTCGCCGATCGGGATCAAAGTTGCGCGGCGGGTGCTGATCAAGGCGATAGCGACGTCATCGCCAAGCTTTGGGTTTTTCAGGATCGCCGCAACCGCTGTGCAGGCGGCTTCCACAACGGGCAAGAGAGATGGGTATTGCCTCAGCGTGGCCGCGATGATGCTGGCCGCCTCAGCGATCGCCGGATCGTCAGCCCGGTCAGCTTGCGGACAGTCACGCGCCATTGTCGTTCCTCAAAACTGCGGTCCCAGCGGCTTCCCGGTCGACGGCGGCGGCGCGGCCGCGTCCGGAGACGAATGACCAAGCGACCCGGGTCCGTTGCCGTTCAGATTGCCGGCGATCTTGATCGCTTGCTGCGCTTGCTTCACGACGTCCAGAAGCGACGATCCCGCTTCGACCGTCAGTTTGTTTTCGACTTCGCCGTGAACTTCGCCCTGAACGCCGACGCTGACCTGTCCGCCGGCGCCGCCGCCGACGCCCGTTCCGTACGTCATGGTTGGCGATACTTCGGGCACGTCGGGCACTATCGGGTAATCCCACGCGCGGCGGTAGAGATTGCGCATCGACCCGCCGCGCTGCCGGCGAAGTCGCTCGCCGCTCGTCAGCCCCTCATAGCCGGCATCCTCAACCGACTGATGCATCGCGTAGAGGCCGCCGGCGATGCCGGCGCCGAGCATGACCCCGGGCATAAAGGGCAACGCTCGGGCCCCAAGACCCCAGATCGTCGCTCCGATGCTGGCGCCCGCGGCGGTCTTCGCCGTGCTCTTGGCAGCGTCGGCGGCAACATCAACGGCCTTGCCGCCGCTAAGCGCAGCTGCCGCCGACGTCAGGGCGGCCGCAGAAGCGTCAAGCGCAGCCGCTGACGTCACTAGACCGCCGCCGGTGGTGAGGATTTTGAGAAATTGGTAGGCGCCGATCGCAGACGCGGCGACACCAGCTGTACCCGCCGCGATCGCCCCGCCGGCAAGAACGCCCGGGGGCAGTTCCGCGCCATCTTGGATGCGCTTCCCAAGCCAGTCAGTGACGTCGGTCAGAAGACCGCCCTTACCATCCTTGTCGAACGACCGACCGATGGCCGTTTCGAGGTTTTTCACCGCGCCCTCGAAACGCGAAACGGCGCCGTCGAACCCGGCCATCCGTTCCGCCGCGATCTTGCCGGCGTAGCCTTCCGACCCGCCTTCAATATCGCTGATGATGTGCTTCAGCGTGTCGCCGTCGCCCAGCGCGGTCGCGATGCGGCCGCCCTGCTTCGACCCGAACAGCGCATTCGCAAGCGGCAGATTGTTCGCCAGCTTCGGGATCAGGTCTTTGATGAAAGCGTTCGTGTCGACTTCGTTGACCGACTTGTCCCGATAGCGCCCCGCGGCGCCGGCGATCGACTTCAGCGACTTCGCGTCGTTGCCCTGCAACTCGCCGCGCAGAAGCGCCGTCACGGCCGGGTTAAACTTCGCCGGGTCGGCAATCAGGTCCTTGTCGCCGAAGATTTTACCAAGCCCGGCGCGCGTCTTGCCGTTCAGCTTCACTCCATACCGCGCGGCGACGTCTTCGGCGAACGGATCGACCGCAAGGCTGGACGGGACGCGCTGATAATTCTTGTAGTTCAGCCCGTTCGCGAGGAGCGCCGTCTTCGCGCCGGCGGTCGGCGCCTGCGCCGTCGACATGAGCGCGCGGAACGCGACCCCGGCTTCGTCGCCGCCAATGTTCGCCTTCTTCAAGATGCCGCCGAAGCCGAGAAGCGACGCTTCGCTGATCTTGCCCATCCGCGCCGGCGTCGCGCCGAACTTGTAAAGCTGCTGAATGTCTTCCGGCGTCATGCCGGAAATCTTCGCCGCCTTAACCTGATAGTCAGCCGTTTGCTGCGCGGACTTCTGCGCTTCTTCCAGCGTCCCCATCGACTTTTTGAAGCCGAAGATCGCGCCTTCCATCTGCTTCACGGCGTCGGGAAGCTTTAGGTCGAGCGCCGATCCAAGCGACGCGGCCGGCCCCATCATTCCCATAATTTGATCGCGCTTCACGCCGCGGGCCGCAAGTTCGCGCTGCGCTTCCAGAACCTGAATGTCGTTGAACTTCGTCGTCGCGCCCATGTGAATTGCTTGCTTCACAAGCGGCGCCTGTTCTTCGTCCGAAATGCCCATGACGGCCTTCGCGAAGCGGCGTTCCTTGTCAAACTCCCGGTAGGTGTGGGCGACAGCGCGCGCGGCCGCGAATACTCCATGGCCAGCCCAAGCGCCGACAGCCGCGGCCGCACCGGAAACGGCGACCTGCCGGTTCTGCCGGCGAGTTTGCGCGCGTTCGTGCTTTTCGAGCGTTGCGCCGGTCTGCTCGACCGCTTTCCGCAGCCGGGTATGGTGCGCGGCCGCATTCGCGATATCGACGCCCATACCTTGCAGCGCGCGCTTATTGGCTAGGACGGCTTCCTTCTGAACGTCAAACGCCCTTGCGGTCGCCTTAACCTGCGCCTGCGCGCGGCGCATGCTCACTTCCATTTCGCGCGTGGGAGCCGCGGCGCCCTTTATTGCCTTCGCCGCAGCTTCGACGGCGACCTGCGCGTCCCGGTATCGCTGACGGGCAGCTGCGAAGCTGCCCCGCGATACGTCGAACTTCTCGATCGATGCCATCTGCGTCTTAGCGCGTTCCAGCGCCTTCGCGACCTGATCGACGGCCTTCGCCGTTTTGCCCGACTTGGCGAGGCCGTCCATCTTCTTCGCGATGCTGTCGAAGACCTTCCCGGTCTTGTCTTCCGCGGTGATGACGGCTTTTGCTTCGATGATCTTGGCCATCAGCTTACCCCCTCAAAATGAAAAATGGGCCGCGGGTGGAACGACGCACCCGCGGCCGCCTACCGGCGTCCGTCCCATGGCCGATGCAAGGCAGGGGACGCGCGCCGAAACCAATTACGCCGGCCTATCGGCTTCGGTCGGCGCGGCCGCCGGCGAAGGCGGCCAGGTCGGATCGACCGGACGCTGTTCAATCTGAACGGGGCGCGCCGGCCGCTTCGTCGGCTTGATCGCAGCGGCGACGTCCATGGCTGCCATGGCTTCAATGGTCATGGAGGAACCGTCAATCAGGACGCCAACGTCGTCGAAGCGAGGCAGGCGAACAAGCCTGAACAGATCGCCGGGCCAGTCAAGCAACGTGCGTGGATGGAATTCGGTCTCCACAAAGCTCCGCTTCACACAACGCCAGCGAAAAGCCGCGTTCGGCACATGGAATTGACCGACAACCCCGTCGCTGGACTGGACGGCGTCCTGATCGCCGACGGGGACGCCTGTGGTTTCGGAAACCCACAACTCGACGGTTCGCGAACTAAGGTCTTCACGGTCTAGAGTGCCGAAATCGCGCGCGAGGATATCCGCCGCCGGGATCGGCGGTTCGCCTTCGGGCAGGTCCGCATTCAGCGCGTTCGCAGCCAGCGACTGGTTTGCGCAATCCCGCAAAAGCGTCAAAAGTTCCCCCGCGATCCGCGGTCCATCTTTGCGGACACGGTCGGCAAGTTCGTCAGCGTCCTTCCGAGCTTCCACGATACGCCGCCGCGCCGCGGCGTCGGCTTCGCTCTTGCGCGCAATGTCCGCGTCTGTCTCGATTGTCTCGATCAGCCCGGTCAGGCGCTCGACTTCTACCGCCGCGGCGTTGCGCTGGGCGCTCCACTTAGCGAACGCGACGCTGTCATTTTGCACGGCCGCCTTGCCGGCGTCGATCGCGGCAAGCTCCGCGCGGGCAGCCTTTAGGGTGACGCGCGCCGCCTCGGCGCGCTTGTCGGCTTCGGACGGCTTCCTGAATGGGTTGCGCATCACTTGCCCCCGCCGATCTGCATGCCGCGGGACTTCAAAGCGGCGTCCCACCCGGTAGCTGCCGGCGCATGGTTCGAAGTCGCGGCGTTGCTCGTCCCGCGATTTGCCAAGACCGTATCCCAAAGGCCACTCGCTTGGATGTCGGTGATACCGTCCGGCGCCGCGGCAAGCGCGGTCTTGGCCTGATCGACGGTCATGTCGGTCTTGGTCGCGATGTGCATCGCCAGACCTTCGCGGCCCAAAGCATCCGGAAGCGCGCTGATCGCCGCGATCCGTTCGCGTTCGGCCTTGATGACGTCGGCGGCTGCTGAATTTTTCATTCGAATTCCTCGTTTTCGATGGTCGACCGGGGGTCAGGACACGGCTTCGCCGTCCAAGATTTCGGACGGCTTTGCCGTAACAGCGATCGCGCCGATGGAGTTCGGACCGCCGCGACCGGAGAAGTGGACCCACGAACAGCCGACGTCCTCAGTCACGTACGCGACGTGATCGATGTTCACGAACTGCGCGCGCCCGTTGGTGTCGACTAGCTTTTTCCAGTTCGAAGCCATTTCGGCGCCCCGGCTATTGGTTGCGGATGCCGCCGATCATCGCGGCGTCGGCGTCGGCGGACAATCGTCGGAACGCGCGTCGGCGCGCGTTTTGCCTGCTAAATCGCGCATCCGCGCGTGATTGCTTCCTTGACACGTAGCAGCGCACTCACGGGCAAACTGTTCACGAACGGCGCGATGACAACCTGCCACCGGCCGCCGATCCTGTAGCCGTAGCCGCCGGGCTTCCCATAGCGGTTTTGCTCGCAGCGCCGGCGCATCTGCGCTTCGCTGATCCCAGCCACAAAGGCGGCGTCCTTCAGTTGCATCCGACGAGCCGGGCCAGGCGCCGCATCTTCCAGCTGATCCACTATCGTCCGCATAGCGGTCAGCATCGCGGCGACTTCAAACGTGTCCATCACCGGGCAGTCTCCCGGCGATCAATCGCATAAAGGAGGCGCCGGCCACGCCGGCCTGCAATCGTCACAGCACCATCGCGCTTCAACCGGGCGATCGCCCGGCGCGTCGCGGAGTGCTGGCTTTGATTTGCCCACCATCGCGCGCCCATCCAGTGATTTCGCGGCGTGCGCTCCCAATACGCCCAGTTTGCCAATTCGATCGACGTCATCGGGCCATGCCGGCGCAATGCGCGCGGGATCGCCGCGCGCAAGCCAAGGCGCGGTGCAACTTCAATTACGCCACTCGGAAGCCGGAAGCGGCTATTCATGGGCATTGCTTCGATCTTCCTGTTAAGGAAACCGTGAAACGGAAAACCGGGAATATCCTCAATGATCGGGGCGCTTCGTGCCGCACCACCCGGCCGCCCGTCATACGGTCCCTAACGTTTTCTTTTGGAGGGGCCGCCCTGCCGCGCAGCCCCCGCGTCGTGCGCTGGCTGTCTCTCGCCGGCGTCTGTGTACGGTCGACGGGAGCGCGCATCAGCGCGCTTCCTACCAGCTTGCGGCGGCTATCCGAGATCGGCCGGCAATTCATCGAATGCACCTTCGTCGCTGTAGTCGCCTTCGTCGCGGTCACCTTCGTCGGTGTCGCCGTCGTCATCTACCGGCGGCGCTATGGCGCGCGCCGCCGATGGACGGTCTTGCCGGGTCTGTAGCGGGTCGCCGGCGATGACCCGCCACACATCGCGCTCGATCGTGTCCCGGATCACGACGATCAGCGCATTGCCCAGTCTTCCCGTGAAATAGCAGTCGCCGTTGGTTGAGCGGCGCTGACGCAGCCTGAAGAGTTCGACGCCGTCGATCATGTTCGCCCCCCGCGACAAATTGATCCCGGGCGATTACCCGTCGCCTCTCCGTAAAAACAAAGACGGTTCCCTTCTTTCGTATTGAGGACGGTCTTCTTTGAAGCCGGAAGGTCGATGACAGCCTTCGTTGCGGCCGGGGGCGCGCTTAGCGCTACCCGGCCGTCAAGCACGATCCGATCACGATCTGCACCTGTGCCAAAACCATCGACTGGCGCGGACCGTGAGACCTGAACCTTCGCCGGTGGACCCCAGCAATTCGAAGAATATCTGGTGGGTGCCAAAGCAGTGCCATTCAGTGCCACCGATCCGTCAAATGACAGGTCGACGGTGACCGAATACGTGGGCGTCGGCACTGTGCTAACCGGCGCCGACGTCGCTGCTTTTCGTCGCCGGTACCATGTCCTGCGGCTGATCCCGGCGGCTTTCCACGGCTCTGCGCGTTCCGTTGAGGCGGCTTGCGGAGTGGCGCCGGCGGCATGCCGGCGCGCCCGCCGACGGTCTGCCTTGCGCTTCTCGCGCCGCATCGCGCGTTTGCGCGTGCTGTCGTCGAAGGCGCCGATCGTCGTGATCCCAAGTCTGGCGCGTTCTTCGTGGGTCAGGCGGAGCTTCTTGCCAAGCGTGTCGGCCCTCCACTTCAGAGGCCGTTTGCAGACCCTTTCGATCAGGTCCGTCAGTTCGTCCTCGGATAGCCAAGGCGCCCATTGGCACGCCCACGCGCGGATTTTCCGATCCGGATCGCCGAAGTGGTGACAGTGATGCGCAGCGATCAGCAGGTCTTCGCGGCCGCTATCATCGTCGGACAGTTGTCTGCCGCGATAGCGATGTTCGAAAAAGTTCTCCAAATCGCGCATGCGAACGTTCTGCTTCGCCTTCGGCCTCGGTCGACCCGGGTCGTCACGGTCATCCCACGCGAAGCGTCCCGCGTAGTGATGATCGATTTCCCGATGCAGCGCGATCTGCTTCGGCGTCTCGCCGGCGAACCTGCTTTCGGCGGTCTGCTGCTGTCGCTTTTTTGTTGGACCGGGCTTCTTCCCGGTTGACGATGCAGACGCTGGTTCGTATCTGTCGAGAGTGGAAGCGCTGTCCGGCTGCTTCTTGATTATTCGGTGGTCTGTGCCGTCCCGATTTGCCGTCGGGGCGGCACTTCCGTTTCCGGGCGGACCTTCTAGCCGGAAGGCCGCGCCCCCTGCGGGGTGCATGTCGATTTCTCCTTTTAGGGCGTCAAAACCTGTCGCCAGATTTCGCGGCGAACTGCCGCTTCGATCGTTTGGATTTCCCGATTGGCGTCGCGCTTGTCGACGCCGATTTCGTCCAGGCGACGCCGGATCGCATCCAGATTGCGCTGGACGTGTTGTTCGCCGCATTCGGCGTCCATTGCGACGACGTAGGACACGTGGCGCCTGACATAATCGGCGCCGCGGAAACGGCCGGGCAGAAGCATGACCTTCGCCGTCGGCCCGGCGACGCGCCGATCGTCGACCTCGCGGTCGACGGGCGCCACGTCGCGCCGGACGTCATGGACGACGCTGCGAACTGCGGATTTGTCGGTCACGCGACCCCCTTCGCTTTGCGCTTGTCAAAGAAGGCGGTCCAAGCGGCGATCGCGAAGTCGCGACAGAAGCGTTCGATCTCGCCGTCGGAAATGCCGAGGTCTTCCAACCGGGTGCTTTCCATCCACAGATGGTCAGTCAGGAATTCTTCGGCTGCGTCGACGGTCCGCCGCTTGGCCATCTGGTCGACGACGTAAGCCACGATTTTCCGGTGTCTGGCCGGCGGAAAAGCGAAGAGCTGCGCAGGGCGCTTCATTGGTCGACCTCAGCTGTCGGGATTGATGGCGGCGCGCTGGGGAAAGGAACGAAGGTCCAGCGCGCCGCCGATGCGCCGCCGGGTACATCCGCCGGCTGGCGCCAGTGCTGCGCGGGCGTGCTAACCGCGCTGCATGGGAACGGTTAGGCCGCTGCCTGTTCGCCCCGAAGCATCCGATAAAGGTCTTCGACCGGAACGGTTGTGGAGCGCCCATTCTTGCGAAGCCGGATCGCTCCTTCTTTCGCAATTTCGTAAAAGCGCGTGTGACCGATGCCGGCAATTTCGCAAAAGCGCTTTACGGACACGTTGGGCGGCAGGCCGTAGATTTTGATAAAGTCCGTGAAGGTCATATCGCCGGGCATCGCAACCCCTCTCCTTTTCGTTCGACGTTGTGCGAACACTGCAAAATGGACCGTCAGGGACACAAGGGGACAAACGTGAACTGGCGCGCACTGACGCGGATATGTGCCGGGTTAGGGCTGATCCTTCGCGGTTTTCCGTTTCGGAATTTTTTTTGCGTGCACCGAGGGGGACAGACGTTTTGTCCCGGCTTGTCCCCCCTTTTTGTCCCTTTCACCCCGGGCAAATTTACGCAAGCAAACGCGAGCAACTGATTTGCCGGAGCGGTCGGGGCGGCGTTCTCGGACGACCTGCACTGCACGGCAGCCGGGCGCTCGCCCGGACAGACGCCTACGATCGCCCGCGCGAACGCGCGGGGCGGCATCGATCCATCGATGGAGGAGGGGGACGGGGTTGACTAGGAAGCCGCGCGGGACCCCCGGGCCTTGCCGATCGACACGACGTTGCCTGACTTGCGCAGGGCGTCCAGATGGTCAGCCCACCATCGCATCATCCGGACCCGTTCGTCCCAATGCTGTGCGCTGTTGTAGGCCGCGCGAACGTCGTCCTTTTCCTCGTGGGCAAGCTGCCGTTCGATGACGTCCGGATGCCAACGGCGGCTCTCGTTGAGCAGCGTCGACGCGAGGCCGCGGAAGCCGTGAGAGACCATTTGCGACTTGTCATAACCCAGCCGGCGCAAACTGGCGTTGAGCGTTCCGTCTGAAATCGGCCGACGCCACGATCGAACTTGCGGAAAGAGGTAGGGCGACGACCCGGTAATCTCTCGCAGGTCGCGGATCAGTGCGAGTGACTGTTTCGCCAACGGGACCTTGTGCTGCCGGTCCATCTTCATTTTTTCCGCCGGAATGACCCAGACGGCGCCGTCGATATCGAATTCCTTCCATTCAGCATGCCGCAGTTCGCCGGGACGAACGAAGGTCAAGGCGAGCAACTGAAGCGCGGCGCGGATCGCGATCTGCCCGTCCATGCCGTCGATCGCGCGCAGAAGCGCGCCGACGGCTTTCGGTTCTGTAATCGCCGGTCGATGCGTGACTGTCGGCGTGATCAGCGCGCCCATCAGATCGGCGGCGGGGTTGCGTTCGGCGCGGCCGGTTGCGATCGCAAAGCGAAAGACTGCCGCCGCCAGCGCCCGCGCACGACGGGCGCTTTCGTGATGACCCCGGCGCTCGAACCGGCGCAACGCCTCCAGCAATTCGCCGGCCCGGACGTCGGCGATGGGCCGGTCGCCGATATGGCCATTGAGGACGCGAAGCATCCAGCGCTTCTTGTCCAATGTCAGTTCGTGGAGGCCTTCCGCCTCAAATTTGGAAACCAGTTCGTCCCCGACGACGCGGAAGGTGCAGGCGCGCGCGTCGCGCGCCGCGCCGCGATCAAGCTTCCGCTGGGCTGACGGGTCGACGCCTTTCGCGAGTAGCGCCTTGACCTGATCCCGGCCGGCCCGGGCGTCGGCGAGCGTCACCGCGGGATAGGCCCCGAGGGACAGCAGCTTTTGCTTACGGTCGAACCTGTACGCGACGCGCCACAAGCGCGAGCCGTTCGTTTCGACGGCAAGGTAGAGGCCGCCGGCGTCGGAGAGTTTGTACGGCTTGTCCTTCGGCTTCGCGCTCCGGACGGCCATGTCGGTCAAAGGCATCAGTACCCCCAGCTGCGGCTCCTACCAACAGCCCCTTCCGCATCTACCAGCAGCCCTACCAACAGGAGGCGCGGAAGCCGTCGGATTAACGCGGAGGTCGGCGAAGGAAAAACCGGTCTATTTCAGCGACTTCTGTCGCTTTAGCGGAGGGTAGCGAATGAAGGGGAATAGTCAAATGGTGCCGCAAGAGGGACTCGAACCCCCGACCCCGTCATTACGAATGACGTGCTCTACCAACTGAGCTATTGCGGCGAACCGTTCGGCAACGGCCTGACAGCGCGCCACCTGATATCGGGCATGACCCCGATTGGCAAGGAAAACGCAGCCATTGAACCGCACACCGGTTATCTAACCGCCGATTAGCTTCCCAAACGTGACAGAAATCCGCGCCAACCGCCGATCTGGGCCTTGGGCGGGCCAATTTGTTCCGCAAATTCGTCCACGGCGCCGTCCTCGTCGACCCCGGGGTCGTCGGGGGCCCGGACGATCGGGATTACGGCCGGAATGGGCGCGGGCGCCGCCTTCGGCAGGTCGGTCCGGGAACGGAACAGGGGGGCGGGCGCCGGGGGAGCCGATTCGGCGGCCGGCGGTGGGGCCGGCTCCGATGCGGGCGGGTCGGCGGGGGTTAGCTCAGCCTCGATAGCCACCGGCAGCGGGGCGTTATCCTGCGCCGTCGGCGCGGCCGGCTCGACGGGCTTGACCGCGACCTTAGCCTCGACCGGCTCAGCCGCTTTGGGCGGGGGCGGCTCGCTGGCCAGTTCCTTGGGCGGTTCGACCCGGCGTGGCGCCAGCATCGCCTCCTCGAACGGCGAGGGCTCGATCGCATGGCCCTTGTCGGACGGCAGCGCCGCCACCGGCGTCTGCCACTGGAAGGCATCGAGGCGGCCGGTGACCGGCGACACCGGACGCCAGCGGTCGGAGACATAGCCGTCCGCGGTCCACACCGGATCGTGCAGCGCGCGCACTGCGCGCAAGGTCCAGGCCCGCGCCCGGCCGCTGTCGCCATGCTCGGTGCGCTCGATCTCCGCCATCAACAGCGCGACGCGCTGCGTCGGTGCCGCCGTGAACGGCTCCAGCGCCGCACGCGCCCTGGCGAATTCGGCGGCATCGATCGCGGCGCGTGCGATCGCCAGCGCGCCCTCGATATGCCCCGGCGTTTTCGCCGCCAGCGTCTCGACCCGCACCAGGCGCTGGCGCGCGGCATCGCCGAGCCGCACATGCGAATAGGCATCGGCGAGATCGGGATGCGGCTGCGCCAGCCACGCGGTCTCGACGATACGCATCGCGCGGCGCACCTGATGCGCCTCGCTCTCGAATTTGGCGGCGAGCACCGCGGCCGGGATCAGCGTCGGCGCCAGCTTCAGCGCCTCCATCGCGCTCGAGCGCGACAGGTCGCGATCGACGGTCTCGAACTCCAGCGCACGCGCCGCGAGCAGCACGCCGCGTTGCCGCCGATAGGTCGCCTTGTCGATCAACCCGGCGGCCTGGTTGTTGTCGATGATCGACAGCGCGCCGGCCCAATCGCCCTTGGCGCAGCAGAAACCGAGCACCGCATGCGAGGCCCATGACGAGGACGGCGACATCTTCAGCGCTTCCTCGGCAATCATCACGGCCGCAACCGGATCGTCGGCGCGCTGTGCCTCGATGAACAGGCCGCGCAGCCCGAGCAGCCGCGTGTCCGCGCGCTCCGCCATGGCGCGGAAGGCGCGCTGCGCGCCGTCGCGATCGCCGTCGAGCTGCGCCGATTGCGCGTGCAGCAACAGCGCCAGCGGATCGCCTCCGGCGTGGCGCCGCGCCACTTCGGCATGCGCGCGCGCCGACGACGAATCGCCATGCCCGATCGCGAGCAGGCCTTGCGTGATGGCGTGACGGCCGCGCGCGTGGCGCCGCTCGCGCCTGCCGCGGCGGACATGGCCCGGGATCTTCCACAGTCCGCGCAGGATCACGCCTGCGACCATCGCGACGACGACGACGAGGCCGAGCAGGTACATCGGCTGCTTGGACGTCAGGCGCAGACCGCCCCAATTGAGCACGAGATCGCCGGGCTGATCGGCCAACCAGGCCGCACCCGCTGCAGCGAGCGCGATCAGCAGCAGGAACAGAATGATCCGGATCATCGAGAACCTATTGCAAAGACTTACTGGTTGACCGTGGCGAGCGCCGCCATCGCGTTGTCGGCAAATTTCCGCGACGCGTCGAGCGCGGCGCGGCGCGCGTCCACCTTGGCGAGCCAGGCTTGCGCCGCGGTGCGATCGGCGGGCGGCAACGACTTCAATTCGCGCTCGGTCAATGCGAGATCATTATGCACGGCGGCCGATGTCACGCGCGCGACGATGCTGCCGCGGTCGGTCCCGGTGCCATCGGTCCGCTCGATGCGGATCAGCTTGGAAGCGCCAGCCTGCAGACGATCGACCAGCCCGGCGCTGGCCGCCGCGGCGTCCGGCGGCGGCGGTGCGAGCTGCGGCACGATCTCGATCAGATCGCGGCACAGCTTGTTTGGACTAGGCACGCCTGACGTGGCGAAGACGTCGAGCGGCTTCAGCACGTCAGCATTGTCGGCGATCGCTTTCGCGGCCTCGAGCGCCGAGGCATAGGGATCGCCGTGACGAACCGCGACGTCGAGCAGCGATGCCGCCACCACGCGGCGCAGCGGCACGTCGTCCGCCTTCGCCTCGGCCTTGGTGTCGGCGATCTTGCTATCCTGCTTCGCGATCGCGGCACCCTGCGCCTTCACCGCGCCCTCGACCTTGTCGATGCGTGCCGTGATGCCGGAGATGTCAGGCGCAGCCGCGCCATCGCGCGGCGCGGCCTTCACATCATTGACCGCCGCCGCAAGCTTGTCGGATTGCGCCCGCGTGGCGGCGAGCTCGGTGCGCAACGCGGCGATCGATTTGTCGAGCGCCTCCAGCCGCGCGGTTGCCGCAGGATCGGCGGCCGCAGTGACCGGCCTGCTCGCTTTTGCTTCAAGCGCGGTCAGGCGCGTGCCGAGTTCGTCCACCGTAGCGGCACTGGGCTGCGGCGCGGACGCCGGCGGCACCGCGGGCCAGCCGAGCAGCCAGCCGACCCCGATCACCAGCGCTGCCGCAACCGCCCCCGATACCGGCGCCACCACCCAGGGCGACACCGGCCGCGACGGCTCGGCCACGGACGCCGCGGGGGCGGCCTCGGGCTGCGGCTCTGCGTGGGGAGCAGGATTCGGATGGGGCTCCGCCTCAGGCGCAGCCGCCTCCGCTGCTTTGTCAGTATCCTTGTCAGTATCCTTGGCGCCTTCCTCGCCCCCCTCCGCCCTTGGCGGCTCGCTGGAGATCTCGGTCGCCTGAAGATCGATGGTCGGCGGCGCGCGCTTGGGCCGGGAATCCGGCGAAGGTCCTGGGTCGTCGGGCCTTTCTTCAGCCATCGCGAGGGTCCTCAAAACTACTGGCCGCACATTGTAGGGCATGATCCGATCCGATTGAATTGGATCATGCTCCTATCCTTTTGTTTGGTCGCGTTTTCTTAACGCGAACCGGTCCCACTTCGCTTGAAAGCGCTCCGTCAGAATCGGCTCAGGTTCTTAGAGCACGATCCGAAAAACGGAGCATTGCCTAACATCATGGTCAGACGAAAGAATTATTCCGCTCACGGCCGCAGGGTGCGGCCGAGCGCCTCCAGCAGGGCGTTTTCGTCCGGCCGCGCCGCCACCACCACCTTGGTCGCGCCGGCGTCATGGAGCACCGCGGCGACCGCGGCCGAGATGCAGCATTGCGGCAGCGCGAGCGCCGAAATCTCGATTCCGTCGGCTCGTATTGTGTCCAGGAACGCCTGCGCGCTGCGGCGGGAATAATGCAGCACCGCGGTGATCCGGTTGGCCAGGAAGGCGTCACTGACTTCCGTCGGGAAGCCGGCCACCGGCGCCATCCGGTAGGTGGTGTGGGTGACGACGCTCAGGCCGGTTTCGCTGAGCTCGCCCGCCAGATCGCGCGACAGGTCGGCGCCGGCGAGATAGAGCAATGTGGCCGAAGCCTCCAGTTCGCCGGCCTTGACCCGCGCGAGCACGAGATCGCGCAAGCTCGCCGCATCGCCCTTGGCCACCATCACCTTGCCGAAGCCCGCGGCGCGCGCAGCATCGGCGGTGTGTACCCCGACCGCGAACAGCGGCAGCCGCAACAGCCGGCTGCCGGCGAGATCGATTGCGCGCGGCGCGTTGGCGCTGGTCAGGATGATCGCGTCATAATCCGCGTCGTCGTCATGGAACGGCAACGCCTCGAAGCGCAGCACCGGTGCCGCGACGGCCTCAAAGCCGCGTTGGCGCAACGTCGCGAGCGTCGCTTCGTTATCCGGATGCGGTCGTGTGACAAGGATGGTCACGGATCAGGTCTCCCGGCTTGCGAATTGGACCTTGCCGACCGATTGCACTTTAAGACCTCGCAATGCTACCCCGGAGGGGACATTTTGATGAACATGATCTTGCCGGAAACCGGTTCCGGCCTGTCTGGATCATGCTCGTAGCACAAGGGCCGAAATTGGGACACGAACCGCCGATGCTGGTGCTGGGAATCGAGACCACCTGCGATGAAACCGCAGCCGCCGTGGTCGAGCGGCAGGCTGACGGGCAGGCAAGCATCCTCTCCAACGTCGTGCGCTCGCAGATCGACGAGCACGCCCGCTTCGGCGGCGTGGTGCCGGAGATCGCGGCGCGCGCCCATGTCGACCTGCTCGACGGTATCGTCGCCTCCGCCATGAAGGAGGCCGGTGTCGGCTATGGACAATTGTCGGCGGTCGCGGCAGCCGCCGGCCCCGGCCTGATCGGCGGCGTGATTGTCGGCCTCACCACCGCGAAGGCGATCGCGATGGTGCACGATACCCCGCTGATCGCGGTGAACCATCTCGAGGCGCACGCGCTGACACCGCGGCTGACCTGCGCGCTGGCGTTTCCCTATTGCCTGTTCCTGGCCTCGGGCGGCCACACCCAGATCGTCGCCGTCGTCGGCGTCGGCGAATATGTGCGGCTCGGCACCACGGTCGACGACGCCATGGGCGAGGCGTTCGACAAGGTGGCGAAGATGCTGTCGCTGCCCTATCCCGGCGGGCCGCAAGTCGAGCGCGCCGCGGCCGGCGGCGACCCGACGCGGTTTGCGTTTCCGCGCCCGATGCTCGGACGGCCCGATGCAAATTTCTCGCTGTCGGGACTGAAGACGGCGGTGCGCAATGAAGCGAGCCGGCTGGAGCCGCTCGAGCCGCAGGACATCAGCGACCTCTGCGCAAGCTTCCAGGCCGCGGTGCTGGAATCGACCGCGGATCGGCTGACCGTCGGCTTGAGATTGTTCCAGGAGCGCTTCGGCACGCCGCGCGCGCTGGTCGCGGCCGGCGGCGTTGCCGCCAACCATGCCATCCGCAGCGCGCTGCAGGATGTCGCGGCGAAAGCGCAGACCACGCTGATCATCCCGCCGCCGGCGCTCTGCACCGACAATGGCGCGATGATCGCCTGGGCCGGTGCCGAGCGAATGGCGCTCGGGCTGACCGACACGCTGGAAGCGCCGCCGCGGGCACGCTGGCTGCTCGACGCCAACGCCAAGGCGCCGGCCGGCTACGCCAACAGCCGCGCCGGATATTGAGACATGTTTGACGGAGCGCGCGTCAGGCACCGTCGCACCTCGCCCCGCTTGCGGGGAGAGGTCGGATTGCGCAGCAATCCGGGCGAGGGGGTACAGGTCTCAACGCTCGGCTCGCTCGCGGATATAGCCCCTCACCCCAACCCTCCCCCCGCAAGAGCGGGGAGAGGGAGCAACAAGTGAGCCGTCCGATGCCCGCGCATATGTCAGTCAGCGTGATCGGTGCCGGTGCCTGGGGCACGGCATTGGCCGAGGTCGCGGCACGCGCCGGACGCAAGGTGACGCTGTATGCGCGCAATGCCGAGCATGCCGCGCAGATCCAGGCGACGCGGGTCAATCCACGGCTGGCTGGGGTCCAGCTTCATCCCGACATCGCGGTGACATCGGATATCGCCGCTGCCGCGCGCGCGGACATCATTCTCGCGGTCACTCCGGCGCAGCATTTGCGCGCCGCAGTCAGTCATCTTGCGCCGCATCTTGCGCCCGATACACCGGTCATCGCCTGCGCCAAGGGCATCGAGCACGGCACGCACAAATTCATGACCGAGGTGATCGCGGAAGCAGCACCTAGCGCGGTGCCCGCGATCCTGTCGGGACCGAGCTTCGCCGACGACGTCGCGCGCGGATTGCCGACGGCCGTAACGTTGGCCACCAGAGATGAGGCGCTGGCACGTGCGCTCGTCCAGGCGCTCGGCTCGGCGACCTTCCGGCCCTATCACACCACCGACGTGCGCGGCGTCGAGATCGGCGGCGCGGCCAAGAACGTGCTGGCGATCGCCGCCGGCATCGTCGTCGGCAGGAATCTCGGCGCTTCCGCGCTCGCCGCGCTGACCACACGTGGCTTCAGCGAACTCGCAAGATTGGGCCGTGCCTGCGGGGCGCGCACCGAAACCCTCTCCGGCCTGTCAGGATTGGGCGATCTCCTGCTCAGTTGCTCGACCGCGCAATCGCGCAATTTCGCGCTCGGCCTCGCACTCGGCCGCGGTGAAGCAGCGCCGGTCGGCAAGCTCGCCGAAGGCGCATTCACCGCGCCGGTGCTGTGCGAGCTCGCCGCCGCGCAGAAGGTCGATATGCCGGTGTCAAAAGCGGTCGCGGCGATCCTGAGCGACCGGCTGACGATCGATGACGCGATCGAAGGCCTGCTGACGCGGCCATTCAAGGCCGAAGGCTGATCACCGCGCCGTCGCGAAGGCGACGAGGTCGTGCAGTCCAGGCCCCGCTCCGTCGGGTGTCACGCCGAGTTCCTCAGCTGACGCGTTGCTGCGGTTGACCCAAAAGGTCGGATAACCGAACCATTTTGCGCCGGCCACGTCCCATCCGGCGAATGCGGCAAAGACGATCTCCTCCTTCATCAGTCCAAACGCGTCGACACCCATTTGATAGGCGCGCGCATCCGGCTTGAAGGCAGCGACCTTGTCGGTGCTGAGGTGATCTTCGAACAGACCCTCGAGCCCGGAATTCCTGATCGCCGCGTCCAGCATCGGTGCGGTGAAGTTGGAGAGAAACGCCATGCGCAGGCCGGCGGCGCGAAGCTGCACGAGCGCCGGCACGACGTCCGGCCACGCCTTCAGTTCCAGGTAGCACTGCATCAGGCGGTCGCGCTGCTCGGGCGAGAGCGAGATCTTCATCGCCTTTGCCGCGAACACCAGCGCGTCCTCGGTGACCCGCCAGAAGTCGGCATATTGCCCGCCGAGCGTCCTGAGCCAGGTGTATTCGAATTGCCGGGTTCGCCACACGGCGCTCAGCTGCGCGCCCATGCCGGGGAACATCTCCTCCAGCCGGACGGACACGGGACGGGGATCAATCACGGGGAAGCCGTCGAAGGCGACGGCCCGGAACGGCGGGCGGCCTGCCGCGCGCGACCGATCGGGCAGCACCGTCGCGGCCGTGACGGAAGCTGCGGCCAGGGTCGTAAACGTCCGGCGATCCAGGATCATGTCGTTTCCTCGCATTGCGAGCCGCAGCGTTCACACAATTGCGTGTTGGCACAATCGTCCGATTTCAGCAGAGATCATTCCGTGTCTCAGAACAATCGGGGAGGGATGACGATGGACCGGCTCGAGGAGCTCCGCCTGTTTCTCGCGATCGTCGACAGCGGAAAGTTTGCGGCCGCCGGCCGAAAATTCGCACGTTCACCCTCCTCGACGACGCGGATCGTCGCCGAGCTCGAGCGGCGCCTCGGCACCCGGCTGCTGCAGCGGACCACGCGAAAGCTGTCGCTGACCGACTCCGGCGCGCGGCTTGCGGCGCAAGCGCGCCGCCTGCTCGCCGATTATGACGACGCGATCGACGGCGCGATCGGCGAGGCCGCAAGCCTGCGCGGCAACATCAAGCTGTCAGCGCCGACGCTGTTCGGCAGCCGCCACATCGCACCGCTGGTGCGCACATTCCTTGAACGTCACCCTGACATCACGCTGCAACTGGCGCTCGAGGATCGTCTCGTCGATCTGATCGACGAGCGGATCGACATCGCGCTGCGGATCGGCCATCTGACGGACTCCTCGCTGAGGGCCAGGCGCGTCGGGGAAGTCCGACGCATTGTCGTCGCCAGCTCCGATTATTTGAAGCGGCATGGCCGGCCGGGCAGACCCGACGATCTCGCGCGGCATCACGCCGTGACCTTCGTCAATCAGGCGAGCCCCGCAGCCTGGTCGTTCCAGCACAAGCAAAGCGGCCCGCAGAAGGTCAAGGTATCGAGCCGTATGGAGGTCAACCGCGCCGAGACGGCGATCGGACTGACGCGTGACGGCATGGGCTTGACGCGGGTGCTGTCCTACCAGGTTGCCGGTGAACTCGCGGCGGGGTCCCTGGTCCGTGTGCTGCGGGATTATGAAGTCGCGCCGATACCGGTGCAGCTGGTCTATCCCAGCGCACGGCTGATGGCGCCGCGCATTCGGAGCTTCCTGGACTTCGCCGCCGGTGAGCTACCCCGGACGGCATTCAACCACCCAAAGCGGATCTGCGCCGGTCACGCTTGACGGCGCGAACTTCCGCACAGAGATCATGCGCTGTGCTAGCGTAGCGGCGACCGTCGGATCCCGTTCCAACAACAAGAAATCAAACTTGGGGAAAGTATATGCGGCAACCGCGTCACGTTATCGTTTCGATCAGCATTCTGTTTGCCGTCGCCACCTCCTGCGCCACCGCGCGCGCGCAAACGGCCGTACCTTACGACGAACTCGCCAAGCGCGAGGCTGCGGCGAACGCCGAGAATGGCAAGCGGATCGCCCCGCTCAAATCGATCGGCAATCCCTCAAGTGACGTCTCCCCGGAGATGCAGGCGATGATCGGCACGCCCTATCCGCCGCATTTCAACGCCGACCCGAAGACCCCTGCGGAGTGGAAGGAGCTGATCGACCGCCGCGCCAAGCTCGTGATCGCGGGCATTCCGGCCATGAAGGCGAAGCTCGGCGTCAAGGTCGAGGAAACCAGGATTGCCGGCGTGCACTGCTACATCGTGACGCCGAACAAGATCGCGCTTGAGAACCGGCGGCGCCTGCTGATCCACGTGCATGGCGGCGGCTACGTGTTCGGCCCCGGCGAAGCGGCGTTGCCGGAAGCCATCATGATGGCCGGCTTTGGCGGCTACAAGGTGATCTCGGTCGATTACCGGATGCCGCCGGACTTCCCCTATCCGGCCGCAATGGACGACGCGATGGCGGTCTGGAAGGAAGTCCTGAAATCGCACGAGCGCCACCGGCTGGCGATCTTCGGCACCTCGACCGGCGGCGCGATGACGCTTGCGATGGTGTTGCGGGCGAGGGACGAGAAGCTGCCGCTGCCGGCCGCCATCGCGCCGGGTACGCCATGGTCCGACATCGACAAGATCGGCGACAGCTACGCGAGCAATGAGTGGGTCGATAACGTGCTGGTGACCTGGGACGGATGGCTCGGTCGCGCGGCAAAGCTCTATGCCAACGGGACCAGCCTGAAGAATCCCTACATTTCGCCGATCTACGGGGACTTCAAGGGTTTCCCGCCGACCATCCTGACATCAGGCACGCGCGACCTGTTCCTCAGCAACACGGTTCGCACGCATCGCAAGCTGCGCCGCGCCGGCGTAATCGCCGATCTCAATGTCTATGACGGGCAATCCCACGCGCAGTACCAGATGAACGTCGATGCGCCCGAGACCAAAGAAGCGTTCACCGACATCGCCAAATTCTTCGATCGATACCTGAAGCAGTGAGTGTTGCCATCAAGATCAGATGCCCGTGCTTGTCGCGGGCATCCGGCTGCCTGTAGATTGCCGCGCAATGGACGCTCGAGAACGGGGTGAGTTGCGATGAATTACTGGCTGGTGAAATCCGAACCGTCGACCTGGTCGTGGGACCAGCAGGTCGCCAAGGGCGCGAAGGGCGAAGCCTGGACCGGCGTGCGCAACTTCACGGCGCGGCAGAACCTCGTCAACATGAAGAAGGGCGACAAGGCGTTCTTCTATCATTCCAACGAGGGCAAGGAGATCGTCGGCATCGCCGAGATCATCAAGGAAGCCTATCCCGATCCGACCGACAAGACCGGCAAGTTCGTCTGCGTCGACATCAAGGCCGACAAGCCGCTGAAGACGCCGGTGACGATGGCCGCGATCAAGGCCGACAAGAAGCTCGCCGACATGGCGCTGGTGAAATATTCGCGGCTCTCGGTGCAGCCGGTGACATCAGAGGAATGGAAATACGTCTGCAAGATGGGCGGGCTGTAGCGTCCCGCTCTACTGTCGTCCCGGCGAAGGCCGGGACCCATAACCACAGACGCGCATTGTTGGAGCGCGCTGTGGCCACAGCTTGTCTCAACAATCACCATTTGGGGTAATGGGTCCCGGCCTTCGCCGGGACGACAGCGGAGTTTGCGGCGGGCTTACGCCCCGGCCGCCATCACCACCTGCGCCAGCAATTGCTCGCGCTTGGACTGGGTGCGGTAACCGCCCATCGTCGCGGCGAAGCGCTCGAGGATGCCGTCTTCGAACGCCGTGACGATAGTGTCGTGGACATAGCTCTTGCGGCAGATCGCCGGCGTGTTGGAGAGCTGGTCGGCGGCGGCGCGGATCGCGTCCAGCACCTGGCGCTTGCGGCCGCGCTGGCTGGCGGCCGGCGTGATCCGCGACAGCGATTCCACGACGACGGCCGAGGCCATCAGGGTGCGGAAATCTTTCAGCGAGATCTTGATGCCGGCGAGCTCGCGCAGGAACGCATTCACCGCCGTGGTCGAGGCAGCGCGGACCACGCCGGAGCGGTCGTGATACTGGAACATGCGCTTGCCCGGGACACCGCGCAGAATGCCGATCGCGCGCACCAGCTTGGCCGCATCGCATTCCTTGCGCACGGCCTTGCCGCCCTTGGCCTTGAAGGTCAGCACCAGAGAATCGTCTTCCAGCGTGACGTTGGACTTCAGAAGCGTGGTGGCGCCGCGGGTGCCGTTGAGGCGGGCATAGGACTCGTTGCCGGGTCGGATCGCGGTGCGGGCGATCAGCTCGATCACCGCCGACAGCGCGAACTCGCGCGTCGGCTCATCGCCGGACAGGAACGCCGAGACCTTGCGCCGGATCTTCGGCAGCGCTGCGACGAGCTTGGCCAGGCGATGCGCCTTGCGCTGCTCGCGGACCTTCTCCCAGTCGGCGTGATAACGGTACTGCAATCGGCCCGCGGCATCGCGGCCGACCGCCTGCAGATGCGAGCTCGGATCGCTGGAATAGCGCACCTGGCGATAGGCCGGCGGAACCGCCATCGCATGTAGCCGGCGGATCGTCCGCGCATCGCGGACCCGCGAGCCGTTGGCACGGACGAACGAATAATTCTTGCCGCGCTTGATGCGGCGGATGGTCAGCTCATTCTGGTCGCCGAGCCGAAGGCCGAGATCGCGCGCCAGATCCTCGACCGAGGTCTTGATGGCAGCGGGCGCGTCAAGCTTGAGCCTTGCCCGGGGCGACTGCAACTTCGCCTGCGGCTGCTTGGGCCATTGGCCCAGCGCTTTCGCCAGGGCGACAGCGGGATCGGCGGACATGGGCCGCACAGCCGCGATGTTCTGCTGATCCATCATACTTCCAAGACGCCTTGTTCCGCTGTTCTCCCGGTAATGCCGTTGCTTCGGGCTTCGTTCCGGTGGGGCCGTCCGGCCTCGGTTTGGCGATTTAGGGCGTCGAGGCTGACATTGCGAGTCGCGAATCGGTTATAGACGGTTTCTAAATACCTTTCATGGGTGCCATTCGCCCGCTAACCTTGATTTTGAGCCCTCCGGGATCGGTCAAATGGCGGGAGCCCGGCTTGGGAACAGGGTTTTTAAGCGCAACCGCGGCTGCAGGAGACAGGTCAGGGATCGTGCCGTTTCGCACCAAGTCGCCCGGACGGCACTGCCACAGGTCACGATCCATTCGGCCCTTCTGGCAGGTGATTAAGCCGCACTGGCGGTTTGGACGAAAATGTCGGCGCAGATCGTCGCGGCGGCCCCGCGATCATTAATCGAAACGCGCCGTAGGTGGCCCACTTGGCGCCGTGTCACCGTCGGCGTCACCTCGCTCCTGAACGTTACTTTGAGGCTCTCCAACATCGCACCAGACGGATCGCGGTCTGCAATTCCTTTGCGACAGCGAGCCTCTGTAGTGACGGCGATCTGCGCCGGCGAGCGGAGCAGAGAACGATACCACTACGACCAAGAGACCAGTGACCTGAAGCAAGCGATGGAGCATAGGTTTCGCTCGTCAACCAGGCGCGGTAAACCGCCCAATCAGATGAGGAAGCCGGCGGGATATCCGGCGGCTTCGGCGCGACGAAAGTGACAGCCCTTTTTCCTTGCCGGGCCGGAATGCGGCAACGCATAATCGCGGCAATGATCAAGACGGCTTGAATTAAAAGATTTGCCTGCGCGTCGTTTGCGATCGGCAGTGAGTGGAGGAAAGCGATGTCCGAGAAGATCTATGACGTGTCGGCCGACTGGGCCAAGCGCGCTTATGTCAACGACGCCAAATATCGCGAGATGTACGCGCGCTCGGTCAAGGACCCCAACGGCTTCTGGGCCGAGCACGGTAAGCGAATCGACTGGATCAAGCCCTTCACCAAGGTCGAGAACGTCTCCTTCGCGCCCGGCAACATCTCGATCAAATGGTTCGAGGATGGCGTGCTGAACGTCGCCTGGAATTGCATCGACCGCCATCTCGAGAAGCGCGGCGACCAGACCGCGATCATCTGGGAGGGCGACGACCCCTCCGAATCCAAGCACATCACCTACCGCCAGCTGCACGACGAAGTCTGCAAGATGGCCAACATCCTGCGCACGCGGAACGTCAAGAAGGGCGACCGCGTCACGATCTATCTGCCGATGATTCCGGAAGCGGCCTACGCCATGCTGGCCTGCGCGCGGATCGGCGCGATCCACTCGGTGGTGTTCGGCGGCTTCTCGCCGGACAGCCTCGCCCAGCGCATCAAGGACTGCGACTCCAAGGTGGTCATCACCGCCGACGAAGGCCTGCGCGGCGGCAAGAAGGTGCCGCTGAAGGCCAATGTCGATGCCGCGATCGCCAAGACCGGCGGCGTCGATTGGGTCGTGGTGGTGAAGCGCACCGGCGGTGCGATCGACATGAACCCGACGCGCGACCTGTGGTATCACGAGGCCGCCGAGATGGTGACGACGGAATGCCCGGCCGAGCACATGCATGCCGAAGACCCGCTGTTCATCCTCTACACCTCGGGTTCGACCGGCACACCGAAGGGCGTGCTGCACACCTCCGGCGGTTATCTCGTGTTCGCGTCGATGACGCATCAATACGTGTTCGACTATCACGACGGCGACGTCTACTGGTGCACCGCCGACGTCGGCTGGGTCACCGGCCACAGCTACATCCTCTATGGGCCGCTCGCCAACGGCGCGACCACGCTGATGTTCGAAGGCGTGCCGAACTACCCGGACAATTCGCGCTTCTGGAACGTGGTCGACAAGCACAAGGTCAACATCTTCTACACCGCGCCGACCGCGATCCGCGCGCTGATGCAGGGCGGCGACGGGCCGGTGAAGAAGACCTCGCGCAAATCGCTGCGCCTGCTCGGCTCGGTCGGCGAGCCGATCAATCCGGAAGCCTGGGAGTGGTACTACCGCGTGGTCGGCGACGACCGCTGCCCGATCGTCGACACCTGGTGGCAGACCGAGACCGGCGGCATTCTGATCACGCCGCTGCCCGGCGCGACCAAGCTGAAGCCGGGATCGGCGACGCGGCCGTTCTTCGGCGTGGTGCCCGAGATCGTCGATGCCGACGGCAAGACGCTCGAGGGCGAGACCTCCGGCAATCTCTGCATCACAAAATCCTGGCCGGGCCAGATGCGCACAGTCTACGGCGATCACGCACGCTTCGAGCAGACTTATTTCTCGACCTACAAGAACAAGTACTTCACCGGCGACGGCTGCCGGCGCGATGCCGACGGCTATTACTGGATCACCGGCCGCGTCGACGACGTCATCAACGTCTCTGGCCACCGCATGGGCACCGCCGAGGTCGAGAGCTCGCTGGTCGCGCATGAGGCGGTGTCGGAAGCCGCCGTGGTCGGCTACCCGCACGACATCAAGGGCCAGGGCATCTACGCCTATGTCACGCTGATGAAGGGCACCGAGCCGACCGAGGCCTTGCGCAAGGAGCTCGTCGCCTGGGTCCGCAAGGACATCGGCCCGATTGCCTCGCCGGACCTCATTCAATTCGCGCCCGGCCTGCCGAAGACGCGCTCCGGCAAGATCATGCGCCGCATCCTGCGCAAGATCGCCGAGGACGAGCCGTCCAGCCTCGGCGACACTTCGACCTTGGCCGATCCGGCCGTGGTCGACGACCTCGTGCAGAACCGGCAGAACAAGAAGTAATCCGGCAACGACAATATCGGGACATGGAAGATGGGCCGCGCGCGATCTCCGCCGCGGCCTTTCGCTTTCTCGTCACGCGAACCGGCATCCATCCCGCATCACGGACGGGACAGGCTTGGCTGAAAAAGCGCTCGGCGTGGCCATTTCACGGGATTGTCAGAGGCCGCGGGGCGATTGCGGCGCGTTTGTGGCCAAGTGTTGTTTTCAGGTCATTTACTTTAATCCGAACTTTTCCTTTTCTGCCCGCCATCAGGACGTGTCTCGCGGCCGGTGTGAAACCACCCGGTTAAGACACGCGGTTAATATTGCGTACGCGAGACCGGCGGGCCCGGTTTTTTCAGGGCTCTGCACCTTCGTTTTTGGCTCCCTCGCAGGAGCTGTTGGGAAGTGGAGAGGTTGATGTCGATGAAGTTTGCGGTGGCGCTGGCTGCCACCCTTGGTGCTGTTGTTGTGATGTCGCAGACGGCCGAAGCGCGGCCGGAAATGGTCGGAATACACGCTGACAATTATGAGCCGGGCACCATCGTGGTGAAAACCAACGAACGGCGGCTCTACCTCATTCTCGATTCCGGCCACGCGATGCGTTATCCGGTCGGCGTCGGCAGGTCCGGCAAGCAGTGGGCCGGCACCACCCGGATCGACGGCAAGTACCGCAACCCGGCCTGGTCGCCGCCCGCCGAGGTCAAGCGCGACAAGCCGAGCATCCCGAACGTGATCGCAGGCGGTTCGCCGGCGAACCCGATGGGCGTCGCCGCGATGACGCTGGCCGGCGGCGAATACGCGATCCACGGCACCAACGTGCCCGGCTCGGTCGGCGGCTTCGTCTCCTATGGCTGCATCCGCATGCTGAACACCGACATCACCGATCTGTATTCGCGCGTCGAGATCGGCACGACGGTCGTCGTCACCCGCTGATCGCGCGGAGCGCTTCGAAACAAAAGCCGCGCAGATGCGCGGCTTTTTGTTTGCCTCTCCTGCGTCGTCGCGGCGATGACATCATCGCCTAGAGCAAGATGATTTTTGGTTGAATCAGCCGAGCCGCAGACTCGCTTCGCCTCTCCCGCTTGCGGGGGAGGCCGACGCGCGTAGCGCGGCGGCTCTCTCCGCGATGGGATTCGCGGCAATACACCCACCCCAGCCCTCCCCGCAAGCGGGAGAGGGAGCGCAGCGTCCTTGCGGTCGCCACCTCAACCTAACTTCATCTTGCTCTACCGCGCAAAATTTCCGCACCAGCCGAAGCGGTGCCCGCCATTGTAGGCGCGGGCATGGCCGGCCGCGAGCAGCGCGGCGGAGACGTTGTCGGTCTTCCTGGTCGCGACGTCGGCGACGACGCGACCCTGATATTTGTCGGGCCCGATATTGTAGATCGCGACCTCGCCCTGGCCGAGCAGATCGCGCAGCGCCACTGTCGCCGCTTGCGCCATCTGCAGTTCGCGCGCACAGGACGCCTTCAGCTCCGGCGCGTCGATGCCACGCAGCCGGACCCGCGTGTATAGATCGGGTCCCGGCGCGAGATGCACCCGCGCCTCGAACGTGTCGCCGTCGATCGTCCTGATGACATCGACGGCATGGCGAGCGTCAGGCGCGCCGGCGCGCTGCCAGATTACATCGGCATCGCGCGACCGGCTCAACGACCAGTGCGACGGCAAAGGCATCCATTCAGGCGCCCATCGGCGGATCGGCAGCATGCTGCCGACGGCAATGCCGAGAACGAACACCCACGGCAGCGCTGCCGAGACACGGCGGCCCCAGGGTGAGCGGCGAAAGGGCGGACTTCCCGTCCCACGATAAGGATTTATTCTTTCGTATGGGGACATATTCCCAGACTGATCTGAGTCGGACCGTCAAGCAAGACTCTCAGAAGTCCGAGGCGATGCCCTTGGTCTCCCAATCGCCGTAACGCGTCGGTTCCGGCCCCTTCGGACCCTGGAATTCCTTCGGCCGCGCGGCCGCATCCTTCGCGGCGGCCTCCTCGGCAGCCTTGCGCCGCGCCGCGGCCTCGGCGAGCGCACGCTGCGCGGCCGGCGTCAGCGGCTTGCGCGGCGCGGGTTCCGGCGGAGACGACAATGGCGATGGCGATTTCTCAGACATGACAAAACTTTCTGCCTGCGAATTTCGTATCTTGGTGTTGGCTCAGTGACGGCATCACGATCAAGAAATCCCGCAAGACGATTCTTACATTTGGCATATTCGCATGCCAGTGGTGTTTTCGAGTTGATGGCATGAGCCGAATGTAACTCAGCACCTTCGAGATATCTCCGCTCCATGCCTCCTTCAAGATTTGCAGTTCCTGCCGAAGTCCCCGGTCTCGCGGCGCGCCGTATCGCGGCCGACATCCTCGACGGCGTGCTGCACAAGCACCGCACGCTCGACGATCAGCTCGACGGCGCCGGCGCACATCCCGGCCTGAAATCGCTGGCCGATCGTGACCGCGCACTGATGCGCCGGCTGGTGTCGACCATCCTGCGCAAGCTCGGCACGCTCGGCCATCTGCTGTCGCGCCTGCTCGACCGCGGCGTTCCGACCGATGCACCGCGCGCGCAGAGCGCGCTCCTGATCGGCGCCGCGCAGATCCTCTGGATGGACGTGCCTGACCATGCCGCGGTCGATCTCTCGGTGCGGCTCGTACAGTCGGACCGGCGCGCGGCGAAATATGCCGGTCTGGTCAACGCCGTGCTGCGCCGCTGCGCGCGCGAGGGCCAGGGCCTGATCGACGAGATCAGCCCGCAGACGCTGGATCTGCCGCAATGGATGCTGGCGCGATGGAATGCGCATTACGGTGAAGCCACCGCGCGCGACATGGCGCTGGCGCTCGGCCATGAGCCGTCGCTCGATCTCACGGTGAAGTCCGACGCGCCACAGTGGGCGAGCCGCCTGCACGGCGAGATCCTGCCGACGGGAACCGTACGCACGCTGCTGCAGGGTTCCGTCACGATGCTGCCGGGCTTCGCCGAAGGCCAATGGTGGGTGCAGGACGCCGCCGCCGCGCTGCCGGTGCGCCTGTTCGGCGAGATCAAGGACAAGCGGATCGCGGACCTCTGCGCGGCGCCCGGGGGCAAGACCGCCCAGCTCGCGCTGGCCGGCGCACTCGTCACCGCGGTCGACCGCTCGCCGGCACGCGTCGCGCGGCTGCGCGACAACCTCACACGGCTGGCGTTGCAGGCGGAAACTGTCGTCGCCGACGCCGCCGAATGGCCGGCGGAAGCCGCGAGCTTTGACGGTATTCTGGTCGATGCACCCTGCACCTCGACGGGAACCATCCGCCGCCATCCCGACGTCGCCTGGCTGCGCCAGGAAGGCGACATCGCCGCACTGACGGCCCTGCAGAAGCGTCTTTTGCATAAGGCCACCAATCTGCTGAAGCCGGGCGGTACGCTGGTCTACTGCACCTGCTCGCTGGAGCCGGAGGAAGGCGAGCACGCGATTGCCGCGCTGCTGGCGAGCGAATCAGGCCTGCGCCGTGCGCCGGTCGAGACAAGCGAGGTCGCCGGCCTCGACGACATCATCACCGCCGACGGCGATTTGCGCACCCTGCCCAGCCATTTGCCCAACGCCGACCCGCGGCTGGGCGGGCTGGACGGTTTTTACGCCGCCCGGCTGGTCAAATCCTGATTTTAAACTTCAGTCTTCTAAGCTCGAAGTGATTCGTGCGGTATCAAGAGGGTGTCTTGTATATCAAGAAGGTGTCTTGGCCGCGTTTCCGGATTAAATAAGGATTCGTTGAAAATTCCCTCCCCACAAGGTTAGGCGTGTCGGTCGCTCAAAGCAGACGCATCTCGACGCTGATTGCTGGCCGGTTTGCCCGCAGCATGCTCGCACGCGCCAGCGGAAGCACGGTGGCACTGTCGCGGCTCTGGCCCGGCCGCACCGACCGGCTGATCATCGCGCCGCACGACCTCCGGACCGCCGACGCCACCCGCGCTGCCGAGATCTATGCCGGGCGATTCGTTTTCGCCGGCAAGATCGTCACCTGCCACGGCCGCTCGATCTTCGATCTCGAACCGCCGTCGGAGGATTGGGAAGCCGCCCTGCTCGGCTTCGGCTGGCTGCGCCACCTGCGCGCCGCCGACACTGCGCTGACCCGCGCCAATGCCCGCTCGCTGGTCGACGACTGGATCTCCAACCAGGCGCGCAAGCGGCCGCTGGAGCGGCGCGCCGATGTGCGCGCGCGGCGGGTGATCTCGCTGTTGTCGCAGGCGCCATTGGTGCTCGGCGACACCGACGGAAAATTCTACCGCAAATATCTGCGCGGGCTGGCGCGCGAGATCCGCTATCTGCGCCATTCGACGCTCGACAATGACGGCGTTCCGCGCCTGCAGGTGCTGATCGCGCTGTGCTACGCCTCGCTCTGCCTCGCCAACCAGGCGCGTAACATCAAAGCGGCCACGCGCAGGCTGTCGGACGAATTGCAGCGCCAGATCCTGCCCGATGGCGGCCATATCTCGCGCAATCCCGGTGCGCTGGTCGAGCTGCTCAGCGATCTGCTGCCGCTGCGCCAGACCTTTGCTGCACGGAATATCGCGCCGCCCCCGGCGCTGCTCAACGCGATCGACCGCATGATGCCGATGCTGCGCTTCTTCCGGCACGGCGACGGCAGCTTCGCGCTGTTCAACGGCATGAGCACCGCGCCATCCGATCTCGTCGCGACGCTGCTCGCCTATGACGACACCCGCGGCGTGCCGATGGCGAGCATGCCGCACACCGGCTTCCAGCGCCTCGATGCCGGCAACATGACCCTGATCATCGACACCGGTCCGCCGCCACCGGCAAGCGTCAGCCAGGATGCGCATGCCGGCTGCCTGTCGTTCGAGCTCTCCTCCGGCGTGAGCCGCATCGTCGTGAATTGCGGCATGCCGAATACCGGGCGTGACAATTGGCGGCCGTTCGCACGCTCCACGGCAGCGCATTCGACGCTGACCTATCGCGACACCTCATCGTGCCAGTTCGTCGAGCTGTCGGCGATGAAGCGGCTGTTGCGCGGCGCGCCCGTCACCAGCGGCCCGAGCAATGTCGAGAGCTACCGCGAAGCCATCCCCGACGGCGACGTGCTGACCGCCTCGCATGACGGCTATCTCTCCCGCTTCGGGGTCATCCACCGCCGCGTGCTGATGATCGCCCAGGACGGCACGCGGATGGAGGGCGAGGACTCGCTATCGCCGGCACCCGGCGGCCGCATCAAGGGCAGCGAGGCCGATTTCGCGCTGCGCTTCCATCTTCACCCCTCGGTGAAGGCGAGCCGGCTGTCGGATGCCCGCGGCGTGATGCTGGTGCTGCCCAACCGCGACGTCTGGACCTTCGAGGCGCTGGACGACAAGGTCGACCTCGAGGACAGCGTCTTCCTGGCCGGCAATGACGGCCCGCGCCGCACCTCCCAGATCGTGATCCGGCAGGACGCAAAGCAGGCCGCCACCATCCGCTGGAGCTTCGTGCGCTCCTCGACCTCGGCCACCGCCACCAACGCCCGCCGCAACGCCCGCCGCGAGCCGGAACTGCCGCTGTAGGGCGCGTCCAGCTCTGCGCTACCGGCAACGCGGTCTGAACCATCCCCGTCATCCTGAGGCGCGAGCGGAGCGAGCCTCGAAGGATGAATCGGCCGACAGCCGGGCCGTCCACCCTTCGAGACGCCGCTGCGCGCTCCTCAGCGACTGTGTTCTTCGTCAAGCGGGTTGCCATAGTTTTTGGTCCCTGAGCATGGCGTTGAGGATGGTGAGGACTTTGCGAGCGACGGCGATGAGGGCGACCATCTTCGGCTTTCCGGCTGCCAACAGGCGTCGATAGAAGACCTTGAGTTGGGGGTGATATCGGCTTGCCGAGAGGGCGGCCATGTAGAGGCCGGCGCGCAGTGCAGCTCGCCCGCCGCCGATCATGCTCTTGCCCTTCCAGCGGCCGGACTGGCGGGTGAACGGAGCAAGGCCGGCGAGGCTTGCGATCTGGCGCCGATTGAGGGTGCCGAGTTCAGGCACCTCGGCCAGGAACGTGCGGGCAAGCGTGTTGCTCACCCCCGGAAAGCTGACCAGCAGTTCCTCCTTGGCCCGCCAGATCGGCGAACCGCGCACCAGCGTGTCGATGTCGTTGTCGATCTCCAGCAGTTCTTTCTCGAGGACCTTGATGTGGCGGGCAAGGCTCTTGCGAACGCGCACATTCTCGGCCCGCTTCTCGCGCTGTCGCTCGGCAACGATCATCTCGATGATCTGCCGCCGGCGGCTGACAAGTTCGGCCAGAAGCCGGGCTTCCTGATCCGGCATCGCACGCGGCGTTGGCTTCACCGCCTCGACAAACCGCGCGATGATCGCCGCATCGATCGGATCGGTCTTGGCGCGCTGGCCAACCGCCTGCGCGAAGTGCCGGATCTGGGCCGGATTGACCACCACCAGCGGCAACTGGGCGCCGGCCAGCGCCGCGGCGACAATGGTCTCGAAGCCGCCTGTCGCTTCCACCGCTACCAGCGTCGGCGAGCAAGTCTGAAGACGGGCAACAAGTTCTTCCAGGCCTTTGCCGTCACGCGCCACGGCAAAGGCTTCCCCGCTCGGATGCAAATGCACATCCAGCCGGTCTTTCGATACATCAATGCCAACATAGATCGCGTCCATCTGCACCCATCCTTGCGCAACCGGGCTCGCCAGGCGGCCCTCGCGACTGTTCGGGTTCAATGGAACAACGGACGGGGCGCCGCGCTGAGGCACGGGCTTCAAAGCCCTGGGGTGAAGCGGTCTCCCGTCCGTTACCGCACCGGACACTCTATTCGATCCAGCGCCTCCTGACTTACAAGGGTGACGGGCTGGACAATGTGCAGCCGCTAAAGATTTGGGCCAATCCAGCAGCAATTTCCGGGGATTCCGCCCCCTCGCACCGGTTTCATCGGGCACCAAACCATGCTACCCGGCTGCCTTAACAGCCAGGGATTTCCTCAATGACCGAACAGCTTCGCCGCGTGACCCGCGCTCTGTTGTCCGTTTCCGACAAGACCGGACTGATCGATTTCGCCAAGGCGCTTTCCGACCATGGCGTCGAGCTGGTCTCGACCGGGGGCACCGCCAAGGCGATCGCGGCGGCCGGGCTGAAGGTCAAGGACGTCTCCGAGCTCACCGGTTTCCCGGAGATGATGGACGGCCGGGTCAAGACGCTGCATCCGAAGGTGCATGGCGGCCTGCTCGCGATCCGCGACAACAAGGAACATGCGGCGGCGATGGCCTCGCACGGCATCGCGCCGATCGACCTCCTGGTGGTCAACCTCTATCCGTTCGAGGCCACCGTCGACAAAGGCGCCGGCTTCGAGGAGTGCATCGAGAATATCGACATCGGCGGCCCCGCGATGATCCGCGCCGCGGCGAAGAACCATGACGACGTCGCCGTCGTGGTCGAGGCAAACGACTACCAAGCTGTTCTCGACGAGCTCGCCGCGCACAAGGGCGCGACCTCGCTCGGCCTGCGCCGGCGGCTCGCCGCCAAGGCCTATGCGCGCACCGCGGCCTATGATGCCGCGATCTCGAACTGGTTCGCCGTGCAGCTCGACACCAAGGCGCCGGACTTCCGCGCTTTCGGCGGCAGACTGATCCAGTCGCTTCGCTATGGCGAGAACCCGCACCAGACCGCGGCATTCTATGCCGCGCCGGAGAAGCGGCCGGGCGTTGCGACCGCACGCCAGCTGCAGGGCAAGGAACTGTCCTACAACAACATCAACGACACCGACGCGGCCTATGAGTGCGTCGGCGAGTTCGATCCGCAGCGCACCGCGGCCTGCGTGATCGTCAAGCATGCCAACCCCTGCGGCGTCGCCGAGGGTCCGGATCTTGCGACCGCCTATGCCCGCGCGCTCGCCTGCGACTCCACCTCGGCCTATGGCGGCATCATCGCGGTCAACCGCACCCTCGATGCGGATGCGGCGCGCGCCATCATCGGCATCTTCACCGAGGTGATCATCGCGCCCGATGCGACCGAGGAGGCGATCTCGATCATCGCCGGCCGGCGCAATCTGCGCCTGCTGCTTGCGGGCGGCCTGCCGAATGCGCGCGCTCTCGGCCTCACCGCCAAGACCGTCGCCGGCGGCCTGCTGGTGCAGAGCCGCGACAATGCCGTCGTCGAGGACATGAACCTGAAGGTCGCGACCAAGCGCGCGCCGACCGACGCCGAGCTGCGCGATCTCAAATTCGCCTTCCGCGTCGCCAAGCACGTCAAGTCGAACACCATCATCTATGCCAAGGATCTCGCCACCGTCGGCATCGGCGCCGGCCAGATGAGCCGGGTCGATTCCGCGCGCATCGCCGCCCGCAAGGCGCTGGATGCGGCGGCCGAGCTGAAGCTCGCCGAGCCCCTGACCAAGGGTTCGGTGGTCGCCTCGGATGCGTTCTTCCCGTTCGCCGACGGCATGCTCGCCTGCATCGAGGCCGGCGCGACCGCGGTGATCCAGCCCGGCGGTTCGATGCGCGACGACGAGGTGATCAAGGCCGCCGACGAACACGGCATCGCCATGGTGTTCACCGGCGTGCGGCATTTTAGGCATTGACTGCGACTGTAGCCCGGATGGAGCGAAGCGAAATCCGGGACGGTTTCGCCGCGGACCAAAGACCCCGGATTACGCTTCGCTCCATCCGGGCTACGGGGCTGTCGTCCCTGCGAAAGCAGGGACCCATAACCACAGGCGTCCGTTGTTAGAAAAAGCTGGGGCTCCAGCGCCGCGCAACGCGAGCTGCGGTGGTTATGGGTCCCGGCCTTCGCCGGGACGACAGCAGTGGTTACTCCCGCACCTTCGCCAGCAGCATGAGCCCCACCACGAAGAACACCACCAGCACCGCCATGCCGTACTTCTGGCTCGCGGTCGCTGCCGTGATCGCGCCGATCAGGAGCGGGCCGATGGACGAGGTCACCTTCCCGGTCAGCGCGAACAAGCCGAAATACTGCGCGATGCGATGCTTCGGCGCGAGCCGGATCAGGAGCGAGCGCGAGGCTGCCTGTAGCGGCGCGCCGGTGGCGCCGATCAGGCAGCCCAGCACGATATAGGCGCGCTCGGCGGCGCCCGCGAACAGCGGACCGCCCGGCTCCGGCGGCGCGACCGGGATGAACAGGATGGAGTCCTTGTTCACGGTGAGGATCACGACGATCGCAAACAGCAGGATCACGAGGCTGCCGGTGATCACGCGTTTCGGCCCGAACGCATCGTCGAGCTTGCCGCCGAGCCAACCACCGAACGTCCCTGCGACCGCCAGGATGATGCCGAAGGTGCCGATCCGGATCGTGTCCCAGCCGAACGTGCCGGCGGCATAGATGCCGCCGAACGCGAACAGCGAGACCAGCCCGTCGGTATAGATCATGTTCGCCAGCAGAAACCACGCGAGCGACTGCTGCTTCGGCAGGCTGGCCAATGATTTCCTGAGCTCGCGCAGGCCCTCGCCGAGCGCCGCGCGCATCGGGCGTTTCGCCGGATAGTCCGGCGTGAACAGGAACATCGGCGTCACGAAGATGATGAACCACAGCCCGGTCAGCGGCCCGGTGATGCGGTCGCCTTCATGCATGACCGGATCGAGACCGAACAGCGGCACGAAGCCGAACAGCGTCCGGCCGGTCTCGGCATTGGCCGCGAGGAAGCCGAGCACCAGCACGAGACTCAGGATACCGCCGACATAGCCGGTGGCCCAGCCGGTGCCGGAGAGCCGCCCGATCCGGTCCGGCGGCACCAGGGTCGGCATCATCGCATTGTTGAACACGGTCGCGAACTCGACGCCGACGCTCGCGATCGCATAGGCCAGCAGCAGTGCGGGGATGATGTCGGGATTGCCGGGCTTGCCGATCCACATTGCGCTCGAGCCGATCACCAGCAGCGCGCCGAAAACAGCGATCCACGGCTTGCGCCGGCCGCTGGCATCGGCGATCGCACCCAGCACCGGCGACAGCAGCGCGATCGCAAGTCCCGCAGCTGCTGTGGCAAAGCCCCACAGCGCCTGACCGCTTGCGGCATCGGGCGCAACGAAGCTCGCGAAATGGGGCGCGAACACGAAGGTCGTGATCAGCGTGAAATAGGGCTGCGCGGCCCAGTCGAAGAAGATCCAGCTGACGACGGCAGCGCGACCAGGATAGGCCCTGGTGTAGGCCTTCGCATGTTCAGCGCCCGTCTGCATTGTTGCCGTCATCGCGAAAGATATTCCCCAACTCGAACCACAGGCAGGCTTTTGCCGCTTCAATCCGTTCCCATATAGCATGGGCCGGTTTGCTGATACGGCGATGAACAGGGCAGGACATTTCGATGGCGCTGACAGCAACGATGTCGCGACGGCTGTTTGCCGCTCTCCTGGTGATCGGCATCGCGACACCCGCCCTCGGTCAGGTGCAGCGGCGCGCTTACGAGCCCTCAGCCACCAATACGATTCAAAGCATTCGCGCCGAAAACGGCATGGTGGTGGCGCAGGAGAAGCTGGCGGCCCGCGTCGGTACCGATATCCTGCGGCAAGGCGGCAACGCCGTCGACGCCGCGGTCGCCACCGGCTTTGCGATGGCGGTAACCTATCCGCGCGCCGGCAATATCGGCGGCGGCGGTTTCATGGTCATCCATCTCGCCGGCCGCAACGAAGATGTCGCAATCGATTATCGCGAAACCGCGCCGCAGGCCGCGTCACGCGACATGTTCCTGAACGCCGTCGGCAAGCCGGACCCGGACAGGTCGCGCAACTCCGCGCTCGCGATCGGCGTGCCCGGCACGGTCGCGGGCCTCGCGCTGGCGCTGGAGAAATACGGCTCCGGCAAGTTCACGCTGGCGCAGATCGTCAAGCCCGCGATCGATCTCGCCCGCGACGGCTTCATCGTCACCGACGATACGTCGGACACGCTGTCGGACATGTATCGCCGCATGTCGCGCTGGCCGAACTCGGCCAAGACGTTCTCGCATGCCGACGGCACGCCGTTGCATGAGGGCGACCGCCTGATCCAGGGCGATCTCGCTGGCGTACTGACGGCGATCGCCGAGCAGGGGCCGCGCGGCTTCTACGAGGGAGCGGTCGCCGAGAAGCTTGTCAGCGCGATCAGGAATGCCGGCGGCATCTTTACGCTCGAGGATCTGAAAGCCTACCAGCCGGTGATCCGTACGCCGATCCGCGGCACCTATCGCGGCTACGACATCGTCTCGATGCCGCAGCCGTCCTCCGGCGGTGTCGTGCTGCTGGAGATCCTCAACATCCTCGAAGGCTTTCCGATGTCGGACATGAAGCAGGGCTCGGCCGCTTCGCTGCATGTCATGATCGAGGCGATGAAGCGGGCCTATGCCGATCGCGCTCGCTATCTCGGCGACCCCGCCTTCGTCGACGCGCCGACGCAGCTGCTGATCGACAAGGATTATGCCGCCAGGCAGCGCGCGACCATCGACCTTGCCCGCGCCACGCCCTGGACCGATGTGCGCAACGCCAAGCAACCGCATGAGGGCGACAACACCACGCACTATTCGGTGGTCGATGCCAGCGGCAACGCCGTCAGCAACACCTACACGCTGAACTTCCCCTACGGCGTCGGCCTGGTCGCCGACGGCACCGGCGTGCTGCTCAACAACGAGCTCGACGATTTCACCGCGGCGCCCGGTGCCTCCAATGCGTTCGGCCTGGTCGGTTTCGAGGCCAATCTGCCGGGCCCCGGCAAGCGCCCGCTGTCGTCGATGGCGCCGACCATCGTGCTCAAGGACGGCAAGCCCGTGCTGATGACGGGGTCGCCCGGCGGCAGCCGCATCATCTCCGCGGTGACGCAGATCATCGTCGACGTCATCGACTACAAGATGGACATCGCGGCCGCGGTCGCCGCGCCCCGCATGCATCATCAATGGCTGCCCGACGAGGTCCGGATCGAGCGCGGCTTTCCCGACGAGGTGCTCGCCGAGCTGCGCGCCAAGGGCCACAAACCGGTCGAGCCGCTCGGCTACTCCTCCGCGAACTCGATCGTCGTCACGACCAGCGGTCTGCTCGGCGCGCCCGATCCGCGGACGCGCGGCTCGGAGGCGGCTGGATACTAGAGCTTGATCCGGACCGGTACGGCCGCGCTAGCGCAAAGTGCGAAGCGGTTCTCCGAAAAGATCATGCTCAAACTAAAGACCTAGAGGGCAAACGCGGCTTTGCCCGGCCTGCAACATCGCGATAGATTGGCGGTCCGCGCAACTCCGGCCGCGGATCGCAAACAGCCGGTGAATGATTTCTCCGGGGAACGCGCATGAGCACGGCCGAATCCAAAACGATCGAAGTCGCAGAGATCGAGGACACCAGTCTCCTCGCCTTCTATCGCGACATGAACCTGCCGGAGCGGCGCACGTTCTGGGCCTGCGCCTCGGGCTGGACGCTCGACGGCATGGATTTCATGATCTATCCGCTGGTGATCGGCACCATCATCACGCTGTGGAAGGTCGATGCCGGCACCGCCGGGCTCGCCGGCACCGTGACGCTGCTGGCCTCCGCCGTCGGCGGCTGGCTCGGCGGCTATCTCTCCGACCGGATCGGGCGGGTCAAGACGCTGCAGCTCACCATCATCTGGTTCTCGTTCTTCTCGCTGGTCTGCGCCGTGGTGCAGAATTTCGACCAGCTCCTGATCGCCCGCGCGCTGCTCGGTCTCGGCTTTGGCGGCGAATGGGCAGCCGGCGCGGTGCTGATCGGCGAAGCGATCCGGCCGCAATATCGCGGACGCGCGGTCGGCTCGGTGCAGTCGGGCTGGGCGATCGGCTGGGGCCTTGCGGTGCTGGCGCAGGCGATCCTGTTCTCGATCCTGCCTCCGGAAAACGCCTGGCGCTGGATGTTCGTGATCGGCGCGCTGCCGGCGCTGCTGGTGTTCTATCTGCGCCGCTATGTCACCGAGCCGGAGATCTCCGCCGCGACGATGGCGCAGCAGCAGGCATCCGGCAGCGGGCCCGCCGCGCTGTGGGAGATCTTCCAGGGACCGATCCTGAAGACCACGCTGCTGGCCTCGCTGGTCGGCACCGGCATGCAGGGCGGCTATTACGCCATCACCTTCTGGGTGCCGCGCTTCCTCACCACCGAGCGCAAGCTCTCGGTGGTCGGCTCGACCGGCTATCTCGCGACGCTGATCATCGGCTCCTTTATCGGCTATCTGGTCGGCGCCTGGCTCGCCGACCGGATCGGCCGGCGCAATTTGTTCCTGATCTTCTCGCTCGGCGCCATCGCGATCGTGCTGCTCTATACCCAATTGCCGCTGTCCAACGAGGTGCTGTGGGTGCTGGGCTTCCCGCTCGGCTTCTTTGCCTCAGGCTATTTCTCCGGCATGGGCGCGTTCCTGACCGAGCTCTATCCGACCCGGCTGCGCGGCTCCGGCCAGGGCTTCTGCTACAATTTCGGCCGCGGCGTCGGCGCGCTGTTTCCGTTCCTGGTCGGCGCGCTCTCGACCACGACCACGCTCGCCAACGCGATCGCGATCTTCGCGGTGGCGGCCTATGCGGTGTTCTTCATCGCCGCCTACGCGCTGCCGGAAACGCGCGGGCGCGTGCTGCATGCGGGTGGGTAGCGCTGTAACAGGTGCGCAATGGCCGCGACGCTTGCTCCGTCGTTCCCTCCCCCCTTGCGGGGGAGGGCCAGGGAGAGGGGTGGCCGCGAAGACGGTGCTTGTGGCTTACCCCTCTCCCCAATCCTCCCCTGCAAGGGGGGAGGGAGCCCTGATAGTGTGCGTCCCTAACTGGAGGTCCTCGCCATGACATCGCTCAAAGGCAAGACGCTGTTCATCTCGGGTGCGAGCCGCGGCATCGGGCTTGCGATCGCGCTGCGCGCCGCGCGTGACGGCGCCAATGTCGCGATCGCGGCGAAGACCGCCGAGCCGCATCCGAAGCTGAAGGGCACGATCTACACCGCCGCCGACGAGGTCCGCGCCGCCGGCGGCAAGGCGCTGCCGGTGCTCTGCGACATCAGGGACGAGGCGCAGGTGATGGCGGCGATCGAAGCCACCGTCGCCGAATTCGGCGGCATCGACGTCTGCGTCAACAATGCCAGCGCGATCAGCCTGACCAATTCGCAGGCAACCGATATGAAGCGCTACGATCTGATGATGGGGATCAACACCCGCGGCACCTTCATGGTGTCGAAATACTGCATTCCGCATCTGAAGAAGGCGGAGAATCCGCACATCCTGATGCTGTCGCCACCGCTCGACATGAAGACGAAGTGGTTCGAGCACTCGACCGCCTACACGATGGCGAAGTTCGGCATGAGCATGTGCGTGCTCGGGCTGGCCGGCGAGCAAAAAGCCGCCGGCATTGCGGTCAACGCATTGTGGCCGCGCACCACGATCGCAACCGCCGCGGTCGGCAATCTGCTCGGCGGCGATGCCATGATGCGCGCCAGCCGCACGCCCGAGATCATGGGCGATGCGGCCTACGCGATCGTCACGCGGCCATCGCGCGAGTTCACAGGCAATTTCTGCATCGACGACAAGGTGCTCTATGCCAACGGTGTGCGCGACTTCGAGCGCTATCGCGTCGATCCCTCGGTGCCGTTGATGTCGGATTTCTTCGTGCCCGACGACGACGTGCCGCCGCCCGGCGTCACCGTGCAGCCGTTGCCGTCGGCGAGCAGCGCGCAGACCTCGCGTTAAGCTAGACCGCCGACGCGTTCAGCTCCGTGCGCCAGTGCTGCACGCGCTCCTTGAGCAACGTGTCGCGGACATAGGCGAGTTCTTCGTCCTCGATGCGCTCCAGCGTTTCGAGCGAGAGATTGTCCGCGCCATGGGCCGACCAGGCGCGCTGCAGCTCGGCATTGCGGTGGCTGCCCATCCCCAGCGTGAACCAGATGCGGTTCTGAATTTTCTCCAGATCGAGCGCCTGCCCGACCCAGACCTCCCCGGTCGCGCGGCAGCGGATCGCGAACACGCCGGCCAAAGCCGCGCGCTTCTTGTAGTCGGCAATGGCCAGCTTGCGGTCCTCGGTCTTCATGGCGGCTCCTGTCGTATCGGCACACCAATTATATCCGGGTATTATGGACAAAGCAATTACACCCGGATAAAACATCGCATCGAACGCGAATGGGACGAGCTGACATGGACGCCACCTGCCATCTGGAGCCGACGTGGAACGCCGGGCGCGAGTTCGCCCAGCGCGCGATCACCGGCGAGTTGGTGATGCTCAACCTGCTGCGCTTCCGCGACATCGCCGACTATTCGCAAAGCCCGGAGCTCGCCCCGCCGCAGCCGGTCACGGGTGCGGAAGCCTACGACCGCTACGTCGCGCACACGCTGCCGCATCTGCGGAAGAGCGGCGGCGACATCCTGTTCATGGGTGAAGGCGGCTCGTTCCTGATCCGTCCCGAGGGCGAGCGCTGGGATCGCGCGATGCTGATCAGGCAGAAGAGCCGCGGCGCGTTCCTCGCCTTCGCGGTAGCGGAGGCCTACCTCGCCGGCATCGGACACCGCACCGCGGCGCTGGCGGATTCACGGCTGCTGCCGCTGGTCGAGCTGCCGCGATGAGCGATCAGTTAGCGGCCAACCTCGTACGGCCCGCCCTTCTCGAGCGCCCGCGCATAGGCAGGGCGCGCGTGGATGCGCTCGAGGAAGGCGACACATTTCGGATGGCCGTCAGCGAGCCCGCCGCGCGCGGCGGCAGCCTCCAGTGGAAAGCTCATCTGGATGTCGGCGCCGGAGAATTCGTTGCCGGCGAACCACTCGCTCTTGCCGAGCTCGCCTTCCCAATAGGCCATGTGCTGCTTGATCTGCGGATTGACCAGCGTGGACAGCGCCTGGTTCGAGACCTTGCGCACCAGCGGCCGCAGCAGCGCCGGCGCGCGCTTCGGCATCAGCGTGAACAACAGCTTCAAGAGCAGCGGCGTCATCGCCGAGCCTTCGGCATAGTGCAGCCAATAGGTGTAGCGCAGCCGCTCCGGCGTATCGGCCGGCGGGATCAGGCGGCCATTGCCGTAGGTCGCGATGATGTATTCAAGGATCGCGCCGGATTCCGCGATCGTGTTGCCGTTGTCGGTGACAACAGGCGACTTGCCCAGCGGATGGATCGCGCGCAGCTCCTTCGGCGCCCGCATGTCGGGCTGCCGCTGGTAGCGCACGATCTCGTAGGGCACGCCCAATTCCTCGAGCAGCCACAGCACGCGCTGCGAGCGGGAATTGTTGAGATGATGAACCGTCAGCATGGGCGTCCTCTGAAATATCGGCGCAATCGGGCGGCGTTTGGTGCCAGCCGCGAACAGGAAAGTCGAGATCCACGCGCCGCGCTTGCTGGAAATCACCCGGGCAATACGTCGCGCAATCGAAGAGGTCTACCATGAATCCTGCCTATGTCGCCTTCGAAGGCGAGCATCGCATCGGGGCCGGTGACCTCAAGGAGGTTGCACGCGCCGCCAAGCAGCTGCTCGACCGGCGCAAGGATGCCGCGATCCTGGTGTTCAACGGCCGCACCTCGGCGCTGGTCGATATCGATTTCCGCGGCTCGGTCGACGACGTGCTGGAGCGGCTGCCGAAGCTCGCGCCTCCGCTCGACGAGGAGCCGGCAACGCCGGCCGGGCCGCGCGGTCCGGGACGGCCGAAGCTTGGCGTCGTCGCGCGCGAGATCACGCTGCTGCCACGTCATTGGGACTGGCTCGCGCAGCAGAAGGGCGGCGCATCGGTTGCGATCCGCAAATTGATCGACGAGGCGCGGCGCGCCAGCGGTGACAAGGACCGCACGCGCAGCGCGCAGGATGCCGCCTATCGCTTCATGACAACGATGGCCGGCAATCGGCCAAACTACGAGGACGCGATCCGCGCCCTGTTCGCGCACGACCGGCGGCGCTTTGCGACGCTGATCGCGGACTGGCCCGCCGATATCCGCGACCACGCGATCCGGCTCGCCTATAGCGATCAAGCAGACTGACGCGCGATGCCGTATTTCAACGAGCAGCCGCGAACGGGATGTCGTCCCTGCGAAAGCAGGGACCCATAACCACCGTAGTAGTTGCAGCGCGTCGAACTAGCCGCGTGCCCTTTGCAAGAGCCGCGGCGTATGGGTCCCTGCTTTCGCAGGGACGACAGTGGTGCGCTGCCTGACCTGACCTACTCACCAAGCCGCATAAGCTCGGTACCATATGGAAGTTGAACGTGTCCAAGCCTCCTTCTCTACGCAAAGGTTTCCTGTCGTTCCTGGCGCCGATGCTGCTGAGCAACGTGCTGCAGTCGCTGTTCGGCACCATCAATGGCATCTATCTCGGCCAGATGATCGGCGTCGACGCGCTCGCGGCTGCGTCGGTGTTCTTTCCGGTGATGTTCTTCTTCATCTCCTTCGTGATCGGCCTGAGCGCCGGCGCCTCGGTCATGATCGGCCAGGCCTGGGGCGCAGGCGAGCCCGACCGCGTCAAGGCGGTCGCCGGCACGACCATGACCGTGACGCTGTTGCTGGCGCTTACGATCGCGATCCTCGGCGGCCTGTTCGCCCGCCCGCTGTTGATCGCGCTCGCCACGCCGGCAGACGTCCTCGACGCTGCGGTGTCCTATGCGCGGATCATGATGATCACGATGCCGGTGACCTTCGCATTCCTGCTGCTCGCGGCGATGATGCGCGGCGTCGGCGACACCGTGACGCCGCTGGTGGCGCTGACGGTCTCGACCGTCGTCGGCCTTGTGGTGACGCCCGCATTGATCCGCGGCTGGCTCGGCCTGCCGATGCTGGGCGTCGCCAGTGCTGCCGTTGCTTCCGCGATCTCGGGCGTGGTGACGCTGCTGTGGCTGCATATCCACATGCTGCGGCATAAGCATCCGCTCGCCTTCGATGCCGCGTTCCTGCGCACGATGCGGCCGAACGGCGCCCTGCTGCGCATCGTGCTGCGGCTCGGCATTCCGACCGCGATCGGCATGGTGGTGGTCTCGCTCGCCGAACTGGTGCTGCTCGGCCTCGTCAACGGGTTCGGCTCGGAGGCCACCGCCGCCTATGGCGCGGTCAACCAGGTGATCAGCTATGTGCAGTTTCCGGCGATCTCGATCGCCATATCAGTGTCGATCTTCGGCGCGCAGGCGATCGGCCGCGGCGATTCCAATCGGGTCGGCGCCATCGTCCGGACCGGGATCGAGATGAATCTCGCGCTCACCGGCGGACTGGTGGTGCTCGGCTATCTCTTTGCGCGGCCGCTGATGGGCTTCTTCATCGTCGATGGCGCCGTGCTCGCGCTGGCGCAGCAGCTTCTCTACATCGTGCTGTGGAGCATGGTGCTGTTCGGCATGGCGACGGTGTTCTCGGGCGCGATGCGTGCCGGCGGCACGGTGTGGATGCCGCTGTTCATCTCGATCCTGGCCATGGTGCTGGTCGAGGTGCCGGTCGCGATCCTGCTCAGCCGCGCCATCGGCATCAGCGGCATCTGGATCGCCTATCCCGCCACCTTCGCAACCATGTTCGTGCTGCAGATGGCCTATTACGCCCTGGTATGGCGCAAGCAGACCATCAAGCGGCTGATTTGACATCGCGCGCCGCGGCTCACATGATGAGTATCATATTCTCCTGATGGCGCCTGCGGCAGCAGGCCCATGCTAGAGAAATGCCAAACAAGCCCAAACGAGATAAGTCGAGGGGAGAGACCGCCGTGAGCCAGAATCCGCAATTCCTGTTCGATTTCGGCAGCCCCAATGCCTTCCTCAGCCATGAGGCGATCCCGGCGATCGAGCAGCGCACCGGCGTCAAGTTTGAATACGTCCCGATCCTGCTCGGCGGCATCTTCAAGGCCACCAACAACAAGTCGCCGGCCGAGACGCTGGCGGGGGTCAAGAACAAGCCCGAGTTCATGAAGATCGAGACCGAGCGCTTCCTCAAGCGCTTCAACGTCAAGCCCTACACCTGGAACCCGTTCTTCCCGGTCAATACGCTGAACCTGATGCGCGCGGCGGTCGCCGCCCAGCTCGAAGGCGTGTTCGAGAGATATATCGAGGCGGCTTTCCACCATATGTGGGTCGAGCCGAAGAAGATGGATGATCCGGAAGTGGCCGGCAAAGCCATCGCCGCCTCCGGCCTCGACGCCGCCAAACTGTTCGCCCGCGCGCAGGACGCCGACGTGAAGGCCAAGCTGATCGCGAACACCCAGGCCGCCGTCGAGCGCGGCGCGTTCGGCTCGCCGACCTTCTTCGTCGGCAACGAGATCTTCTTCGGCAAGGAGCAGCTGCGCGAAGTCGAGGAATTGGTGTCGGGAAAGTGAGATGAGCGAATGGCCAATAGCGGGTAGCGAATAGTCGACCAGCATCCTTATCTATTTCCCATTCGCTCGCTTCCCGGGCAACAACAAAGAAGGACAAATTCCCATGCGCGTTCTCGTGGTCGGCGCCGGTGCGATCGGCGGTTATTTCGGCGGCCGGATGCTTCAGGCCGGCCGCGACGTTACTTTTCTCGTCCGGCCCCGCCGTGCCTCCGAGCTCGCCTCCGCCGGGCTCGTGATCAAGAGCCCGAATGGCGATGTCACGCTGAGCAACCCGCCGACCGTGCAAGCCGACAAGCTCTCGGACAAATTCGACGTCGTGCTCTTGAGCTGCAAGGCGTTCGATCTCGAGGACGCGATCAAGTCCTTTGCGCCTGCGGTCGGCGACAAGACCGCGATCATCCCGCTGCTCAACGGCATGCTGCATCTCGATGCGCTCGACAAGAAATTCGGCGCTCAGCACGTGCTCGGCGGCCTCTGCGCGATCGCGGCGACGCTGAACGAGAAGCGTGAGGTGGTGCAGCTGCAGCCGATGCAGTCGCTCGGCTTCGGCGAACGCGCCGGCCGCCTGTCGGACCGGGTGCGCGCGATCGCCGAGACCTTCTCCGCGATCAACGGTGCGGCCGCCAGCGAGCACGTGATGCAGGATATGTGGGAGAAGTGGGTGTTCCTGGCGTCGCTCGCCGCCTCCACCAGCCTGATGCGGACCTCGGTCGGCAACATCCTCGCAGCGCCCGGCGGCCAGGATTTCCTGCTCGGCATCCTCGACGAATGCAGCGCGATTGCGGCCGATGCCGGCCATGCGCCGGGTGGGCCGTTCTTCCAGCGCACCCGCGGGCTCTTGACTACCGAAGGCTCGCCGATGACCGCATCGATGTTCCGCGACATCAAGGCGGGGCTGCCGGTCGAGGCCGACCACGTGATCGGCGACCTGATCGTGCGCGCCGACGCCGCCAAGATCCCGGTGCCGAAGCTGCGCACGGCCTACACGCATCTCAAGGCGTATGAGAAGCAGCGGGTTGGTTAACACACAATCGGTGTCGTCCCTGCCTAGTGCGCAATTGCGCACGGGAGCAGGGACCCATAACCACCGGCTTCAATTGGTTGACTAGATGGCAACCGCATCTGCCTCAAATCGAGAGGCCGGGGCGTATGGGTCCCTGCTTTCGCCGGGACGACGACCTCTTTTGCGCTACAAATGCGACAAATAATGCGCGAGCGCGGTGATCTCCTCGTCGCTCAAGGGATAGGCGACATCGGCCATCGCCGCCTGCGCGCCGCCGGAGCGTACGCCCGATTTGTAGTCGTGCAGCGCCTTGACGAGATATTCCTCGCGCTGGCCCGCGATGCGGGCCACCGCTTTGGTGCCGACAAAGGTATCGGTGTGGCATGAGGCGCAGCGGCGGCCGGCCGCGGCCTGCTTGCCCTTCTCGGACAATTCCGGATTGTCGTCCTTGCCGCCCTTGAACGGCGCCAGCGAGGCGAAATAGGCGCCGAGATTGCGGATGTCATCATTAGTGAGCTGCTCGACGATCGGCTGCATCTGCTCGTTCTTGCGCGCGCCGGCACGGAAGAACACCAGCTGCCACTGAATGAACTGGTCAAGCTGGCCGGCGAGCGAGGGAATGTTCTCGGTCTGCGAGATGCCGTTGTCGCCATGACACCCGGCGCAGATTTCGGCCTTCGCCTTGCCGGCGGCAACGTCGGCCGCCTGGGCAAAGGATGTCATCGCGATTGCCGACGCGAACAGGATTCCGAGGGACGCGATACGCATTGCCAGTTCTCTCCACGTGTCATTGCCGGGCTCCCGGCAATCCATCTGGCTTGCAGAAGGGTTCTTGTTGGGATGGATGCCCGGATCAAGTCCGGGCATGACGAGTCTGTTCCGTAGCTTGGCACCAAGCAAACGGGGCTGCGGCCGCCTTAAGGCTACCGCAGCCCCGCATGCCTTCAACCGTTACTTCTTGCTGTAGCTGATGCGATAGATCGCACCGGCCCAGTCGTCGGCGACGAGGATGGAGCCATCCTTGTCGAGCAGGATGTCGGCGGGACGGCCGAGATAGCCCTGGTCACCCTCGATCCAGCCGGAAGCGAAGATCTCCTGCTTGGCATTCTTGCCGTCGGGGCTCGCGGTGATCTTCACGATGCGGCCGCCCTGGTACTTGTGCCGGTTCCAGGAGCCGTGCTCGGCGATCAGGATGCTGTTCTTGTACTCGGCCGGGAATTGGCTGCCGGTATAGAACTTCATGCCGAGCGGAGCGACGTGCGCACCGAGATTGTACACCGGCGGGGTGAACTCCGCACACTTGTGACCCATCGCGAACTTGGTGTCCGGCAGGTTGCCCTGGTGGCAATAGGGATAGCCGAAGTGCTCGCCGATCTTCGAGATCATGTTGAGCTTGTCGCTCGGCAGATCGTCGCTGATCCAGTCGCGGGCGTTTTCGGTGAACCAGTACTTGCCGGTGCGCGGGTCGACGTCGCCGCCGACCGAGTTGCGCACGCCGAGCGCCCAGACCTCCGCATTGCCGGTCTTGGGATCGACACGGCGGATCTGCGACACCGAGGTCGGCGGGATGCCGATGTTGAAGGGAGGTCCGAACGGAATGTAGAACCAGCCGTCCTTGTCGACGGCGATGTATTTCCAGCCATGCGCCGCATACGACGGCATGTCGTCATACACCACCTTGCCGCTGCCAAGATTGTCGAGATTGGCTTCGGCATTGTCGTACTTGATCAGCTTGTCGACCGCGATGACATAGAGCGCGCCGTCTTGGAAGGTGAGGCCGGTCGGCATGTTGAGGCCCTTCAGGATGGTCTTGACCTCCTTCTTGCCGTTGTTGTCCTTGATCGCATAGACGTTGCCGAGGCCGAACGAGCCGACGAACAGCGTGCCCTTGTCGCCCCAGGCCATCTGCCGCGCCGCGAGCACGTTCGAGGCATAGACCTCGATCTTGAAGCCCGGCGGCAACTTGATCTTCTTCATCATGGTGGCGAGTTCGGCGTCGGATGCGCCGGTCGGCGGACCGGACGGCGGGGCAAGGCCCTTCTGCGCTTCGGTCTCGTCGCCGAGGAACCAGTCATCCGGCGGATGGGTCCAGAATTCCTTGGTGCCGGATTCGTACTTCTTCAGCGCCCGGTTCTTGTCGGTTTGTTGCTGCGCATTGGCGAAGGTTGTCCCCGCCAGCAGCGCAATCGCCGCGAACGCAAGTATGGATCGATTGAAAGCCGATTTCATCGCGTCACTCCCCTACGCAAGCCGTTGCAGCTTGCCTGTTATTGATTTTGAACGCCGTGAGAGATGATGGTGGCGGTCTGTGAGGTAGGTCAGACGGCAAAATGGTAGCACATCCATCGACGCTGAAAAGCGCATGCTCGGGTGTGCGCTGCGTCAAAACAAGTTGAGACGAAATTTGAGACGAAATTTTCCTGCGCTGACTGCCTGATAACAAGGCATTCTGCACCGCAGCGTGATATTCGAACGAAGCTAACGCTCGTGATCGCGTCTATCGCGACGAGAGGCGCGAACGCCCGAGTGCCTGTGCCTTCGGCAGCGGCCTGAACAACACACTGCGCTTCTGCCCGCCGAAGATCGCCGCGATCTTGAAGCCGTCATCGGCGGCGATGATGCCGCCGTTCCGCAGCGTCATGTTGTCCGCGATCGCAATCGGCGACAGTCCGGTGGACGCGCCGGCGCTGCACGCGCAGTGCGGCACGATCGCGCGCTGGAATCGGAATGCATTTGCGAGCGCCTTGTAGGTCTCGCCCGCTTCGGTTCTGGCGCTGTCGATGTCGGGGCCGGAATACAGCTTCACCGCGGCGGCGGGACAGATCGCCTCGCAGGTCCCGACATCCGCCGCCGCACTCACGCGCGGCAGCGGGAAGAAGCGGCCATTGCGGGCTGCGGCATCTTGACCGCGAGATCACGGCACTGCCCGAACAGCAAAAAAGCCCGCACCAATGGGCGGGCCTTCATCAGACTGTCAGCTCGGTCAGCGAGATATTTTGGAGCGGGCGAAGGGGCTCGAACCCTCGACCCCGACCTTGGCAAGGTCGTGCTCTACCACTGAGCTACACCCGCATCCGAAATGGCGGCGATCGCTCGCCGGCAACGGCAGACCTATGCCAAATGCTGTCTGTGAATGCAACACAAGAGCGCGGTCCGAACTTCACGAAATCGCACGGTTTCCTTAAAAATTGACCCCGAATCGGCCGAAACCGGTCATCGCGACGATTTCTTTTTATGTTTCGGCCGGAACCAGCCTCAGGGCCATCTCATCCCGGAGCGATTCGAGCCAGGTCTCGAACCAGCCGGTCAGCGTCTGCGCCAGTTCGACGCGGCGGTCCGCGTCGCAATCGAACACCGCCCACCATTCGATAAAGGCCCGGTCGCCGTCGACTACCGGGGTCACCCGCAGGGTCGCGCTGAAGTCCGTCATCGGCAGGGTCGGCGGACCGGCAAATTCGTAGGTCTGGAAGCGCTCGACGTCGGATTGTGCGAGCAGCCGCTGCCGGATCCGCCGTTCCCGGTACAAGACGTTGCGCACGGCACCGATGGTGTCGCCGGACTTGCCGTCCTCGATCTCGCTGGTGCCCGCGCCGTGGACCCAGACCGGGTAATTGTTGAAATCGCGGATGATTTTCCAGACCTCGCCGGCCGGCTGCTCGAACACGGTGCTGTAATAGGCCTTTGCCATGGGCGATCCCCTGTTGCCATGAAGGAGCGCCATCGTCGGCCGTTCCGGACCTCAAACCCACCCGATCTCCGATGGAACAGGCCGGGCGGCGAGCGATTGAATTTTGCCGGCCGACCGCCATCTACGGAGCATGTTCCGGGATCATGCTCTAGGCTGACAGAACGGCTGAACACGCCGTCTGGAGCGTGCTAGAACGCCCCCGTATTTTTCCGACCTCAGAAGACCAAGGCGAGGACAACGTGACGATAATGGAGCAGGGCGGCCCCACGCCCGAGGCAGCGCCCGATCTGATCAAGGAGACGACGACCCAGACCTTCGTCAAGGACGTCATCGAGGAATCGCGCCGCCAGCCGGTCATGATCGACTTCTGGGCGCCGTGGTGCGGTCCCTGCCGCCAGCTCACCCCGATGCTGGAAAAGGCGGTTCGCAACGCCAAGGGCCGGGTCAAGCTGGTCAAGATGAACATCGACGAGCATCCGCAGATTCCCGGCCAGATGGGCATCCAGTCGATCCCGGCCGTGATCGCCTTCGTCAACGGCCAGCCCGCCGATGGCTTCATGGGCGCGGTGCCGGAGAGCCAGATCAACGCCTTCATCGAGAAGATCACCAAGGGTGTGCCCGCCGCCGGCGAGCCCAATCTTGCGGAGATCCTGGCCGAGGCCGACGCCGTGCTTGCTGAGGGCGACGTCGAGGGTGCGGCGCAGATCTATGCCGAGGTGCTGGCGCACGACGCCACCAACATCGCGGCGCTGGCCGGCCTCGCCAAGTGCTATGTCACGTCGGGTGCGGTCGAGCAGGCCAAGCAGACGCTCGCGATGGTGCCGGAGTCCAAGCGCAATGACGCCGCGGTGAAGGCGGTGCAGGCGGCGATCGATCTCGCCGAACAGGCGCAGTCGGTCGGCCCGATCGCCGAGCTGGAACAGAAAGTCGCCGCAAACCCGCTCGATCATCAGGCCCGGTTCGATCTCGCGACCGCGCTCAATGCCATGAACAAGCGCACGGAGGCGACCGAGCAGCTGCTCGCCATCGTCAAGCGTGACCGCAAGTGGAACGACGACGGCGCGCGCAAGCAGCTGGTGCAGTTCTTCGAGGCGTGGGGTGGCACCGATGAGGCAACCGTCGAGGGGCGCAGGCGGTTGTCGACGATTCTATTCTCGTAACGCACGCCCGTCACAGCACCGGGACCGCAGATGCCGATCAATGCCGAATATCGCGGGCCCGGCGAGCTCCCCGAGGTGATCCCGGTGTTCCCGCTGCCGGGCGCGCTGCTGCTGCCGCGCGGCCAGATGCCGCTCAACATCTTCGAGCCGCGTTATCTCGCGATGATCGACGACGCGCTGCGCGACGGTCACCGCCTGATCGGCATGATCCAGCCCGACGTGGCGCATTCGCAGAAGGAGGCGAAGCCGGCGCTGTTCCGCATCGGCTGCGTCGGCCGCATCACCCAGCTCGCCGAATCCGGCGACGGCCGCTACATCCTCGAACTGACCGGCGTGGCGCGCTTCAAGGTGGTCGAGGAGCTGACCGTGCAGACGCCGTACCGGCAGTGCAAGGTCGACTTCTTCTCCTTCGCCGGCGACTTCACCGCGCGCAAGGGCGAGGATGCCGTCGATCGCAAGGCGTTGCTCGAAGTGCTCGCGGATTTCCTGGAAGCCAACAACCTGAAGGTCGACTGGGAAGGCATCGAATCCGCGCCGAACGAGGCGCTGGTCAATGCGCTGGCGATGATGTCGCCCTACGGCCCGGCCGAGAAGCAGGCGATGCTGGAAGCGCCCGACCTGAAGACCCGCGCCGAGATCCTGATCGCGGTCACCGAGATGGACCTCGCCAAGAAGCGAACCTCCGGCGACCCGCCGGTGCAATGAGGCGCTTCACCGCAACTCTCGTCGGCCCAGCCAGATGTGAAGCGGAAACATCAGGGAGAGGGCAAATCCCGCTGTGAGGTGGATCCAACTCATCCAGGGCCGCACCTCCTCGGATCCAAGATAATAGAGCCCGAAGGCGGTCACGATCAGGACCGCATTGAACGCCGCCATGATCGATCCCGAAATGCGATTCTTGCGGCTCCGCCACGCGCGCAGCAGATGCACGGGGATGAGGGCGCCCAGCGTCAACAGCGCCAGCATGGCGACCCCGCCATGAACCATCAATAAGTTGGCGGCGGCCTGCTGCCAGATCTCGTCGCCGGCAACGTTCTTTTGCCAATCTGCCACCAGCCAGCCGGCGCCGGTCAGCAACAGCGCTCCGAACGTCGCGTACATCGAATAGCGAAATGAACGTTTAAGCCGCAAGATGCACCGCCTGAGGCCAGTCGGAAGTGATCTGAACGTCTCCGTCGGTCGAGATCAGCAAGGCACTTGCCTTGTAATGCTCAAGCAGGTCGCCGGCATCGGTCCCCGAGATCATGACAGCCTTCGTCAGCGCATCGGCGATCATGCATGAGGGCGCGCAGACCGTGGCGCCGATAGCGACGTTGGTCGGATTGCCCGTGGCGGGATCGATGATTGCCGAAGCGCCCGCAGGCGCTCCGTCGACCAAGTCAAAACGAAGTGCGGTCGATGCCAGCGCCTGATCAGTCAGCTCGACACCAGCGAGCAAGCGGAGCGGGTCGCGGGGGTCGCGCAGATGAACCGTGTGCGGTTCCTGTCCGAACATCCGAAGATCGCCGCCGGCATTCACCACCCCGCCCGGAATATCGAAGCTGCGCAACACCTCGACTGCGCGGTCGACGGCAAAGCCCTTGGCGATGCCTCCGAGATCGATCGTGATGCCCGGTGATCGAAGGCGCACCGCTTGTTCGGGCAGCAGCTGGATCGCATTGTCGAGGCTCTGTTCCGGTCTGATGATGCGATCGCCGCCCGGTCCGGGCAGCAGGCCCATGGCTTGCAACACCGGCGCAACGGTGACATCGAAGGCACCCTTGGAGCGGCGATGCATCTCGAGCGCCGCCTCCAGGACCTCGAACGTCCAGGCATCAACGCGCGTCGGCCGGACGCCGGCTTCCCGGTTGAGGCGGCTGACGTCGCTGTCGTGCTCGTGAAAGCTCATCAGCCGATGAACCCGCGCGACGGCATCGAATGCGGCGTCAATAGCGGCATCCGTTTCGGGTCCGGCGGCAGCCGCGACCTCGATCTCGACGAAGGTGCCGAGCAGCGGCCGGGCGCGGCGAATACTATCGGAGGCGATTGGCATAGGCGGCCAGAATTCTCTTCACGCCCTCCGTGACATGCGTCGACGACAGCGTCGCGCCGGAGATATTCCGGATGTCGCCGTTGATCTTCAACGCGCTGCCGCCGGTCTTGCCGACGAATTGCGCCAGCCAGCTCGGACTCCGGATCTCGCCGCCATAGGACTCCCGATATTGCAGGATCTCGACCTTATGCACCGCGCCGCCCGGCGTCAGCGCCACTGCATAGTCGATGAACAGGTGCTTGCCGATCACCCGGTCGAAGACGAAGAAGCCCGCGACCTTGCCTCCGGCTTCGGCCTTCCAGACCCGGCCTGCCTGGACTTCGGTGAAATTCGTCGCCGACGGAAACGCCTGCTTCTGCGCCTCCTCGATCGACAGATACTGAACGGCATAGGCCGGCGAAGCCGCCGACACGATCGCCGTTGCAGGCAGTGCATATCGAACCCACGTCATCTCTCACCTGGCTCCAATCGTTTTCATCATGCGCGCGGAGCGTTTGCTCCGACGCGGCCATGCTGATCTCAGAAGAAGAATCCGACGCCGCCGAGGAACGAATCCGACATCGCGCCGGTGATGCTCTTGTCGATGACGTGCTGATAGGTCGCCTTCAGCGCGATCTTTGGTGACGGGAAGAGCGCGAAGCCGGCGGTGTGGAACTGGCGTTGGCCGGCGCCGGTCGGCATGTTGGCATCCGTGCCGGCAAAGCCGCCGCTCTGCAAATTCTGGTAGGTGTAGCGATAGAAGGGCACCGCCTCCCACTCGCTGTTCAGGATGGTGCCGAGCGGCACGTGATAGGCGATCTCGCCGGAATAGCCGTTCATCGCCTTGCCGACATTGTTGGTGGGATCTGAATCGTTGTTCGCGCGCAGGTTCTCCGGATGGCTGAATTCGGCGTGGACATACTCGCCGCGAAGCTCGAGGCCCGTTTCAGGAACGCGGTAGCGGAATTCGGCGTCGAACATCGCCAGACTGGAGTGGCCCAGGAAATTGCCGAGATCATCATGCGCCCCGCGTGGCGTCGTGTTCGGCGAGAAGTAGGCGCTCACACTTCCCGCGAAGCCGGGCAGGAATGTCGGCGTGACGTCGAGCCGTCCGGAGACGGCGACGGCATTGTTGAGCTGCTGGAAGTCGCCGAGCGGGGGCCTGGAGAACCCAAGCCCATTCAGGCCATCGATGCCCGCGGCGTAGGGCGTTCCGGGAAGCGGCACGGTCTTGGCCGCGGTGCGATTGTCGAAGGTATCGCCGAAGTCCTCGTTGCTGGTGCTGACCATCACCTGATACTTCAGATCCTCGCTGATGGTGCCGTAGACGCTGCTCGACGGCACCTTCCAGGTCGATGGAATGAGGCCGTTGTACAATTCGGGCCGGTTCACACTGTAGAACTGCGTCGGCTCGTGATGCTGGTTGATGTAGCCGATCGGCACGAGATCGATGCCGGGCGCGCGCCAGTTGAACTGATCGAGGATCTTGAAATCGATCCAGAGCTGCTCGATCTCCGCGGTGCCGTGCAGCTTGTCGTCGTTGTCGAAACCGGACCCTGCGTGCTCGAACTCGATCTCGGCGTTGAAGATGATGTTCGGCGTGATCGCATAGGTCGGCAACAAGACGAATCGTGCAGCATCGAAGCCCTTCTGCCACTGGCCGTTGGCGGCGGGGTTTTGCATGGCGCCGAACTTGATCTCGCCATAGGCGCCGATGCTGAGACCGGCCACGGGCGAGTCCGCCAGCCCGAGAATGGGCTTGTCACCCACCGCTGGAAGCGGAGGCAGCTGCAACATCGGCTTGGCCGGCGTCTGCGCTGATTGAGCTGCGGGCTTGCCCTTGGCGTCCTTCGGGTCCTTGGTGTCTGTCGCCTCTTTCGGCTCGACCGCCGAAGCCGCGGCATTGGCGCTCCGGGTCGAGGCCGCCTGCGGCGCCGGTGCGCGGCTATCCTTCTGCTTCAACTCGGCCTCGAGCGCCTGGATCCGCCGCTCCATCTTGTCGAGTTTTTTCAGCAACGCCTCGTTCGCGGTATCTTCAGCCCCAAAAGCGCTGCCGCTGCCGATGATCGACAGCGCGCTCGCCGCGAGCAGCGCCGCGCGCCTGGAATTAAAGCCAAGTTCGAATTTCGATGCACCTAACCCCACGCAACGATGCGATGACATGCGCCCCCCTGCTCTGCGGAAACGAAAAGCCCGCGACATAAGGGCGCACCTAACACCACTGAGAATTATTTCGGAGAGTTTCCGTCATCCGAGTGGCAGCTCGGCGATTAGAATCGCTCAAGTTTGGAATTAGAATAAGAATAAGCCTCAACTGTTGGTCGGGATCATCCGGCGCCGGAGGCGGATTTGCGCATGGGCTTCCGAACCAAAGACGCGACCCGGTCTGACGGCTCGAAGCTGCTTACCGAGGACTGCGGAAAACCTTCCGCCCGGTGAACATCGCGCGCACCAGGTTCTGACGCTGCAGCAATCCCACCACGATGACGCCGAGCACGTGCAGCCCGATCAGGATGATGACCGCATCCGAGGCATAGGCGTGGGTGTCCTCGACCCACCAGACCCCGAAGAAGGTCACCGTGACCTCCATTGCACCCGTGATCGCGGAGACCGCGAGCGTGAGCAGCAGTGCCACCAGCATCACGGTGCCCGCGGGGTTGAGCCCGATATAGCGGCCGGTGATGCCGCGGCGGAGATTCCAGATGTAGCGCGGCGCGGCGCGCAACCGGATGCCGAGCTTGCCGAAACGCGCATAGCGCGTGCCGGCAAAGCCCCAGATTAGCCGGAACGCCAAGAGCCCGATCACGGAATAGCCCGCCAGCCGGTGCAGCCGGTCATAGACGTTGGGCGTCACCCAAGCGACCAGGACGAGGATGGCGAGCGCCCAGTGCCAGAACCGCAGCGGCAGGTCCCAGACCTTCACGGTGGTGGCGCCGCGGGCGCCGGGCGCCGCCTTCGTCATCGCGTCTGTTTCACTTCGCGATCGTGTGCTTCAGGCTGAGATCCTCCGGGCTGTAGAACAGCTCGTAGAGCTTGCCTTCCTTGACGCCGTACACTTCGTAGCAGGAGCCCTCGACCTTCGAGCGGCGCACCTCGTAGCCGGCGGCCTTGGCCTTGGCTTCGGCATCGCTTGCCGGCTTCCACGACGCCTTGTCGAGCTTGGTGCAATTCTTGTAGCCGTCGGCGAACGCCGCCGATCCTGTCAGCCCCAGAACGCACACTGCAAGCGCAGCGCTCATCATCACTCTCACGCGCATCTCCCCTCCGTTGACGATCATGCCCACAACGCCATCGCGCAGGGCACATGCGTGAACAATGCCGAGGTGATTGCCAAGTCAAGGAAGCGCGGACACGGCACGCTTTAGAGAAATTCTAACGGTCGCGAAAACCGCTTTGCGCTCCACGCGCAATTTGGTTTTCACCGCTTGCTGCGGCCTTACGCCTCATGGGTATTTCTGCTGGCGCGGCCTTTCGGTCAGGACGCGGCACCCGCCATTGCGAGGCGAACCGCGGGGCGTTCGGCTGCTGCCGGCATCCGCCCACCGATCATCTGTGCGACCTTCTCGCTCTGGACCGCGGGGCTGAAGTGGAAGCCCTGCACTTCCACGCAGGCGTCGGCGCGCAGGATGTCGAGCTGCTCCCTGGTCTCGACGCCTTCGGCCGTTGTCGTCTTGCCGAGGCTGACGGCGAAGCGAACGACCGCGCGCGCGATCCGGCGCGACTCGTCGGTTGCGCCCGCGAGTTCGGATACGAAGCTGCGGTCGATCTTGACCTTGTCGAACGGAAACTTCTGCAGGAAGCTCAGCGACGAATAGCCGGTGCCGAAATCGTCGAGCGCGATCCGCACCCCGAGATCATGCAGCTGGCTGAGCGCCGCGAACACCGCCTCGCTGTCCTGGATGATCGCCGTTTCGGTGACCTCGAGCTCGAGCCTGTCAGGCGAAACGCCCGAGCTCGCCAGCGCGTGCACGATCACCGGGACCAGTTCGGGGCTCCTGAATTGCACCGGTGACAGGTTGATCGCGATCTTGAGGTCGTCGGGCCATTTGGCGGCTTCCGCACACGCGGTGCGCAGCACCCATTCGCCGAGCGGCACGATCAGGCCGGTCTCCTCCGCCAGCGGAATGAACTGCGCCGGGGACACCGTGCCGCGTTGCGGATGATGCCATCGCAACAGCGCCTCGAAGCCGCTGGTCTCCCCGCTCGCGACATTGATGAACGGTTGATAGTGCAGCTCGAACTCGCCATTGGCGAGCGCGCCGCGCATGTCGCGCTCGAGGCTGCGCCGGGTCTGCAGCAGCCGGTCGAGCTCCGGCTCGAAGAAGCGGAACGAGCCGCGCCCGCCGCTCTTGGCCGAGTAGAGCGCAAGATCGGCGCTGCGCAGGACCTCGTCGGAATCGGTGCCGTCGCGTGGCGCGATCGCAATCCCGATGCTGGTCGTGGTGGTCACCCGATGATCGCCGAGATCGATCGGCTCGCTGAGCGCCTTCCTGATCCTCTCGGCGAGCACACCGGCTTCCGCGACCGGATCGGTGACGTAGTCGATGACAGCGAACTCGTCGCCGCCGAGCCGCGCGACCAGGGTGGTATCGCTGACGCACCTGCGCAACCGCGAGGCCACCGACTTCAGCAACGCATCGCCCGCCGGATGTCCGAGGGTGTCGTTGACGTCCTTGAAGCGGTCGAGATCGAGCATCAGCACCGCAAGGCTCGGTCCGCCGCACCGCGCGCCGGAGAGCGCCTGCTCCATCCACTCCTTGAGCAGCACGCGGTTCGGCAAATCGGTCAGCGCGTCGTGTTGCGCCATATGGGTGATCTTCGCCTCGGAGCGCCGCTGCTCGGTGACGTCACGATGCGTCGCCACCCAGCCGCCGCCGGGCATCGGCTGCCGCGTCACGCAGATCAGGCGGCCGTCGGCAAGCTCGTCGACCCGGCTGCTGATCTCGCCGGCCGGCAGCGCATTCAATGTCGCGAGCACTTGCGTCGCGGCGCTGTCGCTGGTCTCGCCCTTGAGAAGGCCGTTGGCGATCCGATGCGTGATGATCTCGCGATGGGCGGTGCCGGGCAGCAGCAATTCGGGCGGCAGCCGGTACATCTTCGCGTAGCGCTCGTTGCACACGACGAGGCGCTTCTCCGCATCGAACATGCAGAGCCCCTCACCCATGTGATTGATCGCCGTATCCAGCCGGAACCTTTGCTCTTCCAGCTCCTTCTGCGACGCCTCGACCTGCTGGCGCGCCAGCGAGAGCTGGCTGATGATCTCCTCGAAGCGACGGGTGCGAAGCGCGAGGCGCCGGTCGGCAAGCACGCCGACCAGGCTCATCCCGAGCACCGAGAGCGCCACGCCCGCGATCACGATGGCGAGGAAGGCGGGAGAGAGCGACAGGGTTTCCGGAGTCTGCAACGGATCCGGAACGATCTCGACCGCGCCCATCGCGGTGAAATGATGCGACACGATCGCAAGCGTCAGCAACAGCGCCGCGACGAGCGACATCCAGCGATCCTGATAGCGGACCGCGACCGACAGCGCGGCGTAACCGAACAGCATGCCGAGCACGATGGAGGCCGCCACGAGGTCGATCGACCACACCACACGCCCCGGCACCTCCAGCGCCCACATTCCGAGATAATGCATGCTGGCGATGCCGGCTCCGATCACCGCGCCGCCGACCGGCGCACGCCAGGGGCTGGAGTCGCCGGCGGCAAGGCCGAGGCCGCCGGACGTCAGCATCATCGCTGCGACGAGCGACAGGCCGGTCAGGACGATACCGTAGCCGGTCGGCACGCCCGGCTCGTAGGCGAGCATGGCGATGAAATGCGTTGCCCAGATGCCGTAGCCGATCGCAGCTCCCGCGATCGCGATCCAGATCAGCCGCGTCCTCGCCTGTGAGGCGATCGCGCGATGGAAGATGTTGACGGCGACAATGCTGGCAACGAAGCAGACCAGGCCGGCGAGCAGAACGAGCCGCCAGTCATGCTCACCTGAAAGACACGTAAGAACACGAAACATGCGTCGGCCCATGGTTGTCGGCGCGGACAAGCTAGGCCGATTGAATTGTCTTCTCGATAATTTTCTACAACTTTCAGTGGCATGGTTATCCGCGCGTAAGCCGATTCCGCACGGAAATTGATGGCTCCATAAATATTGCACACATCCTGCGATCGCGCGTCTTCAGCCCTCGAGCGGAACAAGGACAGTTCCGCCGGTTGCGACCCGCGACGCCTCGCGCTGTTCGTTCTCAGCCAGTCATTCAGCGCGCGAAGACGATGCTCCGGCTGGCGCGATCATCGTCATGATCGCACTCGCTAGTAACCGGCCGCGGCAAGCGCCACGACGGCGCTCATCGCCATCCAGCCGAAATGCCGGCCGCGGGTCGCGACTGCATTCGCGAGCGCGGCGCTGCCGAACACGATGGCGAGCGTTGCCACGATCCAGTGCCGCGCGGCATCCGAGGCCATCGCAGGCGCGGCGACCAGCAGCACGCCGCCGCCGATCCAGGCGACCGTGCCGGCCTGATAGACCAAACGAAGCAAGAGACGCAGCCGCGGCGGTTCGACGGTGGCGCGGGCGAACACTTTGGTCTCGCCGAGAACGCCATGGATCAGGCTGACCAGGATGGCGATGAGTCCGGCGCCTTGCAGCAGAAGATCACGCATCATGACGCCTCCATACAGTACTGTATGGATAAGACACCGCCGGCTGGCGCCTGTCAATACACTTGTGTATGGTCGGGCGCGGACGGGGAACCATGACGGAACAGCTCTCGGTCAAGGACTGGCTCGATCAGGGCCTGAAGACACTGGCGAAGCATGGCTTCACGGCGCTCAAGGCCGAGCCGCTGGCCAAGGCCATGGGGGTCTCGCGCGGCAGCTTCTACTGGCATTTCGCCGACATCGGCGCCTACCGCACCGCGATCCTCAACCATTGGCGCGAGGTTGCCGCCGAGCAGGTGATCGCCGAACTCGAGACCATATCGGAAGGCGGCGATGCGCTGGCGCTGCTGCTGCGCCGCGCCTTCTCGGCGCGGCTGGCACTGGAACGCGCGGTACGCAGCTGGGCCACCGCCGATGCCGCGGCGCGCGCCGCCGTGCTCGAAGTCGACCAGCGCCGCATCGGCTATATCGAAACCCTGCTCCGGCATGCCGGATTCCCCGACGGCGTGGCGCGCGGCCGGACGCAGATCTTCTATTGGGCGTTCATCGGCTACGCGCTGTCCGAGCAAACGCTGCCGAAGCCGCGCCAGCAGGCCGCAATCGACGAGCTGTTGCGGATGACCAAGCACTGACAGCTGACACGGGAATGTGCTACACGACGGCCAGTTTGTTCTGACGCGTTTTCTTCACGCGAACCGCTGCCCACTTCGCTCGAAAACGCTCCAGTCGGAGACATCGATGAATTCCACGACCGACCACCTCGAGAGCACCGCCGACCCGAAACTGCTCGAAATCCTGGTGTGCCCGATCACCAAGGGGCCGCTGGAATTCGACGCCGCGCGGCAGGAGCTGATCTCGCGCTCCGCAAAGCTCGCCTATCCGATCCGCGACGGCATCCCGATCATGTTGCCGGAAGAGGCGCGCAAGATCGATTGATGCGCGCCCTCGTCACATGGCTGCTGCTGCTCGTCTCGGTGGCGAGCGCTACAGCCGACGAGAGCAGGCTGCGCATCGGCGCCATTGACGCGGTGCTGACGGTGCCGCCCGACATCGCAAAACCGCCGGTGGCGCTGCTGATCGCCGGCTCCGGCTCGACCGATCATGACGGCAACGGGCCACAGCTCAAGCCGGCGACATTGAAGAAGCTCTCCGAGCAGCTGGTCGCACGCGGCATCGCGACGCTGCGCTACGACAAGCGCGGCGCCGGCGAATGGAAGAAAGAGTTCGGCCGTCCGGAGGACTTTCGGTTCAAGGACTATGTCGGCGATGCGGCGGCACTGATCGAGTATCTGCGCGGCAGCGGCAAGTTCTCTCATGTTGCGGTGGTCGGGCACAGCGAGGGCGGCCTGGTCGCGATCCTCGCCGCACAGCGCGTACCGATCGACCGGCTGGTGCTGCTGGCAACGGCGGCGCGCAAGCAGGGCGACCTGTTGAAGGCGCAGCTCGAAAAGCAGCTGCCGCCGGACAAATTCGCGCCGATCGGAAAGGCCATCGACGACATCATGGCCGGGCAGATCGTCAACCCGCCGCCCGCGGGGCTGGCGATTGCGCCTGCGATGCAGCCCGCCATCACATCAGCCTTTACCGAGGATCCGATCGATCCGATGAAGAAGATCACAGGGCCAGCGCTGATCGTCGCGGGCGGCCGCGACCATCAGCTGGCGCGGCTCGACTACCTCGCGCTCACCACCGCGGATGTCGCGGCCAAATCATTGTGGCTGCCGGACATGAATCACCTGCTGGTCGACGTCACCGACGCGGCGGACGACATGGCAAGCTACAACGAGCCGGAGCGGCCGCTCGATCCCGACCTGATCGAGGCGGTCGCGGGCTTCATTTCGCAGAAATAGTGGATGCGAAGGCCGTAGCCCGGATGAAGCGCAGCGCAATCCGGGGCCGATCCACCCGTGGAGAGACTGCTCCCGGATTTCGCTTCGCTGCATCCGGGCTACGGCACCGCGCAAGGCTTACAGCGCCTCGCCCTTCAGCAGCCGCGGCACTTCGCCTGACAATCCTGCCGCCTGGCGGATGAACATGCTCTTCAGCGGCGGCGCGCGATCGACGAGGCCCAATCCGATGTCGCGTACGGTGCGCAGCAGCGTCGATTCGTTGGAGAACAGGAAGTTCAGCGAGTTGGTCGCAAACCCCATCGCCATCGTGTCGAAGCGCCGCCACCGCTGGTAGCGCTCGAGCACGTCGGCTTGTCCGAGATCCATGCCGAGCCGCGCCGCATCGACGACCACCTCGGCAAGCGCTGCGACATCCTTCAGGCCCATGTTGAGCCCTTGTCCTGCGATCGGATGGATCACATGCGCGGCGTCGCCGATCAGCGCCAGCCGTTCGGCGATGAACGAGCGTGCAACGAAATAGCCGAGCGGAAACGCACGCGGCTTATCGAGCGCCTTGATCTCACCGAGGTGTAGGCCGAAGCGCTGCTCGAGCTCGGCGTGGAATTCCGCCTCGCTCAGCGCCGTGATGCGCGCGGCGTCCTTGCGCGTCTCGGTCCACACCAGCGACGAGCGATTGCCGGTCAGCGGCAGGATCGCGAACGGACCGGCAGGCAGGAAATGCTCCTCGGCGCGGCCGTGATGTTCGCGCTCGTGTCCGACGGTGACCACGATGCCGGATTGATCATAGTCCCAGCCATGGGTCGCGATCCCGGCGCGCTCGCGCAGCTTCGATCGCGCGCCGTCGGCGGCGACCAGCAGGCTCGCATCGATCTCGGTGCCGTCGGTCAGCCGCACGCTGACGCCGTCGGGCCGCGAGTCGAAGCTCGACACCGCGGTGGCGCGCAGCTCGACGCCTTCGGCTTCGGCGCGGGTCGCGAGCGCATCGATCAGATAGCGGTTCTCGACCATATGGGCGAACGGCTCGCCGGGCTCGACGTTGCCGGCGAAAGTGAGGAACACCGGGCGCGTCGCGTCCTCCAGCTTGGAATCGGTCACGACCATGTCCGTGATCGGCTGCGCCGTCGGCGCCACCTGCCCCCAGACGCCGAGGGTCTCGAACAGCCGCCGGCAGGCGGCCACGATCGCGGTCGCGCGCGGATCGCGGCTCGGGCGCTGGCTCAGCGCCGGATCGGCCACGATGACCGGAATGTCCGGGCCCAGCCCCTGGCGCAACGCCACGGCCAGCGCCAGACCCGCAAAAGCGCCCCCGCAGATGACAATACTTCGCTGTGCCGGCATGCCGTTCCTTTACGCGCCCTGCGCTCTCAGACTGTGCTTGCTACCTGATAATAGCTGGGCGAAACAGGGGACAGAAACAAGGCCAAATCCAACGGTCGTCATTCCGGGGCTCGCGCAGCGAGAGCCCCGGAATGACGAAAGAGAGCACCCCTCATGTCCAAGAGCCTGATCGACCTGTTGTCCATCCTCGATCTCGAACAGCTCGAGGTGAATTTGTTCCGCGGCAACAGCCCGAAGACGAGCTGGCAGCGCGTGTTCGGCGGCCAGGTGATCGGCCAGGCGATGGTCGCGGCCTGCCGCACCGTCGAGGGCCGCCTGCCGCACTCGATCCATTGCTATTTCATCCTGCCTGGCGATCCGCAGATCCCGATCATCTACCAGGTCGAGCGGCTGCGCGACGGCAAGAGCTACACCACCCGCCGCGTCACCGCGATCCAGCACGGCAACGCGATCTTCTCCATCATGGTCTCGTTCCACGCCGAGGAAGAGAGCAACTTCAATCATCAGGAGAAGATGCCCGACGTGCCGCCGCCGGAGAAGCTCACCGCGGAGGAAGTGTCGAAGCAGCCGATGTTCAAGGAAATGCCGGAATTCATCCGCCGCTACTATGAGAGCGACCGGCCGATCGAGCTGCGCCCGGTCGAGCTCGGCCGCTATTTCGGCCAGCAGATCGAGGATGGCCGCATCCATGTCTGGATCCGCACCGCGGCGAAATTGCCCGACGATCCGGCGCTGCATCTGTGCGCGCTCGCCTATGCGTCGGATTTCTCGCTGCTCGATGCGGTCATGGCGCGCTACGGCCGCACGCTGTTCGACCGGCGCATGATGCCGGCGAGCCTCGATCACGCGATGTGGTTTCACCGCCCGTTCCGCGCCGACGAATGGCTGCTCTACGCGCAGGATTCGCCGAGCGCGCAATCAGGCCGCGGCCTGACGCGCGGCCAGATCTTCAAGCCCGACGGCACGCTGGTGGCGTCCGTCGCGCAAGAAGGTTCGGTGCGCGAACGCAAGTAATCCTTAGCTGCCTGCGTAGGCGCCGCGCTCGGTCAGCGCGAATTGCGAGATGAACCAGTTGGCGTACCAGCGCAGCACCCACGGAATCGGGATCAGGAAAGCGCAGCCGACCGAGAACACGATGGTTCGCCACAGCACTTCGAGGCCCGAGGCATTGAAGGTGACCTCGCGGCGCGTACCTTCGACGTTGCGGCAGATCCAGCGCAACCACGCCGTCATCACCCAGGCCCAGCCGATGATGGTGATGGCCGCGATCACCATCAGCACGTACCAGCCGACATAGACCGCCGGGCTGCCGTTGAACGAGATCGGCAGCTCCTCGCCGCTCGAGCTGAGGCGACTGAAGATCCAGCGAACGATCATCCAGCTCAGGAAGCCCTGCAGCAGCAGCGACAGCAGCGTGACGATGTTGCTGTTGGCCGCTCCGGCATAGGTCAGAAGACCGAGCACGATGAAGACGTACCAGATGTCGAGCGGCTGCCCGGTGAAGCCGAGATGCGGCCGGCCCGGCACGCGGATATAGGGAATCGCGAAGCGGTATAGGCCGGTCGCGGTCCACGGCGCAGGGATGACGAAAATCTGGCCGATGAACATCAGCAAGCTGCGTCCGAACAGGCCCCAGATCGGGAAGTCGGCCGACAGCGCGCCGCCGCTATAGCTTGCCGACGCGGCCACCGGCGGGGGTCCGCCGGCCTGCGGAAACGCCGGCGGCGCACCGGCACTCGGAACAAGGCCAGGAATCTCCCCGGCCTTCTGCCAGCCGGCCATGCCCTCGGTCCACACCAGGGTATCGGCGCCCACCATGCCACGGGTGATCAGGTCGCGGAGCTGAGCTTCAGGCAGGGGGCCCTTTTGCTGGCCTTCAGATGCATAAAACCAGTTTCGATTCGACATTTTATTGTTCCTCGGGGCGCGGGCGCACGCGCTGTGGCGAGAATGAGCCAGCGGGAGCGCTGGCCGGGGCGGGAAAGCCATATTCTGGCCGACGGTTGTCGTCCCGTACAGTGACGGAGTTCACGCGCTGCGCACGTTTTCCCCTTCAACCTGCAACTTTTTTATGCCATTTGCCCAGAAAGCTGCCAGATTTGGCGGACGGCAAATTGCCGCTCCGGTGGCGGGACGTGCAGGCTCGGAGATGGCAAGTGCCGCTCCGGAGACGGCAAGTGCCGCTCCGGGGATGGGCGCACACGGAAAACCTCAAGGAAATGAAGGCCTGAACCATGAAACTCGTCGTCGCGATCATCAAACCGTTCAAGCTCGATGAGGTACGCCAGGCCCTGACCGCGATCGGCGTTCACGGCATGACGGTGACCGAGGTGAAGGGCTATGGCCGCCAGAAGGGTCACACCGAGATCTATCGCGGCGCCGAATATGTCGTGAATTTCCTGCCCAAGCTCAGGATCGAGATCGCCGTCGACACCGCGCTCGCCGACAAGGCGGTCAGCGTCATCACCGAGCACGCCCGCACCGGCCAGATCGGCGACGGCAAGATCTTCGTGACGCCGATCGACCACGCCCTGCGCATCCGCACCGGCGAGACCGACAACGACGCGCTCTGAGCCTTGAAGTATGGCTCCTGGAGCATGATCCGGAAAAGTGGAAGCCGGTTTTCCGAAGAGATCATGCTCAAGAAAAGTTCGAGATCACCGCCGGCAACGACGCCGGTGCACGCCGAAATCCACACCAAGAAACGACGACACGCCGGGGAATGATGATGGGGGCACGAGCTCTTCGTGCAGCGATATCAGCTGCGCCGATCACTGCTGCAATGCTGCTCTCGTGGGGTACGCCGGCGTCAGCGCAAGACTCCAGCGCCTCCGGCATCAACGCCGCCGACACCGCCTGGATGATGGTCGCCACCGCGCTGGTGCTGATGATGACGATCCCGGGGCTCGCGCTGTTCTACTCCGGCATGGTGCGCAAGAAGAACGTGCTGGCGACGATGGCGCAGAGCCTCACGGCCGTTGCGATCATTTCGATCCTCTGGGTCATCTTCGGCTATTCGCTGACCTTCGTCGGCAACGGTCCATGGCTCGGATCGCTCGACAGCTGGTTCCTCGCCGGCATCACGATGGACAGCGTCAATCCGGCGGCAAAGACCATCCCGGAAGCGCTGTTCATGCTGTACCAGATGACGTTTGCGATCATCACGGTGGCGCTGGTTGCCGGCTCGGTCGCCGACCGCATGCGGTTCTCCGCCTATGTGCTGTTCTCGATCGGCTGGTTCATCTTCGCCTATGTGCCGCTGGCGCATTGGGTGTGGGGCGGCGGCTTCCTCGCCTCGATGGGCGTGATGGACTTCGCCGGCGGCCTCGTCGTGCATCTCTCCGCCGGCATCAGCGGCCTGGTCGCGGCCAAGGTGATGGGCAACCGGCACGGCTATGGCAGCGAGAATTTATCGCCGTTCGACCTGTCGCTCGCCGTGGTCGGCACCGGCCTGCTCTGGGTCGGCTGGTTCGGCTTCAATGGCGGCTCGGCGCTGGCGGCCAATTCGCGCGCGGTGATGGCGATCACCGCCACCCATCTTGCGGCCTGTGCCGGCGCGCTGACCTGGGGCGCGATCGAATGGGCGACGCGCCGCAAGCCGTCGGTGCTCGGCATGATCTCGGGCGCGGTCGCAGGGCTCGGCACCATCACCCCGGCATCCGGTTTCGTCGCGCCTTGGCACGGCATCATCATCGGCATCATTGCCGGCCTGGTCTGCTTCTGGGCCTGTACCTGGCTGAAGCATCGCTTCCAGTATGACGACGCGCTCGACGTGTTCGGCGTGCACGGCATCGGCGGCCTGACCGGCACGCTGCTCGCGGGCGTTTTCGCCACCGCGGCGATCGGCGGCACCTCCGGCCTGTTCGAAGGCAATCCGCAGCAGCTGCTGATCCAGCTCTACGGCGTCGTCGTTACAGCGCTCTGGTGCGGCGGCGTCACTTTCGTGCTGCTCAAACTGGTCTCGGCCTTCGTCCCCTTGCGGGTCTCGATGCAGCAGGAGCTGGAGGGCCTCGACATCTCGCAGCACGGCGAGGCGCTGCAGTAGCGGCCGAGGTCATGGGGGCGCCGCGAGGGCAAACTCGCAAAACAACCCCATGCAAAGGGACCGGGCGCGATCTTACCCTGCACGGCGCGCGTAGAGTTCAAGCTTGCACGACACATAAGTGTATGCTTATGTGTCGGCATGGTCGATACCGATATCTTCAAGGCGCTGGCCGATCCGACCCGCCGCAAGGTCTTCGAGAAGCTGGCCGGCGGCAGCCTGAATGCCAGCGCCTTGCGCGACGGATTGGAAATCAGCCAGCCGGCGATGTCGCAGCATCTGGCCGTGCTGCGCGCGGCTGGACTGGTGCGCGAGCAGCGGCAGGGCCGCTTCGTGAATTATGAAGTCGACCCGGACGGGATCGCCAGCATCGGGACCTGGCTCGCCCGCTACCGCGCCTATTGGCCGAAGCGCATCGAAGCGCTCTCCGACCTCTTGAAGGACATGGATCAATGAGCGACACGGTTGAGCCTGACGCCGATGCAGCCTTGGTGATCGAATACGAGCTCGACGCACCGCCCGAGAAAGTATGGCGCGCCGTCACCATTCCAGCCCTGCGTGAACGCTGGCTTCCGGATTGTGATCTCGCGGGCGCTGAACCCCTATCATCGATCACGGGCGAAGAGGTGCGTTACCGGCTCCGCGATTCCCAGCCGCCGTTTCGCGAGAGTCACGTCACCTTCCGGATCGAGCCGAACGATGCCGGCGGCACCCGGTTTCGCATCATCCAGGAAGCCTGCGACGCGCGCGCAAACCCGCCGCAAGCGGCCAACAGCAACAGCCGCGTGCTGATGCGCGCGGCCTGATCGCAGACTTCATCATCCGCTGAATCATCCGCTGAAACTTCATCACCTGCTGAAATGGGAGGTCGCCGATGCGCGACATGATGCAACTCGTCCCGATGGTCGTCGAGCAGTCGTCCCGCGGCGAGCGGTCCTTCGACATCTATTCCAGGCTGCTGCGCGAACGCATCATCTTCCTCAACGGCGAGGTCAATGATGCGATGTCCGGGCTGGTCTGCGCCCAGCTCTTGTTCCTCGAGGCGGACAATCCGAACAAGCCGATCAACCTCTACATCAACTCCTATGGCGGCGTGGTCACCAGCGGGCTTGCGATGTACGACACCATGCAGTTCATCAAGGCGCCGGTGCACACGCTGTGCATGGGCACTGCGCGGTCGATGGGGTCGTTCCTGCTGATGGCCGGCGAGCCCGGTCATCGCGCGGCGCTCCCGAATGCCAGCCTGCACGTGCATCAGCCGCTCGGCGGCTTCCAGGGCCAGGCGTCCGATATCCAGATCCATGCCGCCGAGATGCAGGCGACCAAGCGGCGCATCATCCGGCTTTATGCGCAGCACTGCCGGCGCACCGAGGCGGACGTGGAACGGACCCTGGACCGCGATCACTTCATGTCGGCGGAACAGGCGCTCGAATGGGGATTGATCGACAGGGTTTTTGCAGCACGCGACGCCGCCTAAGGGCCCGGCATTTCCTTATCTAAATACCGTCATCTGCACCGCGGCTGAGCAGAATTGTGTCCAGACCCTGGCTTGCTCATGAATTAGGCCAATCTGATTAGATTTTAGGCGCGACGGAATAGCGCAGCAGCGCCTGGCTCCCGCAATGCGGGAAAAGGTCCGGATTCATAATCCATTAGCGAACCCGAGCCGTTTGGCACGGCATTTGATTCTAAGGGTCCTGGCTGTGCCCGCGTAGTGGAAGTCCTCCGCGTGGTGAACCTCAGTCGAAACTCCCGGTGTTCATTCGCACCGGGCCCAAGCGGGGATAGGACTCATGAAAATTGTTATGGCGATCATTAAGCCATTCAAGCTGGAAGAGGTCCGTGACGCCCTGACCGCCATTGGCGTTCACGGTCTCACGGTGACGGAAGTCAAGGGGTACGGCCGCCAGAAGGGCCATACGGAAATCTATCGCGGCGCCGAATATGCGGTGAGCTTCCTGCCCAAGATCAAGATCGAGGTCGCAGTCGCCTCCGATCAGGTCGACAAGACCATCGACGCCATCACCGCCGCCGCCAAGACCGGACAGATCGGCGACGGCAAGATCTTCGTCATCAGCCTCGAGCACGCCGTGCGCATCCGCACCGGCGAGGCCGATGCCGCGGCCCTCTGATTTCGCGCTCAACCTTTAAGACCTCAGGAGTGAAATAACATGACGTTCAAGCGTCCCTATGGCGCGGGATTGGCGGCCCTCGCAGTCGGCCTCTTTGCCGCGACCGCCGCCTACGCCGAGCCAACCGTCAACAAGGGCGACAACGCCTGGATGCTGACATCGACGGTGCTGGTGCTGTTGATGACCATTCCGGGCCTCGCGCTGTTCTATGGCGGTCTCGTCCGCTCCAAGAACATGCTCTCGGTGCTGGCGCAGGTGTTCTACACCGTCTGCATCGTCACCGTGCTCTGGGCCCTCTACGGCTACAGCCTCGCCTTCACCGGCGGCTCCGACTTCATCGGCGGCTTCTCCAAGGCCTTCCTGATGGGCGTCACGCCGGATTCCAAGGCCGCGACCTTCTCGGTCGACGCCAACATCTCGGAGCTCGTCTATGTGTGCTTCCAGATGACCTTCGCGGCGATCACGCCGGCCCTCATCGTCGGCGCCTTTGCCGAGCGCATGAAGTTCGCGGCGATCGCGCTGTTCATCCCGATCTGGGTCACCGTGATCTACTTCCCGATCGCGCACATGGTCTGGTACTGGCCGGGCCCGGACGCGATCCAGGATGCCGCCAAGGCGCTCGCCGCCGCGGCTGACGGCGATGCCAAGACGAAGGCGCAGGCCGCCCTCGACGCGATCAACGCCGACGCCGGCTGGATCTTCAAGAAGGGGGCGATCGACTTCGCCGGCGGCACCGTCGTGCACATCAACGCGGGCATCGCCGGCCTCGTCGGCGCGCTGCTGATCGGCAAGCGCACCGGCTACGGCAAGGATCTGATGGCTCCGCACTCGCTGACCATGACCATGATCGGCGCCTCGCTGCTCTGGGTCGGCTGGTTCGGCTTCAACGCTGGTTCGAACCTCGAAGCCAATGGCGGCGCTGCGCTCGCCATGACCAACTCCTTCGTGGCCACGGCTGCGGCGGCGCTGGCCTGGATGTTCGCGGAATGGATCATCAAGGGCCATCCCTCGCTGCTCGGCGCGCTCTCGGGCGCGGTCGCGGGCCTCGTCGCGGTGACGCCTGCGGCCGGTTACGCCGGTCCGATGGGTGCCATCGTGCTCGGCCTCGTGGTTGGCGTGGTCTGCCTGTTCTTCTGCACGGTCGTGAAGAACGCGCTCGGCTATGACGACTCGCTCGATGTGTTCGGCGTCCACTGCGTCGGCGGCATCATCGGCGCGCTCGGCACCGGCATCCTGGTCAACCCGGCGCTCGGTGGTGCCGGCATCATCGACTACACCGCGATCCCGCCGAAGGTTGCCGATTACGACTTCGTGGCGCAGATGACCTCGCAGTGCTGGGGCGTCGCCACAACGCTGGTGTGGTCGGGCATCGGCTCTGCGATCCTCTACAAGATCGTGGACGTGATCGTCGGCCTGCGTGCCAACGTCGAGACCGAGCGTGAAGGCCTCGACATCACCGAGCACACGGAGCGCGCCTACAACATGTGAGTTCTCCCGGGGCGCGACCTCCCCAAGCGGTCGTTCCCAGAACTACGGTCCGGGCACATACCCGGCAATGTCCGGACCGTTGAGGGGCTCCAGCGCAAGTTGGAGCCCCTTTCTTTTTTCTGCGGCTTGAGAAAATATTGTCGGAATTGCCTGCTATTGTGGAATGACAGGCTACAGACAAAAAACCGGGAGGACGTCATGAAGGTGCAAGGCAGGTGCTATTGCGGCAACGTGCGCTATGAGGCCGAAGGCGAACCGATGATGGCGGCGCAATGCCTGTGCCGCGAATGCCAATACATCACGGGCGGCGGACCGAACATGTTCATGGCGATGCCGACCACCGGCTTCAAATACACCGCCAGCCAACCCAAGCAGTTCACCCGGAAGGACCTCGAACGCGCCGTGACGCGCGAATTCTGCCCGGAATGCGGCACGCATCTCGTGACCAAGGTGCCGGGCCTGCCCGCCACGATCCTGAAGGTCGGCACGTTCGACGACCCCAGCGTGTTCGCCCCACAGATGACGATCTACACCTGCGACAAGCAGACCTTCCACCATCTGCCCGAGGGCAAGCCGTCGTTCGAGAAGCTGCCGGCGCGGTAGACATCACATCGAGTACGTAGCCCGGATGGAGCGCAGCGCAATCCCGGAACGGTGTCTACGTGGGCGATACTGCCCCGGATTTCGCTTCGCTGCATCCGGGCTACGGGTCTCCGTCTTCTCCTTCCCCCTGAAAGGGGGAAGGTCGGGATGGGGGTCAGCCTCAGGCGACGCTGCAAGTGGATAGACCAGATCCCCACCCGCTTTGCTCTCCGAGCAAAGCGACCTCCCCTTTTCAAGGGGAGGTTGGAGCATTCATCGCCCGGATGCCGACAACCTCACGCCGCGTCGCGCGCGTGCTCGACTCGGTCGCGGCCGTGGCGCTTGGCGGCGTAGAGTGCCTGGTCGGCGGTTCGCATCAAATTGCCGAGATCGAAGCCGGAGTCCTTTAAGGTGAAGCCGATGCTGATCGTCACCGGCAGCTGGGTCACGCCGTCGAGGATCGTGCGCGCCGCGCAATCGCGGCGGATTTCCTCGGCGCCGCGCGCCGTCTGCTCGTGGCTCAGGCCGGTCACGACGGCTGCGAATTCCTCGCCACCGTAACGGGCGACCAGCGCACCATGCCGGATCGCGAACTGGCGCAGCACGTCGGCGATCTCGACCAGCACCTTGTCGCCGATCTCATGTCCGTAGCGGTCGTTGATCGACTTGAAATGATCGATGTCACACATCAGGACCGCCACCGACGCGCCACCCACCTGCGCCTGGTCGAGTGCGGCGGCGGCCTCAGTGTCGAAGCCGCGGCGGTTCAACAGGCCGGTCAGCTGGTCGGTTTGCGAGATCTGGGCCAGCTCGCGACGAGTATGCGCAAGCTCCAGCATCAACAGGCCGGCGCGATAGGACATCGCGCCACTGAGCGCGATCGAGATAAAGACGCCGGCGGTGAGCCCGAACAACTGCATCTGGCCGACCGTGATCGGCGCGGCCAGATCGCGGCCAAACACGAGCATGCCGATGGTGAACGACATCACCGCGGTCGTGCCGGCGGCAATCACCATCACCTTGCCGGTGCGGCGCAGAACATCGCCGTGTGTCTCGATCCTGATGGCCATGTCCGTCTGCACGTCCTCGCAATACGCGGGATCATTCGGTCGTGCTGTGTTGCGAATTGCTGAAGGAACTCGTGACGTGTGCGCTGGCCTTAATGGCGGGTAAAGCGGATCACTCGAATGCACGGCATTGCTGTCAGTCGATCAGGACTTCCTCGTCCGGCAGCTCGCTTGGCGCGCCGTCGCGCAAATAGCTTTCGAGGATGCCGGCCAGCGACAGCGGCGTGAGGCGCTCCGCCGCGCGGGATAGATCGGCGATCGGCCACCAGCGAAAGCAATCGAGCACCTTCACCTCCGTCTTGTCGCTCATCACGGGCGCGAATCGGTCCGTGTGGACGATCCGGTATTCTTCCTTCTGGGAGATCCGCCGGCCACCCCAGTTGAAGATGTGATGTCGCCGCCAGACGGCGGGACCGGGCTGAAAATCGACCAGCCCCAATTCCTCGGCCAATTCCCGCTGCAACGCCGCTTCCGGCGTCTCGCCGTCCTCGATGCCGCCGCCGGGCGCGATCCAGAAACAGTCGCCGCCGTGCGGCGGGCGAATCCGCATCAGCAGGACCTCGCGCTCGCCCGCGATGATGAGCGCCCTGACGGCGCGGCGATGGATCATGTCCCGGTGCAATTTTGATGCGGCTTTTCAATGCGTTTTCTGAGGGGGTGCTGATATCACGCGCCGGCCAAACGTGCCGCGCCGCCGATGGTTAATCGCGTCTTAACCTCGCCCTATCTATGGTGATTTGATCGGTTTACGGTCGGCTCCCCCTCACCTCCGACCGCAGTGAAAGTGCTGGCTTTTCAACCATGGCAATGACCGCCTCATCCGGCGTGGCGCAGGGCGCCGCCGATGCCACATCCGCCGGCCAGGCCGAGCGCTCCCCATTCGTGCGAACCACCGAACTGCTGGCGCCGTACCAGCCGGCTAAGCCCTTGATTACACTGTCGGTCGGCGAGCCGCAGCATCCCGTGCCGGATTTCGTCGGGCCGGTGCTGGCGAAGCACACCGCCGAGTTCGGCCGCTACCCGATGGCCAAGGGCATCGAGCCGTTCCGCCGCGCGGTCTCGACCTGGCTGGGAAGCCGGTTCCAGTTGCCGCGTCCGGTCGATCCGGAGAGCGAGGTGTTGGTGCTGAACGGCAGCCGTGAGGGGCTGTTCTTTGCGGCGATCACAGCCGCGCGCCACGTTGCCCCGCGCAAGGGGCGGCCGGCGATCCTGATGCCGAATCCGTTCTATCCGGCCTATGGCGCCGGCGCGCGCGCGGCCGGCTGCGAGCAGATCCATTTGCCGACCACGCTCGCCAACGGTTTCCTGCCTGACCTTGATGCGATCAACGAGGCGACATGGGCCCGCACCGTCGCGTTCTTCATCGCATCGCCGGCGAACCCGCAAGGTTCGGTCGCCTCGCGCGCCTATTTCGCGCGGCTGAAGGAGCTCGCCGACCGGTTCGGCTTCATGATTCTCTCCGACGAGTGCTACTCGGAGATCTACACCCGCGAGGCGCCGGGCAGCATGCTGGAATGCGCCGGGCCCGACTACAGAAATGTCGTTGCATTTCAGTCGCTGTCGAAGCGCTCGAACCTGCCGGGCATGCGGGTCGGCTTCGCCGCCGGCGACCGGAAGTTTCTCGCCGCGTTCCTTGAGCTGCGCAACGTCGCCGCGCCGCAGGTGCCGGTGCCGCTGCAGCATGTCGCGGTCGCCGCCTATGGCGACGAGGCTCATGTCGAGGAGAATCGCAGGCTCTATCGCATCAAGTTCGATTTCGCCGACCAGATCCTCGGCAACCGCTACGGCTACAAGCGTCCCGCCGGCGGCTTCTGCGTCTGGCTCGACGTCTCTGACCGCGGCGGCGACGAGGCGGTGACCGTCAGGCTCTATCGCGACGCCGGCGTTCGCGTGATTCCGGGCAGCTATCTGGCGCGCGAGCAGAACGACGGTTCCAATCCGGGCGCGGGCTATATCCGCCTTGCGCTGGTCTCCGACAGTGAATCGACGGCCGAGGCGATGCATCGCCTGGTCGAAACCCTGGGTTAATCGCGAAGCGCGAAGATTGAGTATGCCAGCGATCGAACGTGTCATCCCCCTGGTCGGCCATCTGCCGCTCTCGTTGCGCGAGGCGCTGGCGCGACGGCTGCGCGAACTCACCGGGCTCGGCCTGATTGCGCTGTCGGGCGCCATCACCGCTGCGCTGATGACCTGGTCGGTGCAGGATCCGTCGCTGAGCCACGCCACCTCGCGCGCGATCCGCAACGTGCTCGGCTATCCCGGCGCGATCGGCGCCGACCTGCTGATGCAGATTCTCGGCCTCGGCGCCATCATGCTGCTGCTGCCGGTCGCGGTCTGGGGTTGGCGGATGCTGACGCATCGTCCGTTCGATCGCGAGGCATTGCGGCTCGGCTGCTGGATCCTGTGCACGGTGATCGCGGCGGGTTTTGCCAGCTGCTGGCCGCACAACACCGCCTGGCCGCTGCCGACCGGGCTCGGCGGCGTGGTCGGCGACGCGCTGCTGCGCACACCGGCCGTCGTGTTCGGGCCGCCCGGCTTCATCTATCGCGTCGTGCTCGGCCTGATCCTGTTTGTCGCGATGGCCGCGAGCTTCCTGTTCGCCTGCGGTTGGGGCGCCAAGGAAGAGGACGAGGAGCTGACGCCGATCTCTGACGACGACGAGCCGTTCGTCGAGGACGAAGACAACGACCGCAGCTCGGTCTCGCTGGGCTGGCTGTTCCACGCGCTGATGAGCGCGAAGGCACGGCTCGGCTGGCTGTTCTCGACCGCCTACAAATCGCTGGTCTCGAGCGGATCGCAGGGCCGCAGCAGTGCGGCGTTCGAGCGTCAGGAGCCCAATATCGGCGGCGGCCGCGCGGCGCCGTCGATCGCGCCCGCGGCTGACGACCATGATGAGGACGAAGACGAGGCCGAGGCTTTCGACGACGAGGAAGAAGAGGATGACGAGGAGGAAGCTCCCGTCACCCGCGCCCCGCGCAAGAAGGCCGAGCCGAAGCCGAAGAAGAAGAACTCCGACAAGTTCGAGCTGCCGTCGGTCTCGGTGCTCAGTGCGCCGAAGGCGAGCGATCGCCAGCCGCTGAGCAAGGCCGAGCTCGAAGCCAATTCGCGTTCGCTGGAAGGCGTGCTGCAGGATTTCGGCGTGCGCGGCGAGATCGTCAAGGCCAACCCAGGCCCGGTGGTCACGCTGTACGAACTGGAGCCCGCGCCCGGCATCAAGTCGTCGCGCGTGATCGGATTGTCCGACGACATCGCCCGCTCGATGAGCGCGCTGTCGGCCCGCGTCGCCGTGGTCGCCGGACGCAATGCGATCGGCATCGAGCTGCCGAACGCGCATCGCGAGAAGGTCTATCTGCGCGAGCTCTTGGTCGCCAAGGAAAGCGTCGATTCGGTTGCGAAGCTGCCGCTGTGTCTCGGCAAGACGATCGGCGGCGATCCCGTCATCATCGACCTCGCGCGCACGCCGCATATGCTGATCGCCGGCACCACCGGCTCCGGCAAATCGGTCGCGATCAACACCATGATCCTGAGCCTGGTCTACCGGCTGCGTCCGGATCAGTGCCGCCTGATCATGGTCGATCCGAAGATGCTCGAACTCTCGGTCTATGACGGCATCCCGCATCTCTTGACGCCCGTCGTCACCGACCCGAAGAAAGCCGTTGTCGCGCTGAAATGGGCGGTGCGCGAGATGGAAGAGCGCTACAAGCGAATGGCCAAGCTCGGCGTGCGCAACATCGACGGCTACAATGCGCGCCTCGTCGAAGCCAAGGCCAAGGGCGAAGAGCTGACGCGCACCGTGCACACCGGCTTCGACAAGGAGAGCGGCAAGGCGATCTACGAGGAAGAGAAGCTCGACCTCGAGCCGCTGCCCTACATCGTCATCATCGTCGACGAAATGGCCGACTTGATGATGGTCGCCGGCAAGGACATCGAAGGCGCGGTGCAGCGCCTCGCGCAGATGGCGCGCGCCGCCGGCCTGCATGTGATCCTCGCCACGCAGCGTCCGTCGGTCGACGTCATCACCGGCACGATCAAGGCGAACTTCCCGACCCGCATCGCCTTCCAGGTGACGTCGAAGATCGACAGCCGCACCATTCTCGGCGAGATGGGCGCCGAGCAGCTGCTCGGCCAGGGCGACATGCTCTACATGGCAGGCGGCGGCCGCATCAGCCGCGTGCACGGCCCGTTCGCGTCCGACGAGGAAGTCGAGAAGGTGGTGCGTCACCTCAAGACGCAGGGCCAGCCGGAATATCTCGAAGCCGTCACCGCGGAAGAGCCGACCGACGAGGACGGCGCCGTGTTCGATGCCACCGGCATGGGCGGCGACGGCGGCGGCGATCTGTTCACGCAGGCGGTTGCGATCGTCAAGCGCGACCGCAAGGCGTCGACCTCCTACATCCAGCGCCGGCTGCAGATCGGCTACAACCGCGCCGCCTCGCTGATGGAGCGGATGGAACTTGAGGGCATCGTCGGCCCGGCGAATCACGCCGGAAAGCGTGAAATCCTGGTCGGGGAGGAAGAGGGCCAGTTCTGATCGGGGGCGATCATCATGGAAAAACCATATCTCCCTCGGAAGAGGCGGGATAAAATCCGGCGAAGCGGGACGAGCGTCGAACAGAGACCTGACATATCTGATGGCAAAACATCTCATTGACCGCGGCACGCGCACTGCGCTGGCTCTTCTCGTCACCGCCGCGATCGCCGGCGGCGCGACTGCGCAGAATGCGCCGGCGACGCCGAAACCGGTGGCCAACGCCGGACCGAAGGCTGCGCCGAAGGCCAAGGACGCCGGCGCGCAGAGCAATGCGGACAAGGGCCCGACCACCACAGGCGCCACCCAGGCACCGCCGGACCCGGTGATTCCCGATCCGCGCCGCAACGTCCCCGCCAACATCTTCCAGACCTTCGACGCCAATCAGAAGGCGCAGGCCGCCAAGGTCTCGGCCTATCTGTCGTCGCTGCAGACGCTGGTCGGGAATTTCGTCCAGGTCGGCCCCGACGGCACCAAGACCAAGGGCGATTTCTACATCCAGAAGCCCGGCAAGCTGCGCTTCGAATATGACAATCCGAGCACCATCGAGGTGATCGCCGACGGCTCGTCGGTCGCGGTGCGCGACCGCAGGCTCGCGACCCAGGACATCTATCCGCTGTCGCAGACCCCGCTGCGCTATCTGCTGTCGGACCGCATCGACCTGATGAAGGACACCAACGTCGTCAGCGTCACCGCCGACGACGTGTTCGTCAGCATCACGATCGAGGAGAAGCAGGCGCTGGTCGGCACCAGCCGCTTCCTGCTGATGATCGGCGCCAAGGACGGCAAGCTCAAGCAGTGGACCGTCACCGACCCGCAGGGCTACGACACGACAGTTGCGGTCTACAATCTCGACGCGACGCAGAAGCCCGATCCGGGGCTGTTCAAGATCGACTTCACGACCTATCCGGGTTCTTCGCCGGGGTGAACGGGATGCCGTAGGATGGGTAGAGCGCAGCGAAACCCATCGACTTCGATCCGCGTGGCGAGATGATGGGTTTCGCTTCGCTCTACCCATCCTGCAAGCGCTTGCTTGTGGACAAAGCGCTAACCCGCGCCGAGAACCGTGCTAAGACGCACCTCTCATGCGGTTCTCCGTCACCACCTGGAACATCAATTCGGTGCGCCTGCGCATCGACATCGTCGCCAAATTCCTGAAGAGCGCGCGGCCGGATGTGCTGTGCCTGCAGGAGACCAAATGCATCGACGATGCGTTTCCGCTGAAGCGCTTCAAGCGGCTCGGCTACGACCACATCGCGCTGAACGGACAGAAGGGCTATCACGGCGTCGCCATCGTCTCGCGCCTGCCGTTCGAGACGACCGACATCAGGACGTTCTGCGACAAGATCGACTCGCGGCATATCTCGGTGTCCTTCGGCGAGAAAGCGCAGCTTTCGAAACCGCTGGTGCTGCATAATTTCTACGTGCCGGCCGGCGGTGACATTCCCGATCCCGCGCTCAACCCGAAGTTCGAGCACAAGCTGCAATTCCTCGACGAGATGAAGGCGTGCGAGCCGCTGCATCCGCGCGGGGACGACCGCCACATCCTGGTCGGCGACCTCAACGTCGCACCGCATGAGCACGACGTGTGGTCGCACAAGCAGCTGTTGAAGGTCGTCTCGCACACGCCGGTCGAAACCGAGAAACTGCTCGCCGCCCAGGCGCATGGCGAATGGTTCGACGTCGCGCGCGAGCGGATCCCGATGTCGGAAAAGGTCTACACCTGGTGGAGCTATCGCGCCGCGGACTGGACCGTCGGCGACCGCGGCCGCAGGCTCGATCACATCTGGGTCTCGCGCGCGCTGAAGGATCACGTCAGCGACTTCAAGATCACCCGCGACGCCCGCAGCTGGGAGCGGCCGTCGGATCATGTGCCCGTCACGGCGGTGATGGAGGTTTAGACTCGCTGTCGTTCCTGCCTAGTGCGCAATTGCGCACGGGAGCAGGGACCCATAACCACAGGGCTCCGAAATTGGCAAAGCCGTCGACCCTTGTGCCCTAAAGATGGGCCGCGGCGTATGGGTCCCGGATCGCGCTCGCGATGCTCGCTTGTCCGGGACGACGAGGAATTACGTACTCAGCTTCCCGCCCGCTATCAGGATATCGCTCGCCAGCTGGCTGGTGCGCAGCGCGAGCTCGTCGCGGAGGCGGCGGGCTGCGGCCGGATCGCTTTCCAGCACGCGCTGGAACAGGCTGCGCGCGACGCGGATCACCGAGCCGCGCTCCAGCGCGGTCGCGGTCGAGGGCCGTTTCATCGCGACGATCAATGCGAGCTCGCCGATCAGCGCGCCGGGACCGGCGATGATCTCGGCGCCGCCTTCCTCGACCCGGAACGTGCCGCGCTGCACGACATAGCCGGCATCGGCCGTGTCGCCGGTCTTGAACAGCACCTCGCCTGCGTTGAAATCGCGTTGCTCGGAGCCGATCGCCAGCATGCGCAAGGAGCTGTCGCCCAACAGACGCATCGTCGGGACCTGCTCAAGCAGGGCTACGTCATCATCGATCGACATTCAGGGCCGGTAACCGCGGTGCGCCTCGATTTCACGAATCGTTGAGCGCGAAGCGTATCACGGCACCAGCTTGTAGCCACCGGCTTCCGTCACCAGGATTTCCGGGTTGGCGGCATCCTTCTCGATCTTCTGGCGGAGGCGGTAGATGTGGGTTTCCAGCGTGTGGGTGGTGACGCCGGAATTGTAGCCCCAGACTTCCTGGAGCAGGGTCTCGCGCGACACCGGCATCTGGCCGGCGCGGTAAAGGAAGCGCAGGATCGCGGTTTCCTTCTCGGTCAGCCGCACCTTCCTTGCATTGGCGCCGGTGAGCATCTTCGAGCCGGGCCGGAACGAGTAGGGGCCGACCGAGAACACAGCGTCCTCGCTGGCCTCGTGCTGGCGGAGCTGCGCCCGGATCCGGGCCAGCAGCACCGCGAAGCGGAACGGCTTCGCCACATAGTCGTTGGCGCCGCTTTCGAGGCCAAGGATGGTGTCTGAATCGGTGTCGTGGCCGGTCAGCATGATGATCGGGGCCTTGAAGCCGCCCTTGCGCAGGCTGCGCACCACTTCACGGCCGTCGGTGTCGGGCAGGCCGACATCCATCAGGACCAGATCGGGAGAATTGGCTTTGGCGGCAGTGGCGCCCTTGGCGCCCGTGTCGACTGCGGAGGCTTCGAACTCCTCGTGCAGGGACAGCTGCTCGACCAGCGTATCGCGCAGATCGGTATCGTCATCCACGATCAAGATCTTGCGGGCATTGGCCATAGGTACAATCCTTCGGGGGCGGGGCGGTCAGAAGCGGGGGGCGCTTATGGCCGTAGCATCGGCTAGATACGTGCTCAGGTAGGCCATCGTTACCGATTCACAAGGCAGCGCAGTCTACCTCAAATCCGGCGGGGCAGGACGTGAATGTCCTGTAATGCCGGGAGATAGAATGACCGAACCGTCCAAGGCAAGTTCAGTTTTGAACGATTCTTAAGGGAAGACCAGCTATTTCAATCACTTATATGACAGCGAAACGTGATCGCCCGCTCTCCGTCATCGAGGTCCGCAGCGCCGCCGGCGACCCGCGCCGAGGCTGGCTGACGGCCGATGGCTGGACCGTTCCCGTGGCACTCGGACGCGGCGGCATCCTCGCCAACAAGCGCGAGGGCGACGGCGGCACGCCGCGCGGCATCTTCCATCCGCGGCAGCTCTGGTGGCGCGCCGACCGGCACCGGCGTCCGGTGACCTTCCTGCCGGCGCGGCCGATCCGCCGCGAGGACGCCTGGTGCGAGGACCCCGCCGATCGCCATTACAACCAGCCGATCCGGCTCGACCGGGAGCAGGGCGGCGACCGCCTGACGCGTGAGGATCACCTCTACGACTTCATTGTCGAGATCGACCACAACGCCGCGCCGCGCATCGCCGGCCGCGGCAGCGCCGTGTTCCTGCATCTGGCGCGGCCGAATTTCGGGCCGACCGCGGGCTGCGTCTCGATGACGAAGGCGTCGATGCTGCGGCTGCTGCGGCGGATCTCGCCGCAGACCAAAATCATCATCGGGTAAAATTCTCGAATAGCTGAGCATCGGTTTTCCCACGCGACAAGCGCGACGCGTTTGTGCTGAGATTGCGCGCAGCAGAAAAACATTCCCAAGAATGATTCACGGGGGAAGCGAAAACCATGCTCGACAACAACCAGATCGCCGCCGCTGCAAAAGTCCTGCACGATCACTGGCACGCCGGAACAAAACTTGCCGCGCTCGATGGCGCCATGCGGCCGCGCGACCGCGCCGAGGGTTACGCGGTGCAGGCTCAGCTGGAGAAGACATCGCGCGAAAAACTGTTCGGCTGGAAGATCGCGGCGACCAGCGAGGCCGGCCAGAAGCATATCAATGTCGCAGGGCCGCTCGCCGGGCGCATCCTTGCCGGCACATTGATCGCTGATGGCGGCACCGCATCGATGAAGGGCAACGAGATGCGCGTCGGCGAACCGGAATACGCCTTCCGCATGGCGCGCGATCTCGCGCCGCGCGCCACGCCCTACAGCGTACAGGAGGTGCTCGACGCGGTCGGCACGCTGCATCCCGCGATCGAGATTCCGGATTCGCGCTTCGCCGATTTCGCATCGGCCGGCGAGGCGCAGCTGATCGCCGACAATGCCTGCGCGCATCTGTTCGTGCTCGGACCTGCAACGTCAGCCGACTGGCGCGCGATCGATCTGGTCGAGCAGCGCCCGACCATCACGCTGCGCGGCGAGCGCTACACCGGCCACGGCAAGAACGTGCTCGGCGATCCCCGTGTGGCACTCGCCTGGTGCGCCAACGAGCTGCGCGCGCTCGGGCTGACCTTGCGGGCAGGGGAGGTCGTCACCACCGGCACCTGCCATACGCCGCTGCCGATTCAGGCCGGCGATGTGTTTGCAGCCGATTTCGGCGCGATCGGAAAAGTGTCGGTGAAGTTCGCGTAGGCGGCGCGCGCTCACCGCACACACACAGCCGTCGTCCCTGCGCAAGCAGGGACCCATAACCACCGAAGTCAGTTGTTGTGCGCGGATCGAACCGCGTGCCCATTGCGATGGCAGCGGCGTATGGGTCCCTGCTCCCCGTGCGCATGCGCACTAGGCAGGGACGACAGTTAGATATGCGCCACCGTCCGCGACCCGAAGATCGCCGAGCCCACCCGCACATGGGTGGCGCCCATCTGGATCGCCACCGCGAAATCCGCGCTCATGCCCATCGAGAGATTTGTCAGCCCGTTGCGCGCGGCGATCTTGGCGCACAGCGCAAAATGCGGCGCCGGGGCCTGGTCGACCGGCGGGATGCACATCAGCCCTGAAATCTGCAGGCCATATTTGTCGCGGCATGCCGCGATGAAGGCATCCGCATCCTGCGGCGCGACGCCGGCCTTCTGCGGCTCCTCGCCGGTATTGATCTGGACGAACAGCTCCGGATGCTTCGCTTGATTTTTGATTTCCTTGGCTAACGCTTCGCAAATGCTGGCGCGGTCGACCGAATGGATCGCATCGAACAGCGCGACCGCTTCCTTGGCCTTGTTCGACTGCAACGGCCCGATCAGATGCAGCTGCAGTCCCGGATGAGCCTGGATCAATTCCGGCCACTTGCCCTTGGCCTCCTGCACGCGGTTTTCGCCAAATACGCGCTGTCCGGCGCCGATAATCGGCAAAATTGCGTCGGCCGCGAATGTCTTCGACACCGCGATCAAGGTCACTGAGGCGCGGTCGCGCCGCGCTTCCTTGCAGGCGTGCGCGATCTCCTTTTCCACGACGGCGAGGCCGTGTGGTGAATCAGCCGATAACGGCGCGGTCGGGCTTTGTGTCATGCTTGTGCCGTTCTCTGACAGGCGCGGGGGTTGGCTCGAATTTTACCAAATTCGGGAAAGGCTTTTTGAAGCCCCTCACTCTACCTTGCGCCCGGGCAAGGGACCAGAATGTCGGGCGTCACTTTCAACCGCAACCGGGTCAGACTCAAGAAGGTTCTGGGCATTCGTGCCCGGCTCGCCTTGCTTGCGGTGATGCTGGTCGCGCCCTTGATGCTCGATCGCGTCCGCACGCTGGAGAATTTCCGCTCGACGCAGATCGCGCAGGCCGCGGCGGGCTATGCCAACCTCACCGCGCACGCCGCCGAGACCCAGCGCGAGGTGGTCTCCTCGGTCGAGACCATGCTGAAATCGGCCGCCTATATCCGCGCCTCCGGCGGCATCGGACAGAGCTGCGAAGTATTGCGCGCCAGCCTGCCGACGGTGCTGCCATGGATCCGCAGCATCATGTTCGTCTCCAGGGACGGGCTGGTACAGTGTTCGACGCTCAACAGCCAGGTCGGACTCAATCTCGGCGACCGCGAATATTTCAAGAAGGCGCAGGACAACCGCGGCTTCGTGTTCAGCGACTATCTGCGCGGCAGGACCAATGGCCGCCCGATGATGATGGCCGCCTATCCGGTGGCCGCGATCAATCCGGAGCTCGACTCCATCGTCGTCGCCGGCATCAACATCGACTGGCTGTCGCAGATCATGGCCAATCTCGGCGGCCAGCCCGGCATGTCGGCCGTGCTGGTCGACTCGACCGGCGTCGTGGTCGCAGCCCCCGCGGATCATGCGAGCCTGATCGGCCGCTCGCTCGACACCATCCCCTTGATGTCGGCGATTGCGGAGAAGGCGCTGAGCTACGACGAACCGTCAGGCTCAGTGTCGTTCACGGCTTCCGACGGCGCGCAGCGCACGCTGAGCTTCGCCCGCATCGCCGGAACGCAGTCCCGCCTGATCGTGAGCATGGATGAGGCCAAGGTGACGGCGGCGATCAGCCGCGAGATCCGCACCGCCTATCTGCAGCTTGGCTTCGTCTGTCTCTTCGTTTTGTTGGGTGCCCTCGTCGGCGCGGAGCGGCTCGTCATCCATCCGATCGAGCTGATGACCAGCATGGCGCGCCGGTTCGGCGAGGGCGACTGGTCGGCGCGCGTCGCCAAGCACAGACTGCCGTCGGAATTCGTGCCGCTGGCGCGCGCCTTCAACGCGATGGCGGCGCAGCTCAGCCAGCGCGAGCGCGAGCTCGTGGCGTCCAACGATCGTCTCACCGTGATGGCCTCGATCGATGCGCTGTCCGGCCTCGCCAACCGCCGCGGCTTCCAGAGCCGGCTCGATTTCGAGTGGATGCGGGCGCAGCAGTATGAATGCGAGCTGTCGCTGATGATGATCGATGTCGATCATTTCAAGCTCTACAACGACACCTACGGCCATCCCGAAGGCGACGTCTGCCTGACCCGGATCGGCGAGACGCTGGCCGGGATCGCCGCCGACACCATGGGCTTCGCCGGCCGCTATGGCGGCGAGGAATTTTGTCTGTTGTTGCCGAACACCGACGCCGCGCACGCACTCGCGATCGGCGAGACCGTGCGCACCGCAGTGCTCGGCCTCGCGGTGCCGCACGCGCCCTCGAGCCATTGCGTCGTCACCGTCAGCGTCGGCGTCGCCACGACCAAGCCGAACGAGACCCAGCGCCCCGGCGATCTGATCGAAGCGGCGGATGCCGCCCTCTACGCCGCCAAACGCCGCGGCAGGAATGCCGTGATCGAGCACGGGTTCTTGCAGACGCTGGATGAAGCAGGGATGGCGCTCGCGAGTTAAGCGGCGTCGCGAGGACGCGGAACCATGACCACCGGTGACGCCGCACCTTCGGTGTCGTCCTGGCGAAGGCCAGGACCCATTACCCCCGCTGGGTGCACGGAGCTGGGGCCGCGGTCCGTTATCCCAACAGAACCCTGTGGTTATGGGTCCTGGCTTGCGCCAGGACGACGGGGAGGCTGAGGGCGACGCCCCCTGCGACGGCGCAGGGCGGCTGCGCGACGGGATCGGGCGTTTGGAGCCCCCAAGCCGTTGACCCCATGGGCGATTTTATGGCCTAGTCCGCCGTCCCCGGATGGGACCCGAAAATCACCCAAAGCCACCCAGAATCCCTGCGATTTCATGACCGCCGAACGCTACAACGCCCGTGAATCCGAGCCCCGCTGGCAAGCCACCTGGGACGAAAAGGCGATCTTCGCCTCCAAGAACGACGATCCGCGGCCGAAATATTACGTGCTCGAGATGTTCCCGTATCCGTCGGGGCGCATCCATATCGGCCATGTCCGCAACTACACGCTCGGCGACGTGCTGGCCCGCTTCATGCGCGCCAAGGGCTTCAACGTGCTGCACCCGATGGGCTGGGATGCGTTCGGCCTGCCGGCGGAGAATGCCGCGATCGAGCGCAAGGTGGCGCCGAAGGCCTGGACCTACGACAACATCGCCGCGATGAAGAAGCAGCTCAAGTCGATCGGGCTGTCGCTCGACTGGAGCCGGGAGTTCGCGACCTGCGATCCCAGCTACTACAAGCATCAGCAGAAGATGTTCCTGGACATGCTGCGCGCCGGCCTCGCCGAGCGCGAGAAGCGCAAGCTGAACTGGGATCCGGTCGATATGACCGTGCTCGCCAACGAGCAGGTGATCGACGGCCGCGGCTGGCGCTCGGGCGCCATCGTCGAGCAGCGTGAGATGAGCCAGTGGGTCTTCAAGATCACGAAGTACGCGCAGGAGCTGCTGGAAGCGCTGGACGGTCTCGACCGCTGGCCCGACAAGGTGCGGCTGATGCAGCGCAACTGGATCGGCCGCTCCGAGGGCCTATTGATCCGCTTCGCGCTGGATCCTGCGACCACGCCAGCCGGCGAGAGCGAGCTGAAGATCTTCACCACACGGCCGGACACGCTGTTCGGCGCAAAATTCATGGCGATCTCGGCGGATCATCCGCTGGCGCAGGCGGCTGCGGCAAAGAATCCGAAGCTTGCCGAGTTCATCGCCGACATCAAGAAGATCGGCACCGCGCAGTCGATCATCGACACCGCCGAGAAGCAGGGCTTCGACACCGGCATCAAGGCGGTGCATCCGTTCGATCCGACCTGGAAGCTGCCGGTCTATGTCGCGAACTTCGTGCTGATGGAATACGGCACCGGCGCCATCTTCGGCTGCCCGGCGCACGACCAACGCGACCTCGACTTCGTCAACAAATACGGCCTCGGCAACGTGCCGGTGGTCTGCCCCGAGGGACAGGACCCGAAGACGTTTTTCATCACCGACACCGCCTATGACGGTGACGGCCGCATGATCAATTCCCGCTTCCTCGATGGCATGACGATCGACGAGGCCAAGGAAGAGGTTGCGAAACGGCTGGAAGCCGAGCTGCGCGGCAACGCGCCGGTCGGCGAGCGGCAGGTGAATTTCCGGCTGCGTGACTGGGGCATTTCGCGCCAGCGCTATTGGGGCTGCCCGATTCCCGTCATCCACTGTCCGACCTGCGACGTGGTGCCGGTGCCCGACGACCAGCTGCCGGTGACGCTGCCTGAGGATGTCAGCTTCGACAGACCGGGCAACGCGCTCGACCATCACCCGACCTGGAAGCACGTCACTTGCCCGAAGTGCGGCGGCAAGGCGGTGCGCGAGACCGACACGATGGACACCTTCGTGGACTCGTCGTGGTACTTCGCGCGCTTCACCGATCCCTGGAACGAGACCGCGCCGACCACGCCCGCGGTCGCCAACCGGATGATGCCGGTCGACCAGTATATCGGCGGCGTCGAGCACGCGATCCTGCATCTGCTCTACAGCCGCTTCTTCACCCGCGCGATGAAGGCCACCGGCCACATCGACATGAGCGAGCCGTTCGCCGGCATGTTCACCCAGGGCATGGTGGTGCACGAGACCTACCAGAAGGCCGACGGCACCTGGGTCACGCCGGCCGAGGTGAAGATCGAGGTTGGCGGCAATGGCCGCCGCGCGATGCTGATGGCGACAGGCGAGGACATCGAGATCGGCCCGATCGAGAAGATGTCGAAGTCGAAGAAGAACACCGTCGACCCCGACGACATCATCGCAAGCTACGGCGCCGACGTCGCGCGCTGGTTCATGCTGTCCGACTCGCCGCCGGATCGCGACGTGATCTGGAGCGACGAACGCGTGCAGGGCGCCTCGCGCTTCGTGCAGCGGCTGTGGCGGCTGGTGAACGAAGCGGCCGAGATCGCCAAGCTGGCGCCGGCGGCCCGGCCCGGCACCTTCGGGCCCGAGGCTCTCGGCTTGCGCAAGGCGGCCCATGGCGCGCTCGACAAGGTGTCGTCCGGGATCGAGCGGCTGCATTTCAACGTCTGCCTCGCCCATATCCGCGAATTCGCCAATGCACTGTCCGAGGTGCTGGCGAAAGGTGACAAGCCTGCCCCGGATGTCGCCTGGGCGGTGAAAGAGGCTGCGACCATCCTGGTCCAGCTGTTCTCGCCAATGATGCCGCACCTGGCCGAGGAGTGCTGGGTGGTTCTGGGCCAGTCCGGGCTGGTTTCCGAGGCCGATTGGCCGCAAATCGAACGCGATTTGCTGGTCGAAGACAGCGTGACCCTGGTCGTCCAGGTCAACGGTAAAAAACGAGGTGATGTTACCGTGCCACGGGCGGCGCAAAATGCGGATATAGAGGCTGCCGTTTTGGCGCTCGATGCGGTAAAAGCCGCACTGGGCGGCAAACCCGTCCGCAAGGTGATCGTGGTGCCCATGAGGATCGTCAATGTTGTCGGCTAGGATCAGGATCGCCGCCCGGCTGGTGGCCGTGGCAGCCTTGGCCGCGCTGACGGCTGGTTGCTTCCAGCCGATGTATGCCGAGCGCACCCTCGATGGTCAGTCATCCGCCTTGCGTGAAAAGCTGATGGGCGTCGAGGTTCCGCCGGTCGACAAAGCGAATGCGTCCCGCGAGGCCCGGGTCGGCGTCGAGGTTCGCAACGCCCTCGCCTTCAAGCTCTACGGCACTGCCACCGGCGCGCCTCCGACGCACCGGCTGGTGCTGCGCTTCACCACCAGCCGCTCCTCGCTGATGATCGATCCGACCACCGCGCTGCCGACCAGCGAGAACTACGGCATCGACGCCCAGTTCAACCTGGTCGAGATCGCCTCGAACAAGTCAGTCATGACCGGCACCACCTTCTCGCGCGTGTCCTATGACATGCCGGGCTCCTACCAGCGCTTCGCCCGTACCCGCGCCCTTCGCGACGCCGAGGACCGCGCCGCGCAGGAGATCGCCGACAACATCCAGACCCGCCTCGCCTCGTTCTTCTCAGCCGGGACCTGATCACCGCATTGGTCGCGCTTCGCGGAAAAGAGATCGACAGCTTCCTCGCCCGGCCTGACACGGGCCGTCCGATCATCCTGCTTTACGGCCCGGACCTCGGCCTGGTGCGCGAGCGCGCCGACGCGCTGATGGCCTCAGCCGTCGACGATCCCAACGATCCGTTCTCGCTGGTGCGGCTCGATGGCGACGAGCTCGCTGCCGAACCGTCGCGGCTGGTCGACGAGGCCATGACCGTGCCGCTGTTCGGCGGCCGCCGCGCCATCCGCGTCCGCGCCGGCTCGCGCAATTTCGCAAGCGGCGTCGAGACGCTGACCGAGACGCCAGCACTCAAGGATTGCCGCATCGTGATCGAGGCCGGCGAGCTCCGGCCGGAATCGCCGCTACGCAAGATCTGCGAGCGCGCCAAGACTGCGGTGGCGATCGGCTGCTATCCCGACACCGAACGCGACCTGACCAAGCTGATCGAGGACGAGCTGCGCGTCTCCAACCTGCGGCTCGCACAGGATGCGCGCGCGGTGCTGATGTCGCTGCTCGGCGGCGATCGCATGGCCTCGCGCAACGAGCTGCGCAAGCTCACGCTGTTCGCGCATGGCAAGGGCGAGATCACGCTCGACGACGTGATGACCGTGGTCTCCGACGCCTCCGAGCTGAAGCTCGATCCGATCGTCGACGGCGCGTTCGCCGGCAATGCCGCGCTGGTGGAAAGCGAGTTCACCAAAGCGATGGTCGCCGGCACCTATCCCGGCGTGATCATCTCGGCCGCGCAGCGTCAGGCGGCGTGGCTGCATAAATCGGCGCTTGCGATCGAGGACGGCACGCCGGCGTCAACCGTGCTCGACGGCGGATTCCCCCGGCTGCACTTCTCGCGCAAACCGGCGGTCGAGATCGCGCTGCGCAATTTCACGCCGCCGCGGCTGGTGAACGTGATCGACCAGCTCGCGACCGCGGCGCTCGACATGCGCAAACAGGCCGCGCTCGCCGCCGTCATCGCGCAGCGCGCGCTGCTGTCGATCGCGGCGAACGCGAAGCGGCGGGGGTGAGACACGATATTGGAGTGACGTCATTGCGAGCGAAGCGAAGCAATCCATCTTCCCGCATGCTCGGAAAGATGGATTGCTTCGTCGCTATCGCTCCTCGCAATGACGGAGACGGATGTCGGCGAGCTAGCCGCCCTCCAGCCGCCGCACCACCTCGTCAAGCTGCTCGAGGTTGCGGTAGCTGATCTGGACGGTGCCGCCGGGATCGCGATGGCTCACGGTGACGGCAAGGCCGAGCGCATCGCTGACGCGCTTCTCCAGCGCCAGCGTGTCGGCGTCCTTGTCGACCTTGGCCGCGGCGCTGCTCCGCGGCCTCTGCGGCTTGCGCTCCGGCACGCCCTCCTCATGCGCCAGCGCCTCGGCCTGACGGACGTTGAGGCCCTCGGCGACGATGCGCTTCGCGGCGGTGAGCGGATCGGGCACGCCGATCAGCGCGCGGGCGTGACCGGCGGAGAGATCGCCCTTCGAGATCAGCGCCTGCACCTCGGCGGGAAGCTTGGTCAGCCGCATCATGTTGGCGACATGGCTGCGGCTCTTGCCGACGATCTTGGCGATGTCTTCCTGGCTGCGTTTGAACTCGTCGGCGAGCGCGTGATAGCCCAGCGCCTCTTCCATCGCGTTGAGGTCTTCGCGCTGGACGTTCTCGATGATCATGATCTCGAGCGCGTCTGCATCGCTGACCTCGACCGGCACGATCGGCACTTCATGCAGGCCGGCGAGTTGCGAGGCGCGCCAGCGGCGTTCGCCGGCGATGATCTCGTAGCGGTCCTGCACGCCCTTGATCGCGCGCACCACGATCGGCTGGATCACGCCCCGCGCCTTGATCGAATCGGCGAGCTCGCCGAGCTCGGTGTCGGCGAAGCTGCGCCGCGGATTGCGCGGGTTGGCCTTGAGGAATTCGATCGGCACCTTGCGCTGCGTGCGCGGCCGCTCGACATGCGCGGCCGCCTCGCCGCCGACATCTCCGATCAGGCTTGCCAGCCCGCGCCCCAGTCGCGAACGCGCTTCATCGGCCATTGTTGCGAGCTCCCTTGGATTCACACGCAGTACTCCAGACTTGAATTTCAGAATCGTCGAACGGGCCGCGCCCAGCGAAACCCATCGCTCTCATTGTGTGCAATGATGGGGTTCGCTTCACGGCGCCCATCCACCACATCGTCAATGCGCGCGCAGCTCGCGCTCGCGCTGGATCACTTCGGTGGCGAGCTTGAGATACGCATCGCTGCCGGCGCATTTGAGATCGTAGACCAGCACCGGCTTGCCGTAGGACGGCGCTTCCGAGATGCGCACGTTGCGCGGGATCATGGTGTCGTAGACCTTGTTGCCCATGAACTGGCGCACGTCGGCAACCACCTGGTTGGAGAGGTTGTTGCGCGAGTCGAACATGGTCAGCACGATGCCGTGGATCGACAGGGTCGGATTGAGCGTCGAGCGCACCTGCTCCACGGTCTGCAGCAATTGCGACAGACCTTCGAGCGCGAAGAACTCGCATTGCAGCGGCACCAGGATCGCATCCGACGCCGCCATCGCATTCACCGTGAGCAGATTGAGCGAGGGCGGGCAGTCGATCAGCACGTAGGTGTAATCGGAGTCGGGCGAGACGTTGTTGTTCAGCCCGGCGATCGCATCGCGCAGCCGGAAGGCGCGGCCCGGTGTGGTGCCGAGCTCGAGCTCAAGGCCGGAGAGATCCATGGTGGAGGCTGCGATATGCAGCCGCGGCACCGCGGTCGCGACCACGGCATCGCGCAGCGGCGCTTCACCGATCAGGACGTCGTAGGTCGAGCAGCTGCGGTTGCGGCGATCGATGCCGAGACCGGTCGAGGCGTTGCCCTGCGGATCGAGATCGACGATCAGAACGCGCTCGCCAATCGCTGCGAGTGCAGTGCCAAGATTGATCGCTGTGGTGGTCTTGCCGACGCCGCCCTTCTGGTTGGCGAGCGACAGGATGCGCGGATGGCCAGGCGGCTGGGACGCCTTATCCTCTTGATAAACCTCGTCCATCACAGTCATACCAAAATACCATTTGCTCTTGCGGAGTCCCCTAGCGCCGCTCGATTGACCCGAGTTCGACGATCCAGCCCTGTCCGCCGGTCCGGCTGGAGTGTAGCTTTGGCTCAATAATCCAATATTTAGTGGCCTCGGTCAATTCGGCCTCTACATCTTGACCCTTCAAAAACAGCGCCTTCGCACCCTTTTTGACCCACGGCTCCGCAAAGCCGATGAGTTGATGTAACGGAGCCAGCGCTCGCGCGGTGACGCAATCGATGGGAGCGGCGATTCTATCCACAGTATCCCCGATATCAGCCAGATGCACCGTTCCCGGTGACGCCGTGACCCGTATCGCCTCGCGCAAGAATGCGGCCTTCTTGGCGGTTCGCTCAACCAGATGGATCCGTGCGCCGGGTGTCTCGGCCAACGCACAGGCGAGGACGACACCGGGAAAGCCGCCGCCGCTGCCGAGATCGACCCAGGATTTTGCTGAGGGCGCGAGGCTCAGAAGCTGCAGCGAATCGGAGACATGCCGGGTCCAGAGATTCGTCAGCGTGGAGGGTGCGACGAGATTGGTCTTGGCCTGCCACTCCAGCAGGAGAGCGACGTAGCGATCGAGCCGCGCCTCTGTTTCACGTGAAACAGGCGTGAGCGCGAGCGCTGCGGCCTTGTCCTTGGCGGAGACGCTGAGTGGGGCGGATTGCGGGGCTGGAGCCATTCTTGGTGCAGGCCGTTTGTCGGACGTAGTGAAAGCCGGTGGTGAGACAGACGAGCAGCGCGTCGGTCGATTCGCCTTCACAAAAGATAGGCGCTCACCCCTCGTGTTTCACGTGAAACGTCAGGCGGTGGCCGATTTCCGTCGTGCCTCGCGCCGCAGATAGGCAGCCAAAATACCCAGCGCCGCCGGCGTCATACCGTCGATCCGGCCCGCCTGCCCGACCGTCCGCGGCTGCACCTTCTGCAGCTTGGCGCGTGCTTCGTTCGAGAGGCCCGGCACATCGGCATAGTCGACATCGGTCAGGACCAAGCCCTCGTCGCGCCGGAAGGCGTCGACATCGGCGGTCTGGCGCTTCAGATAGACATCGTACTTGGCATCGATCTCGAGATGCACTGCGATCGCAGGGTCAATGGCCGACAGCTCGGGCCAGATCGCCTGGACTGCGGGCCACTCGATCTCCGGATAGGCCAGCAGCTCGAAGGCGGACCGACGATGACCGTCGCGATTGAGCGCCAGCCCATGCTTGGCGGCCTCATTCGGCGTGATCGCAAGCGACTTCGTTAGCCGCTTGGCGGCATCCAGCGCCGCCATTTTATCCCGATGGCGTTCCGCGCGAGCCGTACCGACGCATCCAAGCGCGATACCTTTGTCGGTCAACCGCTGATCGGCATTGTCGGCCCGCAGCGTCAGCCGGTATTCGGCCCGCGAGGTGAACATCCGATAGGGTTCGGTGATCCCGCGGGTGACGAGGTCGTCGATCATCACGCCGAGATAGCCGTCGGCGCGGTCGAACACGATCGGATCGGTCCCGCCGGCCGCCAGCGCGGCATTGACCCCGGCAACGATGCCCTGCCCCGCCGCCTCTTCGTAGCCCGTGGTGCCGTTGATCTGGCCGGCCAGGAAAAGCCCGCGCAGACGCTTGGTCTGCAAGGTCGGATCGAGCTCGCGCGGATCGACGTGGTCGTATTCGATCGCATAGCCCGGCCGGACCATCTTCACCCGCTCAAGGCCGGGGATACTGGCGAGGATCGCGAGCTGAACCTCTTCGGGCAGCGAGGTCGAGATGCCGTTAGGATAGACCGTGGTGTCGTCGAGCCCTTCCGGCTCCAGGAAGATCTGATGGCCGTCGCGGTCGCCAAAACGGACGATCTTGTCCTCGATCGAGGGACAATAGCGCGGTCCGGAGCTCTTGATCTGGCCCGAATACATCGGCGAGCGATGCACATTGGCCCGGATCACTTCATGGGTCGCTGGGGTGGTCCGGGTGATGCCGCACTGGATCTGCGGGGTCGTAATCCGGTCCGTCATGACCGAAAACGGCTCCGGAGGTTCGTCTCCGGGCTGCATTTCGACCGCGGACCAGTCGATCGTAGTGCCGTCGAGGCGTGGTGGCGTCCCGGTCTTGAGCCGGCCGAGCACAAAACCTGCCCGTTCGAACGACGCAGACAGACCCATCGCCGGCGCCTCGCCGACTCGGCCTGCCGGCCAGTTCTTCTCGCCGAGATGAATCAGACCGCGCAGGAAGGTGCCGGTCGTGATGACAACGGCACCCGCTGAAAGCTGACGGCCGTCACCCAGGCGAATGCCGGTCACGCGCCCATCAACGACAATCAGCTCATCCGCCTCGCCTTCGACGACGGTCAGGTTCGCAGTCTCGGTGATCGCCGCCTGCATCGCGGCCGCATAGAGCTTGCGGTCGGCCTGGGCCCGGGGCCCACGGACCGCCGGACCCTTCCGGCGATTGAGCATGCGGAACTGAATGCCGCCGGTGTCGGCGACCCGGCCCATCAAACCGTCCAGCGCGTCGACTTCGCGGACCAGATGGCCCTTGCCGAGGCCGCCGATCGCGGGATTGCAGGACATCGCGCCGATCGTCGCGAAACGATGGGTCACCACGGCTGTCTTCGCACCCATCCGGGCAGCCGCACTCGCGGCCTCGCAGCCGGCATGGCCGCCGCCGATGACGATGACGTCAAATGAGTCTGCCCTGATAGTCATGGCGGGACTTCTATCGCGGAGTGATGAAAGCCGGAAGAACGAAGTTGGGTCGTGGGTCCGAGAACCAACCCTGGGTCGAGATATGGATCGCTTCCGCCTTCGCCTAGCCTTCGGCGGATAAGCCACCTCGTTCGCAACAACAGGGGCGGACCTGTTTCACGTGAAACAGGTCCGCCCATGCCGCGACAATTGTTTCACGTGAAACGGGAGAAGGTGTCCTTAACCAGATCGAAACCATGTTTCACGTGAAACAGACGGTCACCCGCTACTTCCCAACGCAGAACTCGCGGAAGATAACGTCCAGGATGTCCTCGACATCCACCCGACCGAGCAGACGTCCGAGCGAATAGGCGGCCCTGCGAAGTTCCTCGGCGGCGAGTTCCTCGCCCCGCCCGACCACATCGATGCTGCGCCGAAGAGATTCGACGGTCTCCTCAAGCATTCCGCGCTGCCGCGTCCGGCTGATCAGACCGCCCTCGCTGGTCGCGAAATAGTCGTGAGCGAAGCCGACCAATGCGGCGATCAGTTCTGAGAGGCCGTCGCCGCGGGCAGCCGAGATCCGGAACTCGGGGTAACTACCCCCGTCACCCGACGGGGCCCTGACGAGGTCGATCTTGTTTCGCACCAGCCAGGTTGGCGTCGTTCCCCCATGCCCGACCTTGGCGCCGCGGCTGTCGGCCAGCCACAGCACGAGATCGGCTTCCGCGGCGCGGGCCCGGGCGCGGCGGACACCCTCCTGCTCCACCGGGTCGTCGGTCTCGCGGATCCCGGCGGTGTCGATGACCGTGACAGGATAGCCGTCGAGATCGAGCTGCACTTCGATGACGTCGCGCGTGGTGCCGGCATGTGGCGAGACGATCGCGACCTCGCGCTTAGCAAGCTGATTGATCAGGGTCGATTTGCCGACATTCGGCGGACCTGCGATCGCGACCACCAAGCCGTCGCGCAGCCGTTCACTTTGGCCCTGCCCGGCAAGCACCTGCTTGATCTCATCATGCAGCGCCCGGATCTTCTCGAGCGCCGGCGCGATCAGCTCCGCCGGCACATCGCCTTCATCGGAGAAATCGATGCCGGCCTCGATCAGCGCCGATGCCGCAATGATCCGCTCGCGCCAGTCGCGCGCGCGATCGCCGAGCAACCCTTTCAGCTGGCGCAGCGCCTGGCGCCGTTGGCGATCGGTATCGGCATGGATCAGATCGTCGAGGCCCTCGGCCTCGGTCAGGTCGAGCTTGCCGTTCTCGAATGCCCGCCGGGTGAACTCGCCCGGCTCGGCCGGCCGCACATTCTCGAACGCCGCGATGGCATCGAACAGCGCCGCCAACACCGCGCGTCCGCCATGGACATGAAATTCGGCCACGTCCTCGCCGGTCGCACTCGCCGGACCCGGGAACCACAACACGACCGCATCATCGATCGGTTGATGGTTCGAATCGCGGAGCAACGCGCGGGTCGCCATTCGCGGGACCGGCGTCTTGCCCGCCAGTCCTGCAATGACCGACTCGGCCATTGGGCCAGACAATCTGACAATGGCGATCGCACTCGGCGGCCGCCCGGAGGACAATGCGAAGATGGTCTGGTCGCGCGGATGCATCGCCTATTTCTTCCAGCAAATCGGCAAAGGCAATGCCGCTTCCATTTCGCGCGCCATACCGCAACATGCTGCGGTGCAGCACGGCTAATCTCGTTGCGGCCCAGCGCGCAGCAATTTTGCTGCACCACCGCCGACCAGACCATAGTCTCTACGAGATAAAGATAAATTATATCAGATAGTTATGTGAATATTCGGTGAGCCGAACCAGCTCTATTCATGCTGCGCCCTGCTGCAGCAAATCCGCAGCATGAAAAAGGCGCCCCGTTTGTGCGGAGCGCCCTATTCAGTTCGGCCGTGGCCTTACGTGTTCATGGAATCGAAGAACTCCGAGTTGCTCTTCGTGTTCCGGAGCTTGTCGAGCAGGAAGTCGATCGCGTCCATGGTGCCCATCGGATTGAGGATGCGGCGCAGGACGTACATCTTCTTCAGCACCTGCGGATCGGTGATGAGCTCCTCCTTGCGGGTGCCGGAGCGGGCAATATCGATCGCCGGGAAGGTCCGCTTGTCCGAAACCTTGCGGTCGAGGATCAGTTCCGAGTTACCGGTACCCTTGAACTCTTCGAAGATGACTTCGTCCATACGGCTGCCGGTATCGACCAGCGCGGTCGCGATGATGGTCAGCGAACCGCCCTCCTCGATGTTGCGCGCGGCACCGAAGAAGCGCTTCGGGCGCTGCAGGGCGTTGGCGTCGACACCGCCGGTCAGCACCTTGCCGGATGACGGCACCACGGTGTTGTAGGCGCGGCCGAGGCGCGTGATCGAGTCGAGCAGGATCACGACATCGCGGCCGTGCTCGACGAGACGCTTGGCCTTCTCGATCACCATCTCGGCGACCTGGACGTGACGCACGGCGGGCTCGTCGAAGGTCGACGACACCACCTCGCCCTTCACCGAACGCTGCATGTCCGTGACTTCTTCCGGACGCTCGTCGATCAGAAGCACGATCAGATAGCAGTCCGGATGATTGGCGGTGATGGAGTGCGCGATGTTCTGCATCAGCACCGTCTTGCCGGTGCGCGGCGGCGCCACGATCAGCGCGCGCTGGCCCTTGCCGATCGGCGCGACGATGTCGATCACGCGAGCAGAGAGATCCTTCTTGGTGGAATCCTCAAGCTCCATGCGGAAACGCTGATTGGGAAACAGCGGCGTGAGGTTGTCGAAATTGACCTTGTGCTTGGCCTTCTCGGGATCCTCGAAATTGAGCGTATTGACCTTCAGCAGCGCGAAGTAGCGTTCGCCTTCCTTCGGGCTGCGGATGTGCCCTTCGATGGTGTCGCCGGTGCGCAGGCCGAAGCGGCGGATCTGCGAGGGCGAAACGTAGATGTCGTCGGGACCAGGCAGGTAGTTCGCATCGGGCGAACGAAGGAAGCCGAATCCGTCGGACAGCACCTCCACGACGCCCTCGCCGACAATGTCGGTCTCGGCGGCCGCGAGGTTTTTGAGAATTGCGAACATCAGCTCCTGCTTGCGCATGGTGCTGGCATTCTCGACCCCGTTCTCTTCCGCGAACGAGACGAGCTCGGCCGGCGTTTTCGATTTGAGGTCCTGGAGTTTGATTTCCCGCATCGGGGTCGTCCTGTGAGGAAGTAAGTAGGGAAGGGGTGCGAGGTGGCTTGGAAAAAGCGGACGCCAAAGGAAGGTCCGCAGGTCTCAGCCAGGAAAGTGCCGTTTGGGCTTTCAAACCTGATGCGGCGCCGGCCCGAAAAGAACCGAAACGCGACCACATCCGCCTGCGTGGGGTGGGATAACGCCTATATAGAAAATCGATTCGTTCTTCGCAAGAAGGACTGAAGCATGCGTCTTGAGCATCGCGATGTCTAGAATGGCTTCACGACCACCATGATCACGATCAGGATCATCAGAAGCGTCGGCACCTCGTTGATAATGCGATAGAATTTCTGGGTGCGCCGATTCCGGTCCGTGGCGAAATCCTTCACGCAGCGGGACAAAAAGCCGTGGATACCCGACATGATGAGGACCAGCGTAAATTTGACGTGAAACCAGCCCGATAGGTACCAGTGTCCGGCCCAGGCCAGATAAAGCCCGGCGAGCCAGGTCACGATCATCGCGGGATTGATGATTGCCTTCAAAAGCCGCCGCTCCATGACCTTGAAGGTCTCGGACTGTTTCGAGCCTGTCTCGGCTTCGCAATGATAGACGAACAGCCGCGGCAGGTAGAGCATGCCCGCCATCCAGGAGATCACCGCAACGATGTGCAGGGCCTTGATCCAGTCATACAACATCGCGGCGATGCCTTTCAGGGAACAGCTCGGGTGGTCTCAGCGTTGCGAGCCAAGCTCTGCTTGCGAGGGACCGATACATATCCGCTCACACGGCTCTCCTAAACTTAATTAAGTTTAGAATCTAAGGTTTGAGTCTAAGTGACGGTGAATTGGACTCATGCAAAACAATCCAGCCGTTCTTGCGGGCTTGTTCACATCCCTCAACATTTCGGCCGGCGGGACCGGACATCCGGAATCTGTCGCTCAACTCAATCGGTTGCGTACCTCTGTGGCCAGCTTATGAAGAGACAAATCCACACCGGTTCACTATCATCCGTCCGATGACGTCGACTTATCCTTTTCGGCGGTGCTGTGAAGAAGGGGACGAGATATACAGGGACCTGGCGGCGGACCCGGATTCTTCTCCTCGACCTCCACAGGGATTCACAGGATAGACAGGGGCCCCGGTGCCGACGACCTCCAATTATTTCCACCTGCATCTGGTGTCTGATTCGACCGGCGAGACGCTGATCACCGTGGCGCGCGCGGTCGCCGCGCAATACGCCAACGTGACCGCGGTCGAGCATGTCTATCCCTTGGTGCGCAGCCAGAAGCAGCTCGATCGCGTGCTCGACGAGATCGAGGAATCACCCGGCATTGTCCTTTTCACGCTGCTCGAGAAGGATCTGGTCGGCCGGCTCGAGGGCAAGTGCAAGGCGATCAACGTGCCGAGCCTGTCGATCATCGGGCCGGTGATGCAGTTGTTCGAGGCGTATCTGGGTGCCGCGACGACCGGACGCGTCGGTGCGCAGCATGTGCTGAACGCGGAATATTTCAGCCGGATCGATGCGCTGAATTACACGATGATCCATGACGACGGTCAGCATGTCGAAGGCCTTGAGGAGGCTGACGTCGTCCTGGTCGGCGTGTCCCGCACATCGAAGACGCCGACCTCGATCTATCTGGCCAACCGCGGCATCCGCACCGCGAATGTGCCGCTGGTTCCGGGCATCCCGCTGCCGCACCAGCTCGAGACCCTGAAGAAGCCTTTGGTGGTCAGCCTGCATGCGACGCCGGAGCGCTTGATCCAGGTCCGGCAGAACCGCCTGCTCACGATGGGCGACCGCGACAACGACACCTACATCGACAAGCAGGCGGTGGCCGACGAAGTCGCGTTTGCACGGCGCCTGAGTGCGAAATTCAACTGGGCATTGCTGGACGTGACGCGTCGCTCGATCGAGGAGACGGCGGCTGCGATCATGAAGCTCTATAACGACCGCCAGCGCGCGCGGCCGTCGGAGTGACCACTAGATCATGAGCATCTGGCGCGGCCCGCAGAAGCTGATCCTTGCGTCGCAAAGCCGTGCGCGAAGGATGCTGCTCGAGAACGCCGGCCTCGAGTTCGAGGCGCTGCCGGCCGATATCGATGAACGCGCGGTGCAGAAGAACTCCGGCCTTTCGGCGCCGGGCGAGATCGCATCGCTCCTGGCGCGCGAGAAAGCGCTGTTCATATCGAGGCAGAAGCCGGGTCAATATGTCGTAGGCGCCGACCAGACCCTGGCGCTGGGGGAGCGGATGTTCAGCAAGCCTGCCGGCCGCGCCCAAGCTGCCGAGCAGCTCGGCCTGCTCGCCGGACAGACGCACGCACTGCATTCGGCCGTCTCGGTCGCGCGCGATGGGAAAGTCCTGTTCGACGATGTCAGCGTGGCCCGGATGACGATGCGGCGGCTCGCCGCCGGCGAGATCGAAGCCTATCTCGACCAGGCCGGCGATGCGGTGACGACCAGCGTCGGCGCCTACCAGCTCGAGGGCCTCGGCGTGCATCTGTTCGAGCGGATCGAAGGCGACCATTTCACCATCCTCGGCCTGCCGCTATTGTCGCTGCTCGCATTCCTGCGCCGCGAAAAACTGCTCGCGGTGTGAGGTGCCGAGGCATGGCGACGGAGAGATGCTGAACCGATGTTGATTTTGGGACTCACCGGCTCGATCGGGATGGGAAAATCCACCACGGCCAAACTCTTCATGGAGGCTGGCGTGCCGGTGTACGACGCCGATGCGGCCGTGCATCAGCTCTATGAAGGCGACGCGGCACCTGCGATCGAGGCGGCCTTTCCCGGCACCACGGCGAACGGCAAGGTCGACCGCGCAAAACTCTCGGCGCGCGTGGTGCACGACCCTGCGGCGATGCGGCAGCTCGAGCAGATCGTGCATCCGATGCTTGGCGCCTCGCGGCAGAAATTCTTTGCCGACGCGGAAGCCGCCGGTGCGCCGATCGTCGTCGTCGACGTGCCGCTGCTGTATGAGACCGGCGGCGAGAAGCGCGTCGATGCGGTTGTCGTCGTCACCACCACGCCGGAACTGCAGCGCGAGCGCGTGCTGGCGCGGGGCACCATGGATGCCGCCAAGCTCGACGCCATCATCGCCCAGCAGATGCCGGACGCCGAGAAGCGCAAACGCGCGGATTTCATCGTGGATACCTCGCACGGACTTGATCCGGTGCGGGCGCGCATCCGCGACATTCTGGTCGAGGTTGTTAAGATGCCGGAGCGGCGAACCTGATTCGCCGCGCTTTTCCGGATTCCCTCACGTCATGCGCGAAATCGTTCTCGATACCGAAACCACTGGCCTCGATCCGCTGCGCGGCGACCGGCTGGTCGAGATCGGCTGCGTCGAGATATTCAACCGCATGCCGACGGGGCAGACCTACCACGTCTACATCAATCCCGAACGCGACATGCCGGCGGAAGCGTTTGCCGTGCATGGGCTGTCGACCGAATTCCTGGCCTCCAAGCCGCTGTTCAATGAGGTGGTCGACGAGTTTCTGGCCTTCATCGGCGATACGCCGCTGGTGATCCACAACGCGTCGTTCGACATCAGCTTCATCAACGCCGAGCTCGACCGCATCAAGCGGAAGGCCATTCCGAAGGACCGGCTGGTCGATACGCTGCTGCTGGCGCGACGCAAGCATCCCGGCGTGTCGAACCGGCTCGACGATCTCTGCTCGCGCTATCAGATCGACAATTCCCGCCGCACCAAGCACGGCGCTTTGCTCGACGCCGAGCTGCTGGCCGAGGTCTATATCGACCTGATCGGGGCGCGGCAGTCGCAGCTCATCCTGGCGTCGGAAAATTCGGATGCGCGCAGCGGCAGCTATGGCGTTACGCCGCGGCGGCAGCGCGAGACGGCGCTGGTTGCGCGGGTCAGCGACGCAGATCGCGAGGCCCACCGGGCGTTCGTGGCGACGCTCGGCGACAAGCCGATATGGAACGATTATTTGCCGCCGCCAGCGCCCGCCGCCGCACCGGCGGCTTGATCTGCATTCCGTCATCCCCGCGCAAAGGCTTCGCCTTTGTCGCTGGAGGTGCGAGCGGAGCGAGCCTCGAAGGATGCACGGCCACCAGCGGGGCCGTCGATCCTTCGAGACGCCCGCAAGAGCGGGCTCCTCAGGATGACGGATTGCACTTCCCCGAGTGTTACCTTCTCGAGCGTAGGGATCAGCTCGGCTTGACGCCGGAGGCGGCCTGGGCGGCGGCCTGGCGCTCCATGTTCTGGCGGTAGAGGCCGACGAAATCGACGGGGTCGAGCAGCAGGGGCGGGAAGCCGCCGTCGCGGACCGAGGTCGCGACGATCTCGCGCGCGAACGGGAACAGCAGCCGCGGGCACTCGATCATGACCAGCGGGTGCAAATTCTCCTTCGGCACGTTCACGATCCGGAAGACGCCGGCATAGGCGAGGTCGAAGCTGAACATCACCTTGCCGGCCGACTCGGCCTTGCCCTCGATCGAGAGGATCACCTCATACTCGTTCTCCGACAGGTTGTTGGCGGAGACGTTGATCTGGATGTTGATCGCCGGCTGCTGTTGCTGCTGGCCGAGCGAGCTCGGCGCATTCGGGTTCTCGAACGACAGGTCCTTGGTGTACTGCGCCAGTACGTTGAGCTGGGGAGCGGGCTGTTCGACGGGGGCGCCGTTGCCATTGGTCATGAAAATGTCTCCTGGAGCGGCGCTCGGGACTAGATGTCCGACGGCACGCGTTAAGGTTTGGGAATGCCGATGCCGGCGAGTGGCTATCATAGGCCCGGCTCGGTCCACAAGGACGACGAGCGCGTGCGGGCCGGCGGCCCTGCGGCCAAATCGCCGGCAACGGGATGGCGAACGCAACTCCGCCCGATCCCTTAACGGCTTCCTAAATTATTGAAGATACGCGATTTCCGGGAAGGAACGGGTTTCCCCCCGGGGTCAAAACGCGCTACACTTGCCCGTGCCAAAAAGCGCCATTGGCCGGGCATAGTTTCGTGCCTACATGCTGCGGACTCAATCGGTGAGGTAATCTCTGCCGTTCCCGACCGGGAACGCTTTGATGTCCGGCCCGTTGCCGGCAGAGACCAGAAAGCGAATTCGACGTGGATATCTACACCATCATCTTCCTGGCGCTGGCCGTATTCATCTTTCTGCGCCTGCGCAGCGTTCTCGGCCAGCGCACGGGAAGCGAGCGGCCGCCGTATGATCGTGCAGCACCCAACGTCCTGCAGCGCGGCCAGGATAACAACGTCGTGCCGATCCCGGGATCGGTGATCGATCAGCCGGCCCCGGCCGCGCCCGCCGAACCGGTCGAGCCGACGGAACGCTGGAAGGGCATCGCCGAGCCCGGCACGCCGCTGGCGCAGGGTCTCGACGCGGTTGTGGCCCAGGATTCCTCGTTCGATCCGCGGCATTTCCTCTCGGGCGCCCGCTCGGCCTATGAAATGATCGTGCTGGCCTTCGCCAACGGCGATCGCCGTGCGCTGCGCGACCTGCTGTCGGCCGAGGTCTATGAAAGCTTCGAGGCTGCGATCAAGGATCGCGAGAAGCACGAGCAGAAGACCGAGACCCGGTTCGTGTCGATCGACAAGGCTGAGATCGTCAGCGCGGAGACGCGCGATCGCTCGACCCAGCTCACCGTCCGCTTCGTGTCGCAGATGATCTCGGTCACGCGCGACAAGGCGGGAACCATCGTCGACGGCAGCCCGGACAAGGTCGCCGACATTACCGACATCTGGACATTCGCCCGCGACTCGACTTCCCGCGATCCGAATTGGAAGCTGGTTGGAACTGGAAGCGCTCACTAAACATCTCAGCTATGGGCGCCTCGCGATCGCGTGCTGTGCGCTTGCGGTTGTGTGCTCCACGGCGGCGATCGCTGCGCGCTACAGGTCGAGCCGGCACGCTCCGCCGCGACACGAGCAGTCCCACCCGATCCCCTATCCCAATCTGGAACTGCCGCTGCAGGTCAGCGGCAGCCAGTATGAGCCGCTCGCCTGGGCCAATGTCTCCGGCTGGAGCGACGACGATCATCTCGCGGCCTACAACGCATTTCGCACCAGCTGCAAGCCGATCGCGGCCCAGCAGGGCGCGCCCGTGGATTCGAAGGCGCTCGGCAGCTCGCTGCGTGATCCCTGCCGGATCGCCAAGGGACTCGATCTCGCCAGCGGCGCCAAAGCAAGGGAATTCTTCGAGCAGAATTTTGTGCCGCTGCGGATCTCGCGGCTCGGCGAGGAGGCCGGTTTCGTCACCGGCTATTACGAGCCGGTGCTCGATGGCTCGCGGACCCAGACCGACGTCTACAATGTTCCGGTCTATCGCCGGCCGTCCAACCTGTTCGTGCGCGGCAAGACGCAAGCGTCGGTTGGGCTGCCCAACAGCGGCCCCGTGTATCGCAAGATCGGCCGGCGCAAGCTCGTGCCCTATTACGACCGTGGCCAGATCGAGGACGGCGCCATCGCCGGCCGCGGGCTGGAGATCGCCTGGCTGAAGAGCCAGACCGATCTGTTGTTCGCGCAGATCCAGGGCTCGGCGCGGATCAAGTTCGAGGACGGCACCACGCTGCGCATCAACTACGACGCGCATAATGGCTATCCTTATACGCCGGTCGGGCGCGTCCTGATCGACCGCGGCATCATCCCGAAGGACCAGATGTCGATGCAGAAGATCAGGGAGTGGATGGAGCAGAATCCCGACGGCGCCAAGGACCTGCGGCGGCAGAATCGCGCCTATGTGTTCTTCCGCGAGGTGCCGCTGTCCGACAAGGACGAGGCGGTCGGCGCGCAGGGCGTGCCGCTGACGCCGGGCCGGTCGATCGCGGTCGACAAGGCGCTGCATGTCTACGGCACGCCGTTCTTCATTGCCGGCGAGCTGCCGATCGAATCCGAGCAGTCCAAGACGCCGTTCCACCGGCTGATGATTGCGCAGGATACTGGCTCTGCGATCGTCGGCCCGGCGCGCGCCGATCTCTATTTCGGCGCCGGCGCCGATGCCGGCAAGGTCTCGGGCCGGCTGCGGCACAATATGCAGTTCGTGATGCTGGTGCCGAAGGGTCTCGATCCCGTCGCGCGCGGCCACAAGCTGCCGATCCCTGACGAGCGGCCGTCGGCCAGGATCGCAAAACTGTTTCCGCAGACCGATCCGCTAAAGGACAAGCCGGCGGATGTACCGACTGCGACCGTCGCCAAGGCTGGGAGCAAGGACGCGGCAAATGGCGTCGCCAAGACCCCGCCCGCGAAGGATGCCGCGCCCGCAGCACCGGCTGCAATGACCTCTGTTGCACAGTCGGCGCCTGTGGCAGAACCGGTGCCGTTGCCGGTCGCCCGGCCCGACATTCCGCAACCGGAGAAGCGGCGCACTCGGCGCTATCGCCATCACCGCGATCAATGAAACGACCCGCGCCGATCCCCGATCTGTCCGCTCCGTCACGGCGCAAGCGTGCGCTGAGCGAGGAAGAGCGTGCGCTCTGGGAGAGCGTGGCCAAGCAGGTCAAGCCGCTGCGCAAGAAGCCGGCCGCACCGAAAGCCCACGCCGCAGCCTCTGACCCGGCCACGCACCACGCCGCGGCCAAGCCCATCCCGGTCAAGCCGGTGACGTCGGTCAAGGCTGCGCCGGCGCCGCGTCCGCAGGTGCCACCGCTGGCGCCGATCGGCCGCCGCGAGCGCGCAAAGCTGTCGCGCGGCCGGCAGGAAATCGATGCGCGGCTCGATCTGCACGGCATGACGCAGATCCGCGCGCACCGCGTGCTGTTCACCTTCCTGCAACGCGCGCACAGCGACGGACTCACCTTCGTGCTCGTCATCACCGGCAAGGGCAAGGTCGGCGGGGCGGATTCCGAACGCGGCGTGCTGCGCCGGCAGGTGCCGGAATGGCTCAGCCTGCCGGAATTCCGCTCGCTGGTGGTCGGCTTCGAGGAAGCGCATGTCGGCCATGGCGGCGAGGGCGCGCTCTATGTGCGCGTCCGGCGCGCGCGCTGAGCATGATCCGGAAAAGTGTGAAGCGGTTTTCCGAGAATGATCATCCGCAAACAAAATGATTAGAACGGCCGCACGATCCCGACGCGCGGGATCAGCGTAACGATCCAGCCTGATATCGTCGTCTTGCGATCGTCTGACGGGATCGGCGGCACGTCCTTCGACGCCGGCAGCATCCTGGTGGCGTGCAGCATCAGGAACATGCAGACCGCCCAGTTCGAGATCCAGCGCGAATAGTCGAACACGGTCACGAACATCACGAAATAGCCGGCGCTGATCATGATGAGCGCGGCGAACACGATCCGCCGATGCAGCTCATTGGCAAGCGCGCCGATCAGCCGCGCGAAATAGCGCCACAGCGGCGCATGCAGCCAGATCAGCAGCGCAAACACCGGGACGCCCAGGATGTTCGAGGGCATCCGGGCCCAGGTGTCGGCGAACTCCTTCGACAGCGGCTGGTACCAGATGTAGCCGAACTGAAGCAGGTCGGTCCGCGACGGATCGGCCATCCGGCTTTGCAGGTGACGGATGAATTCGTCGTAGGGCACCTCGACCGTGCCGGCGAACTGCGCGACCAGGAACAGGATGCCGACCGCCGCGAGCGCCATAAGGCCGACGGCGATGTTCCGCGGCGTCACGCGTTGCATCAGATAGAAGCGCTGCACCACGATCGCCGCGATGGTCGGCACATACATCAGGACGAAGATGTGATGGACCAGGATCAGCAGGATCGAGAACAGCGCCGCGATCAGCACATAGAGAACCGAGCGCGCCGGGATCAGCAGCAGCACGATCGTCAGCGCACAGCCATAGATGTCGAAATGGCCGAGCGTGTGCATGAAATTCTTCAGGAAGAACGGCGATCCCGCGATGAAGATGAACAGCGGCCAATGCGCATCGTTGAAGCCGAATGTCCGCTGGAACAGTTTGGCGAACAGGGCGAGCGTCACCAGCCAGATCGCGCCGGCCAGCGCGAACACCAGCCACACCGGCACCTTATCGGTGGACAGCGAGACGATCGCGCCGATCAGTGCGCGCTTGGTGAAGCCGTAGTGATAGTCGATCAGGAGATGGATGTAGGGGACGAAGGGCGGCAGCGCGATCTTGTGCAGGAACACCCCGACCAGCACGGCCGCATTGACGGCCAGCATCAAGCGCCAGGGGTTTTGCCAAGTCCGTCGATTCATTCACCGCCTCGTCGTCCCGGGCAAGCGAAGCGCGACCCGGGACCCATAACCACCAACGTCAGTTCTAGAGTGAATACCGGCCCGGGTCTTGGTCAACACGGGGATCGGTGGTTATGGGTCCCGGCTTTCGCCGGGACGACTGTGGTGGGCGCCTACAAAATAAACCGGCTCAGATCGGCGTTCTTGGCGAGATCGCCGACATGCTTGGTCACGTAGTCCGCGTCGACCTGGATGGTCTCGCCGTGGCGATCGGGCGCGGTGAAGGAGATCTCGTCCAGCACCCGCTCCATCACGGTCTGCAGCCGCCGCGCGCCGATGTTCTCGACCGTGGAATTGACCGCAACGGCGACATCGGCCAGCGCGTCGATCGCGCTGTCGGTGATGTCGAGCGTGACGCCCTCGGTCTTCAACAGCGCGACATATTGCTTGATCAGCGACGCTTCGGGCTCGGTCAGGATCCGCCGCATGTCGTCGCGGGACAGCGCCTGCAACTCGACGCGGATCGGCAGGCGCCCCTGCAGTTCGGGCAGCAGGTCCGACGGCTTGGCGATATGGAAGGCGCCCGAGGCGATGAACAGGATGTGGTCGGTCTTGACCGCGCCGTGCTTGGTCGAGACCGTGGTGCCTTCGATCAGCGGCAGCAGATCGCGCTGCACGCCCTCGCGCGAGACGTCGCCGCCCTGTCGGTTCTCGCGCACGCAGATCTTGTCGATCTCGTCGAGGAAGACGATGCCGTTGTTCTCGACGGCGTTGATCGCCTCCTGCACCAGCTGGTCGGTGTCGAGCAGTTTGTCGGATTCCTCGTTGACGAGGATCTCGTGCGAGCCTTCCACCGACAGGCGGCGCGTCTTGCTGCGTCCACCCATCTTGCCGAAGATGTCGCCGAGCGAGATCGCACCCATCTGGGCGCCGGGCATGCCCGGGATTTCGAACATCGGCATGCCGCTGCCGGAAGACTGCGTCTCGATCTCGATTTCCTTGTCGTTGAGCTCGCCGGCGCGCAGCTTCTTGCGGAACGACTCCCGCGTCGCCGGGCTCGATGCGGGGCCGACCAGCGCATCCAGCACGCGCTCCTCGGCGGCGAGCTGGGCACGGGCCTGGACGTCCTTGCGCTTGCGCTCGCGGGTCTGCGAAATCGCCACCTCGACGAGGTCGCGGACGATCTGCTCGACGTCGCGGCCGACATAGCCGACCTCGGTGAATTTGGTGGCTTCGACCTTGAGGAACGGCGCGCCTGCAAGCTTGGCCAGCCGCCGCGCGATCTCGGTCTTGCCGACGCCGGTCGGCCCGATCATCAGGATGTTCTTGGGCAGAACCTCCTCGCGCAGGGAACCGGCAAGCTGCAGCCGCCGCCAGCGGTTGCGCAGCGCGATCGACACCGCGCGCTTGGCATCGGCCTGGCCGACGATGAAACGGTCAAGTTCAGAAACGATTTCGCGGGGGGAGAAGTCGGTCATTGGCTCTAGCTAGGTTGAAAGAATGGTCTCGGCAAGCGCCGTTCTGCGCCCGCGACGTTAGCTCATTGTTTGAGCATGATCTTTTCGGAAAACCGCTTCGCACTTTTCCGGATCATGCTCTAGGTCATTTGTCGCGGATCATCAGCAGCGCAGGCCCATCAGGCGTATCGACCATTCCAGCCTCGCGAAAGCCCGCTTTCGCATAGGCGCGTACGGCAAGTGCATTCGCTGGATCGGGATCGGTGACGATGCGTGGCGCGCCTTGCGCCAGCCGGTCGTCGACAAAGGCGCGGATCAGCGCCGAGCCGTGGCCGCCTGCCACCATGTCGGGCGCGCCGATGAAGAGATCGATGCCGCGGGTGCCATCCGGCTGCTTGCCGAAGCCGGAATTCCAAGCCGTCAGGTCGTAGCACTGGATGTAACCGAAATCGTTGCCGTCGGAGGCAACGATGAACTGGTCCATCGCAGGCTCCTCGAGGTCGCCGCTCACGAGCGCATATTGCTCGGCCGGATCGCCCCACCACTCCCGGACATGCGGCAGCGCCAGCCACCGCTTGATCTGCGGCAGGTCGTCCGTCGTCATCGGGCGGAAGCGATAGGGGCCGGCCATGCTCAGCCGCCGATCGTCTCGATCGTTACGTTCCGGTTGGTGTAGACACAGATATCGGCGGCGATGTCCAGCGCGCGGCGCACGATGGTCTCGGCGTCCTTGTCGGTATCGACCAGCGCGCGGGCCGCGGCGAGGGCATAATTGCCGCCGGAGCCGATCGCCATGACCCCAGATTCGGGCTCCAGCACGTCGCCGGTGCCGGTCAGCACCAGGGAAACGTCCTTGTCGGCCACGATCATCATGGCCTCCAGCCGGCGCAGATAGCGGTCGGTCCGCCAGTCCTTGGCGAGCTCGACGGCCGCCCGGGTCAGCTGCCCCGGATATTGCTCCAGTTTGCTCTCCAGCCGCTCGAACAGGGTGAAGGCGTCGGCGGTGGCGCCGGCAAAGCCGCCGATCACGTCGCCCTTGCCGATCCGGCGGACCTTCTTGGCATTGGCCTTGATCACGGTCTGACCGATCGAGACCTGCCCGTCGCCGCCGATCACCACCTTGCCGCCCTTGCGGACCGTGCAGATCGTGGTGCCGTGCCAGACCGGCAGCTCATTTTGGGATGCTTGCATAGGTTACCTCTCTTCCGGGCAGATTTAGGCGGTCGGGCAGGGGGTTACAATCGGGCGATTTAGCAACGAATTCCGGTCACCATGGCCCGAAGTTCGGGCGTTTCGGGGTCATCCCGCAGTAGCGAAGGTGACATCAGCCTGTTAAAAGACCGGCGTTTTCGGCACGGGAAAGCTTAATCTTCATGCGCACGGCAACCATCAAGCGCAAGACCAAGGAGACCGACATCGAGGTGACGGTCAACCTCGACGGAGCAGGCGTATCCACGGTTTCGACCGGGATCGGCTTCTTCGACCATATGCTCGACCTCCTGGCCCGGCATTCGCGCATCGACATCACGGTGAAGGCGGATGGCGATCTCCATGTCGATTACCACCACACCACCGAAGACGTCGGGATCGCGCTCGGGCAGGCCGTGAAGCAGGCGCTCGGCAACATGGCCGGCATCACCCGCTACGCCTCGATCCACATGCCGATGGACGAGACGCTGTCGCGGGTCGTGATCGACATTTCCGGCCGCCCGGTGCTGGTGTTCAAGGTCGAGTTCCCGCGCGACAAGATCGGCGAGTTCGACACCGAGCTGGTGCGCGAATGGTTCAACGCCTTCGCGATGAACGCCGGCGTGACTCTCCACGTCGAGACCCTATATGGCGAGAACAGCCATCATATCTCCGAATCCTGTTTCAAGGGTTTGGCGAGGGCACTCCGGACCGCGGTTGCGATCGATCCGCGTGCCCAGGGCGAAGTGCCCTCGACGAAGGGTCAGCTCGGCGGCTGACCCCGGAAGCATGATCCGGAAACGGTGGTACCGGTTTTCCCGGAGATCATGCGGCAAGTAAGAGTCCATCCTCGGCGGAGCGTTCGATGCCGGTCTATACAGTGCATGCCCCCGTGGCCAACGGTGCCGATCTCGCGGCGGCCGACAAGTTCGTCTTCGTGCGCGACGGCTTCCATCTCTGGGCCGCGGTCGCTGGTGTGATCTGGCTGGTCTGGCATCGGCTCTGGCTGGCGCTGATCGGCTGGCTGGTGCTGACCTTCGCGATCGATTTTGCGCTGGCCAAGCTTGGGATCGGCCGCGGCGCGATCTTGCTCGTCGATCTGGTATTGATGGTGCTGATCGGGCTGGAGGCTGCGACCTTGCAACGCTGGACGCTGTCGCGGCGCAAATGGCGCCAGCTCGACATCGTCGTGGCCGACAACGTGGAGGCCGCCGAGCGCCGCTTCTTCGAGCGTTGGACCGCGCGGCATCGCGGCGCTGTCAACGACCAGCGGTCCGTCGATCGCGGCGGACCACCGCCGACCCGGGACGTTCCCGGTCAATCATTCTCAAAACCCCCGCCGATGCCGCAGGGCGGCATCATCGGGTTGTTTCCAGAGCCAGGAGGATCGCGATGACGGTTGCAATCATCGATTACGGCTCCGGCAATCTGCATTCGGCGGCAAAGGCCTTCGAGCGCGCCGCGCGCAGCATGCAGGATCCGCAAGCCATCAAGGTGACGCGCGATCCCGACGCGGTGTATCGCGCCGATCGCATCGTGCTGCCCGGTGTCGGCGCGTTCGCCGATTGCCGCCGCGGCGTCGACGCGGTCGACGGCATGCTGGAAGCGCTCACCGAGGCGGTGCGGGTCAAGGCGCGGCCGTTCTTCGGCATCTGCGTCGGCATGCAGCTGATGGCAACGCGCGGCAAGGAGCACGTGATCACCGAGGGCTTCAACTGGATCGGCGGCGATGTCGTGAAGATCCAGCCGCGCGACGAGAGCCTGAAGGTCCCGCACATGGGCTGGAATACGCTCGACATGGTGCGCGAGCACCCGGTGCTGGAGCGGCTGCCGCTCGGGCCGAAGGGGCGCCACGCCTATTTCGTGCACTCCTATCACCTCGACGCCGCCAACGAGGCGGACGTGCTGGCACGCGCCGACTATGGCGGGCCGGTGACCGCGATCGTCGGCAAGGACACCGCGATCGGTACCCAGTTTCACCCCGAGAAGAGCCAGCGCTTCGGCCTCGCTTTGATCTCCAATTTCTTGAAGTGGAAGCCGTGATTCTCTTTCCAGCGGTTGATCTGAAGAACGGCCAGTGCGTGCGCCTGGAGCAGGGCGACATGGCGCGCGCCACCGTGTTCAATCTCGATCCGGCGGCGCAGGCGGCGAGCTTCGCCGCGCAGGGCTTCGAATATCTCCACGTCGTCGATCTCGACGGTGCCTTCGCCGGCAAGCCGATGAACGCGCATGCGGTGGAGGCGATGCTGAAGGCCGTCACCATGCCGGTGCAGCTCGGCGGCGGTATCCGCGACCTCAAGACCATCGAAGCCTGGCTCGACAAGGGCATCACCCGCGTCATCATCGGCACGGCGGCGGTGCGCGATCCTGAGCTCGTGAAGGGCGCGGCGAAGAAATTCCCCGGCCGCGTCGCGGTGGGCCTCGATGCGCGCGACGGCAAGGTCGCGGTCGAGGGCTGGGCCGAAACCTCGCATGTGACGGCGCTCGAGATCGCGCAGCGCTTCGAGGATGCCGGCGTCGCCGCGATCATCTTCACCGACATCGCCCGCGACGGCCTGCTCAAGGGCCTCAACCTCGACGCCACGATTGCCCTCGCCGACCGCATCTCGATTCCGGTGATCGCCTCCGGCGGCTTCGCCTCGATCGACGACGTCAAGGCGCTGCTGGAGCCGCGTACCAAAAAGCTCGCCGGCGCCATCGTCGGCCGCGCGCTCTACGACGGGCGGCTTGATCCGGCCGCCGCGCTCAAGCTGATCCGCAGCGCGGCTTAGGAGACAGAGACATGTTCAAGGTTCGTGTGATCCCCTGTCTCGACGTCAAGGACGGGCGCGTGGTCAAGGGTGTCAACTTCGTCGATTTGCGCGACGCCGGCGACCCGGTCGAGGCCGCGATCGCCTATGACGCCGCCGGCGCCGACGAGCTCACCTTCCTCGACATCACCGCCACGCATGAGAACCGCGGCATCATGCTGGATGTGGTGCGGCGGACGGCGGAAGCCTGCTTCATGCCGCTGACCGTGGGCGGCGGTGTACGCACCGTCGACGACATCAAGACCCTGCTGCGGTCCGGCGCCGACAAGGTCTCGATCAATTCCGCGGCCGTCAGCCGGCGCGAATTCGTCAAGGAAGCGGCCGAGAAGTACGGCGAGCAATGCATCGTGGTCGCGATCGACGCCAAGCGGGTCAAGCGCGCCGGCGGCTCGGAGCGCTGGGAGATCTTCACCCATGGTGGGCGTAATGCCACCGGGATCGATGCCATCGAATATGCCCAGGAGGTCGTCGCGCTCGGCGCCGGTGAAATCCTGCTGACCTCGATGGACCGGGACGGCACGAGGCAGGGCTTTGACCTGCCGCTGACCCGGGCGATCGCGGACAGTGTTCCCGTACCGGTCATTGCGTCCGGTGGCGTCGGCAATCTCGATCATTTGGTCGATGGCGTCCGCGAGGGTCATGCCACCGGCGTGCTGGCCGCCTCGATCTTCCACTTCGGGGAATTTACCATCCGCCAAGCCAAGGATCACATGGTGCGCGCCGGCCTCCCGATGCGCCTCGATCCTTAGTGCGTGGTCCGGACCGGGACGGCCGCGTTAGCGCAAAGTGGAGACCGGTTTTCCGAAAAGACCACGCTCAAACAGAGTGGTTGGGGACTCCTTGTCACAAAAATGCTAAGTCCCCACCTAGGGATGGCACCTTGGCGGTGCCGGTGCGCATGCTTGAGTTGAGTTGATGTCGCGTTTCACGGTCCACGATCTGGCCGCCACCATCGACGCCCGTGCTGCAACGGGCGGCGAGGCGTCCTATACCCGCAAGCTGCTCGACAAGGGCGCGGAGCACTGCGCCAAGAAATTGGGCGAGGAAGCGGTCGAGACCGTGATCGCCGCGGTCGGGAATGACCGCGATCATCTTATCGCGGAAAGTGCCGATCTCGTGTTTCATCTGCTGGTTCTATTGAAATCACGCGGCGTGAAGCTGGAGGATGTCGAGGCCGCGCTGGAGAAGCGCACCTCGATGTCGGGACTGGAAGAGAAGGCGGCGCGCAAGCGCGACTAGCGCACATGATCGAGCGCATTGACAGGGGCGGCCTCATGGACATCCGGGCACCAGATCAGCAATACAACCCCTACCGCACCTTCACGCGCCAGCAATGGTCGCATTTGCGCGACGATACGCCGATGACGCTCGAGCCGGGCGAGTTCGACCGCCTGCGTTCGATGCACGACCGCCTCGATTTGCAGGAGGTCGAGGACATCTATCTGCCGTTGTCGCGACTGCTCTCCATTTATGTCGATGCGACCCAGCGGCTGTATTATTCGCAGCGCCAGTTCCTCAACATCCGCGACCGCAAGATGCCCTATATCGTCGGCGTCGCCGGTTCGGTGGCCGTCGGCAAGTCGACCACCGCCCGCGTGCTGCAGGCGCTGCTGGCACGCTGGTCGCCGCGGCCGAAGGTCGACCTGATCACGACCGACGGTTTCCTGTTTCCGAATGCCGTGCTCGAGCGGCAGGGCATCATGCAGAAGAAGGGCTTTCCTGAGAGCTACGACCTGCCGACCCTGCTGTCGTTCCTCAGCGACATCAAGGCTGGACGGCGCCGCGTGCGTGCGCCGGTCTATTCGCATCTGACCTATGACATCGTGCCGAACAAATGGGTCGAGATCGACCAGCCGGACATCCTGATCGTCGAGGGCGTCAACGTGCTGCAGACCGGACGGCTGCCGCGCGACGGCAAGGCGGTGCCGTTCGTTTCCGACTTCTTCGATTTCTCGGTCTATATCGACGCCGACGAGTCCGCGCTGCGGCAGTGGTACATCAAGCGCTTCCTGGCGCTGCGCGACACCGCGTTCACCGATCCAAGGTCCTACTTCCACCGCTATGCGCTGCTGTCGGACGAGGAAGCGACCGCAACCGCGATCGCGATCTGGGAGCGCACCAACCTCGCCAATCTCGAGGACAACATCCTGCCGACCCGGCCGCGCGCGACGCTGATCCTGAAGAAGGGCGCCGACCACGTGGTGCAGTCGGTCGCACTGCGCCGGCTGTAGTGTTTCCGGAGTAAGCAGGCCACATCACAGCCGTCGTCCCTGCTTTCGTAGTGACGACGCGGAGTTTGTGGCGACTACGCCGCGACATGCCGCGCAGCGGCGAGGCCCGCCAGCGCTTCCTCGAGCTTCTCGCGGTCGAGTGGCTTGATCAGGAAGCCATCCATGCCAGCTTCGAAGCAGGCGTAGCGATCCTCCACCAGCGTGTTGGCGGTCAGCGCCAGGATCGGCGTCCGGCGTCCGGACTGGCCGGCCAGCCCGCCGGACTCGTGGGCGCGGATCTGCTTGGTGGTCTCGATGCCGTTGAGGCGCGGCATCTGGATGTCCATCAGCACGAGATCGTAGGGCGTGCCGGCCGACGTCGCCGAGAGCCAGGATTCCATCGCCTGCTCGCCATTGGTGGTGATGACGACGGTGTGGCCGAGCCGGGCGAGCAGCGAGCGCATCAGGAGCGCGTTGATCTCATTGTCTTCCGCAACCAGGATCGAGAGCCCCTTGTGCGGTGGTGCGGCCGCCGGCGCAGTGGGCGCGGACTCGGCGACCGTCTCGATCGCAAGGCTTGGCGTCACAAGGCTTGGCATTGCAAGGCTTGGCGCGACGATTTCGGGTGACGCGGTCAGGCGTGCGGCGAGCGACGACGCACGCAGCGGCTTGACCAGATACCCGGTGAACACGGCTGCATCGGAGGCCGAAAGGTCCTGCCGCGTCGCCGGCGTGACCATCACGATGCGATGGGTTGCGTGGATGCGAGCAGCGTTGGCGAACGCCTCCATCGCCGGCGTGCCGAGCGTGTGATCGATCAGGACCGTGTGCCAGCTCCGCTCCGGCAGCAATGCCTCTGCGACATCGGCATCCGACACGATGCAGGTCTGCGCGCCCCAGCGCTGCAATCGCCGCGAGATCAGCGAAGCCTCGATGCTGTGCGGCGCAACCAGCATGATGGATTGGCCGGCGAGGTCAGGCGCTGTGAAGCCATGGGCCTCGCCGGTGTCGGCGGCGGCCAGCGGGATCGAGACCTCGAAGGTCGAGCCCGCGCCCGGCGTGCTCGCGAGCGAGATGCGGCCGCCCATTCGCTTGACGATGCGGTCGCTGATCGAGAGGCCGAGGCCGGTGCCGCCATAGCTGCGCGCGATGCGGTCGTCGGCCTGCTCGAACTCCCGGAAGATGCGCTGCTGTGCTTCCGGTGCGATGCCGATGCCGGTGTCGCGAACCAGGAAGCTGATCTCGTTCGGCCAGATGCCGGGCTCGACGATCAGCGCGACGCCGCCGGTCGCGGTGAACTTGATGGCGTTGCCGGCGAGATTGAGCAGCACCTGACGCAGCCGCGCGGCATCGCCGGTCACCTGCATCGGCAGCCGCTCGTCGACATAGGCGGCGATCTCGATGCCCTTGGCCTGCGCGCGCGGCGCCAGCAATTCGGTGATGTCCTCGATCAGGCCGGACAGCGCGAAGGCGCGGTGTTCGAGATCGATCTTGCCGGCTTCGATCTTGGAATAGTCGAGCAGCTCCTCGATCAGCGCAAGCAGCGCGTCGCCTGACGTCTTGACCGCCTTGACATAGGTCGTCTGCTCCGGCGTCAGCTGGGTGTCCATCAACAGTCCGCTCATGCCGATGATGCCGTTCAGCGGGGTGCGGATCTCGTGGCTTGCCATCGCAAGGAAGCGCGATTTGGCGCGGTTGGCGGCGTCGGCCTGATCGCGGGCATCGGCCAGCGCGCGCTCGCTCTCGGTGCGGTCGGTGACGTCGCGGCCGACGCTCTGCATCTCCGCCGGCGCGCCGGCATCGTTGCGCACGAGGCCCTCGCGCCAGGCGATCCAGCGCGGCCCGAGCGGCCCCTCGATCTTCTGGTCGTAGACCCGCGTGCCGTTGGATTCGAGCGCGGTGTCGCCCTGCTCGAGCACCTTGAGGGTAGCGGTGCTGCCGATCAATTCGCCGCGGGGGATCTGTGCCAGCTCGCAATAGGCGTCGTTGGCGTAGGTGATGAGGCCGTCGAGGTCGCGCAGCACGATCAAATCGTCCTGCGCCTCGAACAGGGTGGAGGCGCGCTGTTCGGCCTCCTGCAGTTCCCAGTTGCGGTCGGCCATCGCCTCATTGTGCATGACGATGGTGCGCAACCTTCTGCGCATCAGCCGCAGGCGGATGCCGAGCGTCACGATCCAGAGACAGGCGAGCGCGAACAGGAAGCTGACCCCGATCGCGAATGTATTGGGATCGTAGCCGCTGTGTTGCGAGAGAGCGCCGGAAATGAACCCGAAGGCGCCGCCGAATGCGACGGAGAAGATCGTGAAGGAACGGACGATCGTCGCGACCCAGGAATGGCGTCGCAGGAAGCGGCGAAGGCGTAACTTGATCCGGAAGAAACGCCCCATCAATGGTGGTCCTGAGAGTGCCCGATCTGGCGATGACGATGCGTCGGCCACCTTGAAAAGTGCTTGAGGTTGATGGCCGTTTCGCGCCGCCCTCGGAACAGGGTTAGCGGGAGGTTAACTCCGCCATGGTCTGGTCGACGAAGCGCGCGTGCGGCGCGAGCGATGCCGCTTCGAGGCGGCGGTGTCCGCCGCGGGCGCTGACGATCAGGGCCGCGGCATCGCGCACTGAGAACGTCTTCGACTGCACGTAGACGCGGTAATCGAACGGACCGTCATGCGAAAGATAGATCACGGGGCCGGTTGCGGTCGGCGCGCTGGAAATCCCGATCAGCTGCGACGCGGCGTTGCCTTCGCAGGCGCCGGCCTCGGCATCGTCGATGTCGTCGATCACCGTGAAGTCGGCGGCCTCGGCGCTGTCGGCGACTCGGACCCGGACGGTGGCAAGGCGGGGGTCGTCGGTGAAGCTGACGTGAAGCTGCGCCTGCCAGGGGACCGATGCGATCTGCATCGTGGCGCCGCCGACCTCGATGCAGGGCCGGGGACCCGGCAGGAATTCAGCGCGGGCGAATACCGCGGCCACGGCAAGGGGGACCACCGAGGCCAAAACCTTCATACGCAACATGACACAACTCGCTCGACCCAAGCTTGCCGCGGATCGCGGTGCTTATGGTTTGCGGAGCGTAAATGAGAGTGGTTACCGTCGCGTTGACGCGGATGATTCCGGCATGAATCGGGACAGTGCTCCGGTTCGAGTCACGCCGCGCGGCGCAAATCGTCGGCCAATGCACGATAGGACAGCGCTTCGGCGAGGTGCAGCCGGCCGATCGTCTCGGCGCCGTCGAGATCGGCAAGCGTGCGCGCCACCCGTAGCACGCGGTGATAGCCGCGCGCGGTGAGGTGCATGTTCTCGGCCGCCTCGCGGAGCAGCTTCTGGCCATGCGCGTCGGGCTGCGCGATGGTTTCAAGCAGCGCGCTCGGCGCTTCCGCATTGGTGCGGACATGCGGCATGCCGGCCGCAGCGTAGCGCGCGAGTTGGATGTCGCGCGCGGCCGCGACGCGTGCGGCGACCTCGGCCGAACCCTCCGCAGGCGGCGGCAGGATCAGATCGGCCGCGGTCACGGCCGGCACCTCGATCCGCAGGTCGATCCGATCCATCAGCGGCCCGGAGATCCGCATCTGGTAGTCGGCGGTGCAGCGGTCGAGCCGGCCGCGCTTGCAGGAATAGCCGGGCTCATAGGCGTGGCCGCAGCGGCACGGGTTCATCGCCGCGACCAGCATGAAGCGCGCCGGATAGGTGACGCGATGGTTGGCCCGGCTCACCGAAACCTCGCCGTTCTCGAGCGGCTGGCGCAGCGAATCCAGCACGCGCGGATCGAACTCCGGCAATTCGTCGAGGAACAGCACGCCCTGATGCGCGAGCGAGATCTCGCCCGGCTTGGCGCGCATGCCGCCGCCGGTCAGCGCGGCCATGCTGGCGGAATGATGCGGGCTGCGGAACGGGCGCCGCGCGGTCAACGCGCCGTCGCGGATCTCGCCGGCGACCGAGGCGATCATCGAGACTTCGAGCAATTCGGACGGCGACAGCGGCGGCAGGATCGAAGGCAGCCGCGCCGCCAGCATTGATTTACCGGCGCCGGGCGAGCCCATCATGAGAATATGTTGGACAATTAATGCCGTTGATATACCTGTTAAATCATCGGAATTCTGTTGTGTCAAGTCCGGGGGAAACGTTGTGTCGAGCTTAAGTCAACCCTTGCCGAAAGCCTTTTCGTACATCCGGATGTCCACCGATCTTCAGCTGAAAGGCGACAGCCTTCGCCGTCAGCGGGAAGCCTCCCGGAAATACGCTGAGAGACACGGTCTGGAATTGGTCGAGAACGTCGATCTCCATGACATCGGCGTTTCGGCCTACAAAGGCAAACACCTCGCATCCGGTGCCTTCGGACGATTCCTTGAGGCCGTGCGGGAACGAAAGATCGAGCGGGGCTCATACTTGCTAGTCGAATCATTCGATCGGATGAGTCGTCAGGAGCCGATAGTCGCACTAAAGCCGTTCATGGAGATCGTGGAGGCCGGCCTTGTCTTGGTCACGCTGGACGATGAGCGCGTTTTCCGAGGCAAAATTAGCTTCGAAGATCTGATTATTTCGATCGCCAAGATGAGTCGGGCGAACGAGGAATCGGCTCGAAAGAGCGACCGTCTATCGCAGGTCTGTGCTCCGCGCTAGAAGAGATCATTCAAGGCAAACGCAGCAACTTCCTGCAACGCGTTCTCCTGAACTGGAACTTTCCGTTCGCTCCGAAGGAGTTCAAACATGGCGCGCTGAATTACTCCGACTTCGGCATGAACAATCCTGTGCTCGTTCGCCGGTTCCTCGACCCGCTTGATGCCGGAACGCCAGATGGTGATCGGCTTGCGGACGATATCTGGTCGTGGGCAAAGGAAAACCTCCACATGTCTCGAGACTTTATCGATGTATATGAACAGGAGCGCACTGAGCGGAAAAACAAGAAGAAGCAGAGGCCGACGCGGTGATCCCAAGCGGCCCTCTAGAGCCTCGAGTGAGCGGCAAACGGAATGGCTTGCAGCTATCCCGTTGATTTGCCTCAGAAGCGGCAGCCTCCCAAGCTGCCGCGGTTGAGACTTCAACTACAAACCAGCGTTTATGTTTGACGCGGCCTCACGGTCGCCCCAGGACCACGCATCCCGGCCACGTCTGCCTGCTCCTCATCCGATAGCTGACTTTGCGCGTTCGGCTCAAAGGTCGCCGATGGGCCATTACGCCCTACCTAGTCTCCAAGATCGCATGGCCAAACGCCCTGCATGATCGCTGCGATGTTCGGGATGCTGGGCCAATTCGATTCGATCAACAACGTCAGCCAGCGACGACCTGGCATTTGTGAGCGCTTGGTTCAGCTCCTGACCTCTGCGGGACCTCATCTCGAAGCGATCTTCTGCTCTATGGGGTCGTCCACGCAAGGCGAGTGCGCCGAGCATGCCGTTTCCGGCCGGCAGAAAGCGGCCATTCGTTTCCGCGCGATGTTCAACAAAGAGGTCGAGTACGTTGGCCGGGAGCTTCCAGCCGTACTCGAGAAAGTTGCTCATCTCTGCTGGAGCATAATAAGCCGCAACAAGGGTGTCCGGCCCCACGTCGAATGGAGCTTGGCTGAGCTCTCTTAGTTCGTCCTGCCAAAGCCGGATGACCTGATTGGTTATCGCCTCTCGTGCGACCATACAGACCGGACGTGGGCGCGCGCCTCCGCCCGTCTGGAATTCAAAATCAACGCACCAAATGCGACGAAAGGGAACGACGGCGCAGAGGCCGTCGTTTTGGTTGCTGCTGGCATCCATAGATTAGACCAAACCACGCAGCCGCTTGACGACGGGGTGATCCTCGCTCTGGATCACACGCCCGCGAAAGGCGATCTCGAGAAGTTCGTTCAAAGGCTTCCCCGGCCATTCCGGCTCGGAGAGATCCCCCTGGGCCGCCCAAATGCGATAGGCGCCCAACGACATGTCGGCCACCAGCCGAACCCATGTTTTCTTTGCGACTTCGCAGCCCTGCAGCGCACTGTCCTGCCAAGCGTTCCCGCTGTTGTTGTCGTTCGCAACTTTGAGCGGCCAGAGGAAACTCACCTTCTGACGGTTCATAGCGGTAACGAGGATGACCGGGGTCGTTTCCCCGAGCATCGCCGACATCATGTTGGGAGCCACGAAGTAGAACTCACGATCCTGCTTGTCCTCGTACACGGCCGTTGCGAGCATCATTCCTTCGTCAGGATGAACACGCACAAATTCCTGCTTTTGAGGCTTGCGCACAGGTACTTTCGACAGAATCTCAGCGGTGCCGCCAAGTACGGTCGAGCTAACGGAGAGCCGCAGCTTGTCAAGGTCCGCAAAGATGCTTTGCGCAGCTGGTTGGGTAGTAAGAGTGAGATCTTCATTACGGGTCGTCATTTTTGCTGTCCGATCAAGCCGAAAACGGCCGGCATCCGATCAACAACCCAAATTAATTGGCCATCATATTAGCAAATGATGTCCGCCGGCGGCGGCGATCTCGAGTGCGCGTTTTGCGCTCTCCTGGCCCTTGATGTCGCGCAGGTCGAGCAGCGCTTCCTCGCGCTCATGCACCTTCGGCTGCGGCCGCGACAGCACCTGCGTGCCCTTGAAGTGGTTGGCGATCTGGATCAGCGAGTGAGCTGCGATGATCTGGATGTCCGGGCTCGCCCAGGCGGCCTCCGAGCCGCAGGCGGCCGGACAGATCAATCCTTCGTCGCGCGAATTGGCGCCGATCGCCGCGGGCAGCACGCCCGCCACCGGTGCGATCGAGCCGTCGAGCCCAAGCTCGCCAAGCACGGTGAAGCCGCTGAGCGCATCCGGCGGGATCGCCCCGATCGCCGCCATCAGGCCGAGCGCAATCGGCAGGTCGTAATGGCTGCCCTCCTTGGGCAGGTCGGCCGGCGCGAGGTTGACGGTGATGCGGCGGGCGGGAAGCGCGAGGCCGGAGGCGATCAGCGCCGAGCGCACCCGCTCGCGCGCCTCCGACACCGCCTTGTCGGGCAAGCCGACGATCGCAAACGCCGGCAATCCCGGCGCGACCTGGACCTGCACGTCGACCGCACGGGCCTCAATCCCCTCGAATGCGACGGTGGAAACCCGCTGGACCATGCTGCCCCTATCTTCCGCCACCCAAGGTAGCGGAGCAGGCTGCCCAGCGCAAGAACATTAAGGGAACATCCGGGGACGGCGCGCGCCGCCCCCGGATGGCGCCGTCACAGCGTCATCTGCATCGGCTCCGGATAGTAGTGGAAGCCTTCACCGGCCTTGGCAACGTGGCCGTAGCCCGGCCAGGCGAAGTGATAGGACATGACAGGCGTCTTGTTCGCGGCCAGCATCTCGAGGAGCTTGACCCGCGAGTTCGCCGCCTGCTTCGGATCGGTGTCGTAGGAGAACTCCATCCGCGGCCGCTCCAGCAACAGCACCGCGTGATGCGAGAGGTCGCCGAGGAAGGCAAAGGACTTGCCGCCCGAGCTCACCAGGAAGATGGTGTGGCCCACGGTGTGGCCGGGCGCCGCGATCGCCTGCACGCCGGGCAGGAATTCCTGGCCATCCTTGAAGAACACGATGCGGTCGCGCACCGGCAGCAGGTTCTTGCGGGCGTGCACGACAAAGTCCTTCAACGGACTGCCCATCTTGCCTTCGTCGGTCCAGAAATCGAGATCGCTTTGCGCGATGTAGTACTGCGCATTCGGGAACAGCGGCTTGTCGTCGGCGCCGACAATGCCGCCGATATGATCGATGTGTGCGTGCGACAGCACGACGGCATCGATGTCTTCCGGCTTGATGCCGGCTTCCTGCATGCTCTTCTGCTGCCGGCCGGTGGTCGGACCGAAGGCCTTCGAGGTGCCCATGCCGGTATCGAACAGGATCAGTCTGTCGCCCATGTTGACGATCGGCGAGTTCTGCTCGAGCACGACATTGTCGGGCGAGAGGAAATTGTCGGAGAGCATCTTCTTGACTTCTTCCTTCGGCACGCCGGTGAAGGTGCCGGAGGGATCGCCGAGCGGAAGCGGGCCGTCGGAGACGACGGTCACTTCGGCATCGCCGAGAACGAAGCGGTGCCAATAGGGTGTCTGCGTGCCGAGCTTCGGTGCGCGTGCCTGCGCAGTGCCGCCGAGAAGTGTGCTGGCGCCGAGACCGGCGCCGAGCGCGAGCAAGGATCGTCGTGAGACATTGAGCGTCATAACGTCTTCCTCCACAATTTTTATGAGATTTTCGCGTTGTCGCCCGCATTGGCCCGCCGCTTGACCTGACGCAGGCAAGAGGATGCTGCCTTCGCCCGCGCAAGCTGGCAAGAAGAATAAGGCGAACGCACGCGCGCTCGTACGCTGGCTAAATCTCAGCCAGCCTGTGCAGCGCACAAGGGAGGAGGATTATTTCGCGGCGCGCTTCTTCTCGATGGTATCCCAGATCATCGCTGCGACATCGGGGCCATTGAGCCGCTGAATGGCGCGGATGCCGGTCGGCGAGGTGACGTTGATCTCGGTCAAATTGCCGTCGATCACGTCGATGCCGACGAACAGCAGGCCGCGCTCGCGCAGCGCAGGTCCAAGCGTGGCGCAGATTTCGCGCTCGCGATCCGAGAGCTCGGTCGCCTTGGCCGCACCGCCCCGCACCATGTTGGAGCGCAGATCGTCGGCCGCAGGCACGCGGTTGACCGCGCCGGCGAATTCGCCGTCGACCAGGATGATGCGCTTGTCGCCATGCTTCACCTCGGGGAGGAAGCGCTGAATCACCCAGGGCTCCTTGAAGGTGACCGAGAACATGTCGAACAGCGAGCCGAAGTTCATGTCCTGCGGCATCACGCGGAAGACCGCGGCGCCGCCATGGCCGTGCAACGGTTTCATGACGACGGCGCCGTGCTGGTCGCGGAAGGCGTTGATCTCGTCGAGGTCGCGCGAGATCAGGGTCGGCGGCATCAGCTGCGGGAAATTCATCACGAACAGCTTCTCCGGCGCGTTGCGCACGCTGGCCGGATCGTTGACGACCAGGGTCTTCGGATGGATCCGCTCCAAAAAGTGCGTCGAGGTGATGTAGGCGAGATCGAACGGCGGATCCTGCCGCAGCAGCACGACGTCGAAGCCGTTGAGGGCCTCCCGCTTCGGCTCGCCCAGCGTGAAGTGATCGCCGACCTCGTCGCGCACGGTGAGAGGCTGCACCGACGCCACCAGCTCCCCGCCGCGCAGCGACAGCTTGTCGGGCGTGTAATAGGAAATGCCGTGGCCGCGCTTCTGCGCCTCGAGCAGCAGCGCAAAAGTCGAATCGCCGCGGATGTTGATGCGCGCGATGGGATCCATCTGGACGGCGATCTTCAATTTCATAAGCGTGTCCCGCGAGGTCTGAGGGTAACTTTAAGGGCTTGCGTCGAATGCCGCTAACAGATGGCGCGGCAGGCTCTTCGGCGCAATCAGAACGGCGTCGAATCTGAGATCAAATTCGGCATGTTCGGGATGCGCCATCAGCCAGGCCTGGGCGGCATTGACGATGCGCTGCTGCTGGCGCGGCGTCACCGCATAGGCGGCGTCGTCGAGGCTGGCACGGGCCTTGACCTCGACGAAGGCGACGAGATTGCGCCGGCGCGCAACGAGGTCGATCTCGCCATAGGGCGTGCGGAAGCGCCTTGCCAGGATGCGATAGCCCTTGGCGATCAGAAGCGCCGCGGCGCGGCTCTCGGCCGAGATGCCGGTGCGGAACGCGGCGACGCGTTCGGGCGAGGCGCTGTCAGTCTTCGCCATCGCCGTCCCCGATGGTCTTCGCGAGCTCGAGGGCGCGCGCATAGACCTCGCGGCGCGGCCTGCCCGACAGCTCGACCGCGTGGGCCACCGCATCCTTGACGCTGCCGCGGGCGAGCTGCCCGCGCAGGAGATCGTCGAGCGCATCCTGGCCCATCACCCCGGCATCATCGGCCGGCGGTCCAATCACGAGCACGAACTCGCCGCGCGTCTCCAGCGCGTCCGCGTTGGCCGCAAGCTCGGCCACCGGCGCGCGCTTGACCTCCTCGTGCAGTTTGGTCAGCTCGCGACAGATCGCCGCATCGCGCCCGCCCATGATCGCGACGAGATCGCGCAGCGTGTCCTGCACGCGATTGCCCGATTCGAACATCACGAGCGTCGCATCGATCCGGGCAAGCTCGGTAAGCCGCGCGCGGCGCGCGTGCTCCTTCGCCGGCAAAAATCCCTCGAAGAAGAACCGGTCGGTCGGCAGCGCCGCAACCGACAGCGCTGATAGCACCGACGATGGCCCCGGCACCGCGATGACGGCATGCCCGGCGGCGCAGACGTCGCGCACCAGCTTGAAGCCGGGATCGGAGATCAGCGGCGTGCCGGCGTCCGAGACCAGTGCGATCGAGGCGCCCTGCGCCAATCGCTCGAGGATCTTGGGCCGGGCCTGGGCCGCGTTGTGCTCGTGATAGAGCGCCAGCTCGGCGGTGATTGCGTAACGTTCGGTCAGCCGGCGCGTGATCCTCGTGTCCTCGCAGGCGATGACGTCGACGCCCGCCAGCGTTTCCAGCGCGCGCAGGGTGATGTCGCCGAGGTTGCCGATCGGGGTCGCCACCAGATGGAGCCCGGGCGCGGCCTTTGGCGCCGCCAGCTGCTGGCCGGCGATCGAAAAGGTCCTGGCCGCTGTGCCTGTCGTGGCATCGGAATGGTGGAGGGAACTGGCTTTTGCGCGCATAATGGCAATCTAGAGCGTTTTCGAGCGAAGTGGATACCGGTTCGCGTGAAGAAAACGCGTCAAAACAAGAAACTAGAGCCCCGTTCCGATTCAATCGGAACGGGATAGGCTCTAGAGGGATGGCAGCACTTGCGCCACATCCGGAAACCGCGATGACGGTAGGCGGTTGCCGAGGGAAACGGGAGCCGCGGCAACGGCGCCGCGAGGCCATAATCCTTTTGTTTTAGTTAACTATTCGCCGACAATATGCCTGAATCCACCCGCCTCATCAGAGCTGGATGGAGTCCTGGCCGATCCTGGTCGGTCAAGAGAAGAGAGACGATGGCAGGCCCGCATCACCGCACGTCCCCGCCGTCGGGCACGACCCGGCGAACCGCGCTTGGTCTGCTCGTGGGCGCGCCGTTGCTGAGCGCCTGTTCCGGCGTCCAGCAGAGCCTGAGCCAGTTTTCCAGCCCTTTCAGCGGCAACCAGGAAGCCGGTCCGGCCGGCCCGCCGCAACAGCCGCAGGCGGTCGGCACGGGGCAGGTCAAGATCGGACTGATCCTGCCGCTGTCGGCCTCCGGCAATGCCGGGCTCGCCGCGCAATCGATGCGGAACGCCGCCGAAATGGCGCTCGCGGAATTTCAGAACCCGAACATTCAGCTCCTGATCAAGGACGATGGCGGCAGCCCGCAGGGCGCGGCGCAGGGCACCCAGCAGGCGCTGTCCGAGGGCGCCGAGATCATTCTGGGGCCGCTGTTCGCGGGCTCCGTGCCCGCCACCGCGCAGCTGACGCGGCCGCGCGGAACGTCGGTGATCGCATTCTCCACCGATTCGAGCGTCGCCGGGCACGGCGTCTATCTGCTGAGTTTCCTGCCGGAGTCCGACATCAATCGGATCGTCGACTACTCCGCCGGGATCGGAAAGCGCTCGTTCGCCGCGATGGTGCCGGATAACGCCTATGGCAACGTGGTCGAGGCCGCATTCAAGCAGGCGGTCGGCCGCAAGAACGGCCGCGTCGTCGCATTCGAGAAATATGGCGCCGATCGCGCAACGCCGGCGCGGACCGTGGCCCAGGCGCTGGGCCAAGCCGATGCGCTGCTGCTCGCCGACGACGGCGATTCGGTGGTGGCGACCGCTGACGCGCTGACCGCAGCGGGTGCCAATCTGCGCAACATCCAGCTGCTCGGCACCGGGCTTTGGGACAATCCGCGGGTGTTCGCGAGCCCGGTCCTGCAGGGCGGCCTCTACGCCGCGCCCGATCCGTCCGGTTTCCGCAGCTTCGCCGGCCGCTATCGCGCCAAATACGGCGGCGAGCCGGTGCGCACCGCAACGCTTGCCTATGACGCCGTGGCGCTGATGGCGGCGTTGGCGCGCACCCAGGGCGCGCAGCGCTTTGCGCCGGAGACGCTGACCAATCCATCCGGCTTTGCCGGGATCGACGGTCTGTTCCGTTTCCGCTCCGACGGCACCAATGAACGCGGCCTTGCCGTCATGAAGGTGGTGTCCGGCGGCGGCACGCCGGTCGCCGGCTCGCCGAAGAGCTTTGGCGCTTAATTTTCGTCAGGCGGTCAAGCTGCCTTGTCGAGCGCCGGAACCCGCCAGCCACTTTGCATGGGGTTGTTTTTCCATATTTTGGCAGCGTGCACCTTGAGCGTTCTCGAGCGAGGTGGATACCGGTTCGCGTGAAGAAAACGCGTCAAAACAAGAATCTAGAGCCCCGTTCCGATTCAATCGGAGCGGGATAGGCTCTAGGCGGCGAGATCCGCGACGACCGCGTCGAGCACCGGGAATCCCGACTTGGTCACGCGCAGCCGACCGTCGGCATCGACGGCGATCGCGCCTTCCTCGCGCAGCATCGCGATCCGGTGCGGATCAAGCTTTCGGCCGGCGAGCTTCGCATAGCGCGTGGGATCGATACCTTCGGCGAGCCGCAGCCCCATCAAGAGGAATTCGTCGGCGCGCTCTTCGCTGTTGAGGCTGTCGTCGGTGACGACGCCATGACCGCGCTCCTCGACGTTCAACAGCCAGGCCTCGGGGCGCCGCTCGGTCGCGGTCGCGTGCCTGACGCCGTCGATGTCGAGCCTTCCATGCGCGCCGGGGCCGATGCCGGCATATTGCTCGCCGCGCCAATAGACGAGGTTGTGCTTGCACTCGGCGCCGGTGCGGGCGTGGTTGGAGATCTCGTAGGCCGGCAATCCCTCGCGGGTGCAGACCTCCTGCGTCACGTCGTAGAGCGCGCGCGCGGTCGCTTCATCCGGGGTCTGCAATTTGCCGGCGGCATGCAGCCCGAAGAACGGCGTGCCTTCCTCGATCGTGAGCTGATAGAGCGACAGATGCTCGGCCGCTTCCGAGATCGCCTGCTTCAATTCATCGGCCCACATCTGGGGCGTCTGGTCGGGCCGCGCGTAGATCAGATCGAACGAGTAACGGTCGAACGCGGAGCGCGCGATCGCAACCGCGTCGAGCGCCTCGCGCGCGGTATGCAAGCGGCCCAATGCCTTCAGCGAAGCATCGTCCAGTGCCTGTACGCCGAGCGAGACGCGATTGACGCCGGCTGCGCGATAGCCGCGAAAGCGCGTCGCCTCGACGCTGGTCGGATTGGCCTCGAGCGTCACCTCGACATCGCGCGAGACCTGCCAGTGCTTGCCGATCGCATCGAGCACGGCGCCGACGGTCTGCGGCTGCATCAGCGAAGGCGTGCCGCCGCCGAGGAAGATCGAAGACACTTCGCGTCCCGGCACCCGCGCGGCGGTGGTCTCGATCTCGCGGGCGAACGCGCGCACGAAGCGCGCTTCGTCGACCGGCGCGTGCCGGACGTGGCTGTTGAAATCGCAATACGGGCATTTCGACAGGCAGAACGGCCAGTGCACGTAGACGCCGAAAGCTTCTCGTTCAGCGTGGCTCAAGGCAGATCTCCGCGAGCTTCACGAAGGCGCGGGCGCGATGCGACAGGCCGAGTCCGAGCGGCGGCAGGCCGTGCTTCTCGATACTGCTCATCTCGCCAAAGGTCCGCGTATACCCGTCGGGCAGGAAAGCCGGATCATAACCGAATCCGGCGGTGCCGCGCGGCGGCCAGACCAGGGTTCCGTCGGCGCGGGCCTCGACCTCTTCGAGGTGATCGTCGGGCCAGGCCACGCACAGCGCGGAGACGAAGTGCGCGTTGCGCTGGTCCGGCGCGATGGCGCCGCGCTCCTGCAGCAGGCGCTCGATCCGCGTCATCGCCGCCATGAAGTCCTTGCCCTCGCCGGCCCAGCGCGCCGAGTAGATCCCGGGCGCGCCGTCGAGCGCGTCGACCACGAGGCCGGAATCGTCGGCGAAGGCCGGCAATCCCGTCGCCTTCGCGGCCGCGATGGCCTTGATTGCCGCATTGGCGCGAAAGCTGTCGCCGGTCTCCTCGGGCTCGGCGAGACCGAGATCGCCGGCCGACACCGCCTCCACGCCGTGCGGCGCCAGCAGTTCCCGCATCTCGGCAAGCTTGCCGGGATTATGGGTGGCGATGACGAGCCTTCCGGTGATTCGGCGGTGCATGACCAATCTGACTACGCCACCGCGATCTTTTGCAAGTCGACCAGACGCGCGACACCTTTGCGCGCCAGGGCCATCAGCGCCAGGAATTCACCTTCCGAGAACGGCGTCTTCTCGGCGGTGCCCTGCACCTCGATGATGCGGCCGTCGCCGGTCATGACGAAATTAGCGTCGGTGTCGGCCTCGGAGTCCTCGGCATAGTCGAGATCGAGCACCGGCGTGCCCTGGTAGATGCCGCAGGAGATCGCCGCCACGTTGTCGCGCAACACGTTGGTCTTCAGCATGTTGCGGGTCTTCATCCAGTTGATGCAGTCGGCCAGCGCCACCCAGGCACCGGTGATCGAGGCGGTGCGGGTGCCGCCATCGGCCTGGATGACGTCGCAATCGACCGTGATCTGGCGCTCGCCGAGCGCCTCGAGGTCGACGGCCGCGCGCAGCGAGCGACCGATCAGCCGCTGGATCTCGACCGTGCGGCCGCCCTGCTTGCCGGCGGAGGCCTCGCGGCGGGTGCGTTCCAGGGTGGCGCGCGGCAACATGCCGTATTCGGCGGTGACCCAGCCGCGGCCCTGGCCCTTCAGCCATGGCGGCAACCGCTCTTCCAGCGTGGCGGTCACCAGCACATGGGTGTCGCCGAACTTCACCATGCAGGAACCCTCGGCATATTTGACGACGCCGCGTTCCAGCGACACAGGACGCAGTTCATCGGGCGCACGGCGGCTTGGCCGCATTGGAAATCCTCCAGAATTCCGAGAAAGTGGGTTGGGCGTGCTTGTAGGAGGGGGAAGCGGCAGCGGCAAGGGTTTTCGGCCCCGGCATGGTTCGGTGCCGGGGAGCCCAATGCATGCTTGTCACCGGCCTCCGGGAGCGACAGATTAGGTAGCCATTGTGAAGGACTGGAGTGTGACGCACCACGATCCGATAGGCCTGATCGCGCCGCATGCCGGGCTCGCCCAGCTCAACGAGCGTTCGCGCGACATTTTTCGTCAAATCGTCGAAAGCTATCTCGCGACCGGCGAGCCGGTCGGTTCGCGCAACATCTCGCGCCTGATCGCATTACCGCTGTCGCCGGCCTCGGTCCGCAACGTGATGTCGGACCTCGAGCAGCTCGGCCTGATCTATGCGCCGCACACCTCGGCGGGCCGGCTGCCGACCGAACTCGGCCTGCGTTTCTTCGTCGACGCGCTCATGCAGGTCGGCGACCTCACCGAGGCCGAGCGGCAATCGATCCAGACCCAGCTGGCTGCGGTCGGCCGTGCGCAATCGGTCGAGGCGGCGCTGGGCGAAGCGTTGACGCGGCTGTCGGGGCTGACCCGCGCGGCGGCGGTGGTGCTGACGCAGAAGTCGAACGCGCGGCTGAAGCACATCGAATTCGTGCGGCTGGAGCCCGAGAAGGCGCTGGTCGTGCTGGTCGGCGAAGACGGCCAGGTCGAAAACCGTGTGCTGGCATTGCCGCCGGGCGTTCCCTCCTCCGCCCTGATCGAAGCGACCAATTTCCTCAATGCGCGGATCCGCGGCCGGACGCTGGCCGAAGCGCGGCTCGAGCTTGAGACCGCATTGACGCAAAACCGCGCCGAACTCGATCAGCTCACGCAAAAGGTTGTCGCGGCCGGCATCGCGAGCTGGTCAGGCGGCGAGAGCGAGGACCGCCAGCTGATCGTGCGCGGCCACGCCAATCTGCTCGAGGATCTGCATGCGCTGGACGATCTCGAGCGGATCAAGTCGCTGTTCGACGATCTCGAGACCAAGCGCGGCGTGATCGATCTGCTCGGCCGTGCCGAGCGCGGCGAGGGTGTGCGGATCTTCATCGGCTCGGAGAACAAGCTGTTCTCGCTGTCGGGTTCCTCGACCATTATCGCGCCCTATGGCGACGCCCAGGGCCGGATCGTCGGCGTGCTTGGCGTGATCGGACCGACGCGGCTGAACTATGCGCGGGTGATTCCGACCGTGGATTATGCCGCGCGCATCGTCAGCAAGATGCTGGGCGGCTGACCGGAGCGGATTTCGCTTTCATTTGACGGGTTTTCGTTGCTCAAGCCGGAGGTCCCTGTTCCCGAAGCCGGTATGTTGCGCTTGATTTTCGCCGCTCAAAGCACGATATCCCGGGCAGCAATCCCCAAGATTTGAACCGACGCGAGTTTTCGAGAAGGCAAGCCATGACCGATCCGAACCGGGCCAATGACAACACCGAGAATTCGGCGCCGACGGGTGAACCCGTGGTCTCGAAGCCCTACATCATGCCTGACGATCCCGAGGTGGGATCGGCCGAGGCGCTGGCCAAGGAACTCGCCGAGGCGAAGGACCGCACGCTGCGCACGCTGGCCGAGATGGAGAACCTCCGTCAGCGCACCCGCCGCGAGGTTGCCGACGCCAAGACCTACGGCATCACCGGCTTCGCCCGCGACGTGCTCGATATCGCCGACAATCTGCAGCGCGCGATCGATGCCGTGCCGGCCGAGACCAAGGAATCCGCCGATCCCGGCCTGAAGGCGCTGATCGAAGGCGTCGAGCTGACCGAGCGGTCGCTGCTCAACGCGCTGGAGAAGAACGGCGTCAAGAAGTTCGATCCGATCGGCGAGAAGTTCGATCCGAACTTCCAGCAGGCGATGTTCGAGGTGCCTGACACCTCGGTGCCGTCGGGCACGGTGGTGCAGGTCGTGCAGGCCGGCTACATGATCGGCGACCGCATCCTGCGTCCGGCGCTGGTCGGCGTCTCCAAGGGCGGCGCCAAGGCCGCTCCGAGCGCCGACATCACGGTCTGATCGCTTCGACGCCGGCCCTGAAGCCGTGAGCTTGCTGCTGTCGTGTCACGGCAGCGGCTTCTCATGAGCCTTCGGCCAATAGGTGCCGAAGCTCCAGAGATTTCCTTCCGGGTCACGGCAGGCGAAATCGCGGCTGCCATAGTCGGTGTCACGCAGTTCCATTTCGATCTTGGCACCCGCCGCCCGGGCCTTCGCATGCAGGGCGTCGGGATCGTCGACGGCGATGTAGATTGAATCGGTGCGGCGGCCGGTGACATCGCCGACCAGCCTGCCATAGGCATCGTCGCGGCTCTGCCCCAGCATCAGCATCGAGGAACCGTAAGCGAGCTCGGCGTGGTGGATCACGCCGCCGTCGCGGTAGACCACGTGCTCGGTGAATCCGATCACCGTCTTGAGCCAGCCGATCATCGCCTCGGCGTCCTTGCAGCGCAGGGTCGGGTAGATGCGCGGGGGTTCGATGTCGTGCGTCATGTCACAGGCCTCCTTGGCTGATAGTGCCATCCTGCACGAGTCGATGCGGCTTCGGCTTGAAGGTTTGTTACCAGTCCTCGGAACGAACCAGCCGGCCACCGGTCAGCGCCTGGCGGCGCGCCCAGGCTGTTGGCGGTTCGCCAGCGAATTCGACGAATTCGCGGGCGAGGTGGGCCTGGTCGGCATAGCCGCTTTCCGCCGCGATCCCCGCCCAGCCGAGCCTGGATCCGCTTTGCGCAAGCCGGCTCGCCCGATGAAACCGCATCATGCGCGCCAGCGATTTGGGCGCGAGGCCGAGCTCGGATCGAAACCGGCCGACCAGATGCTTGCGGCTCCAGCCGATCTCGCCGGCCAGTGCCGTGATGCTGATGGCGCCGGCCGAACGCGCCAATCGTCGATAGGCGAACGCGATTTCGGGAGACGGCGTGTGGCCGGCGCGGCGAAGCACGAACGCCTCGATCAGGTCGAAGCGGCGCTGCCAGCACGACATAGCGCCGAGCTGTTCGCGCAGATGACGGCCATCATGCCCCAGCACGTCCTCGAGTTCGATCATGCGTCCGGCAAGCTCGGTCACGGCGCCGCCGAAGAAGCTGTAAGCACCAAGCGGGGTGAAATCCACCTGCACGCAGGCGGCGTGGCCATCGGACTCGATGTAGACCGGTCCCGCATAGAGACCGGCAGCAAAGCTCTGCTGGCGGTCGCTCGCTTCAGGCTCGCGCCCGAGCGCGATCAGGAATGGGGAGCCGAAGCTGATGATCAGCGGGACGATCAGCGGTGCGGTCTGCCGCTGCGCGAACCGGCCGGCCGCGGTCTCGCGATAGCCGGTCATCGCAGCAATCAGTCCCGCGGTGCGCGGCGATGGTGCGCGCTGCACGAATTCAAATGCGACGGGCGGCGCAAACTCGGCCATGCGAATCTCACGCGAGGCCGCGACTTACGCGATATCGGACGACTGGATCCTCTTGACGCCGGCCTTGTCCATGTCGGTCCAGGCCTTGGCGAGCGATCCCTGGGTGTCGATGCCGCGACAGGCGTCCTCCACGACATAGGTTTCGAAGCCGGCCTTGCGCGCATCGAGCGCGGTCCATGCCACGCAGAAATCGGTGGCGAGCCCGGCCACGAAAACCCGCTCGACATTGCGCGCCTTCAGATAGGCGGCGAGCCCCGTGGTGGTCTTGCCGTCGGCTTCAGTGAAGGCGGAGTAGCTGTCGACGTCCTTGTGAAAGCCCTTCCGGATGATCAGCTCGGCCTGCGGGATCGCGAGATCCTTCGCCAGCGAGGCGCCGTCGGTGCCCTGCACGCAGTGGTCGGGCCACAGCACCTGCTTGCCGTAGGCGAGGTCGATGGTCTCGAACGGCTTCTTGCCGGCATGGACCGAGGCAAACGAGACGTGTCCCGGCGTGTGCCAGTCCTGCGTCATCACCACATTGGCAAAGCTCTTGGCGATCTTGTTGATCACCGGCACCACCTGCTCGCCGTCCTTCACCGCGAGGCTGCCGCCGGGCAGGAAGCAGTTCTGGACGTCGATCACGAGCAGCGCGGAGCCGTCGTCGGGCTTGATCGCAGCCGCCCAGAGGCTCCTGGGAACCAGGGTCGCAAGCGCCAACGTGCCGAGGCCTGCAACTATCTGTCGTCGATCCAACATCGCGCCCCTCCTCGCTTTGATACCGCGCGAGGAGGCTAGTTCCGTTCGGCGAACGGCGAAAGTGGGATTTTTCCAACCGGCCTTGCGAAGGGCCCGATCAGCCGCGCGGCTGGATGCCGTCGCGGACTGCGCGGAAGCGTGGGAAGGCGGTCTCCCAATCGGTGCGCGGCGAGCTGCCGATGATCCGCAGCGATGTCTGTGCGCCGAACCGCAGCCACTGCACGATGGTCACCGGGGTGTTGTCCTTGCCGCTGACCGCGTCGATCCGTGTCTCGAAGCCGGGCTGGCCGTCGATCCGGATCGGTTCGGACATGGTGATCCGCCCGTCGCGCACGCCGGGGATCGTGGTGGCGATCTGCTGGGCAAAGCGGCCGCGATCATCGGGCGTGGCCGGCGCCGAAGCGATGACGCCGAGCAGCATGAAGGGCTTGGCCTCAAGGCCCTTGTCGTCGCCGTCGGCCATCAGCAGCGCTGCGCCCGGCGCCAACATGCGGATGTTCTTGAAGCTGCTGAGCTCGGTGACCTTGAACGGCATCATGGCGAGCTGCTCGTCGACCGGCACATCCTTGCGGATTTCGGCGGAGGCGAACATCTGCCGGACGGCGTCGTCGGTGTAGATCTTGCCCGCGTTCTCCGGCACCTGCACCGCGACATAGCCGGAGAAGGTCGGCCCCGGCAGGATCATGGAATAGCGCCGCACATTGCTGGCGCCGTCGCGGGCGCTCTCCACGGTGTAGTAGGCAAGGCCGGCCGGCGTCTCGAGGCTCTCGGGCTTGATGTTTCCGGTGCCGGCCGGGTTGGCCTTGAAGGCAGTCACGACCTCGTTGTAGGCGTCCGCGGGCAGGTCGGCGATCAGGACCTTGACGCCCTGGTCCTCGGTTTCGAAGCCGATGAAGGATTTGGCGCGGACGAGGCCCACCAGCGGTTTCATCCCGACATGCGCGCCCGGCGGAAACACCACGTCGGCGGCAAAGCCACGACAGGTGGCAGCAATCAGCAAGGCAACCGCAACGAGAACTCGAAAAGGCGTCATGGGGGATCTACCGGTTTTGCTTGGTGGCCACGCAACGGGGCCGGTGCAGGGCTGGATGGCCTCTTCAGTCGGACCGCTTTTAGCGGTTTTGATGGCCCTGCAACAGGCCGCCAAATCTCTGCTCCAGGCCAGCCGGTTCGATTCCATGGGCTTTTCGCCTTGATTGGCGGGCACTTTCCAGTTTCCCGAGGTTTCCAGGAACGACCACCTGCGGCCGCCAGCGGCCAAACAGCGCGCCCTCGACCCGTGCGCCGCTCTCGCATACGACGTTTGTGAGCGTTCACTCAACAGCGCTGACGTCGCGCCGCTGACGTCGCGGTCGACGGCGGGCGGCATTCTTGCCGATTTGTTAACTCGGTCTGGGCTTGAACCGGTGCCGCGGCCGGGCTGACACAATCTTTCAAACGTCAGTCTTTTCAGGCCTCAACGTTGCGTCCAGTCCTTGCGGGCAGGACCCTCTCTCCTATATCAGGCTCACCGTCGCAATATCGCGAGTATGTGAACGTCTGGGGGTTCGGTACGGAGCGCCGTCAGGGCCCAACCAACCTGCCGTAGCAAAGAGGATATCAAAACCATGGGTAAGGTCATTGGGATCGACCTCGGCACCACGAATTCGTGCGTCGCCGTGATGGATGGCAAGAACGCCAAGGTGATCGAGAATGCCGAGGGCATGCGAACGACGCCGTCGATCGTTGCTTTCACCGACGATGGCGAGCGCCTTGTCGGACAGCCGGCGAAGCGCCAGGCGGTGACCAATCCCGAGCGTACGTTCTTTGCGGTGAAGCGCCTTATTGGCCGCCGCTATGACGACCCGATGGTCGAGAAGGACAAGAAGCTCGTTCCCTACAAGATCGTCAAAGCATCGAACGGCGATGCCTGGGTCGAAGCCGACGGCAAGACCTATTCGCCCTCGCAGGTCTCGGCCTTCATTCTGCAGAAGATGAAGGAGACCGCTGAGGCGCATCTCGGCCAGAAGGTCGATCAGGCCGTCATCACGGTTCCTGCCTATTTCAACGACGCGCAGCGTCAGGCCACCAAGGATGCCGGCAAGATCGCCGGCCTCGAAGTGCTGCGCATCATCAACGAGCCGACCGCTGCCGCGCTCGCCTACGGTCTCGACAAGACGAAGGCCGGCACGATCGCCGTGTACGACCTCGGCGGCGGCACCTTCGACGTCTCGATCCTCGAGATCGGCGACGGCGTGTTCGAGGTGAAGTCGACCAATGGCGACACCTTCCTCGGTGGTGAAGACTTCGACATGCGCCTGGTCGGCTATCTCGCCGACGAGTTCCAGAAGGAGCAGGGCATCAACCTGCGCAACGACAAGCTCGCTTTGCAGCGCCTCAAGGAAGCCGCCGAGAAGGCCAAGATCGAGCTGTCGTCGACCACGCAGACCGAAATCAACCTGCCGTTCATCACGGCTGACCAGACCGGTCCGAAGCATCTGACGATGAAGCTGACCCGCGCCAAGTTCGAGGCGCTGGTGGCCGACCTCGTCGAGAAGACCATCGAGCCGTGCCGCAAGGCGCTGAAGGATGCCGGCCTGACCGCCGGTGAGATCGGCGAAGTGGTGCTGGTCGGCGGCATGACCCGCATGCCGAAGATCCAGGAAGTGGTGAAGCAGTTCTTCGGCAAGGAGCCGCACAAGGGCGTCAATCCCGACGAAGTCGTCGCGATCGGCGCTGCGATCCAGGCCGGCGTGCTGCAGGGCGACGTCAAGGACGTGCTGCTGCTCGACGTGACCCCGCTGTCGCTGGGCATCGAGACGCTGGGCGGCGTGTTCACCCGCATCATCGACCGCAACACCACGATCCCGACCAAGAAGAGCCAGGTGTTCTCGACGGCCGAAGACAATCAGGGCGCCGTCACCATCCGCGTCTTCCAGGGCGAGCGTGAAATGGCGGCCGACAACAAGATGCTCGGCCAGTTCGACCTGATGGGCATTCCGCCGGCTCCGCGCGGCATGCCGCAGATCGAGGTGACTTTCGACATCGACGCCAACGGCATCGTCAACGTCTCGGCCAAGGACAAGGCAACTGGCAAGGAACAGCAGATCCGGATCCAGGCATCCGGCGGTCTGTCCGAGGCCGACATCGACAAGATGGTCAAGGACGCCGAGGCCAATGCGGCCGAGGACAAGAAGCGCCGCGAAGCCGTCGACGCCAAGAACCATGCCGATGGCCTGGTTCATTCGACCGAGAAGGCTTTGGCCGAGCACGGCTCGAAGATCCCGGAAACCGATCGTCGCGCGATCGAAGACGCCGTCAGCGACCTCAAGGAAGCGCTGAAGGGCGACGACGCCGAGGCGATCAAGGCCAAGACCAACACGCTGGCCCAGGTTTCGATGAAGCTCGGCGAGGCCATGTACAAGCAGCAGGCCGAGGCCGATGCGGCCAAGGACGCTGCAAAGGATGACGTTGTCGACGCGGAGTTCACCGAGGTCGACGACGACAAGAACAACAAGAAGTCTGCCTAAGCGGGCTTGCGATCATGGCCCTCACACCAAAGAGCACGCGACGCGTCTCGGAGGAGTGGGGGTCATTTTTCTTTAAGGCGATCGCTGCATCTTCCAGACAGGCGCAATCCTTGATGCAATCCCTTGCGCAATCCTTGGCGATCGCGACGAACTTCGGACGGAATTGAAGGATGTCCACCAAGCGCTGCTATTACGAGACCCTCGAGGTCGAGCGGAACGCGGACGAGACCAAGCTGAAATCGGCTTTCCGCAAGCTCGCGATGAAATGGCATCCGGACAAGAATCCGGGCGACGCCACCAGCGAGGTCCGGTTCAAGGAAATCAACGAAGCCTATGAAGTGCTGAAGGACGGCGACAAGCGCGCCGCCTATGACCGCTTCGGCCATGCCGCTTTCGAGCAGGGCATGGGCGGTGGCGGTCCCGGCTTCGGCGCCGGCTTCGCCTCCTCGTTCTCCGACATCTTCGAGGACCTGTTCGGCATGGCCGGGCAGCGCCGCGGCGGCGGCGGCCGCGAACGCGGTGCCGACCTGCGCTACAACATGGAGATCACGCTCGAGGAGGCCTTCCAGGGCAAGACCGCGCAGATCGAGATTCCGGTTTCGGTCACCTGCGAATCCTGCTCCGGCACCGGCGCCAAGGCCGGCACCAAGCCGAAGACCTGCTCGCATTGCGGCGGCGCCGGCCGTATCCGGCAGGCCCAGGGCTTCTTCACGCTGGAGCGGACCTGCCCCGGCTGTCAGGGCCGCGGCCAGATGATCGAGGACGCCTGCGCCTCCTGCGCCGGTTCCGGCCGGGTGACGCGCGAGCGCATGCTGTCGGTCAACATTCCTCCGGGGGTCGAGGACGGCACCCGTATTCGTCTCGCCGGCGAAGGCGAGGCCGGTGTCCGCGGCGGCCCGCCCGGCGACCTCTACATTTTCCTGTCGCTGACCACGCACCAGTTCTTCCAGCGTGACGGCGCCGACCTGCACTGCCGCGTGCCGATCTCGATGGTGACCGCAGCCCTCGGCGGCGAGTTCGAGGTGCCGACCATCGACAAGAGCAAGACCAAGGTGAAGGTGCCGGCCGGGACCCAGTCCAGCCGCCGATTCCGCATCGCGTCAAAGGGTATGCCGGTGCTCCGCGCGCGCCAGACCGGCGACATGTATGTCCAGGTTGTGGTCGAAACGCCGCAGAATCTGACCAAGAAGCAGCAAGAACTGCTGATGGAGTTCGAAAAACTGTCCTCCGGCGCAACTCAACCGGAGGCAGCGGGTTTCTTCTCTAAGGTCAAGGACTTCTTCGGAAGCCGCTCCGTCTAGCCGCAGTCGTTATGCTTGACCGTAACGACTTCGATCTATACGTGTTTATGACTGTTTTCTGACAACCGCTCGATTGTGCGCGGTCCCGCCTGGTAGCGACATGCCTCTGCAATCGTCCGTGCGTGCGTCGAAGAAGCCCCTCCGTCTCGACGACGAGGTTCGTTTTCTCCGTTCATGGATCGAGAAGCCGCTGCATATGGGCGCGGTGATGCCGTCCGGGCGGCTGCTCGCACGCACCATGGCGCAATATGTCGATCCCGAAGCCGAAGGACCGGTTGTCGAGCTCGGACCCGGCACCGGTGCGATCACCAATGCGCTGATCGAGCATGGCGTCGATCAAAAGCGGCTCGTCCTGGTTGAATACAATCCCGGCTTCTGTGCGCTGCTGCGCGAACGCTATCCGCAGGCCAAGGTGGTCCAGGGCGACGCCTACAGGCTGCGCGACACGCTGTGGGACGTCATGAAGTCTCCGGCCTCGGCCGTGGTCTCCGGCCTGCCGCTGGTCACCAAGCCGATGCTGACCCGCCTGAAGCTGGTCCGCGACGCTTTCCTGGCCCTCGCGCCCGGTGCGCCGTTCGTCCAGTTCACCTATTCGGTGGCGCCGCCGATTCCGAAGTCGCTGCCCGGCGTGTCCACAGAGGCGTCCGAGCGGATCTGGATGAACCTTCCGCCCGCGCGGGTCTGGGTGTATCGCAAGGGTTGATCGCCCTGCGTTGTCGCGCTGGGCACGCGCCCTAACCGCGATTTCGAAATGTCCGCGCTGAAAATCCTCGTGATCCCCGGATCGCTGCGATCAGGCTCGCTCAACGCGAAGCTCGCCGCCGTGCTGGCGCATGAGGTCGCACAGCTCGGGGCCGACGTCACCCGTATCTCGCTCGGCGATTTTCCGCTGCCGATCTATGACGGCGATTTGCAGGCAAAATCGGGCGTGCCGCAGCACGCCGTCAATCTGAAGCGGATGATCGGCGCCCATCATGGCGTGCTGATCGTGACACCCGAATATAATTCCTCGGTGCCGGCGCTGGTGAAGAACACGATCGACTGGGTGAGCCGCGTGCAGGATCCGCACGAGACCCGTGGCCAGGTGTTCCACGGCCGCGCTTTCGCGCTAGCTGCGGCATCCGGCAACCGGCTCGGCGGCACGCGCGCGCTGGCGGCGCTGCGCCTGATCCTGACGGCGTGCCATGCCGCCGTGATCCCGAACCAGCTCGCGCTGTCATTCGCCGAGCAGGCCTATGACGACATGGATCGTCTGAAGCACCCGGCCGACGTCGATACGATGCGGGCGCTGGTGCGGCAGCTGATCGACCATTCCCAACGCATGATGTGAGGTGACATGCAGCCAGCCAAGATCGCTCCAAGAGACCGGTTGATTGTGGCGCTCGATTTGCCGTCGGTCGCCAGCGCCGAGGCGATGATCGACGGGCTCGGCGACAGCGTCAACTTCTACAAGATCGGCTATCAGCTCGGTTACGCCGGCGGCCTCGCGCTGGCGAAGCAGCTTGCGGGCAGCGGCAAGAAGGTCTTCCTCGATCTCAAGCTGCACGACATCGGCAACACGGTGGCGCGCGGGGTCGAAAGCGTCGCCGCTCTCGGCGCGACCTTTCTCACCGTGCATGCCTACCCGCAGACCATGAAGGCGGCGGTCGGGGCGCGTGCCGGCTCCGGCCTGAAGATTCTCGCGGTGACGGTGCTGACGTCTTACGACGACAGCGACCTGCACGCAGCTGGCTATCGCCTCAACGTCTCCGATCTCGTCGAGGCGCGCGCCAGGCAGGCGCAGGCGCTCGGCGTCGACGGCCTCGTCAGCTCGCCCGAGGAAGCTGCCGCCCTGCGCAAGATCGTGGGCGATCAGATGAACCTGGTGACCCCGGGCATCCGCCCCGCGGGCTCGGCGACCGGCGACCAGAAGCGCATCATGACGCCGGCCCGCGCCATTGCCGCCGGCGCCGACTATCTGGTGGTCGGACGTCCGGTGATGGAAGCCGCCGATCCGAAAGCCGCGGCCGAAGCCATTCATGCCGAGATCGCCCAGGCGCACGCCTGAGCCAACAACAAGGGAGAACAGAGATGGCGAAGGGATACTGGATTGGACGCGTCGACGTTCACAATGAGGAGGGCTACAAGCCCTACATGGCGGCCAACCCGGCCATCTTCCAGAAATTCGGCGGCAAGTTCATCGTTCGCGGTGGCAAGTTCACGGGCGTGGAGGGCCAGAGCCGCTCGCGCAACGTCGTGATCGAATTCCCCGATTACGCGACCGCGCTCGCTTGCTACCAATCGCCGGAATACCAGGCCAATATCAAGGTGCGGCAGCCGCACTCGATCGCCGACCTGATTATCATCGAGGGGCACGACAGCCCGTAGCCCGGACGCCAGCCCGCCGGTTCGGCCGCTCGGAACAAGCCTCCGATGGCCGTCGTTTAGGCATGTTGTGGTGCCGGAAAACCGGTTTCCACTTTGCCGGATCATGCTTTATACGGCGGTGAGAGGTGAGCCATGGCTGACATGCGTCTGATTGTTGCGGGAGCCGGCGGCCGGATGGGCCGCACGCTGACGCGGGTGATTTCCGAAACCCCGGGGGCGGTGCTGGTCGGCGCGCTGGAAGCGCCGGGCTCGGAACTGCTCGGCAAGGACGCCGGCGTGCTCGCCGGCCTTCCCGCCAATGACGTCAAGCTGTCGGCCGATCTGTGGTCGATTTCCGCGGCTGCCGACGGCATCCTGGATTTCACCGTACCGGCCGCGACCATCGCCAATGTCGCCATCGCGGCCGAGCGCGGCCTTGTTCACGTCATCGGCACCACCGGCCTGTCGCAGTCCGACGACGCGGTGATCCGCAGCGTCACCAACCGCGCCATCGTGGTGAAGTCGGGCAATATGAGCCTCGGCGTCAATCTGCTCGCCGCGCTGGTCAAGCGCGTTGCGCAATCACTCGACGAGAGCTTCGATATCGAAATTCTCGAGATGCACCACAAGTCCAAGATCGATGCGCCGTCGGGCACCGCCTTGATGCTCGGCGAAGCCGCTGCCGCGGGACGCAAGATCGCGCTGGAGCAACATTCGGCGCGCGGCCGCGACGGCCTGACCGGCGCACGGCGTCCCGGCGACATCGGCTTTGCCTCGTTACGCGGCGGCACCGCGGCCGGCGATCACAGCGTGATCTTTGCCGGTCCTTCGGAGCGCATCACGCTCTCGCATCATGCCGAGGATCGCGCGCTGTTCGCGCAGGGCGCGCTGAAGGCGGCGCTGTGGGCGCATGGCAAGAAGCCCGGCATGTATTCGATGACCGACGTTCTCGGGTTGAGCGACTGAGATCGCGCGACGAAATAAATCCAGCCAACGAAAACGGAATCTGAAATGAGTGATCGTCTTCTCGTGCTCGTTCGTCATGGTCAGAGCGAATGGAATCTGAAGAACCTGTTCACCGGGTGGAAGGATCCCGATCTCACCGAGCAGGGCATCACTGAGGCCAAGGACGCCGGCCGCAAGCTGAAGGCGCAGGGCCTGTCGTTCGACGTCGCCTTTACGTCAGACCTGACGCGCGCGCAGCACACGCTGAAGCTGATGCTGGAGCAGATCGGCCAGACCGGATTGCCGACCACGAAGAATCTGGCGCTCAATGAGCGCGACTACGGCGATCTCTCGGGCCTCAACAAGGACGACGCCCGCAAGAAGTGGGGCGAGGACCAGGTCCTGGTCTGGCGCCGCTCCTACGACGTCCCGCCGCCCGGCGGCGAGAGCCTCAAGGATACGCTGGCGCGCACGCTGCCCTATTACGTGCAGGAGATCCTGCCCGGCGTACTGCGCGGCCAGCGCACGCTGATCGCCGCCCACGGCAATTCGCTGCGTGCGCTGATCATGGTGCTGGAGAAGCTTTCGCCGGAGCAGATCCTCAAACGCGAACTCGCGACCGGCGCGCCGGTGGTCTATCGGCTCAACGCCGATTCCACCGTCGCGTCCAAGGTCGATTTGGCGGCTTAAGCGCAGCAGGACGGGATCTCGATCCGTCATCCTGAGGTGCGAGCGGAGCGAGCCTCGAAGGATGCACGGCCACCAGCGGGGGCCGTCGACCCTTCGAGACGCGCTTCGCGCTCCTCAGGGTGACGGTGAGAGACCGGTTTTGCTTAGTGCAATCCGACCTGGCCGGCTTCCCAGCCCAGCATCGCCTGCTTGCGGGTGATGCCCCAGTGGTAGCCGGTCAGCGCGCCGCTCTTGCCGAGTGCGCGATGGCAGGGCACCACGAACGACACCGGATTGCGGCCGACCGCGGCGCCGACGGCGCGCGAGGCCTTCGGATTGCTGATCTTGGTGGCGATGTCGGAATAGCTCACCGCGCGGCCCATCGGGACCTTGAGCAGCGTTTCCCACACCCGCACCTCGAAGTCGGTGCCGATCAAGACGACGCGCAGCGGCTGGTCCGCGCGCCACAACCGCGTATCGAACACGCGCTGCGCCAGTGCGGTGGTGCCGTCGGTGTCCTCGACAAAGGTCGCGTTCGGCCAGCGCCGTTTCATGTCGGCAAACGCGGTCTGCTCGTCGCCGGGGTCGGCGAAGGCAAGCCCGGCGAGCCCGCGGTCGGTTGCGATCACGATCGCGGTGCCGAACGGCGAGGGGTGGAAGCCGAAGCGCAGCGTCATGCCGCCGCCGCCGGTCTTCCATTCGCCTGGCGACATCGCCTCATGCGTGACGAACAGATCGTGCAGCCGTCCCGGGCCTGAAAGACCTGAGTCGAGTGCGGCGTCGAGCACGCTGGCGGAATCGCGCAGCAGGTTCTTGGCGTGGTCCAGCGTCAGCGCCTGCATGAAGGCCTTCGGCGTCAACCCGGCCCAGCGGCGGAACAGATGGTGCAGTTCATCCGGCGTCACGGCGGCGGCATCGGCCATCGCTTCGATGGTCGGCTGCGCGCGCCAGTGCTCCGAGATGAACGCGATGGCGCGCCGCACCGAATCGTAGTCGCGCAGCGCGGCGCTCTGGTGGAAGCCCGGCTTGGCCAGGCGCTGGTCATGGATGGCGAGTGTCATCATGCTGTCTGATTTAGGAGCCATGGCGCGTCCAAACCACCCGATTTCCGACAAGCATGATCCGGAAAAGTGGGGACCGGTTTTCCGACAAGATCATGCTCAAAAACAAGCTCGCTCAAGCGATGGGATTGTAGGTCGGGCCGCGCTTCGCGGTGTTCAGGGCCGCAGTCAAGGCTTTGGAGAAGCTGGCCTTTTCGTCCGGACTCAAGAAGCTGCCGACGCTGACCCGGCGGCCCCGGGATACCAGGTAAAGCCGCTCGATGCCGAACTCCTGATGCGAGATCTGCTCGAACCGCACCCAGAGCGGGTTGAGCACCCATTCGGCCACATGGCCACGGTGACTGATCCGGCGCACCCGCAGTTCCGACGGCGTCACGGTGATCTCTTCGCTCGCTTTGGCGGTGCGGAAATTGACCTTGAACGCCCAGTAGATCACCAGCACGTCGAGCCCGAAGAAACCGAAGATTGGCCAGGCGCCGAGCCACCAGAACACCGCGCCGGCGACGAAGCTGACCACGGTGACGAACGACATCAGCACGATGAAGCCGGTGCGATTCAGCGAGCGGTGCGGCGTCAGCAGCGCCGAGAACAGTTTCGGCTCCGCCTCGGGCGCATCGACGTCGAGGTCATTGGCCCTGGGGTCTTCGCCCGGATCAAAGTCGTTGCCTGCGGTCATGACGTGTCAGTATATCCCGTTCATGGCCAAAATCATCCGCCCTCAACGCGCCAGCACCGCAAGCGTTCGGTCCGCGCCGAAGAAGAAAGCCGCGAAGGCGGCAACACCGCAGCCCAAACGCGCGGCAAAGAAGCCGGCGACCAAGGCCGCCAAGAAGGCTGCCAAGAAAACCGTCGAGAAAACTGCAAAGCCGAAGCCATGGACGGCGGAGGAGGTCTACGAGGCCTTCGACCGGTTCCGCAAAGCCAATCCCGAGCCGAAGGGCGAGCTCGAGCATCTCAACCCCTACACGCTGCTGGTTGCGGTGGTGTTGTCGGCGCAGGCAACCGATGCCGGCGTCAACAAGGCGACGCGGGCGCTGTTTGCCATCGCCGACACGCCGGAGAAGATGCTTGAGCTCGGCGAAGACAAGGTGCGCGACTACATCAAGACCATCGGGCTCTATCGCAACAAGGCCAGGAACGTCATCGCGCTGTCGGAGAAGCTGATCGCCGAATTCGGCGGTGAGGTGCCGCGCACCCGTGCCGAAATCGAATCATTGCCCGGCGCCGGCCGCAAGACCGCGAATGTCGTGCTCAACATGGCGTTCGGTGAACACACGATGGCGGTCGACACCCATGTGTTCCGGGTCGGCAACCGCACCGGTCTCGCGCCCGGCAAGACGCCGCTCGAGGTCGAGCTGGGATTGGAGAGGGTGATCCCGACCGAGTTCATGCTGCACGCCCATCACTGGCTGATCCTGCATGGCCGCTACACTTGCCTCGCCCGCGGTCCGCGTTGCGACGTGTGCCTGATCAATGATCTTTGCCGGTGGCCGGAGAGGACCGTCTAAGCCGTGATCGTCATCATGTGCTACCAGAGCGTTTTTCGGGCGAAGTGGATGCCGGTTCGCGTGAAGAAAGCGCGCCAAACAAAGAATCTGGAACCCCGTTCCGATTCAATCGGAACGGAAAAAGCTCTAGGCGGGCCCGGCGTTCGGCGCGTGTGATTGAGGGAGTGTAGTGTGGCAGAGCAGGTTCAAGACGGTCCGTCACAAGTCAGCCAGACCGCGTCCGCACCGGTGGCAACACCAGCCAAGCCGCAGCCTGCGGGGAGCGGCTTCTGGAGCCGTTTCGTCATCCCGCTGTTCGCGGTGCTGGCTGCGCTTGTATTCGTCGCGGTGGCGACCACGCATTGGGACGCCTGGGTCGGCAGCGCCACCATCCAGACCACCAATGATGCCTATGTGCGCGCCGAGTTGACCCAGCTCTCGAGCCGCGTGTCCGGCGAAGTGCTGACGGTCGCCGTCTCCGATTTCCAGCGCGTCAAGGCCGGCGATTTGCTGGTGCAGATCGATCCTGCTGACTACCGGGCGCAGGTCGCGCAGGCCGAGGCGGGCGTGGTCGGTGCGCAGGCCGCGCTCGATAACCTCAACAACCAGGTCGAGCTGCAATATGCGACCATCGCGCAGGCCGAGGCCTCGCGGTTGTCTGCGGAGGCGCAGCAGACCCTGGCGCGTCAGGAGCAAGAGCGTCAGCAATCGCTGTCGCAAACCGACGCCGGCACGCGGCAGCGGCTCGAGCAGGCCACCGCATCTTACGCCAAGGCTGAGGCGGATGTGCAGGCAAGCCGTGCGGTGATCGCGGCGCAGCGCCATCAACTCGAGGTCCTGCAAGGCACCAAGAAGCAGCGTGCCGCCGACCTCGACGCCGCCAAGGCGCTGCTGGCATCGGCCAAGCTCAAGCTTGGATACACCAGGATCGTCGCGCCGTTCGACGGCGTCACCGGCGAGCGGCAGGTGCAGCCGGGCGACTACGTCAACATCGGCACCAATCTGATCAATGTCGTGCCGCTGCCGAACGTCTATGTGATCGCCAACTACAAGGAAACCCAGCTGACCAACGTCAAGCCGGGCCAGCCGGTCGAGGTCACCGTCGATACATTTTCGGGCCAGACGCTGCGCGGCGTCGTCGAGCGCATCGCGCCGGCGAGCGGATCGCAATTCGCGCTGCTGCCGCCCGACAACGCCACCGGCAATTTCACCAAGGTGGTGCAGCGCATCCCGGTGCGTATCCAGTTCGACAAGGGCCAGCCGTTGCTCGAGCGCTTGCTGCCGGGCATGTCGGTGGTCACGCGGATCAACACCGGCGAGGCGGTCGCCAATGGCGGAAAGTGACGAGCGCGAGCGCGGCCCGGTCTCGCGCGGCGACGTCGCGCGCTATCCGCTGTTTGCCGTTATCGCCGTGCTGCTCGGCGCGTTCCTGGCGAATTTCGACAGCCGCCTGACCTCGGTCGGCCTGCCCGACCTGCGGGGCGCGTTCTCGCTGACCTTCGACGAGGGCGCCTGGCTCTCGACCGCTGCGATCGGGTCGCAGATCTTCATCGCACCCGCGGTGGCCTGGCTCGCCACCGCGTTCGGCCTGCGCCGCGTGCTCGGAATTCCGAGCCTGGTCTATGCCGTGGTCTCGCTGACCATCCCGTTCGTGCACGACTACACGACGCTGATCGCGCTCAGCATCGCGCACGGCATGCTGCTCGGCACCTTCGTGCCGGCGACACTGATGATCATCCTGCGCAACCTGCCGATCCGTTGGTGGCTTCCGGCGATCGCGATGTATTCAATCCGCGTCGGCTTCGCGCTGGACTCGTCGAGCTCCCTTGTCGGCTTCTATGTCGAGCATCTCGGCTGGCCGTGGCTGTACTGGCAGGGCGCGGTGATCGCGCCGCTGATGGGGTTGATGGTGTATCTCGGCACGCCGAATGAGCCGGTCAATCGCGACCTCCTGCACCATGCCGATTGGGGCGGCATGCTGCTGCTCGGCGCCGGCCTGGCGATGGTCTATGCCGGCCTCGATCAGGGCAACCGGCTGGACTGGTTGTCGTCGGGCACCGTGATGGCGCTGCTGATCGGCGGCGGGCTTTTGATCACCGCCTTCATGATCAACGAGACGGTCGCGCGCCGGCCGTGGGCGCATTTCAACGTGCTGTTCTCGCGCAATATCGGGCTCTCGCTGATCGTCATCCTGCTGTACACGCTGACCAGCCTGTCGAACTCGTCGCTGGTGCCGAATTTCCTCGGCACCATCGGCGCGCTGCGGCCGGAGCAGTCGGGCGTGCTGCTGTTCACCTACGGCGCGCTGCCGATGTTCGTGCTGGTGCCGATCTCGATTGTCCTGTTGCGTCACCTCGATCCGCGCATCGTCGTGGTACTCGGATTCTCGGCATTCGCAGCGGCCAATCTCTGGGGCACGCAGCTGAGCCATGTCTGGGCGCGGGAGGACTTCGTCGGCATCGTCCTGCTCACGTCGGTCGGGCAGGCGTTCACGCTGCTGCCGATCATCATCATGGCGCTGTCCAATTCCGATCCGTCGCGGGCGACGGCGTTCGCTGCCTATATCCAGATCATGCGGCTCGGCGGCGCCGAGATCGGCATCGCCCTGATGGGGACCTGGCTGCGCGTCCGCGAGCAGATCCATTCGAACTATCTCGGCCAGCACGTCCAGAGCGGCGACGTCGACGTCGTGAACCTGCTGAAGCGGTTGGCCGGTGAATTTTCCGGCCACGGCATCGGGACGGCGGCGGGGCGTGCGATCGGCACGCTCGCGGCGCTGGTGCAGCGCGAGGCCAATACGCTCGCCTACATTGACGGCTTCTGGCTGTGCTTCTGGATCGCGATCCTGGCGCTGTTCCTGGTCGCCCTGATCACGCGCGCGCCGCAGGGTCCGCTGTCGCCGGTGCCGCTTGGCTTCGTGAAGAACGTGCTGCGCAGGTTGGGCGCCGCCGCTTCCTGATTTGCGAACGGGTTCGGCGCGGGTATCGCCGGGGGGTCAATTTATAGTGAATGCGGCGCTCCAGCTATCTCGCGGGCGCCTGAAATATTTTGCACGCCGCGTGGTTCCACAAGCGGGGGAACGGGAGCCACGATGATCGAGACCAAGCAGACGGCCGCGCTTGTTTCCATGGCGACGGCGGTTCCACCGCATCTATTCCATCAGGGACAAATCCTGCAGGCCGCGCGCGACCTTCTCGCCGACCGCTATCCGGAGTTCGAGACGCTCTCGAGCCTGTTCGCCAACACCGGCATCCAGCATCGCTACGGCGTGAAGCCGATCGAATGGTATCTCGAACGGCGCGGCTGGCCGGAGCGAACGCAGGCGTTCCTGGAAGGCGCGGAAGCGCTGTTCGTCGATGTCGCCCGCAAGGCGTTGACCCGTGCCGACCTGACCGGCAGTGACATCGATATCGTGGTCACGGTGTGCTCGACGGGCATCGCCACGCCGACGCTGGAGGCGCGCGTCGCTGGCAAGCTCGGCCTGCGGACCGATGTGTCGCGCGTGCCGGTGTTCGGCCTCGGCTGCGCGGGTGGCGTGTCGGGCCTGTCGATCGCGGCGCGGCTGGCGCAGGCGCAGCCGGGTGCGAATGTGCTGCTGGTTGCGCTCGAACTCTGCACGCTCGCGGTCCGCCACGATGAGCTCACCAAGGCGAATATCGTCGCCGCCAGTCTGTTCGGCGACGGCGCCGCCGCGATCGTGCTGCGCGCCGGAGACGGCGGTGCGACGCGGATAGAGGCGGCCGGCGAAAAGCTGTGGCCGGATACGCTCGGCATCATGGGCTGGACGGTCGATCCGGAAGGCTTCGGCGTCGTCTTTCAGCGCACCATTCCGGATTTCGTCCGCGACCATGTCGGACCGGCGGTTGCCGAGATTCTGGCTCGGATGGAGCTGACGGCCGATGACATCGATCGCTTCCTCTGCCATCCCGGCGGCGCCAAGGTCATCGTCGCCTTGGAGCGGGCGCTCGCGCTCGATCAGGGCACGCTCGATCACGAACGCGACGTCATCGCTGCCTGCGGCAACATGTCGGCCCCGACGGTTCTCTTCGTCCTCGAACGCGCCCGCGCCAGGGGCTTGCCGCCGCGCTCGCTGCTTACGGCGCTCGGCCCTGGCTTCACGCTCAGCTGCGTCGCGCTCAGGCACGCGGCATGAGCTTCGCGTCGGTCATCCTTGCGCTGGTGACGCTGCAGCGTCTCGGCGAGCTCGTGCTGGCGCGGCGCAACACGGAGCGGCTGCTGGCGCGCGGCGCGATCGAGGTCGGCGCCAGGCATTACCCGCTCATTGTGCTGGTTCACGCCGGCTGGCTCACCGCGCTGTGGATCTGGGGCCGCAACCAGGATGTCAACCTGGCCATACTCGCGGCCTTTCTGTTGCTGCAAGGCCTGCGGCTGTGGATCCTCGCCACGCTCGGGCCGCGATGGACCACGCGGATTATCGTCTTGCCGGGCGCGCCGCTGGTCGCATCCGGCCCGTACCGATATTTTCCACATCCAAACTATGCCGTCGTCGTCGGTGAAATCGCGCTGCTTCCGCTCGCACTGCATCTGCCGGTGCTGGCGCTGATTTTCACCGTGCTCAATCTCGCGGTGCTTGCGATCCGAATTCGCGCCGAGAGCCGTGCTCTCTCGGTGGCGGACTGGCCGCGCGTCAGCACGCCATGAGCGACCGGGCGGAGCATCGCACCGACAGCCCATCGGCGGCGACCTGGGCAGGCTTCCTCCTGATGTGCTTCGGCATGTTCATGGCGATCCTCGACATCCAGGTCGTCGCGACCTCGTTGCCGACGATCCAGCGCGCGCTAGCGATCTCGCCTTCCGCGATGAGCTGGATCCAGACCGCCTATTTGATCGCCGAGGTGATCGCGATCCCGCTGACCGGATTGTTCATCCATGCGCTGTCGTTGCGGTGGCTGTTCGCGATCGCCGTGAGCCTGTTCACCGTCGCCTCGGTCGGCTGCGCCTTCAGTGGCGGCTTTGCCGTGCTGCTGGTCTTTCGCGTGCTGCAGGGATTTTCCGGCGGCGTTCTGATCCCAGCGGTGTTCTCCGCCGTGTTCACGCTGTTTCCGGCCCGCCTTCATCCGGTGGCGACCACGATCGGCGGCGTCGTCGCGGTGCTTGCGCCGACGGTTGGACCGGTCGTCGGCGGCTGGATCACGCAGACCTGGTCGTGGCCTTGGCTGTTCCTGATCAACCTGGTTCCGGGAACGATTGCGGCCACGGTCACGCCGCTGCTGCTTCCGAAGCAGGGCGTGAACCTCCGCGCCTTCGCGAGATTGGACACATGGTCGCTGGTCCTGCTCGTGGCGGCGCTCGCAAGCCTCATGATCGGTTTGAAGGAAGCGCCGCAGCGCGGCTGGGTCTCGATGCTTTGCCTGAGTCTGCTGATCGGAAGCATGGCCGGGATCACGCTGCTGATCCGGCGCACGCTCCGCGCGACGTATCCGATCGCGCGATTGACCCTGTTCAGGCGGCGTTCGTTCGCGATCGGTTGCGCCCTGAGCTTCTGCCTCGGCATCGGCCTGTATGGATCGACCTATCTGATGCCGGTCTTCCTCGGCTTCGTCCGCCGCCATGATGCCTTCGAGATCGGCACCATCATGCTGGTCACGGGGGTCGCGCAGCTGATCGCCGCGCCGCTGGCGGCAATCCTCGAAAGCCGCGTCGGCGCGCTCGTATTGACTGCTACGGGCTTCGCCTTGTTCGCGCTCGGTCTTGGCTTGAGCGCCTTTCAGCCGCGCACCGCTGATTTCGGCGAGATGATCTGGCCGCAGATCGTGCGCGGTGTCGCGATCATGTTCTGCTTGCTGCCGCCGACGCGCGTTGCGCTGGGCACCCTGCCGGAAGCGGAGGTTGCCGACGCCAGCGGATTGTTCAACCTGATGCGCAATCTGGGTGGCGCGATCGGGATCGCCTTGATCGACACCATCCTCTACGGGCGCAGCCCGATCCATGGCGAGGCGTTTCGCGCGCGCCTCCTGGCAGGAGATGTCACGGCGGCACAGGCGATCGGGCTCGATCCGAAGCTGCTGATCGACCGTCCGCCGGGGCCGCCGGATGAGGCTACAGTGGCGTTCATCCGGCCATTGGTCGAGCGGGCATCGCTCGCACTCAGCGTCAACGAGGCATGGGCGATGCTCGCCTGCGTTGCGATCGTCGGGCTTCTGCTGGTGCTATTTGCGCGCGATCGGATGCCTGCATCGGTGCCGGTGCCTCGGGATGCGGCCTAGATCGTCGGCACGTTGCTTCGCCGCGCCGGCTCGATCAGCTCGCGCCGCGGGCCTGACAGCCGCTTGTACATGTGCACCATGAACGCCATCCCGAACAGCGGCGTCGCCAGATTGACGATCGGGATCGACACGAAGGCGGCGATGAACAGGCCGGCGGTGAACACGGTCGCCGCATTCTCCTTGCGCATCGCCTTGGCGTCTGCCGGCGAGCGGAAGCGCATCGCGGCGAGCTCGAAATATTCGCGGCCGAGCAGCCAGGCGGTCGCGATGAAGAAGATGATGAAGCCCGCGCCCGCGAACAGCACGAACGGCAGCGCGACCAGGTAGACCAGGACCGTCAGCAGCGCCGTCTTGACGCCTTCGATCGTTGCAAGCGTCACCGGCAGCGCCGTGCCGGGATGGTCGGCCGGATAGTGCTCGCGCTCGACATGGTCGGCGACGTCGTCGACAAACAGGCTCGCCATCAGCGAGGTGATCGCGGGCATCAGGAAGATGCCGCCGAGCATGACGCCAAGGCCCGCCGAGATCGAGATGATCCAGGACAGCACGTGCAGGGTGGAATGGAAGTTGGGACCGAGCATGCCTTCGGCCCAGACCTCGCCAGTGTCGGCAAACCAGCCCAGCAGCCGCTGCAATCCGATCGCGAGCACGGTGATCGGCACCAGCGCAAGTCCGATCGAACGCCACAGGATCGTGCGCATCGGCGGCGACAGGATTTGCGAAAGCGCCTTGACGGCGGCGTCGAACATGACCGGGTTACCTCTGCAAAATGACGAGCGAGAGGTAGCCACCCAATATGGCTTCGGCAAGTGCCGCTTGTGTCGCGGTCACAGCGTTTTCGAGCAAAGTCCGCCGCACTGGATGCGGGGTCGACGCCGGCTCGCGTCAAGAAGCGCTTTAGGCGTCGAGCGGCTTGCCGCGGACGTTGGGTCCCCAGACACCGATCGTAAAAATTACGATCACCATCGCCGCGGTGATCAGGCCGAACACCCCGCTGACGCCGGCCTCCTTCAACATGAACGCCACGATGAAGCCGGAGAATGTCGCGCTGAGCCGGCTCATCGAATAGACGAGGCCCGCCGCACGCGCCCGGATCGCGGTCGGGAACACCTCGGTCTGGTAGGCGTGATAGGCGTAGGACAGCGTCATGTTGGCGCCCGTCACCAGCACGCCGCTGGCGATCAAGAGCACCGGCTCGGTGAGCTGAGCGAAGGCGAGGCCGAACACCGAGATCGCGGCCGCCGCGCCGCAAATGATCCATTTGCGCTCGAAGCGGTCGGCGAAGGTTGCGGCCAGCAGCGGCGCGAGCGGATAGGCGAAGGCGATGATGAAGGAATATTGCAGGCTCTTGGTGACGTTGATGCCCTTCTCGACCAGCAGCGCCGGAACCCAGTTGGAGAAGCCGTAGACGCCGAACGCCTGGCACAGATTGAAGATCATGAAGAGCACGACGAGCGAGGCGAAGGGCGGCCGGAACAGGTCGGCATAGCCGGTCTCGACCGCCGCACGTGCCGGCGCCATTGTGGCCTTAACGGCAGGACGCGGCGCGGCCGTAGGCGATGAGGCCTCGAGCGTCCGCATGATTGTCTCGGCTTCGGCAACGCGGCCATGGCGGGCCAGCCAGAGCGGGCTCTCCGGCACGTAGAGCCGCAGCACCCAGATGATCATGCTGGCGGCGGCGCCGATCAGCACCACCCAGCGCCAGCCGTCGATGCCGTAAGGCGAGAGCGGCACCAGCCACCACGACAGCGCGGCGACGATCGGCACCGCCGAGAGCATCACCGCCTGGTTGATTGCAAAGGCCCGGCCGCGCATCCAGCTCGGCACCAGCTCGGTGATGTAGGCGTCGATGGTGATGACCTCGATGCCGATCCCGATTCCGGCGATGAAGCGCCACAGCAACACGCCGCCAGGGGTGGTCTGGCACGCCATGATCACCGACGCCGCGCTGTAGAACAGCAGCGAATAGGTGAAGACGGCTTTGCGTCCGTAGCGATCGGCGAGGAAGCCGAGGCAGAAGGTGCCGATGAACAGGCCGGCGAAAGTCGCCGCGACGAAGGCGCCGATCCCGGAGAAGCCGAAGAAGGCCTGCGTCGTCGTGGTCATCAGCCCGCTGCGGGCGAGGCCCGGCGCGATATAGCCGGTGAAGAACAGATCGTAGATTTCGAAGCAGCCGCCGAGCGAGAGCAGGATCACCAGCCGCCAGACGTAGCCGGAGGTGGGCAGCGCCTCGAGCCGCCGCGAGATCTCGTCCGGTCCGCTTGTCGTGTTGGCAAGATCGGCAACCGAGCCGAGTTCGACGGCGCTCATGATGGTCCTCCCCGAATGGTCCAATGGCCGCCTTTCTTGCGAAGGCGTGCCGGTTGCGCATGTTTGGCAGCCGGGTACCAGAAATCCAGACGAACATATCGAAGGAATCGTTCGATATTTTCGATAGCGCTGTTTCTGATGCGCTTGAAAGCGCCTTAGATCAGCAGCGTCGCCTCCCAGGCGCCGCGCCCGACCTGTTCGGCGATCAGGGAGCGGATCAGCCGGCACATCTCCTCCATCACGTAGGTCATGGGCCGGTTGCGCAAGCGGCAGAGATAGAGCGTGCGACTCAGCCGGGGCTCGATCACCTCGCGTGCGACCAGCAATCGCGCCTTCAATGGCTCGCTGACGAAATGCGTCGTCGCGATCGTGCAGCCGAGGCCCGCGGTCAAGGCACCGATCATGCCGCTGGTTGAATTGAGGTGCAGGATTGCATTGGCCTCCAGCCGCTTCAGCGGCACGGGGTCGTCCAGCAGTGCGCGGGCCGACAGCCCGTGCCGCAGCAGGATCAGCGGCAGCTGGGCCACCTGCTCGAATGTGATCGGTCCCTTCTTGCCGACCAGCTTTTCGGTGCCGACGCAGAACATCTGCTCCTCCAGCACCGGCTCGGCGATCAGATCCTTTTCCGACGGCGGATTGTAGACCAGTGCGAGATCGACCTCCGAGCTCATCAAATGCAGCAGCGTCGCGCCGGAGAGACTCTCGGTCAGCGACAGCTTCAGGTTCGGATATTTCGCCAGCACGGTCCGCATCAGCGGCACGCCGATCGCCTTCATCCCGGAATTGGCCATGCCGATCGAGATCTCACCGGCAATCGCGCTGCCGCCTTCCTTGATCTCGCGCTCGGCCGCCGCCATCGCGCGCAGGATGATGCGGGCATGCTCGTAGAGCCGCTCGCCCGCCGCGGTCGGTTCCATGCCGCGCGGCTTGCGCTCGAACAGCGGCGTGGCGAATTCCGCCTCGAGATTCGCGATGTGGTGGCTGAGCGCGGATTGCGCGACATTGACCTGATCCGCCGCCCGCGACAGGTTGCGTTGCTCGTAAACCGCGATGAAATAGCGAAGCTGGCGCGAATCCATTGGGGTTCTGCGTTCTAGAACGACGAATGCACTATTCGACAGATTATATTTTTCAGATAGCGTGCGGAAGCCTAACCTGCGCCGATCACAAAGCGTTTTCGAGCGAAGTGGGTACCGGTTCGCGTGAAGAAAACGCGTCTGAACAAGAGCGCAACGAGCACGGAGAAACCGATGACCGGGAGCGGACTGCCGCTGGAAGGCGTGAGGGTCGTCGAGATGACCCACATGGTGATGGGGCCGACCTGCGGGATGATCCTGGCGCAACTCGGCGCCGAGGTGATCAAGGTCGAGCCTCCCGCGGGCGACAAGACCCGCTCGCTTGGCGGCATGGGCGTCTCGTTCTTCCCGCTGTTCAACCGCGGCAAGCGCAGCGTCGTGCTCGATTTCGCCAGGCCCGCGGACCGCGACACGATGCACCGGCTGCTCGCCAGCGCCGACGTGTTCCTGGAGAATTTTCGCGACGGCCAGCTCGACAAGCAGGGTCTTGGGCCTGCGGAGCTGCGCGCGAAGTATCCGCATCTGATCATCGCCGGCCACAAGGGCTTTCTCTCCGGCCCCTACGATCATCGCCCGGCGCTCGACGAGGTCGTGCAGATGATGTCCGGGCTCGCGGCGATGACCGGCACGCGCGACAAGCCGCAGCGCGTCGGCTCTTCCGCCAACGACATCATGGGCGGCATGTTCGGAGTGATCTCGATCCTCGCCGCGCTCTATCAGAAGCGTGGCGGCAACGGGAATGGCGCCGACATCCGCATCGGCCTGTTCGAGAACTGCCTGTTCCTGGTCGCCCAGCACATGGTCGAGTACGAGATGACCGGGCGCAAGCCGCGCTCGATGCCGGAGCGCGAGCATGCCTGGCCGATCTACGACATCTTCGATGCCGCCGGCGGCGACCGCATCTTCATCGGGGTCGTCACCGAAGGCCATTGGCAGAGTTTTTGCCGCGAGTTCGGCCTGCAGGAGTTCGCAGACGATCCCGCGCTGCGCTCGACTACGGACCGCATCATGGCGCGCGACCGGATCATTCCGCGCGTCGCCGAGGTGATCAAAGGCTGGAACGTGGCCGACCTCTCGGCCAGGCTCGACGCGCTCAACATCTGCTTCTCGCCGATCAACCGGCCCGAGGATCTGCTGCAGGACCCGCATGTGCTGCGGCCCGGCGGGCTCGTCAATAATGTCAACGCCGACGGCAAGCCGTTCCGCGTTCCCGCGCTGCCGGTCGAATGGAACGGCAGCCATATCGGCGAAGGCCTGAAAGTGCCGGTGCTTGGCGCCGATACCGATGCGGTCCGCGCCGAGCTCGCACAACAGAAGATTTCATCAACCGGAAACGCTGCGTGAGGCTGACATGACCCGCGTCCACGATATCTATCCCAACGACAAGGTAAGCTTGCGCGAAGTCGGTCTGCGCGACGGCCTGCAGCTCGTGAAGACATTCCCGTCCACCGCCGCGAAGCAGCGCTGGGTGCGCGACGAATATGCCGCCGGCGTCAGGCATTTCGAGGTCGGCTCGTTCCTGCCTGCCAAGACTTTTCCGCAATTCGTCGATGTCCGCGATGTGGTCGCCACTATTGCCGCGCTGCCCGGCGCGCACGGTGTCGCGCTGGCGCTGAACGAGCGCGGCGTCAACGAGGCGTTGGCCTCCGGTGTCGCCGAGATCGCCTCGGTGGTGTCGGCGACCGAGGAACACAGCCAGGCCAATGCCAACCGCTCGCGCGAGTCGGCGATCGAGAACATCAAGCGCCTCTGTGAATTGCGCGACGCCAGCGCGCACAGACCGCTGGTCAATGCCGCGATCTCGATGGGGCTGGGCTGCTCGATCGTGGGTGCGGTCGATCCGAAGGAGGTGCTGCGCCTCACCGAGATGCTCTATGAGGTCGGCGTCGACATGGTCGCGATCGCCGATACCGTCGGCTATGCCGGGCCGAAGCAGGTCGGCGAGCTGACGCGCGGCGCGGTGAAGATCGCGGGCTCCAAGCCGGTCTGTGTCCATCTGCACGACACCCGCGGCATGGGCATCGCGAACGCCTCGGCGGCGCTCGATGAAGGCGCCCGTGTGCTCGACGGCTCGCTCGGTGGCCTCGGCGGCTGCCCGTTCGCGCCGGGCGCCACCGGCAATGTCGTGTTCGAGGATCTCGTCTTCCTCTGCGAGAGCAAGGGATTTCCGACCGGCATCGATCTTGACCGCCTGGTCGAGGTGCGCGCGATCCTGAAATCCGAGATGCCGAACGAGCAGCTCTATGGCGGCCTCGCCCGCGCCGGCCTGCCGCGCGGCGCCAAGGCGAAGGCGGCGTAGCGAATTCAATTGCGTAGCCCGGATGAAGCGAAGCGAAATCCGGGGTCTTGCGTTCGCGGGTGGACCGTCCCGGATTTCGCTACGCTCCATCCGGGCTACGAGACCTCAATCGTGTCCGTGCCCCCGCTTGCGCGGCTTCTTGTCCGCCGCGGTCGGGATCATCACGACGCGGCCGTAACGCACGCCGCGCTCGGCGATGATGTGATCGGCGAGATGGCGGACTTCGCCGCTCGGGCCCTTCAGCGCCGTCACTTCCATACAGCTGTCGTCGTCGAGATGGACATGCAGCGTCGCCAGCGACAGGTCGTGATGGCCGTGAAAATTCTGCACCAGCCGCTTCGACAGGTCGCGCGCGGCGTGATCGTAGACATAGACCAGCGCCGCGACACATTGCCCTGACGGCGCGTCCTCCGCGCTCTGCTGCAGGCCGGCGCGCGCGAAGTCGCGGATGATCTCGGAGCGGTTCTGATAGCCGCGCGCCTCGGCGGCGGCATCGATCTCCGCGAGCAGATCATCCTCGATGGTGATGGTGATGCGTTGCATGGACTATCCGTGTTGGGTGGTCGGCGCGGCGGTATGACATTGTTCTTGAAACGTCATACCATGCTTGCTAGCGTCGCTATGCCGGGATTGGTTTAAGCTGGTGCGGTCGTCGCCTGACTGTAACAGGATCATGCGGGGGCATGGGCGTTGCGTCGTACTGTATGGCGGATATTTCCCGCCGCCGTATCCATTGCAGCATTCGCGCCGGTCGCCGAAGCGCAGACGCTTCCCCCCGTGCCCGGGCAACTGCCGCCGGTGACGGTGACCTCGCCAGATCGAGCGCCGCCCAAGCGTGCCAGGCCATCGCAACGTCCACACCATGTCGCGGCCCGCGGCCGCAAGCCGGCCGCATCGCAATCGCGCCAGCCTGTGCCCGCGACCAGCGCCATCACCGGCCGCTCTGCGACCGCGTCTGCCTCCAACCTGCAACCGACCGCCGCCAGCGAGCGGCAGATCAGCGGCGACGAGGTGAATGCGCGGCCAGTCTCGCGCGTCGGCGAAGTCCTGGAGGCGGTGCCGGGCCTGATCGTCACCCAGCATTCCGGCGAAGGCAAAGCCAACCAGTATTTTCTGCGCGGCTTCAATCTCGACCATGGCACCGATCTCGCCATCACCGTCGACGGCATGCCGGTCAACATGCCGACCCATGGTCACGGCCAGGGCTATGCCGACATCAATTTCCTGATCCCGGAGTTGATCCAGTCGATGGATGTCCGCAAGGGTCCGTACTACGCCGACAAGGGCGATTTCGCGTCCGCCGGCGCCGTCGATATCAACTATCTCGACCGGCTTTCCAAGAACATCGTGGAGCTGACCGCGGGCAGCTTCGGCTATCGGCGCGCGATGGCCGCGGGCTCGACCAGGGTCGGCGACGGAACGCTGCTCGCAGCCTTCGAGGCCAACAGATACAACGGCCCGTGGGACGTGTCGGACGACATCCGCAAGCTGAACGGCGTGCTGCGCTACAGCCAGGGCACCGCGACCGACGGCTTCTCGCTGACTGCGATGGCCTATTCCAACGGCTGGAATTCGACCGACCAGGTCGCGCAGCGCGCCATCGATCAGGGCCTGATCGGCCGTTACGGTTCGCTCGATCCGACCGACGGCGGCACTTCGAGTCGCTTCAGCCTCTCGGGCAATTGGGCGCAGTCCAGCGACTACGGGCAGACCAAGCTCAACGCCTATGTGATCCGCTCGTCGTTGCAGCTCTACAACGACTTCACGTATTTTCTCGACGACCCCGTCAATGGCGACCAGTTCAGCCAGACCGACAAGCGCACCGTCTATGGCTTCGATGCCAGCCACGCCGCCGATATCCGCATCGCCGGCATCGATACCCAGACCCGGGTCGGCGTGCAGACCCGCTACGACGATATCGATGTCGGCCTGTTCAAGACCGCGCAGCGCGAGATCCTGTCCACGGTGCGCAACGACCAGGTGCAGGAGGGCAGTGTCGCGCTGTGGGCCGATACCACCGCGCGCTGGACCGACTGGCTGCGCACCACGGTCGGCATCCGCGAGGATTATTTTGCCGGCCACGTGCTGAGCGACATGCCGCAGAATTCCGGCAACGCGCAGGCGGCGATGACGAGCCCGAAGGCCGGCATCGTGCTCGGTCCCTGGTCCAAGACCGAGTTCTACGGCAATGCCGGCTTCGGCCTGCATTCCAATGATATCCGCGGCGCGACCATCACCGTTGATCCCAACGACAAGGTGACGCCGCTCGATCGCGTGCCGCTCTTGGTGCGCTCGAAGGGTGCCGAGCTCGGCATCCGTAGCAAGGCGATCGATGGCCTCACCTCGTCGCTCGCGGTGTTCGTGCTCGACTTCGATTCCGAGCTGCTGTTCGTCGGCGATGCCGGTACCACCGAGCCCAGCCGGCCGAGCCGGCGGGTCGGCGTCGAGTGGACCAACCAGTATAAATTGCTGCCGTGGATGAGCCTCGATTTCGACCTCGCCTATACCCGCGCCCGCTTCACCGACTATGATCCGGTCGGCAACTTCATTCCCGGCGCACCGGCCTGGGTCGCCAGCGGCGGCGTCACCTTCGGCCGCGAGACCGGCTGGTTCGGCAGCCTGCGCGCCCGCTATTTCGGTCCGCGTCCGCTGATCGAGGACGACAGCGTCCGTTCGCTGTCGTCCTTCATCGTCAACGCCCGCGCGGGTTACAAATTCGACAACGGGATGCGGCTGCAGCTCGACGTCCTCAATCTCTTCAACGCGCAAACCAACCAGATCGAATATGACTATCTGTCGCGGCTGCCGGGCGAACCGATCGACGGCGTCGCCGACCGTCATGTGCATCCCGCCGAGCCGCTTGCCGTGCGCCTGACGCTGGCAGCGACGTTCTGATCAGTCGCGCACGCGGCGGCTCGAGCTGAAATCCTCGACATCGGGCTGCACCGGGGATGTTTCGCGATAGGGCGGTACGATCAGCATCACGACCCGCCGTGTCCGGCCGGCTCTGCCGAGCAGCGTCGCCTGGGCATCAAACTCGGAGCGAAAGACGTCGGTCGCGCGTAAGGTCGTGCGCTCCATCCAGCTCAGGCAGTCCGTCTGGTCGGCGAAGCACAATGCGGCCCAGCCGCGATCGAGCGTGGTCTTGCGCGGCAATCCCCAAGTGTACTGGTAAGCGAACGGCCGGGCATAGTGCGGATGGTCCGGACTGTAGAAGGCGGCAGCGAAAGCGAGCGCGTCGTCGCCGCTGACGGCGGCGAGCGGTGTCCCGGCCGCATCGCGCCATCGCGCGGTGAGCTCCGCCGCGGCGGCGTGATAGAAGTCGCGGCCTTCTTCATAGCCGTAAGCGTTGCGATAGAGGGCATGGATCGGAGCGCCGACGGTGACGGCGAGAATGGCGATCCCGGCCACCATGACGGTCAGGTTGACCGCGTAGAAGCGCTCGATCGGGTAGCGCGTTGCGCACACGATCAGAACCACGAACAGGAAGAGACCCTGTACCGCCCAGAGCGACGGCAGGTCGGTGCCGATCGCGAGCGAGACGGTCACCGGAAACAGGATGGTCCCGATTGCGACCAGCAGCAGCAGACGGAGCCCTGGGTTCATCGCGCGGAAATCGGCCGGCAGCCGCGCCAGCCGCGGGCCGGCAATGAACACCCAGGTCACCGCCGCGACCGAGAGCGCCGCGATCAGGCCCGTGATGAAGTAGGTGACTTCCCATAGCGCGGCGACATGATCGGCGCCGGCATGCGCGAGCGCATAGTCGAACGGCGTTGCCCCTGTGGTGGCGAGCCAGTGCAGATGCGGGCCAAGCGCGAGCATGCCGGCCAGCGTCGAGATCCAGGGCGAGGCCGACAGCAGATAGCGGCGGCGATCCGGATGCAGCACGGCTGCGAGGACGAAGCTCGCGACCAGGAAGATCGAATAATATTTTCCGAGCATCGCCAGTGCGCACGCCGCGCCCGCTGCGATCGCCCAGCCGAGCTGCCTGGGCGCCTCGAACGCACGCAGGAAGCAGTAAGTCGCCAGCGGCCAGACCGCCAGCAGTACGGTGTTCGCATTGAAGCGCTGGGCGTGGAATTGATAGACCGGCAGCAGCATCAACAGCAGCAGCACGATCGCCCGCTTCTCGCCACGGACAAAGCGGCGGGCGATCAGGTCGACCGCCCACAGCGCCACCGCCGCGTTGACCATCGCCATCAGCTGCAGCGACCAGTCGGTCAGGGGGAAGATCGCCGTCCATCCCCGCGTGATCCAGCCCATCAACGGCGGATGCTTGGGGTATCCCCATGCGAGGTGCCGGCCGAGTGTCCAGGTCTCGAGCACGTCCGGATGCAGGCCGGCGCCGAGATAGGCGATGACGAGATACGCGGTCCAGGTCGCGACAAAGAGGACGAGCAGAATCGGGATCGACCACCCGGTCTCGATTCCATCCAGCCATTTGATCAATGGACGGCGCCAGCGCGCCGGATCCTTGTCCGACGCGGCAGCTATCGCCGAGAAATTGATAAGCGAAAGCACCGTAAAACTACCGAATGAAAGCAGGCGTGAAGCGCGCGCACCCTAGTGATGCGAGCGCGAGAACTCAACGGCGTAGCCGGACGATGAGACGGATTCCAGACCGGGGTCGAGGCGGCCAGCGCTCGACATGTCGAGCCTGACGCCTGCGGCCGTCACACCGGCGCGGTTTCCGCAGCGGTCACTTCCGCAGCCGGAAGCGCCGCCGCTTCGTCAATCGCTTCAGGAACAAGCGGCGGCGACTTGTACTCTGGAAACACACTGAATTCGCCGGCTACCTCCTGGAGCGGCTTCTGCTTGTCGGCCCAGTGCAGGGCCGTGTAGTCGAAACCGTGCACGATGGTGGGTTTGATGACTTCGAAATAGGGCGAGATGTCGAAGTCGCGCGGCATGTAGAGCGAGGAATCGCGGATGTGCAGGATCTCGCGGCGCGCCTTGCGGCTGGCAGCACGCGTGATCTTGGGCAGGATCGGATAGCGCACGGCGTCGAACGCCTGCGCGATCAGCGCCGAGCAGATGATCTTGGTCGGATCGCCGGAGCCGAACGCGATCATGCGGCGCCGCCAGCGCTGCGGGATCGGCAGCGGAAACAGGAAACGCGCGAGATCGACGATGTTCTTGGTGTCGTAGCCGAAGCCGATGCGGTTGATGGCGTAGCGGCACACCGTGGTGCGGTCCTCGAAGGACAGCCCGACCGGCCGGCAGAGACGGGTGTGATAGGACAGGTATTTCGACAGCGGCGCCGAGGTCACGCCTTCGCCGATATTGGCCTCGATCAGCACATGCTGTTCGCCGTCAGGCTCGAACGCGCCGTCGATCGGTCCAACGAAAAGCGCGGCATGCGACCAGGTCGATTGCGTGAGGTATTTGATGATGCCGGAAATCCGGTTGTTGCCCTCGACCAGCAGCACATCGCCGGGCTGCATGATGCCCCGCAGATGGTCCGGGTCGCTCGGCGTGAACGGCTCGTAACCGGGGACTTCCTTCTGCAGGTACCCCGCGATCCATTTACCGACGGTATCGAGCATTACGCCCATGGATTCCCCCCAGCGGTTCTACGACCGCTTCTGTTCACTTAATCATGGTCGCAAGCCGTTGCAATTTAGTTCATGCCATCGGCGGATCAATCATGATTGATTTACCATGATGGTTGCTGCGGTCGGTGAGATGCGGCACAGTTCGCGAACCGTTCCCATTCTCTGCAAGTCCCCGGAAACCATGCCAGAAGCAATGTCATGACCGTGACCCGCCGCGATTTCCTGTCGGCGTCCGCAGCTCTGGCGCTGGCGCCCGTGCTGGGCGGCCGGGTTGTCGCTGCGCCGCTGCCGCGCGAGGCCGACATCGTCGTGATCGGCGCGGGTGCCGCGGGCATTGCCGCGGCGCGACGGATCGCCGCCGCGAACCGCAAGGTGATCGTGGTGGAGGCGTCTGGCCAGGTCGGCGGCCGCTGTCAGACCGATGCATCGACCTTCGAGGTGCCGTTCGACCGCGGTGCGCGCTGGATGCACAATCCCGAAACCAATCCGATGATCCGGCTGGCGCGCTCCGCGGGCCTCGACATCGTCACGGCGCCCGCAGGGCAGAAGATCCGCATCGGCCGGCGCTACGCCCGCCCCGGCGAGACCGAGGAGTTTCTGGCGGCGCTGGTGCGCGCCAATCGCGCCATCGACGACGCCTCGCGCAAGGCCGATATCGCCTGCGCGGCGGCAATGCCAAAGGATCTCGGCGATTGGGCCGGCACTGCGGAATTCCTGCTCGGCGCCAATTTCAGCGGCAAGGATCTGAAGGACCTTTCGGCCGTCGACAAGGTGCGTGCGCAGGATCGCAACACCGCGATCGCCTGCCGGCAGGGGCTCGGCGCGCTGATCGCGAAGCTCGGCGAGCAGCTTCCGCTGGCGCTGTCGACACCCGCGCAGCGCATCCTGTGGAGCAATCGCGACGTGATGGTCGAGACGCCCTCCGGCAAGATCACCGCGCGCGCCGCCATCGTCACGGTCTCGAGCAACGTGCTCGCGAGCGGCAATATCAAGTTTGCGCCTGAGATCCCGAAGCGCACGCTCGACGCCGCCGCCAAGCTCAACCTCGGCAGCTACGATCGCATCGCGCTGCAGATTCCCGGCAATCCGCTCGGGCTGTCGCGCGACGACGTCATCATCGAGCAGAGCAATTCGACCAGGACGGCGCTGCTCTACGGCAATATCGCGGGCTCCTCGCTGTGCACGATCGACGTCGCTGGTACCTTCGGCCGCGACCTGTCAGCGCAGGGCGAGAAGGCGATGTCGGCCTTCGCGGTGGAATGGCTGACGAAGCTCTATGGCAGCGAGGTCGGCGCTGCCGTGAAGAAGACCAGCGCGACGCGCTGGAATGCACAGCCCTTCATCCTCGGCGCGATGTCGGCGGCTGTCCCCGGCGCGCAATCTTCCCGCAGGATCCTGTCCGAGCCGATCGGCGCGATGTATCTCGCGGGCGAGGCCACGCACGAGACGCTGTGGGGCACGGTCGACGGCGCCTGGGAAAGCGGCGAGCGCGCCGCCGACGCCGCGCTGCGCAGGATCGGCGGGGTGAAGGATGCGACGCCGGAGCCCGCAGCGCCCGCCGCAAAACACAAGCGCCGCGCGCCGCGCTCTGCCGGGCCGATGAATTGATGGCTGTGTGAGATCAGGCAGCTTGGTGGAGTGCGGGTAGAACGCTGCCGCATGACAGATGTCGTCCCTGCGAACGCAGGGACCCATATGTGGACGGCCCCCGTGGCACAAGAGCCTTTTGGCAAGATCGGATCGCTTGCATCCATATGTCCGGCCTGTTGGGTGCGATCGAGTAGATCGCTGGCCAAGATGGTTTGCGCGATGCGAGTTCCAAACAACTCCGCGACCTGTTGACGGCCGATGGGTCCCACGGATTGTCTCGCATCGTTGCTCGATCGATCGCTCCATCCGCTCTTGCAGCTCCGGGTCGGCTGACGAGCGAGCCCGCCAGCCGGCCAATCTGTTAAGCGGTACCCGTCGTCGCGGCATTCAGCCGTGCGGCGTCATAACTCTCCCCCGTCACCATCAGCTTCCAGACGATGCGCGCCACCTTGTTGGCGAGCGCCACGGCCGCAAGCTTCGGCGGCTTACGCTTGATCAGCGCCAGCAGCCAGCGCGAGTGATGACCGCGCCCCCGCTTGGCCTGCTGGATCACCGCCGTGGCCCCGACGACCAGCAGACGGCGCAGGTCCTGGTCGCCCGCCCGGGTAATCTTGCCGAGCCTGGTCTTGCCTGCGGTGGAATGGTCCTTGGGCGTGAGGCCGAGCCAAGCCGCAAAGTGACGACCGGAGCGGAACGCGCCCGGTTCAGGTGTCTTCATCACCAGCATCGTTGCAATGATCGGACCGATCGACGGAATCTGCGCCAGGCGCCGGCCCGTGGCATCGCCGCGGTGCCAGGCCATCAGCTTGGCCTCAACCACCTCCAACTCGCCCTCGAGCCTGACGCACTCCCGGCCCAGCACGACAAACAGCTCGCGCGCCAGAGCGGGAAGCGTCTCGTCCTGCGCGATCCGCGCCAGCAGCGGTTCGATCGCCTCCAGCCCCTTGGGCGCGATCAGGCCATACTCCGCCGCATGGCCGCGGATCGTGTTGGTCAATTGGGTGCGCCGGGCGATCAGTCCGTCGCGGATACCCGTCAGCATCAGCGCAGCCTGTTGCTCGGCGCTCTTCACCGGCACAAAGCGCATGCTCGGCCGGCTCATCGCCTCACACAGGCCTTCTGCGTCTCGCCCGTCATTCTTGTTCCGCATCACGTAGGGCTTCACCAATTGCGGTGCCATCAGCTTCACCTCATGGCCCAGCCTGGAAAGCTCTCGCGCCCAATATTGCGAAGCTCCGCATGCCTCCATCCCGATCACCGTCGGCGGCAATTTGGCGAAGAACTCCAGCACGAGTTTGCGCGAAAGCTTCTTGCGTAAGACCGGCTGCTCGGACGCATCAACCCCATGCAGCACAAAAATATGCTTCGACGTATCCATCCCAATGCGGATAATCTGGTTCACGGACGGCTCCCATGTATGAGATCTAGACAACCTCATTCTGGCATACTGATGCCGTAGGGGGCCGTCCACACCATCAACTCCGTGAAGAACATTGTAGGCGAGACTCGTAGTCCCAGTATCGCGCAACGAACAGCATTTGTGGTTATGGGTCCCTGCGTTCGCAGGGACGACGGCGAGTCTGTGGCACCATCTGGGTCGCACATCCCGTCGCCGTCGGGCGACTCAGTGATTCGGAGTAGCCGCTCTCTCCTCCCGTCATTCCGGGGTTCTCGCTTCGCGAGCCCCGGAATGACGGATGGGAAAGCTCACACCGGCAGCTTCAGCTCCATCAGATCCTTGGCGACCACGATGCGGCCCTTGAAATTCGTCTTCACGTCCCTGGTCCAGTCGTCATCGGTGACATCAGAGTCGTCGCCGGGGACGAAGTGGCTCAGCACCAATGTCTTCACGCCGGCGGCGGCTGCGATGCGGCCGACGTCTTCGGTTGAGGTGTGGCTGTCGAGCAGATGCTTCTTCAAGGTCGCGCCGTTCTTGGTCTTTGCCACCAGCCGATCGACCGCGGGAATGTAGAGACATTCGTGCACCAGCACGTCGGCGCCCCTCGCGAACTCGGCAAGCTTCGGATTGTAGGCGGTGTCGCTGGAGAACACGATCGTGCCGTCCGGGGTCTCGAACTTGTAGGCGAAGTTGTCCGTGATGGGCGGATGCGGCGTGCGGAACGCGGTGACGGTGACGTCAGGCGTCTTCAGCGCCACGCCGTCGTCGGTGATGTCCTTCGCGATCAGCAGCTTGCGCGGATCGGGCCGGCCTTCGTCCGCGATCCGGGTCTCGACGTCGAACTTGTTCAGCTCCCAATATTCCTTGGTCATCGCCTCGATGCCCGTGGGGCCGAACGAGTGGATCGGCGTCGAGAGGCCGGCCGCCCAGGCGTTGTAGAACAGATTGCCGTATTCCAGATTGTGATCGGAATGGTGGTGGCTGATGAAGATGTACTTCACGGACGGGATCGGCACGCCGGCGCTGACCAGCTGGCGGCTGACGCCCATGCCGCAATCGATCACGAACGGCGTGTCGTTGACGACGACGAGATTGGCGGGGTTGGAGGCGCCGTTACCGACCCGCGGACCGCCTTTGGTGCCGAGGAACACGATCCGCGTGCGCGGCTTTGCGCCCTGCGCGTGCGCGCTCGGCGCCGCGAGCATGGCGGCGCTGCCGAGCGCCAGTTTCAATGCATTGCGGCGATCGATCATCGGTTCTCTCCCTGATTATTTTCTGGACCCTAGCCGCCGCGCAAAATGCCATCAAGCGCCGGCAGGCCGACGATGACGGCTGCTGCGATCAGCGCGTAGCAGATCGCGCGAAACACCTGCTCGCTGGCCTTGCCGAACAGCGATGCGCCGAACCAGACGCCAATGCCGTAGACGGGGCCGACGATCAGCGAGAACTTGATCGACTCGATCGTGATCAATCCGGTGAACCAGTAGCTGACCAGCGAGAAGAAATCCGAGGCCCCAAAGAACAGCACGATGTTGGCGCGGGAGATCACCGACGAGATCGGGCGTCCCAGCCAGTAGGCGACGATCGGCGGTCCGCCGGTCTGCGCAAGGCCGCTGCAGAAGCCGGAGAGGCCGCCGACGCCGATCGAGAGCGCGGCGTGATCCTTGCCGTGATAGCGCCAGCCCGACAGCAGCAGAGCGAGCAGCGCCGCGACGAAGCAGGAGATGATCCAGCGCGTGGTCACGGGCTCGAGCACCGTCAGGAAATAGGTGCCGACGGGAACGCCGACCAGCGCGCCGGCGACCATCACCGCGGTCGCCTTGCGATCGGCATGGGTCCAGGCGTTCGGCAGCAGCGGCGCGGCGGCGACGAAATCGATGATGAGCAGCAGCGCCGCCACCAGCCGTGGCGCCGCCACGCTGCTTGCGAGCGGCATGAAGATCAGCGCCGAGCCGAAGCCCGAGAAGCCGCGCGCCGTGCCCGACACGAAAGCGATCGCGCAGATCGCAAGCGCGATGCTGGTCGAGATGTCCGAGGGGAGGAGGGTGAAGGAGGTCATGGGAGGCGTCTCTTACCTCGCCCCGCTTGCGGGGAGAGGTCGAAATTCAAGCACAGCTTGAATTTCGGGTGAGGGGGAGTCTCCGCAAAAGTAACTATCACCGCACACGTGGAGAAAGCCCCTCACCCCAACCCTCTCCCCGCAAGAGCGGGGCGAGGGAGCAATCCGTCGCTCGCGTCGGTTCACGCCCGCAGCGTGCCGCCGGTCTTCTTGGTCACTTCGGCGACGACCTTGGCGGCGATCGCGTCGATCTCCTGGTCGGTCATCGTCTTCTCGCGCGGCTGGATCGTCACCGCGATCGCGATCGACTTCTTGTCGGGATCGATGCCCTTGCCTTCATAGACGTCGAACACGGTGACGCCGGTAATCAGCTTCTTGTCGACATTCTGCGCCGCGCGGACGATGTCGCCCGCCTTGACGCTGCGATCGACGATGAAGGCGAAGTCGCGTGACACCGGCTGGAACGCCGAGAGCTCCAGCACCGGCTTGGCGCGGGTCGCCTTCTGCTTGCCTTCCGGGATCCGCTCGAGGATCACCTCGAACACGATCATCGGACCGTCGGCGCCGAGCGCCTCGGCCGCACGCGGATGCAGCTCGCCGAAGGTGCCGAGTACGTTCTGCGGGCCGATCTGGATGGTGCCGGAACGTCCCGGATGCAGCCAGGCGGGACCGCCCGGGACGACCTGCAGCGCCTGCATCGGCGCGCCGGCGGCCGCCAGCACGGCGAAGGCATCGGCCTTGGCATCCATCGCGTCCGCCGCGGCCGAGCCGGTCCAATGCCGCCCGATCCCCTTCGACGAGGCGTAGCCATGGCGTACGCCGGAGGCAGCCACGAGCTGGTCCTCGGGTCGGTCGCCGCGGAACACCTGGCCGACCTCGAACAGCGCGACATCGGGATAGCCGCGGTTGTTGTTGGCCTGAGCCGCCGCGACGAGGCCGGGCAGCAGGCTCGGCCGCATGTCGGAGAGATCGGCTGCGATCGGATTGGCAAGCACGAGCTCGCTCTGGCCGCCGCCGAACAGCTTGGCCGCGTCATCGGTGATGAACGACCAGGTGACGGCCTCCACCATGCCGCGGGCGCCGAGCGCGCGCTTGGCGCGGCGGGTGCGCTGCTGCATCGGCGTCAGCACCGGCTTGCGCGGCTCCTCGCCACGATCGAACGGCGTCATCGGCACCTTGTCGACGCCGACGATACGCACGATCTCCTCGACGATGTCGGCCTTGCCCTGCACGTCGGTGCGCCAGGACGGGATCGCGATCTTCACGACAGGCCCGTTGCCGGCCAGCATGAAGCCGAGCCGGGTCAGGATCAGCTTCACCTCGACCAACGGCACCTCGATGCCGGCGAGGCGCTTGACCTCGCTGAGCGGGAAATCGACGACGCGATCCTCGCCGAACTGCTTGCCGACCACGACGTTCTCGGACGGCGTGCCGCCGCACAGCTCCAGCACCAGCTTGGTCGCGAGCTCGAGCCCGGGCACCATGAAGGCCGGATCGACACCGCGCTCGAAGCGGTAGCGCGCATCCGAATTGATGCCGAGCTTGCGGCCGGTCTGCGCGATGTTGATCTCGTTCCACAGCGCCGATTCGATCAGCACGTCAGTCGTGTTGTCGTCGCAGCCCGAGGCCTCGCCGCCCATGATGCCGGCGAGCGATTCGACGCCGTGCTCGTCGGCGATCACGCAGACATTGCTGTCCAGCGTGTAGGTGCGGCCGTCGAGCGCGAGCAGGGTCTCGCCGTCCTTGGCGCGGCGGACAGTGAGGTTGCCCTGCACCTTCTTGGCGTCGAACACGTGCAGCGGACGCGCGCGGTCGTAGGTCATGAAGTTGGTGATGTCGACCAGCGCGTTGATCGGGCGCAGGCCGATCGAGATCAGCCGCTTCTGCAGCCATTCCGGCGACGGCCCGTTCTTGACGCCGCGCACCAGCCGCAGCGCGAAGCCCGGACACAGCGTGGCGTCTTCCACCTTCACCTGAACCGGGCAGGGGAATTCGCCCTTGATCGGCCTGATGCCCTGGTCCTTGAACTTGCCCATGTCGGCGGCGGAGAGATCGCGCGCGATGCCGTGCACGCCGGTGCAGTCCTGCCGGTTCGGCGTCAAATTGATCTCGATGACGGGATCGCCGAGCCCGGCCCAGTCGGCATAGCCCTTGCCGAGCGGCGCGTCGGCCGGCAGCTCCATGATGCCGTCGTGGTCTTCCGAGATCTGCAATTCGGCCGCCGAGCACAGCATGCCGCGGCTCTCGACGCCGCGGATGGTGCCGACGCCGAGCGTGATGTCCTTGCCGGGAATGTAGGTGCCGGGCGGCGAGAACACGCTGATCAGCCCGGCACGCGCATTCGGCGCGCCGCACACCACCTGCACCGGCGCGCCGCCGTCGCCGGTGTCGACCATGCAGACGCGCAGCCGGTCGGCATTCGGATGCTGCTCGGCCGAGATCACGCGCGCAATGGTGAACGGCACGAGCGCCTTCGCCTTGTCCTCGATGTTCTCGACCTCAAGCCCGATCATGGTGAGCTTGTCAGCAAGCTTGTCGAGCGGCTCGTCGGTCTCGAGATGTTCCTTCAGCCAGGAGAGGGTGAACTTCATGACGATGACTTCTCCGGTCCCCTCTCCCGCTTGCGGGGGAGGGTCAGGGTGGGGGCTCTCTCCGCGATGGCAGCGGCAATTGTTTCGAGGACGCCTTCGCGATTTGTCAGGACGTCGAGATTGCTGAAGCGAAGCACTCTGAGGCCTCTCGCTTCGATGACGGCCGAGCGCGCGGCGTCGGCGCGTTCGCCGTGGTCTGAAAAATGCTGGCCGCCGTCGAGTTCGATCACCAGCTTTGCGGCATGGCAGACGAAATCGGCGATGTAGTTGTCGATTGGCACTTGCCGGCGGAAGGTTGCGCCGTTCAGGCGATTGCCGCGCAGTTCCGACCAGAGCATTCGTTCCACATTGGTCGAGTTCTTGCGAAGTGCACGGGCGTTGGACCGGAGTCTATCGGACACCTTCCAATCCGGATGCTCGGGATCGACCATTGCCAGCCCCTTTGTGGAGATACCCCCACCCCAGCCCTCCCCCGCAAGCGGGAGAGGGAGTCCGACCGTCCGCGGCGATGGAACCTTCGTATCCACGCGAGCACAGGCTATCCATTCCCTCTCCCGCTTGCGGGGGAGGGCTGGGGTGGGGGCTCTCTCCGCGATGGCAGCGGGAGTTGGATTCACGTACTCAATCCTCCCGCAATCGTCGGGATGTCGAGCGGCTTGAAGCCGTAGTGGTTGAGCCAGCGGATGTCGTTTTCGAACAGCTGGCGGAGATCGGCGATGCCGTATTTCAGCATCGCGATGCGGTCGATGCCCATGCCCCAGGCAAAACCCTGGTAGACGTCGGGGTCGATGCCGCAGGCGCGCAGCACGTTCGGATGCACCATGCCGCAGCCGAGGATCTCCATCCAGTCCTCGCCCTCGCCGAAGCGGATCTCGCCCTTGTCGCGGCGGCACTGGATGTCGACCTCGAGCGACGGCTCGGTGAACGGGAAGAACGACGGCCGGAACCGCATGTTGATGTGGTCGACCTCGAAGAACGCCTTGCAGAACTCGTGCAGGATCCATTTGAGGTGGCCGAGATGCGAGCCCTTGTCGATCACGAGGCCTTCGACCTGGTGGAATTGCGGCGTGTGCGTCGCATCCGAGTCGATGCGGTAGGTGCGGCCCGGGCAGATCACGCGGATCGGCGGCTTCTGGCTCAGCATGGTGCGCACCTGCACCGGCGAGGTGTGGGTGCGCAACAGCATGCGCGTGCCGTCCTCCTTCGGATTGAAGAAGAAGGTGTCGTGCATTTCGCGCGCCGGATGGCCGATCGGGAAGTTCAGTTTTGTAAAGTTGTAGTCGTCGGTCTCGATGTCGGGACCTTCGGCGACCGCAAAGCCCATGTCGGCGAAGATCGTGGTGAGCTCGTCCCACACCTGGCTCAGCGGATGGATGCGGCCGGTCTCCGCCGGCGTCTCGCGCAGCGGCAGCGTGACGTCGATGGTCTCGGCGGCAAGGCGTGCATCGAGCGCGGCTGCTTTCAGCACGTCGCGCCTGGCCGCAAGCGCCTGCGTCACCGCATCCTTGGCGAGGTTGATCCTGGCGCCTTCGGTCTTGCGCTCCTCCGGCGACATCTTGCCGAGGGTGGCAAGCAGGGCCGAGATCGAGCCCTTCTTGCCGAGCGCCGAGACGCGCACCGCCTCGAGGGCGGCCTCGTCAGCGGCCGAGGCGATCTGGTCGAGGATGGATGTTTCGAGCGTTGCGAGGTCGGACACGGTCAATTCCTGCGCTGAGCATGATCCGGCGGGAAGAACCGGCTTCCGAACCATGCGCCAAAATTCGGCTGGGTTGTCGCTGCCCGAAGGCCGTAACGTCAAGCAAAAAGCCGGTCATTTCGGGCTTGTGGCCGGCAGCATTGAACCCTGCGCGGAGGTCGGGCTACCCAAGGGGAGTTCAAGGAGACCCACGCGATGTTGCTGCGATCTTGCCTGGCCGTGCCGGCGGTGCTGTTCATGCTTGCCACGGCGCAGGCCGCGACCGAGGAATGTCCCGCCAAATCGACCCAGATGGACGACATCATCGCGGTGCTGGAGAAGGCGCCGAGCTGCAACCGCGCGATGAAGATCTTCGAGGCGTGCGAATACGGCGCCAGCGGAGACGTCCAGTTCGGTGACGTGGTCGAGAAGAAATGCGAGGCGGACTTCCTGTCCAGCCTCAAGGGCGCGCCGAAGCGGGCGTACCAGCACGAGATGCAGGTCTGCGACCGCAAGTACCGGAATGAATCCGGCACCATGTACATCTCGTTTACGGCGTTCTGTCGGGCGCAGGTCGCCCAGCGCTATTCGCAGAAGGCGCTGAAAGCGGGCCAGAAGGCCCGCTAGCGGGATCAGGCAGCCAGCGCAGCCTTGGCCTTCTCGGCGATCGCCTGGAACGCAACCGGCTCGTGGATCGCGAGATCCGACAGCACCTTGCGGTCGACCACGACGCCCGACTTGGAGAGGCCGTTGATAAACACGCTGTAGGTCATGCCGAACGGACGGACCGCGGCGTTGATGCGCTGGATCCAGAGCGCGCGGAAGGTGCGCTTCTTGCGCTTGCGGTCGCGGAAGGCGTACTGGCCGGCCTTTTCGACAGCCTGCTTGGCAGTGCGGATCGTGTTCTTGCGGCGGCCGTAATAGCCCTTGGCGGCCTTGAAGACTTTCTTGTGCTTGGCGTGAGAGGTCACACCGCGTTTGACGCGAGACATGACGGAAATCCTTGAGATCTAGAAGAAGTGACGGGGCGCCGCGCCAGGCGCGGCCGGGTTCAAGCAGATGAGCGCGATCAGGCGTTCGGCAAGAAGTACTTCTTGACGTTGTCGCCGTCGGTCTTGAACAGCACGCGGGTGCCGCGGAGCTGACGGATCTGCTTCTTCGTCCGCTTGATCATGCCGTGGCGCTTGCCGCGCTGGGCGTGCATGACTTTGCCAGTGGCAGTCACCTTGAAGCGCTTTTTAGCGCCCGACTTGGTCTTCAACTTGGGCATTTAGCTCTCCTGTCGCCCAACACGAATATCGCCCAAAGAGGCGTTCGGCCGGCCAAAATGCTCGTTAGAGCGTTGAAAGTGCTATGGTTTTTTCCGAATTGAAAGAACCTGCACTGAACGTCGCCACGGCAGCCCTTGATCAGCCGGGCGGCGAAGGCCCGGCTTATGACAGAGGATCGGCGGTTTTGCAACGTTTGAGACGGCGGAACCGGGCCGAGCTCGGCCTGCTCCTTCCCCCTAAAAGGGGGAAGGTCGGGATGGGGTCAGCCGCAGGCGCCGCTGCGTGCGGAGAGGGATGATCCCCACCCGCTTTGCTCTGGCGAGCAAAGCGACCTCCCCTTTTCAAGGGGAGGTTGGCACCGTCGGGCTATGGCAGTCCTCACATACGAAACGGCCCGCCAGAGGGTCTGACGGGCTGCTCCATTTTCAGCAAAGCGACGAATTCGAATTAGCGCGGCGCCAGCACCATCACGACCTGGCGGCCTTCGAACCTCGCGTCCTGCTCGACCTTGGCGAACTCGGCAACGTCGGCCTTCACCTTGTCCAAGAGCTTGGTGCCGATCTCCTGGTGCGCCATCTCACGACCGCGGTAGCGCAAGGTGATCTTGACCTTGTCGCCTTCCTCGAAGAAGCGCTGCATCGCGCGCATCTTCACGTCATAGTCGTGATCGTCGATCATCGGGCGGAGCTTGATCTCCTTGATCTCGACGACCTTCTGCTTCTTGCGAGCTTCGGCGGCCTTCTTCTGCGCGGAATATTTGTACTTGCCGTAGTCCATGATCTTGCAGACCGGAGGACTGACGTTCGGCGAAATCTCGACAAGATCCATACCGGCTTCCATGGCCATCTTGATGGCCACCATGGTTTCGACGGTGCCCTGGTTGACACCATCTGAATCAATCAGCTGGATCTGCGCGTTGCGAATCTCATCATTGGTGCGCGGCCCGTCTTTTGCGACTGTGGGCGGGGCTCTATTGGGACGGCGAATGGGTAACTCTCCAAAGTTGTGAAAGGGAAGGCGGATATTTTGAAGCAAGACGCTGCGACGGGCAAGCGAACTCGCTCTTTTACGCGGCAAAACCGTCAATTGCGAGGCATTTTGGCCACGCCCGGCACATATAGCGGGCGCGCCTGCTCTGCAAGGCGGGCCTGTTGCCGTTGACCGCTGCCGCGCGACGATTGAAAAGCAGGTCTCTGACACGCGAGTGACCGAACAATGAGCCAAACCGCCGCATTCGAGCAGGAACCCGCCTTCATCGAGGTCGGCGAGGGCAGTTCGGCACGCCGGATCGCGGTGCGCGCCCGGGCTGGCAGCAATCCCGGCCTGTTCTGGCTCGGCGGCTTCAAGTCCGACATGACCGGCACCAAGGCGATCGCGCTCGATGCATGGGCCGCCGAGCATGGCCGCAGCTCGGTCAGGTTCGACTATTCCGGCCACGGCGAATCCGGCGGCGACTTTGCGGACGGCACGATCGGCCGCTGGCTCGAGGAGAGCGTCGCCGTCTTCTCGCAGTTCTGCCGCGGGCCGCAGGTCGTGATCGGGTCCTCGATGGGCGGCTGGATGGCACTGCTGTTGGCGCGCGAGATCGCCAGACGTGGCAATGCGGGCGGCGGCGGCAAAGCCCAGCTCGCCGGTCTCGTGCTGATCGCGCCGGCGCCCGACTTCACCGAGGAATTGATGTGGAAGGGCTTCTCGCCGGAGATCCGCGCCGAGATCGAGACCAAGGGCGTCTGGCTCAGGCCGTCCGACTATGGCGACGGCTCGCCCTATCCGATCACCCGCAATCTGATCGAGGAGGGCCGCAACCATTTGCTGCTCGGCAGCCAGATCGACGTCGGCTGTCCGGTGCGCATCCTGCAGGGCGCGCAGGATCCCGACGTGCCGTGGAAGCACGCCTTCGCGCTGGTGCATCGGCTGCCGGCCGAGGACGTGGTGCTGACCATGATCCAGGACGGCGATCACCGGCTGTCGCGTCCGCAGGACATCGCGCGGATCATCGCCGCGGTGGCGGAGATCGGCTAGGCTCTCCGTAAAGGGAGAAGCCAATGGATAATACAACAAGCATGCTGCGCGCATTCTGCGACGCGGTCGAGCAGCGCAACGGCAAGGCCTTCGCGAGCCTCTTCACCGAGGACGGCGTCTACCACGACGTGTTCTATGGCGCGTTCGAGGGTCACGCAAAAATCGCCGAGATGATCAACGACTGGTTCTATCGGACCGCGACCGATTTCCGCTGGGTCATGCACGATCCGGTCAGCGACGGCACGACGCTCTACGCGCGCTACACTTTCAGCTACCGCTCGACTTTGCCGGAAGCCAACGGCGCGCGTGCGATGTTCGAGGGCGTCGCGATCATGCGGCTGCGCGACGGCAAGATCACGGAGTACCACGAGGTCGCCAACACCGCGCCCGCCTTCGTCGATCTGAACTTCGCGCCGGAGCGGATCGCGAAGATCGTCGGCAAGCAGGGCGCCGCGCTGAGGGCCCGGCCGGAGATGAAGCGGCACTTGGATTGATCGAAGCCGCAATTTCTCTGTCGTCATTCCGGGGCGCGCGAAGCGCGAGCCCGGAATCCATCGGGCCGCATGCCATGGCCGAGAAATGGATTCCGGGTTCATCGCTGCGCGATGCCCCGGAATGACGGTTAGGGCGGCGGCGGATTGGTCATCGGCTTGCGCTGGGCGAGCGCCGCGACGGTGGAGGTGCCGATCGGACCTTTCTCGTCATAGAGCCAGCACTCGCCGATCGCGATGCCGTCGGTGGCGTGATGATTGACGACCTCGAAGCCGATCCAGTTGCTGACCGGCAGACGATGCAGATAGATCGTGACGTCGCTGTTGATGTAGCCGAGGCCCTGGTCGCCGGCGTTTGCGAACGGGCTGGCGAAATCCGCGCCGGTCGCGACATGGACGAACGGCGTCATCTTCACGCCCGCGACGAGCTCGCGGACTTCGCTCATCCAGAGCCGGCGCTCGCCGAGCGAACCCATGTGGCCGACAATCGGCCGCGTCTCCCATTTGCCGTTCATGCCGAGCCTCGGATCGGCCGGCTTCGGGATCTCCGCGGGCGCCGGCACCTTCCAGTTCGGCGGCGACCACACATTGCCGGGCGCATTTTCCGTCCTGCGCAACAACTGGCAGGAGGCGCGCGCCATGCTGGTGCCGCCGGAGATAAACTCGGCCTCGATCACCTTGATGCGGAGCCCATCGCGCACGAGCTTCGTCGTCACCTCGACCGGTGTCGTGATGTTGGGCAGTCGAAACATGTCGACCGTGAGCCGTGCGGGGACGAAATCGGCGGAGCTGTGGCGCTCCTCAATGACGAAGCCGAGCAGGCCGATCACGACGCGGCCGTGCATCGATTCCGGGCTCCACGGTCCGTTGGCAACTGACGTCGGCATGAAGCCGTCGCCATGTCTGGTGAAGAAGGGCTGGTTTGTCATGGTTGTCGACCATGACGGGAACAGCGCGATGAAATCAAGAGGCGGCTGCCGCGCGCCATTCCTGCTGCACGGTGATATCAGGCTCGCCGCCGGTCCGTGACGCCAGCGCCGCGAACGCATCGCGGGCGATCAGCTGCGACAGCGCCCACACCGCCGCGCCGCGCACCAGCGGGCTTGCATCGTCGAGCAGGCGCTGCGCTTCGCCGGCAAGGTTCGCATCGCCGGAATTGCCGATCGCGATCAGCACATTGCGGATGAAGCGGTCGCGGCCGATGCGCTTGACCGGCGATTTCGTGAACAGCGCGCGAAACGCGGTATCGTCGAGCCGCACGAGATCGGCGAGCGTGGGGGCGCGCAACGCGTCGCGCGCGGCGAGTTTCTGCTCGCGTCCCGCTTGCGCGAACTTGTTCCACGGGCACACCGCGAGGCAATCGTCGCAGCCATAGATGCGGTTGCCGATGGCCTTGCGGAATTCGTGCGGAATCGGACCCTTGTTCTCGATCGTCAGATACGAGATGCAGCGCCGCGCATCGAGCTTGTAGGGGACGGGAAACGCCGCGGTCGGACAGATGTCCTGGCAGGCGCGGCAACTGCCGCAATGGTCGGCTTCGCTCTCATCGCTCGGCAGCTCGGTGGCGGAATAGATCGCGCCGAGAAACAGCCACGAGCCGAATTCACGCGACACCAGATTGGTATGCTTGCCCTGCCAGCCGATGCCGGCGGCTTGTGCGAGCGGCTTCTCCATGACCGCGGCGGTGTCGACGAACACCTTCACCTCGTCGCCGGTCATGGCGGCGAGCCAGCGCGCCAGCGTCTTGAGCCGCTTCTTGATCACGTCGTGATAGTCGTCGCCTTGCGCATAGACCGAGATCGCGCCATGCGATCGGCGCGCGAGAACATCAAGCGGATTTTCGTCGGGCCCGTAATTGACGCCGAGCATGATGATCGAGCGCACGCCATCCCACAGCACGCGCGGCTCAGTGCGCCGCTCCGGATTGGCCGCGAGCCAGTCCATGTCGCCATGGCCGCCGGAGCCGAGGAATTCCAAAAAATATCCTCCGGCCTCGCGCGTCGCATCGGGATCGGTGAAGCCGATGGCATCGAAGCCGAGCGCGCGCGCCTCGCGCCCAAGGGCGGCCTTGAGATCGGACGGAGAGAGCCGGACCGCCTGGTTCAGAAGTCGAGGTCCACATAGGTGCGCGACGCCGGCACCCCCGCCAGCCACTCGCTGAGCAGCGGGCGGAACGACGGGCGGGATTTCACCCGCGCGTACCACGCCTTTGCCGCGTCGTCCTCGCTCCATGGCACGTCGCCCAGATAGTCGATCGCCGAGAGGTGCGCCGCGGCGGCGAGATCCGCGTAGGTGAGGCGGTCACCGGCGAGATAGTTCCGCGTCTTCGCCAGCCAGCCGATATAGTTCAGATGATAGCGCACATTGACCTTGGCGGCGCGCATGATGTCGGGAGCCGGCGGGCCGCCGCCATTGTCCTCGCTCATGAAGCGCTTGTAGATCCGCTCGGTCACCAGCGGGTTGGAGGCTTCCTCGAAGAATTTCTCGTTGAACCACGCCATCAGCCGGCGCACCTCGACGCGTTCGGCCGTCGAGGTCGGCAGCAGCCGACGTTCGCCGGCATCGAGGCCATGCGTTTCGTCGACATATTCGGCGATCACAGGCGCCCCCGGGATCGGCGGAAAGCCCTCGGCGATCAGCACCGGCGTGTTTGCCGCCGGATTGAGCGCCAGGAACGCCTCGCGCCGCTCCCAGACCCGTTCCTCCACCAGGCGCAGATCGAGGCCATACTCGCCGAGCACAAGGCGAATGAAGCGCGAATGCGGACAGAACGGATGGTGATACAGCGTATACATGAAGCCCTTGGTAGTGTCGTGGCGCTTAAGAAACCATCAACCTGTGTGACCTGAACCTGTGATTTGGCCAGACCAGTTCCGCTCGTCTCTATGTCGCGTCAGCACGCAAACCGGTAGCCACCCCCCGCAGATGGTGCGGGTCACAAAAACGCTATAGCCCAGCAAATCGGCCGGGTAACCCATTGTTTGACGATTCTTTGCGATTGCGGCCTATGTGCGAATAAGCGAGAAGAATTCGGTTTTCCACACAGGGCAGATCAGATCATGATGACGGATATGCTGCGGGCGGTGATTCTCGGCATCGTCGAGGGCGTCACAGAGTTCCTGCCGGTTTCTTCGACAGGCCACCTGCTGCTCGCGGAACGCTTCTTCAATCTCGGCGAAGGCAATTTCTGGAAAAGCTTCGCGATCCTGATTCAGCTCGGTGCGATCCTCGCGATCCTCGTGCTCTACTTCACCAGATTGTGGCGCGTCGCGCTGGGCATGTTCTCCAATCCCGACGACCGCCGCTTCGTCATCGGCGTGCTGGTGGCGTTCCTGCCCGCCGTCGTGATCGGCCTGATCGCCGGCAAATACATCAAGGAATTCCTGTTCAATCCGTGGGTGGTCTGCTTCACGCTGATCGTCGGCGGCGCCGTCCTGCTCTGGGTCGATCAGCTCGATCTCAAAGTGTACGAGGACGACGCGACCCGGTTCCCGCTGTTGATGTATTTCTGGATCGGCGTCGCGCAGTGCCTGGCGATGGTCCCCGGCGTGTCGCGCTCCGGCGCCAGCATCGTGGCTGCGATGCTGCTCGGCGCCGACAAGCGCTCGGCGGCGGAGTTCTCGTTCTTCCTCGCGATCCCGACCATGGTCGGCGCTTTCGCCTATGATTTCTACAAGAACCGCGCCGACTTCACCTCGGACAATCTCAGCGTCATCGCGGTCGGCTTCGTGGTGTCGTTCATCACCGCGATGATCGTGGTGCGGGCATTCCTCAACTTCGTGACCCGCCGCGGCTTCACGTTCTTCGCCTGGTGGCGCGTGATTGTCGGCACGCTCGGCCTGATCGCGCTGGCGATGGGACGGTAAGGCACTCTGTCGTCCCTGCGAAAGCAGGGACCCATAACCACAGCTATTTCAGTCGCGAAGAGCTGTGGCCCCAACGCTCCACACCCGCAGCATTTGTGGTTATGGGTCCCGGCTCGCGCGGAGCCTGTCATCGGGCGGCGCTTCGCGCCGACCCGTTGGCTTGGCCGGGACGACGGGTGGAGCCCGCCTACGCGCTCTTCTTCTGGAACTGCCCCGTCGCGCGGAAGCGCCAGAGATATTGCGGGGCGATCGCTTCCATCGAATCAGGCGTGATGCCGAGGCCGGCGAAGGTCAGGCCGGCGGCCTTGGCGGCGTCGGACACCACATTGTCCGAACGCAGCATCGCGACCTGGTCCGGCGTCAGCGTGAACGGCCCCGGCGCGAATTGCAGGACATACGACTGCAGCTTGGCGAGGCCGAACGGCAGCGGCGCCAGCATGCGGTCGCGCTGGGTGATCTGAAGGATGATCTGCATCACCTCGCGCATGGTCAGCACTTCCGGGCCGCCGAGCTCGTAGGTCGCGCCTGCCTTCGCCTTGCCGTCGACGGCATCGGCCACGGCGTCCGCGACGTCGGCGACATAGGCCGGCTGCACCTTGTTGACGCCACCGCCGACCAGCGGCAGCACCGGCGACATTCGCGCCAGCGCCGCAAAGCGGTTGGTGAATTGATCCTCGGGCCCGAACAGCAGCGACGGCCGCATGATGGTGGCCTGCGGCAGGGCCGCCTGCACCGCCTGCTCGCCTTCCGCCTTGGCGCGGTAATAACCGGACAGCGAATCCGCGTCGGCTCCGATCGCGGAGACATGGACCATCCGGGCGCCAATCGCGGCCGCCGTCTTGGCGATGGTCTCGGCGCCCTTCACCTGCACCGCGTCAAAACTCTGCCCGCCGCCCTCGGCCAGGATGCCGACCAGGTTGATGGCGATATGCGAATCACGCATCGCCGCCTCGACCGAGGCCGGGTAGCGCACATTGGCCTGCACGGCATGGATCTGCCCGACGCGGCCGAGCGGCTGCAGATGGCCGGCCAGTTCGGGCCGCCGCACCGCGACTCGCACGCGGTATTCGCGCTTGCAGAGCGCCCGGACCACGTTCCGTCCCAGAAAACCGGATCCGCCGAAGACCGTGACGAGCGTTTCCAGGTTCGATGCCATGAGGTCCATTCCTGCCGGATTCGAGAGCGATTGGGCGTATTTAGCGCTTCTCGCGATACGCCATCAGCCCAATCCTGTACAGGCTATTTGAATTTCCAATCGCGAATTTGACAAGCGCGTAACCGATCCTTACTAAGCCGCTCCACATGCCCAGGTGGCGGAATTGGTAGACGCGCTGGCTTCAGGTGCCAGTGGCTTAACGGCCGTGAAGGTTCGAGTCCTTTCCTGGGCACCACCCCCTTTTTAAGCGATTGAAATCGCTCAGCATCCGGTGGGTGGGTGCGGCGAAGCCGTGACCCGCCACGGTGCGGGGTTTACGCCCTCCGGTAAATCATACCAGCACGCTTGGAACGGAGCCTTTCCGTCCAACATCGATGGTGCCGCGTGAGCGATCGCTGCTGAAATGGTGGATCATTGACGGCGGCGCTTCGACTGTGCGCATCGCCTCCGTTCACACCACCCGCCGCCCCGCACGCCGCGCGATCGGCCGCTGCACGAAATACATCGCGATCATCGAGATCATCGAGCTCGCCACGACGACATAGCCGATGCGGTCGAAATGCAGCAGCGAGCCGTCCGCATTCTCGGCGACGATTGCGGCTGCAGCCACCGAGCCGAGCCCGCCCGACAACTGCTGCACCGACGCGCTGATCGCGCTGAACGATCCGCGCTGGCTGGCGTCGGGGATCGCCGACATCAGCGCCTGGGAGGGGATCATGCGCGAGAAGATGCCGACGAACATCAGCACATTGACGATGATCGCGGTCAGCAGCGAGACGTGGCCGAGATGGGTGTAGATCAGCACCATGATGGCCGACACCACGCAGCCGAAGATGAAGGTCGGATATTTGCCGAACGCATCGCTGGCGCGGCCGACCAGCGGCCCCATCAGGATGCTGAACAGGCCGGAGACCAGATAGATCGTCGGCAGATGGACGATATCGATGCCGAGATTGTGCACGGTGAAGGCGCTGCCGAACGGCATCAGCATGAAGCCGCCGGTCGCCAGCAGCGTCGTGACCAAAAAGGCCAGCGTGTAGCGCGGCTGCGCGACGGTTGAGATCAAATGCTGGAACGGGTTGCTGTCGTGCTGCAGCTTGAGATGTCCGTCGACCGGCTCCATCACCAGCGCGATGGTGGCGATTGCCGCGATCGACAGGCCGACGATGGCCACGAAGCAGATGTGCCAGTTCCAGTGATTGGCCAAGAAAAGTCCGGCGGGCACGCCGAGCACCTGGCTCGCGGCGAACGCGGTCTGGATGAAGCCCATCACCCGGCCGCGCAGATGCAGCGGAAAAAGGTCGGTGACGATGGCGAGCACGACGGAGCCGATCACACCGCCAAACAGGCCGGTGACGATGCGGCCGAGCAGCAGGATATGGAAATTCTGCGCCAGTGCGCACAGCACGGTGCCGAACGTGAAGCCGACATAGAAGAACAGCAAGAGCCGCTTGCGGTCGAAGCGATCGGCAAAGCCGGCGGCGAGGATGCCGGAAATGCCCGCCGCGAACGCGTAGGCCGAGACCGCGACGCCGAACTGCCCCGCCGTGATGTTGAGCGACGGCATCAGGATGGCGCCGAGCGGCGACATGATGATGAAGTCGAGGATCAGGGTGAACTGCGTGAAGGCAAGCAGCGCGATCAGGAACGATTGATAGCGCGAAAAGCCGCGTTCCTGCGGTTCGTCGATCGGCGCGGCGATGGTCTGTTCCGACATAAGGCTCATTTCATTGCGAAGCGGGTCCGGGCTGGCAACAGATAGGGAGGGTGCGGTCGGATTTCATGGGGCGCGCGGGCAACAGTTCCATCGAAATTGAACGCGTAGCGACAATGACTTGGCCGCGCACCCCACGTCGAGTGCTGCGAGAACATGGGGGCTGCAGCGCACCCGGCCCGCACGGCAATTGTTCCCGGTTGTGTCGGGCGATAACTGCAACGGGTGAGTGCTGTACTTCAGAACCTCGGAAGTGTACGCACGCCAAGGATGTGAATCGTGATGATGCAGCTCATGGTTCCGTCTGTGACGATCGCGCAACAGGTCGCTGCAAATCGTCTCAAGCTTGAACGGAGCGGATCAGCCGACGCTGAGAGCGGGGCAGGGGGTCACAGGTGGCGTGAGGCCGGGGGGCGGGTTCGCGCCGAGGTTGGAGTAAGGGCATGGTTTCACCGCGGCTCGCGGCGATCCTGTCGTGCACTTTGGGTGGCGGCTGTCTTCTATCGGTATCGCAGGCGTTTGCCGCCTGCGACAGTCTTGCGCCGGCGAGCGGTCAGACGGTGACCTGCTCGACCACAGCGCCGAATCCCTCGCCCGCTGGCGTGCAAGCCGCAGCCGGCAGTTCGAACGTCACCGTGAACGTGCTACAGGGCGCCGGCATCACGCCTGGCGCCGGTGCCAACGCGATCGGCCTTGTCTCCCGCAGCACCGCCACCAACAACGGCACGCTGACCATCAGCGGCGGCGGCACCGGAATCTTCGGCAGCGGCGACGGCAATGTCTTCACCAACGGTGCGTCGGGCGTGATCACGACCACGGGCGCCGGCAGCAATGCGATCGCCGCCAGCAGCAACGGCAACACGCTTATCAACAACGGCACGATCACGACGCAGAACGGCACCTCGCGCGGACTTGCCATCACCGGTCTCACGCAGCACAACAACAATACGCTGATCAATACCGGGACCATCACCACACAAGGCCCGCAGTCGCACGGCCTCTATGTGCAGACCGGCGACAGCAACACCTTCACCAATAGCGGCACCATCACCACGGCCGGCGCCGGTGCGCGTGCGATCTTCTCCGCCGGACAATTCATGACCATCACCAACACCGGCACGCTGCTGACGACCGGCGGCGATGCCGGCGGCACCGCCAACAACACCGTCTTCATGCAAGGCAATGCCGCCGTCCTGCGCAACAGCGGCACGATCGAGGCGCGTGGCGTCAATGCCGACGGCGTGTTCTCCAACACTGCCGGTTCATCGTTCACCGCCCGAATCGAGAACCTCACCGGCGGCAAGATCATCAGCCAGTCCGGCCCCGCGATCCGCACGCTCAACGGCGCTACCACCATCGTCAATGCCGGCCTGATCGCCGGCAACAGCGGCACGGCGCTCGCGGGCGGCGGCGGCGCGGTGACGATGATCCTGCAAACCGGCTCGCAGATATCAGGCCTTGCCGATGGCGGCGGCGGCAACAACCAGGTGCGGCTGCAAGGCAGCGGCACGGCCGACAATGCGTTCGCGCGATTCCAGACGCTGACGATGGAGGGCACTGACTGGACCTGGGCCGGCACCGGCACCTTCGCCAACACCTTCATCAACAGCGGTTCGCTGACGCTGCAGACCTCGCTGACCGGCAATGTGTCGATTGCGGCGGGCACCAGCCTGCTGGCCGGCAACGGCGCGAACCCGTCGATCACGTCGTTTCCGGGCGGGCCGCCGATCACCGTCAGCAACGCCGGCGTCATCAATCTCAACAACGGCGGCGCCACCGCAGCGAACAGCCTGACGATCGCAGGCAACTATGTCGGCGCTGGCGGCGGGCTTTATCTGCGCACCGTACTCGGCGGCGACGGTTCGCCGTCGGATCGCCTCGTCATCTCCGGCGGCACTGCGTTGGGCTCGACCGCGGTGACCGTCACCAATGCCGGCGGCGCGGGCGCGCTGACCACCGCGGACGGCATCATGGTGGTGCAAGCGGTCAACGGCGGAAGCACGGCCCCCGGTGCATTCGGCCTCTCCAACGCCGTCGTGGCCGGCGCGCACGAATATCTGCTGTTTCGCGGCGGCGTCTCCGCCGGCAGCGCCGACAATTGGTATCTCCGCTCGCAGCTCTTGCCCGGCACATCGTCGCCAGCGCCGCCGGTTGCACCCGCGCCAACGCCGCCGGCATCGCCCAATGTGGTACCGCCGCCCGCGATGCTGCCCGCCGAGGACCTGTCGTCGCTGACGCCGCCGCCGGCAGGCGCGGCGCCGGTCGAGCTCTACCGCGAGGAAGTCGCGATCTATTCGGCGTTGCCGCAGGTCGCGCAGAAGCTCGGGCTCGCAACGCTCGGCACCTTCCATCAGCGCCAGGGCGATCAGGCCATGCTGACCAGCGGCGGCGAACAGCCGGCGGCGTGGGCGCGCGCGTACGGCTCGCACAGCGCGCAGAGCTGGGCCGGCACGGTCAGTCCGTCCTTCGACGGCACCATGGCCGGCGTGCAGGTCGGCCTCGACATCCTGCGCTTTGAGTCCGCGCCCGGGCATCATGATCGCGCGGGCTTCTTCTATGCGTATGGCTGGGCCAGCGGCAGCATCAACGGCTTCGCGCTCGGCATGAACAACGTCCGCACCGGCACGCTCTCGATCGACAGCCAGAATGTCGGCGGCTACTGGACCCATGTCGGCCCCTCAGGCTGGTACGTCGACGCCGTGCTGATGGGCAGCTTCTACGGTGCAAGCCCGCGGTCGGATCGTCAGGTCGGCGCGCTTGTGTCGGGCACCGGCGTCGCCGCGTCGCTGGAAGCCGGCGTGCCGATCCCGCTGAACCGCTTTCTCGCGATCGAGCCGCAGGCGCAACTGATCTGGCAGCGCCAGTCGTTCGACAGCTTCAACGACATCTTCTCGAGCGTCGCGCCCGGCAGCGCCGATACGCTGACCGGCCGGCTCGGCGTGCGCGTTCCCGCGACCTTCAGCGTCGGCACTGCCGAACTGCGTCCCTATCTCGAAGCCAATCTCTGGCACACGGCCGCGAACGACCGCAGCATCGCCTTCGCGACGACCGACCTGATCGGCGTGCAAAGCCGCGGCACCGCCGTCGAGATCGGCGCCGGCGTTACCGCGCAGCTCAATCGCACGATCAGCGCCTATGCGAGCGCGGGTTACACGACGTCGGTGGACAGCACCCGCCGTGACGATATCACCGGCCGGTTCGGGCTTCGCGTCAGCTGGCAATAATGCCGCGCCTGCGTAGGCGCTGTGGACTGCCCAAGCCATTGTCTCCGCTGCACAATGGCGCTAAACCCTGAACCATCTGTGCGTGCACAATGATGGTTCGCGTTGCCGGCGCTCCGCCCTTGATGGGCTTTGACGCCGAGACGCAAGCCAAGGCTTGGACAACGAGGCTTGATGCACGCTCGCCTGTCGGGGAATTGAACGATAGCTTGTCCCGAGAGCGATTCGACGAGGTTTTTGACAGCATGACCATCCGCCTGCATCGCGGCGACCTGCCTGATCTGTCCCGCTACACCGATTCCGTGGCAATCGACACCGAGACCATGGGACTGCATCCGCACCGTGACCGGCTCTGCGTGGTGCAGATGTCGAACGGCGACGGCACCGCCGACGTGATCCAGATTCCGAAGGGGCACACCGACTCGCCGAACCTGAAGGCGCTGCTCGCGAATCCTGCGATCACCAAGATCTTCCATTTCGCGCGGTTCGACGTCGCGGTGCTCTACAACACGTTCGGCGTGATGCCGGCGCCGGTCTATTGCACCAAGATCGCCTCGCGCCTGTCGCGCACCTACACCGACCGTCATGGCCTGAAGGATCTGGTGCGCGAGGTGCTGAACGTCGAATTGTCGAAGCAGCAGCAGTCGAGCGACTGGGGTGCGCAGAGCCTGAGCGAGGCCCAGCTCGCCTATGCGGCGTCCGACGTGCTGCATTTGCATGCGCTGCGCGACAAGTTGAATGTCATGCTGGCGCGCGAGGGACGGACGGATCTCGCGAAGGCTTGCTTCGATTTCCTGCCGACGCGCGCCAGGCTCGATCTCGACGGCTGGGAGGCCGAGGACATCTTCGCCCATTCCTGATTTCGCCCGTTCATGATGGGCACCGAATTCGTCGCAGCAGGGCCGGTTCCGCCCCGTTTCGGCCAAACTGTTCACGCGTGGTCCGCCTTGAAGTCGGCTTGGGGGGGGCGCGACGCGAGGTCCGGGCTGCATATTCGGGCGGCTCCGGCTAGAATAGGGGCAATTTCGCGCCTCTGGAGCTCAGGTGAATTCGGTTCAGAATCCAGCCTATGTCACGGGCCTCGAGGCGCGCTTTGCCGCCGCCGCGCGGCACAGCCGCATGGTGCGGATCCTGCGCATCGCGGTGCCTGCGGTGGTCGGGCTGTCGATGGCCTCGATCATCTTCGTCTCGGTCTACAATCCATTCCGCGAGATGATCCCCAAGCTGCCGGTCGAGATGGACAACCTCGTCGTGTCCGGCACCAAGATCACGATGGAATCGCCGCATATCGCCGGCTTCTCGGCCGACGGCCGGCCCTATGAAATGTGGGCCAAGGCGGCGATCCAGGACGTCACCGATCCCGACCATGTCGAGCTGAAGACGATCCGCGCCAAGGTGGCGCAGCAGGATCAGTCGACGGTGACGATGGATGCGCGCACCGGCTTCTTCGACAACAAGAAGCAGCTGCTCGACCTGCGCCAGGATATCTTCCTGCAATCGTCCACCGGCTATGAGGCCAAGCTGACGCAGGCCTTCGTCGACATCAACAAGGGCAACGTGTCGTCGGACGAGCATGTCGACGTCAAGCTGCTCGAAGGCACGCTGACCGCCGACCGCCTCAGGATCTACAACAGCGGCGAGCTCGTGCGGTTCGAAGGCAATGTCGTGATGAATCTGGACAAGCTCGGCGACAACAACCCGAGCCCGCCCGCCGAGCCCGCGCCACCTCCGCCGCCACCGAAGCCGCGCAAGTCCGCCAACCCGAAATGAATTTGATGATGAGACGTTTTCCGCACGGCATCGCAATTGCGGCCTTTCTGCTCACGCTGTTCGCAGCCGGCGCCGCGGCCGCGCAAGGCTCGATGAGTGGCGTTCCCAACGCCATGCAGGGCTTTTCGCAGAACCGCGACCAGCCGATCCAGATCGAGGCCGCCTCGCTCGAAATGCGCGACAAGAAGAAGGAGGCGACCTTCGCCGGCAATGTGAAGGTCGTGCAGGGCGACACCACCATGACCTCGAAGGTCCTTGTCGTGTTCTACGAGGACAAGTCGACGCCGGCGCCGGCGCCGGCTGCGGGCGGCACCAAGGCTGCCGCCGCGCCAAAGGGCGCGCCGATCCAATCGGCGACCCCGGGCCCCGGCGGCGCGTCCTCGATCAAGCGGCTGGAGGCGAAGGGCAATGTCGTCGTCACCCAGAAGGATCAGGTCGTCACCGGCGAGACCGCGATCTTCGACACCAAGACCAACCTGATCACCATGCTCGGCGGCGGCGGCGGCCAGGTGGTGCTGACCCAGTGCCAGAACGTGCTGCGCGGCGACCGTCTGCTGGTCGACATGACCACCGGCGTCTCGCGGGTGGAGTCCGACAGCGGCAAGGTGCAGGGCCTGTTCATCCAGTCGCAGGGCGGACAGAACGGCAAGGGCGGCTGCGGCACACCGGCCGCCCCCGGCGCGGCCCCTGCAGCCCCGTCGCCGCTTCAACTGCTTCCGGGTAGCAAGTCGAAATAGGCTTCACAAAGTAAGCTTCACGTAAGGTGAAGTAGAATCAATAAGTTAGATAATATTTTGCGACCGCGAGGTTGAAGCGCGCGGGGCGAGACTGTATCTACTCCAGCGGCCCGGCCGGACGATGTGCCTTTGAGGGGGAGTTATGTTGGCCGGGACAGGGGCATCCATTCATTCAAGGCGCATGCTGGCGCTTTGCCGTGCGAATCGATTGGTCCGCAGGCAAGGTCGCGGGATCACCGTGAAAGGCTGAAGCGAAGCGGGGATGGTGGATTTTCTCGGCATGTTCCGGCGGCGCCCTGCGAAACGCAGTTCCGGATTTGCGCGCGCGCATGACGACATCACGGCGCTCGGCGACCAGTTCGGCGAGATGCTGACGTCACCGGTGCGCGACGCGCCGCCGATGGCGCGCGCCGCTCCGGTTCCCGCCGTCGAGCTGCCGCGATCCCAGCCCGCAGCAGCACCCGCCCCGGCGCGGGCGAGGCCGGCCAGGAATCCGGCTAAGAACAACGCCGCTTCGGCGCCGCAGCTTATCAAGCGGCCGGGCTACCTGGCTGTGCATAGCGTGGAAAAGAGTTTCGGCAGCCGCCAGGTCGTGCGCGGCGTCAGCATCTATGTGCGCCGCGGCGAGGCGGTCGGCCTGCTCGGACCGAACGGCGCCGGCAAGACCACCGTGTTCTACATGATCACCGGCCTGATCAAGGCCGATCGCGGCGCGATCGAGCTCGATGGCCACGACGTCACCAAGCTGCCGATGTATCAGCGCGCGCGCCTGGGCATCGGCTATCTGCCGCAAGAAGCTTCGATCTTCCGCGGCCTGACGGTCGAGCAGAACATCCGCGCGGTGCTCGAGGTCGTCGAGCCCTCGAAGAAGAAGCGCGAGCACGAGCTGGACTCGCTGCTCGACGAGTTCAACATCACGCGGCTGCGCAAGAGCCCGTCGATCGCGCTGTCCGGCGGCGAGCGCCGCCGCGTCGAGATTGCGCGCGCGCTGGCGACGCGTCCGAATTACATGCTGCTCGACGAGCCGTTCGCCGGCATCGACCCGATCGCGGTCGGCGACATTCAGGACCTCGTGCGCCATCTCACCAACCGCGGCATCGGCGTTCTCATCACCGACCACAACGTCCGCGAGACGCTCGGCCTGACCGACCGCGCCTATATCGTCTATGCCGGCGAGATCTTGACTGAGGGCAGCCCGGAGGAGATCGTTAACGATCCGGATGTACGCCGGCTTTACCTTGGCGAGGAATTCCGCCTCTAGCCCAAAAATTGCATCCGTCAAGCCGTGTACATCGTGCGCGGACTAAGCTAAGCAAGAATCGAGCCAACTTTCAGGATCGTTCTTGCCTCCATGGCGCTGACACAAAGACTAGAGTTCCGCCAGTCGCAGTCGCTGGTGATGACGCCGCAGCTGATGCAGGCGATCAAGCTGCTGCAACTGTCGAACCTGGATCTGTCGGCCTTTGTCGAGGAAGAGCTGGAGCGCAATCCGCTGCTCGATCGGGCCGCCGATGGGCCCGAACCGCCGGTGGCGGGCGAGCCGGCCATGGAGCGGCCGGACTACGGCGATTCCGCCGGTTCCTCGAGCTACGGAGACGAGGGCGAGGCGTCCGACATGGCCGCGGGCTCGGGCGGCGAGGCCGCCTTTGAGCCCGGCCAGGAGGAATGGCTGAACCGCGACCTCGGCACCCGCGCCGAGATCGAGCAGACGCTCGATACCGGGCTCGACAACGTGTTCTCCGAAGAGCCGGCCGAAGCCGCCGCGCGCGCCGCGCAGGATGCGCCGCCGTCGGTCTATACCGAATGGGGTGGTGGCGCCTCCAGCGACGACGAATACAATCTCGAGGCCTTCGTGGCCGCCGAGCTGACGCTCTCCGACCACCTCGCCGAACAGCTCGCGGTGGCGTTCTCGGCGCCGGCGCAGCGTATGATCGGGCAGTATCTGATCGACCTGGTCGACGACGCCGGCTACCTGCCGGCCGATCTCGGCCAGGCCGCCGAGCGGCTCGGAGCGTCGCAGCAAGCGGTCGACGAGGTCGTCGCGGTGCTGCAGAAGTTCGATCCGCCGGGCGTGTGCGCGCGAAACCTGAGCGAGTGCCTGGCGATCCAGCTGCGCGAGCTCGATCGCTACGATCCGGCGATGCAGGCGCTGGTCGAGCATCTCGATCTGCTCGCCAAGCGCGACATCGCGGCCTTGCGAAAGCTGTGCGGCGTCGACGACGAAGACATCACCGACATGATCGCGGAGATCCGCCGGCTCGATCCGAAGCCGGGGCTGAAGTTCGGCACCGCGCGGACGCAGACCATGGTGCCCGACGTCTATGTGCGTCCGGGTCCCGACGGCGGCTGGCACGTCGAGCTCAACAGCGACACTCTGCCGCGCGTCCTGGTCAACCAGACCTATTACTCTGAGCTGTCGAAGACGATCCGCAAGGACGGTGACAAGTCGTACTTCACCGACTGCCTGCAGAACGCGACCTGGCTGGTCCGCGCGCTCGATCAGCGCGCCCGCACCATCCTGAAGGTCGCAACCGAAATCGTCCGCCAGCAGGACGGATTCTTCACCTATGGCGTCGCGCACTTACGGCCGCTCAATCTGAAGGCGGTGGCGGATGCGATCCAGATGCATGAATCGACGGTGTCGCGCGTCACCGCCAACAAATACATGGCGACCAATCGCGGCAGTTTTGAATTGAAGTATTTTTTCACCGCGTCGATCGCCTCCGCCGACGGCGGCGAGGCGCATTCGGCCGAAGCGGTGCGTCACCACATCAAGCAATTGATCGACGGCGAGGCGGCGTCGGCGATTCTGTCCGACGACACGATCGTGGAACGTTTGCGCGCTTCGGGCATTGATATCGCCCGCCGCACCGTCGCGAAGTACCGCGAGGCGATGCGGATACCATCCTCGGTGCAGCGCCGCCGTGACAAACAGAGCATGCTCGGTAATGCCCTTTCGGCTCCTGCCTCCTCGCCCGACCGGTCGCGCGATACAGCCCCCGTTTAGGTTACTTTTTCAGGATGACCCCGTCCGAGTACGGGCAGGATCATGCCCTCGTTGCGTTCGCGTCAAATCGCGATAGTCTCAATCTTTCCTGGCGAAGCGTCGTCCAGCAAGGGAGGTGGCCCGAAGCCCAGCAAACATCATGCTCCTGCAAGAGTGATCGAGGCATCCAGCAATTGAGGCATCAAATGACCCTTCGAATCTCGGGAAAGAGCATCAGCATCGGCGAGGCGCTTCGCGCGCGCGTCAGCGAGCGCACCGACGAGGTCCTGCGAAAGTATTTTGATGGCAACTATTCCGGTCACATCACGCTGAGCAAGGATGGCTTCGGCTTCCGAACCGACTGCTCGCTGCATCTGGATTCCGGCATCATGTTGGAAGCCGAATCCAACGCCGCCGACGCCTACGCCAGCGCGGACGCCGCGCTCTTGATGATCGAGAAGCGCCTGCGCCGCTACAAGAGCCGGCTCAAGGACCGCTCGGCCCGCAAGACCTACACCGCGAACGCTGCGTTTGCCGAATTGAACGGCGTCGGGCTCGACGCGCCGAGCTACGTCATCGAGGCGCCCGAGAACGAGGATGAGGTCACCGAATACAGCCCGGTGATCATTGCCGAGGCAACCACTGCGCTGAAGCGGCTGTCGGTCAGCGAAGCCGTCATGGAGCTCGATCTGACCGGCGCCTCCTGCCTGGTATTCCAGCATGGCGGCAGCGGCCGGTTGAACATCATATACCGCCGTACGGACGGCAATGTCGGCTGGGTCGACCCGCCGGCGGTGAGCCCCTGAGGATATATGGCCCATGGCATTGACGTCCGAAGCCAGCCCTGCTTATGGTCCGCCGCCTCCAGCAATAAGGGGGCGGAACAGGGTTCGCAGGTGTTGGCACCGCCGATACGTTGGAGTAGAAGCCCTGCCAGCTGGACCCGGGCTAAGCCCGCATCCCACCTCAACTTCTTGACGCCGCCGCTGTAAAGCCTATTTCGCAACCTGACGGTTCATTCACCTCGGAACGTCCCAATGCCGATTACCGATTTGGTCGCACCCGAGGCGATTCTCCCGGCTTTGAAAGTCATCAGCAAGAAGCAGGCGCTGCAGGAACTCGCCGCGCGTGCGTCCGCTTTGACCGGGCAGAACGAACGCGCGGTGTTCGAGGTGCTACTGCAGCGCGAGAAGCTCGGCACCACGGCGGTCGGCTATGGCGTCGCCATTCCGCACGGCAAGCTGCCCAAGCTGGAGAAGCTGTTCGGCTTCTTCGCCCGTCTCGAGCGCCCGATCGATTTCGAGGCGATGGACGGCCAGCCGGTCGATCTGATCTTCCTGCTGCTCGCGCCGGAAGGCGCCGGCGCCGATCACCTCAAGGCGCTGGCGCGCATCGCCCGCCTGCTGCGCGACCAGGACGTCGCCAAGAAGCTGCGTGCCTCGCGCGACGCGCAGGCGATCTACTCGGTGCTCGCGCTGCCGCCGGCGAGCGCGGCGTAATCATCCGCATTCGCGAATTCGTTCGCGCAACTGACATCAGCGCGTAGTCAGCACGTCACGCGTTGACGCATGCCGATGCGTTGTCGGTCGAGCGAAGTGTAGTCCAGTCTTTCTCGTCCATCGATCGAACGGTCTCGCGCTTCATCCGGGCCGCAGGTCCGTCTTCTCCTTCCCCCTGAAAGGGGGAAGGTCGGGATGGGGGTCAGCCACGGGCTCCGCTGCAAGCGGAGAGAGCAGATCCCCACCCGCTTTGCTCTGACGAGCAAAGCAATCTCCCCTTTTTCAAGGGGAGGTTGGAGACGAAACGCTTCAGCAGATCGTCGGCAGCAGGCGGCGGACTTCGTCGAGCAGATCGGGGATCGCCTTCTCGTCGCTGGCGAGGTGCCTGAGCAGCGCGCTCTGGAATAGGCCGTCGAATAGCGCGTAGAGCGCAGCCGGAGACGATGCCGGCTTTCTGTTGCCCAACTCGGCGTAGCGCGTGGCGATCCGCCAGATCATCGCTTCCAGGCTCTTGTCGATCTCGAGCACGTCCTTGCGAAACGCGGGCTCGAACATCGCTTGCGAGCGCAGGTCGTACCAGAGCCGGTGCATGCGGGCTTCGTCCTGCAACGTCGCCGCGAGCTTGGCGAGGAAGCCTTCGGTCAATTCGTCGCGGCTTCGTGCCGTCGTCACCACCTCGTCGTAGCGCGTCACGCATTTCGCCTTGTAGTGACGGACGCAGCAGCAGATCAGATCGAGCTTGTCGCTGAAGTAGTAGTGAAACACGCCGTGCGTGAACGCGGAGTTCTGCGCGATCTCGCGCAGGCTGGTGCGCGCGAAGCCAAGCTCGCCGAGCGTTTCCAGCGCGGCCTCCGCAAGCTCGACGCGTCGTGCGTTGAACTTCTCGTCGCGCAGCGTCTCGGCCGCCACCGCCACGCGTTGGGCCGTTCCTGTCGCTTGCCGCGCCATCTGGTGCCTTTCCTGTCTCTTTCCTGCAGCAACTTATACCGCGCGAACCGCAGCGCACTCCATCTCTTCACAATCATCCTCTTTGACACTTGTCAAATTCAGGCTTGACAAGTGTCAAGTTCCTGGACGAGGGTTGGCGCAATAATTTGGACAACCGTCAAGACGGCTGACCTAACGACATCAAGGAGGAAATGCACTGCCGGGCGCGCCAACGCTGCGCCCCGCCGACGCTGGCCGTGACCACCAATGCGCTCAGAATGCGCAAGGCCGCCGAGCGTGCTGTCGATCGCCAAAGCACCGATCAATCACCAAGCAAAGGGAGGACTACGTCATGAGTGCGAAGAGCCTTGAAGGCAGGAAAGCCCTGGTCACCGGCGGCGCCCGGGGGATTGGCGCGGCCATCGCGCAGGCGCTGGCGCGGTCCGGCGCCGCGGTCATGATCGGTGATATTCTCGACGATGCCGGCAAGGCCAGCGCCGCCGAGATCGCCAAGGCCGGAGTCAAAACCGGCTTCGTCAGGCTCGATGTCACCGACGACGCGCAATGGGAGCGGGCCGTCGCCGCAACGGTCGAAACCCTCGGCGGCTACGACATCCTGATCAACAATGCCGGCATCGAGATCACCTCGCTGGTCGCCGACATCAAGGCCGAGGACGCGCGCCGGATGTGCGACGTCAACATCGTCGGCACCGTGCTCGGCATGAAGCACGCCTTCCGCGCGATGCGGCCGGGCGGAGCCGCGGGCAAGGGCGGCGCAGTCGTCAACATCGCCTCGGTCGCGGCGACGATCGCCTTTCCGAGCATCGCCGTCTACTCCGGCACCAAATCCGCGGTCGATCGCATGACGCGGGTCGGCGCGATGGAAGCCGGCAAGCTCGGCTATGGGGTGCGGGTGAATTGCATCTATCCCGGCCTGATCCCGACCGACATGGGCCTGCAGCTCGCCAATGACATCGTGAAGATCGGTCTCGCGCCCGACGTCAACGCCGCTGTCGGCTCGGTGGTGGAGCAGACGCCGCTCGGCAAGCTCGCCGAGGTCTCCGACATCGCCGACGCCGCGGTGTTCCTGTGCTCGAACGAGGCCCGCTTCATCACCGGCATCGGCCTTCCGGTCGATGGTGGCATGGGCATGTAGCAACAAAGCCGACAACAAGCATTTCGGAGGATCGCAATGAGCGAGAAGAAGCCCGTCATCGTCTATGGCGCTTCCGGCTACACCGGCCGGCTGGTCTGCGAATATCTGCGCGAGTACAACATCCCCTTCATCGCCGCCGGTCGCAGCGGCGAGAAGCTCAATGCCGCGATGAAGTCGAACGTGGCCGGCATCGAAACCGCCGACTATGAGGTGGTGACGGTGCCGCACACCGCGGCCGCGCTGACCGAATTGTTCAAGGGCGCTTCGGTGGTGCTCAACACCGTGGGCCCGTTCGCCAAGTTCGGCGGCGAGGTGGTGCAGGCCTGCCTGGCTGCCAAGTGCCACTACACCGACACCACCGGCGAGCAGGACTGGCTGATCACGCTCGAGCAGGAGTTTGGCGCGAAGTTCGCCAATGCCGGCCTGCTGCTGGCGCCGGGCATCGCGCAGATGTACACCACCGGCGAGATCGCCGCGCAGCTGTGCCTGGAGACGCCCGGTCTCGACACGCTTGATATCGCCGTGTTCTGGGGCGGCAGCCCGACCATCGCCTCGACGCAGACCATCCTGGTCAACGCCGCGATGGCCAAGGCTTACTACCTGGAGCAGAACAAGTACGTCGAGCATCAGCCCGATGCCGGCCTCTACAACCTCGCCATCCCCGGCCAGCACGAGCTGGCGCTGGCACTGCCCTGGGGCGGCACCTCGCACCCGGTGTGGTTCAAGCGCGATCCGCGCGTGGCCAACGTGAAGGTGCTGGGCGGCGTGTTCAACCGCGCGCTGATGCTGGGCGTGCCGCAGATCGTTGCCGCCGCGCTGGAGGCGACCAAGGACATGAAGCCCGACGAGCGCTACGCCGCGCTGGCGCAGACTGCTGCCGGCGTGATGAACACCATGCCGCCGCGCGAGAACCCGCGCGTCAACAAGTCGTTGGATTCGGTGTACGCCTCCGGCCCGCTGGGGCGCGCGCACTGCGTCATCTACGGCAACAGCAACTACAAGCAGACCGGCATGCTGCAGGCCTTTGCCGCGGCGTACCTGCTGCAACAGCGGCCCAAGCGCGTGGGCTTCGCCTCCGCCTGCCAGGCGTTCGGCCATCACGAACTGCTCGGGCAATTGCGCAGCTTCGCCCTGGTCGGCAAGCCGGTCCTGACCGTGCACGATTGAGCTTGAGCCCCGATTGGATCGGGGCTCAACACTCCCTTCCCTGAAGCGTTTTCGTCAAGCGGATCGGTATCCAATCTGCTCGAAAACGCCGCCTCTTGCGCGAGACCTGCCATGCGCTTCATCGATTATCTCGACAAGGGTGCCTCGCTCGGCGCCGACGCGCCGTGCCTCACCATGGACGGCCGCGACCTCAGCTATGGCGAGGTGCAGCGGCTGAGCTACCGGATCGCGCGCGGGCTCGAGCGGTCGGGCATCGCGCCCGGCGAGAAGGTCGCGATCCTGTCCGGCAACGATCCGCTCGCGTTCGCCTGCGTGTTCGGCATCTCGCGCGCCGCAGCGGTGTGGTGTCCGATCAATCCGCGCAACGAGGCGACCGAGAACAAGTTCATCCTCGACCAGTTCGATTGCAGCCTGCTGCTGTTTCATTCGAGCTTCGCGCCGATGGTCGAAGCCGTCAGGCAGGATCTGCCCAAGCTGCGCGCGCTGGTCTGCCTTGATACCGAGCTGCCGTTTGCGCCATCGTTCGACCGCTGGCTCAGCGGGCTCGCCGATGATGTCTATCAGCGCGGGACGATCGACGATCTCGCGATGATCCCGGGCACCGGCGGCACCACCGGCAAGCCGAAGGGTGTGATGCTCTCCGGCCGCAACATCGAGGCGATGACGGCGCTGACCCTGATGGGCTACCCGTTCAAGGGCCGTCCGATCTATCTGGCGCTGGCGCCGCTGACGCATGCCGCCGGGGTGCTTTGTTTCCCGATCATGACGCTGGGCGGCCGCGTCGTGATCATGCAACACCCTGACATCGGCGAGTACCTGGCGCTAATCGAACGCTACCGCGTCACGCATACGTTCCTGCCGCCGACCGTGATCTACATGCTGCTCGACCATCCCGGGCTCGATGCAGCCGATCTCAGCTCGCTGCAATGCTTCTGGTATGGCGCGGCACCGATCTCGGCGACGCGGCTCGCCGAGGCCCTGAAGCGGATCGGGCCGATGGCGCAGCTGTTCGGCCAGACCGAGGCGCCGATGATGATCTCGATGATGGCGCCCGCGGATCACTACAATGCAGACGGCACCATCGCAATGGAGCGCCTCGCCTCCGCCGGGCGGATCGGTCCGCTGGTGCAGGCCGGCATCATGGATAGCGACGGCAAGCTGTTGCCCGCGGGATCGCGCGGCGAGATCGTGGTGCGCGGTTCGCTTGTCATGGAAGGCTACTACAAGAACCCGGAGGCCACGCGTGAGGCCTCGGCGCATGGCTGGCACCACACCGGCGATATCGGCTACATCGACGGCGACGGCTACCTCTACATCGTCGACCGCGCCAAGGACATGATCATCACCGGCGGCTTCAACGTCTACTCGATCGAGGTCGAGAACGCTTTGCGCGCCCACGAGGCGGTGCAGGATTGCGCTGTCATCGGGCTCCCCGACGACAAATGGGGCGAGCGCATCGTCGCGGTGGTGCAGCCGCGCGCCGGCCAGACCGTCGATGCGACGGCGCTGGCCGCGTTCGTCAAGCAGCAGGTCGGCAGCATCAAGACGCCGAAGCAGATCGAGGTCTGGGACGATCTGCCGCGTTCCAAGGTCGGCAAGGTGCTGAAGCCGGATATCCGCGCGCGCTTGACGGAGCGTTCAGGCAGCTAGGTCGGCGCTTGATGGTGACGCTGTGGACCTGACGCTGTTGCCGCATCGGGTTTAAACGCTCGCTATTCGCCGGCTTTGAGCGTAGAGTCGCGTCATCACCGCCCATCCACGGCATCCACCGGTGACTGAGGGTAACGTAGGGCTCCCGCCAACAGATGAGGAGCATACGTGTCTGGATTTCGTCTGGCCGATTGGATCGTGCCGCCGGTGATCGTTCCCCTGTTTCTTCTGCTCTTGGTGGCCGCTGCCGCCGTCTTGCATGGATAAGGCGCCTCAACGATGAATTCGTCAGTGCCGGCGTTTGGCCACGCCAGGCCGACGCTTGATGTGGCCGGCAACGCGCAGGCGCGCAGCCGGCGCACAACCAAAATCATGAAATGCTCAGTGTGATGATCGCCCGGAAAGGCACCTGTATGAAAACGCTGCTATTTGCCGCGGTTGCGGCCGGCCTGATTGCACAAGGTGCGCTCGCCGCAGAACCGGCCTGCCACAAGATCGAAGGCACGGTCGGTCGTCTCGCCTGCTACGATGCCGCGTTCCCTCCGACGGTCAAGAAGCCTCCGGCCATCGATAGCAACGTGCCACGATCCGAATACAAGGACCCGTTGATCGCGGAAGATGCCCGCGTTGCGGCGAAGCTGAAGAACATCTGTCGCGGCTGCTGAGATCTGCGACCACGCGCGCACGGGAGCGGGAGACAGCGAGGGCGATCGATCGTTTCGCCATATGCGACACGCTTCCAGCTTCGGCGCGATCAAGATTTCCGCGCCCGTTGTGACGATAAACGCTGCGTGCGGCGTTCGCAGCCGCTGGCGTCAACCGCGTCTCTTGGCAGCACAAGGAGGCTTCATGGCCCGCGAAACGACCTACGTCGTGCAGGCATTCAACGCCGGCAAGGGTGGGCATCTGAAGCCCGACTCTCCAATCGTCTGCAAGACGGCAAATGGCGCGCTGCGAACGGCAGAGCGCCTGGCGTTGAGCAAGCTCGCCGTCGTTGCATTCTCGTCCACCGGCGACCCCGAAATGGGCGACTATGATGATGAGCCCATGGTCTTCTTTCGGAAGGGTGAGCTTCCGGCCAATTTCGGCTGAGTTCCTGGTTGCGAGTGAGCAGGTATGTACGGGAGGACCCAGATGAGCGAGCGACTTGACACACTGAAGAAGGCCCGCGATCGGATGATCGACGAAAGGGACACACATGCGAAAGTGCTGGCCGCTCCGTTCGATCGTGACAAGGCGGAGCGGGCACGCAGCAAGTTCGTCGAGGTTCAGGCGTTGGTCGAAGCCCTGGACCGCGCCATCAGCGCGGAGGACTCCGTTTCAGCAAGGGACTAAAGCCCAAAAACCGCGCGCGGCCAACGGAGCGCCAGCTCGCGCGATCGGCGTTCACCTCTTGCCGTATTCGGTGAAAACGTAATCGCGGTTTTGCACCACGGTGTGGCAGGCATAGCCGCACTTCGCGTCGTTCTCCTGTGGCGGATTGTCCGCCGTGGTGGCGGCCCTGAATACGTCCGAGGCCGCATCATACTCGAACGCGCCGTATCCCCATCCGCCGCTATCCGCAAACCGCTTGCTGTCCTTGAGCATGAAGTCGACGTCGTGTTGGGCGCCCGGCACCGTCGGCTGACCGGGATACGCTTCCTGCTTTTTCGGGATCCAATGAATCTTCGCCATCCTGGCGCCGTCCGGGAACGGCTTGCCATTCCCGGGCACGCCCTCGCGGTAGGCGCCGATCATCGCCGGATTGCCCAGGATCACGGCGATGACGCCTTCGTTCTCGCTGATCGCGATCACCGACCAGTCCTCGTATCCCGTGAACTCGGAGAATGCGAGCCCACCAGGCACTTGCAGACTGTATTTGTCCTGCGCGGAAATCGCGACACCGGTCGCGAGGATGGAAATCGACACCGAAGCAACGAGATTGATCAGCGAGCTCTTCCGCATGGTCGTATCTCCCTCAATCGATTTGGCGGCGGATAATCTCTTGCTGGAAATTCCTCATTATCGCGTTGCCTTCTCCGAGGCTCAGGACTGCGCGGACCGTTGGTCACGGGAACGAATTACAGCATGGAATGGCGCGGAGCGAAATGGGGCCGCTGCCATGGTCCGCGGCCCGAAGCACCGGCGTGAGCGCCTATTGACAACCGTCCCATCGCGCCAGAAGACTCAGGGGTCATCGTCGTGCATGCGACCCCATGGGATAACCGATGTCCCTCGACTTTCGCTTCCATCGCACTCCCATCGACGTTCTCGCTTACGAGCTCGCCGAGGAAAAGGCCTCCGCGCTCGGACGCATGGGCCGCGCGCTTGAGCAGGCTCTCGCCAGGCTGCGCGAGTTCGATGCCGCCCATCCGCGCGCTGAAGCACCGGCATCCGCGCAACAGGCACGACGCATTCTGGTGCAGGAAGCCGGCCACGCGCTCTGGATGTTCGTGGTGCAGCGGGAAGCTTGCGGCATGCGCGACAGCCGCGCGATCATGCGCACCTACAATGTGCCCGGCGAAGTGCAGCACTGCATGGGGCCGATGCTCGCCACATCGACCGCATCGCCGTAAAGGCGTGGACCGCCACCGCGCTGCAGCAGTGGTCGACGAGCATTCCCACAGACCAAGGTCGAATTTACCGGGCGGACCGAAGGACTAGATTTCGGATTGCAAGACCGTGTCATGAGGGATGTCGTACTCCTGCGATGGCGTCGGTTAGGCCGCGCGCGATCCAGGACCGGCTTCCTTAAGGCCTGCATGGGCACGCCCCGCACATTTGCGGCCCTGCCCCAACCAAACAAATAACCGGGCATCGATACCGCCTTCCACTGCCGTGGACGGTGGATGAAACGCATTCCAGATGGCCCGAACATGTCGGGCCAGGGAGATGTACGATGACGACATTGCACATTGCAGTCGCCCCGCTCCCGGAAGCCGAGCATCATGCGCAATTGCGTCGCGCATTGATTGCCAGCACGGTAGGCACCACCATCGAATGGTACGACTTTCTGCTCTACAGCACGGTGACCGGCCTGGTCTTCGGCAAGCTGTTCTTTCCCAAGTCCGATCCTTTGGTCGGCGTGCTGGAGGCATTCGCCATCTACACGGTGGGCTTCATCGCGCGGCCGATCGGTGCCGCGATCTTCGGCCACTTTGGCGATCGCATCGGCCGCAAGGCGACGCTGATCGCCACGCTGCTGTTGACCGGCATCGCCACCGCGGCGGTCGGCCTCGTCCCCACTTATGACCAGATCGGCATCTGGGGTGCCGTCATCCTGACCGTGATCCGTTTCATCCAGGGTATCGGCGTCGGCGGCGAGTGGGGTGGCTCGGTGCTGCTCTCGATGGAGTGGGCGCGGACCAACCGGCATCGCGGCTTCATCACCTCGTGGCCGCAGCTCGGCGGTCCCGCCGGGTTGCTGCTGGCAAATATCGCGGTGCTGGTGTTCAGCCGAATCTCCGGCGACCAGTTCCTGGTCTGGGGCTGGCGCATTCCGTTCCTGCTCAGCCTCGTGATGATCGCGATCGGGCTCTACATCCGGCTCGGCATCATGGAGACGCCGACGTTCCGGCGGATCGTGGCCGAGAATCGTGTCGCGCGGGTCCCGGTCCTCGAGGTGATCAAGCGTCAGCCGCGATCGATCATCCTCGCGGCGCTGGCGCGGATGGCCGAACAGGCGCCGGCCTACATCTATCTCGCCTTTGTGTTCGCCTACGGCACCCAGGTCATCCACCAAGACCGCGACTTCCTGCTGATCTGCCTGATCTGTGCCGGTCTCGTCTCGCTCGTCACTATCCCGCTGGCCGGGCACCTGTCGGATCGCATCGGGCGCAAGCGGATGTATCTGATCGGCTCGGTCCTGACCGGGCTGTTCGGCTTCGCCTATTTCGGCCTGCTGAACACCGCAGCGCCGGCGCTGATCTTCATCGCCATCGTGCTGTCATTCGTGCCGCACGACCTGATGTATGGTCCGCAAGCGGCGCTGATCGCTGAATGCTTCACGCCGCGGCTGCGCTACAGCGGCTGCTCGATCGGCTACCAGCTCTCCTCGGTCATATCAGGCGGACCGGCACCGTTGATCGCCACCGCGCTGCTGGCCGCCACCGGCTCCGGCTACGTGATCGCGCTCTACATTCTGTTCTGCGCGGTGGTCAGCATTGTCGCGACCGCGATGATGCCCGACTACACCAACAAGGACATTTCAGAGGAGCACGACAGGCCCTGATCGATTGATCCGGGCGGCGTCGTCATAAAAAATGCGCGGGCCGCCTCGATCGGTGTCGAGGCGAGCCCGCGCATTGAACTCGCGGATGCTGAATTCAGCGGGCCGTCAGTAGATCTGCGTCAGTGTACGCTGACGGCCTGCAGCTCGTTGCTCCAGGCGTTCGCGATCGCGGCTTCGCGGCTGTCGGTCAGCATGATCGGCGTGCCGTCGGCGGCATGCAGTGCGAACAGCTTGAGCCCCGGCGCGATCTTCGGCGCCTGCGGAAAGAGATCCGGCACGTCCTCGGAACGGACCTGCTTCACATAGGCGATATGGCCCTCGCCCAGATGGGCCAGCGCTTCCGGCGTGACGCTCTCGGACTGGTAGATGATATTGGCTTCACTCATGGTCTCGACTCCTCAGTCAGATAAGCGGTCGAGTCCGCTCGTTGTTTCTATTATTCGTGTTCATTGATAGCGATTGTCTTAACGACCCGTTCAGGTTCTGGCCTGGCCAGGTCGATCGACAACAACCCGTTCTTCAGATCCGCGCCCAGCACCTGCATCCCCTCCGCCAGCACGAAGGTGCGCTGGAAGTGGCGCGCGGCGATGCCGCGATGGATGTATTGCCGAGCCTTGTCGTCCTGCTGGCGGCCGCGGATGACGAGCTGATTTTCCTCAATAGTTACATCGAGTTGGTCGCGGGTGAAGCCCGCCACCGCCAACGTGATGCGCAACCGCTCGGGCTGCCCGTTGGTACGGTCGCACCGCTCGATATTGTACGGAGGATAGCCGTCAGCGCCCTTCACGACGCGGTCGAGCGCACGCTCGATCTCGTCGAATCCCAGAAGGAACGGACTGGACAACGATGGAACACGAGACATTACAAAGTCCTCTCGAAGCGACTTTGAGGGGCCCTTGCGGCACCCCATGCAACCGGCGGGCCGCTTGCCCGTCGGTCACCAGCCAATATGGGAGCGATCTGGATAGCGTTCAAGCGCCTCTGAAACCAGCGTAAATGCCGCCTGGCGCATATCGGTTCTGATCAAATCAGGACCGATATGCTCCACTCTTTGTCTTAGGCGCGTTTTCTTCACGCGAACCGGTGTCCGCTTCGCTCGAAAACGCGCCAGCATGGCCCCCAAGCGCTCCCGATCGGTTACGGGCCGACGCGCTTGCGGCCGTCAGCGGTAAAAAGATGCAGTTTGTCGCGCGGCGCGACCGCCCGGATCTGCTCGCCGATCGCAGGCCCAGTGGCGCCGGGAATCCGGACGATCACTTCGCCGGGCGGCAGCTCGCCCGGATTGGCGGCGATGGCCCGTTCCTCGCGCTGGCGGCTGCCGTAGACGAAGGTCTCGGCGCCGACATGCTCGATCGCCTCGACCGTCAGGCCGAGCGCGACGCCGCCGGATGCGGTCTCGCCCGTGACCACGAAATCCTCCGGCCGGATGCCGACGATGCCGGCGCCGTCGGCGCCCGCGATCTGGGACGTCAGCTCGTCCGAGCGCAGCGGCATCAGGTTCATCGGCGGGGCGCCGATGAAGGAGGCGACGAAGGTGGTCGCCGGCTTCTGATAGATTTCGAGGGGATTGCCGATCTGCTCGACCTGGCCGCCATTCATGACCACGAGGATGTCGGCGAGCGTCATCGCCTCGAGCTGGTCGTGGGTGACGTAGATCGAGGTGGTGTTGAGCCGGCGCTGCAGCTTGCGGATCTCGACCCGCATCGCGATGCGCAGCTTGGCGTCGAGGTTCGACAGCGGCTCGTCGAACAGGAAGACTTTCGGCTGGCGCACGATGGCACGGCCCATCGCGACGCGCTGGCGCTGGCCGCCGGAGAGCTGCCGCGGCTTGCGCTCCAGCATCGGCGAGAGCTCGAGCACGCGCGCGGCTTCCTCGACGCGGGTCTTGACCTCGGCTTCGGCCATGCCGCGGTTGCGCAGGCCGTAGGCCATGTTGTTGTAGACGCTCATATGCGGATAGAGCGCGTAGTTCTGGAACACCATCGCGATGTCGCGATCGGCAGGCTCGATCTGGTTGACGATGCGGCCGCCGATGTCGATCTCGCCGCCGGTGATGGTCTCGAGCCCCGCGACCATGCGGAGCAGCGTGGACTTGCCGCAGCCGCTTGGGCCGACCAGCACGCAGAACTGGCCGTCGCCGACGTCGACATCGACGCCCTTGATGGCCTCGAAGCCGCCGGGATAGGTCTTGCGGACGCTGCGCAGCGTGACGTTAGCCATTACTTTTCCGTCTCCACCAATCCGCGCACGAACAGTTTCTGCATCACGACGACGACGAACACCGGCGGCAGCATCGCGAGCAGCGCGGTCGCCATCACCACAGGCCATTCGGTCAGCGCATCCGTCGTGGTGATCATCTTGCGGATGCCGACCTGGATGGTCTGCATGTCGTCGCGCGTGGTGATCAAAAGCGGCCAGAGATACTGATTCCAGCCGAGGATGAAGAGGATCACGAACAGCGCGGCCATGTTGGTGCGCGACAGCGGCAGCAGCGTATCCCAGAAGAAGCGGAACGGGCCCGCACCGTCGATGCGCGAGGCCTCCAGCAACTCATCCGGCACGGTCATGAAGAACTGCCGGAACAGCAGCGTCGCGGTGGCCGAGGCGATCAGCGGCAGCGACAGGCCGGCATAGCTGTCGAGCAGATGCAGGTCGGCGACGATCTTGTAGGTCGGATAGATGCGCACCTCGACCGGCAGCATCAATGTGATGAAGATGATCCAGAAGATCGCCATCCGGAACGGAAATCGGAAATAGACGATCGCGTAGGCCGAGATGATCGAGATCGCGATTTTGCCGATCGCGATCAAGAGCGCCATGATCAGCGAGTTCAGCATCATGTTGAGCACCGGCTCGCGGGTCGAGCCGCTCGTGCCGACAAACAGCGTCTGGTAGTAGGTCTCGAGGAAATGGCCGCCGGGCAACAGCGACATCTGGCCGTTGGCGATGACGGCGTTGTCCTGGGTCGAGGCGACGATCGCCAGATAGACCGGGAAGGCGACGATCGCGATCCCGATCCACAGGATGGCGTGAGCCAGATAGCGCTGGAAGCCTTCCTCCTCGACCATCAGTAGGTCACCTTGCGTTCGACGAAGCGGAACTGGATTCCCGTCAGCACGACGACGATGACCATCAGGATGACCGACTGTGCCGCGGAGGAGCCGAGATTGCCGCCGAGCAGGCCGTCCGTATAGACCTTGTAGACCAGCGTTTCGGTCGCCTTGCCGGGGCCGCCGCGGGTCATCGTGTCGATGATGCCGAAGGTGTCGAAGAAGGCGTAGACGATGTTGATGACCAAGAGGAAGAAGATGGTCGGCGACAGCAGCGGGAAGATCACGGTCCAGAACCGCCGCATCGGGCGGGCGCCGTCGATCGCGGCGGCCTCGATCACGCTCTTCGGGATGCTCTGCAGCCCGGCGAGAAAGAACAGGAAATTGTAGGAGATCTGCTTCCAGGCCGCGGCGAGGATGATCAGGGCGGCGGCCTGGTCGCCGTCGAGCAGCGGATTCCAGTCAACGCCCATGGCGCGCAGATAGCGCGACAGCACGCCGAGCGAGGGGTGCAGCATGAACACCCAGAGCACGCCGACCACCGGTGGGGCGACGGCATACGGCCAGATCAGCAGCGTGCGGTAGAGCGTCGAGCCGCGCAGCGGCTTGTCGGCCATCACCGCGAGCAGCAGCGCGAACGACAGCGAGGAGACCGCGATCGCGAACGAGAACGCGAAGGTTCGGACGATTGCCGCGAAATAGGCCGGGTCCTTGAACAGTTCGAGATAGTTCTCGAACCACACGAAGGTGGTCGAAAGGCCGAAGGCATCCTGCAGCAGGAAGGATTGAATCACCGCCTGCGCGGCCGGCCAATAGAAAAAGATCAGGACGATCGCGAGTTGCGGGGCAACCAGCGCGTAAGGCAACAACTTTGATTGGAAAACCGATTGCTTTTGCATGATCTCATAAGAATTGGCAGGCCGCGCGTTTGCGGCCTGCCGGGTGCCTAAAGCATGATCCGGAAAAGTGCGAAGCGGTTTTCCGAAAAGATCATGCTCAAACAAGAAGCTAAGGCGCGGTGACGATTCAACCCGATCTTCATCGCGCTTTAGCGCATCATGTCAGTGGACGGCGGTCTTTTCAAACTGCCGCAGCATCTGGTTGCCGCGCTCGACGGCCGAGTCCAGCGCCTGCTTGGCGGTCTTCTTGCCGGCCAGCGCCTGCTCGATCTCCTCCGACCACATGTCGCGGAGCTGCACCATGTTGCCAAGGCGCAGACCGCGAGAATTCTCGGTCGGCTCCTTGTTGGTGAGTTCGAGCAGCGGGGTCTCGAGATAGGGCTGGTCCTTGTAGAAGCCCTCTTCCTTGGCCTTGGCGTAGGCTGCCTTGGTGATCGGCAGATAGCCCGAGGCCTTGTGGATCCAGATCTGGCGGTCGGTGTCCGAGAGGAAGGTCAGGAACTTGGCCACGCCCTTGTATTCCTCGGCCGACTTGCCGCCCATCACCCAGAGCGAGGCGCCGCCGATGATCGAGTTCTGCGGTGCGCCCTTGGCATCGGGATAATAGGGCATCGGCGCAGCGGTGAAGTTGAACTTGGCCTGCGCCTTGACGTTGCCGAAGAAGGCCGACGAGGTCAGGTAGATCGGACACTCGCCCGCGGTGAAGCGGCCTTCACCGGTGTTGGTGCGGCCGGCGTAGTCGTAGGTCTTGTCCTTCTGCAGCTCGACCAGATTCTCGAGATGCTTGACCTGCAGCGGGCCGTTGAATTCGAGCACGGTGTCGAAGCCGTCGAGGCCGTTGGCTTTGCTCGCGAGCGGCACGTTGTGCCAGGCCGAGAGCTGCTCGAGATTGACCCAGGTGACCCACGAGCCGGAGAAGCCGCAGGTGGTGTAGCCGGCCGCCTTCAGTTTCTTGGCGTCCTCGAACACTTGCGGCCAGGTCTTCGGGATCTCCGCGATGTTGGCCTTCTTCAGCGCATCGAGATTGACCCACATCACGGTCGACGACGAGTTGAAGGGGAACGACAGCATCTCGCCCTTCGATGTCGAGTAGTAGCCGGTGATCGCGGGCAGATAGACGCTCGGATCGAACTTCTCGCCGGCGTCGGCCATCAGCTTGTAGACCGGTTTGACGGCGCCGGTGGCGGCCATCATCGTCGCGGTGCCGACCTCGAAAACCTGCATGATGTGCGGGGCGTTGCCGGCGCGGAATGCGGCGATGCCGGCGTTCATGGTGTCGGCGTAGCCGCCCTTGTAGGTCGGGATCACCTTGTAGTCGGACTGCGAGGCATTGAAGTCGTTGGCCAGCTTGACGATGACGTCGTTGTTGGCGCCGGTCATCGCGTGCCACCACTGAATCTCCGTCACCGCAAATGCAGGCGACGCGAATACAAGCGTGGCAGCGGCTGCCGCAGCAGCGCCGAGTCGTCTGAAAATCATCAAAAGCCCCTCCGGTTGGAACACCATCTTTCGTTGGGCGCGTTATCAGCGCCGGATGACGTTCAAATGACCGTATAAACGAAAGCCATGGTACGGGGGAAGCCGAAGCAAAGGGAAGCGCTAAAAAAGGCGGAGATTGCAGCCCACGTGCGTGCGGTGCAACGCCGGACGCGACGTTGCACCGCAGGGGCCGACGGTTCTCGAAGACACAGACTCCGCATCACCTCGCCCCGCGCGCGGGGAGAGAGGCGTAGGCCGCCTTGGGCGGCCGTTCTCAAGAACGCCGAAGCGGAGCTTCGGCTATGACGCATCGTTAGATGCGTTCCGGGTGAGGGGGATTCTCCGCAGACGCCGCTACTGTCGTATACGCGGAGACAGCCCCTCACCCCAACCCTCTCCCCGTAAGAACGGGGCGAGGGAGTGCACCGCCATCGCGGTCGCTATTCGACGTGATCTCCTGACGCGTCAGCGCTTGCGCTGGGGACCGCAGACCACGCCCTTGTCGACCAGGCCGTTGATCTCGTCCTTGGAGTAGCCGAACTCACCGAGTACTTCCGCAGCGTGCTGGCTGAACTTCGGTGGCGTGCGGCGCAGGCTCGGCTTGGTGCGTTCGAGGCGGATCGGCGAGGCGACGCCCTTGTACCAATCCTTCTCGATGACATCGCCGCGATGGATCGTGTGCGGGTTGGTCAGCGCCTGGTCGATCTTCTGTACCGGGCCCGCTGGCAGGCCGGCGGCGAGCAGCCGGTTGCACAGCGGCTCGGCCTCGTGCTGGCTGAACACCGCGGCAAGCTCGGCCCGGAGCGCATCGCGGTTGGCGATGCGGTCCTTGTTGCGGGCAAAGCGCGGGTCGGTGCCGAGCTCGGGCTTGCCGATCTCCTTGGCGAGCTTGCGGAAGGTGCCGTCATTGCCGACGCCGATGAAGATGTTGTCGGTCTTGGTCGGGAAGATCGCGTAGGGCACGAGGTTGGGGTGCTCGTTGCCGGTGAGCGACGGCGGCTTGCCATGCATGAAATAGTTCGCGGTGTGCGGATGCATGATCGCAAGCCCGGTCTCGTACAGCGTGGTCTCGATGAACTGGCCGAGCCCGGAGCGCTGCCGCTCCGACAGCGCCATCAGGATGCCGATCGCCGCATAGAGCCCGGTCGTGATGTCGACCAGCGGCACGCCGATGCGCATCGGGCCGCTCTCCGGCGAGCCGGTCGCCGCGATCATGCCGGTCATCGCCTGGATGATCGCGTCATAGCCGGGATTGCCGCCGCGCGGGCCGTCGGCGCCGAAGCCGGAGATCCGGCAATGCACGAGGCGCGGAAATTTCGCGCGCAGCACGTCATTGCCGATGCCCCATTTGTCGAGCGTGCCCGGCTTGAAGTTCTCGATCAGCACGTCGGCGGTTTCGAGCATCTTCATCAGCACTGCGCGTCCACCCTCGGAGGCGAGGTCGAGGCCGATCGAGCGCTTGTTGCGGTTGATGCCGACGAAATAGGCCGCGTCCTCCTCATGGAAGGGAGGTCCCCAGTCGCGCACCTCGTCGCCGGCGGGCGGCTCGACCTTGATCACGTCGGCGCCGTGGTCGGCAAGGATCTGAGTGCAATACGGGCCGCCGAGCACGCGCGTCAAATCGATCACGCGCAGTCCGGTCATCGCGCCCGTAGCCGCTGGGGTATTCATGGAAACAACCTTCGCTCAGTTGGGATCAGAAAACGAGGGTCCCAGAGCTAACGGTCTTCAGGCGAGGCAGCAATGCTCTCATCGGCGCAGGCCCATGCAGCAGGCGGCCCGTGCGTTCGCCAAGCGAACTGGCATCCGCAATGCAATGCTCTCCTGAAATGCAATAGTCCGCCACGCGGCACGTGGCGGACTATTGGCAAGGAGTAAATTAGACGACGCTCAGCTTGACGTCGACATTGCCGCGGGTCGCGTTGGAATACGGGCACACCTGGTGGGCCTTCTCGACCAGCGCTTCGGCATCGGCGCGGGAAAGGCCGGGCAGCGAGACGGCGAGATCGACGGCGAGGCCGAAGCCGCCTTCCGAACGCGGGCCGATGCCGACCGTCGAGGTCACGGAGGCGTCGGCGGGAACCTTGGGGCCGCCCTGGGAAGCCACGAACTTCATGGCGCCGATGAAGCAGGCGGCATAGCCGGCTGCGAACAGCTGTTCCGGATTGTTGCCGGCACCACCGCCGCCACCGAGCTCCTTCGGGGTCGTGAGCTTGACGTCGAGCGCGCCGTCGAGCGTTGCCGCATGGCCGTCGCGGCCGCCGGTTGCCTTGGCGCTGGTCTTGTAGAGCACGTTCACAGACATCGTGGTCTCCCTTGGGTTTGGACTTCAGCTTGAATTCGACGAGCCATGTATTGCATCCAATTAGATTGTGCGCAATATAAATTATGCGGCCTCACATTTAATTGTTCGCAATTGAATCCGCGGTCCTGTGAGCCCAGAATGACCCGGAAACGAGATGGATTCGATGGGAATCATGGTCAGGAAACAGACGGCGGCGGATCAGGCGCTGCGGCTCGACAACCAGATCTGCTTTGCGGTCTATTCGACCGCGCACGCCTTCAACCGCGTCTACAAGCCGCTGCTCGACCGGCTCGGGCTGACCTATCCGCAGTATCTCGTGATGCTGGCGCTGTGGGAGCGCGACGACGTGCCGGTGAAAGACCTCGGCGAGCGCCTGTTCCTGGATTCCGGCACGCTGACACCATTGCTGAAACGGCTGGAGGCGGCGGAGCTGATCAAGCGGACCCGCAGCACCGAAGACGAGCGGGTCGTGCTGATCGCGCTGACGCCGCAGGGCCACGCGCTGCGTGAAAAGGCCAAGGCCGTTCCGCAGTCGATCCTCGCGGCCTCGGACTGCACGGTTGGCGAGTTGATGGCGATGAAGGATGAGATCGTCGCGCTGCGCGACCGGCTCAATGCGGTGCTGGGGGAGTAGCGAGCTTGGAGGTTGCTAGAGGCGCTTCTTGGCGAAGGCGCGGCCGGAGTGGGATTTAAGATACTTCTCGAATGCCAGGGCTTTGTACTTGTCGGGAAAGGCGCAGTACCAGACGAGTTGCCAAGGCTTGAATTTTGAGGTGTGCGCGGATTTGCCGGTATTGTGCTCGGGAATCCGTCGTTTCAGGTCCTCGGTGGCGCCAACATATTCCTGGTCAGGGAAGTTGATGCTGCGGATGATGTAGACGTACCACATTCGCATCCACTGAAGCCGGACGGGAGTAGAACCCTTGGCAGTCCGTCTTCGCCCTTCGGGCTACGCCGGACACCACGCTTCGCCCTTCAGGCAACTCGTGGCTGCGCCACGCGTAGCCCGAAGGGCGAAGCGTGGTGGAGCCAGGCGGGATCGAACCGCCGACCTCTTGCATGCCATGCAAGCGCTCTCCCAGCTGAGCTATGGCCCCTTATCCAGTTGGGATGATCCTGGGGGATCGATCCCGGCCCGCGCGGCCTGGATGACTCGCGCGGCAGCACCGTTGATCATAGATCGGCGCCGATCTCAAGTCTCTTCGTCGCCGCCGACGTCACCAATAATATCGGTCACGTCCTCATCGCCCTCTTCCTCGTCGGCGATGAAGGTCGAATCGTCGTCGTCATCGTCATCGATGGTCTCATCGACCTCGATATCGTCCTCGGATTCGGGAACCACGGCCTTGACCTTGCCGGTGTTCTCCTCGGCATCGGCCTCCTCGAGCGAGACCAACTCTTCGGTCTCGGCCGCCTCGGGCATCTCGGCGGCGGTCGCAGGTGAACTGACGGTGGCGCCACGGCCGCCCCGCGGCGGGGCTACGGGCGCGATCGGCACGACCTCGCCGGTGTAGGGCGAAATCACCGGATTCTTGTTGAGGTCGTAGAACTTCTTGCCCGTGGTCGGGCAAATGCGCTTGGTTCCGAGCTCGGACTTGGCCAACGTGGTCATCCCAGAATTTTGCTGAAAAACGGTGCTTCACTTGGCTAGTTGAGGAGCCGCTGTCAATAGCGGTTTGCGCGCAAGTGACGGGCGCGTGACGCGGTGTTGCCTATGTGATACCTGCCGCGGCGCGAGAGGACACAATCTTGGCTCATTCCGACACCCCGACCCCGCTGGAATCACGCGCCTGCGGCCCCCTGGCCGGCAAGGTTCGCGTTCCCGGCGACAAATCGATTTCCCACCGCGCCCTGATCCTCGGGGCCCTTTCGGTCGGCGAAACCCGCATTTCCGGCCTTCTGGAGGGCGAGGACGTCCTCAATACCGCCAAATCCATGCGCGCGTTGGGCGCCAAGGTGGAGCGGACGGCGCCCTTTACCTGGTCGGTCTCGGGCGTCGGCGTCGGCGGCTTCGCCCAGCCCTCCGCCCCGCTCGATTTCGGCAATTCCGGCACCGGCTGCCGGCTGGTGATGGGTGCGGTGGCCGGCTGCCCGATCGCGGCCATTTTCGACGGCGACGCCTCGCTGCGTACGCGGCCGATGCGCCGGATTCTCGACCCGCTGGAACTGATGGGCGCCCGGACCAGCGACATCCGGGAGGGCGGCCGGCTGCCGCTCACCCTGCATGGCGCCCGCTATCCGGTGCCGATCGTCTACAAGACCCCGGTCGCCTCGGCCCAGATCAAGTCCGCGGTGCTGCTGGCGGGCCTGTCCGCGCCCGGCATCACCACGGTCATCGAGCAGGAGGCGAGCCGCGACCACACCGAGCTGATGCTGAAGCATTTCGGCGCCGAGATCTCCACGGAGAAGGAAGGCAGCCACGGCCGCAGGATCTCGCTGAACGGCGAGCCCGAGCTGCACGGCGCCGAGGTCGTGGTGCCCGCCGATCCGTCCTCGGCGTCGTTCCCGATCGTGGCGGCGCTGATCGTCGGAGGGTCCGACGTCGTGTTCTCCGACGTGATGACCAATCCGCTGCGCACCGGCCTGTTCACCACCTTGCGCGAAATGGGCGCCTCGATCGAGGAGAGCGATGTGCGCGGCGATGCCGGCGAGCCGATGGCGCAATTGCGGGTGCGGGCCTCGAAGCTGAAGGGCGTCGAGGTGCCGCCGGAGCGCGCGCCGTCGATGATCGACGAATATCTGGTGCTGGCGGTTGCGGCTGCGTTTGCCGAGGGCACCACGATCATGCGCGGCCTGCAGGAGCTGCGCGTCAAGGAGTCCGACCGTCTCGAAGCCACCGCGGACATGCTGCGTGTCAACGGCGTCAAGGTCGAGGTTTCCGGCGATGATCTGATCGTCGAGGGCCGCGGCCACGTTCCAGGCGGCGGCCTTGTCGCCACCCATATGGATCATCGCATCGCGATGTCGGCGCTGGTGATGGGCTGTGCGTCGGATCGGCCGGTGAAGATCGATGACACCGCCTTCATCGCCACCAGTTTCCCGGATTTCATACCGATGATGCGCGCGCTCGGAGCTGACTTCGCATGATCATTGCCATCGACGGACCCGCCGCCTCGGGCAAGGGCACGCTCGGCAAGCGGCTCGCCCACCACTACGGCTACCGCCATCTCGACACCGGCGTGATCTACCGTGCGGTGGCCTATGCGATGATGGCGCAGGGCGCCGACCTCAACGACGAGGCGCTCGCGGTATCAGTCGCGCTCGAGCTCGATCCCGAGAAGTTCGGCAATCCGATCCTGAAGACCCAGAAGGTCGGTGAGGGCGCATCTGTCGTCTCGGCCTTTCCCAAGGTGCGCGAGGCGCTGGTCAACTTCCAGCGCCAGTTCGCCGCCGATCCGCCCGGCGCGGTGCTGGATGGGCGCGATATCGGCACCGTGATCTGCCCGGATGCCGACGTGAAGATCTTCGTGGTCGCCGACCCCCGCGTGCGGGCGCGGCGGCGCACCCTGGAGGCCCGCGCCCGCGGCGAGGACGCCGACGAGGAGGCGGTGCTGGCCGACATCCTCAAGCGCGACGAGCGGGACAAGAACCGGGCCGCTGCGCCGTTGCGGCCGGCGGCGGACGCCCACACGCTGGACAATTCCAATCTCGACATCGAGGCCGGGGTCCGCGCCGCCATCGCCATCGTCGAGGCGGTGCGCGCCGGGCGCTAGAATCGCCGGCATCGGAGGGCCCTTTCGGCCCGAAAACCCAGCAAAATGGGGCATTTCCTGCTTGCCGAAAACGGCTTGCAGGGCTATATCAGCGCCGTTCGGAGCGCCATCGACGATGTCGAGGCCGTGTCTGAGCGGGCCGGCGCCGGGTTTGAGCCCTCGCCGCATCTGGAGGAACGCCCGCTCCCAGGTCTTGAAGTCGATATTTTCGTTTCAGGCTCCCGACAATTCAAACGTACCGAACGTGCAGTTTTACTGCCGGCCCGCTGTTGCACCTCCTGCAATGAGCGGTCGTCAGGGTTTGCGGAACCCTGACACTTCACGCGCGGTGCGCCCATCAACCCGAACGGCCGGCAAGATCCCGCATTTGGAGAACAAATGGCTTCGAATACTGTGTCTTCCTATACCCCCACCCGCGACGACTTCGCGGCGATGCTTGATGAATCCTTTGCCGGCGGCAATCTGCAGGAAAGCTCGGTCATCAAGGGCAAGGTGGTTGCAATTGAGAAGGACATGGCCGTCATTGACGTCGGCCTGAAGACCGAAGGCCGCGTGGCGCTGCGCGAATTCGCCGGCCCCGGCCGTGAAAGCGATCTGAAAGTTGGCGACGAAGTCGAGGTGTTCCTCGACCGGATCGAGAATGCGCTCGGCGAAGCCGTGCTGTCGCGCGACAAGGCGCGCCGCGAGGAAAGCTGGGGCAAGCTCGAGAAGGCGTTCCAGAACAACGAAAAGGTCAACGGCGTCATCTTCAACCAGGTCAAGGGCGGCTTCACGGTCGACCTCGACGGTGCGGTGGCCTTCCTGCCGCGCTCGCAGGTCGACATTCGTCCGATCCGCGACGTTGCGCCGCTGATGAACAATTCGCAGCCGTTCCAGATCCTCAAGATGGACCGCCGCCGCGGCAACATCGTGGTGTCGCGCCGCACGGTTCTCGAAGAGACCCGCGCCGAGCAGCGCCAGGAGCTGGTGCAGAACCTCGAAGAGGGTCAGGTGATCGACGGCGTGGTCAAGAACATCACCGATTACGGTGCGTTCGTTGATCTCGGCGGCATCGACGGCCTGCTCCACGTGACCGATATCGCCTGGCGCCGCGTCAACCACCCGACCGAGGTGCTGACCATCGGCCAGACCGTGAAGGTCAAGATCATCAAGATCAACCACGAGACGCACCGCATCTCGCTGGGCATGAAGCAGCTGCTGGATGATCCGTGGCAGGGCATCGAAGCCAAGTACCCGCTGGGTGCCCGCTTCACCGGTCGCGTCACCAACATCACCGACTACGGCGCGTTCGTCGAGCTCGAGCCGGGCATCGAAGGCCTGATCCACGTCTCCGAGATGTCGTGGACCAAGAAGAACATGCACCCCGGCAAGATCGTTTCGACCTCGCAGGAAGTCGAAGTGCAGGTGCTCGAAGTGGATTCGGTCAAGCGCCGCATCTCGCTCGGTCTCAAGCAGACCATGCGCAATCCCTGGGAAGTCTTCGTCGAGAAGTTCCCGGTCGGTTCGGTGGTCGAGGGCGAGGTCAAGAACAAGACCGAGTTCGGTCTGTTCCTCGGTCTCGAGGGCGATGTCGACGGCATGGTCCACCTCTCCGACCTCGACTGGAAGCTTCCGGGCGAGCAGGTCATCGACAACTTCAAGAAGGGCGACATGGTCAAGGCCGTGGTGCTCGATGTCGATGTCGAGAAGGAGCGCATCTCGCTCGGCGTCAAGCAGCTCGAGGGCGACCCCTTCGCCGAGCCGGGCGACGTCAAGAAGGGCGCGGTCGTGACCTGCGAAGTGCTCGAAGTGAAGGAGAGCGGCATCGAGGTCCGGATTTCGGGCACCGAGTTCACCACCTTCATCAAGCGGTCCGAGCTGGCCCGCGATCGCAACGACCAGCGCGCCGAACGCTTCGCCGTCGGCGAGAAGGTCGATGCTCGCGTCATCCAGTTCGACAAGAAGGCCCGCAAGGTGCAGGTCTCGATCAAGGCGCTGGAAGTTGCCGAAGAGAAGGAAGCCATCGCGCAGTACGGCTCCTCCGATTCGGGAGCGACGCTTGGCGACATCCTCGGCACGGCGCTGAAGAACCGCGGCACCGAAAAGTAAGCATTCGTCTCGTTGAGGCGAACAATCGGGCCCCGGCGCAAGCCGGGGCCCTTTTTGTTTGAACCCATGCTCGTGGCCCGTGGCGGCCAGGATGGCGCAGAGCGAAACTATCTTCTCCTTCCCCCTGAAAGGGGGAAGGTCGGGATGGGGGTCAGCCACAGGCGACGCTCTATACGGAGAGAGTTGATCCCCACCCGCTTTGCTCTTGCGAGCAAAGCGACCTCCCCTTTCAAGGGGAGGTTAGAGCCTTGTTTTCTTCATATTGCGTCGCAATTGATGTATTTGGCTAAGCTGATAGTGACGCTGCGACGGCAAAACGCGCGGATTGCGCGCTGACTATTTTCGGGAGAGATCGGATGTCGCTGGATTCAGACGTGATCGTCGACCGCCGCCGTATCAGGCGCAAGCTGACGTTCTGGCGCGTCGCCGCTGCGGTCATCGCAATCGCGGCCATCGTCGGCGTGGGCGTGATCGCCGCCGGCGGACGCGGCGCCTTCTCGACGTCGAACGCGATCGCGCGGATCAATATCGACGGACTGATCCGCAGCGACCAGGAGCGCGTCGAGGCGCTGGAGCGGCTTGGCAAGTCGAGCTACGCGGCCGTTGTCGTGCACATCAATTCGCCCGGCGGCACCACCGCGGGCTCCGAGCAGCTTTACGACTCGCTGGTGCAGCTGAAGGCGAAGAAGCCGCTCGTCGTCGTGGTCGAGGGATTGGCGGCCTCGGGCGGCTACATCACGGCGATCGCCTCCGACCATATCGTCGCCCAGCAGACCTCGCTGGTCGGCTCGATCGGCGTGCTGTTCCAGTTCCCCAACGTTTCCGAATTGCTCAAGACCGTCGGCGTGAAGATGGAGGAAATCAAATCTTCCCCGCTGAAGGCGGCGCCCAACGGCTTCGAGCCGACCAGCCCGGAGGCCCGCGCTGCGATCGACGGCCTGGTCAAGGATTCCTATGCATGGTTCCGTGGATTGGTGAAGGAACGGCGCGGCATGGACGACGCCTTGCTGGAGAAGGTCGCGGATGGACGCGTCTTCACTGGCCGGCAGGCGGTCGATCTCAAGCTGATCGATCAGCTCGGGGATGAAAAGACCGCGATCGCCTGGCTGGTTGCGGAGAAGAAGGTCAAAAGCGACCTGCCGGTGCGCAATTACAAGCTCAATCCGCGCTTCAGCGACCTGACTTTCCTGCGCACCGCAGCGTCGATGACGCTCGATGCGTTTGGCCTTGGCGGCATCGCGCGACGGATCGAGCAGGGTGGCGTGGCCCAGGCGGTCGACCGATTCGGGCTCGACGGCATGCTGGCGCTGTGGACTCCCGGAGGAACCGACTAGTCGAGAGCGAAAGGCGTACTGATCAGGGTATTCCCGCTCAGCGGGAATCGCCGCATGCCCCAATTGGGCTATTTGTCACGCGATTTCACGGCGTCCTAAATCGATTTAGCGTCTTGACAGTGCACGGCATTTTCACGGAAATGGGTTTCCGCAAGAGCCCGGATCCCATTTTCGATGATCAAATCCGAACTTGTTCAGCGTATCGCCGAGCACAACCCGCACCTCTACCAGCGGGACGTCGAGAACATTGTGAATGCGATTCTCGATGAAATCGTCGCGGCGCTGGCGCGTGGCGACCGCGTCGAGCTGCGCGGTTTTGGCGCTTTCTCGGTGAAGCATCGCCCGGCCCGTGCCGGCCGCAATCCGCGTACCGGCGAGCATGTGCCGGTCGATCAGAAGAGCGTGCCGTTCTTCAAGACCGGCAAGGAAATGCGCGAGCGCCTCAACCGCGACGAGGCTGAGGCGGGGGCCTCCAAGATCGACGCGCCCAAGGCTGATGCTTAAGGCTGACGCTTAGCGCGACGCCCGGCGTTGTCGTTGCTGCGGGCGATGGGCCCGCACTTTCTCCATCGCTGCGAGAAATGGTCATGCGAAAGTTCTTCACGGCAGTGGTCGTCGTTCCGCTCGGGCTGATCTTCATCATCTTTGCCGTCGCCAACCGTCACTGGGTGACGGTGTCGTTTGATCCCTTCAACTCTGTGACGCCGACGGTTGCGGTCACACTGCCGCTGTTCGTCGTCATCATCGCGTCCGCCATTCTCGGCGTGATCGCCGGTGGCATTGGAACCTGGTTCAAGCAAGGGCGCTGGCGCCGCGCCGCCCGGCAGCATGAGGCCGACGCCCGGCACGTCCGCGCCGAGCTCGCCGACCTCAGGGCCACCGCCTCCCGGGACGACGCGCAGCGTCGTTCGGCCCCGGCCCAGCTGGGCTTTTACGGGCCCAATGGGCGAGACAAGCTGGGCGCGACGTTGTAGAACCCGCCCGTCGGACCCGGGATTACCCCCTGTTCCGGACGCCCGAAAACCCGTTTTTGAGACCCGTTTCGAGACCATGCCCCTGCTCGTCAAAATCTGCGGCCTGTCCACGCGCGAGACGCTCGACGTCGCGCTTGAGGGCGGCGCGGACATGGTGGGGTTCGTGTTCTTCCCCCCGTCGCCGCGCCATATCAGCCTCGAGACCGCGCGCGAGCTCGGCAGCCGCGCCAAGGGCCGCGCCGTCAAGGTCGCGCTGACCGTCGATGCCGACGACGCCACCTTGGAAAACATCGTCGAGACGCTGCGGCCGGATATCCTGCAATTGCACGGCAAGGAAACCACCGCGCGGCTGCGCGACATCAAGCAGAAATTCGGCCTGCCGCTGATGAAGGCGCTGCCGGTCGAGACCGCAGCCGACCTCGCCCCGCTGCCGGGCTATGCCGGCGTCGCCGACCGCATCCTGTTCGATGCCCGCGCGCCGAAGGATGCCACGCGGCCGGGCGGTCTCGGCGCGCCGTTCGATTGGCGCCTGCTCGAAAATCTCGATCTCGCGCTGCCCTACATGGTCTCTGGTGGGCTCAACGCCGGGAACGTCGCCGAAGCTGTCCGCGTCACCCGCGCCGGCGGGGTCGACGTGTCGTCGGGCGTCGAGCGCACGCCGGGCGTCAAGGATCCCGAGCTGATCCGCGCCTTCATCCGCGCCGCACGCGCAACCCAACCTTCTTCACCTCTCCCCGTTCACGGGGAGAGGTCGGCCGCGCAACGCGCGGGCGGGTGAGGGGCGCCGCAATGATGATTGAGCGAGTGGAGAAACCCCTCACCCCAACCCTCTCAGAGCGAGCTATGCTCGTCTCGGCCCCGCAAGCGCGGGGCGAGGGAGTGGAAACAGCGCCGCGACGCGGCCAGAAGAACTGATGGTTCGATGAATCAAAACCTGCCCAATTCCTTCCGCAGCGGCCCCGACGAGCGCGGGCATTTCGGCATTTTCGGCGGACGCTTCGTCGCGGAAACGCTGATGCCGCTGATCCTCGATCTCGAAAAGGCCTATGCCGACGCCAAGGCCGATCCGGCGTTCCAGGCCGAGATGAACGTCTACCTGAAGGACTATGTCGGCCGGCCCTCGCCGCTCTATTTCGCCGAACGGCTCACCGAGCATCTCGGCGGCGCGAAGATCTATCTGAAGCGCGAGGAGCTCAACCACACCGGTTCGCACAAGGTCAACAACGTGCTCGGCCAGATCATGGTCGCGCGCCGCATGGGCAAGAAGCGCATCATCGCCGAGACCGGCGCCGGCCAGCACGGCGTGGCGACGGCGACGCTGTGCGCGCGCTTCGGGCTCGAATGCGTGGTCTATATGGGCGCGGTCGACGTCGAGCGGCAGCAGCCGAACGTGATCCGCATGGAGATGCTGGGTGCCAAGGTCGTCCCGGTGCAGTCGGGCGCGCGCACGCTGAAGGACGCGATGAACGACGCGCTGCGCGACTGGGTCACCAACGTGCACAACACCTTCTATTGCATCGGAACGGTGGCGGGCCCGCACCCCTATCCGATGATGGTGCGCGATTTCCAGTCGATCATCGGCCACGAGACGCGCACGCAGATGCAGGAGGCCGAGGGCCGTCTGCCGGACTCGCTGATCGCCTGCATCGGCGGCGGCTCCAATGCGATGGGCCTGTTCCATCCGTTCCTCGACGATCCCTCGGTCGAGATCTTCGGTGTCGAAGCGGCCGGTCACGGGCTGACGCAGCTGCATGCCGCCTCGCTTGCCGGCGGGCGTCCCGGCGTGCTGCACGGCAACCGCACTTATCTGTTGATGGACGCCGACGGCCAGATCGAGGAAGCGCATTCGATCTCCGCCGGCCTCGATTATCCCGGCATCGGCCCGGAGCACGCCTGGCTGCACGAGACCGGCCGCGTGAAATATCTCTCGGCGACCGACGAGGAGGCGTTGGCCGCGTTCCAGCTGCTGTCGCGGCTCGAGGGCATCATCCCCGCGCTGGAATCCGCGCACGCCATCGCAAAACTGTCCGAACTCGCGCCGCAGCGGCCGAAGGATCACCTGATGGTGGTCAACCTCTCGGGCCGTGGCGACAAGGACGTGCCGCAGGTCGGCGACATCTTGAAGGCGAGGAAGAAGTGAGCACCCGTATCGACGCACGTTTCGCCGAGCTGAAGCAGCAGGGCCGCTCCGCTTTCGTCACCTTCGTGATGGCCGGCGACCCCGACGCAAAAACCTCGCTCGACATCCTCAAGGCGCTGCCGAAGGCCGGCGCCGACGTCATCGAGATCGGCATGCCCTTCACCGATCCGATGGCCGATGGCCCGTCGATCCAGGCCGCCGGCCTGCGCGCGCTCAAGGGCGGCATGACGCTGCGCAAGACGCTGGCGATGGTCCGCGACTTCCGCAAGGACGACAACACGACGCCGATCGTGCTGATGGGCTACTACAATCCGATCTACATCTACGGCGTCGAGAGCTTCCTCGCCGATGCCAAGACCGCGGGCGTCGACGGCCTGATCATCGTCGACCTGCCGCCGGAGGAAGATACCGAGCTCTGCATCCCCGCGTTGAAGGCCGGGCTGAACTTCATTCGCCTCGCGACGCCGACCACCGACGACAAGCGTCTGCCGGCGGTGCTCGCGAACACCTCGGGCTTTGTCTATTACGTCTCGATCACCGGCATCACCGGCGCTGCGACGGCCGATTCGAACGCGGTTGCGGAAGCCGTCGCCCGCATCAAGCGGCATACCAAGCTGCCGGTCTGTGTCGGCTTCGGCATCCGCACCCCGGAAACGGCGCGCGCGATCGCCGAGAACGCCAATGGCGCCGTGGTCGGCACCGCGATCGTCGACGTGGTGCGCGCCAATCTCGATGCCGAGGGCCGCGCGACGCCGAAGACCGTGAGCGCGGTCGCGGACCTGGTGTCCGCGCTGGCGCAGGGGGTCCGAGGCGCCAAGCAGGCCGCTGAATAAGCCACATTTTGCGGCAACAAGGCCGCAGACGGCGGCTTGCCGGGTTCGCCCGGCCCGCCATATATCCAGCTGGTGCGGGACCGACCCGCATTTCGGAGCGAACCATGAACTGGCTCACCAACGTCGTCCGGCCGAAGATCCGCAACATCCTGCGGCGCGAGACGCCGGAAAACCTCTGGATCAAGTGCCCGGATTCCGGGCAGCTCGTGTTCTACAAGGACGTCGAGGCCAACCAGTTCGTGATCCCCGGCTCGAACTACCACATGCGCATGGGCGCGGTGGCGCGGCTGAAGTCGATCTTCGACAACGAGACCTGGTTCGACGTCGCGCTGCCTGAGGTAACGGCTGATCCGCTGAAATTCCGCGATGAGCGCAAATATGTCGACAAGATCAGGGATGCGCGGGCCAAGACTGGCCTGAACGACGCGGTCAAGGTCGGCTACGGCAAGCTCGAAGGCACCGGCGTCGTGGTCGCTGTGCAGGATTTCGATTTCATGGGCGGCTCGCTCGGCATGGCCGCGGGTGAGGCGATCGTGCGCGGGCTCGAGCTCGCGGTCGAGAAGAAGTCGCCCTTCATCGTGTTCGCCGCGTCCGGCGGTGCACGGATGCAGGAAGGCATCCTGTCGCTGATGCAGATGCCGCGCACCACGGTCGGCGTGCAGATGCTGCGCGAGGCGAAGCAGCCCTATATCGTGGTGCTGACCAATCCGACCACCGGCGGCGTGACAGCCTCTTATGCGATGCTCGGCGACGTCCAGATTGCCGAACCCGGCGCGCTGATCGGCTTTGCCGGCGCGCGCGTGATCGAGCAGACCATCCGCGAGAAGCTGCCGGAAGGTTTTCAGCGCGCCGAATATCTGCGCGAGCACGGCATGGTCGACATGGTCGTGCATCGCCATGAGATGAAGGCCACGCTGGCGCGGCTGTGCCGCCTGCTGACCAGGGCGCCGGCGCTTGAAACCGCGTCCAAGCCCACGGTCGCCGTCACCGAGCCGGCCCAGATCGTCACGGCCCCGGAGACGGTGCCGGCCGCGCCGCACGCGTGACCGCAAGCGCCGCCCCATCGCAACCCTCGTTCGAGGCGTTGATCGCGCGGATATCGGCGCTGCATCCGAAGCGCATCGATCTCAGCCTCGATCGCATGCGCGGCCTGATGGAGCGGCTCGATCATCCGGAGCGCAAGCTGCCGCCGGTGATCCATGTCGCCGGCACCAACGGCAAGGGCTCGACCATCGCCTATCTGCGCGCGATCCTCGAAGCCGCCGGCCTGCGCGTGCACGTCTTCACCTCGCCCTATCTGGTGCGGCTCAACGAATGCTACCGGCTGGGTGCCACGGGCGGCGGCAAGCTCGTCGGTGACGACGAGCTGCGCACGACGTTCGAGCATTGCGAGCGCATCAATGCCGGCAATCCCATCACCATCTTCGAGATGGAGACGGCGGTGGCATTCTGCCTGTTCGCAAAGCATCCGGCCGACGTGACGCTGCTCGAGGTCGGCCTCGGCGGCCGGCTGGATTCCACCAATGTGGTCGAGACACCGCTCGCCTCGGTGATTGCGCCGGTCAGCATGGATCACATGGAATTCCTCGGCGATACACTGACTTTGATCGCCGGCGAGAAGGCCGCGATCATCAAGCGCAAGGTGCCGGTGATCTCTGCCGAGCAGGCGCCGGATGCGATGGCCGTGATCGAGGCGGAGGCGAGGCGCATGCGCGCGCCGCTGCATGCGGCCGGCCAGCAATGGCATGTCGGCGTCGAGCGCGGCCGGCTGGTCTATCAGGACGAGCGCGGACTGATGGATCTCGCCGCGCCAAAACTGTTCGGCCGGCACCAGTTCGACAATGCGGGCCTCGCGATTGCGAGCTTGCGTGCGATCGACACGTTCAAGCTCAACATCGCGGCCTATGAGGCCGGCATTGTCAACGCGGAATGGCCGGCGCGGATGCAGCGGCTGGTCTCAGGCAGCCTGGTCTGCCAGGGGCCGCAGGGCTCCGAGGTCTGGCTCGATGGCGGGCACAATGCCGAGGGCGGCCGCGTTGCGGCGGCAGCGCTCGGCGATCTCGAGGAGCGCGTGTCGCGGCCGCTGGTCGTGATCACAGGCATGATGGCCAACAAGGATGCCGATGCCTTCCTCGCCAATTTCGCCGGACTGACGCGCCACATCATCGCGGTCCCAGTACCCGGCCGCGACAACGGCATGGCGCCGGACAAACTCGCCGATGCCGCGCGTGCGCTCGGCATGCGCGTCGAGATCGCATCCGGTGTCGACGCCGCGTTGCAACGGCTCGCCACGCTGGCCTACGAGGTGCCGCCGCGTATCCTGATCACCGGCTCGCTGTACCTGGCGGGCCCGGTGCTTGCGGCCAACGGCACGCCTCCTGCATAAGTGGTCCCGCGTCCCGGATGCGGTGCGCATGTGGGAGGACGAGACACCATGCGTTTTGCTGTGATCGCCGACGTCCACGGCAACCATCTCGCGCTTGAAGCCGTGCTGTCGGACATCCGTGCGCACGGCATTTCCGACATCGTCGACCTCGGCGACATGGTGAGCGGGCCGCTCGACGCCCGGCCGACCATCGACATGCTGATGGCGCTCGATGCGGTCCATCTGCTCGGCAATCACGACCGCTATCTGATCGACCGCCCGCACGAGAAAATGGGCTCCTGGGAGCGGTCGACCTATACGCAGCTCGGGCCGCAGCATCTCGACTGGCTGCGCACGCTGCCGGCGAATGCGATCTATCGCGACGAGGTTTTCCTCTGCCATGCGACGCCGCAGGATGACGAAACCTATTGGCTCGACACGGTGCTGCCGGGCGGCGAAGTCTGCATGTCCACGCTGGAATCGATCGAGGCGAGGGCAGCCGACGTGACGCAATCGCTGATCCTGTGCGCGCACACCCATACCGCGCGAGCCGTGCGGCTTCGCGATGGGCGGCTGATCGTCAATCCCGGCAGCGTCGGCTCGCCCGGCTATCGCGCCGGCAAGCCGCATCCGCATGTGGTGGAGGCCGGTTCGCCCGATGCGCGCTACGCGATTCTTGAACAGGTCGGGCGCGACTGGGACGTCACCTTCCGCCACATCCCGTACGACCACGCCGCGATGGCAGCGCTGGCGCGGCAGCACGGCCAGGCCGAGCTCGCCTCGGCACTGGCGACGGGATGGATCAGGTAATCGGTATCTCGTAGCCCGGATGAAGCGAAATCCGGGAAAGTGCCGATTGCGGATGCAGAGTCCCGGATTGCGCTACGCGTCATCCGGGCTACGAGCCCGCCTTCTCCTTCCCCCTGAAAGGGGAAGGTCGGGATGGGGGTCAGCCGCTGGCTCAGCTGTTCGTGGAGAGATCAGATCCCCACCCGCTTTGCTCTGCGAGCAAAGCGACCTCCCCTTTTCAAGGGGAGGTGGGAGCACGTAGCTCCTCAAACAAAACGGCCGGCATGACGCCGGCCGCTTCGCCAATCAGCTAATTCGAAACGGATCAGACTGCTGCGGTGATCCATTGCTGCAGCTTGGCCTTCGGCGCGGCGCCGACCTGACGGGATGCCATCTCGCCGCCCTTGAAGATCATCAGGGTCGGGATCGACATCACGCCGTACTTCGACGCAGTCTTCGGGCTCTCGTCGACGTTGAGCTTCACGATCTTGACCTTGTCGCCCATCGCGCCGGAAATCTCATCGAGAGCGGGCGCGATCATGCGGCAGGGTCCGCACCATTCGGCCCAGAAGTCGACGACCACCGGCCCGGTCGCCTTGAGCACTTCGGCTTCGAAATCGGCGTCAGAAACCTTGCCAACGGCCATGTGAGTACCTCGTTCAGTTGAGACAAAAGGGCGGCTGAGAATCGCGCCCGGGAGCATGGGGCAAACGTATGAATGCCCCCTTGCCGGGTCAAGCTCGCTCACGCCGACATGAACTTATGCCAGCCCGGCGTCCAGCGCGGGGGCGGAAATCTCCATGATTTCAGGCATTTCGGTCCAAAGCAGCGCGGCCCGGACGGGCAGCTGGGGATAAAGCTTCGCCAGCACGGCCCGGTACAGCGCGAGTTGCCGGACATAGCCCTTGGGAGCCTCGGCCGCGGTCTTCGGCGGAGCATGGTTGGTCTTGAAATCGACGATCAGGACGTCGTTTGGCGTCACCACCAGCCGGTCGATCTGGCCCGAGACCAGCGCCTTCGGCTGGCCTGGCCGATCCAGCCGTCCGACGATCGAGACCTCCGCGCGGCTGCCGGGCGCGAACACCGCGGCGAAACGGGGATCGGCAATCAAGTCCAGCACCTGGTCAGCGAACGCGGCTTGCTCCTCGTTGCTCCAGCCGTCGGCATTGCGCGCGAGGTAGCCGAGCGCGGCGGTGCGCCGCCGCTCAGTGGCGATTTCGGGCAGCGATTGCAGCAGGCGATGCACCAGCGTGCCGCGTTGCAGGGCACGGGCGCGCAGCAGCACCGATTCGCCGGTTCGTATCGGGTGGCTGTCGCCATCGGCGGGATCGGACGGGCGCAGCACGCCCGCGGCGGAAGTTTCAGGTGCGGCCGCACTACGGAGCCAGGACGGCAGCGCGATCGGCGCTGCTGCCGTTGAACCGGCGGCGCCGGTGAGATCGGCGACGTCGTCCGGCCGCGAATAGCGCATCACCTTGCCGGCCGGCGTCTCGAGCTCTTCGAGCTTGAGCCCGGAATTGGCGAGCCCCTTGGTGATCAGATCGTACCAGGAGGATTTCCGCACCGTGTTCATGTTGCCGGGCATGCAGCCGCCGACGATCAGCCGGTCGGCCGCACGCGTCATCGCGACATAGAGCAGGCGGCGATATTCGTCCTCGGTGTCGCCGAGCATCGCCTTGCGCGCGTCGGCGACGCCGGGCGGATCCTCGGCCTTCTTGCCGGCCCACACCACCACGCCGGGCGCGTTCGGCGCGGCATTGCCCTGCGGCAGATGGATCAGCCGCAGCCGCTGCGTGTCGGACGGCGAGGTCGTGGTGTCGACCAGGAACACCACCGATGCCTCGAGGCCCTTGGCGCCGTGCACGGTCATCACGCGAACCTCGTCGCGCGAAATCTCCATGTCGCGCTTCACCTCGGTGTCGGCGGCGCGCAGCCAGGCGATGAACCCCTGGAGCGAGGCCGGCGCCTTGCGCTCATAGCCCAGCGCGAGCTCGAGAAACTCATCGAGCGCGTCGTTGGCCTCGTGGCCGAGCCGGCGCAGGATGCGCGCGCGCCCGCCGTCGCCGCCGAGCAGCCAGGCGTAGAACGCGAACGGCGTCTCCTCGGTGAAGCGGCGCTCGCATTGTTCGAGGCGGCGCAACGCGGCCGCGAATCGTTCATCGGTCGGCGCCTGTGCGGCCAGCGCCTCGCGCAGCGAGCCGCGGCGCTGATACGCCAGCTTGAACAGATCGTCGTCGTCGAGGCCGAACAGCGGGCTCTTCAGCGCCACCGCGAGCGCGAGATCGTCCTGGGGCAGCAGCAGCGCGTCCGCGAGGTTCATCAGGTCGATGATCGCGATGTGCTCGGTCAGCTTCAGCCGGTCGGCGCCGGCGACCGGGATGTTGGCGTGCTTCAGTGCCTGGATCACCGCATCGAAGGCGTTGCCGCGCCGCCGCACCAGGATCAGCATGTCGCCGTAACGTAATGGCCGCCGTCCGCCTTCGCTGCCGGTCATGGTGCCGCTGGTGACGAGGCGCTTGATCTCGGCCTGGATGCGCCGCGCGAGTTTTACTTCGGGGCTGGTCACCGAGACGCCGTCGAACGGGGCGCGCCAGCCTTCGATGTCCTGGCGGTCATCGGCCACGGCGAGATCCCAGAGCTCGATCAGGCTGGGGCCGGCGTCAGTCATCGCGTTGTGGATCGGATAGCCGTTCTCGACCGCATGAATGCTGCGGAAGATCTCCTGCTCGCGAAACACATGGTCGACCGAATGCAGGATCACTGGTCCCGAGCGGAACGAATAGGTGAACGACACCGGATCGAATTTCAGCCCGGCCTCCTCGAACCGCCGCTTCAGCTCACGCCGCCGCAGGTCGAATTCGCGCGGCGCGGCGCCCTGGAACGAGAAGATCGACTGCTTCTCGTCGCCGACCGCGAACACCGTGCGCACCAGGCCGTCGCGCGCACCGGCGCCGGAGGTGAACTCCGAGATGATATGCGCGACGATGTCCCATTGCCGCGGGCTGGTGTCCTGCGCCTCGTCGATCAGCACGTGATCGACGCCGCGGTCGAGCTTGTAATGCACCCAGCCCGAGGAGACGCGGTCGAGCATCGCCAGCGTCTTGTCGATCAGATCGTCATAGTCGAGCAACCCGCGTTCCAGCTTCTCGCGCCGGTAGTGCGCGGCCGCCGCGGTCGCGATGTGGATCAACGCCTCGGTGCGGTCGCGCGCGACTACGGCGCGGCGGCGCTCGATCAGGGGACCAAGCCGGTCGACCTCCGCCTCGAACCTGTGGCCTGCGACGGCATTCTTCTTGATGAAATTGTTGGTGACGACAGACGCACGCGGCGCGCGGTCATCGGTCAGGAAGACGCCGAGATATTCATCGACCTGGGCTGCGCCGGTGAAGGTCAGCGCCGCCCGCAGCCGTTCGGCCTGCTTCTGATCCGCCTTGCTGCTGGTGTCGAGCAGCGTGGCCATCTCCTTCCAGCTCGACCGCGGCAGGTTCGGACCGTCGACGATCTCGCGCTCGACATCCTCGATGCGAATATCGGAGGAGACGCCGAGCGCGGCCGACATCTGCGCGGCGGCGGCCGCGGCGCTGCCGGCGGCATCGGTCCAGGCCATGAAATGGTCGCGGCTGAGGCAGGCCTCACGGACCACCTCCTTGAAGGTGACGTCGGCGGCGCTCGCCATCGCCGTCCGCAGCGCGCGGCCGATCGGACTGTCGGGAATCCGCGACGCCTCGAGGAACACCGCGAGATTGGCGCGTTCCATCATCTCGTTCTGGTCGCGGTCGTCGAGCACAGCGAAGCGCGCCGGCACGTTGGCCTCGAACGGAAACTGCTGCAGCAGGCGGGTGCACAGCGCGTGGATGGTCTGCACCTTCAGCCCGCCGGGCGTTTCCAGCGCGCAGGCAAACAGCTTGCGCGCCTCCTTGCGCAGCCTTGTATCTGGATGCGCGATGCCGGATTCGCGGATCGCGACGTTGAGCGCCTCGTCATCGAGCGTCACCCAATGGCCGAGCGTCGCGAACACGCGTTCGGCCATGTTGGCCGCGGCGGCCTTGGTGAAGGTGATGCAGAGGATCTTCTCCGGCGGCACGCCTGACAGCAACAGGCGGATCACGCGCTGGACCAGCACGTGGGTCTTGCCCGAGCCGGCATTGGCCGACACGAAGGTCGACGCCTTCGGATCGGACGCGCGCGCCTGCGCGTCGCGCACCGCTGATGGGATGGGGCGGGGCGCTTTCACCATTCCTCGATCCCCAGGCCGCCGGCCGCGGACCATTCCTTGATGCGCGCGAGGTCGTCATAGGCGCCGTAACGGTTCGCCCACATCGAGAGGTTCAGTGAGGTGTAGGCCTGCTGCTCGTCGTCGAATGCGCGGATCAAGGCTTCCAGCTTGCGCCGCGCGCTGTCGGCGGCTTCATCGGGCGGCTGCGGCGTATCGTTGGTCTTGATCTTCAGCTCCAGCGAACGCTGCTCGCCCGGCGGGTTGTTGCCACTCAGCCTGACATAGACGAGGTCGCCGACCGAGGAATCCGCCGGAATGTCGGCAAAGCCGCCCTCACGCAGGATCGCGGCTTCCAATGTCAGCTGCGGCGACAGGCCCATGCGCACCTGCTTGCCGGTCGGCGGCTGGCCGGTCTTGTAGTCGAGGATCGCGAAGCTGCCGTCGTCGTGCCGCTCGATGCGGTCGGCGCGCGCGGAGAGCGTGAATGTCCTCGTAGCGTCAAGCGGAATGCCGATCTCGCCGCGAATCTCGGCCTTGATCGTGTCGATACTGCCGCGCCGCGCCTGCTCCCATTCGGAAAACCACGCCGCGATACGCTGGAAGCGTGGCCACCACAGCGCGCGCGCTTCGGGCCGCTCCATCAGTGGCGCAAAATGCTTGGCCCCGATATCGCGCAGCGCGCTCTTGATGTCGTCAGGCAGCGCGTCGGCATAAACCTGTGTGAACTCGCCGAGCGATTCGTGGATTGCGGAGCCGCGATCGGCCGCCGACAGCGGCATGTCGACGGGATCGAGCGGATCGAGCTTGAGGATGTAGCGCGCATAGATCGTGTAGGGATCGCGCAGCCAGTCCTCGATCGCAGTGACCGACATTTTCAGCGGCCGCGCCTCGCGCGGTGGCCGCGGCTCCGGTTGCGGGATCGGCTGAACTGAGTCGGGCCGGTCGAGTTCGGCAGCGTATTGCACGTAAGCTTCGCCGGCCGATGTCGCGGCCTTCCAGCGCGCTTCGCCCGCAACCGCTTCCAGCCGATGCAGGAAGCGTGAGGCAACCGCCGGCGCGCCGCCGACCTTGGCCGCATGGGTGAGGATCACCTCGTCATGGCCGAGCAGCTGCGCAAAGTCGTGCGCCGAGAGGCCGATGCGCCGTTCGGGAAGATCGAGCCCGAGCTCGTGCCGCATCGGCCGGCTCAGCCACGGATCGATCCGCGGCGCCGGCGGCCAGACGCCCTCGACCAGACCGCCGAGGATGACGCGATCCGACTCGGTCAGACGCGCTTCGAGCTGGCCGAAGATGTTGAGTTGCGCGCGCGCCGATTCCGGCCGTCGCACCATGCGGTCGGCGAACGCGGTCTGGAACACCTCGGGATAATCGGCGAGCGGCGTCATCAGCCCGCTCGGCTGCTGCTTGGCGAGCAGCTCGTCGAAGGCCGACGCGAGCGAAGCCCCGGCGCGCTCCTCGAACACGATTGCGACGCCGTTCTGGTCGGCCGACAGCGCGATCAGCGCCTCGCGGTGACGCGCGGCCAGTTCGGCGAAGTCATATGGTTTCGAGGACGCCATGCCTTCGAGCGGCGCCAGCGCCGTCTGCAATTTGGTGATCAGGTCCTGGGCCTGGTTGAGCTCATTGTCGCGCAGCCGGGCGCGCGGCTCCATGGCGTGCAGCGATGAGGTCTCGCCGCCATGCAGCTTGACGAGCTCGGCGCGGAAACGGGCGAAGTCGCGCGCGAGGCCGCTGGTCGCAGCTTGCGGCCGCGTGCCGCGGAGCAGCGCGATCTCCAGCACCTCGATCGCGCGCTTCAGCGCGCCATGCGCGCCGCCGAGCCGGAACAGCGGATGCTTCAGCAGCGCGAGCAAGGTCGGCGGCTCCAGCCCCTTGGCCGCGGCCTCCGCGGTGAGGCGGGCGAACACGCCGGGTGGGGTTTCCATCAGCGCATCGCCGCCGGAATCGTCGAACTCCAGTTTCCAGCGCGTCAGTGACGCCATCACGCGACGCGCCAGTGCGCGATCCGGCGTCACCAGCGCGGCCGATTTGCCGAGATGCCGCGCCTCGCGCATGGCGACTGCGATCGCGAGCGCCTCCATTTCCGGATTGGGCGCTTCGACCACGGTGAGATTGGTCATCCCGGCGGAAATCCGCGCCACGATCTCGGGCCGTTCCAGCCGGTCGTGCCATTGCGCGGTCGCGGTCGACGGGCGCATCGTCTCCGACACCAGCACCTCGCGGCCGAGCGGTGTAGGCTGAGCAAGGCTCTCGACGTCGCGGCGCTTGATGCCGAAGCGGTCGAGCAAGGCGTGCATCGCGAATTGCGGGTGGTTGGACGAGGGCGGCGTGGTGAACCTGCCGTCGCCGCCGCGTTCGCCGCCGATCGTGTCCCAGGAATCTTCGTCGAGATCGGTGTCGAGCCCGGGCAGCACCACGGCGCCGTTCGGAAGCTTCGCCACCGCGTGGAGGAATTTTGCGGTGGCCGGCATCGAGCCGGTCGAACCGGCCGCGATCACCGGGCCGGCATGATGCGCCGTGAGGTGCGCCGCCTCCGCCTCGATCAGGAGATCGCGTCGCGCGGCCGGCTCGATCCGACCGATCTCCTTGAGGTAGTTCGGCCATGCATCGCGCGCGATGCGCAGGAAGTCGAGCGAATGCTGCCAGTATTTGTCGAGCTGGTCCGGCACCAGGCGGTCGAGCGCGCGCCAGTCGACGCCGCGCGTCACCATGTCGTCCATCAGCCGCGCCAGATCGCCGGCGAGCTGCAGCGTCGAGGCCGGGCCGCCGACCACCAGCGGCGCCGACACCGGCGTCTTCGCCCAGGCCGCGACCAGATGCGCCAGCGTCAGCCGGCGCTCGAGCTCGCCGAGTCTTGGCGGGATCTCCAGCGGCGCTGCGCCGCCAACGTCGTCGCCCTGGTCGGCGAAAGCGAGCTCGTCCTCATCGATCTCGCCGAGCGCGACGATGCGCGGCAGCACCGCGGCGTCGGAATCGAGCACATCGAGGAAGATCTCGCGCGCCAGCCGTCCGGCGCGGCGGGTCGGCAGATAGAGCGTGGCGCCGGCGAGCTTTGCCGGATCGCTCTGCGCCTCGAATCCCGCGACCAGCCGGCCATCGAGCAGCGCCGAGATGACGGTGCGCAGGAACGGCGCAGAGACGGGAACGCTGAAAACGCGCATGGGCTGCCTGGTTCGAATCAGGCGCCAATATAGGGAGCGGCGGCCGTCGTTAGCCACCCCTGCGGGCCAGCCATCACCGCTGATTATCGCAGCCGGGCGGCGCAGCGATCGACGGCATCCAGGAACCAGCGCAGCGCCGGATCTTCAGCCGCGCGGACTGTATGGATCAGGTCGATTGCGAAGGCCGGGATGTCGATCGGCGGCATCACGACGGTAATTTCGGCGAGATGCGTGAAGCGCCGGGCGACGCGTTCGGCCATCGTGGCGATCAGATCGGTGCCGGCCACCGCGAAGGGAACGGCCACCACATGCGCCAGCGTCACGGCCACCCGTCGCTTCAGCCGATGGCGCGCCAGCAGCGCGTCGATCACGCTCGGCAGCCCGTCGCCGCCGGCCGCGGAGAACAGCGCGTGCGGCAGGGTCGCATAATCCTCCAGGCTGAGCGCCTCGGATCGGCTCGCGCGCGCGCCATCGCGGATGCAGACGAAGCGTTCCTCGAACAGCCGGTGCCGGACGCAGCGGGGCGAGTCCGGCAGATGGCCGCCGATCAGCGCATCGAGCTCGGCGCGCTCGAGCTTGGCCAGGGCCGCCGTTGTGTCAGTCAGCGGGCGCACGGCAAGGTCGATGCCCGGGGCTTCCATGCGCAACAAGCGGCTCAGTTCCGGCACCAGAACGAGGTCGCCGTAGTCGGTCGCCGCGATGGTGAAGCGCCTTCGCGCAGTGGCCGGATCGAAGCCCGGATCGGGCGCCAGTGCGCCCCTGATTTGCCGTAACGCCTCTCCGATCGGCCCGGCCAGGGCCAATGCCTTTTCGGTCGGCTGCATGCCCGCGCCGGCGCGCAGGAACAGTTCGTCCGCAAACAGCGCGCGCAGCCTGCGCAACGCGCTGCTCATGGACGGCTGGGCCAGGCCGATGCGCTCGGCCGCACGGGTGACGTGGCGCTCCTCCATCAGCGCCTCGAAGGCGACCAGCAGGTTGAGATCGACGGCGGCTAAATTCATCACAGCAATAATGCTTATAACAATAATCGATTTCAACAATGATTTGCACAAGCCTACGGTCGCGACCGACACCACGACGAGGCGGAAAGATTTGAGACGTTCAGACTTGGGACGATCATTCGCGAAGCTGATGCCGCGCGGGCCGACCTTGCTGGTCATCGGCGTGCTGGCTGGGCTGGCTTTCCCTGCCTTGGCGGTCAGCGTGCACCCGCTGATGGCGGCGGCGATCTTCGTTCTGGTTCTCGGGACCTTTCTCCAGGTCGACGGCGTGGCGTTCCGGCGTGCGCTGGGGCGTCCGCTGGTTTCGCTGCTGTTGCCGGCGCTGGCGATGCTGGCCTGTCCGCTTGCGGTCGGCTTCGCGGCGCGGGGCGCCGGATTTCGGCCAGAACTGATCGTTGCGCTGGTGCTGTCGGTGTGCGCGCCGCCATCGACCGGCACGGCGGCGGTCGCACGCATGCTCGGCTTCGACGCGACCATTCCGCTCGCCGTGACGCTGCTGTCGATGGCGCTGGCGCCGGTCACGGTTCCGCTGATCGCGGCGGGATTTGCCGGTCTTGCGCTCGATCCGCTGGCGCTCGCTGCGCGGCTGGCGCTGCTGGTCGTCGGCGCCGGCGCGCTGGCATTGCTGCTGCGCCGTCAGGCCGCTGCACAATTGGCGCGGCATTCGCGCACCATCGACGTGCTTGTGCTCGCCTCGTTGTTGCTGTTCGCGATCGCCACCATGGCCGGGGTGCGTGCACAGATCGAAGCGCAGCCGTCCACCGCGCTGACGTTTGTCGGCCTTGCGTTCGCCTGCAATCTCGCGCTGCAAGCGCTTGGCGCGCTGCTCACGCCGGGCCCGCTGGCCGAGCGATTGACCACGGGCCTCATTCTGAGCAACCGCAACGTCGGACTGGTCTGGTCGGCGATGGGCGCGGCGGTGTCGCCGATGACGGCGCTGTTCTTCGCCGCGACGCAGTTTCCGATCTATATGATGCCGCGCCTGATCGAGATGCTGGTCCGGCGCGAGCGAAAGGAGAAAGCCTCATCATGAGCGAGACGATCCTGACCGAAGACCTCGCCGTCCGTTTCGCCCGCATCGCGCTCGGCCATGTCACGCGCGAGTACCCGAACAAGCCGGATCATGTGCTGGCGGGGCCGCAGGACGCACGCACGCCGCGCGAGCTGCATCCGGTGTTCTTTGGCAGCTACGATTGGCACTCCTGCGTCCATAGCTACTGGATGCTCGCCCGGCTTCTGCGCCGTTATCCGGCGTCCGAAGCGGCGGACGAGATCCGCACCCTGTTCGACGCGCAGTTCGTCACGGAGAAGATCGCGGCCGAATGCGCCTATCTCGCGGCCCCGACGGCGCGCGGTTTCAAGCGGCCTTACGGCTGGGGTTGGCTGTTGAAGCTTGCGGCAGAGCTCGCGCTTCTCAATGAGACGCGGTGGCGCGAGCAAATCGCGCCGCTTGCTGCAATCTTCGCGCAGCGCTTCCGCGATTTCCTGCCGCTTGCCACCTATCCGGTGCGGGTCGGCACGCATTTCAACACCGCGTTCGGGCTTCGCATGGCCGCCGACTACGCCGCGGTGACGCAGGACGACGCGCTCAGTGCGCTGTTGCACGAGACGGCGCTGCGCTGGTACGGCGCCGATCAGGATTGCCCCGCCTGGGGTGAGCCGAGCGGCGATGATTTTCAGTCGTCTGCGCTGATCGAAGCGGAGTGCATGCGCCGGCTGCTGGCACCGGGCGACTTGCTGCCCTGGTTCGACCGCTTCCTGCCGCGGCTCGCGCAACGCGCGCCCGCGACCCTGTTTCGGCCCGCAACGGTCACCGATCGGTCGGATGGCAAGCTTGCACATCTCGACGGGCTCAATCTCAGCCGGGCATGGTGCTGGCGCGCGCTGGCCGGCGCGTTGCCGGAGGGCGATGCGCGGCGCCCGATCCTGCTGGATGCTGCGCGAGGCCATCTCGACGCCGGCCTGCCGCATATCGCCAGCGACTATATGGGCGAACACTGGCTCGCGAGTTTTGCAGTGCTGGCCATCGACGCCGATGGCTAACGACAGCTTTGCCTAAAGCGGGACGCGTTTTGGTCGAATGGCTTGCCGCGGGTTCGGTTCACCTCTCCCCGTCGGGGAGAGGTCGGATTGCGCCTAGCGATGCGAAGCATCGTCCAGTGCAATCCGGGTGAGGGCTCTTGCTCTCTCGATAGACCGTAACCCCTCACCCGATTTGCTGTGCAAATCGACCTCTCCCCAGGGAGAGGTGAACTTTCGCCGCCGTTCCAGCTCAACCTAATCTCATCAGGCTCTAAGCGACGCTTTCCAGGAAAGCTTCTTCCGCGGCCTGGATTGCATCGGGGGTCCCGACATGCATCCAGACGCCGTCGAGGCGCAGGCCGAACAGCCGCTCCTGCTCGTTGGCGCGGTCGAACATCTTGGTCAGTGAGAATTCGCCGGCGGGGGCATCGGCGAACAGCGCAGGCGACATGATCGCAGCGCCGGCATAGACGAACGGCACCACCTGGTTCTCGCGCCGCTTGCGCAGCGCGCCGTCCGGCAACATCGAATAGTCGCCGCGGCCGCTGTAGCCGATGCTCGAGGCGGTCGGCGCCATCAGCAGCAGAATATCCATCCGCTCGGGATCGAAGATCTCGGCCAGTCGCGCCAGATTGGAGCGCACGCCATCGATCCACATCGTGTCGGCGTTGAGATGGAAGAACGGCGCATCGCCGAGCAGCGGCAGCGCCTTCACCACTGCGCCGCCGGTGCCGAGCACCTGGTCGCGCTCGTCGGAGATGATCACGCGCGGGCGGCTGCGGGTCTTGACGTGCTCGATGATCTGGTCGGGCAGGTAGTGCACGTTCACGACCGCTTCGCTGACGCCGGCGCCGGCGAGCTTGTCGAGCACATGGTCGAGCAGCGGCTGGCCGGCGACGCTCACCAGCGGCTTCGGCATCGTGTCGGTCAGGGGGCGCATGCGCACGCCGAGGCCCGCAGCGAGCACCATAGCCTTGTGGGGAGTGACGGGCATTTTCCTGATATTCTCGGTCATCATCTCTCGGCGCCGATCATATCACGGCGATTCGGCAAGCGCATCGATCAGACGCCATAGTCACGGGACATGACGGCCGTAAGACGGCAACGGGCCTAGACGTCGGCAGCCTGCGCGCCGCGTCTGGCAGTTTTCTTCTTCTTGTCGCCTTGTTTAAGGAAGTTGACGCCGATCTGGTCGCCATTGACCCACGCCAGCTCGCAGCGGCGATAGGCCAATCCTGTGGACGACAGCAGCAGAAAAAACTCCTTCAGGTTCAGGCCCTCGACCGAGCCGTCGACGGAGAGCTTGGCGCCCGTCTCCGACACGTCTTCCATGGTGCAGTCGCGCCGCCAGGTGCCGTCAATGCCCATCATGTGCGCGGCTATGCCGCGCTCAAACGTGACACGATCGCCCTTGCGTCGTTCCGTCCCCATCGTGTGATCCTGCTCCCGATCGGGCCGCGCCTTGGATGAAATGCGGCCTCCGCAACTCTAGGAGACCCAAGGCTAACAACCCGTAAACTACGGTACTGGAGGAGGGACGTTGGCCGTGTACCAGATGCGGAAGGTGGCCAGTGCCGGATGGGCCAGCGACCGTTCGAGGTAGGTCCAGATCCGCGGCTGGTGCTTCAGATATTGCGGCTTGCCGTCGCGGCGGTTGAGCCGCGCAAAGGTGCCGAGCAGGCGGGTGTTCCGCTGCGCCGACATGATCGCATAGAGCTCGGCGAAGCCTGCGGGATCGAAGCTCTCGTCGGTCGCGCGCCGCGCCTTGATGTAGCGCGTCAAGAGCGACAGCTCGAGCTGCTCGGGCACGTCGATCCGGGCATCCTGCAGCAGCGACACCACGTCATAGGCCGCAGGGCCGAGCAGCGCGTCTTGGAAGTCGATGATTCCGACGCGCAGGATGCCGGTGCGCTCGGCAAGCCAGATGATGTTGGGCGAATGGAAGTCGCGGATCACCCAGGTCTGCGGCGCGGCGGCGGGCTTCTGCAGCAGGCCGCGCCACATCCCGAGGAAGTCGGTGCGGAGCTCCTCGCCCGGCTGCACGCCGCGGTCGGGCAAGTACCATTCCAGCATCAGCCCGATCTCGATCAACCAGGCGTCGATATCGAATACGGGGATGTCGTAGCTCTCGTCTGATGTCACTGGCAGCTGCTCCGGCAGCGCCTCGCGATGCAACGCCGCCAGCATGTCGACGGCGGCCTCGTAACGCTCGGCGATCGGCTGCGGCGGATCGCCCTCGATCACGCCTTCGGCGCCGAGATCCTCGGTGATCAGGAAGCCGGATTCGAGATCGATGTGGCGGATCGCGGGTGCGGAGAAGCCATGTTTGCGCAGGCCGTTTCCGATGGCGACGAACGGCCTGACATCTTCGGCGAGATGCACCGCCGCGCTGTAGGACCGGCCGTTGTAGATCGCCGGGCCGTCGGGGCGGCGCGGCGAGTTCATCAGGATGACGCTGCCGTCGTCGTTGCGCAGCCGCGCATAGGAGCGCGTCGAGGCGTCGCCCGGCATGCGCTCGCGCCGGGCGTTGAGGAAGCCGCCGCGCTCGAGGAACTGGCGCAGCTCGTTGAGCCGCGCAACCTTCGCCGCGCCTTTGCCGTGGCCCGTGATCTCGGCCGCGCGGGCAGCGGATCCGAGCGCCGGGCGGTGGCTGAACGCGATGTCGATGCGGTCAGCGGGCATGGCGTCCGGCGCGCGTTCCGGCCACTCGATCAGCGCGACGATGTCGTCGGGCAATGGCGCCAGCCCGATCTCCTCGAGTTCGCTGGCATCGTTGATGCGGTAGAGGTCGGCATGAAGCAGCGGAAACGACGGCAGCTCGTAGCTCTGCGCCAGAGTGAAGGTCGGGCTCGGCACTTCGAGCGAATCGTCGGTGGCTAGGTAGCGGATCAGCGCGCGGGCGGCCGCGGTCTTGCCGGCGCCGAGGTCGCCCGACAGCGTGATGACGTCGCCGGCCCCGATCAGGAGCGCGAGGTCGGCCATCAGCTCGGCCGTCGCGGTTTCGTTCGCGAGCGCCACCGAGAATGTCGAGGTCGCCGTCATTCTGCGGCGTTGCGATGTGCGGTCTGGTCGATCGGGAAGTCGCAGGTCACGGTCGTGCCGCGGCCTACGGTCGAATCGACGCGCACCCGTCCGCCATGCAGTTCGACAAAGGAGCGGACCAGCGACAGGCCGAGCCCCGCGCCGCGATGCCGCGAGCCGTGCGAATGGCTCTCGAACCAGTTGAACACCTTGTCGCGCATCTCGGCCGGAATGCCGGGACCGGCGTCGGTCACCGAAAACACCACGCTGTGCTCGGTGCGGTGCGCGCTGATCGCGACGGTGGCGTCGTGCGGCGAGAAGCCGACCGCGTTGGCGAGCAGATTGTAGAGCACCTGCACCACGCGCCGCTCGTCGCCGACGAAGGCGCCGATGTTGGGCTCGATATCGACCTTCAGCGTGATGCGGTCGGTCGCGAGACGGTCCTGGATGCCTTCGGCGGCGGCCTCGATCGCCTGGCCGATATTGACCGGGCCGAGCTCGAGCTTCATCGCGCCGGCGTCGATGGTGGCGAGATCGAGAATGTTGTTGGTCAGCGCCAGCAGCGCGTTGGTCGATTTGGTGACGTAGTCGAGATATTCGGCCTGCTTCGGCGTCAGCGGGCCGGTCGAGGGATCGCTGAGAAAATGCGCGAAGCCGATGATGGTGGTGAGCGGCGCGCGCAGCTCGTAGGAGACGTGGTGGACGAAATCCACCTTCATCTGGTCGGCGGCTTCCAGCGCCTCGTTGCGCTCGCGCAGCGCCCGCTCGACATTCTCGGTGTCGGTGATGTCCTGGAACGCCAGCAAGGTCTTGCCGTCGGGCAGCGGGATGGTCATGCAATTCAGCACGCTGCCGTCCTTGCGCTCCAGCTTGAGCGCGACCTGGGCGCGGTTCTCGATCGCCGTGATCTGCTCGCGCAGTGTCCGCCAGGTCAGCGCGTCATCGAACAGCGGCCGGCACAGCGCTTCCACCGCCTCGATATGCGGTTCGCCCTGCAGCGCATCGGCCGGCAGCTTCCACATCTTGGCGAACGGCGGGTTGAACAGCTCGGCGCGGCCATTGCTGCCGAACACCGCGACCGCTTCGCCGAGATTGTCGAGGGTCTCGCGTTGCACCCGCGTCAGGCGGTCGTAGCGGCGCGCGAGGTCGAGGCTCTCGGTGACGTTGTCGAACAGATAGGTGACGCCGCCCTCGAGGTTCGGCGTGGTGACGACGCTGATGGCGCGACCGTCGGGCAGGAACCAGGTGTAGGTCTCGGATTCGACCGCGCGATAGGCCTCGTGCAGCTTGGCCTTCCAGGCGCGGAAGTCCGGCTGCTCGGGCAGCTTGCGGTTGGCGCGCAGCCGGTCCAGCACGCTGGAATCGTCGGGATTGCTGTCGAGGAAGACCTGGTCGAGGCCCCACAGCCGCCGATAGGACTCATTGTAGAAGGTGAGCCGCCGGTCGGCATCGAATACCGCGACGCCCGAGGATAGCTGATCGAGGGTGCGCCGGTGCGCTTCGACCATCCGCGCGATCGCCGCGCGCAGCGCCGCAGCTTCGCTGGCGTCGATCGCGATGCCGGCGCTGCCGCCGGAGAGCTTGAGCGCCTGGACGTCGTAGATCCGCCGCTCGCCGCTGACGACGATCGGCAGCCGTGCGGCATAATTGGCATTGTCGTTCAGCGCGCGGGTCAGTTCGGTGCGCTGGTCGCTCTCGAGCAGTTCGAGGTTGCGCTGGAGCGCGTCCGACACGCTCTTGCCCTCGGTGGCGCGGACATAGGCCGCGTTGGCATAGCGCAGATTGCCCTCGAGGCTCTTGGCCCAGATCGGCCATGGCGCGGCGGCGGCGAAATCGCGCAGCAGCTCGGTCTCCTCCTGCAGCGTCTTGTAGCGCAGGTTGGATTCGGCAAGTTCGCGGCGTAGGCCGCCGAGCTCGCGGATCCGCACGATGGCCTGGCCGCCGATCGCACGGCCCATCGCCTCGATGGCGCGGCCGGCCGACGTCGAGAGGTTGAGCAGGAACGCCTCGCCCTTTTCGCGCAACGCGTCGACCGCGTGGTCCATCTGCAGCGCCGGCTCGGGCGGCAGCCAGGTTCCGAAAGCGAGGATGCGTTGCGGCGCGCTTTCCTGCGACATTACCAGCGAGACGTCGCCGGAGATCTGCGGCCGGTTGTCGCCCGCGGCCCAGGAGATCAGGACCTGCGGTTCGACGAACAACAGCGCGCGCAGCCGGTCCGATTGCGCCTGCAGGTCCGTGATCTCGGACTGCAGCTGCTCCTCGTTCCGGGTGGCGCGCAGGCGGGTCCGCATCAAAAGGATCGCAGCGACGACCGAGAAGCCGACCAGCGCAAACGACGTCGCGAGAACCGCGACCTCCTGATGGTTGAAGCCGAAATGATCCGACATCGCCTGGGTCACCAGGCTTTCGGCGGCAAACGAGGCGCGGGCCGGCAGCAATACGGTGATGGCGAGCCCAAGCATGCCGTCGCGCGCCAGTGAGGTGCATGACAGCAGGGTTCGACGCATTGCCGCGACTACGCCCGACATATGTTGCCCCAGAACGCACAAACCTTAAGGCATGATCCGGAAAACAGGAGACCGGTGTTCCCCCACGGCAAACGTACAACGTTTGTCCGGGATCATGCCCAAGCAGGACCCAACAGCCCGACGAAGACCCCCCGTCGCGCTCGAATCAATCCAGAATAGTCCCAACCGGACTCGGCGAGTAAGAGTCCAGACCGTGAACGCAGAATCCGCTGTGAAAAAATGCGCCGGCTGATGTGGATTTTATGCGAATTGACTCCGTATTCACGCGGAGAGCGCGCCCGAAGCGTGATCTGCCGGAGACGGCCGCACACTTCTCTGGTCGCGTTCTAGAGCGTTTTCGAGCGAAGTGGACACCGGTTCGCGTGAAGAAAACGCGTCAAAACAAGAATCTAGAGCTTCGGTTCTGATTCAATCAGAACCGAAAATGCTCTAGCGTCCGGTCGAGCCGAAACCGCCGCTGCCGCGCCCGGTTGCCGACAGCACGTCGACCGGAACCAGCTCGGCCCGGGTAACCGGCGCGATCACCATTTGCGCGATGCGCTCGCCGCGCCGGATCGAAAACACCTCCTGGCCGTGATTGATCAGGAGCACGTTGATCTCGCCGCGATAGTCGGCGTCGATCGTGCCGGGCGAGTTCAGCACCGTGACGCCGTATTTGGCGGCGAGGCCGGAGCGCGGCCGCACCTGCGCCTCGTAGCCCGGCGGCAGCGCGATCGTCAGCCCGGTTGGAACCATTTCGTAGCGGCCCGGCAGCAGCAGCAGCGGCGTCGACCGCGGCACCGCGGCCAGCAGATCGAGCCCCGCTGCGTCGGCGGTCTGATAGATCGGCAGCAGAAGATCGGCGCCATGCGGCAATTGGTGGACTTCAACCTTGATGGTGGCGCTCACGATGCGGTTCCTACGGCTCTTGCGATGCGCGACACCAGCGCGCTCGCGACTTCTTCCTTGGTCATGACCGGCCAGGAATCGACGGTGACGTCCTTTCCCTCGCGCGAGAGCAGGTGAACGGTGTTGCGATCGCCACCCATCACGCCGGTCGCCGGTGAGACGTCGTTGGCGACGATCCAGTCGCAGCCCTTGCGCGCGAACTTCGCCTTGGCGTTCTCGATCAGATGCTCGGTCTCGGCGGCAAAGCCGATCACCAGCGGCGGCCGCTTCTCCTTCAGCTTCGAGATCGTCGCGAGGATGTCGGGGTTCTCGACGAGCTGCAGCGGTGGCATCCCGGCCGCGGTCTTTTTCAGCTTCTGGCTGCCTTCGGTGGCGACCCGCCAGTCGGCCACCGCGGCGGCGAAGATCGCGACGTCGACCGGCAGCGCCGCCTCGACCCGGTGCAGCATGTCGCGCGCGGACTCTACCCGCATGACGGAGATGCCCTGGGGATCGCCGAGTTCGACCGGGCCGGTCACCAGCACGACCTCGGCGCCGGCGGCGCGCGCGGCGGCGGCAATGGCAAAGCCCTGCTTGCCGGACGAGCGGTTCGCGATATAGCGGACCGGGTCGATCGCCTCATGGGTCGGGCCGGCGGTGATCAGCACGCGCTTGCCGGCGAGCGGGCGGGGTTGCGGCGGCCGCAGCATGCGGTCGGCGGCGGCGGCGATCTCGGTCGGCTCGGCCATCCGGCCGACGCCGGCTTCGCCGGCTTCCGCCATTTCCCCCGCGTTGGGGCCGACGGTGTGGACGCCGTCGCGGCGTAGCTGCAGCACGTTGCGGCGGGTGGCCGGGTTGTTCCACATCAAGGGGTTCATCGCCGGCGCCAGCAGGATCGGCCGGTTGGCCGCAAGCAGCGTGGCGGTGGCGAGATCGTCGGCATGGCCCTGCGCCATCTTGGCCATCAGATCGGCGGTCGCCGGCGCCACCACGATCAGATCGCAGTCCCGCGCCAGGCGGATATGGCCGGCGTCGAACTCGCTCTCGGCGTCGAACAGGTCGGTGTAGACGCGCTCATGCGACAGCGCGCTGGCGGCCAGCGGGGTCACGAATTGCTGGGCCGCCTTGGTCAGCACGCAACGGACCTCTATGTGCCGCTCCTTGAGCCGCCGGATCAAATCCAGCGCCTTGTAAGCCGCGATCCCGCCACCGATGATCAGGGTCACCCGGGGCTCGCCGGCCGCGCTGGCGACCCGTGGAGCAGGGGCTGCAACCGTCAGGGAACCCGGGCTGGGCGTCTCTGCGGGCGCCGTGCCGCCCTCTGCGAGCTCCCGAAGGATCACCCGGATCTCCTCCTCGACCGAGCGCCCGTTCCTGGCGGAGCGAAGCCGCAGATAGGCCTTCAGCGTGTCGTCGAGCTTCCGGATGGTCAGGCTGGCCATGGCATGCTGCCCTCAAAGATGATAGCGATGCTATCACATAGTGCATGCATTGCAATCAGTGGGCCCGGATGGCGAAAAAGATTGCGATCAGGGCGGCGGCAATGACCCAGAGGCCGACGGTCTGCACCCGCGCCTTGCGGGCCTCGGCGCGGGCCATTTCGTCGATCGAGTCCGACGACAGCATGTGGCCCTCCCGCGTCATGGTCTCCAGCTGCTCGAGCACCGTCACGGCGCGGCTGGCAATCGACGGCAGGTTGGCGATGACCCGGCTGAGCTCGCCCACACCCGATATCGCGCCCTGGATGCGCCCAGCCGGGCCGAGATTGTGCGTGATCCATTCGCGCACCACCGGGTCTGCGATCTTCCAGATGTCGAGCTTGGGATCGAAGCCGCGCGCCACGCCCTCGACCACCACCATGGTCTTCTGCAGCAGGATCAGTTCGGGCCGCGTCTGCATGTCGAACAGGCCGGTGACCTCGAGCAGAAGCGTCAACAGCTTCGCCATCGAGATTTCTTCGGCGGTGCGGTTGTGGATCGGCTCGCCGATGGCGCGGATCGCCTGCGCGAAATTCTCCACCGAATGGTGGCTCGGCACGTAGCCGGCCTCGAAATGCACCTCGGCGACGCGTCGATAGTCGCGGGTGATGAAGCCGAGCAGGATCTCCGCAAGGAAGCGCCGCTCCTTCAGCCCGAGCCGCCCCATGATGCCGAAATCGACCGCGACCAGCCGGCCGGCCTCGTCGAGGAACAGATTTCCCGGATGCATGTCGGCATGGAAGAAGCCGTCGCGCAGCGCGTGGCGCAGGAAGCTCTGGATCACCTTGCGGCCGAGGTCCGGCAGGTCGACCTGGGCCTCCGCCAGCCGGGCGTGGTCGTTCAGCGCGATGCCGTCGATCCACTCCATCGTCAGCACGCTGTGGGCGGTGCGATCCCAATCCACCGCGGGCACGCGGAAATCCGGATCGTCGCGGATGTTCTCGGCCATCTCGGACAGCGCGGCCGCCTCGAGCCGCAGGTCCATTTCCATCGCGACCGAGCGCGACATCGTGTTGATGACCTCGATCAGCCGCAAGCGCCGCGCCTCGGCGGAATGCGCTTCGGCCTTGTGCGCGACAAAGAAGAAGTCGCCGAGGTCACGCCGGAAGCGCGCCGCGACGTTGGGCCGGAGCACCTTGACCGCAACCTGATGCCGAACGCCGTCGCGCTCGACCTCGGCGCGGTGCACCTGCGCGATCGAGGCTGCGGCAACCGCCGGACCCAGATGCACAAAGGCCTGCGACAGCGGCCGTTCCAGCGATTGCGTGAGGACAGCTTCGGCCTCTTCCTGCGCGAATGGCGGCAGCCGGTCCTGCAGGGCTTCGAGATCGCGCGCCATCGCCACGCCGACCACGTCGGGCCGGGTGGCGAGGAATTGCCCGAGCTTGAGATAAGCGGGCCCGAGCCGGGTCAGCGCGCGCGACAGCCGTGGACCGGATTTGGCGGAGCGGCGCTCGATCAGCCGCGCCAGCTTCAGCGCGAGCTGCCCGGGCGGCGGCACCAGCGAGGGATCGACGACGCCGAACACGCCCTCGCGCGCAAACACGAAACCGGCGCGGGCAAGGCGCGCGATGTGGGTCAGTGCAGAGATCACAAACGCCAGCCCGAATGCAGCGCCACGATGCCGCCGGAGAGGCTCTGCCACTTCACACGTGCAAAGCCGGCGGCGCCGATCATGTCGGCGAACGCGCTCGGCCGCGGGAATTTGCGGATCGACTCGACGAGATATTGATAGGACTCGGCGTCACCGGTGACGGCGCGGCCGAGCGGCGGGATCACCTTGAACGAAAACAGGTCGTAGATCCGGTCGAGCCCAGGCACATCGACGGTGGAGAATTCCAGGCACAGGAAGCGGCTGCCGGGCTTGAGCACCCGGTAGGCTTCGCGCAGCGCAAGCTCGATCTGCGGCACGTTGCGGATGCCGAACGCGATGGTGTAGGCGTCGAACGAACGGTCGGCGAAACCCAACGTCTCGGCATTGCCCTCGACGAACGAGACGCGGTCATCGAGGTGCTGCTTGGCGGCGCGTTCGCGGCCGACGGCGAGCATGTCGGTATTGATGTCGCAGACCGTGGCATGGAAGCCGGTGCCCGCGGTCTTGGCGGCCCGGAACGCGATGTCGCCCGTGCCGCCGGCGACGTCGAGCAGCGCGAACGGCCGGTCGCCCTTTGGCGGATCGAGCGTCGTGATCATGACGTCCTTCCAGGCCCGGTGCAGGCCTACCGACATCAGATCGTTCATCAGGTCGTAGCGTGACGCCACGCTGTGAAACACCTCGTTCACCAGCGTCTGCTTCTCGCCCAGGGGCACGTCCCTGAAGCCGAAATGGGTGGTTTGATCCGGCCGATCCATCAACTCATACTCTTACCTTTTGGTCGCGTTTTCTTCACGCGAACCGGTGCCCGCTTCGCTCGAAAACGCTCCAGCTCGACCATAGCGCGGCGGCCGCAATGGCGCTATCACGTCACTTCCAAAAGGTGAATGCCTGCCATGCCGGAATTACCCGAAGTCGAGACCGTCCGCCGTGGCCTGCAACCGGCCATGGAAGGGTCCAAAATCCTCAAGGCCGAGGCCCGCCGCAAGGATTTGCGGTTTCCGTTCCAGAAAGACTTTATCGCCCGGCTCGAAGGCCAGACCATCACCGGGCTCGGCCGCCGTGCCAAATATCTGATGGCGGACCTGAACTCCGGCGATGTGCTGCTGATGCATCTGGGCATGTCGGGCTCGTTCCGCGTGCTGAAGCAGGAAAACGCGGCGGCGCCGGGGCAGTTTCATCATCCGCGCAGCGAGGATCGCGCGCACGACCACGTCGTGTTCCACATGTCGTCGGGGGCGGCGGTCGTGTTCAACGATCCGCGGCGCTTCGGCTACATGAAGATCATTGCCCGCAACGCGATCGAGGATGAACCGCTGTTGAAGGGGCTCGGTCCCGAGCCGCTCGGCAACGAATTCGACGCGGCGATGCTGGCGCGCTCCTGCCACAACAAGAAGACCAGCCTGAAGGCCGCGCTGCTCGATCAGCGCGTGGTGGCGGGACTTGGCAACATCTATGTCTGCGAAGCGCTGTTTCGTTCACATCTGTCGCCGCGGCGATTGGCCGCGACGCTTGCAACGAAGAAGGCCGAGCCCACCGACCACGCCAAACGGCTGGTCGATGCGATCCATTCGGTGCTCAACCAGGCGATCAAGGCCGGCGGCTCCTCGATCAGCGATCATCGGCTGACCAACGGCGATCTCGGCTACTTCCAGCATTCCTTCCAGGTCTACGACCGCGAAGGCGAGACATGCCGCACATCGGGCTGCGAGGGCATCGTCAGGCGCTTCACCCAGAACGGCCGTTCGACGTTCTGGTGCCCGAAGTGCCAGAAATAACATGGTCGAGACGCCACGCATCGAGACGCGACGCTTGATCCTGCGGCCGCTTGCGCTGTCGGATGCCGCGGCGATTCAACATCACTTCAACAATTGGAACGTGATCAAGACGCTCGCCACGGTGGTGCCGTGGCCATATCCCGACGACGGCGCGGAAAGTTTCATCAAGCGCGAGCTGGATAAGATCGCGGCCGGCGAGGAAAGCTATCAATGGGTGCTGGTGTTGCGCGCCGGCGATGGCGAGGCGATCGGCAACATCAATTTCCGGCCGCGCGCCGACGGCCGCAAGGGCAATCGCGGGTTCTGGCTGGCTGAGCCTTACTGGAATCAAGGACTGATGACCGAGGCGATCGCTGCGGTGAATGATTTCGCCTTCCAGACGCTCGGCCTCGATCACTTCCACGCCTGCAACGCGCTGTCCAATATCGCCTCGCGCCGGGTCAAGCAGAAGACCGGCGCCGAATTGGTCGGCTTCGTCGAACTTCCGCACCACAATGGCGAATCCACAGCGGAGAAGTGGAAGGTCACGCGCGAAACCTGGCTGCGCGATCGCCCGACGGCGTGACCTCATCGCCAATGCCGCCGTGAGGCAATTCGGTACGGCTTGACCGCGCGTGCGCGGCTGGCGAACATGGGCGCCATCGCTCCTTCAAAAACGAGAACACAATGGCGATCAACGGCGACTGGCGCGATCGCGCCGCGACAAGCTTTCAGTGCGAGAAGCAACCGGCCACCAGCGGCCGCGGCATGGTGGTGAGCAATCATCCCCTGGCATCGAGCGCGGGCGCCGAGATGCTGGCTGCCGGCGGCAATGCGATCGATGCGGCGATTGCGACGCTGTTCACGCTGACCGTGGTCGAGCCGATGATGGTCGGCATCATCGGCGGCGGCATGGCGCATATTCGCCTCGCCGACGGCAGCCATCGCTTCATCGACGGCCAGAGCACGGTGCCGAAGGCGGTGCGGCCGGACACCTACACCTCGAAGCCCGGTTCGGCGCATGACGTGTTTGACACCGTCGGCAACGAGAATTTGAACGGGCCGAAGGCGGTCGCGGTACCGGGCTCGCTGAAGGCGTGGTGCGAAACGCTGCGCCGCTTCGGCACCATGAGCCTGGCCGACGTGATGCAGCCCGCGATCAAGCATGCCGCGCGCGGCTACGCGGCGACGCCATACTTGCACGAATGCATCACCGACGGCGCCGAGGAGATGCTGAAGGACAAGCCGATCTCGGCGATCTATCTGCCGGGCGGCACGCCGCTGAAGCCGGGCGAGCGCGTGGTGCAGGCCGAATATGCCGAGACGTTGAAATACATCGCCGACCATGGTGACAACGCGCTCTATCAGGGACCGCTCGGCGACATCCTGGTCGACTACATGAAGAACAACGGCGGCTTCATCGCGCAGGAGGATCTCGCGACCTACAAGACCGTCGAGCGGCAGCCGATCCGCTGCGACTACCGCGGCTGGGAAATCCTCGGGCCCCCGCCGCCGGCAGCGTCAGGCGTGCACATCACGCAGATGCTCAACATCCTCGAGGGCTATGACATTGCGCGCCTCGGCTTCGGCACGACTGATACGATCCATTATCTCGCCGAGGTGCTGAAGATCGCCTTTGCCGATCGCGCGGCCGCGAGCGGCGATCCCGCCTATATCAACGTTCCGGTGGAGCGGCTGACCTCGAAGGCCTATGCCGAAGAGCGCCGCCGCGCGATCGATCCCGACCGCGCGCAGGCCTGGAGCGCGGGTGTCACGCAGCTCGAAAGCGCCCACACCACGCACATGACCGCGGCGGATGCGATGGGCAATGTGGTGGCGACCACGCAGACGATCAACAATCTGTTCGGGGCCAAGATCCTGATCCCGGGCCTCGGCACCGTGCCGAACAACTACATGAACCTGTTCGATCCGCGGCCGGGGCACGCGCTGTCGCTGGCCGCAGGCAAGCGCGTCACCACCTCGATGTCGCCGATGATGGCGCTGCGCGACGGCAAACTGGTTTACGCGCTCGGCCTGCCCGGCGGAAAGCGCATCTTCCCGAGCGCGATGCAGGCGCTGATCAACCTGATCGACCACGGCATGGACCTGCAGGAGGCGGTCGAGGCGCCGCGGGTCTGGACCGAGGGCAATGCGCTGGAGGTCGAGCAGGCGGTCCCGGAGAGCATCCGCGCCGCGCTGTCAGCGAAGGGCCACAAGGTGCAAGTCGTGCCGACGGTCGCCGGCGGCATGAACGCGATCCAGTTCCACGCCGACGGCACGATGTCGGGCGCGGCCTGCTGGCGCGCCGACGGCACGCCGGTCGGGATTGCCGGCGGTCTGGCCCGCGCCGGGGTGCGGTTTGCGTTGAGGTGACGCCGACTACGCTGTTTGACAGCTTGAACCGAGCACTACCATCTTCAACGTCGTCCCGGCGAAGGCCGGGACCCATAACCACAGCCCGTCATTGTTATGCGCTGCTGAAACGACGAGTCCCGCCTACAACGCCTGCTGCGGCGTATCTGTCCCGGCCTTCGCCGGGACGACGAGATGGACAGAACCCGGTCTGCTCTGCGGGATCACCCCCAAGCGGTGCGAGGTGGCCTCATTTCCTGACGCAGATCACGCGGACCACGGCGGCTTTGGCGTCCGCCGATTCGCCCGTCGCGTTGACGCCGTGGGCCTTCAGGAAGTTGCGCACCGTGTCGGCCGGCACCAGCGCGGCCTGCGCCGGCGGTGCCGTGTTTGCCGGGCCCGCAACGATGACGGGCTTCAGCACCGCGATGCCGGCAAACTTGCCGCCGCCGTCGAGCGCTGCAGCGCCGGAGAACCCGATCGCAGGCGGCGGCGACAGCGCCTGATCGCCGCCGCCGAGTTGCGCCACCGAGGCCTTGACGCTGCTCGCGGCCGCGCCGCCGCCCTGGTTCTGCGGATCGGCGATGCCGGTGATGTCGAGCGCGGTCTGCGTCGCCTGGCCTGCGATGTTGAGCGGCTTCAGCCCGCGCGCGCCATAGACGCGCAGCAATGCGAGATCGTGATCCTTGTCCGCGGCGACCCGATCGGCATTGCCGTAGCCCGGGATCGTCAGCGCGATGCAATCGTCGGTCGCCACCCGGTCGGTAACAACAGCGCCATCGTCGCTGACCACGACGCCGGTGGCATATTCGACGGTCTTGCGCGGCGGCGGGCCGGCCTGCACGCCGGACGGAAATGCGTTGAAGGCGCTCGACATCGCTATCACCACCGGCTCGACCGTGGTCTGCATCGCCTGATCATAGAGAATGGTGAGGATGCGCACCTCGTCGCCCTTCAAGGTGCCGCGCAGATAGAATTTCTTCAGTCCCTGCATGCCCGACAGCACGAAGAAATCCGGCTTCACCACGGTGTAGTCGATGGTGCGGCCGGCCGGCTCCTTCTTTTCCTGCTCGGCAAGCTTTGCGGTGGTCGGGCTCGCTTCCTTGCGCCGGGTCAGCAGCACCTGGACGGTGCCGGTCGGCGAGGTCCATTTGGCGCCGGAGGCGTCGCTGGTGAGCTGCGGCACCAGCTTGGTGGGAATGCCGAGCCGCGCCCCGGTCGCGGGTTCGGTGACGACCCTCCAGCCGACGCTCTCCTGCTTCCGCCGCGCAGTGTCGGCGAGCACGCCGCGCTCCTGCGGGTTCAGCACGCCGGTCGGCTTGCCGCCGCGGTTCTTCTGGAATTCCTTGATCGCATTGACCATGCGCTCGCTGACGTCGCCTGATATCGCGCCATTATATTCGCCGACCCAGGCGAGATCCGATTGCAGCGCCAGCCGCTCGGCCTGCGCCATCGCGTTGGCGGTGTCCTCCGGCTTCTGCAGCGCGGGGCGGACCGGCACCGTCGTCACGGTCTTCGGCTTGGCCCCGGCCGTCGTCGGCGGCGTCAATTGGGCGTGCGCGGCGCCAACTGCCACGACCATCAATGTTGCCGAAAGCACCAATCTCATGACAAATCCGGGGGAAATGACTGATACCATTGACGTCCAAGCAATTAAGCACATCTGCTTGGTCGGCAACAACCGCGCTCCGGTTCAGGGAACAGCGCGCAGGACAACCGAATGCTGAGTGCCGACGAACTTGAACGCTATGCCCGCCACATCGTGCTGCGCGAGGTGGGCGGCCCCGGTCAGAATGCGCTGAAACAGGCGTCGGTGCTGGTGATCGGCGCCGGCGGCCTCGGCGCGCCCGTGCTGATGTATCTGGCGGCCGCGGGCGTCGGCCGGCTCGGCGTGATCGATGACGACATCGTCTCACTCTCCAACCTGCAGCGCCAGATCATCCATACGACGTCGGATATCGGCAAGCGCAAGGTCGACAGCGCGGCGGCGCAGATTGGTGCGCTCAACCCGCATGTGACGTTCGAGCCGCATCCAATGCGGCTCACCGCCGACAATGCGATGGCGCTGCTCGGAAATTACGATCTCGTGCTCGACGGCTCCGATAATTTCGAGACCCGCTATCTCGTCGCCGATGCCTGCTTCCTCGCAAAACGGCCGCTGATCACGGCGGCGCTGGGCCAGTTCGACGGTTCGCTGACCACGATCCGCGCGCACGAGAGGAATGCGGACGGCGTGTTCAACCCGACCTACCGCTGCCTGTTCCCGGAGGCGCCGCCGCCGGGGACGGTGCCGGCCTGCGCCGAGGCCGGCGTGATGGGCGCGCTCGCAGGCGTGCTGGGATCGATGATGGCGCTGGAGGCGATCCGCGAGATCGTCGGCTTCGGCGAGGGCCTGGTCGGCCGCCTCCTGATGGTGGATGCGCGCGCGATGCGGTTCGAAACCCTGCGCTACGCGCGCGATCCGCAGAACCCGCTCAACGGTGATGCACCAGGGATCACCGATCTGAGCGGGCATGGGTAGACTTCAGGACGCAGTCGCGGGCTTCTCGCTGTCCATGTGCCGGAGGTGCTCCTCCGGATAGCGTCCGCCGGCGGCCGCGCCGGGCGGAAATGCTGCGGCGAGCGCGGCAAGATGCGCCGCGGTCAGCTTCACATCGCGCGCGCCGAGCGCCTCGGTCAGGCGCTCGCGCCGCCGCGCGCCGACCAGCGGCACGATGTCCTTGCCTTGCGCCGCGACCCAGGCAATCGCGACCTGCGCCGGAGAGGCGCCGATCTCGCCGGCGATGCCGCGCAGCCGATCGGCGAGCGCGAGGTTGGTGTCGATGTTGCCGGCCTGGAAGCGCGGGCTCAGCAGGCGGAAATCCTTCGCGCCGCCGTGGCCTTTCGACCAGTGCCCGCTGATCAACCCGCGCGCCAAGACGCCATAGGCTGATATGCCGATGCCGAGCTCGCGGCAGGTCTTCAAAATGTCGGTCTCGATGCCGCGCGAGATGAGCGAATACTCGATCTGCAAATCGGCGATCGGATGTACCTTGTGGGCGCGGCGGATGGTGTCGGAACCCACTTCGGAGAGGCCGATATGCCTGATCCAGCCGGCCTTGATCATGTCGGCCATCGCGCCGATCGTATCCTCGATCGGCACATTGGGATCGAGCCGCGCCGGGCGGTAGATGTCGATGTGATCGACGCCGAGCCGCTGCAGCGAATAGGCGGCGAAATTCTTCACGGCAACGGGACGGCTGTCATAACCGAGAAAGCCGTAGTTGCGATCGCGCAGCGCGCCGAACTTGACGCTGATCACGAGATTGTCGCGGCTGCGGCTCTTCAAGGCCTCGCCGATCAGCATCTCGTTGTGGCCCATGCCGTAGAAGTCGCCGGTGTCGAGCAGCGTGATGCCGGCATCGAGCGCGGCATCAATCGTGGCGATGCTCTCGCTGCGGTCGGTGGGACCGTAGAAATCGGACATGCCCATGCAGCCGAGGCCGATCAGTGAAACCGTCGGGCCGGTGGAACCGAGTTTGCGTGTGTCCATGGTGGTGTTCCCAAAGCGTTGCAGCGGATGATCCGCCGCCAAATGACGCGGCTGATATGGGCCGGTTCGGTTTTTGGGATAAGCTGGACAATCCCGAATGGGTTGTTCACTATATCGAACAATGCAGGATTTCGACCTTCGCGACCTCGATGCCTTCGTGGCGGTGGCCCGCACCCGCAACTTCCGGCGTGCGGCTCTCGAACAGCGCGTCTCGGTTTCGAGCCTCAGCCAGCGTCTGCGTGACATGGAGGAGCGGCTCGGGGTCCGCCTGATGAACCGCACCACCCGCAGCGTCGCGTTGACCGAAGCCGGCGAACTGCTGCTCGCCCGCGTCGCGCCGGCAATGGTCAACGTCGCCGACGCGATCACCGAGGTGCGCGGCCTGCGCGCCGAGCCTTCGGGGCGGCTGCGCATCAACGCGCCGCCGCCCGCGGTCGATCTCGTGCTGGCGCCGATGGTCGCACCGTTCCTCGCCAAATATCCGCAGGTCGATCTCGATATCGTCGCCGAAAGTGCGTTCGTGGACATCGTCGCGCAAGGCTTTGACGCCGGCGTGCGCTATGGCGAGCACCTGGCGCAGGACATGGTGGCGGTCCCGCTCGGCGCGCCGCAGCGTTACGCGGTGGTGGCGTCGAGCGACTATGTCGCGAAGCACGGCCGGCCGATGCATCCGAAGGATCTGCTGAAGCACGCCTGCATCCGTACCCGCTTCGGCAGCGGCGCGATCTTCGATTGGGAGTTCGAGAAGAACGGTCGCGTCGTGAAGATTTCGCCGTCGGCCAAGCTGACCGCGACCTATCTCGGCCTCGCGCTGCGCGCGGTCCATGACGGTGTCGGTTACTGGGCGACGTTCGAGGGCTATGTCCGCTACGGCATCAAATCGGGTGCGCTCGTCAGCGTGCTCGACGACTGGTGTCCGCCGTTTGACGGGCCGTTCCTGTATTACCCAAGCCGGCGCCAGCCACCGCCGGCGCTCGCCGCGTTCGTGTCGTTCGTCGCCGACTGGCGCAAGCAGGCGCGGCGGAAGAAATAGGCCGGATTGTCACCACATCGTCGTCCCGGCCTGGTGCGCAATTGCGCACGGGAGCCGGGACCCATAACCACAGCTCTCACAACGATGCAGACTGGAGCTCCAGCCCAGTGCGACCATGAATATCGTGGTTATGGGTCCCTGCTTTCGCAGGGACGACACCGAATGTTGGTCGGCCGCACCGGCTACTTTGCATGGGGTTGTTTTCGATATTTTGGCGGCTAGCCCTGCGACGGCAGGGCTATCCACGTCCCGTAGCCCTGTAGCCCGGATGAAGCGAAGCGCAATCCGGGGGCGGTCTTGACGCGGATACGGGCCCCGGATTTCGCTGCGCTCCATCCGGGCTACGAACCCTACAGCATGCTCGGCAGCACGCGATCCGGCGGCTTGTGGGCGTCGAGGAAGGTTCTGATGTTGATGATCACCTTCTCGCCCATCTCGACGCGGCCTTCGATGGTGGCCGAGCCCATATGCGGCAGCAGCGTCACCTTGCCGGCCCTGGCGAGCCGCACCAGCTTCGGGTTCACCGCGGGCTCGTGCTCGTAGACGTCGAGACCCGCGCCGCCGACATCGCCGGCTTCGATCAGCTTGATCAACGTGTCCTCGTCGATCACCTCGCCGCGCGCGGTGTTGACGATATAGGCTTCCTTCCGGATCAGCTTGAGCCGCCGCGCCGACAGCAGATGATAGGTCGCCGGCGTGTGCGGGCAGTTCACCGAGATGATGTCCATCCGCGCCAGCATCTGGTCGAGGCTTTCCCAATAGGTCGCCCCTAACTCCTCGGCGATGACGGGCGCGACCGGCCGGCGGTTGTGATAGTGGATCTGCAGGCCGAAGGCGCGGGCGCGGCGCGCCACGGCCTGGCCGATGCGGCCCATGCCGATGATGCCGAGCCGCTTGCCGCCGATGCGGTGGCCCAGCATCCAGGTCGGCGACCAGCCGGGCCAGTGTTGCTTGCCTTCGGTCAGGATCGCGGCGCCTTCGATCATGCGGCGCGGCACGGCAAGGATCAGCGCCATCGTCATGTCGGCGGTGTCTTCGGTCAGCACCTTCGGCGTATTGGTCACCGTGATGCCGCGGGCATGCGCGGCGGTGACGTCGATATTGTCGACGCCATTGCCGAAATTGGCGATCAGCTTCAACTTGCAGTCGGGCTGATTGATCACGTCCTCGCGGATCATGTCGGTCACGGTCGGCACCAGCACGTCGGCGGTCCTCGCCGCCTCGGCGATCTGCTCCGGCGTCATCGGCGTGTCGTCGAGATTCAGTCTGGCATCGAACAGCTCGCGCATCCGGGTCTCGATCGAGTCCGGCAGCTTGCGGGTGACGACGACGAGAGGCTTTTTCTTCACCGACATGTCCTGCTTTCATGAGGCGCGCGGCCCGTCAAAAACCGAGCCGTTGAGGCCTCATTAACCCGGTTGTTCGACACTGCTGATAGCCGCGCCGTCCCGGCGTTTCCTTCGCGTTTCCTAGGGTTCCCCGATACTTGTCCCGGCTGTCGCCAAGGGGAGACAACGGGAAATTCGGGTGTTCTGGCTCTCAGGCGTTCCGTCCTCTCTAGCAGAAGGCCGGGCCAAGACAAGAACCCCTCGGATCGATGCGGGCAGGGAACGAACAGCGCCGGTGCAGGGGCCTTCGGGCACGGGTTTGAATTTGGGTTTGGGTTGCAGCTCGCCGAATGCGGGTTGGGCATCTCGGCAGGAGACGAGTTGATGGTCTGGCGTTTCGGTTCATTGGTGGCTCTGGTCGGGAGCATGCTGAGCGCGTCGGTCATCCCCGGACATTCCGCCAAGGATTTGAGCCCCACGACCAGCGGCCTGCCGATTCCGCGCTATGTCAGCCTGAAATCCGATCATGTGAACGTCCGGGCCGGCCCGACCAAGGACAATGACGTCGCCTGGGTCTACACGCGGTCGGGGCTGCCGGTCGAAATCACCGCCGAGTTCGAGAACTGGCGCCGGGTGCGCGATTCCGAAGGCGCCGAAGGCTGGGTCTATCATTCCCTGCTGTCCGGCCGCCGCACCGCGGTCGTCACGATGAAGAACAAGGACGATCTGGCCTCGCTGTACGATCGTCCCGACGCCACCAGCGCCATCGCGGCCCGCCTGCAGGCCGGCGTCGTCGCACAGGTCAAGAAATGCGCCAATAACTGGTGCCGGGTCACCGGCAACGGGTTCGACGGCTGGATCGAGCAGCAACGCCTGTGGGGCGTCTACGCCGACGAGAAGGTGGACTGACGCGCAGCGTCATTCCGGGGCGATGCGTTTAGCATCGAACCCGAAATCTCGAGATTCCGGGTCTGGTCCTTTAGACCATCCCGGAATGACCATGTCTGCAAAATGACAATGGCCGGGACGAGCCCGGCCATCACAACTCAAATCGACGCCAAGGCCGGATCAGCGCTTCTTGCGCAGCCGCACGACCATGTCGACACGGGAAATCTCGTAGCCATCAGGCACGTTGGGCATCTTCGACAGCACGAGGTTCGGGTCGGGAATGTCGACCAGCTCGTGGTTGTGCTCGAGATAGAAGTGGTGATGCGTCGACACGTTGGTGTCGAAATAGGTCTTGGTGCCGTCGACGCTGACCTGGCGCAGCAGGCCGGCATCGGTCAGCTGGTTGAGGGTGTTGTAGACGGTCGCCAGCGACACCGGAACCTTGGCCAGCGTGGCTTCCTCGTACAGCATTTCAGCGGTCAGGTGGCGGGCACCCTTGCCGAACAGCAGCCAACCCAGCGCCATGCGCTGACGGGTCGGCCGGAGGCCGGCAGACTGCAGCATCTCGTTGACGTCATGCCACGGACAACCGGTCAGGGCAGGGTGGTGCCCAGCGCCCCGGGCAGCCGGGTGCACGGCATCATCGTTCACAGCCGGTACTTCGTCGTTCATATCCACTCTATGCACCCAACTCAGGCAATATTCCTCATAAATATAAAAAGGATGCCCATCAGATGCAAGTTTTTCGCAACTAGAACGAATCCAAGCTGCGGTAGAAACCTAAGGAGAAACGGCAATTTATCATCGGAATGCCGCTTTGCCGCCCAGTTGGCCCTATGTTAGAGAGCGCGCGGACCACATATGCGCTTTCGGCAGAGATAACAGGCCGGTAGCGTACCCAGGTAGCGCCAAGATGCGGGACGGGATATTCCGGTTCCCGTGGGTAGATTAAGGTCCGACCAAGCAAAGCGCTTCATCGGGACATCAGAGGTGGAAAGAGGATGCTGGATCGGCGCGGCGGTTACGAATACGAGGATTTGCTGGCTTGCGGGCGGGGCGAGCTTTTCGGTCCCGGCAACGCCCAGTTGCCGCTGCCACCGATGCTGATGTTCGATCGCATCAGTGAGATCTCGCAAACCGGCGGCGAGTACGGCAAGGGGCTGGTGCGCGCCGAGCTCGAAGTGAAGCCGGATCTCTGGTTCTTCGGCTGCCATTTCAAGAACGATCCAGTGATGCCGGGCTGCCTCGGCCTCGATGCCATGTGGCAAATGGTCGGCTTTTACCTCGGCTGGATCGGTGGCGAAGGTCACGGCCGCGCGCTCGGCCTCGGCGAGCTGAAGTTCTCCGGACAGGTGCTGCCGCACGCGCGCAAGGTTGTGTACAACATCGATATCAAGCGCGTGATGCGGTCAAAGCTCGTGCTTGGAATTGCCGACGGGTGGCTTTCCATGGACGACGAGATTATCTATCGCGCCAAGGACTTGAAGGTCGGATTGTTCAAGCAGGGCACGGCGCCATCTTGAGCAGGATCATCATGCGGCAACATAAAGGCAGGGCGAGGCGAACATGAGGCGGGTTGTCATCACGGGGATGGGGATTGTCTCGTCCATCGGTAACAACACCCAGGAAGTGCTTGCGAGCCTCTACGAGGCAAAGTCGGGCATTTCGCGTGCGGAGAAGGCTGCTGAGCTCGGCTTCCGTTCGCAGGTGCACGGTGCGCCGACACTCAATCCCGCCGAGGTGATCGATCGCCGCGCAATGCGGTTCCTTGCCGAAGGTGCTGCGTGGAATCACGTCGCCATGGAGCAGGCGATCCGCGACTCCGGCCTCGAGGAAAATGAAGTCTCGAATATTCGCACCGGCATCATCATGGGATCCGGCGGACCATCGACGCGCACGCTGGTGGAGGCCGCCGACATCGCGCGCGCCAAGGGCCCGAAGCGCGTTGGCCCGTTCGCTGTGCCGAAGGGGATGTCGTCGACCGCGTCGGCAACGCTCGCGACCTGGTTCAAGATCAAGGGTGTGAACTACTCGATCTCTTCGGCTTGCGCGACGTCGAACCATTGCATCGGCAATGCCTATGAGACGATCCAGATCGGCAAGCAGGACATCATCTTCGCCGGCGGCTGCGAGGAACTCGACTGGACGCTGTCGGTGCTGTTCGACGCCATGGGCGCCATGTCGTCGAAGTACAACGACACGCCGGCAACTGCCTCGCGTCCCTACGACATCAGCCGCGACGGTTTCGTGATCGCCGGTGGCGCAGGTGTCGTGGTGCTCGAAGAGCTCGAGCATGCCAAGGCGCGCGGCGCGCGGATCTACGGTGAGGTCGTCGGCTACGGCGCGACCTCGGATGGGTACGACATGGTGGCGCCGTCGGGCGAGGGCGCCGAGCGCTGCATGCGCATGGCGATGTCGACGGTGGACACGCCGGTCGATTACATCAATCCGCACGCCACCTCGACGCCGGCCGGCGATCCGCCGGAGATCGAGGCGATCCGCAAGGTGTTCGGCACCGGCGACAAGTGCCCGCCGATCTCGGCGACCAAGGCGCTGACCGGCCACTCGCTCGGCGCCACCGGCGTGCAGGAGGCGATCTACTCGCTGCTGATGCTGAACAACGGCTTCATTTGCGAAAGCGCGCATATCACCGAGCTCGATCCGGTGTTCGCCGACATGCCGATCGTGCGCAAGCGCATCGACAACGCCAAGCTCAATACCGTGCTGTCGAACTCGTTCGGCTTCGGCGGCACCAACGCCACGCTGGTATTCAGGCGGCTTGATGCCTGATTTCGTCTCTCCTCGCTTGCTGAGGGAGGTCCGCCGGCAGCGAATGGGGATATTGCAACGATCCGGAATGGGGTGGGAATGATTATTGAACCGCGCGTGCGAGGCTTCATCTGCACGACGGCACATCCCGTCGGCTGCGCGACGAATGTCCGCGAACAGATCGCCTACGTTCTCAAGCAGGGCCCGGTCGCTGACTGTCCGAAACGCGTTGCCGTGCTCGGCTGCTCGACGGGCTACGGCCTTGGCGAGCCGCATCGTTGCGACCTTCGCCGGCGGCGCGGACACGATCGGCGTGTCGCTGGAGCGCGAGCCGTCGGAAAAGAGAAGCGCCAGCGCCGGCTGGTACAACAACCGCGCCTTCGAGATCGAGGCGGAGAAGATCGGACGCACGCCGCTCACGCTGGAGGGCGATGCCTTCTCCAACGAGCTGAAGGCAACCTTCATCGAGCGCGTGCGCGAAAAATTCGGACAGCTCGATTTGCTGGTCTACAGCATGGCGGCGCCGGTCCGCACCGATCCGGACACGGGCAAGACCTATCGCTCGGTCATCAAGCCGCTCGGTGCGCCGGTCGAGATCAAGACGCTCGACACCGAGACCGGCGAGGTGTTCCAGACCACCCTTGAGCCTGCGAACGAGGAGCAAACCGCGGCCACGGTCGCGGTGATGGGCGGCGATGACTGGAAGCGCTGGATCGACCAGCTCGCCGACGCCGGCGTGCTGGCGCCGGGCTTCCGCACGCTCAATTACACCTATATCGGCAGCGAACTGACCTGGCCGATCTACTGGAACGGCACGCTCGGCCGCGCCAAGGTCGATCTCGACAGCAAGGCGGAAGCGATCCGGGGCCGGCTCGGTGCCGACGCCGCCCGTGTCGTGGCGCTGAAGGCCGTGGTCACCCAGGCGAGCTCGGCCATTCCGGTGGTGCCGCTCTATGGCACGGTGCTGTTCAAGGTGATGAAGCAGCTCGGGCTCCATGAGGGCTGCATCGAGCAGATCGACCGCCTGTTCCGCACCCGCCTCGGCAAGGGCGTCGAGCTCGACGATGCGCAGCGCATCCGGGTCGACGATTGGGAGCTTTCGCCGGAAGTGCAGACGGAAGTGTCGCGGCGCTGGCCGCTGCTCACCACCGAGACACTCGGCGAATTGGCGGATCTCGGCGAATACAAGAGCCAGTTCCTCCGCCTGTTCGGCTTCGGCATCGACGGCGTCGACTACACGCAGGACGTCGATCCGCGCGTCGTCCCGGGCTAGGGCCTTCTGGGAAGCCACTGCTTCGGCGGCTATTCCCCTTCCCCCTGAAAAGGGGGAAGGTCGGGATGGGGGTCAGCCACAGGCGACGCTGCAAGTGGAGAGAGCAGATCCCCACCCGCTTTGCTCTGACGAGCAAAGCGACCTCCCCCTTTCAAGGGGAGGTTGGAGCAGCGCAACTCGATCATTCGATGATCTCGTTCATCCGGGCTACGTCGGTGCGTTACCCCGCCGCAATCTTCTCCGCGCGCTGGAACGCGGGCCGCGCCGCGCAGCGGTCGATATAGGCCTCGAATGACGGCCGCGGCGGCACCATCTTGAACACGCGCACCGCAAAGTTCAGTCCCGCGCCGATCGCGATGTCGGCGGCGGAGAACTGATCGCCGAGAATCCATGGCCCCTTCTGCAACTCGGCATCGAGCACGTCGAACACCTGTGCCGCGCTGCCCCATGCCGCGGTGCTGGTCGGCACCTCGAGCTTGGTGAAGAGCTGGATCAGCGCCGGCTCGATGCAACTCGGCGAGAAGAACAGCCATTGCAGATAGCGTGCGCGCTTCGGATCGTTCGTGGCCGGCGCGAGCTTGGTCTCCGGATAGCGGTCGGCGATATAGGCGCAGATCGCGGCGGCCTCGGCGAGCCGGGCATCGCCGTCGGTCAACGCCGGCACCTTGCCCATCGGGTTGATCTTGAGGAAGTCCGGCGACTTCTGTGCGCCGGTGCTGATATCGGTCAGCACCCGTTCGTAAGCCAGGCCGGATTCTTCCAGCAGCCAGATGGCGGAGAACGAGCGCGAGCGCGGCGACCAGTACAGCTTGATCATGGTGCGGTCCCTTTCTTCGGCATGGACGAATTTCGCTCTCTTCCACCGGTAGTGCTTCATCATGAAGCCGGTGACCGGATTGGGCGCTTCCTTCTCGAACACAAAGCCTTCGCGCTCGTACCAGCGCCAGGCCTTCTCGTTCTCGCGGACGCATTTCAACCAGATCTCGTCGGGCATCTGTTGGCGCGTGAAGGCGAGCAGATGGCGTCCGAGGCTCTGGCCCTGATGGGTGGGCACGACCATCAGCTGGTCGAGCAAAAAGGTCGGCAGGTGCAGCGCCAGCATGGCGGCGATGGTGCCGTGATCGTCGGCGACAAACAGGCTCCAGCCGCCCGCGATCTCGCGCGGCAGACGGGTGCGCAGATCGTTCAACAGACCTTCGCTTGCCTGCGAGAGCCCGGTCGAGACCCAGCTGTCCATCCAGGCGCGCGCGATCGCATCAAGTTCGTCAGCACGGGCAGGGCGGATGATCGGCAGCGTCATCGTCGATCCCCTTGGCGTTCGGCACCGGCGGCGCGAAGCTGCGGACGTATAAAGGTGGAAGCCCCGCGAAGCGATCACGGGGTTTTCAAGCCTAACGCAGTTCGTTGCGACCGGCGAGCCCGCGGCTCACACGCCGAGCGTGCCGGCCTTGGCTGCGGCATAACGCTCGGCCACGGCCTTCCAGTTCACCGTATTCCACCACGCCTTGAGGTAATCGGGCCGGCGGTTCTGGTAGGTCAGGTAATAGGCGTGCTCCCAGACGTCGTTGCCGAGCAGCGCGCGTTTGCCGTCCATGATCGGATTGTCCTGGTTCGGCCGCGTCTCGATCGCGAGCTTGCCGTCCTTGGTCACGGTGACGAACACCCAGCCAGAGCCGAACACGCGCCCGCCGGCGGCGTTGAAATCGGCCTGGAGTTTTTCCAAGCCGCCGAGGTCGCGGTCGATCGCGGCGAGCACGTCGCCGTCGGGCTTGCCGCCGTTCGGTCCCATGATCTGCCAGAACATCGTGTGGTTGGCGTGGCCACCCATGTTGTTGCGCACGCCGGTGCGGATCGCGTCCGGCACGCTACCGAGATTGGCGAGCACCTCGGTGACCGGCTTCTCCGCGATTTGCGGATTGTCCTTGGCGAATGTGTTGAGGTTGGTGACATAGGCCTGGTGATGCCGGTCGTGATGGATTTCCATCGTCTTGGCATCGATATGCGGCTCTAGCGCATTGGCGGGATAGGCCAGCGGTTCGATCTTGAACGGTCCGGCCGGGGCCTGTGTCGTGGCCTGCGCAAACGCGAAACGTGGCGCTGCCGCGGCAGCGGCGGTCGTAGTTGCCGCAAGCACGAGATGGCGGCGGGATATAAGTGACATCGATTCCTCCTGACCTGTAGCTCCAGTGTCGCCGTCGACAGAGCATAGCGAGATACGCGCGAGCCACCCTATGCCGTTTCGAAGACGGTCATTGTGACGCTGCGTCGGAATCTCGCACTGTCTGACAGGGCGCTGGCCCGTTCGAACATCGCATCAAACAAAAAGGGCGGCCTTTCGGCCGCCCTTCGTCGTTTCATTTCAAACAGGCTTACTCGCCGGCAGCTTCACGCGGGGCCGGGGCGTCGGTCTTCTGCTTGGCCTCGAGGTCCTCGCCGGTCTCCTGGTCGACCGCCTTCATCGACAGGCGGGTCTTGCCGCGATCGTCGAAGCCGAGCAGCTTGACCTTGACCTTGTCGCCTTCCTTGACGACGTCGGAGGTCTTCTGCACGCGGCTGGCCGCGAGCTGGCTGATGTGGACGAGGCCGTCCTTGGCGCCGAAGAAGTTCACGAACGCGCCGAACTCCATCACCTTGACGACGGTGCCCTCGTAGATCTGGCCGATCTCCGGATCGGAGGCGATCGACTTGATCCACTTGATCGCCGCCTTCATCGCCTCGCCATCGTTGGAGGCGACCTTCACGGTGCCGTCGTCCTCGATGTTGACCTTGGCGCCGGTCTTCTCGACGATCTCGCGGATCACCTTGCCGCCGGTGCCGATCACTTCGCGGATCTTGTCGGTGGCGATCTTGAAGGTCTCGATGCGCGGCGCGTATTCGCCGAGCTCGGCACGCGCGGCGGTCAGGGCCTTGGACATCTCACCCAGGATGTGGATGCGTCCTTCCTTGGCCTGGCCGAGCGCCACCTTCATGATTTCCTCGGTGATGCCCTCGATCTTGATGTCCATCTGGAGCGAGGTGATGCCCTGGTCGGTGCCGGCGACCTTGAAGTCCATGTCGCCGAGATGGTCCTCGTCACCGAGGATGTCCGACAGCACCGCGAAGCGCTGACCTTCGAGGATCAGGCCCATGGCGATACCGGCGGTCGGCCGCTTCAGCGGCACGCCGGCGTCCATCAGCGACAGCGAGGCGCCGCAGACCGAGGCCATCGAGGACGAGCCGTTCGATTCGGTGATCTCGGAGACCACGCGGATCGTGTACGGGAACTCGTGATGCGGCGGCAGCACCGGGTGGATCGCGCGCCAGGCGAGCTTGCCGTGGCCGATCTCGCGGCGCTTGGTGCCGCCGAGGCGGCCGGTTTCACCGACCGAGTAGGGCGGGAAGTTGTAGTGCAGCAGGAACGTTTCCTTGTACGTCCCCGACAGCGCGTCGATGTACTGCTCGTCCTCGCCGGTGCCGAGCGTGGTCACCACCACCGCCTGGGTTTCACCGCGGGTGAACAGCGCCGAGCCGTGGGCGCGCGGCAGCACGCCGGCTTCGGCGATGATGTTGCGCACGGTCTTGGCGTCACGGCCGTCGATACGCTTGCCGGTGTCGAGGATGTTCCAGCGAACGATCTTGGCTTCCAGTTCCTTGAACACGCCGGCGACGCGGAGCTTGTCGTATTTCGGCTCCTGGCCTTCCGGGAAGAAGTGCGCCAGCACCTTCTCCTTGACGGCACCGACCGCGGCATAGCGTTCCTGCTTGACCGGGATCGCGTAGGCCTTGCGCAGCTCCTGCTCGGCAATGCCGAGCATCTCCTTCTCGATCTCCGAATTGTCGATCGTGGTGACTTCGCGCGGCTCCTTGGCGGCCTTCTCGGCGAGCTCGATGATCGCGTTGATGACCGGCTGGAAGTGGCGGTGGCCGAACATGACCGCGCCGAGCATCACGTCTTCGTTGAGCTCCTTGGCTTCCGATTCAACCATCAGCACCGCGTCGGCGGTGCCGGCGACGACGAGGTCGAGCTGGGTTTCGGTCATCTCGTCGAGCGTCGGGTTGAGCACGTATTCATCATTGGCGAAGCCGACGCGCGCGGCGCCGATCGGGCCCTTGAACGGCGCGCCCGACAGCGTCAGGGCGGCGGAGGCGGCGACCAGCGACACGATGTCCGGATCGTTCTCCATGTCGTGCGACAGGACGGTGACGATCACCTGGGTCTCGTTGCGCCAGCCGTCGACGAACAGCGGACGGATCGGGCGGTCGATCAGGCGGGAGACCAGCGTCTCCTTCTCGGTCGGACGGCCTTCGCGCTTGAAATAGCCGCCGGGAATGCGGCCCGCGGCGTAGGTCTTCTCCTGGTAGTCGACGGTGAGCGGCAGGAAGTCGACGCCTTCGCGCGGCGTCTTCGCCGCGACGACGGTGGCAAGCACCACGGTCTCGCCGTAGGTGGCCAGCACGGCACCGTCGGCCTGGCGGGCGATCTTGCCGGTTTCAAGTTTGAGGGGACGTCCACCCCAGTCGATCTCGACGGAATGCGAATTGAACATTTCGGTTTTCTTTCATGGTTTCACGAAAGCACGGCGCCCCGAAACACAAAGACCATGCCAAGACGGCGAGACACTGATGCGCTGCTGCGGTCAGCATCCGGCGATCCTGCCATGGTCCCTGGATTTCGGATGGCGTCCATCCTTTCGGTCATCTGGGCATCTTGCCCGGTCCAGCGGCCGGATTGCTGCTGGACGCTAGTGTGCATGGCGCGATGGCCATGCTGTTGCGCATGATCATCTTTCGACAATTCGAAAGCCCGAGTTCACGGACGACCATACGAAAACGCGCGCGAACCTCGCGCGCGTGCTTCTCAAATCAACGACGGATGTTGTGCTTCTCGAGCAGCGCCTTGTAGCGCGCCTCGTCCTTGCGCTTGATGTAGTCAAGCAGGGAGCGACGCGTCGACACCAGCTTCAGGAGGCCGCGGCGTGAATGGTTGTCCTTCACATGGCTCTTGAAGTGCTCGGTGAGGTTATTGATGCGTTCCGACAGGATCGCGACCTGAACCTCGGGCGAGCCGGTGTCGCCGGCTTTGTTGGCATTCGTCTTGATGACTTCCGCTTTGCGTTCGGCGGTAATCGACATCGTCAGTTACTTTCGTTGTTGCGAGCCGGACTGGCAGTCAGTCCGTTCAGGTTGAACACGCGCTTGGGGATGAGTTCGCCATTGCCAATTTCGGCAAGCGCGAGAAGTCGGCCTGCCACCGTGACATAGACTGTGCCGCTGGTATTGGGCGCATCCCGTCCGCGCAACAAAACGGCCTGGCCCCTGTGGAGCCTTGCCGCATCAGCCCGTGTGACGGCCAGTGCCGGGATGTCGTCCAGCGCGGTCTCAACGGGCAAAAGCGCGTCGGCGAGGCTGCCCTCGCCAGACGCGGCTCTATTGCATAAAGCCTCCAACTGTTCCAGCGGAATCATGTCCCGCTCGGTAAACGGACCGACCAGGGTCCGCCGCAGGGCGCAGATATGGCCGAAACAGCCCAGAATCCGGCCCATATCGCGAGCCAGGGCCCGGACATAGGTTCCCTTGCCGCACTCGGCCTCGAACACGGATTGTCCGTTATCCCCATGTTCTACAAGGGTTAATTCGTGAATCTCGACCGGGCGGGGCTTCAGTTCCACAGTCTCGCCGTCGCGTGCGAGATCATAGGCCCGCTCACCCTGCACCTTGATGGCCGAATATTGCGGCGGGATCTGCTCGATCACCCCGGTGAAGCGCGGCAGCAATTGGCGGATCGAATCGGCGGTCGGCCGGCTCTCGCTGGTCCGGACCGGCCGTCCCTCGGTGTCGTCGGTGTCGCGCTCCTCGCCCCAGCTGACCGTGAAGCGGTAGCGCTTGCGGCCGTCCATCACGAACGGCACCGTCTTGGTGGCCTCGCCCAGCGCGATCGGCAGACCGCCGGAGGCGAGCGGATCGAGCGTGCCGGCATGGCCGGCGCGCTTGGCCTGGAACAGGCGCTTGAGCACGGCGACGGCCTGCGTCGAGGTCATCCCGATCGGCTTGTCGAGCACCACCCAGCCATGGACGTCGCGCTTGTCGCGGCGCGGCTGCTGGTTCTGCTTGCCCTGCTTCTGGCGCGGGTCGTTGTTGGTGCGGCGCGCATCGTCGGTGCGCGGCCCGGCAAAAGCATCCCGCTCAGCGTCGCGCGCGTCGGCATCCTTCGCGTCGATCACGCTGTTGGTCGTCATCACAGTCATCACTCGTCGTCCGAATCGGGTGCAAGGTCTCGCTGCACCGCAGGTGTCCGCAGTAGTTTCTCGATGCGCTCGGCCTCGTCGAATCGCTCATCGACGCGGAAGCGAATGTCCGGTGCAAATTTCAGGTTGACGCGATGCGCGATCTCGCCGCGAAGGAACTTCTTGTTGCGCTCGAGCGCGGCGATCACCGCGTCGGTGTCGCGTCCGCCGAGCGGCATCACGTAGACCGTGGCGAGCTTCAGGTCCGGCGACATGCGCACCTCGGGAACGGTGATGATGTGGCCTTCCAGATCGGGATCGTGGACCTCACCCTGCGACAGAATTTCGGCAACCGCATGGCGAACCGTTTCGCCGACACGCAGCTGACGTTGCGATCCGCCGGGGCTGGAACTCTTCTTTTGACGGGGCATGACCTTCTTCCAAAACCGTCGCGCCCGCCGGCCTTGGCCGCGGGCATCAATGTCTAGCTTTGCTTTCAATCCGACGATGCGCCGGTGGCCGGACTAAAGTCCGGCCACGTCGTCGCATTTTCAGCTAAATGGACCCAACGCTTAGTAAGATCCGCGCTTAGTAAGATTTGGACTTACAGAGAGCGCTGGATCGTCTCGATGCGGTAACATTCGATCACGTCGCCGACACGCATGTCGCCGTAGTTCTCGAATGCCATGCCACACTCCTGGCCGGCGACCACTTCCTTCACTTCATCCTTGAAGCGCTTCAGCGTCGACAGCTTGCCTTCGTGCACCACGACGTTGTCGCGGATCAGGCGAACATTTGCGCCGCGTTCCACGGTGCCGTCGGTGACGCGGCAACCCGCGACCTTGCCGACCTTGGAAATGTTGAACACTTCCAGGATCTGCGCGTTGCCCAGCATGGTTTCGCGCAGCGTGGGCGCGAGCAGGCCGGACATCGCCTTTTTGATGTCATCCACGAGGTCGTAGATGATGTTGTAGTAGCGGATCTCGATGCCGTTGCGCTTGGCTGCGGCCGCCGCTTCCTTGTTGGCGCGGACCGAGAAGCCGATGATCGCGGCGTTGAAGCCTTCCGCCAGCGTGACGTCGGACTCCGAGATGCCGCCGACGCCGGCATGCAGGATGCGGGCGGCGACTTCGTCGGTGCCGAGCTTCTCGAGCGAGCCCAGGATCGCTTCCAGCGAGCCCTGCACGTCGGCCTTGACGATCAGCGGGAACTCCTTGCGGCCCGCGGTCTTGAGCTGCGACATCATCTGCTCGAGCGAGCCGCGCATGCCGGAGATCGAGGCAGCCGCGTTCTCGCGCTTCTGGTGCGCGCGGTAGCTCGTGACCTGGCGGGCGCGGGCTTCGTTCTCGACGACAGCGAGACGGTCGCCGGCTTCCGGCGGACCGTTGAAGCCGAGCACCTCGACCGGCACGGACGGGCCGGCCTCGTCGAGATTCTCGCCCTGGTCGGAGATCAAGGCGCGGACGCGGCCCATCTCGGCGCCGGCCACGATGATGTCGCCGATCCGCAGCGTGCCGCGCTGCACCAGCACGGTCGCGACCGGACCGCGGCCGCGATCGAGCTTGGCTTCGATCACGGTGCCTTCCGCCGGACGCTGCGAATTGGTCTTCAGGTCGAGGATTTCGGCCTGCAGCGCGATCATCTCGAGCAGCCGGTCGAGATTGGTCTTGTTCTTGGCCGAGACCTCGACGTCGACGACGTCGCCGCCGAGCGATTCGACCTGCACCTCGTACTGCAGCAATTCGGTGCGCACGCGCTCCGGCCGCGCATCGGGCTTGTCGATCTTGTTGATCGCCACGATCATCGGCACCTTGGCCGCCTTGGCGTGGTTGATCGCCTCGATCGTCTGCGGCATCACGCCGTCATCGGCCGCGACCACCAGCACGACGATGTCGGTGACCTTGGCGCCGCGGGCGCGCATCGCGGTGAACGCAGCGTGGCCGGGCGTATCGATGAAGGTGATCTTCTTGCCGCTTTCCGGCGAAGTCACCTGATAGGCACCGATGTGCTGGGTGATACCGCCGGCTTCGCCCGACACCACGTTGGCGTGGCGCAGCGCGTCGAGCAGCGAGGTCTTGCCGTGGTCGACGTGGCCCATGACCGTGACCACGGGCGAACGCGGCTCGGTGTCGGTGGAATCGTCGACAACGTCGAACAGGCCTTCCTCAACGTCGGACGCGGCGACGCGCTTGACGCTGTGGCCGAGTTCTTCGGCGATCAGTTGCGCGGTGTCGGCGTCGATCACGTCGGTGATCTTGTGCATCGCGCCCTGCTTCATCAGCATGCGGATGACATCGACCGCGCGCTCCGACATGCGGTTCGCGAGTTCCTGGATCGTGATCGCTTCCGGAATAACCACTTCGCGGATCAGCTTTTCCTTCGGCTCGTTCGCGGCGTGACCCTTCAGGCGCTGGGTACGGCGGCGGAACGAGGCGATCGAGCGCTCGCGCACGTCGTCGGCATTGAGCGCCGTGACGACGGTGAGGCGTCCGCGCTGCTTCTGCGGGCCGGGCTTCTGGGTGGTCTTCGGAGCCGCGACGGGACGCACGGCGCCGCCGGGACGGCGCACCAGGCGCGGACCTTCGTCTTCGTCCGCCGCCTCTGCGGCAACCCCCGGGGGCCTCGGCGCGACGACCGGTGTGCGCGCAGGCGTCGTGGTCGTGGTGCGGGCTGCCGGCGCCCGGGCTGCCGGAGCAGATGCGGGTGCGGCTGTGGCAGGCCTGGCCGGCGCAGCGGCAGGCGCTGCGCCGGGCTTGGTTTCGCCCTCGCCGAAGCGGCGCTTGGCCTCGACTTCGGCCTTGCGCTTGGCCTCTTCCTCGTGGCGGTGGCGTTCCTCTTCCGCCTTGCGGCGGGCCTCGGCGGCCTCGCGCTCGACCTTCTCGGCAGCCTCGCGGACGGCGCGGCGCTTGGCTTCCTCTTCGGCCTGACGACGCTCCTCGATGTCGCGCTGACGCGCGTCGGCAAGCGCGCTGGCACGCGCGGAACGCTCGTCTTCGGTCAGAGTCGGCAGCACCACGCCGGAGCGGGTGTTGCGCTGTTGCTGGCTCGACGACGGGCCTCCGGGGCGGCCCTGCGGCGGCCTGGGGGCGGGCGCCGCCGGCTTTGCAACCACGGGTTCCGGCGCATGCGCCTCGCCGGGGCCATCGCCACCGACGCGACGCTTGCCGCGTTTCTCGACCACGACCTGCTTGGTCCGGCCGTGGCTGAAGCTCTGGCGCACGGTGCCCGTCTCGACGCGCGGCTTCAGCGACAACGTCTTGCTCGGGACACTCAGAGTCTTGTCGCCAGGGGTCTTGGTATCAACCATTCAGCAGTCCTAATCTCGTTTCGCTGTGCGTATGCCGCACAAATCCTTCAACTGTCGTCGTTTGCTGAGCATGATCCGGTCGGAAAGACGGCGTCCGCCTTCCTGAATCAGGCTCTGGAATTTCTGGCCGCTTCGGCGGTCTTGTCGTCGTCGGCCATCCGGTATCGGACCAGCAACTGGCAGCGCGACAGGAACGTCTTGCTCGCCGGGCCCGCGAGCAGCGCAGCATGTATCACATTTGACCGCCCAAGTGCCAAATCCAATTCTTCCGACGTCAAAACATTGACGACGGCGATTACCGGCGATTCACCACGTTTTTCGCCCCTTTGCCTGACGATCGCGTCCAATTTGCGGATTCCGTCCGCTGCGCCGTCCGAAGCGTGGATCAGGGCTGCAGTTTCGTTCCGGTTGAGTGCGTCCTCGACCTTGCCGAAGCCCGCCACGACCTGCCCGGCCTTGGCGGCCATCGCCAGGGCCTCGGTGACGCTGCGGACCAGGAGGGCGTCGGTGTCGGCGGGAAGGGTCGGCGCGACGCGGACATCGCGCTTGAATCCCTTGCTAAATTGGTGACGACGGACCGCTTCCGCAACGCTGCGCCGCGAGGCGGAAACCCACATTCCGCGGCCCGGCAGCTTGCGCTTGAGATCCGGGATCACCTCGCCCGTAGGCGCGATGACGAACCGGATCAATTCGTCGATCGGACGCACCTCGCGGCTGACCGCGCACATCCGCGTGGTCGCGGACTTCTGCGTCCGCGGTCCATCGTCGAGATCGGGGTCAGCCTGAGCGAGCATCCGTGGGGCATCTCCTTACGAGGCCGTTTCTGCTTCGGCGGCCTCGGCCTCCTCAGCAGGCTTGGCAAGGTCGGCCTCGGTGATCCAGCCGGCCTTCAGACGGGCCTGCATGATCATGGCCTCGGCCTCGTCGCGCGAGACCTCGATGCCATCGAGGAACCCGGCATGCTTGGTCGGCTCGCCGCCTTCCTTGCGCTCGGTCCAGCCGACCAGATCGTCGGTGGCGCAGCCGGCCAGATCCTCGACGGTCTTCACGTCGTTCTCGCCGAGCTTCACCAGCATCTTGCCGGTGACGCCGGGCACGTCCTTCATGGCGTCCTCGACGCCGAGTTCCTTGCGCTTGGCCTCGAGTTCAGCCTCAAGCTGCTCCAGATATTCGCGGGCGCGGGTCTGCAGCTCGGTAGCGGTCTCCTCGTCGAAACCTTCGATACCGGCAAGTTCCTTGACATCGACCAGCGCGAGTTCCTCGACCGAGGTGAAGCCTTCGGAGGCGAGCAGCTGGCCGACCACCTCGTCGACATTGAGCGCTTCCATGAACACGCGGGTCGAGTTCTCGAAGTCGGCCTGGCGGCGCTCCGACTCTTCCTGCTCGGTCAGGATGTCGATGTCCCAGCCGGTCAGCTGCGAGGCGAGGCGGACGTTCTGGCCGCGGCGGCCGATCGCCAGCGACAGCTGGTTGTTGGTGTCGGGAACCACGACCTCGATGCGCTCGCGGTCTTCGTCGATCACGACCTTGGCGACTTCAGCCGGCGCCAGCGCGTTGACGACGAAGGTCGCGATGTCGGGCGACCACGGAATGATGTCGATCTTCTCGCCCTGCAGCTCGTTCACCACGGCCTGCACGCGCGAGCCGCGCATGCCGACGCAGGCGCCGACCGGGTCGACCGAGGAATCGCGCGAGATCACGCCGATCTTGGCGCGCGAGCCGGGATCGCGGGCGACCGCCTTGATCTCGACGATGCCGTCGTAGATTTCGGGCACTTCCTGCGCGAACAGCTTCGCCATGAACTGCGGATGGGTGCGCGACAGGAAGATCTGCGGACCGCGGGTCTCGCGGCGGACGTCGAAGATATAGGCGCGGACGCGGTCGCCGTTGCGGAACACTTCGCGCGGCAGCATCTCGTCGCGGCGCACGATCGCTTCGCCACGGCCGAGGTCGACGATCACGCTGCCGTATTCGACGCGCTTGACGATGCCGTTGACGATGTCGCCGATGCGGTCCTTGAATTCCTGGTACTGCCGGTCGCGCTCGGCCTCGCGCACCTTCTGCACGATCACCTGCTTGGCGGATTGCGCGGCGATACGGCCATATTCCAGCGGCGGCAGCGTGTCGGCGATGGTGTCGCCGACCTGGGCGCCCGGATTGGCGCGCTGCGCATCATGCAGCGAAATCTGGTTCGACGAGTTCTCGACGACATCGACCACCAGCATGTGGCGGGTCAATCGCAGCTCACCCTTCTTGGCGTCGATCTCGGCATGGACATCGGTCTCGCTGCCGTAGCGGGCACGCGCCGCCTTGGCGATGGCGTCTTCCATGGCCGCGATCACGATGGAGCGGTCGATCGACTTTTCGCGCGCAACTGCGTCTGCGATCTGCAGCAGTTCGAGTTTGTTGGCGCTGACTGCCATGGCTTAGTCTCCTTCGAATGGATCGATCTCGCCACGGCGCGCGCGTTCGGCGGCCAGGCGGTGCTTTTTGGTGTTGGTCGGGGCCGGCTTGGTGCCGGGCTTGAGAGCAGGCTTGGGTTTCGGCTTCTGACTCTTCGCAGGATCGTTCTTCTTGGCGTGGGCCGGCTGCGGCGGCGCGAGGCCGAGCTCGCGGCGCAGCTCGCGCTCGGCGGCCTTGCCGCGGCGCATCGATTCCTCGATCAGCTCGTCGGTCAGCACCAGCCGCGCGTCCGAAATGTCCTCCATCACCAGAAGAACTTCGGCGTCCTCAGTGGGACGTGAATCGTCGCGCTTGATGCGCACCGCATTGCCCTCGACGCCGGCGAGCAGGCCGCGGAACCGCTTGCGGCCCTGATGCGCCACCGCCATCTCGATCTTCACCAGATGCCCGGTGTAGCGCTCGAAGTCGGAGCGGCGCACCAGCGGCCGGTCAATTCCGGGCGACGAGATTTCCAGCCGGTAGGCGCGCTCGATCGGGTCGGCGACATCGAGTACCGGCGACAGCGCGCGCGATATCGCCTCGCAATCCTCGAGCTGCATCGAGCCGTCGGGACGCTCCGCCATGATCTGCACGGTGCAGCCGGCGTCGCCCGAGACCTTGATGCGCACCAGGCGATAGCCCATGCCCTGCAGCACCGGGACCGCGACCGCGGCGACGCGCGCCGCGACCCCGGGCTCGACGACGAGCCGCGGCTCGGCGAGCAGTTCGGTGTCCACGGACGTGGCGGTCGGATCGGTCATATCCAGTGTCAAAGGCTGTCTAAGGTCTAAAGGTTGTCTGATGTCTGTTGTGTTGTTCAGGTGGCCTTAAGGGGCCGCTAACGCTACCTAAACTGGACCCGGCCTCGCTGGGTCCCGTCAGGTAATAAAAAAGAGCGGGTCCCGGGGGGCCCACTCTCCTACGCGATCGTATGAGATACCATAAGTTGCGGTGGATATAGCCCTTTTGCCCGGGTCCGGCAAGGCCTCCCGGCCCGGCGGAGGGCGATTTTGCGGGCTCCGGGGTGCAGGTTTGACCTAACCCTCCGTTTACGAACGGGGCCATAGATTGCCGAAAATCGGCAGAAGTCGCCGGTTGGACAAGGCTCATGACGACAGCCCCCGCGCTGATCCCGGAACTCGACGACATCGTTCGCCGCGGCGACCCCAAGCGCCGCGCCGAAGCCGCGCGGCGGCTCGGCGAGCTGTTCCTGCAGGGTGCCGCGAGCTTTCGCCCGGACCATATCGACCTGTTCGACGGGGTGCTGACCAGTCTGGTCCCGCATGCCGACCTTGCTGCGCGGATCGATCTCGCCGAACGGCTCGCGCCGCTCGCCAACGCGCCGCGGCATCTGGTTGGGCAACTCGCCCGCGAGGACGAGGTCGCGATCGCGGGGCCGGTGCTGCGCCAATCGCCGGTGATTGACGAAAAGGTGCTGGTCGAGATCGCCAATGCCAAGGGCCAGGGTCATCTGCTGGCAATGGCCGAGCGGTCCAAGCTCTCGACCGCGCTGACCGATGTCATCGTCCGTCGCGGCGATCGCGATGTCATCCGATGCGCAGCCGGCAATGCGGGCGCGGCGTTCTCGGACGCGTCCTTCACGACGCTGGTGCGGCGCGCCGGTCAGGATGGCGTGCTGACGCTGCGGATCGGCCGCCGTGACGATCTCCCGCCCGTGCATCTGAAGAGCCTGCTGGCCGGCTCGATCGACGTGATCCGCCGCCGGTTGCAGGTCATCGCCAAGCCGGAACGGCAGGCCGAGATCAAGCTGGCGATGAACGAGATCGAAGGCGTCGTCGCGCAAGTCGAGGGCCGCGATTTCGCTGCCGCGCAGCGCGCGATCCTGGCATTGCATCGCGCCGGCGAATTGAACGAGGCCGCGGTGGCAGGCTTCGCCAAGGCCTTCAAATACGAGGAATGCGTGGCGGCGCTCGCGGCGATGACCGGCGTGAAGATCGTCACGCTCGATCGCCTGATCTCCGGCGATCGCTACGATCCGATCCTGATCGCCGGCAAGACGATCGGGTTCGAATGGCCGGCCGTGCGCGCGCTGATCCTGATGCGGCTCGGGCCGAACCGCGTGCCGTCGCCGGCCGATATCGAAGGCGCGCGGGTGAATTTCGTTCGCCTGATGCCAACCACTGCGCAGCGCGTCGTGGATTTCTGGAAGTCGCGCTAGGCACACCAACAAGCTCTCGATTCCGTCATTCCCGCGCAGAGGCTTCGCCTTTGTCGCTGGAGGACCGCCGCAGGCGCGTCTCGAAGGATGCACGGCCACGCTGTTGCAGCCGGGCCGTCGTGCTTCGAGACGGCCGCTTTGCGGCCTCCTCAGCATGACGGATCATAATGCGTGCTTCCCAAACCCAGAATCGTGCCGCTATGCTCACATGCAAGGCGCGACACAGCGCCAACGGGGAGATCGCCATGCTGACGGACGCCGACATCCAATCGCACGCCGAGCGGATCCGTGACGACGGATACACTGTGATCGAGCGCGCCGCCTCGCCTGACTTGGTCGAGGGGTTGAAGGACGCGGTGCTGAGAATCGAGAGCGAGCACAATCTCGGCCCCGCCAGGACGTCGTTCGAGGGTTTCAAGACGCTGCGCATCAACAACCTCCTGACCTATGACGATCTGTTCTGGGAGGTGCCGCTGCATGAGAACGTGCTGCCGGTGGTCGAACGCGTGCTGGACAAAGAATGCCTGCTGTCGTCGTTCTGCTCGCTGGTGCTCGGCCCGGGCCAGGAGGCGCAGCCGATCCACGAAGACACCCAGTTGATCCCGCTGCCGCGGCCGCACATTCCGATCACGATCAATGCGATCTGGGCGCTGTCCGATTTCCGCGACGACAACGGCGCGACGCGGATCATTCCGCGCAGCCACACATTCGATTCGTCGCCGGAATACGGCAAGGATTACGACGCGGTCACCGCGACCATGCCGGCGGGCAGCGTGATGCTGTTCGACAGCGCACTGTGGCATGGCGGCGGCGCCAACACCAGCGACGCCCGGCGCTTTGCCTTTTCCTGCGCCTATTGCTGGGGCTGGATGCGCCAGCAGGAGAATCTGCAGCTCGGCATTCCGCGCGAGACCGCAGCCCGCTTTCCGCGCCGCCTGCAGGAATTGTGCGGTTACAGCGTCTACAAGGGCCAGTTCGGCCATATCGACAATCACGATCCGATCGAGCTGCTCGGTCGCGAGCGTGGCAAGCGCATGGTCTGGGAAGCGACCGACGTCAGGAAGGCGCGGGTGGCGGGGCAGGGATGACTGGTCGTCATTCCGGAGCTCGCGCAGCGAGAGCCCGGAATCCATTTCTCGGTTCGTACAGGCGGCGCAAAGGATTCCGGGCTCGCGACTGCGTTGCACCCCGGAATGACGATTAGGGCAAGCGCTTGAATCGCAAATACGCCGCCTTGCGCCCTTCGCGCTCGGCCTTGGCGCCGTAGCGCGTCATGGTGTAGTCCGGCCACGGCTGCTGCCAGTCGATCGCCCGCTCGGCGAGCCAGGCGAAGTCGGGCGAGCGCATCAGATGCGCGAGCGTCCAGGCGCAATAGTCGTCGATGTCGCTGACGAAGCGGAATTCGCCGCACGGCGGCAGCAGCCGGGTCATCGCCGCAACCGTTGCATCCTGCACGAAGCGCCGCTTCCAGTGCCGCCGCTTCGGCCAGGGATCGGGATGAATCAGGTCGATGCGCGCCAGCGAGCGCGCTGGCGCCCAGGCCAGCAGCTCGGCGGCGTCGCCGGCGAACAGGCGGATGTTGCCGATATTGTGCGCCTCGATCTGGGTCAGGATCTTGGCCATCCCGTTGACATAGGGCTCGCAGCCGATGAAGCCGATCGCCGGAAATGCCTGCGCTTCCGCGATCAAATGCTCGCCGCCGCCGAAGCCGATCTCGAGCCTGACATTCGCGATGCCGTCATCGAACAGTTCGGTCAGCGCCTCGGGCGCGGGTGCCGCGATGTCGAGCGACAGATGCGGCAGCAGATTGTCGATCAGGTCGGCCTGGTGCGCGCGCAGTTTGTGGCCCTTGCGCCGCCCGAAGAACGAGCCGCGCGAATGGGCCATCTCGCCATCGTCGGACGAATCGCGATCGCCGCTGTCGTTCGGAGCCGGTGTCATCGCAGCGTCTGGTAGAGACGGTAGAGCAGGCGCGCGCGGGGCTCGATCGACGAGATGTAGAGCTGCTCGTAGTGGGTATGCGCGCCCTTGCCGTCGACGCCGAGGCCGTCGAGCGTTGCGGTATGCGGTGCGGTGAAATTGCCGTCGGAGCCGCCGCCGGTGAACACATCGATCAGCTCGAAGCCGAGTTCGCCTGCAAGCTCCCTGGCGTGTTCGTAGAGCGCGGCGCCGGCATTGCTCTTCTCATAGGGCGGACGGTTCAATTCCCCGGTCACCCTCACGCTGACGCCGACGGTGCGCGAGGTGATGCCGAGGATCTTCGGCACCAGCTCGTCGGCGTCGGCCATGGTCGGCACGCGCATGTCGACCTCGGCGTAGGCCTCTTCGGCGATCACGTTCGGCTTGGTGCCGCCGCGCACCACGCCGACATTGACGGTGACGCCGCGCTTGAGATCGTTCATCGCCTCCAGCGCCAGGATCACATGGCCGAGTTCCCGGATCGCGCTGCGGCCATCCTCGGGGCGCGTGCCGGCATGTGCCGGCGCGCCCTTGATATGCACGTCGAAGCGCGCGACGCCCTTGCGCCCGGTGACGATCTTGCCGCCGTCGCGCGCCGGCTCGGTCACCAGCACGTATTTGGCCTTGCGGCCCTCGGCCTCGATCAGCGCCCGCGAGGTCGGGCTGCCGATTTCCTCGTCCGATACGTAGAGCTGGGTGATGCCAAGCGGCGGGCGCACGTCATCGGCGCAGATCTGCCGGAACGCGTGATAGGCGAGATAGGCGCCGCCCTTCATGTCGTAGATGCCCGGGCCGAACGCACTGTCGCCTTCGATCTTGAATGGTAACCGTTCGATGAATCCCATCGGATGAACTGTGTCGAGATGGCTCAACACCAGAATGCCCGGCGCGTCCTGCCCCCAGGACGAGCGCGTCACCAGGTGATCGCCGCAGCCGTCGCGTCCCGCAACGCGGTCGACGGTGGCCGGCAGGTCGCGATATTCAGACGCGACGAGATCAGCCAGCTTGTTGACCTGATCCGGCCGCTCCGTCGGAGATTCGATCTCGACCCAGCGGCGAATGCCGTCGAGGATATCAGCGGTTTCGAACGGGTTGCTGGCCATGTTGTTGTCGTCGCCTGTGAATTCGCTTTGTCATTCAGCGCACGCGCCAAAGCATGATCCGGAAAAGTGTGACGCAGTTTTCCGAAAGATCATGCTCGATCAAGGACTAGAGCGCGACGAGATTCCATCGGAACTCGTCACGCCTTAACGTATGCCGGAATGACATATTCCAGATTTGACGATCTCTCAAACGGATATGGCCGGATCAGACCTGCTCGGCAGCCTCGCGTGCCGCGATCTGCTCGACCAGTTCGACGATGCTGCGGCGGAGCTTGGCGTCCGCGATCCGCGTGAACGCGCGGGTCAGGGCCAAGCCTTCGGCGGTTGCCAGAAAATCGGACACATAGGCCGGCGAGGAGCCCTCGCTGAAGCCGTCAGCGGTCTTGACCCCGCTCGGGCCGCCATCGAACAGGAAAGAGACCGGCACCTGCAGGATTTCGGAGATCTGCTGCAGCCGGCTGGCGCCGACACGGTTGGTGCCCTTCTCGTATTTCTGCACCTGCTGGAACGTCAGGCCTAACGCCTCGCCCAGTTTTTCCTGGCTCATGCCGAGCATGATGCGTCGCATACGGACGCGGCTGCCGACATATTTGTCAACAGGATTGGGCGCTTTGGTGGACATCTCCAACTCTCCTAAGGGATTGCGCGCCCGGGGGTGAGGCAAGTTGGGCGTGGAGTATGCCTCAGGCGCCGGTGCCGTCAAATCCTGCAAGGAGGATCGGGACGAAATGCGGACAATTTGCGCAAAGGGGCTGACTTGGCTTGTGATTTCGCGTGGACCCGTACAATGCGAAGTGCACGGTCGATCTGTCAACAGGTGGAATCACGCTGAGGTAAATTTCGACACTTTTTCGGGTTCGTGTGACAACCGGCGATAAGCGCCGTCAGGCCTTTCGCCTGACAAAACGCCTCCGCAATACGATTGCGAGGGCAACTAACACAATCACAGCGGCGGGGATATTGCCGACACGCGCATAGATCGTCGGCGCGATGGCCGTCGGCAGGCCGGCATCGAGCACGCCTTCGATGCCGAGTCCGAGTCGGGCGACAATCCGCCCGAGCGGGTCGATGATGGCCGATATGCCCGTATTCGCGGCGCGCACCATCGGCAGGCCTTCCTCGATCGAGCGCAGCCGGGCCTGCTGCAGATGCTGATAGGGGCCGGTCGAGATTCCGAACCAGCCGTCATTGGTGACGTTGATGATCCAGCCGGGGCGGTCGTCGCGACTCACGACATTGCCGGGGAAGATCGCCTCGTAGCAGATCAAGGGCAGCGCGCGCGGCGCATTCGGAATATCGAGCGTCCGGCGGATCGTGCCGGGAATGAAGCCGCCCTGCACCTTGGTGAGCTGCACGAAGCCGAGCTTCTCCATCCAGTCCTGGAACGGCAGATATTCTCCGAATGGGACAAGGTGCAGCTTGTCGTAGACCGCAAGCACGCTGCCGTCATGGTCGATGACGTAGATCGAATTATACGCGCGCGTGACGCGGACGCCGGGCGGCAGATCGGGCGCGCGCACCGAACCGGTGATCAGCACCGTTCCCTTCGGCAGCAAGTCGGCGATCTGCGCCATCGCGTCGGCTTCCTTGGTCAGGAAGAACGGAAACGCGGATTCCGGCCAGATCAGGATGGTGGAGTCGCTCACGCCGGTCGAATGCGGCCCGGACGCACGATCCGACAGGGTGAGATATTTCTGCATCACCGCCGCCTTCGCCGAGTAGTTGAACTTGGCGTCCTGCTGCAGATCGGGCTGCATGATGCGCAGCTTGACGCCGCTGACCATGCTGGTCGGCTGCTGCGAGAGGCGGACCGCACCGAACGCCAGCATCGCGGCGAGAGCCAGCACCGCGGCCACCGGCGCGCGCCACGGCTTGCGGCCGCGTGAGGCGCCGTCGATCAGCACGGCGGGACTTGCGAAGATCGCGACTGCCAGGAATGTCATGCCCCACAGCCCGATCAGCGATGCGGTCTGGGCCAGCGCCAGGGGTTCGGTCAGTGCGTAGCCGAACGCATTCCACGGAAAGCCGCTGAGGAGATGGCCGCGCAGCCATTCCGAAATCGTAAGCCCGACCGCCAGCGCCAGCACGCGCGAAGCGTCGCGCGGCCAGATCAGCCGTGCCAGCGCGAAGCCGAAGGCGGTGAACAGCGCGAGATAGGCGGGCAGGCCGAGCACCGCGAACGGCGTCAGCCAGGCGAAGGTGTCTGCATCGACGAAGAAGGCGTAGCCGATCCAGTACAGTCCCGGCACGAAATAGCCGAGGCCGAACCAGAAGCCGGACAGCGCTGCGGCGGGTACGCCGCGCCAGCGTCCCGCAGCGCTGCCATCGATCAGCCAGACCGCGATCGAGAAGGTCAGGAAAAGCACCGGCCAGGCGTTGAACGGCGCCATCGCCAGCGAGGACAAGGCGCCGGCCGCGAGCGCGAGCGCGACGCGCTTCCATCCCCAGGTCAGGATGACGGCGAGACCGATCGATCGGAGCCTGTCGGAAAGCCTCACTGCGGACCGGCTCCCTCGCCGGGCGGCGGCATGTTGTCATTCGCCTGCGGGTTGCCGGAGTCCGGTGCCTGCTCGCGGCGCCGCTCGCGTTCCTTGCGCGGCGCCGGCCGTTCCTTGCGCGTCGTGATTCGCACGCGTTTGACCCGACGCGGATCGGCGTCGAGCACCTCGACCTCGTAGTTGCCCGGACCGGATATCACCTCGCCGCGCACCGGCAGGCGGCCGACGAACGACACGAGATAGCCGCCCAGCGTCTCGACCTCCTCGCCGGCCTCGCCGGTGACGAAGTCCTCGCCGATCACCGAACGGACATCGTCGAGGCTGGCGCGCGCGTCGGCGATAAAGGAGTTGTCCGGCTGGCGGACGATGGACGGCGGCTCGTCGGAATCATGCTCGTCGTCGATCTCGCCGACGATCTGCTCGACAATGTCCTCGATCGACACCAGCCCATCGGTGCCGCCATATTCGTCGACCACCAGCGCGAGATGGATGCGCGAGGCCTGCATCTGCGCCAACAGGTCGATCGCGCGCATCGACGGCGGGATGTAGAGCAGCTTGCGGATGATGTGGGCGTCCGCCAGCGGCAGCGCGAGGTCGACGCTGCGCAGATCGAGCCCGGCCGGGAACGGCTTCTTGCGCTTGGTCTTGGTCGCGTCGGTGACGCGCGCCTTCGCGGTCATGAAGGCGAGCAGGTCGCGGATGTGCACCATGCCCTCGGGGTCGTCGAGGGTTTCGTTGTAGACGACGAGCCGCGAATGCGCCGCGCTCTCGAACAGGCTCATCAATTCGCCGAGCGGAATGTCGCGCTTGACCGCGACGATGTCGGCGCGATGGATCATGACGTCGGCGATCCGCCGCTCGTTCAGCGACAGGATGTTGCGCAGCATGGTGCGCTCGATCGCCGAGAAGCCGACATCGTCGGGCGTCGAGGCGTCGAGCACCACCTGCAAATCGTCGCGTACCGAGCCGGCCTTCCAGCCGAACAGCGTGCGGATCGCTCGCACCAGCCAGCCTTCGGCCGCCGGGCGCTGCACCTCGCCTTCATGCACGACGGCGGGCAGGTTGCTCACATTGCGCGGATTGTCATGGGTCGGGTCGGAATCCGGCATGTCAGGCGATCCGATCCGCATAGGGGTCGGGAATGCCGAGGGAGGAGAGGATCTCGCGCTCGAGCGCCTCCATGTCCTCGGCATCGTCGTCGTTCTCGTGATCGTAACCGATCAGGTGCAGGAAGCCATGCACCGCGAGATGGCTCAAATGATGGTCGAACGGTTTCTGTTCTTCATCGGCTTCCCGCCGCGTCGTCTGATAGGCGATCGCGATATCGCCGAGCATGCGCGGGGCATCGCCTTCGCCGCCGGCGCCTTCCGGCTGCAGCGCCGGAAACGACAGCACGTTGGTCGGCTTGTCGATGCTGCGCCAGTTGGCGTTCAGGGTGCGGATCCCGGCGTCGTCGGTCAGCATCACCGCAAGCTCGGCATCCGCGACATCGGCATCGGCGATTGCGGCGGCGGCCTCGATGGCACGGTGAATCACCGCGTCGGCATCGGGCTCGGCCTGCCAGCATTCGGCGGTGACGAGAACCTCGGTTGCAGGAAAAGCGGACACGTTGGTTTCAAAATCTGCGTTATGGCCGGAACCCGCATCGCGCGGGCTCGCGGCCGAAGCTATTGGTCTCAAGATCTGGCGTTTGCCGGCTTTTGCGGCAATCCCTCATAGGCGGCCACAATGCGCGCCACCAATTCATGGCGGATGACGTCCTCGGCCTTGAAATGCACCTGCGCGATGCCTTCGACGCCGTCGAGCAGCTTCACGGCTTCCGTGAGTCCCGAAGCCTGGCCATGCGGCAGGTCGACCTGCGACGGGTCGCCGGTGACGATCATCCGGCTGTTCTCGCCGAGACGCGTCAAAAACATCTTCATCTGCATCGTCGTGGTGTTCTGCGCCTCGTCGAGGATGATGGCGGCATTGGTCAGGGTGCGGCCGCGCATGAAGGCGAGCGGCGCGATCTCGATCTCGTTGCCCTGCAGCGCGCGCTCGACCACACGGGCATCCATCAGATCGTACAGCGCATCGTAGATCGGGCGCAGATACGGATCGACCTTCTCCTTGAGGTCGCCGGGCAGGAAGCCGAGCCGCTCGCCGGCCTCGACCGCGGGCCGCGTCAGGATGATGCGATCGACTTCCTTGCGCTCGAACAGCTGTGCTGCGTGGGCGACCGCGAGCCAGGTCTTGCCGGTACCGGCCGGGCCGATGCCGAACACCAGTTCGTGCCGCTTCAGCGCGCGGATGTAGGAATCCTGCGCCGCGGTGCGGGCGCGCACCGGACGCTTGCGCAGATTGATCGTTTCAAACGTCGGCTTGGCAGTCTTGTTGTCGAATTCGAACAGCGAGCCTTGCGCGATCACGGCGCGGATCGCGCCTTCGACTTCGCCCTGATCGAGGTCGTGCCCTTCGACGGCCTGCGCATACAGGGTTTCGAGCACGCGCCGCGCCGCGTCGCAGCCGTCGCGCGAGCCCGCGATGGTGAGATGATTGCCGCGGGAATCGACCACGACGCCGAGCCGCCGCTCGATCAGCGCCAGATTCTGTCCGTAGGGGCCGACCAGCGCGGATGCGGCACGGTTGTCGTCGAAATCGATGACGACCTGAGTTTCAGGGGGCCGGGTCTCAGGTGGCATTTGCATGTCGCGGTCAGGTTTGCGGCTGGGAGCGAGCGAAGGCGAATCCGATGCGCTTTTGGGCAAGGATTTCAGGCTCCAATGGTCTGCGAAATGAGGCCGGGTGCGGATTGGGACGTGAGCTCGCCGATCAGGCTGTAGCGCTCGAGGCTGTCGATCCTCACCGGGAGGACCTTGCCGATGATGTCGGGTGACGCCATCACATGGGCGGGCTGCAGATAGGCGGTCCGGCCGACGATCTGGCCCGGATTGCGCGCGGCGCGCTCGAACAGCACATCGACCGTTGTGCCAATCGCAGCCCGGTTGAAGGCCGATTGCTGGCTGTCGATCAATTCTTGAAGCCGCCCCAAGCGCTCGTCCATCTCGGCTGCTGACACCGTCTCCCGCATCTCCGCCGCCGGCGTGCCCGGCCGAGGCGAATACTTGAATGAATACGCCGCAGCGTACCCGATTTGCGTGACAAGCGCGAGAGTGGCGGAAAATTCTTCCGCAGTCTCGCCGGGGAAGCCCACGATAAAATCTGATGAAAAAGCAATGTCTTGCCGCGCGGCCCGGAACCGGTCGATGACGCGCCGGTAGTCATCGGCGGTATGTTTCCGGTTCATGGCGGCAAGGATCCGGTCCGCCCCCGATTGCACCGGCAGGTGCACGAACGGCATCAGTTCGGGCAAATCGCGATGCGCCGCGATCAGGTCGTCGTCGACGTCGCGCGGATGGCTGGTGGAATAGCGCAGCCGCGTGACGCTGGGGATTTCGGCGAGCCGCTGCAACAATTTGCCGAGCGGCCAGGCGCGGCCGTCGGGGCCTTCGCCATGATAGGCGTTGACGTTCTGTCCGATCAGCGTGAATTCGCGCACGCCGTTGTCGGCGAGCTGCTTCACATCGTCGATGATCTTCGCGACCGGCCGCGAGACTTCCGCGCCGCGCGTATAGGGCACCACGCAGAAGGTGCAGAACTTGTCGCAACCTTCCTGCACCGTGACGAAGGCGGAGATGCCGCGGGCGCGGATCGCGTCGGGCTTCGGCTGCGGCAGGAAGCTGAACTTGTCCTCGACCGGGAATTCGGTTTCGAGCGCGCGGCCGTTTTCCTGGGCGCGCTTCAGGAGCGCAGGCAGATGATGATAGCTCTGCGGCCCGACCACGATGTCGACGGTCGGCGCACGATGGATGATCTCGGCGCCTTCGGCCTGCGCGACGCAGCCGGCGACCGCGATCTTCATCTCGCGGCCCTGGCGCGCGGCCTCATCCTTGGCGACGCGGAGCCGTCCGAGTTCGGAGTAGACCTTTTCCGACGCCTTCTCGCGGATGTGGCAGGTATTGAGGATCACGAGATCGGCGTCTTCGGCGCTCGCAGTCTCGACAAAGCCCTCGCCGGCCAGCGTGTCCACCATGCGCTGCGCATCGTAGACATTCATCTGGCAGCCATAGGACTTGATGTGCAGCTTGCGCGGCGTCGTCATGGAACCCTGAATGCGAAAATGGAAACGGCGCCATCAGGGCGCCGTTGCTCAAATAAGGCTTAAACCGGGGAAAATCCAGCGATCGAGCCGTGTTTTTGGCCGGCTTGGGCGATCAAATCGGGCAATTGGCGCATATCTTCGAAGGTTATGGCCGCGCCGGCCTGGCGCAGCATGTTCTCATGTCCCGCCGTGCAGTGGCTGCCGCCGCAAAAACCGAGCACGGTCATCCCGGCGGCGCGGCCGCCGGTGACGCCGGCCACCCTGTCCTCGATCACGATACAGCGCGCAGGGCTCGCGCCCATCCGGGTGGCCGCGAACAGGAAAAGATCGGGCGCCGGCTTGCCGCGCTTGACCTGCGCGGCGGAGAAAATATGCGGCGCGAGCTGGTCGTAGAGCCGGGCACAGGTCAGGCCGTGATGGATCTTCTGTGGCGTGCCGCTCGACGCCACGCATTTCGGCAAGGTGAGCGCGGCGATCGCCTCGCCGACATACGCGATCGCATTGAGATCGTCGGCATAGAGACTGAGCGTCGCGTGCCTGATCTCGGCCTCGAAGCTCTCGGGCAGCGCGCGGCCGATCTCGCTCTCCACGATCCGCCGGGCCTCGCGGTCGGACACGCCGAGGAAACGCTTCAGCACGCCGTCGGGCGTGATCGGAAAGCCGTGACGCGTCAGCGTGTCCGCATGCGCGCGACAGGAGATCACCTCGCTGTCAACAAGCACGCCGTCGCAATCGAAGATGACGAGGTCGAAGCTCACCCGGCTTACGACTTGCTGTCGTCGTCGAGCGGAACGCAATAGAGCTCGAGACGATGATCGACCAGCTTGTAGCCGAGCTTGCGCGCGATCTCGGCCTGCAGCTTCTCGATCTCCTCGGAGGTGAACTCGATCACCTTGCCGTCGCGCAGATTGATCAGATGGTCGTGATGGCTCTCGGGCATCTGCTCGTAGCGCGCGCGGCCCTCGCGGAAGTCGTGACGCTCGATGATGCCGGCGTCCTCGAACAGTTTGACGGTGCGATAGACCGTCGAGATCGAGATCTTGTCGTCGACCGCCACGCAGCGGCGGTAGAGTTCCTCGACATCGGGATGATCCATGGCCTCCGCCAGCACCCGCGCGATCACGCGGCGCTGTTCGGTCATGCGCATGCCGGTCGCGGCGCAGCGCGCCTCGATGCCAGTATTTTTATGCGCAGGCGGGATTTTCACCGTGGTCATGGGTTTCGGGCCGTATTCTTCAAACCTTGGGGTGGCAGAGCGGAGGGTGTTCTGCCATCGCGCCGATGTTACGACAAGTCGCGCCGCATCAGAAGCGCGTTCAAATGTTCCCCGCCGGGCTGCTTGTAATAGCGTTCGCGGCGGCCGATCACGCCGAATCCGGCCCTTTCGTATAGCCGTCGCGCCGGCTGGTTGTTCTCTTCCACCTCGAGGAAGATGGTGCGGATGCCGCGGCCGGCAAGATGACCGAGATGGGTCAGCAACAGGTCGCGCGACAGGCCGCGCCCGCGCTGATTGGAATCGATCGCGATCGACAGGATTTCGGCCTCATCCGCCGCCATCCGCGACACGGCGAAGCCGATCACCCTGCGGCCCTGGCGCAGCCGGTGCACCAACGTGTTGCGCTCGGTCAGCATCGCCTCGAATTCGCCTTCGCCCCAGCCGCGATGAAACGACGCGCCGTGCAATTGCGCGAGCCGCGCCGCATCGCGCAGCGACGCGGGCTCGACCGCGGGCGTGCCGCCGCCCCACCATCGCGACAGCCAGCCGATCATGTCGATGGCGGCGCGCTGATGACCAGGCGATCCTTTGGCGGCTTCGCGTCCGGTGCGCGCAGATAGAACGGACGCGGCGGCGCAGTGTCGGGATCCACCGCCGCCCCGACCCAGGCGACCCAGGTAATGTCGGGTGCGGGCTGCCTGTCGACCTTGACCGGCGGAGCGGCATCCGCAGGCCAGCGCTCGGCGAGGATGTTGGCAGCGTTGCCGACCAGATGCAGCGCGCCGAACTGTGCGGCCTCGAGCGCTTCTGCGATCGGCGCAACCTTCGGCTTGAGCATCAAGCTGCCGTCGCCGCCCACGAGTTGGAAATAGACGTGATCATGCCGCGCATCGATCGCCGACAGGATCGCGTGCGCGCCATTCTCGGCAACTACAGGCGCTGCGTAGGCGGCGAGCGTCGATAGCCCGACGACCGGCTTTTCCGCAGAGAGTGCGAGGCCGCGCGCTGCCGAGAGCCCGACGCGGAGGCCGGTGAAACTGCCGGGGCCGGTGGTGACGGCGATGCGGTCAAGCCCTGCAAAGCCGATACCGCTCTGTTTCATCACCCGCGCGATCAACGGCATCAGCGCCTCGGCATGGCCGCGCTGCATCGCCTGCGATTCGATGGCGATGGTATTGCCGGAGTTGGTGTCGAGCACCGCCGCGGAGCAGGCGTCGAGCGCCGTATCGATCGCGAGAATCATCATGGGGCAAACGTCAGGACGAACGGAAGGTCAGAACCATTTCCGATTCGCCGGCTCACTGTTCGTCCCCCCCTCTCAGGGCGGGCAAAGCGTGCAGTGCCTTGCCCACCATCAACTGTGTCGTATCGAAGGTGGGCCGCGCCTGGCTGCCCACCCGGCGCAAATTACATCGGCCGGACTTCCTGCACGTCGGGCACGAAGTGCCGCAGCAGGTTCTGGATGCCGTGTTGCAAGGTCGCGGTCGATGACGGGCATCCAGCACAGGAGCCCTTCATGTTGAGATAGACGATGCCATCCTTGAAGCCGCGGAAGGTGATGTCGCCGCCGTCATTGGCAACCGCCGGACGCACGCGGGTCTCGATCAGGTCCTTGATCTGCTCGACCGTCTCGGCGTCTGCCTCGTCGAAGAACTCGTCTTCCTCGTCGCGTGCGTCATCGCTCCCAGCGGTGCCGTCGGCGAGCAGCGGCGCGCCGGACATGTAATGCTCCATGATGGCGCCGAGGATCGCGGGCTTGAGGTGCTGCCAGTCGCCGTCCGCTTTGGTCACGGTGACGAAGTCGGCGCCGTAGAACACGCCGGTGACGCCTGACACGGCGAACAGCCGTTCGGCGAGCGGCGAGCGTGCCGCGGATTCGGGCGAGGAGAATTCCATGGTGCCGCTGTCGAGCACCGTGCGGCCCGGGATGAACTTCAGGGTGGCGGGATTGGGCGTAGCTTCGGTCTGAATGAACATTTGCTGTCTCCGGCGTCGCCGGTTCAAGGCCGGCGCGTTGAGTTCCCCTACCAGATGGCAATTAAAAAGCCTGCGATCAAGCTGCAAAACCGCGGTTCCAGACCCCAATCCATGCTCTGGAGCGGCTTCGAGGCCGATAACCTAGGACAAGGCGTCGATCTCGGCGTCGGTCAGGCCGCCGGGCACGATGGTCACCGGGATCGGGAATGCCCCCATGGTCTTGGCCATGGTGGTGATGATCGGCCCCGGCCCCTCGGCGCCCGGATTGGCGGCCAGCACCAGCATCGCGATATCGACGTCCTTGTCGATCACGTCGAGGATCTGCTCAGTCGGGTCGCCCTCGCGAATCACCCGCTCCGGGGTGATCGCGGCGATCCCGTTGGCGCGGCCGGCGGCGCGATCGAGCGCCTCATTGGCGGCTTCCTCGGCCTCCGCGCGCATGATGTCGGCGACCCCCAGCCATTGCTGGTTCTGGTCCTCGGTCTCGATCACCCGCAGCATCAGGACGCCGCCGCCGACCCGGATAGCCCACCGGCTGGCGTAATAGACCGCACGGTCCCATTCCGCGGTGTCGTCAACGATGACGAGGCATTTCGGCTTGTGACCTGTCTCGTAGCTTCGTCGCTGGGCGGTCATGCATGTCCCGGTGCTGAACCAAACCAACCCATGCTGCCACACTCCCTCCCTGTTGGGGAGAGGGCGCGCGCAGTTCTGCCGGTGATGTCAGCGCGGGCGGATGAAGCCGACGATGTCCTTGGTCATGCGCATCGTCTCGTCGGCGATGCCGCGGGCGCGGTTGGCGCCGTCGATCAGGATCGAATCGACATGGCCGGGATCGGCGACCAGCTTCTTCATCTCGGAGGCGATCGGCGCCAGTTTTGCGACGCAAACTTCGACCAGCGCATTCTTGAAGCTGGAGAACTGGCCGCCGCCGAACTGCGTCAGCACCTCCTGCTTGGAGACGCCGGCGAGCGCCGCGTAGATGCCGACCAGATTGTCGGCCTCGGGGCGGGTCTCGAGGCCCTTTTCCTCCGACGGCAACGGCTCCGGATCGGTCTTCGCCTTGCGGATCTTCTGCGCGATGGTGTCGGCGTCGTCGGTGAGGTTGATGCGCGAATTGTCCGACGCATCCGACTTCGACATCTTCTTGGTGCCGTCGCGCAGGCTCATCACCCGCGTCGCCGGCCCCGTGATCAGCGGCTCCGGCTGCGGGAAGAACAGGCCGTCGGCAAAGCCGTGGCCACGGATTGAATCGCCGAAGTCGTTGTTGAACTTCTGCGCGATGTCGCGGGACAGCTCCAGATGCTGTTTCTGGTCCTCGCCGACCGGCACATGGGTGGCGCGGTACAAGAGAATGTCGGCGGCCATCAGCACCGGATAGTCGTAGAGACCAACCGAGGCGTTCTCGCGGTCCTTGCCGGCCTTCTCCTTGAACTGCGTCATGCGGTTCAGCCAGCCGATGCGCGCGACGCAGTTGAAGATCCAGGTCAGCTCGGCATGGCCGGCGATCTGGCTCTGGTTGAACACGATGTGCTTCTTGGCATCGATACCCGAGGCGATGAAGGCCGCGGTCACCTCGCGGGTGTTGCGCGCGAGCTCGGCCGGGCCGCCCCAGACCTCGACGCCTTGCGTGATCGCGTGCATGTCGACGACGCAATAGATGCAGTTATGGGTCTGCTGCATCTTCACGAAGTTGACGATGGCGCCGAGATAGTTGCCGAGGTGCAGATTGCCCGTCGGCTGGACGCCTGAGAAAACCCGTTCAACGAACGCCATGGTCTCGATTCCCGGAAATTGCGGCTTTGGCGGCGTCGTTTGCCACTTAAGCCCCGCGTGCGCAAGTCAGGCCGGGCGTCTTTGCCTGACGGCGTTAACCGCCTCACGCCAGCCTGTGACGCCGAAAAGCTGCAAGAACAGCCCGTAACTGGCGATCCCGGCCGTGATCAGCACGAGAAGGGAGGCCGCCTGCACGAAACCGTGGCGGCCGGCGGCCGGCAGCGCGCCTTCCGTGAGCCAGAGCAGGCCGCCCATCGCGAGCGCTGCGGCCAGGATGCGTGGCAGCCGGCGGCGCGCCTCGGCATCGATCGAAAAGCCGAAGGTCGCAGCGCCCTTGCGGATCAGCGCCAGTGCATTGCTCCAGGCGCCGAGCGCAATGCCGGCGGCGATTCCACTCGCGCCGAACATATGGCCGAGCAGGAAGGCCGCCGCGATCGCGACCACGATGGCCTTCAGCGTCGCAAACAGCGGCGTCAGCGTGTCCTCGCGCGCAAAGAACGCCGGCGACAGCGCCTTCACCAGCACATGCGCGGGGAGGGCGAGCGTCAGCCAGATCAGGGCCTGCGCGGTGGCCGCAGTATCTTGCCCGGTGAACGCGCCATGCTCGAACAGCATCCGCACGATCGGCTCGCTCAGCACCATCAGGCCGAGCGTTGCGGGCAAAGCGAGCCCGACCGCGAGTTCGAGCCCGCGCGATTCCGCATGCGCGATCGCGCCAGATTCGCTGCTGCGCACCGCGCGCGTCATCTCCGGGATCAGCACTGTGCCCATGGCGACGCCGACGATGCCGAGCGGCAGCTCGAGCAGGCGGTTGGCGAAATAGAGCCAGGACACCGCCGATGGCGAGGTCGATGCGATCACCGCGCCCGCCACCATGAGCCATTGCGGCGCGCTGCTCGCGATCATGCCGGGGACCGCACGGCCGAGAAAGCCGCGCATCTCGGGATCGAAGGAGATCCGGAGCGGAGCGGCGAGCTTTGCGCCGCACAGCGCCAGCATCGACAGTTGCAGGAAGCCGGCGACGCCGATCGTCGCGGCCATCACCAGCGCGGCCTGCACCGGCTCCTGCTGCCGCGCCAGTAGCGCAACCATCACTGATATCAGCGCGATGTTGAACAGCAACGGCGAGAACGCGGTCACCGCGAAGCGTCCCTGCGCGTTGAGCAGCGCCATCATCACGGTGACGGGGCCGGCGAAGGCGAGGTAAGGCAGCATCAGCCTTGCGTCGTCGACGGCGAATTGCAGCGTGTCGCGGCCGACAAACCCCGGCGCGATCGCCGCGATCACCAGCGGCATCAGCACGCCGATCAGGAGCGCGGCCGCAATGACCGCGGCGCTGACGGTGCTGAGCACGCGGCCGGCAAAGGCGGTCGCCGCGGCCATGCCGTCGGCGTCGCGCGTCTTCAGCCACGCCGGCACCAGAGCGGCATTCAATCCACCCTCGGCCAGCAGCCGTCGCACCACGTTCACAAGCTGGAATGCCGCCAGAAAGGCATCCGCCACCGGCCCCGCGCCGAGCAGCGCCGCGATCACGGAATCGCGCACGAAGCCGAGCAGTCGCGAGGCCAGCGTTCCCGTGGAGACCGTGAGGAAGGAGTGGAACATGGCCTCTCTATATCAGTAGCGCGGCTCGCTGCCAGCGGGACCCAACTAGACCCGTCATCCTGAGGCGCGAGCGGAGCGAGCCTCGAAGGATGAATCGGCCACAGTCGGGCCGTGCATCCTTCGAGACGCGCTTCGCGCTTCTCCAGCGACAAAGGCTTCGCCTTTGCACGGGGATGACGGAACTGACAGCGGCTTGCTGCCCCGAGGCCTAACGTGATAGGTCGCGGCTCTTGTTGGGTGGCGTTAACACAGGGCAGGTCTATGGCTGACGCAAAATACGACGTTCTCGGGATCGGCAACGCGATCTTCGACGTGCTGGTGCAGACCGACGAGGCATTCCTTGCCCGTCATGGCATGACCAAAGGCTCGATGCAGCTGATCGACGAAGCGCGTGCCACCGCGATCTACAGCGACATGGGCGTGGCGACCGAGATGTCGGGCGGCTCGGCCGCCAACACCATCGTCGGCGTCGGCAATCTCGGCGCCCGCGCCGCCTATGTCGGCAAGGTCAAGGACGACCAGATCGGCAAGCTTTACGTTCACGACATCCGCGCGGCCGGCGTCACCTTCGACACCGCGCCGGCCAAGACCGGCCCGGCCACCGGCTGCTCCTACATCCTGGTGACGCCGGATGGCGAGCGCACCATGAACACCTATCTCGGCGCCGCGCAGGACCTGACGCCCGACGACATCGATCCGGCCCAGATCGCAGCCGCCGGCATCATCTATCTCGAGGGCTATCTCTGGGATCCGAAGAACGCCAAGGACGCCTTCGTGAAGGCGGCCGATATCGCGCATAGCGCGGGCCGCCAGGTCGCGCTGACGCTGTCGGATTCGTTCTGCGTCGATCGCTACCGCGACGAATTCCTCGGTCTGATGCGCAAGGGCACGGTGGACCTCGTGTTCGCCAACGAGTCCGAGCTGCACTCGCTGTACCAGACTTCTGATTTCGATACCGCGCTGAAGCAGTTCGGCAAGGATACAAAACTCGGCGTCGTCACCCGCAGCGAGAAGGGCTGCGTCGTGATCTCAGGTGATCACGTCGTATCGGCACCCGCCTCTCCGATCGACAAGCTCGTCGACACCACCGGCGCCGGCGACCTGTTCGCGGCCGGCTTCCTGGTCGGTCTCGTGCGCAATGTCGGTCATGAGAATGCCGGCCGCCTCGGCGCGCTCGCCGCCGCCGAAGTGATCCAGCACATCGGCGCCCGGCCGCTGGTGTCGCTGAAGGATCTGGCGAAGCAGAAGGGGCTGCTGGTTTAAGGGCGACGGCTTCTTCACCTCCCCCGCAAGCGGGAGAGGTCGGCGCGTAGCGCCGGGTGGGGGCTCTCTCCACGATGTGACTCGCGGAGAGAGCCCCCACCCCGACCCTCCCCCGCAAGCGGGAGAGGGAGAAGAAAATGCCTCACGCCGTCTTCGCTGCCTTCAATCCCAGCCGCTGCTCGACTGCGTCGCGCATCACGAATTTCTGGATCTTCCCCGTCACCGTCATCGGGAATTCCTCGACGAACTCGACATAGCGCGGGATCTTGTTGTGGGCGATCTGGCCCTGGCAGAACGCGCGGACTTCGTCTGCGGTCAGCGTCTCGCCGGCCCTGACCCTGACCCAGGCGCACAGCTCCTCGCCATAGCGCGGATCGGCGACGCCGAAGATCTGCACGTCCTGGATCTTCGGATGGCGATAGAGGAATTCCTCGATCTCCCTTGGATAGAGGTTCTCGCCGCCGCGGATCACCAGGTCCTTGATGCGGCCGACAATGTTGCAATAGCCCTCGTCGTCGATCACGGCGAGATCGCCGGTGTGCATCCATCCATTGGCGTCGAGCACCTCGCCTGTCTTTTCCTTCTCGTTCCAATAGCCGAGCATCACGCTGTAGCCGCGGGTACAGAGCTCGCCGCGTTCGCCGCGCGGCACCACCTTGCCATCGAGATCGACGACCTTGACCTCGACATGCGGATGGATGCGGCCGACGGTGGAGACGCGGCGCTCCAGCGGATCGTCGGTTGCGCTCTGAAAACTCACCGGGCTGGTCTCGGTCATGCCGTAGGCGATCGTCACCTCGCGCATGTTCATCTCGGTGTTGACGCGCTTCATCACCTCGATCGGGCAGGGCGCGCCGGCCATGATGCCGGTGCGCAGCGACGACAGATCGAAGCGCTTGAACTCGGGATGGTCGAGCTCGGCGATGAACATGGTCGGCACGCCGTACAGCGTCGTGCATTTCTCCTGCGCGATCGTGGTCAGCGTCGCCAGCGGATCAAAGCCTTCGCCGGGATACACCATGGTGGTGCCGAGCGTGACCGAGGCGAGGTTGCCCATCACCATGCCGAAGCAATGATAGAGCGGCACCGGAATGCAGATGCGGTCCTGTTCGGTCAGGCGCATGGCGCGGCCGGTGAAGTAGCCGTTGTTGAGGATGTTGTGATGGGTCAGCGTCACGCCCTTGGGCGAGCCGGTGGTGCCGCTGGTGAACTGGATATTGACGGGATCGTCGAATTGCAGGCTGTCGCCGAGCGCCGCAAGCTGTTCGCGATGGCGCTCCCCGCCCATCTGCGACACCTGCTCGAACGGAATCGTGCCTGGTGCTGCCGGTCCGCCGATCTGGATCACGGCGCGCAGTTGCGGCAGCCGCGCCGATCGCAGATGGCCGGGCTCCGAGCTCGCAAGCTCGGGCAGCAGCGTGTTCAGCATCTCCATATAGGCCGAGGTCTTGAACGCGGTCGCGGTCACGATCGCGGCGCAGCCAACCTTGCCAAGCGCGAATTCCAGCTCGCTCAGCCGGTAGGCCGGATTGATGGTGACGAGGATCAGTCCGGCCTTCGCGGCAGCGAATTGCGTCAGTGTCCATTCCGGCCGGTTCAGCGACCAGATGCCGATCCGTTCGCCGCGCTGCAGCCCGAGCGCGAGGAAGCCCGCCGCCAGGGCCTCGACGTAAGCGGCGAATTCGTTCCAGGTCCAGCGCACATCGTGGCTCGGCGAGACCAGCGCCTCGCGATCGCCCCAGCGCGCGCGTGCGCGGTCGAGGCTGCGGCCGATGGTTTCACCGAGCAGCGGCGTATCGGAAATGCCGCAGACATAGCTGTCTGCCTTGGGTGTGGGTGCCAAGCTCGTCCTCCTCGTGGTCGTGTTCGTGTCGTCACGCTTTTTTGCGCGATCTTAGTCGTTTGCCGCCGACAGGACAGGCCCGACCTATGGCGGGTATGAAAAATCCCTCCCCGTGAGGGAAGGGATTTCTTGTTGCTAGACTGGAACCTCAGGCCGCCCTCTGTCCGCTGCCGGCGTCGAGGCCGGCATAGATGCCCTTCTCGAAGCCCGCGAAGGCCTCCAGGCTGTGCTTGTCGGCGAACGGCAACAGCTGGGTCAGGATCACGCCACAGACGTCGCGCGACGGATCGATCCAGTAATAGGTGTTGGCGAGGCCCGCCCAGGCGAGGCTGCCGGCGCTGCGGCCCTCCGGCGTCTTGGCGGTGTTGATCAGGAAGCTCAGTCCCCACTTCTTGACGATGTCGGGCCAGAGATCGACGTCGTTGGTGAACGGCGGCGCCGCTGATGTCATCTTGCCGACGGTGAGATCGCCGATGTGGTTTTGCCCCATCGTTGCGACGGTCTCGGCCTTCAGCACCTGATTGCCGTTGCCTTTGCCCTTGTTGAGGATCATCTGGCAGAACTTGAGGTAGTCGGCCGCGGTCGAATAGAGGCCGCCGCCACCCATGTGGAATTCAGGGTTCTGCTCGAGCTCGAACGGGATCGCGGCGAGCGCGCCGTCCTCGCCGCGCGCATGCATGCCGACCAGCCGCTTGCGCATGTTGTCCGAGATCTTGAAGCCGGTGTCGCTCATACCGAGCGGCGCGAACATGTGGTCGCGCAGATAGGCATCGAGCTTCTTGCCGGATGCTGCTTCCACCGCCTTGCCGACGAAGTCGATATTGATACCGTACTCCCAGCGCGTGCCGGGATCGCTCGCCAGCGGCGTCTTCAGTGCGGCATTCGAGCAGGAGATGATCCCGGGCGTACCGGTCTTCTCCATATATTTCCCCATGTCGGCGTTCCACAGGTCGTAGCAGAAGCCGGCTGTATGGGTCATGAGCTTGCGCAGTGTGATCGGCCCCTTGGCAGGCCGCAGCTTCGGCTCGCCCTTGGCATCGAAGCCGTCGAGCACCTGCACGGCGGCGAGATCGGGCAGCAGCTTGCCGATCGGCTCATCGAGCGAGAGCTTGCCCTGCTCGACGAGCTGCATCGCGCCCGCGGAGGTCACCGCCTTGGTCATCGAGGCGATCCAGAACACGCTGTCCGCCGTCATGGGATCGCTCTTGGAAAGGTCGCGCTTGCCGAACGCGCCCTCGTAGATCACGTCCTTGCCGGTGGCCGCGATGGCGACCACGCCGGGAATCTCCTTTGCCTCGCTCTTCTGCCGCAATACCTGATCAATCTGAGCCTTGCTTTGCATTGGGGGCTTCCTCCGGTGGGTTATTGTTTTGAAGTGCGGGGATCATCCTCCCGCTTTTCCGCTCCCGCAAGGCGGGCGCGCCGCGATGATGTCGCGATGTCGTGAGGGCAATGCCATTAGGAACGGCCGTGCCTGGAGCCCTTTCCGTTCCGATTGCATCGGAACGGGGCTCCAGATTTTTGTTTTGACGCGTTTTCTTCACGCGAACCGGCGTCCACTTCGCTCGAAAACGCTATAGCGGATGTTCACCACGCGCGCAGATTTTGCGGTGGACTCCGTACTAGTCCCGGTGACCTCCGAGGACGGCCACGGTAACGTGATCAAGGAATGATTTTCGTACCTGATTATTTGCATTAACGCATTCAGATCGCTGCATAAACGGTGCGGCGAATTGGGATGGATTTGACGAAAAGATTCGTCATTTCGCGCCTTGCGGGGACGCAGCAATGATTTCGACATGGAGTGAATGGAAGCGCTATCCGCGGCTAGGCCGCGGCGAGAACATCGAGGCGCCGATCAGCCCAGGTCTCTACGAAGTTCGCTACGCGGGTACCGGCGCCCTGCACTCGTTTGAGGCGGTCGATAATGTCGCCCAGGCGCTGGCGCTGCTGCAGACCGGCGCCAGGCGCTGGCGCTGCTGCAGACCGGCGCCAAGTCCTGGTTCGGCCGCCGCGACGCGCGGGCGCAAGCCGACCTCGAATACCGGACCTGCGCGACCACGACCAAAGCGGACGCCAAGGCCGCGGCCGAACGCATGATCGGCCGCCGCGAAGCCTACATGTCGGGCGGCGCGATCTGACACGCTGCCGTCATTCCGGGGCGATGCGCAGCATCGAACCTCGGATGAACAAGGGCGCAGCTGAGGTCCGGTCCTTCGGACCATCCCAAATGATAGTGTTCCGCAACGGCGCCGCGTTTGCGTCCAAGCAGGGTCGCGCTGGCCGCCAGTGCATCGCCGCGGCTTTCCGCCTATATAGGCGGCGAATACCCTCCAAAGAAATTCCAGGAGTAACGCCATGACCCCGCCCGTTGCCGCACGCGCCACGCAATCCGCAGCATCCTCCCTGCAAAGCCGCCTGAAGGACCCGTCGCTGCTGCGCGACCGCTGCTACATCGACGGCGCCTGGGTCGGCACGCCGGAGTTCGCCGTCAACAATCCGGCCAATGGCACCGAGCTGATCAGGATCCCGCAGCTCGGCGCCGACGATGCGACCAGGGCCGTCGAAGCCGCCCAGCGTGCGTTTCCGGCCTGGGCCAAGCTGACCGCCAAGCAGCGCTCCAACATCCTGCGCAAATGGTTCGACCTGATCATCGCCAACCGCGAGGACCTCGCGCTGATCCTGACCTCCGAGCAGGGCAAGCCGCTGGCGGAAGCGCTCGGCGAGGTCGATATCGGCGCGGCCTATGTCGAGTTCTTCGCGGAGGAAGCGCGCCGCGTCTATGGCGAGACGATCCCGACCCAGCGTCCGGATGCCCGCCTGCTCGCGATCCGGCAGCCGATCGGCGTCTGCGGCGCCATCACGCCGTGGAATTTCCCGAACTCGATGATCACGCGAAAAGTGTCGCCGGCGCTGGCCGCCGGCTGCACGGTGGTGCTGAAGCCTGCCAACGAGACGCCGCTGTCCGCGCTCGCGCTGGCGGTGCTGGCCGAAAAGGCTGGCGTGCCGAAGGGCGTGCTCAACATCGTCACCGGTGATGCGCCGCCGATCGGCAAGGTGCTGTGCGAGCATCCGGCGGTGCGGTTCGTCGGCTTCACGGGTTCGACCAATGTCGGCAAGATCCTGTACCGGCAAGCATCGGTCGGCGTGAAGAAGCTCGGCCTTGAGCTCGGCGGCAATGCGCCCTTCGTGGTGTTCGACGATGCCGACATCGACGCCGCGGTCGAAGGCGCTATCGTCTCCAAGTACCGCAACATGGGCCAGACCTGCGTCTGCGCCAACCGTCTCTACGCGCAGGACAAGATCTACGACCAGTTCGTCGAAAAGCTGTCGAAGAAGGTCGCCGAAATGAAGATCGGCGACGGCACCGAGGCCGGCGTGACCCAGGGGCCGTTGATCAACATGAAGGCGATCGAAAAGGTCGAGCGGCACATTGCCGACGCCGTGAAGGGCGGCGCGAAGATCGTGACCGGCGGCAAGCGGTCGGCGCTGGGCCGCAGCTTCTTCGAGCCGACCGTGCTGTCGGATGTGCGGCCGGATGCGCTGGTCGCGCAGGAGGAAACCTTCGGCCCGCTCGCGCCGGTGATCCGCTTCAAGGACGAGGCCGATGTGATCGCGATGTGCAACGCCTCGCCGTTCGGCCTCGCCTCCTACTTCTATTCGCGTGACATCGGCCGCGTCTGGCGCGTCGCCGAAGCGCTGGAGTCGGGCATGGTCGGCGTCAACTCCGGCCTGATCACGACCGAGGTCGCACCGTTCGGCGGCGTCAAGGAATCGGGCCTCGGCCGCGAGGGCTCACGCCACGGCATGGATGAGTATGTCGAGATCAAATACGTGATGATGGCCGGCGTCTGATCGCGGAGTACCGTGTCCCTTCGCCCTCATGGGCGAGGGGACACATGCCGGCGATCCGTCAGTCGTCATTGTCGATCGCTCCCGGCGGCATTTATCGGGCTGCGACAATTCACCGCTACCGCCGAATGGATCGTTCCCATCGCGACGACGATCGCGCCAAGAACCTTTCTAATCTTGAGGTTCGCCGTCAGAATCAAGCTGCATACGCGCGCCGCCACTCAACGAAGGAATAATCGAAACGCGGAATCTACCGCATCGATGTCGCCTCGCGCAGCAAGCTTCATCCCCTCTCTTAGATGCGTTCTAGTTGGCGTCACAGCGCATGCTGCTTATGCCCCGGTGGTCGCGCTCGAACTCTGACGATGTTCGAGACGAAACCAAGAAGAATCCGGGGACCTTATGCTCGTCACTTCAAACGTTCCGTGCGCATTCCGACTCGTGTGCGCGTCTCTCCTCCTGACCACGGTCCCTTCACTCGCACAGTCGCCGGAGCAACCACCCGCAAGCGGTGCTGCGCCGCTTCCGCCGGTCGTCGTGGCCGCGCCACAGCATCGCGCCACGCCGGTTCGGAGGCCGTCATCGTCACGGTCGGCGCGTTCGTCGGCATCGCATCAGGCGAGCAGGCGTGAGCACGTGCAGACACCCGCGGCCACGCCGACGGCCGGTGCGCAGCAGGCGGCGTTGCCCGTGCCTTATATCGGCGGCCAGGTCGCGCGCGGCGGGCAACTCGGCCTGCTCGGCAACAAGGATTATATGGACACGCCGTACAGCCTGACGAGCTACACGGAGAAGACGATCCGCGATCAGCAGGCAACCAGCGTTGCGGAGGTGCTGACGAATTCCGATCCGTCGGTGCGCGCTGCGATCGGCAGCAGCAACCGTTACGACGCGCTGACCATCCGCGGCTTCCGGGTCGAGAACAGCGAAATCGCGTTGAATGGACTTTACGGCCTCGTTCCGGCCTATCGCGTCAACCCGGCTCCCATCGAGCGCATTGAGCTGCTCAAGGGACCGGCAGCCTTCCTCAACGGTATGGCCCCGCAAGGCAGCATCGGCGGCACCGTCAACGTCGTGACCAAGCGGGCCGCGGAAGACCTCACGCGCCTGACCGCGGGCTACATTTCGGATGGACGTTTCGGAACGGAGCTCGACCTCGCCCGCCGCTATGGCGAACAGAAGGAGTGGGGCGTTCGCTTCAACGGCGGGATCGACGGCGGCAACACCTCCATCGACCGGCAGTCCACGCGCAACGGCGTGGGCTCGCTCGGCGTCGACTATCATGGCGAACGCTTTCGCTGGTCCGCGGACATCATCTCCCAGGACGACTGGATGAAGGCCGCCCAGCGCGGCTACACGCCGCTGCCCGGCATCGCCATGCCGAAGGCCCCCGATCCGCGCATCAATCTCGCACAGCCGTTTGACCGTGCGCGCTCGCAGAGCCTGACCGGCTTGACCAGGGCCGAATACGATCTCAGCAACAGCGTCACCGTGTTTGGCGCGATCGGCGCCAACCAGTTCCGCTACGACAAGCAGGAAGATCCCGGCGCGACGATTCTCAATACCGCGGGCGATGCCTTGGGTACATCCCGATTCCAGACCGGCAAGTCGGAGGGCGTCTCCGGCGAGGCGGGCGTCCGTGCGCGTTTCGACACGGGGCCCGTCGGCCACGAGGTCGTCGTCAGCGGCAGCGCGCTCGACCGGACCGATTGGCTCGGCCAGACCAACTACGCGACCTACCTGACCAACATCTACCGACCGACCTTGCTGGCGACGGCTGGCACGCCGGTATCGACGTTCCCGGAGGGCAAGTCGGGATACCTCGGGCTGCGCAGCGTCGGCGTTGCCGATACCATCACGACCATGGGGGGCATTCTGCAAGTGATCGTGGGCGCACGCCAACAGCAGGTGATCGCCAACAGCTTCAATCCTGTCACCGGGCTGGAAACGACGCGCTACGACGACAGCGCAACGTCGCCTTCGATCGCGCTGGTGGTGCGGCCGATCAAACAGCTCTCGCTCTATGCCAACTACATTGAAGGCCTGACGCCGGGGCCGACGCCGCCTTCCGGCGCGGTGAACACCAATGCGGTGTTCGCACCCTTCAAGACCCGGCAAGTTGAAGTCGGCACGAAGCTCGATCTCGGAGGCTTCGGTGCGAGCCTCTCGGCATTCCAGATCAGCCTGCCGAGCGGTGTGATCGATCCCATCACCAAGATCTACAGCCTCGATGGCGAACAGAGAAACCGCGGCGTTGAGCTCAATACCTTTGGCGAGGTCGCGCCTGGCGTCCGCGTCCTCGGCGGCGTGACCTGGCTCGATGCCCGGCTCACCCAGACGCAAGGCCACCTCTACGACGGCAATCGGGCGATCGGCGCGCCCGACCTGCAGGGCAATCTGGGCGTCGAATGGGATACGCCCTTCGTGCCGGGCCTCACCGCGACGGCGCGCGCCATCTACACCAGCCGGGCCTATGTCAGCGCCGACAATTTCCAGAGCGTCCCCGCCTGGGCGACCTTCGATATCGGTGCGCGTTACGCCACGACCCTCGCGGGGCGCCCGACCACGTTCAGGGCGTCACTGACCAATCTGTTCGACAAGCACTACTGGATCGGCAATCCAACCGGCTATGTGATCAGCGGCATGCCGCGCACGCTGTGGCTCTCCATGACGGTCGACTTCTAGGGAAGCGTCGAAAGGCCGTCGCGCGCTACAAGCTGGTGCCGCGGCGGCCATTCGTTGTCGCGATTTCGCTGCGAAACATCCGCCGCGCGCCCGCGATTGCCGATCACACGCCCTTGTCGTTCGGATTGGCGACTGCGTCCTTCAGCGGCGCCGTCATCGGAAAATTCAGGTTCACGTTCTTCGGCGGAATCGGCCGCGTGAACCATTTCGCGTAGAGCTCCTGGAATTCGTTGCTCTTCATCATGGCAGCCAGCGTCCGATCGACCAGCGCCTTGAACTCCGGATCGCCCTTGCGGATGATCAGCCCGTAGGGCTCGGTGCGCAGGCTGTCGTCGATGATGCGCCAGTCGGACGGATTGGGGCTGCCCGCGATCAGGCTCGCGAGCAGGATGTCGTCCATCACGAAGGCGTCGCTGCGCCCCGTGGTCAGTGCGAGGAACGATGCGGCATGATCCGGGGTCAGGATGTTCTTGGTCTGAAAGTTCTTCGCCTGGGCGCGTGCGCTCAATAGACCGATCGAGGTCGAGCCCGAGGTCAGCGAGACCGGCCGGCCGCCGAGATCCTCGAAGGTCTTGATCGGCGCGTCCTTCTGCACCACCGCGCGGATGCTCGACACGAAGATCGTGGTGCTGAAGGCGACGACTTTCTGCCGCTCCAGCGTGTTGGTGGCGGGACCACAGACAATGTCGATGGTCCCGTTCTCGATCAGCGGTATCTGGGTGGAGAGCTGGATCGGCTGCAGCCTGGTCTGCAGCGCCGGCAGCTTGAGCTCGCTCTTCACCGCCTCGACGATCCGCGCGCAGAGGTCCATCGCGAAGCCGACCGGCTTCTGGTTGTCGTCGAGATAGGAGAACGGGACCGAGACGTCGCGGTGTCCGAGCCGGATCTCGCCGATGTCGCGGATCTTGGCCAGTGTCCCGCCGGGCGATTGGGCCTGCGCCGGTGTTGATGCCGTCGTCGCAAGAAAGGCTAGGTAGATCAATTGCTTGAATGCTTTGCTCATCAGGTGCTCGCGGACGCCGGCAGAATTGGATACGATAGGTCAAGATTTTATACATAGGATTGCATAATCAGCAATCTGATTTTATACAATCATGACCAAGCCGGATATCCTGACTTGGCTCACCAGCGAGAAGAGAAAGTCGGATGGAACCAGCGACCGCCGCCAGCTATCGAGGGCCCGGACCCCACGGTTCCGCGCCGGACGCCGTGCGCGAGGCGCTGCGGGCCGCGATCAGCTCCGGCGAGCTCGCGCCCGGACTGCAGCTCCGTCAGGACGAGCTTGCTGCCCGGTTCGGCACCAGCCGCATCCCGGTGCGCGAGGCGCTGCGCCAGCTCGAGGCCGAGGGTTTTGTGACCTTCCTGCCCAACCGCGGCGCTGTCGTCTCCGACCTGTCGATCGACGAGGTGATCGAGCTGCTCGAGATCCGTATTGCGCTCGAATGCCACGCCTTGCGATTGGCGATCCCCGCGATGGGTGAGATCGATCTCGAGGCGGCGACGAAAATCCTCCGCGCCTACGACGCCGAGCCTGATCCGGCGCAATGGGGTGCCTTCAACTGGAAATTCCACGCCACACTCTACGCGCCGTGCAATCGCCCGCGGCTGCTCAGCATGATCGAGGCGAATTACGGCCACGTTGGCCGCTTCACGCGGGCGCTGGTGTCGCAGGCGACCGGCAAGGAGCGTCCGCAACGCGAGCACTACCGGCTGCTCGAATTCTGCCGCGACGGCGAGGTCAAGAAGGCCGTCCGCCTGCTGCGCGATCACATCGAGGAGACGCAGAAGACGCTGCGTTCGGCGCAGCGCCAGGCGTTGCGCGATACGGGCCCCGAACGTCCGATCTGATCGCTGGGACAATTCAAATCATCGCAGGCCCGCTGCGGGCCTCTGGGAGACCACGCGTGAAGACCAATGACGTCGAAATCCTGGTGATCGGTGCGGGCATCGTCGGCATCGCCACGGCCTACTACCTCGCCGTCCAGCACAAGCGTGCGCGCCTGCTCATCGTCGACGAAGGCCAGCCGATGGCATTGACCTCGGCGCAGTCCGGCGAGAACTACCGCAACTGGTGGCCGCATCCGACGATGGCCGATTTCACCGATCATTCCACCGACCTGATGGAGGAGATCGCGCGCCGCAGCGACAACCGCATCCACATGACGCGGCGCGGTTATCTTCTGGTCACGCGCGAGGAGAAACCTGAGGAATTGCTGCAGCAGCTCTCCGCCGGCTATGGCGAGCAAGCCGCGAAGCTGATCCGCCTGCATGAAGGATCGAGCCGCGGCTACGTGCCACCGCATTCGGCGGACTGGCAGAGCGCACCTGACGGCGTCGACGTTCTGCTCGGCCGCGATCTGATTGCGGCGCATTACCCGACCTTCGACAAGGCGGTCTCGACCGCGCTGCATATCCGCCGGGCAGGCGACATCAGCGGCCAGCAGCTCGGCCAGTACATGCTGGAGACCATGCGTCCGCTGGGCGCGCAGTTTCAGCAAGCGAAGGTGGTCGGCATCGCGAGGACCGATCGCTTCACCGTCGACGTGCTGGCCGATGGCGTGCGACAGACCATCAAGGCAGATATCATCGTCAATGCCGCGGGGCCGTTCGCCGCGCATGTCGCGGCGATGCATGGCGAAGCGCTTCCGATCGTCAATGTACTGCAGCAGAAGATCGCGTTCGCCGACCGCCACCGTGCGGTCGATCGCAAGATGCCGTTTGCGATCGATCTCGACGGCCAGACGCTGGCGTGGTCCGATGACGAGCGCGAGGCGTTGTCCGCGGCGCCGGAATTCGCGCGCCTGCTGGCGCCGATGCCGGGCAGCATCCATTGCCGGCCTGACGGCGGCGATCACGGCGAGTGGATCAAGCTCGGCTGGGCCTTCAATGCCGAGCAGACCACGGCGCCGGTGCGCGAGCCGGAGCTGAACCCTTATTTTCCCGAAGTCGTGCTGCGCGCGGCGAGCCGGCTGCAGCCACGGCTCGCGCAATATCTCGGCGTGCTGCCGCGCGACCGCGTGCATTACGGCGGCTACTATCCGATGACGAAGGAAAATTGGCCGTTGATCGGCGCGGCGAAGACATCGGGCGTCTTCCTCGCCACCGCGCTGTCGGGCTACGGCACGATGGGCGCCTGTGCCGCCGGCGATCTCTGCGCCCGCGCCGTCGTCGGCGCGCCCGTGCCGGGATTCGCCCGCAGCCTCTCGCTCGCGCGCTATGATGACAGGGCGCTGATGGAGCAGCTCGCTGCGAGCGAAAGCCGGGGGTTGCTGTAGTTCGTCGCTGTCGCCTGGATGAAGCGAAGCGAAATCCGGGATCTATGTCGTCGCTCGCGAGATCCCCGGATTGCGCTTCGCTCCATCCGGGCTATGCGCTGTCAGCGCCGCAGCACCGCAATGGTACGATTCGCAAACGTCAGCCGCTCCGCCATCACGGACACGAAATACGTCAGCAGCTTGTGGCTGAGCTCGGGGTCCTCGTCGCGGATCGCCGTGAACTGGTGGGTGTTCAGCACATAGAGCACGCTCGCCGTCTCGGCCTGGATGGTCGCGCTGCGCGGGGTGTGCGCGACGAGGCCCATCTCGCCGATCGTGGTGTAGCGGCCGAGGCTGCGCACCCGCGTAGAGCGGCCGTCGTCGGCGGCCACCATGATGCCGACGCGGCCGTCCAGGATGAAGTGCATGGAATCGGCGGCGTCGCCGGCGTGCACGATGACCTCGCCGGCGTCGACCTCGATGCGCTGGCAGCGCCGGATCAGGGCGTCGGCGTCGCCCTCGCTGTCGAGCAGTCCAGTGAACCAGCCGCGCAGGTCGGCCTCTTCCTGCGCAAGTTCTTGGTGCTGCGCGATGATCTGGTTCTCGCACCATTCCTGTGCATGGTCGAGCTCGTCGATCACGGTGACGCCTTCGGTGATGAAGTCGCTGGCGCGCAGCACCTGCTCGGCCTTGGCGGACAGGTGCACCAGCACCAGCTCGACGCCGACCTCGTGCGCGCTGCGCTTGATCTGCGCAAAGCTGTAGACCGCCGATGAATCGACGCCGGTGACGAGCTTGAAGTCGAACAGCAGATAGCGGCACTCCGGGTGCTCGCGCAGCAGCGCCTTGACGTGCTGGTAGAGCCGGTTGGCGGAGCCGAAGAACAGGTAGCTTTGCAGGGTCAATCCCTGGATCTTGCCGCCATGGGCCGACAACACCTCGCGGTCGTCGCGCGAGCGATCCAGCGAGCTCCGATACTCCGAGCCGTCAAAGCCGTATTTGATCGCCTCGACCCGCGCCGCGCTGAGCGCAAAGGTCGCGCAGCCGATGATGATGCCGATCAGGATGCCGGGCACGAAGCCCCAGGCCACGATGATGACGATGATCGCGAGCAGCGACAGATACTCGGTTTGCGACAGCCGCTTGCGCGATTCGATGATCCATTTGTGCAGCTGGTCGGCGCCGAGATAGATCAGGAGTCCGCCGAGCACGAATTTCGGCATGTAGCCGAGCAGCTGCGGCGCCACGGCCAGCATCAGCAGCGAGATCGCCGCAACCGTCAGGCCCGACAGCCGGCCGCGCCCGCCGCTGGAGAAATTCAGGATCGAGCGGCTAACCGAAATGCAGCCGGCATAGCCGGCCAGTGCGCCGGTCACGATGTTGGCGAAGCCGGTGATGTTGAGCTCGCGCTCGAGATTGGCCTCGCGATGCACCGCGACCTCGATGCCGGTGGTGTTGAACAATGTGCTCGCCGCCGTGACGAACACAACCGCGATCATGTTGCCGAGCAGGTCCGGCACCGCCGACCATGGATACTGCGCGAGCTCGGCCGCGTGCCAGGGCAGCCTGAAGGTCGATGCCGGCGGCGGCGCAAAGGTCCAGCCGGTCAGGTGGGCTTCCTCCGGCGTGATGCCGATGATCCAGAATGCGAGATGCGCCACGATCACGCCGGAGACCAGGATGATCGGCAGGCCAAACGGGGTGCGCGAGCGATGCCAGGTCAGATACAGCACCAGCGCCATCGCGCATGCGGCGCTCAGCTCGGAGATCGTGATGATATTCGTGAAGTGGAACAGCGTGCCGAGCTGCACGGGGTAGCCGGTGATCACCCTGATCGCGCCGAGCACGATCAGCAGGCCGGTTGCCCCCAGGAACCCGCCGACCACGGGGTAAGGCACGTAGCGGATGGCGCGGCCGAACCGTGTCAGCCCGAGACAGCACAGCAGGATGCCGGTGACGATGGTCGAGAGCCCAAGCGTGATCAGCACCGGTGCGAGCAGCGGCGCCGTCGGGTTGGTGGCATTGATGCGCTCGACCAGCGAGGCCATCAGGATCCCCGTTACCGCCGCGGTCGAGCTGTCAGGGCCGGCGACCACGAAGGGCAGCGAGCTGCCGAGGGCAATCAAGGCCGCAAGCACCGCTGAGGAGATGAATGTCGCCGCGACGCCGTATGACAGATAGGGCGACAATGGCCCGGCGAAGATCAGCAGTGCGTAGGACAGGCCGAACGTGATCCCGAGCACACTGGCGGCGCTGCCGCCGATAACGTCGTGCATGGCCCGCCGCGCGCGCGAGCCGAAATAAAGCGATCGACTAATCACGTTGAAAAATGTCCTGAAACTTTCGCCGTCAGTCGTAGACGAGCCCGGCGCAGGACGACAACAGGATTTTTGTGACAGCCTATTCTCAACGCGCGCAGTTTCGTCCCTCCCGGTTGCGGGGAGGGGCGGGTGCGGGTTCCCGGATCGGATGGATCGATGCGGTCCGATTGTCTAGCCGAGGCTGTCCATGAACGCGCGCAAGCGCGGCGCCCATTTGTGCGCGTCGCGGCCCGATGCGGAGTGGCCGTAGTCGCTGTCGAGCAGGAAATAATCGGCGTCGACGCCGGCGGCCTTCAGTGCCGGCATCACCTGCGGCGCAAGCTCCGGCGGAAACAGCTTGTCGGTCCGCGACAGGACATAGAGCAGCTTGGCCTTGATCCGTCCGAACTGCGCCGTGACGTCGAAGCCGCGCAGCGCCTTGGCCAGAGTCAGCAGCGAATTGGCGTCGAACCCCCTGGCCCATTCCGCCGCCTCGGCGCGGATCGCGGCCTCGATCGCTGCGGGATCGGTCAGCGTATCGCGCAGCCGCGTTTCGATGCCGTAGCTCTTCAGCGTCGCGGCGCGAATCTGGATCATGCTTTCGAGCACGCCGCCGTGATCGTAATAGTCGCCGCCGTTCCAGTTCGGATCCTGCGACAGCGCCGCCATCAGGCGCGCAACATTGCCCTCGGCGCGCTCGCGCGGCACCAGCGGCGCGGTGACGACAGCAGCGATGCCGCGCATGGCGTCGGGATAGTTCACCGCCCACTGCAGTGCCTGGAAACCGCCATAGGACGGACCGACGATCGCAACGAGCTTGTCGATGCCGAGTTCATCGAGCATCGCGCGCTGGGTGGCGACGATGTCGCTGACGGTGATGTCCGGGAAGCGCGGCCCGTAACGCCGGCCGGTCCGCGGGTCGATGCTCGCCGCATTGGTCGAGCCGTAGGACGAGCCCAGCATGTTCGGACAGATCGCGAAGTGGCTGTCGGTGTCGACAGCCTTGCCGGGGCCGACGATCTCGTTCCAGCTGCCTTCGCCGGTCGATCCGCCGGGATCGATCATCTGCGGCCCGCTGGTGTTGCCGTGGGTGACCAGCACGACATTGTCGCGGTTGGGCGACAGCGTGCCGACGGTGCGGTACGCGACGGTGACTTCGCCCAGCACGCTGCCGTTCTCCAGGCGGAAATCGGATGTCGTGAATGTCTTCAGCTCGGTTGCGGGCATCGTTTTGCTTTCGGAATGGCGCGACAGCTCAGCACGTCGGCAGCAGGAACGCAAAGGCTGGCGCTGTGGGACTACCCATTCCCGCCCTCGTTGCCGAATGCGCCGTGGCGGCCGATACCCGAGGCGAAGCGCGCCGCGCCGGATAGCGTCTCGCCTGACGCGATCACCTCGAGCCCGCCGCGCATCTCGTTCCGGATCGCCTCTTCCTCGTCGAGGTCCCATTGCCGCAGCGCCGACAGCCGGTCGGCGCGCATGCAGTTCTGCGGGAATTTCGCGATGTCCTTGGCGAGCGCGATGGCGAGCGTGCGTGTTTCGCCCTTCGGCACCAAGCGGTTTGCGAGCCCCATGCGGAGCGCCTCGGGCCCTGCGACCGGGCGGCCAGTGAGGATCAGATCGATCGCCTGCGAATGACCGATCAGCCGCGGCAGGCGAATGGTGCCGAGGTCGATCAGCGGCACGCCGAAGCGGCGGCAGAACACGCCGAAGGTCGCGTCCTCGGCGACGACGCGCATGTCGGCCCACAGCGCAAGCTCCATGCCGCCGGCGACCGCAAAGCCCTCGATCGCGGCGATCACCGGCTTCGAGAGCCGCAGCCGGCTCGGTCCCATCGGTGCGATCGTGTTGTGGCCGCCGACCTCGCGCTTCTTCTCGGGATCGCCGGCCGCCACCGCCTTCAGGTCGGCGCCGGCGCAAAAATATCCGCCGGTGCCGGTGAACACCGCAACCGATGCGCTTGCGTCGGCGTCGAAGGCCAGGAACGCGTCATACAGCTTGCGTGCGGTGGCGCCGTCGACGGCGTTGCGGTTGTGCGGACGGTTGATGGAGATGATGGTGACAGGACCATCGCGCTCGACGAGCACGGTATCGGCATCGGACATGGGGCGCTCCCTGGGTTTGTTAGTTGGAGCCAACCTAATGGTCCCGGTCAGGCAATGCCATCACGAACGAAGGCGACGCGGATGGTCGGGTCCCCGATCGCCTCATGCGCATCCTCGAAACGGACGCGGCGGGTGATCACATGCTCCGGGTGGTAATGTCCTGCCGTCACATGCGCGACGCAGTCGGGCAGTTCGGCGCGAACATTGACGCGGCTGACCTTCAACGTGATCCCGACCCCATACATATGCCGCAGCGGCACCGGCGTGGTCTCGGCGAAGTCGCCATACATGCGCTGGCAGATGCCATTCGGTTCCGTCGCGCGGAATGCCAGCAGCGTGCTGGCGTCGGTCGCGGCCGCATCGATCACGATCGGGAACAGGCCTGGCGGCTCCATCGACAGGCCGCTTGGGGCTTCGATGATGTCGGCACCGAGCGACTTCGCCTTGGCGAGGCGCGGCGCGTGGTCGTCGAGATAGACGACGCGGCCTGCACCGCGCGCCACCGCCGCCTGCACCGCGAACAGCGCGAGCGATTGCGCGAAGCCGCCTATCACGAGCACATCGGCGCCGGGCCGTTGCGCAAGCCAGTGCGCCACCGCGCTGAACCCGTCGGTCGCGCCATCGGCCAGTCCTGCGGTTTGCGACAGGGCGTGGCCGTTCGGCTGGCGAACCAGCATGTGATCGGCAAACGGCACGCGGATGAGGTCGGATAGGCCGCCGCCATACTCCACGCCGCAGACCGGCTTCAGCCCGTAGGAGGAGCGAAACGGCACCGCCGTGCAGGCATTGGTGTGGCCACGCCGGCAGCGGTCGCAAGTGCCGCAACTGATCTGGAACGGAACGATGACGAGATCGCCGGGCGCGAAATTCTTCACCGCGCCGCCGATCTCGACGATGCGGCCCGCGGTCTCATGTCCGAGCGCAAATGGGCCGGCGAGGCCCGATCGGCCGTGCACGATCGCAAGATCGAGATCGCAGCGCGTCACCGCGAGCGGCTGCACCAGCGCGTCGCGGTCATCCTGAAGCCTCGGCGGGGGAACGTCCCACCATTCAACCTTGTTGCCGCCGATATAAGTCAATTGCCGCATCGCGCACTCTCCGTTTAGGCGGAGAGTGCAGCGATGCGGATGATCGGACAAAAGGTTTGTCCTCAACAGGGATGAATGGGATTCACCTGGCCTAATGGGGTGATGCAGTCGGGTGATGCAGGCGTAGCGCGTTCTCACCCCGTCATCCTGAGGTGCGAGCGCAGCGAGCCTCGAAGGATGCACGGCCACAGCCGGGCCGTCGACCCTTCGAGGCTCGCTCCGCTCGCACCTCCAGCGACAACGGCAAAGCCGTTGCGCGGGGGTGACGGTGATAGAGCGAACGCGCCGACGATGCCGCTAGACCTTCAGCTCGGTCCCCGTCACGCGGTGATACGCTTCGAGGTACCGCTTGCTGGTCGCATCCACCACGCTCGCCGGCAGCGGCGGGGGCGGGGCGTCGCCGTTCCAGCGGCCGGCGTGGCGCTCGACGTCGAGATAGTCGCGCAGCGGCTGCTTGTCGAAGCTCGGCTGCGGCTGGCCGGGCTTGTAGGCATCGACCGCCCAGAACCGCGACGAATCCGGCGTCATCACCTCGTCGATCAGGATGATACGGCCGTCCTTGTCGCGGCCGAACTCGAACTTGGTGTCGGCGATGATGATGCCGCGGGCGCGGCTGGTCTGCTCGCCGTAAGCGTAGACGTCGCGCGCCATCTTCTCGAGCGTCGCGGCGACGTCGTCGCCCAGGATCTCGCGCACCCGCTTAACCGTGATGTTCTCGTCATGGCCGGCCTCGGCCTTGGTCGCCGGGCTGAAGATCGCGGGCTCGAGCTTCTGGCTTTCGACCAGGCCCGCCGCCAGCTTCTCGCCGGCGAGCGTGCCCTCGGCCGCGTATTCCTTCCAGGCCGAGCCGGAGATGTAACCGCGGATCACACATTCGATCGGGAACACAGTGGTGCGCTTGCACAGCATCGCGCGCCCGAGGATGTCGGCGTGATGGTCCTTGAGTTCAGGCACAGCGCGGATGATCTCGTCGGCATCGGCGCTGATCATGTGATGCGGCACGGTGCCTTCGAGCTGCCGGAACCACCAGGCGCTGATCTGGGTCAGCACCGCGCCCTTCATCGGAATGGTCTCCGCCATCACCACGTCGAATGCCGAGATCCGGTCGGTGGTGAGCAGTAGCACACGGTCGTCGCCGACGGCGTAGATATCGCGCACCTTGCCGCGGCCGATCCGGGGCAGGGGCAAATCGCTGGAGAGCATCGCGGTCATGGGCGGGGTCTTTCCGGGCTCGTTTCTCAAAGACGCGGTGTTCAAAGACGTGCGCCCGCACGAGGCGTGCGGGCGCCGAAGACTAACACAGGAAATAGCTCACTCCGGCAGCGGAATGAACTCGTGTTCGTGCGGAACCTGCACGAAACGCCCGGTTTTCCAGTCCTGTTTGGCCTGCTCGATCCGCTCCTTCGAGGACGAGACGAAATTCCACCAGATGTGGCGCGGCCCTTCCAGGGCATCGCCGCCCAAAAACATCATGCGGGTCGGCCGCAGCGTCTTCACGGTGATGCGGTCGCCGGGCCGGAAGATCAGGAGCCGTGGTCCCTCGTGGCGATCGCCCGCGATCTCGACCTCGCCGTCGACGAGATAGATCGCGCGCTCCTCGTGATCAGGGTCGAGCGGCACCGAGGTGCCGGCCTGCGCGGTCACCTCGGTGTAGAACCACGGCGACACCATGCTGACCGGCGAGCTGATGCCGAACGCCGAGCCGGCGATGACGCGCGCGGTGAAGTCGCGCTCCGAGATCATCGGCAGGTCGCCCGCGCCATAATGCTGGAACGACGGCGCGATCTCCTCCTTGCCGGCCGGCAGCGCGATCCAGCTTTGCAGACCGAGCATCTTCTGGCCGTCGCGGCGCTGCACGTCGGGGGTGCGCTCGGAATGCGCGATGCCGCGCCCCGCGGTCATCAGGTTCATCGCGCCGGGCTGGATCTCCTGGATGTTGCCCTCGCTGTCGCGGTGCATGATGCTGCCGTCGAACAGATAGGTGACGGTGGCGAGCCCGATATGCGGATGCGGCCGCACGTCCATGCCCTTGCCGGCGAGATATTGCACCGGACCGAAATGGTCGAAGAAGATGAAGGGCCCGACCATCTGGCGCTTGCCATGCGGCAGCGCACGGCGCACCGCGAAGCCGTCGCCGAGATCGCGGGTGCGCGGCACGATGATCAGATCCAGCGCGTCGCAGGTCTTGGGATCGCCGAGTTCGGGATCGGTCGAGGGCTGCCAGCTCATGGAAAGTCTCCTTCTCTTCTGTCGCGATCATACCCTCTATCCGTCGTCCCGGCCAAGCGGAGCGCGAGCCGGGACCCATAACCACAAATGCTTATGTTATGCACGCTGGGGCCCCAGCCCTGCGTACCAACCGATATCGCTGGTTATGGGTCCCTGCTTTCGTGTTTGGTCCCGTGTGATTGGCGAGGGCCTGCATTGGGGCCAGATAGCCGAGGCATTTGAGGCGAGTTCGGTTGTAGTCGTGGACGAACTTGGCGATGAAGGCGTCCCGATCGGCATGGTCGATGAAGGTGCGCCTTGCACTGCCGCGCTTTTGTTCGCGGCCAATGGCTTCGGCGATACGACGGTTGAAGCGTTCAACGAGACCGTTGGTCTGCGGGTGGTAGGGCTTGGTCAGGCGATGCTGGATGCCGCGCTGCTTGCAGAGCTGATCAAAGGGGTGGTCGCCGGACGGTTTCCCGACCGGCTTGTTCTTCTTGTCGACAGCAAAGCGGTCGGTGAACTCGGCGCCGTTGTCGGTCAGGATGGTGTGAACCTCGTGCGGGAAGTCGGCCAGGAAGCGTTTGAGGAGGCCGGTCGCGGTGGCTCCGTCCCGCCTGGACATGGATCTCGACAAAGACGTAGCGGGTGGCGCGGTCGATGGCGACGAAAGCATAGCTGGTGCGGCGTTGCAGAGCCGGCAGATACTTCACGTCGATATGGATAAAGCCGATGCTGGCGGTCTCGAAGATACCGGGCTTGGGCTTGTCAGGCTTGGCAAGCCGGCTGATGCCATTGCGCTGCAGGCAGCGGTGAATGGCGCTGCGGGACAGCTTGGCATTGATGCATCGCTGCATCACCTCGACGAGGTCGTCCAGCGGCAACTGCAGCGACGTCCGCAACTCGCAAACCGCTCGCTCTTCGACGGCCGACAGGCTGGTAGTGAGGTTGTTCGGCCGGTGCGAACGGTCTCCAACCGTGGTGCGGCCGCGCCAGCGGTAGATCGTGGTCTCGCTGACCCCCAGTTCAGCCGCCAACTGGGCAACCGACTTCTTGCTGCGCTGGATGTAGGCACGCGTCTTTGGTGTCGTGGTGGCGTTCGCGTGCAGGTTCAGTTCCATGACACGAGGTGCTCCCTGACAAAGGCCACGCCTCGTTCTACACCGATTCCATCCAACCAATCAGCAGGGACCAAACACTTTCGCAGGGACGACGAAAATGATTGTGGCTTGAGTGGCGCCTGATGGCGGCAGTAAAGTCTTGGAAACTGAGGACAGCGATGGTTTCTCTGATCAAGCCGGGCGTAAAGCTGTTGCAGGTCGATGGGCCCGTGATCGAGACGTCGCGTCTCATCCTGCGGCCGTGGCGCGCGTCCGACATCGCGGACAACACGAAGATGCTGTCCGATCCCGAGACGGCGCGCTTGATCACGCTGGATCATCAGCCGGTCACCTCGGAGCTGAAGGGCTGGCGCAATGCGGCGGTCATCTCGGGCCATTGGGCGCTGCACGGCTTCGGCATGTTCGCGGTCGAGGAGAAGTCTTCCAGCCGCTACATCGGCCGCGTCGGGCCATATTATCCGCCGGAATGGCCGGGCTTCGAAGTCGGCTGGGGCATCGCCAAGGAGTATCGCGGCAAGGGCTATGCGGTGGAGGCCGCGCGCGCCGCGATCGACTTTGTGTTCGCGAACTTCACCGTCGACCGCATCATCCATTGCATCGATCCCGCCAACGTCGCCTCGCAGGCCGTGGCGCGGCGGTTGGGTGCTGTCAATGAGGGCCCGGGCAAGCTCGAGGGCGATGTCGTCGATATCTGGGTCACGCAGCGCAGCCGCTGGCCGTGCGATGGTTCTTGAAAAATCCCGCCTGACGGACGATTCTCTGCTGACCTTGGAGATCGCATCGACCGATGACCTTTGCCGCAACCGAACTGTGCTTGCGCGCCGCCACCGTGACGCTGCTGCTGGTGCTTGCGGCCTCGATGTTCGCAGATTTCCGCAAGGTGCTGGCCGGGCGGCTCGCGATCGCCTTCGCGCTCGGCTCGGCCGCGCATGCGGTGACCGCGTCGATGGGTGCCGGGCCGCCGGTCTCGGACTGGCATGCGCCACTGATCGCGCTCTCGACCGGCGATATCGTGGTGTTCTGGCTGTTCACGCGCGCGCTGTTCGATGACGCGTTTCAGCTGCGCTGGTGGCACGGCCTGATCTGGGCTGCGGTCGTGGCCTACAGCTTCGTCAATTGCATGTGGATCGCACCCGCCGGTCACGCGCGGATCGCGATCATCATGGTCAATTCGCTCACGCTCGTCTTCGTTGCGCTCGCGGTGGCGCAAACCATCGGATCGTGGTCGGCAGATCTGGTCGAGCGCCGCCGCCGTGTCCGCGTCTTCATCGTCGCCGCATCTGCGCTGTACGGTGGCATGAACGCGCTGCTTCAGATCGCCTATGCCGGCAGCCGCGTGACCGTGGAAGGGGCCAATTTGCTGAACGCGGCCGTGCTCACCGCCATCGCGGCCGCAATCACCTGGGCGATGATGCGCGTCGACGGTGCCGACCTGTTCACGGTGCCGGCGGAGGCCGTCGTCCTGACGAAGCCGGCTGCGGTCGAGGAGGCGGCGGACCAGAGACTGGTCGATGCCCTGATGCGGCTGATGGCGGACGACCGGGTCTATCGCCACGACAACGTCACGATCGGCACGCTGGCAACCCGGCTGAAGATCCCCGAATATCGTCTCCGGCGGCTGATCAACCAGCGGCTCGGCTACCGCAATTTCAACGTCTTCCTCAACAACCACCGGATCGAGGAGGCCAAGGCCGCGCTCGCCGATCCGACCCAGGCCGCAGTTCCCGTCATCACCATCGCGATGGACGCCGGCTTCCAGTCGCTCGGCCCCTTCAACCGCGCCTTCAAGGCGACGACGGGTGTGACGCCGACGGAATACCGGAAACTGAAGGCCAGCGCGGTGTGACGCTTCCTCTCCCGCTTGCCGGGGAGGGCCGGGGTAGGGGTGTCTCCGCGAAGTACGCGCTGTCATTCTGGGGAGATAGCCCCCACCCGGATCGCGTCGTTCGATGCGATCGGACCTCCCCCGCAAGCGGGAGAGGTGACACGAGCCCGCGGTTGGACTCTTTGTAATCACTGCAATATTCCAAAATCGGCGAGTCGCGCCGAGTCCTCGGCCAGCCCGATTCCAAATCCGGCGAGCGCTTCCGCGTCCGCTCCGGCCTGATCCCGGCCACGCGCCCCATGCGCCATGCCGGAGGATCCCGTGACCCGTCGAAAGCTCGCCTTCATTCTCATTGCCACCGCCGCCTGCGGTGCGCTGGTGCTGTCTGCCGCCCGGGCCCGCGACGTGCCCAAGGTCGCGACCGGCTTTGTCGCCAACGTCGTCTGCTCGGAGACCTTCGTCAGCGGTCTCGACCCCCGGCGAAACCTGGCCGAGACCACGGACGCGATGCCGGGGGCCGGCCTGATCACGTGGGCGATGGACACCGAGGTCGACCTTGATCGCAAGGACGTCACCGTGACGCTGTTCGGGCTTGGCCGCAGCCATGCGGTCTATCGCGAGGGCATGGGCTGCACGCTCGATCATGGCGAGACGCTGGCCGATACCGCGCTTCCGCCTTCGAGGCCGCAAGCCGCATCGCTGCCCGAGATCGCAGGTCCTGCACTCGTCGCGGCGCAAAGCCCTCAGCTTGGGGCCGCGCTCGACCGCGCCTTTGCCGAGCCGGCGGAGCCGCCGTTTCGGCGTACCCGCGCTGTCGTCGTGATGAAGGACGGTCGCATCGTCGCCGAGCGCTACGCCGACGGCATCGGCATCGAGACGCCGCTACTCGGCTTCTCCATGAGCAAGTCGGCGATCTCGGCCCTGATCGGAATCCTCGTCCGCGAGGGCAGGCTGACGCGCGACCCGCCGGTCCCGATCGCTGCCTGGCGGAATCCCGACGATCCGCGCCACGCGATCACGGTCGACGAGCTGCTGCGCCACACCGCAGGGCTTGCGCTCGGCAGCTCGCTGCAGGCGTCGCTGGCGTCCGTGCTCGAGCCGGTCAACCGCATGAAGTTCATGGAATCGGATATGGCCGCCTTCGCCGAGAGCTCTTCGCTGGAGAGCGCGCCCGGCCGGGTCTGGAATTATCATGATGGCAACTACCTGATCCTCTCGCATCTGATCCGCAACGCCGCCGGCGGGCACGCGGCGGACGTCATCCGCTTCGCGCGTGAAAAGCTCTTCGGTCCGCTCGGCATGCGCAATGTCGTGATGCAGTTCGATGCTGCGGGCACGCCGGAAGGATCGGGCGCGATGATGGCGAGCGCACGCGACTGGGCGCGTCTCGGCCAGCTCTACCTCAATGACGGGATGGCCGGCGACAAGCGCATCCTGCCGGAGGGCTGGGCGGCCTATTCGGCTTCGGCCACGCCGAATGCCTGGGTCGGCTACGGCGCGGGCTTCTGGACCAATCTCGGCAACAGCTTCGGCGCCAGCTATCGCATCGCGCATGGCTGGCCGCGCGATGCGTATTTCGCCAAAGGCACGATCGGGCAGTATGCGATCATCGTGCCGTCACAGCGGCTCGTGATCGTCCGCCTCGGCCGCTCGCCGAACATGCCGCCCGAGGCGGACGGCGTGTTCGATCTGGTTCGCGATGTGGTGACGGCCACTTCCACAAGCGCGCGGCTCGCGGGCGGCAATTGATGGATACTTCACAGAACACCCGCGCGATCGTGAATTGAATCGCGGTCTCCGGAATTTTCTGATGCCGTGGCGCATCTCGCAGGAGATGCGCCACAGTTCTTTAAGATTACCTCAGCCGGAGAGACCATCATGCCGAAAGCCTACTGGATCGTGCACGTCACGGTGCACGATGAAGCCCGTTATCCCGAGTACCTCACCGCCGCGATGCCGGTATTCGCCAGATACGGCGCCCATTTCATCGTGCGCAACGGCCCGTATGAGGTGATGGAAGGCGCGACGCGCCAGCGCAATTTCGTCATCGAGTTCAAGGATCGCGCCACCGCGATGGAATGCTACACCTGTCCCGACTATCAAGCCGCGAAAGCAATCCGGCAGAAATACTCGGACGGGGATTTCGTGATCATTGATGGAGCCGAGTAGGTTCTCCGTCATTCCGGGGCGCGCCTCTTGGCGTGAGCGCGGAATCCATTTCGCCACACGTGACTCTCACAACGCAACCCTGTGGTTATGGGTCCCTGCTTTCGCAGGGACGACAGCTATGGGCGTGGCGCGCAGCTTACGCAGTCACGATGGATACGCTTACTGCCGTCCCAGCTGCGTCGCCTTCTCCACGCGGTCGAACCGCTCCAGCGTCAGGATCGCGTCCGCGAGCTGGTCGGCGCGCTTGTCGAGCACCGGGCGGGCCAGCGTCAAGAACTTCTGCTGCATCGCCTGTGCATCGGGGAACGAGGTCGGCTCGCCGGAGGGATCGGCATAGAGGCGCTCATGGGTGCCGTCATCGGTGGTGATCGAGACGCGGGCGCCGAACGGATGGGTGCGGCCGACCTCGAGGCGGTCGTCCTGCACCACGTCGAACTTGTCGGCGAGCGCGTCGATCGCCGCATCGCCGAGCCGGTCGTAATCGTCCCAGCCGAAATGGCCCTGGTCGAGCGCGATCGCGCCGGTGAAGAACATCGAGAACTGGCCGCCGACCACCGAGGTCGGGTGACGCTTGGTGGCGGCGTCGCCGGTCAGCGTGATGCCGTTGCGGTGCAGGCCGATCTCGACCTTCCTGATCTGGTCCGGCGTCAGATTGTGCTCGCGCCGCATCGCGATCAGCGCGTCGATCGCGGCATGGGTGTAGCGGCAGCTCGGATACGGCTTCACGCCGATCTTCAAGGTCTCATAGGTGCTGCCGAGGCCGGCCACCGCCTTGTCCGGATGCGCGTCATCGGTATAGCCGACCAGCAGGCCATGCTTGCCCTCGACCGATTCGCTCGAACCGATGAAGTCGTTGCGCGCCAAGGTCGCTGCGATCACGCCGTTCATCGCGGCGGCGCCGACCTGGTAGCGCTTGTTCCAGGCGCCGTTGACCAGGAATTGCAGCGAGCCCGCGGCCTGGCTGCCGGAGACGCCGAACGCGGAGACGATCTGTTGCTTCGACAGCCCGAACAGTTTTGCCGCCGCCGCGGCGGCGCCATAGGTGCCGGCGGTCGCGGTCGGGTGGAAGCCCTTGGCATAATGCGAGGTCGGGTCGAGCGCGTTGCCGAGCCGGCAGCACACCTCATAGCCGGCGACGATCGCGGTCAGCACGTCGCGGCCGGACGCGCCGACCATCTCGCCGATCGCGAACGCGGCAGGCACCACGGGTGCGCTCGGATGCAGCGAGGAATCGGCGTGGGTGTCGTCGAAGTCGAGCGAATGGCCGAGCGCGCCGTTGAGCAGCGCCGCCACCGCCGGCGTCCAGGTCTTGGTGTCGCCGAACACCGTGGCCTCGCCCTTGCCGTCCAGCGCCAGTGCCTCCAGCATCTTCATCAGCGACGGGGTCGATTCCGCATCGCGGCGGGCGCGGATGGTGCTGCCCAGGAAATCCAGCGTCAAAACCTTCGCGCGCTCCAGCACTTCCGGCGGGATATCGGAGTATTTCAGGTCGGCGACATAGGCGGCGAGCGTTGCGGTTTCGTGGGCCATCGTGTTTCCTCAACTTTGCGGCGCAGGGTAGGCGGGCAGGTTTGGCCTTTCAAGCCACCTTGCTGCCGCGGGCAGCAGCCATGCTTCAGGTCGCTGGACTTCAAGTCATGTAACACGGGCCTTTCCATTGATTGCGGATCAGGGTGCATGAGGACCTTCGCAAAACGCATGTTCGACCAGCTCTGGACCCGCAGGACGCAGTTGGCGCTGGCGGTCCGGATCGCGTCCGCCGGCGTGGCCGCCTATACCATCGCGCTGGCGTTGCACCTCATGCTGCCGCTATGGGCGGTGCTGACCTCGCTGATCGTGACCCAGATGAGCGTCGGCCGCTCGCTGAAGGCGACCCGCGACTACATGCTCGGCACCATCGGCGGCGCCATCTATGGCGGCGCGATCGCGGTGCTGATCCCGCATTCCGGCGAGGGCAGCCTGCTGGCGCTGCTGGTCTTGGCGATCGTGCCGCTGGCGTTCATCGCCGCGCTCAATCCCAGCCTGAACTCGGCGACGGTGACGGCCGTGATCGTGCTGCTGCTGCCGACGATGCATCACTCCAATCCGCTGGACTCCGCGATCGACCGCGTGCTCGAGGTCACGGTCGGTGCGCTGACTGGCCTTGTGATCTCGTTCCTGGTGCTGCCGTCGCGCGCGGTCAGCCAGATCAGGGTCAATGCGTCGAAACTGCTGGAACTGCTCTCGGCGGCGTTCGCCGAATTGCTCGCCGGTCTGACGCGCGGGCTCGACAACGACGCACTGCACCGGATCCAGGATGGCATCGGCACCGCGGTGACCAATTTGCACGCGACCGGCCTCGAGGCGGAGCGTGAACGCACCATGCATCTGTCGTCCGGGCCGGACACCGGTCCGCTGTTGCGGACGATCCAGCGGCTGCGGCACGACGTCGTGATGATCGGGCGCGCCTGCGTGGTGCCGCTGCCGGCCGATATTCAGGCCAGGCTGGCGCGGCCGTTGGCCGACGTCAGCAATGCCATCGTGACTTACATGGTGGCGGTCGCGACCGCCCTGCGCGCCGGCAGCGGCCCGGCCGACATGGCGCCGGTCGATGCCGCGCTGCATGCCTACAGCGAGGAGGTGGCCGCGGTGCGCAGCGAGGGCCTGACCCGCGGCCTTCCGGTCGATGCCATGGAGCGGTTCTTCGCGCTTGGATTTTCGCTCGACCAGATGCGGCAGAATCTGAGCGACCTCAAGCGCTGCCACGGCAATTGGTGCACGAACGAGGATGCTTCCGAGAAGATCGTTGCCGAAACATCGGAGAAGAGCGCGGCATGACCTTTGGCTATGCCATGCGGCGCGTCAGGCCCTTGCCCTCCATGCGCCAGATCAGGAGGTCGATGCGGTCCTGACCGAAGAACGGTTCGTTGGCGAATACGAAGGTCGGCACGCCCCAATGGCCGGAGGCCGCGTGCGCATCCTCGTTGCCCTTGATGACTGCTTCATAGCGATCGGGATCGGCGGCGATCGCCGCATCCATCACAGCGAGGTCGAAGCCGGCGGCATCTGCCGCTCGTGCCAGATGATCGCCCTCGTTCCAGCCCTTCACTGAGCCGTCCCACAGCACGCGGCTGATCGCGGAGGTAAAGGCAAGCGACCGCCCCTCGAGCTGCGCGGCAGCGCCGAGCCGGGTCAGCCGGTGGATGTAGGGCTGATGCGTGGCGACGTCGAGCGTCGTCATGTCCTGCACGATCGGGTCCGGACGCGGAAAGCGGAACGGGATGTTCTCGTGCTTGGCGACACGGCTGGAATCGAGCACGACATAGCGGGCGAATTGCGGATTGGTCTTCTTGAAGAAGCCGGGCACCCGCACCGCGAGCGGATAGACCGGCCGCAAATTCACCGCGACATCGTAGTCTGCGACCATCTTCAGCGTCTTCGGCAGCGCCAGATAGCTGTACGGACTGCGGAACGAGAAGAACAGATCGACCGACAAGGTCATGCGCCAGCCTCCGTTCGGTGTGACCTCGTCGACCTTCGTGCGGCAACCTTCATCCTACCAGTCTGCGTGCCAGCAGGCGGAAACGCAAGATCAGGAGGGTGGCATAGACCGCAGTGCCGAGCGACAGCCCGATCCAGACGCCGGGGGCGTTGAGCCCGACCCAGAAGGCGAGCGCGGAGGCCGACGCGAAGCCGATCAGCCAATAGCTGATGACGGCGAACAGCAGCGGCACCTGGGTGTCGTTCATGCCGCGCAGCGCGCCCGCGGTGGTGGTCTGCACGCCATCGGCGATGAAGAAGGTCGCGCCGATCAAGAGCAGCATCGCGGTGAGCTGCGCGGTGGCGTCGGAGGCCTCGCCGAGGAACAGCGCCGCGATCTCGAAGCGCGCCAGGATCACCGCGAGCGTCATGACGCTCATGAACACGCCGGCGAGCGCGACTGCGACAAAGCCGGCACGCTGCACCGCGTCGGTGTCCCGGCGGCCGACGGCCTGGCCGACCCGCACGGTGGCGGCCATGCTGACGCCGAACGGCACCATGAACAGGATCGCCGCGATCTGCAGCGCGATCTGGTGCGCCGCCAGCGCCGTGGTGCTGATCAGCCCCATCAGCAGGCCGGCCGCGCCGAACAGGCCGTATTCCAGGAGGAAGGCGATCGCGATCGGCGCGCCGACGGCGACAAGCTTGCCCATCAACGGCCAGTCGATGCGCCAGACGCGGCTGAACACATGGTACTTGCGGAACGGGCGGCGCCGCGCCGCGAACCACGCGCCGGCGAGGAAGGTGCTGAGATTGACGATCGTGGTCGCAAGTCCGGCGCCGAACATGCCGAGTTCGGGCATGCCCCATTTGCCGTAGAGCAACAGGTAGACCATCAGCGCATTGGCCGGGATCGCCGCAAGCGTGATCCACAGCACCGGCTCTGGCCGGTTCACGGCGCTCATGAAGCCGCGGATCGCGATGAACCACAGCGCCGGCAGGATGCCCCAGGCAAGCCCGAACAGATATTGCTGCGCCAGATGCGCGGTGGCCTGGGTCTGGCCGAGCGCGAGCAGGATGCGCTCGCCATGGAACGGCAGCGCCATCAGCGGCAGCACCATGAAGAAGGCGGCCCACAGGCCGACGCGGAACGCGCGCCGCATCACGCGCGGGTTGCGGGCGCCGAACGCCTGCGCGGCCAGCGGCGAGACCGCCGACATCATGCCCATGCCGATGGTGAAGCTGACGAAATACACGGTATGCGCCAGCGCCGCCGCGGCGACGTTCTCGCTGCCGAGCCGGCCGATGAAGGCGAGATCGGTCGTCATCATCGCGATCTGCCCGAGCTGCGTCAGCGCAAGCGGCACCGCGAGCTTCAGCGTTTCGGCGAGCTCGGCCGTGAGCAGCTTGCGAGAGGGGACGACGGCCGCGCGCGACGCGGCCGGGTCGATCTTGTCGATGCAGGTCATGACGGCCCGCTTAGCACGGGAAACCGGCCGGAAGGATGGCCAAACTGCCCAAACGCGACGATCTCACGCAGAGATCATCGTGTCCCAACTTGTCGTTTGAGCATGATCCGACCGGGAGGCCGCTTCACACCTTTCCGGATCAAGCCGGGATCACGATCGCGCGGGTATCCGCTTGATCTTGGCGCCGAGCGCGTTGAGCCGCTCGTCGATCCGCTCATAGCCGCGCTCGATCTGGTCGGCATTGTTGATGGTGGAGGTGCCGTTGGCGCACACCGCGGCCAGTAGCATCGCCATACCGGCGCGGATGTCGGGCGAGTTCATCGGCGCGCCGCGCAGCCGGCTCGGACCGGCCACGATCGCACGGTGCGGATCGCACAGCACGATGCGGCCACCCATCGCGATCAGATTGTCGACGAAGAACATGCGCGATTCGAACATCTTCTCGTGCATCAGGATGACGCCGTCGCACTGCGTCGCGGTGACGATCGCGATCGACATCAGGTCCGCCGGGAAGGCGGGCCAGGGCTGGTCCTCGAGCTTCGGCACGTGGCCGCCGAAATCATCCTGAATCTTCATGGTCTGGTTCGACGGCACGACGAGGTCGTCGCCCTCGACGCCGCAGACGATGCCGAGCCGTTCAAAGCCCATCCGGATCGAGCGCAGATGCTCGACGCCGGCGCGCGCGATGCGCAGCGGCGAGCGGGTCACCGCGGCAAGCCCGATCAGCGATCCGACCTCGATATGGTCGGGCTGGATCGCGTAGCTCGTGCCGCCGAGCGGCGCCTGGCCGTGCACGGTGACGGTGTTGGTACCGATACCTTCGATCTTCGCGCCAAGCGCGACCAGGAAATTGGCGAGATCCTGCACATGCGGCTCGGAGGCCGCGTTGCGCAGATAGGTGGTGCCGCGGGCGGCGACGGCGGCGACCAGTGCGTTCTCCGTCGCGGTGACGCTGGGCTCGTCGAGGAACACATCGGCGCCCTTCAGGCGCGCGGCGCGGAATTCCAGCCGGTGCGTCGCGGTGACCGTGGCGCCGAGCTGCTCGAAGGCCAAAAAGTGCGTGTCGAGGCGGCGGCGGCCGATCACGTCGCCGCCGGGCGGCGGCAACGCGACCTCGCCGCAGCGGGCGAGCAGCGGACCTGCCAGCAGGATCGAGGCGCGGATCCGCGCGCACAGAGCCGGATCGAGATCGGCGGCGCGGATCTCCTTGGCATGGATCTGCAGCGTGTTGCGCTCGGTCCATTCGGCGCTGGCGCCGACCGAGCGGCATAGCTCGACCAGCGTTTCGGTGTCGCGAATGCGCGGCACGTTGGTCAGCGTGACCGGATGCTCGGTGAGCAGGGCAGCTGCGATGATCGGCAGCGCGGAGTTCTTGTTGCCCGACGGCTCGATGGTGCCCGAAAGGCGGCGGCCGCCTTCGACGATGTATTGGATCGGCGGCACGCGGAATGTCCCCTAACGCATCATCCAGACTTGGATTCGAATTGGGCCACGCGAAATTCCGTAACGGAATCAATGGCTGTCCGGCACCGTAACACAACTCCCGGCGCAGCTTCCACACGAAAGGTAGCCGCGCGACGGTACGGAGCGCGCGGTCACGGACACGTCATCTTGGCCGAGCCGTCGCGTCGGAAAGCGCATGTCCGCCTGGCCGCCGGGAGCAGGTCCCTAGATGTCGATGGTGGCGCTGAGCGAGTTTTCCTGGATGAAGTCGCGGCGCGGTTCGACGACGTCGCCCATCAGCTTGGTGAAGATATCGTCGGCCTCGTCGACCTCCTTGATCTTCACCTGGAGCAGCGAGCGCGCCTCGGTGTCCAGCGTGGTCTCCCACAGCTGCTCCGGATTCATCTCGCCGAGACCTTTGTAGCGCTGCAGCGAGATACCCTTGCGAGCAGCGTCGGTCACGGCCTCGAACAGGTCGATCGGGCCGTGAATGGTCTGCTCGGCATCCTTGCGCCGGAGCTTGCCCGCCCGCACGTAGATCTCCTGCAGCCTGGTCGCATACTCGTCGAGCTTGCGTGCATCGGCCGAGCCAAGAAACGCGTCGTCAATCACGGCCACTTCCTTGACGCCGCGCACGGTGCGCTCGAACTGGAAGCCCTGGCCTTCAGTGAAGGTGCCGATCCAGCCGCGCTCCACTTCGTCGGCAACCGCGTCCAGCCGCTTGGCGATGTAATCAGCCGCGGAGTTGGCGGTCGCGATATCGCTGGTGATTCTCGGGGTCAGCACGCCGGCGATCGCGGCCTGCTCGATCACCGCGCGATTGTAGCGGCTGTGAAGGTTGCGCAGCACGGAGCGGATCGTCCGGGCGTCTTCGACCAGCGACAGCAGATCACGGCCCGAGCGGTCTTCGCCGGAAGCCGGCTTGAAGACGCATTCGTCGAGCCCGGTCGAGATCAGATAATCCTCGAGCGCGCGCTCGTCCTTCAGATATTGCTCGGACTTGCCGCGCGAGACCTTATAGAGCGGCGGCTGGGCGATATAGAGAAAGCCGCCATCGATGATCGAGCGCATCTGGCGATAGAAGAAGGTCAACAGCAGCGTGCGGATATGAGCGCCGTCGACGTCGGCGTCGGTCATCACGATGATCTTGTGATAGCGCAGCTTGTCGACCGAGAAATCGTCGCTGATGCCGGTGCCGAGCGCGGTGATCAGCGTGCCGATCTGCTCCGACGACAGCATCTTGTCTGGGCGCACGCGCTCGACATTGAGGATCTTGCCGCGCAGCGGCAGCACCGCCTGGAATTCGCGGTTGCGGCCCTGCTTGGCGCTGCCGCCTGCCGAGTCGCCCTCGACGATGAACAGTTCGGACTTCGCAGGATCCTTCTCCTGGCAGTCGGCGAGCTTGCCGGGCAGCGAGGAGACGCTGAGCGGGTTCTTGCGGGTCAGCTCGCGTGCCTTGCGCGCAGCCTCGCGGGCAGCGGCGGCCTGGATCACCTTGCCGACGATTTCCTTGGCTTCCTTCGGATTCTCCTCGAACCAGGCCGCGAGCGCCTCGTTCAGGACGTTCTCGACCACCGGTCGAACCTCCGAGGACACCAGCTTGTCCTTGGTCTGCGACGAGAATTTCGGATCGGGCACCTTCACCGACAGCACCGCGGTGAGGCCTTCGCGGCAATCGTCGCCGGTCAGCGCGATCTTTTCCTTCTTCGCATTGGCCTCGGCATAGCCGTTGACCTGGCGCGTCAGCGCGCCGCGGAAGCCGGCCAGATGGGTGCCGCCGTCGCGCTGCGGGATGTTGTTGGTGAAGCACAGCACGTTCTCGTGGTAGCTGTCGTTCCACCACAGCGCGGCTTCGACGCCGATGCCGTTGGCTTCCGCACGCACCATGATCGGCGCCGGCACGATCGCCTTCTTGTTGCGGTCGAGATATTTGACGAATTCCTCGACACCGCCGGAATAGTGCATCTCTTCGCGCTTCTCGACCGCGTGGCGCATGTCGGACAGCACGATGTGGACGCCGGAATTGAGGAAGGCGAGCTCGCGCAGCCGGTGCTCGAGCGTCGCGAAATCATATTCGATGTTCTTGAAGGTCTCGGGCGAGGCGAGGAAGGTGACCTCGGTGCCGCGCTTGCCCGGGGCATCGCCGACCACCTTGAGCGGCGCCACGGCATCGCCGTGCGCGAATTCGATGTAGTGCTCCTTGTCGTCGCGCCAGATCCGCAAGCCCAGCCTGCTGGACAGCGCGTTGACGACGGAGACGCCGACGCCGTGCAGACCGCCGGAGACCTTGTAGGAGTTCTGGTCGAACTTTCCGCCGGCGTGGAGCTGGGTCATGATGACCTCGGCCGCCGAGACGCCTTCGCCCTTATGGATGCCGACCGGAATGCCGCGGCCGTCGTCGTACACGGTGACGGAATTGTCGGCGTTGAGGGTAACCAGGACGCGGCTTGCATGGCCCGCCAGCGCTTCGTCGATCGCGTTGTCGACGACCTCGTAGACCATGTGGTGCAGGCCGGAACCGTCGTCGGTGTCGCCGATATACATGCCGGGCCGCTTGCGGACGGCGTCGAGGCCCTTCAGCACCCGGATCGATTCCGCACCATATTCGGCCGGAATGGGATGCTCAGATTCGGCAGGGGTCTGCCGGGCAGGTTCAGTCATGTGAGGCCTTCGAGGATGTCCCGAATCAGCTGCACAAAATGAGGCGCTGATTCCGCTATTTGTGCCATGAAAGAGCAGTTGCGCCTAGCGCAAAGTCTCTGTCTACAAACTATTGAATAAATAGGATTTTTTCGGCCTGTTTCAAGGCTCTCAAAGGCCGATTCCGGAGGCTCTGAAAAGCCCGATTCGAAGGCAGATTCGCTCCCCTTTCGGAGGCGATTCCGCGCGCTTAGCCGCGCCGTGTGGCGCGGCCGGATTCGACGTCGAAAATCTCTCCCGTCGGGCCGATGTCGACGAAGGCGGCAGGGTCGGCGCCGGTCATCCAGACCTGTGCACCGAGCTTGGCGAGCTCGTCGAACAGCGCCTTGCGCCTATTCGGATCGAGATGGGCGACGACCTCGTCGAGCAGCAGCAGCGGCACGATGCCGGTCATCTCCGCGACCATCGTGGCATGCGCCAGCACCAGCCCGATCAAGAGCGCCTTCTGCTCGCCGGTCGAGGCGTCGCGCGCCGGCATGCTCTTCGGCGCATAGATCACCTGCAGATCGGTCAGATGTGGGCCGTCGAGCGTGCGCCCGGCGGCGGCGTCGCGCGGACGGCTGGCGCGCAGGATCTCGCGGTAGCGGTCCTCCACCGCGGTCGCAGGCTCCTGCAGCAGCGCGTTCTCCATCCAGCCGTCGAGCATGATCTCGGCGGACGGGAAGGCCGAGGCGGTGCCGCGCGCGTGCAGCATCGTGGCGAGCTTGGCGGCGGTCTGGCCGCGCGATGCGGCGACCGCGACCGCAAGCTCCGCGGTCTCGCGCTCGATCGCATCACACCAATGGTCGTCGTAGTTGCGCACCTCGAGCAGCCGGTTGCGCGAGCGCAGCGAGCGCTCCAGCGCCGAGACCCGGCTGGAGTGCTCGGAATCGATCGCCAGCACCAGGCGGTCGAAGAAGCGCCGCCGCTCGGAGGCGGCGCCCATGAACAGGCCGTCCATCGCCGGCGTCAGCCACACCATGCGCAGGTGGTCACCGAACGCGGTCGCGGACCCCACCGGTTCGCGATCGATGCGGCAGCGTCGGCTGTTGCTCGCCTCGCCGGTCGGGGGATCGATGCCGGTGCCGAGCGTGGCGAGGCCGAGCGCACCCTCGATTTCGGCCGAGACCGCCCAGGAGCCGTCGCCCTGATTGTCGGCGATGTCCTCCAAGGTCGCGCGGCGCAGCCCGCGGCCCGGCGACAGGAACGAGACCGCCTCCATGCAATTGGTCTTGCCGGCGCCGTTCGGCCCGACCAGCACCACCATGTCGCCCGCGACCTGCAGCGTCGCCGTCCGGTAATTCCGGAAATGCGTCAGCGACAGGCGATGAATGCGGGATGGGGTCATGTTACCTTGTTATTGCCGGGCTTGACCCGGCAATCCATTGTCCGCGCTAGCGGACAATTTCGTCATATAAGTCTCGCCAGTCGGGATTGCGGGCAACGATCAGATCAATCTTCCACTCACGCGACCAGTGCTTGATGTTTTTGTCGCGCTGAAGCGCCGCGGCGATTGTCTCATGCGCCTCAAAGTAGACGAGGGTCTTGATGCCGTGCCGCTTGGTAAAGCCTTCGGCGAGACCCTCGCGATGTTCGTAAACTCGCCGGACCAGATTATTGGTCACGCCAACGTAGAGAGTTCCACCGGGCTTGCTCGCGAGGATGTACACCCAATAGGTCATCTCTTGTTCGATGGATGGCCGGATCAAGCCCGGCCATGACGAGAGGAGAAGTCACACTCGCATCGGCATCAGCACGTAGAGCGCGCCCTTGCTGTCGCGGTCCTGCACTAGGGTCGGCGAGCCGGGATCGGCGAGCTTCAGCACCGCGACCTCGCCCTCGATCTGGGCGGCGATGTCGAGCAGATAGCGCGAGTTGAAGCCGATATCGAGCGCATCGGAAGCGTACTCGACCTCGAGCTCTTCGGTGGCGCTGCCGGAATCCGGGTTGGTGACCGAGAGCACCAGCTTGCCGGCGGACAAAGCCAGCTTCACGGCGCGGCCGCGTTCGCTGGAAATGGTCGAGACGCGATCGACGGCGGCCTCGAAATCCTTCTTGTCGACCACCAGTTCCTTGTCGTTGTTCTGCGGAATGACGCGGCCATAGTCCGGGAAGGTGCCGTCGATCAGCTTCGAGGTCAGCACCACATTGCCGAGCGTGAAGCGGATCTTGCCATCCGACAGCTCGATCGAGATCTCGGCGTCGTCGCCCTCGATCAGCCGCTGCACCTCGCCGACCGTCTTGCGCGGGACGATCACGCCGGGCATGCCGGTCGCGCCCTTGGGCAGCGCGAGGTCGATCTGCGCCAGACGATGGCCGTCGGTCGCAACCCCGCGCAGGGTCGCCGCCTTGGCGCTGCCGGCGGCGTGCAGATAGATGCCGTTGAGGTAATAGCGGGTCTCTTCGGTCGAGATCGCAAACTGGGTGCGGTCGATCAGCCGCTTGATGTCGGAGGCCGGCAGTGAGAACGAATGCGTCATGTCGCCGGCGGCAAGGCCCGGGAAATCGCTTTCGGGCAGGGTCTGCAGCGTGAAGCGCGAGCGGCCGGCGCGCACCGCGAGCACCGAGCGGTCGCCGTCGGCCTCCAGCACGATCTGCGAACCGTCGGGCAGCTTGCGGACGATGTCGTAGAACATGTGCGCCGGCACCGTGGTCGAGCCGGCGGTTCCGGTCTCGGCGGCCAAGGTCTCCGTCACCTCGAGATCGAGGTCGGTTGCCTTCAGCGACAATTTGGCGCCCTCGGCGCGGATCAACACGTTGCCGAGGATCGGGATGGTGTTGCGGCGCTCGACCACGCGGTGAACGTGACCCAGCGATTTCAGGAGTTGCGCGCGCTCGACGGTGACCTTCATTGCAATACCCGCCAGATCCCTCAGATGGAAAAGCCGGGCGGCCGTTCAGGGCAGCACCGCGGCATTGGAAACCCGATAAGCCGGATCAATACCGGATTTGATCAAACCCACGGGGGGACCGCAAGGTGGCGCGGATGGGCGGCCGGTGCAAGGGATACGGGCGCGAAACGGGCCCCGTTCCCCACGTTTTGGGCCGGAAAAAAGTTTAGCCCTCCCCTCTTGATAAAGGGGAGGGCTATGGAACGAGCCAGCCAAATGAGGCGGCCTCATTCCTGCAGTCTTATTCCTGCAATTGACGCTTCAGCGATTCGACTTCCTCCGACAGCGTCGTGTCCTTGGCGACCAGTGCCTCAATCTTGCGCACCGCGTGCAACACCGTGGTGTGATCGCGGCCGCCGAAGCGCCGGCCGATCTCCGGCAGCGAGCGCAGGGTCAGCGTCTTGGCCAGATACATTGCAACCTGGCGCGGACGCACCACGTTGGCGGTGCGGCGGGACGACAAGAGGTCGGAGCGGCTGACATTGTACTGCCGGGCGACCACGCGCTGGATGTCCTCGATCTTGATCCGCTTCGGCTCCTGCGGGCGGATCAGGTCGCGCACCTCGCGCTCGGCCATCTCCAGCGTCACCGGCTGGTTGTTGAGCTTGGAGTGCGCCAAGAGGCGGTTGATCGCGCCCTCGAGGTCGCGGCCGTTATGGGTGATGGTGCGCGCCAGATAGTCGAGCACTTCTTCCGGCACATCGAAGGTCGCATGGTGGGCGCGGGCCGCGGCGACGCGCGACTTGAGGATACCAAGCCGCAGTTCCTCGCCGAGCGAACCCATCTCGACCACTAGGCCACCGGCGAGCCGCGAGCGCACGCGGTCGTCGAGGCTTTCGAGGTCGGACGGCGGACGGTCGGCGGCGATCACGACCTGACGGCCAGCGTCGATCAGCGCGTTCAGCGTGTGGCAGAACTCGGCCTGCGTCGACTTGCCCTGCAGGAACTGCAGATCGTCGATGACCAGCACGTCGATGCCGCGCAGCGCCTCCTTGAACGCCAGCGCCGTCTGCGTCTTCAGCGCTGCGACGAAGCCGTACATGAACTTCTCGGCCGTGAGATACAGCACCTTGCGCTCGCCGCCGGAATTGCCGGCCCAGGTCACCGCTTGCAGCAGGTGCGTCTTGCCGAGGCCGACGCCGGCATGGATGTAGAGCGGGTTGAACATCACGGGATCGCCGCGGCGACCTTCCGCGACCTGGCGCGCAGCCGCATGGGCCAGCGTGTTCGAACGGCCGACGACGAAGCTTGCAAAGGTCAGGCGCGGATCGAGCGGCGAGCCGCCGAGCGCATCATGGCTGGCGGACACCGGCGCCGTCGCGAACGAGCGCAGTTCAGGCGCGGGACGGCCGTCATTGCGCTCGACACGGCGCGCTTCCACCGGTGCAGCCGCTTCCTTCACGGGGGCCATCGCGCGGATCGCCGAGCGCACGGTGAGGTCGATGCGATGCACTTCGGGCATCTCGGCCTGCCAGCAGGAGAGCACGCGTTCGGCGTAATGCGCCTGGATCCAGCTCTTGAGGAACCGGGTCGGAACCGACAGATGCACGCTCTCATCGTGCACGCTCTCGAGATCCATCCGCGCGAACCAACTCGTGTAGACGTCCTCGCCAACGCTCGTCCGCAAACGTCCCTTTACCCGCGACCAGCGATCCTGTTCCGTGTTCGTCATTGCCTTCGTACTTTTCCAAAACTGAGAGATGATGATTGCGAAAGCGCCGCGCAGGGGTCCTGCCACGACGCGACCTCTAGCGGGCGCGGTCTGCTCCGGACAAAGCTCTCCCGTGTGGCGGCCATGCGCCACGCGACAGGTCAGCTGTTTGGAGAAGATGCGTCCCGCGAGGTCAGCGCGTACTCGACGGCCTCTGCGGGTAAGAGCCAGCGTCCGAGGGGTTGATTACGGCACCACAGGAAATCTGCACTTGGGCTGTCGTTGGTTCGACTGCAGTGATGATACCGTAAGGCATAAGTCCTCCCCCTCCCACCGCGACGTATCGCGGCAAGTTGCCAGTTTGCTCGTGTCTTCAAAATCGAACTGCCGCTACCGAACACCGAGATGCCCGGCGCTTCGCCGCCGCGTGTCGTCGTCAACCCGTTCGCCCGCGCCGCGTTCCCGTTGCCAGATTCCGACTGACGCCCTGGTCTCTCTTGTTCGATCCCCCAAATCGTCGGGGGCACCGCCGGAGATATTTTGACACAGGTCGACCGTCCTCATATCGCTATGAGCCGTCAATCTAGCTTCGCTTGGAAAGCGTCGCTAACGCGCACACCGCCGCCGATTTGCACGTCCGCCCTTGGGTCTCAAACCGCGCTGATCTGGAGATCCGTGGGCGTCGCGAACAAGAAATAAATACACCAAGCGCATTTCCTGACAATCCGTGGATTCGACGGGGGTCGAGACTCTTGGCGACTGTTGCGGTGTTGCCGACGCTGAGTTGCGAAAGCAAGGTTTTGAATCAGCGCACAGATTCACGCGTGTCACAAACGACGGTGCAATACCAAAAATTTTTCATAGAAAATTTACATTTGGTCTCGCGCCGGTCATTTTTCCAATCGCTGTTCAGCGCTATGTGCATAAGTAATTCGCGAGACGTCATTTTTCGCGATTGCTTTTGCAGGGTAACCCCGCTGCGCAATTTTCAACGCGAGATATTCGCGCGCTATTCCATCTATCCAGCTTAGTGCAGAACAATCTGTGGGCGAGTGCGGCGCGTTAAGCATAATGAGCCGGTAGAACTACGGACGCGACGAAACATGGCACGCAGTTCGTTGCGCGGCAACGCCGACTCTTCTCGCGCTACGAAACTTCCACGACAAAATGCGAGACCAAAACAAAAAGCCCGGCGCGAGCCGGGCTTCGTGACAAATGTGTTCTTCGGTCAGCTCACGCGGCGAGCTGTACTCGCTGAGCTTACTTGGCGAGCTTGGCGATGCTCTGCGTGAGGCGCGACACCTTACGGCTCGCGAGGTTCTTGTGAATGATGTTGCGCTGCGCTGCCTTCATCAGTTCGGGCTCGGCCTTGCTCATCGCCTTCAGTGCCGCCTCGCGGTCGCCGCTCTTGATTGCTTCCTCGACGGTGCGCACCGCGCCACGCATCTGCGTGCGGCGCGACTTGTTGACGATGGTGCGGCGGGCAATCTTGCGGGTCGCCTTCTTGGCGGAGGTGGTGTTGGCCATGGTTCTCTAACTGTCCTTCGGCGGTGATCGCTCGGTGGTCGGGCTTGCGCGCACCGGCCGGTTCAAATCTCAACTCTGATGTATTTGTCCAAGGTGTTTTCTTGGGTGTCCTTGAGGCGGCCATGCCAAGGCGCATAATGCTGCCCCCGCATGCGGCACTGTCCAAAGAACAGCGGCGGCAGGATTGCGCCCGCCGCCATCGGCCGGTCTTATAGATGGCGCAGACTTAACCGTCAACGCTTTCGGGACCGAAAAAGGGCCTGAAATCGGCCTCGCGAGGTCCGGATAAGCCGCTGAAGAGGTTGAATTTCCGGGGGGCGCCCGGTAAGGCCTGTCGACGCGTGGGGCGCGACAGGGAGTTAGGGTGACGCATGATCCGCGGCTTTTTCCGCCTGATCGGCCTTTTGCTGCTGGCCGGCAGTTTCATCTTCATGGTCTATGACGGGGCCCGCTACGTCGCCGACCAGAGCCTGCGGTTCACCCAATTCGGCCAGTTCTGGAACGATATCCATCAGTCGAGCCAGCAGGCGTTCCATGCCTGGGTGGATCGCTTCGCGCCCTGGCTCTGGAACGGCGTGATCCGCGTGCTTCTGGAGCAGCCGGTGTTCGCGGTGCTTGGCATTGCCGGCATCCTGCTGATGATCCTGTTCCGGCCGCGCAAGCCGCTGATCGGCTACGCACGCGACTGAGCTGGCTGCAGCCCGCTTGAGCTTCTCTTGGCCGCAGCCGTCAGTAACGGGGCTGCCATCATCCGCGTAAGGACATATATAGGTGACAGCCGGCCCGCAGGCCGTTGCCGCGTCGGCCGATGTCCCGCCCGGAGGTATCCATGTTGTTCATGCGCAAGACCACCGCGTTGCCAAGCGCCGCCGAGGCGCTGCCAGGCCGCGCGACGCCGATCCCGACCGCGACCACGCATTTCGTCAATGGCAGCAAATTGACGCCGCCCTATCCGCAAGGCCTCGAGCAGGCCGTGTTCGGCCTCGGCTGCTTCTGGGGCGCGGAACGGAAGTTCTGGGAACTCGGCGACGGCATCTACACCACCGCGGTCGGCTATGCCGGCGGCCACACGCCGAACCCGACCTATGAAGAGGTGTGCTCGGGACGCACCGGCCACACCGAAGTCGTGCTGGTCGTGTTCGACCCGAAGAAGATCTCCTACGAGAAGCTGCTGAAGACGTTCTGGGAGAACCACAACCCGACGCAGGGCATGCGCCAGGGCAACGACATCGGCACGCAGTATCGTTCCGCGATCTACACGTTCAGCGACGCGCAGCACAAAGCCGCCGATGCGTCGCAGGCGATGTATCAGAAGGCGCTCGCCGCCAAGGGCCTCGGCGCGATCACGACGGAAGTGGCACCGGCCGGCGAGTTCTACTTCGCCGAGGACTACCATCAGCAATACCTCGCCAAGAATCCGGCGGGCTATTGCGGGCTTGGTGGCACCGGCGTGTCCTGCCCGATCGGCGTTGGCGTCACCGCCTGATCGCTCTGTCATGCGCTAAATCGAAGGGGAGGCGGGCTTTCGTCTCCCCATTCGGTCCTCGAAAACCCTTTATTAACCATAAGTGGTGCAAGACTGGGCTTGTCTCGCCGTTGAGGGATAGGTCCGGTGCCGGTTGCACGCGCGTTACGATTGCCGATCACTGCCGTTGTGGCTGCGCTCGCGCTGTCTGGCTGCATGAGCACGTCCGGTCCAGTCGCCGTGGGCCCCCAAGGTGTCGATGCCGTCACCTATGGACCGGCTTACGCATCCGCCCCGGTTGCTGACGGAGGCGGCGGAGGTGCGATCAGCGCACTGCGTTCCGCCTTCGCCAGCTCTTCTCCCGCTTATGGCTATACCGCGCCGGGTGCCGCCCCGGTGGTTTATGCCGCCGCACCGGGTGGGCCCGCCGGTTACGACAACTCCTATCATCTCGGCCCGGGCGACAAGCTCCGCGTCGTGGTCTACGGCCAGGAAGGCCTGACCAACTCCTACGCGATCGACGCCGCCGGCTCGATCACCATGCCGCTGATCGGCTCGGTGCCGGCACGTGGCCGCACGCCGGCCGGGCTCGCCGGCGAAATCTCGGCACGGCTGCGCAACGGCTTCATCCGCGATCCTTCGGTGGCGGTCGAGATCGAGTCCTACCGGCCGTTCTTCATCCTCGGCGAGGTCCAGGCTCCCGGCCAGTATCCCTACGTGCCGAACATGACCGTCGAAAGCGCGGTCGCGATAGCCGGCGGCTTCTCGCCGCGCGCCAAGCGCGACCAGGTCACCCTCACCCATACGGATGCGTCCGGCTCCGGCCGCTTCGTGGTGCCGCTGGGCACGCCGATGAGCCCGGGCGATACGGTGTTCGTCGGCGAGCGCTGGTTTTAAAGCAACGTCTCTCCATTAGTCATTCCGGGGCGCGCGAAGCGCGAACCCGGAATCCATCACTCCGCGCGTCTTGCGGCGAAATGGATTCCGGGCCTGCGCCTTGCGGCGCATCCCGGAATGACGAGATGGAAAGAGCTATCGCCGCAAATACTTCGCGAAAAATTCCATGCTGCGCGGCCAGGCGATGTCGGCGCTCGCCTTGTCGTAGCTGGCGCGCTCGTCGCAATGGAAGCCGTGCTGCGCGCCCGGATAGATGAACACCTCGACCTCGGGCCGCTTCGACTTGATGGTCTCGACATCGCTCAAGGGAATGCCGGCATCCTTCTCGCCGAAATGTAGCTGCGTCGGCACGGCCGGCTTGTCGTCGGCGAAGCGGATGATGGCGCCGCCGTAATAGCCGATGGCAGCCGAGAGCCCGGTCAACTTGGTGGCGGCCGCATAGGCGATGCTGCCGCCAAGGCAGAAGCCGATGATGCCGACCGGCCCGACCGACTTCACCGCGTCGATCGCCGCCTGGCTGTCGCGCAGCATCGCGGCAAAGTCCGGATTGGCGACGAACTTTCGCGCCTCGGCCACCTCATCGGGGGAGTAGCCGCTCTGGAAGTTCGGTGTGATGCGGTCGAAGATCGACGGCGCAACCGCGACATAGCCTTCCTTCGCCAGCCGGTCGCAAACCGAGCGGATGTGGTGGTTGACGCCAAAGATCTCCTGGATCACCACGATCGCGCCCTTCGGCGCGCCGGCGGGATCGGCGCGATAGGCACCGAGTTCAAATCCGTCCGAAGCCTTGAGTTTGATGTCTTGTCCCATGGTCCATCCTTGTCATGTTGGGGGTTGCATGAAGCTTTCGATGATGAGGTTTAGCGCCACATCCAGTTCTCGCCCCAGTCGCCCTTCCAGCCGGCGAGCCGGCCCTTGCGGAATTGCAGGAAGAGACGGTCATGGTGCGGGAACAGCCCGCTGCCGCCGAGGTCGCGGAAGGTCAGGAAGACCTCGTTGCCGGGCCGCCCGCTGACATGGGTGAAGGGGGTGCCGAGCGCGCGCTGCGCGTCCGCGACGTCCATGCCGAACACCAGCGGTGTGTTGTTCGACAGCGTCGCGGTGAAGGTCGGCGTGGCCGGGTCGGCGAACGGCCGTAGCTTCTGGGCGTTCGCTCCCGTCGCGGCCGCCGTCAGCAGCAAGGCGACGACAATCGTCTTCATGAGGCGGCCTTTCCCGGCGCGCCGGCTTCAAGGCTATCGAGGAACGGCAGCACGGCGGCGATGAAGGCCTGCGGCTGGTCGATGTTGACGGCATGGCCGGCGTTCGGAATCACCGCTTTCTGCGCACCCGGGATCTTCGCCGCCATGTAGTCGGACGCCGCCAGGAACGGCGTGTCGTCAGCCCCGACCACGACCAGCGACGGGACCTTGATCCCGGGCAATGACTCGATCACCCGCGCATCGCGTTGCGCCAGCATGCCGCGCGCGGCGAGCGCGAGGCCCCTGGCGTTGCGATGCGTGACCGACGCGCGCTCGGCGCTCAAGGACTTCAGCACCTCGAGCCCCTCACGATCGAAGCGGTCGCCGGTGTCGCGGGCGCGCGTGTTCCAGACCTCGCGGGCGTCGTCCTTCTTGAATCCCGGGCCGGTGTCGATGATCAAGAGCGCGCGCACCCGCTCCGGATGGGCGCGATGAAAGGCGAGCGACATGTAGCCGCCGAGCGACAGGCCGCCGACGATCGCCTTGTCGGCGCCGGCAACATCGAGCAGAGCGGCGATGTCGCCGACCGTCGCCGCTTCACTATAAGCATCCGGATTGTCAGGATAGTCGGACTGGCCGTGCCCGCGCATGTCCCACAGGATCAGCCTGTGCCGCTTCGACAGCGCCTCGATCTGGCCCTGCCACATCGCCGAGGTCGACGAATAGCCGTGGGTGAGGATCAGGGGCGGGCCGCTGCCGTGAATCTCGTAATAGATATCGACGCCGCTGCGGTTGAGCTTGGCCATTGACAGGCTCCTTCTGTTGTCGGTGTCAGGTCCGGCAGCGCTACCGACCTTGGTAGGAGTGATCGATACGGCATCAATACTGGCATTTCAAAAGCTTCATGCCGTTGCCGCATCGCACAACAGGCAGTTTCCGAAATTTATTCTTTTCGAGCAATTCCAAATTGGATTGCCTCCAGCCGGGAACCGGATCATTGTTTCGGCAACTGTCGCTTACCCGGTGGGCGCCAGCCATGACCCAACAGTGAGTTGCCGCCGTAAGCGGCTTCCGACACCGGAAGGGGAGAGAGATGCCAAATCTCAATATCAACGGACGGAATATGTCCGTCGAGGCGGCCAATGACACGCCGCTGCTTTGGGTCATCCGCGAGCAATTGCAGATGACGGGCACCAAATTCGGTTGCGGCGCCGGTCTCTGTGGCGCCTGCACGGTTCACGTCAACGGCGAAGCGGTGCGGTCCTGCCAGACCTCGCTCGCCGACGCCGTCGGCAAGAAGATCACCACCATCGAAGGCCTCTCCGCCAAGGGCGAACATCCCTTGCAGAAGGCCTGGGTCGCCGAGCAGGTGCCGCAATGCGGCTACTGCCAGTCCGGCCAGATCATGCAGGCGGCAGCGCTGCTGTCGAAGAACACCAACCCGACGAAGGAAGAAGTCGTCGCGCATATGGACGGCAATCTCTGCCGTTGCATGACCTATTCACGAATCCAGAAGGCGATCATGCGCGCTGCGTCCGACATGCGCACCGCATCGGCCACCGGATCCGAGCGGAGGGCCACATGAACAAGCACGTGAAAAACCTCGCTCCTGGGACGACCGATCTCAGCCGCCGTTCCTTCCTGGTCGGCACCGCTGCAACCGGCCTCGTGCTCGGCTACGCCGCATCCGGCATCGATGAGGCGCTCGCGGCTACCGCGCCCGCCAACTTCGAGCCGAGCGTCTGGTACTCGATCGCGCCCGATGGTCTCGTCACCGTGACCTGCGGCAAGGCCGACATGGGCCAGCACGTCGCCTCGACGATGGCGCAGATCGTGGCCGAAGAGCTCGGCGCGAACTGGAAGGACATGCGGGTCCAGCTCGCCTCCAACGATCCGAAGTTCAACGATCCCGTGCTGGGCGCGCAGATCACCGGCGGCAGCTGGTCGACGATGATGAACTTCGACGCCATGAGCCGCGCCGGCGCTGCCGGCCGCATCGCATTGACCGAGGCGGCGGCGGCCTCGATGGGCGTGCCGGCCAGCGAGCTGGTGGTGCGTGCGTCGACGATCAGCCATCCGAAGTCGAAGAAGTCGATGTCGTTTGCCGAAGTGGTGAAGAGCGGCAAGGCGACCAAGACCTTCACGGCGGATGATCTGAAGGCGATCAAGCTGAAGTCTGCCGACCAGTACACCATGATCGGCGTCTCGGTGCCGCAGCTCGACATTCCGTTGAAGGTCAACGGCACGGCCAAGTACGGCATCGACGTGATGCTGCCGGGCATGGTCTACGGCGCGCTGGTCACCCCGCCGGTCCGCTACGGCGCCACCGTGAAGTCAGTGGACGATAGCGCGGCGAAGAAGGTGCCGGGCTTCATCAAGGCCGTCACCCTGGACGACAAGACCACGACCACGACCGGCTGGGTCGTCGCGGTCGCCAACACCTATGCGCAGGCCAAGAAAGCGGCCGAGGCGCTGAAGGTGAGCTATGACGGCGGTCCGAACGCCAAACTGTCGAGCGAATCGCTGTTCGCCGAGGCCAAGCGGCTGCAGGGGCTCAGCGATTCCGGTGAGTTCTTCGTCAAGGACGGCGATCCGAACGCAGCCTTCGGCACGGCGGCCAAGGTGTTGGAGGCGGAATACACCACCAACATCAACATCCACGCGCCGATGGAGCCGATGAACGCCACCGCGGAGTTCAAGGGCGACATCCTGCACATCTATTCCGGCAACCAGTTCGCGACGCGCTCCGGTGCGATCGCCGCCGGCGCCGCCGGGATCGATCCGAAGTTCGTGGTGATGCATCAGATGTGGTTGGGCGGCGGCTTCGGCCGGCGTCTCGACGCCGACATGATGGTGCCCGCGGTGCAGGCGGCCAAGGCCGTCGGCAAGCCGGTCAAGGTCATCTACACGCGCGAGAACGACATGACGATGGATTTCTCGCGTCCGCTGACCTACCAAAAAGTAAAGGCTGGCGTGGACGGCGACGGCAAGCTCGTCGCGTTGAGCCACGATGTCGTCTCTGCCTGGCCGACCCAGCGTTGGGGCATCCCCGACTTCCTGTCGCCCTCGGTCGACAAGAAGGGACCGCTCGATGCTTTCACGGTGAACGGTTCGGACTTCTTCTACACTGTCCCCAACCACTATGTGCGGGCGATCAAGAACGAGATGGCGCACAACGCCACCCCGTCGGGTCAGCTCCGTTCGGTGGCGCCGGGGCTGGACGTTCTGGGCGGTCGAAAGCATGGTCGATGAGATCGCGCATGCGACCGGCAAGGATCCGGCCCTGCTTCGCGTCGAGCTGCTCGACGGCAAGGGCAAGAACGACGGCGGCGCGCAGCGTCTCCGTAACACCTTGCTCGCGGCGATGGGTCTCGCCGGCTACGGCACCAAGAAGCTGCCCAAGGGCGAAGGCATGGGCGTTGCCTGCGTGTCGTCGCAGGAGCGCGCCACGGCGAGCTGGACCGCCTGCGTCGCCCACGTCGCCGTCGCCCCGTCGGGCGAGGTGACGGTGAAGAAGCTGACGGTTGCGACCGACGTTGGTACGCAAGTGAATCCTGACGGCATCCGGGCCCAGGTCGAGGGCGCGGCGCTGTGGGGCATGTCACTGGCGCTGTTCGAGAAGGCGACGTTGAAGGACGGCGGCATCGAGCAGACCAATTTCGACACCTACACGCCGCTTCGGATGAGCCAGCTGCCGGAAGTCGCGGTCAATGTCATCGCCAATGGCGAGAAGGCGACCGGCGTCGGCGAGCCCGCCGTGACGGTGGTGGCGCCGGCGATCGGCAATGCCGTCTTCAACGCGGTCGGCGCCCGCGTCCGCGGCCTGCCGATCACCGCGGAGGCCGTCAAGGCCGCGATGAAGGCGTAACGGCCTGAACCAATGAGGACGCCGGAGAGCTTGACCGCTCTCCGGCGTTTTTCTTTGCTCCAGGCGTCCGCCGGATGGTGGCGGCGTCGACGCCTTGATGCTGCAAAAATTCATGATTCGCCGGCGCTGCAGCCGCCCGCCTGCATTTGCGGCGGGCCTGATTCTGCTGGCGGATTCCGCGGTTCCTCAAATTGTATCCATTGCGCTTAACCGCCATTCAGCATCCCCATTAAGCCGGAGGGAACGCATCGTCAGGTAGCGTCTGCTGTCGGTCGTTACCGCGACGGGGATGTCATGACTGCCTTGGCCAATAACCAGACTTCGAAGCGCCGCCTGCTGCTGGCGTCAGATCGAAGCGATCAGAGCAACGAACTCGCCAGCATCCTGCGCTCGGTGGGCGAGGTCGATACCGTTCCGACCTCGGATATTCCCGAGCAGCCGGCCCGCGATCTCTCCGGCATCGTGGTCGACATCAATTTGCGCTCGCCCGAAGCCGTGCAAATGGTCCGCGCCAAGCTGCAGACCGACGCCTATCGCGAGATGCCGCGGCTGTTCGTGCTGGCGGATGCGTTGCATCACGCCTCGATGCAGGCCTGGGCGCTCGGCGCCACCGACACGATCTCGCGGCCGTTCGATGCGCGGGGCATCCTGCAGCGCATCCGCGCCGCGTTTCCCGACAACAGCGGCTATGACGAAACCGACCGCGGCAAGGCGCTCAATCGCGGCGTCGAAGCTGCGCACGGCGTCATGGTCAAGATGTTCGAGCGGATGCGCGCCGGCGAGCCGCTCAGGTTCGAGGACATCGTTGCCGCCGAAAACAAGATCCTCAAGGCGATCAAGCACAACTCGCTGCGTGAATGGCTGACCACGGTCGGCTGCCATCACCAGGAGACCTATCGCCACTGCCTGTTCGTGACCGGCTTTGCGGTGGCGTTCGCGCAGCATCTCGGCATGCGCGACGACGACCAGCGCCGGCTCGCCCGTGCCGCACTGCTGCATGATGTCGGCAAGGCGTTCGTTCCGGTCGCGCTGCTCGACAAGCCCGGCGCTTTCACGGTCGAGGAAATGGCCGAGATGCGCGAACATCCGCGCCGCGGCTACGAGGCGCTGTCGGCGCAGGGCGGCTTCCCGCCGGAAATGCTCGACGTGATCCTGCATCATCACGAATTCCTCGACGGCACCGGCTATCCGAACGGGCTGAGCGGCAACCAGATCAGCGACATCGTCCGCGTCACCACGATCGTCGATGTCTATGCCGCTTTGGTCGAGAAGCGCGCCTACCGGCTGCAATTCACCCACGCCAAGGCGTTCTCCATGATGGAGGAGATGGGCGGCAAGCTCGACCAGCAATTGCTGCAGGCGTTCCGCCCGGTCGCGTTCGGGCATTACTGAGCCCGCCATCATTGCTCCGCCACGCCGCGCAATAGCGTGTGTGGCGCGGCGTTTAGCCAATCAACGCAAGTCGTCCTCCTTACCTCCGCCTAGATTTCGGCGATCATCGGCGCGACCGGTGCTTCGGCAGGTGAGGACGATCATGGACACGACAACGACCGGGGATCTCGATATCCCCGCCAACATCGCGGAAACCCTCGTCGATCCCGTCGCCTATGCCGACGACCGCATCCACGACAGCTATCGCTGGCTGCGCGCCAACAACCCGCTCGGCATCGCGCGGCCCGACCGCTTCGACCCGTTCTGGGTGGTGACCAAGCACGCCCATATCCAGGCAATCAGCCGGCAGAACGACCTGTTCCACAATGCCGACCGCCCGACCACGCTGACGACGCAGGCGCTCGAGGAGCGGGTGCGCAAGATCACCGGCGGGCCCAATCTGGTGCGCTCGCTGGTGCAGATGGATGCGCCCGACCATCCGAAGTACCGCGCGCTGACGCAGGGCTGGTTCATGCCGGCCAATCTCGGCAAGTTCGAGGGCCGCGTCCGCGAGATCGCGCGTGCCACGGTGCAGCGCATGCTCGACCGCGGCGGCGCCTGCGATTTCGTCGAGGACGTCGCGCTCGGCTATCCCCTGCACGTCATCATGGAGATCCTCGGCGTGCCCGAGGCGGACGAGCCGCGGATGCTCAAGTTAACGCAGGAGCTGTTCGGCCCGCAGGATCCCGACACCGCGCGCGTCCGCGAGGCGCTGAGCGCGGAACAGGTCTCGGCGATGTTGCAGGCGATCGTCGCCGACTTCTCCGCCTACTTCCGCAAGATCACCGAAAATCGCCGCCAGAGCCCGCGCGACGATCTCGCCACCGTGATCGCGAATGCGAAGATCGGCGGTGACTACATGCCCGAGCACGATCAGACCAGCTACTACATGATCGTCGCGACCGCGGGCCACGACACCACCTCATCCTCGACCGCGGGCGCGATCTGGGCGCTGGCCAGGGACCCCGCGGAATTTGCCAAGGTGAAGGCCAACCCGGCATTGATCCCAGGCCTGGTCGACGAGGCGATCCGCTGGATGACGCCGGTCAAGCACTTCATGCGCTCGGCCACCGCGGATACCGAACTCGGCGGCCGCAAGATCGCGAAAGGCGACTGGCTGATGCTGTGCTACGCCTCCGGCAATCGCGACGAGGAGGTGTTCGAGGATCCCGATCGCTTCCGCAGCGACCGCAAGCCCAATCGCCACGTCGCGTTCGGCTATGGCGCGCATCTCTGCCTCGGCCAGTATCTGGCCAAGCTCGAGATGCGCATTCTGTTCGAGGAGCTGCTGCCGCACCTGAAATCACTGTCGCTCGACGGCGAGGTGAAGATGACGCAGGCCTATTTTGTCAGTGGCCCGAAGAAGCTGCCGATCCGGTTTGAGGTGAATTGAGCACTTCGCGTCATTGCGACGAGCGAAGCGACGAAGCAATCCATACTTCAGCGTATGCTTAGGGGTGGATTGCTTCGCTTCGCTCGCAATGACGGCGAGGCAAAGCGTCGTTCCTACTCCAGAATCTTCCGCAGCTCCGCCTTCGCAACCTTCTCCAGCGTCGAGCGCGGCATCTCGTCGACGAAGCGGATTTCCCGCGGTACCTTGAAGTCGGCGAGCGCGGAGCGGCAGGCGGTCATGACCTTGTCGTGCAGGTCGGCGGGCAGCGCCGCGACGCCGGTTTGCGGGATGATGAAGACGACCGGCACCTCGTCCAGCATCGGATGCTTCTTCGCCACCACGGCGGCCTCGCGCACGCCCGGCACCACCGCGATCACCTGCTCGATCTCGGAGGCGGCGACATTCTCGCCGCCGACCTTGAGCATGTCCTTGGAGCGATCGCCGAACCTGACATAGCCGCGCTCCAGCATCGTGACGCGGTCGCCGGTGATGAAATAGCCGTGCTCGTCAAAGCTCTCGCGCGTGGCCTTCTCGTTATGCAGATATTCGGCGAACAGCGACAGGCCGGGGATACCCTTGATCAGGAGATTGCCGGTCTCACCGACGCCGGTCGGCGTACCATCATCGTTGGTGATGCGGATTTCATACTCCGGCGCAGCGCGGCCGATCGACATCGGCGGGTTCGGCTGGTCGACCTCGCCGATGATGCCGTGGGTGATGGTCTCGGTCATGCCCCACCAGCCGATGATCTTGATGCCGAACACGGCGAATGCCGGCGGCTCGTTCACGGCCGTGCCCCAGAGGCGGAACTTGTGGTTCTTCGGAACCTCGTGCTCCAGCAGCGCCTTCATGCAGAACGGGATTGTCGAGGTCCAGGTCGAGCCGTGCTCCAGCGCCACCGGCCAGAAGCGGCTCGCCGAGAAGCGCGGCTGGATCACGCAGGTCGCGCCGACCCACAGGCTCGCCAGCATCGAATAGGCCAGCGCGTTGGTGTGGAACAGCGGCAGATAGGTCTGGTGCACGTCGGTCGCGTGCAGGTCCTGATGCGCGGCGTTGATCTTGGCGCCCCACAGCGCGTTGGCATGCGTCCATAGCACCGCCTTCGGCCGCGACGTGGTGCCCGAGGTATATTGCACACTGCACGGTGCGAGCGGATCGATCGGGCGCTTCGGCCGGTCGGCGCTGTCGGCGAACAGCGCGTCAAAACTGTCGCCGCGCGCGGGCGGCTGTGCCGGCGTCTGCCCCGCGTCATGCGAGGTCACCGCGATCCAGCGCAGCCCCTTGCAGTTGGCTGATATCAGTTCGGCACAGGCCGGCTGGGTGATCGCGGCGACCGCGCCGCAATGGCCGGCAAAATATTCGATCTCGGCCGCAGCCGAGCGGGTGTTGGTGGTGACGGCAATGGCGCCGAGCTCGACACAGGCGAACCACGACATGATCGCCTCGACGCAGTTATCGAGATGGATCAGGACATAGTCGCCCTGCTTGATGCCGCGCTTGGCGAGGCCCACCGCGAGCGCGCCGACGCGCTCATGGAATTCGCCGTAGCTCCAGCGCCGCGCCGGCGCATCGAACGGCGCCCAGATCAGGAACGGATGATCGCAGCGCACCTCGGCGCGCATCCTGAGCAGCCATGGCACGTCCAGCCCCGCAAACGGTCCGACGATGCCCGGCACTGGCTGTGAATTGGTCATATGTCCTCCCGCGCAGCCTTGCCGGCCGCCATTGATCTTGGTTGGGAGCAGTTCTGCCATCGGCGTGCGCCGAGAGCAAATCGGGATTTGCAAAGTCATCTTGCGCTGACCCGACGAAGCAATTCCGTTCCGCCGCACGGAACGGACGGATCTATTCGCGCTGCCTGTCGTCGGGCGCGCATTCGCGCGAACAGTTGGCTCGCAGTGACGAACGATGGCTAGCCTGGATCCCTCTCATACGACGAGATCTCGATCAGGCTGCCGTCGGGGTCGCGGCAATAGACCGAGCGCAGCGTGCCGCGCGCGCCCTGCTTGGCGACGGGGCCTTCCTCGATCTTGACGCCATGGGCCTTCAGATGCGCAACCACCGCCTCGGGCGTGCTCGAGGTGAGGAAGCAGAGATCGTCGCTGCCGACCGCTTCATGATCGGCGGTGAACCAGTCCACCTTGTCGGCGTCGCGCGGCCGCACATTGATCTTCTGGTTGCCGAACACCAGCGAGGTGCGCGGTGTCTTGCCCTTGCCGGGGTCGAACACCTTCACCTCCATGCCGAGGATCCTGCTGTACCAGGCAACCGAGCGCACCACATCGGTGACGTTGATCACGAGATGGTCGAGCCCATTCACCTTGACGGACATGATCGATCCTCTTCGGTCCAGAGTCTTAGACAAGAATTCAACGCTTCGGCCTGATGCAGAGCCGAGGCTTAGCCTTTCGTCGCGGTCGGTGTCGCACGTGTCGCACTGGCCGCTTCAGACATTGTTTGTTAAAACCGCGCCGCACGCAACGCAACAGAAACGGGCAGGGGTCAAACCCTGCGGGATTGGGAGAGACTTCATGATTTCACGCCGCGCCGCGCTGGGCCTGATCGGGTCGGGGATTTCGACATTCGCGATCGGCCGCGCTTCGGCTGCCGACTATCCGGCGCGACCGGTGCGCTGGATTGTTGGCTATCCGCCGGGCGGCGCCACCGACATCATCGCGCGCCTGATCGGGCAGCGGCTGTCGGAGAAGCTCGGCCAGCAGTTCGTGATCGAGAACAAGCCGGGCGCCGGCAACAATATCGGCACCGAAGCTGCGATCAACGCCGAGCCGGATGGCTACACCGTGCTGCTGGTCAATCCGGCGAACTACATCAACGCCTCGCTCTACGCCAATCTGAAGTTCAATTTCGTGCACGATGTCGCACCGGTGGCTTCCTTCAACCGCGTGCCGAACGTGATGACCGTCAACAAGGACGTGCCGGCGAAGAACGTCGCCGAGTTCATCGAGTATGTGAAGGCCAATCCCGGCAAGGTGAACATGGCCTCTTCGGGCAACGGCACCTCTGTGCACCTCTCCGGCGAGATGTTCATGTCGATGACCGGCTGCAAGATGCAGCACGTGCCGTATCGCGGCGCTGCGCCTGCGATCACCGACATGCTCGGTGGCCAGGTGCAGGTGATCTTCGACAACATGCCTTCGATCATCCAGCACATCCGCGCCGGTTCGCTGCGCGCGCTCGGCGTGACCACGACGGAGCGCTCCTCGCAATTGCCGGACGTGCCGGCGATCGCCGAGACTGTGAAGGGCTATGAAGCAAGCGCGCTGTTCGGCATGGGCGCGCCGAAGAACACGCCGAAGGAGCTGATCGCCAAGCTCAACACCGAGATCAACGCCGTGCTCGCCGAGCCCGATATGAGGAAACGCCTGGTCGAGCTCGGCGGCGACTCGCTGATCCAGACGCCGGACGCCTTCGGCAACGACATCAAGGCCGAGACCGACAAGTGGAAGAAGGTGGTCGAGTTCGCCGGCCTCAAGGTCGAGTAATCTCACACTGAACGGGCAGGACGAGTCCGGCCGCCAGCGCGGACTCGTCCTGCACCCCGGCCGCAAAAGTTGACCGGTCCTGATGCGGAATAAAGTGGCCTTCAGGTACCATACCGGTTATGCCGCGCTTGATTGACTGCGGCTCTTCAGAACCGGAACGGGTGGGATCATGCGGACATCGCGATTGGCAGTGCTGGTGTTGGGAACGATGACGCTGGCCGCCGTGGCCGGCATCGATCGCGCGTCCGCCGATCCCTATGATTACCCGTGGTGCGCACAGGGCCCGAGCCTCGGCTATCCCGGTGAATGCGCCTATCGGACCTACGATCAGTGCCTTGCAAGCGTGTCCGGACGCTTCCTTGCTTGCGGAGAAAATCCGCGATTCCTGTTTCGCGAGCAGCTCGAGCCGGAGCAGCCTCGGCCGCACCGTCACCGGCATCGGCACCACCGGCAGTAGCCGCCGGCTTGGGAGGGCGCTTCTGCTCTCCGCCTGCGATCGTCCCAACCATCCGGCGTCGTGCCGCCTCGGCATTGACGTGATCGTGAAGCCGGGCGCTTGACGCCGCGCCGTTTGCGTCTATACTAAACCACATGGTTAAGTATCAGGACGAAACGCTGGACCGCACTTTTGCGGCGCTTTCCGACCCCACCCGCCGCGCGCTTCTGGCGCGGCTCGGCGAGCAGGAAAGCCTGTCGGTGAGCGAGCTGGCGCAGCCATTCGCGATGTCGTTGCCGGCGATCATGAAGCATCTCGACGTACTCACGGATGCCGGCCTGGTCGCGCGCGAAAAGACCGGCCGCACGGTGGCGTGCCGGCTCACCGCGAGGCCGATGGAGCAGGCGATGAACTGGCTCAATCGCTATGCGCAATTCTGGTCTGACAATCTCGACCGCCTTGCCGCTTTTGTGGAGGAAGACCCATGGCAATTAAATCGGCAAACACAGTTGCAGCCGACGCCGGCCTTGCCGCGCGCCCAAGCCTCACCCTCACGCGGCGCCTCCGCGCCCGGCCGGAAAAAGTCTACGCCGCATGGACCGAGCCGGAAAACCTAGTGGAGTGGTTCGGCCCGGGCCAGGTCAAGCCTGGCACGACGCAGGCCGAGCTCGATGTCCGTGTCGGCGGCCGCTACCGGATCAAGTTCACCGGTGCCAACGGCGAATATCACGAGGTCGGCGGCGTCTATCGCGAGGTGGTGCCGAACGAGAGACTGGTGTTCAGCTGGGCCTGGCATTCGACGCCGGAACGCGAGTCCGAGGTGACCGTGTCGATCAAGCCCGACGCCGGCGGCACGTTGCTCACCTTCCATCACGCGCAGTTCGTCGACGAGACCGCGCGCGACAACCACCAGCGCGGCTGGACCGAATTCCTCGGCAATCTGGCACAGTACGTCGACGCCTGAACCGCAAAGGAGCATCTCATGCAACAGCACAAGATCGTCTCGCGCGAAGAATGGATCGCAGCCCGCAAGGCATTGATGGCCGGCGAGAAGGAGCTCACCCAGGCCCGCGAAGCGCTGAGCCGGCAGCGCCGCGAACTGCCGTGGGTGAAGGTCGACAAGGACTATGTGTTCGACGGACCGGATGGCAAGGTGACGCTCGGCGATCTCTTCAAGGGCAGGCCGCAGCTCGTGGTGCAGCACGTGATGTTCGCGCCCGAGTGGGACGCAGCCTGCAAGAGCTGCTCGTTCTGGGTCGACGGTTTCGAGCGCATGGTGCCGCATCTGGCCGCGCGCGACACCACGATGGTGGCGATCTCGCTTGCGCCGTTGGCCAAGCTGGAGGCCTTCAAGCAGCGGATGGGCTGGACCTTCGACTGGGTGTCGTCGGGCGTCAATGACTTCAATTACGATTACGGTGTGTCGTTCACGCAAGGGCAGATCGATTCGGGCGACGCGAAATACAATTATGGAACGACCCCGCTCTATGGCCCTGAACTGCCTGGCATCAGCGTGTTCTTCCGCGACGAGAACGGGAGCGTGTTCCACACTTACTCGACCTTCGCGCGCGGCCTCGACATGATGAATGCGGCCTATCACTATCTCGACCTGACGCCACTCGGCCGCCATGAGGAAGGGTTGCCCTATCCGATGGATTGGGTGCGGCTACGTGACCAGTACCAACCGGCGCCGGTTCAGGCATCCTGCTGTCACTCCTGATCGTCATTGCGAGCGAAGCGAAGCAATCCATCGCGCCGCAAGCGTCGAGATGGATTGCTTCGTCGCTTTGCTCCTCGCAATGACGACGGAACCAAACAGCAGGAAACGCCCATGCCCTACGTCGATGGTTTCGTCGTCGCTGTGCCGAAGAAGAAACTCAAGGCCTATGCGCGGCTCTCCAGGAAGGCCGGCAAGGTCTGGCGCGAACACGGTGCGCTGGATTATCGCGAATGGGTTGCCGACGACGTCAAGCCGGGCAAGCTGACCTCGTTTCCGCAGAGTGTGAAACTGAAGGCCGGCGAAACCGTCGTGTTCGCCTGGATCACCTACAAGTCGCGCGCCCAGCGCGACAGGATCAACGCCAAGGTGATGGCCGATCCCCGCCTGGCGTCGTCGATGGATCCGAAGACGGCGCCGTTCGACGTCAAGCGTATGATCTATGGCGGCTTTGCGAGTCTGGTGAAGGTGTGACGCGGCACGGTTTCGCCGCAATCCGCGCAGTAACCGGCCGTTAAACATCGCGCTCGGCACGCCGCGCGATGCCGCTTGCGTTTACTTGGCAATCCCGTATACTTTGCATTACAAAGTGCGGGCAAAATATGCGCGACCTCGACAAGGCGTTGGCCGATATTCTCGCGATCCGCAGCCAGATTGCGGCCGGAACCGCGTTCCGCGGCTACGGTCCGGCGACGGTCGCCGCCACCAGCGGCATCGCGCTGGTCACGGCGCTTGCGCAATATCTCTGGCTCGATGATCCGACTCATCATCCGATCTTGTTCCTCGCGGGCTGGGCCACAGCCGCGTTGCTCTCTGCGGTCTTGATCTGGCTCGAGATGCAGGCGCGCTCGCGGCGGCATCATTCGGGCCTGGCGGATGCGATGATCCAGCAGGCGATCGAGCAATTCGTTCCCGCTGTTATCGCCGGCGTGCTGCTCGCGATCCTGCAATGGAAATTCGCGCCCGAGACGCTGTGGATGCTGCCCGGCCTGTGGCAGGTGCTGGTCAGCCTCGGCGTGTTCGCCTCGGTCCGCCTGCTGCCACGCACGATCGCGCTCGGCGGCGCCTGGTATTTCCTGTCGGGCTTCACGGTGCTGCTGATCGCAAGCCAGAGCCACGCACTGTCGCCCTGGACCATGGGCCTGCCATTCGCGATCGGCCAGTTGCTGCTCGCAGCACTGTTGTATTTCGCTTCCGGAGGCAATGATGTCGAAGATTGACCTGACCACCGCGCCATTCGCCTATGATGGCCTCGACCGCGTCATCCACGAGAAGGCACGGCTCGGCCTGTTGACCTCGCTGATGGCGCATCCGAAGGGGCTCGCCTTCGCCGATCTCAAGCAGCTGTGCGGCCTGACCGACGGCAATCTCAGCCGGCATCTGCAGGTGCTGCAGGAGGCCGGCCTCGTCGATGTCATCAAGGGCTATGAAGGCAATCGCCCGCACACCACCTGTCGCCTGACCAAGAGCGGCCGCCGCCGTTTCCTCGATTATCTCGCCGTGCTCGAGCAGCTTGTGCGCGACGCGGCCAGCGCCGCCGGCAAAGACGAAGGCAGGTCTGGCCGCCTTGGTATCCAGCCGATTTGATCATCCCATTTTTGTCCGGAGACTTTGTGATGCAAAGTAACGTCGCGCTCAAGCCGGAGGTGGCCGGACGGCTCCACGTCGGCATCATCATGGACGGCAACGGCCGCTGGGCGACACGGCGCGGCCTGTCGCGCCTCCGCGGACATGAGGCGGGCGTCGAGGCGATCCGCCGCATCGTCGAGGCCGCACCGGACCAGGGCGTCGGCACGCTGACGCTCTACGCGTTCTCGAGCGACAATTGGCGCCGCCCGAAGGCCGAAGTCACGGCGCTGATGGGGCTGCTGCGGTTCTATCTCGCCAACGAGATCGCAGCCCTGGTGCGCAACGGCGTTCGCCTCACCGTGATCGGCCGCCGTGACCGGCTGCCCGACGGCATCGCCGCCGCGATCACGCGCGCCGAGGCCGAGACCGCCGATGGCACCACGCTGCATCTGCGCATCGCGATCGACTATTCGGCGCGCGATGCGATTCTGAATGCGGCCGCCCGTGTCGCCGGCGCCGGCCCGCTGAGCCGTGAGGCCTTTGCCGATCTCATCACCGGCGAGGCCGGCCTGCGCGACGTCGACCTGATCATCCGCACCTCGGGCGAGAAGCGGCTGTCGGACTTCCTGCTCTGGGAAGGCGCCTATGCCGAGCTGCATTTCACCGAGCGGATGTGGCCCGAATTCGATGCCGACGATCTCGCGGACGCGCTCTCTTCGTTCCATCGCCGCGAGCGCCGTTTCGGCGGGCTGACCGCGATCGTACCGGCGGAGGTGCCGAACCTCTAGCGCGCGGTTGCGCTAGTTGCTGCAAAAGCCCGGCCGGGGGGTTGGGCTCTCCTAACACAAGATGCGGGGACGAACGATCACGCCAACCAAAGCGGGAGCGATCATCCATGCGCATACTTCTCATCAACGTGCCGCATCCGGCGATCGGCAGCCGGATTCCCGACGACCATTTGCCGCCGCTCGGCCTGCTGTCGATCGGCGGTCCCCTGATCGATGACGGACATGAAGTCCGGCTTCTCGATGCCGAGTTCGGGCCGATGCCGCTGACTACCATTCTGGCGGAGGCATCGCGGTTTTCGCCGGATGCGGTGTTGTTCGGCCACTCCGGCTCGACCTCGGGCCATCCCGTCATCGCCGAGGTGGCGCAGGCGATCGTCAGGGCTGTGCCCGAGACGCTGATCGTCTACGGCGGTGTGTTCCCGACCTATCACTGGCGCGAGATTCTGCGCGAGGAGCCCTATGTCACCGCGATCGTGCGCGGCGAGGGTGAGGAGACCGCGCGCCGCCTGATGCGGGCGCTGGAATATGGCGGCGATCTTGCCGGCATCGACGGCATCGCATTCCGCGACCATGATGAGCCGCGTGCCACCCGGCCCGCGCCTGTCATCCGCGATCTCGATGCCTATCGCGTCGGCTGGGAGTTGATCGATCACGCGCGCTACAGCTACTGGGGCGGGCTGCGCGCCGTCGTGGTGCAGTTCTCGCGCGGCTGTCCGCATCTCTGCAGCTATTGCGGCCAGCGCGGCTTCTGGACGCGATGGCGGCACCGCGATCCCGTGCGCTTCGCCAGGGAACTGGCGCGACTCCATCGCGAGCACGGCGTCAAGGTGATCAATTTTGCCGACGAGAATCCGACCGTCTCGAAGAAGGCCTGGCGGACCTTCCTCGAGGCCCTGATCGCGGAGAATGTCGATTTGATCCTGGTCGGCTCGACCCGCGCCGACGACATCGTCCGCGATGCCGACATCCTGCATCTCTACAAGAAGGCGGGCTGGCAGCGCTTCCTGCTCGGCATGGAGAACACCGACGAGAAGACGTTGGAGCTGATCCGCAAGGGCGCGACTACCACGATTGATCGCGAGGCCATCCGCCTGATGCGTCAACACGGCATCCTGTCGATGGCGACCTGGGTGGTCGGCTTCGAGGAGGAGACCGATCGCGATCACTGGCGCGGCCTGCGGCAGCTGCTGTCCTACGATCCCGATCAGATCCAGATGCTCTACGTCACGCCGCATCGCTGGACGCCGTATTTCCGTCTCGCGGCAGATCGGCGCGTCATCCAGACCGATCGCCGGCTCTGGGACTACAAGCATCAGGTGCTGGCGACACGGCACATGCCGCCGTGGCGCGTGCTGCTGTGGTTCAAGTTCACCGAGATGGTGCTGCAGTGCCGCCCGAAAGCCTTGCTCCGCGTGCTGCTGCATCGCGACGCCGGACTTCGTCATGCGATGCGCTGGTACACGCAGATGGGGCGCCGGGTCTGGCCGCACGAAATTCTCGGCTTCCTGCGCGCCCGCAGGTTGAAGCACGGGCCGACCGTGCGGGAATTTTGGGGCGCGCCCCAGGATATGGAAGAGGAATCGATGTCGTCGCAGCGGCCCGAGCGCCGCGTCGGCACATCACGCGTAGCGTAAATCGATACCGTCATGCCGTCTTCTGGATAACTGGCGCTGATGACTGGACGCCTGAGTCATCAGCGCGATAATTTCCAGATCGGCTGCGCAGAACAAAAAGAACCGTGGCGGTCGAGGCGTCGAGTTGAGCATACAGGTTGCGATCTTAAAAATATTGGCCAGTCACGTCAGCGGCAGAACCACGCTCGATTCACTCAAGCATGACCTCGCCATTCTCTCGTCGAGCGGCGACGATTGGCATGCGCGGATCAAGCGCCTCGCGTCGCGGGTTCCCGAACTCGACATCTTTAGCAATGGCTACGTGCTGCGTGACGCCGAAGGCTGGGAGATCACAGCGGCCGGTCGCGAGTTCCTGCGCGCGCTGGAGGCCGTCACCCAAGACAATCTGCCGCCTGAGCCATTGGCCGAGGCCGCGATCCGCGAAGAAGGCAAGCTGATCGTGGTCGGTCACCGCTTCAGGAACAGGGCACGGCCGCAGCGTGACCCGGAGCCGAGTGCATCGGTGCGCCGCCGGCCGTTCCGCGAGCCGCGTTGAACCTCATAGCCCTGCGCGCGACCTAACTTCGGGACGTGGCTCTGGAGGTCGCAAATGACTGCTTTGGCTCAATCGATCGCACGCGTGTTTCCGGCCAATTCGCTTCGGAGCAGCATCGCCCGGCATGTCCTGCTGTTCGGCTTCGCGGTCCTGTTCGTCGCGGTGCTCAGGGCGAGCTACGGTCTCGATCTCAGCGCGGGCTTCTTCTAGATTTTCCGACGGCACGTCATATTGGGTTAACCGGACCGGGATAGCTAAGCGCACGCTTTCCTTGCATCTCGAACCCGGGTCGATTTTCCATGGACAAGCCGATGCGCTGCCGGTGCGGCAGGACGCGCACCATTGTGCTCGACAAGCATTTCCGGACCGCGCTGGTTTGCCCCAAATGCGATGAGATCGAGCTGGCCGGGCCGGCCAAGCCGGAGGAAGAGGCATCGACCGAGCGATAGCGCGGTCGTTTTCGGCGTCGAAACACGCTAGGTTCCGTCTGACGAAACGGTCCAAAGCGAAACCCGATGCCGCGTCCTTCCGATCCTACCGCCGTAACTCCTGCTGACGTCACTCTTGCTGACGTGCGCCGTGCCGCCGACGTGATCCGGGATTCGGTCATGGTCACGGCGTGCAACGAGAGCCGCACGCTGGGCGAGATCTGCGGCTGCCGCCTGTTCCTCAAATTCGAGAACCTGCAGTTCACCTCGACCTTCAAGGAGCGCGGTGCGCTGAACCGGCTGCAGGCGCTGACCCCCGAAGAGCGCAAGCGCGGGGTGATCGCGATGTCGGCCGGCAATCACGCCCAGGGCGTGGCCTATCACGCCAAGCGGCTCGGCATCCCCGCCACCATCGTGATGCCAATTGGCACGCCGATGGTGAAGATCGAGAACACCCGGCGGCACGGCGCCGAGGTCATCATCACCGGGCAGACGCTGGAAGAATGCTTCGCGTTCGTCAGCGCGCATGCCGCGGATCGGGGCCTGATCCTGATCCATCCCTATGACGATCCGCTGATCATTGCCGGACAGGGCACGATCGGACTCGAGATGCTCGCGGCGGTGCCGGAGCTCGAGATCCTGGTGGTGCCGATCGGCGGCGGCGGGCTGATCTCGGGCATCGCCACGGCGGCGAAGGCGATCAAGCCGTCGGTGCAGGTCGTCGGCGTGCAGGCCCAGCTCTATCCGTCGATGTACAATGCCGTCAAAGGCGAGCAACTGCCGATGCGCGGCGATACGCTCGCCGAGGGCATCGCCGTCAAGGCGCCCGGGCAGATCACCACCAGAATCGTCCGCGAGCTCGTCGACGATATCGTCCTGGTCAGCGAGGACCAGATCGAGCGCGCGGTCGCGACCCTGATCTCGATCGAGAAGACGGTGGTCGAGGGCGCCGGCGCCGCCGGCCTCGCCGCGGTGCTCGCGGCACCCGGGCGCTTTGCCGGCCGCAATGTCGGCCTCGTGCTCACCGGCGGCAATATCGACACCAGGCTGATCGCCTCGGTCCTGACCCGCGAGCTGGCGCGCGAGGGACGGCTGACCCAACTGGCGCTCGACATCGTCGACCGGCCCGGCCAGCTCGCGGCGGTGTCGATCCTGCTTGCGGATGCCGGCGCCAACATCATCGAGGTCTCGCATCAGCGCACCTTCTCCGACCTGCCGGCGAAGGCAACGCTGCTCGAGCTCGTGATCGAAACCCGCGACCGCGCGCATTTGGAAGAGGTGCTGGCCAGGCTCGGCGCCGAAGGATTCGCGGTGCGGGAGAGCTAGCAATGCTGCTCCTATCCGCGAGTCAAAGCACCTAACCCGTCATCCTGAGGTGCGAGCTCTTGCGAGCCTCGAAGGATGCACGGCCCGGCTGGTGGCCGATTCATCCTTCGAGGCTCGCCGAAGTGGCTCGCACCTCAGGATGACGGGGTTGGGTTCTCGGACTGGGCTCAATCCTCGCCCGCCGCCAGCTCGGCGAGCTTCGCGATCGTGTTGAGGTTGCGCGCGGTGCCGTTGGCGGCGGCGGGGATCTTCAGCTTCGAGCGGCCCATGCCGCTGCCATAGGCGACATAGATCTCGCGCTTGCCGAGCCGCATCTGCTCATCCTGCTGGCCCTTGACGTCCTTCAGGGCATCCTTGGGCGGCGGCTCGTCGAGGAAGATCGCGACCGTCGTGTTCGGCGGCGCTTTCGGAAACGGATTGGCCTTCAGCACCGCGGCGATCTCGTCCGCGCTTCGCACTGCGACGCCGACCGGCTTGCCGGCATAAGCCTGCAGCCGCTTCTCCAGCGCGGCCTTGACCTTGGGCGCGCCGAGCTTCGAGGAGAACACGACATTGCCGCTGGCGATATAGGTCTGCACGTCGGCAAATCCCTCGTCGACGCACATCGCCTTCAACTCAGTCATCGGCAGCTTGCCGGTACCGCCGACATTGACCGCGCGCAACAGAGCGACGTAACGCGGCATCACGATCTCACGTCAGCAGCAGCGCCATGCCCGGATCGCCCTTCTGCATCGCGCGCTGATAGGCCGGGCGTGCGGCGATGCGGCCGAGATAATTCCTGATGTTGGGGCAGCGGCCGAGGTCGTAGGGCAGGAAATAGCGCATCGTCGTCAGCGAGAATCCGATCATGATATCGGCCGTCGTGAACGCCTCGCCCGCGAGATATTCGGCGTCGCGCACCCGTGCCTCGATCAGATCGAACGACCGGTCGACCCGCGCCCGGGTCGCAACCAGCATCGGATTGTCGGCCGCGAGGTTGAGCCGGTTCAGGATCATGCTGCGGCCCATCTGCGCCTGCAGCGTGCCGTTGGCGAAGTGAAACCAGTACAGGAACTGCGCGAAGTCGGGATGGTCCAATGTCAGCGTCAGCCGTCCATTGCCATACCTGGCGACGATATACTCGACGACCGCGCCGGATTCGGCCAGCACCAGGGCGCCGTCGGTGATGACGGGCGCGGCGCCGATCGGGTGCAGCGCCTTGTAGTCGGCCGGCGCGAGCATCGTGACCGGATCGCGCGTGGTGCACTTCAGCTCGTACGGGATCGCAAGCTCCTCGCACAGCCAGACGATCCGCTCCGATTGCGACTTGCCGAGATGGTGAACGGTGAGCATGGGCGCTCCTAATGCATTTTCGAGCGAAGTGGATACCGGTTCGCGTGAAGAAAATGCGTCAAAACAAGAATCTAGAGCCCCGTTCCGATTCAATCGGAACGGAAGAGGCTCACGCGTCCGCTTTCTTCTTCGCAGCCTTCTTGGCCGGCGGCGGCTCTTCCATCGCCTTCTTCATGGCGCGGGCATAGGCGTCGGCGGCGTTCTCCGCGGAATTCTGCAAGCGCTTGGCGGTCGCGGTCGCATTCAGGATGGTGCTCTTGGCGAGGAAGCGAAAGCGCGCCTTGGTCTCCTTGTCCTTGGCCTTGGCGGCGCGCGCGACCCAGACGGCCTGGCGCTTCTTGGCAGCCGCCATCACGGCCTTGGTCTGCGTTCTTGCGGTTTGCCGGATGACGGCGTCGAGGTCGGCTTCGGCCATTCAGATACACTCATTGACTGGACATGCGCCGGGGAGGGCGCACGGTGGGAGGAGGGGAGGTATCACTAGCGCAACCCGGGCCGTTTGAACATGCGATCCTTTGCGATGCCCCCGAGGGGTGTGGCCCGGCGGATGGTTGCACGCTCTATCGGGCGTGCAGTTCGGCATAATATAGCGGCGCGGCCGGGCCGGGGGCCGTGCAGTCCAGGCGAGGTTTCGATGCAAGCGATCAGCCGAAGGAGCCTGCTCGGCGGCGTTGCCCTGCTGGCGGCGTCGCCTTCACTTGCCGCGGCGACGGCCGAGCAGCTGACTGCCGGCGAAGGCCGCGTCACGTTCAGCCGGTTTGCCTCGGAGCGCAGCGGCAAGCGGCCGGCCGTGCTTGTCCTGCACGGATCGCGCGGCTTCGAACTCAGGCCGCAGGCCTATGAGCGTTGTGCCAAAGCGCTGACGGCAGACGGCATCGACGCTTATTTCGTTCGTTACTACACCTCGCCGACGAGCAGGCATTCAGGACACTGAACACGCGCGAAACCCGCGAGGCCTACGAGACCGGGCGCTTCGATGCCTGGGCCGCGCGCGTCTCGTCGGTGCTGTCAGCGGTGCTGCTCTACACGGCCAAGGCCAAGTACCAGACGGGTTCATGGACATTCGGCGTCGGGTCGTCGCGAACGGTCTCGGACACCACGCTCTCGTTTGCATCGCTCGATGTCGGGCAGTCGAACGAGGCCTCGGTCAGCTACAAATTCGACGACAAGAACGCCGTCAGCCTGCTGGCGCGCTATCGCCGCGACGATTATCTCAACACCGATCTGTGGAGCACGACGTTCCTCACCGGCCTCGATTTCGCGCACGATTTCGGCGACGCACATATCGGCACGGCCGGAGCCTCCATCCGCCAGGTCCGGCGGCCCGACGAGGTGCAGCCCTGGGCGCCGAACGTGCAGATCGGCTTCCAGAAGAAGCTCGATTTTGGCGACGCGCCGAAGGCCGCCGATGCCAAGGTCACCGAGGTCAAGCCCAAGACTTGATCAAGATCTGAAAATCAAGACGTGAAGGTCACGGCCTGAAGATCGAGACAAGGCCTGACCGATCATCGCCGCGTGTGGCGAAATTGAACCTGCGAGACAGTCAGACATATTTCCGAAGCGTCTCGAAACGTATTCGGATGAATTGCTGCGGCGCGAGGCCCGCAAGCGTCACACGTTTGCAACGCTGCGCGCGATCATTCGACCATGAACATCCTTTAATTTGTATCCGCGCGACTTGTCGCGCCTGTTAGGCGGCGATCCGTGACAAGCAGTCGAGCCATCGCCGGCTCGGGGAGGGCCGATGATCAGCCGCAGGGCACTTTCCGGATTGTTGATGACGCTGGTCGGGCCCTCATCGGTCACCGGCAACACGTTGACGCTGAGTCACTGCCAGGGATCGTGCGCGAATGTCGATCTGCCGGCGCTTGGCTACGATACGTTCTGCCGGTCGTTCTTCGATATCGCGACGCGAGGAAAGCTGCGCGCCGTCGCCAGCGGCCCCGGCATTCGAAGGGAGATGCACTCGCTGTTCCGGGAGCGGCGGCTGTATCGGCCATCGCACGACGAGATCCGGGTTCTATGGCGCGGCACGGCGGATGGATTCTCGGTCGTGAAGGTCGAGTTCGATCTGGAATGCGGCGTGCCGGTGCGCGGATGTCTCGGGATTCCCGACGGCGCGTTCAAGGGATTGATCCTGCTCGGCCACGGCATGGCGAGTACGCCGGAGCGGTGCTTCGATGATGCCGACAAGGATTACATGAACGCGCTCGGCAAGCAGCTTTGCCAGGACGGCTATGTCGTGTGGTGCCCCTACATCGTCCAGATCGGAAATCAGGAAAGCCAGAACAACATCGCCGCGATGCTGGCATCCCATGGCGTCTCCGCGCACAACGTGTCGTGCGCATCGATCGACGCCGGCGAAACCGTCTGCCGGAAGCTGACCGGCGCGTCCGGTTTGAATGTCGGCGTCTATGGGGTGTCCTCGGGCGCCTTTCTCGCGCTGCACCTGGAAGCGGCGACGGGGCGGATGCGGCCGACCGTCGCCTCCGGATATATGCGTGACGAGAAGAAGTTTCTGACGTCGTCCGCCATCAGCAAGAACCTCGGCATCGAACTTGCGGCCTACATTCATTTCGCCAACAGCCGCGCCAAATACACCGGCGCGGAGCTGGCGTACCTGCTCTGTCCGTGTCCGCTGTTCGTCGAGATCGGCAGCCGCGATGCTGCAAACGCGATCGAGCTGGGGCGGGATGAGAAGTTCGCGGAAATGCAGTCCGTCTATACGTCATCGGCCCATTCGCATCTGATCGACATGGACGTCTTCGACGGCGTGCACGAGGCCAGCGGCAGGTGCGCAAGACCGTGGCTGTACGGCCATCTGGCGTCGCCGGCCTATCAAGGGACGTCGCGTTTGAAGAACGCGATCGCGTTGTAAGGGACGGCAGCCATCCTCGCTGCGATACGTTGCCGGGCCTGCACCGTCTTGCGAGCACCCACGCCTGACTTCAATCAGGTCACGCTTTCGCGCATCACATTCATGAGAGCTTTCGGCGTCCGCGACGTCCCCCGGTGCGGACGGTATGGTTGCAATCGCCATGGCATCGCGGCGTCGCGACGTTTCTCGAAGCGGCCTGCTGTCGGGATCAGCGAAGCGGGCGATCGGGCTACAGGATTGTCGGATTGGCCGCGTTATGATCTCCTGTGATGTACCTTGCCCATCCTGACCTTCCCGGTCTGAGGGAACTCGACGTCATATCCGTCTCGTAGAGCTTGTTGGTAGCCGAAGGGTTGGACAGCATGAGTGGTACGGAACGAATGCTCGGTGGATTGGCAGGGCTTCTGGTATCGGCGGGATTGGCGGCTCTCGGGATGTCGGCGGCCCATGCGCAGGCGGGGCCGCCCGGGCCTCCTGCCGTGGGCGTGTTCGAGGCGGTGAAGCGGCCGGTCACCGAAACCAGTGAATTCCTGGGACGCATCGAGGCCCCCAACCGCGTCAACGTGGTGGCGCGTGTCACGGCCTTCCTGGAAAAGCGGAACTTCGTCGAGGGCGCCGAGGTCAAGTCCGGCGACCTCCTGTATCAGCTCGAGCGGGGTCCGTTCGAGGCCGACCTTGCATCGAAGAAGGCGCAGGTCGCCCAGTTGCAGGCGACCCTGGTCAACGCCAAGCTGACGGCCGATCGCGCCAAGGCGCTGCTCGGCGGGCCGGCCGGCCAGCAATCGAGCGTCGACGCCGCAGTCGCCAACCAGCAGAGTCTCGAGGCGCAGATACAGGCCGCGCAGGCACAGGTCGACCTGTCCCAGATCAATCTCGATTATACCCTGATCCATTCCCCGATCGACGGCAGGATCGGCCGCACCGCGGTCACCGAAGGCAACGTCGTGACGCCGAGCTCGGGAACTCTGACGACCATCGTCAGCCAGGACCCGATGTATGTGACTTTCCCGGTGCCGGTGCGTGAGTCGCTCGATCTGCGCGAACGCTATGCGACACGCGGCGGCTTCAAGGCTGTCGTCATCCGCGTGCGTTTGCCGGACGGCCGGCTCTACGACAAGGTCGGCGAGCTGAATTTCGTCAACAACACCATCGCGCAGAACACCGACACCATCACCTTGCGCGGCACTATCCCCAATCCGTCGATCTACAACTCCGCCGAAACCGGCGGCCCGGTCCGCGAGCTCACCGACAATGAGTTCGTCACCGTGCTGCTGGAAGGCGTGCAGCCGATCGAGGTGCTGGCGATCCCGCGTTCGGCGGTGCTGTCGGACCAGCAGGGCGAATATGTCTACGTCGTCGGCGCGGACAACAAGGCCGAGCAAAAGCGGATACAGCTTGGCCAATCGACGTCGACGATCGCGGCGGTGACGAGCGGCATCGCGCTCGGCGACAAGGTCATCGTCGAGGGGTTGCAGAAGGTCAAGCCGGGCGAGGTGGTCGCGCCGGGGCCCGCCAGCGCGCTGATCCAGTCCAGCATGAAGGTTTCGGCGGACGGCGGCGCCGGCAGCACGCCGAAAGCGACGGGCAATAACCCATGATTTCCGCTGTCTTCGTCGATCGTCCGCGGCTTTCGATCGTCATCGCGTTCGTGATCACGATCGCGGGCGCGCTGGCGCTGATGCAAATCCCGGTCGCCCAGTTCCCGGACATTGTACCGCCGCAGGTGACGGTCTCGGCCGTATTCCCCGGTGCTTCGGCCGAAGTGGTGGAATCGAGCGTCGCCCAGCCGCTGGAAGCGCAGGTCGTCGGCGTCGACAAGATGCTCTACATGAAGTCGACCAGCGGCAATGACGGCAGCTATACGCTGACGGTCTCGTTCGCGCTCGGCACCGACCCCGACATCAACACCGTCAACGTCAACAACCGGGTGCAGAGCGCGCTCGCGCAATTGCCGACCGAGGTGCAGGCGCAGGGCCTGACCGTGCAGAAGAAATCCTCGGCCGTGCTGCAGTTCATCGTGCTCTACAGCAAGAGCGGCGAGCAGGACCCGCTGTTCATCACCAACTACGCCATCATCAACGTGCTGGACGCGATCTCGCGCACGCCCGGCGTCGGACAGGCCTCGCTGTTCGCCAAGCTGAACTATTCGATGCGGATCTGGTTCGACACCCAGCGCCTGACCAGCCTCAATTTGGCGCCGTCGGACGTGATCGCCGCGATCCGTGCCCAGAGCGTGCAGGCGCCGGTCGGCCGCATCGGCGCGCGTCCGATCAGCAACGACCAGCAATTCCAGTTCAACGTGCAGACCCAGGGCCGCCTGACGACATCCAAGCAGTTCGGCGACATCGTGCTACGGGCCAATCCGGACGGATCGGTGCTGCGGATCAGGGATGTCGCCCGCGTCGAAATCGGCGCGCAGAACATGGATTCGGAATCGCGGATCGACGGCAATCCCGGTGTGCCGATGGGCATCTATCTCGCACCCGGCGCCAACGCCGTGACCACGGCCAGGGCCGTGCAGGCCACGCTTGCGAAGTTGTCGGAGCGGTTCCCGTCGGGTCTGACCTACCTCGTGCAGTACGACTCCACGACCTTCGTCTCCGATACGATCAAGGAAGTGATGAAGACGCTCGGCGAGGCCTTCGTGCTCGTCGTGATCGTGGTGTTCCTGTTCCTCGGCAATCTGCGCGCCACGGTGATTCCCGCGGTCGCGGTTCCGGTCAGCCTGATCGGCGCCTTCGCGGTGCTTCTGGCGCTCGGCTATTCCGCCAACACCGTCTCGCTGCTGGCGATGGTGCTTGCGATCGGCATCGTCGTCGACGATGCCATCGTCGTGGTCGAGAACGTCGAACGGGTCATGGAGGAGGAGCCGGAGCTGTCGCCGGCGGATGCCACCAAGAAGGCGATGGCGCAGATCACGGCGCCGATCATCGCGATCTCGCTGGTGCTGCTCTCGGTGTTCGTGCCGATTGCGTTCATTCCCGGCATCTCAGGTACGCTGTTCCGCCAGTTCGCGGTGACGATCAGCGCCGCGATGGTGATCTCGGCGCTGAATGCGCTTACGCTGTCGCCGGCGCTATGTGCCGTGTTCCTGCGTCACGGCGGGCCGCGCCGCGGCATCATGGGACGGGTGCTCCGCGGCATCGACTGGGTGCGTGACGGCTATGCCGGCGTGGTGCAGCGGCTGGTCCGCGTGGCGGTACTGTCGCTGGTCGCGGTGCTGGTGTTTGCCGGTGCGGTGTTCGGCGTGTCGAAGATCACGCCGACCGGATTCCTGCCCGAGGAAGACCAGGGCGCCTTCTTCATCGCGGTGCAGCTGCCTGACGGCGCGTCGGTGGCGCGCACCAGCGAGGTGACCAAGCAGGTCGAAGCGATCCTGAAGAAGAACCCGGCGGTCGACCATGTGCTGTCGATCATCGGCTTCTCGCTGCTCGACGGCGCCAGCGAGCCTAACTCGACATTCATGGTGGCGCGCATGAAGCCGTTCGCCGATCGCAAGGCCGTCACCGACTCGGTGCAGGCCGCGATCCGGCAGACCTTCATCGCGGGATCGCAGATCCGTTCGGCCTCGGTGCTGCCGTTCAACCTGCCGCCGATCATCGGGCTCTCGACCTCCGGCGGCTTCGAATATCAGCTCGAGGCGCTGGAAGGGCAGGATCCGGCTGCCCTCAGCAGCGTGATGGGTGGGTTGATCGGCGCCGCGAACCGCAATCCAAGTCTGACCCGCGTGTTCTCGACCTTCACCGCGACCAACCCATCGGTCTATCTCGATATCGACCGCGCCAAGGCGCAGGCGCTCGGTCTCAACATGGCCGACGTGTTCACCGCGCTGCAGGCCACGCTCGGCGGCATCTATGTCAACAATTTCAACCTGTTTGGCCGTACCTGGCAGGTCAACGTGCAGGGCGATGCGGCCGACCGCGGCGACATCCCCGACATCTGGCAGATCTATGTGCGCAACACCGGCGGCGAGATGGTGCCAATCCGCTCGATCGCAAGCTTGCGGATCGTCACCGGCCCGCAGGTGATCACGCGCTACAACAATTATCGCTCGGTCACGGTGAACGGTAGCCCGGCGGCGGGCGTGTCCTCGGGCACCGCGATTGCGACGATGGCCGACCTGTCCAAGACGACGCTGCCTTCAGGCTATTCCTATGAATGGACCGGCACCGCCTATCAGGAGCAGGCGGCCTCCGGCCAGACCGGCATCATCCTCGCGCTCGCGGTGCTGTTTGCCTATCTGTTCCTGGTGGCGCTGTATGAGAGCTGGACGATCCCGATTCCGGTGCTGCTATCGGTCACCGTCGGCGTGCTGGGTTCCTATCTCGGCATCAAGCTCGCGGGCCTCAATCTCGATCTCTACGGCCAGATCGGCCTCGTGGTGCTGATCGCGCTCGCCGCCAAGAACGGCATCCTGATCGTCGAATTCGCCAAGGAGCAGCGCGAGGCCGGCAGGCCGATTGCGGAGGCCGCGACGATGGGCGCGCAGATGCGCTTCCGCGCGGTCATGATGACCTCGATCGCCTTCATCCTCGGCCTGGTGCCGCTGGTGGTCGCGACCGGCGCGGCGGAAATCAGCCGCCGTGCGGTCGGCACCGCGGTGTTCGGCGGCATGCTGGCCGCGAGCTCGATCGGCATCTTCCTGGTGCCGATGCTGTTTGTCACCTTCCAGGGCTGGCGCGAGGGTGTAAAGAACCGGTTTGGTCGTCGGGGCAAGGCGGAACAGCCGGCGTCGCATTAGCGCATGATCCGGAAGGATCATGCGTGAACAATGAGCTAATCTGCGATGACGATCAGCCTAATCCCATCGCGCATTAGCGGCGCGGGTGAGGCGGGGCTATACTGCCCGCCTCAGCGATGGAGTTCTGGATTGAGCGTTGCCTTCACCAAGGAAGAAAGTGCCGAGACCGCGTCCGAAACGCTGTTGCCGGACCGCCCGATTTCGCCGCATCCCAATCTGGTGACCGAAGCAGGACGCAAGGCGCTGGAGCGCCAACTCCAGGAAGCACGCGAGGCCTACGAGACCGCGCAGCAGCTCGACGACGTCAACGAACGGCGGCGGCAGTCGGCGGTGCCGTTGCGCGACACACGCTATCTGACGGAAAGGCTCCGCACCGCGCAGGTGGTGCCTGACCCGGCTTCGACCGAAACCGTTGCCTTCGGCAGCACCGTGACGTTCAGCCGCGCCGATGGCCGCGTGCAGACCTATCGCATTGTCGGCGAGGACGAAGCCGATCCAAAGGCCGGCTCGATCTCCTTCGTCTCGCCGGTGGCGAGGTCGCTGATGGGCAAAGCCGTGGGCGACGTCGCAGGGTCGGGCGCCCAGGAGCTGGAGATCGTGGCGATCGCTTAAGTGCGAAATCAGCGCGTCCCGCATATTCGGTTCGCCTCTCCCGCACGCGGGGGAGGCCGACGCGCGTAGCGCGGCGGGTGGGGGTCACTCCACAATGGGGATTCGTGGCGAGACCCCCACCCCAGCCCTCCCCCGCAAGCGGGAGAGGGGGCAGACCAACTTCGCGGTTGCCAGTTCAACCAGGTCCCGATCACGCCGCCGGCAGGGCAAGCCGCTCGATCGTCTGAATATGCCGCGCGAGCAGGCTGCAGGCTTGCGCGATGTTGCGCGCGCGCAGCGCTTGCAGGATCACACGATGATCCTGGCTCGGCCGTGGTCGCCAGCCGGCGTTGCGCGCCATCGCGAATACCAGTCGTGAATTTGCGAGCTGCAGGCCGTCGAGGCTGGCGAGCAGACGCGGCATCGCGCAAGGCGCCACCAGCGCGTGATGAAAGGCGCGATTGGCCAGTTCGAATTCCTGAACCGTCTCGGCGTTGTCGCCTTCGATCAGCGCGACCTCGATGCGTGCCAGATGGGCGGACGTGAATTTCGGCGCCGCATTGCGCAGCGCGACCACCTCGAGCGCGGCGCGCATCTCGGCGATCTCCTTCACCGACTTGGTGTCGAGCGGAGCAACCCGCACCCCGCGACGCGGCACGGCAACGACCAGATGCTGCGCCTCCAATTGCCTGAAGGCCTCGCGCACCGGGACGTGGCTGGAATGGAATTCCCGCGCGACATGGTCCTGCCGGAGCGGAGCATCCGGTGGCAAGGCGCCGCTGATGATGCGCTCGCCGATCGCCTCGGCAATGCGCCCGGCAGTCGTCGTGTTCTCGCCCTCGCCGGTCATAGATTATCTATCACAAAAACGGGTGCGCTCATGATCGGGCTCAGCTAGCATCATTCTAAGGTTTAATATCATAGATAATATATAGAATTATCTATGATTTCCACAAGCAAGAAGGTAAGCCCGATGGTTGATGTCGTTGAGATCGAACGGACCGACAGCCGCAGCAGCGCACTGTTCCGCAAGAACTGGGAGCGCGCCGAGGCCGAGGCGCTCTACAACCTGCCGTTCGCGGATCTGATGTTCCAGGCGCAGGGCGTCCACCGCGCCAACTTCAATCCGAACCACGTCGAAACCGCGAGCCTGCTCAGCATCAAGACCGGCGGCTGCGCGGAAGACTGCGGCTACTGCTCCCAGAGCGCGCATTACGACACCGGCCTGAAGGCTACCCGCCTGATGCCGCGGGACGAGGTGGTCGCGGTCGCGCAGCGGGCCAAGGACGCCGGCGCAACCCGCTTCTGCATGGCCGCGGCCTGGCGCAGTCCCAAGGACCGCGATCTCGATCAGGTCTGCGACATGGTCAGCGCGGTGAAGGGCCTCGGCATGGAAACCTGCGTCACGCTCGGCATGCTGACGCCAAAGCAGGCCGAACGGCTCTCCGACGCCGGGCTCGATTTCTACAACCACAACGTCGATACCTCGCCCGAGTTCTACGACAAGATCATCACCACCCGCACCCTGCAGGACCGCATCGATACGCTCGCGCATGTGCGCGACGCCGGCATCAAGGTCTGCTGCGGCGGCATTATCGGCATGGGTGAACAGGTCGAGGACCGGCTCGGCATGCTGATGCTGCTCGCCAATCTCCCGAGCCATCCGGAGAGCGTGCCGATCAATCTGTGGAACGAGGTCAAGGGCGTGCCGGTCAACGACACCGCCGAGCGGCCCGATCCGATCGCGCTGGTGCGGCTCGTTGCGACGGCGCGGATCATGATGCCGAAGAGCGTGGTGCGGTTGTCGGCCGGACGGCAATACATGACCGATGAACTGCAGGCGATGTGCTTCCTCGCCGGCGCGAACTCGATCTTCATCGGCGATGTGCTGCTCACCACCAAGAACCCGCAGCGCGATCGGGACGCCGATCTGCTGGATCGGCTCGGCATCACATCCCGCCTCGCCTGACCGCAACCTTCGGCGTGCGCGGCGTCATTCGCCGCGCGACCAGCCACCATCCTGAGAGTAAGAGCATTGAGCGCAATCCATGCGGCCAAGGCCGCTGATTACGCCGCGGCCTTGCACGCCCTGAGCAAGGACGATCGGCTGCGCGGTCTCAAGCCGCGCGCGGGCATCGATTTCGTATCGAACGACTATCTGGCGCTCGCGAGCGCGCCACGCATCAAGCAGGCCGTGTCGGCCGCGCTCGAGGCCGGCACGCCGGTCGGCGCCGGCGGGTCGCGGCTGTTGCGCGGCAATTGCGAGGAGCATGAACGGCTGGAGGCCGAGGCCGCCGCGTTCTTCCGCGTCGAGACCGCGCTGTTCTTCGGCGGTGGTTATGTCGCCAACTTTGCCGTGCTGACGACGCTGCCGCAGCGCGGCGATCTGCTCGTTCTCGATTCGCTGGTGCACGCCAGCATCCACGAAGGCGCGCGGGCAGGCCGGGCCGCGTTCCGGTTCAGCGCGCACAACGACCCCGGGTCGGTCGAGGACACCATTCGCGACTGGCGCGCCGAGGGCGGAACGGGCCGGGTCTGGATCGTGGTCGAAAGCGTCTACAGCATGGACGGCGATGTCGCGCCGCTCGACGACCTCGTCGCCATCGCCGAACGACACGACGCGTTCCTGATGGTGGACGAGGCGCACGGCACCGGGGTCTACGGCGAACAGGGGCGGGGGCTGACGGCGCCCTATGAAGGCCGCGAAAACCTCGTGATCGTTCATACCTGCGGCAAGGCGCTGGGCGCCGCCGGCGCATTGGTCACGGCCTCGACCGTGCTGCGCGACTTCATGGTCAATCGCTGCCGCCCGTTCATCTTCGCCACCGCGCCGTCACCGCTTGTGGCCGTCGCCGTCCGCGAGGCGCTGCTGATCCTGCGAGAGGAGCCCGAGCGCCAACAACGCCTCGCAGAACTGGTCGCGTTCACGCATCGCGAGCTCGATCGGCGCGGCTTGCGCAGTCCGTCGCGCTCGCAGATCGTGCCCCATATCGTCGGCGACAATGCGCGCGCGATGCAGCTTGCCTCGGCGTTGCAGGCGCGCGGCTTCGACGTCAGAGGCATCCGCCCGCCGACCGTGCCGGCGGGCACCGCGCGGTTGCGCATTGCCCTGACCCTCAATGTCGACGAGGGCGATGTGCGCGCGCTGCTCGATGCGCTTGTCGAGGAGACGAAAGGCTGGTCGCGATGATCAGCCGGATCGTGGTGACCGGCACCGATACCGGGATTGGAAAGACGGTCTTCTCCGCGGGCCTCACTGGCTTCCTCGGCGCGAGCTACTGGAAGCCGGTTCAGTCCGGCCTTGAGGAAGAGACCGATGCGCAACTGGTGACGCGGCTTGCAGGTCTCGCGGCCGATCGCATCGTGCCGGAGTGTTACCGTCTTCGCACGCCGGCTTCGCCGCATCAGTCCGCGGCGATCGACGGCGTGCGCATCGATCCCGCCGCGCTCGATCTGCCCGACAGGGGGGACCGGCCGCTGGTGATCGAGGGCGCCGGCGGGCTGATGGTGCCGCTGAATGGCGACACGCTCTTTATCGACATGTTCGAGCGGTGGCGGCTTCCGGTCGTGCTCTGCGCCCGCACCGCGCTCGGCACCATCAATCACTCGCTGTTGTCGGTCGAGGCGCTGCGCAAGCGCAACATCAATGTTCTCGGGATCGCCTTCATCGGCGAGAGTAATCCCGAGAGCGAGCGCGCCATCTGCGAGATCGGGCAAGTGCGCCGGCTGGGCCGGTTGCCCTGGCTGTCTCCGCTCGCGGCAGACACGCTGCAAACGGCTTTCCACGCCTCGTTCCGGCGCGACGATTTCAACCCATGATATCAGCGCAGAAGTCGCCGATCTGGCACCCGTTCACCCAGCACGCGCTGCACGATCAGATGACCAGGATCGTGCGCGGGGAGGGCGCCTATCTCTACACCGCGGAGGGACGCCGCATCATCGATGCGATCGCATCCTGGTGGGTCGTGACCCACGGCCATTGCCATCCGCATATCGTACGCGCGATCCAGAACCAGGCGGAACAGCTCAACCAGATCATCTTTGCCGGCCATACCCATGATCCAGCCGAAGAGGTTGCGGCGCAGCTCCTGAAGCTGGCGCCGCGTGGCCTGGAATATGTGTTCTTCTCCGACTCTGGTTCGACCAGCGTGGAAGTGGCGCTGAAGATGGCGCTCGGCTACTGGCACAATATCGGCGTGTCGCGCACGCGCATCATCGTCATGCAGCACTCCTACCACGGCGACACCGTGGGGACGATGTCGGTCGGCGCGCGCGGCGTCTTCAACAAGGCTTACGAGCCGCTGCTGTTCGACGTCGCGTCAATCCCGTTTCCGGCCGCCGGTCACGAGCAGGCGACACTCGATGCGCTCGAAGCCGCGTGCAGGACGGAAACCGCGGCGGCATTCATCGTCGAACCGCTGATCCTGGGCGCCGGCGGGATGCTGATGTATCCAGCGTGGGTGCTGAAGGAGATGAAGCGCATCTGCGAAGCCCATGATGTGCTGTTCGTTGCCGATGAGGTGATGACCGGCTGGGGCCGCACCGGCACGTTGTTCGCGTGCGAGCAGGCGGACGTCACGCCCGACATCGCCTGCTATTCGAAAGGTCTCACCGGCGGATCGCTGCCGCTCGCAGTGACGCTCTGCCGCCCCGAGATCTTCGACGCGCATTATTCCAGCGATCGTTCGCGAACCTTCTTCCATTCGAGTTCCTATACGGCAAACCCGGTCGCCTGCGCCGCCGCAAGGGCAAACCTCGAACTCTGGCAACGCGGCACGGGCGAGCGCACAGCCTCGCTCGCCGCGATGCAGGAGCGCCTGATCGCACCATTCCGCGCCGACGCACGCTTCGAGAACGTCCGCCGTACCGGCACCATCACCGCGCTTGACCTGAAGGCAAGCGATGCCGGCTATCTCGCAGGCATCGGCCCAAAGCTTCAGGCCTTCTTCGCGCGTCGAAACCTGCTGCTGCGCCCGCTCGGCAACACGATCTACGTCATGCCGCCCTACTGCGTCACCGAGGCAGACTTGGAAGAAATCTACGCTGCAATCAAGGATGCGGCCGACGAGCTGGGCTGACGGCGCGCGTCGCGGGCCTCGCCAGCAATCAGGCTAACCAAGACGCAAATTTTGAATGGCGCGTCCCGCAAGATGAAGTTATATTTCAACTGTAGATTGCTGAACTGCTGCGGAAGACAAGATTCGCTTCGCGCCCATGTCGGTCAACCAGCCCTCTTCGACCGGCCTCCCCGGCGGGCGCACGACCGCTGACTGCTTCGCTGACTGTGCTTGGCGAGCGTCAGCGCGAAGCGGTCTTTGAGCGCTGACAGTTCTGGCAGCAAGTCGATGTGCTGTGGATCATAGTCGGGATCGTTGTAAACGTCCCGGCTCGCCGAATTCGTTCGATGTTTAAGTTAAATCGCCGATGCTGGCCTGACCCGACAAGGGGATGTGACATGCTCAAGTTGCGGCGCCTTCCGACTGATACGGAGCAGCTTTTGAGAAGGCTGGATGTGCTTGAGAAATGGGAGACCGCCGGAAAGATAGAGCCGTCGTCTGCGGTGGTTCTTGCTGAGTGGGCTCGCCTGACAAAGGATCGGACGGACAATCCGCCCCCGACCACTCGCGAGCATCGCGATATGTTTCTCGACAAGGAACTGCTCGGGATCATGCGCGCGCAAGCCGATGGTCCTTGGGCTGTTTACGTCGATCAAGCACGAGGAGAGGCGGCGGCCGCCAATGTGGGGGAAGGTCTCACGGCTCTCGATTTGGCGTCCAGCCCCGCACCCGAACCGCTCCCCGATGCGAAGGATCTAATTATGACAGAGCCGCTGTTTCCCGACCACAAGTGGGATGTCGCTATCTCCTACGCCGGCGAGGATGCCGGAACCGTCGACCCGATCGTTAAGCGTCTCCGATTGGCCGGTCTGCGCGTCTTCTACGCCAATTGGGACGAGACCCGGGCCTACCTCTGGGGAAAAGATCTGGTTACCGAACTACCGCGCATCTATCAGGAGGAAGCCGCGTATTGCATCGTCTTTGTATCGGAGGCCTACGCACGCAGTGTATGGACGCGTCTCGAACTCAAGAATTCGTTAGCCCGTGCCTTGGAGAACGAGGAATACGTGAAGCCCATCCGGCTTGACGACGCCAAGCTGGCCGGGTTGTCGCCCACGGTTTCATATCTCGATGCGCGCCCGGGTCACCTCTACTCCGATCCCTCGAGATTGGTCCCGCTCATGCTGCATGCAATAAGTTGCCGCGGCCAATTCAAGCCGACACCTCTTCGCCCCGAAGCAACGTCCTCCGCTTTGACGGTCAACGAGTATTTCGAAACCGTCCTGCCGGCCATGGTGCGATGGCGGGGCGAAGCCGCAACAAGCGTCGGGGGCACAGTCCTGTTCGTTCTGACCGCAGCCGAGGCGGGCGTATGGCTGTTGCGGCTTTGCCCACCGGAGGCCACCGTCAAACGGATATTGCCGGACGATGACATGAACGCGCTCTCGCTGCCGCGTCACCTCGAAATTAACATCACTCCCACGGAGATGGCGAAGATGCTGACCGGCCAGTTCGATGCGCGCAAGGCGCTGATCGAAGGAAACGTCGAACTCAAAGGCGACCTCACGCTCCTCAAACAGGTTGGAGCTTTTTTTTCTTAGTCCTTCGCCTGTCGTGGTCGGCGGCATAAGTCACCAGGCGCCGGCACAATGTCCTGCAACGCGGAACGGGAGATGAGAAGGCGGGCGCTCCCATGAAGGCTTCGCTACCCTTCGTTTCCGACGCCGTCAGCGATTGGTCCTTATGTGAAATCGGCGTGCCCTTGCAGGCACGCCGACGAACTGGATCGTCAGTGCTTGTGCGGCGCCGGATGCGGCCGCGCAGCAGGATGCGGCCGCGGTGCGGGATGAGGCCGCGGTGCCGGCCGTGACACATGCGGCGGCGGCGCACGCCGGGGCGGCGCCGGAGGACGGTGCACGGCCGGCCGCGCGACGTGTGGCGCCGGCGGATGCACGACCGCGCGTGGCGGCGGTGGTGCATGCTGCGCGAGCTGCGGCCTGGGTGCATGCACGACCGGCGCAGCGACGTGCGGCGTCGGTGCGGGATGATTGCCCGCGCCGGGCACGGCGTGCGCTGTCGGCAGCGCGTGGGCTGCCGGCAGAGCGTGTCCCGCAGGCAAGGCATGTCCAGCTGGCGGTGTGTGCGCTGGCGGCAGAGCGCTTCCGCTCGGTAGTGCATGTGCCGCCGGTAAAGCGTTTCCTGTCGGCAGTGCGTGTCCTGGCGGCAGCGCATTCCCCGTCGGCAGAGCGTGTCCGGTCGCGGGTTGCGCATGCCGGGGCGGCGGCGCCGCGATCGGCTTGCCCGGGTGCGCTGCGATCACGCCCGCGCCGCTGAACTTTGCTGCGTGCGCAGTCGCGGCGATCGCCGGGTGACCATGATTGCTGGCCAGCGCCAGCGCCGGATCCTTCATCGCCGCTTCCGCGTGCCGAGTCTGCTCGCCGGTCGCAGCCACGTGGTGCTCGCTCGCGGCGGCGAGCTGCTGCGGCGTCGGTCTCACCGTGGTGCCACCGGTGCCGCCGTTGTAGCTGATGTTGGCCGTGTTGTTGATGACGGTCTTGTTGTAGACGTTGGTGACCGAGACGTTCGTGATGTTGGTGACGGAGCGGTTGTAGAAGAAGCTGCCGCCGCGCCAGTAGCCGCCGTCATAGCCGAGGCCGGTGTAGCCGAAGCCGTAAGCGATGCCGCCGTAGAAGCCGACGCTCGCTCCCCAATATCCGGCGTGGAACGCGTAGACGCCATCGTTCCAGCCCCAGTAGCCGGGTGTCCATAGCAATTCAGGCGCGGGCGGCAGCACCCACGTGCCGGGCACCCAGTAGTAACCGATATCGTCGCTCCACGCCCAATAGCCTGGGGTCCAGATGTAGCCGTCGCCGGGGATCGGCGGCTGCTCGTACACCGGCAATGGCGGCGGTGCCGCATCGACGGTGATGCTGATGGCGAGCTGCGCGCGCGCAGCGGGAGGTGGCGAGAGACAGCAGAGGCTGAGAGCCAAGGCGAAAGGCAGTCCGGCGATGCGGCGCATGGCAGATACTCCAATCTTGCTTCCCCCAGCTTCGGACTCGAATAGTCGCGCCGGCATGAACCCGTTGTGAATGCGTGCGTCGATGAGCGATCACGTGATCGCGCGACGACGGGATCGTTAACGACGGCAGATGCAAGTCAGCTCGGTGTCAGGATGGAACGCGATCGTGCGGTTTCGGCGGCTTCATCACTGCGCCAAATAGTCGAATTTTCGTTTTGAATTGGACGGCGACCCCCTGCGCGTCATCAATCGATCATTGGAGCATCCGGCTCGCACAAGGCCGGGCAGGGAGGTTTGGAATGGCGCGATCCGCCGACATCGACATCAACGCGGGCGCGCGCCTCGACAGGCTGCCGATCTGCGGATTCCACTGGCGCATCCTGGCCCTGATCGGCGCCGGCATGTTCCTTGACGCATTCGACATTTATCTGGCCGGCGGTGTGCTGGGCGCGGTGCTCAAGGAAGGCTGGTCCACGCTCGAGCTCAACGCCGCATTTGTCTCCGCGACCTTTGTCGGAATGACGATCGGCGCCTGGTTCTCCGGCATCCTTGGCGACCGCTTCGGTCGCCGCTTCTCCTACCAGATGAACCTTGCGATCTTCGGCCTCGCGTCGATCGCCGCCGCCTTCGCGCCCGGCATGACGGTTCTGATCGGCCTGCGTTTCATCATCGGCATCGGGCTCGGCGCCGAGATCGTGGTCGGCTATGCGACCTTGACGGAGTTCGTGCCGGCCGCCTCGCGCGGACGTTGGATCGGGCTGCTGGCTGTCATCACCAACTTCTCGCTGTTCGCGTCGTCCATGATCGGGCTGTGGCTGATCCCGACGCTGGGATGGCGCTACATGTTCGCTCTCGTCGGCCTCCTCGCGATGATCGTCTGGTTCCTGCGCAAGTCGATGCCGGAATCGCCGCGTTGGCTCGCCGCCAACGGCCGCGCCGACGACGCGGAGGCAATTCTTTCGGCGATCGAAGCGGAGGCCGCGCGCAAGGGAGCGCTGGCTCCCGTCGCCGCCGGCGCGCAGGCGCAGGAATCGCCCGGCGCTGTCTGGCGCCTGTTCCAGCCGCCATATCTCGCGCGCACGCTGCTCGGCAGCCTGCTGCACATCGTCGTCGGCTTCAGTCTTTACGGGTTCATCGGCTGGCTGCCGACCTTTATGGTCAAGGGCGGCCACAGCGTGGTCTCCTCGCTGGGCTACACCACCGTGATGGCGCTGGGCGGGCCAGTCGGATCGCTGATCGGGCTTGTGCTGGCGGACCGGCTTGGACGCAGGCTCTCGATCGTCTGCTCGTCGATTGCGGCTGCGGTGCTCGGTATCGCCTATCCGTACATGGCGGACGGTGTTGCGCTCGCAGGCGTGGGCTTCCTGCTGGTCACCGCGATCTACGTCATGCTGGCGACCGGCTTCGCGATGCATGTCCCCGAACTGTTCCCGACGCGGTATCGGCTTCGTGGCACGGCGATCTGCGCCACGTCCGGACGGATGGCGACCGCGCTGGTGCAGTACGTCGTGGTCGCGATCTTCGCCTGGCATGGCTTGGCCGGCGTGCTGACGACGCTGGCGGGCATCCTCGTGTTCCAGGCCGTGGTGTTTCTTGTGTTCGGATTCGAAACCAAGGGACGCTCGCTGGAGGACGCGTCGGCCGTCACGGACGCCGAGGCAGGACATCCATCGTCGATCGCGAGGAGGCCGGCGGACATCGGGGCCTAGCCCAGATCGGAGCACGCCGCCCTGAGCCGATCGCGGAGCCAGCCGTTGGCATTGCTCTGATCGTATCTGCGATGCCAGTACAACATCCAGTCGAACGGCGCGGACTCGAACGGCAGTTCCTCCATCCGCAGACCGTCGTCCATCAGCACGGCGGCGAGATGCCTCGGCATCACCGCGAGCAGATCGGTGCTCTTCAAGACATGAGGTACGACCAGCCAATGCGGCACGTTCAGTGCGATGCGTCTCCGATGGCCGCGTTCGGCGAGCACGTCGTCGACGAAGCGAAGATCGGTCGGGCTCATCGAGACCTTCATGTGCTCCTGCGCGATGAAGCGCTCGAAGGTCAGCCGCCCGCGCTTGATCTGGTGACCGCCCCGCATCAGGCAGACCATGCGGTCGCGCAGCAGCGTCTCGGAACGGATCGATGCGGAATGCTCGAGCCCCATGCTGACCGCGACATCGATCTCGTCCCGCTCCAGCGCATCGATCGTCAAAGCGGGCGGCAGATGGATCGTGTTGTAGGAGATCCGCGCATCGGGTGGCCGCGCCGCGGCGAGTCGCGGCAGCAGCAAGCAGGCGAGAATGTCCGACATTCTGATCGTGAAGGTGCGTTCGATCCGGGCTGGATCGAAGCCGGCGTCGCTCGCCATCACCCGCTCGACCTGGCGCAGCACCTGGCGCAGCGGCTCCGCCAGTTCGGTGGCACGGGGCGTGGGCTTCATCCCGCTCGTCGTCCGCACCAGCAGCTCGTCCTCGAACATCGCACGCAGCCGGTTGAGTGCGTTGCTCATCGCAGGTTGACTGAGGCCCACGCGGTCGGCCGCCTTGGTGACATGACGCTCGGTCAGCAGTGCATCCAACGCGACGAGCAGATTGAGGTCGATGGATCGGAGGTTCATGCCATCATTCATATCGTGAATAGTGAGAGATCACAAATCCATTTCATCTATGGCGATGCGGCGCGTATCCAATCGATCTGAACCAAGGAGGCACCAATGAATTCCGAGACGATCAAACGCGAAGTGAAGATCTGCATGTTCGATCAGTACGGCACGGTCGTCGACATGCAGGGCGGCCTGACCAGGATCGCGGCGCCGTTCCTCGCGAAGAAGGGCTGGAAGGGCGATCCGAATTCCTTCGTCACATGGTGGCGTCGCACGCATTTCGAGAATTCGATGATCGATGCGCTGCTGCATCGCGAGCACACGCCCTATCGCGAGATCGGCCATCGCGCGGTGTCGCACGTGATGGACCGCGCCAAGATCGACTACACGATGGATGAGGTGCGTTACCTCGTCGGCGAGATCGAGAAGCTGGTGCCGTTTCCCGAGGTGCCGGAAGCGCTGGCGCGGTTGCAAGCCAAATACAAGCTGGTGGTGCTCTCGAACGGCGATCCGGACATGCTCGAGACCGCGAAGCAGTATCACAAGGTCCCGTTCGATCGCGTGATCTCGGTGGCCGAGGCCAATTCGTTCAAGCCGCATGTCGCGACCTACACCAAAGCAGCCGAGATCATGGGCGTGAAGCCGGCCGAGGTGCTGTTCGTGGCCAATCATGCCTTCGACTGCATCGGCGCCAAGTCCGCCGGCATGCGGACGGCCTTCATCGACCGGCGCAGCCGCCCGTTCGGCATCACGCCGCACCAGCCCGACATCCTGGTGCCGTCGATGAAGGACCTCGCTGATGCGATCGTCTGATCGCGAGCCGCTGTCGGGCATCAGAGTTCTCGACCTCTGCCGGGTGGTCTCCGGCCCCTTTGCCACGATGCAGCTCGGCGATCTCGGCGCCGACATCGTCAAGATCGAGGATCCGCGGCAAGGCGACGAAAGCCGCCGCTACGGACCGCCCTTCGTCGGCGGCGAGAGCGCGTATTTCCTCTCGGTGAACCGCAACAAGCGAAGTTGCGCCATCGATTTGAAGTCGCCGGCGGGGCGCGACGCGGTGCTCGATCTTGCATCCGCAGCCGACGTCGTGATCGAGAATTTTCGCCCGGGCACACTCGACAAATGGGGCCTCGGCTTCGACGCGCTGCGCGCCCGCAAGCCCGACATCATCCTGTGTAGCATCTCGGGGTTTGGGCGCACCGGTGCGGACGCCGGGCGCCCCGGCTACGATCTGATCCTGCAGGGCGAATCCGGCGTGATGGACATCACCGGTGATCCGATTGGGCCGCCGACCAAGGTCGGCACCTCGATCGCCGATCTCGTCACCGGCCTGTATGCGTCGCATTCGGTGCTCGCCGCCCTGATGCGGAAGAACCGGACGGGCGAAGGTGGGCGGGTCGACGTCTCCATGCTCGACGCCATGGCATCGCTGCTGACGTTCAACGCCGGCATGTATTTCGCCTCGGGACAAAGCCCGAGGCGCCGGGGCAACGTCCATCCAACCATCAGCCCGTACGAGCCGTTCGAGGCGAGCGACGGCTGGATCAATGTCGGAGTCGCGAACGACAAGTTCTGGGCGGCCTTTTGCGATGTCATCGGCCGTCCGGAGCTGCGCGATGACGTGCGTTTCGAAACTGCCCCGAAGCGCGCGGCGAGCCGCAATGAACTCGTCGCGATCCTCGCCCCCATCCTTGTCCGGAAGAGCCGCGCCTATTGGCTGCAGGCGCTCGCTGCCGCCGGCATTCCCTGCGGCGCGATCAAGTCGGTCGGCGAGGTCTGCGAGACGCCGCAACTCACGCAGCGCGGCATGGTCCAGAGCGTCCGCCATCCAGCCGCCGGGGATGTGAGGTTCATCGCGAGGCCAACGCGGTTCGGTGACGAGCCGCCGGCGCCTTCCACGCCGCCGCCAATGCTTGGCGAACACACGCGCGAGGTGCTTGCGGAATGGCTCGGCTGGACCGACGATCGGCTGGAGAGATTCGCGCTCGAAGGCGCGTTCGGAGACTTTGGACGGAGCTTCGTGCGATCGCCCACGTGAGTATCGTGATCAAATGAGTGTCGTCATGAGAGATATCGCCGAGCAGATGATGCGTCGCGCCGTCGAGGACGAGCGGCAGGAATTCGGGTCGTTCTTCCTGTCGCGCTTCTTCGGCCTCGAGATCGCCTACCAAAGCGAGGCGTGCATCGTCTCGTTCGACGTCGAGAGGCCGCTGTTCAACCCGCAAGGCACGCTGCACGGCGGGGTTCTCGCGACCGCGCTCGACATCTCGATGGGGCATCTGGTCAACCACGTCGCCGGTGCCGGCACCACGCTCGAGATGAAGGTGCAGTATCTCGCCGCGGTGCGCGAAGGGCGCGTGACCTGTCACGCGACCTTCCTGAAGCGCGGCCGGAAGACCTTCTTCGTGCAGTCCCAGGCCTCCACCGCAGCCGGCGAGCCGATCGCGCATGCCACGTCAACCTGGCAGCTGCTGAACCGAGGCTGAGAAGCGCGGCCGGTTCGCGTCGGGTCGTTGTCGCGCTGCAAAAACGTGGGTTTCGCGGCGGAGCGGACCCTGGCGCGAATCTCCGATGTCTGAAAGCACGACCTCCCGAGGCCCCGTTCCTTCGTACGAAACGGCCACGAGCATTGCCAGGATCATGATCCGGTTTCATACTCGGAACGCCGGAAGCGCATCTCCACGGCGTGGCCGGCGCGAAGAGAGGCGATACCTCAAAAGCGGAAAGACGGCGATGCGGTTTCGTCTCGCATTTGCCTTTGTATCGATGGCGGCGCTGCTCGTTGATCCGATTGCCGCCACGTCACAGGACATGTTGCGTAGCGTCGACCTCGACAGTCCCGAGATGACGACGTCGGAGATGACGCGCGCCGAGGTCGACGCGCTCCTCAAGGCCGTGCATCAAGGGGACCGACGCAGCGCAGATTTGGAAGGCAAGCGGCTGTCGCACCTCGATCTCTCGGGCCTCGACTTCTCCGGTGGCAACCTTCATCTCGTCAAGCTCAACCGAACCAATCTGAAAGCCGCGCGCTTCGATCGGGCCATACTGAACCAGGCTTGGCTCATCGACGCAGATCTGACGGGGGCGTCCCTCGTTAAGGCATCGCTGCTCGGCACGCAGATGCAGCGCGCCAAGCTTGGCGGCGCCGATTTGAGCGGCGCTCGCATCACCGGCGATCTATCCGGTGCCAGCCTGATCGGGGCCAAACTCGCGGACGCGGATTTGAGCGCCGATATGCGCAACCAATCGATGGGTCTGATGCGTGGCGTGCTCAAATCCGCCGATCTCCGGAATGCGGATCTGAGCGGCGCCAATCTTGCGCGCGCTGATCTCGAATTCGCGCAGTTGCAGAACGCCAATTTGGCGAACTGCAACCTCAGCAAGGCTGACCTTGCGGGAGCCGATCTATCGGGCGCCAATCTCGCCGGCGCCGATTTCACCGAGACCGACCTCGCGTCGGCCCTCTTGCCGAGCGCGGCCGCGCTGGCAGAGGCCCGCAATCTGGACAAGGCCCGGAATTTGAGCCTGGCGCGGCGTCCAAATTAGGGATCGCATTGCGGTGTCCTGCAGCAGGACATATATTTTGCCTCGAGAACCACGCAGCCGCTCATCGTGCGGCGGGCAGGGACCACGCTGGATGGTTGCATGTCGCACCGGAGGTGACGCCATGACCATTTCTCCCACACTGCACAAATATCTCGCAGCGGAAAACATCGCGTACGACGAAATCCCGCATGTGCTGACGATGTCGTCAGCCCTGACCGCCCAGGCATGTCACGTCCCGGGTGATCGCCTGGCCAAGGCCATTGTGTTGCGTCGCAATGGCGGCTACCTGCTCGCCGTGCTGCCGGCATCGCATCACCTCAGGCTGGCGGATCTGAGGGCGGGCTTCGGTGATGATGTTGCGATGGCCGCTGAAAGCGAGATCGATCGACTGTTCGCGGACTGTGCGCATGGGGCGGTTCCCGCTGCCGGCATCTGCTATGGACTCGACGTTATCGTTGATGACAGCATCCAGATGCAGCCCGAGATCTATATCGAAGCCGGCGATCATGAGACGTTGCTTCACCTCGGTCGTGCGCAATTCGCGCGCTTGACCGCCGGCTGCCTGCACGGCCGCTTCAGTACGCACGACTGAGGGCGTGATAGCCGGAGCACCTGTCGCTGCGCGCTGACCAGGGCGCAGCACACATGCGGTCACGCCCGATCTGCTGTATAGTTGCAAGCGAGGGGCTGCTGCCTTGCAAGGGAGGTCCTCCATGAAGGTCAAGGACGTGATGCACAAGGGCGTCGATTGGGTCAGCCCAGATACCCCGATCACTGAAATCGCAAAATTGATGCAAGGGCACGACGTCGGCTGCATTCCGGTCGGACAAGACGATCGTCTGATCGGAATGGTGACGGATCGCGACCTCGTCTGCAAAGGTCTTGCGAGCAAGAGCTTCAACTCTGCGCGCACCACAGCGCGCGATGTGATGACCGAAGGCATCCACTGCTGCCGGGAAGACGACGATCTGGCGAAAGCGGTGCATCACATGGAGACGCTGAAGATCCGCAGGCTGCCTGTCATCAACAAGAGCAAACGGATGGTCGGCATGGTCAGCCTGGGGGATATCGGCCACTTTGCCGGTGCCGATCTCATGTCCCAATGCATGAAGAGCGTGTCGGCTCATCATTGAGGCGAGGCCGGTCTGCTGGAAACCGGCAGATCGGCCGGCACCATGGCCGGACATCGAAGCGGACGAAAAATCGAAGTGGCGCACCCGACACGATTCGAACGTGTGACCTTTGCCTTCGGAGGGCAACTCGATCTGGTTTGCGCCGGTTGGCTTCTCTGACGTGCTTGTCTCTAAGTCCCTTAAAACACAGCCAATCTGTGAAGTAAGCTAGGGTGGTACCCCCCTTAAGGTCAAGTCCAAGCCGAGCGATTTGGTGTGACCGCTGTGACCGAGTTGTGACCGTTGCGCCGAACCAGTCGGAGCGGCACGGGGGGAACTCGCGTGCGGTTGATCTTGGATTCCCCCACAAAAAAATCCGTCATTTCTGGCATCTAAACTTGGCGCAGTCGCCCGGTTATCAGGAGAAATCTTTCTCCTGCACATCTTTGGGTGATTCGGGCCGGTTTCCCATGACGCCCCTTGACCCGACTCACGAAGAGGACCACTAAGCCCGAAGGGCAACTCCACTTTTTTCATAAGGAGAGTTGCGCCTATGTCCGATCACCAACTGCGCTTCAAAGGCCCGTTCTTCGAGTTCGACGGTAAAGGATTGGGTATCCTTGCTGCAATCGTACTCGTAGCCATGCTGATCTTTTCCCGCTTCTTGTACTGATGGTCATGCCGAGGAAGCTCAAGCCCATTCCGGCGGTCCCTTTCGATGTGCTCATAAGGGGCCACGAGGCCGTAATCGCGGATCGCGAGCGGCTAGGTCCAGGAGACCCGTCCATGTCGCTGATAGCGGCTCTGCACAAAGAACAGAAGCCGGACGTAATCATCGCCCTCGACTACAGGCTCCGCGCACTAGCCAAGCTAATAGGCGATGGGGAAGGAAAGCCTTGGACGTATGCCATCGCGGAAGACGGCGGCCACATGGTCAACGAGGCCCTATTCAGAGCAGCCGCACGTGCCCCGCTGTTCGAGGCAAAGACGGTCGGGGACGTTGCTTTCAAGCCCGATGAGTTCATGAAGATCGCCCTTGAGGAAAGCGAGGCAGACGGACGAGCCTAGCGCGTTGTCCCGGCCCGCAGCCGAGTCCGCCTGTGCGTTAAAACTGGCGCACCCTACAGGTTGCTCCTGCTCCTATACTTGGCGATGAGCGGCGCAATGATACGACGGGCGGCATCCGTGGCATTGTACCAAAGGTTTTTTATCTCCGGAGTTCTCTGCGGAGTTCCGCTGGGCAGCAAGCCGCTTCGCTTGGCGCACACAGTACGTCGCCTTGCAGTCCGGTGCGTTGCACTCGTCTCCCTCTGGGCAGGAGAAATACTTCCTCTCCATCGACGGTCCTCTCGTCTGATACGCTCCAAATATACAGCACCACCATTCGCTCCCGTCCTTTCTAGCCAGTAGCCGGAAGGCCACTTAGCCGGCGTCTCTGGCGATACTGGCCGGAGGGAAACCGTCATCGAACATCTGGCAAACGAAGCTCTCCGCCTCCACCTTTTCTTTCGCGCCTAGCTTCACGGAATGCACGCCGCCTAGATGCAGGTAATTGCACCGATTGTAATACAGGTACGCTCCTGGGTTCTCGGGCGGCCAATGTTCTGCAGTCACGTGGGAACCCACAAGGATGCCACGGTTAAGTACGTAGCCAGCCAACAAGAGCGCCAAGCCAAAAAAAGCCCAGCCTACAGAATGTATTCGCATTTCCCCTGCGTGCCCCTTTACGTCGTGGACCACAATGCGGGAATGCGGGTGGACATTCCGGCATCACGTTGAAAGCTACTCGCAATCGGACTAGGCCTGCATCATGACGGCGTGCAGTAGATAAGACCGAGATGTATAGTTGCGCCCAGTCACAGCGTCGATGTGCGCCGCACCGCGAGCACCGATCGGCAAGAGAACGTTTCTGTTTTTGTCTGTTCCAAACCTTAGAAGGAACGAAAGGACTACAGCCGACGATCGCGTCACAGCAGCCAATGTGGTATGCCAAAGAAGAATGACCAGAGACCAAGGAAGCCTGCAACTAGTGCGAACGGTCCCAAAATCCCGAAGAAAAACATTCCGAACTTGCCGAGGATAATGGACATCCACATCCAGTAAGCCCAGCCCAGTGTCCCCGCCGCCAGGAAAATTATACCGAACGCCGAACTGGTCAGCGACGCCAGCAGCCCCTTGATTGCCCCCATTGCTCTCTCCTCGCCCTAAGATGGAATTGCAGAAGTGCAAAGTTAATGAAGAATATGCGTGCTCAAAGGCTTCGCGTACCTGTATACACGTCGCGAAAGCTGCGGTCGTTTTCGAGCAGAAACGATGCAAACACTCCCGCCTGTGACATCAACTGGACTGCGATAGGCTTACCCGCAAACAACACATCCAAGCATTGATCCGTATGCTCATGAAGAACATACAGTTGGTTTGCGGTAGCAGTTGCCTCGACCCTAAGAATAATGGCCGTGTATTGCTTGACTGAATCGTGCGGGGCAAAGTTGGCAGCCAGAAAGCCTCCTCCGTCTCCCATTCGAGGTTGCACAACGAAGTAGATCAGCGGCTTCGCCGATTCATTTCCGACAGGTTTGGTTTGTCGGCAGCGGATTTCGATCTTCCGATGCTCGTTTGGAGGAGGAAGCCCCTCAAATTGGTATGTCCTAACTATTTCGAGATGCGGATGAGTAATCATCGTCCATGCAGTGTGTTCTGAGCGGACTATCGAGCCATCACTTGGCGATATGAACTCCGCTCGTCCCCCTCTTGAGAGCGATTCCCGCTTCGCGGGGGCGGACTGATTGTTCCGCCCGATGCCAAAGAGCTTGTCGAACAGTCCCATGCAGTTTTCCTTCGATACGGACTTGAGTGCGGATACACGACGTATGATGCCGCCCATATGTGAGGACTTAGCTAGTTTCTCGGTCGGGGAATGCCTTCTGACGATTGCCTAGCAAAGATGGGGCGTGCCTTATGCGGAAGTCCCGGCCTCGTGCAGAAGCAGTAAGATCGATGCTGCCTCAAGGGGCACCTTGAGAGTCGGCCGGCTGTGTCGTCGTCCCGTCCGATTGAGAGCCGGTTGAAAGCCGCTCGCCTTCGGCCTCCGCTTCTTTCAAGGCGGCTTGCCGAAACTAGCCGTAGGTCCTGTCTGTGCCTGCTAGTTTCCAATTCGCAGGCCCGCTCATCGAAGCGCCGTAAACAACTGAGGCTGCAGCAGATGGGCTGGTGAACGCCACGTCTCGTGTAAATATCAGCGTTTGATTCTCTCCTTGCACCAATGCCCCGTCAGTTTTCAGTTTCATTCTCAATGATCGATACCCGTCATTGAGAGAACCTGCTTCGCTGTCTCTTGCAACAGAACCATTTTTAACAATGAAGTCGCCGTCTAGCTCTACGGCCTTCGCTAGCGTGGGGCCGACTTTCAACTCAAACGTTGGGCTCGAATTGGTCGAATCGAGCGCAGGCATTGCAGAGCCAGGCTTCGGATTCGTCGCTCGCAATGTTGCAACTGGTCTGAGCACATCCAGACCTAATACCGGCAGGACAATCTCTATCTGATCGAGAAAATACTCCATGTCAGCCACGTCTGCCTCGGGCAACGCGGCGCCACCAGGATTGTTCGTGTTCGTGGGAGTTGAACGACCCGCGGCTTTTATTCTACCCGTTAGATGACGCTCTAAGAACCGAGCATGAGCGTTTGTGAGATTCTCATCCTTGCTCACAAAGACAATAGCTCGGTCGAAGAAATCTTTCTTGGGGTCGCTGTCGTGTTCGACAAGCCGACGTCCCACCGTCTCGCTCTGTCCCACGTAGAGAAGTTGACGGAAGGGATCGTCGGGATCGGGGCCGGTTAGAATATAGACACCGGCACTCTGAGCCTCCTCTCTCTTGAGAAAGCCAGCGAAGGCAGGCCGTGGGACCACGAGTGCCTTTCCAGTCCAGTTGACGATTTCAGCGATGATCAATCCGGTGGGCGTTCCGTCGGCGAGGAACATCCGTATAGAGCGGCCCCTGGGCTTTGGTGTCACGACAATACTCTTGAAAGAGAGAAGGGCGGGAATAAATTGGACCATACTCGCTGAGGTATATAGCCTTGTTCCGTAGCCGAATCTACCTGCGCATGCGTATTTGGGCTCGTAGCCGCCGGCTTTCAGCGGGCTTCTCGGGCGATCCTGACCGGGAGTTTAGGCGTTCGCAAGGTGGCATTCGAAAGGAAAAATAGAAGGCGACGTGAATGCACGTCGGCATTCGGTCAATTTCAGACCAATCGCCTGATGCCCTCAATCCTTGACTTGCCAGTTGAGCTTAGCGTCGAACCAAGTTGAGATTGCGCATTCGCGGTATACGTTCATGATTGGCGACCTCAGCATTGAGAGCCCGCAGTCGCCCCATCGCCATCGAATGCTGACCGTTCTTTGACGGCTTGACGCTGGCGCACTTCCAGGCGATCTCGCCAGGGCCGTTGAATACCTCAACTACTTCTTGGCGGCCGACAAGTTGCAACGCGATGAGATGTTGGGGCTTAGAATAGATGCCGTAACCGGACTTTCCTGCCGTGAATTTGATCTGCACCAGCGTCCTGCCGTCCTTCGTCTCAGCATCATGGGTCTCAAGCGACGGATCGGCGAGCACCAAATCGTACATGTACACCGCCATCGCTTCGCCGAGGCTACCCATGAGGTGCCCATCGGGAGTGAACTTGCACCCGAACGCTCTTCCAACTCGTCCGTTAGTTCGTAGAGTTGCGTTATCAAGCGCGGCACTTCTCGCCAATGCTCACTCACGCCGGCTCCCCATGAAGTGTCGCGGTACCACAAGCCACTGCCTAGCAGCTCAAACCCGTTATCGCCCCTTCAATGCTTTCCATTCCCGTGCTCGCTTCTGCGCCTCGGCGACCTGAGCGGCAGTCATGCTTTGCCCAACGGCATCTCGAAATTGCGCGGCTCTTTGATTGCCTTCGGTCGCCAAATGGAGCCACATATATGCAAGCACGTAGTCCTGCGGAACGGATTGTCCTTTCGCGTACATTATTCCGAGCATACCCTGAGCATTAGCTAGCCCCTGTTCAGCGGCCCTGCGAAACCACTTCACCGCCTCGCCATCGTTCTTGGCGACGCCATCGCCGGACATATACATGTCTCCAACTCGAAACTGCGAATGGGCATGGCCCTGTTCCGCGGCGAGGCGAAACCATTTAAACGCCTCAGTATAGTTTTTTGCAACGCCAAGCCCTCCATCGTACGCGGTCCCAAGCTTGTACTGGGAATCGACATCTCCTTTCTCAGCAAGGGAACGAAGATGGCGATCAAATGAAGCCGCATCCTTCGTTTGCGCCGCGGCCTGCGTTAGAGCAAACCAACTGCTCAGCAAAACAATTCCAACAATTGGACTAGACAGTGCCGACCGCTTCCGTCTCGTCATCCCACCTCCACGCAGTTCCCTGCAAAGTTTGCCGACGACCATCGGGACGTGCAACGCGAGCCCTGGCCATGTCAGCTACTGAAATATTCTACCTTTTCTCTACTTTCATCGCGTCAACGATTCGCATCGTCTCGACGCTCACGCGCGTGACCCGCATAAGGAGATCGATGACCTTCTCTTTGTGATCAGCAAACCGATAGGTGTTGAACTTATCGCGAATGGTTGCATCCTTTGGCGTCCATTCTTTGTATTGGTCGAGTATCCACTCTAGCGCCGATCGATTTGCGAGTTGATAAGCCCACGCCTCATCTGGAATCGCGGTCAGTTTCGTCTCAGAATCCAGTGCAATGATGCCGTTGTCTCGGTCCACCTTGAGTGCAGGCTTCGGCGAACTGTCAGCCTTTGTGGACTTCGCGTCAGCGGCTTCTACACGTTTCAGCTTCCATGGCTTCACAGTTTCGTAGCCGACGTGCATTGCTATCAGCTTCTCTCCCCATTCCGCCCATTTCCAGAAGTCAGCATAAAACGGAATGCGGGGAAATTCGCGCTTGAGATTCTGCGCATACCTTTCGCGATAAACAGGGTCATGAAGAACGCCGTAACCAACACGGGACTCTCGGTCATCGCTTGTATCGTCGCTGGAGCTTTCCCATGTGCTGCCAAAGCTATATGCAATCCGGCTCTATCATTGATCCGGATCGCAACCGTGCTGGCTTCCTCGGTGAACTTGGTGACGATCAGTGCAGCGGGGTGGCACTCAAGTCCAGGCCCTGCACAGAGGCCTGTAAGAGCTTCTGTCTTTCCGGTACCCGTTGGCCACTGGATGATTTGCCACTTGCGTTGATCAACAGCAGTAGCTACCGCCTGCTCCAATTGGTGCCAGCCTTCGATCAATCCCTTCGGACACGGACGCGATCGGAAGAGTTGGGTCATGCTTTCGATGAAGTGAGATTTCATGTTCTCGCAGTTCTGTTTTCGGTTTGTAGAATGAGAAAAGGCCCACCGTTCTTGCGAACGGCAGGCCCTTGGGTCGCGCAGGGAAAATCCGACAGGTTTCCCTATAGGACTATCTTATGGGGGAATTGTCGTATTATCCGGCCAATCCGGGACGAGGTCGGTTCTTCCTAAAAGGGAGGTAATGGATTTACTCGTCAGGTAGCTCTCGGCTTCTTGGGCGTAACCTAGAGGCATTGCGTCTTTTTGGTCTCGCTTGTCGCTTATTGGCCGCCAGAAATGCCAGCACCTTCTTGAGCGCCATTGCCCCCGAAGGTTCCGCAACGACGGTGGTCTTGCGCGGCCGTTCACTGTTTAGCTTCTCTTCTAAAAGCGCGCTTCGTATCAACGACAGGTTCTCTTCCGTGAATAGTTTGCGATTGCCGTTTGGGTAATAAAAGGGGTGACGCTTTACAATGTCTTGGAGCCGCCGGTAGCTGATGCGCAGTTCGGCGGCTGCTTCCTTTAACGTGAGCGCTGGCATGTTTGGGGCCTCCTATCAATCGATCTGCATTCACCGGCATCGGATCGAGATCGTTGCGCGCCTCTGGTTGTTTCCCTTTAGGTTTACGGGGCGATTGAGCGGACTTGTCGTCGCGCTCTGTGCCAGGCGCGCTTTTGTTCGCGCGAAGCTTTGCGCCGAGATATTCAGGCGTCAAGTGCGTGTAGCGAAACAGCATCCGCAAATCGCGATGCCCGCTGATTGATGCGACCTCGGCAGTGTTCAGTCCTAACTCGAAGAACCTGCTGATAGCTTCGTGCCGTAGATCGTGAAAGCGTAGCTCTCGTACGCCGAAGCTCCCGGCTCGCTCCGCACGCCGCTTGCAGCGTTCCCATGCAAGGCGGAAAGCATTGGCCCCAACCGGAAATGCGTATTCGGCATCTGTAGTGGATGCCGCCTTACGCTCCTTCAGTATGTCCACGGCTCGATCAGTGAGCGGTATTGTGCGGGCTTTGTCCGTCTTGGTGAAAGGCACGTACAGAACGGCAGTATCGAAGTTCACGTCCTGCCATCGGATGCCCAGTAGCTCACCGCGCCTTAGACCTGTCTCGATTGCGAGGTGGAAGCCATGCAAGAGCCACGTGCCGTTGACGACACTGCACGCCTGGGTAAGCGCCTGTAGCTCACCGGCCCTTAACCTCCGGTCGCGCCCCTCCGGTGTCTTGGGCTTTCTAAGTGCCGCCAGTGGGTTTTGGAATGTGGCGTAGCCCCATTCTCGGCGCACCATCTCGAAGATGGATCGTAGTAGTCCTAGCTCCCGTATGACTGTGCCGGGTCGTACCTGCTTAAGTCGTGCGTCACGGTATCGGCTGAAGAGTGCAGCATCGATCTTTGCAAGTGGCAGTGTGCTCCATCGTTGGCGAAGGAACACTTCGATCCGCTTGCGCTCTGGAACCAGCCCACGCTTCTCGTTGGTGACGGTGTCCCGATAGCGCGTAAGGACTTGCGCAACTGTGGTTGTATTGAGGGTCCGCACGTCGTTCGGGATCAACGTGCGATCTAGCTCGGCTTCGATTTGCCGTGCCCATCGTTGTGCATCGGATTTGGATTGAAACGATTGGGCTCGTGTCGAGTGTCCGTGTCGTCTGACTTGGACCTGCCACTTCCCGTTTCTCAATCGTAGGCTTGCCACGTGAAAAGCTCCTCTCGTGTGACCCGGTTGTGACCGGCTGGTCCGAGGAGCTTTTGAGGAGCTACCACCAACGCTCTAAAACGTTGGTAGATCAAGAGAAACGCTGGCGCACCCGACACGATTCGAACGTGTGACCTTTGCCTTCGGAGGGCAACGCTCTATCCAGCTGAGCTACGGGTGCGTACCGGCCACCATTTAGCTGATTGGCTCGGTGTCGGCAACGGCGTTGTCCGGCCGGTCAAGGGCTGTAAACTGCCTGCGCCAATATGACAGGCCAGAGCGTTTTCGAGCGAAGTGGGTACCGGTTCGCGTGAAGAAAACGCGTCAAACGAGAATCTAGAGCCCCGATCCGATGCAATCGGAGCGGAAGGGGGCTCTAGAGGAAAAAGGCCGTCTTTCGAGGGGGGTGCCCATGCGTCCGCTGGAATTCGGCTGGTATCTGCCCACGCATGGCGACACCACGGCCTATGGGCTGATGGAGGCGCAGGTCGCGGGGTCGCCGGAACTCTGCGACCGCGTCGTCAAGGCGGCCGAGGATGCCGGGTTTGAATATCTCCTGATCCCGGTCGGCTCGGTGTGCTGGGAGGCCTGGATATCCGGCGCCTTCATGGCGGCACGCTCGGCGCGGATCAAGCCGCTGATTGCGGCAAGGCCCGGCTATATCAACCCGGTGCTGATGGCCAAGATGATCTCGACCTTCGACCAGATGTCGGGCGGGCGGATCTGCATCAACCTGATCGCCGGCCAGAACGAGAGCGAGGTCGAGGCCGAAGGCGTGCGCTACGCCAAGGAGGAGCGCTACGCGCTGATGGAGGAAGAGGTCTCGATCCTGAAAGCGCTGTGGACGACGCGCGGGCCGGTCAACTTCCAGGGCAAGTTTCACACCATCTCGGGCGCGCATATCCGGCCGCGTCCGCTGCAGCAGCCGTTTCCAAGATTCTATCTCGGCGGCGGCTCGCGGCAGGCCTGGGAGGTGTCGGCGAAGCATTCCGACGTCCATCTGTTCTGGGGCGATCTGCCGGAGCGTATCGCGGAGAATATCGCCGAGATCAGGCAGATGGCGCGGGCGCATGACCGCGAGGACGCGATCGGCTTCGGCATGCGGCTGCAGGTGATCTGCCGCGAGAACGAGGCGGATGCCTGGGAGGCGGCCGACCAGCTGGTGCGCCATGCCACCGAGCGGCAGAAGCAAGAGATGAAGACGCTCTATGTCAGGTCCGAGGCCAACCAGCGGGTGCAGCAGCTCGCGCGCGACTATGGCGACCTCCTGATGCCGCACCTGTGGACCGGGATCACCAAGGTGCGGCCCGGCGCCGGCATTGCGGTTGTCGGTAACCCCGAGCAATGCGCCGCGACCTTGCAGCAGTTCATCGACGCTGGCTGCCACTCTTTCTGCCTGTCCGGCTATCTGCACGACGAAGAGGCCGAGCGGTTCGGCCGCCTGATCCGCCCGATCCTCGCCGCGAACAATCGCGGACGGCTCGCGGCGTGAGGTGTATCCGGAAGCTTTCCGAAAATTCATGGGTGAATCGGCGCCCGACGCGCCATGATCCAGCCGGATTGCATCGTGCCTCGCGGCATTAATGGAGACTGAACCATGCATCACCGAGCCTGGCTTGCGGCGTTGACACTGCTCATCGCGACCGTTCACGCGCCGATCGCGTCGGCAACGCAGGAGCAGATCGACCGTGACAAGAAGCCGGTGAAGGAGATCGCCAGCGGACGCATTGCCGTCGGCAGCGCGACGTTTCCCGTCTACCTCTCGGCCGACTGGTCCAATCCGCTGCCGGACGTCACCCGCGCGGTGCTGGTGCTGCACGGGGTGCTGCGCAACGCCGACGATTATTTCCGCGCGGCGCTCAGCGCGCAGGCCGCGGCCGGCGATGTCGGCAAGAGCACGCTGATGATCGCGCCGCAATTCCTGATCGAGCCCGATGTCGAGGCGTTCAAGCTGCCGGCGGAAACGCTGCGCTGGAGCCTCTATGGCTGGCAGGGCGGCGAGCCCGCGGTCGCGCCGAACCCGGCGAGCTCGTTCGAGGCGCTCGATGCGATCCTGGCCAGGCTCGGCGACCGCAAGCTGTTTCCGAGCCTGAAGCAGGTCGTCGTGTTCGGCCATTCCGGCGGCGGCCAGGTGGTGCAGCGCTATGCGATCGCGGTGAAGGGCGGTCAGGTGCTGCTGCGCGAGGGCATCGGCGTGCGCTACGTCGTCGCCAATCCTTCCTCCTACGCCTATTTCACCAAGGAGCGGCCGGAGCCTACGATCGTGGCGAAGTGTGAAGGCTACAACAGCTGGAAGTTCGGCATGGACGATCGCCCGCCCTATCTCGCCGAGCCGACCCCGGCCGCGCTGGAGCAGGCCTATGTCGCGCGCCGCGTGATCTATCTCCTGGGAACGCTCGACACCAACCCCAATCATCCCGCGCTCGACAAATCCTGCATGGCGGAAGCCGAAGGGCCGTATCGCTACGCGCGCGGCCATTCCTATGTCGCGGCGATGCAGGCCCGCGACAACGGTACGCCGAACCACAGCGTGTGGGATGTGCCCGGCGTCGGCCACGAGGGCGGCAAGATGCTCAACTCACCCTGCGGCCTCACCGCGGTGTTCGACATCCCCGGCTGCGAGGCCGCGCGCTAGAGTTCGCGCGAAAGCCCGCTGATCGCGATGTGGTCGCCTTACGCCGGTACGATCACCTTGCCGATCGGCCACAGCGCGATGCCGGCGAGCTTGAGGTGCGCCCAGGCGAAGGGGATGCCGATGATGGTCACCGCGAGCAGGATCGCGGTGATCAGATGGCCGATCGCAAGCCACCAGCCGGCCAGGATGAACCAGATCAGATTGCCGATCACGCCGAGCGGTCCGGTTCCGATATCGGACATGCCGGTGACTTCATCGCGGCGTACCGCACGCGAGCCGAACGGCAGTAGCGTGTAGACCGCGATGTTGAAGGCGGCGCGCGCCCAGGGCAGCCCGATGATGGTGACAGCCATGATCACCGCGGCTATCAGCCAGCCGAACGCCATCCAGGCGCCGCCGATCAGGATCCAGAGGATGTTCAGGAGGATAGATACAGGCTGCATGGCTGACACCTTCGCGCCGCTTCGGACGGCCTCAATATAGGCTGATGTCGGGCGTGGCGGTAGGTGCGGCGCAAACGCGCGCTCGCCGCGTTGCATCTCTTTTGATCGCGACTAGAGCTTCGGTTCTGATTGAATCAGAACCGAAGCTCTAGATTCTTGTTTTGACGCGTTTTCTTCACGCGAACCGGGTCCACTTCGCTCGAAAACGCTCTAAGCTCGCGCGGCTGTGCAGGACGACGAGAAGCCTGCATCGGAAAGGGAGAGCAACAGTGAGAAAATTACTTGGGGCGGGCGTTCTGGCAGTGCTGGCGTTGACCGCGCCGGCCGCTGCGCGAGCCGAGGACGCCGTGCGGTTCGCGCCGCTCAAGGCCGAGGAACTGTCGCCACCGCAAAGGTCCTGGGCCGACCTGATCAGCGCGCCGCCGCGCAACGCCAGGTTCACCGTGCCGCCCTACCGCGCCTATATCCGCAACCCCGATCTGGCGCCGAAGCTGTCGAACCTGTCGGACTATCTGCGCTGGAATACCTCGCTGCCGGCGCGGCTGAGCGAAATGGCGATCCTGATCACGGCGCGGCACTGGACCGCGCAATATGAATGGTCCGCGCACTATCCGCTGGCGATGAAGGGCGGGCTCGATCCGAAGATCGCAGACGGCATCGCCAAGGGCACGCGGCCCGACGGCATGAAGGACGACGAGGCTGCGCTCTACGATCTCGGCATTGCGCTTTATCGCGACAGGAAGGTCAGCGACGCCGTCTACAAGGCGGCGCAGGAGAAATTCGGCGAGCGCGGCATCATGGATATCATCGGCATCATGGGCTACTACGACTTGGTCTCGATGACCCTGATCACGATGCAGGCTGGCTCCGCCAATGACAGCGTGCCGCCGTTGCCGGTGCTGGAGAAGTAGCTCGACCTTCTCCCTCTCCCCGTTCTTACGGAGAGAGGGCCGGGGTGAGGGGCTGTCTCCACGAGTTCCGACCGAGGTGAGACTTGTACCCCCCCACCCGGAACGCATCTGACGATGCGTTCCGACCTCTCCCCGCAGGCGGGGCGAGGTGAAGCGACAACCAGCCATCGCCTGCTTGAAACGAAGTGGTCTTTACCGCCTGAAACCGCTGGCGCGCGAGTAGCTCTGCCGGCCTTCCTGGGCCGGGCGCGCCGCCATGCTGGCGCGGGTCTCGCTGGCGACCGGCGTCGCCGGCTTCAGGTCCTCGAGGAAGATCGGCTTGGCGAAGTAAAAGCCCTGGGCGTAGCGGATCTTGGTCGCCGCCTGCAGATAGGTGAGCTCCTCGTAGGATTCGATGCCCTCGGCGATCACGGTCATGCCGAGCGCCTCGCTCAGCGATTCGATCGCGCGCAGGATGCCCTGGCTGCGCGGCCGCTTATGGATGTCGGTGATGAAGGAGCGATCGATCTTGATCTCGTCGGCGGTGATGTCGGCGAGCGCCGACAGCGACGAATAGCCGATGCCGAAATCGTCGATCGAGATGCCGACGCCGATGCCGCGCAGGATCGGCAGGATCTGGTCCTGGAAATGCGATCGGGTCACGAACGCGTCCTCGGTCACCTCGATCATGAAGCGTTTCGGGAAGCCGGTCTCCTCGAGCGCGCGCGCGAAGCCGCGCATGAATTCGACGTTGCCGGCCTGCTTGGCGGCGACATTGATGCTGATCGTCGCCGTGGGGCCGAACGTGTCATTGATCAGGTCGATTGACTTGACGATCTCCGCCAGCACCAGAAACGTCAGCTCGTCGATCAGGCCGAGCTCCACGGCGAGGTTGATGAAGGTGCCCGGCGCCTGGATCACGCCCTCGTCGTCGCGCAGCCGCACCAGCGCCTCGATGCCCTTGATCTCCTGGGTACGGATATCGACCTTGGGCTGGAATGCGCAGCAGAAGCGCTTTTCCAGGATCGCCAGCCGCAACGACTGCTCGATCTTCATCCGCGCCAGCGCCTCGCGCTCCATGCTGTTGTCGAAGAACGCGGTCGCGCCCTTGCCGTTGTTCTTGACGCGGTACATCGCGATGTCGGCGTTCTGGCGCAGCGCCTCGTAGCTCCTGCCATGCATGGGGTGGAGGCTGACGCCGATCGAGGTCGAGGCGAAGATCTCGGAGTCCTCGATGAAGAACGGCGCCTTCAGCCGTTCCTGCATGACGTGGATGAATTCGGCGACCTCGTCGTTGCCGCTGATCGGGTTCAGCAGCAGCAGGAATTCGTCGCCGGAGATCCGTGACAGGATATCGGTCTCGCGCAGCGCGTGGCCGAGCCGCTTGGACAGCTCGACCAGCAGCGCATCGCCGATCGCGTGGCCGTAATAGTCGTTGATGTGCTTGAAGTTGTCGACGTCGAGGAAGGCGAGCGCGAAATGGCTCTGCGCGGAGTCGCGGATCAGGCCGTTGACGCGATGCTCGATCACCCGCCGGGTCGGCAGGCCGGTCAGTTCATCGTAATAGGCCGAGCGGAACAGCTCGTCTTCGAACGCCTTCTGCTCGCTGATGTCGGTCGAGGTCGAGATCAGGAGATTGCGCCCGGCGATCTGGACCGGCCGGTGCGCGGTGAGGAACACGTATTTGGATGCGCCGCGGGCGAGGACTTCCTCGAGCACCACCGGACGGCCGCTGCGCAAGAGCTCCAAATTGGCGGCGTGGCGTTCGTCGACCGGCGATGGCTCGCTCGCGCCGGCCGCCAACTGCAACTGGCTCGCTGCCGCTTCGTTCACCAGGATGAACTGGCCCTGCTCGTCCTGGACGGTCACGCCGGCCGGCAGCAGTTGGAGAAGATCGCGCAGGATGTGCAATTCATAGCTGGAAATGTCGTCTTGCCCGGTCGCTGCCGTGCCCGCCTGAAAATCGTTTTTGGTGAAACTATGCATGCGCCGACCTTGGCAAAGTCCGTTGTAGTTTTGGTTAAGCGGACTTGCGAAATGCCGTGACAGAAAGAGACCCGGGCTGCTTTCGCAAGCCGTCGCGGCAATCGTCATTAACAGAGTATCAATATCGGCATCGGCCGCCGGTGAAAGCGATTGCGGCGCGCGCGGTTGCATCGGCACGCGCAAATAAAGCGCGTGTACCGAAAAGCAGACTTATCAACAGTTGGGCAGATTGCACTGCATGATGCAGTGAACACCGGTCTTCAGGTAACTGATCTCGGTCTTGCCGTCGAACGGCCGCAGCGCCGACTTCAACAGCTTGGTGCCGAAGCCGGCTTCGCCGATGACCTCGACCACCGGTCCCTCGGTTTCGTCCCAGATCACGTTGAGACGCCCATCGTCCACCGTCCATGACACCTGCAGAAATCCGCGCGGCGAGGAGAAGGCGCCGTATTTTCCGGCGTTGGTTGCGAGCTCATGGAAGATCAGCGCCAGCGAGACGGCGAGCTTGGCGGGCAGGAACAATTGCTCGCCATTGAGATTGAACCGCACATGGCCGTAGGGCCCGAGCTCCGAGCGCAGCAAATCCTTGATATCGCAGCCATAGCCGTCGACCCGCGCGATCAGATCGTCGGTCGCCGCGAGCGCGCGGATGCGATGGTCGATGCGCTGCCAGACGTCGGGCCGGTCCTGCAGCGCCTGATGCAGCACGGCATGAATGGTCGAGGATTTGTTCTTCAGCCGGTGCTGCAATTCATCGACCACGATCTTGCGGTACTGTTCCTCCTCGATCAGCCGCTTGGAAACCTCGCGCTGCTGCGCGACCAGGGAACGGTAGTGCTCCACCCCCCAGATCGCGATGCCGCACACCACCCAGAAGATCATCAGCAGCGCAAAGCGCGCCGGATCGGCGTGCGCGCCGCTGAAATTGAGCAGGACGCCGAGCAGGCCGCTGGCCAGCGCGGTGGCGATCCCGATCCGGAAGCCGCCAAGGGCGGTCGCGAAGAACACCGCCGGGAAATAGGGCGTGAAGAACACGTCCGGCCTGATCTGGGCGAGCCCGAAGCGCGCGGCCGTGGCCAAAACGAGACAGAACACGGCGAACGCGACCGCAAGCAGCAACGACGGCTGCGCATCGCCCCGCCAACTCGCCCTGAAATCGTCGATCCATCTCGCCATCGGTCGTTTCAGTTCACGTGAACAGGCGATCCAAAATAAGGCCGCTGCGACCGAAAAACCGCAGTTGTGGCCTTCTGGCCACAGGCGGACCTCGCCGGCCGTTAACCGCACCTGCGCTTGCGTTGTCAGGAGCGGCTGGGGAATATCCGCAACATCAAACGTCAGTTGGGGGATCGCATGGGACGGCTGGATGGCAAGGTTGCGGTGATCACCGGGGCGACCAGCGGCATCGGGTTGCGCACGGCCGAGGTCTTTGTCGCGGAGGGCGCGAGGATCGTGGTCGCCGGGCGCCGCGCGCCGGAGGGCGAGGCACTGGCGCGCCGGCTCGGCGGCAACTGCATCTTTCGCCAGACCGACGTCACGGTCGAGCAGCAGATGCAGGCGCTGATCGCGCTTGCGGCGGAGAAATTCGGCCGGATCGACTGCCTGTTCAACAACGCCGGCGGCCCGGCGCAGACCGGCGGCATCGAGGGCCTCGACGTCGAGCGGTTCGACGCCGCGATGGCAACCCTAGTACGCAGCGTCATGCTCGGCATGAAGCATGTTGCGCCCATCATGCGCCAACAGGGCTCCGGCAGCATCATCAACAATGGCAGCATCGCCGGCCGGCTCGCCGGCTTCTCGTCGTCGATGGTCTACGGCGCCGCGAAGGCCGCGGTGATTCATTTCACCAAATGCGTGGCGATGGAGCTCGGCGAGTCCGGCATCCGCGTCAACTCGATCTCGCCCGGCGCGATCGCCACCGGCATTTTCGGCAAGGCGTTGGGGCTGTCGACCGAAGCCGCCGAGCAGACCCCGGCTGTCATGCGCGAGGTCTACAAGGCGGCGCAGCCGATCCCGCGCGCGGGCCTGCCCGACGACATCGCGCATGCCGCGGTGTTCCTGGCGAGCGACGAATCGAGCTTCATCAACGGCCATGACCTCGTCGTCGACGGCGCCATGACCGGCGGCCGCAACTGGAGCCAGCAGCAGGCGGGCTACGTCGCGCTGCGCAAGGCGTTCGATCAGGGGACGGGGTAGTCGCATCCGTCATTGCGAGCGAAGCGAAGCAATCCATCGTGCCGTTAGCTGGAAAATCGATTGCGTCGTCGCTTCGTTCCTCGCAATGACGTTGGGAGAGCACACGATGGCATACGCAATTGCGATCTGCTGTTGGCCGTGTTTCGCATGAACGCGAAGCTTGAACGCCGGCTGCACTATCTCGTCGCCGTCATTGTCGTGGGCACGGTGGCGAGCATCGGAATCAATCTCGTGCAAGGCCGTCATACGCTTGGGCCGCTGGTTGCGGGATTCGCTTATGCCTTCGTGACATGCGTGGCGATCGGAGTGGTCGAACTTTTCATCCTTCAGGGCCCGATGACGGAGCGGCTCAATCGCTTGTCCTTCGTCGGGCTCCTTGCCGTACGCAGCACGATCTACGCTGTCATCATCATCGTCATACAATTGCTCCAGGTCGGCGAACGGGTTGCCGGGTTTCCACTGCAAACCTCGATCGCGGATTTCGGCGTCAGCATCGCCTATTCCGCCGCGGTCTCGGTGCTGCTGAACCTGGGTTTCAGCATCGCCAATCTGATCGGCCCGCGCGTCTTCATGAACTTCGTCTCCGGCCGCTACCACTCCCCGGTCGAGGAGAACCGCTTTGTGCTGTTCGTCGATATCGCGGGGTCGACCGGGCTTGCCGAACGGCTCGGCGGCATCGGCATTCACCGCTTTCTCGATCGTACCTTTCGTCTGCTCACGGAATCTGTCGTGGATTATCGCGGCGAGGTGCTGAACTATGTCGGCGACGAAATCATTGTGACCTGGCCGGAGCACCATGGGGCGATTGATTGCCGGCCGCTGCGCTGCTTCGTGGCGATGCGCGCAGCGCTGCGGAAGGCGGCGCCGCAATTCGAGCGCGAATTCGGCGCGGCGCCGCAGATCCGGGGCAGCCTGCATTTCGGACCGGTGATCGTTGGCGAGATCGGCGACATCAAGCCGGCCATCGTGTTCAACGGCGATGTCATGAACACCGCGGCGCGGCTGGAGGAGCTGAGCCGCAAGGTCGATGGCGGCTTTCTCGCCTCCCGCGCGGCGATGGCGCGCTTCGCCGCGCCGCCGCCGTTTCCGGTGAGCGATCTCGGAACGCTTCCGATTCGCGGCCGCGTCGACGGCATCGACGTCGTGGGGATCGGGGCGGTGGCGTAGAGCGTTCGCCTCTGCTGCAAGCGGGAGGCGGCGCTTCAGGATGCCGACCCCAAAGCGATGCGCTCAGATTTGAAAGCAAGAACCGGAGTGCGAAAGCAAATCCGGCGACCGATGTTGCGGCTGCATCGTGTCTGGGAGCATTTCATATGAGGATAACGCTGGCGCTGGTGCTGTTGCTGTCGGGGACCGTCTCGAGCAACGCCGCTTCCTTGCTCGAAAGACGTCAAATGGCGCAAAGAGATGTGCCAACGGAGTGCGTCGCAACCTGCAACTCGGCCAACTATACCTGCGCGACGAGTTGCGGCCTGTCCGGTGCCTGCGTCGCCCAATGCACTGCCGAGGCAGCTGCGTGCAAGAGCCGTTGTGGCGCGAACACAAGGAACTGAGCTTCGATCAGACCAGACCGCACCTGCTATCGCTGGGAGGGGCGTACCCTACGTCCCCGATCGACCGGATGGCTATAGCTGCATCCGTCAGTCTCGCAACGATGCGTCACCGCTTCCAGGACTCGTCCTTGTTGGGACGCACGAAGCCGATGACTTGAGCCGTCTCTGGTGTGGCAGTCGAGTCCGCTTCAATCGCTTCCTGCGGCGGTGTCACGAACTGCCGTTTCATGGCGCGCCAGCCAGTCGGATCCCGTTCATCGAACGGCTGCATATCCGTGATGTCGATGGCGACGATCGGAATGGCGGACCCGCTTCTTAAATTCTGATCGGCAAGCGATTGAACGACCAGGCACGGGTGGTCCGGGCAGGTTTCCGCGATGTGAGCAAGCCGCTTGAGGGGCCATTGCAAACGCGCCCAGTGCTTGAGGATCGACGGCCAGTCGACGCCATCCTTGAAGGCGCCGTTCAAGAGGCCGCTCGACAGCGGATCGTGCGGCGCAAAGACGCCCGCGCTCTTGGCGATGTCGACGATCTGGGGGCCATTGCGAAGCGTTACGACGAGCCCGATTGTCTCACCCGTCATCACGGCTAGTTTCATGACGTCCTCCTTTGTCGCGAGGGGGCCATCCGCCAACGCGATGGGCGGCGCTGCAACTTCATGCGCGGGCTTCCTTTTCGAGCAGCTCGCGCTTGCGCTCGAGGCCCCAGCAATAGCCAGCGAGTTCGCCGTCGGCGCGAATGACGCGATGACAGGGAATGACGAGCGCGAGCGGGTTGGCAGCACAGGCGTTCGCTACGATGCGCGCGGTGACCTGTGGATAGGCGGCGTTGATCAGGCGAGCCACCTGCATGTAGCTCCTCGTCCTGCCGAGCGGGATCGAACGAAGCGCGTTCCATACGCGGCGCTGGATCGGCGTGCCGCGCATGTCCAGCGTGAGATCGAGTCCGTCGGAGGGCTTGTCGGCGTAGCGTGCCACCTTCGCCATGTCATCGCGCACCATCACTTCGTTCGGAACGACCGTGGAGTGCGGGAAGCGTCTCGCAAGATCATCTTCCAGTGCGCGTGCATCGTCACCGAGCAGGATGGCACAAACCCCCTTGACGCTGCGTGCGATCAGAACGGTGCTGAACGCGCAGCCGCCAGTCGCGTAGAAAAGCACGTCGGCGGTGGTCGTGGCCAGGTCGGCCGAGGGCTCAGCGTGGGTCATGTGATTCATGGATTGTCTCCTTCATCTGTCCTCATGACCGAACGTATGTGGAAGCTGGCGACGCCAAACTCCGATGCTTGCTTTCAAATCGAGAAAGGTTTCAAGCCGCTGACTAAACAAAAAAGCCAAGCGCATTGGCGCCAGGCCGTAGAAGATCAGGGACCCGTATCGCCGATCACGCGATGCGCGTGATCGTGGTCTGTTCGAGGAGATATGTCTCGCCCGTGGCGAGGCGCAGGCGGATGGTCCCATCGTCCAGCGTTCGCCATTCGGCAAACCCGTCTGCGACGAGTTTGCGGAAATGGGCCATCACCTTGACCCTGGCGAGATCGGATTGCATCGGGGCTGCAATCGCATCGAGCGTCGCCTCGACGCGCTCTCGTTTATCGAGCCGTTTCTTCGGTGCGAAGCGAGGATCCATCGTCAGGGACATTCCATGTACCGGGAGCCCGGCACCAAGCATCAGCGGTTGTTTGTCCGCCGGACTTGGATCACTTGTCATCGCCAAATAGCAGCGCGGCGCGCGACCCGACACTCCGATTGTTATTCTCAAACTGAATGAAGATATCCGAAAAATTCATTGTTTCAGTTCAGAGCTGTCGGTCAGGCACTTCGACCTTTTGCGATGCCTCCCGGTCGAGCAGCGCGCGCTTTCGCTCAACGCCCCACGCGTAACCTGAGGCCGAACCATCCGTGCGGATCACGCGGTGGCAGGGAATGGCGACAGCGAGCTTGTTCGCGGCGCAAGCGCCCGCGACCGCGCGCACGGACTTGCACGACCCGATGCGTTGCGCGAGTTCGGCATAGGTGACGGTTTCTCCGACGGGAACGTCCTGGAGCGCCTGCCAGACGCGTTGTTGGAAGGCGGTGCCGCGGACATCGAGCGGCAGATCGAGGCCGAGTTCCGGCGCTTCCACGAAGCCGACAATGCGCGCGACGATGGCCTCGTAGTCCTGATCGGCACCAATCAGGCGGGCACTTGGGAAGCGGTCTTGCAGATCGCGGAGCAGTGTCTCCGCGTCATCCCCCAAGAGGATCGCTGCAACACCCTTCGTGCTCGACGCGACCAGAATGGCGCCCAGGAAAGTCTGGCCGATCGCAAACTTGATCTCCTCATTCGCGCCGCCTGCGCGGTATCGCGACGGCGTCATGCCGAGCATGCCGGTGGATTTTTCGTAGAAGCGGCCGCTTGAATTGAACCCGGCGTCATAGATCGCTTCCGTGACACTGTTTCCCGAGACGAGATTTTCGCGAACCTTCTTGGCGCGGTAGGCGGTGGCATATCCTTTGGGCGTCAGGCCGGTTGCCGCTTTGAACATGCGGTGGAAGTAGCTGGGGCTCAAGCAGACCGCGTCAGCCAACTCTTCCAGCGAAGGCTCTTCTTCCCTCTGTTCGACAAGACGGCATGCCTTGACAACAAGTGCGGCATTTCCCGCCTCGATCGATAGTCCGTCCGGATTGCAGCGCAGGCACGGCCGAAAGCCGGTCGCCTTGGCGCTCTCCAGAGTGTCATGCAACTGAACATTCCCGGGATTCGCGGTGCGCGAGGGACATGAAGGCCGGCAGTAGACCCCGGTCGTCGCAACCGAGTACCAGAACGCGCCATCCGCCGTTTTGTCGCGTGCAAGAACCCGCGCCCATCGCGGGTCGGTGGCGACGGAGAGCGGTGTCGATTGTCCGGTCTTTTTGAGGTTCACGTTCATCGATCGCATCACGCCACAGGATAGCCAACACTGCCACCCGCTTTCAGAGAATAAACTCCGGTCCTTGCTTTCAAATCCGGGCGGGCCATCAAATTCGGTCCGGCAACTCGGGCCTCAGTAGATCGGCGTGGCGATACATGCGCTGGAAGACAGAATGTCCGGCTTGCACAGGCGAATGAGGCCCGCAAACCGGCGCGGGCCTCGCTCGACTTCGCTTTTGGTGCTCGACCTCGCCGATTACGCAGCTTTCAGCAGTCCGAGCTGCGTCAGCGCGGCGACACCGTCGTCGAGGCCGATCTCCTCGACGATCTTGCCGTTCACGACCTTCAGCACGGTGGTGCCGGTGAAGTGCATCTTGCGTCCGGTCGCGGCCGGCAGACCGCCGATCAGGAAGTCCTTGAACGCGGGCCCCGTGTGGGTGCCGCCGCCTTCCCACTGACCGACGACATAGTCGCCCTCGGCGATCAGATCAGCCGTTCCCCAAAAATTCAGATCGGGGAAAGCAGCCCGGAAATCGGTCATGAACGCCCTGATGTCGTCGCGTCCGCGGCGGGGCTCATGCAGCGAATATTTCAGCAGCATGTCGGGCGCGGCGATCTCGTCGATCACGCCGAGGTTGACGGACTTGCCCCAAAACTCGGTGAACCAGCGGCCGACGACCGCCTTGTTGTCTTCTTGCTTGCTCATTCGGATGGCTCCTTGATCAGACTCGTCAGAGATCATTGGCGACGCCAGCGACCCTGGAGAGCGTCTACGTCTGAATCCAATCGGCCAAACTCCGGTTCTTGTCGTGGAATTCCAAGTCCGTCGCAGCCGCTGAAGGACTGCTCGACGTCAGCTAGGTCACAAGGCGACATTGGCGTCGCCGGCTCGTCGAGCTGCGACAAATTAACCCGACGGGCAAATTAGCGCTTCGCGTTTCACCCAACTCAGATGTTCAATATGCCGGTCTCACCCGATCGAGGGGCGGATCGCGATCGTCACGAACGCGATGTGGGATGCGGTGGACGCGGATGTCACGGCTGACGAGTGTGACTGAAGCGGACGGTGAAGTCGTGTGGTCCTGACGCCCTAGCGGCCGGTGTCTTTTCGCATTGCGCGATGCGCGTTGTGAAGACGGTGACAAACAAGCCCAGTCTCGCCGGGGAGAGCACGAAGTAAGCCGTAATCCATCGCGCAGGGAAAGCCGGATTGCTCCGGTTACACCTGTGGTCCTACCCCCGAGCTTATCTCCATTGCTCGGGGCCCATGGGTGCGATCGGCACCCGGCTTTCCCTGCGCCCTCTGTGTGAAGGGGGTGAAAACGAAGAGCAAAGCTCGGACAATTCGAGTCGCGAGAATGCGGAAGTATGACTCACAAATGGTGCAACAAATTCAGTGTCGTCCCGGCGCAGGCCGGGACCCATAACCACCGAAGGTGATTGTTGCGCGACGTTGGGGCCACAGCTTTTCTCACCACCCCAATCCTATGGTTATGGGTCCCGGCTTTCGCCGGGACGACGGCGGTGGATGCGGTGCGAGCTGTAGTTCTTTCTTCCTCCAGGAAGGGTAGCAAGTCACACCTTCTGCTTCGCAGCTTCCTTTGCGAGGTCGGGCGCATTCACGGCCGGGATCGCGACGCGGCCGGTGCCGGTATGCTGAAGCGCGGCGGCGGCCTTGTCGTTCTGCATGATCTTGGCCATGACAGCCTGGCCGGCGCGCTCGAACACCGCGCGGTTGTCGATCACGAACTGGCGCGACTTGCGCAGGCCGTCGATATAGCCATTGATCTCCGGCACGACATAACGCGCGACCATGTCCCAGCTGCGGCGGGTGTTTTCGGGGTTGGCCCAGTCATGGGCGAAGCCGATGATCGAGCCGACGCCGCCGGAGACGTCGACCAGGTTCTTGATCATCTTGATCAGGTCATCCGGCGTGCCGATCGTGGACGCAGCACCTTCGACGAAGGCGGTCTTGTCGACGGCTTCATCCGGCGAGGCGAACGCGGTCAGGCCCTGCCGCATCAAGGTGCCGACGTTATATTCGTTGTGCCAGCGCAGCAGCCCGGCGCCGGCCTCGCGCCGCGCCTGCTCGCGCGTTTCGGCGATGTGCCAGGACAACAGCACGCGCCAATTGGCGCGGCTCACCGTGGTGCCGGCCTTCTTGGCGGCGTCCTCGGCGAATTGCCATTGCTGCGGCAGCGCCATCAGGCCCTGGGTCGACATCGAGCCCAGCGAGATGATGCCGATGCCGTACTTGCCGGCGAGCGTCATGCCCGACGGCGAGATCTGCGAGGCCACCACGAACGGCATGTCCTCCTGCAGCGGCAGGATCTGCAACGCAGCATCGTGCATCTCGAACCAGTCGGTCTTGGCGGTGACGCGCTCGCCGTTGAACAGGCGGCGGATCACCGCGATCGCCTCGTCCTGGCGGTCGCGCTGGGTCATCGGGTCGATGCCGAGCGTATGCGCGTCGGAGGCGAGCGCGCCCGGCCCGGAGCCGAAGATGGCACGGCCGCCGGTCATGTGGTCGAGCTGCACCATGCGCTGCGCGACGTTGAAGGGGTGGTGATAGGGCAGCGAGATCACGCCGGTGCCGAGCTTGATGCGCTTGGTGCGCTCGCCGGCTGCGGCCAGGAACATTTCCGGCGAGGCGATCGTCTCCCAGCCCGAGGAATGGTGCTCGCCGCACCAGAATTCGTCGTAACCGAGCGCGTCGAGCTGTTCGACGAAATCGAGGTCGCGGCGGAATTGCAGCATCGGATGCTCGCCGATCGGGTGATGCGGGGCGAGGAAGGCTCCGAACTTGAGGCGCGCCATGGGTCGTTCTCTCCGGATGATTGTTATCGGGGGCTTTCCGCCAACCTACGGGGTGGCCCGGGGCAAGGCAATGCTCCGGGGTTGCGGCGCCCGCATGGTTGTTGCGCAAATCGGCGGCGATTGCCGCCCTCCGGAATGTTTCCCAGCGCATCAACGCAAATTGGCGCCGGTACTGCGGATGGGAGGACGGGCCATGGATGACGCCCCCGTGAATGAACGCCTACGTCTGAGGTAATCGATGGGATGACCAGAATCTGCTGATGTCGGCCGCAACGTCATTTCGGGCAGGACCACAGCACATGCACCAGATCGTTTCGACGCGCGCGGAGACCTCCCGCCGCTGGTGGGTGCTTGCGATCGTGGTCGCCGCGCAGTTCATGTTCGGCGTCGATGCCTTCATCGTCAACGTCGCGATCCCGACGATCGCGGCGGAGCTGCACGCGACGCCGGCACAGATCGAGGCCGTGATCGCGATCTACCTGATCGCCTATGCCACGCTGGTGGTCACCGGCGGCCGGCTCGGCGACATCCATGGCACAAGGAACGTGTTCATCGCCGGCGTCGCCGGCTTCTCGGTGAGCTCGCTGTGGTGCGGTCTCGCGCAGTCCGGACCCGAGCTGATCGTCGCACGGCTGGCACAGGGCGCGACCGCGGCGCTGATGGTGCCGCAGGTGCTGGCGACGCTGCATCTGCTGTTCTCCGATGCCGCCCGTGCGCGGGCGTTCGGCATCTACGGCATCGTGCTGGGGCTCGCCGGCGCGGCCGGTTTCCTGCTCGGCGGCGTCTTGGTGACGCTCGATCTCGCCGGCCTCGGCTGGCGCGCGGTGTTCTTCGTCAACGTGCCGTTCGGCGTCATCATCATCGCAGCCGCGCTGAAGATCATGCCGACGGTGGCGCGCCGATCCGGCACACGGCTCGATATCCCCGGCGCGATCGTGCTGTTTGCGGGCCTGCTGTGCCTGATCGGGCCACTGCTGTTCGGTCACGATCTCAACTGGACGGCGTGGATTTGGTTGGTGATGGCGGTGGGCGTCGCGATCATCGCGGCCTTCGTGCGGCTCGAGCGACGCGTCGCGCGCCGCGGCGGCATGCCGCTGATCGACCTGTCGCTGTTGTCGGATCGCGCCTTCATGCGCGGCCTGGTCGCGGTGTTTTTCTTCTTCTTTGCCAACCTGTCCTTCTACCTGATCATGACCATGTTCATGCAGAAGGGCTTGCAGATCCCGCCATTGCAGGCCGGGCTGGTGTTCGTGCCGCTGGCGCTGACCTTCGTGATCGCCTCGCGTCACAGCGGCATGCGCGCGAGGCACCGCGGCACGCTGGTGCTGATCGAAGGCTGCGCGCTGCAGATCGTTGGCCTCGGCGTGCTGGTCGCGACGGTTCAGGCGATCGCATCGCCATCGGCGCTCTTGCTCGCGCTCGTGTTGATGATCTTCGGCTACGGTCAAGGCTTGGTGATGGCGCCGCTGTCGAGCGCGGTGCTCTCGAGCGTGAAGCCTGCGAGTGCCGGCGCCGGCTCCGGCATGTATGGCACGACGACGCAGATCGGCAACGCGGCCGGCGTCGCCGCGATCGGCGCGGTGTTCTTCGCCGTGGAGAGCAAGACACCAGCGCATCTGGCGTTGTTTACGGCATGCGCATTGTTTGTGCTGTCGATCACTATTTCAGCCGCATTTCTGTCATGGATGCGCCGCGCGAGCGCATGAATCCGCAGCCATGTGGCGCGCAGTCTTGAAAAGTTGGTGCTCAAACAAGGTGCTACGGCAACTATTTCGACCAGCCCGCAGCGCGATCACGCGTTAACGCCGATTCTCACATTTCCGCGGGGAAAGACAGCGCACGGTCTTTTCATTTTGCAGTGCAGCAATTATCTGATCGGGTGACACAGAAGAATAAATCACCTCAGGAGTTGCTGTTGTCCCTGGTCAACAACGTCGAATTCTTGCGTCATCTGCCCAAGATGAACGCGTTCAGCGGTCTCGGCGCGCTTGCGCCGGCCGTGCCGACGCCGCTCGTCGAGACGACCGAATTCGGCGTCAACCCCGGCGATCTGAAGATGTTCTCGTTCGTGCCCGCCCAGCTTGCGCGGTCGCCCGCGCTCGTCGTGGTGCTGCATGGCTGCGGCCAGACGGCTGCGTCCTATGATCTCGGCGCCGGCTGGTCGACATTGGCGAAGCATTACGGCTTTGCGCTGCTGATGCCGGAGCAGCAGGCGATCAACAACGGCAACACCTGCTTCAACTGGTTCAATCCGCAGGATATCGCGCGCGGACAGGGCGAAGCCGCTTCGATCCGGCAGATGATCGCGCACATGGTCGGCGCGCATCAGATCGACCCGCGGCGCATCTATGTAACGGGATTGTCCGCAGGTGGCGCGATGGCCTCGGTCATGCTCGCGACCTATCCGGATGTGTTCGCGGCGGGCGCCGTCATTGCCGGCCTGCCGTTTGGCGTCGCCACCGATCTGCGCGAGGCGCTGAATGCGATGATGCATGCGAGCGCACTGTCCGCGCCCGAGCTCGGCGGTCTCGTTCGCAACGCGTCCACGCATAGCGGCGCCTGGCCGCGGATTTCGGTGTGGCACGGCAGCGCCGACCGCACCGTGCATCCCGGCAATGCCGATGCGATCGTCAGGCAATGGCTCGACGTGCACCGCCTGCCGCTGGCGGCGATGTCGAAGGCGGATGTCGACGGTCATCCGCGCGAGGTCTGGTGGAATGCCGACGGCGAAACGCTGGTCGAGTCCTTCTCCATCACTGACATGGCGCATGGCACGCCGCTCGGGCTGGCCGACAATGACGAGCGCTATGGCGTGGAGGGTGCGTTCCTGATCGAGGTCGGGATCTCCTCCTCGTATCACATCGCGAGCTTCTTCGGCCTGACCGACAAGGTCCGTCAGCCGCATATCGCGCCGACCGGTATCCCGCGCGAGCGCGCCGACACGATCTCGATGACGATACCGGTGCCTGCCGAAGCGCCCGAGGCTGTATCCGGCCGCAAGAGCGACCGGCCGCGCAAGCGACGGAGCAAGGGTGTCGACGTCGGCGGCGTCATCACGCGGGCGCTGACCGCCGCAGGCCTGATGAAGTAACGGTTGATGAAGTAGTTACATCTCGCCGGTCAGGAACGGGTTCGTCATCCGCTCCTGGCCGATGCTCGATCCGGCGCCATGGCCGCAGATGAAGCCGACGTCGTCGCCGAGCGGCAGCAGCTTCTCCTTGATCGACTGGATCAGCGTCGGGTGGCTGCCGCCGGGCAGGTCGGTGCGCCCGACCGAGCCGGCAAACAGGACGTCGCCGACATGGGCGAAGCGCAGCTCCTTGTTGAAGAACACCACGCTGCCAGGCGAATGGCCGGGGCAGTGCAGGATGTCGAAGGTGAGGTCGCCGATCGAGACCTGGTCGCCCTCGTCGAGCCAGCGGTCCGGCCCGAAATTGCGCACCCCGGTCATGCCGAAGCGCTCGCCGCTCGAGACGACGTTGTCGAGCAGGTATTTGTCCGCGATATGCGGGCCCTCGATCTTGACCTGTAGCGCATCGCGCAATTCGGCGGCGCCGCCGACATGGTCGATATGGCCGTGGGTCAGCCAGATCTTCTCGACCGTCACGCCGGTCTGCTTGATCGCGGCCTGGATCTTCGGCACGTCGCCGCCTGGGTCGATCACGACGGCCTTCTTGGTCGGCTCGTGCCAGATGATGGTGCAGTTCTGCTCGAACAGCGTCACCGGCACGATGATCGCGCCGGCCTTCGGTTTGGTGTCGGTTGTCTCGTTCATAGGGGCACCATAGGCTACCGGAAAATGCCGTCAACACGCTCGGGAAATGCTTTTGCCCCGGCGTGTGATCCCAAAACGGACCGTGATAAGGTCACCTCCAGCAGAACACCTTCGTGAGCAGGCCGGTATGCGGTTGCTCTCGATCATGCGCTAAGTCCTCGCAGTCCGGAACTTCATGACCCAGGCCCCCAACTCACCGCTCGGCGGACCCCGGACCACCGCCCGCGCCTTCTTCGTCGCGGACCGCATCAATACGTCCGGCCTCGAGCGCGGCGACGTGCTGGCCACGACACCGCTGGCGTTTCGCGTCAATGACAATGGTGTGGCGATCCTGTTCCGCTATGGCGTCGTCGTCCTGATCGGTCTCAACGCGCTGGAGGAGGATGAATTCCTGCGCAGCCTGCAGTCGCGCATGACCGGATTGTTCACGCGGCGCGAGGAGGAGATCGCGATCATCGAGCTTGCGGCCGACAGGGAAGACCAGATTCCGCCGGGCGGCCCGATCTATCTGCAAAGCCTGTCGCCGGAGCGGCTGATCCTGGTCGGCGAGGCGCTGGCCAAGAGCGTGGTGCTGGCGCGGCATGAGCGCGAGGTCCGGGCCGTCTTCGACACGACCGAGCCGTTGGCGCGCGAGCTCGCCAAGGGCGGCCAGGTCCGTGGCGGCCGCGTCGCGATCCTCAAGCACATCGGCAACGCGCTGTTGGTGCGGCATCGCGTGGCCGGGCCGGTCGAGGTGTCGGAGAAGCCCGACATCCTCTGGGACAAGCCGCATCTCGAGCGGCTCTATGCCCGGCTCGAGGATGAGTACGAACTGAAGGAGCGTGCGGAATCGCTGAACCGCAAGCTCGCGGTCGTGGCCGAGACCGCGCAGGTGCTGACCGATATCATCGACACCAGCCGCTCGCTGCGGCTGGAGCTGATCATCGTCTTCCTGATCCTGTTCGAGGTGCTGATCACGATCTATCAGCTCGCAATCGCCCGCCACTGACGCATTGCAGCCATTTTTCCGTCCCGAATTATGCGTCATCCCTGAACCGACAGGCTGCCCCGGGGCGCGGGGCGGCCTCAACCGGGCTGTGAGCTTGGGGGGGGCGGGATGGATCAGGACGGCAGGGACTGGTGGCGGCGCGGTATCTTCTATCAGGTCTATCCGCGCTCATTCGGGGATAGCGATGGCGACGGCGTCGGTGATCTCAGGGGGATCATCGCGCGACTGCCCTATCTGACGCGGCTTGGCGTCGACGCCGTCTGGCTGTCGCCGATCTTCCCGTCGCCGATGGCCGATTTCGGTTACGACATCGCGGATTACAACGGCATCGACCCGCTGTTCGGGACGATGGAGGATTTCGACGCGCTGGTTGCAGCCGCGCACGATTCCGGCCTCAAGCTGATCCTCGACCTGGTGCCGAACCATACATCCGATCAGCATCCCTGGTTCATCGAGGCGAAGATCTCGCGCGATAACCCGAAACGCGACTGGTACATCTGGCGCGACCCGGCGCCGGATGGCGGTCCACCGAACAACTGGCTGTCGGAGTTCGGCGGCAGCGCCTGGACGTATGACGAGGCTTCTGGCCAGTACTATTATCACGCGTTCCTCACCCAGCAGCCTGATCTGAACTGGCGCAATGGCGAGGTGAGAGACGCGATCTACGACGTGATGCGCTTCTGGCTGCGCAAGGGCGTCGACGGTTTTCGTGTCGACGTGATCTGGCACCTGATCAAGGATGCAGAATTCCGCGACAATCCGCCGAACCCGCATTATCGCGAGGGCCGGCCGCCGCACGAGAAGGTGCTGACGCAATATTCGACCGATCAGCTCGAAGTCCATGCTGTTATCACCGAGATGCGCCGCGTCACCGAGGAGTTCGACAACCGGGTGTTGATCGGCGAGATCTATCTGCCGCTGCACCGGCTGGTCGCCTATTACGGCAACGATCTGCGCGGCGCGCAGATGCCGTTCAATTTCGCGCTGCTGTCGACCTTGTGGAGCGCGCGCTCGGTCGAGCAGATCATTGCCGATTACGAAAAGGCGCTGCCGCCGGGTGCGTGGCCGAACTGGGTGCTCGGCAATCACGACCGGCCGCGGGTGGCGAGCCGGGTGGGGCCCGCGCAGGCGCCGGTCGCCGCGATGCTGTTGCTGACGCTGCGCGGCACGCCGACGCTGTATTACGGCGACGAGATTGGCATGCGCCAGGTTGCGATCGCGCCGGAGGAGGTGCGTGATCCCTTCGAGAAGAACGTGCCTGGCATCGGCGTCGGCCGCGATGGCTGCCGCACCCCGATGCAGTGGAGCGCCGAGCGCTATGCCGGTTTCTCGACGGCCAGGCCGTGGCTGCCGCTTGCGCAGGATTTTGCAAGCGACAATGTCGCAAGCCTGGAGGCGGAGCGGGCGTCGATCCTCAACCTCTACAAGGCGCTGATCGCGTTGCGGCAAAGGCTGCCGCAGCTCGTCCATGGCAGCCATGAGCCGGTGACGGCGCACGGCGATGTCCTGCTCTACCGGCGGCGCAGCGCCGAGGGCGTCGCCGTGATCGCGCTGAATTTCGGCGCGGCCCCCGCGTCGGTCTCCTCCAGCGCCATCGGCTTCAGCAACGAGGTTCTGCTCTCGACCTTCATGGACCGGCAGGGTGAGACGGTCGAAGGCGTCCTCGACCTGCGCGGCAATGAAGGCGTGATCCTCGGGCCGCATCAGGACGACTAACGCGACGTGCGGGGCTCCTTGGTGTCGATATCGCTGCGCTTGAGCAGGTAATCGAGCCCACCGACCCTGTACCAGCGATAGCCGTAGGCTTCGATCAGAAGCTTGTGACGGCCGCTATCGTCGGCGCGGCTGTGATCCTCGGTCAGAAGGTTGACGAGGTGATTGCCGGCGTCGTCGGGCAGCCCGACGTCGAACGATATCTCGAGCGGCTTTTCCGCGAAATTGTGTACGAACAGCACCGAGTTGTTGCGCCAGTCGTAACGAATGATCAGGACGGCAGGATTTCGGGTCGCAATGATCTTGAAGTCTCCCCAGCCGACCTCGGGGACTTCCTTGCGCATACGAATGATGCGCTCGGTCCAGTTCAACATCGAATTGGGGTCGCGCCGCTGCTTGGCGGCGTTGACGTGTTCATAGCCGTAGGGTCCCTTGTCGATCACGGGCACGCATGGCCGATCGCTTTCGGTAAAGCCGCCGTGCGGCTCGGTCGACCATTGCATCGGCGTCCGCGCGCAAGCGCGCTCGGGCAGGTCGAGATCATCGCCCATGCCGAGCTCATCGCCGTAGCGGATCACCGGCGTGCCGGGAAGCGTGCACATCAAGCTATAGGCGAGCTCCAGGCGCCGCCGGTCGCCGCCCAGCATCGGCGCAAGGCGCCGACGGATGCCGCGATCGTAGAGCTGCATGCTCTTGTCGGGACCGAATGCCTTGAACACCGCCTCACGCTGCGTTTTGGTGAGGCGGCCGAGGTCGAGCTCATCGTGATTGCGCAGGAACAGGCCCCATTGTGCGGTCGCGGGCCGTGGCTTGGTCGCCGTCAATGCTTTCGCCAATGATTTCGAATCCGCTGACGCCAGCGCGTAGAACAGATGCTGATTGACGTGGAAATTGAACATCATCTGCATGCGGTCGCCGTCGCGACCGAAATACTCCATGTCCGTCTCGGGCAAGACATTGGCTTCGGCGAGGATGATCGCGTTGCCCTGGCGCCATTGCAGGAATTCGCGGAACGATCGCAGCATGTCGTATTGCTCGACCGGCTTGCGCACGGAGGCGCCCTTGGTTGCGATCACGAAGGGTACGGCGTCCATACGGAATCCCGAGACGCCGAGCTGGATCCAGAACCCCATGATCTTGAGGATCTCGGCCTGGACATGCGGGTTCGACGTGTTGAGGTCCGGCTGGAAATCGTAGAAGCGATGAAAGTACCAGGCGCCTGCCTGCTTGTCGCGCGTCCAGGTCGATTTCTGGACCCCGGGAAACACCATGCCCGTGTTGGCATTGGCGGGCTTCTTGTCCGACCAGACATACCAGTCGCGGTAAGGCGAGTCCTTTGCGCTGCGCGCTGATCGAAACCAGGCGTGCTGGTCCGAGGTGTGATTGACGACGAGATCGATGATCACGCGGATGCCGCGTTGCCGGCAGCCATGGGTAAACTCGACGAAATCGCCCAGCGTGCCGTAGCGCGGATCGACACCGTAATAGTCTGAAATGTCGTAGCCGTCGTCCTTGCAAGGTGAAGGCTGAAACGGCATCAGCCAGATCGCAGTGATGCCGAGCCCGTGCAGATAATCCAGACGCCGCAGCAGGCCTCTGAAATCGCCGATGCCGTCGCCGTTGGCATCCATGTAGGTGCCGACGGAGAGGTAGTAGATCACGCCGTTCTTGTACCAGAGGTCGTCGATCACCAGGCAGCCCTCATCGGTCCGCCGATGGTGGCGGCCGTGGGATAAGCGGCGAGGCGGCGGCGGGTTCCTGCCTGGAGCGTCGTCCCACTTTTCCGGATCATGCTCTCGTGGAATCGGCTATTCTTGAATGATGGAATCGCCCGCCCGCCAGATCGCGCTTGTGCCCGCGCCCGACCGACGCCAGTCGGAGACCGCGCTGGCGATCGCGCGCGGGACGGCGCGGCTTCTGAGGTCGCTGGGATTTTCCTGCATCAGCGAATTGCCGCTGCCGTCCGGCCGCCGCGCCGATCTGGTCGCGCTGAACGAGCGCGGCGAGATCTGGATCGTCGAGATCAAGTCGTCGATGGAGGATCTGCGTGCCGACCAGAAATGGCAGGATTACCGGATGCATTGCGACCGGTTGTTCTTCGCCTTCACGCAGGATCTGCCGTGCGAGATTTTTCCCGCCGACACCGGCCTGATTATCGCCGACGCCTATGGCGCGCATTTGCACTGCGAGGCGCCGGAGCATCGGCTGCCGGCTGCAACCCGCAAGGCGATGACGGTGCGCTTTGCGATGGCGGCAGCGCAGCGGATCAACCGGCTGGTCGATCCGCAAGGGCATGAATTCTAGGGCAGAGTACGGCCGTCGCCCCGTCATCCTGAGGTGCGAGCGGAGCGAGCCTCGAAGGATGAATCGGCCGGCTGGTGGCCGTCGACCCTTCGAGACGCGCGCAAGAGCGCGCTCCTCCAGCGACAAAGGCGAAGCCTTTGCGCGGGGGTGACGGTGATAGAGCTGTAGGATAGGTAGAGCGCAGCGAAACCCATCATTTGTCGCCGCGGGCACGAAGCCGATGGGTTTCGCTTCGCTCTACCCATCCTACGAAGCTACAAAAGCAAATGGCCGGGACAAAGCCCGGCCATCGCGAAACTATATGAAGCTATCGCTTAGCGCGGCGCTCGCTTGGCGAGGATGCGCTGCAGCGTGCGGCGGTGCATGTTGAGGCGGCGCGCGGTCTCCGAAACGTTGCGGTTGCACATCTCGTAGATGCGCTGGATGTGCTCCCAGCGCACGCGGTCCGCCGACATCGGATTGGCCGGCAGCTCGGATTTCTCGGTGCCGGTCGCGAGCAGCGCAGCGACGACATCATCGGCGTCGGCGGGCTTCGAGAGATAGTCGACGGCGCCCATCTTCACCGCGGTGACGGCGGTCGCGATGTTGCCGTAGCCGGTCAGCACGATCGCGCGCGCCTCGGGGCGCTTGCGCTTCAACGCCGAGACGACGTCGAGGCCGTTGCCGTCGCCGAGCCGGAGGTCGACGACCGCGAAAGCGGGCGCGGAACGGCCGATCTCGGCGAGACCATCGGACACCGTGTCGCATGACTTCACCGCGAAACCCCGCGTCTCCATCGCGCGCGACAGGCGTTCCAGGAACGGCTTGTCGTCCTCGACGATGAGGAGCGAGCGGTCGGCATGGTCATTCAGTTCAGTGATGGCGTTCACGGTCCATTTTTCCCTGTGGCAGACACCTATTATATGGGGTCCTACTGCGGCGCTGCCAAGGCAGCCGAAAGTCGCGTGCAACTCTGGAAAGAGCGATGCATCCGGTATGCCAGAGTCGCGATTAAGAATCGTTCTTAGGCTTCGGTTTCGTCGGCCGGCGTGGCTTCCTCGAAGCGCTCGCGGGGCCAGACGATCTGCACCACGGCGCCGTGATCGGGGAAGGTGCGATTGGTAAACGACACCTTGGCTCCGGTGCGTTCCAGCAGCGTCCTTGCGATGAAAACGCCCAGACCCAGGCCGCCACGCGCATTTTGGGCCTCATCTGCGCCCCGGCGGCGCGACAAATACGGCTCGCCGATCCGTTTCAGCATGTCAGGCGCGATCCCCGGGCCATCGTCGGAGACGACGATCTCGATGGTTTCGGCGTTCCACCACGCGTTCACCTCGACGGTCTGGTGCGCGAAATCGACCGCATTTTCGAGAATGTTTCCGACGCCATAAAGGATCGCCGGATTGCGCGCGGCGACCGGTTCACGCGTTGCTGCGACAGCAAGCCGCACCTTGATGTTGATGCCGAAATCGCGATGCGGCGCCACCGCCTCCTCGATCAGGGTCGACAGCTTCATGGTGTCGAACGGCGCGCCGCTCGATGACAATTGCGCAATCTTGCTCAGGATGTCGCGGCAGCGCTGCGCCTGCTCGCGCACCGTCTTGAGGTCGTCGGCGATCGCCGGGTCGTGCACCGTCTTCTCGAGCTCGCGCGAGATCAGGAAGATCGTCGACAGCGGGGTGCCGAGTTCATGCGCGGCGGCGGCGGCAAGACCGTCGAGCTGGGTCAGATGCTGCTCGCGCGTCAGGATCAGTTCGGTCGCGGCAAGTGCATCGGAGAGCTGGCGGGCCTCCTCGGTCACCTGGAATGCGTAAAGGCTGGTGACGCCGATCGCGAGCAGGATCGAGAGCCAGACGCCGATCAGATAGATCGGCGGCAGCACCAGCGGGTCGTCACCATCCCAGGGCAGCGGCAGATGGTAGAAGAACAGCGCCGAGGCGCAGGCGACCGCAAGGCAGCCGAGCGCGATCGTCAGGCGGATCGGCAACACGGTGGCCGAGATCAGGACCGGCGCCAGGAACAGGAACGAGAACGGGTTCTGCAAGCCCCCCGTGAAGTACAGCAGGCCGCCGAGTTCGACGATGTTGAACGCGAGCAGGGCCGCGGCATAGGCCGGCTCCAGCCGCTGCATCGGGTTGAACGCGATCTGCAGCGCCAGATTGAGCAGCGCCGAGAACGTCACGATGATGACGCAGGGGACGATCGGAACGTCGAATTCCAGTCCCTGGGCCACGATGAAGATCGCGACGAGCTGGCCGAGCGCGGCGAGCCAGCGCAGCCGCAGGATCGTATCCAGGCGGACATAGCGGCGAGGTTGGCGGAAATCGGAAGCGAAGTCGGTCATCTCTGGACCTTAGCTGTGCCGTGGGCGGCGCACAAATTCGCGACTTAGCGCAATGACGCCGGGCAAGCCTTGCGCTTATTGTCGCAATGCCCCAATGACGGCGATATGCAACAGCGCGGGACAGGTCAGGCGCAAGCGCCTGCGGCCAATCAAGCGCCCAACCAGGCGCCCGCGGCCGATCGGGACGGATCGACCGCGATCGACGTTGCGCATCTGGTCAAGGTCTACAAGACCACGCGCGCGGTCGACGATATCTCCTTCCGCATCGCGCGCGGCAGCATCACCGGCCTGCTCGGCGGCAACGGCGCCGGCAAGACCACGACGATCGCGATGATCATGGGGCTGGTGCTGCCGACCTCGGGCAGCGTCACGGTGCTGGGCGCAAGAATCCCCGAGCAGCGCTATGATGTGCTCGGCCGGATGAATTTCGAGAGCCCCTATGTCGACATGCCGATGCGGCTCACGGTGCGGCAGAACCTGACCATTTTCGGCCGCCTCTATGCCGTGAAGCATCTGCGCGAGCGGATCGACCAGCTCGCGGCCGATCTCGATCTGACGGAATTCCTCGACCGCTCCAACGGCAAGCTCTCCGCCGGGCAGAAGACCCGTGTCGCGCTGGCGAAAGCGCTGATCAACGAGCCGGACCTGCTGCTACTCGACGAGCCGACCGCATCGCTCGACCCGGATACCGCCGACTGGGTGCGGCAGCACCTCGAGACCTACCGCAAGACCCATAACGCGACCATCCTGCTGGCCTCGCACAACATGCTGGAGGTCGAGCGCCTCTGCGACCGCGTGATCATCATGAAGCGCGGCAAGATCGAGGACGACGACAGCCCCGAGGGGATCATGGCGCGCTACAACCGCGACACGCTGGAAGAGGTGTTCCTCGACGTGGCGCGCGGCCGCCTCCGGGAGGGCGCGCCAGAGGGCACACCATGAGCGAGATCGTCAGCCATCAGCCGCGCGGCATTTCACTGCAACGCATCAACGCGATGGTGCTGCGCTATTGGTATCTGCTGATGTCGTCATGGCCGCGGCTGCTGGAACTGGTCTACTGGCCGGCCTTGCAGATCATCACCTGGGGTTTCTTGCAGAACTACGTCTCGCAGGCATCCGGCTTCTTCGCCAAGGCGGGCGGCACGCTGATCGGTGCCGTGATCCTGTGGGACATCCTGTTTCGCGGCCAGCTCGGTTTCTCCATCTCGTTCCTGGAAGAGATGTGGGCGCGCAATCTCGGCAACCTGATGATGAGCCCGCTGAAGCCGATCGAATTCCTGCTCTCGCTGATGATCATGAGCCTGATCCGGCTCGCCATCGGCGTGATCCCGATGACGCTGCTGGCGCTGTTCTTCTTTGGCTTCAATTTCTACGCCATCGGGCTGCCGCTGATCGCGTTCTTCTGCAATCTGATCTTCACGAGCTGGTCGGTCGGCGTGTTCGCCTCAGGCCTCGTGCTGCGCAACGGGCTCGGCGCGGAGAGCATCGTCTGGACGCTGATGTTCGCGGTGATGCCGCTCGCCTGCATCTACTATCCGGTCGAGGTGCTGCCGGTCTGGCTGCAATATGTCGCCTGGACGTTGCCGCCCACCTATGTGTTCGAAGGCATGCGGTCGCTGCTGATCGATCACGTCTTCCGCGCCGACCTGATGGCCTGGGCGCTGGTCATCAACGCCATCCTGTTCGTTGCCTCTTTTGCAGTCTTCCTTGCCCTTTTGCAGAGCGCCAAGCGCAACGGATCGCTGCTCGGGGGTGGTGAATAAATGTCACTTTCACGTGGATTCTCGGTGTATTAGCCCGATATCGACCCCAGATTCGGCTCGCGGCGCATTGACGCATTGTTGCGCATTGGTCAGTATGCTGCGGCGCAAAACAGGGGTCTGAAAATACTATGCCCATCGGTGAATTTGGCGGTGCCCCGCCACTAGCGGCGGAAGGCAGCCCGGCACTCACGACGCCGCTGTACTGGATGTACGAGATGGCGCATGCGTCGCTCAATCCGGTACGCGCCGTGACCGACGCCACCAAGATCCTGTTTCAGAATCCGCTCAATCCGTGGACGCACACCGAGTTCGGCAAATCGGTCGCCGCCGGCTGCGAGTTGTTCGAGCGCACCACGCGCCGCTACGGCAAGCCGGATTGGAACCTGCCGACGACCGAGGTCAAACGGCATCCGCACGGCGGTCGAGGTTCGCACCGTCTGGGAAAAGCCGTTCTGCCGCCTGCTGCATTTCGATCGCAAGCTGACGCGTCCGCTGCGCTCGCCGCAGCCGCGCGTGCTGATCGTGGCGCCGATGTCGGGCCATTATGCGACGCTGCTGCGTGGCACGGTCGAGGCGTTCCTGCCGACGCATGAAGTCTACATCACCGACTGGGCCGATGCGCGCATGGTGCCGCTCGCGGAGGGCCGGTTCGATCTCGACGACTATGTCGACTACGTGATCGAGATGCTGCACGCGCTCGGCGGCAACATGCATATCGTCGCGGTGTGCCAGCCTTCTGTGCCTGTCGTCGCAGCTGTTTCGGTGATGGAAGCCAGCAACGACCCGTTCGTGCCGCTGTCGATGACGCTGATGGGCGGCCCGATCGACACAAGGCGCAATCCGACCGCGGTCAACAACCTCGCGGAAGAGCGCGGCATCGAATGGTTCCGCAACAATGTCATCACCAAGGTGCCGTTCCCGCATCCGGGCGTGATGCGCGACGTCTATCCGGGCTTCCTGCAGCTCAACGGCTTCATCAGCATGAACCTGGATCGGCACATGGACGCGCACAAGGCGCTGTTCGCCAATCTGGTGAAGGGTGACGGCGATCTCGTCGACAAGCACCGTGAATTCTATGACGAGTATCTCGCGGTGATGGACCTCACCGCCGAGTATTACCTGCAGACCGTCGACCTCGTCTTCGTCAAGCACGCGCTGCCGAAGGGCGAGATGACCCATCGCGGCAAGCCGGTCGATCCGTCGAAGATCCGCCGCGTCGCGCTGATGACGGTTGAAGGCGAGAAGGACGACATCTCCGGCCTCGGCCAGACCGAGGCAACGCACGCGCTCTGCACCGCGATTCCAAACCATCGCCGCGTGCACTATGTCCAGAAGGGCGTCGGGCACTACGGCGTGTTCAATGGCTCACGGTTCCGCTCCGAAATCGTGCCTCGGATCTCCGATTTCATGGTTTCGGCGGCCAATACGCGGCTTTCCCTGGTCGCCGCGGCCGAATAGGTATCGTCCCGGCCGCGATTCTCGCAGTCGCGCAAGCCACTGATTTAACTAAAAGAATCTCAAATCAGCCGAGGCCCAAGTGATGAATTTAATTTCATCTCTTGGGCCTTTTTCGTGACTCTGATTCATCAGAAAAATTCCGGTTCCGCCCCCTGCCGGTAGAGGTCAATTAACGGCCAACCCCTGTATATTGGGCAAATGATTTGTTTTTGCGCCGAGCGCTTTCCCTGGCGGCGGATATGGCAAAGTTCGGGCGAACTCCTGCTCCCCGGACTCTCAGAAATGGCTACTCGCGCGCTCCTCTATCGGCGGCCTGCCGAACCCGCGACCGTATTGGTCAGACACGGCTCCCAGTTCTTCACCGTCAGGCTGCGCCGGCACCGGCGCGCGCGCCGCTATACGCTCAGAATTCATCCAACCGATCGCGAAGCGATCCTGACCATGCCGCCGCGCGGCACGATCGTGGAGGCCAAGGAGTTCGCCAATGTCCATGGCGGCTGGATCGCCGCCCGTCTTGGCCGCTTGCCGAAGGCCGCGCCGTTCCAGCCCGGCACCGTGGTCCCGTTGCGCGGCGTGCCGCATCGGCTGGTGCACCGCTCGGGCGAGCGCGGCACGGTCTGGACCGAGACGCGCGACAGCGGCGAGAAGATCATTTGCGTCGCCGGCGGCGTCGAGCACATGGATCGCCGGGTGCATGACTTCCTCAAGCGCGAGGCGCGCAAGGATCTGCAGAAGGCGGCGCAGCTGCACGCAGCGGAACTCGGGGTGCGGGTCCGGCGGATCTCGATCCGCGACCAGTCGAGCCGCTGGGGCTCGTGCACCTCGGCCGGTTCGCTGTCGTTCTCGTGGCGGCTGATCCTGGCACCGCCCTTCGTGCTCGATTACCTCGCCGCGCATGAGGTTGCGCATCTCGTCGAGATGAACCACTCGGCGCGGTTCTGGCGGGTGGTCGACAAGGTCTGCGCCTCGGTCACGCGCGCCAAGAACTGGCTCGACACCTACGGCAACGACCTGCATCGCTACGGGATTCAGGAGTAGGCGGCGCACTCGTAGGATGGGTAGAGCGCAGCGAAACCCATCGCTTCTTGCACGCGCCATGATGGGCTTCGCTTCGCTCTACCCACCCTACGCACTTTTGTAGCCCGGATGAAGCGCAGCGCAATCCGGGGCAGCTTTCACCGATGGCGCGACTGGTCCCGGATTTCGCTTCGCTTCATCCGGGCTACGTAGTCAGGGACTGTCGGCCTACCGAAACAACCGATCCGCCAACCACCCATCCAACCCCGCCGCCGCTTCGGGCCGCGCGTTCGGGTTGGGTGGCGCCGAGGCGCGGGCCGGCGTCGGCGGGGGCTGGCGATAATAGCCGCCGCCGGACGGGGCCGGCGCGGGCGGCGGCGCCTGCATTGGCGGTTGAATCTGCATCGGCGCCGCCGGTGCTGAAGGCGCTGATATCTGCGACGAGATCTGCATCAGGTTCGCCGGGGCCCAACTGCCCTGCGAGTTCGGGATCGCCGCGACCGGCACGCCCTGATGCGCGGCCTTCATGAAGCGGGTCCACACTTCCACCGGCAGTCCGCCGCCGGTTGCCTTCTTGGTCGGCGAATTGTCGTCATTGCCGAGCCAGACGCCAGTGACGAGCTTGGCGGTGTAGCCGATGAACCAGGCGTCGCGATAATCCTGGCTGGTGCCGGTCTTGCCGGCGGCGGTCCAGCCGGGGATTTCTGCCTTGCGCGCGGTGCCCGAGATCAGCGTCTCGCGCATCATGCTGTTCATCATCGCATCATAGCGCGGCTCGATCACCTGGTTGGGCGGCTCCGTCGGGCGGTCATAGAGCAGCTTGCCGGAGCTGGTGCGGATCTTGGTCACCACATGCGGCGACACGGCGTAGCCGCCATTGGCGAACGGCGCATAGGCGCCGACCAGCTCGATCACGGATACTTCCGACGTGCCGAGCGCGATCGAGACGTTCGGTTCGAGCTTGGAGGAGATGCCGAGCCGGTGCGCGGTGCGCACCACATTCTTGGCGCCGACCTCGACGCCGAGCCGCACCGCAACCGTGTTCAGCGACATCGCCAGCGCCTGGGTCAACGTCACCGAGCCGAAATATTCGTGGGTGTAGTTCTCCGGCTTCCAGCCCTTGATGTCGAGCGGCGCGTCGGTGCGGATGGTGTCCGGCGTCAGCCCGGCCTCAACTGCGGTGAGATAGACGAACGGCTTGAACGACGAGCCCGGCTGCCGCTTCGCGGTGACGGCGCGATTATACTGGCTCTCGGCATAGTTCCGGCCGCCGACCATGGCGCGCACCGCGCCGTCGGGCGTCATCGCCACCAGCGCACCCTGGCTGACATTGAACTTCACGCTCTTGGCGGCGAGCTCGTCGATGACGGCGGCTTCGGCGACATTCTGCAGCTTCGGATCGATCGTGGTCTGCACCACGATGTCCTGGTCGATCTGGCCGACCAGATCGTCGAGCACTTCACCGATCCAGTCGGCGACATAGTTCACGGTGCCGGCGCCGGCCGGCTTCACCGCAATCGAGGGCTGCCCGATCGAGGCCTTTGCCTGCGCCTCGGTGATGAACTTGGCGTCGGCCATCGCCGCGAGCACGACCTGCGCGCGCTGCTCGGCGCCTTCCGGGTTGCGGTTCGGCGCCAGCCGCGACGGCGACTTGACGAGGCCCGCGAGCATCGCAGCTTCCGGCAAGGTCACGTTCTTCGCCGACTTGCCGAAATAGCGTTGCGCCGCGGCCTCGACGCCGTAGGCGCCGGAACCGAAATAGACGCGGTTGAGATAGAGCTCGAGGATCTCGTTCTTGGAATGCTTGCGTTCCAGCCACAGTGCGAGCTCGGCCTCCTGCAGCTTGCGCTGCATGGTGCGCTCCTGGGTCAGGAACAGGTTCTTGGCGAGCTGCTGCGTCAAGGTCGAACCGCCCTGCGATACACCCCGATGCAGCACGTTGGTGACGGCTGCGCGTAAGATGCCGAGCGGGTCGACGCCGAAATGCGAATAGAAGCGGCGGTCTTCAATGGCGATGAACGCCTTCGGCAAATAGGGCGGCAGGTCCTTCAAGGCGATGTTGGCGCCGGCCATTTCGCCGCGCTGCGCCAGCACGCTGCCGTCGATGCCGACGATCTGGATCGTCGGCGGACGCTTGGGAATTTCCAGGGACTGGATCGGCGGCAGATGCGCGCCGACCCACACCACGACACCGATCACAGCGATGCCCGCCCACAGGCCGAGCACCGCGGTCCAATAGAACAGGCGGCCGATGCCGAAGCCGCGCGACTTGCTGCGCCGCTTGCTGCCGCTGCGCGACGGGCGCGGTTTCTCGCTACCGGAATCGCTGCTTTTGGGTTTGGATTTGGCGGGCGTATCGTCGCCACCGCCGGGAACGCGATCGGAGGGCGACAGTCGGAGGTCGGCAAGCGCGGCCGGAAGCCCGAACAGTGGCTCCTTGCGCGCACCGCCTTTTTTACGTCCCCACGCCATCCGCAACGCTCACACCCTGACAGGGGCGCACGCTAGCGTTCCCGGTTTAAGGGGCGGTTACGCAAAGCTTAACGGGGGATTAGGAGGTGAGGCGGCGCGTGCTACATAACGGTGGAACAATAAAACAAAGGAGCATCGCATGGGCCATATCGACCCGACGAAAGACGTGTTTGCGCAATTCCGGGACAACAACCGGCCGGGCCCGATCCACATGCTCAACCTGGTGCGCCTGCGTGAGTGGGCCGCCTATCCCGACGGCCGCAAGGCGACCGGCGCGGAGGCCTATGCCGCCTACGGCCGCGAGAGCGGGCCGGTGTTCGAACGGCTCGGCGGCCGCATCGTCTGGCAGGGCCGCTTCGAGCTGATGCTGATCGGTCCGCAAGAGGAGCGCTGGGATCACTGCTTCATCGCCGAGTATCCAAGCGTCGCCGCCTTCGTGGAAATGATCCGCGATCCCGTCTATCGCGAGGCGGTGAAGCATCGCCAGGCCGGTGTCGAGGATTCGCGGTTGATCCGACACGCCGTGCTGCCGGTCGGGAAGAATTTTGGCGAGATTCCGGAGTAGGGTACGAAGCGAGATTTCTATCCCGTCATGCTGAGGTGCGAGCGGAGCGAGCCTCGAAGCATGCACGGCCCGGCTGGTGGCCGTCGACCCTTCGAGACGCCGCTTCGCGGCTCCTCAGGGTGACGGGGATAGATGGTGTGGAAGCCCCAAAAGCAAAATCGGCGGCCTGCGGGCCGCCGATTGCATCTCAACTCTGCGCGAACCGCTAGCCCGCCGGGCCGGCGTCCTCGAGGATCGGGCCGAACAGCTCCCAGCGCTCGCCGTTGAACTTCATCATCTGCAGCTGCTTGTTGACGCGATAGTCGTTCGGTGTGGTGTTGCCCTTGATGCCGGGCAGCGCCATGTCGAGGTCGACGTTCTTCAGGTTAGTCGCCTGCTTCAACACGTTCTCGCGCGTCAGCTCGTCGCCGCACTGCTTCAGCACATGCACCATCAGCTGGGCGGTGGAGTAGCCGTAGGTGTTAAAGTTCGAGTTCTTGTCGCCGTCGGGATAGTACTTGGCCATGAAGTCGAAATAGCGCTTCATGCCCGGATCGTCCTTCCACTGCGGATCGGCCGGATCCTTGCCGTAGTTGGTCGAGATCAGGCCCTTGGAGGCCTCGAGGCCCGCCGGCTGCAGCACGGCGCCGACCGAGGTGGCGTTGATGTCGACGATGTGGACCGGATGCCAGCCGAGCTCGGCAATCTTCTTGATCGCCTGCGCGGCCTGCTTCGGCGTCGAGGCCGAGAAGAACAGGTCGACGCCGGCATCCTTGATCTTGATCACCTGGGAATCGATGGTCGGGTCGGAGACCTCATAGGAGGCTTCGGCCACGATCATCTTGGCGGCCTTGTCGCCGAGGCCGGCCTTGATGCCGTTCAGATAATCCTTGCCGAGGTCGTCGTTCTGATAGAGCACGCCGATCTTGGCGTTCGGATGCTCCTTCAGGATGTACTGGCCGTAGATGCGGCCTTCGACGAAGTAGTTCGGATTGAAGCCAAGCGTCCACGGGAAGTTCTTCGGATCGGTGAACTTCGAGGCGCCGGTGGCGGCGAACAGCTGCGGCACCTTCTTGGCGTTGAGATACTTCTGCACGGCGGCGTTCGACGGCGTGCCGACGATCTGGAAGGTCAAGAGCACCTCGTCGCTCTCGACGAGCTTGCGCACCTGCTCGACGGCCTTCGGCGGCGAATAGGCGTCGTCATACTGGATCAGGTTGATCTTGCGGCCGTTGATGCCGCCCTGATCGTTGATCATCTTGAAATAGGCCGCCTGGGTCTTGCCGATCGAGGCATAGGCGGAAGCCGGTCCGGAGAAGGGGACGGTCTGGCCGATCTTGATCTCGGTGTCGCTCGCGCCGGGATCGTACTTCTTTTGCGCGGAGGCCGACGTTGCAGACAGCGCGATCGCGAGCGCCGTTCCCGCGACCAGGTGGAAAATCCCATTCCTCATAATGCTGTTTTCCTCACGTGACTGATGGTTGGCCGATGATCTTGTCCGCGGGTTCAAGGTCCCGCGGTCGCCATCGCTGGGCCGGGATACTGGAGGAACCGTTGCTCGATGCAAGACGACGGATGCCGAAAAGGCGAGCAATTTCAGTCAACCAAAGTAGGGGGCGGCGCAAAAAGAAACGGCGCAGCGCGGATGCGCTGCGCCGGCTTTCGTGGCCGGAGATGGCTGCCTAACCCGCCGGTCCGGTGTCCTCGATGATCGGGCCGAACAGCTCCCAGCGTTCGCCGTTGAACTTCATCATCTGCATCTGCTTGTTGATGCGATAGTCGTTCGGTCCCGTTGTGATCGACATGCCGGGCAGCGCGAGGCTCGGCACGAACTTCTTCAGGCTGGTCACCTGCTTCATCAGGTTCTCGCGGGTGAGGTCGTCGCCGCACTGCTTGAGGACTTGGATAAGGAGCTCGGCCGTCGAATAGCCGTAGGTGTTGACGGTGTTGAGCTTGTCGCCCTCCGGATAATACTTGTCCATGAAGGCGAAATAGGCCTTCACGCCGGGATCGTCCTTCCACTGCGGATCGGCGGGGTCCTTGCCGTAATTGGTCGAGATGATGCCCTTCGAGATGTCGAGGCCGGCCGGCTTCAGCGTCGCCGACACCGGGCTCGCATTGATGTCGAGGATGTGCACCGGGTGCCAGTCAAGGTCCGCGACCTTGCGGATCGCCTGAGCGGCGAATTTCGGCGTCGACGCGTTATAGAGCAGGTCGACGCCGGCGGCCTTCAGCTTGACGATCTGGGAATCGACGGTCGGGTCGGTCAGCTCGTAGGACACCTCGGCGACGATCATGCTCGCGGCCTTGTCGCCGAGCCCGCTCTTCAGGCCGGTGATGTAGTCGCGGCCGAGATCGTCGTTCTGGTAGAAGATGCCGATCTTGGCGTTCGGGTGATTGGCCAGGATGTATTTGGCGTAGATGCGTCCCTCGGACTGGTAGTTCGGGTTGAAGGCGATCGTCCACGGCGCGTTCTGCGGATCGGAGAAGCGCGACGCGCCGGTGGAGGCCAGCAGCTGCGGCACCTTCCTGGCATTCAGATATTTCTGCACGGCGGCATTTGAGGGCGTGCCGATGATCTGGAAGGTGAACAGCACCTCGTCGCCCTCGACCAGCTTGCGCACCTGCTCGACCGCCTTCGGCGGCGAATAGGCGTCGTCATACTGGATCAGGTTCAGCTTGCGGCCGTTGATGCCGCCCTGCTCGTTGATCATCTTGAGGTAGGCCGCCTGGGTCTTGCCGATGCCGGCATAGGCGGATGCGGGGCCCGAGAACGGCACGGTCTGGCCGATCTTGATCTCGGAGTCGGTCGCGCCGACGTCGTATTTCTTCTGCGCGGTGGCCGATGTAACCGACAACGCGATGGCAAGCGCTGTCGCAGCGAGCAATTGCACGCTCCTCATGTCCGTGACCTCCCATGTTGCCGGTGATCTTGTCCGCAAGGCTCAAACCCGCGGATGTCACCGTTATCAGGGATGATGGAGGAAGGGCGGGGGCATTGCAAGACGATGGACCCTGCGCGCGATGTCGCGTCAGCGCACAAGATCTTCTCCCTCTCCCCGTTCTTACGGGGAGAGGGTTGGGGTGAGGGGCTCTCTCCGCCTGCGGTGCTAGCAGACGCACCTGTACCCCCTCACCCGGATCGCATTCCGCTACGCTGCATGCGACATAGCCGAAGCTCCGCTTCGGCGTTCTAGAGGACGGCCGCCATAGGCGGCCTATGCCTCTCCCCGCAAGCGGGGCGAGGTGAAGCAGAGCCGTCGTCAGGCGAGCCAGAGCAGGATCAGCGCGAGCGCCGCGGGCGCCGCCTGCACATAAAGGATGCGCCGGCTGACGGTGGCAGCGCCATAGGCGCCGGCGACGATCACGCAGAGCAGGAAGAATGTCTTGATCTGCAATGCGAAGGCGGCATTGCCGTGCACCAGGCCCCAGATCAGTCCGGCGGCGAGGAAGCCATTATAGAGCCCCTGATTGGCGGCAAGCACCGCCGAGTCGGTCGCCTTCTCGATCGAGTTGCGGAAGGTCTTCAGCCCGAGCGGCTTGGTCCACAGGAACATCTCGAGCACAAGGAAATAGACGTGCAGCGCGGCCACCACCGCGACCAGGACATTGGCAAGCAAAAGCATATTGCGGTCCCCCCAGAGCTTCGGTTCTGATTGAATCAGAACCGAAGCTCAAGATTCCTATTTTGACGTGTTTTCTTCACGCGAACCGGTGTCCCACTTCGCTCGAAAACGCTCTAACCGGAATTCGGGTGGACGCTAGCACGCGCACGGTGAATTGTATGCTGAGCGACCTGTTTCGAGCGCAATGACGTTCCAGAGTGACTGATATGGCCGACCGCAAGACCGCACAGACCTTCAACCTCGACCGCCTCAAGACGCCGATCGGCACCGCGCTGCTGGTGACCGATGACGACGGCGTGCTGCGCGCGCTCGACTGGGACGACTATGAAGGGCGCATGCTCGACCTGCTGCGGCTGCACTATGGCGCCGTGACGCTGCGGGACGGCCGCGCGCCGGCTGCGATGCGCAAGGCGCTCGGCGGTTACTTCAACGGCGATCTCGATCGGCTCGCCGATGTCGAATGGCGCGTTGCCGGCACGCCGTTCCAGCAGAAGGTCTGGCACGCGTTGCCGAAGATTCCGCCGGGTACCACCATGAGCTACGGCGCGCTGGCGGCGAAACTGAAAGTGCCGAATGCGATGCGCGCGGTCGGCCACGCCAACGGCTCCAACCCGATCAGCGTCGTCGTGCCCTGCCACCGCCTGATCGGCGCCAACGGCTCGCTGGTCAAATATGGCGGCGGACTGGAGCGCAAGCGCTGGCTGCTGCGGCACGAGGGCGTGGAGATATAGCGGCCGAACCGGGCCGCCGTGAGACGATCAATCGAGATCCTCGCGCGGCATGTTTCGCAGATCGCGCACGATGTAGAGGAATACAACGAGCGAAGGCACCCACGCGAGGATCGCTCCTACCAGCATCGCATCGACCGTCGTCATCGGAGCTCCCTTGAGCGTTTTCGAGCGAAGTGGCCGCCGGTTCGGGTGAAGAAAACACGTCAAAATAAAAATCTGGCCTTCGCCGTCAGATCAGCTTTTCGATGGGCCGCCGGTTCTCGGAGAGGATAGAGCCACTTCCAATAGACCTTGTTGCGCTCGAGCTGCCGCTTGTAGATCTCGCGGCACTTCGTCGAGCAGAACTGCTCGAAGTACCAGCTGTGCCGGATCAGTCCGAAGGGCCGCCGGCATCCTGGATTCCCGCAGCGGCCTGTCATGAAGCTGCCTCCGCATTCGCTCGCCAAAGCCAGCGAATGAAGTTCTCCTGACCCTTGTGAAGACAGAGCCGTCCGCAGTAGCGTTCACCCGCTGGATTTCGCAAGCAGATGATCTTGGCATCTTCACTGTCACACTGGGCGCAGCGCGGTTCCGTACGCATTGGCGACTTCCCTCCGAGGAACTGCCATTTGCCAATCAAGAATGTCTGATGCTGTCGTTGCCATCGATCTTCTTGAGGGACGGCGCCGCGAAATCTCGCGCTGCCACCGTCGATGTGCAACTTGTCCAGATGTTTCTCGGTATCATCCTTGCGTATACCCGATTCGAACTCACCCGCTCGTCGTTGTGCCGCGCTGTGCCAGAGCGACATCGAGGCATTTGACCAGCGTATCTCCGTCAAACGGCTTGATCAGAAAGCAGATCGCTCCCGCCTGCATGGCTCGGGCCCGATCGGCTTCGACGGAGAAGGCCGTGATGAAAATGAACGGAAGGCGCCGGCCGTCAGCAATCAGGCGCGCCTGCAGGTCGAGCCCGCTCATGGCCGGCATCCTGACATCGGCTATCACGCAGGATGTGTCGTTCAGTTGCGGCGAATGCAGGAATTCTTCGGCCGACGCATAGGTCTGGACCGCGTAGCCAAGCGACCTGACCAGATTGTCGGTCGCGGTGCGGACCGACATGTCATCGTCGACGATTGATATCACCGGGCTGGACAAGAAGGCTTTTCCTGGAACGGCCAGAGGGGCCTCTGGTGTCTGCGATCACGGAGCCACAGTGCGTCGTCGGCCGCGGCCGGAGAATCATACTTAGGTTTGCGCGCCGCCGGATGCCTGCTTGAACCCGAGGATCTGCGCCATCCTGACCAGATCAGGCAACGATTTCGCCGCCATTTTCCGCATAATGTGCCCGCGGTGTATCTTGACTGTGATCTCGGCTACGCCGATTTCGGCGGCGACCTGCTTGTTCATGAGCCCCGCGGTGACGAGGCTCATGATCTGGCGCTCACGAGGGGTCAGGGTCGCGAAGGCTGCACGCAGGTTCGCGAGCGCCCTGGCCTCATTGCGGCGAGTTCTGTCGCGTTCGATCGCAGTCGTGACGGCATCCAGCATGTCCTGATCGCGGAACGGCTTGGTCAGGAAGTCGACGGCTCCGGCCTTCATGGCCCTGACCGTCATCGGGATATCGCCATGGCCGGTCATGAAGATGATCGGAATATGAATGTCGGCCTTGGCCAGCTCCGCCTGGAAGTCGAGGCCGCTCAGCCGGGGCAGCCTGATGTCCAGGATCAGGCAGCTTGGAACATCGGGGAGCTTGTGCTGCAGAAATTCATGGGCCGACCCGAACGCCGCGGTCCGCAGGCCGACCGACCGGAAGAGATTGCTCAATGCGTCGCGCACCGACACATCATCGTCGACGACGAAGACGATCGGATCCTCGGCGTTCGCGAGGGCGGGAGGCGATGCCGCGCGTCCAATCACCATGCATGATCCTCCTGACGCAGCGGCAGGGTGAACTGGAACGTCGTGCCGGGGCCGATATTTCTGGACATGGACAGGCGCCCTCGGTGGGCTTCGACGATCGAGCGGCAGATCGACAACCCCATTCCCATGCCGCTGGCTTTGGTGGTGTAGAAGGCGTCAAACAGCCGTTCGGCATTCTCTGTCGCAACCCCGACACCACAGTCGGTGACCGTGACCAGGATCTGCCCGGCATCGTCATGGCGGGTCCGGATCACGAGCTCCCGTGGCCTGTCCGTGACCGGCTGCATCGCCTCGATGCCGTTGACGACAAGGTTGAGGATGACTTGCTGCAGCTGGACGCGGTCGGCGACGACAGGCGGGAGCGCGGGAGCGAGGTCGAGCTGCAGGGATACAAGGTGGCTCTGCAGTTCATGCTGCACCAGGCCGATCACCTCGTTGATGGCTTCATTGATGTCGAGCGGCGCCATCTGACCGGTCGTCTTGTTCATCAGGGCGCGGACGCGCTGGATGACCTCGCCGGCCCGGTTGCCGTCGCTGATGATCGACCTGACCGCCCCGCGCGCTTCATTCAGATCGGGAGCCGCCCGGTTGAGCCAGCGCAGGCATGCCGCGGCGTTGGCGACCACGGCGGCAAGCGGCTGGTTCACTTCATGGGCGATCGATGCGGCGAGCTCGCCGAGTGCCGTCACGCGCGTCACGTGCGCGAGGTTGGTCTGCGCTTCGTGCAACTCCGCCTCGGCGCGCTTGCGGGCGGTCACGTCGGAGACCGCTCCGATGAATTCGGTGTCGCCCGAGGGGGTGGTCACCGCATGCGCCCTGGCGTGAACATATTTGATCGCGCCGTCCGGCATCAGCAATCGGTAGCCGTGCTCGAAGTCCTTGCCGTCGAGCGAGGCGCTGTCGACGGTCCGTTGCACGCGGGCGCGATCATCCGGATGGATGCGTTGAAGGACCGTGGCATGCTTGATGGAAGGAGCCCTGTCGAATCCGAAGATCCTGAACGTCTCTTCCGACCAGATCACCTCACCGCTGGCGACGTGCCAGCCAAAGCTGCCGGTGTGGCTCAATCGCTGGGCTTCGCTCAGGTACATTTCGCTCTGCTGCAGCGCGTTTTCGGCCTGTTTGCGCTCGGTGATATCCTCGCATGCGATCAGCACGATCAATCGGTCGTCCTGCCGCCGCACGGCCTTGGCATTTTCACGAACCCAAAGTCTTGAGCCGTCCTTGCGGATCTTCCGGATTTCCCAATTGTGGGTTTGGCCGATGTTGTCGAGGCACGCCGCGACGTTGCGCTGGACCATCTCTCGGTCTTCGGCGGCAAAAACCCGCAGCACGGATTGTCCAAGCAATTCGTCGACGGTGTAGCCGAGTTGTGCCGCGCCGAACGTGTTGACCGACAGCACGAGACCCGTGGCGTCGACCATGAAGTACATGACCGGATTGTGCTCGAACACCTCCTTCCATTGCGCTTCGCTGTTGCGCAGGGCCTCTATTGCGCGCTCTTCGCCGCTGGCCCGGCCGCGCAACATCGCTTCCATTTGCCTGTGGGTGCGCCCCACCACGCCCATCATCAGCAATGCGGCCGCAAGCGAGGCGATCAGCAGCGCCAGCGCAATTAGATGGGCGGAAGCTGCAGGCTGCGGACCAAGCAGCAGCCCAATGCAGGTTGCGGCCAAAGCCAGCACCATGCCGCCGAGCAGCCATTGCTCGGCCGACCAGGATTTCGTGGTCGGGATGCGCATCATCGGCAGCACCAGCACTTGACCGTTATGGGCCGCGCTGCGTCGCTAGGTGACCGCTACCATCAGCGGCGACAACGTCGCCCTCCTAACAAACTGCATACTAGCAGCTTTCTCGACGTCCGAACGGGATCGTGGGGGCGATTTAGGCGATCCGCTCGCGTGGCGCGAGATCGCGCGGAAGGCGCAATCGCCGGACGAACTCAGGCCCAGGTTGCGGCTATACCAAAGTATGTCGTCCCCATCCGAATGTAACGGCCGGATCAACCTCCGTTCAATGGCCGGTTTCCTCCCGGCGGCTACGCTTATTGGGTAACTCGATGACAGTAGAGGCCTTTCGGGGTTCAGCAATCGCCAATCAGAGACAGGAGATTGAAATGCCCAACACGCGCCTGCATCTGATCCTTTGCTCCGACGACGTCGCGCGCGAGACGACTCAGAGACGCAACCGCAGCTTCCAGCCCTCCGTGATCGACGGCGGCAAGCAAGCAGCGACCGTGCAGGCCGACAATTCCTGGATCGATCTGCTCGACGTCTTCGATTTGAGCGTTGTGCTCTGTCAGGCGAGCTACCTGGCCTTGCTGGGGGCAAGCCTCGCGGCGCTGCAGCCGCAATTGAACGTGCCGGATCCAGGGTCGTAGCCCGCTCTGGATCCAAGTCCGGCAGGCTGCCGGGACCGACGCGCTGGCTGCTCACGCCTGGGTCGCGCAAAACGGGTCCGACAACAGCCTCCGTGAGAGCCCGGAATCCACTCCCCGTCTAGCCCCGGCCCTGATGGATTCCGGGCTCAGTCCCTGCAGGTGCACCGAGCTCCTGAACGTGGCGAATTGCAGCAGTTTTTCCGAAAGATGGCCGGTTCGCTTTAGCCGCTTTTGAAGCACCTGACTATTGGATCTGTCGGGCCACAGTATCGCTCCGCCGAGTTGTGCGTTGGTTTGCGCACTGACAGTTCAGGGGCCGGTCATCATGAATCAGGCGCAGCCGCAGAAGCCGCTTCCCGAAGGCGATATTTCCGTCATCAAGGACGAGGAAGCGGGCGCGCGGGGATTGCAGCGCGACTTGCAGGACCGCTTGCGTCCGGCGGACGACGAGCCGGTCAGCGAGCCTGTCAATGATAGCGCCCCCCATCCCGAAGCGCCTGCAGGCTCGGGCCGGTGGGTTCGACGCCTGCTCAAGGTCGGCATTGGCCTCGCCCTCGTCGCGATCTTCGGATGGCTGCCGCTGAAAGCCGTGTTGCAGACCTCGAGCGTCGAGGCCGTGGTCAATGCCAGGATCGTAACCCTGCGCTCGCCGATCGACGGCACCGTGAGTGCGAAGCCGCAGATCTCCACGCAGCTCAGTGTGGTCCACGAAGGCGACACGATCCTTCATGTCGTCAACGCGCGCGGCGATCGGGTGCGGCTCGACGATCTCCGGCGGCAGATGTCCCGGATGGAGAATGAGCGCCCGAGTCTCGCCGCAAAGCTTGCGGCCGCCGAGACGTCGCAACAGGACCTCGCGCGCCAGGCGGCCCAGTTCCGCGACGGCCGCATCCTCCAGCTCGAGGCGCGCATCGCCGAAATCCAGACCGCGATCGAGGCCGCGGCCGCGCGACGGGAAGAAGCGACGGCGGCGGTTGAACGCGCCTCGTCGCTGATCAAATCGGGCAGTGTCTCGACGGTCGAAATGGCCCGGCTGACGCGCGAGCAGGCGATCGCCCATCAGACCGAGATAGGCGCGCAGCGCCGGCTCGACGCCGCCAAGGTCGAACTCACCGCGGCAAGGAACGGCACCTATCTTGGCGACAGCTACAATGACCGGCCGAGTTCCGTGCAACGCGAAGAGGAGATGCGCCAGCGCGTCAGCGATCTGCGCGCCGATCTGGTGCATTCCGATGCGGAGATTGACTGGCTCACCCACGAGATTGCCTCGGAGCAATTGCACTACGTTAACCGGGCCGAAGCCGACATCAAGGCGCCGGTCGGCGGGCGCATCTGGGAGATGATGACGTCGCCCGGCGAGGACGTCAGGGCCGGGCAGCCCTTGCTCAAGTTGCTCGATTGCACCGGCGCGGTGGTTACCGCCAATGTCACCGAAGGCGTCTATAACCGCCTCAAGCTCGGCGAGCAGGCGAGCTTCGAGCCGAACGATGGCAGCGCCGCGATCCAGGGTGAGATCGTCAACCTTACCGGCGCGTCCGGTGCGCCCGCGAACCTCGCGATCAATCCGGATGCGCTGAACAAGGAACCGTATCGTGTGACGGTCTCGATGCCGGAGCTCGACACCACGGGCAAGGATTGCGCGGTCGGCCGCACCGGGCGGGTGGTGTTCAACGCGGACGCAGCAAAGTCATGATGGCGGCATTCGCGCCCGGGCTGGTCGCCTTCGGCGCCTGTCTTGCGATCCTGCCGCTGCTCCGGCGCGAGCAGACGCTGGGGCGCGTCATGATGACCGGCATATCGTTCCTGCTGCTGTTGCACTACTTCGTCTGGCGGGTGACCCAGACCTTGCCGCCGTTGGGGCTCACCGCCGACGCGGTGGTCGGCTATCCCTTCGTGGCGGCCGAGGCGGCCTCGATGATCGCGGTGTGCCTGTCGCTGCTGTTCCTCAGCCGCACCATCGACCGCTCGCCCGCGGTCAATGCCATCCTGCGTCAATCCAAGGCGCCGACGGATGCGCCGCTCGTCGACGTCTTCATCTGCACCTACAATGAGGAGAAGGCGATCCTCGAGCGCACCATCATCGGCGCGACGGGGCTGAACTATCCCAACTATCGCGTCTGGGTGCTCGACGACGGGCGGCGGCCTTGGTTGCGCCGGCTCGCCCAGGAGCTCGGCTGCAATTACCTGACCCGTCCGGACAACCGCCACGCCAAGGCCGGCAACATCAATCATGCGCTCCGGCACGTATCCGCCCTGCCGGACCGCCCTGAATTCATCTCGATCCTCGATGCGGATTTTGTCCCGATGCCGGACTTCCTGACACGGGCGATGAGCCTGATGCAGGACGGCACCGTCGGCGTCGTGCAGACACCGCAGCACTTCATCAATCCGGATCCGATCCAGACCAATCTCGCCGCAACCGACGTCTGGCCCGACGAACAGCGTTTCTTCTTCGACATCCTGATGCCGGCCAAGGACGCCTGGGGCACGGCATTTTGCTGCGGCACCTCATCGCTGATCCGCTTTTCCGGCCTGATGCAGATCGGCGGCTTTCCGACCGATTCGGTGACGGAGGATTATCTCGTCACGCTGCGCCTGAAGGAAAGGGGATTGCGCACGGTCTATCTCAACGAGCGCCTGACCATCGGCCTCGCGCCGGAGGGATTGAAGGAATACATCACGCAGCGCGGGCGCTGGTGTCTCGGCTTCATGCAGATCTTCAGGGGCCGCAGCGGGCCGTTCTCGCGGCAATCGAAGCTCGCCTTCATGGACCGGCTGTCGCTGGTCGACGCTTTCATGAGCTGGGCGGCGGTCTATGGCACCAAGGTTTTCGGCCTGGTCGTGCCGTGGCTCTATCTGCTGTTCGGCATCAAGGCGGTTCATGCCGATCTGTTCGAGCTTCTGAAGTACTTCATGCCGTTCTATGTCTGGCACGCCTTCACCATGGCCTGGATCTCGCGCGGTCGCTCGCTCGCGATCATGACCGACGTGTCGCAATACATCGCAGCCCCGGCGGTCCTGAAGGCGGTCGTGACCGGCCTCGCCAAGCCGCAAGGCCACAAGTTCAAAGTGACGGCCAAGGGCGGCGACCGCAATCGCCGCTTCATCGAGTGGCCGCTGCTGCGGCTCTATGGCAGCGCCTTGCTCATCACGCTGCTGGCGATCGCTTACGCATTCATCCTGCATCTGCGCGGCGACAGCATCGCCTATGGCGGGCTGGCGCTGGCCTGGAGCCTCTATAATTGCGCCGTGCTCGCGATCGTGTGCTTCATTTGCATCGAGCAGCCGCGCCGTCGCAAGGCCGAGCGCTTCGAGCGTGACGAGCCGATCCTGATTCACGAAGGTACGGAGCCGCGGCTGGTCCGGATGGTCGACATTTCGATCTCGGGCGCGCGCTTCATCGATCCCGCCCCTCCCGCAATCGGCGCCTCGATTAAGTGCAATGTCTACGGACAGAACGTGGCCGCGCTCGTGGTCCGCCGCACCCGCGATGGCTTCGGCGTCCGTTTCGAGGACGCGGTTGCGACGCGGATCAATGTCGTGCGCGCATTCTATGCCGGCGAATATGTCCGCGCCTTCCGCAGTGTCCGCGCAGCGCCGGTCGGCAAGGCCCTGCTGATGCGGCTGTTCGGCTAGAGCGGCATGAATGAGGTGGGCCTGCAGCAGTCCCATCCGTCGTCATTCCCCATGCGCAATTGCGCATCGGGGAATGACGAGTGGAGAGAGGCGACGCGTCAAGCCGCCGGCTTCGCCGCCTGGTCCTCGGTCGACAACAGATGCAGCAGCGCGCTCTTGATCGCGGCCTGCCGGGTCGGCGCGCTGATCTGCGCGCCGAGCAGGTCGGTGACATAGAACACGTCGCGGGCGCGTTCGCCGAACGTCGCGACATGCGCCGAGGCGATGTTGAGGTTGAGCTTCGAGATTGCTGTCGTCAGCTGGTAGAGCAGGCCGGGGCGGTCGAGGCCGGAGACCTCGATCACGGTGTAGCGGTCGGACCACTGGTTGTTGATGGTCACTTCGGGCTCGACGATGAACGGCCGCGCCTTGCTGCGCACCGCGCGCTTCGCCACCGCCTCGGGCAACCTGAGCTTGCCTTCCAGCACCTGCTCGATCATCTCGCCGATCCGCGTCGCGCGGCGGCCCTCGTCATCGTCGCGGTCGTATTCGCGCGAGATCGAGATGGTGTCGAGCGCGCGGCCGTCGGTCGTGGTGTAGATCTGCGCGTCGACGATGTTGGCGCCGGCCGAGGCGCAGGCGCCGGCGATGATCGACAGCAGCCAGGGATGGTCGGTCGCCAGAATCGTGAGCTCGGTGACGGCACGGACCTCGTCGAAGCCGACATTGATCGCCAGCTTGTGGCCGGCCTGCTCGCTGGCGCGGATGAAGCGCGCCTGGCGGATCTTGCGTTGCAGCTCGACCTTGAGCCAGTAGGCCGGGTAGTGCCGGCCGATATAGGCGTTGAGCTCGACCTCCGGCCATTCGGTGAAGGCGCGGCGGAACTCGGCCTGCGCCACCGCGATGCGCTGGGCGCGGTTGACCTCCGAGAAGCCGCCGGTCAGCACCGGCTCGGTCTCGTAATACAGCGTGCGCAGGAGCTGCGCCTTCCAGCCGTTCCAGACGCCGGGGCCGACGCCGCGAATGTCGGCGGTGGTCAGGATCGTGAGCAGCTTCATCTGCTCGACCGACTGCACCACGGCGGCGAAATTCTCGATGGTCTTGCGGTCCGACAAATCGCGCGATTGCGCCACCGTCGACATCGTCAGATGTTCCTCGATCAGCCATGCCACCAGCTCGGTATCGGCTGCCGAGAAGCCGAGCCGCGGGCAGAGCCGCCGCGCCACCTTGGCGCCGGCGATCGAGTGATCCTCAGGCCTGCCCTTGGCGATGTCGTGCAGCAGGGTCGCGATATAGATCACCGGGCGGTGCTCGGGACGAATCTTGCGGAACAGGTCGCTGGCGACCGTGAACTCCTCATTGCCGCCGCGCTCGATGTCCTGCAGGAAGCCGATGCAGCGGAGCAGATGCTCGTCCACCGTATAGTGGTGGTACATGTTGAACTGCATCATCGAGACGATCTTGCCGAAGGCGCGGATGAAATGGCCGAGCACGCCGGTCTCGTTCATCCGCCGCAGCACGGTCTCCGCATCGTTCGAGGTCAGGATCTCCATGAACAGGCGGTTGGCTTCCTCGTTGTCGCGGAGCTGGGTGTTGATCAGCTTCAGCGAGCGCGTCACCGTGCGCATCGCATCGGGATGGAAGGCAAGGTTGTTCTGCTGCGCGAGGCGGAAGATCCGGATCAGGTTGACCGGATCGTGCTTGAACACATCGGGCGCGGCGAGGTTGATGCGGTTGTTGTCGACGATGAAGTCGTCGCTGCCGGCCACCCGCCGCCGCTTGGTGCCGGGCCGCAGCCGCGCCACCATCCGGCTCAGCACCGGCGCCGGCTTGTTGTGCTCCTCCTCGAGCTTGGCGCACAGGATCGCGGTGAGGTCGCCGACGTCTTTCGCGATCAGGAAGTAGTGCTTCATGAAGCGCTCGACGTCCTGCATGCCGGGATGCGAGGTGTAGCCGAGGCGCACCGCGATCTCGCGCTGCATGTCGAACGACAGCCGCTCCTCGGCGCGTCCGGCGAAGAAGTGCAAATTGCAGCGGACCGACCACAGGAAGTCGGCGCAGCGGCGGAAGGTGCGGTACTCCTGTGCGTCGAACACGCCGCGTTCCAGCAGCTCATCGGTCTCGCGCACGCGGTAAACGTATTTGGCGATCCAGAACAGCGTATGCAGGTCGCGCAGGCCGCCCTTGCCGTCCTTGACGTTGGGCTCGACCAGATAGCGCGACTGGCCGGCGCGTCGATGCCGCTCCTCGCGCTCGGCGAGCTTGGCGGTGACGAATTCCGCCGCGGTGCCCTGCACCACTTCCTTGTCGAAGCGTTCGACCAGCTCGTCATAGAGCGGCTGGTCGCCGGTCAGGAAGCGGGTCTCCAGGATCGCGGTGCGGATCGTCATGTCGCCGCGCGCCTGGCGGATCGATTCATCGACCGAGCGCGTGGCGTGGCCGACCTTCAGCCCCATGTCCCAGAGGCAATACAGAATGGCTTCGGCGACCTGCTCGCCCCAGGCGGTCTGCTTGTAGGGCAGGATGAACAACAGATCGATGTCGGATTCCGGCGCCATCAGCCCGCGGCCATAGCCGCCGGTCGCGACCACCGCCATGCGTTCGGCGCCCGAGGGGATCGGCGAGTGGTAGAGATGCCGGGTCGCCGCCGCGTAGAGGATGCGGATGATCTCGTCCTGCACGAAGCACAGCCGTTCGGCGCAGCGCCGGCCGTGGCGGTCCTTCAGCAGCAGCTCCTGCGCCGTGGCGCGCGCCGCGATCAGCTCGGCCTTGAGCAGCTGCGCCATCGCGGCGCGGAACTGGTCCTCGCGGCCGGCATGCTGTTCGGCGAGTGCATTGACCGCCGCGGTGATCCGCTCGGTCTCGAAACGACCATCCGCTTCAGGGCGGACTTCGGCTACGACGCTGTCCATAGGTTCATCCGATATCGGACCAAGCTGTTGCTGTCACTGACCAAAGTATATGGACAGCAGCTCCATTCTGTTTCCTGGGCACCCAGAGCAAGCCTGTGCTCGCGCCGCCAAACAAAGGGTAGAGATTTTCTCGTTGACCGCAAGGCTAACTCATTGAATTAAAAGTGTGTTTCTTAATCAACCCAAGGGGGGCGACGAATGCAGAATTTTTCCCGGCGCGCGTTTGCGGCGCTGCTCGCGGTCTCGACGTTCTTGCCCGGCGCGGCGTTCGCCGCCGACGCGCTGAAGGAGATCCGGATCGACTGGGCGACCTACAATCCGGTGTCGATGGTCCTGAAGCAGAAGGGCCTGCTGGAGAAGGAGTTCGCCAAGGACGGCATCAGCATCGTCTGGGTTCAGTCGGCCGGCTCCAACAAGGCGCTCGAATTCCTCAATGCCGGCTCGATCGATCTCGGCTCGACCGCGGGCTCGGCCGCTTTGGTCGCCCGGATCAACGGCAACCCGATCAAGTCGATCTATGTCTATTCGCGCCCCGAATGGACCGCGCTGGTCACGACAAAGGATTCCAAGATCGCGTCGGTTGCCGACCTCAAGGGCAAGCGCGTCGCGGTGACGCGTGGCACCGACCCGCACATCTTCCTGGTCCGCGCGCTGCTCGGCGCCGGTCTGACCGAAAAGGACATCACGCCGGTGCTGCTGCAGCACGCCGACGGCAAGACTGCGCTGATCCGCGGCGACGTCGACGCCTGGGCCGGCCTCGACCCGATGATGGCGCAGGCCGAGGTCGAGGACGGCGCAAAACTGTTCTACCGCAAGGCCGACGCCAACACCTGGGGCATCCTCAATGTGCGCGAGGAGTTTTTGAAAGCGCACCCCGATATCGTCCGCCGCGTGCTCGGAGCTTACGAGGAGGCGCGAAAATATTCGCTGGCGAATTATGACGAGCTGAAGAAGACCTTCATCGCCGTCACCAAGCTGCCGGATGCCGTGGTCGACAAGCAGCTCAAGGAGCGTACCGAGCTGACCCACAGCCGGATCGGTGGCCCCCAGCGCGAGTCGATCTTGGCCGCGGGCCTCGCCCTGCAGCAGGCCGGCGTGATCGACGCCAAGACCGACGTGAAGGCCGCGCTCGACAGCCTGATCGACGATCAGGTCCCGCTGCCGACAAATTAGCTCCGTCGCCAAACTAGCTTCCGTCGTCCCGGCGAAAGCCGGGATCCATAACCACGAATGGCAATTGTTTGAGCTGGCTGGGTCCACAGCTCGCTTCAACAACTCGACCCTGTGGTTATGGGTCCCGGGTCGCGCTTCGCTTGCCCGGGACGACGCGGGGATGGAGTTGCGCGATCACCCACCTTGCAATCCCGCCGGAAGAATAGTTCTTGCTATGGCCATGACCGTTGACCTGCCCGCGCTGGAACAGACGGCCGCGCCGCGTGCGGCGTCGGCGCGGTGGTCGCGTTATGCGCGCCCCGTGCTCGGGCTCGTGCTGCCGGTCGCGCTCGCGCTAGGCTGGGAGTTGGTTGTCCATCTCGGCTATTCCAACGGCCGCCTCGTGCCGCCGCCGTCGAAGGTGTTCGAGACCATCGTGGCGCTCGCCAAAAGCGGCGAGCTGTCGCGCCATATCCTGGCGACGCTGTGGCGGGTCGGCGCGGGCTTTGCGCTCGGCGTTATTGCCGGCACCGTGTTCGGTGCGATCTCCGGCTACTGGAGCCTTGCGCGCCAGCTGCTCGATCCGACGGTGCAGGCCCTGCGCGCGATTCCCTCGCTCGCCTGGGTGCCGCTGTTCGTGCTCTGGCTCGGCATCTTCGAGACCTCGAAGGTCGCGCTGATCGCGATCGGCGTGTTCTTTCCGGTCTATCTCGGCGTGATGGGCGCAATTCTCTCGGTCGATCGCAAGATCGTCGAAGTCGGCCGCGTCTTCCGTCTCTCCGGACCTGCCATGATCCGCCGCATTCTCCTGCCCGCCGTGCTGCCGGCCTATGTGGTGGCGCTGCGGGTCGGTCTTGGTCTCGGCTGGATGTTCGTGGTCGCGGCCGAACTGATCGGCGCCTCCGAAGGGCTCGGCTATCTCTTGCTCGACGGCCAGCAACTCGGCAAGCCGGCGCAGATCCTCGCTGCGATCGTGATCTTCGCGATCCTCGGCAAGCTCACCGACTGGCTGATCGAGGTCGCGGCGGCGCCGCTGTTGCGCTGGCAGGACGCGTTCGGTGCACGGGGAGGGCAGTAATGCTGGCGCTGAAAGAGGTCGGCAAGACCTATCCGAACGGCGTCCACGCGCTGGAGCGCTTCTCGGCCGAAATTCTGCCCGGCGAGATCATCGCCATCATCGGCGGCTCCGGTTGCGGCAAGTCGACGCTGCTGCGCGCCATCGCCGGCCTCGATCGCGCCAGCACGGGCAGCGTGACGCTCGACAATGCGGCGATCACGTCGCCGCACGCCAAGATCGGCATCATCTTCCAGGAGCCGCGGCTGCTGCCCTGGCTCAGCGTCGCCGACAATATCGGCTTCGGCCTCGCCGATCTTCCGGCCGAGGTCAGGCGCGAACGGGTCGCATCCGCGCTCGCCCGCGTCGGCCTCGCCGACAAGGCCGCAGCCTGGCCGCGCGAATTGTCCGGCGGGCAGGCGCAGCGGGTCGCGATCGCCCGCGCTTTGGTGCCGCAGCCCGAAGTGCTGCTGCTCGACGAGCCGTTTTCGGCGCTCGATGCCTTCACGCGGCGCGACTTGCAGGACCATCTGCTTGATCTCTGGGCCGACACGCGGCCGACCCTGATCCTGGTCACCCACGACGTCGACGAGGCCGTGGTGCTGGCCGACCGCGTGCTGGTGATGCGGCCGCGGCCGGGCCGGCTATTCGAGGAGATCACCATCAATCTGGCGCGACCGCGCGACCGCAAATCGGAGCTGTTCGACACCTTCAAACGCCGCGTGCTGACCGCGCTCGACCGCTCGCTGGACCGTTCGGTGCGTGACGTCACGGACAAATCCAGCGCCGGCGAGGCGATGTGGTGGTGACATCCGCTCATTAAGGCCTTACATCGGCATAAAGAAGAACAGCCGGGAGCAGAACCATGGACTCCGCCGAACTCCGCGCAATGCAGGCTCCGATCAAGGAGCGCTACAAGTCCGATCCCCAGGCCGCCGTGATCACGCTGAAAGCCAAGGGCACGATCGACAGCGAAAGCCTGTCCTGCAAGGTCGAAACTGGGCGCGCGCTAGCGGTCGCCGGGCTGCACCCCGCCACCGGCGGCTCCGGGCTCGAGCTCTGCTCCGGCGACATGCTGCTGGAGGCGCTGGTCGCCTGCGCCGGCGTCACGCTGAAATCGGTCGCCACCGCCGTCGAGGTGCCGCTGAAGGTCGGCAACGTGTTCGCCGAGGGCGATCTCGATTTCCGCGGCACGCTCGGCGTCGACAAGGAGGCCCCGGTCGGCTTCCGCGAGATCCGCCTCCGCTTCGACGTCGGCACCGACGCGCCGCAGGACAAGCTCGATCTGCTGCTGAAGCTCACCGAGCGCTACTGCGTGGTCTATCAGACCATCAAGAACGGCCCGAAAGTGTCGGTGACGATGCAGCGGGTGTAGCCGCTTTCACCGGTGTCGTCCCGGCCTAGTGCGCAATTGCGCACGGGAGCCGGGACCTATACGCCGTGTCATCTCGATTCAAGCTCCGCTGCCCGACGACTTCGCTCCACACGAATAGTCGTGGTTATGGATCCCGGCCTTCGCCGGGATGACGCAGAATGTCCCCCGAACTCCACTTCGTCCTGCTCCTCGTGCTGCGCATGGCGGTTGCCGCCGCCTTCGTGGTCAGTGCGTCCGTCATCACGGAACGGTCGGGGCCGGTGATCGGCGCGCTGATCGCCACCCTGCCGATCTCTGCCGGGCCGTCCTACACCTTCCTCGCGCTCGATCATGACGCCGCCTTCATCGCCGAGGGCGCGCTGTCGAGCCTGCCGGTCAATGCCGCGACGATCTTCATGGGTCTCACCTACGCGGTGCTGGCGCAGCGTTTCAGCATGTTGATCAGTGCGGGTTCCGCGATCGCGTTGTGGCTCGTGCTCGGCACCATCATCCGTCAGTTCGCGTGGACGCTCGCCGGCGGGCTGATCCTCAATGCGATTGCGTTTGCGATCTGCATTCCGCTGCTCAGGCCTTATCGGCACGTCGCGAAAATGCCGCTGATCGCGCGGCGCTGGTACGATATTCCGCTGCGCGCCGCTCTGGTCGCGAGCCTGGTCGGTACGGTCGTCACCGCGTCGACCTGGGTCGGTCCGCGCGTCGCGCGACGCCGGTACGTAAGAGCCTGCAGCTGATGACCTGGCGCGCGGGCGCTCGACCTTCATGGTCGAGATGGTCGAGACCGCCGTGATCCTGAACCAGGCGAGCGAACGGTCGCTGGTCATCATGCTCGACGAAATCGGCCGCGCGCTCTAATCAGCGACCTTCGACGGATTTCGCTGTCGATCGCTTCGGCAGTTTCGCCCGCGATACGTACATCAGCGCTCGCGCGGCGACATTTCGTCGGGAAGTGCCTTCACCGCAAGCCGCTCGCTCGCACGTCTCGCTTCGCGCGGGACGCACTATCAGCGAGCTGACGCGCGCTCTGGCGCGCCTGGCTTCGCGCCAGCACCGATTTGGCGCGCGTGATCACGGCGGGCGGCAGGCCGGCGAGCTTTGCGACCTGGATGCCGTAGGAGCGGTCGGCGGAGCCCGGCAGCACCTCGTGCAGGAACACGACGTCGCCCTGCCACTCCTTCACCCGCACCGTGGCGTTGAACATCCGCGGCAGCTTGGCCGAGAGCGCGGTCAGCTCGTGATAGTGCGTCGCGAACAGCGTGCGGCAGCGGTTGCTTTCGTGCAGGTGCTCGATCGCGGCCCAAGCGATCGACAGGCCGTCGAAGGTCGCTGTTCCGCGGCCGATTTCGTCGAGGATGACCAGCGACCGTTCGCTCGCCTGGTTCAGGATCACGGCGGTCTCGACCATCTCGACCATGAAGGTCGAGCGCCCGCGCGCCAGGTCATCAGCTGCACCGACGCGCGAGAACAGCCGGTCGACGATGCCGAGCCGCGCGCGCGACGCCGGTACGTAAGAGCCGATCTGCGCCAAGAGCGCGATCAGCGCATTCTGGCGCAGGAAGGTCGATTTGCCGGCCATGTTCGGGCCGGTGATCAGCCAGAGCTGCCCGGATTTCTGTCCCGGCGCCGGCGACAGATCGCAGGCATTGGCGATGAACGGCTGGCCGTCGCGCTTCAGCGCCTGCTCGACCACCGGATGGCGGCCGCCCTCGATCGCAAAGCCGAGCGAGCCGTCGACGTCGGGCCGCACGTAATTGTCGTCGATCGCAAGCTTCGCCAGCGAAGTCGCGACGTCGAGCATCGCAAAGGCATGCGCGGCGTTGCGCAGATCGTCGCTGGCGGCGAGCGCCAGCGCGCTGAGGCGCTCGAAGATCTCGAGCTCGAGATTGAGCGCACGCTCGCCGGCATTGGCGATCTTCGCTTCGGTCTCGCCGAGCTCTGCCGTGGTGAAGCGGACCTGCCCGGCGAGCGTCTGGCGATGGATGAAGGTCGCATTGAGCGGCGGCGCGAACAGCTTGTCGCCATGCTGCGCGGTGACCTCGACGAAATAGCCCAGCACATTGTTGTGCCGGATCTTCAGCGTCTTGATGCCGGTGTCCTCGGCGTAGCGCGCCTGCATCGCGGCGACGACGAGGCGCGAGGCATCGCGCAAATTCCGGCTTTCATCGAGCGCGGCCTCATAGCCTTCGCGGACGAAGCCGCCGTCGCGCTTGATCAGCGGCAATTGCTCGGAGAGTGCGCGGGAGAATTCCTGCGCCAGATCGCGTGACGGGCGCTGCAGCGCCGCCATCACGGTCGACACCTCGGCCGGCGGATTGGCAAGCTGCGCCAATAGCTCCAGCGCCTGATCGGCGGCTAGGATGCCGTCGCGCAGGCTCGCAAGGTCGCGCGGCCCGCCGCGGCCGACCGAGAGCCGCGCCAGCGCGCGCGACATGTCGGGCGCCGCGCGCAGCACCGTTCTGACGTCCTCGCGCGCCGCGGAATCCGCAACGAAGGCGGAGACGGCGTCGAGCCGCCGCGCGATCACGGCAACATCGGTGAGCGGCGCGGCAAGGCGCTGCGCCAAGAGGCGCGAGCCCGCCGCTGTCGCGGTGCAGTCGATCGCATCGAGCAGCGAGCCGCGGCGTTCGCCGGCTAGCGTCCGCGTCAGTTCGAGATTGGCGCGGGTCGCCGGGTCGATCGCCATCGTGGTGCCGGCAGCCTCGCGCGCCGGCGGCGACAGCGGTGGACGTCTGCCGACCTGGGTGCGGTCGATATAGGTGACGGCCGCGGCCGCGGCGGTCGCCTCCAGCCGCGACATCGCGGAGAGGCCGTCCATGGTCGCGACCGCGAAATAGTCGCACAGCCGCCGCTCGGCGGTAGCGCTGTCGAACACGTCGCGGGTCAGCGGTGTCACCGACGGCAGCTCGCGCAAGGTCGGCGCAAGTTCGTTGTCGCTGTACAGCGCGTCAGTGACGATGGCCTCGTTCGGATTGATGCGCGCCAGCGTCGCCGCGAGCTCTGATGTCGCGCACTCCGTCACCATGAATTCGGAGGTCGAGATGTCGATCCAGGCAAGGCCGAGACGATCCGCGCCGGCCGAGCCGCGGGCGCGCGCGATCGCGATCAGGTAATTGTTGGTGCGGGCGTCGAGCAGCGTGTCTTCGGTCAGCGTGCCCGGCGTCACCAGCCGCACCACGCCGCGGCGGACCACGCTCTTGTTGCCGCGAGCCTTTGCCTCCGCGGGATTTTCGGTCTGCTCGCAGACCGCGACGCGGTGGCCGGCGCCGATCAGGCGATGCAGATAGTCCTCGGAGCGCTCGACCGGCACGCCGCACATCGGGATGTCCATGCCCTGATGCTTCCCGCGTTTGGTCAGCACGATGCCGAGCGTCTTCGAGGCGATCTCGGCGTCCTCGAAGAACAGCTCGTAGAAATCGCCCATCCGGTAGAACAGCAGCAGGCCGGGGTGGGCCGCCTTGATCTCCAGATACTGTTCCATCATCGGTGTGACGCGCGACGGCGCCTCGGCGGCGGGAGCGGGCTCGGGCGGAACGGGGATGGGCTGCTGAATGGTCATGAGGGCCGGGAAGCTACAAAATTTCGCAGCGCGGTCCTATCCGCGAGGTCGGGGTTTTCCACCCTGTCCACGGTGCCAATTATGTCAGCCCTCACGGTAATGCGTGCAGGGCGCGCAGTGCCGTCAATTGACCTGCCGCGGGCACGCTCCTAAAACTCACCCCAAGTTCCAGCCTATCCAGCGCCTAAGTCGCGGCATTCAGGGAGAGATTCAATGCGTGATGTCTATATTTGCGATGCCGTCCGGACTCCGATCGGCCGTTTCGGCGGTTCGCTCGCTAAGGTGCGCGCCGACGATCTCGCGGCGGCCCCGATCAAGGCGCTGATGGCCAAGCACCCGACGCTGGACTGGAATCAGGTCGACGAGGTCTATTTCGGCTGCGCCAACCAGGCCGGCGAGGACAACCGCAACGTCGCGCGCATGGCGCTGTTGCTCGCCGGCATGCCGGAATCGGTTCCCGGCCAGACCCTGAACCGGCTCTGTGCCTCCGGCCTCGACGCGGTCGGTGCCGCAGGCCGCGCCATCCGCGCCGGCGAGATCGATTTCGCGATCGCGGGCGGCGTCGAATCGATGACGCGCGCGCCGTTCGTAATGGGCAAGGCCGCGGAAGCTTTCTCGCGCTCGTCCGACATCTACGACACCACGATCGGCTGGCGCTTCATCAATCCGCTGATGAAGGCGCAGTATGGCGTCGATGCGATGCCGGAGACCGGCGAGAACGTCGCCGAGGAATTCCAGGTCTCGCGCGCCGATCAGGATGCGATGGCGATCCGCTCGCAGCAGCGCGCGGGTGCGGCGATCGCGTCGGGCTATTTCGCCGAGGAGATCGTGCCGATCCAGGTGCCCGGCGGCAAGGCCGGCCCGATCACCGTCGACAAGGACGAGCATCCGCGGCCGGAGACCACGCTCGAAGCTCTCGCCAAGCTGAAGCCGATCGTGCGCAATCCGGGCACGGTGACCGCGGGCAACGCGTCGGGTGTCAATGACGGCGCCGCCGCGATGATCCTTGCCTCCGAGGCTGCGGTGAAGAAGCACGGCCTGACCCCGCGCGCAAAAATCCTCGGCCTTGCCTCGGCCGCGGTGCCGCCGCGCATCATGGGCATCGGCCCAGTGCCGGCGACCAGGAAGCTGGTCGAGCGGCTCGGCATCAAGGTGTCGGACTTCGATCTGATCGAGCTCAACGAGGCCTTCGCTTCGCAGGGCATCGCCTGCCTGCGCCAGCTCGGCGTCAAGGAAGATGCCGATTTCGTCAATCCGCATGGCGGCGCGATCGCGCTCGGCCATCCACTCGGCATGAGCGGCGCGCGGCTGGTGCTGACCGCCGTGCACGGCATGGAGAAGCGAGGCGGGAAGCTTGCCTTGGCAACTATGTGCGTCGGGGTCGGCCAGGGCGTTGCGGTCGCGATCGAAAAGCTGAACTAATCCAATGGCTCGGAGGGGCTGAAAACAGCCCTTCCCCAATTTGGTTATGCATTATAATGATCTGATGTGAGCTCGCGGGGCGCGTGGGCCGCGGAGGAATTCGCCATGACCTTACTCTATCCGCTGCAATCGCTTGCGGCGCATCCGGCGCGGCTGTCGCCGGACTATCGCTCCACCGTGAAGCGCTCGCCGCAGAAGCCGCTGATCCCGATGCGGCACACGCTCTCCGAATTGACCGGGCCGGTCTATGGCCATGAGACGGTGCGCGCACACGACAACGATCTCACCATCCAGGCCAAGGGCGAGCCGCTCGGCGAGCGCATCATCGTGCATGGTCACGTGCGCGACGAGGACGGCCGTGGTGTGCCCAACACGCTGGTCGAGCTGTGGCAGGCCAATGCCTGCGGCCGCTACATCCATGTCGTCGACCAGCATCCGGCGCCGCTCGATCCCAATTTCACCGGCGCCGGCCGCACGCAATCCGATGCCGACGGTTACTACAAGTTCATCACCATCAAGCCCGGCGCCTATCCGTGGGGCAATCACCACAATGCGTGGCGCCCCGCGCATATCCACTTCTCGGTGTTCGGGCATTCCTTCATCTCGCGGCTGGTGACGCAGATGTACTTCCCCGGCGATCCGCTGTTCCCGTTCGATCCGATCTTCAACTCGGTGACGGACGAGAAGGCGCGGGCGCGGATGATCTCGTCGTTCGATCTCGATAACACCCAACCGGAATGGGCGCTGTGCTACCGCTTCGATATCGTGCTGCGCGGGCGCAACGCCACGCCGATGGAGACCAGGTAAGTGTCGAACCAGCGTCCTGATGGAATCACGCCCTCGCAGACCGTCGGCCCCTACTTCAAGTACGGCCTGACGCCGAACGGCGAGTACGAATGGAACGACGCCTTCACCAACAACCTGCTGACGCCTGACGTCTCGGGCGAACGGATTCGCGTCGAGGGCACCGTCTATGATGGCGACGGCGCCGTGATCCCGGATTGCATGCTGGAGATCTGGCAGGCCGATAGCCAGGGCCGCTTCTCCGACCCGCAGGATGCGCGCGCGCTGCCGAACTCCTCCTTCAAGGGTTTTGGCCGCTGTGGCACCGACAAGAGCGGCTTCTATGCCTTCGACACCATCAAGCCAGGCGTGGTGCCGGACGCCGACGGCAAGCCGCAGGCGCCGCACATTCTGCTCGCGGTGTTCGCGCGCGGCATGCTGCTGCATCTCTACACCCGGATCTACTTCGACGACGAAGCCGGCAACACCGGCGATCCTGTGCTCGCATTGGTGCCGGCCGATCGCCGCGCCACGCTGATTGCGAAGCGCAAGGCCGGCGCGGGCAACACCTACACGTTCGACGTCCATCTGCAGGGCGACAACGAAACGGTGTTCTTCGACGTCTAGCCGCTGACCGCGCCCGGCGGCGCGCAAATCCAGCATGAAGGGACGACCCAAATCCGCTGCGCGCCCTCGCCGCAGCGGATTTCGCTTGACTATGCATAATCAGTTATATAGCAAGTTAGTTATATAACTGAGATGAGATCAAGCATGGCCAGCCTCGATGCCGCCTTTTCCGCGCTCGCCGACCCGACCCGCCGGGCGATCCTCGCGCGTCTCGCGCTGGGCGAGGCGACTGTGATGGAGCTGGTCGAGCCGTTCGAGATGACACAGCCCGCGATCTCCCGCCATCTCAAGGTGCTCGAGGGCGCGGGCCTGATCGTCCGGCGCGTCGAAGGCACCAAGCGGCCGTGCCGGCTGGCGCCGACGGCGGTCGCCGAGATCGATCAATGGCTCGGCATGCTGCGGCGGGCGCTGGAAACCAATTACGACCGGCTGGACGGAGTGCTGGCCGCCATGAAGCCTGAAAAGTGAAGGGTATCCCATGAGCAAGTTGACGCTGAAGACCGAAGGCGACCGCACCATCGTTGTCACCAGGCGCTTCGTCGCGCCGCCCGAGGCGGTGTATCGCGCGCATACCGAGCCGGAGCTGCTGCAGAAGTGGCTGCTCGGCCCGGAAGGCTGGACCATGCCGGTCTGCGTCAGCGAGCTCAGGCCCGGCGGCAAGATTCGTTACGAATGGACCGACGGCAAGGGCGGCGGCTTTCATCTGACCGGCGAATATGTCGCGCTCGAACCGTTCAGCCGTATCGTGCATGTCGAGCGCATGCATCTGCCGGATGCGACGCCGGACAATCATGTCGAGACGCGGTTTGCGCCCGACGGCAGCGGCACCGTGATGACGATGCGGATGACCTTGCCGGATGCCGAGACGCGCGCGGCGATGCTCGCGACCGGCATGGAGCACGGCATGGAAGACAGCTATGCTCGGCTCGACTGCATGAACTGAGCACTGCCAACGTGAGGGACAATGCGCGATCGTTTCCTGACCGGTCTGATCGGGTATCCGATCGCGCATTCGGCGGCGCCCGCGATGCACGAGCAGGCCGCCGCCGTGCTCGGCGTTCGCGCTCACTACCAGCTCATCGAAGTGAAGGCCGCCGGGCGCGACGATCTGCGTGCGATGCTGGAGGGCGTCAGGCGGCTCGGCTTTGCCGGCGTCAACGTCACTTTTCCCTACAAGGAGGCGGTCGTCGATCTGCTCGATGACCTCGCGCCGGATGCGCGCGCGATCGGCGCGGTCAACACCATTGTCGCCAGTGGCGCCCGGCTGATCGGACACAACACCGATGCGACGGGGTTTGCGCGTGCGATCGAACCGCTGCTTGCGTCAGCGCCGCGCGGTCCGATCGCGCTGATCGGTGCCGGCGGCGTCGGCAAGGCGGTCGCCTTTGCGCTCGCCGGCCTCGGCGTTGCCGGGATCAGGGTCTTCGACGCCGATGCCGCCAAGGCCGCGCAGCTTGCGGCCCAGCTGCGGGATCGCCGCGCGGTTCACGCCAGCAGCGTCGCGATCGCGGCGGACGGCGCCGTGGGCTTGGTCAATGCAACGCCGGTCGGCATGCTGCCGAGCCGTGAGACGCCGGTGCCGGATGCGCTGCTGCATCGCTCGATGTGGGTCGCCGACGCGGTCTACACGCCGCTCTGGACGCCGCTGCTGACAGCGGCAAAAGCCAAGGGCGCAAGCGTCCTGACCGGACGGGACCTCGCGATCAACGCCTCGGCCGATGCATTCAAGCTGTTCACGGGACTGGCGCCGTCGCATGCGGCGATGGCAAATGCGTTCGACGCCGTGATGGCTGCACGCTACTCTCCGCCCGCTTGAAGGGCGGAGACATCAATGACAAAAATCAGGATCGGTCTGGCCGGCTGCGGCTTCGTGTCGGAGCTGCACATGGTCGCCTATCGGCGGGTCTATGGCGTCGATGTCGAGGTGGGGGCGGTCGCGGCGCGCGGCGATCACGTGGTCGAGTTCGCGCGCAAGCACGAAATCCCGAACGCCTATCGCAGCTTCGCCGAGCTGATCGCCGATGCTGATATCGACGTCATCGACATCTGCACGCCGCCCAACCTTCACGCCGCGATGATCGTCGAGGCGATGCAGGCCGGCAAGCACGTGATCTGCGAGAAGCCGTTCAGCGGCTATTTCGGGCGCGACGGTGACAAGGCGCCGATCGGCAAGCATGTCCCGAAGGCGCTGATGTACCAGCGCGTGATGGAGGAGATGGAAGCGACCCGCGCCGCGATCGAGCGCAGCGGAAAGCTCTTCATGTATGCCGAGGACTGGATCTACGCACCGGCGGTGACCAAGACCGCCGAGATCATCCGCGCGACGCGCGACAAGATCCTGTTCATGAAGGGCGAGGAGAGCCATTCCGGCTCGCATGCCGCGCACGCCGCAGAGTGGGCGATGACCGGCGGCGGCTCGCTGATCCGGATGGGCTGCCATCCGTTGTCGGCCGTGCTCTATCTCAAGCAGGTTGAGGCACGCGCGCGCGGCGAGGCGATACACGTTGCCAGCGTCACCTGCGACGTCGGCAATGTCACCGCCGGTCTCAGGCCCGAGGAGCGCGGCTACATCAAGGCCAATCCGGTCGATGTCGAGGATTGGGGCACGCTGACCGCGACCTTCTCCGACGGCACCAAGGCCACGGTGTTCTCCGGCGACATGATCATGGGCGGCGTGCGCAATCTGATCGAGACCTACACCTCGGGCGGCTCGCTGTTCGCCAACATCACGCCGAACACGCATCTCGTGAGCTACCAGACGTCAGAGGAGAAGCTTGCCTCCGTCTACATCACCGAGAAGGTCGATCGCAAAACCGGCTGGCAATATGTCTGCCTCGAGGAGGAATGGACCCGCGGCTACTTGCAGGAGATCCAGGATTTCATGGAGTGCGTCGCAACCGGCCGCGCGCCGCTCGCCGGCCTTGCGCTGGCGTATGAGACGACGAAGGTGAATTACGCCGGCTATTGGGCGGCGGATGAGGGGCGGCGGGTGATGCTGTAGAGGCTCGATCGCGCCGCGTCGGGACTGCGCTCCCTCGCCCCGTTCTTCACGGGGAGAGGGTTGGGGTGAGGGGCTCTCTCCGCGAGCAGTGTGGTTGGTGAGACCTGTACCCCCTCACCCGGATTGCATCTGCGATCCAATCCGACCTCTCCCCGCAAGCGGGGCGAGGTAAGAAAGCAAACGTCGCTGGTACCGACTACGCCCCGTACACCGATCCCTTCGGCAGCGGGAATACCGGATCCTGCGTCCTGATATTGGTCGGCCACACCACGGTGATGCGCTCGCCGGCGTTCTGCATCACGACGGGTGTCGAGCGCTCGTTCTGGCCGGACATCGGCGTGCCGGGCGGATAGAATTTTACGCCATAGCCCTGGATGGTGCCGCCCGGTGGGATGTCGACATCAAGCGCCGCCTTGCGGATCGCCTCGGGATCGAAGCCGCCATATTTCTCCGTGGCGACCGGCAGCACATTGTTGAGCAGCACCCAGGTCTGGTTGAAGCCCATCGAGCAGTGCGGCGGCACTTCGGTGGCGCTGGTCTTCTCGCGATACCGCGCGACCATCACCTTGGTGAGATCGCCGACCCCCGGCGCCAGCTTGGCGGGATCGAGCAGTTGCGCCGGAACGGGATCGATGTTGCAGAAATTGTCGATGTCGGCGCCGAACGTCGTGCGCAGCTTGTCGAGCTGGCTGTAGCCGGCGCCGGCGCCGAACAGCATCTTGAATTTCAGTCCGCTCTCGCGCGCCTGGCGCAGGAACAGCGTGATATCGGGGTTGTAGCCGGCATGCGAGATGATGTCGGCCTTGGCGCGCTTCAATTTGGTCACCAGCACCGAGAGATCGGGCGCGGAGGCCGAATAGCCTTCCTTGAGCACGACCTGCAGCCCGGCTTCCTTCGCGAAGGTTTCGTCGGCAGCGGCAACGCCGACGCCGTAGGGACCGTCCTCATGGATCAGCGCGACCTTGACGTCCTTCGGCTCCATGCCGAGCCTGGCCTTGGCGTGCTCCGCGAGGAAGCCGCCGAACGCCTGGCCATACTGGTCGGAATGGATCTGCGCGCGGAACACGTATTGCAGGTTCTTGTCCTTGAATACGGCGGTCGAGACCGCGGTCGTGATCCAGAGGATCCGCTTCTGCTGCTCGACCTTGGCGGCGAGCGGCACTGCGTGCGAGCTCGCGAACACGCCGTTGAGAATGTCGACCTTCTCCTGGTCGATCAGGCGATTGGCCTCGTTGATCGCGACATCGGGCTTGCTCTGGGAATCGACGTTGACCGGGGCGATCTTGTACTTGCCGCCGACGCCACCCTTCTCATTGACGAGATCGATCGCGATCTGCGTACCGATCGAGGAGGCGACCGAGCCGCCGGCGGCAAACGGGCCGGTCAGGTCGTAGATCACGCCGATCCGGACCGTTTCGGCCTGCGCTTGCGCGCGTGTCCAATCGAAGCTGAAAGCAGCGGCGGCAGCCGCTGAAGTCTTCAGCAGCGTCCTGCGTGAAGTCGGCATCGCGTCCTCCCCTGAAGCCGTCATTGCTGTGACGGGTATTTGTTTTTTGCGGAGTATTGGGAGGCGAGGTCGGAAAGTCAACGCGATTGCAGTTGCGGTGTCTTGCGCTTTCGGAGGGGGCCGCCGCATTGAAAACTGTCGTCGCCCGGCTTGACCGGGCGACCCAGTATTCCAGAGGCTGCAGTGCTTGAGCCGATAAGCCGCGGCGTACTGGATCGCCCGGTCAAGCCGGGCGATGACATCAATAGCGCGGTTAGCGAGTGCGATCGAAGCGCAGGGACGCGAAAACCTACTCCATCACCGCGGCATGATCCGGCGGCGCCGACTGCGCGCGCAGCGTGGCCTTGGTCGAGCCGATCATCAGCGCGAGCGGGATCGAGACCAGGATGAACAGCATCACCAGCTGGTAGTCGTGCGAGAATGCGATGATCTGCGACTGCGCGGCCACCATCCTGTCGGCGAGCGCGCGGCCGGCATCGGTGTTGAGGTTGATCATGCCTGATACGTCGGGCATCTGCAGCGCGTGGTTGAACGGATTGATCTGCTCGGACAGCTTTGCGTAGATCCGCCGCCCGCCTTCCGTCAGCTGTGCGATCACGATCGAGATGCCGACCGAACTTGCGACGTTGCGGAACAGCGTCAGCATCGAGGTGCCGTCGGTACGCAGCTGGTTGGGCAGCGTCAGGAACGCCACCGTCGACAGCGGCACGAAGACGAGGCCGAAGCCAAAGCCCTGGATCACGCTGACGACGATGATCTCGCTCGCCTGCGTCATGTCGGTCCAGCCGGTCATCTGGAACAGCGACGCCGCGGTCAGTGCCAGGCCGGAGATGATCAGCGTGCGCGCCTCGATGTAGCGCATCAGGCGGCCGACCAGCATCATCGCGACGAAGGTACCGGCGCCGCGGGTCGCCAGCAACAGGCCGGCGGTGATGATCGGATAGCCGACCACGTTCTGCAGATACGGCGAGGACAGTGCCATGGTCGAATACAGCACGAGGCCCATCACCGTCATGAACACGACGCCGCCGAGGAAATTGCGGTCCTTGAAGATCGCGAACTGGATGAACGGCTTGTCGGTGGTCAGCGAATGGGCGAAGAAGAAATAGGCGCCGACCGCCGCCACAATGAACTCGATCATGATCTCGTTGGATTCCAGCCAGCCGAGCTGCTCGCCGCGGTCGAGCGCGAGCTGCAGCGCGCCGATCGCGACCGCGAGCGCGCCGAAGCCGAACCAGTCGAAGCGCAGCGCGTGGTCCTGTCTGGTCTCGTCCATGAAGATGATCAGGCCGAGCACCGTGACGAAGCCGAACGGCAGATTGACGAAGAACACCCAGTGCCAGGAATAGGTCTCGGTCAGCCAGGCACCGAGCGAGGGACCCATGATCGGACCCATCATCACGCCCATGCCCCAGATCGACATCGCCTTGGCGCGCTCATGCAGCGCGTAGGAATCGAGCATCACCGCTTGTGACAGCGGCACCAGCGCCGCGCCGAACACGCCCTGCAACAGGCGGAACAGCACCATCTGGTTGATGTCCTGCGCCAGGCCGCAGAACACCGAGGCAACGGTGAAGCCGGCCGAGCAGATGATGAAGATGCGCTTGCGGCCGAAGCGGTTGGCGATCCAGCCCACCGGCGCGGTCATGATCGCGGCCGCGACGATGTAGGAGGTCAGCACCCAGTTGATCTGGTCCTGCGAGGCCGACAGCGAACCCTGCATATAGGGCAGCGCGACGTTGGCGATCGTGGTGTCGAGCGCCTGCATGATCGTCGCGGTCATCGCGCAGATCGTCACCATGTTCCGGCGCATGCCGGGCACGGCGGATGGTGACGGTGCATTCATTCAGGTCGGTCTCGCTTTGTCGAATGTGTCGGGGGTCACCTCTCCCGCTTGCGGGGGAGGTCGGCGCGTAGCGCCGGGTGGGGGCTCTCTCCGCAATGTGACTCGTGGAGAGAGCCCCCACCCCAGCCCTCCCCCGCAAGCGGGAGAGGGGGCGCACTGTCTCTGCGGTCGATTATCGACCGCATTTCATCCTACTCGTGGTCCGGGTGCGCGGAGGCTGAGCGCAGCCCGAGCAGGCCGGCCAGCGTGCGGCGGTGATTGGTGTCGATCGTCGCGTAGACGCTCATGCCGGCCTTCAGCTTCTTCACGAACGGATCGTTCTCGTCGAAGTAGATCCGCACCGGCACCCGCTGCACCACCTTGACGAAGTTGCCGGTGGCGTTCTGCGGCGGCAGGATCGCGAACTGCGCGCCGGTGCCGGGGGACAGCGAGCCGATCTTGCCTTTGAATTCATGGTTCGGGAACGCGTCGACGTCGAGCGTCACCGGCTGGCCGACCGCGACATAGGTGAAGTCGCTTTCCTTCGGATTGGCGTCGACCCAGGGATGGTCGACATCGATCACGGAAAACACCGGCGCGCCCGCGGCGACGAAGCGGCCGAGCTGGATCTGGTCGACCTGGGTCGCCACGCCGTCCATCGGCGCGCGCAGCACGGTGTGATCGAGATTGCGCTGGGCGTCGTCGAGCTTGGCCTTGGCCTGGGCGTAGGGCGGGAATCGCTCGATCGGCAAATCGACATCGCCGAGCAGCTGCGTCTTGGCGTTGGAGATCTGCTGCCTGATGTATTGCGCCAGGCTCTCGGCGGTGACCTGCGCGTTGGCGGCGTTGTCGAGGTCGAGCTGCGAGCCGAAATTCTGCTTGGCGAGCGTCGATTTGCGATCGACGTCCTTCTTCTTCAGTTCGATGCTCTGCTGGGCGAATTCCAGCATCCTGGTGTTGATCTTGATGTTGTCGACCAGATTGTCATAGGTGGTCCGGGTCTGGTCGAGCGCCGCCTTGGCCTGGTCGACCGCGAGGCGGAACGGCACCGGATCGATCTCGAACAGCTCGTCGCCCTTCCTGACGTGCTGGCCTTCCTTCACGACGATCTTGTCGATCTTGCCGGAGATTTCCGGCGTGATCAGCACCTTCTGCGCGCCGACATAGGCGTCGTCGGTGCCGACATAGCGGCCGCCATTGAGATAGAACACGCCGCCGACGATCACCGCCGCGATCGGCAGCACGACGAGCAGCAGCACCCGGCGATAGCGCCGCAGGCCCGCCATCAGACGCCGGCGCGGCGCGCGGCTGGCCTTGCCCGACGGCGCGGGCTCACCGGGATTGCTCTTCTGCTCAGGGGCCAGCTTGAGGACGGATTCAGCCATAGCGTTGTTCCTTTCGGGAGGGCTCGCCGGCTGGGCTTTGGATGGCATTGCGAACGTTTTCCTTGATCGATTCCAATTGGGTGAGCAGGCGATGCGCATCAGCAGGGCTGATGCCCTCGAGCGCGGTCGCGGTGAGTTCGGAGCGCAGGCCGGCAAGCTTCCCGAGCAGCGGGCGCGCGGCCTTCTTGAGATAGAGGCGGTTGACGCGGCGGTCGTTGTCGTCGCTGCGGCGCTCGATCCAGCCATTGTCGCAGAGCTTGTCGATCAGCCGCGTCAGCGTGATCGGCTGCATCTCGAGCAGCTCGGCGAGCTCGGTCTGCTTCATGCCTTCCTGGCGTTCCACCTTGGACAGCACGGCCCATTGTGCGCGGGTGATGCCGTAACGGGCGGCCTCCTTGTCGGCGTAGACGCGGATCAGCCGGAACAACTCGCCAAGCGTAAACAAGAAGTCCGTATCCACGGAACCGCGCATAGACCCATCTCCATAAGCTTGGGATATAATAAGCTTGCTTATGAATTCTGCATGCCGGGTTAACGGGAGGCTGCCCCGCATGCCGGACATGGCTGCAAGGCGGTGAGGGACTGGCTTAGGTAGTGGGCATGGGTATTGGCTGGGGCCGGGCTATGGGAACGGGCGCAGAAATGCTACATATCCGGGCAATGAGCCTCGCCAAGCCGACATTTCCTGCCCCCGACCACGATCACGGACGCTGCGCCGCGGATGCGATGGCGCATGCCGAACAGGTGTGTGCGCGCCGCGGCCAGAAATTCACTCCGATCCGGCGTCAGGTGCTGCAGGCGCTGCTGTCGAGCCATCGGCCGCTCGGCGCCTATGAGGTGATCGACGAACTGGCCAAGACGATGCCTCGGCCGGCACCGATTACCGTCTATCGCGCGCTCGACTTCCTGATGGAGAACGGCCTCGTTCACCGCATCGAGAGCCGCAACGCCTTCCTCGCCTGCGCGCACGACCATGACGAGACCTCGATGGTGGCGTTCCTGATCTGCGACCATTGCGGCTCGGTCGGCGAGATCCCCGCCGCCCCCGTCGCGCAAAGCCTGACCGCCGCGGCGCGGGCCTCAGGCTTTATCCCGAAACTCTCCGTGGTCGAGATCGCCGGCACCTGCGCGCATTGCCAGAAGGCGTGATGCGCGGATGCGATTGAGCCGAGCAATCACCGCGAACACTCTGCGCCCCCTCCCCCGCTTGCGGGGGAGGTGAGGCCCCGAAACAACAACACGGCAGCAAGCCGGCCCGCGAGGAAACATGTCGACCCAAGCGATCTCCGCCAGCGTCACGAGGCCCGTCAGCGTCGGCCACGGGCTGCCGCCCGGCGCTATCGCATTGATGCTGATGCTGTGCGTGAGCTGGGGTTTCAACCAGCTGGCGGTGAAGCTCGCGCTGCCTGATGTGCCGCCGATGCTGCAGGCGCTGATCCGCTCCTCGGGCGCGCTGCCGGTCATGCTGATCGTCGGCCGGCTGCGCGGCGTCAAATTCTTCGAGCGCGACGGCACGCTGCTGCCGGGCGTGATCGCGGGGCTGATGTTCGGCTGCGAGTTCGTGCTGATCTTTACCGGGCTCGTCTTCACCTCGGCGTCGCGCGCCTCGGTCTTCCTCTACACCGCGCCGTTCTTCGTCGCGCTCGGCTCGCACCAGTTTCTCGGCGAACGTCTTTCGACCGTGCAGTGGAGCGGGCTGGCGCTGAGCTTTGCCGGTGTCGCGCTCGCGATCGGCGTGCCGCAGCCGAATGTCGATGCCAAGGTGCTGCTCGGCGACCTCATGGTGGTCGGCGGCGGCGCGCTCTGGGCGGCAACTACCTTGGTCGCCAAGGGCACGCAGCTGCGCAAGGCCGCGCCGGAAAAGGCGCTCGGCTATCAGGTCGCGATCTCGATTCCGATTCTCGGGTTCGCAGCCTGGATCGCCGGCGAGCGCATCGAGCACGTGCCGAGCGCGCTGTCGATCTCGCTGCTCGCCTATCAGGCGGTCTGGGTGGTGGGCTGCACTTTTGTCATTTGGTTTGCGATGGTGAAGACCTATTCGGCCAGCAAGCTCTCGGCCTTCACCTTCGTCACGCCGCTGTTCGGCGTGGTCGCCGCCTATTTCATCATGCACGACACGCTGACCCCTGTGTTCGGCGTCGCCGCGCTGCTGGTGATCGCCGGCCTCTATCTCGTCAACAAACCCGACCCGAAGGTGACGCCGGATCCGAACGTGCCGGCGTGAGGCTCAGGCGCCCTACGATTCGGCCGTCGTGTCGCCCTAGCAAGGCTCGGACATATCATGTCGCGAGAATGCGAAGCTGCGTCCCCGCCCACACTGTCATCGCCCGGCTCGACCGGGCGATCCAGTATTCCAGAGACGCCGGTGCTTGAATCGAGAGGCCGCGGCGTACTGGATCGCCCGGTCGAGCCGGGCGATGACACCGAGATGAGGTGCGCAATAGCGGTGGGTGGTATCGCGCGAAATCGATCCTCAGCGTCGTCCTGGCGAAAGCCAGGACCCATTACCCCAAATCTCAATTGTTGCGCGACGCCGGGGCCGCGTTCCCATTCACAAGCAAATTCGGTGGTTATGGGTCCTGGCTTTCGCCAGGACGACGAAGGAGGAGGCATCACGCTCCGTCCACTACCCCACTTCGATCGGCAAAGACTCATCCTTCGCCCATTCGCCCATCGAGCCGTCATAGAGCGTGAGATTGTCGTAGCCGAGCCGATGCAGCTGGAACAGGTCGATGGTCGCGGAGATGCCGCCGCCGCAATAGGCGACGACGCGCTTGTCCCTGGTGATGCCTTGCGCGGCGAAGGTTGCCTCCGCCTCCGCAAGCGGCACGAACGTCTTGCCCTTGGGATCGATCAGGGTTGCCGCCGGCACGCTGACGCTGCCGGGGATGCGGCCGGGCCTGCCGTAACGGCTCGGCTCCAGCCCCTTGTAGAATTGCGGGCCGAGCGCATTGACGATCACGGTGTCGCGCTCCGTGGTCGCGGCGAGCACGTCGCGCTTGCCGACGAACATGCCCTCCTTCGGCCGCGCCGAGAACGTCGCCTGCGGATAGCCGCCGGCAAGCCCGGTCTCGATGTCGCGTCCCTCGGCGGTCCATTTGTCGATGCCGCCGTCGAGCACTGCGGCGCCGTCAAAGCCCAGCGAATGCAGCATCCACCAGAACCGCGTCGCCCACATCGCCGTGCCGATCGAATAGAGCACCACGCGGCTGTTGGCCGAAATGCCGTGCCGGCCGAACGCGGCCTCGAGCTGGGCCGTCGGCGGCATCATGAAGCGCAGCTCGGTGCGGGGATCGGAGAATTCGGCCTGCAAATCGAGGAAATTGGCGCCCGGGATGTGGCCGGCCTCGAACGTCTGGCGGCCAGAGACGACGATGTAGGGAACGCCGCTGCCGGCCGGGGCCGGCTCCAGATAGGTCGTGCAGTCGAACAGGCGTAGTTCCGGTCGGGTCAGGATGTCGGCAAGTTCCGCCGTGGTGATCAGCTCGCTATGGCCGGCCATGTCGCGCCCTCCCGGAATGATCTTAAGGGGATGCTAGAGCATGATCCGAAAAAGTGGGTACCGGTTTTTCGGAAAGATCATGCTCAAACCAGAAGGAGACCGCCGGATCACACGAAAAGCTGTCACTTTGCCCTTTGATTCACCCCAATTCGGCCCAATATAGCTGTCCATGCAGGACGCCGCTGCATGGCTTGCCTTTGGCCTCAATCGGCGCCATAAGCTGTTGAATTCACTCCGAAACATCACCGTTTGGCCTGCCGCGCGCGAGGCCCATCGCCCCCTTGGTGAATGTCACCAAAACCTGATATTCGAGACGCCATGAACAAGCCCGAGATTTTGCCGCAAGACGACGTCGCCGGTCCCGCACCGCGGCACCACACCACGCAGGTCATGGTCGGCAACGTCGCCGTCGGCGGCGGCGCCCCGATCGTCGTGCAGTCGATGACCAACACCGACACCGCCGATATCGAGGGCACCATCGCCCAGGTCGCCGCGCTCTCCCGCGCCGGCTCCGAGATGGTGCGCATCACCGTCGACCGCGAGGAAGCCGCAGCCGCCGTGCCGCACATCCGTGACGGCCTGCGCAAGATGGGCATCACCACGCCCCTGATCGGTGACTTCCACTATATCGGCCACAAGCTGCTCGCCGAGTATCCGGCCTGCGCCGAGGCGCTCGACAAGTACCGCATCAATCCCGGCAATGTCGGCTTCAAGAACAAGCGCGACACCCAGTTCGCCGACATCATCGAGATCGCCAACAAGAACAACAAGCCGGTGCGCATCGGCGCCAATTGGGGCTCGCTCGACCAGGAGCTGCTCACCAGGCTGATGGACGAGAACACGGCGTCGGCCAATCCGCGCGACGCCCGCGCGGTGACCCGCGAGGCGATGGTGCAGTCGGCGTTGCTGTCGGCGGCCCGCGCCCAAGAGCTCGGCATGCCCAAGAACAGGATCATCCTGTCGGCGAAGGTCTCTGCCGTGCAGGATCTGATCGCGGTCTATCAGGAAGTCGTGCGCCGCTCGGATTACGCGATCCATCTCGGCCTCACCGAGGCCGGCATGGGCTCGAAGGGCATCGTTGCCTCCTCAGCCGCACTCGGCATTCTCCTGCAGCAGGGCATCGGCGACACCATCCGCATCTCGCTGACGCCGGAGCCCGGCGGCGACCGCACGCTGGAAGTGCAGGTCGCGCAGGAATTGCTGCAGACCATGGGTTTCCGCACCTTCGTGCCGCTGGTTGCGGCCTGCCCGGGCTGCGGCCGCACCACCTCGACCACGTTCCAGGAGCTGGCGCGTTCGATCCAGGATTTCATCCGCGACGAGATGCCGGCCTGGAAGACCAAGTATCCGGGCGTCGAAGAGCTCAACGTCGCGGTGATGGGCTGCATCGTCAACGGCCCCGGCGAATCCAAGCACGCCAATATCGGCATCTCGCTGCCCGGCACCGGCGAGGCGCCGGCCGCGCCTGTCTTCGTCGACGGCAAGAAGTTCCGCACCCTGCGCGGTCCGGGCATCGCCGCCGACTTCAAGGCGCTGGTGATCGACTATATCGACCAGCGTTACGGCAGCGGCGCCAAGGTGCCGGAGCCGGCGGGCGCCGCGGAGTAGTTTCGTTCCGCGCGTGACCCACGCGCAACCGTCGTCGGCGAATGCCGGGACCCATAACCACAGGACGTGGTTATGGCGCGAGCTGCGGGTTACGAGCCTTCGCAAAACCTGATCCTGTGGTTATGGGTCCCGGATCTGCGCTCCGCTTCGCGGAGCCTGTCATCGGGCGGCGCTCCGCGCCGACCCGTTGGCTTATCCGGGACGACGGGTATGTTTGCGGCGCGGATTGCGCTTCGCTCCATCCGGGCTACCATGCTCCCAATCAAGAACCATCGGGAGAACGCCCATGAGCTCGCTGTCCGGCAAGCAGGGTCCGCGCTACCGCCACCTCGCCGACCAATCCGAGCCCTATGAGACCATCGGCGTCGAGAAGCTGACGCCGATCATTGGCGCGGAAATCTCGGGCGTCGATATTGGCAGACTGGTTGGCGACGATGCGCGCTCCAACCGGCAGATGGACGAGATCCATCGCGCGCTCGCCGAAAATCTCGTCATCTTCTTCCGCGATCAGCACATCAGCCCCGACCAGCATCTCGCCTTCGGCCGCAAGTTCGGCGAGCTGCATGTGCACCCCGCCGCGCCCAATGAGGGCGATCCGGCGCTGATGAAGATCTATGCCGACAAGGATTCTCCGCGCGCCAACGGCGAAGGCTGGCACACCGACGTGTCCTGCGATCTCGAGCCGCCGATGGGCTCGATCCTCTACATCAAGCAGTGCCCGCCGCGCGGCGGCGACACCCTGTTCGCCAACATGTACGCGGCCTATGAGGCGCTGTCGGACCGCATGAAGGCCTATCTCGACGGGCTGACCGCGCTGCATGACGGCGAGCAGACCTATCGTGGGCTGTACGCCAATTATGGTGTCGCCGACAAACGGGAATATCCCCGCGCCGAGCATCCGATGGTCCGCACCCATCCGGTCACCGGCAAGAAATCGCTCTACGTCAATCGCGGCTTCACCCGCTTTATCGTCGGCATCCCGCGCGACGAGAGCGACGCCATGCTGGCCTATCTCTACCAGCATGCGGAGAACCCGCTGTTCCAGTGCCGCTTCCGCTGGACCGAGAACGCGATCGCGTTCTGGGACAATCGCTGCGCCCAGCACCGGGCGATGTGGGACTACTGGCCGCACACCCGCTCCGGCACCCGCGTCACCGTGAAGGGCGAGCGGCCGGTGTGAGGACAGCGCCGGCCTTGCGCCGTCGCGCCGGCCGCGGCTGAGCTCGATGCTTCAATCTGCCCAAAGCTGCGCGGTTAACAGGGGTAATCCTTGCGGGTCATAGTATCCGTGAGCCGGTGAGCCCTATGATGCCCGATCATAATGGGCGATATCACCATGCGGCAGGTGATACTGGACGCGCGCAGACATGAGAGCATCGTCATTCGCGTCGACGGGAACTCAGCTTGTGAAAGTGCCGGCTCGCGCGTCAGATCGGATCGAGCGCCATTTGCTCCGAGGATGATGCGCCGGGCGGCTCCGCTATGGTTCGCAGCAACCCTCGCCGTGACGTGTCTTTCGGATGTGCCGGGTTCCGGCGGCGGCGCGCACGCGCAGTCCAACGGCATGGCCGGCAATTCCCTGCACCTGGCACAAGCAAAGACGAGCGCTGCGGTTAACGCTGCTCCAGCCAAACAAGCGCCAAGCGCGGACGCGCTCGCCCGCGAACTCGCGATGGCACGGCGAGATATTGAATTGCTGCAGCTCTCGACCTGGGGAACGCATGGAACGCGCGGCGATGCGACCAAGGCCCGCGATCTCTACGCGAAGGCTGAGGCCGAGTGGAATCAAGGAGGCAAAGGCGCGATTCGAGGCGCTGCGTTCGCTGCCTTCATAGAGCAAGAGCGAACGCGCTGACGGGATGTCGTGCAAGGGAGCTGGTCGATGAAAAGGTCTGCCGGATTACGTCCGCTGTTTCTGCTCGCGGCCCTGGTGTCGCTGCTCCTCGCGCCGCAGCCGCCCGCGGCGGATGCGCGGCCGCAACATGGTCAGCCTCAAAAGGCTCGCTTGATCCGGGCCGAACCGCCTCCGCCCAAGCCTGAAGTTCTGGCCATGAATGCCTGGGTCGTCGGCCTCGCCGGCGGTCTTCTCGAGGGCGCGCCGATCCGCCTGGCCGCGGAGATAGCCCGTGTGACCGATGACGGCAACAATCTGCATGTTTTGCCGGTGGTGACGCGAGGGGCCGTGGAGAATCTCAACTCGCTGCTGTATTTGCGCGGCATCGACGCGGCGATCATCAATTCCGACGCACTCGAGGAATACAAGAGCCAGGTGCCGGACATCCAGCGACGGATCGCTTATGTCCTGAACCTGTTTCCGTCCGAACTGCATATCTTCGTTCGGCCGGAGATTCAGAGCCTGAGCGACCTCGCCGGCAAGAAGGTGAACTTCAACAACCAGGGTACCGCCGCAGCCTATTCAGGTCCGCTGATCTTCAGTCGTCTCGGCATCGACGTCGAGAAGACCTTCATTCCGCACCAGATCGCACTCGAGCAGATGCGGAAAGGCGAAATGGCGGCCGTCGTCTTCATTACCTCGAAGCCGGTCGATGCATTTGTGAAAGGCCGGTTTGAATCGGGCTTCAAGTTCCTGCCCGTCCCGTATGACAGCAAGTTCGAGGACTATTATCTGCCGGCAGCTCTTGATGCCGCCGACTATCCAAATCTGATCAAGCCGGGTGACCGCATCACCACGATCGCCGTGCCGACCGCTCTCGTTGCCTTCAATTGGCCGGCCAGCACCAATCGCTTCGAGCGTGTTGCACGCTTCGTCGATCATCTGTTCTCGCGTATCGACAAGCTGCAAGGACCGGGCTTCGACCCGAAGTGGAAATCGATCAATCTCGGAGCGACGGTGCCCGGTCTCACGCGCTTTCCTGCCGCGCAGGCGTGGCTCGATCGTCAGTCGGCACGGGCATCGCAATGACCAGGCTCGCCGTCCCGCTGCTTGCCGCAACCGCCGCCGTCAACGGCGTTGCCCTGGCGCAAGGGATGGAAGACCCCATGGCACAGCTGCGCGCCTGTTCCCAGCTGCAACGTGAAGCGCGCCTGGAATGCCTCGACAAGCTGTCGCACGCCACTGCGCCGCCCCGCCGCGAGGCGTCGAGAGCCGATAATTGGACGATCAGCGAGACGACGTCGCCCGTCGATTATTCACCAATCGCCACTGCGACGACATTCGATTCGGTCGAATCGTCGATCAAGCTGTCGATCCGGTGTCGCGGCGGGCGGACTGAATTGTCCTTCGCGGGACCGGCTATCTCGGGCCGCGGCGACGGCTATGCGATCTCCTATCGCATCAACGACGGTCAGCCGACGCAGGTCGCGGCAACTGTGTCGGCGTTTGGTTCCGGCGTCGCCGTCGCAGGCGATGCGGTTCGCTTGTTGCAATCGCTTCCCGATAACGCGGTCCTTGTTGTCCGCCTCTCACCCGGTACCGGGGCTGCCCATGACGCAAGATTCTCGCTCGCGGGGCTGGACGCGATGCGAGCGAGGATGGCCGCGATCTGCAAATGGCCGCTCGCTGTCGCAAGGCCCAGCAATTGAGAACTGTGTTCGACGATTTTTCGAGATGGAGATGCTTGATGCGCAATTTTAGATCTGCTGCGAAATTCATTGCGATGGGTGCCATCGCTGTGCTGGCTTCCACCTCCTTGGCGGTGGCCGAGCAAGGTGGGAAATACTGGGCGCCGACCGCGCAATCCGCGACTACCCCGGCGAGCGACGCCCGGAAATCTGAAACGCCGCGATCCGCCGCCGAAACGCGCAAGCGCGCCGCATATGCGCGTATGCATGATCCGGTGGCGCCGAAGGGGAAGGAGCATCATCTGGTCTTGCAGGTGAACAGCAATGATCCTGCCGCCATGAATCTCACGCTCAACAACGCAACGAACGTCACCGAATATTACAAGGGCCTTGGCGAAAAGGTGAAGGTCGAGGTGGTCACGTTCGGCCCGGGCCTGCACATGCTCCGCGAGGATACGTCGCCGGTGAAGGCTCGCATCGAGGAAATGGCCCTCAGTTCACCCGAGGTGTCGTTCAAGGCCTGCGGCAACACCCAGGAGAAGATGCAGAAGGCCGAGAACAAGTCGATCCCGATCATCAGGCAGGCGGAAGTCGTGAAGTCCGGCGTCGTGCGCGTGATGGAACTGCAGGAGAAGGGATGGGCCTACGTGAAGCCGTGAGCTGGCGGGCCAGCTTGCCTTGAACCCCGTTGCGCGGGCCCGGACCGGCCGGCGCAGAGAACGGGTGTAAATCCATCAGCGCGCGGGACAGGGCTGCCGGCCGCGCAGCCAATCGCATTGACGCCGCGCATCCGCTACGCCAAGCTCCGGGAAAATCAAAAACAACTCCCGGGGAAACGCCATGCTCCGCGCCGAAGACAACAAATTCCTGACCGAATCCGGTGCCGGAACGGGAATGGGCGAACTGCTGCGCCGGTTCTGGATTCCGGTGCTGCTGTCGGAAGAGCTGCCGGAGCCGGACAGCGACCCGAAGAAGATCATCGTCATGGGCGAGGAGCTGCTGGCCTTCCGCGACTCGAGGGGTGTGGTCGGCGTCATCGATCAGTATTGCCCGCACCGCGGCGCCAATCTCTGGCTCGGCCGCAACGAGGAATGCGGCATCCGCTGCGTCTATCACGGCTGGAAGTTCGACACCGACGGCCGCTGTGTCGACATGCCGACGTCCTATCCGGACCTCAACGCCAAGGACCTGATCCGCATCAAGTCCTATCCGGTGCGCGAATGGGGCGAGATGATCTGGGCCTATATGGGCCCCGCCGAGGCGATGCCAGAATTGCCGGCGCTGGAGATGGCGCTGCTGCCGGCCTCGCATCGCTTCGTCACCAAGAAGTGGCAGGACTGCAACTGGGTGCAGGCGGCGGAAGGCTCGATCGACACCGCGCATTTCACCTTCGCGCATCTCTCCTTCGAGAAGGAGGAGAACGAGATCCTCGACATCAAGAAGCACTTCGTCAACCCGCTGACGCGGGTCGCGACCGACCACATGCGATGGATCGCCGAGGATCCGCGGCCGGTGATCAAGATCAATCCGCATGAGGCCGGCCTCACGGTCGCGGGCGGGCGGCTGACCGGCAGCGACAACATCTACTGGCGCATCGCCCAGTTCCTGATGCCGTTCCACAGCTACGCGCCGAGCTCGATGCCGGGCGAGAACATGTTCGGCCAGACCTTCGTGCCGGTCGGCGACACCAATTGCTGGATCTACACCTATGCGTGGAATCCCGACCGGCCGCTGACCGACGCCGAACGCGACGGTTATGCCAATGGCAACGGCGTGATGGCTGTCGTCGACGAGAACTACGTGCCGCTGCGCAACAAGGCAAACGACTATCTGATCGACCGCCAACTGCAGCGGACCAAGAGCTACACCGGGATCAAGGGCGTCTCCGAGCAGGACGCCGCGGTGCAGGACAGCCAGGGCCCGATCGCCGACCGCACCCGCGAGCATCTCGGCCCGACCGATCTCGGCATCATGCATTTCCGCAAGCTGGTGATGGAGGCGGCCCGCGCGCTGCAAAAGGGCGAGGCACCGCCGCACGCGGCGCACCAGGATCGCTACACGGTACGCTCCGGCGCCTGTGTCACCAGCAAGACCAAGGACTTGGCCGCCGTGATGATCGAACGGTTCGGCGATCCCGCGGGCTTCGTCGGTGGTCCCGGACAGAACGCCGCGGCGGAATGACCTCTTACGGTCGTCCCAGCGAAAGCAGGGACCCATAACCACCGACGCGAATTGTCGAAGCACGCTGTGGCCCCAACCTTCGCCAAACCGGCAACGGTGGTTATGGGTCCCGGGTCGCGCTGCGCTTGCCCGGGGCGACATCGGGGCTACAACGGTATCCTGCGATACTCCCGGTTGGAGAGGCTGGCCTCCTCGAGATCCAGATCGCGCTCGATGCGCCGTCTGGTCTCGTCGGTGATCTTGCCGTCGCGCAGCAGCATGTGGATGAACTTGCGCTCGGACGAGATCAGCTCCCGCGTCAGTGCGGTGCCGGCGGCGGAGACGTCGTGCTTGTCGGGGTCGAGCGTATCAGGCAGCTGGTTGATGCGGATTTCGTGTCGTGACCGCAGCAGCTTGATCACTTCGTCGGAGAGCTCGCGGTCGTCGGTGATGGCGTCGAGCGATTTCAGCGCGGCGTTCAGCGCCTCGCGCCGCGCCTCGATTTCCTGCTCGTGCTCGGCGATATGCTCGCTGCGGCCGTCCTTGGCGAGGCCGAGCACGCGCACCACCGGCGGCAATCCGAGGCCGAGCCCGACCAGTGTCACGAAGATCACGCCGAAGGCGACGAACAGGATCAGGTCGCGATACGGGAAGGCCTCGCCGCCGGGCAATGTCAACGGCAGCGCAAGTGCCGCGGCGAGCGAGACCGCGCCGCGCACGCCGGTGAAGGCGACCACGAACACCGCCCGCCACGACGGCAGCGGATCGCGCTCGCGCACGCGGGCGCTGATCCAGCGCGGCAGATAGGTGCCGGGAAATACCCAGAGGAAGCGCGCGACGATCACGATGACGGCGACCAGCGCGGTGGCGGTCAGGATGTCGTGCAGTGGGAACGCCTTCGACTTCTCGTACAGCGAGCGCATCTGGAAGCCGGTCAGGAGGAACAGCAGGCCCTCGATCAGATAGATGATCAAGTCCCAGAAGAAGATGCCCTGCAGGCGCGTCGCGGCCGAGATCAGCAGCGGTCCGTTCCAGCTCATATAGAGGCCGCAGGCGACGGTGGCGATCACGCCGCTGCCGCCGAAATGCTCGGGGATCCAGTAGGCGAGATAGGGCGTGATCAGCGACAGCGTGATCTCGACCTGCGGATCCCTGGCGCGGCGGCGGGCGCGCAGGCTGAGCCAGCCCACCGCCGTGCCGAACGCGATCTCGCCGGCAACGATGACGAGGAACGTGCCGGTCGCCTTCGGCAGCGAGAACAGCCCGGTGGTGATGGCGGCGAGCGCGAAGCGGTAGAGGATCAACGCCGTCGCGTCATTGGCGAGCCCTTCGCCCTCGAGCACGACAAGGATCCGACGGGGCATGCCGAGCTTGCGCGCGATCGCGAGCGGCGCGACCACGTCCGGCGGCGCAACGATCGCCCCGAGCAGGAATCCGATGCTCCAGGGCAGCCCGATCAGATAGTGGGTCGCGGCCGCGACCATGAAGGCGGTGAAGATCACGCAGCCGACCGAGAGCAGGATGATCGGCCGCAGATTGGCCTTGAACTCGCGCCAGCTCATCGCGACGCTCGCCGAATAGATCAGCGGCGGCAGCACCACCAGAAGCACGAGCTCGGGCGGCAGTTCCAGCGACGGCATGCCCGGCACGAAGGCGAGCACGATGCCGACCAGCAGGAGCAGGATCGCCGGCGCGATGTCGGTCCGCCGGGCAACCAGGGCGGTTCCCGCCAGCACGCCGAGCAGAGTGAGAAAGATCTGAAACTTGGCTTCCATACTGGGCTCAATTCGCCCGGAAACCAGCGCCAGTCAATGCGGTCCGGCCGGAGCCGGACCGCCGGGGCGTGTCATAAAGCCGTCGCAGGGATGCGGTGGGCCGCCCGGTCAGTCCCGCTGATCGTAGCGGTAGGACTTCGAGACGATCTGCCAGCCGTCGGCGAGCTTCATTGCGACGAGGTAGTCGGTGAAATAGCGCGGCGGCAGCTGGCAACGCACCTTGATGAAGGCGGTGTTGTCGTCGGAGCGGTCGATGGTGACGATGAAGTCCTCGCGCGGCTTGCCTTCGGCCTTCGCCGACGGCCGCTTGCGCACCAAAGCGAGCCAGTCCGGCACGCTGAGGACCTTCAGCTCGCCCTTGTCCACCCAGCGCAGGTCGGCACTGGGATGAAAGGCCGTCGCGAGCTTGTCGGCATTGCTCTCGTATAGGCCGTCGAAATAGGTTTGCACGACGCTTTCGACGCTGGATCGTTCTTGGGTTCTTTCTTGGCTCATTGGGTGGTCCTCCCGGCAGGGTTTTGGTCTACTAGAGCGTTTTCGAGCGAAGTGGGTACCGGTTCGCGTGAAGAAAACGCGTCAAACAAGAATCGAGAGCCTCCGTTCCGATTCAATCGGAACGGAAAGGGCTCCAGGATTTAGCCATGAACCGCCAGATTGCGCCATGGCCGGCGATAAAATTCCGCGTGAGGAGTGAGTTGTGACCGCATCTGAAAATTCGAACGCAAGCTCGAACGAAACGATCCTGACCGGCGAATGCTTCTGCCGCGACGTGCGCTATGAAGTGGCCGACGCGTTCGGCTATGCGCTGAATTGTCACTGCTCGAACTGCCGGCGCACCACGGGGTCGGCGTTCAAGCCGTTCGCAGGCATCGCGCGCGAGAAATTCACCGTCACCAGCGGCGCCGCGGGACTTTTGATCTACGGCGACGAGCTCACCCACGACGCGCATTGCGGCCGCTGCGGGTCGCTGCTCTATTCGCGCGTCCGTAACGGCGCCTATGTCCATGTCACGATGGGTACGCTGCGCGATGCGCCGACGATCCGGCCGACCGCGCATATCTTCGTCGGCTCGAAGGCGCCCTGGTACGAGATACTGGACGACCTGCCGCAATATCAGGAGCACGTCACGCAAGGCGGGGAATAAATCCGCGCGATATCAGTTCTTGTCTTGGGCTTGCTCAGCTTGCGCGGCAACGGTCGTGGACGGTCCCAACGCGAAGGCGAGCACGACGTTGTCGGCGCGTTGCTTGAACTCCTTCCCGACCGCGCTACGCGCGGCGTCGGCGAGTTCCTGCAACGGCTTGTCCTGCAGCAGGCTGGGGAAGGTGACGGTCACGGACGTGAGCCGGCCATTGTGCCAGTTGAACCCAACCGCCGGCTTGACCCCGATCGTGGCAAGGAGATCTTGCTCCACGGTCCTGGCGTGCTTGAAGCCGTCGAATACGGCATCGACCAGGCCGCAGCCCGCGGCGCAGCCGGCCAACAGCGCGAGGGCGAGGAGGGCTCGTGCCATGCTGCGGACCCTGCCGGCCCTGGCGGATGGAACCGCCGCGCTTGTGCCCTGCATCATGTCCTCCGTGCTTCTGTTCTTGTTGCCGCGATCGTGCACGAAATCGCGTGACCAGCCAAATCCGAACCGGCGGTCTGTTTCGTCGACTAACAGTCAGGATGGTATGGTCCACGCCGTCGCGGATCGTGAGGCGTCTCACAAAGCACCCCGGCTGCTTCTGGTAAACGGACCTGCATGCTAGAGCGTTTTCGAGCGAAGTGGATACCGGTTCGCGTGAAGAAAACGCGTCAAACAAGAAACTAGAGCTTCGTTCCGATTCAATCGGAACGGGGCTCTAGAAAACGGCCAGAGTGTCGCCATGAACGGGTCTGGGCTCTTGAACTTGAAACGGTTGCTGCTCGCCGTCGCGGCCTTGCTGCTGATCGCCTGCCAGCCCGCTTTCGCCGAGAAGCGCGTGGCGCTGGTGCTTGGCAACTCGGCCTATCGGAACACCGCGCCGCTGGCCAATCCGGTCAACGACGCCTCGGTGATGGCCGCGACGTTGAAGAATGCCGGCTTCGACGTGGTCGACTTCCGCAAGGACCTCCCGGCCGTCGAAACCCGCCGCGCGCTGCGCGAATTCGCCGACCTCGCCCGCGATGCCGATATCGCGCTGGTCTATTACGCCGGCCACGGCATCGAGGTCGACGGCGCCAATTACCTGATCCCGGTCGACGCCCGGCTGGAGCGCGATACCGACGTCTATGACGAGGCGTTTTCGCTCGACCGCATCCTGGTCGCGATCGAGCCGGCTAGGCGACTGCGGCTGGTGATCCTCGATGCCTGCCGCGACAATCCGTTTGCCAAGACCATGAAGCGGACGCTGGCGACCCGGGCGATCGGGCAGGGGCTCGCCAAGGTCGAGCCGACCAGCCCGAACGTGCTGATCGCCTATTCGGCGAAAGCCGGCTCGACCGCGGCCGACGGCGACGGCAAGAACAGCCCGTTCACGATCGCGCTGTCGAAGTTCCTGCCGACCCCCGGTCTCGATGTCCGCCGCGCCTTCGGTTATGTCCGCGACGAGGTGCTGAAGACCACGAATAACCGCCAGGAGCCGTTCGTCTATGGCTCGCTCGGCGGCGAGGACGTGCCGCTGGTGCCGGCACCGGCCAAACCGGCGCCCGCCGCCGCTGCTGCTGCCGCGCCCACAGCGCCCGCACCGACGCCGCAGTCGGAGGCACGTCGCGATTACGAGCTGGCGCTGCAGATCGGCAACAAGAGTGCGATGAACGCCTTCCTTGCCCAATATCCCAGCGGCTACTACGCCAGTCTCGCCAGATTGCAGCTGGAGAAGTTCACCGCCGAGGACGCGCGCGTGGCAGCCACCGAGAAGGCGCGTCTGGCCGAGCAGGAGCGCGCCCGGCTCGCCGCCGAGGGCGCGCAGAAGGCGCAGCAGGTCAAGGCCGAGGCCGACGCGAAGGCTGCCGAAGCGGCGCGTCTTGCCGCGGAACGGGCCAAGCAGGTCGCACAGGAACAGGCCTCGGCCGCCGAGCAGAAGCGGCAGGCGGATGCCGCGCTGGCCGATCGTGCCGCGACGAACAAGGCGGCTCCCGATCAAGCGGCAACGCAGGCTGCGGCCGCATCGCCGGCTCCGCCGGCTGCTCCCGAGAAGACCACGACCGTGGCCGCATTGGCCACCGGGTCACCCGAGGTGGACGTGGTCAAATCGGTGCAGGCCGAATTGCGCCGCGTCGGCTGCCTGAGCGGCACCGTCGACGGCGACTGGAACGCAGCCTCGCAGCGCTCGCTGACGCTGTTCAACCGCTATGCCGGCACCAAGCTCGACATCAAGACTGCCAGTGTCGACACCCTCGATGCCGTCAAGCTGAAGCAGTCCCGCGTCTGTCCGCTGGTCTGCGAGCACGGCTACAAGGCTGACGGCGATCGCTGCAGCAGGATCGTGTGCGCCGAGGGCTCGTTCCTCAACGACGACAATGAATGCGAGAAGCGGCGTGAGCGGAAGCCGGTCGCCAAGCGCGACAGCGACGAGCGACCGTCGCGCCGTGACCGCGAACGCGCATTCCGTCCGCAGCGCGAGCCACAGGTCCCGTCCGCGGAAATTCCGCGCCCGCAGGGCCGTGCCAGGGCGGAAGGCGGCGGCAGCGGTCAGATCATGTGCGATGCGTATCTGTGCCGTCCGGTCAGGCATGGCTGCCATCTCGAGTATCGCGGCGGCGGCGGCCCCGGCGGCAACGTCGGCAATGTCGAGGTCTGCAATTAGCGTGCGGCAGCTAGATCGCGCTCGCGGCGATATTCACCATCAGGGCCAGCAGCGCCGTGTTGAACACGAACGAGATGATGCCGTGCACGGTCGCGGTGCGGCGGATGATCTTGTCGGTGATGCCGACGTCGGAGACCTGCGCGGTCATGCCGATCACGAACGAGAAATAGACGAAGTCCCAGTAATCGGCGTCGGCATGCTCATCGCCGCTCGGGAATTGCAATCCGCCGGGCGTCTTGCCGCGGTAGAACTCGTGGGCGTAGTGCAGCGCGAACGCGGTGTGGACCGCCGTCCATGACAGCGTGATGGTGACGATTGCCACCGCCAGTCCGGCCGGGCTGCCCTTGGATGCGCCGAGTTCGAATACGATGGCCAGGAGGCTTGCCAGCGCGCCGAACGCGGTCAGCAGCAGGATCAGGAAACGGCCATCGTCCTGCAATATGGCGCTGCGCTTGATGTGGGCGACGCCACAGCGCAGCATCATCACATAGGCGAGCGCGAGATAGAGCGCGGCGAAAGCGTCCCAGCCGGCCAGCATGCGGGTGACGAGGCGCGTCGAGCCGGGGATCAGCAGCGCGACGGCGATGCCGACCGCGATCGAGACGAAGGTCCGCGGCCGGCCCACCACCACGCGGACCGGCATCGGCAGTTTGCGGAAGCGAACAAGGCGGTCGTCGATCTCCTTGCTCATTTCGCGCTTTGCTTTCGGTTAGAGCATGATCCGGAAAAGTGGAGCCCGGTTTTCCCTCGCGACAAACGCGTAGCGTTTGCGCGGAGATCATGCTCGGACAAGGAGATTAGATCATGAATGCGATTCGCATCATGATCTAGTTCTTGCGCTCGGCGACGAAACGGGCGGCTGCGCGCAGCACGTCGCCCCGGTTCCCGAACACCGACAGCGCGGCGTCGGCGCGCGCCAGCAGGTCGCGCACGCGCTGCTTGGCGCCGTCGATGCCGAGCTGGGTGACGAAGGTGGTCTTGCCGAGCACGGCGTCGGCGCCGGCCGGCTTGCCGAGTGCGGCGGCGTCGCCCTCGACGTCGAGCAGATCGTCGGCGATCTGGAAGGCTTCGCCGAGCGCTTTGCCGTAATCGTCGAGCGCCTGGTATTCCTTCTGCGAGGACTGGCCGAGGATCGCACCGGCGATGCAGCCGAAGCGGAGCAGCGCGCCGGTCTTCATCTGCTGCAGGCGCGCGACGTCGACCGGTTCGCGGTCGCCGAAGCGGCCTTCGCCGGCGAGGTCGAGGATCTGGCCGCCGGCCATGCCGCCGACGCCGGAGGCGCGCGCCAGCGCGCGGGTCAAGAGCAGGCGCACCTGGGCGTCCTTGTGGATCGCATCGCGGGTGATGATGTCGAAGGCAATCGTCAGCAGCGCGTCGCCGGCGAGGATCGCGGTGGCGTCGTCATAGGCCTTGTGCAGGGTCGGGCGGCCGCGGCGCAGATCGGAATTGTCCATCGCGGGCAGATCGTCGTGGATCAGCGAATAGCAGTGGATGCATTCAAGCGCTGCGCCCACCAGCAGGGCGGATTCGCGCGGGATGCCGAACACCGCGGCGCTCTCGACCGCAAGGAACGGCCGCAGCCGCTTGCCGCCGCCGAGGCTCGAATAGCGCATCGCCTCGATCAGCCGCTTCGGGCGCACGATCTCGTCGCTCTCGGTCGCATCGGACAGCAGTTTGGCGAGCAGGGCTTCGGTATCCTCCGCGGTCTGGTCCAGCCGCTTGGAAAACTCTGCAGTACCGGTCGTCATTAAGAATTGCTCCAGATCGATTTTCGGCCGGACAATCGTTGATGGGATCGGCTTCGTCAATTCCCGCCCTGCGACGGATCGCGCCTTAAAAGTGCTGGAAAAACCGTGAATTATCCCACAGACGTCTGATGGCGCCGGCCGTGTTCTGGCGGGCGGGTCCGAAATCCTCCCTGGAAAGGTCCTCCCCGGAAACCCCAGCTTTGCGCATTGTCCGGATTTTATTGCTGCTTTTGCTGGCCCTGCTGTTGCTGCCCTACCTGGTGACGCCGTTCTACCGCACCGGTCAGCCAGTTTCGGCCCTGATGGCGTGGCGGACCCTGCGAGGGGCCCCGGTGACGCGGCATTGGATCGATTTCGGCGCCATGTCGCCCTCACTGCCGCGGTCCGTGGTCGGCTCGGAGGACGCCCATTTCTGCAAGCACCGGGGCGTCGATTGGGGGGCGCTGCGCGAGGTGATCGACGACGCCGGGGATGGTGAGGCAGCCCGCGGCGGCTCGACCATCACCCAGCAGGTGGCCAAGAACCTGTTCCTGTGGTCCGGCCGCAGCGTGATCCGCAAGGGGCTGGAACTGCCGCTGGCGCTCTGGATCGATTTCGTGCTGCCCAAGCAGCGGATCCTCGAAATCTACCTCAACATCGCGGAAATGGGGCCGTCCGGGCAGGTTGGGGCCGAAGCCGGTGCCCAATATGCCTTCGGCCGGTCGGCGGCAGAGCTGTCACCCCGGGAGGCGGCGCTTTTGGCGGCGATCCTGCCGAATCCGGTCAAAAGGAACGCCCGGAACCCGGGTCCGGGGGTCCGCAGGCTGTCCGGCACCTATATGGCCCGGGCCAACACCGTGACGCGTTGCTGGCGCGAAAATCGCGGCTCTTGAGCGCGATTTCGAGCGGATTTTGCTGTCTCCGGGCCTAGATTTACGCGGTCCCTTCCACTATAAGCGCGGCCTTACCGGCATCGCAGCTTGCGCTTCGAAGCGCTGAGCCCGTCCGCATTTCGGACGATGCTTCCGCAACACCCTAGAGGACACCGTCATGGCCGTTCCCAGAAGAAAAACCTCGCCGTCGCGCCGTGGCATGCGCCGTTCGGCCGATGCGATCAAGACCCCGACCTATGTCGAGGACAAGGACTCCGGCGAACTGCGCCGTCCGCACCACCTCGACCTGAAGACCGGCATGTACAAGGGCCGCCAGGTCCTGAAGGCCAAGAAAGAGTCCTGATCGGACCTTCGGCTGTCGCGCCGCAGGCAGGAGCATGATCCGGAAAAGCGCGTAGCGGTTTTCCCTCGCGACAAACGCCAAAAGCGTTTGCGCGGAGATCATCCTCCAATCAAGACGGCGCTGCGCCTGAATTCGGCCAACGAGTGCGGCCAAGACGGGCGCGTCGGCGGCGAGGCCAATGAGCATCGCCGCATTGCTGGTTCTCCCTGAATAAGGCGCAAGCCCCGATGGTCGGTTTTCCGCTGCTGCTGGTTCCGCTCGCGGTCTACAACATCATCGCCTTCCTGATGCCCGGCGTGTCCTTCACGGACCCGCTGATCAGGCTGACATTGCTGTCGGGCGAGCAGTGGCAGATCACGCTCAGTGACATGCTGCTTGCCGCCGGCGTGATGCTGTTGCTGCTCGAGGTCATCAAGGGCGCGCGCCCCGGCGCGAAGTATCTCACCGACCATCTGCTGTCGCTGATCGTGTTCGGCGCGGCGGCCGCCGAATTCGTGCTCTGGCCGAAATTCGGCAACTCGACCTATTGCCTGCTGACGCTGCTGGCGCTGGTCGATTTCATTTCCGGAATTGCGCTGCGCACCCGCCGCCGTGCGGTGGTCGCGCCGGCAGCGCCGGCGCCGGTCAGCAAGCCGCAGCCCGCAGCGGTCGAGACGCCACGGCCCGCGCCTGCGGCAGAGCCTGCCCCGCCACGGCCCGAGCCGGCGCCTGTCGTCACACCGGCGCCCGCCGCGCCGGTCCCGCCAGCGACATCAGTTGCCGAATCCGTGCTGCTCGATCAGTCCACGCCAAAGCCCACGGTCAATTCGCCGGATTTGCAGCCGGGCGGCCAGCCACCGTCGGACACGCCGCAGCGCTAGACCCTTTTCGAGGACGATCATGAGCGGAGAAACGGCCCTTCCGATCGCCGATTCAACGACCACTCAATCGATCTTCGACTGGCTCGAACGGTTCGCCGCCTGCGTCAGGGCGGTCGACTATGCTGCCGCCCGTCCGTTCTGGCATTCGGACATCATCTCGTTCGGCACCTATCAGGAGCTCATCCACGGCCGTGCGCGCTGGACCGAGATGCAATGGGACAATGTCTGGCCCCGCACCGCGGATTTCGCCTTCGATCTCGCGCATGCGCAGGTGCTGATCAGCGCCGACGGCGGCATGGCGACGGTGATCACGCCGTGGACGAGCACCGGCTTCCATGCGGACGGCAGCCGCTTCGATCGGCCGGGGCGGGCGACGATCATTCTCGCGCGTCAGGCCGACGGACGCTGGCTCGGCATCCATTCCCATATGTCGCTGCGCCGCGGCGTGCCGCAGGACAGCCACGGCAACCGGCCCGTCAAGGCCCATTGATCGCAGTCCGGCGCTTGATCTTCCTAGATGATTTGCCTGGTCCGCCGCGCGACGCTGCGGCGTTCGTCGACATGCGGGCCGTAGGCGCTCTGCGCGTCGGCCAATGACCCACGCCGTTGTCCGCGCGTCTGCGGCTCGTGGGCGGCGGTGGCGATCAGATGGGCCACAAACGACGGATCGGCATGCGCCAGCGGGATCTTGGGCGCCCAATGGGTGGTCGCGGCCAGCGGCACCAGAGCCGTGCCGGTCGCCCCGGCAGTGTCTGTGAACTCGCCGTCCAGGACCTCTGATTGATCGATATCGCGCATCGCCTGCGACCCGTTGGAGCGTCATAGTCTGGGACGTTGCGTCCCTCCGCAACACCCTCATGGCAAGGGTCATGCCCGCCATCCCCAGTTCGTTCCGCGGCAGTCGAAAACGTGGTTTCCAGATTATTTATCAAGTTCTCCTAGCGTTGGATTCGCCGGAACCACTATCTTGAGGGTGTATAGAATCACCGGGTGCCGTCCCAAATCGAGACATGTTCGATGCCCCCTGTCCCGCCAGCTGCCAGCATCCTCGCCTCGCTCGGCCAAGCGACATTCGCCTGGGACCTGGCGACCGACGCGATTGCCTGGAGCGACAATGTGGCGACGGTCTTCCCGGACATTCCGGTCGCTGCGCTTGCGAGCGGCGGCGAGCTTGCAAAGCTGATCGAGCCAATGCGCTCGGTTCGATCGGATGCGCTCGGCCAGACTGGAACGGCGCGGAGCGGGGAGGGCGTTCCCTACCGGATCGAGTACGGCGTGCGGGCTGTCACCTCAGCGCCGTTGATCTGGATCGAGGAGACCGGCTGCTGGTTTGCCGGCGCCGACGGCAGGCCGGCGCGCGTGCAGGGCGTCGTTCGCATCAACAATGAGCGGCACGCCCGCGACGAGCAGCTCGTGAAGCTGTCGCGGCACGATCCGCTGACCAACGAGCTCAACCGCACCCATCTGATCGCCTCGCTCGCCGAGTCCATCGAGGAGTGCGCGCGCTTCCGCACCTCATGTGCCTTCATGCTGATCGGCATCGATCATCTGGCGCGGGTCAACGATGCCTTCGGCTTCGATGTTGCGGACGCCGTCATCGCCGAGGTGGCGAAACGGATTCGTGCCCGGCTGCGCAGCGGCGACATGCTCGGCCGCTTCTCCGGCAACAAGTTCGGGCTGATCCTGCGCAACTGCACCGTCGACGACACCAACGTCGCCGCCGAGCGCTTCCTCGCCGCGGTGCGCGACGAGGTGGTGCCGACCAGATCTGGCCCGGTGTCGGTGACGGTCTCGATCGGCGCCGTCACCATCCCGCGCCATGCGAAGTCGGCCGAGGAGGCGGTCAATCGCGCCCAGGAGACACTGGACGCCGCCAAGAGCCGCCGCGCCGGATCGTTCGCGCTGTGGAAGCCGAATGTCGAGCGCGATGCCCAGCGCCGCGTCAATATCCGCGTCACCGACGAGATCGTCACCGCGCTGAACGAGCGCCGCATCGTGATCGGCTTCGAGCCGGTGGTCGATGCGCGTTCGCGGCAGCCTTCGTTCTACGAGTGCCTGGTCCGCATGGAGCAGGAGGACGGCAGGGCGCTGCTCGCCCCCGATATCGTGCCGGTCGCCGAGCGGCTCGGCCTGATCCGGATGGTCGATCATCGCGTGCTGGAGCTTGCGATTGCCGAGCTCGCCTCCGCCCCTGGCGTCCAGCTCAGCCTCAACATCTCGCCGGACACCACGATGGATCCGGACTGGTGGGCCACTATCGAATCGCTGATGCACGCGCATCCCGGCGTCGGCGAGCGGCTGATCGTCGAGATCACCGAGACGGTTGCGATCCAGGATATCGACGACGTCCGCGGCTTTGTCACGCGGCTGAAGAATTTCGGCAGCCGGATCGCGATCGACGATTTCGGCGCCGGCTACACCTCGTTCCGAAACCTGCGCAAGCTTGGCGTCGATATTGTCAAAATCGACGGCGCCTTCGTGCAGAACATCGTTCGTTCGGCCGACGACCGTGCCTTCGTGCAGACGCTGATCGATCTCGCGCGCCGCCTTGAAATCAAGACCGTCGCCGAATGGGTGCAGGACGAAGAAGCCGCCGTGATGCTGCGCGAATGGGGCTGCGACTTCATCCAGGGCCGCCTGATCGGCCTCGCCTCACCGGACCGGCCGTGGAACGCTTCGGCGGAGAAGGTTGTGCCGGCTGCGGGCTGATCTGTTCGCCAAATTAACGGTGTCGTCCCGGCGAAAGCCGGGACCCATACGCCGCGGCTTCTCAATGAGGCGACCTGGCAGACGCCTCGTTCAATCAACAAGCATTAGTGGTTGGGTCCCGGCATTCGCCGGGACGACGATGGGGTGAGTAGCGCGCAAGAACGAGACCTACTCGTCCTTCTTCGTCGGCTGTGACATGCGCTCGAGGCGTTCCTGCATGTCCTTCATCTGGCGGCGAAGGTCGTCGATGTTGCCGTCGTCGGCCGCGGGCTCCGGCACCTTCTCGGCTTCAGTGCCGCCGCGCTGCGGCACGAACGGCTTGAACATCGAGAAGGTCTGCTGGAACAGCTCCATGTTGCGGCGGACCTGTTCTTCCAGGGGGGCAAACGGCGTACCGCTCAGGGCGCCCGCGATCTGCTTGCGGAATCTTTCCTGTTCCCGGGTCAGCTGATCGATCGACTGCTCGAGATATTTCGGCACCACCATCTGCATGCTGTCGCCATAGAAGCGGATCAGCTGGCGCAGGAAGGTGGTCGGCAGCAGGTTCTGCCCGGCCTTGTTTTCCTGTTCGAAGATGATTTGCGCGAGCACGGAGCGGGTGATGTCGTCGCCGGTCTTGGCGTCATAGACGAGGAAGTCCTCGCCTTCCTTCACCATCGCCGCGAGATCCTCGAGCGTCACATAGGTGCTCGTACCGGTATTATAGAGCCGCCGGTTCGCGTATTTCTTGATCGTGGTCGGTTGTTCAGATTTTGCCATGGGCTCACACTTCAACACCGAAGGACCTGGAACCCGGCAGCATCGCCGCTGGGCTAAATGCAACGCATCGCAGCAAAGGTAAGCATTTTCAAAGCCGTTCGGCTACCGTTTTGTGCTGCACGGTTAATCCCAAAGCAAAGGTATTGCTCAGGAAAGTGCCAAGAGCGTCATTTTGAGTGCGTCGCGGCGCAATTTGCGCCTCAGCGCGATTGACATGTCTCGACGAGGTTTACAGGATAGTCATCAAGAGACAGGCCCGCCAAACCGGCCGCCCGCCGTCGAGAAACCCAGCTACAACCCATAGGAGATGTCCATGTCAGACGATGTCGTCATCGTCAGCGCCGCCCGCACCCCGGTCGGTAGCTTCAACGGCGCGTTCGCCACAACGCCGGCCCACGACCTCGGCGCGATCGCCATCAAGGCGGCGCTGGAGCGTGCCGGCGTCGAGGGTGGTCAGGTCTCCGAAGTCATCATGGGCCAGATCCTCACGGCGGCGCAGGGCCAGAATCCGGCCCGTCAGGCCTCGATCGCGGCCGGCATTCCGGTGGAAAGCCCGGCTTGGGGCGTCAACCAGCTCTGCGGCTCGGGCCTGCGCACGGTGGCGCTCGGCTACCAGGCGCTGCTCAACGGCGATTCCTCGATCGTGGTCGCGGGTGGCCAGGAATCCATGAGCATGGCCCCGCACGCGCAATATCTGCGCGGCGGCGTCAAGATGGGCGGCCTCGAGCTGATCGACACCATGATCAAGGACGGCCTGTGGGATGCCTTCAACGGCTACCACATGGGCAACACGGCCGAGAACGTCGCCAAGCAGTACCAGATCACCCGCTCGCAGCAGGACGAGTTCGCGGTCGGTTCGCAGAACAAGGCCGAGGCGGCGCAGAAGGCCGGCAGGTTCAAGGACGAGATCGTCCCGGTCACCATCAAATCCCGCAAGGGCGATATCGTGGTCGACACCGACGAGTATCCGCGCCATGGCGCCACGATCGACGCGATGGCCAAGCTCCGTGCCGCCTTCGAGAAGGACGGCACCGTGACCGCCGGCAACGCCTCGGGCATCAATGACGGCGCCGCCGCCGTCGTCCTGATGACCGCCAAGGAAGCTGCCAAGCAGGGCAAGAAGGTGCTCGCCCGCATCGTCTCGTGGGGCCAGGCCGGCGTCGACCCCAAGATCATGGGCACCGGGCCGATCCCGGCCTCGCGCACCGCGTTGAAGAGGGCCGGCTGGAACATCGCCGATCTCGACCTGATCGAGGCCAACGAGGCGTTCGCCGCGCAGGCCTGCGCCGTCAACAAGGACCTCGGCTGGGATCCGGCCAAGGTCAACGTCAATGGCGGCGCGATCGCGATCGGCCATCCGGTCGGCGCGTCGGGCGCCCGCGTGCTGGTGACGCTGCTGCACGAAATGCAGAAGCGCGATGCCAAGAAGGGCCTCGCGACGCTCTGCATCGGCGGCGGCATGGGCATTGCTATGTGCGTTGCACGCGACTGAACAAGAGGCAGCGAGGTCGGTTAGGTGATGAAAAGATCATCTGTCAACCACGGCGCGAGCTGATAGAAAAGATGCCCGGCTTTGCGCCGGGCATTTTTGTTTCGAGAGCATGATCCGGAAAAGTGTGAATCGGTTTTCCGAAAAGATCATGCTCAAAAAAGGGAGCTAAAGCGCGATGGCGGTTCAGCCTAATCTCATCGCGCTTTGTTGAGTGAGTGCGAAGACCGGAGTGATCCGGTTATAAAAGACGGCCAAGGAGGAGACGGACATGGCACGTGTTGCATTGGTGACGGGCGGAACGCGGGGCATTGGAGCTGCAATCAGCAAGGCGATGAAAGCGGCGGGCTACAAGGTGGCGGCAAGCTACGCCGGCAATGACGCCGCGGCGGAGAAGTTCAAGGCGGAGAGCGGCATCCCGGTCTACAAGTGGGACGTCGCATCGTTCGACGCCTGCGCGGCCGGTGTGAAGCAGGTCGAGGCCGATCTCGGTCCGGTCGACGTGCTCGTCAACAATGCCGGTATCACCAAGGACACCGCATTTCACAAGATGACGCTGGAGCAGTGGAATGCCGTGATCAACACCAACCTCGGCTCGCTGTTCAACATGACGCGCCAGGTGATCGAGGGCATGCGCGCCCGCAAGTTCGGTCGCGTCATCTCGATCTCCTCGATCAACGGCCAGAAGGGCCAGTTCGGCCAGGTCAACTACTCCGCGGCGAAGGCCGGCGATATCGGCTTCACCAAGGCGCTCGCGCTGGAGAACGCCAAGGGCGGCATCACCGTCAACGTGATCTGCCCGGGCTACATCAACACCGAGATGGTGCAGGCGGTGCCGAAGGACGTGCTCGAGAAGAACGTGATCCCGCAGATTCCGGTCAACCGGCTCGGCGAACCCGAGGAGATCGCGCGCGCCGTGGTCTTCCTCGCGGCTGACGAGGCGGGCTTCATTACCGGCTCGACGCTGACCATCAACGGCGGCCAGTATCACGCCTGACGCGAGAAGCGTCGTCGCGTCGCAGACGTTCCCAATCAAGTCGTGATGCCCGGCCTTGTGCCGGGCATTTTCGTCGTTACAACCGCGAGGCGCGAAGCAGAGACAGAGACGTGGCTGGCCCGGCCGCGACGGATTGAATTCAGATGACGACCCGAACTGCCACCCTTGTCGGACTGACCGCCATCCTGATGTGGTCGCTGCTGTCGGTCATGACGGTCGCGACCGGGGCGATCCCCGCGTTCCAGCTCGCCGCCATGACGTTTGCGATCGGCGCCGCGGTCGCGTTCGCAAGCTTTCTCTTCCGTCCCGCAGCGTTCAGCGCACTGAAGCAGTCGCCGATTGCCTGGCTCGTCGGCGTCGGCGGGCTGTTCGGCTATCACGCGCTGTATTTCCTCGCGCTGCGTTTCGCGCCCCCGGCCGAGGCCGGCCTGCTCAACTATCTCTGGCCGCTGCTGATCGTGCTGTTCTCTTCGTTGCTGCCGGGCGAGCGGCTTGCGATCCATCACATCATCGGCGCGCTGCTTGGCCTCGCCGGCACCGTGCTGCTGTTCGCCGGCAACACCGGCGCCTTCACACGAGCGCAGATTCCAGGCTTCGCGGCGGCCTTCGTCGCGGCGTTCGTCTGGGCCGCCTATTCGGTGTTGTCGCGCCGGCTCAGGGCGGTGCCGACCGACGCGGTGGCGGGCTTCTGCCTGGCCACCGCCGTGCTCGCCGCGCTGGTGCACATGATGGTGGAAACCACCGTGTGGCCCGCGACACCGCTGCAATGGCTCGCGGTGATCGCACTCGGCATCGGTCCGGTCGGCGCTGCGTTCTTTGCCTGGGACATCGGCATGAAGCGCGGTGACATCCGCGTGCTCGGCGCCGCATCCTATGCCACGCCGTTGCTCTCGACCGCGTTTTTGATCCTCGCGGGCTTTGCCAAGCCCAGCGCCAACATCGCGATCGCCGCGATCCTGATCGCCGGTGGCGGTCTGATCGCGGCGAAAGACATGGTCTGGAAACGCTAGACGGCTGGCCGCCAGCCAGGCGGCTTGTAAGCGCCTTCCGGAATTTGCCCGAGCACGGAATGCTTCAGCTTCTGGGGCGACAGGCCATAGAACTGCTGAAAACTCATGATCAGCGGTCGCCATTTGTCGGGATCGATGCGGTCGGTTTGGCCGTCCATCAAAATTCCCGGATGAGCGTGCACGCGGGTCACGCGCACCTCGATTGCCATGAGATTGCCGCGCCAGACCTCGTCCTCCTGCGCCATTCGGTGGACGTGGGCGACCTTCGCTTCAATCTGTACCGGGCACTCGGCGGCGCGCGGGGCGGCGACGGTCTCGCCGTGCAATCGCGTCAAGCCGCTGATGTCGAACTTGTCCCGTTCGTGCCGATAACCGCGCTTGATCTTTCCTGCCGGCACGGGGTTCGAGCCGGTGGTGCGCGCCAGAGCATTGACGGCATCGACAAGATCGACCGATGGGAGATTGAGCACGCATTCGCCGGTGCGGATCATGTTCTCGGTGGTCTTGGAATTGCTTGCGAGGCCAAGCATGCATCGCCAGCCAACCCACCATGCCGACGACATCGGCGCCAGATTGGGCGAGCCGTCTTCATTGGTCGAGCCAATCAGAACGACGGGTGTCCCGAAATAGAGTATGGCCGGCTCAATGCTCCGCGATTCCGCAGTACGTGTGATATCGATGGTGCTGAGCATGCTGGCTTCCTCATGTGAAGCCTAGAGCTAATGGCTTGGTGCCCACTTACCCACCCGATTCCCGAGTAGCTTTTTTCAGTTGCCGGGGAACCAATCGGGCTTTGCCATCTCGAACTTCGCAAACTCAAATCCCGGCGCGACGGTGCAGCCGACCAGCGTCCAGTCGCCGCCGCTTGCCGCGGCCTGCCAGGCGCCTGCCGGCACGACCGCCTGTGGCTGCTCGCCGTTCGCGACATCCGGCCCGAGCGTGATCGCATGCGGCAGGCCGCCGTCCTGCGCGATCTCTAGCGTCAGCGGCGCGCCCGCGTAATAGTGCCACATCTCGACAGCGTCGATGCGGTGCCAGTGCGAGCGCTCGCCGCGCGCGAGCAGGAAGTAGATCGCGGTCGAATGCGCGCGTCCACTGGCGTCGCAGCGCTCGTCGCGAAACGTCTCGCGATAATGCCCGCCTTCGGGATGCGGCTGCAGCGCGAGCCGCGCGATGATGTCGGCAGCCGAGAGGTCGGCCATCACGACTTGTTCTTGCGCTCGCGGAGCTCGCCGAACACCAGCGCCGGGTCGGCGCCCTTCATGTGCAGCTTGGCTGCGACCGAAGGCTCGTCGGCGCGCAGGAACACGTTGGCCTTCTTCTCGTCACCCAGCAGCACGGGGATCGTCGGCTTGTTCTCGGCGCGCAGCTTCGTCACTTCCTCGGCGCGGGCCTGCAAATGCGGATTGTCGCCCTCGATGGTGAGCGCGAACTTCACGTTGGAGGCGGTGTATTCATGGCCGCAATACAGACGGAAATCGTCCGGCAGCGAACGCAGCTTCAGAAGCGAATCCCACATCATGGGATAGGTGCCTTCGAACACCCGGCCGCATCCGATCGAGAACAGCGTGTCGGCGGCGAACACCGCCTTCTCGCCGTCGAACACATAGGAGATGTGGTCGAGCGTATGGCCGGGGGTCTCGACCACGCGCGCGAGCAGGCTGCCGACCTTGATGACGTCGGCATTGGCGGCGCGCAGATCGACATTGGCGATCTTGGCCGACTGGTCGTGCGGGGCGACGACGCGGCAGCCGTACTTCTGCTTCAGCTCGGCGACGCCACCGACATGGTCGCCATGGTGATGGGTGATCAGGATGTCGGTCAGCGTCCAGCCTTCGTGCTCGAGCGCCTTGATGATCGGGCCGGCCTCCGGCGCGTCGATCGATGCCGTCGCCTTGGTGGCGGGATCGTGGATCAGGTACCCGAAATTGTCGGTGAGGCAGCTGAAGGTGCGAATTTCGGCGGTCATGATATCTCCACGAACAAACGGGACGGACATTTCAGAGCATGGTCTTTTCGAAAAGCCGGCGTCGCCGTTTCCGGATCATGCTCTTACCGCGCCCAATATAGGGGTGAAATATGGCGTTAACGCTCCGGCGGCAACGCAAATTTCGGCGCTCCCCGGCTGTAACGGGCATGTTAGGCTGGGATCATGGACGTCATCGACCTCCGCGACTTCTATTCGCAGCGCCTCGGCATCGTGGCGCGGCAGCTGATCAACCGTGGCATCCGTGCGCGGTGGCCGAATGCGGAAGGCCAGCGCGTGCTCGGGCTCGGCTATCCGACACCTTACCTCGGCCTGTTCCGTGATACCTGCGAGCGCTGCATTGCCTTCATGCCGGCGGCCCAGGGCGTGCTGAAATGGCCGACCGGCCGGCCTGCGCTGGCGACCCTGATCGACGAATTCTCGATGCCGTTGCCGGATGCGGCGGTCGACCGCGTGCTGCTGGTGCATGCGCTGGAGATGTCCGACGATCCGGAGCGGCTGCTGCGCGAGGTGTGGCGGGTGCTGTCGCCGTCGGGGCGGCTGATCGCGATCATCCCGAACAGGCGCGGCGTCTGGACCCGCACCGATGCCACGCCGTTCGGCCATGGCCGGCCCTATTCGCGGGCGCAGATCACCCAGCTGTTGCGGCAGACCTGGTTCACGCCGGCGTCATGGGGTGAGGCGCTGTTCATGCCGCCGGTGCAGGGCAGCTGGTTCTTGCGCTCGGCGATGGCGTGGGAGCGGGTCGGCGCGGCGCTGTCGATGCCGTTCGCCGGTGTGCATATCGTGGAAGCAAGCAAGCAGGTCTATCGCGCGATCCCGGCGCGCCGCGAACGCACGCAACTGATCCCGTCATTGCGTCCGGTGCTGGTGCCGTCCTCGACGGCGACGCGCAAATCCAGTCACGCGGAGTCGTGAAACGACGTGACACGGATAATTCACCCTCCCCTGGAGGGGTCGAGACGAGCGAAGCTCGCTCTGGGGTCGTTGCGCATAAAGCGCAGCGGGGTGGGGTGACAGTCTCTCCGATCGGGCTGTGCCCGTGTTGAGAGATCACCCCACCCCGTCTCACGTTTCGCTGCGCTTCGTGTGAGCCGACCCTCCCCCTCCAGGGGAGGGTGGCGGCACAGTTGCGTTACTCGTTGCCCGGATTGAAGTCGTCGCTCGGCGCCGGCTGCGCTGCCATGTCGGGGCGCGGGCCGTGCGGACGGCGGCGACGGCGCGGAAAGCGCTCGCTCCGTTCGCCGCGTTCTGCGCCGCCATTGTTGGCTTCATAGGGGCCACCGTTGACCTGCGGCTGCGTGCCGCCGGTGATGAACGAGGGCAGGCGATCGACGCCGCCGGCATCGGCCAGCACCGGCTGCGGCTGGTTCTGCGGTAGCGGTTGATACTGCGGCTGCGGACGATGCTCGCGTTCGCGGTGCTCACGCGGCTGCTGCTCGCGCGGCGGCTGGTCACGCTCGCGATGCTCCCGCGGCTGCTGGTAGGGCTGCTGGCCGTTGTCGCGCATGAACGGCTGTTGCTGCTGCGGCACGAAGCCCGGCTCCTGGCCGAAGCTCGAATAGCCGTCGCTGTCGTCGTCGCCGTCTTCGGTCTGCGTCACCTCGGCGTCGGGGCGCGGAGGCTGCTGATTCTGCCGGAATTGCTCCTGCGCGGTCGCGATGATCCGGTAGTAGTGCTCAGCGTGCTGGTAGTAGTTCTCGGCTGCCACCGGATCGCCGGAGGAGCGTGCATCGCGCGCAAGCTGGACGTATTTCTCGGCCACGTGGGAGGCCGTGCCGCGGATCTTGATGTCGGGTCCGTTCGATTCGTACACCCGTGTCAGGGGATTCTGGCCGCGCCGGTTATTATTGTTGTTGTTATTGTTGTTGTTATTCCGGTTGCGCATCCGCTTGTTGTTCTGACCGTTTCTCATCTGTCGCCTTTTATTCCAGCCCTGAAGTTATTGCAGTCCACAGTCCGATTTCTCAGAAGTCCGATTCCCAGATTCCAATTCCCAGAGTCCGATTCGGCGCGCGCCTAGGCGCACGGAATCGCAATACCGTTCGAAGTGGCATCGATGTCGCCGACCATCTCGTTCAGCAAAGTCGCGTTCAGCAAAGACGCGTTCCCCAACCGCCGCCGGCCAAACGCGCCAGCGACAAAATCATTCCGCCCGTTGAGACAGGCCCAGTTCTCGTGCGTAAGTGTTCAAGCGCAATAACAGGCTTTCGTTCGCTTGGCGGTCGAGAGCAGCACAGCTTCGGCTATTGCGCTCAATGAGACCTGCGTTCCTGGAACCTTTCGATCGGCGGGCTCTGCTGAACCCTGGTCATCACCCGTAACGGTTACGGGGCCAGCACCGATGTTGTGGGCGGAACGTAGTCGTTCCCGGGGGATATTCCAAGAGGTTTTTTTGCGTTCCAATAGGACTTTATCGGGGCAGCCGGCGGGCTGAAACGGCCCTCGGAACGCCCCCGAGATCGGCCTTGGGCGGCCCCGTTGGGGATAACCCGGAAGCCGTCATCAGCGCTTCAACGTCGCCGCTCTGGCCCTGTCCGACTTCCACAACCAGAAATCCACCCGAGGTCAAAAGACCCGCAGACTGCGAAATCAGCGCGCGGTAGGCGTCGAGCCCGTCGGCGCCGCCATCGAGCGCCGCGCGGGGATCGTGCGCGCGCACCTCGATGTCGAGACCGGCGATGTCGGCCGAGGGGATGTAGGGCGGATTGGACACGATCAGGTCGAACGCGCCGGTCAGCGCGCTGCCATAGTCGCACGCGACCCATGTCGCGCGCTGGCTAAGTCCGAGCTCGGCGGCGTTCTGGCTCGCCGTCTGCAGCGCCTCCGCCGAGATGTCGGTGGCGAAGCCGTGCGCGTGGGGCAGTTCCGAGAGCAGCGCCAGCAGGATCGCGCCCGAACCGGTGCCGAGATCGGCGATCCGCAGCGCGCGCTCGGCCGTGCCGTCGGCGTGCAGCAGTTCGAGCGCGCGCGCGACCACGGTCTCGGTGTCGGGGCGCGGCACCAGCGTCGCGGCGGTCAGATGCAGCGGCAGTCCCCAAAATTCCTTGATGCCGAGAATGCGCGCGACCGGTTCGCCGGCGAGGCGGCGCCGCGCCAGGCCCTCGAGGCGATCCGCTTCGTCCTGGGTCAGCGTACGTTTCGCTCCCGTGACCATGCCGGTCAGATCGAGGCGAAGCGCCGCGCCGACCAGCAGCCGTGCATCGAGTTCGGCGGAATCGTTGCCGGCCGATTGCAGCCGCGCGGCAAGTGCGCGGCGGGCCGTCTCGACGGTTGCGTTGACCACAGGCGCCATCACGCGGTGTCCTCGCGCAACACCAACCGCCCGTCGTCCCCGCGAAAGCGGGGACCCATACGCCGCGGCCCTTCGATCTGGGCAGTCGGGGTCGATATCGGGATCAACAATGACGCCCTGTGGTTATGGGTCCCTGCTTTCGCAGGGACGACGACGATCAATGGAGCCAGCAACCGGATCGGTTCACGCCGCCGCGCCCTGGGCCGCGAGCTGCGCGGCCTGGTGCTCGGTGGTCAGCGCATCGATCAGTTCGCCGAGCGCCTCGCCCGCGATCACCTGCGGCAGCTTGTAGAGCGTCAGGTTGATGCGGTGGTCGGTGACTCTCCCTTGCGGGAAATTATAGGTGCGGATCCGCTCCGAGCGGTCGCCGGAGCCGACCTTCTCCTTGCGGTCGGCGGAGCGCGCGGCATCGACGCGCTGGCGTTCCGCGTCGTAGATGCGCGAGCGCAGGATGTTCATCGCCGACGCCCGGTTTTTATGCTGCGAGCGGCTGTCCTGCATCATCACCACGATGCCGGTCGGCAGATGGGTGATGCGGATCGCGGACTCGGTCTTGTTGACGTGCTGGCCGCCGGCGCCGCCGGCGCGCATGGTCTCGATCCTTAAGTCGGTGTCCTTGATGTCGACGTCGACGTCCTCGACCTCGGGCAGCACGGCGACCGTGGCGGCCGAGGTGTGGATGCGGCCCTGCGTCTCGGTGTCGGGCACGCGCTGCACGCGGTGCACGCCGGACTCGAATTTCAACTTGGCGAAGGCGCCGCGGCCCTGCACCTCGGCGATGATTTCCTTGTAGCCGCCGACGGTGCCTTCGCTCGCCGAGATCACCTCGACCTTCCAGCCCTGCAAGGCCGCGAAGCGCTCATACATCCGGAACAGGTCGCCAGCGAACAGCGAGGCCTCGTCGCCGCCGGTGCCGGCGCGGATTTCGAGCACCACGTTGCGGTCGTCCATCGCGTCCTTCGGCAACAGCGCGATCCGGATCCCCTGTTCGAGCTCGCCGATGCGCGCCTGCAGCGTTTCCATCTCCGCTTCCGCCATGCTGCGCATCTCGGCGTCAGTCCCCGCATCCGCCAGCAACGCCTCGGCGTCGGCGAGTTCCGACCGGGCGGAGCGATAGAGCTTCACCGCATCGATCAGCGGATTGAGCTCGGCGAGCTCGCGCGTGATCGCAACATAGCGCTCGGAGTTGACCTGGCCGAGCAGCTCGGCCTCGAGCGAGGCGTGATGGGCGAGCAGGACGTCGAGTTTGGCTTCGGGTAGCATGGCGGAGTCTCGAATTGCTGAAAGCGCGAAAGGTGGCGGAGGCGACGGCAGCGTCGCTACAAGGCCAGCCCCTCGGTTTCCGCAAACTTCGTCAGCGCCCCGCGGATCGAGACGCTGCCGACCGGCGCGTCCAGCAGCGGATTGATCATCGCCTCGGCCTTCTTGGCGTCGAGGTCGAGGATCAAGGCCTTGACCGGGCCGTGCGCGGTCGCCGAGAGCGACAGCGAGCGATAGCCGAGCGCAATCAGCGCCAGCGCGCCGATCGGCTTCGACGCCATCTCACCGCACAGCGACGCGGCCTTCTTCGCGATCTTGGCCTTGCGCACGATGTCGCGCAGCGCGCGCAGGATCGGCGCCGACAGGGTGTCGAAGCGTTCCGAGACCTTGGCATTGCCGCGGTCGACCGCGAACAGGAACTGGAACAGGTCGTTGGAGCCGACCGAGACGAAGTCGACCTTCTTCAAGAGCTCGTCGAGCTGGTAAAGCAGGGCCGGCACCTCGACCATGGTGCCGATATCGATCCGTTCCGGCAGCGAATGGCCGTGCTGGCGCAGATAGGTCAGCTCGCGCTCGACGATCGCCTTGGCCTGGTCGAACTCGGCGATGTCGGAGATCATCGGGAACATGATCTTCAGCGCACGGCCGCCGCCGGCGCGCAGCAGCGCGCGGATCTGGCCGCGCAGCAGGCCGGGGCGGTCGAGGCCGAGCCGGATCGCGCGCCAGCCGAGCGCGGGATTTTCCTCGACCACGGTCTCCATGTAGGGCAGCGCCTTGTCGCCGCCGATGTCGAGCGTGCGGAAGGTGACGGGCTTGGTGCCGGCGGCATCGAGCACGGTGCGGTATAGCGCGAGCTGGTCGCTTGAACGCGGCAGGCTCGGGCTCACCATGAACTGCAATTCGGTACGGAACAGGCCGATGCCGGCGCTGCCGGTGTCCTCGATATGCGGCAGGTCGATGGTCAGGCCGGCATTGATCAGGAGCTCGATCGGCTGGCCGTCCTTGGTCACGCAAGGCTTGTCGCGCAGCGCCGAATATTGCGCCTGCCGCCGCGCCCGGAACCGGACGCGCTCGGCGTAGGCGGATTCGATCTCGGCGGAGGGGCGGACATAGATCTCGCCGGAAATGCCGTCGACGATGATGGCATCGCCCGGATCGGCAATGCCGGGCGCATTCGGCACCTCGCCGACCGCGGGAATGCCGAGCGCGCGCGCCACGATCGAGACGTGGGAATTCGCGGTGCCTTCCTCCAGCACCAGGCCGCGCAGCCGCTTGCGGTCATAGTCGAGCAGCGCCGCGGGGCCCATCGCGCGGGCGATCAGGATGGCGTTGTCGGGCAGCTGTTCGCGCGTCGGCGCATGGTCCTGGCCGACCAGTTGGCGCATCAGGCGATGGCCGAGATCCTCGAGATCGTGCAGCCGGTCGCGCAGATAGGGATCGGTCGAGCGCAGCATGCGCGCGCGGGTATCCGACTGCACGCGCTCGACGGCGGCTTCCGCGGTGAGGCCGGTGGCGACCGCCTCATGCAGCTTGTGCGACCAGCCCTGGTCGTTGGCGAACATGCGGTAGGCTTCCAGCACCTCGCGATGCTCGCCGCCTTCGGCGACGTCGCCGCGCTCCAGCATGCGGTCGAGATCGGCGCGCAGATTGGCGAGCGCAGTGTCGAGCCGCTTGATCTCCTTCGGCAGGTCCTCGGCGATATAGTTGGTGATGACGACGCGCGGCTCGTGCAGCACGACGTGGCCGAGCGCGATGCCGTCGGAGAGCACCGCGCCGGTCTTGTGCAGCGAGTGCCGCGCGGCGGGCTCGGCGCCGGGCTGGGCCAGCGCGGCAAGCTCGCCCGAGGCGATCATCTCCGCCAGCACCATGGCGGTGGTCTGCAGCGCCTCGACCTCTTCCTCGACATAGGTACGCTTGGCGCGGTTCTGCACCACGAGCACGCCGAGCGTATTGCCCGCGCGCAGGATCGGCACGCCGAGGAACGAGTGGTAGATCTCTTCGCCGGTCTCGGGGCGGTAGGCGAAGGCCGGATGGCTTTGCGCGTCGGAGAGATTGAGCGGCGTCGCCTCGCTGGCAACGAGGCCGACCAGGCCCTCATGCGCGCTCAGCACGGTGCGGTGCACGGCGTCGCGGTTCAGACCTTCGGTGGCGTAGAGCTCGAGTGTGTTGTCGATGCGCAGCACGTAGCAGGAGCAGACCTCGGCCACCATGTTGGCCGCGATCAGCACCACGATCTTGTCGAGGCGTTCCTGGGCGGAGACTTGCTCCGCCATGGTTTCGCGGAGCCGTCTCAACAGGACGCGGGGGCCTCCCGACGCGCTCCGCATGTGCTTCAGTCCCTCCCCACCAGGCCGGCGCACGGGGCCGGCCGGCCGTTGGCGCAAAACTCGTCAAAAACAACAATTTTAGTCATTCGGCGTCGCCGCTCGCGCCAGTTCCCGCCGATTCGGGATCGCACAAACTGTGCCACAGTTTGCGACAGCCCACCTGACTGGCCGTATAGCCAATCGAGGCTCGCTTTGCCAAGCAAAACGCCTGCCAGTAGCAAATAACGTCTGCGTCAGCCCGATGCTGCGCCCGCTAAGAGAAATTCTAACTCCGGGACGCCGGTACCGGGGGGCGCTTGTTCCGCGGGAGGCGGCGTAATCCCATCCCCTCGTCATTCCGGGGCGACGCGTAGCGTCGAGCCCGGAATCCATTTCACCACATGGCCTGCGGGCCGATGGATTCCGGGCTCCCGCTTCGCGGGCCCCGGAATGAGGAAAGGAAGGGGCCCCCGGAAAGCCCTACGCCTGGTCCAGCCCGTACAGCGTGTGCAGCGTGCGGACCGCGAGTTCGGTATAGGCGGCGTCGATCAGGACCGAGAACTTGATCTCGGAGGTGGTGATGGCGCGGATGTTGATGTTGCGATCGGCCAGCGCCTTGAACGCCTTCGCCGCGACACCGGCATGGCTGCGCATGCCGCTGCCGATCACCGAGACCTTGGCGACGTCGGTCGCGGTGTCGAGCCTGATATAGCCGATCTTGGCCTTGGCGGAGGTAATGGTGTCCTTGGCGCGGTTGTAGTCGGTGGCCGGCACGGTGAAGGTAAGGTCGGTGGTCTTGCCGTCCTCCGACACGTTCTGCACGATCATGTCGACGTTGATGCTGGCATCCGCGAGCGGCCCGAAGATCGCCGCGGCGACGCCGGGCTTGTCCTCGATCTGGCGCACGGAAATCTGGGCTTCGTCCTTGGAGAAGGCGATGCCGGTGACGACGTGCATTTCCATGATTTCCTCCTCGCTGCAGATCAGCGTGCCCGGCGGCTGGTTGGCGTGCGGGTCGATATCCTCTGGCTTGTCGAAGCTGGAGCGCACAAAGATCGGCATGTTGTGCACCATGCCGAGTTCCACCGAGCGAACCTGCAGCACCTTGGCGCCCTGCGAGGCCAGCTCCAGCATGTCCTCGAACGCGATCTTGTCGAGCCGGCGCGCCTTCGGCACCACGCGCGGGTCGGTGGTGTAGACGCCGTCGACATCGGTGTAGATGTCGCAGCGGTCGGCGCGCAGCGCGGCCGCGATCGCCACGGCCGAAGTGTCCGAACCGCCGCGGCCGAGCGTGGTGATGCGGCCGGTCTGCGGGTTGATGCCCTGGAAGCCGGCGATGACAGCGACTTCCTTGCGCTCCTTGAAACGGTCGATGATCTCGCTGCCGTCGATATCGAGGATGCGCGCCGAAGCATGCGCCTCCGAGGTCTTGATCGGGATCTGCCAGCCCTGCCAGGAGCGCGCCTGGATGCCGATGCCCTGCAGCACGATCGCGAGCAGGCCCGAGGTGACCTGTTCGCCGGAGGCGAGCACCGCGTCATATTCGCGCGCGTCGTGCATCGGCGAGGCCTCGGTGCACCAGGCCACCAGTTCGTTGGTCTTGCCGGACATCGCGGAGACGACGACGGCGACCTCGTGGCCGGCGTCGACCTCGCGCTTCACGTGCTGGGCGACGTTGCGGATACGATCGATATTGGCGACGGACGTACCGCCGAATTTCATCACGAGGCGGCCCATGACGACGCGTCTATTCCTTTAAGAGGATAAGTAGGTTAACCCACGCCGAAAACCGCAAGCGCGGGCACCGAAAGGCGCGTATACATAGCGCCGCGCCCGGGGGCAAGCCGGTTGGTAGGGGTCTCCGGAGGGTCTTTTGGGGGTGTTTTGCCGGTTGCGGGCGGGCTGTGGCGCAACGGTGACTCGCAGGTAACTCGAAGGCGGGATTGGATGGGACGCTACATCGACGAAATCCTGCAGCCCGGCGAGAAGGTGCTGTATTCCACCAATGCGCACTGGATGTTCTATCTGCCGGCGATCGGGGCCTGGATCCTGGTCCTGGCGCTCTTGATCCTGTCACGGATGACGACGGTCGACGGCCTGGTGCTGGCCTGCCTTGCGGCCGCCGCCGTGGTCGCGGTCGGGGCGCTGTACTGGACCGGCGCGGCCTGGTTCCATCGCTGGACTACCGAGACTGACGTGACCAATTTCCGCGTCGTGCACAAAACCGGCTTCATCAAGCGGCGCACCTTCGAGATGAGCCTCGACAAGGTCGAGAGCGTCGACGTCAACCAGAGCATCATGGGACGCCTGCTCAATTATGGCGACGTCACCATCCGCGGCGTCGGCGAGGGCATCGAGACCATCAAGACCATCGCCTCGCCGCTGTCGTTTCGCAATTCGATCACCGCGCGATAGGGGCGCGCGCAATCATGGCCACAACGCTTTCCAACTCCACCGCCGCCTCGGTCGATCCGGCCGAAATCGCGAAGTTTTCAAAGCTGTCGGATGAATGGTGGGATCCGCGCGGCAAGATGGCGCCGCTGCACAAGATCAATCCGCTGCGCCTGACCTATATCCGCGACGCCGCATGCCGCAAGTTCGAGCGCAACGCCAAGAGCCTGAGCTGCCTGTCCGGCCTGCGCCTGCTCGACATCGGCTGCGGCGCCGGGCTGTTGTGCGAGCCGTTCACCCGGCTCGGCGCCCAGGTGATCGGGATCGATCCGTCCGCCACCAACATCGCTGCCGCGAAGCTGCATGCCGACAAGGGCCATCTGTCGATCGACTACCGCTGCACCACGGTGGAGGAGATGGACGCACGCGAGCGCTTCGACATCGTGCTGGCGATGGAGGTGGTCGAGCACGTCGTCGATGTCGGCGCCTTCATCAAGCGCTGCGCCGTCATGCTCAAGCCAGGCGGGCTGATGGTGGTCTCGACCTTGAACCGCAACTGGAAGAGCTTTGCGCTGGCGATCGTCGGCGCCGAATACGTGCTGCGCTGGCTGCCGCGCGGCACCCATGACTGGAGCAAGTTCGTCACCCCCGCCGAGCTCGAGCGCTATCTCGGCGACGTCAACCTCGCCGTCACCGAGCAGGCCGGCGTGGTCTACAACCCGCTCGCCGACAAATGGACGGTCTCGTCCGACATGGACGTGAACTACATGGTGGTGGCGGAGGAGGGGTAGGACACCGAACTTGCCGCGACTCCAACCACAAGGCCGCTGTCGTCCCTGCGAAAGCAGGGACCCATAACCACCGGCCGATGTTGTTGAGCGCGATCTTAGCTCAGGACCTGCTTCGGAATCCGATCGACACCATCCGTCTCATCGCCGGTTCAACCACCGCGCCCCAAACCGCTCCCTGTGGTTATGGGTCCCTGCTTCCGCAGGGACGACAGCGAGCTTGTGGCGTGAATCGCGGCGATGTGAGACGCTGTTGCCTCCCGGCAGGTGTCGTCCCTGCGAAAGCAGGGACCCATAGCCACCGGCCTACATAGTTAGGCGAGATCCGCGTTCCGAGCATGTACTATGTCTACATCCTCGCAAGCCGGCGCCATGGCACGCTGTATATCGGCGTGACGAATTCCGTACAGAAACGGCTTGAGCAACATCGCAATGGCGAGGGCTCGTCTTTTGTCAAAACCTACGGCGTTTTTCGCTTGGTCCATGTCGAATCGTATCAACACGCTGAAGAAGCCATCACGCGCGAAAAGCAGCTCAAGAAATGGAAGCGGGACTGGAAGATCGAGCTGATCGAGCGCGAAAACCCCGAGTGGCGGGACCTCAGCGATCTGCTTGTCTGACTGCCGTGCCACGCCGCTCCCTGCGGTTATGGATTCCTGCTTTCGCAGGGACGACGGGGAGTTTGGGTATCGGCGTGCCCCTTGCTGGCGGCTTAAAGTCAGTGAAGTTAGCCCGGCTTTCGCCGATACATCCGGTGTCGTCCCTGCGAAAGCAGGGACCCATAACCACCGGCCGATGTCGTTGAGCGCGATCTGAGTTCAGGACGTGTCCTGCTCCACATCTCGCCAGACCTAATCGGTGTCATGGCCCGTTCCACCATCATGCCCCAAACCTCCTGCTGTGGTTATGGGTCCCTGCTTTCGTGTTTGGTCCCGTGTGATTGGCGAGGGCCTGCATTGGGGCCAGGTAGCCGAGGCATTTGAGGCGAGTTCGGTTGTAGTCGTGGACGAACTTGGCGATGAAGGCGTCCCGATCGGCATGGTCGATGAAGGTGCGCCTTGCACTGCCGCGCTTTTGTTCGCGGCCAATGGCTTCGGCGATACGGCGGTTGAAGCGTTCAACGAGACCGTTGGTCTGCGGGTGGTAGGGCTTGGTCAGGCGATGCTGGATGCCGCGCTGCTTGCAGACCTGATCAAAGGGGTGGTCGCCGGACGGTTTCCCGACCGGCTTGTTCTTCTTGTCGACAGCAAAGCGGTCGGTGAACTCGGCGCCGTTGTCGGTCAGGATGGTGTGAACCTCGTGCGAGAAGTCGGCCAGGAAGCGTTTGAGGAAGCCGGTCGCGGTGGCTCCGTCCCGCCTGGAATGGATCTCGACAAAGACGTAGCGGGTGGCGCGGTCGATGGCGACGAAAGCATAGCTGGTGCGGCGTTGCAGAGCCGGCAGATACTTCACGTCGATATGGATAAAGCCGATGCTGGCGGTCTCGAAGATACCGGGCTTGGGCTTGTCAGGCTTGGCAAGCCGGCTGATGCCATTGCGCTGCAGGCAGCGGTGAATGGCGCTGCGGGACAGCTTGGCATTGATGCATCGCTGCATCACCTCGACGATGTCGTCCAGCGGCAACTGCAGCGACGTCCGCAACTCGCAAACCGCTCGCTCTTCGACGGCCGACAGGCTGGTCGTGAGGTTGTTCGGCCGGTGCGAACGGTCTCCAACCGTGGTGCGGCCGCGCCAGCGGTAGATCGTGGTCTCGCTGACCCCCAGTTCAGCCGCCAACTGGGCAACCGACTTCTTGCTGCGCTGGATGTAGGCGCGCGTCTTTGGTGTCGTGGTGGCGTTCGCGTGCAGGTTCAGTTCCATGACACGAGGTGCTCCCTGACAAAGGCCACGCCTCGTTCTACACCGATTCCATCCAACCAATCAGCAGGGACCAAACACTTTCGCAGGGACGACAGCAGCTTGTGGATGCCGCGCAATCCAGTCATGCGCCGGCTCGGTTGACCGCGTCGGCGGCAATCGGCACGTTGTGCGCATACTCCCGCCCCGGCGCACTTTCCTCATCCCGCATGTTCACAATCGCCTCGCTCTGGATCCCCTTCACCATCGTCGCTGCGTTCGGGCAGGTGGCGCGCAATGCGATGCAGCGGCATCTGACCGGGCCGCTCGGGACCTGGGGCGCGACCAATATCCGCTTCCTGTTCGGCCTGCCGTTCGCGGTGGTGTTCTTCGCGCTGGCGGTGCTGCTGACCGGCGATCGCGTGCCGTGGCCGGCGGACTCGTTCTGGCCGTGGCTCGTGGTCGGCGCGCTCAGCCAGATCGTCGGCACCGGCTTCATGCTGCTGGCGATGAACGACCGCTCCTTCGTAGTGACCACGGCCTATATGAAGACCGAGGCGATCCAGACCGCAATCTTCGGCTTCATCTTCCTCGGCGACCATCTCACGACCATCAAGGTGATCGCGATCGTGATCGCCACCATCGGCGTCGTCGTCACCGCGCTCAGGCGGGGCGGGCAGAAGAGTTTTGCCGATCTGCGTCCGACCGTGCTCGGCCTCGGCGCCGCTGCGGTGTTCGCGATCTCGGCGGTGAGCTTTCGCGGCGCGATCATTGCCGTGCCCGGCGTCTCGTTTGTGACGGCAGCCTCCTACACGCTGATGTGGAGCCTGTTCGTCCAGACGCTGATCCTGTCGGTCTATCTCTTGCTGCGCGCGCCCGACGTGCTGCGAAAAATCCTCGGCCTGTGGCGGCCGTCGATGTTCGCGGGCTTCATGGGCGCATTCTCCTCGCAGTTCTGGTTCCTGGCGTTCGCGCTCACCGCCGCCGCCAACGTGCGTACGCTGGCGCTGATCGAGGTCCTGTTCGCGCAGGGCGTGGCGTATTTCTCACTCAAGCAGCCGTTCTCGCTGCGTGAGCTTTTCGGCATCGTCCTGATCGTGGTTGGCGTCGCCCTATTGATCGTCGCGTAGATCAGCCCTTCACCGCGATCAGCACCGCGCCGGCAGAGATCAGCGCGATCCCGATCCAGCCATAGGCCGACGGGCGTTCGCCGAGGAACACGGCGCCGAACAGCGCCACCAGCACCACGCTGAGCTTGTCGATCGGCGCGACCAGTGTGGCGGGCCCGAGCTTGAGCGCGCGGAAATAGCAGATCCACGACGCGCCGGTGCCGAGCCCGGACAGCAGCAGGAACAGCCAGCTCTTCCCCGAGATCGGCCCGGCCTGGGTGAATTGTCCGGTCGCGAACAGGATGGCCGACAGCGTGATCAGCACGACCACGGTGCGGATCAGGGTGGCGAGATCGGAGTTGATGCCCTCGACGCCGACCTTGGCGAAGATCGCGGTCAGCGCCGCGAAAACCGCGGAGAGAAACGCCCAGGCCTGCCAGGAAGAGATTGTCTCGGGGGGCATCAGGGGCGCTCGGCCGGTTTGGCCCCACCCGTCATTGCGAGCGAAGCGAAGCAATCCATGGTGCAACGAGTCCGAAGCTGGATTGCTTCGTCGCTTCGCTCCTCGCAATGACGAGGATGGAAGCGGTTCGCTCTAGTTCCGGTCTTCCGGCAGCGTCGGCAGTGGCGAGACCTCGACGCCTTCGTCGATCAGCGCGCGCGCTTCTTCGGGCGAGGCCTCGCCATAGATCGGCCGATGCTCGATATCGCCGTAATGCATCTTGCGCGCCTCGTTCGGGAAGCGCTCGCCGACATTGTCGGCGTTCTTCACGATGTGGTCGCGCAGTTCCTTCAGCTTGCTGCGCAGCTCGCGCTCCTGCGCCATCATCAGCGACGTCGATTCGGAAGGCGTCGCCGCCTCGACGGGGGCGGCCGGCGCCGGCCGGGCCGGTTCGCGGCCCTTCTTGCTGACGATTTGCGGCGCCATGATCGCGCGCTCGATCTTGCTTGAGCCGCAGGACGGGCAATCGATCAGGTGACGCCGCTCCTGCGATTCATAGGCCGATGAGCTCTGGAACCAGCTCTCGAACTGATGGCCGCGCTCGCAGCGCAGCGTGTAGCGGATCATGCCGAACCCCGGACGAGGTGCAGATGCTCCGGGCCGGCCTTGGGGTCGGCGATGCCGAAACGCCTGCCGTGCTGAAGTGAAGGGATGGTCTTGCGCGCGGTTTCGACCTTGGAGGGATCGATCTCGGCCAGGAACACGCCGGGCTCGACGCCGCCCTCGGCGAGGATCTCGCCCCAGGGGTCGATGATCAGTGAATGCCCGAAGGTCTCGCGCTTGTTCTCATGCAGGCCGGCCTGGGCCGCTGCGAACACGAAGCAGCCGGTCTCGATGGCGCGGGCGCGCAGCAGCGTGTGCCAATGCGCTTCGCCGGTCTTGCGGGTGAAGGCGGAGGGCACCGTGAGGAACGACGCGCCGGCCTCGGCAAGCGCGCGATAGAGCGCCGGGAAACGCACGTCGTAGCAGATCGTCAGTCCGATCCGGCCCCAGGGCAGGTCGGAGATCACGGCGGTCTCGCCGGGCTGGTAGTTGGCCGATTCGCGATAGCTCTCGCCGCCCGGCAGGTCGATGTCGAACATATGGATCTTGTCGTAGCTCGCGAGCACATTGCCCTCGGGCCCGATCAGGAACGAGCGGTTGACCGCCTTCTCCGGCGAGTAGCGCAGTGCCAGCGAGCCGATATGCAGATGGATCTTCAGTTCGGCGGCCAGCGCGCGATAGGCCTGCAGCGACTTGTCGTCCTCTTCGCTGGCCAGATGCTCGAACAGCGCCTTGCGGTTCAGCTGCATCATGTTGCTGACCTCGGGGGTCAGCACGTATTTGGCGCCCTGCGCCGCCGCTTCGCGGATCAGCCGCGTGCCCTGCTCGAGGCTCGGCTCGGGCAGCAATCCGGTGCGCATCTGCACCATGGCGGCAGTGAAAATGTTGTCCGTACTCATCAGGCGCCGCCTCCGTTGCTGAGCAGGCCGTCGAGCTTGCCCTCGCGGTCGAGCGCGTAGAGCTCGTCGCAGCCGCCGACATGGGTCTTGCCGATGAAGATCTGCGGGAAGGTCGCCCCGGTGCCGGCGCGGTCGTACATCTCGTCGCGGAAGGCTGGGTTGCTGGCGACGCTCAATTCGGTGAACGCGGCGTTCTTGCGCGTCAAGAGCGATTTGGCCGCGGTGCAATAACCGCAGCCCGGGCGGGTATAGATTTCGATGGGAGCGGTCATGGTGTGCTCGGTTGAACCTGAATGACAGATTATATGGGAGCGCGGTGGGCATCGACAACCCGGGCAAACACCAGCACATCGACCTGCGCGGCCTTGGCGCGCAACAGCGCCCGCGCGCAGGCATCCACCGTGGCGCCCGAGGTCAGGACGTCGTCGACCAGGATCACGCGGCGACCCTGGATGTCAGCCTTGCGTTCATCGGCGACCCTGAATGCGCCCTGCACATTGCTGGCGCGGTCCTTGCGCGACAGCCCGATCTGCTGCTCGGTGGCGCGGGTGCGCCGCAGCGCCTCGGAGACCATTTTGACGCCGCTCTGGCGTGCGATCATCTTGGCGAGCGCGCCGGACTGGTTGTAGCGCCGGCTCCAGCCGCGCCGCCAATGCAGGGGAACCGGCACCAGCATGTCGGCATCCTGTAGCAATTCCTTCCCCGCGCGTGCCATCCAGCGGCCCATTGTTGGCGCCAGGTCGGTGCGATCCTGGTATTTCAATGCGTGCACCAGGGTGCGTGCGACGTCGTCATAGCGCACCGCGGCGCGGGCGCGCTGGTAGGCCGGCGGATTGGCGATTGCCTCCATCGACAGCAGCTCCGGCCCGGGATCGTAGACAAAGGGAATACCGAGCCGCGGGCAGAACGGCGGCGCGATGAACGACAATTTGGCCCAGCAGGCCGCGCAGACGCCCTCGCCATCGACCGGCTCGCGGCAGGACACGCACAGCGTCGGCAGCGCGATATCGAGCGCCAGCCGTGCGGTGCGCAGCCACGCGCCCCCGACCGTGCCGAGCGCACGCTGGATGTGACCGGAAATGGAGCGTGTCGGTGATGCCTCGGCGTCCATGGCTGATGAGGCTAGCGTTTGAGCCGCACGGGCTCAAGGCGCATTGCCTGCGACCGCCGTCCGGCGTAACCAGCGCGGATGGTAACGACCCCGGCCACGGCCCCGATCCTGTTCGATCGCGCATTGCTTGGCGCGCGACTTGCCCGCGCGGGGCGCGAAGGGGCGGCGACGTTCCTGCTTGAGCGGGCCACAGAAGACATAGCCGACCGCTTGCAGGCGGTGTCGCGCAGCTTTTCTTCCGCGGCCGACGTTTGGACGCCGGGGGATGGGCTCGCGGACGCCCTGCGTGGGCGAGTCGGATCGGTCGATACGATCGGTTTCGCTGAGACGGAAGCGCTCGGCTTGCCGCCCGAGTCGCTCGATCTCGTGGTCTCCGCGCTCGCCTTCCAGTTCGTCAACGATCTGCCGGGCGTGCTGGCGCAGCTTCGCCGCGCGCTGAAGCCGGAAGGGCTGCTACTCGCTTCAATGCTCGGCGGCGACACGCTGACCGAGCTCAGGCAAAGCTTTGCCGCGGCGGAGGCGGAGTGCGAGGGCGGCGTGTCGCCGCGCGTCGCGCCATTCGCCGATTTGCGCGACATCGGCGCGCTGTTGCAGCGGGCCGGCTTTGCGCTGCCGGTCACCGACGTCGACCGCGTCGTGGTGCGCTACGCCAGCGCGTTCGCATTGATGGCCGATCTCAGGCGCATGGGCGCCACCAATGTGCTGCGCGAGCGCCGCCACACCCCGACCCGCCGTGCCACCATGCTGCGCATGGCGCAGATCTACGGCGAGCGCTTCGCCGATGCCGACGGCCGCATCCGCGCCACCTTCGACATCGTCTGGCTGTCGGGCTGGGCGCCGCACGAAAGCCAGCCGAAGCCGCTGAAGCCCGGCTCGGCGAAGGCGAGTCTGGAAGCGGCGGTGAAGCAGGTGAAGCGTTAGGCGCGCACGGTGCCAGGGCTCCCTCTCCCCTTGCGGGAGAGGGTTGGGGAGAGGGGTGGCCCCGAGCGACATGCTAGTGTGATCATCGCTTTCGCAATTTGCACTCGTCTTCGAGATGCATGCTGAGAGAGCGCGCCGCGTGGCACCCCTCTCCCCACCCTCCCCCGCAAGGGGGGAGGGAGCCCGTCCATCGTGCGTCCCTTACGGTGGTTTGCTGATCGCGCGCCGGCGAAATCTTTGCTTCGGCGTCTCGTAGAGACTGCCGCCGAAGGCGGCCGACGCTTCCCCGCAAGCGGGGAGGAGGGTGCCTGCAAAATTTCGGAATATTGGAAAAATACCCCTGAGTTGCCCGACGTGTCAAGCAGCCCGGTCGAACGCCGGCCACCGCCGGCTCCTTTGCATGGGGTTGTTTTCGATATTTTGGGTAGCCGCGCATCCCTCGCAAGCGAGGGAGGCGAAGAAGATCACAGCAGCAGATCCATCAGATGCGGCAGCAGCGGAAGGTCCGCCGGCGGCATCGGGTAGTCGCGCAGCTTGCTGGCGCGGACCCAGGCGAGGTTCTGGCCCTCGCGCGCCAGCGCCATGCCCTCCCAGCGCCGGCAGATGTAGAGCGGCATCAGCAAATGGAAGGTCTCGTAGGCATGGCTGGCGAAAGTCAGCGGCGCGAGGCACGGCTCGCTCACGGTGATGCCGATCTCCTCGTGCAACTCGCGGATCAGGGTCTGTTCCGGCCGCTCGCCGGGCTCGATCTTGCCGCCGGGGAATTCCCACAGCCCCGCCAACGCCTTGCCTTCGGGACGCTGCGCCAGCAGCACGCGCTTGTCGGCATCGACCAGCGCGCAGGCGACGACGAGGGTCAGCTTGATGTCAGCCATGCTGCACGAATGTTCCTTCTGATGTTGCAAGCTTTCATTAACCAGCAACGCGCCGCCAGCCAAACGATTTGTGCCGGCGCGCTTTTTCCGCATTCGCGATAAGTCGGCCTTAATGCGCGGTCGGCAAGGTGAAGGCCCTGATTTATCAGCCCATCATTTTCTCTGCCGATATAACCCATGCGCACCTTGCTCCGGACCGTCAGCCGTTTCCGCCGCGATCGCTCCGGCAACATCGCGATGATCTTCGGCCTCGCCCTGCTGCCGCTCATGGTCGCGGTCGGATGTGCGGTCGACTATTCCCGCGCCAACCAGATCCGCAGCAAGCTGATTTCCGCTGCCGACGCGGCGAGCGTCGGATCGGTCGCCAAGGCATCGCCCGGCTTCATCGCGGCCGGCGCCATGACCTCGGACGGCGAGATTTCGGCCGGCGAGGCCGACGCGAGGAAGATCTTCAACGGCAACGTCTTCAACCAGAACGGCTTCACGCTGACCAGCGTGACGCCGACCATGACCAAGAGCGGCGGCACCATCACCTCGACGGTCCAATTCACCGCCGATGTCCCGACCATGTTCCTCGGCGTGTTGGGGCGGAGCAAGGTGTCGGTGTCGGGCACCTCGACCTCGACCGCGAACATGCCGCTCTATATCGATTTCTATCTGCTGCTCGACAATTCGCCGTCGATGGGGGTCGGCGCCACGCCGACGGACGTCGCCAAGCTGGTCACGGCCACCACCGGCAACAGCTTCAAACCGAACGACCAGTGCGCCTTCGCCTGCCACGACTACAACGACCCCAACAACTACTATAACCTGGCGAAATCGCTTGGCGTCACGACGCGGATCGACGTGCTTCGCAGCGCGACCCAGCAATTGATGGACACCGCGGCGGCGACCCAGACCTATTCGAGCCAGTTTCGCATGGCGATCTATGACTTCGGCGCGTCCTCGAAGACCTATGGCCTGCGAAGCCTGTTCTCGCTGTCGTCGAGCCTGTCGAGCGCGAAGTCGGCGGCCGGCAACATCGATCTGATGGGCGTCTACGGCAACAACGATGCCTACACCGCGGACAAGGACAGCCAGTTCACCGCGATTTTTCCCCAGATCAACAACACGATCGCAAACCCGGGCGCGGGCACGTCGTCGGCGCCGCTCAAATATCTGTTCTTCGTATCCGACGGGGTCGCCGACGAGCCGAATACAAGCTGCCTGAAGCCGATCACCGGCAGCAATCGCTGCCAGTCGCCGATCAATCCGGCGCTCTGCGATGCGATCAAGAAGCGCAACATCAAGATCGCGGTGCTCTACACCACCTATCTGCAACTGCCGACCAACAACTGGTACATGACCTGGATCGATCCGTTCAATCAGGGCCCGTTCGGCCCGTCGCCGAACAGCCAGATCGCGCAGAACATGCAGGCCTGTGCGTCGCCGGGCTTCTATTTCGAGGTCAGCCCGACCCAGGGCATCGCGGACGCGATGAACGCGCTGTTCAAGAAGGCAGTCGCCGACGCGCGGATATCGAGCTAGCGAAGGCTCACGCTCTCTCTCACCGTCACCCTGAGGAGGCCGCGAAGCGGCCGTCTCGAAGGGTCGACGGCCCGGCACTCTCCGTGCCTACGCATCGTGGCCGTGCATCCTTCGAGACGCGCTACGCGCTCCTCAGGATGACGGAAGAATGTCTCACGACCTGTAATCGCCATTGATCGCGACATATTCCTTGGTGAGGTCGCAGGTCAGCACGCGGTCTTTGGCCTTGCCGAGGCCGAGCGCGACCTTGATCTGGATCTTCGGCGCCTTCATCGCCTCCGACACCTCTTTCTCATCGTAGGACGGATCGCGCGCGCCGCTCTTGGCGACGCGGATGCCGTTGAAGGAGATCGAGAGCTTGTCGCGGTTGGCGGGTTCGCCGGCCTTGCCGACCGCCATCACCACGCGGCCCCAATTGGCGTCCTCGCCGGCGATCGCGGTCTTCACCAGCGGCGAATTGGCGATCGACATCGCGATTCTGCGCGCCGACGGTTTTGTCGTCGCGCCCTCGACCACGACCTCGACCAGTTTGCGCGCGCCTTCGCCGTCGCGCGCCACCTGCTCGGACAGATTGGCGAGGATCTGCTGGAACGCCTTGGTGAAGGCCTTCAGGCGCGGGTCGCTGGCGCGCGAAATCTTCGGCGCGCCATTGGCGGCCGCAGCCCCGGTCGCAAACGCGAGCAGGGTGTCCGAGGTCGAGGTGTCGCCGTCGATGGTCAGCGCATTGAAGGTGTCCTCGACGCCGGCCTTGAGCAGGGATTGCAGCACGGATGCCGACAGGGGCGCGTCGGTGAAGACGAAGGACAGCATGGTCGCCATGTCGGGCATGATCATGCCGGCGCCCTTGGCCATGCCGTTGATCGTCACCTTGGCCTTGCCGAGCTTCACGGTAGCGGTGGCGACCTTCGGGAAGGTGTCGGTGGTCATGATCGCCTTGGCGGCGTCCATCCACAGATCGGGGGCCGCGGTCTCCGCGAGCTGCGCCAGCACGCCGTCGAACTTGGTGGCGTCGAGCGGCTCGCCGATCACGCCGGTGGAGGCAAGGAAGACGTCCGACGTCGAACAGCCGACCGCCTTCGCCGCGATCTGCGCGGTCAGCGCGGTGGACGCCTTGCCGGTCTTGCCGGTGAAGGCGTTGGCGTTGCCGGAATTGACCACCAGCGCGCGCGCAGCCCCGCCCTTCAGCTTGGCGCGGCACCATTCGACCGGCGCCGACGGGCACTTCGACTTGGTGAAGACGCCGGCCACCGTGGTGCCCTTGTCCATCAGCGCGAGCAGCACGTCGGTGCGTCCCTTGTAGCGGATGCCGGCGGCAGCGGTCGCAAGCCGCACACCCGCGATCACGGGCATCTCGGGAACGTCGGGCGGGGCGAGGGGGGAGACGGCGGTGGACATGGGAGGCTTCCGGCTACGGGGAGGGAAGCGCTGCATAACATCTCGCCGACTGAAGCGGGAGAGGGCTGCGATGGTGTCATCAATTGTTCAAGGAAGCCGTAGCCCGGATGAAGCGCAGCGAAATCCGGGACCGCTGTCGCCGCGGATGGTCTGCCCGGGATTGCGCTTCGCTGCATCCGGGCTACGCAATCCAACCTCCCCTTGAAAAGGGGAGGTCGCTTTGCTCGTCAGAGCAAAGCGGGTGGGGATCCGATCTCTCCGCGAGCAGCGTCGCCTGTGGCTGACCCCCATCCCGACCTTCCCCCTTTCAGGGGGCAGGAGAAGACCCGTAGCCCGGATGAAGCGCAGCGTAATCCGGGACCGCTGTCGCCGCGGATCGCCCCGCCCCGGATTTCGCTGCGCTGCATCCGGGCTACGAGGGCACCTCGAAACGCAAATGGCCGGGACATGCCCGGCCATCGCAACTGCAACAACGTTCGCGAAGCTTACTTCTTCGCCGGCGCCATCTTGTTGTCGGCGGGCTTCGGCGCGTCCTTGGCGGCATCCGCCGGCGCCGTCGCGTCCTTGGCCGTCTCGGCCGGCTTGTCCAGGCGCTCGACCTTGGCGGCCTCGCGCAGCTTGGCGACATAGTCGGCCTGCGCCTTGCGGGTCACATAGGTCTCGATCTGGGCCTTCACCTGCTCGAAGTCGGGCGCCTTGCGGTTGCGCTTTTCCTCGACCTTGATGATGTGCCAGCCGAATTGCGACTTGACCGGATCGGAGATCTTGCCCGGCTCAAGCGTGAAGGCGACCGCGGAGAATTCCGGCACCATCTGCTCCTTGGTGAAGAAGCCGAGGTCGCCGCCGTCGGAGGCGCCAGGATCCTTGGACTTCTTCTTGGCGAGCTCGGCGAAGTCCGCGCCCTTGTCGAGCTCGGCCTTGATCGCCTTGGCCTCATCCTCGGTCTCGACCAGGATGTGGCGGGCGCGCACCTCCTGCTCGCCGGTGATCTGCTTGGAGGCCTCTTCATAGACCTTCTTCATGGCGTCGTCGGTGGTCGCGGCCTTGCCCTCGCTGGCAAGCAGGCTGTCCATCAACAGGCGGTTGCGGGTAAAGGCGAGCCGCTTCTTGAAGTCGTCATTGTTCTCGATCTTCTTGTCCTCGGCGGCCTTGGACACGATCTTCATGTCGATCAGGAAGGACAGCACGTTGTCCTTCTTGGTCGCGGGGTCCATCTGGGCCAGGCTCGGGCCGAGTTCCTCCTCGGCGAGCGCCACGTCGCTGGCGTGGATCTCGGAACCGTTCACCTTCGCCAACACCGGGTCGGATTCCGCGGCGCGGACCGGGAGGCCGGCAGCCAGCACTGCGACAAGACAGCCCGTGGCGGCCAGGGTGGCGAGGCCGAGGCGCAGGCCGGTTTTGGTTTCCGGAGGCGAGGTGGTCATGCAAAATCCTTGTCTCAAAGGGGGGAAGCTCGAGCGGGGCGGACACTCGCCCAATCGTGTTACATTGGCAACGCGAAAGTCTTGTCAAAATGATGAATTCCTTGACATCTTGGCAGCGTTGACAACCCCCCGACCGGGCCATATCTCTGGCCGACCGTGTCAGCGGTGAGAGCGCTTATTTTGCTGCGTTTTTCGCCGTTGAACCCAGGATGGCCTGTTTCCCACTCAATTGGCGGAGGAGCTCCGGGTCGGGGCTCGAACCGTAGCGCGTCACGGTGAGTTGATAGGCAATCCGGCGGACCATCTCAGGCTGTATTCCAAGACTGAAATTCAAGACTGAAATTCAAAACCGAACCAAGACCGAACTCGAGACCGAAGAACAGGAATTTCGCATGATCGGCGCGCTCGCCCGCAAGTTTTTCGGCTCCGCCAACGACCGTCGGGTCAAGGGGTATCAGTCCCGCGTCAGCGCCATCAACGCCCTGGAGGGCGAACTCGTCAAACTGACGGACGACGAGCTCAAGGCCCGCACCGCTGAGTTCAAGCAGCAGCTCGCCGGCGGCAAGACGCTCGACGACCTCCTGGTTCCGGCCTTCGCCACGGTGCGCGAGGCGGCCAAGCGGACGCTCGGCCAGCGCCATTTCGACGTCCAGCTGATCGGCGGCATGGTGCTGCACGAGGGCGACATCGCCGAGATGAAGACCGGCGAAGGCAAGACGCTGGTTGCGACGCTCGCGGTCTACCTCAACGCGCTCGCCGGCAAGGGCGTCCACGTCGTCACCGTCAACGACTACCTCGCCCGCCGCGACTCCGGCTGGATGGGCCAGATCTATTCGTTCCTGGGGCTGACCACCGGCGTGATCGTGCACGGCCTCGACGACGCCGAACGCAAGGCCGCCTATGCCTGCGACATCACCTACGGCACCAACAACGAATATGGCTTCGACTATCTGCGCGACAACATGAAGTACCGCCTGGAAGACATGGTCCAGCGCGAGCATTTCTACGCGATCGTCGACGAAGTGGACTCCATCCTGATCGACGAAGCGCGCACGCCGCTGATCATCTCCGGCCCGCTCGACGACCGTTCGGATTTCTACAACACCATCGACACCTTCATGCCGAAGCTCGCCAAGAAGGACGACTTCGAGGTCGACGAGAAGCAGCGCACGGTGACGCTGACCGAAGGCGGCATGGAGAAGCTCGAGAACCTGCTGCGCGACGCCGGCCAGCTCAAGGGTGAGTCGCTGTACGACGTCGAGAACGTCTCCGTCGTGCATCACGTCAACCAGGCGCTGCGCGCGCACACGCTGTTCACGCGCGACAAGGATTACATCGTCCGCGACGACGAGGTCATCATCATCGACGAGTTCACCGGACGCATGATGCAGGGCCGGCGCTATTCGGAAGGCCTGCACCAGGCGCTGGAGGCCAAGGAGCACGTCACGGTCCAGCCCGAGAACCAGACGCTGGCCTCGATCACCTTCCAGAACTATTTCCGGATGTACCAGAAGCTGTCCGGCATGACCGGTACGGCGCTGACCGAAGCCGACGAACTGTTCGACATCTACAAGCTCGAGGTCGTGGAAATCCCGACCAACCTGCCGGTGGCGCGCCTCGACGAGGACGACGAGGTCTATCGGACCCAGAACGAAAAATACGCCGCGATCCTTGCCGAGATCGAGCGCGCCAACAAGCGGCTGCAGCCGGTGCTGGTCGGCACGGCGTCGATCGAGAAATCGGAAGTGCTGGCCGAGTACCTCAAGAAGCACGGCTACAAGCAGATCGATTTCGGCGCCGAGTCCGGCATGGACAAGCTTTATGCGGCGGCCCGCGCGGGCAAGCCGGCAAAACTGTTCGCGGTGCTGAACGCGCGCTTCCACGAGCAGGAAGCCTATATCGTCGCGGAAGCCGGCGTGCCGGGCGCGATCACGATCGCGACCAACATGGCCGGCCGCGGTACCGACATCAAGCTCGGCGGATCGCTCGAGATGCGGATCCAGCAGGAGACCGCCGCGATCACCGACGAAGCCGAGAAGGCCAAGAAGATCGAGCTGATCAAGGCCGACATCGAGCGCTTCCGCGAACTGGTGCTGAAGGCGGAAGAGGATTTCGAGGTCGAGCCCGCCAAGGGCAACAAGCCCGCCAAGACCGTGAAGAAGCCGGGCGGCCTCTACATCATCGGCTCCGAGCGCCACGAATCCCGCCGTATCGACAACCAGCTGCGCGGCCGTTCCGGCCGTCAGGGCGACCCCGGACGCTCCAAATTCTTCCTGTCGCTGGAAGACGATCTGATGCGCATCTTCGGCTCCGACCGGCTCGACAGCATGCTGCAGCGGCTCGGCCTGCAGGAAGGCGAAGCCATCATCCATCCCTGGATCAACAAGGCGCTCGAGAAGGCGCAGCAGAAGGTCGAGGCGCGCAACTTCGACATCCGCAAGAACCTCTTGAAATTCGACAACGTCCAGAACGACCAGCGCAAGGTGATCTTCGACCAGCGCATCGACCTGATGAAGGACGACAGCGTCGTCGAGACCGTGACCGACATGCGCCACGCCTTCGTCGAGGACGTCGTCGCCAAGCACATCCCCGAGCACGCCTATGCCGAGCAGTGGGACACCGCGGGCCTCAAGGAAGAGCTGAAGCGCGTGCTCGACGTCGACCTGCCGGTCGACGAATGGGCCAAGGAAGAGGGCATCGCCGACGAGGAGCTGCTCAACCGCATCGAGAATCACGTCGACGAGCGCATGGCGGCGAAGGTCGCGCAGTGGGGCCCCGACGTGATGCGTTACGTCGAGAAGACCATCCTGTTGCAGACGCTTGACCATCTCTGGCGCGAGCACCTGATCATGCTGGACCATCTGCGCCAGGTGATCGGCCTGCGCGGCTACGGCCAGCGCGATCCGTTGCAGGAGTACAAGACCGAGGCCTTCAATCTCTTCCAGGAGATGAGCGCGCATCTGCGCGAGGCCGTCACCGCGCAGCTGATGCGGGTCGAGATCGTGCCGCCGGATGAGCCTGCGATGCCACTGCCGCCGATGGAAGCGCACAAGCTCGATCCCCACACCGGCGAGGACGAGTTCGCCCAGGCCCGCCTGACCGAGGCCACCTACGCCCAGGCCTCGCTGGCGCCGGGGATGCCCGCCGCCGACCGCAATCCGAACGACCCGGCAAGCTGGGGCAAGGTCGGCCGCAACGAGGACTGCCCCTGCGGGTCAGGCAAGAAGTACAAGCACTGCCACGGCCGCTACGCGTAAGCCGCCGCAAGCCCTGACGCGGCGGGCGCCTGGCCCGCCGTCGAAGCTGCATCGCCGTCAGCCGGCGAACGCCTTGTCGAGATCGGCGATGATGATCTTCTGCATCTTCAGCATCGCCTGCATCGCGCGATCGGCCGCCTTGCGGTCGGGATCGCCGAGATAGCGGCTCAGCGCCGTCGGAATCACCTGCCAGGACAGGCCGAAGCGGTCCTTGAGCCAGCCGCAGCGCGATTCCTGGCCGCCGTCGGTGAGCTTCTCCCAGAAGTAATCCACCTGCTCCTGGGTCTCGACGCTGAGGAAGAACGACACCGCCTCGTTGAACTTGTGCTGCGGCCCACCATTGAGTGCGTAGAACCGCTGCCCCTCGAGCTCGAAGCTCGCCATGAAGTCGCTGACGGTCTCGATCTCGGCGTTCGGAAACACCGATTTGTAGAAGGTGACGGCGTCGCGGACGTTGTTGTCGAGCCAGAGGAACGGCGTGATCGAAGTCATGACGGGGGAATCCTTGTGATCGATGAGGAGAATGAGCCGGAACCGCGCGCGCAGTGATAGCGCATCCGGAGGACGAGCCCGCGTTCGGCACTCCGACATGTTGACCGGACTTTTTGTTGGAGCCTCCCGGCATGGCTGTCTGTCGGTAAGGCGGTATTTTCGCGATTTTGGGTTCCCTGGTAACCCCGCGCTAAGCCCGCCGACGGTCCGGCCACTACCCAAAGTCGGAGTTGGCTCGTCCAATCAATCACTTGTTAGTGCTCTGTGCTTCAATATTGCTGGGCGCGTTGGGCGAGCCGCCAACCGCATCAAAGCGTCTCTTTGATCAAGGCTCGATCAGGAGGCCGCGCCTTGCAGACCGCGACGACGATGCCCGGCCGCTACTATCCGGCGATCTTCGTGCTGGCGTCGGCCACGCTGGCCTATCAGATCCTCATCACCCGCTTCTTCAGCGTGATGGTGCATTACCACTTCGCTTTCGGGGCCATCGCCCTTGCGATGTTCGGGCTGACGCGCGGTGCAATGAAGGTTTATGAGGATTCCACGCGTTATGCGCCGGAGCGTGTGGCGCCGGAATTTGCCCGTCACGCCGCGCGGTTCGCGATCAGCTGCGTCGCCGTCATGTGCGCCTTTCTATATGCGCCGCTGGTCGTGCCCGACGCATATGCCATGTCTGCGCTCGCCGTGGTGGCGCTGGCTTTCACCATTCCGTTTGCCGAGGGCGGCATCTGCATCACGCTTCTCCTGACCCGGCTGCCCTATGTCGGGGGCTGGCTTTACGCTGCCGATCTGGTCGGCGCCGCGGTCGGATGCCTCGGCATCATCTTCGTGCTGCTCGTGATCGATCCGGTCAGCGCGACGCTGTGGATCGGCGCCTGCTCCGCGGCCGTCGGCTGGTTCGTGGTCGGTCACGGCGAAGGCCGAAGCGATGTGCGCCTGAGCCGCAACACCGCGCTTGGTCTCGCCGCGCTCGCCGCGGTTCACACCGCGCTTGCCGCAACCGGCAGCAGCCATCTTGGCGTGATCTGGGCCAAGGGCACCCAGCAGACCGGAACGTTGTTCGAGCGCTGGAACACCTATTCGCGCATCCGCGTGACCGATCTCGGGCTCACGATTCCGTTCGGCTGGTCCTTCTCGCGCACCCCGGATACCAGGATCGAGCAGCTCTATCTCGACATCGATGCCGACGCGGCGACGCCGATCACCCGCTTCTCCGGCGATCTGACCAAGGTTTCCTATCTCAAGGACGACGTCATCAACGCGCCCTATCTGGTGCAGCAACGGCCGGGCGACGTGGCCGTGGTTGGCGTCGGCGGCGGCCGCGACATCCTCTCCGGCCTCTATTTCGGCGCGCAGCGAATTCACGGCATCGAAATCAATCCCGCGATCTTCGAAGTGCTGACCGACAAGTTCGCCGATTATTCGGGCCATCTCCATCGTCAGCCCGGCGTGTCGCTGGTCAATGCCGAAGCGCGCAGTTACATCAACCACTCGCCCGATCGCTACGACCTGATCCAGATCTCGCTGATCGACACATGGGCCGCTACCGCAGCCGGCGGGCTGACGCTGACCGAGAACAGGCTCTACACCGTGGAGGCGTGGGACGATTTCTTCCGCGCATTGAAGCCGGGCGGCATGCTCTCGGTGTCGCGCTGGTACGAACCGACGGTCTATCGCGGCGAGTTCTATCGCCTGATTGCGATCGCGGCCGAGGCGCTGCAGCATCAGGGCGTGCCGATGACCGAACTGTCGCAGCATGTGATTGCGGCGAATGTCGGCAGCATCGTCACGGTCATGACCCGGCCCGAGGCGTTCACGGCGGCGCAATGGCGGGGCGCGCGCGACCGGCTGGTAGCACAGGGATTCAAGCTGCTGCTCGGGCCGGATATCGCGTATGACAGTGTCACCTCGACCCTTCTATCGGGCAAGGCCGACCAGAGCTTCCTTGATTCATTACCGGAAAACATCGCGGCCTCGACCGACGACAAGCCATTCTTCTTCTATACCGCGCGACTTGCCGATCTGTTCCTCAAGAACGGCTTCGAGGCGCAGAACAACGCAGCGCTCGGCATCATCAAATGGGTGCTCGTCTTCCAGCTCGGCATCTGCATCTACTACATCGGCATTCCCTTCACGCGCCTGATGCGGCGGATGCCGGTGGCCACACTGGTGCCGCCGGTGGCCTATTTCGCCGCGATCGGCATGGGCTTCATGCTGATCGAGATTTCGCAGATGCAACGGCTGATGGTGTTCCTCGGCCACCCGGTCTACGGGCTCAGCGTCGTGCTGTTCACGATCCTGCTGTTCGGCGGCATCGGCAGCGCCACGGTGGGTGCCGCGCCTTCGCGGCCGGCCATGTTGATCGCTCGCCTCGTGGCGCTGGGCGCAACGCTGGTGGCCGCGGGCCTGCTGACGCCGGCCGTCACCGCCTGGGCGCGCTCCGCGCCGACCGACATCCGCATCCTGGTGTCGGTCGCGCTGCTGGCACCGCCGGCTTTCTGCATGGGCATGATGTTCCCGCTGGGCCTCGGCATCTGGCGCCGGCATGACGGGCTGCTACCTTTCTTCTGGAGCACCAACGGCATCACCTCGATGCTTGCTTCCGTGCTCGGCATGGCGCTGTCGATCCAGTTCGGCATCACCACGACATTTGCACTCGGCGTCTGCTGCTATGTGGTGTGCGCGATCATGATCGTCGGCAACCGGCTGGCCCATCCGGTCGCTGATACCGCCCTCAAGCCGGTGCGGGCGGCCGGCCTGGTGGCGCAGGACGAGGTGGCGTCGTAGCGGAGGCTGTTGCCTCAGTTCGCGCTGCCGATCAGGCTTTCCAGCAGCCGCTTGAGCTCGGTGGTCGACTTGTCGCCATAGCTCTCGACAATGTGCTCCTCCTGGCTCACCGCCAGCGAGTTCAGCCGGCGGCACAGCGCCTTGCCGCGGTCGGAGACGAACATCAGCACCTTGCGGCGATCCTTCGGATCCTGCACGCGATAGACCAGCGCGTCCGACACCATGCGGTCGATCATCTTGGTCAGCGTCGGATGGTTGAGCAGCACCGCGTCGGCAAGCTCGCCCATCGAGTGGCCGTTGCCGTCGGACAGCACTTTCAGGATGCGCCACTGCTCGACCGGCACGCCTTCCTTGGCCAGCCGCGTCTCCAACTGCCGGTTGATCTCCCGGTTGGCTTGCGCGAGCAGGTAGGTGAGGTGTTCGGTGATCGGGGAATTTTCTTTCGGCGGTTTAGCCACGGCGTGAGACCTGGTTCCTGACCCGGTGAATGAATGTCCGGCAACTGATGCCATTTCTATATGCACTTCAATTGTTGAATATTCAATATTTTCCCCTAGGATATTCCCCCAACCAAAGGGCGGATGCCGCGACCGCCCGCTGGCTGCGTTGCGTACTGCTTCCCAGACAGGAGTTGGCGTGCTCTCGACGGTCTCCTTCCAGGCGTATGGCGGCATGCCCGTCGCGCCGCCGCACCTGTTTCGAAATCCGTCGTCCTGCGCGGCCGATCTCGCTTTGACCGTCAAGCCGGGCTCCTCGCGCCGCGGCGGCACCGACGGCAAGCTTAGGATCGGCAATTTCATCACCTTCTCCGGCGCGCCCGGGATCTGGGGGCCGATCTCGGCCAACAGCGTCATGCTGGCGGTCGCCGAGATCAACCGGCGCGGCGGCATCCGCGGCCGCGAGGTCGAATTGTCGATGTACGACGCCGGCGGGCCGATCGAGGAAGTGGTGCGCCGCGCCGAGCGGGCGATCGCCTTCGACGAGATCGACGTGATCATGGGATCGCATATCTCGGCGGTCCGCCTCGCGCTGCGCAAGGTCACGGCCGGCCGCATCCCCTATGTCTACACGCCGGTCTATGAGGGCGGCGAGCGGACGCCCGGCGTGATGGCGATCGGCGAGACGCCGCGCGCCGAAAGCCGTCCGGCGATCCACTGGCTCACCGAGGTCAAGAAGGCGCAGCGCTGGTACCTGATCGGCAGCGACTATGTCTGGCCCTGGCAGTCGCATCGCGCGGTGAAGCGCTACATCAAGGAGGCCGGCGGCCAGGTGGTCGGCGAGGAATTTGTTCCGCTCGGCGAGGACGATCACGAGCCGCATCTGGCGCGGATTCGCGCAACCCAGCCCGATGTCGTGCTGATCACCCTGATCGGGACCGACAGCATCACCTTCAACCGCGCCTTCGCCGACGCAGGACTCGCCGCCACCACGCTGCGCTATGCCGGCGCGATGGACGAGACCGTGCTGCTCGGCATCGGGCCAGACGCGACCGAGAACCTGTTCTGCGCCTCCGGCTATTTCGGCTGCGTCGATTCGCGCGCCAATGACGAGTTCCAGATCAGCTACCGCGCGATGTTCGGGGCGCACGCGCCGCCGATCGGCTCGGTCGGACAGTCGAACTACGAGGGGATGCGCTTTCTCGAAGCGGCGGCCAACCGCGCCCGCTCGCTGTCGACGGGGCCGTTGTCCGCGGCGGCGCGCAACCTCGTCTACAGCGGCGCCCGCGGCACCGTGACCGTTCGCGACGGCCGCGCCGAAATGCCGATCTATCTTGCCGAGGCCGACGGTCTCGACTTCAATGTGATCAGGACGATCTAGCGTGGCACCGTCGCCCGCGAGGGCGATGCCGTGAGCGGCGTGTCGGTGCCGGACAGGAGTAGGTGTGCAGTCGACGCCCAACGTCATGGCAAGAAACCTCCCGTTCCCGCCATCCCTGCTGTTCAGGAACCTGGCGTCGGCGGCGTCGGATCGCCTGCTTGCGCCGGTGGATCGTGGCGGGTTCGGTCCGCGCGGGGCGCGCAACCGGCTGCGGATCGGCGGCTTCGTCTGTTGCTCCGGTTCGCCCGGGATGTGGGGGCCGGCCGCGACCTCGACCGCGCAGCTCGCCGTCGCCGAGATCAACCGGCGTGGCGGCATCCTCGGCCGCGAGATCGAGTTCTCGGTGTACGACGCCGGCGGCCCGCTCGACGAGGTGGTCGACCGCGCCGAGCAGGCGATCGCCTCCGACGAGGTCGATCTCATCATGGGCATGCACACCAGCGCGGTGCGTGTCGCACTGCGTCACCTCATCACCCGCAGCAAGATCCCCTACATCTACACGCCGGTCTATGAGGGCGGCGAGCGGACGCCGGGCGTCATTGCGATCGGCGAGACGCCGCGTTGGCAGAACCGGCCGTCGATCCACTGGCTGGCCGAGGCGAAGCGCGCCAGGCGCTGGTACCTGATCGGCAGCGATTATGTCTGGCCCTGGCAGTCGCACCGCGCGGTGAAGCGCTACATCAAGGAGACCGGGGGCCTCGTGGTCGGCGAGGAGTTCGTGCCGGTCGGCGAGGACGATCACGAGGCACATCTGGAGCGGATCCGTGCGGCGAAGCCCGATGTCGTGCTGATCTCGCTGATCGGCACCGACGGCGTGACCTTCAACCGCGCCTTCGCCGATGCCGGGCTCGCCGCTACCACGTTGCGCTTTGCCGGCTGTTTCGACGAAACGGCGCTGCTCGGCGTCGGCGCCGACAAGACCGAGAACCTGTTCTGCGCCTCCGGCTATTTCCCCTCTGTCGGCTCGCAGGCCGGCGACGATTTCAGGGACCGCTATCGCGCGATGTTCGGTCCGTTCGCGCCGCCGGTCGGATCGTGCGGCGAGTCCGCCTATGAAGGTTTCTGCCTGTTAGAGGCTGCCGCCAACCGTGCCGGCACGCTCGATCTGCGGCCGCTGCTCGCGGCAGCGGACAATCTCGTCTATCGCGGCCCGCGCGGTCCGGTCACGGTGCGCAGCGGCCACGCCAGGATGCCGATGTATCTGGCCGAGGCCGATGGCCTCGACTTCAGGGTGATCAAGGCGATCTGATTCTTCCTTCGCCTCTCCCGCTTGCGGGGGAGGACGCATTGCATTGAAGATGCAATGCGGGTGGGGGCTTTCTCCACCAAGCGACCTGCTGGAGATACCCCCACCCCGGCCCTCCCCCGCAAGCGGGAGAGGGAGTTTGCGAAATAATACTTGAAAAGGAAAATATTTCCGTTTTCAATACAACAACGGGGTGAGCGGTTCGCGCGGGGCAAACGCGCCGCCGCTGCTTCGTGCCCAAGGGATCCGATCCAGGAATCAAAGATCAAAAGCTTCAGGAGAGCGCCGTGACCGTCGTCCTTCCCACGCCAACGCAACTTCGTGCCGTCGCCGAGCAGTGCGGCCTGTCCCTGACCGATGAGGACGTGGCCTCGTTCCGCGGCCTGATGCAGGGCTCGGTCGATGCCTACAACCTCGTCGCCCAGATGCCGGACGAACTGCCCGAGGTGAAATATCCGCGCACGCCCGGCTATCGTCCGGCACCGGAAGACAACAAGCACAACGCCTGGTACCGCAAGTCGACGGTGAAGGGCGCGGCCTCCGGCAAGCTCAAGGGCAAGACGGTGGCGCTGAAGGACAACATCATGCTGGCCGGCGTGCCGATGACCAACGGCTCGTCGACGCTGGAAGGCTATATCCCCGATTTCGACGCCACCATCGTCACGCGCATGCTGGATGCCGGCGCCGAGATCGCCGGCAAGACGCACTGCGAGCATTTCTGCCTGTCCGGCGGCAGCCACACCGGCTCCTACGGGCCGGTGCACAATCCGCACAAGATGGGCTACTCGGCCGGCGGCTCGTCGTCGGGCTCCGGCGTCGTGGTCGCGCTCGGCGAGGTCGACATGGCGATCGGCGGCGACCAGGGCGGCTCGATCCGCATGCCGTCCTCGTTCTGCGGCGCCTACGGCATGAAGCCGACCTGGGGCCTCGTGCCCTACACCGGCATCATGCCGATCGAGATCTATGTCGACCACACCGGCCCAATGACCGCGACCGTGGAAGACAACGCGCTGTTGCTTGAGGTGCTGGCCGGCGACGACGGCTATGATCCCCGCATCAAGGCGCCGAAGGTCGACGACTACACCAAGGCGCTCGGCAAAGGCGTCAAGGGCATGAAGATCGGCATCGTCAAGGAAGGTTTTGAGCAGCCGACGGCGGAGACCGCGGTGAATGAAAGCGTGCACGAGGCGGCGAAGCGCTTCAAGGATCTCGGCGCCAGTGTCGAGACGGTGTCGATCCCGATGCACATGCTCGGCGGCGCGATCTGGACTCCGATCGGCACCGAAGGCCTGACCCAGACCATGATGTTCGGCGACGGCTACGGCCTCAGCCGCGGCGATCTCTATTCGACCTCGCTGATGGATTTCCATCGCGGCTGGCGCCGTCAGGCGGATTCGCTTTCCGAGACCACGAAGCTGTTCATGATGCTCGGCACCTACATCAACAACACCTTCGGTCCGCGCTTCTACGGCAAGGCGCTCAACATCTCCCGCCGGCTGGCCGCGGCCTACGACAAGGCCTTCAAGGACTACGATCTGCTGCTGATGCCGACCACGCCGATGAAGGCGACGAAGTTGCCCGAGGCCAATGCCAGCCGCGAGGAGTATGTCGCCCGCGCGCTTGAGATGATCTCCAACACCGCGCCGTTCGATATCACCCACCATCCGGCGATGTCGCTGCCCTGCGGCATGGTCGATGGCTTGCCGGTCGGCCTGATGCTGGTCGGCCGGATGTTCGAGGAATCCACCATCTACCGCGCGGCGCACGCTTTCGAGCAGGCCGGCGACTGGAAGAAGATGTGAGGCGCCGTTTGTCGCAGAAACAGGCCGAACGGATCGGGCACCATGGCTAGCACCTTCGCCGCGGTGTTCGAGATCGTGAGCTTCGGCGCGATCATCGTGCTGGTCGTGCTCGGGCTCGGCATCATCGCCAGCATGATGGGCATCTTCAACTTCGCGCAGGGCGAATTCGTCCTGCTCGGGGCCTATGTCACCTATCTGGCCTACGCCCACGGTGCGCCGGTCTGGGTCGGCATGGTCGCCGCGCCCTTTGTGGTCGGCGCGCTCGGCTTCGTGCTGGAGGCGCTGATCATCAGGCGGTTCTATGCCGCGCCGATCGTGGCGATGCTCGGCACCTATGCGCTCGGGCTGATCATCCGCGAAAGCGTCCGCGGCCTGATCGGCGGCTTCTATCTCACGGTGCCGGAGCCGATCGGCGGTTCGATCGACCTCGGCTCCGTCCACATCTCGGCCTGGCGCTTCACCATCATCGTGATCACGCTCTTGGTGATGGGCGGCTGCTATCTGCTGCTGGCGCGCACGAGCTTCGGGCTTCGGGTCCGCGCCACGCTGGAGAATCCGGCGCTGGCGCGCGCGTCGGGCATCTCGACGCCGCTGATCTACGGCGCGACCTTTGCGTTCGGCGCGGCCTTGGCCGGGCTTGCCGGCGCGCTGATCGTGCCGGTGTTCAGCCTGTTTGCCGATCTCGGCATCCGATTCCTGATCCAGGGCTTCGTCGCCGTGATGGTCGGCGGGGTCGGCTCCTTCATCGGTCCGGTCGCCGGCGCAGGCGTGATCGGCACGCTCAGCGCGGCGCTGCCATGGGTCATGTCTCCCGTCGTCGCCGACGTCCTCGTCTTCGTGCTCGCCATCGCCTTCATCAAATTCCGGCCGCAAGGCCTCATTGCTGGGAAAGGGGTCTAATCACCATGTCGATTGAACGCATGAATCTCACGCGCCGCCGCTTCATGAGCAATTTTGCCTTCGCGACCGGCGCGCTCGCGACCGGCGTCGGCAGCTGGGTGGTGAGGCCGGATTGGGCCAACGCCGCCGAGGGCCCGATCAAGGTCGGCATCGCGACCGACCTGACCGGCCCGATCGCCTATGCCGGCAATGCCGACGCCAACGTCGCCAAGATGGTGATCAAGGAGATCAACGCCGGCGGCGGCCTGCTCGGCCGGCCGCTCGAGCTCTATATCGAGGACACCGCCTCGAACGAATCGGTCGCGGTCGGCAATGTCCGCAAGCTGATCCAGCGCGACAAGGTCGACATGGTGCTGGGCGGCATCACCTCGTCGATGCGCAACGCGATCAAGGACCCGATCGTGGCGCGCGGCAAGACGCTCTACATCTATCCGCAGCTCTACGAGGGCAAGGAGTGCACGCCCTATCTGTTCTGCACCGGACCGACGCCGGCGCAGCAATGCGACGAGTTCATTCCGTGGCTGATCAAGAACGGCGGCAAGAAGTTCGCGCTGCCGAGCGCCAACTATGTCTGGCCGCATACGCTCAACGTCTACGCCCGCAAGGTGATCGAGGATAATGGCGGCGAGGTCGTGTTCGAGGAGTACTACCCGCTCGACCAGGTCGACTTCTCGTCGACCGTCAACCGCATCATCTCCAACAAGGTCGACGTGGTCTTCAACACCGTGATCCCGCCGGGCGTTGGGCCGTTCTTCAAGCAGCTTTATGAAGCCGGCTTCCTCAAGAACGGCGGGCGGCTCGCCTGCGTCTACTATGACGAGAACACGCTCAACATCAATCAGGCCAGCGAGATCGAGGGGCTGGCGAGCTGCCTCGACTATTTCAAGGTGCTGACCAAGGAGGATCCGTTCAACGCCAAGATCCAGGCGGCCTATGAGAAGGATTTTCCGGGCAACTTCCTGTTCGCGGCCGGCAGCGCCGCCACTGGAACCTATCGCGGCCTCAAGCTGTGGGAAGCCGCGGTCAAGGAAGCCGGCAAGGTCGACCGGGACTCGGTTGCGGCCGCGCTCGACCACGCCAAGATTGCCGAAGGGCCCGGCGGACCCGCCGAAATGGTTCCCGGCAAGCGTCACTGCAAGATGAAGATGTACACCGCTGTTGCCAAAGGCGGGAACTATGAGATCGTGGCGCGCAGCGCCGGTCTCGTCGATCCCAAGGAATGCTGAGCAATCAATGGGTGGAGCAAGAGAGGCTGTCGCACGCATCGGTGAGGGACCGGATGTCGTGACGGGTGAAAGTGCACCGACCGCGAGCGCGCCGGCGGGACGGGCATCGGCAGGATGGAAGGTCCTGCCGATCGTGGAAGGGCTGGTGCTCTTGATCGCACTGGTCCTGCCATGGGTGCTGCAGGATTATCTCACGGTGTTCGCCACCCGCGTGGTGATCCTCGCGCTGTTCGCGCTGTCGTTCGACCTGGTGTGGGGCTATGCCGGCATCATGAGCTTCGGCCAGGCGTTGTTCTTCGGCGCCGCCGGCTACGGCGTGGCGCTGATGGCGCGCGACCTCAACGTCACCTCGATCCTTCTGATCCTGCCTGCCGGTATGCTGATCGGCCTCACCGCGGCGCTGCTGCTCGGCGGCTTCCTGCTGCTCGGGCGCTATCCCTCGAGCGTGATCTTCGTCTCGCTCGGCACCCTGACCGGCTCCTATGCGGCGGATCGGTTGGCGCGCGGCTGGTATTATCTCGGCGGCCAGAACGGCATCCCGTCGATCCCGCCGCTCACGCTCGGCAGCTACGAGTTCGAGGAGGGGCCGGTCTACTACTACATGGTGCTGGGCATCCTCGTGGTCGTCTATCTGATCTGCCGCTTCCTGGTCCGCTCGCAATTTGGCCTGGCGCTCGCCGGCCTGCGCGAGAACGAGCAGCGCATCGCCTTCTTCGGCTACAAGGCGCAGCATCTGAAGGCGATCATCTTCGCGGTCGGCGGCACCATCGCCGGCCTCGCCGGCAGCCTCTATGCCTTCCACGAAGGATTTGTCTGGCCCAACATGCTGGGCGTCGTGTTCTCGACCCAGGTCGTGCTCTACGTCTTGTTCGGCGGCTCCGGCACGCTGATCGGCGCCGTCATCGGCACCGTGATCATCGAGGGCGTCAGCTTCTGGCTGTCGGACAATTACCGCGATGTCTGGCCGATCATCCTTGGCGTGCTGCTGCTGCTCGTGATCATGTTCCGCCCGCTCGGGCTGGTCTCCTTCGTGCTCGGCGAGCGCGAGCGGGTCGGCAGCTTCGGCAAGGGACCAAACAAGAAGGGACCAAACAAGGCGCCAAAGCCCAAGGAGACCGGCAATGCCGCTCCTTGAGGCGTCAGGAATCAGCAAGGTGTACGGCAAGCTCACCGCGCTCGATGGTGCGGCGCTGACCGTCGGCGAGAATGAGTTTCATGGCCTGATCGGCCCCAACGGCTCGGGCAAGAGCACGCTGATGAAATGCGTCGCCGGCGCCGAGGTGCCGACCACGGGCAAGGTCGCGTTCGTCAACACCGACATCACGGCATTCACGCCGACCGAGCGCGCCCGCGCCGGCATGAGCCTGAAATTCCAGATCACCTCGGTGCTGCCGACGCTGACGCTGTACGACAACATCCTGCTGGCGCTGCAGGCGCATTCGTCGCTGTTCGATCTCGTGCTCTCGCGCACCCGCAACAGGCTGCACGATCAGGTCATGACGATGCTGACCCAGTTCCGTCTCGCCGATCGCGCGTACGACGCCGCAGCGGCGTTGTCGCACGGCCAGCAGCAATGGCTCGAGATCGCGATGGCCCTCGCCGGCAAGCCGCGGCTGTTGCTGCTGGACGAGCCGACCGGCGGCATGAGCCTCGAGGAGCGCCGCGTCACCGGCGAGCTGCTGCAGCCGATCAAGCAGCATTGCTCGCTCGTCATCGTCGAACACGACCTCGATTTCATCCGCGACATCTGCGACCGCCTCACGGTGCTCGACCAGGGCAAGGTGCTGGCATCGGGTACGGTCGCGGAAATCCAGGCCAACAAGAGTGTCCAGGAGATTTATCTTCGCCGTGCCTGACCAGTCCTTCCTCGATATCCGGCATCTCGATGCCGGTTATGGCCGCAGCCAGGTCCTGTTCGATGTCAACATCGGCATTCCCTGGCGTGGCGGCGTCGCCGTGCTCGGCCGCAACGGCGCCGGCAAGACCACGCTGATGAAGACCATCGTCGGCGAGCTCGCGAGCTCGCAGGGCGAACTGTTCTTCGACGGCCGCGACATCACCCGTCGCCGCACCGAGGAGCGCGTGCGCTCCGGCATCGGCTATGTGCCGCAGGAGCATTCGGTGTTCGCCCGCCTGTCGGTGCGCGACAACCTCGCGGTCGGCTCGCTGACCAATTCCGATACGAGCGCGGTCGATCGCGTGCTCGAGATCTTCCCCAAGCTCGGCCAGCGCCTCGACCAGCCGGCCGGCACGCTGTCCGGCGGCGAGCGCAAGATGCTGGCGATCGGCCGCGCCATGCTCGGCAATCCCAAGCTGCTGCTGCTGGACGAGCCGACGGAAGGCGTCTGGATCGGCGTGATCGAGGAGATCACCGAGCGGCTGATCGAGCTCGCCAAGAGCATCTCGGTCGTGATCGTCGAGCAGCATCTCGACCTCGCGCTGCGCGTCGCGGACTATGCCTATGTGCTGGACCGCGGCCGCGTCGCGCTGCAGGGCGGCGCGAGCGAAGTGCGCAACGATCCGGAACTGCTGCGGTATCTCGCGCCGTAGCAGCCGCAGGCTCTGTATCGGAATGTCAATGCAGGATACGGTCGGTCCTGCGCCCAATGAGGCCCGTCTCCCGGCGTCCGCGTCGGACATGCCGCAGCCCCACCCAGCAAGAAGCGGATGACGCATTCGATCATTGCGCCTTGCTTCGCCGCGGATCGTCGCCCGGATAACCGGTCCACAAGCGCAGGAGCCGCTCAAGAACCGCTCCCAGCGCGAAGCCCGCGATCACGTCGCTGGTCCAGTGTGCGAGAACGGCAACACGCGTCAGTGAAAGACCGATCGCGACTGCCTGGATAGCGCGGCGCGTTCGGGCGGGCAGTGTTGCTGCCGCCGACGCCAGCGCGCCCATATGCAGCGCGTGGCCGGATGGAAAGGCGTCGTCGCGCTTGCCCGAGACCGAGATGCCGTGGACGTGACCAATGACGGTCAGGCGATCCGGGCGGGTCTGGTTGAACAGCAGCTTCAGGCCGTGCGGCAGCAGCGACGCCGCGACCGTCACCAGCAGCGCATGATTGCCGGCGCGCTCAAGAGAGGCGCCGCGCCCGCGCGAGGCGAGCCAGCCGGCGGCAGCGAGGACAAGCAGGACCTTTTCGTCGGCGCCCCACGTCAGCGCGCGGGCAATCTCTTCCGGAGCAGGCGCGGTGTTGCGGGCGATCGCACGCGCGATCATGGCGTCCGCCGCGGTCGGGCGAACTGCCATCGGAAAGATTGGCGCGCGTCGACGGCGGCGTGCTCGAAGTTCGGCTGCGGTACGCATGGTCCTCCAAAGCCGGGTTCCTTTCCAACGCGCCAACCGCGGCATAGGTCCTAATCGGTCGTGTGGGGGAGGTCCACGAAGGAGCCAACTGCAGTTCGATCCTTCAGCGCGCCTCGACCCGACCCTGTATCGGAGACCTTGCGCGTCAAGCGCGATCGACACGGAGCGCGACGATCGCCGTTAGGGAGAGGTGTCGATGACGGAGCCGGACATTCGCAAGTGGATGCCGCCCGTCCGACTGTCGCAGGATGAGTTCGAGCGGCGCTCCCGCAAGCGGTTTGCCGATCCGGTCTTTCAGCGCTGCCGTTGACCTGGCTCGTACCGGGCATCTGGAAGACCCCGGCAAGGGGCTTGAGGACCCGCAGCCGAAGTCGTGAGGAATCCGGGTTCCCTGGGAACGAAGAGCCCGGGCTGCCGTTGGGCCGCGGGAGGAATTCACCAATGCGTTATCTTTCGATCATAACCCTTTGTGCTGTTGCCGTGATGAGCAGCGGTGCCGCGCTGGCACAGCATTCCGGCACCAAGTCGGAGCAATCCGCGTGCTCGCGCGATGCACAGCGCTTCTGCCGCAAGGACCTCGGCAATGACGGCGCCGTGCAGAGCTGCCTTCAGATGAAGCGGGCCAGTCTGAGCTCAAGCTGCAAGAAGGTCTTTGAGAGCCACGGCATGTAATCAGCCGGTGCGGTCGCAGGTCTCGTCGTCAGCCTAGCGCGACGGCGTCTCGCCCACGCGCTCGACAAGATGCGCGCGCGACGGTGATGGCTCAAACCGGTCGGCGAAGTACTGCGTTTCGTGGACGACCAGCCCGTCACGAAATTCCATGATGCTCACCGTGTAGGACGGGATGCCGTCATAGGTCAGCACGAACTCGGTGAGCCAGAGATCGCCGCCGCCGATCATGCGCTGGATCGTGAAGCGTTTCTTGTTCGGCTGCACCGTCCGGCTCTGCTGAATGTTACGCCGGCCGCGGATTCGCTCGCCCGATTGCGGATAGTCGAGCACTGCATCCTCGCGGTAGATCTCATGCTCGCGCTCGAAATCGCTCGCGTCCGACGCCTCCCAATGGCGCTCCAGCGCCGCCCGCACGGTTCGATCATCCATCGCAATCTCCCGGCTGTGACCGCGTGCATCATCTGACGATTGTCCGCGCGCAATTGGCAAGAGGAATATGGTGGCAGAACATGTCGATGCGGGCTGACCGTCTGTCTCCTGTTGTCATTCCGGGGGCGCGAAGCGAGAGCCCGGAATCCATTGCGTCCCACTGGCCGAGCAACAAATTCGATGTGGTCCCGGCCTTGAGCCGGGACCCATAACCACGAATGCGAATTGCCTTGAAAAGCCGTGGCCACAGCGCGCTTCAACAACACGGCCCGGTGGCTATGGGTCCCTGCTTTCGCAGGGACGACACCTTGTGCTGTTCGAAGCGCTGATTGGAGACGACGAGCGCCGCGGCGCAAACCGCCCGCGCTTACTTCACCGCGGAGAAGCGGGTGTCGAACGAGTTGGTCTGCACGACAGGCGCGGAGCCGGCGAGCTGGGTCGACGATGCCGCGGGGGCCGGCGCGGCTGCGGCGGTGTTGGTGACCTGGGGCTTCGGCGCGGGCTTGGCGGCCTGCTTCGGCTCGGCCTTCGGGGCGACGCGAACCACCGATTGCGGCTTGCCCTCGGCGACCTTCGGCTTGGCCGGTGCGGCAGCGACAGGAGCCGGCGGCGGCGCGGTGGTCTTGCTGGCGTCGGCGGTGCCACCGATGCCGACCTTCTGGGCAAAGCTCGAGAAGAAACCTTCGGATTTGTCGGACGCGCTCGCCGAGGCAACGCGGGCGGTCGACGACGTCGTCGCGACGACCGGCTCGTCCTGCTGGACCGCGAGATTGGGTTTGGGCGGATTGACCGTGCCGGGGATCGTGCCGGGCGCGCGCGCCAGCGACATCGATTGCAGCGCCTGGCTGTCGCCGCCTTCGGACAGACCGGTGTTTCCTTCGGGAATCTTGGAGGCGAAGATCGCGTTCATGCCGCCGTCGATGCCGGTGTTGAGGCGCGCCACGGGCGTGCCCTTGGACACCAGCTTGGTGGTCTCGACGGCGTCCTGCTGCTCCTTCTCGCGCACGGCGCTCGCGATCTCCTCGGGGATCACATAGGCCGGGCACTTCGCGGAGGCGTCGAACACCGGATCGCGCGTTGCGTTAGGGGCTTTGACGGCGTCGAACACGTACTTCTTCTCGCAGAAGTCGACCCTCGGCTCCTGCTTCGTCACTTCGAAATGATCATAGCCTTCCTTGATCATTTTCCAGAAAGGCATGTTCGGATTGTTGCGGTGCTTGGCCATGTTCACCGGCGTCATCCGGAACGGATAGGCCTGCAGCTGGAACGCCTTCTGGCCGCCGAAGAACGACTCGCGGCCGAGCGAATAGATTTCCGCGATCTGCTCGTCGGTCATTGCGTAGCAGCCGCGCGAGGAACAGTCGCCATGCACCATCAGCTGCGAGCCGGTGCGGCCGAGCGCCTTGTCGAACCCGTTGGGATAGCCGGTGTTGAACGACAAATAATAGGCCGACTGCGGATTCATCTGGCTCGGGTTGATCGAGTAGAATCCTTCGGGGGCCTGGCGGTCGCCCTCACGGACCTTCGGGCCGAGATCGCCCGACCAGCGGCAGATCGGATAGGTCTTGAGCAGCGCGAACTGGCCGGAGCGGGTCTGCTTCCAGACTTCGAGCTCGGCCTCCTGCTTGAACAGCCGCACCAGGATCGGCGACTGCATGTCCATGTCCTTCTCGGTCATGGCAGCGACGAGCTTCGGCGGGACCGGCTGGTTGGCCTTGGCGTTCTGGGCGAGCGAGATCTGGTCGCTGTCACAGCCGGCGAGCATGACACCCGCGGCGAGGACCGCCGAAGTCAGAAGCGCGCGTACGAGCGTGCGATGAGTCAAGTCCGAGCTCCACACCCACCGGGCGATTTTCGCGACCCCAACACGGCGAATATGCCCTGAAGCCATTGTGTAAAATATTAGCCTTCGACGCCCCCTGCTCGCAACCTGAACGGAGGCTGACACCGCTCACGGTAGCAGGCATGGTTCAAGGAACGTTAAAGACCCGGCTCGGGGCCCAATTACGGCAAAATCGGCTGATTTGGTCGAAAAATCCGCCCGTTTGGGCGGCTCAGCCCAGCTTGCGGCCGATATCCAGGAACTTCTGGCGCCGCTGTTTGCGAATCGCGTCCGGATCAAGATTTCGTAGGTCGTTGAACGCCTGGGCGATGGCGTCGCCCAGGGTCGTGATCATCGCGGCGGGGTCGCGATGAGCGCCGCCGGAGGGTTCCTTCAGGATCTGGTCGATCACGCCGAAGCGCAGCATGTCCTGGGCGGTGATCTTCATGCTGTTGGCGGCTTCCTGCGCCTTGGTGCCGTCGCGCCACAGGATCGAGGACGCCGCCTCCGGCGAGATCACGCTGTAGATCGCGTGCTCCATCATCAGCACGCGGTTGGCGGTGGTGATGGCGATGGCGCCGCCCGACATGCCTTCGCCGGTGACGATCGCGACATTGGGCACACCGAGCGACAGGCAGGCGTCGATCGAGCGCGCGATCGCCTCGGCCTGGCCGCGCTCCTCGGCGCCGATGCCGGGATAGGCGCCGGCGGAATCGACGATCGACAGCACCGGGACGCCGAAGCGGTCGGCCATCTCCATCAGGCGCACCGCCTTGCGGTAGCCCTCGGGACGCGCCATGCCGAAATTGTGCTTGATGCGGGTGTCGGTGGTAGCGCCCTTCTCCTGGCCGACCACGCAGATGCTCTCGCCGCGGAAACGGCCGAAGCCGCCGATCAGGGCCTCGTCGTCGGCGAATTTGCGGTCGCCGGCCATTGGGGTGAATTCGGTGATCAGACCGCCAATGAAATCGGTGAAGTGCGGCCGCTGCGGATGCCGTGCCACCAGTGTCTTCTGCCACGGCGTGAGATTGGCATAGAGGTCGGTGAGGGCCTGCGCCGCCTTGTCCTCGATCCGCGCGACCTCGTCGCCGATGTCGCTGCCGCTCGCGGCAAGCGCACGCAACTCGTCGATCTTGGATTCAAGCTCGGCGACGGGTTTTTCGAAGTCGAGATAGCTGCGCATCGGGTCGGGCATCAACTCAATATAGGGAGGAACAATGCGAGGGGCGAAGCGGTTTTGGCGGTGGCAAGAGAAGTTTTGTAACTTCAATCGGTTAACGCGCATTCGGGCGGAATGCACGCTTCGGGATCGCAGGCAGGTGACGCTCTTTCTGCGGAGACGACGCGGAAGTCAAGGCGGATCAGGTGAAGGTATCGATGTCGCCGACGCTTGTAGCCCGGATGGAGCGAAGCGCAATCCGGGGCAAGTCGACCCGCGGACGGGATGTCCCCGGATTTCGCTGCGCTACATCCGGGCTACGGATACCTACGATTTCTCCGCCAGCGGATGCAGGTCGCGGACCAGGCTCTTCAGCCGCTCCTCGACCACATGGGTGTAGATCTGGGTGGTCGAGATGTCGGTATGGCCGAGCAGGGTCTGCACGATGCGCAGGTCCGCGCCATTGTGCAGCAGGTGGCTCGCGAAGGCGTGGCGCAGCACGTGCGGGGAGACCAGCCGCGGCGCGAGACCGGAGGCTGCCGCGAGCTCCTTCAGGTCGCGCGCGAAATGCTGCCGGGTCAGGTGGCCGCTCTCGCCGGAGGAGGGAAACAGCCATTTCGATGGCGCTGCTTTCTTCGCCTTCGGCTGCATCACCTCCAGCGCCGCGAGGTAATCCGCCATCGCCTGGCGCGAGGCGTCGTTGAGCGGCACCAGCCGCTCCTTGTTGCCCTTGCCGCGCACCACGATCATCCGCGCGTCGCGCCGCGCGGCCGAGACCGGCAGCGACACCAGCTCGGAGACGCGCAGCCCGGTGGCGTAGAGCACCTCGAGCAGGCAATACAGCCGCAGCGCGCGCAGCCGCTGGGCCGGCGAGACGTCGGTCTGGGTCAGCTCCTTGGCGCGGGTCAGCATCCGGTCGACGTCCGCAATCGACAGCACCTTGGGCAGGCCGCGGCCACGCTTCGGGCCGGACAGGATCGCGGCCGGGTCGTCGCCGCGGATCCGCTCGTTGAGCAGGAAGCGATAGAGATGCCGCATCGCCGACAGCCGCCGCGCCACGCTGGTCGATTTGAAGCCGCGCGTGTCCAGATCGGCGAGATAGCCGCGCAGCGCCTCGGTGTCGGCGCTGGTGAAATCGGCGCCGGCGTGGGCGAGGTAATCGGAGAAATCGGTGAGGTCGCGCCGGTAGGCGTCAAGCGTGTTGACGCCGGCGCCCTGCTCCGCGGCGAGCATGTCGAGGAACAACGCGGTCAGCTTGGCGTCGGAGGACCTGGCAGGGGTCCTGGCTTGGGTCTTGGCGGGTGTCTTCACAGGAGCTTTGGCAGCAGCGGGCATGCCAGAATCATAGCGCCTATTTCTTGAGGAACTTATCCGGCGGGATGGTCACGCTCATTTCCCGTGGTTTCGGGTGCACGAAATTGGCCAGCGCGAAGACGATGCCGTAGCCGATCCCGAAAATCACGGCGACGACCGTCAGGAAGCGGAACAGGCTGGGCATGGAGGCGACTCAGGCGGCGAATTAACCAATGAAATCATCCAACATGTTCCCCGCGCGGTTGCAAGAGTCGCTGGTAACGGTGTCGCCGGGGGTAGTATACGTGGCTCGAATTCTGAACAATTCGTCCGAATATCCGAGCTTTTTGATGTCCGACGCAGCCGTCCCGGCGCCCACCCACCCGACCCTGGAGGCCGATATCACGGCCGCCCTGGGGACGCGGTCGATCGTGCTGGTTGGCATGATGGGGGCCGGCAAGTCGACCATCGGCCGGCGGATGGCGGTACGGCTGCAATTGCCATTCACCGACGCCGACACCGAGATCGAGACGGCTCACCGGATGACGATTCCGGAAATCTTCCAGGAATACGGCGAGGCTTATTTCCGCGACGGCGAGGCGCGGGTGATCGCCCGCATCCTCGACAACGGCTCGGTCGTGCTGGCGACCGGTGGCGGCGCCTTCATGCGTGAGGAAACCCGCAACCGGATCCGCGACCGCGCCGTTTCAATCTGGCTCAAGGCCGACAGTGATATCATCATGCGCCGGGTCCGCCGCCGCGCCGATCGTCCGCTGCTGCAGACCGCCGATCCCGAGGCGACCGTCAACCGGCTGATCAGCGAGCGCGAGCCGGTCTACCAGAACGCCGATCTGACGATTGCCTCACGCGACGTGCCGCACGACCGCATCGTCGACGAATGCCTCGAGGCCCTGCATGCGCATCTGTGCGGCGTGCGTCCGGCCGGCGAGCCACCATCTGATGGATTGAACCCGACCTCATGACCGCGCCCTTGAAACACTCCGCCTCCGTTATCGTCGACGTCGCGCTCGGCGATCGCGCCTACGACATCGTCATCGGCCGCGACGTGCTGGCCTCGCTGGGCGATCGCGTCGCGGCGCTGCGGCCCGGCGTGCGGACTGCTGTTGTCACCGATCGCACCGTCGCAAAACACTGGCTGGAGCCGGCCGAGGCGTCGCTGGCCGCCGCGGGCGTGCCGACATCGCGGGTCGTTGTCGAGGAGGGCGAGGGCTCGAAGAGCTACGCCACGCTGACGCAGGTCAGCGAAGCGCTGATCGCGGCGAAGATCGAGCGCAACGATCTGGTGATCGCGCTCGGCGGCGGCGTGGTTGGCGACCTCGCCGGCTTCGCGGCTGCGATCCTGCGCCGCGGCGTCGATTTCGTGCAGGTGCCGACTTCGCTGCTGGCGCAGGTCGATTCCTCCGTCGGCGGCAAGACCGGCATCAACTCGCCGCAGGGCAAGAACCTGATCGGCGCGTTCCACCAGCCGGTGCTGGTGATTGCCGACACCTCGGTGCTCGACACGCTGTCGCCGCGCCAGTTCCGCGCCGGCTACGCCGAGGTCGCGAAATATGGCATCCTCGGTGACGAGGCCTTCTTCGCCTGGCTCGAAAAGAGCCACGCCGACATTTTCTCGGGCGGCGCGGGGCGCGAGCACGCGATTGCGACCTCCTGCCGCGCCAAGGCCGCCATCGTCTCCCGGGACGAGCGCGAGACCGGCGAGCGTGCGCTGCTCAATCTCGGTCACACCTTCGGCCATGCGCTCGAAGCCGCGACCGGCTTCTCCGACCGCCTGTTCCATGGCGAGGGCGTCTCGGTCGGCATGGTGCTCGCGGCGGAATTCTCCGCGCAGCTCGGCATGATTTCACCTGACGATGCGGCCCGCATCGCGCGTCATCTTTCCGCGGTAGGATTGCCGACGCGCCTGCAGGATATCGCAGGCTTCAAGCAGGAAGGGCTTGCCGATGCCGACGCTCTGTTGGCGCTGATGGCGCAGGACAAGAAGGTCAAGCGCGGCAAGCTCACCTTCATCCTGCTGGAGGCGGTCGGCCGCGCCGTGATTGCCAACAATGTCGAGCCTCAGCCGGTGCGCGACTTCCTGCAAGCCAAGCTGAAGGCCTAAACCACGGATCAAGCCAGTGGGCTGGTTAACCTTCTCGATCGTGCTGCTCTGTCTGCTCGTCTCCGCCTTCTTCTCGGCGAGTGAGACAGCGCTGACCGGCGCCTCGCGCGCCAGCATGTTGCGGCTGTCGAAGCAGGGCAACAGCGAGGCCACGGTGGTCTCGAGCCTGATCGCGATGCGCGAGCGGATGATCGGCGCGCTGCTGCTCGGCAACAATATCGCCAATATCGGCGCCTCCGCGCTCGCTACCGGCATCTTCACCGCCTGGTTCGGCGATGTCGGCGTGCTTTATGCCACCGGTGTGATGACGGTGCTGGTGGTGATCTTCGCAGAAGTGCTGCCCAAGACCGTCGCCATCAACGCGCCGGACCGGGTATCGCTGCTGGTGGCCCGGCCGATGCGGCTGACGGTGTTCGTGCTCGGGCCGCTTCTCACCATCATTGAAGGGATCGTCCGCGCCCTGATGCGGCTGCTCGGCATCAAGATCGGCGCGCACCAGGCCATCCTGTCGCCGACCGAACGCCTGCGCGGCGCGGTCGATCTGCTGCATCACGAAGGCAAGGTCGAGAAACAGGACCGCGACATGCTCGGCGGGTTGCTCGACCTCAGCGAGCTGCAGGTCTCCGACGTGATGGTCCATCGTACCGAGATGACCATGGTCAACGCCGACCTGCCGCCCGAGGAACTGGTGCGCGAGGTGCTGGCGAGCGAATACACCCGCATCCCGCTGTGGCGCGAGAAGCCGGAGAACATCGTCGGCGTGCTCCACGCCAAGGATCTGCTGCGCGCGATGCGCGCCAATGAGGGCGACATGTCCGCGATCGATGCCTCGGCGATCGCGCTGCCGCCCTGGTTCGTGCCGGAGATGCGCCCGGTCTCCGAGCAGCTGAAGGCGTTCCGCCGCCGCAAGACCCACTTCGCCCTGGTGGTCGACGAGTATGGCGAGGTCGAAGGCATGGTGACGCTGGAGGACATCCTGGAGGAGATCGTCGGCGACATCTCCGACGAGCACGATGTGGTGGTCGCCGGCGTGCGCGCCCAGCCGGACGGCTCGGTCGTGGTCGACGGCTCGGTGCCGATCCGCGACCTCAACCGCGCGATGGACTGGCGCCTGCCGGACGAGGAGGCGACCACGGTTGCCGGCCTCGTGATCCACGAGGCGCGGTCGATTCCCGATCGCGGCCAGAGCTTCACCTTCCACGGCTTCCGCTTCCGCGTGCTCCGCCGCGAGCGCAACCGCATCACCGCGCTGCGCATCGTCGCGGTCCCGCGCGAGGCCGCCGAGCTCGACGAGAAGAAGCCGAAGCGGGCAGGGACGGCGTTCTAGTCCTGGTAGGGCGAACGCAACCGTCACCCCCGCACAACGGCTTTGCCGTTGTCGCTGGAGGAGCCGCGAAGCGGCGTCTCGAAGGGTCGACGGCCACCGCCCGGGCCGTGCATCCTTCGAGGCTCGCAAGGGCTCGCGCCTCAGGATGACGGGTCTGGCGATTGTTCCGAATGCTACTCGATATCGATCGAGATGCCCGACAGCTTCCACGCGCCGTCGGAGGGGATGAAGCCGAGTTGATACTTCACCTGCTTGGGCGTGGTGTCGAAATGGCCCTTGAGCCGCAACACGCCCTTGTCGTCGATCTTGGCGTCCTCATCGAGGACGATCGGCTTGGCGACCACGGCGTCGAACACCGCATGCTTGTCGACCAGATCCTTGAAGATCGTCTTCAGCTTGTCCGGCGAAAACTGGTCGCGGAACGGCTTTGAGATCTTGGAGTGGAACACGGCGAAATTGTTCGCGGCCACCGCATCGTTGAGCGAGACCAGGATGCTCTTGATCAGCACCTCCTGGACGAACGGGCTCGGCATATCCAGCGCCGAGGCCGGGCGCATCGCGCAGATCAGGAGCAGGCCGGCGGCGGCGACAATCGACCGGAAACGTGGCCAGCAAGGGATCATCAATGGCCCCATATCAAGCGTGGCGATGCGGTCCGTCATTTGCCTGCTCAGACATGGAGCGGGTCCATCGCCGGGAGTCTTGTTCTCAATAACGGAAAACCACTGCTTCGTCTTGAGCCAAGCGCGAGCTACCGTGGCTTTTCCCCGGGGCCGTGGGCGTGGATCGCCAGCGCGTGCACCGAGCCGGCGAGTTCCTGCGCCAGCGTCGCATTTATCATGCGATGGCGTTCGATCCGGCTCTTCCCTTCGAAGGCCGGAGACACAATATATACCCTGAAATGCGTCTCGCCGCCTGGCCTGTGGCCGGCGTGGCCCTCATGCAGATGTGACTCGTCGACCACGTCGAGGCTTTCGGGCAAGAAAGCTTCACGCAACTTGTTTATGATAGCGTCTTTGGTGCTCATGGCGGCGGAGTTAGGTCCGCGACGGCTTTTCGTCAATGGTGCAAGCGGGAAACGAGGTCTGCGCAATGTCAAGACTTGAAGATTTGTGCATTGCGTAGTCAAAGAGAACATGCCGATCGATTCATCAAAATTCTTCGACTCCATTCGCATCAAGCCGACCAAGGTGAGTGCGAAGCGCCAGGCGCAGGCCGGCGAGCAGGCCGTCGCCTGCGAGTGGGCGGGTTGCCAGAACAAGGGCGCGCACCGCGCCCCGAAGGGCCGCGAGAATTCGCGCGAGTATTGGCACTTCTGTCTTGATCACGTCCGTGAGTACAACCAGTCCTACAATTTCTTCCAGGGCATGAATCCTGACGACGTCGCGCGCTACCAGAAGGACGCGCTGACCGGCCACCGTCCGACCTGGAAGATGGGCGCCAACAACGGCAAGAAGGAGAGCGGGCTCGACGCCGCCTCCGATCCGTTCCACGTGTTCTCCGAGCTCAACGGCCGCGGCCGCTGGCGTCCCGGACCGGGTGGCGCAGAGCCCAAGCCCGAGACCCGCAAGGTCATGAACGCCGAGCGCAAGGCGCTGCTGGTGATGGGGCTCGGCGCCGGCGCGACGCTCGAAGACGTCAAGTCGAAGTACAAGGCGCTGGTGAAGCAGCACCATCCCGACGCCAACGGCGGCGACCGCTCCACCGAGGATCGCCTGATCGAGATCATCAAGGCGTACAATTATCTGAAGACCGTGGTGCGCGAGGCCTGAAGTCTTGCCTCCGTCGCCCCGGCGAAAGCAGGGGCCCATAACCACCGGCGGTTATTGCGTTTACGAGATGTCTAACCCATCGCCCGATTGATAGGCCGCGGCGTATGGGTCCCTTGGGTTCACGACACAAGTGCAACACCTGCTAGGGTGTTGTGGCGATGGGACAATGTTATGGCCAGCTCAGCCTTGAAGAGCGCGTTGAGATTTACCGCCTGCATGCAGGCGGTAAATCTCAAAACGATATTGCGTCTGCGCTTGACCGCGCGACGTCGACGATAAGTCGGGAGCTGGAGCGCAACTCGCGGCCTACCAAGGTCTGGAAGGGCGGTTACGAACCTGTCCGGGCTCAACAATTGGCCGAACGTCGGCGACGGCAGGATGGCCGCTTCAAGCTGGCGCGCCAGCCGGCCCTGCGGGACTGCGTCGGCAAAAGCCTTGCGATGGGACATTCGCCGGAGCAGATCGCTGGTCGACTGGCGCGAGAACATGGTCGCGTCATGATCAGCCACGAGTCAATCTATCGTTTCATCTATCATCGTACGGCCCAGAAGGATTACTGGCACCGCCTGCTGCCGTGCCATAAACTCAGACGAGGGCGCCGGCGACGCCCAGGCGGCAGCCCTGCCAGCTTCATTAAACAACGGCGCTCGATCGATGAACGACCCTCCGAGGTCAAAGGCCGCGGGACGCCGGGTCATTGGGAAGCCGACTTCATGCTGTTCGCGCGATATGGCCAAGGATTGCTGGTTCTCCACGAGCGACAAACTCGCTTCAGCATCGTGCTGCATCCACTCGATCGGAAAGCTGTCCTCACCGCTCGGACCATCGCCCGTCAACTTGGCAAGCTTCCACAGGCGATCCGTAAAACCATCAGCTTCGACAACGGAACCGAGTTCGCCGAGCATCACAGGCTTCACAACGCCCTCGGCGTCCAAACCTTCTTCTGCGATCCCCATAGTCCCTGGCAAAAAGGCGGCGTGGAAAACTCCATCGGGCGCTTACGACGCTCTCTGCCACGCAAAACTGACCTCAAGTTCATCACGGCAGCCGCCCTCAGGCGCCTCGCTCAGCGCCTTAACGATACCCCACGCAAATGCCTGGACTTCAAGACACCCGCCGAGGCATTCTCCAAACTCAAATCAATCGTTGCACTTCAAACGTGACTCCATCTCCCTGCTTTCGCAGGGACGACGGCGGAATCTGTGGGTCCGCCATCGTCCGACGATGCAGTTTTGTAGCCCGGATGAAGCGAAGCGCAATCCGGGACCCCTCTATCCGCGGTCACGCCGTTCCCGGATTTCGCTGCGCTCCATCCGGGCTACGGTTTGTTCGCTTGTCACTTAACCCTTCGGCACTGCGCCGACATAGGACGAGCTCGGCCGGATCAACCGTCCGGTGCGCCGCTGCTCCAGCGCGTGCGCAGTCCAGCCGGCGGCGCGGGCCACCGCAAAGATCGGCGTGAACGCCTGCCGCGGGATTTCCAGCCCATCGAGCAGGATCGCGGTGAAGAACTCGACATTGGTCTCGAGCGGCCGCTCCGGGTTCTTCTTGCGCAGGGCTGCGCGGACATAGGCCTCGACCTCGCCGGCAAACGGCAGGTCGGCGCCGCTGGCCTCCAGGCGCTCGATCGCGACCTTCAGCACATCGGCGCGCGGGTCACGCACGCGATAGACGCGATGACCAAAGCCCATCAGCCGTTCGCCATGCGCCAGCGCGCCGTCGACCCAGGGCTTGATACGCTCGCGCGTGCCGATCGCATCCAGCATCTCCAGCACCGGCTCCGGCGCGCCGCCATGCAGCGGACCGGTCAGCGCGCAGTAGCCGCCGGTGATCGCCGCGAACAGATCGGCCTGGGTCGATGCGATCACCCGCGTGGTGAAGGTCGACGCATTCATGCCGTGGTCGCAGACGGTGACGAAATAGGCATCGAGGGCTGTGACCTCGCGCGGCTCGACTTTGCGCCCCCGCAGCATCCGCAGCGTGTCGGCGGCGTGGCTGGCGTTCGGGTCCGGCGCGATCGGGGCATGTCCCTTGGCGTGCTGCACCAGGGCGCCCGCGATCACCGGGAAGGCGCCGACGATGGTCGCCTCGTGCTCCAGCCCGTTCTCGCCGCGGAGGCCTGCGATCGCGGCCCGGAAGCCGTCGACGATCGACATGCCGCGCGTCGCCGGCAGCAGGTCCGGCAGCCGCGCAAAGGCGCGTTCGCGGGCGGCGCCGAGGCTGGCGCGGACATTGGCTTCGCTCAGCGACTTGCCGGTGGCGCCGTTCCACAGCCGCGCCGTGACGCCCTCGAAGCTCGACTTGTCCGCGAGGTTGGCGACGTGCTCGCCGGCGATGATCAACTCGCCGCGCTCGCCGTCGACATGGCTCAACACGGTCTCGGCGGCGGGAACGCCGTCCAGACCGATCTGGCTCTTGGTGAGAATCATGTTCATGGCCCGATCTCCTTGCTTCACACCTTGAAGGTCGGGCCTCTCGACGAGTTGATCAATCTTGATTATATAAATCAATATGAAAAAATCCGCCGAGCTTTACCTCTCCGCCCGCGAGGCCGCCGCGGAGCTCGCGATCTCGCCGGCGACGCTTTACGCCTATGTCAGCCGCGGCCTGATCCGCTCCGAGCCGTCGCCGGACTCGCGCAGCCACCGCTACCGCGCCGAGGACATCAGGGGGTTGAAGGAGCGCCGCGTGCCGTCACCGGAGCCGCGCGGCTTTCGCAATTTCGATGCCGACTTGCCCGTGATGGATTCGGCGATCGCGACCATCACCGAGCAGGGCCCGATCTATCGCGGCGTGAACTGCGTCGATCTCGCCCAGCGCGACACGCTGGAGCACACCGCGACGCTGCTGTGGGACGTCACCGGCGTCGATCCGTTCGCGTCGGACAATTGCCCGTATGTCTCGGATGAAATGCGCGCGATCGCCGAGGCCGCGCGCCGCGCCCAGCCGATCGACCGCACGGTCGCCGTGCTGGCGCTGGCGGCGAGTGCCGATCCCGGCGCCTTCACCCGCGCGCCCGATGGCCGCGCGATGGTCGGCGGGCGCATCCTGCGGCTGCTGGTTGCGACCATGCTGAACGCCGTGCCATCGGCCGAGCCGCTGCATGAGCAGGTGGCGCGGGTCTGGACACCGGACAACAAGCACGCGCCCGACCTGATTCGCCGCGCGCTGGTGCTGCTCGCGGATCACGAATTGAACGCCTCGACCTTCACGGCGCGCTGCGCGGCATCGACCGGGCTCAATCTGTACGACTCGGTGATTGCGGGTCTCGTCGCGCTGAAGGGGCCGATGCATGGCGGTGCCGGCGTGCTCGCCTCGCGCCTGGTCAAGACCATGATCGACAATGACGTTGCGCCTGTGGTCCGCGAGCGGGTTGCGCTCGGCGAGCGCTTCGCCGGCTTCGGGCACGGGGTCTACAAGAAGGGCGATCCGCGCGCGATCTCGCTGCTCGAGGCGCTGACGCGGGCCGGCGCGCCGCGCAAATTCACCAGGGAAGTGCCTGATAGGATCGCGGAAGCAACCGGCGAGTTCGTCAACATCGACTACGCGCTGGCGGTGCTGGTGCATGCGCTGCGAATGCCGGCGGGGAGCGAGCTCGCGCTGTTTGCGATGGCCCGCAGCGTCGGCTGGATCGCGCATGCCAGTGAGCAGCTTCAGCTCGGCAAGCTGATTCGGCCCCGCGCGCGTTATGTCGGGCCGGCGCCCGGGCGTGGCGGGACCACCAGCAGCCTCTAGCTATTTCGCCGGCTTGGCCGGTTCGATCAGTCCGCCGCCATGCCGGCGGCGGATGGTCCAGATCGCCAGCGACAGGATGACGGCGGCGCCCGCGACCGCGAACATCCACAGGTGCTTGCCGACATGTTGATGATGCGGCAGGCCGGCATAGTCGTGCAGCGCGGTGACGGCGAGCACGCCGGGCAACACATGCGCCGGTGCCCAGAGCAGGATCGCGGGGATGTTGATCGCGTAGAAGCGCGCCGGCGGCATGTCGAGCGCGCCGGCGGTGATCGGCACAAAGGCGCGAATCGGCGGCACGAAGCGGGCGAAGAACACCGCGAGCACGCCCCAGCGGTTGAAGAAGGCCTCGCTCTGCGCGACCACGCGCGGGTAATTGGAGAGCGGCCAGGCCGACAGGATCTCGCGCTGGCTGCGATGGCCGATCAGATAGGCCGTGCCGTCGCCGAGCATCGCGCCGGCGGCCGCGGCGGCGAGCACCGGCACGAGCTTCAATTCGCCGCCCGGGACCAGCGCGCTCAGCGCCAGGATGATGGTCGAGCCCGGCACCAGGGAGCCGACCACCGGGACAGCTTCCAGCAGGGCGGCCAGAAACAACGTCAGATAGGCGAGCCAAGCATGGGCCGAAACGAACGCGATCAATGGGTCGAGGAATGAAGTCACAGAATCCCTGGGTGCGGTGAAACAGGTCCGAGAGCTAACAACTCCCCGCCGGGCTGAAAAGTGCCTGCGGACAAGCCGCCGTGGCGCTGCGGCGAAAGTACGGCGGGATTTGCAGAGCAGCCTTCCAAAAACCGAGTTTCGCGCCTATCTTTATGATACAACAACGGAACTTTGATTTGCCCGTGGGCTTCTGCCGGCCGATGCTCTCTGCTAGGCTTGTGCGTAGCACCCCATCCGCAGCCAAATGACCTAAATCTGGTTTCGGGAATGCCCGGGACCTCGGAGGATGAATGACGACGGCCGTCCAGACCAAAGCGCAAGAACCCGTCGGGTTGCCCGACATGAAGGTGTCGGTTCGGCAGGTCTTCGGGATCGATAGCGATCTGGAAGTTCCCGCCTATTCCGCAGTCGATCCGCATGTGCCGGAAGTCGACAGCGACTATCGCTTCGACCGCGCCACCACGCTCGCGATCCTCGCCGGTTTTGCCAGGAACCGCCGCGTGATGGTCACCGGCTATCACGGCACCGGCAAATCGACTCACATCGAGCAGGTTGCGGCCCGCCTCAACTGGCCCTGCGTGCGCGTCAACCTCGACAGCCATATCAGCCGTATCGATCTCGTCGGCAAGGATGCCATCGTGGTCAAGGAGGGCAAGCAGGTCACGGAATTCCGCGACGGCATCCTGCCCTGGGCGCTGCAGCACAACATCGCGCTGGTGTTCGACGAATACGATGCCGGCCGTCCGGACGTGATGTTCGTGATTCAGCGCGTGCTGGAAGTCTCCGGCCGCCTGACGCTGCTCGACCAGAACAAGGTAATCAAGCCGCACCCGGCGTTCCGCCTGTTCTCGACCGCCAACACGGTCGGCCTCGGCGACACTTCGGGCCTCTATCACGGCACCCAGCAGATCAACCAGGGCCAGATGGACCGCTGGTCGATCGTCACCACGCTGAACTACCTCGCCCATGACGAGGAAGTGGAGATCGTGCTGGCGAAGGCGAAGCACTATCGCACCCAGGAGGGCCGCGACATCGTCAACAAGATGGTGCGGCTGGCGGATCTCACCCGCAACGCGTTCGCCAATGGCGACCTGTCGACGGTGATGAGCCCGCGCACGGTGATCACCTGGGCCGAGAACGCCGACATCTTCAACGACATCGGCTTCGCGTTCCGCGTCACCTTCCTCAACAAGTGTGACGAGCTGGAGCGGCCGCTGGTCGCCGAGTTCTACCAGCGCTGCTTCAACGTCGAGTTGCCGGAATCCTCGGTCAACGTGGCGCTCAGCTAGTCCATGCCGAAAATCTCCGTCGAGCGCACAGTCACACAGACGAAGAAAGCAGTGCTCGGCGGATTGCTCCGCTACAACCACGAGAAGATGGGGAAGCAGAAGTACAAGCGCTTCGCCATCTCGCTGCGGCAAGGCGACGAGATCGTCGGCGGCATCGTCGGCGAGGTCTGGACCGCGGTGTTGTTCATCCAGCTGTTCTGGATGGAGCAGAAGTTTCGCAACAAGGGCTTTGGCGCGAAGCTGATCAACGCGATCGAAGACGAGGCGCGGCGTTTCGGAGCGACGCGATCCTATCTGGATACGATGAGCTTCCAGGCGCCGGGCTTCTACCGCGCCAATGGATATAAAGAGTTCGGTTCGATTGAGGGGTATCCCGGCGGCGTCACGCGCCACTGGTTTACGAAATCGCTATGACAACCTCCAATATCAAATTCCGTCCCGGATCGAAGGAAGCGCCGACCGAGCCGTTCAAGCGCTCGGTGTCGGCGTGCCTGAAGGCGATCGCCAAGAAGCCGGAGCTCGAGGTCACCTTTGCCGCCGAGCGGCCGGGGCTTGCGCCCGGCAAGGCGCGGCTGCCGGAGCCGGCGCGCAAGATGACCAAGCGCGATGCGGCGATCGTGCGCGGCCACGCCGACTCGATCGCGCTCAAGATCGCCTGTCACGATCCCAAGGTGCATCGCAAGCTGATGCCGGGCAATCCGCAGGCGCGCGGCGTGTTCGAGGCGGTCGAGCAGGCGCGTGTCGAGGCGATCGGCTCGCGCCGGATGGCCGGCGTTGCAAAGAACCTCACCGCGATGCTCGACGATCATTTCCACCGCGGCAAGTATGACGAGATCACCGACCGCGCCGATGCGCCGCTGTCGGATGCGCTGGCGATGCTGGTGCGCGAACGCCTGACCGGCATGGCGCCGCCCGCGGCCGCCAAGAAGATGGTCGATCTCTGGCGTCCGACGCTGGAGGACAAGATCGGCTCGCGGCTCGACCAGCTCAGCCGTTTCACCGAGGACCAGGCGAGGTTCGGTGACATGGTCCATGATCTGCTGTCGGCGCTCGATCTCGGCGACGACCGCAACATGGATTCCGACGACGACGATGACCAGGACGAGAACCAGGACGGCGAGAACGATCAGTCCGGTGCCGAGGGTTCGCCCGATTCCGACGCCGCGCAGGAGATGAGCGCCGACCAGGCCCAGACGAGCGCGGAAGAGATGAGCGAAAGCGCGATGGAGAGCGCGCAGGCCTCCACGTCAGACACGTTCGACGACGGCGAGCTCGGCGACGACGAGACGCCGGGCGAGGCGACCCGGCCGAATTCGCGCGGCCAGAACGAGCCGCGTGGTCCGGAATATCACGCGTTTGCGCCGAAGTTCGACGAGGTGATCGCCGCGGAAGATCTCTGCGATCACGACGAGCTCGAGCGGCTGCGCTCCTATCTCGACAAGCAGCTCGCACATCTGCAGGGCATCGTGGCGCGGCTCGCCAACCGCCTGCAGCGCCGCCTGATGGCGCAGCAGAACCGCGCCTGGGATTTCGATCTCGAGGAAGGCATCCTCGATCCGGCGCGGCTGTCGCGCGTCGTCACCGATCCCTATCATCCGCTGTCCTTCATGCACGAGAAGGAGGCGACCTTCCGCGACACTGTGGTGACGCTGCTGCTGGACAACTCCGGCTCGATGCGCGGTCGTCCGATCACGGTTGCCGCCACCTGCGCCGACATCCTGGCGCGCACGCTGGAGCGCTGCGGCGTCAAGGTCGAGATCCTGGGCTTCACCACCCGCGCCTGGAAGGGCGGGCAGGCGCGCGAGGCGTGGCTTGCCGCAGGCAAGCCGGCTAATCCCGGCCGCCTCAACGATCTGCGCCACATCATCTACAAGTCGGCCGACGCACCGTGGCGTCGCGCGCGCAAGAATCTCGGCCTGATGATGCGCGAGGGCCTGCTCAAGGAGAACATCGACGGCGAGGCGCTCGACTGGGCGCACAAGCGCTTGCTCGCGCGTCCTGAGCAGCGCCGCATCCTGATGATGATTTCCGACGGCGCGCCGGTCGACGATTCCACGTTGTCGGTCAATCCCGGCAACTATCTCGAGCGGCACCTGCGCCACATCATCGAGGAGATCGAGACCCGCTCGCCGGTCGAGCTGATTGCGATCGGCATCGGTCATGACGTGACGCGTTATTATCGCCGCGCCGTCACCATCGTGGATGCAGAAGAGCTTGGCGGCGCCATCACCGAAAAGCTCGCCGAGCTGTTCAGCGAGACCCACGGCTCGGCACCCGCACCGGGCACGCGGCGCCGCCTCCACTCGTGAGACATGCGCTCACCCGTTAGCCGCCGCCATTTCCTGAGAGATGTGGCGGCGGGGCTGTCGGCCGCGGCATTGCCGCGCCTCGCGCAGGCACAAGGCGCGAGCCAGCCGGCGCTGACGCCGGGACCGCCCGGCAGGCCGGGCCGTCACCGCGTCGACGAACCCGCAGCGGTTGAGGTCAACGCACGGCCGCTGCCGTCGTTCGATATCCGCGATCGCGCGCGGGTGCGGTTTGGCGCGCTGGAATATCGCAGCGGCCTGATCCTGACCTCGTCATTCTCCGGCTTCGGCGGCCTGTCCGCGCTGCGGCTCGATGCCAAAGGCGAGCGCTTCATCGCGGTCAGCGACCAGGGCACCTGGTTCACCGGCCGCATCGTCTATCGCGGCCGGGAGATGGCCGGGCTCGACGATGTCGAGGCGGCGCCACTGCTCGACGCCCACGGCAAACCGATCACCGCCACCCGCGGCTGGTATGATTCGGAATCGCTCGCGCTCGACGGCTCCATTGCCTATGTCGGGCTCGAGCGGGTCAACCAGGTGCTGCGCTACGATTTCGCCAAGGGCTTCACCCGCGCGCGCGGCGAGGTGGTGCCGCTGCCCACGGCGGCGCGCAAGCTGCCCATCAACAAGGGGCTCGAGGCGCTCGTCTTCGTGCCTAAGGTCATGCCCAAAGCCACACCGGCGAGCCAGCCGCTGGCCGGTACGCTGATCGCGCTTTCCGAACGCGGGCTCGATGCCGGCGGCAACCTGATCGCCTTCCTGGTCGGCGGCAAGACGCCGGGCCAGTTCAGCGTCCGCCGCACCGAGAACTTCGACATCAGCGACGCGGTCCTGCTGCCGTCGGGCGATCTGCTGATCCTCGAGCGGAAATTCTCCTGGCTCGGCGGCGCCGGCATTCGCATCCGCCGCCTCGCTTTGTCTGATATCGCGCCCGGCGCCGTCGTCGATGGTCCGGCGATCTTCAATGCCGATCTCGGCAACGAGATCGACAACATGGAAGGCATCGACGCCCATGTCACGGCGGAGGGCGAGACCGTGCTGACCATGATCTCCGACGACAATTTCTCCCTGATCCAGCGCAATTTGCTGCTGCAATTCACGCTTGTGGACTGAGGCGCCGGCCTGCGGGCCACCGTTATCGCATTGCTGATCTGCCCCGGCCCGTTCGGCGACGGCGGCAGTTGGTGATCGCGGCGGCCGCCTCTATCTTATGGTGGCCCTTTCCCCGATCCCGGATACGCCTCGCATGAGCACCCTGTTTTCCCCGATCGAACTGCGCAGCCTCAAGCTCTCCAACCGGATCATGGTCTCGCCGATGTGCCAGTATTCGGCCATCGACGGCTCCGCCAATGATTGGCACTTCACCCACATCAACATGCTGGCGCTGTCGGGTGCCGCGATGTTCTGCATCGAGGCCACCCATGTCGAGGATATCGGGCGGATCACGCCGGGCTGCCTCGGTCTCTACAGCGATGCCAATGAGGCGGCGCTGAAGCCGATCCTGGCCTCGGTGCGCAAGCATTCGAAGGCGGCAGTCGCGATGCAACTCGCCCATGCCGGCCGCAAGGCTTCGAGCCAGCGTCCATGGGAGGGCGGGCAATTGATCCCGATCGCCGAAGGCGGCTGGCAGACGGTTGGGCCATCTGATGTCCCACACAAGGAGAGCGAGGCGCCGCCGCTGGCGCTCGATGACGCCGGCCTGAAGCGCATTCGCGAGGCCTTTGTCGCGTCAGCGAAGCGCGCCGACCGGCTCGGCATCGACGCGCTCGAGCTGCACGGCGCACATGGTTATCTGCTGCACCAGTTCCTGTCGCCGATCGCCAACAAGCGGACCGACCGCTATGGCGGTTCGCTCGAAAACCGCATGCGCTTCCCGCTGGAAGTGTTCGACGCGGTGCGCGCTGCATTCCCGGATTACAAGCCGATCGGCATGCGGGTGTCGGCGACCGACTGGGTCGAGGGTGCCTGGGATCTCGCGCAGACCATCGAATTTGCCAAGGAGCTGATGAAGCGTGGCGTCGACTGGATGGACGTCTCCTCCGGCGGCGTGTCGCCGCTGCAGAAGATTCCGCTCGGTCCGGGCTACCAGGTGCCGGCGGCGCAGGCGGTGAAGGAGGCGACCGGCGTCACCACTATGGCTGTCGGCCTGATCACCGAAGCGAAGCAGGCCGAGGAGATCGTTACCTCAGGCAAGGCCGACATGATCGCGCTCGCTCGCGGCATGCTCTACGACCCGCGCTGGGGCTGGCACGCCGCCGCCGAACTCGGCGGTGAGGTGAGCGCGCCGCCGCAATACTGGCGCTCGCAGCCCTCGACGCAGAAGGCGCTGTTCGGCAAGACCACGTTCGGGACGCGCTGACGCACCGTCTCGCCTGCGAGGTCAATGCGTGGCGGGTCCGAACCAGCGCGTCAGCGCGGCGTCGAGGCCCGCCAAGTCCTCGCCGTCGGCGGCCCAGGCGATGCAGGCATCGGGGCGGATCAGCAGCGACGGGCCGGCGCGCCTTGGTACGCATCGTACGAACATGTCCCAGCGAGCCGCGATTGCTGACGCGGTGCCGCCCGTTGCATCGACCAGCACGGCCCTGCCGTCTTCCATCTGATCGAACAGCGTTGTTTCCGCGCCGTCGTCGCCGAGCGCGAAATTGCCGGAGAGCCGGCCGACTGATGCATGATCGCTGCCGAGGTCGTAACGGATCTTGATGCCGCTGATCATCTCGCCGAAGTAGCGGGTGCCCTCGTCGCCGCTCATCAGGTCGGCGACGATATCGCGCAGGGCGTCCGTCATGACGTCAGGCCGCATCAGCGCAACCTGGGCGCGGGTGTTGGCGAGCACCTTGGCCGCGATCGGATGCCGCTCTGCCGTGTAGCTGTCGAGCAGGCTTTCCGGCACGCGATCGCAGACGACTGCTGCGAGCTTCCAGCCGAGATTGGCCGCATCGAGCAGGCCGAGATTAAGGCCTTGCCCGCCGAACGGCGAGTGCACATGCGCCGCGTCGCCCGCCAGCAGCACGCGGCCCCTGCGATAGCTGTCGGCCTGCCGCGCATTGTCGGTGAAGCGGGTGGCGGTCTTGACGGCGGTGACACGAACATCGACACCGCTGATCCGGCGCAGGGTGGTCTCGATCTCGTCGCGCGTCACGGGCGCGCTGCGATCGGCCGGCGGTCCGTCGAACTCGGCCATGAACACCCGGCCGGGAATCGGTCCATAGGCCATCATGCCGACGGGCGTCCGCCGCCAGCCGACCGGGAGCAGACGATCCGGATGATCGAGGTCGACGATGGCCTGGTGTCCGGTGAGGGTCGGTTCGGTGCCGGGGAAGTCGAAGCCCGCGCGCTTGCGCACCGCGCTGCGTCCGCCGTCGCAGCCGACAAGATACGCAGCGTGCAGCTCGACATCGCCGGACCCGCCCCTTGCCCTCGTCAGGACGCCGTCTCCGGTATCCTCGAAATCGGTCAGCTCGCAGCCGCGCTTGATCGCGATACCCAGTACCTGGGCGCGCTCGCCGAGCATTTTCTCCAGGGCCTGCTGGTTCACGCCGCGCAACCGCCGGTCCGGCTCGCGCTGACGCGTCTGGTCGATCCCGAAGATGCCGGAGAAGTGCCCGCCGAACTTCTTGAACGGCAGCTCCGACTTGCCGTCGGCACTCTTCATGAGCCTGGACATGCTGTCCGCCATGCTGCGCTCGACCGCATTCATCGCCTCGGCAAGGCCGCGGCGCTCCAGCGCCTCGCCCGCGAGGGCTCCGATCGCGCCGGCCTTGATGGTCTGGTCAGGCTCCGCCAGCCGCTCGATCACGATCACGTCGGCGCCGCCCAGGGTCAGTTCGATCGCCAGCAGCAATCCGGTCGGTCCGGCGCCGACCACAACCACATCCGTCCGTTCACGCGTCAAGTCGTCACCACAAATTGTACTCAGTATAATATTTTGTATGGTACAAATTCTTCCATGTCAAATCGAGACGGATTGCGGGAGCGGAAGAAGGAAGCGACGCGCCAGGCGATCTCGGACGTCGCCACCGAGCTGTTCGTGGCGCGCGGCTTCGACAATGTCTCGGTGGCCGAAATTGCCGAGGCCGCCGAGGTCTCCCGGATGACGGTGTTCAATTACTTTCCGCGCAAGGAAGATCTGTTCTTCGACCGTGAGGAGGAAAGCCGCCAGATTCTGAAGGCCGCCTTTGCCGAGCGACCGCCCGGCGAAGCGCCGCTGATGACGCTGCACAAGCTGGTGCAGAGTCTGGCGGACCGGGCGCATCCGTTCGCGAAATTCACCGATGCAACGGGAAAATTCTGGCGCACCGTCGCCGAGAGTCCCGCGCTCTCGGCGCGGGCGCGCGAGATGCGCGACGAGTTGATCGATGATCTTGCAACAGTGCTGGCGGGCGCCATCAAGCGGCCGCTCGCCGATGCCGATGCCCGGCTCGCCGCGTCGATGGTGGTCACCGCCGTGACCGTCGCCTATGCGGAAGGGCTTCGCGAGCACAAGGCGCGCCGATCGGCGGCCTCGACACGCGAGGCCTTCCTGCGGATCATGGAGCGCGGCTTTTCGGGTATCGCGATCATGCTGAAGGGGACGCCTTACGCGTAATTCCCGGCCGGGCGGCATGCGACAAAGCCATTGTTCTGCCGTAGCCGGGGCAGGTACTCTCCGGAGCGCGTGCGGAAGACATGCATCGAACAAAGAGAGGAAACCCATGGAACTCGGATACTTCGCGATGCCGTCGCATCCGCCGGAGTGCGGACTGAAGGAGGGCCACGACTGGGACCTGCAGGTGCTGCGGTGGCTGGACGAGCTCGGCTATCAGGAAGCCTGGATCGGCGAGCACCACACCGCGCCCTGGGAGCCGCATCCTTCGCCGGATCTGCTGATCGCGCAGGCGCTGCTGCAGACCAAGAATATCCGCATCGGACCCGGCGGCTTCCTCTTGCCGTATCATCATCCGGCTGAACTCGCGAACCGCGTCGCGATGCTCGATCACCTCTCGAACGGACGATTGAATTTCGGCGTCGCCGCCTCCGGCCTGCCGAGCGACTGGGCAATGTTCAATGTCGACGGCATGTCGGGCCAGAACCGCGACATGACCCGCGAGGCGCTCGAAATCATCCTGAAGATGTGGACCGAGCCGGCTCCGTGGACCCACAAGGGCAAGTTCTGGACGGTGACCAAGCCGGACACGATGTTCGATTTCCTCAAACCGCACATCAAGCCGCAGCAAGCACCGCATCCGCCGATCGGCGTCGCGGGCCTGTCGAAGAATTCGGATACGCTCAAGCTCGCAGGCGAGCGTGGCTTCATCCCGATGAGCCTGAACCTCAACCCCGCCTATGTCGGCAGTCACTGGGACTCGGTGGAAGCCGGCGCGGCCAAGACCGGCCGCAAGCCGAGCCGCAGGGATTGGCGGATGGTGCGCGAAGTCTTCGTCGCCGACACCGACGAGGAGGCATGGAAGCTCTCGACCGGCGATATGATGGGCCGGATGATGGGCGAGTATTTCCTGCCGCTGCTCGGCCACTTTGGCTTCAAGGATTATTTGAAAGCGTCGCCCGACGTGCCCGACAGCGACGTCACGGTCGAGTATTGCGCCCGCAACAACTGGATCGTCGGCTCGCCCGCGACCGTCACCGAGAAGATCGAGAAGATCTATCAGGAGGTCGGCGGCTTCGGCGTGCTGCTGGTGTTCGGTTTCGACTACAAGCACAAGCCCGAAGCCTGGCACAATTCGCTGCGGCTGCTGAAGCAGGAGGTCTTGCCGAAGCTGAAGCACCTCGACGCCTCGGTCGGCCGCGCGGCGTAGGCTTCACGGTGAGGACAATACGGGGCAGCGTTACCGCTGCCCCGTATGTCATGACGGATCGCCGGCCTCAGGGCGTGCCGAGCCAGAACCGGGTTTCGATTTGCGCCCAGCCCTTGCCGATGCGGCTGCTCAGCCACGTGTCGCTGCGCTTCAGACCCTTGTCCTTCTGGCCTTCCGGCGTGTTGCGCCAGGCCTGCCAGCGATACTGGCCGTAGATGCTGACGATGCGCGCGGCGTAGGTCAGCGCCAGCTGTGAGTCGCCTCTGATGATGACGAGGTTGTCGTCGTTCTTGGTGCTGGCGCGGTCGGAGAAATTGTGCGAGCCGGTCATGACCACCGGGTTCTTGCCGGCCGGGTCCAGCACGATCACCTTGCTGTGCACGGCGATCATGAATTTTCCGGTGTTCTTGATCTGGTGCTGCCACCAGTCGGCGGTCTTGTCGATGCCGGCGGGCCGGATCACGTCGGCAATCTGCTTGCCCTTGAAGACCTGTTGCTGGCCGCTGCCGGCCAGCAGTTGCAGTTGATCCTTCGGACTGTCCTTGCCCTGCGCCGGGAAATTGTTGAGCACCCCGCGTACATAGAGATTCTTGTCCTGCGCCTTCTGCAGGATCGGGCCGAGCAGGCCCTTGTTGCCGGGATTGAGCATCAGGCACACCGCGCCATGCTCGGCGTCCTCGATCATCTTGGTCGCTTCCTTGAGATCGCCGCTCTTGGTGGTCGGCGTGAACCAGACGCTGACGTTCGAGTTGCCGATCGTGAATGGCCATTCGTGATCGCCGGCGACGGCCAGCGCCTTCGGCGACTTGCTGCCGTCGGCGTAGATCGCCTTCCAATGCTCGTGATAGGCCGCCGCGATCTTGTCGTCGGTGATCTCGAGCCCATTGTTGTTCTGGGTGCATAATCCGGTCCGGGTCCAGTTGGTGCTGCCGGTCCAGACCACTTTCGGTGTCTGCACGCCGTCGCAGAACACCGCGAACTTGTTGTGGGCGTAGCGGCTCGGTGCGATCTTGCGGCGGACGATGTCGACGCCCGCCTTCTTCAGCACGCCGGCGTTCTTCTCGGTCTCCTTTGCGGTGGCGTCGGACTTGCCGGTGCTGTTGCCGAGCACGACGTGGGCCTTGCCCTTCAGCGCAGTCAGCGCGGCGATCAATTCGGGATCGTTGAGCTCGTAAAGCGCGACATAGACGTCGACTTTATCCTTCTTGGCCCCGGCCAGCAGGGCAAGGAGGCGCGCGCCAAGCTCGCCCTTGAGGAAGTCGCGGATCTTGTTGCCCTTGGTGGAGATCGCCTTCTCCAGCGTCTGGGAGGCTTTCGGCGTAGTACCGATCGCGCGCGACAGCCATTGTGCCGAGATCGTGCCGCGGTTGAACCATGGCTTGAGCGGGCCCGACGGCGTGGCCGAGACGTAGTCGGTCCATGTCGCCGGTGCACTGTAGGCGGGCTTCACCTTGGTCGCGCCGTCCTTGAGAACCGGAACGACGCCATAGCGGACCGGCGCATCGGCCGGGGCCAGGAAATCGGTCCAGTTCGTCTTCTGCACCGGCCATTCGGTGCTCGGACGATGATCTCCCGCCTTGTGGCCCTGCACCTGATCCTCGAACCCGACCCAGGTGTCGACGACGGTCGCGCTCTTGCCCTGCTGCTGACGATAGAGCGCAAAGCCGAGGCAGTCCGGGATCATTGCCGCGACTTCCCAAACCACGAAGATGCCGTCGGTGGTTGGAAACGCCTGAATTGTGGAAATCATGGTGATGCCTCCAAATCACTGATGAGAAATATCCGCTCGATATGAACCTGGCGCGTCAGCGCCGCAGGAGATCCGAGGTGTCGCATCGGATCGTTCCGGGCGCCTGGCGGCTCGTCTAGCAGGAGGAGTATGTATAAAATATGCAACCGAAACTATCGGCTGGATCACAGATGGATCACGCCGTGCGGACCGGTCCGCCGCGGTTGCAGCTTGCCTAAAGCAACTTCACCGTGACCTTCGCCGTGCCCTTGTGATCGCCGTAGAACCATTTGTAGATCCAGGGCAGGCCGATGACGGCCTGGTTGACGTAGAGGAAGATCTCGCCGCTGCGATCGGCGGTGAACCTCGCCTTGTAGACCTGCGGGTCGGTGTTCGGCGCCGGCAAAGGATCGAGGAAATACTCGTCGACGCCGGTCTCTCCGACCCGTGCGATCAGCCTGAACCATGGCCGGAACAGGATGCGCCGCAGGAAGATCGTGGCATATCCGCGCCAGCGTTTTGCACCCTCGATGGTCGAGGTCCGGTATCCGATCGGCGTGACCGCGCGTCCGGCGTCCTCCCATGGCTCCGACATCGTGATCGCGATCTCGTACTTGAAGCCGGTGCGGACCTTGAGCCCGGTCGGCGCACAGATCGCGCCGGTGTCAAAGTCGGCCGCATCCTGCGGGATGCCCTTGTCGACGGCGACAAGCTTGTCGGCCGCGGTCCCGGTGCAGAAGGCGCCCGCCGAATCGAAAGCGTTGAGCAGGAAATGGCTCAGCAGCGTCGCGCCGAACCAGACCAGCAAGGCCGTGAGCAGGAATGGCACGACATGCCGCTTCCCGACATTGAGGATCCACTGATAGACCGCGCTGGTACGGAATCGATAGATCGCATCGTGCATGAACCCCGAGAGCGGCGTCGGGTTCGCGCGGTTGCGCCAGATGATCCGCATCCTGTCGCTGATCGCTGCGCTGAGCGAACTGCCCGCACCCATCAGCACGAAAACGGCGACGATGCCGCCGGCGAACCATTCCGGGTTGCCGGCGTACCAATCGGTCCACCAATGAAACGAAGCGGGCAGGAACGATTCGACGAAGCGCACCAGCTCCGAAATCATCCTGACATGGGAGCTGAATTCGTGCTCCTTGTGCTGGTTGTGGAACAGCCAGAACGCCGCCAAATGCAGCGACGCCGCCAAGGTGGCGAAGTAGGCGATCCGCCGCATCCAGACGAAATTCCATAGCTTCTCCTGCGCGGCATGACGTGCCGGCGCCCCGGTGGGCGTTTCAAACGTAGTGGAGCCCAGCGGTGTCACCTGGCCGCTGCGGGAGACCACCACATAGTTTGGTGGAAGTCCGATCGGGGCATAGGCGTTGGCGCCGCTGCCGATCCGCTCGAACACGCTTTCGTGGATCTTCGGCATCGGCACGCTGACGCCGGAATAGGGATCGTTGCAGAGGTCGGCGACCTTGCGGGGGCCATATCGGTAATAGGAGCCAAGGCCGGCCCGCGAATCGTAGAGGCGGCCATCCTTGTCCTCGGAAGACTTGATCGCCTTGATCGCATCGGGGTCGGCGATCGGCGCGTGCTTGAACACGAGCCCGCGCTTGACGGCTTCGTCGACCAGCCAGGCCAGCGGCACGAAGGCGACGGCATCGTCCGGATAGCCGCCGCCGACATTGGCATGCATGCCGACGAACCACACCTGGACGAGATGCTCGTCATCGATCGTTGCCGGCACGGCCGGTGCGGGCTGTCCCGGCTCCTGCTCCGTCCAGAGCACCGGATGAAAGGTCGTGCGCTCGTCGTCGAGCGCCAGCGCGTGCCGTGCCCACTTGACCTTCGGGCTGAGAATTCGGTTCGGCAGCTCGAGCGGCCACACCCAGTTGGAGATGCCGCGTGTCATCTCGTCGATCGGCAAGCCATAGGCCGCGACGGTGTCCCAGATGCCGATGAACTCGATCGCTGGCACCGGCTTCCGTGCGATCTCCGCATAAGGCTTGTTGCGCTGAAGGCGGTCCAGCACCGGCACAAGAATGTAGTCGCGTAGCGCGCGGAACAGAACCTCGATGCGCCAGATCGAGTGGTAGCCCGCGGCCCGGTACGCGCGATAGGCCTTCGCCGCGCCGTCGTGCAGTTCGGCTTCGGTGCCGGCGACGATCAGGCCTTGATCGAGGATGAGTGCGGCGAGTGTGCGCACGGTGAATGCGCCGCGGCTGAATCCGAACAGGTAGATCTGCGAATCGTTCTGGTGGTCGTAGTTGCGGCAGATGAATTTGTAGGCATCCAGGATATCGCGCTTGAGGCCGTAGCCGAAGGCGCCGCCGAGCAGCGCAAGCGGAACGAAGGACGACGTTCCGACGCCGTCATCATACTTGGCGGCCTGCGTGTTGCCCTGCAAATCCAGCGACTGGAAAATCCGCCAGACATTGGTGCGCCAGACGCTGGAGGCGGCGTTGCCGGTGCCGTCGGACAGGATAATGATCTTCGGGCTCGGCATTGAAAGACGCTCGCTGAAGTGATTGAAGCGGACGGCGCAGCGTAGCAGGGGCCGGATCGAATGCTACCTTGGATCGATCATTAATGACTCCGTGCCGCGTTAGGTGTGAACTGGCGCACAAAAGCGTCACGAGGTCGCGGCCATGTGAGGCGAGACGACTTTCGCGGCGTAACGAAAAGGCCTAGCCTGACCAGCGGTGCAATTCATTGATGAGGCAAAGCAATGCGCAGCCGCGTCAGAAAATTTGCCCATATCCTGGAGCGCTTCGGCCTCGCCTTGGCGGGAGCAGCCAGCGGTCTGTTCGTCGCCATCCATGTCGGCTCGAGCGTCTCGGCGCTGACGTCGCAGGCGTTCCTGCTGATCATGATGCTGGGCGGCGCGATCGGATTCTATGTCGGCATCGACACGCCGCCAAAGCTGTTCCATCCGAAAGACGGGACCTCGACGCGCAAGATCGACACGGCAGAATTGCTGAGCGCGATCGGCACCTTCCTCGCGACCATGGTCGCGTTCTTCTCGGTTGGTGTCGTCGTGCTGCGCAGCGAGCCGGACATCGCCTGGACCGCGGTGATCATGGCGGGCTGGGTGCTCGGCGTCGCCATGCAGATCGTCGCCGGCACGATCGCCCGGACCCGGGTCTGACGCGTTGGAGCGGCGCCAGGCCCGACCGGCTTCGCGCCTGGCCTACTGGTTCGCGACCTTGGCGGGGTCCTTGATCGCCTTGAAGGTCTCGTGCTCGACGCTGTAGAGCTCGCCGCCGACCCTCTCGACCTTGCGAATGTAGATGTCGTGGACGACATCGCGCGTCTTCGGGTCGATCGACATCGGACCGCGCGGGCTTTCCCAAGCCATGCCCTTCATGGCTTCGATCAGTGCGTCGCCATTGGTCTTGCCGCCGGTCGCCTTCAGCGCCTCGTAGATCAGATGCATACCGTCATAGGCGCTGACGCTGATAAAGTTCGGACGGACGTTGGCATTGGCCTTGCGGAACGCTGCGACATAGGCGCGGTTCAGGTCGGATGGATGAGCGGCGGAGTAGAATCCGGCCGTGATCATGCCGATCATGGCATCGCTCATTCCCGGCAGGTCCTCGTCGTCAGCGATGTCGCCGGGGCCGATCAGCTTGATCCCGCTCTTGTCCAGCCCGCGCTCGACAAATTGCTTGGCCAGGATGGCGGCCTGGCTTGCCGGCACGAAAATGAACAGGGTATCGGGATTGCCGTCCCGCGCGCGCTGCAGGAACGGCGCGAAATCGGGATTGGCCAGCGGCACTTTCAGCGCTTCGACGATCGATCCGCCCGCCGCGGTGAAGCTTGCCGAAAATACGCCGGCGGCTTCATGCCCGGGTGCCCAGTCGGACGCGATGATGGTGGCCCGCCTCGATCCGTTCCTGGCCGCCCAATCCGCCAGCACGCTGGCCTGCTGCGCGTGCGTCCAGCTGGTGCGGACGAAATAGGGCGATCGTTCGGTCACGATCGATGTGCCCGATACCATGACGACGGTCGCCGTCTTGCTCTCGGTGACCAGCGGTGCGAGCGCCAGCACGCTCGGCGTCAGTCCGCCGCCGAGGATCGCGACCTTGTCGTTGACGATCAGCTCCTGAGCGATACGCTTGGCATTGTCGGGCACGCTGGCGTCGTCCCGGACGATCAATTCGATCTTGCGACCGGCGACCATATCGCCGTGCTGCGCCATGTAGAGCCGTGCCCCCGCGACCGCCTGCTTGCCGACCGGCCCCAGAACGCCGGTCAATGGCATCACCAGCCCGACCTTCACGACGTCTGGCGCCTGGGCGCGTCCCGATTGCATCGCCGCCAGCGCCAGAACAACCCCGACCAGTGCGGCAAACGGTGTCCTTGTCATGGTCAACCTCCGGCGTGCCCGGAAATGATGCCGGGCCGGTTCACGACTATCGGCTTCGCCTCCGGGAAGTCCTGATGAAGAAGTGACAGAACGGCGAATTTCCTGCTAAATTCCTCCGATTGGTGCCGTCTGTGGGCATGGAGTGAGCTCTATGAACCCGGCGACTGATTCCGTTTTGATATTTGATTCCTTTGTGCTCGATCTCGCCCGCGGCGTCGCCCGCGTCGATGGCGTCGAGCTTGATCTCCGGCCAAAATCATTCGCGGTCCTCCGCCATCTCGCCAGCAATGCTGGACGGCTGGTATCCAAGCAGGACCTGCACGAAGCGGTCTGGGGCAACGTCGCCGTTTCGGACGACTCGCTCGTCCAATGCATCCGCGAGCTGCGCCTGAAGCTGCACGATGACGACCACCGCATCATCAAGACGCTATCTCGCCGAGGCTACCGGCTCGATGCCGCACCGATTCCGCCATCGCACGATCATGGACCGAAGAGTGTCCCGCGCAGCACGTCTGCTCGCCGTGTCGTTTCAGCCGGCCTGGCCGGGCTTCCCCGATGGTTGCTGGTCGCCGGCCTGTCGGTGAGCGCCTTCGTGGCTCTCGCATCTGCGTCGCCGATTGCCGACGGGATGTGGCATCCCCTAACGCAATTGGCGAACTGGCTTGCGCCGCAAGATCACGGCATCGTGCCGGATCAGGATGTTGAGCGGATCACCGCGCTGGCAGCCGAGAAGCAGCTGCCGCTTCCCGCTTATCGCGTTCACGCGCCGGCTAGCGATGTGCCGGACAATGTCCGCCGCTTTCTCGGCGTGTGGGTGAGCGGTGAGGGATGGATCAATTCGTACCGCCAATTCATGATGATCGTCACCAATGTCGATCGGGACGGTGTTGCGACTGGCTACCTCGTGAATGGGCCGGCGATGCCGCACAGCCGAGTACCCGGACCCGGATTTTCCGGAGGCTTCACCGGACATGTCCTCGATGACGTCTTGCGATATGACGGCAATGCGGGACTGCATTCTGCATTCATCACAGCGGACGGACGGATCGAGTTCAAGCTCGTCTTCCGCGAGGGAGGCACCGGTGTTGTGTTCCTCGAACCGCTCTGGACGCTCGCCAACCCAGGCCGTGTCGCACGAAATCAAACCTGATTGCTGCGCGTGACGCCCAATCCGGCCAGATGTGTGTCGACGAACTGCGCGAGCCGCTCGCGCAACATCTCCGGCGGCACTGCGACCATGCGCTCCTCGAGGCCGAGCGAGATGATGCCGTGGACCGCGGAGAACATCATCCGTGACAGCAGCGCAACGTCGTCGGGATCGCGATCGGGCAATAGCCGCACCAGCGGCGCGTGCATCAGCGCGAAGGCATCCATCACCATCGCCAGGATATCTTCCGGAAACGGCCGGTCGTGTTCCATCCGGTGCTCGAACAGCGAGCGCAGCAGATTGGCGTGCTCGGTGGCGAAGCCGAGATAGGCGTCCGCAAGCCCGTGGAGCTGGCGCAGGGGATCGTCGGCCGGGACTGCCTTGAGCCGCTCGGTCAGGGCCTGAACAGTCTCCCGGTTCACGGTCAGGATCAGGCCGTCGAAGTCGCCGAACTCATTATAGACGCTGCCGATGGAGCAGCCGGCGGCCTCGGCGACATCGCGAACCTTCAATGATCTCAATCCTTTAGTTGCAATATATCGGCGCGCGATCTCGATCAGCAGACCTCGCCGCTGAAGTTTTTTCCGGTCTCGTCGCGATTCTTCTTGAACAATGTTCATTTTCGTACTACTAATTTGAGCGTTGCTCAAGTTGGTATAGGAGGCCACTCACATGCAGACCCTAGCACTTCAATTGACCACCACCTTTGTCGATGACGCGATCGAGCTCGTGAAGGGCTTTGGCCGCGCCATCTTCGCCCTGGCGACCGCGCCGATCGAGCGGATCGCCCGCGCCTGCGACGTCGCGGGCGTGCTGGAGCAGCGGCGCGCCGATCGGCGCGCGCCGCGCCCGGCGGCCCAGCGGGGTAGCCGCCGCAAGTCACGCCACTGCCGATGGTCGCCGTTCGGCGGCCTGAATGATCTGACCTGACGCGCCCACTCCGCAATTGTCGCCGAAACCTCAACGAAGCACTCACCATGTCCCTCGCGAGCCCGTTTCGATGTCGATCGACCACAACCCTGGATAAGGTCTCGTACATTTCTGCCGGGCATTGTCGCGGCGCCCGGCGCGGCCGATCCGCGCTGGTTCGAACCGATACGTTGCGGAAAAGACTAAAGGCTGCGGGATCTTCGTCATTTTCACCACGCCCACCATTCTGTGCCACCCGAATTCGCAGACCTGCCAGCGCCGTGCGCGCTAACCCAAGGAACCGGTCATGATCAAGGAATTGATGACGTCCCGCCGCTTCGCGCCGCTGTTCTGGTCGCAGTTCTGCTCGGCGTTGAACGACAACGTGCTGAAGAACGCGCTGGTCATCATGCTGCTGTATGGCGTCGCCAACGAGCAGGGGCCTGCGCTGGTCCAGCTTGCGGGCGCGATCTTCATCGCTCCGTTCTTCGTGCTGTCGGCACTCGGCGGCGAGCTCGCCGACCGCTACATCAAGTCCATCGTCGCCCGCCGGCTGAAGTTCTTCGAGATCTTCGCCGCGGCCTTTGCCGCAGCCGGCTTCTTCACCCATTCGATCCCGCTGCTGTTCGTCGCGCTGGCGCTGTTCGGCATCGTCGCCGCGCTGTTCGGCCCGGTGAAATATGCTGTGCTGCCCGACCAGCTCTCGGTTTCCGAGCTCGCGACCGGCAACGCGCTGGTCGAAGGCGCAACCTTCATGGCGATCCTGATCGGCACCATAGCCGGCGGCATGTTCGTCGCGGGTGCCAGCCACATGGGCTGGATCTGCGCAGCCGTCGTGGGTCTGTCGGTGCTGTCCTGGGGATTTGCGTCGCGCATTCCGGTGACGCAGCCGTCCGCGCCGGATCTGCCGATCACCAAGAATCCCTGGACCTCGACCGTGCGCCTGTTGAAGTCGCTCTATGCCGAACAGCGGCTGTGGGACGGCATGGTGATCGTGTCCTGGTTCTGGATGGTCGGCGCGATCGTGCTGTCGCTGCTGCCCGCGCTGATCAAGGAGGGCGTCGGCGGCACCGAGGGCGTGGTCACGCTGTGCCTCGCCGTGTTCGCGATCGGCATCGCCGCCGGCTCGCTGTTCGCCGCGCAGCTGAGCCATGTCCGCCCGAATCTCGCGCTGGTGCCGATCGGCGCCATCGTGATGGGCGTGATCGGCCTCGACCTCGCCTGGGCGATCGCCACCACCTCGCTCGGCAAGGACGTCACCGCGGCCGCGTTCGCGGCCTCGTTCGGCGGCTTCCGCATGCTGGCTGACTTCTTCCTGTTCGCGTTCGGCGGCGGCCTGTTCGTGGTGCCGTCGTTTGCCGCCGTGCAGGCCTGGACCGCGCCGTCCGAGCGCGCCCGCATCATCGCTGCCGGCAATATCCTGCAGGCAGGCTTCATGGTTGCCGGCGCGGTGTTCGTCGGCGCGCTGCAAGCTGCCGGCTTGCCGATCGCCTGGATCTTCTTCGGCCTTGCGATCGCGAGCTTCGGCACCGTCTGGTTCGTGCTGAACAAGTGGGGCAAGGAAGGCGTGCGGGATTTCGGCGCGCTGCTGTTCCGTGCGCTGTTCCGGCTCGAGGTGCGCGGCATGGAGAATCTGCCCCCGGCCGGCACGCGGATGCTGATCGCGCCTAACCATGTCAGCCTGGTCGACGGCCCGCTGCTGCACGCCATGCTGCCGATCGATGCGAGCTTCGCCGTCGACACCGGCATCGCCAAGGCGTGGTGGGCCAAGCCGTTCCTGAAGATGATCAAGCACTACACGATGGATCCGTCGAAGCCGCTGGCCGCGCGCGACCTGATCAAGCTGGTTGCCGCCGGCGAGCCGGTCGTGATCTTCCCGGAAGGCCGCATCACGGTCTCCGGTTCGTTGATGAAGGTCTATGACGGCACCGCGATGATCGCCGACAAGGCCGACGCGGTCGTCGTTCCGGTCCGCATCGAGGGCGCCCAGCGTTCGCATCTCAGCTATCTCAAGAATGGAGAGATCAAGCGTTCCTGGTTCCCCAAGGTGACGATCTCGATCCTGCCGCCGGTGAAGCTGCCGATCGACCAGTCGCTGAAGGGCAAGGCGCGCCGCAATGCCGCCGGCGCCGCGCTGCAGGACGTCATGATCAACGCCATGGTCCAGAACGCGATGCTCGACCAGACGCTGTTCGAGGGCCTCGGCCATGCCTATCGCGACCGCGACACAGGCAAGCCGATCATTGAGGACGCGCTCGGCACCAAGCTGACCTATCGCAAGCTGATCCTCGGCGCGCAGGTGTTGAGCCGCAAGCTCGAGCAGGGGACCGCGGTCGGCGAGAACGTCGGCGTGCTGTTGCCGAACTCGGCCGGCGTTGCCGTCGTGTTCATGGCGCTGCAGACCATCGGCCGCGTGCCGGCGATGCTCAACTTCTCGGCCGGTCCGGTCAACGTGCTGGCCGCGATGAAGGCGGCGCAGGTGAAGACCGTGCTGACCTCGCAGGCTTTCATCGAGAAGGGCAAGCTCGACAAGCTGATCACGGCGATGGCGGGCCAGGCGCGCGTCGTCTATCTCGAGGATGTCAGGGCCGACATCGGCCTCGCCGACAAGATCGCAGGCTTCCGCGCCGGCATCGCGCCGCGCGTCGCCCGCGAGGCCAACGATCCCGCGGTCATCCTGTTCACCTCGGGTTCGGAAGGCACGCCGAAGGGTGTCGTGCTGTCCCACCGCAACATCCTCGCCAATGCGGCGCAGGCGCTGGCGCGGGTCGATGCCAATGCCAACGACAAGGTGTTCAACGTCCTGCCGGTGTTCCACTCGTTTGGTTTGACCGGCGGCATGATGATGCCGCTGCTCGGCGGCATCCCGATCTTCATGTATCCGTCGCCGCTGCACTACCGGATCGTGCCCGAGCTGATCTACCAGACCGGCGCCACCATCCTGTTCGGCACCGACACCTTCCTCACTGGTTACGCCCGCTCGGCGCATGCCTATGATTTCCGCACGCTGCGGCTCGTCATTGCCGGCGCGGAAGCGGTGAAGGAGCGCACGCGGCAGATCTACATGGAACGCTACGGCATCCGCATTCTCGAGGGCTATGGCGTCACCGAGACCGCGCCGGTGCTGGCAATGAACACGCCGATGGCAAACCGCCAGGGTACCGTCGGCCGCATCTCGCCGCTGATGCAATACCGCCTCGATCCGGTCCCCGGCATCGAGGAAGGCGGACGGCTGTCGGTGAAGGGGCCGAACGTGATGCTCGGCTACCTCCGCGCCGAAAACCCCGGCGTGCTCGAGCCGTTGCCCGAGGGCTGGCATGATACCGGCGACATCGTCACGGTCGACGCGCAGGGCTTCATCGCGATCAAGGGCCGCGCCAAGCGCTTCGCCAAGATCGCGGGCGAGATGGTCTCGCTGTCGGCGGTCGAGACGATGGCATCCGCGCTGTGGCCGCAGGCGATGTCGGTCGCGGTCTCGATCCCCGACGCGCGCAAGGGCGAACGCATCGTGCTGCTCACCACCGAGAGGAATGCCGACCGCGCCGCGATGCAGCGCCAGGCCAAGAGCGTCGGCGCCTCCGAGCTCGCGGTGCCTGCCGACATCCGCGTCGTCGACAAGGTGCCGCTGCTCGGCACCGGCAAGACCGACTATGTCGGCGCTACTGCGCTTGCGAAGGAACTCGCCGCGGCGCCTTCGGCACAGGCCGAGCCCGCCGCCGACGAGGCCGAGCCGGCGTCGCTGCAGCAACACGTCGCATGATGGTTGTGCTTTTCGGGGGCATGTTGTCAGATAGACGGCAACTGCTCCCGAGAAAGCACGATCATGCTGGACAAACTGAACCCGGCTACAGAGGACGCGCCTGAACTGTTAGCCGAGCGCTGGATCGGCGCGCTGGATGCGGCGCTCGCCAGCCGCTCCGCTGATGCTCTTTCCGCGCTGTTCACGCCTGAGAGCCACTGGCGCAACATCTTCGGCATCTCCTGGCATTTTGCGACGTTCAGCGGGCGACAGCGCGTCATTGCCGAGTTGTTGCAGCGTGCTGCCGCGGCGAACGCGCGCGGATTTCGTCTCGATGACCGTGCCTTGATACCGCGGCGCGCCGTGATGGCCGGACGCGAAGTGATCGAGGCTGTTTTTACCTTCGACACATCGAATGGCGCAGGCACCGGCGCGGTCCGCCTGTTGCATGAGAGGGGCGGAAATTCCGCGGCGTGGACGTTCTCCACGATGCCTGACTTCGACAGCATCTGCGATGCGCGCGCCAAACACGCCACTGAGGAATCCCACGCGCGCGATTTCGCCGCACCGGATTGGCTGGAGCAGCGGCAGGCCTCACGCGCCTATGCCGACCGCGAGCCCGATGTGCTGATCGTCGGCGGCGGCCATGCCGGCATCGCGGCCGCCGTCGAGTGCAAGCGGATCGGGCTCGATGCCCTGATCGTCGATCGCCAGCAGCGCATCGGCGACAATTGGCGGCTGCGCTATCGCGGCCTCAAGCTGCACAACAAGACGCCGGTCAATCTGTTTCGCTACCTGCCGTTCCCGCCGACCTTTCCGGACTACATCCCGAAGGACAAGATCGCGAACTGGCTGGAAAGCTATGTCGACATCATGGAGCTCGACTTCTGGACCGGGACTTCGTTCGAAGGCGCGCGATATGACGATGCGACGCAGCGCTGGATGGTGACGCTGCAGCGGAGCGATGGACCGCGCGCGCTGCATCCGAAGCACATCGTGCTCGCGACCAGTGTCAGCGGCACGCCGAATATCCCTGTGATCCCCGGCATCGAGCAGTTCGGCGGCAAGGTGCTGCACTCCAGCGCGTTCGCGGCGGGACGCGAATGGGCAGGGCGCTCGGTTATCGTGTTCGGCACCGGCACCAGCGCGCATGACATCTGCCAGGAGCTGCATGCCGCCGGTGCCGACGTCACCATGGTGCAGCGCAGCCCGACCATGGTGGTCAATGTCGAGCCGGCGCAGCTCTACGACAAGACCTATCTCGGTGACGGCCCGCCGACCGACGTGCGCGACATCCTCAATTCCGGCGTGCCGCTGCCGGTGATGAAGATCGCGCACCGGATCATCACCGACGAGGTCAAGCGGCTCGATGCGTCCTTGCTGTCGCGGCTGGAGCGCACCGGCTTCCGGCTCGAATTCGGCGAGGACGGCACCGGCTGGCCGCTGAAATTCCGCTCCCGCGGCGGCGGCTATTATTTCAACGTCGGCTGCTCCGAGTTGATCGCCGACGGCAAGGTCCGCCTGATCCAGGCCGCCGACATCGCTGATATCACCGCCGATGGCCTCGCGCTGAAGGACGGCACGTCGCTCGCCGCCGAGCTGTTCGTGCTCGCCACCGGCTACAAGGGCCCCGACCATCTGGTTGGCAGACTGTTCGGCGAGGATGTCGCAGCGCGCGTCGGCCGCGTCTGGGGCTTCGACGATGCGACGCAGGAGCTGCGCAACATGTGGACGCGCACGCCGCAGCCCGGCCTCTGGTTTACCGGCGGCGCGTTCTCGCAGGCCCGCATCTACAGCCGCTTCATCGCGCTGCAGATCGCCGCGATCAAGGCCGGCACGCTTTCCAAGCATCTGACCTGACCTGCAAGCACCTGACCTGCAAGCACCGACTTAGAAGGACTCCCATGCCGCTTCCGCTCGATCCCGTCATTGAGAAGATCATCCCGCTGCTGCCGCTGCGCGATCCCGCAACCATGACGCCGCAGAGCTGCCGCGATTCACTCCGGGCGCTGGCCGATGCGCGCAAGGCGGTGCCGCCGCCGCCGGTCGATGTGGCGCATGATATCGAGGTCGCGGGCGCCGCGGGCAAGCTTGGCGCGCGGCTCTATCGCAACGGCAGCGGCACAGCGCCGACCGTGATCTTCTTCCACGGCGGCGGCTGGGTCGCCGGCGATCTCGAGACCCATGACCGCCAGGCGCGTAACCTCGTGATCGAGACCGGCGCGGTGGTGATCTCGGTCGATTACCGCCGCCCGCCGGAGACGCGCTTTCCCGGCGCTTTCGAGGATGCATTCGCCGCGATCCGCGATGTGGTCGCGCGCCTCGCCGAATTCGGCGGCGATCTCTCCCGCGTCGGTGTCGCCGGCGATTCCGCGGGCGGCAATCTCGCCGCCACCACGGCGCTCGCCTGCCGCGATGCCGGCATCAGGCTCGCCGGGCAGCTGCTGGTCTATCCCGTCACCGACGTGGCCGGCAGTTTTGCCGATGCGGGCGAGAACGCGAAATTTCCGTCGCGTGCCGAGAATGCCGAGGGCTATTTCCTGACGCGTGCGACGATGCAGTGGTTCGCGGGGCATTATCTCGCAGATCCCGCGCAGGGCGCCGACTGGCGCGTCTCGCCGCTGCGCGCGAAGTCTCTCGCCGGCGTCGCGCCGGCTGTGGTCACCACCGCCTGGTTCGACCCGCTGCGCGACGAGGGCCATGCCTACGCCAAGGCGTTGCAGGCGGCCGGTGTGCCGGTGACGTATCACTCCGGCGAAGGCCTCATTCACGGCTATTTTGGTCTCGGCGATGCCTCGGAGGCCGCATGTGCCGAGGCGCAGCGGGCGCGGGCGGATTTTCGGGTGTTGCTGGAGCGGGGAGTTTAGTCTCCTCGTCGTCCCGGTCGTTGTTGGCGAAGGAAGTGTAGCCACATCGTCGTCCCGGCGAAGGCCGGGACCCATAACCACCGCAGCCTGTTGTTGCAGCGGGCTGCGGCTCCAGCGTCGCGCCACACCATCCAGTTGGGGTAATGGGTCCCGGCCTGCGCCGGGACGACGACGTGGATGGTTTCGCGCTCTACAATTCTCCCTTCAACTCCCGTTCGACAACCCCCTCAATCATTCCCGATCGTGTCGCCGAACAGCTGCCAGGTCTCGCCGTTGAATTTTTGCAGCCGCATCGCCTCGACCGGGAAGTAGTCGGTCGGCGAGGTCTTCACCTTGATGCCGGGCAGGAACATCGGCAGCGCGATGTCGAGGTTGGCAGCCTGCTTCATGATGTTCTCATGGGTGAGGTCGTCGCCGCATTGCTTCAACACCTGCACCGTCGCCTCCGCCACCACATAGCCGTAGACGATCAGCTGGTCCTGCAGATTGCCGTCCGGGAAATAATTCTTCATGAAGTCCTGCCAGGCGATCACGTCCTTATCGTCCTTCCATTGCGGATCGTTCGGATCCTTCAGCGAGTAGGACGAGATGATGTCTCTGGAGTATTCGAAGCCGGCGGGCTTCAGCACCGAGGACACCGAGGTCGAGGTCGCCGCGAGGAAGAACAGGTCCGGCTTCCAGCCGATCTCGCCGATCTTCTTGATCGCCTGCGCCGCCTGCTTGGGGATCGCGTGCATGAACAGCACGTTGGCGCCCGACGATTTCAGCTTCACGATCTGGCTGTCGACCGTAGGGTCAGTCGATTCATAGGTCGTTTCCGCCACCACCATCTTGGCGGTGTTCTCTGCGCCCAAGCCCTTCTTGAAGCCGTTGCCGTAATCCTTGCCGGCGTCGTCGTTCTGGTAGAACAGCGCGATCTTCGCGTCCGGCTTGTTGGTCAGCACATATTTGGCGTAGACCGCGGTCTCGGCCTGGTACGACGGCTGGAAGCCGATCGACCACGGATAATGCTGATAGTCACCCCACAGCGTGGCGCCGGCGCCGACGAACAGCTGCGGCACTTTCTTGTCGTTGAGATATTTGCGCACCGCAAGCCCGGTCGGCGTGCCCAGCGGATTGAGGATCGCGGCGACTTCCTCCTGCTCGACCAGCTTGCGGGTCTGCTCCACGGTCTTCGGCGGCGAGTAGCCGTCGTCGAGCGTGATCAGATTGATCTTGCGCCCGTTCACGCCGCCCTGGTCGTTGATCATTTTGAAATAGGCCGCCTGCGTCTTCGCGATCACGCTGTAGGCCGACGCCGCGCCGGAGAATGGCGAGGTCTGTCCGAGCTTGATCTCGGTGTCGCTGGTGCCAGCGCCATATTTCTTTTCGGCGGCGTGCGCTTGTGATGCGAGCGCAAGCGCGAGTGCTGCCGTGATGGCCTTCCAGATCATCGTGAGCCTCCCTGGGCGTTTTTTGTTGTTCGCGAGGGAGAGCTTAGGTGAGGTCGAGGGAGGCGGGCTTGCGACGAGACGCCGGGGCAGGGATGCGAAAATGCGGCGCGGTCTAACGTTTACCGTCGTCCCGGCCTAGTGCGCAGTTGCGCACGGGAGCCGGGACCCATTACCCCAACTGCTTATGTGGTGCGACGCTGGGGCAACATTCCGCGTACCGGCAAACATTAGTGGTTATGGGTCCCGGCCTTCGCCGGGACGACGGTGATGAGCCCTCAGCGATACCGCACGCTGCCGGTCGTGACCGGATCGGTCGGCAGCACGGTGGCGCCGGCGCGGCTGGCGGCGGCGGAGGTGATCATGCCGGGCTCGGCCGCGGCCTGCACATTGCGGGGCGGGTTGAATTCGAGGATGACGAGGACTGCCGTGGCCAGCACCGCCACGGCGGCGGTTGCGAGCGCAGGCACCAGTCTTCCGCGCGTATCGGCTGCGCGAACTTGCATTGACCAATTCCTTTATTGGGGTCGTTCTTTGGACGTGATGTAAGAACGGCCAGGCTTCTTCCCAAGAGTGCGGCGCACATGCCTCACAATCAGTTGTGCCGGCCGTGATGTCCTTCACGGTCTTCGAGACGATGCGGGCTTGGCCTGCGTCGAATCGCATTCGTGTCGGACGGCTTGTTTGCACACCATGAGTTGGAAGAGATCGTGGCGTTTTGCATGCGCCTCATGCGCTCGTGATTGATCGCGTGAGGTTGTGATTAACAGCACTGCGACAAGCCGTTTTTGCCGTGATTTAGAGGCTTTCTTTGTTGTGCAAGACGCGCGCGTTAAGGCTTTCTTCACGCGCTCCCAGCGCGTCAATACGGATTCGCGCGATGTGAGCGTTGCTAGAGCAATGACACCGCTGTCATTGGCAACAGCTGTCAGCGGGGTTGTCACAACCATCGCGACGCCGTCATTGCCAGCCTTGTCGCGCCGACTTGTCACGCCGTAGCTTTAGCGAAGGCGGAAGCCTGGCGAAGGCGCACAGATCATCTCTCCACACGTTGTGCGATGGATGATTTTGCTTCGCGCACCATCACGCAAAGAAGAATCCTCTCACGCGCCGCGCCTGCACGTCGTGGTCGGATCGATTCACCTGTCAGACAGCGGGAGAGGGCGTGCGCGCGTCATCTCGCGGCGCGATCGGCCCGAGCTGAGCTGTAGCTTGACCCTCTTTCTTGAGCAGAGGGCGCAGGGAACGCCGGGTGCCAGCACGCACCCATGGGTCCCGAGCAACAAAAAGCTCGGGAGGTAGGACCACAGGTACGGCCGGGCAATCCCGGCGTTCCCCGCGCGGTTGGTTTACGGCTTATACGTGCTCTCCCCGGCGAGACTGGGCTTGTTTGTCACCGCCTTCGCAGAAGCGCTTTCGCGCCTCTCGCGAGAGGACACCTGCCACTAGGGCGTCAGGCCTGCACGATTTCGCCGTCCGCGATGAGGCGCACTCGTCTCGCGCGCTTCTCGCGTCCACCGCATCCCGCACCCAACGTCCGTGACGATCGCGATACGCCCCTCTCAGAGGAGGCGGGACGCGGTCTTGTAATGCTGAGTTGGGGTCTCGGGAAAGAGGAATATTTTCTTCGCGACGACTGGACAGGCTGTGTCGCATTGAACTTGCTGGCGAAATTCGTTTTTTGGCGCACGGTTGCCGCAGCCGTGGAACAAGCGCTGCGGCATCGACTTGATGCTGCGGGCTGGTTACCGGCCTGCACGGCCTTGCAATTTCCTGCCCCCAAAGCCAGGGCCGTGCACTCCCCCCGGGGGCGCCAGCTCCCGGGGGTCCAGCCCCCCGCGGCGCCAACTCCCTTCAAATGGTCGCAGTCGATTTCCTTCGCTCTGTTCACTAGTGCACCGTCCGGCCGCACCCCGCAGGCGTAGTCTCGGCTCATCACCGCGCGAATGTCCGGCACTGCCGGTGACCGAGAACGCCAGTTGCGCTCCCGCCTTCGGATGGAATGGAGCAGCGTGATGCAGAACAGCCTTCCCAACCCGCGCAGATCCCCGGAGCAACACCTCGCGGATGAATCGATCCGCCTCCGCGACGAAGCCCGCGTCATGCCGCCCGGCGTCGCACGCGACCGCCTGATCCGCATGGCCCGCCAGGCCGAAACCGCCTCGCGCATCAACGCGTGGGTGATGTCGCCGGGGCTGCGGTCGCCGAAGTGAAGTGGGTGATGGCGCGATCCGTGCTATCCTCGCAATGCGTCACGATTGGGAGAGCGTGATGCGGCGGCGGCCGCGACATCGGTGAATTCGACGGCGCTTGTCGCCGAAGCGCATTTGCAGGGAGCGCCGGCGAGACTGGGCTTGCTTGTCACCGCTTTCACAAAAACGCTTTCGCGTTTCGCGAGGGGACACCTGCCACTAGGGCGTCAGGACCACACGCTTTCACCGTCCGCGATGCGCACGCTCGTCAAGCGCACCCACCGCGTCCACCGCATCCCGCACCCAAGGTCCGTGACGATCGCGCTACGCCCCTCTCAGAGGAGGTCGGACGCGGTGCTTGTAATGTTGAGTTGGGATCTTGGGGAAGAGGAATATTTTCTTCGTGAGGACTTGACCGGGTGTGTCGCATTGAAAATTTTGGTGAAATTCGAGTTTTGGCGCGCGGGTTCGTGCCGATCGGAACTTATCCGTTCCCTCGACGCGAGGCGCGATGCTTTGGAGGGCGGTCGCTGCACTGTCGAGTGCAGGCCTATCCGACTGCCCAAATCGGACCATGGTCCCGGTCAGGTGGCAGGGTGGGCTTGGCGGCTCGGCTTATTCGTCCTCGAAGTGTTCGTGGCGCGTGAAGTGTAGGCCCGATGCGCGGGCTCGTCTCTTCGCCGGTGCGCTCGGACCGCCTTTGTGGCTGGGCTCCGGTCGCTCCTGCGACCGCAGTTAACCGTGTGACAGTCTCGTCTGGTCGATGTGTGGACGAGCACGGCGTGCTGAAGGCCGGGCCCTCAAAGGGCATAGGCGGGCCACGGAGCTAACGCGCGGGCGCCACTTGGGCAGAGCAAATGGCCGTGTGCTCCTTGCGATTGAGCTCCAGGCGCTCCCGATTTCTCTAGGCTTCCTGCGAACTTGTTGGTACTTAGGAAAAGTTTTGCTCTACCTTAGGTATACATTTTTCCATTTCCATTCGTCCAAAGTAGTAACTGTATGACAGCCCCAGATACGGTGCTCGACAAGACTGATCCAGGCGCCGACATTGCGCGGCGATTTTTCTATCAACACTGCTATGCAGCTATAAATGCAATTCGCCTAATCACTGATCCGCAGGACGTCGCGGAAGTTATCTGTGAGAATCATGAAGACATCTTGGTCAAGCGGCCCGAAGGTAGCTTTGTGGCCATGCAGATTAAGACGCGAGCGCTGATTCTGCCGCCTTTCAAGTCTAGCGATGCTCAGGTCAAATCCGCCCTCGTCAGATTCTGTACACTTGATAAGACATTTCCAAATGCGTTCGATACATTCGACTTCGGAATTACTCATTGAGCGAAATCCAAGCACGAGTACGTCGGTTGAATTAACTTGGGAGGGAAGCGACGAGGTCGGACGAGAGAATCTTCCGCTCGCGGCGGGTGAACGGCCGATTGTAGGTGACGATATCTACAACTACAGTGATTTCCTATTGCGCCAGCTTGGGTCGCCACTTCTAAAGGTGAGAAAGCGGAAGGGTGACCCAGAGTCCGATCTGCAGCGGCTCAGTTTCCGTGATTTCTACAAATTTTGCTATTTGGACCAGCCCGATCTGGACTCAAGTTTCTTCTTGCTCGAGCAGCCTAGCCGAATTTGTGGCCATGAAGTTTAAGATCGTTCGGTCTTCTACAGCTTCCGAGTTGCTGGAGGGCGCGGAATTTCAAGCGTGCCCCGCATGCGGCACGGATGTCGCATCGAAATCTGACGGTGTTCATTGTGTGCTCTGTAAGTCTGATCTCGATCGAGCTCCTGGGGGCTTCGGGAGCGATAGTGCCGTAATGGAGAGAGACCTATCTGATCGGGTCGATGACCTAAAGCGGTCCGTTCAAAGGCTCAAGCGTTCGCAAGAACGACAGGTGTCGGAGTTGAATGAGCTCACGCGGAAAAGGTCAGAGACACAAGCTCAGGTGGACTATCCAAGATTTCCAGGAGAAGCTTCACTAGCCGACTCGCGGCTACGAGAAGTCCCAAGATCTCTCGAATAAGGCGCGCCCGACGTGCGAATTTCTTCGACATGCGGACAACTCCAATACTCTGCCCGTCAGCTACCTGCGATGCCACAACTGGAATCGCCAACCGAGAGAGACCTATTCAACATAAGCAATCAAAAGGCGTACAAGCGTTCCCAAAAAGGTAAGCATGCAGCCACGCGAAGCAGGTCATTGCTAACGAGCCTGGGAGAGATGGTGCGTACCCATCTGGTTGCAAGGTCTCTTGAGGAGGTGATCCACCTTACCCGGATCACTTGCCCGCAAACAAAAACGGCCGGGTCATCGACCCGGCCGTTCAAAACTCTCTCCGCGTATTCCGCTTTCGCGGCCCGAGCTCAGCTCGCCTTCTTCACGAACACCGGCTTGCCGACCTTCTTCTCGATCGCGCGCTTCAGATCCAGCGCGCGGGGCGACAGCACCTCGGCCTTGGCCTTGATCAGGTAGGCATCGAGGCCGCCATTGTGGTCGACGCTCTTCAGCGCGTTGGTCGAGACGCGCAGGCGCACGTTGCGGCCGAGCGCGTCTGAGATGAAGGTCACGTTGGCCAGGTTCGGCAGGAAGCGCCGCTTGGTCTTGATGTTGGAGTGGCTCACCTTGTGGCCCGTCTGGGGGCCCTTGGCCGTCAGTTCGCAGCGCCGGGACATCTTACACAATCCTTATTGCATCCCCGCCTCTCGATCGGACGTGCAATCACACGGCCCGCGCGGGGGTTTTGAATTCGCGTCCATTTTCCAGGAACCGCGGGTGTATAGGGGGAGAATACCCGAGCGTCAAGATTATATCGCCGCACGGACGTCCCGGGAAATGGCGGTTCATAAGCGCTTCCAGCCACTTAACGGCGGATATGGCAACCATATAAAGGGCGCATTCGGCTGCAAGTCTTGGTTCCATAACAGATGCGCCCGTTGTCCGGCCGAATTGAACGTCCAGATGGACAACGAACAGGGCGCCGATAGCAGGACCGTCAGGTAGGTTAAGTGACCACCGCCATTGCCCTTTTGCCTCCGCTCGGCCGGCTCGTCGGCCTGTGCGCCGGTGCCCTCTTGCTGTTTTGCGCCGAGCGCGCGAGCGCGCAAGGGCGGCTCGACGCCCAGTATGAGGCGACCTTGGCCGGTATCCCGGTCGGCAAGGGCAGCTGGACCATCGAGATCGGCGACGACACCTTCTCGGCCTCGGCCCAGGGCGGCACCGCGGGCCTCTTGAAGGCGTTCTCCGGCGGCAGCGGTTCGGGCGCCTCGCAGGGCCGCGTCGTCAACGGCGCGCTGGCCGCCTCCTCCTACACCGCGACCACCACCACCTCGAAGAAATCAGAGACGATCCGGATGGTGCTTGCGGCTGGCGGCATCAAGGAATCCACGATCGAGCCGGAGCCGCCGGTCGATGCCGACCGGCTTCCCGTGAGCGATGCGCAGAAGAAGAACGTGTTCGATCCGATGACCGGCTCGTTCCTGCGCGCGCCCGGCAATGCCGAATTGATGAGCCCGGATGTCTGCCGCACCGGCGCCGGCGTGTTCGACGGCCGCATGCGCTACGACCTCAAGCTCGATTTCAAGCGCGTCGAGATCGTGAAAGCCGAGCGCGGCTATCACGGCCCGGCGCTGGTCTGCGCGCTCTATTTCGTGCCTGTTTCGGGCTACATCCCGGATCGCCCTGTCATCAAATATCTCGCCGCCCAGCGCAACATCGAGATCGCCTTCGTGCCGATCGCGGGCACCCGCCTTCTGGTGCCGTTCCGCATGACGATCCCGACCCCGCTCGGCCAGGCCATGCTGGAAGCCACCTCGTTCGTCACCACAGCCGCGCCGCCGCGCGTGGCGAAGACGCAGTAGGCAGCAACGCAACTTCGTCATTGCCGGGCTTGACCCGGCAATCCATCCGTTTTGAGGGAGGCCTTTCTTGGTTGATGGATGCCCGGGTCAAGCCCGGGCACGGTCGTCCCGCATATCGCTTCGCTCATGCGGGCTACGAGGCAGCGAGACCGTCACCCTGAGGAGGCCGCGCAGCGGCCGTCTCGAAGGGCGACGCCACCGGCCGGGCCGTGTATCCTTCGAGACGCGCTTCGCGCTCCTCCAGCGACAAAGGCGAAGCCTTTGCGCGGGGATGACGGGTCAGGGAAGGTGACCGGTTCAGGGAATGCAACAAACGTCACCGGAATCCAGTTGACTCTTGCCCGCTTCTGATTCGACTCGGCCGCCTCTGGAACTTAAGGAATTCAGTCCGCATATCCCATGCTTGTGGAGCCCTCTCAAACTTGATCTAGTGCCGCCGCCGTCAGCCTGCCCGAGATGTTGCGGTGAACGTTTCAGGTCTGGAATGGAGTCACCGATTCGGGCGCGATTCGTTCCGGAGTCGTTCCGAAGCTTAAGCCGGGCGCAGAAAGCGTCGCATTGTGAGACAGATTCGCCTCAGATGATGCCCATGATCGATCAGTTTCCGGATTTCCGCGTCATTGCGAGGAGCGTAGCGACGAAGCAATCCATATGTCGCGGCAAGCAGTCCGAATGGATTGCTTCAGCGGAGCCCGTCATCGGGCGCGCGTTCGCGCGACCCGTTGGCTCGCAATGACGGTTAACAGCCGCGCATCGATCAAAGAAACACCTGCAAAATATGGCTTTCTCAACTTCGTTCGGAAATGACCGCGTGCCCGGCGCAGGCGTCACTGCGGTGCTGGGGCCGACCAACACCGGCAAGACGCATCTCGCCATCGAGCGCATGCTTGCGCATTCGTCGGGCCTGATCGGGCTGCCCCTGCGGCTGCTCGCGCGCGAGGTCTACAACAAGGTCGCGGCCCGCGCCGGCGTCGACAACGTCGCGCTGATCACCGGCGAGGAGAAGATCAAGCCGAAGGCGCCGCGCTTCTGGGTCTCGACCGTGGAAGCGATGCCGCGCGATCTCGATGTGTCCTTTCTTGCGGTCGACGAGATCCAGATCGCCGCCGATCTCGAGCGCGGGCATGTGTTCACCGATCGCATGCTCAACCGCCGCGGCCGCGACGAGACGCTGCTGCTGGGCGCAGCAACGATGCGGCCGATCATCGAGCGGCTACTGCCGGGCGCCTCGATCGTCACGCGGCCCAGATTGTCGCAGCTCGAATTCGCCGGCGACCGCAAGATCACGCGGCAGCCGCGACGCACCGCTATCGTCGCGTTCTCCGCCGACGAGGTCTACGCGATCGCCGAACTGATCCGCCGCCAGCATGGCGGCGCGGCCGTGGTGCTGGGCTCGCTCTCGCCCCGCACACGCAATGCGCAGGTCGAGATGTTCCAGAACGGCGACGTCGATTACCTCGTCGCCACCGACGCGGTCGGCATGGGCCTCAATCTCGACGTCGATCACGTCGCCTTCGCCTCCGACCGCAAATATGACGGCTATCAGTTCCGCAGGCTGACGCCGGCCGAATTCGCGCAGATCGCGGGCCGCGCGGGCCGCGCCACGCGCAACGGCACCTTCGGCACCACGGGCCGCTGCGCGCCGTTCGAGCCGGAGCTCGTCAATGCGCTGCAGAACCACACCTTCGACAGCGTCAAGATGCTGCAATGGCGCAACGCCAGGCTCGATTTCGCCTCGCTCGGCGCGCTGCAGGTGTCGCTGGCGCTGACGCCCAATCATGAGGCACTGACGCGGGCCCCGGTGGCCGAGGACCTCCGCGTGCTCGAACATGTCGCGCGCGACGCCGAGGTGCGCGAATTCGCGCATGGCGCGCCGGCGGTGGAGCGGCTGTGGGAGGCCTGCCAGGTTCCAGACTACCGAAAGCTGGCGCCGGCCGCCCATGCCGAACTCGTGACCACGCTGTACGGCTTCCTGATGCAAAAGGGGCGTATCCCTGACGCATGGTTTGCCGCCCAGGTCGACCAGGCCAACCGGACCGACGGCGATATCGACACGCTATCGGGCCGGATCGCGCAGATCCGGACCTGGACCTTCGTTGCCAACCGGCCCGACTGGCTCTACGACCCGGAGCACTGGCAGGGGATCACGCGCGAGCTCGAAAATAAATTGTCCGATGCGCTGCATGAACGGCTCACGGAGCGTTTCGTTGACAGGCGGACCAGTGTATTGATGCGCCGCCTGCGGGAGAACTCAGTTTTGAATACGGAAATTGGCAAGACCGGTGAAGTGATCGTGGAAGGCCACGTGATAGGCCGGCTCGATGGTTTCACCTTCGCACCTGATGCGGCCGAGGCCGGCAGCGACGCCAAGGCGCTGCAAGCCGCTGCTCAGCAGGTGCTGGCGCGCGAGATCGATACGCGTGCCGAGAAACTGGGCGCCGCCCCCGACGAGCAGTTCGTGCTGACCTCCGATGGCACCATCCGCTGGACCGGCGATGCGGTGGCCAAGCTGGTGGCCGCCGACGACGCGCTGCATCCGCGGCTGCGCATCATCTCCGACGAGCGGCTGACCGGCGCCTCGCGCGAAGCCGTGCAGACCAGGCTCGATCTCTGGCTCAAGACGCATATCGAAAAGCTGCTCGGGCCGCTGTTCGAACTGTCCAAGGCCGAGGATATCCAGGGCATCGCCCGCGGCATCGCCTTCCAGCTCGTCGAGGCGCTCGGCGTGCTCGAGCGCAGCAAGATCGCCGCCGAGATGAAGGATCTCGACCAGCCCTCGCGCGCCGCGCTGCGCAAATACGGCGTGCGCTTCGGTGCCTATCACATCTACTTCCCGCAGCTGCTGAAGCCCGCGGCGCGCTCGCTGGCCTCGCTGCTGTGGGCCGAGAAGCAGAGCAATGTCGACATGGGCGCGCTGTCGAATGTGCAGCATCTCGCCTCCAGCGGCCGCACCTCGTTTCCGGTCGACAAGGCCCTGCCGCGCGACGGCTATCGCGTGCTCGGCTATCGCCAGTGCGGCGAGCGCGCGGTGCGCGTCGACATTCTCGAGCGGCTCGCCGATCTGATCCGTCCGGCGCTGGCCTGGCGCGAGACCTCGCCGGGCGAGAAGCCCGCCGGTGCGTTCGATGGCCGCGGCTTTGTCGTCACTCAGGCGATGACCTCGCTGACCGGCTCCGCCGGTGAGGACTTTGCCTCGATCCTGCGCGCGCTCGGCTACCGCATGGACCGCCGTCCGCCGCTGCCGCCGAAGGCTGTCGAGGTTGCGCCTGCTGAGGCCACCGAGACCGTTGCTGCGGAGACGCCGCCGCTCGAGGCGACGTCCGATGTCGCCGCAGACGCGCCGGTCGATGCCGTCGCCGAGGTCGTGGCCGATGCGCCGGAGGCTGTCGCTGCGCCCGAGGGCGAAGCCGCCGTCGATCAGCCGGTGTCCGGCGATCCCGCGCCGTCGGCCGCGCTGCTGCCCGATGTCGGCTTTGCCGAGGTGGTCGCCAGCGAAGCGACGCCCGTGGTGCTCGAAACCCAGCAGGATGCTGTGGCCGAGCGCGCCGCGCCGGTCGATGAGCCCACTGTTGCCGAAGCGCCCGCTGCTGAAGCCTCCGTTGCTGAAGTCCCCGCTGCTGAAGTCCTGGCCGAGCCCGCGCCCGCCGTGGAAGCCGCCGCGGAGACGCCGACTGAAGCCGTTGCCGCAGAGGCTCCGTCAGAGTCCGCCGCTGAAGCTCCTGCGGAGACCGCGAGCGCTGACGCTGTGCCCGAGGCCGCTCCCGCGGCCGCGGAAACGCCGGCCGAGCCGCAAATGGTCGAAGTCTGGCGGCCCGGTGGTCGCTCCGACGAGCGCCGTCCGCATCATCGCGGTCACGACCGCAACCGCGGCCGTCATCAGAACAAGCCCGCCGAGGGCGCGCAGGCCGCTGAGGGCGGCGGCGAGGGCGAGAAGCGCGAGCATCATCGCCGGCCACGCCGCCACCAGGACTTCCGCGTTCCGCGCCCAGCCGCGCCCGTCGACGGCTCTGCGCCGGCCGCTGCCGCGCCTGCCGATGGCGCGCCGCGCGAGGACAAGGGCCAGCGCCGCGAGCGCTTCGAGGGCAAGGGCTTCGAGGGCAAGGGCCGCGATCGCGACAATGAGCGTCGCCGCGACAACAAGTTCGGCGGTGGCGATCGCAAGGGCGGTGATCGTGACCGCGGCGGCCGCGATTTCGGCAAGGGCGGCCGCGACAAGCGCGAGGGCGGCCCGTCGCATCGGCCCTACGCGTCGAGCGCGCCGCGCGAACGCGACCGTCCGATCGATCCGAACTCGCCATTCGCCAAGCTCGCTGCCCTGAAAGAGCAGCTCGCCGGCCGGAAGGAATAATCCAACCCTTGGTGCTAGTTCTTGGTCTAGTTCTTGGTCTGACGCTTGGACAGACAGCGGCTCGACAAATGGCTGTGGCACGCGCGCCTGGTGAAGGCCCGCACCAGCGCGGCTGAACTCGTCGCATCAGGTCATGTCCGCATCAACGGCACGCGCGAGAAATCGCCGGGCCATGCGGTGAAGGCGGGTGACGTCATCACCGTCGCGCTCGACAACAGCGTCCGCGTGCTGAAGGTCACGGGCTTCGCCGAGCGGCGCGGCGACGCCAGTTCGGCGCGCGTGCTGTACGAGGATTTGCAGGCCGGCAATTTGCAAGCCGGCAAGGAGTAGTTATCTAGCGCTTGCTATCTCAATTGAGCATGATCCGGAAAAGTGCGGGCCGGTTTTCCGATCAGGATCATGCTCCCGATAAAATCGGTGGCAGGGGCGTGAGAATACTGGCGTTTTTCGAGGCCGGCTTCCCTTGCGGCCCCGGTATTCCTGCGCTACGCAACGCCAGAAAAATCGATCGTTCCGGAGTTTTGGATGACCTACGTCGTCACTGAAGCCTGCATCAAGTGCAAATATACCGACTGCGTCGAGGTCTGCCCCGTCGATTGCTTCTACGAGGGCGAGAACATGCTGGTCATCCATCCTGACGAATGCATCGATTGCGGCGTGTGCGAGCCGGAATGCCCGGCTGACGCCATCAAGCCGGATACCGAGCCGGGGCTGGAGAAGTGGCTCGAGGTCAACACCGAGTATGCCAAGAGCTGGCCGAACATCACCCAGAAGAAGGACTCGCCCGAGGACGCCAAGGAGTGGGAAGGCAAGGAAGGCAAGTTCGAGAAATATTTTTCTCCGAATCCGGGCAGCGGCGACTGATTCGCTAACGTTCGCAAGCAGCCGTCGAGACTACCCCGATAAGGGCGGGCCTGGGCCCGCTGCGGCCCTCCGTTCGGCCGCCGATTTAACCCTAATGACGGACATATGACCTGAGGATGCCCTGTTATGCCCGGAATCGGGCGTAAACCATTGATTTTTGCGGAAAATGTGCTATATCTGCACCATTACAGGCCAAGAACCCCCTGCCATGCGTACCTTGTGGCTTCGAGGTTCCCGCAAACATCGAACAGGGGCGTGGCAGTTTCCGCGCGCAGGCTGTGTCACAGAAAACGCGTAAAAAGAGTGCTTCAAAGACGACAAAGAAAGCCGCTGTCGTTGCTCGCAGCGCAACCAAGGGCCGTGCCAAGGCGCCCGTGAAGGGGGCCAAGAAGGCGGCGGCTGCAAAGTCCTCAAAGAACAAAAGAAGCGTGATGCCAGAAAAGACTGCCAAGACTGCCGCGAAAGCGGCAGCTGCGAAGCCCGCTGCTGCGAAGGTCGCCCCCAAGACTGCTGCTGTTGCGCCGAAGCCGGCCGCCCCGAAGGCTGCCGTCCCCGCCGCTGCTCCGAAGGTTGCCGCCAAGCCGGCCGCGGCGCCGCGCGTCGAGGAGCCGAAGAAGGTCGTGACCCAGCGCCAGGGCTTCAAGGCCAATGAATTCGTCGTCTATCCCGCTCACGGTGTCGGCCAGATCCTGGCGATCGAGGAGCAGGAGATCGCGGGCGCCAAGCTCGAGCTGTTCGTGATCAATTTCATGAAGGACAAGATGACGCTGCGCGTCCCGACGGCGAAGGTCGCCAATGTCGGCATGCGCAAGCTGTCGGAGCCGGCGCTGGTCAAGAAGGCGCTGGAGACGCTGAAGGGCCGCGCCCGCGTCAAGCGCACCATGTGGTCGCGCCGCGCCCAGGAATACGAAGCGAAGATCAATTCGGGCGACATCGTCGCGATCGCCGAGGTGGTCCGCGACCTCTATCGTTCGGAATCGCAGCCCGAGCAGTCCTACAGCGAACGCCAGCTCTATGAAGCGGCGCTCGATCGTCTGTCGCGCGAGATCGCTGTCGTCCAGCACTCGACCGAGACCGAGGCGATCAAGGAGATCGAAGGCCAGCTCGCCAAGAGCCCGCGCCGCGGCGCCAAGGCGGAAGCCGAGGGTGAAGGCGAGGGCGACGCCGACGGTGAGGATGCCGATACCGATGGCGACGATACCGCCGTCGAAGACGAAGCCGCCTAAATAGCGCTGCGGGATTTCGAAGAGCCCGGTCGAGAGACCGGGCTTTTTGTTTTCGTGGACTCACCGGCGCTGCGGCAACGCGGTCTTGCATGCGGGCGTTGCCGCAATCGCCCCTTGGCTGATCGCCGCGACTCATGACCTGCTGCGCCGCGCTGGCGGCGAGATCGCGGAGCCGGCGAGGGGCGCGGCATGCTTGCAGGACGGTCGCTGGGGCGCGGTTACGACTGGCTATGGACCGCGTTCGCGGTCTCGACCTTCGGCACCTGGATTGCCTTCGACGCCTTCCCGCTGCTTGCGATCCTGGTGCTGCATGCAAGGCCGGAGGCGGTCTCGGCGCTTGCTGCCGTGGGGCTGCTGGCCGGGGCCGCGGTCGCGGTGCCGCTCGGGCCCTGGATCGAATTCCGCCGCAAGCGACCGGTGATGATCGCGATGGATCTGATCCGCTTCGCCGCGACGATCAGCGTTCCCATCGCGTTCGTGCTGGGACGGTTGACCTTCGCCCAGCTCGTCGTCGTGGCGATCGTCATGGCAGCCGCGGACATCGCGTTCCGTGCGGCGAGCGGCGCCTGCCTGAAGGCGCTCGTAAGACCGGACGATCTGGTGATCGCGAACGGGCGGCTCGAAGCCACGACCTGGACCGCGACCGCGATCGGGCCGCCGCTTGGCGGCGCGGCAATCGGAGTGTTCGGCCCGGTGGTGACCGTGATCGCCAACGCGCTCAGCTTTCTGCTCTCGGCGCTGGCCATCCGGCGGATCGGCGGAAGCGAGCCTGCGCCCGCCCAGCGCCAGGCCCAGGGATTTCGCGCGGCCGAACTGATCGAGGGATGGCGGGCGATCCTCGCGCATCCCGTGCTCCGCCTGCTGTTCTTTAACACCGTGCTGGTCAATGGCCTGATCATGGCGACGGCGCCGCTGCTCGCGGTGCTGATGTTGCGCGATCTCGGCTTTGCGCCGTGGCAGTACGGGCTCGCATTCGGGGCGCCCTGTATCGGCGGCCTGATCGGCGCGCGGCTCGCGCCTTCGCTCGCCGCGCGCTTCGGGCAGCACAATGTGTTGCTCGCGGCCGGTACGCTGCGTGCCTGCTGGTCGCTCGGCCTCGCCTTCATGCCGAACGGTGCGGCGGGCATCGCCGTCGTCTTTGCGCTTCAGTTCGGTCTCGTCACCTGCGCCGGCATCTTCAATCCGGTGTTTGCGGCCTATCGTCTGGCCCAGATCGAGATGGAGCGGACCGCGCGCGTGCTCTCGGCCTGGACGATCACCAGCAGCGCAACCATCGCGGTGCTGACCGCGCTCTGGGGCGTGCTGGCCGGCTTCGCCGGTGTTCGTGCTGCGGTCGCGCTCAGCGGACTGATTCTGCTGACGACGCCGTTATTGCTGCCGCGCCGGGCACTGAGAGCGTGGGAAGGGGTAGGCTCTCGATCGTGATCTTCAGCCGAGGAGGTTGATGTTCCAAGCTGTCCGCACCGCCAGCCTCTCGGACGAGGGCACTCGTTGCCGAGTTATCCGAAACGGAACGCCGGTATCTTTCGCGCGTTCGCTCGTCATCGGAGGAGAGTGGGCCATGACATCAAAGACAGTCATTTTTTTCGCTGGCGTCGGAACAACCTTCATGATTCTCGGTGCTGGTTTCGGTGGTGGACTACTCATGGCCAATTCGGCGCTCAGGGATACTGCCAACGTTCAGACGCGCGTCTCTTCGCCAGCATCTGCGGAACCAGCACGCGTTGTCCTGCCATCGACAGCAGAAGTCGCGCAGGCGCCGCAACCTGCCACCCAGCCAGAGCCCGCCGTGCCAGAAGCAGCCCCGCAGCCGCAGGTACAACCGGAGCCAATCAAGGTTGTACAAGCGCCCGTCGAGAGGCAGGCGGATGCGGTGGACGTGAGGAAATCTGAAGTTGAAGAAAGGGAACGGCGTAAGCGGTACGCTGAACGCAAAGCCAAGCGCATTGCGTCCGAGCAGGCGAGGCGTCAACAGCGGCGCATCGAGCAGGGCGAACAACGCCGCGAAGTTCCGGTGCTCCGGGAGCAGGCAGAACGCCGCGAAGTGCCGATTATGGCGTCCGAAGACGATGCCTCCCCGCATCGTCCGTTCGCGAATTTCTTCGGGGATGATTGAGCGCATTGCGCGGCAACACGCTCCCTTAGAGGAGCCGAGGAACGGTCGGCGATTTTGGAACGTTAGTACCATCCATTGGTCTGACCTTGATGACGGACGTCCGAGTGCCGCGTTTAGTTGGCTACGACCTGTTCAGACACCGTGGACTGCGTTCCAGTGACCATGCCTGAGAGATGTACATGGCTGACGAAGACTCCATTGCTTCCAGTGCTACCCCTGAACAGCGAATAGAGCGGGCGTCAGAGGCGATCCGTCAGATGGCTGAGCACGATGTCTTTGAGCCTTTGCCGCAAGATCGGTGGCTGCATCACTTGAGTGAACTGACCAAGGCGGCTCCCCTTCAATCACTTGCCGTTGCATTCTTGCTAGGGGTCTTCCTGGCCCGGCGGTAGCTCTGGACGTTTGGACGATCCCAGCAGTGCACCATTGCCGTCTTGAGCTGCTTTGCGGCGTGCTGGCGAGCTTCGCCGGCGCTCGTGCTGCGGTCGCGCTGAGCGGCCTGCTTCTGCTGGCGACGCCGCTGCTGCTGCCGCGCCGTGCGCTCAATACGAGCGCTGCTTGATGCCCCAACGGCCGTTCTCTGACGTCACGATCCACAGATTGCGGTGACGGCTGGCAATCGATCCGTCGGCGCGGTCACGGCTGTATTCGACCACGAGATGCACCTTGCGCGGACTGACCAGCACCCGCTCCTTGCGCTGATAGGTGCTCTTCGCCCATCCCGTCGTGCGCGCCAGATCGTCGAAGAACGACGCCGGCAGCTGGCCCGGCCGCTCCCAGATCACGAGCTGCTCGCCGGACAGGATGACATGCGGGAAGTGCAGCAGCGCATCCATGCCGGCGAGATCGCGGGCATTGAAGCGGTCGGTGAAATCGTCGATGCAGCGGATCGCCGCCGCGATCATGGTGACGTCGTCGAGGCCATCCGCGTGCGGCTGGAACAGGTTGTCGGCGTTGCCCATGCTGTCGCTATACACCGGCACCGGAATGAGCGGCAACGGCGTGCGCACGCGGCTCTCCACTCGTAGCCCGGATGAAGTGAACCTCTTGATCGCGGTGAGGCGCGGACCTCCGGGTACCGAACGGCCTGAAGGCCACGTAAGCAATCCTGACCAGAATCGTCCCGTGTTGTTTCACGGATGACGACGGCGATCGGAGCGCGCCATGCTATGCTGGCCGCCCGGCGGCCATTTGATCGACATTAAAGTGACCCATCAATTTGCAGCGAGGAAAAATCCGATGACATCCAATGTTGAGGCAACCAGGAAGGGTTATGAGGCGTTTCAACGTGGTGACATTCCGGCGCTCATGAGAGATCTGATCGATGACGACTGCACGTGGATAACCCCAGGTCCCCAGGATAAATTGCCTTGGGCCGGGACCTTTAGAGGAAAGCAGCAGATTGCAAACTTCTTCGTCCAGGTCGGCGAGAATCTGGAATTCAGCGAGTTTGCACCGCGCGAGATGATTGAGCAGGGCGACACTGTCGTGGTCTTGGGTACACTCACGGCGCGGGCAAAGAGAACAGGGAAGACCGTCAAGAACGAATGGGCCCATGTTTTCAAGTACCGCGGAGGAAAGGCGGTCTATTTTCAGGAGTACATTGACACTGCGGCGGATGTCGCGGCGATGACGTGACGGAGCGACGGGCGGTCGGCTGAATCGGGCGTGGATTCGCGTGCCTCGTTGGCATCATCCGCCTCTATCGTCTACTTCACCCGCTGCTTCTCGAGCTTGCGCGCCAGGGTGCGGCGGTGCATGCCGAGCCGGCGCGCGGCTTCGGAGATGTTGAAGTCGGTCTCCATCAGGGTCTGGTGAATGCGCTCCCATTCCAGCGTCTTGATCGAGGTCGGCCGCGCGCCGACCTCGATGGCGGCGTTGCCTTGCGCTTTAAGGAACGCGGCCTCGATGTCGTCGGTGTTCGACGGCTTGGCCAGATAGTGGCAGGCGCCAAGCTTGATCGCCTCCACCGCGGTCGCGATGCTGGCAAATCCGGTCAGCACCACGATCAGCATCTCCGGGTCATGGGCGTGCAGCGCTTCGACGCAGGCAAGGCCCGAAGCGCCGCCGGCGAGCTTCAGGTCGACGACGGCATAGCCGGGCGATTGCCGCTCGAGCAGCTCGCGGACCTCGTCGAGCGAGGCCGACACCGCGACGCCATAGCCGCGGCGCTCGAACGAGCGCTTCAGCGTGCGGGCAAAGCCCGCATCGTCCTCGACGATCAGGAGCTGGCGTTCATCCGTCAAGATGGTCTCCGATCGCAAGCGTCGAGAGCGGTAGCTCGAGTTTGACCGCGGCGCCGATGTCCGGCCGGTTGCGCGCCGTCACCACGCCGCCCAGCTTGCGCACGACATTGACGACCAGGAACAGGCCGAGGCCGCTGCCGGAGCTGCCCTTGGTCGATTGATACGGCTTGCCGACATGCGCCAGCATCTCGCGCGAGAAGCCCGGACCGCGATCGGTCACCGATAGCACAAGCTTGTCGGCATTGCGTTCGGCCGTCAGCTCGATCCAGTCACGCGAGACCTCGGCGGCATTGTCGAGTACGTTGAAGATCGCCTGCTTGAGCGCGATGTCGGAGACGATCGCCAGATCGGCGCCGAAAGCGTTGCGGAAATACAGCGTCGCCGACGGCCGCGTCGTCCGCCATTCCTCCACCAGCGCGGTCAGGAACGCCGCGACCGTGGTCGGCGAGGAGCCCTCGCCGCGGGCTTCGCCGGCCGACAGCAGGATGCCGGTCACGATCGACTTGCAGCGCTGCACCGAGATCTCCATCTCGCCGAGGTCCTGCGACAGCTCCGGATCGGAGGCGAGCGCCGGCATCCGGCGCCAGTCGCCCAGGATGACCGAGAGCGAGGCGAGCGGCGTGCCGAGCTCATGCGCGGCGCCTGAGGCCAGAAGGCCCATCTGCACGATGTGGTCCTGTTCGGCCGCGTGCTGGCGCAGCGCCGCGAGGCGGAGGTCGCGGTCGCGCAGGTTGCGGTTGATTCGGGTCATGAACACCACGAGCAGCACGGCGTCGAGCACGAGCCCGATGAACGTGCCGGCGATATAGAGATTGAAGGCTTCGGCAAAGCCCTGCGGCAGCTCCAGCGGTCGGTAGTAGCTGGTCAGCCAGGCGAAGTTCATGCAGACCAGCGCCACCAGCGACCAGGTCGAGGGCGCGTCGAGCAGCACCGCGCCGAGCGTCACCTGCAGCAGATAGAGCGACGTGAAGGGATTGGTGGCGCCGCCGCTGAGATAGAGCAGGGCGGTCAGCGCCGCAACGTCGAGCGCCAGCGCGACCAGGAGCTCGCGGTTGTTGATGTCGGCGCGGTAGCGCAGCCACAGCAGGCTGACGAGGTTGAGCGCGACGAGCCCGAAGATCACGGCGGCCATCGGTAGCAGCGGCAGCGCCACGCCCATCCAGAACTGCACGAAGCCGATGGTGGCGATCTGGCCGATCACGGCGATCCAGCGCAGCTGGACCAGCAGGGCCATGTTCTTGCGATTGGTCGCGAGGTCGGCGGGCGCTGCGAGATCGAACGGCATGCCGGCAGCCGCGCGCACGGCGGACGACATCACGGCCGTGGCATTTTCGTCATGCAGATCCGATGTGCGCTCGAGCATCTGGGCCTGTGTCGCGAGACAGATTGCGGGTTGCGCCGATCAGGCGGCGCACGGCGGCGCGCCTTGAGCCCCACCTTGGGTCGGAGGCGCCGGCGCGGCCCCTGCCGCTGATGACGCGCAGGAGCGCGCCGGCCAGCATAAAGGCCAGCGCGAACCATGTCAGCGCGTAAATCAGGTGGTTGTTCGGAAACCGCACGATCGTGAGCCCGCCGACCGGAGTGCCGCCCGGATTGGGCGTCGCATCGGCGTCGATGAAGAAGGGGGCTACCTGCGACAACCCGTGCAAGGCGGCGATCGCGGTGACGTCGCGTGAATACCAGCGGCCCGCCGCGGGGTCATTGTTGCGCAGGAAACCGCCCTTGGGCTCCGACATCCGCAGCAGCCCGGTCACGCTGAGCACGCCCTGCGGGATGCCGTCGCGCCGCGTCGCGGGATCGCGCCGATCAGGCGGAACGAAGCCGCGATTGACCAGCACCGTGGTTCCGTCGGCCATTTGCAGCGGGGTCAGCACCCAGAAGCCAGGGCCGTCCGTGGTGACGGCCTGCACCAGCGTCTCGTCGGCGTTGAGGAAGGTGCCGCGCACGGTGACGCGACGATATTCGTCGCTTGCGGCCGTAACCGCCGGCCATGACGAGGGGGGCGGCGGCGCTGTCGGCGCCGCATGCATGCGCTGTTCGACCCGTTCGATCAGCGCCAGCTTCCAGGTCCTGCGTTCGATCTGCCAGATACCGAGCGCGCTCAGCAGCACCACGCCCAGCATGCCGAGCGTGAGCAGCACAAGCGATGGTCTGGCAGAGCGCATCGTCACGGCATCTGGCTCATGTCGTGGATCGGCATCATGTTGACGTTGAGATGATGCATGACCCACAGCGAGCCGGTCAGCGCGATCACCACCATGATCACGGTGAAGATCATCGCCATCATGGTCCAGCCGTTCTCGGACCGCGTGTTCATGTGCAGGAAGTACACCATGTGCACGACGATCTGCACCGCGGCGAGCACCAGCACGATCAGCGCGGTGACCTGCTTGTCGGCGATGGCGCCGCTCATCACCAGCCAGAACGGCACCGCGGTGAGGACGACCGAGAGGCCGAAGCCGATCAGATAGCTCTTCAGCGAGCCGTGGGCCGCGCCGCCATGGTCATCATGGCCGTGACCGCCGGCATTGGCTTCGAGAGTGCGGGCTTCTGTTGTCATCGCAGCATTCCCAGGAGGTAGACGAAGGTGAAGACGCCGATCCAGACCACGTCGAGGAAGTGCCAGAACATGGAAAGGCACATCAGCCGGCGCCGGTTGGCTTCGGTCAGGCCGAAGCGCGCGGTCTGCACCATCAGCGTCACCAGCCAGACCAGGCCGAAGGTGACGTGCAGGCCGTGGGTGCCGACCAGCGTGAAGAACGACGACAGGAAGGCGCTGCGCTGCGGCGTCGCGCCTTCATGGATCATGTGGGCGAACTCGGTGAGCTCGATGCCGAGGAAGGCGAGGCCGAACAGCCCGGTGATGGCGAGCCAGGCCTGCGTCGCGCCGATCCTCGATTTCTCCATCGTCAGCATGGCAAAGCCATACGTGATCGAGGAGAGCAGCAGCATCGTGGTGTTGAGCGCCACCAGCTTGAGGTCGAACAGGTCCTTCGGCGCGGGGCCGGCGGCATAGTTGCCGCCGAGCACGCCGTAGGTCGCGAACAGCATTGCGAAGATGAGGCAGTCGCTCATCAGGTAGATCCAGAAACCCAGCATGGTGCTGGCGCCTTCCGGGTGCGCGTGCTCGTCGATGACGTGGAAGACCGGTTCGGAGCTTTGTGTGGAGACGGTAGCAACGGTCATGTCTGGGCTCCCGCGGTGAGAACGCGTGTCCGCGCGTCTTCAGTCCGCACCACCTCATCCGCCGGGATGTGGAAGTCGCGGTGATAGTTGAAGGTGTGGCCGATCGCGACCGCGAGCAGCGCAACGAAGCTGACGGCGGCAAGCCACCAGATGTACCAGATCAGGCCGAACCCCATCACCGTCGCGAAGGCTGCGAGGATGATGCCGGTGCCGGTGTTGGAGGGCATGTGGATCGGCTTGAAGCCGGTCAGCGGCCGCCTGTAGCCGCGGCGCTTCATGTCCCACCAGGCGTCGTTGTCGTAAATCACCGGTGTAAAGGCGAAGTTGTAGTCCGGCGGCGGCGAGGAGGTCGCCCATTCCAGCGTGCGCGCGTCCCAGGGATCGCCGGTGGTGTCCTTCAGCTGCTCGCGGCGCAGGATGCTGACGGCGAACTGCACCAGCATCGCACCGATGCCGAGCAGGATCAGGAAGGCGCCGAAGGCCGCGATGACGAACCAGATCTGCAAGGACGGATCGTCGAACACGCGGAGCCGGCGGGTCACGCCCATCAGGCCGAGCACATAGAGCGGCATGAAGGCGAAGTAGAAACCCGAGACCCAGAACCAGAACGACAGCTTGCCCCAGAACGGATCGAGCCTGAAGCCGAACGCCTTCGGGAACCAGTAATTGATGCCGGCGAACAGGCCGAACAGCACGCCGCCGATGATCACGTTGTGGAAATGCGCGATCAGGAACAGGCTGTTGTGCAGCACGAAGTCGGCCGGCGGCACTGCGAGCAGCACGCCGGTCATGCCGCCGATCACGAAGGTCAGCATGAACGCCACCGTCCACATCATCGGCAGCTCGAAGCGGATGCGGCCGCGATACATCGTGAACAGCCAGTTGAACATCTTCGCACCCGTCGGGATCGAGATGATCATGGTGGTGATGCCGAAGAACGAGTTCACGCTGGCGCCGGAGCCCATCGTGAAGAAGTGATGCAGCCAGACCAGATAGGACAGGATGGTGATGACGACCGTGGCGTAGACCATCGAGGTGTAGCCGAACAGCCGCTTGCCGGAGAACGTCGCGGTCACCTCGGAGAAGATGCCGAACGCCGGCAGCACCAGGATGTAGACCTCGGGATGGCCCCAGATCCAGATCAAGTTCACGTACATCATCGGGTTGCCGCCGAAGTCGTTCGTGAAGAAGTTGGTGCCGACGTAGCGGTCGAGCGACAGCAGCGCCAGCACCGCGGTCAGCACTGGGAAGGAGGCGACGATCAGGACGTTGGTGCAGAGCGAGGTCCAGGTGAACACCGGCATCTTCATCATCGTCATGCCCGGCGCGCGCAGCTTGACGATGGTGCAGACCAGGTTGATGCCCGATAGCGTGGTGCCGACGCCGGCGACCTGTAGTCCCCATATGTAATAGTCGACGCCGACGTCGGGACTGTAGCCGATGTTCGACAGCGGCGGGTAGGCGAGCCAGCCGGTGCGGGCGAATTCGCCGACGAACAGCGATATCATCACCAGCACGGCGCCGCCGACCGTCATCCAGAAGCTGAAATTGTTGAGGAAGGGGAAAGAGACGTCGCGGGCGCCGATCTGCAGCGGCACCACGTAGTTCATCAGGCCGGTGACCAGCGGCATCGCCACGAAGAAGATCATGATCACGCCGTGGGCGGTGAAGACCTGGTCGTAGTGATGGGCCGGGAGGTAGCCGTCGGAGCCGTTGAAGGCGATTGCCTGCTGCAGGCGCATCATCAGCGCGTCCGCGAAGCCGCGCAGCAGCATCACGATGCCGAGGATCATGTACATGATGCCGATGCGCTTGTGGTCCACGGTGGTGAACCACTCGCGCCACAGATAGGTCCAGAGCCGGAAGTAGGTGACGATGGCGAACAGCGCCAGCCCGCCGGTCGCGACCACCGCGAAGGTGCCGACCAGGATCGGCTCATGCAGCGGCAGCGCGTCCAGGTTGAGGCGGCCGAAGATCATCTTGATGAGATCGGGATTCATGCGGCGCTCCTCAGGAGTCTGATTTCGGGCGCTGGCCGAGCAGCAAGGATGTCGATGACGGATGGGCGGGAGAGAACGGCGGGCGCTTCAGCCCGACCCCACGCAGCGGCGTCAGGTCGAGCGGCGCGAGAACGTCGCGCGACGGCGCGTCCTTGATCTCGTCCATCGCGCAGATCCCGGCGACGAAGGTCGGTTCGGTGCCGAGCGGCGCGCCGCGGCGGGCGTATTTGTCGTAAGTGAGCGGCAGCGTGTTGTTGAGGCCTTCGCGGCCGAGGCCGCCCTTGGCATCGATCGCCATCATCTCGCTCATGCACATCTTGCCGGGCTCGACGCACATGTTGAGGATCGCCTTGTAGAGATCGCGATCGACCGAGCGATAGAGACGGACCGGATCGTTCTGGCTCGGACGCTCGAGCTGCAGATAGTCGGTGCGGCCGAGCATGCTGCCGCTGGCCCTGGCGGTGCCGATCCACTTGTCGAAATCGGTTGTCGACAGGCCCTTGAATTCGAAGTGCATGCCGGAGAAACCGGCGCCGCTGTAATTGGCGGAGAAGCCTCTGTAAGTGCCTTCCTTGTTGGAGACCGCGTGCAGCTTGGTCTCCATGCCCGGCATGGCGTAGATCTGGCCGGCGAGGGCAGGGATGTAGAACGAGTTCATCACGGAAGAGGCCGTGATGCGGAAGCGGATCGGGCGGTCGACGGGAGCTGCGAGCTCGTTGACGGCGGCGACGCCATAGTCCGGGTAGATGAACAGCCACTTCCAGTCGAGTGCGACCACCTCGACATTGAGCGGGGCGTCCTTGCTCTCGATCGGCTTGTCGGCGGCGATGCGGCCGAGCGAGCGGTAGGGATCGAGCAGATGCGTGCCCATCCAGGTCAGCGCACCGAGGCAAATGATGATCAGAAGCGGCGCCGACCAGATCACGAGCTCGAGTTGGGTGGAGTGATCCCACTCCGGCTCATAGGGGGCTGCGGTATTGGACTGGCGGTAGCGCCAGGCGAAGAAGATGGTCAGCGCCATCACCGGAAGCACGATGATGAGCATCAGGACGGTGGAGATCACGACGAGGTCGCGCTGCTGGACGGCGACGTCGCCGGCAGGAGCCAGGACGACGAAATCGCACCCGCCAAGGAGCGCCGCGAACGGCAATAAGGCCAACAATTTCAAGGCGCGCACGGCTCACCCCACTTGGATTTTATGAGTTCCGCCAAGGGGTAGCTGCGATGCAGCAAAGTTGACATTGGACAATTTGTCCAATGTTGCACTGCGGGATAGGAGGTCAGAAGGTGAGGTGGACCGCGTGGCAAAGGCTGCCCGTGGCCTCATCTCTAGTCTGAGCATGACCTGTTCGGAAAATCGGTTTCGACTTTTCCGGATCATGCTCCAAAGGACGGTTCTCCGGCGATGGCACAGGCCCCAGCAATGGCTCACGGCACCCCGACCGCGTCAGGTCACGGGCAGGCGAAACCTGGCGAAATCGCCATCGGCGTCATCATCGGCCGCACGTCGGAATTCTTCGACTTCTTCGTCTACGCGATCGCCTCGGTGATCGTGTTTCCGAAGCTGGTGTTCCCGTTCGTCAATGAACTGACCGGCACGCTCTATTCATTCGGGATCTTCGCGCTGGCCTTTGCCGCGCGGCCGCTCGGCACCGTTATCTTCATGGCGGTCGACCGCCGCCACGGCAAGGGCGCCAAGCTCGTCATCGCGCTGTTCCTGCTCGGCACCGCCACGGTCGCGCTCGCGTTCCTGCCCGGCTACGACACGATCGGCGTCGCGGCGATCTGGCTCCTGGCCGCCGCACGCGTCCTGCAGGGCATTGCCTGGGGCGGCGCGTGGGACGGCCTCGCCTCGCTGCTCGCGATGAACTCGCCGGCGAATCGCCGCGGCTGGTACGCGATGGTGCCGCAACTCGGCGCGCCGCTCGGCCTGATCGTGGCGAGCGCGCTGTTCGCGTTCTTCGCCGGCAACCTCTCGGCGGACGATTTCTTCGATTGGGGCTGGCGCTATCCGTTCTTCGTCGCCTTCGCCATCAACGTGGTGGCGCTGTTCGCGCGGCTGCGCATGGTGGCGACGGATGAATATTCCGAGCTGTTCGAAAGCCGCGACCTGGAGCCGGCGCGCGTCGGCGAGACGGTGGCGCAGGAGGGCCGCAACATCCTGCTCGGCGCCTTCGCGCCGCTGGCGAGCTTTGCGCTGTTCCACATGGTCACGGTGTTTCCGCTGTCCTGGGTGTTCCTGTTCACCAGGGAAAGCCCGGTGCGGTTCCTGATCATCGAGATGATCGGCGCCATGGTCGGCGTCGTCGCGATCATCGCCTCCGGCATGATCGCCGACCGCGTCGGCCGCAAGCCGCTGCTGCTGGGCTCCGCGGTCGCGATCGCGGTCTATAGCGGCTTTTGCCCCGCAGCTGCTCGATGCCGGTGCGTTCGGCGAGACGATCTACATGGTGCTCGGCTTCGTGCTGCTCGGGCTGTCGTTCGGCCAGTCGTCCGGCGCGATCGCCTCGAACTTCGCGCGGACCTATCGCTACACCGCCTCGGCGCTGACCTCGGATTTCGCCTGGCTGTTCGGCGCCGGCTTTGCGCCGCTCGCCGCGCTGTTGCTGGCGACGCATTTCGGCCTGATCTCGGCCGGCGCGTATCTGTTGTCGGGCGCCGTGTGGACGCTGCTCGCGCTGTGGCTCAGCGGCCTGCGCGAAGCGGAAGTCAATTAGTCCCGTAGCCCGTCTCCTTCTGCTTGTAGCCCGGATGCAGCGAAGCGAAATCCGGGACCGCTCTCACCGCGGATAGTCCTGCCCCGGATTGCGCTGCGCTCCATCCGGGCTACCGAGCTTCGCTTAGCGAAACAGTCCGTCGACGCGGAACGAATAGCCGAGGCCGACGATGTAATTCGGCGAGTTGCGGTTGAGCCCGAACGCGACGTGGAGATCGAGCTGCTGGGTCGGTGTGAGCCGGTACAGGCCGCCGGAATTGATCAGCTGGGTCGGCCGCGCGCCGTCGGGAAAGTCGCCGACATATTCGGTGAACACGCTGATCCGCTCGGTCAATTTCTTCTCGATCACGAAGGTCGTTTCCGACATGTGCTGGCCGGTCAGCTCGGCGGGGCGGAAGAATTCCGTGAACATGCCGCTGACGCCCCAGCCGTCATGCAGCTCCCATGACCATGGCAGCTGGATGTAGGGCTGCGCGCCGCGCCCGGCGATGGCGGCCGCGCCGGTCGGCAGCGCGACGCCGGCGGTGATCGACAGGTCGACCTTTCCCGGCACCGGGCTGATCTGCCATTTGAGTCCGGGCGCGACGTCGGAGAAGCCCGAGGCGCCCGGCGATCTCACACTGCCGGTATAGCTCGGCAGGTCGATCAGGAACTCGAGGCAGGGCGCGATGCCGAGCCGCCAGCGGCTGTTGCTGCCGTCGATGCTGCGGCCACTGTTGCGGCCGGTGAGGTTGATGCCGTTTTCGCTCTGCAGGCTCCCGACCGGCACGACGATACTCGAATTGGTGACGTCGGGCCGGTCGGTCGCAATTTCGTCGCTCGGCTTGGGACAACCGTCCGCGCGCGCGGCGGTGGCTGCTGCGAGGGTGAGCGCAGCAAGCACGCACCCGAGTTCGGCAAGTCGAGCGACGGCGCCGAACCGATTGTGAAACACTGGGGATGCTCCAAAAACCCGGCGCCGCTGCGGAGGTGGCAGCTTGAATAGAGATCGGCCGATGACGCGGATATTCCTCGCGGGCGGAAAAAACTTCAACAAGAAGTGCGATTGTCGGCGATCGATGCGGCCGGCGTCCAGCGCAATTACGGGCGGGGGAATTTCGGGGAATAGAATGGCAGCCTGGCGGCTCCTGTTGTGGTGGCAAACAGGAGACCCCCCGGAATGACCATTCGTTCGATCGCAGGCGTGCTAGCGCCGCGGCAGGCCAAAATCGCCGCGATGGCGGCTATCGCGATCTTGCTCGCCGTCAACAGCGCCCGCGCGGCGGGTGATCCGGCGCGCGGCGCCACGCTGTACCAGGGCTGCGGCGATTGCCATTCGATCGAGAAGAACGACGTCGGTCCGATGCACAAGGGGGTGGTGGGCCGCCTTGCCGGCTCGGTCGCGGGTTACAATTATTCGCCGGCGTTGAAGGACTCGAAGATCGTGTGGACCGAGGCCAATCTCGACAAATGGCTCACCGGTCCGGATGCGATGGTTCCGGGCACCAAGATGTTCTACGAGGTTCAGGATCCGAAGGACCGTGCCGACATCATCGCCTTCCTCAAGGAGAAGGCGAAGTAGGGCGTTCTCTCTCTACGTCGTCCCTGCGGAAGCAGGGACCCATAACCACAGGAATATGTTGTTGGGGCGCGCTGCGGCCCCAGCTTTTTCCATCAATCGATAATTGTGGTGATGGGTCCCGGCGTTCGCCGGGACGACGGTGGCGAGGGTGCGTGCAGCCTCAATCCACCACGATCTTGACGCGGTCGCGCGGCTTCACCTGGGCGTGGGCGTCGAGGCCGTTGAGCACGCGGAAGCGCTCGGCCGGATGATCGACGCCGGCCATGCGATGAGACAGCGATTCCACGGTGTCGCCGGGCTGCACGTTGATGACCTTGATGCGCAGCGGGCGCGCGGCCTGGATCTCGTCGAGCGTCAGGCGGCGGAACGAGTTGACGGTCTCGCGCGCGTTGCGCTCGCTCTCGGTGGATTTCTGCTTGGCGGCGAAGATGAAACGGTAGACGTCGCTGCCGAAGCGCAGCGCGTAGACCTTGAACTGCCACTGGTCGCCATGGGCGGTGGCCGATGCCGCCGGAAAGCCGTTGATGTTGAGGTCCTCGGTCGAGGACTTCTCGACGCCTTCCATCCAGCCGGAATTCAGATAGTCGCCGAGCGACTGTTCGGCCGGCACCCGCACCACGTCGAAGCGCATCGCCTGGCTGCCGCCCTCGCGCACGCCGATCACCGCCTGCGCGGTGTTGTCCAGCGTGAAATTGTCGGGCGCGGTGAAGGTGAAGCCGAGCTTGGGATGCAGGAAGCGGCGGCCGCGCACAAAGCCTTCGCTGGGGTCCTCGCCATAGACGATGTTGTCGATCGCGGCGAGATAGGTCTCGCGGTCGCGCTCGTTGCTCTCGGGCGATGAGTATTGCCGCGCGGTGGTCTGCGCATTGGAGATGCGCTCCGGCGTTGCCGGATGCGACGAGGTGAAATCCTGCGCACGCGGATCGAGCGCGGTCTTGCCGATCTTGAGCGCGGCATTGCGCTCCATCGCGGTCAGGAAGCGCGACGCGCCGTAGGGATCGAAATGCGCGCGCGCGGCGATCCCGACGCCGATGCCGTCGGCCTCGAACTCCTGTTGTCGCGAGAAGCTCGCCATCGTCAGCTTGGTCTTGGCGAGCGCCAGCGCCGTGAGATCGGGATCGGTGCTCATGTCGGTGACGACGCGCGTCACCACCGCCGCCTGGCGCGCCTGGTCCTCGCGCATCGCGGCATGCTTGGCCAGCACATGCGCCATCTCGTGGCTCAGCACCGAGGAGAGTTCGGAGGTGTCGCTGGCGAGCGCGATCAGGCCGCGCGTGACGTAGAGCTGGCCGGTCGGCAGCGCAAAGGCGTTCACCGCGCCGGAATTGAGGATCGTCACCTTGTAGGCCTGGTCGGGCCGTTCAGACGCGGCGACCAGCCGGTCGACGGTCTTGCCGATCAGCGCCTCGAGCTTCGGGTCGTCATAGGCGCCGCCATAGGATGACAGTATGCGCTCATGCTCGCGCTCGCTGTTGGGCGTCTGCTGCACCGCCCGGTTCGGCTTCACCGGCGCCGCCGCCGCGGTCGGCGCGACCTGCTCGAAGCGGCCGACATTGCCGCAGGCTGACAGCGTCAGGGTCGCGCAGACGAGCGCCAGCGCAGCCGAAAGCCGGCGGCCAGTTCCATCTTCACGCCGTCCAGCGCGCTCAATCACGTCAAAAACCCACAAACTGTCCCGTAATCGGCCAGGCCGTGGCCTGTGGGCCCCTAGTTCCCGCCGAGTACTTCAATCTGCCCCACCCGGAGCAATTCGATTCGCGGCCCACGTCGTGCTTCCACCCAGCCTCGTACTCGAATCCTACGATTTTCCAGAGACTTGGGCGCAAGCCCGGCCGCCTCAAACGCAGGGACTATGCGCCTTGAAATAGTCAGAGCAAAGTCCCGTGTCCAGTTTCGGCCGAAATTCAGGTAGGTCGTCGCCCCCGCCTGACGCACGGACAAAACCCTGCCCTCGACGACGGTAAAGCGCCCGATCCCGGCCAAAATATCGTCCGGACTTTCGGCGTTTTTTATGACCGCGGACTCGGCCCAGGTTCCCGATCGGGCGGCCCGCGCCTCGGCCTCGGCCGCCATCAGCGTGCTGACACAGTCCCTGTCGGCGATCTCGGACGACACCAGCGCGAGGCCCTGGCGCAGCAACTCGCTTTGTACGGGATGCTCGTTGCCTTCGAGGAATGCGTAGGCCGGCTGCCGGCCGTAGCGGTCCGGTGTGTCGTCCTGTCCGCGCAGCGTCACCTCGCGTCCGACCAGCAGCGCCGACAGTACTGTGGTGGCCTTCGCCCGGTCCGCCACCTCGATGCCGGCGAGCTTGACCTCGCGGCCGTCGTCCAGCCGCAGGCTTCGCGCATCGACCACAGCGGCGACGCGACCTTCGCCTTGAATCTCGAAATTGCATCCGGCTGCATGACTTGCCCCGCAAGCAAGCAGCATCGTGTAGGCGAGGAAAGTGCCGCGAGCCAGCATCGGCAGATTCTGCATCGACAATACCTGCATGGGTCGATCTTCGCACATCTTGACCATTCCGTTCAGCGGAAAACACGTGTCAGCTCCGCGGCTTGCCGCTGTGGATGGCATACGGCATGATCCGGCCCTCGAAACGGACCTGATGGAATTGGGTCCGCGCTTCAAGGGAGGATTTGAATGAGACGGGTTTTGGCCGGTGTGTTGGCCTGTGTGTTTGCGATCTCGGCGAATGCGTCGCTGGCGCAGGACAAGCCTCCGCTGAAGCTCGGCGGCATCCTCGATATGTCGAGCCTCTATGCCGATATCACCGGTTCGGGCAGCGAAACCGCCGCCAAGATGGCGGTGGAGGATTTTGGCGGCACGGTGCTCGGCCGCAAGGTCGAGATCGTGGTCGGCGACCATCTCAACAAGGCCGACCTTGCCGCCAACATCGCCCGCGACATGATCGACAACCAGGGCGTCGAGATGATCTTTGACGTCGCGGCCTCCGCGACTGCGCTCGCCGCCGGCGAGATCGCCAAGGCCCGCGGCAAGATCATCATGTTCAACGGCCCGGGCTCGATCCGCCTCTCCAACGAGGCCTGCGGCCCCTATACCGTGCACTACGTGTTCGATACCTTCGCGCAGGCCAATGTGACCGGCCTTGCCGCGGTGAAATCCGGCCTCGACACCTGGTTCTTCCTGACCGCGGACTACGCGTTCGGTCAGGACCTCGAAAAGGACACCAGCAATGTCGTGGTGAAGTCGGGCGGCAAGGTGCTCGGCAGCGTGCGGCATCCAATCAATACCTCGGACTTCTCCTCCTTCCTGCTGCAGGCGCAGGCCTCGAAGGCCAAGGTGATCGGGCTCGCCAATGCCGGCGGCGACACCATCAACGCGATCAAGCAGGACGCCGAGTTCGGCATCACCAAGGGCGGCCAGAAGATCTCGCCGCTGCTGGCATTCGTGACCGATATCGACAGTGTCGGGCTCGAGACCGCGCAGGGGCTGCTGCTCGCGGAAGCGTTCTATTGGGACCTCAATGACGACACCCGCGCCTTCACCAAGCGCTTCATGGAGCGCACCAAGCGGGTGCCGACCTCGGCCCAGGCCGGCGTCTACTCCTCCGTGACGCACTATTTGAAGGCCGTAAAGGCCGCCGGCACCACCGATCCGGCCGCTGTCATGAAGCTGATGAAGGAGACCCCGATCAACGACATGTTCGCCAAGAACGGCCGGATTCGCGAGGACGGCCGCATGGTGCACGACATGTATTTGTTCGAGGTCAAGAAGCCCTCGGAATCGAAGGGCCGCTGGGACGACTACAAGCTGCTTGCGACCGTGCCGGGCGACCAGGCGTTCCAGCCGCTGGCCGACTCGCGCTGCCCGCTGGTGAAGAAGTGACGCGAAGCGTCATTCCGGAGCGATGCGCAGCATCGAATCCGGAATCTCGAGATTCCGGGTCTGGTCTTTCGGACCATCCCGGAATGACGCTGTACTAGCCAACAACAACGAAAGGCAAAACGCCATGAGCGATAATCAGATGGTTCTCCAATCCCTCGACAAGGGCCTGCTCACCATCACCATGAACCGCCCGGATCGGCGCAATGCGCTCAATCCCGACATGACGCGCGGCCTGGTCGAGGCGGCGCGGCGTGCGCAGGACGATACCGAGGTGCGTGCGGTGCTGATCAGGGGCGCCGGCGGCACCTTCTGCGTCGGCGGCGACGTCAAGTCGATGGCCGAAGGCCGCGCGCCGCTGCCGTTCGAGGCCAAGATGGCCAACCTACGCCGCGGCATGGAGGTCTCGCGTATCCTGCATCAGATGCCGAAGCCGGTGGTGGCGCAACTCGACGGTGCGGCGGCCGGCGCCGGGCTCTCGATCGCGCTGTCCTGCGATCTGCGCGTCGCCAGCGCGTCCTGCAAGATCACCACCGCGTTTGCCAAGGTCGGCTTCTCCGGCGACTACGGCGGCACCTATTTCCTGACCAAGATGCTCGGCAGCGCCAAGGCGCGCGAGCTCTACATGATGTCGCCGGTGCTGTCGGCGCAGGAAGCCTACAACCTCGGCATGGTCTCCAAGGTGGTGCCCGATGCCGACGTCGAGGCCGAAACACTGGAGCTGGCGCGGTCGCTGGCGCAGGGCCCGTCGGTGGCGCTCGGTTACATCAAGCGCAACATCAACAATGCCGAGACCATGACGTTAGAGGCCTGCTTCGACGGCGAGGCGATCCACCACACCCGCGCCGGCGAGACCACCGACCACACGGAAGCGGCCAAGGCGTTCGTCGAGAAGCGCAAGCCCACCTTCCAGGGGCAGTAAGCCGTGACCAATCACATGGCCGAATACGTGCGGCTGCGGCAGATCTGCCTGGTGGCGCCGCAGCTTGCGCCGGTGATCGCGGACATTTCCGCGATCATGGGCCTCGACGTCTGTTACCGCGACGGCAACGTCGCCAAATACGGTCTCGAGAACGCGCTGCTTCCGGTCGATACCATCCTGCTCGAGGTGGTTGCGCCGTTCCAGCCGGGTCCGGGCACCGCGGCCGGCCGCTTCATGGAAAAGACCGGCGGCCGCGGCGGTTACATGGCGATCTTCTGTTGCGAAGATCCCGATGCGCGCGGCGCCAAGGCCAATGCGATCGGCGTGCGGACCGCCAACGTGATCACGCACGCGCCCTATCACGGCGTGCAACTGCATCCGCGCGACTGCCGCGCCGCCTTCATCGAGTTCAACCACACCGACGGCAGCGATGATGTGCTGGGGCCGTACCCGCCGGCCGGCCCGGATTGGCAGAAGTCGATCCGCAAGGACAGGACCTTGGCGCTGACCGAGGTCGAGATGCAGAGCCCTGAGCCCGAGGGGTTGGCGGCGCATTGGGGGAAGATCGTCGGCATTCCCGCTGCTGATGCCGTGGTGAAGCTGCCGAACGCGACCTTCTGCTTCGTCAAGGGCGACAGCGAGATCATGAGCGGCTTGACCTTCAGGGTCGCCAACAAGGCCAAGGTGCTGGATGCCGCGAAAGCGAGGGGCTGCGCGGTGAAGGGCGACGAGTTCCTGCTCTGCGGCGTGACGTTCAAGCTGACGGACTGATCTGTAGCCCGGATGGGGCGAAGCGAAATCCGGGGCCACTCCGTCCGCGGTTGGACCGCCCCCGGATTGCGCTGCGCTCCATCCAGGCTACATGCCGTCGACCCGTCATCCTGAGGTGCGAGCGAAGCGAGCCTCGAAGGATGCATCGGCCACCAGCCGGGCCGATTCATCCTTCGAGACGGCCGCATTGCGGCCTCCTCAGGAGGACGGGGTAAGGTTGAGCCCGCGGCAACGATCCAATATCGTCGAGCGCAATAACAACAACGGAACGCCTCCATGCCGCATCCGCTCGAAACCTTCTTCGCCCCAAAGAGCATCGCGCTGATCGGCGCCTCGCGCGATCACGAGAAGATTCCCGGGCGGCTGCTCGCGATGCTGCGCAAGAACGGCTATTCCGGTGCGCTCTATCCGATCAATCCGAACTATGACGAGATCGACGGGCTGAAATGCTTCAAGTCGATCGCCGATATCGGCGCGCCGATCGATCTCGCCGTCATCGTCATTCCCGCGCGCGCGGTGCTGCCGGCGCTGGAACAGTGCGCGGCTGCCGGCGTCAAGAACGCGGTCATTATCTCGTCCGGCTTCGCCGAGGAGGGCGGCGACAGCGCTGACATGCAAGACGCGATCGTGGCGCTGGCGAAGCGGACCGGGATGCGGATCTCGGGTCCGAACGCCGAAGGGTTTTACAGTCAGGTGCAGAAGGTCGCCGCGACCTTCAGCCCGACCGTCGACGTCAAGCCGCATGCGCCGGATCTGGTCGCGACCAAGCGACGGATCGGCATTGTCGCGCAGAGCGGCGGCATCGGCTTTGCGATCTATCATCGCGCCAAGGCGCTTGGTGTCGCGCTCAGCTATGTCGTGAGCGCCGGCAATGAGAGCGATCTCGGCGCCGGCGAGTTCCTCGACTACATGGTGCAGGATCCCGCGACTGACGTGATCCTGCTGTTCATCGAGGGCATCCGCGACGTCGACAAGTTCCTGACGGCGGCGAAGCGCGCGGCAGAGCTCAGGAAGCCCGTCATCGTAACCAAAGTGGGCCGTTCCGGCGCCGGCGAGCGCGCGGCGGCCTCGCACACCGCGAGCATGGCGGGCTGGTCGGCGGCCTATGACGCGGTGTTCGCCAAATACGGCTTCATCGTCTCCAACGATCTCGACGAGGCCGTGACCATTGCCGCGGTTCTGACCACCAATCCGCTGCCGAAGGGCGACCGCGTCGCGGTGCTGACGGTGTCCGGCGGCGCCGGCATCTGGGGCGCCGACACCGTGTCGATGCAGGGCCTGCGCGTGCCGGAGCTCTCAGTCGCGATCCAGAGCCAGATCAAGCAATGGATGCCGTCCTATGGCGCGGCAGGCAATCCGGTCGACGTCACCGCGCAGGGCGTCTCGTCCGGCGGCCTGCAGAAGAGCATCGAGCTGTTCGATGCATCCAATGAGGTCGACGCGACCCTGGTCGTGCTGTCGCTGTCGAGCGAAACGCGGATGCCGTTCAAGGAGGCCGAGCTGAAGCCGGTGATCTCGGCGCAGAACAAGCCGGTGGTGTTCTATTCCTACACGCTGCCGTCGCACTTCGCGCGGCAGGAGCTCGCGAGGTCGGGCGTGGTGGTGCTCTCGGGGCTGACCCATGTCGGCGTCGCGATGCGGCGGCTGGCGGACTATGCAGCCTTCAAGCCCACGCCGGAGATGGCGGCATCTGCGTCGCAGGCGCACGATCTTTCCGCGTATCTCAGATCGAAGACACTTTCCGAATATGACAGCAAGTCGCTGCTGCGCGCCGCCGGCATCGCGCTGCCGGATGAGGTGCTGGTGACCGATCGCGACGGGCTCGACGCCGCGATCGAGCGGGCCGGATTTCCACTTGTCATGAAGATCCAATCGCCCGCGATCGCGCACAAGAGCGAGGTCGGCGGCGTCCGCGTCAACATCGCCGCCAAGGGCGCGGCGTTCACGGCCTATCGCGACATGCTGGAGAGCGTGCAGAAGGCGCGGCCGGATGCCGCGATTCAGGGCGTGCTGGTCGGGCCGATGGCGAAGAAGGGCGTCGAGATCATCGTCGGCACCATACTAGATGCCACATTCGGGCCGATGGTGATGGTGGGGCTCGGCGGCATCACGACCGAGTTGTTCAAGGATGTGATCTATCGTCCGGCGCCGGTGAGCCCGGCTGAGGCGACCACGATGCTGGAGACGCTGAAGGCCGCGCCGCTGCTGCACGGCTTCCGTGGTGCGCCGAAAGCGGATGTCGCCGCGCTCGCGCGGTTGATCTCGCAGATTTCAGTGCTGGCGGCGCAGCATGCCGACGAGATCGCTGAGATCGAGGTCAATCCGGTGCTGGTCCATCCGGAGGGGCAGGGCGTCACGATCGTCGATGCGCTGGTGGTGCCGAAAGGCTAGCGAGGTATCTCCCCACCGTCGTCCCGGGCTTGACCCGGGACCCATACGCCGCGGCCCGCGGAAAGGGCACAAGGGGAGTCGGCTTGTCTCGCCACTCGCATCGGTGGTTATGGGTCCCGGCTTTCGCCGGGACGACGCATTGAAAGAGCGGTGCTCGCGTCTCACCGCCCCTTGAAGTTGGCGACGCGGCGCTCGGCGGTGGCCTTGACGCCTTCCTTGAAGTCTTCGGTCGCGCGCAGCTTGGTCTGCTCGGCCAGCTCATGGTTGGTCGCGGCGAGCACGCGGTCGGCGAGGCCGGCGCGCATGGTGGCGCGGGTCGAGACCAGGCCGAGCGGCGAGCATTCGGCGATCTCCTGCGCGAACTTCATCGCCTCAGCCCGCACCTGGTCCTGCGGCACCAGCACGTTGGCGAGGCCCCAGCGATAGGCTTCCTCGCCGGTGACGCGGCGGCTGGTGTAGAACATCAGCTCCGCATTGTTCTTGCCGATCAGTTCCGGCAGCGTGGTGGTCAGGCCGAAACCCGGATGGAAGCCGAGTTTTGTAAAGTTCGCCGCGAAACGCGCCTCGGGGCAGGCGACGCGGAAGTCGGCGGAGACGGCAAGGCCGAGGCCGCCGCCGATCGCGGCGCCGTGGATCGCTGCGACGATCGGCTTCTTGTTACGGAAGATGCGCACCGCCTGAACATAGAGATGGTTGATCGGCAGGTTGGAGGCCGGATCGCTCTTGGACCGCTCCTCCTGCTCCTGGCGGGCCGGATCGCCGAAATTGGCGCCGGCGCAGAACGCCTTGCCTTGGGCTGCGAGCACCGAGGCGCGGATCTCGATGTTGTTGTCGAACTCCTCCAGCGCGTCGGCGATCTGGTTGATCAGCGCGACGTCGAAGAAATTCAGCGGCGGCTTGCGGATTTCGATCAGGCCGACATGGCCGTGGGTCTCGACGCCGATATCAGTGTACTTGGTCATTGATCTGTCCTCGTTGAATTAGCGAAGGCCGAGCCCGCGCGGCTAGCGCAAACCAAGGCCGCGGGCGATGATGCCGCGCAGCACTTCGGTGGTGCCGCCCTGGATCGTCAGCTTGGGCGCGGTCTTGATGGCGAAATCGAGCTGCTTTTCCAGCGTCTCGCGATTGGTCGCGGTCTCCTCGACGAACGCCGCGAGATCGCGGACGCGATGCGGCAGCTGTTGCTCCCACACCGTGCCGATGTCCTTGACGATGGAGGCCTCCACCACCGGCTCCTTGCCGGCCTGCAGCATGCCGGCGACCGACACCGACATGCGGCGCATGGTGTGCACCTGCGCCACCAGACGGCCGATACCCTCGGCGCTGCGGGTATCCGGATTCTTGCCGACGGCGCGCACCAGCTCGGTGAGCACGTAATAGGTTTCGAGGAAGCGCTCGGGACCGGAGCGTTCATAGGCGAGCTCGGACGTCGCCTGCTTCCAGGCGCCGTCGACTTCGCCCAGCACGTGATCGTCGGGTACGAAGTAATCGGTGAACACCACCTCGTTGAATTCGAACTGCCCGGTGATCTGGCCGATCGGATTCACCTCGATGCCGGGCTGCTTCATCTTGACCAGGAACTGGGTCAGGCCGTGCCGGCGGTTTTCCTTGGTCGGCGGCGAGGTCCGGAAGATCGCGATCATGTAGTCGGCGATATGCGCGGACGAGGTCCAGATCTTGGTGCCGTTGATCAGATAGCCGCCATCGGTCTTGGTGGCCCGGGTCTTCGCCGCGAACAGGTCGGAGCCGGAGTTCGGCTCGCTCATGCCGATCGCAAAGCAGACCTCGCCGCGGCAGATGCGCGGCAGGATGTCCATCTTGATGTGCTCGGGCGCGTATTTCAGAAGCACCGGCCCGCTCTGGCGGTCGGCAACGAAGAAGCGCCGGGTCGGCGCGTTCGCCACCCGCATCTCCTCGGTCACCACATAGCGCTCGAGGAACGAGCGCTCCTGGCCGCCATACTTCTTCGGCCAGGTCATGCCGAGCCAGCCCTTGGCGCCGACGCGGCGAGAGAATTCCGGCGCGTCATTGTCCTCGCGGTTCGGCGCGTGGGGATCGAAGGTGCCGGCGGCGATTTCCTCGGCGAGGAAGGCGCGCACCTCCTTGCGGAGCTGCTCGCATTTCTCCGGCAGGCGGATCGGATCGAAGGGCTGCGGTCATGATGTCTCTGTCCTGATCTCAGCGCGAAGCCACCAGCGGCCACAATTCATCGGCGCCACGCTCGGCGACGAGCTTGCCGAGCTCGACCGCCCAGTGGCTCTCCGAGCCGAAATCGTCGCGCCACGCCAATGCGCGCAGCGAATAGCGGTGCAGGATGTGCTCGATGGTGAAGCCGATCGCGCCATGCACCTGGTGGGCGATGCTGCTGCCTTTCTCGGCCGCTTCCGAGCAGCGGATCTTTGCCGCCGCGGCTTCGAGGAACACCGCGTCATTGTCGAGCGATGTCGCGCTCGCGATGGTGTCAGCCGCCGAAGTTGCGGCGGCCAGCGCTGCTGCGGACTCGCCGGCGAGGCGTGCGAGGTTGTGCTGCACCGCCTGGAACTTGGAGATCTTCTTCTCGAACGCGACGCGCTCGTTGGAATAGCGCACGGAGATGTCGAGCATCGATTCCAGCGCGCCCGCGATCTGGAGCGACCGCACCACGCCACCCATCAGCATCAGCGTGGTCTGGTCAAAGCCCTTGGGTGCCGGCCTGGTCGTGACCGGCTGCACCTTGTCGAGCGTGACGGTGTCATTGTGATCGCCGCCTAGCCCGATGCCGGTTTCGATCCGGCACTTCGCGGCATCGACCAGCGCGATCGAGATGCCGCCATTGCCGCTCGCCAGCACCGCGAAATGTTTTGCCTCCTTGGCAAACGGCACGCCGCGGGCGCGGCCGGAGAGCGAGCCGTCAGCGCCAACCGTGACGCGGTCCTTCGGGCTTGCCGGCAGCACGGTCATCTCGCCTTCCGGGGAGGTGATCTTGCCTTGCGTCAGCAGCCAGCCCGCCAGCATTGTTTCGGCCAGCGGAACAGCAATCGCGTGCCTTCCGGCGACGTTGAGGACGCTGAAACCTTCCGCGAGACTGGCGCCGGAACCGCCGAGATCATCGGGCACCCAGGAGAGCGGCAGGCCGGCTTCGGTCAGCGCCTGCCACAGCGGCGCCTTCCATGCGCCGTGCTTGTCGTGATTGATGGTTTGGGCATCCGCGAGATCGGCGAAAATCTTTTCCGCGGTCTCGGCGACGATGTTCTCACTCTCCGCCACAGCGTTCCTCGTGTTGATTGGCTTGGGGCTCGCCGTTCGGCTGGCCCTGCTTGCGACGTTGTCTTGCGCTCAATGATGCGGAAAAGCCATAGCCGTGACAAGCGTTGCCCGCAGGGCCACTTGCGCGGATGGCATGAAGCCGGACCCGATGCATGAATTCCGCATAGTGAACTTTCGACCGCCTCGGTTTGTATGCCACGCGCGGAAGCAAATTGACCGGCGACATAAGTTCAGTCCGCCAGATGAAACTCGATCGCCTTCCGCATCAGGTCGGCGAACTCGGTCTCCTGTGTGACCAGCGCGTCGTTCAGTCCGGCCACGCACAGCACCAGCGGCTCGTTCGATTCCGCTGATGGCGGCAGGTTCATGGCAACGGCGCCCGCGCCCGGCGTGACCAGGCCGAGCGAGAAGGCATGCCCCTTGGCGCGGACCTTCTTCAGCTCCAGCAGCAAGGCCTTGATGTCGATCTGCCGATCGGGTCGCGGCTCGTTGGCGTTGATCAGGCGCACCAGGCGGCGGACCTCCTTGTCCGGATAGGCCGACAGCAGCGCGTAACCCGATGCGGATCGCGCCAGCGGCCGCAGCGTTCCGGTCTTGACATACAGCCGCATCGGCAGTCTGGCCTGAACGATATGGACATATTGCGCGCTGAGCCCGTTGCGCACCGCGAGCATGATGGTCTCCCCGGTTTTCTCGGAGAGCTCGTTCATCAAATTGATCAGGCGCCCCCGCGTGAACAGCGCCGGGCTCAGCCAGTGCCCCAGCATCGAGATCCGCGGCGTCGGGATATAGGTGCGGCGGCTGGTGTCGTAGTGCAGATAGCCGAACGCGGTCATCGTCCGCATCAGCGCCGAGGTGCTGGACTGCGGGAATTTGAGCGCGGCTGCGACCTCGATGGCGGAAGCGGCGCGCTGGTGCTCCTCGAAGAATTCGAGCACGTCGAACACGCGCCGCGCCGACTTGACCGCATTGTCCATCTTCGGCAGGTCGCGCGAGGTATCGCCGGGGAAATCGGGGCCGTCGAAAGACCGCGGGCCGGCGACCGCGCCGGCTTTCGCTGCATCTTTCTTCGCCACCGGCATCGCTATCGTCCCTGCTGTGCCACCCGCCGCTTCAGCCACCAGCCATATTGCTCGGGCCAGCTCGTCCACTCGGGATCGCATCCGAGCGCGAGTGCCGTCTGCGCGGGCCAGTTCGGATTCCACAGCAGTTCGCGGCCGAGTGCAATAAGCGTCGCCTTGCCGTCCCGCAAGATGGCTTCTGCGTAGTCCGGCTCGCGGATCAGCCCGACCGCGACCGTCGGCATGCCCGCTTCCTTCTGGATGCGCTCGGCGAACGGCACCTGGAAGCCCGGGGAGCGTGACACCAGCGAATTGCCGCGCGGCAGCTTCATGCCGCCCGACGAGCAGTCCACCATGTCGATCCCGATCGCCTTCAGCTCGGTGGCAAATGCAATCGAGTCCTCGATCGACCAGCCGATGTCGACGCCGTCGACCGACGAGATGCGGACGAAGGCCGGCAGGTGGTCGGGCCATTCCTCGCGCATGATGCCTGCGATCCGCAGCGGCAGGCGCATGCGATTTTCGCGCGACCCGCCGTATTCGTCGTTGCGGTTGTTGGCGAGCGGCGACAGGAACGAGTGCATCAGGTAGCCGTGCGCGCAGTGCAGCTCGATGACGTCGTAACCGGCGGCCCTGGCGCGGCGAAACGCCTGGCGGTAATCGTCCACCAGGACATCGATCTGCTCTGAAGTCAGCATCTGCGGCGCGGGCCAGCCGTCGTCGAAGGGAATGCCGCTCGAGGCCGCGATCTGCCACGGGCCTTCACCGCGGGCCCTGATGTCGGCTTCGCCGAGCGGATTGCCGCCTTCCCACGGCCGCTGCGATGAGCCCTTCCGGCCGCCATGTGCGATCTGGATTGCGGCCTTGGCGTTGAAGCTGTGGATCAGCGCGGCGAGGGCGGCGTGGTCCGCGATGTGCGTATCGTCCCAGATGCCGAGGCATCCATGGGTGATGCGTCCCTGGACGTTCACCGAGCTCTGCTCGACGAACACGAGACCGGCGCCGCCGGCGGCGAGCTTGCCGATATGCGCGGTGTGCCAATCGGTGGCGCGCCCGTCCTGCGCCGAATAGGTCGCCATCGGCGAGACCATGATCCGGTTCTTCAGTTCGAGGTCGCGGAGTTGCAGCGGGGTAAAGAGCAGCGGCAGTTCGGTCATGCGATGTCCAGCCTTGCTTGTGGTTTCTTGCCTGTGGTCTTGCGAATTCGTGAGAGCATCATTTCTTCAGCAGCGGGCATGCGCTCTCCTCGGGCGTCGCAAACGCTTCCTTGCCCGGGATGACCTGAACCAGCTTCTCGTAGTCCCAGGCGCCCTTGGATTCGGCCGGCGATTTCACCTGCACGAGATACATGTCGTGGATCAGCTGGCCATCCGCGCGCAGGAATGCGTTGCGGGCAAAGAAGTCGTCGATCGGCATGTCCTTCATCTGCGCGATCACCTTGGGACCGTCGTCGGTACCGGACTTTTCGACCGCCTTGAGGTAGTTCATGACAGCGGAGTAGAGGCCGGCCTGCACCATGGTCGGCCGCTTGTTCGTCTTGGCCATGAAGCGCGCGGCGAAGTCGCGGGTCTTGTCGTCGAGATCCCAATAGAACGCGGTGGCGAGCTGCAACCCCTGGGCGGCTTGCAAGCCGATCGCGTGGATGTCGCTGGTCTGCATCAGGAAGGCCGCCAGCTTCTGCTGCTGCGCCAGCCCGAATTCCTGCGCCTGCCGGATCGAATTGGCGAGGTCGCCGCCGGTGTTGGCAAAGGCGATAACATCCGCCTTCGAGCTCTGGGCCTGCAACAGATACGACGAGAAATCCATGCTGTTGAGCGGATGCCGCACCTCGCCCGCGATCGTGCCGCCGACCTTCTCCACGGTCTTGGCCGCGTCGTTGCGCAGGGCGTGGCCGAAGGCATAGTCGACCGTGACGAAGTACCAGCTCTTCGCGCCTTCCTTGGCCAGTGCCCGAACCGTGCTGTTGGCAAGCGCATAGGTGTTGTAGGTCCACTGCACCGAATTGGCCGAGCAGCCCTTTCCGGTCAGGTCGGAGGAGCCGGCCGACGACACCAGCATCGCCTTGTTCTTCTGCTTGGTGAGCTCGAGCACGGCGAAGGCGACGGCGGAATTGGCGAAATCGACGATGACGTCGACATTCTCCTGCTCATACCAGCGCCGCGCGATGCCGGCGCCGATGTCGGCTTTGTTCTGATGGTCGGCATCGACCATCGCGATCGGCTTGCCCAACACCTTGCCGCCGAAATCCGCGATCGCCATCCGGACCGCTTCGACCGCGCCGGGGCCGGCAGCGTCGGCATAGAGGCCGGCTTGATCGGTCAGCACGCCGATCTTCACCATGTCGTCGGAGATCTGCGCGTGGGATGGCGCGGCTGCGAAGGTGGCCGTCAGCAACGCAGCGCTCGCGGCGATCCATCCGTATTTCGATGTCATGGTCCCTGGTTTCCTCTAGTTCGATTGCCTTATGGCGTTGGTCTTTTCTTGCCGCAGGTCGATCATGTCAGGATGCGACTGCGGGTCCCGGTCCGGGCCGAGCAGCGTGTGCTTCTGGATCTTGTTGGTCGAGGTCAGCGGCAGGTCGCCGACGAAGGCGATCCACGCCGGCAGCTTGAACGGCGCGAGGCGCTCGCGGCAGAAATGGAAGATCTCCTGCGCGAGCGCGCGCGAAGCGGCAGCGCCGTCGTTGATCACGATGAAGGCCGCAACCTCTTCGTCGCGGATCGGATCGCGCGCGGCAACGATTGCCGCCTGTTTGACCAGACGCGACGTCGTGAGCACGGCCTCGATCTCCGCGGCCGAGATGTTTTCCCCGGCGCGCCGCACCAGGTGCTTCAACCGGTCGACGAACACGAAGGCACCGTCCGCGTGTTGCCACGCGCTGTCGCCGGTATGAAACCAGCCGCCGCGCCAGGCCTGCTCGGTGGCCTCGGCGTCTTTCAGATAGCCGGAGAAGAAGCCGCGCCGCGGCGTCGCTTCGGAATGACGCACGCAGAGTTCGCCGACCGTGCCCGGCGGCACAGCGTTGTCGTCGGCATCGAGGATCGTCATTTCGAGGCCGGGCACGCTGCGGCCGATCGTGTTGGTCTCGAGATGGCGCGGCTCGACCGTGTTGAAGGGGCTGCGTCCGGTCTCCGTCATGCCCCAGCCCTCGACGAACGGGATGCCGAAGCGCTCGCGGGCTCGCGCGCGCTGCTCGGGATTGGCGCCGACGCCCATCGAGAAGCGGAGCGCATGGGCCTTCTCGTCCGGCGTCTCCGGCTGGGCGAGCAGGGCCGCGACGATCACGCCGAGATAGTGCAGCACCGTTGCGCGGCAGGAGACGATGTCGCGCCAGGCCAATTTCGCGTTGAAACGCTCCGGCAGGATCAGGCAGCCGCCGGTCAGCATCATCGCGATCGGGGTCAGCGTCAGGCCGGCCATGTGGAACAGCGGCAGCGGGCTGTAGAGGCGCTCCGTGCCGGCATGATAGGTCGCCTCGCCGCCGTGGCTGACGTACCAGCGGCCGGTCGAGACCACGTACTCGTTGGTCAGGATGCAGCCCTTCGGACGCGCCGTCGTGCCCGACGTGTAGAGCAGCGCTGCCTCGGTCTCGTTTCCCGGCTCGCCGGCGCGCGGTGGCGGCTGCTGCGCCTGCGGGATTTTCTCAACGCTCATGCTGAGATCGTCGCCGGACACTTCGAGCACGGGCACAGTGCCGGTCAGCGCCTTCTGCAACTCCTTCTGATCGTGCAGCGTGACGATCAGGTCGGGCTCGGCATGCGCAAAGAGATACGCGATTTCCGCCGCGCGATAGGCCGGGTTGATCGGAACGATCGAGACCCCGAGACCGTTGAGCGCCAGCCAATGCACGATGAAATCGGGCCGGTTCTCCAGCAACAGACAGGCGCGGTGTCCATGCCCAAAGCCGGCCGCGCGGTATTGTTCGCGCAATGCGCAGACCTGCCGCGCAATGTCGCCATAGGACAGTTCGACGCCATCGGGAAAATAGCCGCGGTCGGGACGCGCGGGAATGCAGAGGAAGGGTTTGAACGCCGCCGCATCTGCAGTCGCAGCGAACACGCTGAACACGGTGTACATCGTGGCGAAGCTTCCCTCTGGCGGCCGCAGGTCGATGTCAACGATGCCGGTCCTTAGAGAGCTGCTTCGTTGAGCGCGTTGCCGCGATCGCGGCGTTGCGCGGAAGCTATAAGGGTGGGTAATGTGCTGTCAAATTGATTATGAGTTTCTAAAAAACTCATATGTAGTTTGAAGCCAAGTCGGGAGGTAACGAGATGAAGATGCATATGCTGTCGGGCGGACGTCTGCGGATGTCGAGGCGCACTTATCTGCCTGACGCCGCGCGCGGCGAGATGATCGATCTGCCGGTCGCCTGCGTGTTGCTGCGGCACACGCAGGGCAATGTGCTGTTCGACACCGGATGCCATCCCGACGTCGCGACCGATCCCGAAGGGCGGCTCGGGACGCTCGCCAAATACATGCAGCCGATCATGCCGGCGGACGATCATGTGCTGACGAGCCTGAAGGCGGTTGGCCTTGGCCCCGACGATATTGACGTGGTGATCTGCTCCCACCTGCACACCGATCATTGCGGCTGCAACGCGTTCTTCAAGAAGGCGACGATCTTCGTTCACGCCCTCGAGGTCGAGGCCGCGAACGCGGATAACGCGCGAGATCGCGGATACATCAAGGCGGATTGGGATCATCCGCTGAAGATGGAGATCTTCGACCGGCAGACGGATGTGTTCGGCGATGGCAGACTGACGCTGGTGCCGCTGCCGGGACATTCGAAGGGAACGACCGGCGCGCTGGTCAAGCTGGATCAGAGCGGCGAATATTTGCTCGCGTCCGACGCGCTCAGCGTGCGCGCCAATCTCGATCAGCGAACCTCACCGAGGAACAGCCTTGACGTCGACCAGTTCCTGAACTCGCTCGACGAGATCGCGAGGCTCGAGGCATCCGGGGTCAAGATCATCTGCGGCCATGACGATGCGCAATGGGCCAGCCTGCAAAAGGGCCCGAACGCGTATATGTGAGGGCCTGTACCTGAAGCCTTGGCGCGGTTTGCAGATGGCATCCCGCGCGATATGGTATGCCGCCGCCGGAGTTCATCTGGCTCACAACAACAAGGAAAATGCAGATGTCCAAGGATGGTTTGTGCGCGATCGTGACGGGATCGGCATCGGGCCTCGGCGCCGCCACCGCGCAAATCCTCGCCACCGAAGGCGCGCGCCTCATCATCAACTATTCCAACAGCAAGGCGGAAGCCGAGGCGACCGCGGAAGCCTGCCGCAAGCAGGGCGCCGAGGTGCTGGTGGTGCAGGGCGACGTCTCGCGCGATGAGGACTGCAAGAAGATCGCAGCCGCTGCGCAGGGCTGGGGCCGCCTCGACATACTCGTCAACAATGCCGGCACCACCAAGCATGTGCCGCATCACGATCTCGACGGCCTGACGGCGGAGGATTTCCAGCGCATCTATGCCGTCAATACCATCGGTCCGTTCCAGATGGTCCGTGCTGCGCGCGCGCTGCTCGAGGCCGGTGCGAAGGCATCCGGCCGTCCCTCGGCGGTGGTGAACGTCTCCTCGATCGCCGGCATTTCCGGCGGCGGTTCGTCGGTGGCCTATGCCGCGAGCAAGGGCGCGCTCAACACCATGACGCAGTCGCTGGCGCGCGCGCTGGCGCCGTTGATCCGCGTCAACACGGTGTGCCCGGGCTATATCGATACGCCGTGGTTCACCAAGGGCCGCGGCGAGGACGGCGCGAAGCAGGTGCGTGACGCCGTGATCGCGCGTGTGCCACTGAAGGTCGCGTCGTCAGCCGAGGATATCGCCAACTTGGTCTGCTTCCTGGCAAGCCCGGCGTCGAGCAACATGACCGGCGAATTCGTCCGCATGGACGCCGGCATGCATCTCATTCAGTGAGCTAGAGCGTTTTCGAGCGAAGTGGACACCGGTTCGCGTGAAGAAAACGCGTCAAAACAAGAATCTAGAGCTTCGGTTCTGATTCAATCAGAACCGAAAATGCTCTAGCCATCCACGTCTTCGGAGTGGTTGCAGAAACGAAAATGCCCGGGCCAGGCCCGGGCATTTTGATTTGAACCAGAACGGCGGCTGGCTTTACTTGTTTCCCAAATCCGGGATCACGCGCGCCGCGACCAGCCGGTTCCAGATGAACAGGACCACCAGCGCGCCGATCGTGGCGGTGATGAAGCCGGCGCCCTGTTCAGGGCCGTAGTGGCCGATGGCCTGGCCGATGAAGGTCGCGAGAAACGCGCCGACGATGCCGAGCACGGTGGTGAGAATGAAGCCGCTTGGATTATTCGGTCCCGGCGACAGGAGCCGCGCGATGATCCCCGCGACAAAGCCGACGATGATGACCCAGATGATGCCGCCCATGACTGTCGTCCTCCTCAGATGGAATCAACGCTGGCGCTAAAGCCGGCCGTTCAGCTCGTCGCCGCTCGGCAGCCGGCCGTCCGGCGTCAGATGATTGATCGCGTCGGGCAGATACTGGCTCAGGCCCTGCAGCAATTGGTCGCGCGACATGCCGCTCTGCGACGCCAGCGAGTCGATCTGGTCGGCGCCGAGCGCGTTGGCGAGATCGCCGGGCGCGATCTGCTTGTTGGGACCGTTGCTGACCCAGGAATTGGCCGTATCGCCATGGCCCTTCTGCTGCAATTGGCTGAGCAGGTCGCCGAGGCCGCCGCTGAGCACGGTGCCGGCTGCGCCGCCGGCGAGCAGGCCGCCAAGGCCGCCCTTGAGCAGATCACCGAGCCCGCCGCCACCAGCGCCGCCGGGCAGGCTCGCGGTGACATTGCCGGGGAGCGACGGCGCCTGCGCGGGCGTCGGCTGAGGGGCGGTCGCGCCCGGCTGGCCGCCGGAGAAATGCTTGACCGCCTTCCAGGCGAGCAACGCCAGGATGGCCATGGTCATCGGCGACATTCCGCTGCCGCCGCCGCTGGAGCTGTCGGATGGTGCGCTTGGCGCGCTCGGACCGCGGGGCCCGTTCTGCATGCCGTTGAGTACGTCGAGTAAACCCATGATCGTCTCCTGCCGCAACCGTGCCCCGAGCGGGAAACATAGCTTCGGGCCATGACGGTTACAAGGCGGGCCACCCGGGCGGCGGCGCGCAGAAATAGGCAGGCAACCCCAGGTCTGCTATCGAGCTCTGCTAGCGAGGTCTGCTATCGAGCCCTGATGAACGGACATTTAGCCAGATGAACGCGGACCGGCCGATCGGCATCGCGGGCGCCGGAAGCATCGGTTGCTTCGTCGGCGGCATGCTGGCTGCGTCCGGCCGTCGCGTCGCGCTGCTGGCGCGGCCGCGGTTGATCCATGAGATCGCGGGCAACGGCTTGCGGGTCAGCAGTTTCGACGGCTCGGAGCGGGCGGTATCCGCGGACCAGCTCATTCTGTCCGACGATCCGTCGATCCTGCGCGACGTGCAGACGGTGCTGGTGACGGTGAAGAGCGCCGATACCGCCGAGATTGCCGAATTGATCTCGCGCCACGCAGCCGCCGATGCCGCGGTGATCAGCCTGCAGAATGGCGTCGGCAATGTGCCGCTGCTGCGCGACCGCCTGCCGGCCCGCAAGGTGCTCGGCGGCATGGTGCCGTTCAATGTGGTCGCGCTCGGCGACGGCCGCTTCCATCGCTCGACCTCGGGCGACATCGTGATCGCGCAGGACGATGCCGGCACCGCCGCGCGGCTCTCGGTGCCGGGTCTTGCGATGAAGGGCACCGGCAACATCGACGGCGTGCAGTGGGGCAAGCTGATCGTCAATCTCAACAACGCGCTCAACGCGCTGTCCAACATTCCGCTGCGGCAGCAGCTCGCACAGCGCGGCTGGCGACGACTGTTCGCCGACCAGATGGCCGAGGGTTTGGCCGCGATTCGCGCCGAAGGGATTGTGCCGGCGTCGCCGACGCCGCTGCCTTCGAGCTGGATGCCCGCATTGTTGCGGCTGCCGGACGCGCTGTTCGACATGCTGCTCGGCCGTACCATGAAGATCGATCCCGAAGCGCGCTCCTCGATGTGGGAGGATCTGCAGCGTGGCCGGCGTACTGAGATCGACTATCTGCAGGGCGTGATTACCGCGATCGCGGATCGCCGCGGCCTAGCGGCTCCGTTGTCGCGCCGCGTCATCGCATTGATCCGCAAGGCGGAGGCCGACGGCAAGGGCTCGCCGGGGCTGACACCGGAGCAGATTCGCGATGGCCGCTGACCGTGAGCGCCGACGATCGTCTGGCATAGCATTCGGATAACCGAGGAGGTGACATCGTGAAACGATCCTGCATCATGCTGCTCACGCTTGTTGCGCTTGGCACCGGCCCGGTGCGCGCGGCGCCGCCGACCGTGACACCTTCGCCGGGCTATGATGCGCGTTTGCAGGAGCAGCGCGCGGCGGCGTCGAGCCGATCGGCCGAGCCTGCGCGCAAACCGGTCACGCATCGACACCACAAGCGCGGTCGCGCGTACTGATCCATTGCAGAGAAGACCTCAGATGAAGCTGCTGTTCCTCGCGCTCGCCGTCGTACTCGGCATCACGACGGCTGCCGACGCCGCCGACTATGCCGATTCGATCAGTGCTTACCGGCGCGCCAATCATATGCCCGCGGTGAAGCTCGACGCGAAGCTGAATGCGATGGCGCTGAAGCAGGCGCAGGCGATGTCGGCGACCGGATCGGTCAGCCACTCCGCGGGCGGCAGCTTCTTCACCCGCATCGCGCCGCTGAAGAAGCAGCGCGCCGCGGAAAATATCGGCGCCGGCTTCATCGCCTTCGCCGAGATGCTGAAGCAGTGGGAGAACTCGGCGGGGCATCGCGAGAATCTCTTGATGCCAGGCGCGAAGCGCGTGGGCGTGGCCTTCGTCGACAATCCGAAGTCGCCGTACCGCCGGTTCTGGGCGATGGTGATTACCGACTGAAACTGTGAAGGTCAGTTTCGCTTCGCGAGCTTGGTCGGCGGCGGCGATGCCGGCGTGAACAGCTTCTTCAGATCGTTCAGTCCGTCGGAGAGCCGCGGCCAGTCACAGGAGAACGTACCCTTCACGCAATTCGCCGCCTGCGGCCGCACCCTGGGAAGAGGGGCGGCAGCGACCCGCGGCTTGATCGATCTTGCAACCGGGACCGGGACTTTCGCCGGCTCGCTGTGCACTGGCTCGTTGCGCACCGGCTCGTCGTGCAGTGACGCCTGCTGAAGCTGCGGCGGCCGCACCTGCTGCTTTTCCTGCCGCTCGAGCTGCTTGGCATTGAACGCCGCGACGATGCTCGAGCGGCGCTCCTTCTCGAGATAGCCGGTATATTCCTGGTCGATCTTTCTCTGCTCGTCCGGCGTCGGATTGGGGCCGGCGATGTCGAAGCTGCGGTCCTGCATGAAGTCGTAATAGGTGTAGCCGCCGCCGGGCTTGCGGCGTCCGGCAAACTTGGCATTGCAGTCGGCGAGTTGCGCGGTCTTGTCTTCCCTGGACTTCGCCTTCTCGGCGAGGTCGGCGCAATCCTCAAAATCCTTCGGCGCGCTGCGCCACCATTGCGCGTGCGCGGTCGTCGGCGCCAGCGCGAACGCGGCGACAAAAGTGGCAACAGCCAACGTCGATGATCGTGACGGCATCACGGACATTGCAACCAAATCCGAACGACACAGAGTGACCAGATTGTCGCCATTTTAGTGACGGTTGTCACCCCGGAACCGGACGATTTCCCTGATCATTTAAGTCGCAGATCAGCCGTTTGGCCTGATCGAGTAATCGCTGTACGCAATTGCTATGTATCAAGAATTCTTACCGTAACGGCGCGGCGGAAATTGGAACAATTCGCCTCGAATAGTTCATTTCACTCTATGCAGCAATGCGACGAGTTCCGCCTGCCGATGCGTGCCGGTCTTCTGGAAAATCGTCTTGAGCTGATTGCGCGCGGTGGCAAGGGCAATGCCGGCTTCCTGTGCGGCCGCTTCGATCGAATCGCCGCGTGCAAGTCGCGTGGCGAGGCGCGCCTGCGCCGGCGTCAGCTCGAACGCCGCCGCCAGCAGCGCCTGATCGAATGCGGCGTTGCCCTCGAGATCGCGGATCAACAGGATCGCGCGCGCGCCCAGGAACGGTGAGCGTGCGGCGGGAGGCACCGGCTGCATCTGGATCACGATCGGCCGCTTGTCGATCCTGCGCACCACGATCGGCGATGTCGGGAGCGGATGCAGGTCCGAGCTGTGGGCCAGCAGATCGATCAGCCTGGTCAGATCGGTATTGGCCTGCCGGTCGAGCAGGGTGAGGCGGTTGTTGCGGATCGCAAGTTCATGGCCGAGGCAGGCTTCCGCCTGGCCGTTCATGCCGATGACGGCGCCGAAGCGGCCGACGGCAATCGCCGCGACCTGGATCAGGTCGAGCGCACTGGTGATGCCCGAGATTGCGGAGCGGCCGACGATAGTGGACAGCGTCGCGGCTTCGGTCAGCCGCGCCGACATTCTCGAGAGCGCCTTGACCTCGTCGGCGTCGAACATGCCTTCCTTCGGTGAGCGCTGGATGCTGAGTGCCCACAATGCCGGGCCGGCGCGGAAGCCGATCCCCGCGAACCACTTCAGCCCGAACTGTCCAAGTGTGGCGTAGAGTGGATCGCGCAGCATCTCGGTTTCGCCGCCGAACAGGTCGGCGTCGGTGATGACGTTGGTGCCGGCGAGCATCAGCGGCACGCCGCGTGCCGCGCGAATGTCGGTGAGATGAAAATTCTGCGGGAAGTAGGTCTTGGTGAAATAGTCGGTGATCGATTGCGTGCGCGGAATGTCTTCGGTGCGGATATCGCTCTGAAGCATCGCAGCCCCGGTCGCGCCGACGGCCGCGCAGACCTCGTCCATGAAGGACGGCCAGGTCGCGGGATCGAGAACCACGTCGCCAAGGCGCGCGGTCACGTCGTCCAGCCTGTGCACGTCGACCAAAGGCTCAGCTCCGCCTGATGCAGATTGTTGTTGTTTCACAGGACGAAACAGGCCGGACCTGTTTGCTCCCGCTACCGTGCATAAGAAAGCCCGGACCGCCAGATATGCAAGTTAAATCAGCGGCGCGGCCGAGGGCCGGGCCCGCAAACCCTGGCGAAACATGATCGAAAATCGGCGAGTGGCGCGAGCCCAACGCTACAGCAAATGCAGATCCCGGCGGCGATCGGCCTCGGTCAGCGCCACGCGGCAGAAGCTGGCGGCGATCGCGACGACGTCCTCGACGGCTTGCGGATATTGCTTCGAGACCCAGCGCAGCGCGATCGAGATGACCGCGCCGACCATGCCGATCGAGAGCAGCGTGGCAGCGGCGGCCTTGTCGCCGTGTTGGGGATCAGGCGTCGGCGGCACCAGGATGTCGCTGAAGACGCGCAGGGCGTCGAGCTTGACGGCATCGACTGCCGGACTGATGCCGGAAATCTCGAGCAGGAACACCCGCGCGGGCTTCGGATGCTCCTTCAAACGCGTGAAATACAGCGTCAGCGCGGCGCGCAGCCTCATCTCGGCATCGCCGCCGGCGGCCGCCGCGGCAGCCGTCATCTCCTCGTGGAGGTGGCCGACGACATGGTTGTAGGCGGCGATCAGCAGGGCTTCGCTGTTGGAAAAGGATTCGTAGAAATAGCGTTCGGTGAGCTCGGCCGCCTCGCAGATCGCCTTCACGGTGGCGCCGCGATAGCCGACCTCGCCATAGACCTCGATCGCCGCGTCGATCAGCTTCAGCCGCCGCTCGGCGCGGCGTTCCTCGGCGTCCATACCGCCATAGAGGCGGGCTTTCCGGCTGCTTGCCATGAAAAGTGTATTGACACGCGCCGTTGTCAGATGTCAAGTTATCTGACAATACGGATTGTCAATTCTGCCGCGGGAGGGTCAGGGCATGTCTGCTCATTTCGACGTGTTGATCGTGGGTGCCGGGCTGTCGGGCATCGGTGCCGGCTATCATCTGCAGACCAATTGCCCGGACCGCAGCTACGCCATTCTCGAAGGCCGCGATTGCATCGGCGGGACCTGGGACCTGTTTCGCTATCCCGGCATCCGCTCCGACTCCGACATGTACACGCTCGGCTATTCGTTCCGGCCCTGGACCGAGCCGAAGGCGATCGCCGATGGCCCGTCGATCCTCAATTATGTGCGCGAGACCGCGCGCATGTACGGCATCGACAAGAATATTCGCTTCAATCACCGCGTCGTGCGCGCCGACTGGTCATCGGCCGACTCGCAATGGACGGTCGAAGTCGAGCGCGGGCCGGAGAAGACGATCGAGCGTCTCACCTGCAGCTTCCTGTTCATGTGCAGCGGCTACTACAAGTATGAGCACGGCTACACGCCTGACTTCCCCGGCATCGCCGATTTCGCCGGCCGCGTCGTCCATCCGCAGAAGTGGACCGATGACATCGACTATGCCGGCAAGAACGTGGTGGTGATCGGCAGCGGCGCGACCGCGGTGACGCTGGTGCCGGAAATGGCCAAGACCGCAGCTCATGTCACGATGCTGCAGCGTTCGCCGACCTATGTCGTCGCGCGGCCCGACGAGGACAAGGTCGCCAACTGGCTGCGGGCGCGACTGCCGGCAAAACTCGCTTACGGCCTCACGCGCTGGAAGAACGTGCTGTTCGGCATGTATTTCTACCGGCTCTGCAAGCGCGATCCGGAGCGCATGAAGAAGCTGATCCTCGGCGGCGTCCGCCACGCGCTCGGCCCCGATTACGACGTCGCCACCCATTTCACGCCGAGCTACAATCCGTGGGACCAGCGGCTTTGCCTGGTGCCGAACGGCGATCTCTTTCAATCGCTGCGCAGCGGCGGCTCGTCCGTTGTGACCGACCAGATCGAGACCTTCACGCCCGGCGGCATCAAGCTCAAGAGCGGCAATGTGCTCGACGCTGACGTCGTGGTGACCGCGACCGGCCTCGATCTGCAGGTGCTCGGCGGGCTCGAGATCAAGGTCGACGGCGTGCCCGTCGATCTGTCGAAGACCATGAACTACAAGGGGCTGATGTATTCGGGCGTGCCGAACCTTGCCGCGGCGTTCGGCTACACCAACGCGTCCTGGACGCTGAAATGCGACCTCACCTGCGAATATGTCTGCCGCATGCTCAACCACATGAAGGCGCATGGCTACGCACAAGTGACGCCGCGGCGGAACGATCCGACCGTGACCGAGCTGCCCTGGGTGGATTTCTCCTCGGGCTACATCCAGCGCGCCGCCGCCAGGTTCCCAAAACAGGGCTCGCGCCGGCCGTGGCGGCTCTACCAGAACTATGCGCTCGATATCATGACGCTGCGTTTCGGCTCGCTGAAGGATGAGGCGATCGAGTTTCTGCCGGCGCGCCGGGCCGGCGCGGCGAATGCCGCCGCGAATCCGGCCCGGCAGGTGGCATAACGACGACACGTAAGGCGCGCGCAATCTCGCGTGCGCCCGATGCGGCGCGGGCTGGCGATCAGGCGGCGGCTCTGCTATGGGAGGGCGACGCCCGCATGCTTCGCTGCGGGCGGTGCGGTCCCGTAGCTCAGCCGGATAGAGCGACGGTTTCCTAAACCGTAGGTCGGAAGTTCGAGTCTTCCCGGGATCGCCATTTTCCGCCTGGCCCGCTCCGCAGATCGGCATCCTATCTGTTCGGAGCTTCCTTGCGCCAATCGATGGCTGATTCCGAGATTGCGGACCATGGCCGGCGGAGTTGCGGTCGGCGCAGCACTGCAATGTCGCAAGCGTGTGCCGCCCGGCGGCGACTTTCGCTGGAGCTCCGTCGGCGGCAGTGATAACGGCTGGGAAAACCATCTCATGACGGGCCGCATGCCGAAACCTCCGCCTCCTTCCCATCGCGGGCCCAGCCCACCCCCGGCTCTGCAACGCGCCATGTTCGCGTTGCAGATGGGGCAGGTCGTCGAAGCCGAGCGGCTGGCGGCGGAGGTGTTGAAGGCAAACCGGACCGACGTCGGCGCGGCCTCGATCCTGGCACGGGCGCTGATGGCCCAGAGGCGCAACGAGGAGGCGATCGCGCCGCTCGAGCGCGCCACGCGCCGCGTCGAGGATGCCGGCCTCGAAACCCTGCTCGGCGCGGCACTCGGCGGCGCCGGTCGCCGCAGCGAGGCGATCGAACTGTTGCGGCGAACCACCGCGCGGCGGCCGCCGTTCATTCCCGCATTTCAGGAATTGGCAGGGCAATTGGCCGCGGCCGGCCGCTTCGACGAGGCGGTTGCCGTCATCGATAGCGCGCTTGCACTCGCGCCCGCGAGCCTCGAATTGCAGCTCTTGCTCGCGCAGATCCTGCCCCATCGCAATGAGCGCGGCCGCGCGCGCGAGATTCTGGAGAAGCTGCGCACGGTGGCGCCGGGCCATCCCGATATTCTGGCCGCGCTCGCGCGTGTGCTGCTGCTCGATGGCGAATACGCGGCTGCGGCGGATCTCTACCGTCAGGTGCTGGCGCAGCGCCCCGACGATCCCCTGACGCGTACCAGCTTCTCCGCCTGTCTTCTGGAAATGGGCGACCGCGCTGCCGGCGAAGCCAATCTGCGCCTGGCGTTGCGCGGCCGGCCGCAAATGATCGGCCGCACGACGTCCGCGCTGGCCATGGCATCGCATGGCCGCTTCTTCTTCCGTCCCAGCGCGGTTGCGAAATTTCTGAGCTAGGCAAACCTCGGGCAAATCATGTCGCGAGACTGTGGGTGTATGATTCACAAGCGGCGCAACACACTCGGTGTCGTCCCTGCGAAAGCAGGGACCGATAACCACAGCTAGTCATTGTTGTGCGATCGTGGAATGACGAGTCCCGTTCACAATTCGGGCCGCGGAGTATGGGTCCCTGCTTTCGCAGGGACGACGCGTGGGAAGAGAATTGCGTCTTCACTCCGGTGTCATTGCCCCGCAGAAAGCAGGCGATCCAGTACGCCGCGGCTTCTCGATCAAGCGGCTCCGCCTCTGGAATACTGGATCACCCGCTTGCGCGGGTGATGACACCGAACTTGCTCAGGATCGCGCCACATATTTGGTGTCGTCCTGGCGAAAGCCAGGACCCATTACCCCAAGAGTCAATTCTTGCGCGACGCTGGGGCCGCGATCCAGGTCACAACTACATGCGGTGGTTATGGGTCCTGGCTTTCGCCAGGACGACGGCGGTGGATGCCGAGCCTCCGACCGGGTGGCTCGCAATGACGCAGGAGGCCGCAACTTGGTCTCTTGCGCTCGCTCTACGTCCGAAACTGGCGGCGATAGAGTCCGGGCTCGCGGGCCATCCTGTTGGACAGTTCCTGTGCGCGCGATGTTTCATCCGGCGTCATCGCCGCGGTCTGCGCGACCCAGTTTTCGCGCTTCACCGGGAAGCATTGCGCAACCGGCGTGCCCTTGGGCAGGGTGCCGCTGAAATTGGTGTCGTGCCAGCGCGCCGGGAAATGAATCCAGCTGTCGTGAAACTGATCGCAATCGACCATGCCGGTCAGTGTGGTGAACGGCAGGTCGAACCGATTGACCGGATGCGTGAAGAACAGCGAGTAGCCCGCCGGCGCCTCGATGGTCCACAGATTGACGAACTTGATCACGAAGCGGTCCTGCTCGAACAGCGGTGAGCCGATCACCTGGCTTTCGTCGTGGAATCCGACCGGCGAGCGCGGGAATTCGAGCACGCCTCCGGACGGAAGGTCGTTGTCCCATGTCATCTCGCCATTCTCGATCTTGAGATCGCAGATCAGCGGCATCAGGAAACCCGATGTCATCGCATCGATGAATGGCGGGCAACGCTTGACGGTATCCTCCTCGCGGTTGCTCATCGCATTGAAGGCCTGCGTCGGCATCGCCTTGAGCCATCCGGGAAGACCCAATGACGCAGGCACCGGCGGTGGAATCTTGCCCTCGAGCTCCGCTGGGCAGCGGAATTTGATGGCTAACGCTTCGTTGTTGTTGGACACGGTTTGGCCCTTGGTTCGTTCAGTGTCGGCAGCGCCCTTGCGCCAGTCGATGCTGATCTAGCACGCGATGACAGGGCGGAGAAAGCAGCCGCAACTCGCGCAGGACGTGCCGCGGTGTAGAGCTATAAGTTGTTGTTATCATGACGGATAAGGTAAGCCCTCAATTCCCCGTGCGGCACGCATGCCGATCCCGTTTTGACGCGTCTTTCCGTTCGCCGGTGTGCAAGACTTTGCCGATAGGCATTGGCTTTCGATACCTGTCGGGCGCATCATGGCTGGTGTCGCTGACGACGAGACTTGCAGCAGGTAACGGAGGGACTGATGGCCGAATCGAAGGTTGAGACCGCCAACACTGCAGGCGCCGCGCCACCCTCCGGCGACAGCGGCGGCGTCAGCGAGCTCGCGATCGCTACCGTCCGCACCGTGCCGATCGAGCAGGCGCAGTCCCGCACCGAGCACGATCTGCTCGGCGAGGACGATGTGCCGGCCAATGCGCTGTGGGGCATCCACACCAAGCGCGCGGTGGTGAACTTTCCGATCACCGGCGTGCCGGTCGGCCATTTCCCGGAATTCGTCCGCGCGCTGGCGCTGGTGAAGCAAGCGGCCGCCCGCGCCAACAAGCGCCTGGGTTATCTCTCGCCGGAAAAGGCCGATGCGATCGACAAGGCATGCACCCGGATCGCGACCGACAAGGTCTACGCCGAGTCCTTCGTCGTCGATGCGATCCAGGGCGGCGCCGGGACCTCGACCAACATGAACGCCAACGAGGTGATCGCCAACGTCGCCCTAAAGTTGATGGGCAAGAAGCCCGGCGATTATCACACGCTGCATCCGAACGACGACGTCAACATGGCGCAGTCGACCAACGACGCCTATCCGACCGCGCTGCGGCTCGCGGTGATCTTTGCCACCCAGCCGCTGGTGCGCGCGCTCGATGACCTCGCCTATGCCTTCAAGGGCAAGGCGGTGGAGTTCGCCGATGTCCTGAAGATGGGCCGCACCCAGCTTCAGGATGCGGTGCCGATGACACTCGGCCAGGAGTTCGACGCCTTCCACGCCACCGTGAAGGAGGACGTCGCCCGATTGAACGAGATTTCGAGCCTGTTCCGCGAGGTCAATCTCGGCGCCACCGCGATCGGCACCGGCATCAATGCCGATCCGCGCTATGCGGCGCTTGCGGTCGAGGAGCTGTCGCGGCTGTCGGGCCAGCCCATGGTGCTGGCTTCGAACCTGATCGAGGCAACCTCCGACCTCGGCGCTTTCGTGCTGTTCTCCGGCGTGCTGAAACGCGTCGCGGTGAAGGTGTCGAAGATTTGCAACGACCTCCGCCTGCTGTCGTCGGGGCCGCGGACCGGCATCGGCGAGATCAGGCTGCCTGCGGTGCAGGCCGGCTCGTCGATCATGCCCGGCAAGGTCAACCCGGTGATTCCGGAGGTGGTCAACCAGGTCGCCTTCCTCGTGATCGGGCACGATCTCACGGTGACGATGTGCGCCGAGGGCGGCCAGCTCCAGCTCAATGCCTTTGAGCCGACCATCGGCTATTGCGTGTTGAGCTCGCTGCGCATGCTGACGGCGGCGATCGATACGCTGACCAAGCGCTGCGTCGATGGCATCGAGGCCGACCGCGAGCGTTGCCGCAGCCTGGTGCAGGGCTCGATCGGCCTGATCACGGCGCTGGCGCCGGCGCTCGGCTATGAGGCCTCATCGCGCGTGGCGCGCCGCGCGCTTAAGGAGAACCGCTCGGTCGCCGACATCGTGCTGGAGGAAAAGCTCCTGACCGAGGATCAACTCAACCAGCTGCTCGAGCTCGAAGCCATGACCCGCCCGGCGCGCCGTCAGCCCGTGCCCAAGTTGAAGGACAGTTGAGCGCAAGCGTTACGGATCCCGCCCGACGAACATCCATTTTGACCCTTGCAGGACGGACCTGCCGGCCGCATGCCGACGCGCGTCCGTGATGGCGCTTTTGTGAAGCCGATCACACGTCCATCGGAGATGTATGATACGATGAAGCAACTTTAGATAATTGATGTACCGCGCTCGCGGCACAGGGAATGCGAGGTTGCCATGGCCACGCCGAACCTGCCGACGCCAGATTTTGCCTTCGATCCCGATCAGCCCGGCGCCTGCATTGCCGGCGTGCGGCCTTATCGCAACGGATCGTACCGGCTCGATGCCGAAACCATCTCGCAGAGCTTCATCGTGCACAATTACGGGCATGGCGGCGCCGGCATCACGCTGAGTTTTGGCTGCGCCGCGAAGGTCCGCGACATCGTCAGGGATCATCTGGCCGCAAGCCGTGGGGTCACCGAAGCCGCCGTGCTCGGCGCCGGCGTGATGGGTCTGACCGCCGCGACATTGCTGCTCGATCTCGGGCTCAAGGTCACGGTCTATTCCGATCGCGTGCCGCTCGAGACCACCTCCGCCAAGGCCGGCGGCCAGTGGGCCGTCTCGGTGGTGGAATTCGCCGGCAAGGAGCGCGAGCTCACCGACATCATCAAGAGCGCCTATCGTGCGTTCAAGGATCGGATCGGGCAGGGGTTCGGCGTGTTCGAGCGGCCGAACTACACCGCGACGCGCGCGCACAATCTCGACATCGTGCTGCAACTTGCGCCCGGCCTGATCCCGCCGCGGCAGCCGCTGCAGCGCTTGCCGTTCGCGCACCACACCAAGCCCGGCTTCGTCTACCAGACCCTGCTGATTGAGCCGCCGGTCCTGCTCGCCAGGCTGAAGGCTGACCTCGACCAGCGCGGCGTCAGCTTCGTGTCGAAGCGGTTCGTCAACCGTTCGGATATCCTGGCCAGCGTGCCGCAGCCGATCATCGTCAACTGCACCGGGCTCGGATCGATGACGCTGTGGAGCGACACCAAAATGATGCCGATCAAGGGACAGCTTGCGCTGTTGCGGCCGCAGCCGGCGCTGCAATATCTCTACGGCCAGAACGGCTACCTGTTCCCGCGCAGCGACCACGTCGTGATCGGCGGCACCTTCGAGCCCGGCGTCAACAACGAGACCCCGGACAAGGCGGTATGCCAGGGCCTCGTCGATCACATCGCCTCGCTGTTCGGCAAGGCACCGGCGAAGCCGCTGCCCGACATCCATATCCACAACCCCGTCCACGCGCCGATCGTCAACCCGGCAATTCCCGAGGTCTGAGGGTTCGCCATGGAACATCCGCTTCGCGTCGGCGAGTTCTTGCCTTCCGATGCGCCGGTTCCCGCCGCCGACGCCGAGATCGCCGCGCCGCCGGCGGAGGAGGCCGTGGCACCGCTGCCGCCATTGCCGAACCTGCCGGCGACCGACGTTGAGTTCCTGCGGCCGCAGGACGCGCACTATGCGGATTACCTGCCTGCCGCGAGCAAGCGCAAGCAATTGGCGCCGGCGCTGCGTGCGGTCTGCAAGACCGAGCACGCGGTTGCCGTGATGGTCGACTGGGTGCGCAGCAACGGATTGAGCTTCGCCGTTCGCTGCGGCGGGCATTCCTATGAAGGCCTGTCGCAATCGTCCGGGGTTGCGATCGACGTGCGCGGATTGAAGCAGATTGTCGTCGACAAGGCCTCGAACCTCGTCACGGCAGGCTCCGGCGTATCGCTGTACGAGCTCTATTCCGCGTTGGCCGCCCAGGGCCTCGCACTGCAGGCAGGGAGTTGCCCAACCGTCGGCATCTCCGGCCATCTCACCGGCGGCGGCCACGGCCTGCTCGCGCGCTCGCATGGACTGACCTGCGACGGCCTGCTGCAGGCGAATGTCGTCGACACTCAGGCGCGTGTGCTGCAGGCCAATGCGACATCGGAGCCGGACCTCTGGTGGGCCTGCCGCGGCGGCGGTGGTGGCAGCTTCGGCATCGCGACCGAGTTCAGGATCGAGGTGTTTCCCTTGAAGACGACGCGGGTGTTCGGTGTCTCCTGGAAACTGTCGCAGGCCCACGCCGCGCAGTTGTTCGCCGCCTGGCAGGACTGGGCGCCGAATGCGCCGTCGAACATCACCTCGATCATGAAGGTCGGCCCGGCCGGCCACGGCCTGATCACGATGCGCTGCATTGGCCAGTCGGTCGGCAGCGAGAGCGAGCTGCGCAGCGAACTCCGGCGATTGACGGCGGTGCGGCCGCCGTCATCGGCGCTGTCGGTGCAATCGCTCGCCTTCCTCGATGCGGTCAAGCACTTTGCCGGACCGCTTGCCTACGAGTCGGTACTGATGAAGGCGAAGTCGGACTATGTGCTGACGCCGCTCGCCTCCGACGGCATCGAAGCCATGATGGCGGCGGTCGCGCCGATCGTGTCGGGCGGCATCGTGCTGCTGTGCGATTCCTATGGCGGTCGGATCGCCGATGTTGCCGCCGACGCCGCCGCATTCCCGCGCCGCGCCGGCACGCAGTACTGTATCCAGTATTTCTCGAGCTGGAGCCGATCCGCCGACACCGCGGCGCATCTCGCTGACGTCGCAAGGGTCTATGCGGCGATGCGCCCTTTCATGCCGGGCGCGTCCTACGTCAATTATTGCGACCTCGACCTCGACGACTATGCGTCAGCCTATTGGGGCGACAACCTCGCCCGCCTGGTTGCGGTGAAGCAGCAATACGATCCCGATGATTTGTTTCACCACGCCCAAAGCGTGCCGCTCAGCGTCCCGACGGCATGAGGAGCAGGCCGAAGCTCAAAGCGTCTTGATGAACTCGATCAAGGAGCGGCGCTCGTCTTCCTTCAACTCCGGCCCGATCACGCCGACGCGCTTCTCGTTCGAGAATTCGTGCCCGGAATTGCTGTTGCCGCGTTTGCTGGTGTCGAGCACGAAGGCGTTCTTGATGTTGTCCTTCCAGACATGGCCGAGATCCTTGGGGTCATACTCCCGGTTGCCGAGATAGAAGGTCGAGGGACGATCCTTCACCGGCGACAGCAGCGCGTAGATGGACGGCACCGATCCGTTGTGCAGATAGGGCGGGGTCGCCCAGATGCCGTTGAGCGGCCGGACCTTGTAGGCGAGCGGCGCCTGGATCTCGTTCGGCCGGTAGCCGTTGATGCGCTTGCGGTTCTCCGGCGGGGTCTTGTTCTGGTCGTACCAGTAGTCGACGGTCTTCTCGACCAGTTCGCCGAGCGCCGGTCCGAAACCACCGTCCTTGATGTTCAGATTGGCGGGCGTCTCGACGGTGCGGCTCGCAAGGCCTTCGGCCTGCGCGCTGTCGGTGCCGATATGGCTGATCGGAATCATCTCGACGTCGAGCAGCGGCTGGCCGGCGTCGTTCTTGATCCAGCGCTTCTTGTCCTTGAACAGCGCAAAGGCTTCGCTGGCAGGCAGCGCCTTGCTGTCGATCGCCGGGCCATGGCAGCCCTGACAATGCGTCTTGTAGAGCTCGCCGCCCTTCTTGGCGATATCCATGTTGATCTGCCCCAGGATATTCTCCGGCCATTTCGGTGAGGCCAGGCCGCCAAAGCCCTTGTCCTCGCTGGGCGGCTCGCCGGCGATCATCCGCTCCATCTCGTGCAGCACGTCGATCCGCGCGCTGGATTTGAACAGGCCCCTGGACTCGTCGAGCAGATTGAGCTCGGCGCTGACGCCGAGCGCCTCGCCGGCATTGCGCACCATCGGCTGCATGATCGAGCCGTCATACTGCACCCAGCTGAACCACGGCGCGTTCCAGATCCGCGGGAAATGCACCGGCGCCGAATGCGCGGCGTAATTGTTCGGATTGTTCAGGTCGATCGAGAACACCTGGTTGCCGATCCGGTTCAGCGCGTCGAGCCGTGCATAGCCTTCTTCGACGCTGTTGGCGGCGACCTTGGTCTCCAATGAATTGATGTTGGCGTATTGCTTCAGCACGAGATCGAGCTGGCCGCGCAGCGCCATGCGCTCGTCGAGGCTGGCATCCTTGCCGAGGATCTCGTCGGCGAAGCGCGAGAAGCGGCCCGGCCAGAACCGCGTCAACAGCAGCGAGACGCCGACGCTCTTCTGGAATTCGAACAAATTGGTGTTGGCGGGCCCGCCGTCGATCACGATCTCCGTGCCGCGGTAGCTGAAGCTTCCGGTGTGGCAGGCGGAGCAGGTCAGCCCGACCCCGTTCATGTCGGCCTTGCTATGCGGGTTGCGCCAGGGCGCGCCGTTGGCGTCGGCCATCGCGCCGCTCGGCGCAAAGCCGATCGGCAGTGCATCGGGGCTACCCGGGATCACGATGTCGGGAATAAAGCCGAAGCGGCCGAGATAATTGGTCTCGCTGAGCCGCGGTGCCGCTGTGAGCAGCGGCCAGACCGTCGGCTGCTCCAGCGCCATGAACCACTCAAGGGGAATGCCGAAAGTCCGCGTGCCCTGGTCGGCGTGGTAGAACCAGCGCAGCCGTTCGGCGCTGACATTCTGATCCAGCCACACCGTCTTTGCCGGCGGCTGGTAGTCGACGACCTTGACGCGGAAGCCGCTCGCCACCGTCTCGATATCGTCCTTGAGGTAGAGGACACCGGCGACAATCAGCAGCCCGATGAAGAAGATCGTCTTGCGAGGCATGCCCCATCCCCCAATTCGCGGTACCCGCGCGTCATATTGATGAGATATTAAAAATCGCCGAAACAGGTTCGCGTTAAGCGTGTGATGCGCTGTGCGCCATCCTACAGTAGCGGCGCTGGGTCTACCAACGGAAATGTTGCAAAGGAAATGTTGCAAAAGAAATGTTGGTTGGCTGTGAGCCAGTTCACTTGCGGTGTGTTCTCCCCGGCGGCATTTGCGCGCATGGCTGCCTGCGGCTAGAAATGACGGAGCAACAATTCCTCGAGATGTCATCTTGAACGCGTCAGGCGCAGAACCGCTCACGATCACGGTCTCGGACGATCACGCGGTGTCCGCACTGCTGCTGCGCCCGGCGCAGGCCCGTAGCGCCTATGTGTTTGCGCATGGCGCCGGCGCGGGCATGACGCATGCCTCGATGGAGACGATTGCGGTCGGCCTCGCCGAGCGCGGCATCGCGACCTTGCGCTATCAATTTCCCTACATGGAGAAGGGCAGCAAGCGACCCGATCCGCCCGCCGTCGCGCAGGCGACGGTGCGCGCCGCGGTGGCGGAGGCCGCGCGCCGTTGCGGCGAACTGCCGCTGTTCGCCGGCGGCAGGTCGTTCGGCGGCCGCATGACCTCGCAGGCGCAGGCCAAAGCGCCGCTCGCCGGCGTGCGCGGGCTGGTGTTCCTCGGCTTTCCCCTGCATCCCGCCGGCCAGCCGTCGAGCGAGCGGGCCAAACATCTCGCAGAGGTCAAGGTCCCGATGCTGTTCCTGCAGGGCACGCGCGACGCGCTGGCCGAGCTCGACCTGTTGGAGCCGGTGGTGAAGGGACTGGGTGCGCGCGTGACGTTGCATCTGGTGCAGGAGGCCGACCATTCCTTCCATGTCCTGAAGCGCTCCGGCCGCAACGACCGCGAGGTGATGGCCGAGGTGCTGGACGCATTCGCGACCTGGGTCGCGAAGCATTCGTAGGTGTGTAGCCCGGATGAGCGAAGCGACATCCGGGGACTGCAGATCGATCCCGGATATCGCTTCGCTCATCCGGGCTACGCTTGACCGCGAAAGGGATGCTAATCTCGACCCATGACCAAAATCCTGATCGTCAATCCCAACACCACCGCGTCGATGACCGCGACCATCGCCGCTGCGGCCCAGGCGGTTGCCGCTGATGGCACCGAGATCGTAGCCGTCACGTCATCGATGGGACCCGCCTCGATCGAAGGCTTCTACGACGAGGCCTTCGCTGTTCCCGGGCTGATCGAGGCACTGCTGAAGACGCCCGACGCCGATGTCGGCATCATCGCCTGCTTCGACGACACCGGGCTCGATGCCGCGCGGTCGGCGGCGCGCTATCCGGTGGTCGGCATCTGCGAGGCGGCGCTGGTCACGGCCGGACAGATCGCAAAGCGCATCGGCATCGTCACCACGCTGCCGCGCTCGATCGTGCCGCTGGAGGAACTGGTCCGCCGCTACGGCTTTGCCGACCGCGCCACGGTCACCGCCTGTGACGTCGCGGTGCTTGATCTGGAGAAACCGGGTTCCGGCGCCAGGCCAAAGCTGGAGGCGGAGATCGCCCACGCGCTGGAGAAGGGTGCCGACGCCATCGTGCTCGGCTGTGCCGGCATGGCCGATCTCGCGCATGAGCTGTCGGCGCAATTCGGCGTGCCTGTCGTGGACGGCGTGGCCGCCGCGGTGAAGCAGGCGGAAGCGCTCGCCGGCCTCAAGCTCACGACCTCACGCCGCGGCGCCTACGCTGCGCCGGTGGCGAAAAGATACTCGGGGTTGCTCGAAGGATTCGCGCCGGTTCCAGAGGACTAACCGCCGTCATTGCGAGCGAAGCGAAGCAATCCATGGCGCCGCACGCCGAGAAATGGATTGCTTCGTCGCTGTCGCTCCTCGCAATGACGGGGAGACGGATTTATGGCGCCGCACCGCCATAGATCCGGTCGCGCAGGCGGCGCATGCCGGACAGCCAGCGCTCGCGATTGGTGGCCTTGCGCTGCATGTATTCCTGCACCTGGGGATGCGAGAGAATCAGGAAGCGTTCCTCGGCCATCGCCTCGATCACCATCCGTGCCACTTCGCCGGGCTGCAGCACGCCGTCGACGCGCGCCGCGCTCGGGCCCGGCGTGGTCATCCCCGTCTGCACCGATTGCGGGCAGAGCACGGAGACGCGGATGCCGCGATCGCCATACTGGATGGCGAGATGCTCGGCGAGCGCGACCGCGGCGTTCTTGGTCACGCCATAAGGCATCGAGTTCAGCGAGGCCAGCAGCCCCGCCGCGGACGCCGTATTGAGCAGATAGCCGGAGCCGCGCGCGAGCATGCCGGGCACCAGCGCGCGCGCCGCGAACACGTGGCTCATCACATGCACGCGCCAGCTCACATCCCAGTCGGCATCGGACGCTGATTCCTGTCCCTTGCGCGACAGCCCGGCATTGGAGAAGAACACGTCGACCGGGCCATACTTGTCCTCGGCTGCGGCGATCAGCGCCTTGACGTCCTCCTCGAGCCCGACATCGGCGGTGACCGCAAGCCCGTCGATATCGCCGGCGACGCTGGCGAGCCGGTCGCGCGAGGTTTTGAGATCGGCGACCACGACGCCGCGGGCGCCGGCGTCGGCATAGGCCCGCGCCACCGCTTCGCCGATCCCGCTCGCGCCGCCGGTGACGATGCAGACCTTGTCCTTGACTTGCATGGTTCGATATCCCTGCTTGTTAGCGTCATGGGGCGGATTGTCAGCTCTGATAGAGCCCCTTGTCACGCGCCTTCTGGATCGCGAGCGCGGCCATCAGGTCGAGCATCGGGGTCGGAAGGTTAGCTGCGCGGGCAAACGCCGCCGGTGCGCGCACCAGCACATCGATCTCCATGGCGCGGCCGAGCTCGTAGTCCTGCAGGATCGACGGCTTGTGGTCCGGCGCCGGCCCTGAGCGGGTGACGCGCTTGACCTCCGGAATGTAGTGCGTCGCCACCGCATTGGCCTCGTCGAGCAGGCGCGGGATCACGTCCTGCATGTCGGGATCGTCGCGGACGCCGCGTGCGGTCAGCCCGGTCAGCAGGCAGAGCACCGACATCGACATGTTGGTGAGTAGCTTCGACCAGATCGTCTCGCGGATCTCCTTGACCTCGGGCGATTCGATCAAGGCGTCACTGAGCGCCGCACGCAGCCGGACGATGCGCTCGCTCCGGCGATCGTCGCATTCGCCGATCAGGAGGCGGTTGCGATCCGGCGTCAGGTTCGCCGCCACGCCGGGAGCGATCACCTCATTGGAGGAGAAGATCACGCCGCCGATGATCCGCTCCTTCGGGATGGCGCTGCGCAAGCGCCCGCCGGGATCGAGGAAGCCGAGATCGGGGATCGCAGGATGCTGCGGCGGCAGGCCGAGATCGTACCACCAGGGAATGCCGTTCTGCGCGAACACGATTGCGGTGTCGCGTTCAAATAGTGGCAACAGCCCGGTTGCGAGCGCGCCGATGCCGGTGGCCTTCAGCGTGCTGATCACGACGTCCTGCGGCCCCAGATCGGCAGGATCGGCCGACGCCTTCACCTTCGCGGTCACGCTGCTGTCGCCGACCTTCAGCATCAAGCCGTCGGACCGGACCGCGTCGAGATGCGGCCCGCGCATCACGCAGGACACATCGTGGCCGGCGCGCGCCAGCCGGACTGCGAAATGGCTGCCGACGGCGCCCGCACCGAAAATGCAAATACGCATGGGTCGAACAAGTCCTTGCAACGTGTCGCGTCAGTTTCCACAAGCGCAGGGCATTGCGCAACCCGCCATGCATGCGGCGCGGCCGCGCGCGCTCGAAAGTGATGGATCAAGGCAGCTCCTCTCGCCATAGTGGCGGGCAAGAGCAATGCCGAACGAGGGAGAACGTCATGTCGGCCAGCCCAGTCCTGTGGAGCCTCGATGCGCGCGGGGTCGCGACCGTCACGCTGAATCGCCCCGAGGTCAACAACGCCTATGACGGCGCGCTGATTGCCGGCGTGCTGGCCGCGATCGACGATCTCTCGACGAAACCGGTGCGCGTCGTCGTGCTGAACGGCAACGGCAAGCATTTCCAGGCCGGCGCCGACCTGAAATGGATCAACGGCGTGCGGCCGAAATCTTTGGAGGAGAACGAGGCGGCATCGCGCGCCACCTTCGAGGCGGTGCAGCGTCTCAACACGCTGCCGGTCCCGACCGTGGCGCTGGTGCAGGGCGGCTGTTTCGGCGGCGGTACCGGCGTGATCTCGGCCTGCGATATCGTGATCGCGGCCGATAACGCGCTGTTCTCGATCACCGAGGTGCGCTGGGGCCTGACGGCTGCGATCATCATCCCGCAGCTCTGTGATGCCATCGGCGTGCGCCAGGTGCGCCGCTACGCGCTGACCGGCGAACGTTTCGGCGCCGAGGATGCGCGGCGCATCGGCCTGGTCCATGAGGTGGTGCCATCAGCCGATCTCGAAAGCGCCGGCGCCAAGGTCGTGGAGCAGCTGCTCGGCAACGCGCCGGATGCGATGGCCGAAACAAAGAAGCTGGCGATGGAGAGCTCATTCGGCGGCATGGGCGTCGACGATGAGGCCTACAAGCGTCTCGTCCAGCTGCATTCCGCCAAGCGGCAAACCGCCGAAGCGGCGGAAGGGCTTGCGTCCTTTGCCGAGAAGCGCGCGGGCCGCTGGGGTAGCGGCGGGGCATAAGCCCGGCCGCCCAGCTCAACAGCCGCGGCAGATGCCGTGCATGCTGCGATAGACCTCTTCGTCGTCGCGGCGCATCTGCTGCAGCGATTCGAATGTCCTGGATTCGCTCGACTGGGTGATCGTCGGCTCGGGCTTGCGCTTGGCCGCCAGCTCCTGCTCCTGCCGATGGTAGCAGGCTTCGCGTTCCGGCTTGGCCTCGATGAACCGGCACGTCTCGATCGCCGCCGCCGGTCCAGCGGCGAGGATGAGGCCAAGCGACACTGACATCAGGAGTTTCAAAGCGGGCGATCCTTATCCGTCCTTGTCTCAGGTCGGCGTGCAGGGGGCAAGACTGCCGCCATGTCAAAGCGATTGCGACAGCGACTTTTTCAATGTCTTCAGCAACGCCTGCACCGCGGCGGCATTGATGCGGCGTTCCGGAACGGCGGCCTTCACCCACAGTTCCGGGATCGGAAACTCGGTGAGGATCGGCTGCAAGGCGCCGTCGCGCAGCGCGTCCGCGACCAGATAGTGCGAGAGCAGCGCGATGCCGTTGCCGGCGATCGCGCTTTGCGTCAGCACGCGGCCCTCGTTCGACGAGAGAATCGGTCGGACCTGGATATTGATGCGGCCGCGTGGTCCCTCGAACGGCCATTCCGGTCCGGTCGGCAGGAAGCTGAGGCAGCGGTGATCGACCAGGTCGCGCGGATGTTTCGGCGTGCCGTGCTTCTTCAGATACGCTGATGAGGCGCACAACAGCCGCGGCAGCCGGCACAACGGCTCGTCGACGACGCCGCCGAAGGAATGCGGGAAGGCGCCGATCGCGATATCAAAGCCTTCGGTCACCGGATCGACCGGACGGTCGATCATCACGATCTCGAGCTTCACGCTCGGGTTTTGTTTCTGGAAGACCGTGAAGGCATCGGCGAGCCGCGCCACCGTCAGCGAGGTCGGCGCCTTGACGCGTAGATGATCGGTGAGATCGCGCTGCTTCTCGCCCATCCGCGACAAGAGATCGCCGACATCGGCAACCACGCCGCGGGCGCGATGCACATATTGCTGGCCGGCTTCGGTCAACCGCAATTGGCGGGTCGAGCGGTGGAACAGCGCGGTGCCGATCCGCCCCTCGAGCTGGGTGACGCGCTTGGCGACGACCGACGTCGCGACGTTGAGCTTGCGCGCCGCGGCGGAGAAGCCGCCGGCGTCGGCGGTGGCGAGGAAGGCTTCGAGGTTGACCAGCGTGTCCATCTGCTCTTCCCCTTTTCCTTGCCTTTCTCGATTCGCGAAAGCTGATTACATAATTTGGTGGATTGTACTGCAATCCGCATCAATTCATAGTTGGCTCAATCAACTTTGTTCAGGGCGGAAATGATGCGAGCGAGCACGATCGAAGAACCTGCGCGGCAGGTCCCGGTCTATGGCGAATATGACGTGGTGGTGCTCGGCGGCGGTCCGGCCGGCATCGCGGCAGCCGTCGGCGCGGCGCGCGCCGGGCGGCGGACCCTGCTGATCGAGCGCTACGGCTTTCTCGGCGGCATGGGCACCGCGGCGGGCGTGACCAATTTCTGCGGGCTGCACGCCAACGTCTTCGGCGAGATGCATCGGGTGGTGCAGGGCATCGCCTCCGACCTGCTGGCGCGGATCGACCGGCTCGGCGGGTTGAACGCCCCGCATCTGATCCTCGGCAAGATCCTTGCGCAGGCCTATGACACTGCGGCGTACAAGATCGCGGCCGACGATCTCTTGGCGCATCACAAGGTCGATATCCTGTTCCACGCGCTCGGCGCCGGCGTCGTCATGGACGGCGCGCACATCCGCGCGCTGATGGTGGAAACCAAGGCCGGCCGGCGGGCGGTGCGAGCCGGCATCTTCATCGATTGCTCCGGGGACGGCGACCTCGCGGTGTGGGCCGGCGCGCCCTATGAGGTCGGCGACAACAAGGGCGGCATGCTCTATCCCTCGATGATGTTCCGCCTCAACGGCATCGATCCGGCGAAAGCAGGCGATGCGTGGCGGACGATCCCGGCGCTGATGGCGGAGGCTGAGGCCGCCGGCACCCACAAATTCCCGCGCAAGTCCGCGATCGTCCGGCCGCAGAAATCGCAGATCGAATGGCGGGTGAATTTCACCCAGGTGACGCGAAGCGATGGCGGCGCCATCTCGGGCATCGACCCGGATGACATGACGCGCGGTGAGGTCGAAGGCCGCCGTCAGGCGGTCGAGGCCTTTGCATTCCTGCGCACGGTGCCCGGCTTCGAGAATTCCTACATCGTCGATCTGCCGCCGCAGCTAGGCATCCGCGAGACGCGGCGCGTGATCGGCGGCTACATGCTGTCCGGCGAGGACGTCTTGAGCTGCGCGTCGTTCGAGGATTCGATCGGCGTCAACGGCTGGCCGAAGGAATCCCACGTGCCGGGCGACGTGATCTTCGAGTTTCCGCCGATCCCGGAAAGCCGCGGCTACAACGAGTTGCCGTACCGCATGCTGGTGCCTGATGGCGTCGATAATCTCCTGGTCGCCGGCCGCTGCGCCTCGATGACCCATGAAGGGCAATCGGCGGCGCGCGTCTCCGGTGCCTGTTTCGTGATGGGCGAGGCGGCGGGAACCGCGGCGGCGATGGCACTGTCGGGCAATACGATTCCGCGCGACATTTCCGTCGAAAAGTTGCAACAACAGCTTGGCAAGCAGGGCGCGTTCATCGGTCGCGATCAGGCCGTGCCTGAAGGAATCTAGAGCACTTTCAAGCGAAGTGGACACCGGTTCGCGTGAAGAAGATGCGTCAAGACAGGAATCTGGAGCCCCGTTCCGATCTAGTCGGAACGGAAAGGGCTCTCGGCGGAGGACGGCAATGAAGGGTTGGGCGCGGCTCGCACTCGCGGGTCTCTTGGTGTGGGCCGCGAGCGGCATCGCGCAGGCCGATGATCTCCTGAAGGCGAAGGTCGGTGTGTTGCGTCTGTCGTCCTCTGCGCCGGTGTTCATCGCGCAGGACAAGGGCTATTTCCACGACGCCGGGCTCGATGTCGAGCTGAAGTTCTTTGACGCGGCGCAGCCGATCGCGGTCGCGACCACGTCGGGCGATGTCGATTTCGGCATCACCGCTTTCACCGCCGGGCTCTACAATCTCGCCGGCAAGGGCACGCTGAAGGTGATCGGCGGCATGAGCCGCGAGAAGGCCGGCTATCCGCTGATCGGCTATTTTGCCAGCAACAATGCCTATGCCGCGGGCCTCAAGACCCCGAAGGATCTCGCCGGCAAGCGCGTCGCGGTGACCCAGGTCGGCTCCAGCTTCCACTATTCGCTCGGCCTGCTCGCCGACAAATACGGTTTCAAGCTGTCCGACGTGAAGGTCGTGCCGCTGCAATCGCTGTCGAACGCGGCCGCCGCGCTGAAGGGCGAAACCGTCGACGCCGCGCTGCTGCCGGTCTCGACCGCGCGGACGCTGATGGATTCCAACGGCGCGAAATTCCTCGGCTGGGTCGGCGACGAGACGCCGTGGCAGTTAGGGGCCATCTTCGCTTCGCCGAAGACGCTGACCAACGCGCCGTTGGTGACCAAGCTGCTCACCGCGCTCACCCGCGCCGACCACGAATATCACGACGTGATCCTGACCGCGATCAAGGATGGCGTGGTGCCGATCAACGAGAAAACAAAGCCGCTGCTCGAGATCATCGCCAAATACACCAATCTGCCGGTCGAGCAGGTGGTGGGCAACTGCGCCTATGTCGATCCCGACGGCAAGCTCGACGTGAAGAACGTCGACAACCAGATCAAATGGCTGCAGGAGCAGGGTTTTGTGGACAAGGGCTTTGACGCCGGCACGATCATCGCCAAGGATTACGTGAAGGCGGATTGATGTCGGATCGCGCGCACAACTCTATCCCCGTCACCCTGAGGAGCCGCGAAGCGGCGTCTCGAAGGGTCGACGGCCGAGCTGCAGCATCCGGGCCGTTCATCCTTCGAGACGCGCTTCGCGCTCCTCAGGATGACGGTCTAGCAGTGGAGAGTTGCGCGCCATGGACCTGATCGCCGACCATATCAGCCATCGCTTCGGCGCACTCGACGTGCTCGACGATGTCTCCTTCACGGTCCGCGCCGGCGAGATCGTCGCGATCGTCGGGCCGTCCGGCTGCGGCAAGAGCACGCTGCTGTCGATCCTCGGCGGCCTGCTGCGGCCGGCCGCGGGCGCCGCCGAGCTGCGCGGGACGCCGCCGGCCGGCAGCCTCAATCCGTTGACTTTCGTGTTCCAGGATTTTGCTTTGCTGCCGTGGAATACGGTCGAGGAGAACGTCGCGTTTCCGCTGCTGCACGCCGCCTTGAGCGCCGGCGAGCGCCGCGCTGTGATCGACGACGCGCTGCGCCGCACCGGACTGTCGGACTTTCGCGCGGCCTATCCGAAGCAGCTGTCCGGCGGCATGCGCCAGCGCGTCGGCATCGCGCGCGCGCTGGCGGTTCGCCCGGCGATCCTGCTGATGGACGAGCCGCTGTCGGCGCTGGATTCGCAGACCCGCGAGCTCCTGATGGAGGATTTCGTGGGTCTGCTCACCGACGGTGCGATGGGCGCGGTCTATGTCACGCATAATCTCGAGGAAGCGGTGCGGCTTGCCGACCGCGTCGTGGTGTTGTCGCGCCGCCCTGGCCGCATCAGGGAGATCGTGACCATCCCGATGACGCGCGCCGAGCGCGGCGCACCGGATGCTCGCGCGCAGTTGGCCGCCTTGCAGGGCGAATTGTGGTCGCTGATCCGGAAGGAAGCGATCGATGCCGAGCGCGAGGTCCAGCATGCTTGACCGCTCCCCACAGGAGACGAAGGACCAATCGGCGCAAGCGACGCGGCCGGTCGCGTTTCGCGGCGCCGGCTTCACTCCCGGCGGCAGCCGCTATGCCGGCTGGATCGCGCTCGCGCTCGTCATCGCGGTCTGGCAGCTCGCCGGCAGCGCAGGATGGGTCAATCCATTGTTCCTGCCGGCGCCGTCGGCGATCGCGGTCGCGATCACTAAGCTCGCGATGTCGGGGGCGCTGTGGCAGCATCTGTCGTGGTCGATCATGCGGATCGGCACCGGCTGGATCATCGGCACCTGTGCCGGTGTCGTTGTCGGCTTCGCGATCGGGCTGTCGACCATGGCGCGCGGGGTCGGCATCACCTTCATCTCGGCGCTGTTCCCGATTCCGAAGATCGCGCTGCTGCCGCTGCTTATCCTGTGGCTCGGGATCGGCGAGGAGCCGAAGATCGCGACCATTGCGCTCGGGGTGTTCTTCTCGACCGCGATCTCGGTCTATAGCGGCGTCGACGCGGTGCCGCGCAATCTGATCCGGATGGCGCAGAGCTTCAACGTGCCGTTCCACGCTATCGTGCGCCGCGTGATCTGGCCGGGCGCGTTGCCCTCGATCCTCGCCGGCTTCCGCATCACCGCATCGGTCGCGCTGTTGCTCGTCGTCAGCGCCGAGATGATCGGCGCGCAATACGGCATCGGCGCCTTCGTGCTGCAGGCCGGCAATCTGATGCAGACCGACCAGCTGCTCGCCGGCGTCGTGATCCTGTCGCTGTTCGGGCTTGCGGTGGGGAGGCTGATCAACCTGCTGGAGACGCGGCTGCTGCACTGGCGGTGAGGCCGCGCTGTTCACCACAAATTCAATGTCGTCCCTGCGAAAGCAGGGACCCATAACCACAGGATGTCGTTGTTAGAAAAGGCTGTGGCCCCAGCACCTCGAACAACAAGACACTGTGGTTATGGGTTCCGGGTCGCGCTCCGCTTGCCCGGGACGACGGGTGTTACGCATTCCCCCTGTCCTCACGGAACAGGTCGAGCTTCTGCTGCACCGGGCGGTCGGAGAACGAGAACAGCACGGAGTCGGCATCGGCCTCATGGGTGACCCAATGCCAGCTCGGCACCACGAACAGGTCGCGCGCTCCCCACTCGAAGGTCTGGTCGCCGACGCGTGTGCGGCCCTTGCCCTCGATCGCAGCGAACACGGTGGCGTCGGTTGACCGATAGCGCGCGGTCTTGAAGCCCTTCGGCAGCAGCTGGATGAAGGTGCCGATGGTCGGCATCGCAAAATCGCCGGTCTCGGGGTTGGAGAATTTCAGCTTGAGGCCGTGGCAAGCATCCCATTCGTCGCCGACCCTGGCCTTCTCCAGCGCCTCGCGGGTGTATTCATAGGGATAGTTGAAGATCGGCGAGGTCTTCGAGGTCCGCTTCTGGTCGATCGGCAGCAGATTGTGGCCGTAGCGCGCGAAGCTGGCGCCGGCGGGCTTCGAGATCGACTGCTGATCTTCCTTGGCGCCCTCGGCAAACGAGCAGTCGAAGAACTGCACCATCGGGATGTCGAGCCCGTCGAGCCAGAACATCGGCTCACTGGTTTCGTTGGAATGGTCGTGCCAGGTCATCGACGGCGTGATGACGAAGTCGCCCGGCGACATCGCGGTGCGTTCGCCGTCAACGGCAGTGAAGGCGCCCTTGCCCTCGAGCACGAAACGCAGCGCGGACTGGGCGTGACGATGGGCGGGGGCGATGTCGCCCGGCACCACCATCTGCACGCCGGCGAACAGCGAGGTCGTGATCTTGGACTGGCCGCGCAGCCCCGGATTTTCCAGCACCAGCACGCGGCGCTCGGCTTCCTTGGCCGTGATCAGCCTGCCGGCCTCGTTCATGTAATCGCGGATCTGGTCGAACTTCCACAGATGCGGCCGGCAGGCGCTCTTCGGCTCCGGCGTGATCAGATCGTTCATCACGTTCCACAGCGCCGAGAGGTTTTGGCCGTCGATCTTCTTGTAGAACGCCTCGCGCTCGGGGGTCTTCTGCACGGCTTCCATGGCAAGCCTCCCACCATCATTCTTGTCGGTTCAATTAATTGACAGTATACTCACAATATGGCTAGCGTCAATGAACCAAGCCAATGAGGAAATGCAAGGGAGGTTCCGATGAAGCTGCATGGCTATTTCCGAAGCAGCGCGTCCTACCGGGTCCGGATCGCCCTCAATCTGAAGGGGCTGACATCCGAGCATCTGCCGCATCATTTGCGCAAGGGCGAGCAATGCGCGCCCGCCTATCTCGCGATCAATCCGCAGGGGCTGGTGCCGACCTTGGAGAGCGATGCCGGCGCGATCCTCACCCAGTCGCTTGCGATCATCGAATGGCTCGACGAGACCAATCCCAATCCGCCGCTGCTGCCGAACGACCCGCTGCGGCGCGCCAAGGTGCGCGCGTTCGCACAGGCGATCGCCTGCGACACCCACCCGGTGCAGAATTTGAAAGTGCTGGCGCGGCTGCGCAAGCTCGGCCTGCCCGAGGAGCAGGTGACGGAATGGGCGGCCTGGGCCAATCGCGAGGGCTTGGCGGCCTGCGAGACCCTGATCGCGGCGGAAGCCGGGCCGTTCTGCTTCGGCGATCGGCCGACGCTCGCCGATCTCTGCCTGGTACCGCAGCTCGCCAATGCGCGACGCTTCGGCGTCGACGTGTCGGCCTATCCGCGCCTGCTCAAGGCGGAAGCGGCCGCCAAGCAAGTCAAGGCGTTCGCCGACGCCGCCCCGGACAAGCAGCCCGATGCCGAATAGCAAGCCAACGCCCGTCACCATGGACGCGGTCTACACCGCGCCCGGCTATCTGTTCCGGCGCATGCAGCAGATCGCGGTCGCGCTGTTCATCGAGGAGTGCAAGGCGTTCGACCTGACGCCGGTGCAGTACGCCGCGCTGGTCACGATCTCGACCCATCCCGGCATCGACGCCACCCGGCTCTCGGCGGTGATCGCGTTCGACCGCTCCACGCTCGGCAATGTGATCGAGCGGCTGCAGGCCAAGGAGTTCATCGTGCGCAAGCCGGCGCCGGAGGACAAGCGCGTCAAGCTGCTCTACCTCACCAAAGCCGGCGCCAGCGTGCTCAACGACATCATGCCCTCGGTCGACAAGGCGCAGGCGCGGATGCTGCAGCCGCTGAAGCCGGCCGACCGCAAGACGCTGCTGGCGCTCCTGACCCAGCTCGTCGACCTCAACAACGAGGCCTCGCGGGTGCCGCTGCGCGCCGAGGATGCGCTCGAACATCTGGGGAGGTCGGGCTGATGGCGGAGGGCAAGCCGGTCCTGATCGCGGGCGGCGGCATCGGCGGCCTCGCCGTCGCGCTCGGCCTCGCGCAGAAGGGCATTCGCTCCATCCTGCTGGAAAAGGCCTCAGCACTCGGCGAGATCGGCGCCGGCATCCAGCTTGGGCCGAACGCGTTCCACGCCTTCGACTATCTCGGCGTCGGCGAGGCCGCGCGCAACATGGCGGTCTATATCGACCAGCTGCGGCTGATGGATGCGCTGACCGCCGATGAGATCACCCATATCGACCTCGGCGACGCCTTTCGCGCGCGGTTCGGCAATCCCTATGCCGTGGTGCATCGCGGCGATCTGCATGGCGTGTTCCTGCGCGCCTGCCAGACCCATGAGCTGATCGAGCTGCGCGTGTCCAGCGAGGTGACGGGCTACGCGCAGGATGGTTCGTCGGTGACCGCAAAGCTCGCCAGTGGTGAGCGCATCACCGGACGCCTGCTGATCGGCGCCGACGGGTTGTGGTCCAACATCCGCAAGCAGGTGACGGCGGATGGCCCGCCGCGCGTTTCCGGCCACACCACCTATCGCTCCGTGATTCCGACCGAGCAGATGCCGGAAGATCTGCGCTGGAACGCGGCCACGCTGTGGGCCGGCCCGAAATGCCACATCGTGCATTATCCGCTGTCGGGCTGGAAGGTGTTCAACCTCGTCGTCACCTATCACAACGATGCGCCGGAGCCCGTCGCGGGCAAGCCGGTTTCCGAGGACGAGGTGATGAGGGGTTTTACCCATGTCCATGAGCGGGCACAGGACATCATCCGCCACGGCACCAACTGGAAGCTTTGGGTGCTGTGCGACCGCGACCCCACCGAGCGCTGGGTCGACGGCCGCGTGGTGCTGCTCGGCGATGCCGCGCATCCGATGCTGCAATATTTCGCGCAGGGCGCCTGCCAGGCGATGGAGGACGCGGTCTGTCTGTCGCACATGCTGGCCAATCACGACGAGCAGGCGGTCGCGCTCGATGCCTATCGCGGCCAGCGCTTCCCGCGCACTGCGCGCGTGCAGCTGATGTCACGCGCGATCGGCGAGCACGTCTACCATCCCGCCGGCGACCACGCCCGAATCCGCAATGCGATCATGAGCGCGAAGTCGCAAGCCGAATGGTGCGACGATATCGCGTGGCTGTATGGCGGGACGGGGCTGGGTAGCTAGCTGCTCGATGTGAGATACGCGACACGCGCCACATTCCTGGTGTCGTCCCGGACAAGCGAAGCGCGATCCGGGACCCATAACCACCGATGGGCTGTTGTCATAGCAGGCTGGGGCCCCAGCCTTCGCGTCACAAGCATTTGTGGTTATGGGTCCCTGCTTTCGCAGGGACGACAGCGAGTGTGTGGCTGTCACATGCGCATCACCGCCTGGCGATCGATCTTGCCGGTACCGGTCTTCGGCAGCTCGTCGATGAATTTTACCTCGCGCGGATATTTGTACGGCAACAGCTTTGCCTTGACGTAGTCCTGCAGCCGCCGCGTCGCTTCATGGGTGTCGAAGCCGGCCTTGTTCATCACCACCACGGCCCGGAGCGTCATGCGTCGATCCGGCAATTCGGCGGCGTAGACGGCGCATTCGCGGACGTCAGGGTGATCGGCAAGGCACAGCTCGACCTCCAGCGGATAGACCCACTGGCCGGAGATCTTGATCAGATCGTCGGCGCGGCCGCGGAAGAAGTGAAAGCCGTCGCTGTCGCGCATGAAGCGATCACCGGTGTAGATCCAGCCGTCCTCGCGCACGGTCTCGGCGGTCTTGTCCGGCCGGTTCCAGTACAGCGGCGTTGCGGAATCGCCGCGCACCCACAGGATGCCTTCCTCATTGTCGCCGACCTCGCGGCCGTCGCTGTCGCGCAGCATGATCTCGTAGCCGGGCACGCGCAGGCCCGCGGCGCCGAGCTTCTTCTGCTCCGCGCGGTTACTGAGATAGACGTGCAGCACCTCGGTCGAGCCGAGCCCTTCGATGATCTCGAGCCCGGTGAGCCGCTTCCAGCCGTTGAACACATCGGCCGACAGCACCTCGGCGGCCGAGACCGCCATCCGCAGCGAGGAGAAATCGGCTTGCTCGGCGCCCTCGGCCTTGGTCAGGGTAATGTAGAGCGTCGGCAGGCCGAAGAACACGGTCGGCCGGTACTGCCCGATGGCCGCGAAGATCGCGGCGGGCTTGGGTTGGCCCGGCAGCAGCAGCGTCGCGGCGCCGACGGAGAAGGGAAACGTGATCGAATTGCCGAAACCGTAGGCGAAGAAGATCTTCGGCACCGAGAAGCAGATGTCGCCGGGCTGAAGCTTCAGCACGTTGCGAGCAAACGCCATCTCGCTATAGGCCATGTCGTGCTGCAGATGCACGATGCCCTTGGGGCGACCGGTCGAGCCCGACGAATACATCCAGAACGCCATCTCGTTGCGGTGGGTGTCGGCCGCGTCGAGTTCGGTCGGAAATGCATGCAGCCATTCGCCGGCGTTTCGCGTCTCCGCGACGGCATGCCCGGTGCCCGTGCCATTGACCACGACCAGCGTGCGCAGCGGCGTGTCCTTGCAGGCCTCGGCGTTGAAGCGCGAACAGAACTCGGCATCGGTGATGGCAACCTGCGCGCCGGCATCGGACAGATAGAATTGCAGCAGCTCCAGCGTCGTCAGCGTGTTGATGAGCAGCGGCACGAAGCCGGCGCGCACCGCGCCGAAGAACGCCGCCGGATAGGCCGGCGTGTCGTCGAGGAACAGCAGCACGCGGTCGCCGCGCACTAGCCCAAGCGACTGGAAGGCGTGGCCCCAGCGCGCCGCCTCGGCGCACAGCTCGCGATAAGTCCGCGTGCCGGCCGGGCCGGTCAGCGCCAGCCGTTCGGCATTCCCGTTGCCGAGATTGTCGAACAGGATGCGGCTCGCATTGTAGCGCTCGGGGATCGTAAAGCCGATCTCGCGCGCACCGGGATTGTCCTGCGGAACGAGGTCGGCGATCCCGGTCATGATTGTCCCTTTGCGGCCTCAAAGCGGGCCATGAAGGCGGGCGACATCGCGCGCAGCCGCGCGTCGTCGATCCGGCCGGAGCGGGTGATGTAGCTGTAGGCGAAATCCATCAGGTCGCGCTTCATATGCGTTGGGAAATGCTCGTACCAGTCGGCGCTGGTCCGCGCCGCGGTGACGAGCTTCTTCACGATCGGCTTGCGCTCGGCCTCATAGCGGGCAAGCGCAGCGGCGATGCCGCTTTCGGACTCCAGCGCCTTGGTCAGCGCGATCGCATCCTCGATCGCCAGCCGGGTGCCCGAGCCGATCGAGAAATGCGCGGAATGCAGCGCGTCGCCGATCAGCACCATGTTGCCGTGCGACCAGCGCTCGTTCCAGATCCATGGGAAATTGCGCCACACCGATTTGTTCGAGATCAGCTTGTGACCGTCCAAGGTCGCGGCGAACACCTGTTCGCAGATCGCCTGCGATTCCTCGATCGTCTTGTCGGCGAAGCCGTAAGCCGCCCAGGTCGCAGCGTCGCACTCGACCAGGAAGGTGCTCATGTCCTTCGCATAGCGATAGTGATGGGCGTTGAAGCTGCCGAGGTCGGTCGCCACGAAGGTCTGCGACAGTGTCGCGAAGGTCTTGGTGGTGCCGTACCAGGCGAATTTGTTGGTCGAATGCGAGACCGACGCGCCGAATGCGGCCTCAAAATCGCGGCGGATCATCGAGTTCAGCCCGTCGGCGGCGACGATCAGGTCGTAACCCCTCAGCTCGTCGACCGATTGCACCACGGTGTCGAAGCGCGGCGTGACACCAGTGCTGCGCACGCGCTCTTGCAGGATCGTCAGCAGCGCCAGCCGGCCGATCGAGGAGAACCCGACGCCGTCGATCTCGACGCTCTCGCCGCGCAGATTGAGCGTGATGTTCTTCCAGCTCTCCATCCGCGGCGCGATGGCGTCAACCGTCTCGGGGTCGTCGGCGCGCAGGAACTCCAGCGCCTGTTCGGAGAACACCACGCCGAAGCCCCAGGTGGCGCCGGCAGCGTTCTGCTCGAACAGATCGATGTCGGCGTCAGGATGACGCTTCTTCCAGAGATAGGCGAAATAGAGCCCGCCGGGCCCTCCGCCAATCACGGCGATCCGCAACGTCTGCCTCCCAGATTGACAGTGTACTTACAAATTGAGTCCAGCCTAATCGCCCTCTGGCGGGAACGCCAGAGGGAAAATGCGCGCGGTGACCAGAAGCGTGGCCGCGAACGGCTCAGTAGCAGCGGCGGACCTTGACCCCGCCGACCCACACCCAGCGGCAGCCGGCGACGACGGGCTTGCGGACGACGACCGCGCCGCGATGGCCGGCGCATCCGGCACGATAGGGGCCGCGCCCGCACACGACGGCGTTGGCATCGGAGGACTCGAAGGTCATGGTCGCGGCAAAGGACAGCAGGGCCGCAGCGATCAGCAATAATGAGCGCACGATATTCCCTCTCCCGGAGTGAGGTTGGTTGGCCTGTGGATGACGACAAGGTGCTGCGGCTCCGTGCCTGGCAAATCACCGGGCACCTATCGTCTCACCGCCTGCGCGGCTATTTCTTTTCCGCTGCCGCCAGCACCTTCTTGCAGGCGGGCGTCAGCTTGTCGCTCTCCTTGGCAAGACAGGCGATGATGCGCCCGCCGCCGGGCGTCACGCTTTTGCAAAACTTCTGATAGTCGCCCATGCAGGCGTCGCGTTGCGCCGATGTCAGCTCCTGGGCGTAGACGGCGGTTGAGCCGCAAAGCAGAACGGCGGTCAGGACAAGACGCAGCATCGATCGCTCCCTTTTCGGATCAGTCGCGTGACAACAGGATCACCGCGCTGCGAACGGCGCCAGCACATCGCGGCACGCCGGCGACAGCGAGCCGGCATTGGTCGCCAGGCACTGCACGATCCGCCCGCCGCCCGGCTGCACGCCGCCGCAGATCGAGCGGACGTCGGCGCCGCAGGCCGAACGCAGCACGAAAATCTCTTCGCGCGGTCGCAGCGGCCGCAACGCGATCACCGCTGGTGCTGCCGCCGGAGCCGCGGCCGGTGCTGCCGTTGTCGCGGCACCCGCGGCGCCACCGCCGCCGGCGGCCGCCACGGCCTTCTCGCAGGCCGGCGAAAGCTTCTCCTTGTTCTTCTCGAGGCACTGCAGCGCCGGCGCACCGCCGGTCGGCACGCCCGCACAGACCTTGGGATAATCGGAGCGGCAGGCGCTGCGGATCGCGGAGATCTGTGCGCTGCTTGGCTTTGCTGCCGCGGCCTTCGGTGCCGCCGTCTCCGCGGGCTTGGCCGCCGTCGCCGCCGGAGCCGCGTCGGTCTTGGCTGCTGCGGGAGCAGCGGCCGGTGCTTCCACGGCCTTCACGGCGCTGGCGCAGCCAGGCCCGAGGCTTGCCATGTTCTTCTGCAGGCATTGCAGTGACGCTTCGCCGCCGGGCGGAACGCTGGAGCAGTGTGCGATGTAATCGTTGCGGCATTGCGACTTGATGGCGTCGCGCTGCGCCTGGGTCGGCGCCTGCGACAAGGCCGGTGCGGTGCTCATCAGTGCCGCAAGCGCGAGCCATGCGGAGAGCCTCGTTGCACGTGTCAACGCGTTGATCATTTGAATAAATCCTCTCGTCGGGCCGCAAGCTTCCGGCTCAACTGAATTGCGTTCTGAAAAAGTCTTGTCGTAACAACCTCGGCGAGCGCCATCATTTTCGCTTTCGAGTTCCGCTGCAAGCGGATTGTTGCTATGGATGACGCAGGCGAATTCTTTGCTCGCCACGACGTCTTTGAATTAAGTCATTTGAACCGAGGCTCGAAATGAGGCATGCGCGCGCATCGGCACATTTCAGTCAGAGCGATTTTGTGCGGCTGCGAAATGCGCCGCTTCCGCGCATCGCCTTCGTCGTATCGGCCTTTGTCAGTTTAAGTGCCTGCGAGCAAAACAGTTTTGTTGCGCCGCCGCCGCCCAAGGTCGAAGTCGCGCCGCCGGTGCAGCGCGCCATCACGCGCTATCTGGACGCCACCGGAAACACCGCGCCGATCAAGACCGTCGATCTGGTCGCGCGCGTGCAGGGCTTTCTGCAGTCGATCAACTATCAGGACGGCTCGCCGGTGAAGGAGGGGACCACCCTGTTCACGATCGAGCCCGAGACCTACAAGCTGAAGCTGGAGCAGGCGCAGGCGGCCGAAGTCGGCGCGCAGGCGACGCTGAAGCAGGCGGAGTCCGATTACAAACGGCAGCAGGATCTGGTGCAGCGCCAGGCGGTGTCGCAGGCGACGCTGGAAACCTCGACCTCGACGCGGGACAACGCGCAGGCCAATCTGCAACAGGCCCAGGTCAACACCAAGATCGCCGCGGTCAATTACGGCTACACCAACGTCGCCGCGCCGTTCGACGGCATCGTCAGCAATCATTTGGTCTCGGTCGGCGAGCTGGTCGGCGTGGCCTCGCCCACCCAGCTTGCCACCATCGTGCAGCTCGACCCGATCTATGTGAACTTCAACGTCAACGAGCAGGACGTGCAGCGGGTGCGGGACGAGGCGCGCCGCCGCGGCATGACGTTCAACGATCTCAGGCAGTTGCCGATCGAAGTCGGGTTGCAGACCGAGACCGGCTATCCGCACAAGGGCAAGCTCGATTATCTTTCGCCGACCGTCAGTCAGTCGACCGGTACGCTTGCCGTCCGCGGCCTGGTGCCCAATCCGGATCGCGTGCTGCTACCCGGCTTCTATGTCCGCGTTCGCGTGCCGATCGACAAGCAGGACAATGCGCTGCTGGTGCCGGATGTTGCGATCGGCAGCGACCAGGCCGGCCGCTACGTGCTGGTGGTCAATGCCGACAATGTGGTCGAGCAGCGCAAGGTGACGACCGGTCCGCTCGACGAGGGCCTGCGCGTCATCGAGAGCGGGCTGAAGGCCGATGATCGCGTCGTGACCGCCGGATTATTGCGCGCGATCCCCGGGCAGAAGGTCGATCCGCAGATGCAGAAGGGCGACGCGACGCCGGCACCGGCCAAGTGAGGGGCGCGCCATGATCTCGAAATTCTTCATCGAGCGGCCGGTTCTTTCCAACGTCATCGCGATCCTGATGATCCTGATCGGCGGCGTTGCGCTGTTCAATCTTGCGGTCGCGCAATATCCCGATGTGGTGCCGCCGACGGTCCAGGTAACGACGCGCTATCCCGGCGCGTCGGCAAGAACCGTGATCGACACCGTGGCGCTGCCGATCGAGCAGCAGGTCAACGGCGTCGAGGACATGCTCTACATGCAGTCCTACAGCGGCGCCGACGGCACCTATACGCTGACGGTGACCTTCAAGATCGGCACCGACCTCAACTTCGCGCAGGTGCTGGTGCAGAACCGCGTCTCCTCGGCATTGTCGCAACTGCCGACCGCGGTGCAGAACCAGGGCGTCACGGTGCAGAAGCGGTCGACCTCGATCCTGCTGTTCGTGACGCTGACCTCGCCGAACAAGACCTACGACAGCCTGTTCCTGTCGAACTATGCCACCATCAACATTCGCGACGAGCTGTCGCGTTTGCCTGGTGTCGGCAACGTCACCGTGTTCGGCGCCGGGCAGTATTCGATGCGGGTGTGGCTCGATCCGAACAAGCTGCAGGCACGCGGGCTTATGCCGCAGGACGTCATCCAGGCGATCCAGCAGCAGAGCCAGCAGGTCACCGCAGGTCAGGTCGGTGCGCCGCCCGCGCCGCAGGGGCAGGCGTTCCAGTATACGTTGAACGTCAACGGCCGGCTCGATGATGCGAGCCAGTTCGAGAACATCATCGTCAAGACGGGCAATGTCGGCGACGTCATCCGTGTCCGCGATCTCGGCTCGGTCGAGCTCGGCGCGCAGACCTACAGCCAGGTGTTCTCGCTCAACCAGAAGCCGGCCACCGGCATCGGCGTGTTCCTGTCGCCTGGCGCCAACGCGCTGCAGGTCGAGAAGGAAGTGCAGAAGAAGGTGGCGCAGCTCGCCAGGCAGTTCCCGCAGGACATCAAGTACGACACGCCGTTCGACACCACCAAATTCGTCCAGGCCTCGATCGACGAGGTCTACCGGACGCTGATCGAGGCCGGCCTGCTGGTGCTGGTGGTGATCCTCGTCTTCCTGCAGGACTGGCGGGCGATGCTGGTGCCTGCGACCACGGTGCCGGTCACCATCATCGGCGCGTTCGCGGCGATGGCCGCGCTCGGCTTCACCATCAATCTCTCGACGCTGTTTGCAATCGTGCTGGCGATCGGCATCGTGGTCGATGACGCCATCGTGGTGGTTGAAGGTGCTGCGCACAATATCGAGCGCGGCATGTCCGGGCACGATGCCGCGATCAAGGCGATGGACGAATTGTTCGCGCCGATCGTCGGCATCACGCTGGTGCTGATTTCGGTGTTCCTGCCGGCGGCCTTTCTGCCGGGGCTGACCGGCCGGATGTACGCGCAATTCGCCCTGGTGATCGCGGCGACCGCGCTGCTCAGCGCCGTCAATGCCGCGACCTTGAAGCCGACGCAATGTGCGCTGTGGCTGCGCCCGCCGGTGCCGCCGGAGCAGCGCAATTTCTTCTACCGCGGCTTCAACGCGGTCTATGACCGGGTGGAGCGGGGCTACACGCGGATGATCGGCGGCATTGCCGGCCACGCCAAGACCTCGGTCCTCGTCGCGCTGATCCTGATCGGAATTGCCGGCTACGGGCTGTCACGGGTGCCGACCGGCTTCATTCCGATCGAGGACCAGGGCTACCTGCTGGCCGCGGTGCAGTTGCCCGACGGTGCCGCGATCGATCGCACCCAGCGGGTGCTCGATCAGGTCACCGAGATCGCCCGCAAGACGCCGGGTGTCGAGCAGGTGGTCGCCATCGCAGGCATCTCCGCGCTCGACAACTCGTCGAGCCTCGCCAATGCCGGCGTCGCCTATGTGATCCTCAAGGATTGGGGCGCGCGCGGCCCCGGCGAGGATCTGCGCTCGCTGGTCTACGGCCTCAACGACAAGCTTGCGGTGATTCCGGAGGCGCGGATCCTGGTGATACCGCCGCCGCCGATCCAGGGCATCGGCAATGCCGCCGGCTTTGCCATGCAGGTGCAGCTCCGTGACGGCAACGCCGATTACGGCAAGCTGCAGGCGGTCACCGGCGCCGTCGTCGGCAATGCGCAGACCCAAAGTGCGCTGCAGCGGGTGCAATCGTCGTTCCGCTCGATGGTGCCGCAGTTCGACGTCCAGGTCGACCGCGTCAAGACCGAGACGCTGCACGTCACCACCGACCAGATCTTCTCGACGCTGTCGTCCTATCTCGGTGCGAGCTACGTCAACCAGTTCACCAAGTTCGGCCGCACTTTCCAGGTCTACACCCAGGCCGATGCGCAATACCGCCTGACGCTGCGTGACATCGAGAACATGATGGTGCGCAACAGCAATGGCGACATGGTCCCGCTCGGCACCGTGGCGAAGATCACGCCGTCGGTCGGGCCGTCGCTGATCAGTCTCTATAACCTCTATCCGTCCGCGACCATCATCGGCCTGCCGTCGCAGGGCTACAGCTCCGGCCAGTCGATGACGCTGATGGAGGAGATCGCCGCGAAGACGCTGCCGCCCGGGACCGGCTATGAGTGGACGGCGATGTCGTACCAGGAGAAGGAGGTCGGCAGCCAGATCTACCTCGTGTTCGCGCTGGCGCTGCTGCTGGTCTACCTCGTGCTCGCCGGACAATATGAGAGCTGGTACGCGCCGATCTCGGTGATCCTGGCGGTGCCGCTGTCGCTGCTCGGGCCCATGCTGGTGCTGACCTTGCTTCGGATCGAGAACAATCTCTACACCCAGATCGGCACCATCCTCCTGATCGCGCTGTCGGCCAAGAACGCGATCCTGATCGTGGAGGTCGCGCTCGAGCATCACATCCGCGACGGCAAGCCGGTGCTGGAATCGGCGATCGACGCCGCCCGCGCCCGATTCCGGCCGATCCTGATGACGTCGTTCGCCTTCATCCTCGGCGTGCTGCCGCTGGTGCTCGCGACCGGCGCCGGCGCCAACGCCCGCAAGTCGATCGGCATCACCGTGTTCTCCGGCATGATCGCCTCGACCTGCCTCGCGGTGCTGTTCGTGCCGGCGTTCTTCGTCGTGGTGCAGAATTTCGAGAACTGGCGCAAGGCGAAGAAAGGCAAGGCGCCCGCGCCGCAAGCCGCACCGCAGGCGTCAGGCACGGTGCATTGACTCCCTCGCCCCGCTCTTGCGGGGTCGAGACGAGTGAAGCTCGCTCTTAGAGGGTTGGGGTGAGGGGCTCCCTCCGCCAGGCGGTGCGAGTTGCGAGACCTGTACCCCCTCGCCCGGATCGCATCTTGCGATGCGATCCGACCTCTCCCCGCAAGCGGGGAGAGGTAAGAAAGATGGCTACACCCTCACCATGCGCTTGCCGCGGTTCTCGCCGGCCAAGAGTCCGATCAGCGCCTGCGGGGTGTTCTCGATGCCGTCGATGACGTCTTCCTGGACCTTGAGCTTGCCCGAGGCGACCCAGGATTGCAGGTCGGCGAGCGCGGCATCGCGCTGGTCCATGTAGTCCATCACGATGAAGCCCTGCATGATCAGCCGCTTCACCACGATCAGGCCGGGCACGCCGCGCGGGCCGTGCGCGGAGGGCACGCCGTCATATTGCGAGATCGCGCCGCAACAGGCGATCCGGCCGCGATTGTTCATCTGCGCCAGGCAGGCTTCCAGGATGTCGCCGCCGACATTGTCGAAATAGACGTCGATGCCCTTGGGCGCCGCTGCGCGCAGCGCCTTGTAGGTGGCGCCGTCCTTGTAATCGACCGCGGCGTCGAAGCCGAGCTCCGAGGTCAGCCAATGGCACTTGTCCTTGCCGCCGGCGATGCCGACCACGCGGCAGCCCTTGATCTTGGCGATCTGGCCGACGATCGAGCCGACCGAGCCGGCGGCCGCCGACACCACCACGGTCTCGCCCTCCTTCGGCTTGCCGACATGGAGCAGGCCGAAATAGGCGGTCAGGCCGGCAATGCCATAGACGCTGAGCAGATGCGTCATCGGCTCGAGCTTCGGCATCCTGGCCAGGTGCTTGGCGGGCACGGCGGCATAGTCCTGCCAGCCGGTGTCGCCGAACACGATATCGCCCGGCTTGAGGCTCGGGTCATTCGAAGCCACCACTTCGGCGATGCCGCCGCCGGCCATCACGGTGTTGGCTTCCACCGCAGCGCGGTAGGTGGCGCCGTGCATCCAGGCGCGGTTGGCGGCGTCGAGCGAGATGTAGCGCGTCCGCACCAGCGCCTCGCCGTCTTTCGGCGCGGGGACCGTGCCCTTGGTGAGGCGAAAATGCTCGGGGCCGAGCTTGCCGGTCGGCTTTTCAACAAGCAGGATCTGGCGATTGACGGTGTCGTTCATTGGCGGTGTCTCCCCTCGCGTTGGTCGTTTCGCATGCAGTTTGACTGCGACGCGCGCAGCGTGTTGCACAGATTGTGCGCTGCACGAACGCTAGAGCATTTTCGAGCGAAGTGGAAACCGGTTCGCGTAAAGAAAATGCGTCAAAACATGAATCTAGAGCCCCCGTTCCGATTCATCGGAACGGAAAAGGCTCTAGTCCCAGCGCTGGCATTCCACAACGGGAACAGATCGGCAAAGTCCCGCTCGGCGCGAAGCGTGTTGCGTAGCTGCGTAAATCTGCCACACTTGCCCTTCGCCGGGAACTTACGGGGGTAAGAGAATGTCGAACAGGTTTACGCAATACATCCTGCTTGCGATGGTCCTTGGCATCGCAATGGGAACGATTGTCTTCAACTACTTTCCTGACAGCCGCGCCGAGATCGCAGCCGACGTCAACCTGATCGCTATGCTGTTCCTGCGCCTGATCAAGATGATCATCGCGCCTCTGGTGTTCGCGACCCTCGTCGGTGGCATCGCCCATATGGGAAGCGGCGCCAAGCTCGGGCGCATCTTCGCCAAGACCATGGGCTGGTTCGTCTCCGCCTCCTTCGTTTCGCTGCTGCTCGGCCTCGTGATGGTCAACCTGTTGCAGCCCGGCGCCAATTTCCCCGGCACGCTGCCCGACAAGGCGCAGTCGACCGGCCTGCCGGTCTCGGCCTTCTCGATCGAGAAATTCCTGACCCATCTGATCCCGACCTCGATCGCGGATGCGATGGCACAGAACGAGATCCTGCAGATCGTGGTGTTCGCGGTGTTCTTCGCGGTGGCGCTCGGCGCCATGCCTGAGCGCGCCAAGCCGATCATGAGCCTGATCGACGATCTCGCCCACATCATGCTCAAGGTCACCAGCTATGTGATGCTGTTCGCACCGATCGCGGTGTGGGCCGCCATCATGGCGACCGTTTCCAAGAACGGCCTCGGCGTGCTCTGGAAGCTGATCGTCTTCATGGGCGGCTTCTATCTGTCGCTGCTGATCCTGTGGGGCATCCTGGTGATGGTCGGCTTCGTCGTGATCGGGCCGCGCTACAGCCATTTGCTGCGGCTGATCCGCGAGCCCCTGATGATCGCGTTCTCGACCGCCTCCTCGGAGGCGGCCTATCCGAAGACGCTGGAGGGGCTGAACAGGTTCGGCGCCTCCTCGCGGATCTCGGCCTTCGTGCTGCCGCTCGGTTATTCCTTCAACCTCGACGGCACGATGATGTACTGCACCTTCGCGAGCATCTTCATCGCGCAGACCTACCACATCGAGATGTCGCTCGGCACGCAGTTCGCTATGCTGGCGACGTTGATGATCACCTCGAAGGGCGTGGCCGGCGTGCCGCGCGCGTCGCTGGTGGTGATCGCCTCGACGCTGTCGCAGTTCGGTATCCCGGAGGCCGGCCTGCTGATGATCATGGGCATCGACACCTTCCTCGACATGGGCCGCAGCGCCACCAACGTGATCGGCAACTCGCTGGCCACCGCCGTGGTCGCGAAGTGGGAAGGCGAGCTGAAGGCCGAGCACGAGCTCGGGCCCGACGACGCGGTGCCGCAGGATGCGGTGCCCGGCGCCGTGATGGCCGGTCATTAACGGGAGGGATGCATGCATCGCGCCCGCTGGAGGCCGATACGGGCTGAGGCGCCTCTCCTGTCGACATGCCTGCTGTCAGCATGTCTGCTGGCGGCAAGCCTGCTGATCGGACCGGTGTCCGCACAGCCGGCGGGCGAGGGGCTCAGCCCCACGCTCGCCAACATCAAGGCCACGCACACGGTGCGGATCGGCTATCGCGAAAGCTCGCCGCCGTTCTCGTTCCTCGATCACTCCAACCGGCCGATCGGCTACAGCCTCGAGCTGTGCGATGCGATCGTCGACGAGATCGCGGCCGAGGTCGACGACGCCAGCCTCAAGGTCGACTACGTCAAGGTCACCTCCGACGACCGCATTCCGGCGGTCGTCGACAAGAAGATCGATCTCGAATGCGGATCGACCACGGCGAATGCCGAGCGCGGCAAGCAGGTCGCATTCTCGCCGCTGATGTTCGTGGCCGGCACCAAGCTGATGGTGCCGAAGGCCTCCGGCGTCAACCAGGTCGCCGACTTGAAGGGCAAGACGGTGGTGGTGACCAAGGGCACCACCAACGAGCAGGCGATGCACAATGTCGACGCCAAGCAACAGCTCGGCCTCAACATCGTGACCGCCGGCGACCATGAGCAGTCCTACCAGATGCTGGTGGACGGCAAGGCGGATGCGTTCGCGACCGACGACATCCTGCTCTATGGCCTGATTGCGCGGCACAAGTCGCAGGATAAATTCCGCGTCACCGGCGACTATCTGTCCTACGATCCCTACGGCATCATGTACCGCAAGGGCGAGCCGCAGATGAAGGACGTGGTCGAGCGCGCCTTCCGCAAGCTCGCCTCGAACCGCGACATCATCCCGCTCTACAACAAGTGGTTCGTCGCCCGCTTGCCGACCGGCGAGAAGCTCAACGTCGCGCTCTCACCGCAGCTCGAAGACGCCTTCAAGGCGCTCGACGATTCTGCGGGCGGAGCGAACTAGCCTGAAGTCCGGCCTCTCTCCTTGCGGGAGAGGCCGGATTGCGTTGCAGACGCAATCCGGGTGAGGGGTCTTGCGCAACGCGCGCGGCTTTCCAAGCGGTCCCGAACCGTGCCGACGAACCGCAACTTCGTTCATCGCCAATAGCGATGCGACAAATCCAGGCACTGCCGGACCCAGAATCCGTTCACATGGATCAACTGGCATGTGCTCGGCGGCGGCTCCTTGATGATCGGATATCCGTGGATGTCGATGTTCGTCGGGGCGGTGACGCCGCGCCAGAACACGGCGTTGGCAGGAGGAGGATTGAAGGCGGCGACGAACGCCGTGACGGCGAGGAAGCTCAAAACAAGTTTGCGCATAATCTGTATCCGGATCGATTAATCCGCATCAGCGTACTCCCTTGAGCGGGATGAGCAAGCCGCTGAATGGATCAAAATGGCGGCGAGAATTTTGCGGCAAGCTGTACTGCCGCACGCGCGTAGCCGCCGTGGACCGCCATAGAAGCGAGGGCAACGATGCCGACCGCCGCCAGAACAACCATGACCTGGAAGATCGCGCGTCCAAGGATCGCTCCCATCAAAACTCCATTGATCCGGCGGGCATCCTGGTTCGCGTTTCCGCGCCGCGATCTCTGGAGCATCATCGGCAGGCGAGATTCCGCTATTGAAGGCTGCGAACTCGTCGCTTCACCAGCTAGTGTCGCTCCGCGGCCAGCCGATCGACCTGCTGCTTGAGCTCTGCTTCCATCTCGGAAACGATATCGTGCGGCAGGCGAGCGCCGGGCGAACCGGTCGTCTCTCGCTCCATCGCCTGATGCCGCATGTCATTGGCATTCGGGACCGGGTCTTCGACCCGTCGTCGAGAGGATAGATAGCTGGGCGCGCCAGCCGCCGCGTCGGCTTTTGTAGGGTTCAGAAAAATCCTGATCCGAGCGTACAGCGTTCTTCATCAGCTTTGCCTCCTGGCACGACTTCCTGTCCCCAGGTCCGAACCATCCGGCTCGTCTCTCATCAATGACGCGGTAACCTCGAATGTTGTTCCGCTCGGAACTTGCAAACGTCCGCCGGAACCCGCCGGTTATCGAGTCCGGAACCAGAACTTTAAGCGTCCTCAGTCATTGAACACTGGGGTTGACCGTTTGGAGGTTGCCATGGGCTACACGAGGTCAATTCACCAAACCGCAATTGTGGTCGAAGACGACACGATCCAGCGCGACATGATTGCGTTGTTGTTGAAGGAAGGGCATTTCGACGTCATCCAATGCGAAGACGGCGAGACGGCTGCGCTTGCCATCAAGATGCGTCACCCGTCACTGCTGGTCACCGACATCAAGCTCACGGGCAGAATGAACGGCATCGAACTCGCACAATGGGCGCTGGATTGCGATCCGGCAGTGCGCGTGCTGGTGATCTCGGGCCTGGCGCCGCCCAGCGATCTGCCTGACGGCGTCAAATTCTTTGCCAAACCGGTTTATCCATCCACTCTGCTGCGCGAGCTTGCGTCGTAATTCCTGGCCGATCGAGACACAGACCCATGCAAGACGATCCCGAAATCGATTGGCACCGCGAGCAGATCACGAGGAATCGTGAACTGCTCGCGGAGTTGCAATCCGGAAATGCGGCAGGCGCTGACGTGTTTCCGGAGACGCAAGCCGAGATCGACCGCCTCACCGCACAGGTCGAGCAATCGGAACTGATCGTCGCCGCCTATGAGAAAGAGCACCCGCGAGAATGATCGGGGGCTCAAGGCAAGCGCGTCGCACGTCGCTTACGCGAACACGGCGTCCAGCGCCGCCGAATACGCCGCCTCGACCAGCGCCGGATGGCAGCGGCCCAGCGCTTCCATCTTCACGCCCGAATTCACTTCCAGCACCTGCCACGCGCCATCAACGTGCACGACATCGATGGAGGCGAAGCGGATGCCGACGGCCTGCGCGGCCTTGATCGCGAGCGCGACGCAGGCGTCGCGCGTCACACCATCCGTGAGCAGCACCGGCTCGGCACCGGCATCGAGATTGTGCCGCCAGTTGAGCAGAAGCCGTTCGCCGGCGGGCGGAACGGCGTCGAGCGCAGCGGCATCGAAGTCCTCGGAGAGGGCCTTCAGTTGTTCGGCCGTCGCGGTCGCCTCCGCCAGCGCGCGCAGCGAGTGGACGCCGTCGCCGACCACCGACGGCCGCGTCTTGCCGTAGACGATCAACGCGCGATCATCGAGCAACACGACGCGCACCTCGTCCTTGATCTCGACGTAAGGCGAGATCGCAAGGCTCGGATGCGCAGTGAGGATGCGGGCGACCGCCGTCTCCAGCTGCGTTAGCGTCGTGACGCGGAAGACGAGCTCGCCGGATGTCCCCTCATTCGGCTTGACGACGAGGCCGTGCGGATGCTGCGCGAGCAAAAGCCGCATCGCATCCAGCGAGTCCGATCCGGGGATGTGCTTGCTGAGCTTGCTGCCGAGAAACAGGCTGTGCGGAACGGTTGATATGCCGGCCGATGCCAGCACTTCGGCGCAGGCCGATTTGTCGTTGGCGACCTGATGCGCGACTGCGCTGTTCAGCCCGATGTCGTAGCCGATCGCAAGCCGCCGCGCGTCGCCCTTGGTCATGATGACCAGCCAGCCGCCGGACCGCACCTCGACGGCAATGGAGCGCGCCAAACAATATTTTTTGATGGTTTCCAGGAAGATTCGCTGGCTGATCAGGACCACGAGATCATTTTCCCTTCACCGCGGTTTTCGTAGCAATTAATTGCCAGATCGGTGCCGATCTCAGCAAGTAAATTACCTGCAGCACCACGTGTTAACGATGTCGTGGCTGAACCTCTGCGCGAAATCGAACGACTGCCATTCTGAGATCGCAATTGCACGCCAGTTGATCTTGACTATCTCATGCATTGGCGCAATGGACACGCGGGATCTTCAATGATTTCGGCCACTTCAGCGCCGTCGCGAGCAGTCTAGAAATCAAATCATTCTAAATCTGATCAGTCGAGAAAACGAAAACCCATGAGCGCGTTCTATCGAGAGAAGGTTCTTTCTGTCCAGCACTGGACCGATACGCTTTTCAGCTTCCGGGCCACCCGCGATTCCGGTTTCCGCTTCCAGAATGGCCAGTTTGCCATGATCGGCCTCGAGGTCGATGGCCGCCCGCTGCTGCGCGCCTATTCGATGGCGAGCGCCAATCACGAGGAAGAGCTCGAGTTCTTCTCGATCAAGGTGCAGGACGGCCCGCTCACCTCCAAGCTGCAGAAGATCCGCGAGGGCGACACCATCCTGGTCGGCCGCAAGGCGACCGGCACGCTGATCACCGACAATCTGATTCCCGGCAAGCGGCTGATGCTGCTGTCGACCGGCACCGGCCTTGCGCCGTTCGCGAGCCTGATCAAGGACCCCGAGGTCTACGATCGCTACGATCAGATCCTGCTGGTGCATGGCTGCCGCCAGGTCTCCGAGCTCGCCTATGGCGAGGAGCTGGTCGCCAAGCTGCGCGACGACGAGCTGTTCGGGCCGCTGCTGTCGGAGAAGCTCTCCTACTATCCGACCGTGACGCGCGAGCCGTTCCGCAATCGCGGCCGCATCACCGACCTGATCACCTCCAACCAGCTGTTCACCGACCTGCATCAGGGCCCGCTCGACATCGAGACCGACCGCATCATGATGTGCGGCAGCCCGGCGATGCTGGACGAGCTGAAGCAGCTGTTCGAGACCCGCGGCTTCAAGGAAGGCAGCGGCAACACCCCCGGTCACTTCGTGATCGAGAAGGCGTTCGTCGAGCGCTGATCTCTGTCGTCCCGGGCAAGCGAAGCGCGACCCGGGACCCATATCCACCGTTGCTGCTTGGACGAAGGCTGGGGCCCCATCGAGCTCCAGCCTTTTGCATTTGTGGTTATGGGTCCTGGCTCCTGTGCGCAATTGCGCACTAGGCCGGGACGACGATGGTGCTTGTGGCGCCGTCCAATCCCCGACTGCTATAACGCCCGCAACGTCGCGCAGCCGTTTCCTGAACGCGGCGATCCAGGGAGCAGCACCTTGTCCATCACCGATCCGGATGCCCCGAAGACCGCCTTTGTGTTCGCCGGCGGCGGCAGCTTTGGCGCGGTCCAGGTCGGCATGTTGCAGGCGCTGGCCGCGCATGGCGTGGCCGCCGACATGGTGGTCGGCTCCAGCGTCGGGGCCTTGAACGGCGCGTTTTATGCCGGCGACCCGACGGTCTCGGGCGTGGCGCGGCTGGCCGAGATCTGGCGCGGCCTGAACCGGCAGGATGTGTTTCCGGTAAGCTGGCGGACGCTGGTGGGCTTCCTGTGGCGGCGCGACTTCCTGATCTCGCATGACGGCGTCCGCAAGTTGATCGACGATTACATCCCGTTCCGCAATCTCGAGGACGCGCGGCTCCCGATCCACATCGTCACGACGGACATCATCAGCGGCGACAGCGTGGTGCTGTCGGAGGGCTCGGCGGCCGAAGCGATCGTCGCATCGACCGCGATCCCCGGCGCATTCACGCCGGTACATTACCGCGATCACTACCTCGCCGACGGCGCGATCTCCAGCAACACGCCGGTCCGCGTGGCCGTGAAGCAAGGGGCAAAGCGCCTGATCGTGCTGCCGACCGGGCATGCCTGCGCCAACCAGGCGCCGCCGGTCGGCGCGCTCGCCAATGCGCTGCATGCGCTGACGCTGCTGATCGCGCGGCAGCTCGTCAACGAGCTCGAGAATATCGGTCCCGACGTCGAGTATTTCGTGGTGCCGCCGCTGTGCCCGCTGGTCGGCTCGCCCTACGATTTCTCCCGGACATCCGATCATATCGCCCGCGCCCTCGACACCACCAACGCGTGGCTCGCCAGCGACGTCCTGAAGGCGGGGCATATCCCTCACGAAATGCGGCCGCACGACCATTGATACGAACAGTGCACTCTCCTCACTCCCCCGCAAGCGCAGGCAATCGCATATGCGTCTTCGCCGGCCGCGCAGGTGCTAGGCCTCGTGATTCGAGACGCGCCGCAAGCGGCGCTCCTCACCATGAGGATCTACAGTTTAGGCGCGGGCGCGAAACAGGACGCATATCGTCGTCCACCGCTGTCATCGCCCGGCTCGACCGGGCGATCCAGTACGCCGCGGCTCCTCGATTCAAGCACTACAGTCTCTGGAATACTGGATCACCCGCCTGCGCGGGTGATGACACCGCGCGGTGTGACGCCTTGAATCGCGAACCGTCCTCATCGTCGTCCCTGCCTAGTGCGCAATTGCGCACGGAGCAGGGACCCATAACCACAAATGCTAATTGTTGGGCGATCCTGGAACGACGAGTCCCTGCAACAAGGTCCGCCGCGGCGTATGGGTCCCTGCTCCCGTGCGCAATTGCGCATTAGGCGGGGACGACGTGTGGAGGGGGCCGCGGACTCAATGGCGGGCGTCTCGAAGGATGGCCGCAGGGAAGTGACGCGGCAGGGCTTTCCCATATGCGATAGCCGCGAGCGTCTGTACGATTTCTGGATAATGGAAGAATGCCGCTGATTTGCCCGACGAGTCAAGTTGCCGTGTCCGCCAGCTACTTTGCATGGGGTTGTTTTCGATATTTTGGCAGTGCGCCCTGCCCGCAAGCGGGGGAGGGGGCGCAGTCTTTGTGGAGCTCCACTGCGTTGCACTGCAAAAGGCGATTTCGTTTCAATTTGACTGGTGCCGTACCCGCCCATCCGGGCGGTTGTCACATCTGTGACTGCTCGGCCGTATAACCGTAGTGCACTTGTTCCGCGAGTTGGATTAGCTTACGGCCGACAGGGTATTCAAGGCAGACCGGAGGGATTTGATGGATACGATGCTGCTTCCGTTCTCGCCACGCTTCATCGTGCTGACGATCTGCGCCGTCGTCACTGCACTGCTGCTGCTGGTCGGGATTTTCGACCACAAGGTCTTCAAGATCGTTGTGGTCCCGCTGGCGATCTTCGGTGCGCTGACATTGCTCGGCATCCGCGACCTGACGCAGAAGAACCATGCGGTGCTCCGCAACTACCCGATCTCGGCGCATGTCCGCTTCCTGCTCGAGGAAATCCGCCCGGAGATGCGGCAGTACTTCTTCGAGAGCGAGAAGGACGGCATGCCGTTCTCCCGCGACACCCGCGCGGTGGTCTATCAGCGCGCCAAGATGGTGCTCGACAAGCGGCCGTTCGGCACCCAGGAGGACGTCTATCGCGAGGGCTATGAGTGGATGCACCACTCGGTGGCGCCGAAGCCGCATGCCGACCAGAAATTCCGCATCACGATCGGCGGCCCCGACTGCACCAAGCCGTATTCGGCCTCGGTCTTCAACATCTCGGCGATGAGCTTCGGCGCGCTCAGCCCGAACGCGGTGCGGGCGCTGAATGCCGGCGCCAAGAAAGGCGGCTTCGCCCACGACACCGGCGAGGGCGGCGTCAGTCCCTATCACCGCGAGATGGGCGGCGACATCATCTGGGAGGTCGGCTCCGGCTATTTCGGCTGCCGCAACCGCGACGGCACCTTCAATCCAGAGCTGTTCGCAAGCGTCGCGGGCGACGACCAGATCAAGATGGTCGAGCTCAAGATCAGCCAGGGCGCCAAGCCCGGCCATGGCGGCGTGCTGCCGGCCGCGAAGGTCTCCGAGGAGATTTCCAAGATCCGGGGCGTGCCGATGGGCGAGGACTGCATCTCGCCGGCCTATCACAAGGCGTTCTCGACGCCGCTGCAGATGATGGAATTCGTGGCGCAGATGCGCAAGCTGTCCGGCGGCAAGCCGGCCGGCTTCAAGATGTGTATCGGCCATCCCTGGGAATTCCTCGCGATCTGCAAGGCGATGAAGGAGAGCGGGCTCTATCCCGACTTCATCGTGGTCGACGGCAATGAAGGCGGCACCGGCGCCGCGCCGCTCGAGTTCATGGACCATCTGGGCATGCCGATGCGCGAGGGCGTCAGTTTCGTCCACAACGCGCTGATCGGCATCGGCGCGCGCGACCGCATCAAGATCGGCGCCTCCGGCAAGATCGCGACCGCCTTCGACCTGGCGCGCGCGATGGCGATCGGGGCCGACTGGTGCAATTCGGCGCGCGGCTTCATGTTCGCGCTCGGCTGCATCCAGTCCCTGAGCTGCCACACCGATCGCTGCCCGACCGGCGTCACCTCGCAGGACCCGATCCGCAACCGCGCGCTCTACGTGCCCGACAAGATCGAGCGCGTGTACAACTACCACCACTCGACCCTGCACGCGCTGACCGAGCTGCTCGCGGCCGCCGGCCTCGAGCACACCAAGGATCTGCGCCCGATCCACTTCTCGCAGCGGAGCTCGACCACCGACGTCCGCACCTTCGCACAGCTCTATCCGGCGCTGCGCCCGGGCGAACTGCTCGAAGGCACCCAGGATCCCCGCTTCCGCGACGCCTGGGCAATGGCGCGCGCGGATTCGTTCCAGCCAGCGGGATAGAGGCGCGGTTTCGGTTCACCTCTCCCGCTTGCGGGGGAGGTCGCCGCGCATAGCGCGGCGGGTGGGGGCTCTCTCCACGATGTGACACGCGGAGAGAGCCCCCACCCTAACCCTCCCCCGCAAGCGGGAGAGGGGACGCGGTCGCGATGCTGCCAACGCCGGGGCCCTATCTTGTCACGCAGCTGGCACGCCGAACCATTTGGTCAGCGCCTCGGCGAGGCCCAACTGACTCCGGTCTCCGACCCACGCCACGTAGCCGTCGGGCCGGACCAGCACCGCGCCGGGCGCCGCAACCGTTCCGAGCGCGGGAAGCTCCCACGTGCCGGCGTAATCGGCGTCGACCAGCTGAACCCGGTCAGCCCATCCCGTGATGTCGAAGCCGCCGGGCTCGCCAAAGTTGAGCAGCACCGGCCGCGCGCCGTGCAGCAGCGCGAAGACCCGCAGCGGGCCGCTGGTCGTCACCAGATCGAGATCGGGCATGCGGCGTCCGAGCAGCGGATGGCCATCACCGAGATCGTAGTGCAGGTCCAGGCCAGACATCATCGCGGCGAATTTTCGGCGCGGCTCGTCCATGCGCAGCAATTCGGAGACGATCTCGTGCAGCGCCTTGCTGCGCGCGTCGGTCCGGCTGAGCGCGACATGCGCCATGGTGTTGCGCAGCACGCGGGCCGCCACGGGATGCCGTTCGGCCTGATAGGTGTCGAGCAGGCCGTCCGGCGATGTCAGCTTGACCACCTGGGCGAGCTTCCAGCCCAGGTTCACCGCGTCCTGCACGCCGATATTGAGACCCTGTCCGCCCATCGGCGGATGCACGTGGGCGGCATCGCCGGCCAGCAGCACGCGCTGCTTGCGGTAGGTCACGGCCTGCCGCGTCATGTCGGTGAAGCGTGATATCCAGACCGGGCTGTGGATGCCGAAATCGGTGCCGTACACCGCGACCAGCCGCTCGCTGACGTCACCCAGGGTCGGTTCCCTGTCGGTGCCGAGTTGCCGCTCGGTCAGCACGAGCCGCACCCGTTCACCGTCTTCCACCTTGCCGATGGCATAGATGCCGGCGTCGTCCTGGCGAAAGCCCCATTCCGGTTCGTCTGATATCTCGACCTCGGCGATCAGCCAGCTCCTGGTCGGATCCCATCCGGCGAATTCGATGCCGGCCGTCTTGCGGACGATGCTGCGGCCGCCGTCGCAGCCGACCAGATACCGTGTGCGGAGCACCTCGCCATCCGACAGCGCGACGTCGACGCCATCGTCGTCCTGCGTGAAGCCGGTCACGTCGCGTCCGCGATCAATCGGCACCGCCAGTTGTTCGGCCCATTCGCCGAGCACGCGCTCGATATGGTTCTGCCGCAGCCCCAGCGTGAAATTGCGCCGGGTCGGGAAGTCGCTGATCTCAAGCGGAACCAGATGGGAGTGGAACAGCACCGCCGGATGGCGCGTCCCCAGCGCGACGAAGCTGTCACCGATGCCGCGCTGGTCGAGCACCTCGATGGTGCGCGCGTGCAGACCGCCCGCCCGCGCGCCGATCAGGTCCGGATTCTCGCGCCGCTCGACAATCGCAACATCGACACCGGCCAGCGCCAGCTCGCACGCCAGCATCAGCCCGGTCGGCCCTCCGCCGGCAATCACCACAGCATGTTCCCGCATCCCGCACTCCTCCGTTCGATTGGGCGCGCGTTCTACGGGATGACCCCGGGCTTGCGGCAAGCCCGGGGGGTCTACATATATCTGAGTGGGGAGAGGGCCTTTGCTCTATCGAACCGATCCCGAGACATCATTGCGAAGAGCGGCGCGGCAAATTCAATGTCGTCCCGGCCTAGTGCGCAATTGCGCACGGAGGCCGGGACCCATAGCCGCAGGGTGTTGTATTTGCCTCGCTGTGGCCCCAGCCTGCCATAACCACATACAGCGGTGGTTATGGGTCCCGGCTTTCGCCGGGACGACGTTGGGAGGTGGCGTGGCTCAAAACTCGCCGTGGATGCGGCCGGAGAAGATGTGCACCGGGCCGCGATCGGCGTTGTAGGCGGGGTTGGTGATGAACTGATAGTCCGCGGTCAGCGTCAGGCTCTTGTTCACCTGATAGGCGTAGTAGGTCTCGAAGATCCGCTCCGGACTGTAGTTGAGCGCGCCGTCGCCGATCAAAAGGCCGAGGCCGCCGGCGGCGAGGTAGTCGCGATGCGCTGACGACAGACCGTTGACTGCGCCGCCGATGCCGATCGTGTCGTTCGCCCGGCCCCAATAGCTGCCCTTGATCGACACGCCGCCGGAGACGCTGCGGTCGACGTCGGTGAACGACAGGATCTCGTTCCGGCCGTCGTTCCAGCTCAGGCGGCCGAACAGGCCGACATCGGTTGCGATCTGCTGCTCGCCGTTCAGGTAGAAGCCGTACTTGGTGTTGTCCTTGCGGATACCGGCCATTACGTCGTTGATGTCTAGCCCGGGGTTGGCGTCCTCGATCGCGAGCGCTTGGGCGTAGTTGCCGGTGTTGCCGCGATTGCCGAACACGCCGACGCGCAGCTTGCCGGGCTGATCGAAGACCGAGTAACGGCCCTCGAATTCCACCACTGCACCGCCGGTCTTGAACGTCAGCACGTCGGTGTTCGGTGCATTGGGCACCTGGAACACGCCGGCGCGCACCGCCCAATCCTTGCGGTTGAGCTCGACCACGGCGCCGCGGGTATAGCCGGGCAGGTCGGCCGGGAAGTCGTAGGCGGCCGAGGCCCACATCGCCCAGTTCATGAAGTCCGCGCGCGGGTCCTTGGCGTAGGAATTGCCGTCGAAGAAATCGCCGACCGCAAAGCGTCCGACGACGACCGTGAGGCGGTCGATGTCGCGCTTGCCCGCGATCTGGTTGGGACCGTCGGGGACGTCTTCCTGCTCGCCGCCGAAGCCGAAGGTCTGCTTGAGATAGTAGCGTTGCGGCCGGATCCTCGGATATTCGGCGCCGGCCTTCTGAGCCTCGCCGTTCGGGAAACCGGCGAGGCCGAGCGTGCCGTTGAGGCCGAAGCCCTGCGCGGTCTCCGGATTGAAATAGAACTCGCCGCCTTCCCAGAGCCGCACGCCGAGAAACGCCGTCGTGGTCCAGGTTTGTTGCGCTTGCCCCGCGCCCGGAAGGCTGTTGGTGCCGCCATAGGCCGCGCGGAACGACGGATAGCCCTGACCGATCAGCGTGGTCTGCCCATGCACGCTCCAGTCGCTGGAGTCCGGCAGCACGGACCGCGTCGGCGTCGCCGACCAGGGCGAATCGCCGAGCTGGTAGTTGAGGCCGAATTTCAGCATCTGCAGCCGCGGGTCGATACTGACGCCGGGCATGCCGAAATCGTTGAGACCGAGCGTACGGCGCGACAGGTCGACGTAGTCGTATTCGAGCTTGGCCGTCCAATTGCCGCTGAGCGCAAATTCGGCGCCGGCGCCGACAGTCCAGCCGGTCTGATACTGGCCGGGCTCCGAGATCACGTTGCCGGCGGCATCGTTGACCCTGACCTGGCTGCGTCCCCAGGCGAAGCCACCCGTGATGTACGGCATCCAGCTACCAAAGCTGTGACCGGCGCGGCCGCGCACGGTGCCGACATAGTCGATCGAGCTATTGAATGGGCCGAGCGTGCGCCGCGGCAGATCGACCGGGCCCACGAATGTCGCATCGGCCTCGACGCCGAGCACGAAGCGGTTTGCGAACTGGTGATTGTATCCGACCTGGAAGCCGCCGATCCCTCCCGTGACACTGTGAGGAAAGAAGACGCCCTGCAAGGGAAGCGGATTGGTATCGGGACCGAGGCTGCCGTCGCCATAGCCGACATGGCCGCCGACGTAAAAGCCGGTCCAGCTATAGACCGCCGCGTTCATGGCCGGTGACTTGACGGCCATATCGGCCGCGGCCGCCGGCGTGCCGAATGCCGCCGCGCCGAGCGCTGCGCCGGCGGCGATCCGAACCCGGAAGAGACGGACGCAGGTCATGACGCGGCTTTCCGCGAACGGTTGGCGGTTTCGCCCGGCATTGCAGATTTGGCGGCCACTTGCCACCCGAGATTTGAATTCATCGCCCGCCGTCCCCGGTCCGATCCGTGTCGTCCCATCCAAAGCCAGATCAGCACCTAGCATCCTCCGCGGCTTGTTGCAAGTAATTCGCAATAGCAACTGAGGCGCGCGGGATACCTCTCCGATTTGCACGCCACTATGACAGTCGCGTAACACCCCGAGGCTGTGGGCCTCATCCGCTGTGAACGCCCGCGCGTCTGTGGCAAATCGGTCGAGAACGGACCGTTCAATCGAGGCCACCATTGTCTTCGTCCCTTGTCTTGAAGAATGCCGGCTGCGAGGTGCTGCCCAGCACGACCCTCGCGCCGGCCCGTTCGACGCATCGCGCCATCGACAGCGCCGTCCGCAGGTCGGCGCCTGAAATCACACGCCGCTGATAGAGCGCGGTGGCGCCGCGCAGGATGGCGCTTGCCAGCCTGAACAACACGATCGCGCCCCATCTCCGGCCGCGGCCAAGCGCGGTCACGCCCCCACCGTGGCGAGCTGGACGATGCGCAGCAGCACGAGGCCGGCAGCGACGACGAGATAGCCGCGCAGCACCAGCATCCAGATTCGGCTCAGCGGGCTGAGCCGTGCCGGCGGCAGCCGGTCGAGCGGCGGCATCCGCCAGGTGTCGCGGTCGAACAGCGGCGGCTTGTGCGTGAAGCGGGAGGACGCGCGACCGTGCGACAACATCTCGCACAGCTTGACTGCCGCAGTGACCGCGAGCGCAAGCAGGCTGCCGCCGACCAGGATGCCGATGATCCATTGCTCGCTGAGATCCGGGAACAGCACCGCGGCAGTCAGGATCACCGACAGCATCACGAGGCCCGCCACCACCGCGCCCGTGAACAGGTTCAGCCGGGTCGAGTTGATCCAGGGCCCGAGGATGTGGCGGTCGTTGCACAGCAAGAGCAGGAACACGGTCGCGCTCGGCAGCAGCACGCCGGCCAGCGTCTGCACCGCGTTGGTGAGCAGTCCGAGCGGCGTGCCCGGCGTCAGCACCAGCACGGCGGCGAGCACGATCAGTCCGCAATAGACGCCGTAGAAGCCCTTCGCATCCCACGGCTTGCGGTGCAGCGAGTGCTTGACCGCGAACACGTCACCGATCGCATAGGCCGTTGACAGGGAGACCGCGGCCGCGCCGATGATGCAGGCATCCAGCAGTGCGAGGGCAAACAGCACCGCCGGCAGCCGCCCGGCATATTTCTCCAACCCGACCGCGGTCCCCAGCGCGTCGGTGTAATTGCCGAATTCGGGCTTTCCGGCGAACACCTCGGCGCAGAACGAGATCATCGCGACGGCGCCGATCACGACCAGTACAATGCCGATGCACAGATCCATCCGCTCATAGCGGATAAAGCGCGGCGTGATCCGCTTGTCGACGATGTAGCTCTGCTGGAAGAACAATTGCCACGGCGCCACCGTGGTGCCGACGATGGCAACGATCAAAAGCATCACTTCGCTGAGCTTGGCGTCCTGCGGCATCTTCGGTACGAAGAAATCAGCTGCGATCTGCCCGACCGGCGGATGCACCATCAGGATAATGGGCACCAGCAGCAGGCTGCCTGCGACCAGCACGATGCCGAAGCGTTCGAAACGGCGGAAGTCCCCGGTCGACACCGCGAGCATCACGATCGCCGCAGAGGCCAGCACGCCCCAGAACTGCAAGACGCCGAGAAAATGAAGCGCGAAGGTGATGCCGATGAATTCGGTGACGATGGTCAGCGCGTTCAGCACCAGGAGATCGATGATGCTGAAGGCGCCCCAGAACTTGCCGAAGCGCTCGAAGATCAGCCGCGCATGGCCGACGCCGGTGACGGCGCCGAGCCGCACCACCATTTCCTGGTTGACGTAGAGCACGGGGATCAGCAGCAGCAGCGTCCACAGCAGCGTGGTGCCGTAATTCTGACCAGCCTGGGTATAGGTGCCGAAGGCGCCGGCATCGTTGTCGCCGACCATCACGATCAGGCCCGGGCCGACGATCGCCAGCAGGGTCTTCAACCGGGCCAGCAAGGTCGCGCGTGGCGCGATGTCGTCGCGCGCGATACTGCCGAGCGCGCCATGGATGTCACCGAGATGCGCGCGGTCCAGCACCGCGGTGCGGACGGAGCTGGCGGTGGCCTCACGATCGGAGGCGTGCATGTTCAAGTCATTGACGACGGTCATGACTCATTCCTTCTCATTTGCGTGGTTTGGTAGTTTTGGAAGTTGGAAAGCGGACGATGTTGCTGGCTTCAGGCGCCGAGATGTGGGCTGCCGCAGGCCGGTACCGCGGTGGATCGCGGCCGGTGTCCAGCATCAGCGCGATGCCAAGCGCGGCGACATGGCGCACGAGGCCGGCGCTCTCGTTGATGAGACCGGCGACGCTCCGCATCACCGGGACGAGCGGGTCGTTGGCCGGTGCGGGACGCCTGACGGCATCGGCGGAGGTCGGCCGACAGGCTTGCCCGAAGATGTCACTTGTCTTGCTCATGGTCGTCTCCCCGCTGCCTGTTGGGCACGGCAGGAGGGACGCGGAGCAGCTCTATGCGCGCGCGCAGCCTCCGCTGCCGTGAGCAGCGGCAATTCCAAAAGTGATGTCGTTCCCCGGAGGGAGTCCCGTTGCCGCGCCGCGATGGCGCGCAACGGGACAACTAGGTCCTTCGTCCATGTCGGTCCTTCAGGCGCTTGCGGTCATCTTTGCTGCGCAACGCGCAGGTGTTGCGCGCGGGCCGGAATACCGGTCCGCGCGCCGCGCTCGATCGAAATCATTCGTTGATGATTCGAGGGTGGTTTCGACGCTCCACCGGCACTCCAGGCGGCCGTCGATCAGGATCCAATGACAGGCCGGGGTTGGACGCCGGCGATCCGCCGGGCGGCGAAAACCCGGCAGGTTGTCATTGGAATAGGTGGCCGGAATCGTCCACGGCGCGACGCGCTGGGGTTGAAACGGCCGGAATTTTGCGAGCTTTTCGAACATCGCTCACCTCCACTTCCGCTGTCGCGCGGCAGGCCGGTGAGGAGCAGACGGTTACGCGAGGCGTGACCACCCATCCACGCAGGCGAAATCTGCGCGATCAGTCTTGCTGTGTTGCGGCGTCAATAGTCCCGTCAGCGGTCTACTGTCGCCTGAGTTGCTACTGCCCATGTGCCTTCTGTGTTGGCTCGTGGTCGGGTTGGTGTCCGGGGTCAGACCCCGGTGCGGAACGCATGTTCCGACAATTGGGCACTACGCCTGCCACAATGGCCTGTCAAGCCGATTCTGCTATCCTCCGGGGAGGATCGCGATTATCCTCCAGGGAGGATAGGAGAACCGAATGTCAGACGACCATCCGCACGCTGCGATCGCCCGGCGCCTGAAGCGCGCCAACGGCCATCTCGAGACCATCGTCGAGATGATCGAGCAGGGCCGGCCCTGTGCGCAGATCGCCCAGCAATTGCAGGCGGTGGAGAGCGCGATCGAGAGCGCCAAGAAGGCGCTGATCCACGATCACATCGGCCACAGCCTGGAGGAGACGCTGAAGGCATCGGGCCCGAAGGGCCGCAACGTGCTGCGCGACTTCCGGCTGATCGCAAAATATCTGTGATCGCCGCGTTCAAGAATTGACCCGCCCGGGGGATCACCGGACGGGGTCGTGTGCGACACGGGGTGGATGAGGACCCGTGCCGAACGCAGGATCCGCAGCCTTTAAAAAAATCCCGTCGATCAGTAGCAGGAGCGCACGCGGCCGATGTAGTTGCCGTAGGCGTCGAACTGGCGCACCCAGGCGCAGCGCCGATAGCCGCCGTCGTAATAGCCGTCACTGGCCGCGATCGCGCTGCCGACGATGGCGGCGCCGACGAGGCCCGCGCCAACGCCCCAGCCATACGGCTTGGCGTTGGCCTGCGACGTCGTGGACGCGATGGTGCCAGTCATGGCGAGCACGGTGAGGGCGAGGGCGGCAAACTTGGTCTTGATCGACATGGGATACTCCATCCTGTTTGAGCGCGGCGCCGGTGTGGTCCGCATGCCCGTTGGACGGAGGCTTTTCGGTTCCGGTTCGAAGGCCGTGCCGGAAATATGGTTTCGCGGATTGTTTCGTCGGCCTCTCGCCGGACGAAGGAATTCCAGGTCAGCTGGCGCGAAATACGCCCGGATCAAACCTGTCGACGTCGGCCAGCAGTTCGCAGAACGCGCGCGCACCGTGCTCGAGCAGCTTCTCGCCCTTCTCGGCCGAGGCCTTGGTCGCATCGCCGATCGCGCCGCTCGGATTGAGGTCCTGCGCCTGCCAGGCGAACGGCGCCGGCCGCTGGGTCGACAGGAAGCGGTGGTCCTTCTCGATCTGCACGCTCGCGGGCTCGAAGTCCGCGATCGCACCCTTGCGCACATGTTGCGGATATTTCGCCAGCATGATCGAGGTCTCGACCGCACCGCCATGGATGCCGTGGCGCAATTCGTCGGCATCGAACAGCCCGTCCGGCGTGCCGAAGCGCGACCAGCTCGTGGTTACCACCAGCATGTGATGTTGCGCGCGCAGGTCCTGCGCCACGAGCTGCATCGCGGCGGAATTGCCGCCATGGCTCGTCACCATCACGAGCTTCTTGATCCCGGCGCGCGCCACGCTCTCGCCGAGCGCCATCCAGCTGTTCAGCGCGACCTTGGTCGGCAGGGTCAGCGTGCCCGGAAAATCGATGTGCTCGGTGGAGATGCCGACCGGCTGCAAGGGCAGGAACGTGGCCGGGATGGCTGCCGGCAGCAGCTCCTGAACCCGCGCCAGATACGCCTCGCCAATCATGACGTCGGTTCCAACAGGCAGATGCGGCCCGTGCTGCTCGGTCGCGGCCAGCGGCAGCACCGCGATCCAGCGCGCGGCCGCACCCTCGGCGAGGTCGGGCCAGTGGATGGCGGTCCAGTCACGGGGCGGAAGCTGAGAAGTCATCAAGCCAGTCGTTTCAATACAAGCGTTTCATGGGATGGATTTGCAGGCTAGTTTGTTTAACATCAGCGAGGCGTTCGCGTCTCCGGGCGCGGTGCACGTCTTCCCGCCTTCCATCATGGGCCATAATGATCGACGGAGTCCAACCATGATCCCGGCCTTTTTGCCGCGAGCGTTAACCACGGCCCTTCTGGCCGCCACCCTCGGCGTTTCCGCAGGCCTCCTCCCGGCGCGGGCGCAGACTCTGGACAAGGTCTCGTTCGGCACCAATTGGGTCGCCGAGGGCGAGCATGGCGGGTTCTTCCAGGCGCTCGCCGACGGTACCTACAAGAAGTACGGCCTCGACGTGTCAATCGTGCCCGGCGGTCCCAACGAGAACAACCGCATGCTCCTGATCGCGGGCAAGCTCGACTTCTTCATGAGCGCGAACTCGCTGCAGACCTTCGACGCCGTCACCAACAACGTGCCGTTGGTCGCCGTCGCGGCGATGTTCCAGAAGGACCCGCAGGTCTTCCTGACCCATCCCGAGGTCAAGGTCAGCAAGATCGAGGATCTGAAGCCGCTGACGCTTTTGATCTCGAAGGAAGGCATCACCAGCTACTTCCAGTGGCTGAAATCCGAATACGGATTCGACGAGAACAAGGTGAAGCCCTACACCTTCAACCCGCAGCCCTTCATCGTGAACAAGCAGACCGCGATGCAGGGCTATGTCACCTCGGAGCCCTTTGCAGTGGAGAAAGCCGCCGGCTTCAAGCCGAACGTGCTGCTGCTCGCCGATTACGGCTTCAACTCCTATTCGACCTTGATCGAGACCCGCCGCGACCTGGTCGACAAGAAGCCGGATCTGGTGCAGCGCTTCGTCGATGCCTCCGTCGTCGGCTGGTACACTTACGTCTACGGCGACAACTCGGCCGGCAATGCAACGATCAAGAAGCTCAATCCCGAGATGAACGACGAGCTGCTGGCCTATTGTGTCGCCAAGATGCGCGAGCACGGCATCGTCGATTCCGGTGATTCCATCAAGAACGGCATCGGCGCCATGACTGACGAGCGGATGGCGAGCTTCTTCGACAAGATGGTGCGCGCCGGCGTGGTCAAGAGCACCATCGACTATCGCCAGGGCTACACGCTGCGCTTCGTCAACAGGGCGGTCGGCGTCGAGCTCAGGCCGAAGAACTGACGGGTGCGGACGCGCGATGGCGGAGCCTGCGTTTTCTGGGCCTGATGCGGGATGGGCGGTGCGCCTGCGCGGCGTCACGAAGACTTACGACAGCGGGGTAATGGCGCTCGGGTCGATTGACCTCGACGTGAGACGCGGCGAGTTCGTCTCGCTGCTCGGCCCCTCCGGCTGCGGCAAATCCACCGCGCTGCGCCTCATTGCGGGCCTCGCCGCCCCAAGCGCCGGTACGGTCGAGCTCGCCCATCACGGCGCCGAGCCGCGCGGCAGCCACAGAGTAGGCTTCGTGTTTCAGGAGCCGACGCTGATGCCGTGGGCGACCGTGCGCGACAATGTCAGCCTGCCGCTGAAGCTCGCCCGCGCGCCGGCGATTGACGCCGAAGCGCGCGTCGAAGCCGCGCTCGATCAGGTCGGGCTTGCGGAGTTCGCGACCGCCTATCCGCGCGAATTGTCCGGCGGCATGAAGATGCGGGTGTCGCTGGCGCGCGCGCTGGTCACCGATCCCGATATTCTGCTGATGGACGAGCCGTTCGCGGCACTCGACGAGATCACGCGCTTTCGCCTCAACAACGACCTGCTGTCGCTGTGGCGGAACCTGCACAAGACCGTCATTTTCGTGACGCACTCGGTGTTCGAGTCGGTCTATCTCTCGCAGCGCGTGATCGTGATGACGGCGCGTCCGGGCCGGATCGGCGCCGAGTTTCGCATCACCTCGCCCGAGCCGCGCGGCGAGGAGTTCCGCACCTCGGCCGAATATGCCGCGTTCTGCCGCGAGGTCTCGGCCGCGCTGGCGCCGTCTTATGCAGGGCAGGCGGGCGCATGAAGTCTCCGCAGGACCTCGTCCGCTTTCTGCTGCCGCTTGCGGTGTTTGCCGCGGGCCTCGTGCTCTGGGAGGCGATCGTCCGCGCCTATGGCATCCAGCCCTATGTGCTGCCGAGCCCGCTCCTGGTGCTGAAGACGCTGGTTGCGGACTGGCCGGTGCTGGCACAATCGCTCGGCGTCACGCTCCTGACCACGCTCGAAGGCTTCGTCGCCGCCGCGATCGGCGGCGTCGTGCTGGCGCTGCTGTTCAACCAGTCGAAATGGCTGGAGTATTCGCTGTTCCCTTACGCGGTGGTGCTGCAGGTCACGCCCGTGATCGCGATCGCGCCGCTGCTCCTGATCTATCTGCAGCAGCAGACCGCGGTGATCGTCTGCGCCTGGATCGTGGCGTTCTTTCCGGTGCTGTCGAACACGACGCTCGGCCTCAACTCGGTCGATCGTAACCTTGCCGGATTGTTTCAACTTTATGGCGCATCACGGCTGCAGACGCTGCTGTTCCTGAAGCTGCCCGCGGCGCTGCCCTATATCCTCGGCGGCCTGCGCATCGCCGGCGGCCTGTCGCTGATCGGCGCCGTGGTGGCGGAGATCGCGGCGGGCAGCGCCGGCGCCGGCTCGGGCCTTGCCTTCCGGATCGCTGAATCAGGCTACCGGCTGAATATTCCCCGCATGTTTGCAGCACTTCTGCTGCTATCGCTGGCCGGGATTGTCATCTATGGGGTGCTGGCGTTAGTTTCGCACCTTCTGTTGCGGCGTTGGCATGAAAGCGCGTTAGGAAAGGACAATTGATGGCCCCGATTTCTTCCGAAAAGATCGATCTGTTGGTTTATGGACCGATCCGGCCAATCCTCGAAAACGGCTTTTCCGATCAATACGTGCTGCACCGGGCCGAGAGCCGCGGCGACCTTAAGCGCCTGACGCCCGACACGATGGCCAAGATCCGCGGCATCGCCGTCACCTATCACACGATGGCGACCGACAAGACCGCGATGGCGATGTTTCCGAAGCTCGAGATCGTCGGCAGCTTCGGCGTCGGCTACGACCACGTCGATTCCGCCTATGCGCGGGATCACAATATCGTGGTCACCAATACGCCCGACGTGCTGACTGAGGAGGTCGCCGACGTCGCGATGGGCCTGTTGATCGCGACGCTGCGCGAATTCGTCAAGGCCGACCGCTATGTGCGCTCCGGCCTGTGGCAGACCCAGAATTATCCGCTCAGCGTCGGCTCGTTGCGCGATCGCAAGATCGGCATCGTCGGCATGGGCCGGATCGGCCAGGCGATCGGGCGGCGGCTCGAGGCCTCGCGCGTGCCGGTGTCCTATCATTCGCGCAATCCGTCCAAGGACGTCGCCTACAAGCACTATCCCGATCTGATCGAGATGGCGAAGGCGGTCGACACCCTGATCGTCATCGTGCCGGGCGGCGCCTCGACGGCGAAGATGATCAACGCCGACGTGCTGAAGGCGCTCGGCCCGCGCGGCGTGCTGATCAATGTCGCGCGCGGCTCCGTGGTCGACGAGCCGGCGCTGGTCGCGGCGCTGAAATCCGGCACCATCCTCGCCGCCGGCCTCGACGTGTTCGCGGCCGAGCCGAACGTGCCGGACGAATTGAAGGCGATGCAGAACGTCGTGCTGCTGCCGCATATCGGTTCGGCCTCGGAGGTGACGCGCAACGCGATGGACCAGCTCGTGGTCGACAACATCAAGAACTGGTTCGCCGGCAAGCCGCCGCTGACGCCGGTTGCCGAAACGCCGGTGAAGGGGCGCTGATGTCCCTGTCCCGCTTCAATGTCGTGCTGCTTGTGCTGCTGGCCGCCTGCGGCCCGGCCGCCGCGCAGGACGCCTCGACGTTGAAGAAGGACATGATCGGGCAGTGGGAGCTCGCCACCACCGAGCGCAGCAAGACCTGCGTCGTGACGCTGAAGAGCGATGCGACGCCGCAAGGTTTCAAGCTCGAGCTCGAGCCGGCCTGCGCCGCCGCGTTGCCTTTCACCAAGGACATCACCGGCTGGAGCATCAAGGGCCTCGGCGACATCGTGCGGCTGCAGAATGCGGCCGGCGACGCCGTGATCGATTTCACCGAGGTCGAGACCGGCATCTTCGAGGGAATGCGCACCAACGAGGGCGTCTACATCCTGCAGAACCTCGCCGCTGCCCGCGCGCTCGCCAAGTCGATGGACCAGATGATCGGCGACTGGTCGATGGTCCGCGGCAACGGCCAGGCGATCTGCGCCCTGGTGCTGACCAACACCGACGCCGGCAACGACAATTTCCAGCTGTTCCTGAAAGGCAAATGCGATCCCGCGGTCGTAGCCTTCAATCCGACGCTGTGGCGGCTCGACCACGGCCAGATGATCCTGATGTCGCCCAAGGGCGAGACTTGGCAGTTTGAGGCCGATGACAACGCCCAGTGGCGCCGCGTCCCCGACAGCGCCGACCCGCTGATCATGCTGCGGGAGCAGTAGGGGCACCTATTTCGCCTCTCCCGCTTGCGAACCTGGTTTTCCCGTCATCCTGAAGAGCGCGTCGGCGCTTCTGAGTGCGGCGGTCGCAAGCGGGGAAGGGGCGCACCACCGAGCGTCGGCGGTTTGCCCTGCTCCGTCGTCCACCCCTAAAAATAATTCCCGAGCCCATGTCGATCCGGCTGGCCCCGAATCGTCGTCCCCTGTAGCGAGCCGGTCTTGCGGCGATCGTCGCCGCGTCTCGCCTCACAGGAGCTTTCCGATGCGTTTCATGTATATCGTCACCTCCCCGCAGCCCCCCGGGCCGCCGACCCCGGCCCTGATGGAGGCAATCGGCAAGCTCGCCGAGCGAGAGATCAAGGCGGGCCGCATGATCGACACCGGCGGGCTCTTGCCGGTCGCGATGGGCGCCCAGGTGCGCATCACCGACGGCAAGCTCAACGTCATCGACGGTCCGTTCGTCGAGACCAAGGAGATGATCGGCGGCTACGCGATCTTCGAGCTCCGCAACAAGGAGGAGGCGGTCGCGGCCGCGGTGGAGTTCATGCAGCTACACAGGGAACATATGCCGGGCTGGGAGGGGACCTGCGAGGTTCGTCCCTTCGCTACGCCTGGTGCCGACGGCGGTTGCCAGGTCGACGTCTCCGCCCGCGCCTGATGCGCGAAGTGCCGACATCATGTCGGCGGCGATGACGGCCGCCGACATCGAGGCCACGATCCTCGCGGTGTGGCGCATCGAGCAGCCGCGGCTGATCACCAGCCTGTCGCGGATGCTGCGCGACGTGCCGCTCGCCGAGGATCTGACCCAGGAAGCGCTGATCGCGGCGCTCGAGCACTGGCCGCTCAGTGGCGTGCCGGAGAAGCCGGGTGCCTGGCTGATGGCGACCGCCAAGCGGCGTGCGCTCGATCATATCAGGCGCAACCGCATGCTGACCGAGAAGCACGGCATGCTTGCGCATGATCTGGTGCGGGAGCAGGAGACCATGCCCGATTTCGATTCCGCGCTCGACGACGATATCGGCGACGAATTGCTGCGGCTGATCTTCACCGGCTGCCACCCGCTTTTGTCGCGCGAGGCCCGCGCCGCATTGGCGCTTCGAATGATCTGCGGTCTCACCACCGAGGAGATCGCGCGCGCCTTCCTGCAGGCGGAGGCGACCATCGCCCAGCGCATCGTGCGCGCCAAGCGCACGCTGTCGGAGTCAGGTCTGGCCTACGAGACGCCGCGCGGCGAGGAGCTGTCGGAGCGGCTCGCCTCCGTGCTCGAAGTCGCCTACCTGATCTTCAACGAGGGCTATACCGCGGCAAGCGGCGACGAATGGCTGCGGCCGCAGCTCTGCAACGAGGCGCTGCGCATCGGCCGCGTGCTGAGCTCGATCGCGCCGCACGAGCCGGAGGCGCACGGGCTGCTGGCGCTGATGGAATTCAACGCCTCGCGGATGGCGGCGCGCACCGACGCGGCCGGCGAGCCGATCCTGTTGATGGAGCAGAACCGCGCGCTGTGGGATCGCCTGCAGATCCGTCGCGGGCAACTGGCGCTGGCGCGTGCCCGCGAGCTCGGCGGCGCCGGCGGCTTCTACGCGCTGCAGGCTGCGATCGCCGCCTGCCACGCCGAGGCCGACACGCCTGACGCGACCGACTGGCGCCGCATCGCCGCGCTCTACGGCGACCTCGCCGCGCTGCTGGATTCGCCGGTGATCGAGCTCAACCGCGCGGTCGCGATCGGCATGGCCGAAGGACCGCTTGCGGCGCTTGCGATCGTCGATGGTCTCGCGGACGAGCCGGCGCTGAAGGCCTACCATCTGCTGCCGAGCGTGCGCGGCGATCTGCTGCACCGGCTGAGCCGCTTCGCGGAGGCGCACACCGCGTTCGAGGCCGCCGCCGCATTGGCCGGCAACGCGCGCGAGCGCGAATTGCTGCGGCGGCGCGCCGCGGTCGCGGCACGCGCCGCGCAGGATCACGGCCAGCGCTGACCACGGGAAGTCAGGAGGAGCTATCTCGCGTCATGGGCAAGGGCAGCCTTGCCGCGCAGCCCCCACAACAGCAGGATCGATGCTGCGATGATCGCAAGACCGATCGAGACGAATCCTGTGGTCACCAGCGCCTCCTGCCACGGCGCGGCGCCACGCCCGGCCGCGGTCACCGGCGACAGTGCGCCGGTTCCGAGAACGGCGGCGAGTGTCGTCACGGCCCAGTTGCCGTAGGTCCCGCACAGCAGCGCCCAATAGGCTACGGCGCTCGCGCGGGGCGGCAGCCTGACCTCGCTCCAGATCGCGCCGACCGCGAGCAGGAATGTGCCGTTCATCACGCCTTCGAGATGGGCCGCGAGCGCCATCCGCACATTGACGAAATGCTGCTCGAGAAGGCCGGTCAACAGCCCGATCAGGAACAAAACCATGCCGTGAAAAAGCAGACGCCGCCGATCATCCATTCCTGTCCCCTCAAATTACTGGTGTGAATAACGGCCGACCATAGCAGAATGCGCGAAGGCGCCCGCGCGCGAATAGCGCCTGCCGCGCCGGCTGCCGGCCGAAGCATGGGGCGCGCGCCCGGACTGGACCTGAGCCGGCACGGGACGGGGCCACCATCCGCGAAGGCCCGGCGGTTGTTGCCGGCGGCAACCTATGACACCATCCCGATTCCGGTTTGTTTTTGGTTTTTGGAAGCCTATGCCGCGTCGCAAATATGCCTGGGAGAAGCTCACGGATGCGCAGTTGCTCGGGCAGCGCCTCAGCAGTCTGAGGGTTGCGGTCGAAGGCACCTGGCTCGCGGATTGTGTCAGCACGCTCTACGAAGAGCTCGAAGAGCGTGGCATCCGGCTGCGGCCGCACGCATGGATCTCGAGCGAATGGTTCAGCCCGGCCGATGTGCCCGGCATCGCCATTCCGTTCTATCTCGCCCATCCGCGCCTGATGAAGCTCGAGAAGAAGATGATGCTCGACGTCGAGGGCGCCTCGTGGTCCGAGTGCATGGCCATTCTCCGCCACGAGGCGGGGCACGCCATACAGCACGGCTACCAGCTGCAACGCCGCCGGCGCTGGCAGCAGCTGTTCGGCCCGTCGTCGCAACACTATCCGCGCTACTACCGGCCCAATCCGGCCAGCCGCAACTATGTCCAGCATCTCAGGCTCTGGTACGCGCAGAGCCATCCGGACGAGGATTTCGCCGAGACCTTCGCGGTGTGGCTGCGGCCGCGCTCGAACTGGCGGACGCGGTATGCCGGATGGCCGGCGCTGAAGAAGCTCGAATATGTCGACGAGCTGATGGGCGAGATCGCCGGCAACCGGCCGTTGCTCACGACGCGGGAGCGGGTCGATCCGCTGCATACGCTGAAGCAGACGCTGGGCGAACACTACAAGAAGAAGCAGGCATTCTACGCCTTCACGCCGCCGAAGACCTACGACCGCGATCTGTCCAAGCTGTTCTCCGCCGATCCGCGGCATCGGCGGCAGCCGCCGGCCGCGGTCTTCATCAGGCGGCACCGCGCCCAGATCAGGCAACTGGTCGCACGGTGGACAGGCGAGAACCAGTTGACGCTCGATGCCGTGCTCGACGACATGATCTTGCGCTGTCGCGAGCTCAATCTGCGTGCCGTCGGCCCCGAGCAGAAGCTGGTGACCAATTTCACCATCCTGCTGACAGCCAAGACCATGCACGCGCTGTTCGGCCCGTCGCGCCGCAAATGGATCGCGCTATGAAACACTTTCGCATTCTGGTGCTGATGCACCCGGACTGTGTGCCGCCGGACTCCAGCGACGGATACTCGGCGCGGGAAATCAACGAGTGGAAAACCGAATACGACGTGGTGAGTACCCTGCGCGCCGCAGGCCATGAGGTGCGTCCGCTCGGCGTGCAGGAAGAAATCAAGCCGGTGCGCGACGAGATCGACGGCTTCAAGCCGCACGTGGTGTTCACGCTGCTGGAGGAGTTTCACTACGACGTCGTGTATGACCAGCACATCGCGAGCTATCTCGAGCTGATGAAGATCCCCTATACCGGGTGCAACCCGCGCGGCCTGATCCTGGCGCGCGGCAAGGATCTGTCCAAGACGCTGGTGCATCACCGCCGCATCCCGGTGCCGGCCTTCGCCGTGTTCCCGATGCGCCGCAAGGTCAAGCGGCCGCCGCGGCTCGCGCTGCCGCTGATCGTCAAGAGTCTGAGCAGCGATGGATCGCTCGGCATCTCGCAGGCGTCGATCGTCGATACCGACGAGAAGCTCGCGGAGCGCGTCGCCTTCATCCATGAGCGGATCGGAACGGCCGCGATCGCCGAGCAGTTCATCGAGGGACGTGAGCTCTATGTCGGCGTGATCGGCAACAACAGGCTGCGGGTCCTGCCGGTTTGGGAATTGAAGTTCGGCAGCATGGGCGGCCCGGCTGCGCGCCAGATCGCCACCGAGAAGGTCAAGCACGATACCAGCTATCAGGAGCGCATCGGAATCGCGGACGGGCCGGCCGAGGATCTGACGCCGGAACTATCCGCCCATATTCAACGGCTGGCGAAACGCATCTACCGGACCTTAGGGCTCGATGGCTACGCGCGCATCGATTTCCGCCTGTCCACCAACGGCGTTCCGTATTTCATTGAGGCCAACCCCAATCCCGAAATCGCGAAGAGCCAGGAGTTCGCGACCGCCGCCGGGCATGACGGACTGGACTACCCGATTCTGTTGAATCGCATTGTGGCGCTCGGGATCAGCCGGGCCAAGGCCGGCGTATCGCTAGGCTGAAACGAGGCGGTTAGAGGCTGCGCTGCATCAGGTGGCGTCGCGCGTCCCTGGGGATGAACATCGCAAACGTTTCCCTAACGCGCGCCGCCGGGGTCGCGGTGGCAGTGGCTGTAGGAGCGGGTGCCGCCTCCGGACGAAACGCATCCGATTCCGGCCAGCGCCGTGCAATCACGTCGTTCACCGGAGCCGCCCTGAGCAAGCCGTCGCTGCGGCAGGCATCGTAGACGTACAAAACGGCAAGAAAAATCGATACGACAACAAGGATCGTCTTGAAAATCGGCATTGTGATTGCGCCTTCTTGATTGAGGCGAACAATGCCCGGCGACGGTGAACCGCGCGTTTAGCGCGCCGGCCGATCGGCCGATACGGTTCCCAACTCATGAACGGAACCTTGCGTAAACGGCTCGCTTACCAATGCCTTCAAGGTTGCGGCAACCAGCTTTCCTCACCGGCGGGAAAGAAGTCTCTGGCATCAAGAGACCAACAAGAAGACTGAGGAGGCACCATGTTCGTCGCCATTCGAGTCATGATCCTGATCGCCAGTGCTTACGCCGGCTCGGCGGTTGCAGAGATGCAGTTCACGCCGCTGCCGAGCCTTGCGGCGTCGTCCGCGCCGTAGCACCGGCAACAGACGCAGTGCCCCGGCGCTTTACGCCGGATTGGGTGTTGCCGCGGCAACCCCGATTGCGCGGGCGGCGTTTTCCGTCATCCGGGTCGCTGTCAGCCGCAGGAAATACAGCGACAGTCCCGGATTGCGTTCGCACAGCTTCCGCAGTGCGCCGTCGCTGATCCACAGCAAATCCACATCGGTTGCTGCCAGCGCCGTCTGCGTGCGGCGCCGCTCGAGGGAAAACAATCCGATCTCCCCGAACAATTCGCCTGCCGAGACCCCGCGATCGATCTCGGGAAACCTGACATTGCCCGATACGACCATGTAGAGCAGGTCGGCATCGTCGCCTTTCCTGAAGATCGTTTCTCCCGCCCTGACGTGCTTCGCGTGCATGAACGGTTGCAGCCAGTTCGGAGAAAGATCCGTCGCGGCAGCGCGCCTGGCCTTGCGAAGCAGCCGAACCATCTGGAATAGCAACACCACGTTCAGCGGCAGCAGAATGATGTGCAGGATGAGCACCGGGTAGATCCGGTCGCCTAATCCATAGCTGATGAATGCCAGATTGCTGAATATCGCGACGGTGCGCAGGCTCAACATCGTGCTCATGCAGAACGTCAGCAACACAAGAGCCGACGCCAGGTAACCCAAGCCATCGATCAGCGTCATGACAGCGCCCACTGGAAAATGAATGGCAAGCAAAGCGATCTGAAAACGACCGGCAACATACACCAGGGTGCTCATTTTCCTGAGCGGAAATCCACCCGGCCCGCGCTTGCGCGGTGCACGCGCCGTGACGCGGCCTCAGCTCGACGAGCGCGAACGCGAGGCCACGCGAATGGCGCGGCCCTTCGCCGAGTTTGCCTTGGCCGCGACGATGGCCGGGCGCGCCTTGCCGAGCCGGGCTGCACCGGGCGAGCCCTTTCCGATCAGAAGCACGAGCCGTCTGCGCGTGCGGCTGGCGGCGGACCTTGCCGCCTGCTGGGCGGCCTCGGCCTTGCGCGTGAGCGTGGTCACGGCGGATGCTAGCAATGCCGAGACGAAAGCGACATCCTTCGACTTCGACAGGCCGCCGGTTCCCTCGCAAGGTGCTTCGCTCGGCAGGTCGATGCGAATGGCGAGCGTGTCGACATTCTCGATCCAATCCTCCGCCTTGGTTCCGGTGATGATGCGGAGATAGTCTCGGGTCTCGCGCGGCAGCTCGCTTTGCGTGGCGAGCCACTTCTGGACCCGGCCGTTGCCGGCGTTGTAGGCGGCCGCCGCTAGGCCGAGATTGCCGAAGTCGTCACGCAACTTGCGGAGAAGTCTTGCGGAGGCGGGCAACGCCTTGAGCGGATCGAAGGGATCGTCGAGCCCGACTTCCGCGGCGGTCTCCGGCATGAACTGCGCAACGCCCTGCGCGCCAGCGTGGCTGACCTCGTTCGAACGAAAGCGGCTCTCCTGCCAGATCAGGGGCGCAAAAGAACGCGACGGGGATTTCACTCGCCTGGGCCGCGTCCTTCAAGGAGTGGCGGAACGTATCGATCGCGGACGCCTGCGGCTCGGCCGGAGCGTCGCGCGGCTCGATCGCAGGCGCCGGCGCCTCACCCTCGACCGTCGCACCGGGCGCTTCACTGGCGTCGGCGCTTTCGATGAAGCGGGCGGCGAAAGGAACGGCGTCCGTTGTGGTGTCGTGCGAGAGCGCAGGGGCCTGGGTTGTCGAGGCGTTGATGGAGCTTGGCGAACGATCGACGTCGAGCATCAAGACAAGAAACGCGGCAAGCGCCGCGATGAAGAATCGCATTTGCTTCGAGAGACCTGAACTGTGATGTGAGCTGCGCGCAAATGCGGTTCTGATAACGACTTTCTAACGGGTCGATTGCGGCGAAGCAGCGATATCGGCTGTTCCACCGCAGAACTCCGCCGCTGTTTGCATTGGAACTTCGACGCTTTCCGTAACTTTACGGAATGTAGCCACGTTGGGATACGCGATGTTCCGATATTTTTTAGTTGCGCGTTTTGCTGTTGTCCTTTTGCTTGTCTCCGCCCCGACGATGGCGGCGGGTCTCGATGCCGCCGCGATCAACGATGCGGCGGCGCCAACGGGAAAATTGCCGGGCCGTCACCGGGCCAGCGCCTCCATTGCCAAGCTCGAGATTCTGCTCGATCGCGCGCATTTCTCTCCCGGCGAGATCGACGGCCAGCTCGGCGAGAATGCGCAGAAAGCGCTCACGGCGTTTGCCGGCGCGAATGGATTGTCGTTCGACAAGGCTGTGACGCCGGATATCTGGAGCAAACTCGCCGCCGCCAGCGAAGGGCCCGCGGTCGTCAACTACACCATCGTCGATGCCGACGTGAAAGGCCCCTTCCTGAAGCAGGTCCCTGCGAAGATGGAGAGCATGAAGGACCTGCCCGCGCTGAACTACACCAGCTCGCGCGAAGCGCTGGCCGAGAAGTTCCACATGAGCGAGGCGTTGCTTCAGGCACTCAATCCCGGCCAGAAGTTCGACAAGGCCGGTGACAGCATCGCGGTTGCCAACGTCCTCGACACTGGCGCTTCGGCGCCGGTTGCCCGCGTCGAAGTCGACAAGGCGCGACAGACGCTCAGCACATTCGACGCCGCAGGAAAGCTCACGGCCTTCTATCCCGCAACGGTCGGCAGCACGGAGAAACCGACGCCGAGCGGCACGTTGAAGGTGACGGCGATCAACAAGAACCCCACCTATCGCTACAATCCCAAGTACAAGTTCAAGGGCGTCAAATCGAAGAAGCCGTTCACGATCAAGCCCGGCCCGAACAATCCGGTCGGCTCGATCTGGATCAACCTTTCGGCAGAAGGTTACGGCATCCATGGCACACCCAATCCCGGCAAGGTCTCCAAGGCCGCGTCCCATGGCTGTGTTCGGCTGACGAATTGGGATGCGCAGCACGTCGCGGCCGATGTCGCGAAGGGGACGCCGGTTACGTTCGTGGACGGGACGCGATAATGCGATAGGAGGGACCGAGCTGCGCCGGCCATCGCAAAGCGCTTCCGCCACGGCGGCACCGAGATTGACAGGTAAGCCTGGGATCGCGGATGGTGCGGTGACAGCCGCATCCTGACGGGGCGCCGATGCATTTCAGACATTTGGCCATGTCGACGCTACGGGGGTTGTCGGTTGCCGCGATGATCTGGTCAGGCGCAGCCCGCGCAGAGCGAGCCGCCGATCCGGTGTGGCCGACCCGGCAGTGGCAGACGACGCCGCCGGAAGAGCAGGGGATGGATTCCGCCGCGCTGGCGCGGCTCGTCAACTTTGGCGCGGCTCACAGTTTCGATAGCCTCCTGATTGCGCGTCATGGCCGGATCGTGCTCGACGCTTACTATGCGCCGTATACGCCGGAGATTCCGCATCTCTTAAATTCCGTCACCAAGGCGGTGACCGGCACGCTGGTCGCGATGCTGCTCAAGGACAAGGTGCTCGACAGCCTCGACCATCACATGGTGGACTTCTTTGGCGACCGCAGCATCGCCAATCTCGATGACCGCAAGCGGGCGATCACGATCCAGACCATGCTCGACCTGACTTCGGGGATGGCCTGGACGGAGGGCGTCGAGGGCGGCAAGCCCGACTCGCTGATCGAATGGGGGCGCAGCCCCGATGCGATCCAGTTCATCCTGGACCGTCCGATGGCGAAGGCGCCGGGCGAGGCGTTCTACTACAACACCGGCAATCCGCAGCTGCTGGCCGCGATCATCAACAAGCTCACCGGCGTGAGCGCGCGGGACTATGCGGTGACGAAACTGTTTCGCCCGCTGGGGATTGCCGCGCCCTACTGGCACAGCATCGGGCCGGGGCTGACGCAAGGCGGCGGCGGGCTTCTGCTCGCGCCGCGCGACGCCGCCAAGATCGGGCTGCTCTATCTGCATGACGGCGAATGGGAGGGGCAGCGGCTGCTGCCGTCCGGCTGGGTCGATCGCATCAGGCACGCGACGACAGAGATGCACGCTTCGTTCGATCCGTCCCTGCACTACGCCAATTTCTTCTGGGTGATGCCGAAGCAGCAGGCCTTCATGGCGGTTGGCGACCGCTGCCAGCTGATCATGATCTTTCCCGCGCTCGACATCGTCACGGTCGTGACCGCGCACGACTACTGCTCATTCGGCAGGATTGCCGACGACATTTCCGGCGCCGTCAAGTCCGACACGGCGCTGCCGGTGAACTCCGCCGGCGGCAATCAGCTTGCCGCGGCGCTGCGCGATAGCGCGACGGAAAAGCCGTCGGCGGTCGGTGCGGTGCCCGAGACCGCGGCGGCCATCTCGGGCAAGACCTGGCGCTTCCCGGCCAACGGCCTCAATCTGCGGGCGCTGACGCTGTATCTGACCGATCCGTCCGCGCACTACGAGCTGGAAACGGCGACGCCGGATGCGGCGAGGCCGGTAGTCAAATTGGCGGGACCGATCGGGCTCGACGGCACCTATCGTCTCGGCCAGCCAACGCCGCTCGGCGTGATGGCGCTGAAGGGGACGTGGCAGACCGCTGAGACGTTTGCGATCGACCTGCGTTTGGTCGGCGGCGATACCGATCGCAGATGGCTGCTCACGTTCGACGGCGGCAAGACCAGGCTCAGCGGCAAGGATCGCTTCGGCCACGATGTGCAAGTCGATGCGGAAGCGCAGGGCGCGCAATAACGATTCGCTATTTTGAGGCAACGCGTACGGTGCAATGACGGTGATGTGGGCACGCACCCGGCTTTCCCTACGCCCTCTGTTCAAGAGAGAGGGCGAAACAAAATGCAAAAACCCGGACAAGGATGTCGCGAGAACGCGGAAGCGTGATCCACAAGCAGCGCCATAAATTCAGTGTCGTCCCGGCCTGGTGCGCAATTGCGCACGGGGGCCGGGACCCATAACCACCGAAGGAGATTCTTGCGCGCGGCTGGGGCCACAGCTCTCTTCAACAACACGACCCTGTGGTTATGGGTCCCTGCTTTCGCAGGGACGACGCCTGGGAAGGAGCCGTGCACTCGATCACCCGCTTTCGGCTTTCGCGGGTGATGGCACCGAACGAGCTGTTTGACAGGTCAATCGGACTTCTCCCCGTCGGGCGTGCAACGGCTTTGCCGTTGCGGCCTGAGCAAGCCCCCAGCACGACTGACGCGCGCCAACGCGCACGCCGGCCATTGTCAGATGGCCGCGCGGATCAGCAATGCTACGGAGATTGTGCGCCCTCGAGTCGCGGCGCGGCAGCGCGCCTAGTGGTCGGTCTTCGGTGTCTTGGCTGCAAAGTCGAGGCCGAACCGAAGGGCGCGTTCCTGGCGCTCTTCCGTCAGGAGCTGCAGCTCCCGTTCCAGCGACCGCGCGACCTCGTCCTGCGTTTCCTTGGAGTGGCGGCGGGAGCCGCCTTGCGGTTTGGCCGATTGGGCAGTCACGGGAGAATCCCTGTCATCGCAGTGTCATAGGCCGTGATGCCACGGCCGGAGTCCGGCGGACAATCAAAAAGAATTCAGCGGGACCCCTTTGGAATGTTTGTTGTGCATCTGACTCAAATTTAAGCAGGAAATTCTCCCGGCCTTGTCGCGAACGCCGAAGCCGTAGACCCGCGGTCTCATCAATTCGGATGAGACGGCCCGGTTCCCACGAAATCATTTCCGGATTCGCACGAAGACGTCCCGAAACCGACAAGGTCTAACCTTAGTAGCGTTGTGAAGGACGGGTGCCTGGTGAGACGCTGACGATTGAGGTTGCAAGATTCATCGGTGCTCCTGAGACGTTGGGGATGATCTCGGAAATGAAGAAGCCGAATGCTGTGCCATATGTCTGGGCGGCCGCGCTGATCGCGGTCGTCATCTGGGGGGTGAGCGGAACCCCGCAGATGGCACATACCTCTGCCAGCAGCACGCATCTGGCTCGGGCGCGCTAGCGCGATTTCAAGCGAAGCGGCTTCCGGCTCGCGTCAAGACAACGCGTCTCGGCAAATACCTAGAGCTTCGGGCGCAGCGAACGCTGCATATCCATCGTGTAGGTATAGCGCCCTTCCGGGTGCGTGGTGATGGTGACCTCGAACAGTTCCTCGCGCAGGCCGTAGTAGCGGCGTACCACGGTGAGCGCCGGCGAGCCGGTCTTGACCCCGAGCGCCTTGGCGATCGGCGCCGGCATGCCGCGCACGAAGATTTCCATCTGCGCGCGCTCGGTGACCTGGCCATACATCTTGGCGATCTGCTCGTGCACCGGCGTGCGGCCATGGTCGGGCCGCGTCACGACATCGGCGAACCGGCGCAGCACGTAGATCTCGGTCCAGCCGAGCGGCGCGGCGAACTGGTCGGAGCGGCGCACGGCCTCGATCAGGAACCAGCTCTTGCCGGGCTCGCATTTCAGGAGCGCGGCCAGCTTGCGGTCGGCGACGATGTCGCTGCTGCCGACCACGTCGCGGTAGGTCTCGTTGGAATAGCGCAGCCACTCGCCGAGCGACTTGACGCTGTGGGTGAACAGCACCGGTGGCTCGGAGGCGATCACCACCGAACCGAGGCCGGCGCGGCGCACGATCAGGCCCTGGTCGATCAGGATGCGCAGCGCCTCGCGCACGGTCTGGCGGCTCGCCTGATAGCTTGCCATCAACTCGGTTTCGGTCGGCAGCAGATTGCCGACCGCGTAGGTGCCGAGACGGATGTCCTTTTGCAGCCCGGTAGCGATGTCGCGGTAGCGGGACGATCTCGCCCTCTCCGGTTGTTCAGACATGGCGGATCACTGGTATGCCATATGGCAGGCAACCGGATGTCCAGACTGCATCGACTGCAACGCGGCTTCGAACGCGGCGAGCGTTGCCAGCACATCTGCTTCGGGCACCGGGAACGGCTGCCTGCGTTCGACCGCGTCGGCAAAGGCCGCAAGTTCCGCGGTGAGCGTGTTGACCGCCGGATAGCGCGTCGTCGCAGGCGCCTCGCCGGATTTCCGTAGCACCATCGTCCCCTCGTCGAGCACCTCTGCGGATCCCTTCGTCCCGAACACATGCACGCGCCAATAGAACGGTGTTGCGCGGACCGTAGCAAGGGTTGCACTCACGCCATTCACAAATTCAATCGCTAAAGTTGCAGTATCGAGCGGCGGCGGTCCGGGCTCGCGTTCACTCAACCGGGCATAAACCTGTCGGGCAGGACCAAGGAGGCTGACGAAGCCGTCGAGCACATGCAGCCCCGCGCCGGTCAGCCCGCCGCCCGGCGACTCCTCGGGCGACAGCCGCCAGCCCTGCGTGATGCCTTGCGAGTTCTCGTTGCTGTTGTGGCCCTCGACATGCAGGATCGTGCCGAGCTCGCCGCTGGCGACAATCGCGCGCAGCGCCTGCATCGACGGCCAGAACCGGCGGTTATGCCCGACCGCGAGCAGCACGCCGGCGTTGCGGCAGGCCGCGAACATCTCGGCCGCATCGCTGCGCTTGAGCGCCAGCGGCTTCTCGCAAAACACCTGCTTACCGGCCGCGGCGGCCGCGATCACCTGGCTCCTGTGCAGCGAATGCGGTGTTGCCAGCAGCACGGCATCGATATCGGGCTCGGCCAGCACGGCCTCGAGGCTGGCCGCAGGGGACAAACCGTGCGCTGCGCAAAAGCTCGCGGCGGCGCTCTTGTCGGGTTCCACCGCGCGGACGATCCGCAGCCGCGGCTCGCTCTGCGCAGCCTCGACCAGCGCGCGGCCCCAGCGGCCGAGGCCCGCGATCGCACAATTGATCATGAGTGGTCCCTGTCCTGATCGCGTCCGGCACGGATCGCCTCGATGACAGCGGCGCTATCGCTGTCCGGGCCGTTGAGCGCGATCGCCTTGCGCAGCAGCTCGGCCTGTATCGAGGTCAGCGGCAAGGGCAGGCCGTGCCGGCCGGCCTCCTGCAGGATCAGCTCGGCGTCCTTCAAGGTCTGCGCGATATGCGATTGCGGCGCGAAATCCCGCGCCAGCATCTTCGGTCCCTTGCTGTCCATCACGGCGGAATATGCCGCCGATTGCCGCGCCGTCGCAAGGAAGCTCGCGCCGTCGAGGCCGAGGCTCTCGGCAAACGCGATGCCTTCGGCGAGCGCGGCGCGGTTATTCTGCAGGATCAGGTTGATGGCGAGCTTGGTGCGGCTCGCATTGCCGATCGCGCCGACACGGATCCGCTGCGGGCAGAGGATGTCGAGCGTCGCCGCGGCGGCAGCGATCACGTCGCGATCGCCGGCGACCAGCGCGGTGGCTGTGCCCGCGCGCACCTCGGCGCTGGTGCCCGAGATCGGCGCTTCGATGAAGGAGAGGCGCGAGCGCGTCGCGAATTCGGCGATCGCCGTGATCTCGCCCGGCGCGCATGTGGTGGTGCAGATGACGAGCGGCGGCGGCTCGGCGTTCGCGAGGTCCGGCAGCAAGCCCGTGACCTGGGCCGCGTCGTACACCGCAACCACGATGGTCCGGCACCGCGCCGCCACCTCGGCGGCGAAGGCCGCGAATTCGGCGCCGCTGGCCCGCAGCCCATCCGTCTTCGCCGCGTCGACGTCGAAGCCGATCACCCCGACGCCGGCGTCGATCAGCCGCGCGGAAAGTGTTGATCCCATCAGCCCCAGGCCAATCATGCCGACAGGTGTCTCGCGAGCCATGATGCGCCGCCGCTTCGCGCTATTGCGGCTGGATGCCGGCCGCCTTCACCTCCGCCGACCAGCGCACGACCTCGCTCTTGACGAAGACGCCGAACTCGGCCGGCGCGAGCGGCGCCACCATCACGCCGACATCGGCGAGCTTCTTCCTGGTCTCCGGCATCGCGAGGTATTTGGCGCACTCGGCGTAGATCTTGTTGACCACCGGTTCCGGCGTGCCGGCGGGCGCGAACAGCCCGTACCAGATGGTGGCCTCGAAGCCGGGCATTGCTTCGGAGAGCGCGGGCAGGCCGGGCGTCAGCTCGTTGCGGGTCGCCGATGTCACGGCGATCCCGCGCAAGGTGCCGCCCTGCATCTGCGGGATCGCGACCGAGAAATCGCCGAAGGTCAGGTCGATGACGCCGGCCATCACGTCGGTCATTGCCTGCGGCACGCCGCGATAGGAGGCCGCGATCAGCGACAGGCCGCCGCGCGATTGCAGCTGCGCGATCGAGATCTGCGACGCGCCGGAGCCGTAGCCCGCGGTCAGATTGGGACTGGTCTTGGCGTACGCCAGGAACTGCGGCAGGTCCCTGGCCGCAAGCTTCGGGTTGACCAGCAGCACCATCGCCGTGGTGGTGGTGCGGATCACGGGAGCAAAATCCTTCACCGGGTCGTAGGGCAGGCTCTTGAGCGTCGCGACATTGCTGGCATGGGTGGTGTTGGTGCCCATCAACAGCGTGTAGCCGTCGGGCGCGCTGCGGGCGACTTCCTGGGCGCCGATGCTGCCGAGCGCGCCGGCGCGGTTCTCGATCAGCACAGTCTGGCCGAACGCGTCCTGCAGATGCTGGCCGACCAGCCGCGCGACGTTGTCGGGGCCGGCGCCGGCCGGGAAAGGCACGATGATCCTGAGCGGCCGTTGCGGGAATTCGCCCGCCGCCCGCACCGGCAGGGCCGGAAGCGCAGCGAGCAGGACAACGAGCAGCCCCAGCCGTAACTTCATCCCGGTTCCCTCCGCCTCTGCTTTTGGCAAATTTATACGGACAAATAGCTCGGAAAGGCAAGCATCAAGCCTAACGGAATATTGAGGTGCGACATATTTATCCGTATAAATAGCTCATACAGGGGAGCCAGACGACGATGGTGGACATCAGCGATCTCCATGCCCGCGGGCTGCGCCGGCGCCAGAAGATGTTCGGCGAGGTCGATGTCGCCAAGCGGATGGCGGCCGCCGGCGATTTTGGCACGCCGCTGCAAAACATCATCAATGCTTACGTCTATGGCGACGTCTGGGAGCGCAGCGGCCTATCCGACCAGATTCGCAGCCTGGTGATGCTCGGCATCACCGCGGCGAGCAGCAAGCCGACCGAGTTCCGCGTTCACGCCAAGGGCGCGCTGGCCAATGGCTGCACCGCCGCGCAGGTGCAGGACGTGCTGCTGCTGGTCGCGATGTATTGCGGCATTCCGGCCGCGATCGAGACCAGCAGGATTGCAGCCGAGGTGTTCGGCGAGGCGCCCGCGGAGGGGTAGGGCACGGGCCTGCGCCGTGATAGGGACGTTGCCGACTGCGACCGGCAACAGGATCTGCCCATGTCCGCCTTCCCAACCTCGACCACCGTGCTCGATTCCGTGCTGTTTCGCGATGCTTTCGGCACGCGCGAGATGCGCGAGGTGTTTTCCGACCTGCGGCTGCTCCAGCGCTATGCGGAAGTCGAAGTCGCGCTCGCGAAGGCCGAAGCGCGCTGCGGCGTGATCCCTGCGGAAGCGGCCGAGGAGATCGCAAGGCGCACCGATGTCGCCGCGTTCGATTTCGACCTGCTGCGGCAAGAGACCGACATCGTCGGCTACCCGATCCTGCCGCTGGTGCATCAGATGGCAAAGCAGTGCGGCGAGGCCGGCCGCTATGTCCATTGGGGCGCCACCACGCAGGACATCATGGACACCGCCGTGGTGCTGCAACTGCGCGACGGCCTGACAATCATCGAGGATGACATCGCTGCGTTGCGCGGCATCCTCGCCGATCTCTCGAAGAAATACCGCGACACGCCGATGGCCGGCCGCACCCATCTGCAGCAGGCGCTGCCGGTGACCTTCGGCTACAAGACCGCGATCTGGCTCGCCGCCTTCGATCGCCACGCCGCGCGGCTGGCGGAGCTGAAGCCGCGCGTGCTGGTCGGTCAGTTCGCCGGCGCCGCCGGCACGCTGGCCTCGCTGGGTGACAAGGGCTTCGAGGTCCAGAACGCGCTGTGCGAGGAACTCGGCCTCGGCGTTCCCGTCTCCACCTGGCATGTCGCGCGCGACGGGTTGGCGGAAGCGGTGAATTTCCTCGCGCTGGTCACGGGAACGCTCGGCAAGATCGCGCTCGACATCATGATCATGGCGTCGACCGAATTCGGCGAGGTCTACGAACCCTTCGTGAAGGGACGCGGCGCCTCCTCGACCATGCCGCAGAAGCGCAACCCGATCTCGTCGGAGCTGATGCTCGCCGCTTCCAAGGCGGTGCGTCAGCATGCAGGTTTGATGCTGGACGCGATGGTGCAGGATTTCGAACGCGCCACCGGCCCGTGGCACGCCGAATGGATGGCGATCCCGGAAAGCTTCGTGCTGACCGCAGGCGCCCTGCACCAGGCCAGGTTCGCGCTTGGCGGCCTGATCGTCGACGAGAAGCGGATGGCCGGCAATCTCGACATCAGCCGCGGGTTGATCGTTGCTGAGGCCGTGATGATGGGCCTTGCGCCCGCGATCGGCCGCCAGGAGGCGCATGATGTGGTCTACGACGCCTGCCGTGTCGCCAACGACAGGGGTCTGACGCTGGCCGAGGCGCTGGCCGCGGATGATCGCGTCACGAGCCGGATCGATCGGGCGACCATCGACCGTCTCACCGCGCCGAAGAACTATCTCGGCCTCGCGCCCGAGATGGTCGACAGGGTACTGACGTCGGTGAAGCGGTAAAATTCGCCGCAATTGCTCGCCGTCGCGTGATCGGGTGCGGCGGGCGGGAACCTTGCGGATGCGGATCGAATTGGACTACGAATCCTCAAAGCCCTCAAACGACACGGCCGGACACTTCATGACCGCACATCAACGCAACCTTTCCGCCTCGATCGATCCTGTAAAACTCGATCGGCTCGCCGAAGTCGCGATCAAGGTCGGCCTGCAGCTGCAGCCGGGACAGGATCTGCTGCTGACGGCGCCCGCGGCAGCGATGCCGCTGGTGCGGCGGGTCGTGGAGCACGCCTACAAGGCCGGCGCGGGTCTCGTGACCCCGTTCTTCTCGGACGAAGAGCTCACGCTGGCGCGCTACCGCTACGCCAACGATGCGAGCTTCGATCGCGCCGCGAGTTGGCTTTACGAGGGAATGGCGAAGGCGTTCGGCGCCAACACCGCGCGGCTTGCGATCGTCGGCGACAATCCGATGCTGCTGTCGGGCGAAGACCCGACCAAGGTGGCGCGCGCCAGCAAGGCGAATTCGATCGCTTACCAGCCGGCGCTGGAGAAGATCGTCAATTTCGACACCAACTGGAACATCATCGCCTATCCCAGCACGTCCTGGGCGAAGCAGGTGTTTCCCGATGATGCCGAGGATGTCGCGGTGGCGAAACTCGCGGACGCGATCTTCTCCGCGTCCCGGGTCGATCAGGACGGTGCCGTCGCCAACTGGGAACAGCACAATGCCAGGCTGCGCGAGCGCACCGAATGGCTGAACGGCCAGCGCTTCCACGCGCTGAAATATTCCGGCCCCGGCATGGACCTCACGATCGGGCTCGCCGACGGTCATGAATGGGAAGGCGGCGCGTCGACCGCCAAGAACGGCATTGTCTGCAATGCCAACATTCCGACCGAGGAGGTCTTCACCACGCCGCACTGCCGCCGTGTCAGCGGCCACGTTGTCAGCTCCAAGCCGCTCTCCTATCAGGGTACGCTGATCGACAATATCTCGGTCAAGTTCGAGGAAGGCCGCATCGTCGAGGCCAAGGCCTCGCGCGGCGAGGAAGTGTTGAACAAGGTGCTCGACACCGACGAGGGCGCGCGCCGCCTCGGCGAGGTCGCGCTGGTGCCGCATTCCTCGCCGATCTCGAAGAGCGGGTTGTTGTTCTTCAATACGCTGTTCGACGAGAACGCAGCCTCGCATATCGCGCTCGGCCAGTGCTACTCGAAATGCTTCGTCAACGGCGACAAGCTGACGCCGCAGCAGATCGCCGAGCAGGGCGGCAACAAGAGCCTGATCCATATCGACTGGATGATCGGGTCCGCCCACACCGACATCGACGGCATCCATGCCGACGGCCGCAGCGTGCCGGTGTTCCGCAAAGGCGAGTGGGCGTAAGGCAGCAGCTAACCGCTCAGTCCCGTCATCCTGAGGTGCGCGCCCTTGCGCGCCTCGAAGGATGGACGGCCCGGATATCGCGGTGCGGAGAGAGCCCGGCCGTTCACCCTTCGAGGCTCGCTTCGCTCACACCTCCAGCGACAACGGCAAAGCCGTTGCGCGGGGGTGACGGGGGATAGATCTGGGCTGCCGGACTAATGCCGCAGGACTAGACTAGCGAAACCGCCGTCCCCGCGCGGCGAGCAATTCGCCTCGCGGTGCGCTGAAGCGGCAGGTCTCGTGCTGGGGCCGGAATCCGAGCCGGCGGTAGATCTTCAGCGCGGGCGCGTTGCGGCTTGAGACGTTGAGCCAGCAGGGATGCTCGACCGACACGTCGTGCGCGGCCAGCACGCGATAGACCAGCAGCTGGCCGAGCCCGCGTCCTTGCCGTGCCGGATCGACGGCGACCGACTCGATCCACATCGAGTTCCGCTCCGGCTCGGTCAGGCAGAAGCCCGACATCTGGCCATCTTCCGACGCGATCCAGACTTCGCTCTCGGTCAGGACCTGCGCCATCTCCTCCGGCGAATACCGGCGGAACGCGGAGTCCGAGGCATAGGCGGCGTTGTGGAGGCGGGCCACCTCGCCGGCGCAGGCGGTGACGTCGCTGACCTGCTCGATGGTGGCGCGGGCCGCCGCGAGCGTGCGTGCCGGCTGCAACGGCTCGACGCATTTCATCCCGATTTCGGACTCGACATGAACAAAGCCGAAGGCGGCCACGAAGGCCATTCCCGCCGGCCAATCGCCGCTCACCAGCGTCTGGACGGTGAGATCGGGATCGGTGTCGATCGCAAGCACGTCGTCGAACAGCGCGAGGCCAATCCGGCGGCGCCGCATCTCGGGCGCGACGACGATCTTGAGGAACCGGGAATGATGCGCGCCCTGATCGCGCAACGATGATTCAGCGAGGCCAAGGAGCCGGCCGTTCCGTTCAGCAATGCGGAAGTCGCGGCCGCCACGGTTCTGCGGCAGTTTCAGGAACTGGTCCCACTGCGGCAGCGTGACAGGGCCCAGCCGCGGTTCCACCGCAGCCGCCTTTGCGTAGAGTTCGACCACCGCTTCTGCATCAGCCTCACGAAGCGGCCGGATGGTGATGCTGTCATCCATGAGTCGCAAGTTTACCCGATATCGAGCCGATAGACATCCTTTGCCGTCTGCAAGAACAACGCCGTCTTCTCGGCTTCGCTATATTGTGATGCAAGCCGTTTAAAGGTGTTGAAGATCACCTGATAGCTGCACTGTCCCTTATCAGGTGGGAAGTTGCTTTCGAACATGCAACGGCTCGGGCCGAACGCCTCGATGCAGGTCTCCACATAGGGCCGCCAGGCGGCGGCGAGTTCCTCCGACGAGGGCGGCCTGGGGCGGAGGTGGAAGTCGTAGCCGAGCAGGCACATCGCCAGCCCGCCGAGCTTGACCACGACGTTCGGGCATTTGGCGATCTCCTGGATCGACGCCTTCCAGACCGGGAAGGTCTCCTCGCGCTTCCCGGCGAAGCGGCCGGTGCCGACCGGGCCACCGCAATGGTCGAGCACGATCCGGGTGTCGGGAAAGGCGCGGGCGAGGTCGGTCAGCTCGCCGATCTGCGGGTGGAACAGCCAGGCATCGAAGCTGAGGCCGAGCGGCGCCAGGCAGGCGAACCCCCTACGAAAGGTGGCATCCAGCAAGATGCCCTTCGGGCGGTTGGCATACATGTGGGCGACGTTGGGGTCCTCGTCCCAGGCCGAGGAGTGGCGGATGCCGCGGAACCGGCCGTTGCCGGCGGCGATTTCCGCCTCCAGCACCGCCTTGGCCTGGTCGCCGATCAGAAGGTTAACGTGGCTGACAATGCCGGCGCAGATCGCCGCCTTGCCGTAGCCGCCGCTCGCCGCCATCGCCGCGACGCCGTTGGCGAACTCGACCTCGCCGACCGGGCGGAACGCCTCCGGCCCGTCGGCGCGATACATCGACCGGCAATCGACATAGACGGTCCCCACGATGTTGTGGCCCGAGGCGATGTCATCGCGCATGTCCTCGATCAGATAGCGCAAGCCGCCGCGATCCCAGAGATGATGGTGCGGATCGACGATCGGCCTGTTGGGATCGATGATCTCCTCGGTGTATTGGGCGAGCCAGTCTTCGCGCGGATTGGCATAGAGCCCGCTCGCAGAGGCGGGCAGAGTGCTGGCCATGGATGATGCTCCCTGTTCTTGCTCTTGTCGGCCGCCGATCCGATGTCGGCTGTGCGAAGGATAACGAGCCGCGCGCGAGCAGGTCAAATGCGCAGGCGTGGCGCCTCGTGCCCTGTCACCATCCACGCCGCGCCGGCGCCAGCGAACTGGACGAGGCTTCCGGCGATCATCGCGAGCAGCAGGCCGTGGCTGCCGCCGCCGGTTGCCGCGTAGCACGCGCCGAGCACCGCAACCCCGATCGTCGCGCCGCTGATCCTGGCCACGTTGATCAGCGCCGCGGCCGTGCCGGCCCGCGCAGCGGCGACGTCGCCGACGGCCATCGCCGAGAGCGGCCCCGCAGCGAGGCCGAGCCCGAGGCCGGTGATGGCCAGTCCGAACTCGGCCAGGGCGATGTCCGGTCGCAGGCCACCGAGGCCAATCATCAGGAGGCCGACACACATCAGCGTCACGCCGCCCGAGGTGGCCGCGCGCAGCCCGAGCTTTTCCGACAGCATGCCGGAGAACGGTGAGACCAGGACGAAGACCAGCGACATCGGCAGCAACGCGGCGGCGCTTGCCGCGGCATCGAGCCGTCCGCTCGACTGCCACGCCAGCGGCAGCACGAAGACCATACCGTACCCGCCGAATGTCATGCCCGTGGTGGCGATCATGGCGGCGCGGAACCGGCGTGCGCTGAAAATCTCCGGCGACAGCAGCGCCCCGGCCCCTCTCCTTCTTTCGACGGCGATCAGCTGGGCTACCGAAAGCGAAGCGACGATCAGTGCTGCGGTGATCGCGCCCGGCGCCGATTGTGCGGTGATGGCGGCATAGGTCAGGCTTCCAAGCGCCAATGCACCGCAGAGCTGGGCCGGAATGTCGACCGCGCGCCGCTGCGGGTTGACCGATTCCGGGATCGTCGACCCAGCCATCAGTACGACGAGCAGGCCGAACGGCACGATCACCAGGAAGATGCTGCGCCAGCCCAACCACGGGATCAGCAGCCCGCCGAGGCTCGGCCCCAGCGCCATGGCCACGCCGTTGCAGGCGGCCCAGATACCAAGCGCACGGGCGCGCTCGTCCGGCCGGTCCCAGACCACCCGGATGATCGCAAGCGAGGCCGGAATCATCAGCGCACCGCCGGCGCCGGTGAGTGCGCGACCGACGATCAGCACCAGCGCGGATGGCGCGGCCGCGCACAGCAGCGATGCGCCGGTGAAGATCGCGGCGCCGCAGATCAGGATGCGGCGCCGGCCGTATCTGTCCGCGAGCATCCCGCCGGTCAGCAGCGAGACCGCGTAGACCAGATTGTAGCTGTCGACGATCCATTGCAACTCATCGACACCGGCGCCGAAATGATCGCCGATCGCGCGCGCGCCGAGATTGACGATGAACGTATCGATGTGCGCGATCGTGACGGCGAGGCACAGCGTCAGCAGTGTGAGCCGGTGCGATGCGCGCATGGCAAAGGGTTTACGCCGAAGCATATCGTCCATGGCGGATCCTGCTATTCGATGTTGGCCGGGCGTTCAGGCCCTGGTGGCGGACCGCTTGGCGCGGGCGCGCTGCTGTGGCGAGACCTTGGGCCGCGTGCCTGCCGCGACCCACTCGTCGTAGAACTCGATCTTGGCGTCGACCAGCGCGAGCGCTTCGGTCCATTTGGCGATCATGGCCCGGACGCGGAGCTGGTGCTCGGCGAGCAGCGCGCGGCGCTTGCGCAAGGTCGCGCTGCCCTGCTTCACGAGCGTGGTATAGTCGCGAAGCTGCTTGATCGACATCCCGGTCAAGCGCAGCCGCTCCATCAGATCCAGCCAGCCGATGTGATAGTCGTTGTAGACGCGGCGGCGGCCGCGGTCTCTGACGACGCCGGGCATCAGGCCCTGCGCTTCGTACCAGCGGATGGTATGCACGCTTCGGCCGGAGCGCCGCGCGATGTCGCCGATGTAGAGTGCGTTCGGCGTCGCCTGCAAATCGGGTGTCCGGGCGTCCATCACAGGTAGACCGCTATCATCGCGCCGGCCGGATAGCGCTCACCTGCCGCGGCGCCGGCCGGGATGGCTGCTGAAATCCGTGCCAGCTCGTCCGGCGAAAGCACCACGTCGAGGGCGTCGATGTTCTCGTCCAGCCGGCTGCGCTGCTTGGTGCCGGGAATCGGCACGATGTCCTGTCCCTGAGCCAGCAGCCAGGCGAGCACGAGCTGAGCCGGTGTGCAATTCTTCTCGCGTGCGATCGTCACGATGCCGCTGATGAGATCGCGGTTGCGGGCAAAATTATCGCCGGCGAAGCGCGGATGGTCGCCGCGGCGATCACCCGCGATGTCGGCCTGCGACTGGATCTGGCCGGTCAGGAAGCCGCGGCCGAGCGGCGAATAGGCGACGAAGGCGATGCCGAGCGCCCGCGTGGTCTGCAGGGTCTCCTCGGCCTCGCTGCGGTACAGCAGGGAATATTCGGTCTGCACCGCGGCCAGTCTGTGCACCTTGTGCGCGCGGCGAATGGTTTCGGGGCGCGCCTCGCACAGGCCGAGATGGCGAACCTTGCCTTGCTCGACCAGACGCGCCATGGCGCCGACCGTATCCTCGATCGGGACGTTCGGATCGATGCGGTGCTGGTAGTAGAGATCGATGGTTTCGATGTTGAGCCGCTTCAGGCTCGCCTCGCAGGCTTGCTGGACATAGGCGGGCCGTCCGTCCACGCCCTGTCCGGTCGCGGTCTTCACCTGACCGAATTTGGTCGCGATCACGACCCTGTCGCGCAGGCCCTTCAGCGCGCGGCCCAGCAATTCCTCGTTGTGGCCCCAGCCATAGAGATCGGCGCTGTCGAGGAAGTCGATGCCCCGGTCGATGGCGTAGCGGATGAAGCCGGGCGTCGCCGTATCGTCGTTGGCGCCGTAGACGCCGGACAGTGACATGCAGCCGAGCCCGACGGCGGAAACCTGCGGGCCGTCATTGCCGAGCCTGCGGTGCGGGAGCTTGCTTGAAGGTGTCATGCGGTTGGTCCTCGTGGCCGGGTGTTGCCGGACGATCCCGAGTGAACAAGCTAGAGTATACTCTAGGTCAAGCGCGAAAGTGCCGGCGCACGAAATCGTGTCAGGGGCAGGTGTCGGGCGCCTTATACCCCGTCGAGGATGATCACCGTCGGGGTCGCCGGCAGCGTGTCGCGCGAGATCCGCAAGGTGCGCTCGCCGCCGCGGCGGTCGATCTCGAATTGCTGGCCGATCAGGCGCATGAACTCGTCGAGCGGAGTGGCGAACCGGTGCATCGGCAGCACGACGGCGGCGCGCAACCGCTTGGTGATCTCCGAGATGCCGTCGAGCGACATCGTATAGGTGCCGTCGATCGGCACCATCACGATGTCGAGCCGGCCGATCGCCGCGAAATGGCTGTCGTCGAGCTTGACGTGGAGGTGGCCGAGATGGCCGATGCAGAGGCCGGCGACCTCGAAGATGAAGATCGAGTTGCCGTCCCTGATCATCTCGCCGCCGGAGTCTTCGCCCCAATAGCGGCGGATGTCGGTGGTGACGTTGCGGATATAGACGTCGCCGATCCGCATCCCGTAATGCGCGGCCTGGCCGTTCTCGCCCCAGCCATGCAGCACGTGCGGAATCCCGGGGTCGGGAAACAGCGTGTAATGCGTCGCGTGGGCGCGGTTCATGGTCGCGACGTCGGGCAACCGCCCGGTCTGATAGACGCCGTTGTAGTCGGTCGCGATCCTGATGCCGCCGGGCGTGTCAATGTAATAGGTGGAATGGCCGGCATAGGTGATCGCGACCTCATCCGCTTTGGCCGCGACGCTCCGGTAGTTCACCGGGACGGCGCGTGGCGCTGCATTGGCCATCGCCGGGCATTCGCTGCGCTGGGTGTCCTGCGCCAGGGCGTGACTGGTCAATGATCCCAGCAAAGCGAGCGCGGCAAGCAATCTCAGCATGAGCTGTTCCGTCTCCGGCGATATCCGCCGGCGTCAGACTATCGCGCAATTGGCGTGTCGTCATGATGACGCCGGCGCATCGCTCCATGGCGTAGGCTGCAATACGATCCGGGCGATTATTGCGTTGGCAGGCGCTATCATGCCGCGCAGATCACAGCGATCAGGGAGTTCTGCGTGACTGACAATAGCTCCGCGCCGCGCGCATCGTCCACCAAACGGCTCGAGCCATTGCGCCATGTCGACGCAGGCGTGATCGACATCGCTTATTACGAGGCTGGTCCGGCCGACGGTCCCGCCGTCATGCTGATGCACGGGTTTCCCTACGACATCCACTCCTATGTGGACGTCGCCCCACTGGTGGCGGCGCAGGGTTGCCGGGTCATCGTGCCCTATCTGCGTGGCTACGGCCCGACGGTGTTCCGCGACAAGGCGACGCCGCGCTCGGGCGAGCAGGCGGCGGTCGGAGCCGACCTGATGGCGCTGATGGATGCGCTCGGCATCAAGCGCGCGGTATTTGCCGGCTACGACTGGGGCGGCCGCGCCGCCTCGATCGGTGCAGCGCTGTGGCCGGAGCGCTGCATCGGGCTCGTCTGCACCAACGGCTACATGATCCAGGACATCGCGAACGCTATGGTGCCGGCGCGTCCCGAGCGCGAGGTGCCGCTGTGGTATCAGTACTACTTCCAGCTCGAGCGGGGGCGGGCGGGGCTTGCCGCCAACCGGCGCGGCATCGCCAAGATATTGTGGTCGCAATGGTCGCCGAGCTGGGTGTTCGACGATGCGTGCTTCGACCGGACCGCGGTCGCATTCGACAATTCCGATTATGTCGACGTGGTGATCCACAGCTACCGGCATCGCTACGGCGTTGTCGCCGGGGATCCGCAATATGCGGATTTGCAGCGGCGGCTAGACGCGCTGCCGGTGATTACGGTCCCCACCATCACGCTCGACGGCGCCGATGACGGCGTGACGCCTGCGCGCGACGGCAGCGCCAGCGCGGCAAAATACACCGCCCGCCGGGCGCATCGCGTGATCCCGGGCGCCGGCCACAATCTGCCGCAGGAAGCGCCGGAGGCGTTCGCCGCGGCGGTGATGGAGCTGGTGAAGGGCTAGCGTGGTTCCTACGCGCGGCGCGGGCTGATCTTCCAGGCTGTCGCAAGCGTCAACAGCGTCAGAATGCCGCTGACGAACGCGGCCATCGGGATCGTCAGGGCCAGCGCTGCGGTTGCGGCCCAGCCGATCGAGGAGAAGGCTTCAGCGAAGGTGGCGATGCGGGAGGAGGTCTGGCGCCGGCGGAACTGGCTGCGCTTGGCCTGCGCGCGGAACCAGAGCTGGACCGCGGCGGCGGACGCGGTCGCGATGACGATCGCGATCGCCGTCACCGCGGCCTGCCCCGGCGAGGCGAACGCCAGCGCGGCCACCAGCGGCGCGAAAACGGTGGCGATCGCGAGCAGGACGACCTCGACCTTGGCGCGGGTCACGCGCGACGGCGGCAGCGGCGCGGTCGCCACCAGATCGGGCGCGTCCTCGCCCGAGATGGTCAGCCAGGCCAGCCCGCCGGCGAGCTGGCCTGCGGCCATCACGATGACTGGCGTGATCAGCACGATCGCGGTCGACGTGCCGGAGAAGGTTCGCCACAGCATCAGCGCCGGCGGCAGCAAATAGAGCATCTGCATCAGGCTCTGCGACAGCAGCCACGGATCGCGGCGCAGCAGCAAGAATTCCTTGCGCCGCAGCGCCTGCTGCCGCGAGCCGGTCCGGAACGCGCGGGCGCGTCCTTGCGTGACCGTCGCCGGATTGGCGGCGACGCGTGCGACGGTGTCGGCAAACCGCGGCGCGAACACCGCCATCACGACGCCGAGCAGCACGAGCGCGGTGGCGAGCAGCAGCATCATGATTTCGAGGTCGCCGAGCGATGCGCGCGCCGGCCACCAGACGAGGCTGTCGGGGGCCGGGGCAATTCGTGCCGCGGTCTCCGAGGTCAGAAAGGCAAAGCGCGACAGCGTGCCGTAGGACAGCACGGCGACGACCTGCAACGCGATGACGAAGCCGGCGCCGATGACGGCGGAGACGATCTGTGCCACCAGCCGCGTCCGGCCCGGTCCGATCAGGCGAAACAGCAACGCGGTGACGGCGATCGCCGCGGCCGCCGCCGACAGCCCGATCGCAAGGACGACGCCGAAGCCGGCAAGCCAGCGTGCACCGCCGAGATACACCAGCACGTCGATGAACGGCGTCGACAGCAGCAGCGCCATGCTGCTCACCGTCAGCGCGATCGCGGCGATCCGGATCGAGAAGATGTTGGTGAGCTTTGCTGGCGACGACATGATCAGGTCGAGATCGGCGCGGGCGTAGAACACCCGCGTCACCGACTCGATCGCCTGCGAGAGCATCAGCGCCCAGGACAGGAAGATCGTCGCGGTCAGCACGATCAGCGAGGACGGATCGAGCGGAAACCGCAGGTCGACATAGCGGGCGACCACGGCATAGGCCGGCAGATGCAGGATCGCCGCGAAGATCAGCAGGCCGATGACGGCGCGATTGCGCCGGCGCCGGCCGCCGGTCATCATCGCCAGCCATTCGCGCCAGGCCAGGCGGAATTCGTGGCGGGCGAACCAGGTGAGATGGGCGGTCGAGCTCACGCGGCGGCTGCCTCGGTATCGACCAGCGCGATGAACATGTCCTCGAGGGTGGTGTCGTTGCGGCCGTTCTGCTCGCGCAGCTCGGCCAGCGTGCCCTCGGCGATCAGCCTGCCGGCCGCGATCACGCCGATGCGGTCGGCCATGCGCTCGGCGACCTCGAGAATGTGGGTGGTCATGATCACGGTGCAGCCGGCGCGGACGCGCTCCTGCAACAGCCCCTTGACGTGGCGCGCC
>NZ_JBSSGO010000001.1:0-1147176 GCF_054063755.1 Bradyrhizobium sp. USDA 4341 | reverse complement strand
AAGGATTCGATAATGACCGTCCTCGTGACGGGCGGCTGCGGCTTTCTCGGAAGCCAATTCGTCCACACGGCCAATGACGAGGGAATTGCCACCATTGTCCTGGACGATGTGTCCAGAACCGATGTTGAGGCAATTCCAGCCTACGTCCCCCTCATTCTCGGCAATCCCTCCGACAGGGTGGCCATCGACGGTGTTTTCGCGCGCTTCACAATCGATGCGGTTGTTCACTTCGGTTGCGCGGATGCCATCGATGAATCGACCATAAATCCCCTTGAGTATTACGATCGGAACGTTAGTGGGACCAAGAATCTCCTCGAGGCCTGCATACGGTCAGGCGCCAGGCTCGTGTTTGCCTCTAGCGCCGCGGTCTACGGCTCCTCAACCGCCCCCTTTCTAGATGAGAATTCCGCTACCTTTCCGATCTCGCCTCTCGGCCGTTCGCTGGTTGCGGCTGAATGGATGATTGCCGATGCCTGCAGCGCCCATGGGCTTTCGGCCGTCGTGCTTCGGCACTTCAATATCGGAGGCGCAGATCCCTACATGCGAACCGGGGATCGCGGTCCGAAAGGTTCCGGACTAATCAGCCTCGTGGCGGAAGCCGCCATCGGCGCAAGGGAGAGCATTGAGGTCTATGGGGACGATCACCCAACGCCGGACGGTACCTGCATACGCGACTATGTGCACGTCGCCGACGTCGCCGACGCCTATCTCGGTGCGTTGCGCTCGCTTGAATCAGGCGGTAGCCAGCCTGTCGTAAACGTGGGCTACGGACGCGGATGCAGCGTGCTGGAAGTAATCGAGGCCGCCCAACGCCTGTCAGGCCGCAAGTTTCCGGTCAAACTGCTTTCAAGCCGGCCGTGCGACCCGTCGACCAGCGTCTCCACGATAGGTCGCGCCCATAGTCTTTTGAAGTGGAAGCCTCGTTTCGACGATCATCTGGACGCAATTCTTGTGCACGCAATCGAATGGGCGAAGAAACGGCAACGCAAGACGACGTAGTGGGAAGCGCACGCCCCGAGGCGGATTTCCGACTTGCTGAGGGTCCGAAGAGAATGCGGCCAACGTCAACCGAGGAGCCGCCCGATGGCCGCCCGCTTCGAATGCACCGCTCACGCCGCCCGTCAGATCCTCACCATCGTTCGCCGCGAAGGCCTGGCAAGCAACATCAAGGTCAATCCGGAAGGTGAACTCGAGGACAGCGATCGCATCCACGTCGTCCTCGAGAACGGTGAACTCAGCGGCAACGCTCTCTACTGCTCGCCCGAATCGATCGTCGTCGAAAGCGCCGATGGAAAGACGGTTGCACACGGACCGTCTTGGTCCCTCGAGGACATGGTCGACAATTTCATGAGCTGCATCCGGGAGGAGGCATCCGCGCCGGCGCTGGCCCCCTGCTGAACCAGACGGACGAGCGCCGCCACACCCTAACAGTCACCGCAGAGCGCAATCCGCCCTCGCGGCGTGAAATGGACCTCGGAGAGTTCGCGCCGGAGCCACCCCTTCCGCAATCCGAGATCCACCGCGGCCTGCTCTTCGACACTTTCCCGGGTCCCGTGCAGCCAGCCGCGGTTCACGAACCGCAGCAGAAATGACTTTTGACAGTCGCTCACGACAATGGCGGCAGCCATCAACGAGCCCCGTAGACGGCCACGCACACCTTCTCGACAAGGTTCAGCCCGAACCGATCGCCCTCTCGAACGCGACTTTCCATGTCGACCCAATAGGAGCCCTCGGCGCCGATCGCCTCCAAGGCTGCCACCACGTTATCGGGACCGAGCCCGCCAGCGTACCCCACCGGGCGACCAGGATGCTTCGGCCAGAACAAGGGAGACACTCCGCGCCCGCCAGAGGCATCGAACAGCCAATCGACCCTGTCATCCTTCGAGAATTCGAGCGAGCGGGATTGAGCAATGCATCGTTTGCCGCAGCGAGCCGAGAACTCGGCGATGCGCTCCGGATCAGGATTGCTATGATTGACCTGGATACGCGAAAATAAAGCCAGATCAGCCGGTACGTTGGGCGTCACAAGATCCATGATCCGGACCGCATGGCCGCCACAGAGATGAGCAGCCAGACGAAGACCGGAGACCTCGAAACGGGCGATCGCGGCCTGGGACGGATAACGCGGCTCGTTTCCCTGCCGCTGCGGGCTGAAGAGAATACCCCACTCGATCGGATAGGACGCTGATAAGTCGCGCATGCCGGCGACCGAAGTCTCGTCGTCAGCTCCGGTAAAAGTGATGAACTCCGGTTTCATGATCGCCCTTCACACGCGCGCAGTCGCGGCTTCCGACCATCCCGGAGAACGACCACGCGGTGCCCGTCGTTGAACGCGCTCCTTGAGGGACAACGCGGCCTCTGACACCGAATGCCCATAACCCACGTCGTTGAGAGTAACCCTGGCCGGTTCACGGTCAATCAGCCCGGTCACCCCAGGCGTACGCAATTCGAACGGCGAGGGGCAATTCGGATTGTGTCGGATCTCATAGGTTTCATCGGACAGAAGGCGAAGCGCTGCCAGGTCAGCAGCCGCCGTCCCGCCGGCCCTTGAAACAACGGAGGCGAGATCCTCGATCAGCCAGACAGTATCACCGAACCCGTGATCGATGATCACGACCCGATCGCCGATCGACTTGAGCACATAGCCGTGCGCGCGACACCAGAAATCGAGGAGACTGTTCGTAAGAGAGCCGGTCGCGCACGAGTTGATGGTTTGATCAGTCATAGAGTTGCCCCTTTATTTCTGGAGCGGATCAGACCTGCTCAAGGATTCGTCTGCAAGAGGGCTGCCGCCGCGGTCCACGCAATTCACTACGCCAGTTTGCAGCTTGCCGGCCGGCATGGGACACGTCCACGCACCATGGAGTTGCAGCAATGACAGACCGTTCCTGCGAATGGGCTCAAAAGGCCATCGCCACCTTCAAAAAGCACGCCGACGCCGGTGTCGCTCCGGCCTTATGCGCGGAGCGCTCGCTCGAAATCCACATCAAATCGGCGGGAATGGAAGGCGATCGGGAGATCCAGGTCTGGCACTATATCTGCTCGCTGGCGGCATACTCAGACAGCCAGGGTTTCTTCCGCGATCAGGTGTTTGGCCCAAAGCAGAACGGCGGGCCGCTCGTTCACAAGGTGGCCAGCGGTCTACGCGATCATTGCGCATCCCAAGGCATTAACTATGACGACCTGTATCAGGAAGTCTGCGCGCATCTGGACACCGAGCCGCCACCGAGCCCATCGCTGTGATGCCTCGCCCTTTCCAATCCATTGGAGACTGAGCGCCGCCCGATTCTCTACCTGAAAGAAAGGGCTGGCAGCGCCGAATGCTAAACGGTTGAAAACAACAATTGCGGGGTTGGCCGCGGGCGGTAGCCAAGCCAAATCAGGGGAATCCCGTGAGATCGCCACAAACCTCCGGGTCGGAGGCAACCTGGTGCTGGTCGACGTCTATTTCCCGTTCAGTGTTCGCTACCTTGCGCCGCACGGCCGGCGAATAAGGCACGAAACTCATCTATCGCGCGCCACCATTTCCGTCCGCGAGGTCGACGCCAAGGAAGCTCCACGCGCCTATTTTCTGACACCCGCGCCAACGACCAAAGTCCTTGACGGCAAAGTCCTGCGAACGGCCGATCCAATCGAGCTTGTGGCCTTCGAGGAGGACGTTTGGTGGCCGGTACGAACCGTCGACAACACGGCTGATGTCTCGGTCGAAGAATGGACCAGCGAGCTCGGCAAGCAACGGGGAAATCATACCATATCGACGTATCGGCCGGCCCGACGTATTCCAGATGTCCTCGAGCTTCGAACGCTCCTGGGGCCCATGAAGCGAACGCAAGACTGGCCGGAAATGGAAGCAGATAAGGTCGCCAGCCGGCGGACACTGGAAGGCAACCATGATATAGCAGTCACCCACCTCCATCGCGCCGCGAACGATGTCCTGATCCGAAATGGCCGCCTCTTCGCCCGGACCGGCGAACCGCTCTGGCTGCTAGACGCCCCCATGAGGCACTTCCGAGGTGGCACGATCCCGCTGGACCTTTGTCCGGTCCCAAGGACGAGGCCGCTTGAAAGCCTCCTCGACCCGATTGATCTTGAGCCGCCGCGGGCGTTTGAAAATTACGAACTTTTCCGCTTTGACCGCAAGCGAGATGCTGATCTTTGGCGCGCCGAGAAACTCGAGCTTGATCGAGCGAGGAAAGAGCGACAGTTCACGGAAGGCACGGACCGCTACTCCGTGGAGGTATTTGAGGCTCCTCCCATCAGAGCCGAGCCCCTCGCCCCGATGTTGCGGGATTACGGCGCAGCCGTAATGACCGTCACCGCCACGATGATCGAACTCGTTCGAGATACAATTCCGCCGGCACTTCGCGCTCTTCCAGACCAAGTCATCATGAGCGAATACGGCACCACCTTTCTGCAGCGCCTGGCAGGGCTGGCGGCACCAAAACCATATGCCGACGCGATCGAGATGCTGATCTTCCTCGACGAAGTGGCCTGTCGCCTTGACGGTATCGATTATCGCAATGAATTGTGGGGTTTCCAGAAGACAATGATGATGTGCCTGGAGCGAGCCCGCCGGCGCGCCGCGTCGGAATTGGCTGACGGAACTTTGCCGCCAGGTTTTACGATCGAGGATGTCTCGCTGTTGAGCGCCGCTCTCGCCCAGTGACAGCCAAGGATTCGCATTACGCCGAATTAATCGGGGACGCGGAGCGTTCCTGCTCGCCTCTTGCAGCGATCCGGGAAACGATGCGGCATCGTTTGCAGAGAAGGTCTTCTGATGGCCATCGGTTCGGTGCTGGCAAAATTCGCAAGGAAGGGGCTCACCCTTGAGGGCAGAGGACCTCGTCTCGCGGCCGCGGCCGCGGCGGTCCTGACCGTTAGCTCTCTCACGATCTCCCCTGCCGACGCCCTCCCGCGACATGCCGAAGGCCCCGAAGTCGGTCGACCAGACATCAAGAACATCCTTCCGCATCTGGCCGCGCCCGTCCGCGAATTCGTTGCCGCTATGCCAGAGGAAAACGCGTCGCTGAAGCAGCCCATCGAGCACTATGTGGAGCTACTCAACGTCGTCCGCGCCCAGGTCGACAAGGAATTCCCCGGCAGGGCAATCCTCGTTGACCGATCGAAAGAGCCGGAAATCGAGATCCAGCGCGTCTCCAAGATCCTGCACACTCGTCCCCAGGTACTACCGATCCCCGCCTTCTATGGCGAGGGCGGCCCGACGACTTTCCCCGCCAACGAGAAGGGCCAGGCATTCCTGGTTTTTGGCGGCGACGCCAGACTGAACGCCGACGGGCTGCTGCAAAGAGGCATCGTCCGCGGGAATCTAGGCGCAATCAGCGATCAGCAGGCCCATCTCGCCGTTCTGTGGCATGAAGTCGGTCACGCCATTCTCGGTCCCAGCGAATGGAAGGCGGATGCCTTCGCGGCATTGAAGATCCTGCTCGAGACCGGCGATGTGAAGCAGGTGGAGTTCTACGCAGCCCAACGTGAGCTGGACGAGTGGTTTAGCCCGCCGCGCGAGCCGCACCTGATCAGCGTCGCCTTGCGCGAAACCCTCGATCGCTTTGCCGCCGGCGAGTATGGTCCGATCGGCCACTCTCATTCCCTGAAAGCGATCGCCGAACTGGTGAACCAGCTTCCCGAGGCGGATTTCACCCGCTTCCGGCAGGTTCGCGATGCCTTCGCCAAAGCCAGGATCAGCCCGATGAGGCCCTATTTCGTCCCGGTCAAAGAGGGCATGGTCAGCACCGACCTGGTGACCTGGATGCGTTCCGCCCCACAGGTCCCGGAATTCAAGCGCATCACCGATCTCGTCGATTATGTCCAGGCGGATCCACGGACGCGCAAGTTGCCGGCGCAGTTCGTCGCGGATCCCGACAAGACCAAGCTCGAACTCGAGCGCTTGGCTGATGCCGGCGACCCTATCGCCCGAAAGCTCTCGTCCGCGTTCGGCGCCAAACCCATTTCAACGAACGAGCCCATCCTTGTCGGCGACGACCTGAAATCAGCCTCGGACGTGAAGGGCAAGTTGATCGAATTCGACCGCTCCTCGGCGGTCGTGAAATTCGATCTCGACATCCGAGAATTCACCGTGCGCGATGGGAAAACCAAGCGCCCGGTTCTGGTTGGAGACGGCAACGCCGGCGTGTTGAAGACCTATCCCGCTTACCGCACGTCGGTCAGCTTCGCGGGCCCGCGGTTTTAAGCGGCGAAACTTGCTGCTCCGGGACAGCAAGTCGCCCATCGTCGAATTGCTGAACGACCAGAAGATCCCGATCGTAGCCTTGTTCCAGAACCTCTGACGAGACACCGCGCTCAATGCTGTACATTCCAAGGGCGATCCCCCGCGAGTACAGGATGATTTCGCGCTCAGCCGCCGAGTACTCAAAATGATCGAGCTGGGGAGCGCCAGCTAGCGGACTGATGAAAATGGCGAGGTCACCGTCACCGTTCCTTGCAATGGCGGCCGCTTCCCGAACAGACTGATTCACGGCAGACTCCGTAGTTTCCCGGCAGCAGCATTAGCACGGATCCTGATTAAGCCCCTCCGCGACGGATGTCACTTTCCCCGCAATCCCGGCCCGCGCGGAACTCAGGACCTTCAAGTGCCGCAGGCGCCGCAGGAGATACCCCGACCCGGCCGATCCGCTGGCGCGGTAGTGCCCCCTCACCCAGGCGAAGAACACCAGACCGGTGACCGCAAGGGGCAAAAAGAAGGTCATCAGCAGCAGAAAGCAAAGCTCAAACATTGTGATCTCGCCTCTTCCATCCCCGAACGCTGGGACAATCAGACAAGCAAATGTTAATCGAATCCTTGGCACGACCAAAACGGGAGGCCCGATACCGAGAGAAAGGCCTCACAAGTCCAGGTGACCGATGACCGTTGTCATCGGTGTGGCTTGTCTGCTCGGCGTTGTCGCCTTGGCTTCCGACTTGATCAGGCATCCGTAGCCGGGTGCGCTGCTCTTCAGAGCGAGACGCGGACCCAGTGAGCAAAGCAGGCATCCACCGAATGATCCGCTACAACGCGAGCTCCGACTGCATCATCTCTGTAGTCCGCGGCCGCTTGATGCGGACATCGTAATCAGAGAATTCGACGGCCCGATAAAGCCCCGTGACAACCCAGCGTTGGAACTCTCCGAGAGTGCGTCGCTGTCCTTCATAGGAGATATTGCTGCCCCCGTCCGGCAGTCCACGCTTCTTCTCGCCATAGATCATCGGATAGGGCTTGATCCCGAGTTCCGTCATCTTGCGGAAACGATAGAACAGCCGCGCCCAGGTCTCGTGCTTGTCAAACCCGACCAGCATGTAGGCCATGAGATGCGTTGGCGGAATTCCAGCCGCGGCCAACGCCTCGACGCCAAGGAAGAAGCGCCGCTCGTCCTTGAGGTTGTCCCAGGCTGTGAGCAACCGCCGCCGGCGAAAAGAATCGTCGCGATACTCGATTGACGCCAAGGCTTGCGCGACCTCTCGGTCGACCATGCGGATATTGATGCCTTGAGAGAAGCAAACCTTGAAGCCGCCTTCGCGTATCTCCGCGATGCGTGCGAGCCAGGACTCGCGCGGTTGACCGAAGAAATCGTTGTCGAGCAGATGCAGGTGCTTTGGATGGCCTGGGCCACGCCAGATCTCATAGACCGTGTTGGCGGCACGCGCCTTGCCCTCTTTGGCCGGGACCACGCAAAACTTGCAGCTCAGCCGACACCCGCGCTGCGTAAAGCCGATGCTGGCTGTGAAACCACGCGCGATCGAATAGTCGAGGTCCTGACCCTCGCCAATGAGCTGCTCGACCGTATTGGGCTCGCCCGTGCCCGTCCCACCGACGATCGCTTCGGGAAACTCGGTCCGAAACCGGTCAACCAGCGGCTTGGAGAAACTGAAGATGGCGCTGCCATAGACCTTGTCGTAGACGGGCTCATCCAGATGACGCTCAGCCGCTGCCGCGCCGGCGTAAAACCGAACCGCATCACCACGCGCCCGGTGCCAGGCCGACAGGCGTAGCAAGGCGACGTTTGGAAGCTTTCCATCCAGTTGACTGATGCGGACCACGCCCAAGGCAAAATGCTCGCTGACCAAGGCATGGGCGACGCCCATAATCTAGTCCTTGACGGGGCAAGCGTTAGCAGCGAGTTCCGGAGAGGATCAATTCAGGAAACTTGCGGAATTGTGGAAACGACTGGAAAACCTGCGCAGTCAGCGAGACAGGCAAGGCGCTCAATCCGATACCTCCCTTGATACCGCTGTCGATCATTCGCCACGGCAGCGGTTCCGCAAGATATCCACATCCTCCAAGGGCTTAAGCAACCAGCTTGCGGCACCCCTGATTATTTTGCAGACTACACACGTGAATCGGTGCGCCCGTACCTTGAGGTTGTATCATGTCAATAGGTCCCTTCGACCTCCACCCACTGGCTTCGGGTTGCGCTTGGCTCCGGTTCCCAATGCGCTCGCCAGACCCACATCTCCCTCATCGGGCCCGGGCCCGCTTGCTCCGAGACCACCTCAAAACAGAGCTTTGACGGGAGGGCGCGAAGATGAGGAGGAACGAAGAACTCGAATTCGCGGTCGCAGAACTGAAGCGCTACAACATCAGATACGATACGCGGGAAACCAATGGCGGCCACATAGAAATTGCCTGGCAGGTTGGCGCGTCTTCACTTCAAAAACCGGCAGTGATTACTTTGGCCGTTTGAACGCTCGCTCCTACATTCGCCAGGGCCCTCAAGACCGATGGCGTCAACACGAGTCCACCTCCACAATCCGAAAAGAAACCGGCAAAGCTGGAGAAGGCCCTCAAGACACCCGAGCCCGTCGAGACCGTTCCAGACCAGCTAAGGGCCATGCGATCCGAATTGGCCGACCTGACAGATCTTCTGCTCGACCTTGCCAGCAACCTTGCGGCACAACGCAATCCTGAGCCGGCTCGGATACCGACAACTCCCCAGGTGGAGTCGCCTCAATCCACCAAGAAACCCAGCGTGAGAAGCAAAAAAGCAATAGAATTCCTATCGACGTCATGGAACTCAATCGATGCGCTCGCGCGAGACATGGGACTGTCTGTCGACGTGACGTACCGAAAACTCTATTACTTGAAGGGGCAAGATAAGGTCGAACTGCGTCGAGGCGAATGCCGTCTCAAGCCTCAAAAACTCCAGCTTTTGCGGGCCGAAGGCTGAGCGAAGGATGCATCCCTTCATGGAATTCGTGATCCCGCAGCCACGGCAAGAGCCGACTTAGACCTCCCGACTTCAGCACGGGCCCTTCACCCTGGCTTGCGCCTTGCAAACCACCAGGCGACCCTCTCCTTCGATCCAAAGGAGTGCGAGGGCTATGAACCTACCGGAAATCAAGCGGACCAGCCGCGTCGAATTTAGCGGGCCTGGCGGCGCGAAGATGTTTGGGCTGGTCTACAAGCGAACCGGCAACAACCTTCAGATCATCTCCGATGACGGCAACGGATTCAGCGGCACGCTGCATGGCGTGAAGTTATCGAACGAGCCCATGACCTTTGACCACCCGTCGAAGCGCTTTGGACCCGGCGACCGGATTGAGTTCAAGAACAAGGCGTTCGAGGGCTCGAAGGCCGGGACCGTGGTCAAGGTCGACATGTTCGGCCGGATGCAGGTGAATACCGACGATGGCGGCAGGTGGGATGTCTGGGCCATGAATGCCCAGGCGAGCCAAAAGCCGGCGCCGAAGAATTCGGCCCAGAAGCCTGCGAGCTACGCCAAGGGCGATCGGGTCGAATGGACCGACAAGGGAACGACCCGCTATGGCGTGGTGAGCAAGGGCGGCTCGCGCAAGATCGAGGTCATCCATGACGGCGGCGAGCACATGGCCTCCGGCTCAGTGAGCGTCTTTAGTCTCTCGGATCACCCCCTGAAGACGGATGGCCCCGACGCCATGGATCGTTGGACGCTCGTCAACTACAAGGCATTCGAGCGCATGAGCGAGGAGACGACCTGCTTCAACGCCAAGGTCGCGCTCAACGGAAAGCCGGTTATCGAAGCCTCCAACGATGGCCGAGGCGGATGCAATATGTATCGCCGTCTGCCCGGCGCGCCGGCTGACGTCTGCGACCAGCTTGAAGCTGATGCGACTGCCTGGCGGGCTCGTCTGAGCGGCAGGGAGTTCGATCGGCAGTACCACGAAAATGCCGATCAGTGGATCGAATGGAAAGCTGACAAGCAGCCCTACGGCGTGACAGGCGCAGATTACTGGGCAGAGTTCGATCGCCTTTTGCCCCCAGAGCCGACTTCGCCGGCAATGTAATCCTACGACTCAACGGACACTTCACTTCAATTCACTTCAGGAGACAAGTGTGACTAATCACCCGTACGACGTGGAAATGGAACAGAGCAACTTCGAGGACGCCGTCTCGGCCGCCATCGAAAAACGCATCGGAAGCCCCGTGGAAATCTATGAAAGCGCCAATCTCGGCGTCGTCGCCTTCGCGCGGCTAACCGACTACGGCGGAAAACTCGAATGGCAGGAGCTGGCAGCAGCACTCGCCCGCGATACCGGCGTCGGCGTGACCTGTGTGGCGAATACGGACTGGACCTTCGACGATCGGTGTGATGAAGCGGCGACCTTCATCGCATTCGACTTGCCGAGCGTTCCAGAGAACTACCGCGACCACAAATACCGCAACATGATCGAAGCGGTCGATCCATTTACCGCACCGTCCACGCAGGAGTTTGCAGATGCAAAGCGCGCTCGGTCAATCGTTGGAGATCATCTGCGTGAGCTTGGGTCTCGATACGAGATGCTGATCGCGGCCAGGAAGAACGATCGGGATGTCCTCAATCGGATCGCCGAAATCGAGACCCTGAAGGACCTGAGAGCCGTGGATCGTGCGGCGGTAGCCGCCGTTCTCGAGCTCGATTTCGATCGCGCCCTCCAGGCAATGACGGCTGAGCCGGAGGTGGCTGGCCTCCGCCCCTGACGCCGGGAAACACTGGTTAGCAGGATCCCGGCTGCAGGTACCCGTGCAAGGACGCCTCCACACGCCCCATGGCAGCCAGTTCAGACCTGACCCAGTTGCCCTCGTGATGCATTATGCGGGCTCCAAGGCCAGAATTGGCGGCGTCGGCCGCCGCGGCGAGCTCTTCCAGGCGATGCTCATGGCAAACGTCGGGCGTGTCGTCGTTTTTCAGGACATTGGCGATGCGGGTATAGGCGGCGGACGAGAACGGTTCGACCTTCCGGAAAGCGAACTCCTCGCTGGCGAGATGCTCGCAGACGAAATGATCACCCGAGCCCACATTGCGGATGACCGCGACGATCCAGTCGTGATCTGGCGCGAGATCATTCCACATGCAGACAATGTCGCACGCGTCGATCGCCTGCGCTCCGAAGGTCTTGACCAGAAGCCGCCGATCAGCGGGACCATAGAGGTCCGAAGAGAAACCTTGGGCTTCAAGGACTAGACGACGACGAGGATATTCCATGGCGAGCAGCCTCTGACCGGGTTGGTGCCACGAAAGCCTGAAAGCAGGGCATTCCACGTCACGTTTTTGGCTTATCGAATCCTTCAAGGAGTTGGGAAAAAGCTCCATCACCTTGTAGCCCTGCACGTGCCTCGATATCGTCTATCGGTCAAGGATCAGATTGCAGTCTCCGTACATTGACGGGGCACGATCCACACCAACTCACAGGGGGCCGATCGGATGAAACGCCAGTCTCAGCCGAAAGACGAATACGAGAGCGGTATCCGCGATGTCCTGGGGATAATCACCGCCGGACTCGATGCTGAGGACAAGCAGGCTTATCAGGCTGCTCGCTCATCGCCGACGGTCAGCACGGCGCGCGCGGCGCTGGAGGCAATGGATCTGACCGCCTTCCGCTGGGCGCTGCAACGCCCGTACGAACGGGTCGTCGACGGACTTCTGGAGGAGGCTTTTCCCGGATCACTCGAAGCGCGATATCTGGTTAGACGGGCGAGTTACGTCGAGCGGCACTTCCGCTCCATCGTGCAAGCGCACGAAGGATTAGCTTGCTGTGCTGACAAGGCGCGAACCATTCTCGCCGCGTTGATGTCCTATTTCGTCGAGGGGAAACCGATCGCCTTCGACCGCTCAGGCAAGTACACCTTTCACCTTTCGACCAAGGTGTTCCTGGATCAGGATTCGATCATAGCCTTCTTTGAAGCGGTCCGAGGCCTGGACTACGGAGATCCCAGGGCCTACATCGCGCGACCCGAGATTACGGGATTGGCAGGGCAAGATGGGGCAGTCGGAAGTTAGGCTGCCGGAGCGATTCCGGGACCTGGTTCCATGAGCTGCAAAACGGCGTCGATGGCCTTGCCTAGGGCGTCGATTTTGAAGGGTTTGTGCAGGACGGGCCGATCCCGGTAAGCAAGTGGCAAGCCAGAAATCCCGTAGCCGGTTGCGAATATGAAAGGACGGCCGCGCTCGCTGACTAGGTCAGCTACCGGTGAGATGGACCTGCCGTTGAGATTTACGTCGAAGATGGCAAAATCGTATTCCGCCGTGCGCGCGAAACGCTCGGCAGTTTTGAGATCACCGGCTTCCGCGCTTACCCGATGCCCGGGCTCCTCGAGAGCATGTCGACCAGCAGCATCCTGATGATGGCGTCGTCCTCGACAAGGAACACGGAGCGCCCTGCCCCGGGCAACACCATGTCTCAACCCTAGCGCTGTGCACGCAACAATTGACTATAGGTACTACGGTCTAGCTCATTTAGGACAGAGGAAGTGATTGGAATACCGTAGAAATCGGGGCTCCGGGAATTCCGATTCGACGCCCCCAACGGTCGGGTGATAGCCTCCGGGGACGTATCCAGGTGTGGAGTTCCCGATGCCCTCCCCGTCGATCGTGCCGGCAAGTGACGACCATGACGTCTACCTGGTCCTCGACAGCTTCGGGGAGAAGCTCGGTCGGTCCTGGCGAGAGACCGACGAGCGGGATACGGATCTGCAAACGCTCGTTCGCGACCTTATCGACGGACAGTACAGCGACCCGGTCCGGATTGTGGCCTTCAACACGGCCGAGCACTGGTCGCAGGACGTTTCCGACGATATTGCTGAAATCCTCCGCCGACGTCTGACTGATCTCAACAAAATAGTCCCGCCTTCCCTGGAAGGTTTTCTGGATCGCTATGATGATCGGAGACTGGGCATTCAACTGGCGCTTCCAATGTAAGCGCCCAAGATCATTACCGAGATGTTTGCCAGACCCTTTGAATTTTGCCTTGCAACCAACGGCAAAGGCGTCGTTCCTGCAGGCCCTGACTGGATCCACGAAATCAAAGCAGACGGCTATCGCATCCGGACGGAAAAGGACGGCGATCGTGTCCGGCTCTTCTCCCGCGGTGGCCAGGATTTCACCAAGCGCTATCCGCTCGTCGTCGAGGCAGCCAGGAAGCATCGCCGGAAACGTTTTGTCGTCGACGGCGAGATCGTGGTGCTGAACCAACAGGGCATGTCCGATTTCAACGCCCTGCACTCACGCAAGCATGATCGGGAGGCCCAACTCTACGCGTTCGATCTGCTCGCCCTCGATGATGACGATCTCCGTCGTTTGCCGCTCTCCGAGCGCAAGGAAGCACTTGCCGATTTGCTCAAGCGACCGCCGTCGGGCATGTTCATGGCGACGTTCGAAAGAGGGGCGATCGGCCCGGACCTCTTTCGACATGCTTGCTTGATGGGTCTCGAAGGGCTTGTCTCCAAGCACCTTGCACGCCCCTACATTGCCGGCCGGACAGACGCGTGGCGAAAAAACAAGAACCGACAGCATCCATCGACGGAACGAGTGTTCGATCGGTGACGCATCGCCGATCGAACCAACCACCTACTCGAGCGCTCGTTTGATCGCGGCGGAGCTGATCCCGAGATTGGTTGCCTGCAACCGCAATCGTTCAGATCTCATTCGCTCTCGGATCAAGGCAACGAGCATAGGCTTTGGCGAAAACTTCCCTTGGGAGGCCTTCTTCGTCAAAGCGCGCATGTAGGCTGCTGGGGACGAAATGTTGCCAGTCTCGGCTCGTTCCAGGATCGCCGCCAGCACGATGCTGGCATTCTGCAGGCCGAGGGCATCGAGAGCCTCGTCCCAGGTACTCCGGTTGATCGCGAGTGTTGAGCGGACGGTCGCCGCTGTTTGCAGGAAATCGCCCCAATGGGAGATGCCGGTTTTCGAGAACCGTTCGAATTGCGGGCAAGCCTTGAGGACGCTCGAAAGCGTAAACTCGACCGAGGGCAACGGAGCGGTTTTTTCGGCTCGTTCCGCCTCTTCGAGTTCGAGGTCAGTTTCTCTATCATCTTTTATTATTTGTGAGGGTTTTGAATCTTGTATGTGCCGCTCATTCTGAGACTCACTGGCGCTCATTTCAGCGTCAACAAGATCGAGTCTGAGCAGAACGATGATGTCTCGGCCGAGAGCGAGAAACTGATTGAGCTTGCGGCGCAAGTCGTGAACGGTAGCCTTCGCGGAGGTGCGCGAAGTGAGCACTTGATATCTGGCCCGAAGTTCATCGAGACCGTCAGAGGAGCGAAGGACCTCGAGCAGCACGAGGTTCTTGGCGACGTCGCGCCGACAAGCCTTCAGTTGCTCGCGCAGGACGCCGCATTCGATCTCTCGCCGTTGCTGCTCGGCCGCCCTCTCAAGGAATTCTGAGCCGCGAACAACGATTGGCGACAGATCGAAACCAAACTCGACGCGGACATCGCCTGAGCCACGGGCGTAGCGTTTGCCGTTCGCGCTATCACGCCGAATGATCAGGCCGGCCTTGACGAGCTCATTCAGGAGCCTCCTCAAGGTCGATTCCGGGATACCGCCGGCACGCTTGGATAGCGTCCTGTTTGACGGGTAGACAATCGGCGGTCGGTCGGACACCGACAGGATATCGGCGGGCGCGAACGTCAGGAGTGCTCGCAGCACCTGGATGGTGCGGTCGTTCTTCAGGCCAAGCGAAACCCTGGTCTCGCTGATGGCACGCCAGACGTGCCATTTGTCGACCGGCTTCGCCGACCCGGATTGGTCGGCAATCGCCAACTGCGTGCGCGCCAGCGCAAGCGTCATCGATCGCCGCCCAGCGGGCGTCGTTATGGTGAGATGTCTCATGGCTTCCGACAGGCAAAGAAATAGCCCTCACCGTCCACACGACGGTGCCCGTTTCCTTGACAAAATATGGCGGAAGTGATTCTCTCAGAACTGCCAAGTACCGAAGAGAAGGCTTCCGGGCGGAAACGTCAGGGGGCCTTTTCCTTTACTACTGTACCTCTCTTTCGTTGGTTGATCGGTTCCCGCCGGCCGGATGGCCCACGGGTACGCTTACTGATCGGTTTTCGCGGCGGCTACAGCAGCCTCGAATTCGTTATACAGAGCCTCCAGCCGCGCGATCAGGAAGGCCCCGAATTCGGGGGCGGCGGCCTTGTCGAGCGCCAGCGTCGTCGCCGCCTCGGACTCTTCGATTCGAACAACTTCCCTGCCCTGCGCGTTTGTCCAGCTGCGGCGTGCCGGCGTGGCGCTGGTCGCCTTCGGCACGACTTCCGTCGCATCCGGAGCGCCGCTTGCCTTTGGCGCCAAGGCGTCGAACAGCATCGAAAAACGGCTATCGCTATCGGCTTCCGCAAACCGCGGCTCGGCGACGACTTGGCGTATAATTGCCTGTCCGTCGGGCGCTTTCTTGAGCCGTTTGGCTAACGCCATCCAGCGCGGCCTGCCTGCCTTTCTCGCCGGGCCGATAGCAGCGACAATCTCGATCGGTAGCGCTTTCGCCACCGTGAGCAGACGCCACAGGGTCGGCTTGCCAACTGACAACGCGGCCATGATCACAGTTCGTTCGAAAGGATGCTCCTCAAGGGCGCGTGCATACATAGCCCGCTCGATATAGGACGGATCCAGCCGGTCGCTGTTTTCCTTTCCCTGAGCGATCACGAGATCAATGTCAGAGAACTGAGCGATCACCGCCCTCACCTTGATCCCAAGCTGGGTGCAGGCTTTCAGGCGTCGATGCCCATAGGCCGCCTCATACCGGCCATCCGCCCGCGGGTGCGGCCGCACCAGGATTGGGACTTTTTGCCCGTGGGTCTTGATGCCATCCTTGAATTCCTCAAGGTCGGGATCCTCACCGTCAGGGATGCGATCACGAATGAAGGATGGGTCGACCAAAGCGGGATCGAGTTCGACGATCGTTTGGCCTGTTTCGAGTGCCAGTTTCAACGACCGAGCCTCTTCGGCGGCGTCTTCTCGGAATCTCGAGAGTGACATGCCCATGGCGCGAACGGCCCCGGACCCAACTCTCGGGCGAGCCAATCTTTCTTCGGTCGGCGCTCCTGCCATCGGTGTCGATGGCGTAGTCACGACGGGTGCCAGGAGCATAGAGCGGCGTTCGTCCTTTCTGCTCATGCAGCACGTCCCCATGCTTTGCGGAGAAGGTTTTCGATTTCGAGATTGACTCCATCGAGTGACTCGATCGCGCGATCGTAGGTCGATCTCGTGAAACTCTCTCGGCCAACTTCGTACAGGGTCTGCTTCTGCAGACCGGCATCCGAGACTGCCGTCGACTTGAGCATGACGCTCGTGAGCACCCGATCTCCGAACAGAGAGCGCATCATTCCGACGATCTGCGCCTGGGGCCCGTCATTTGGCTCATGACGGGTAACGACGTAGCGCATGAAGTCGTAGCGAACTTGACCGCCATGTCCTCGCACCACGGAAAGAAGGTCCGAGGTCATAAGAAGGAATTGGCTCATGCTCGCGATGTCGAGCATCTGGGGGTGCACGGTCACGAGAACGGACGTCGCCGTGCAAAGCGCACTCAACGTGAGATAGCCCAGTTGCGGCGGGCAATCGATGACGACGACATCGTAGTTTTGCTGCACCTCTTCGAGTGCAATTGCCAATCGTTCAAAGAAGAAAGGCTCGCCCTGCTTGCGTCCCTGCGAATGCTTGGCCGCGTCGTACTCGAACTCGGCGATTTCGAGATTTGCGGGAACGAGATCGAGACCCGAGAAGTATGTCGGCCTGATGATCTCGCTCAGTGAACGGCGCTTCTCGTCGTAACGGATGCTCGCATACACGGTCTCGTTGGCGGCTACGTCGAATTCGGATTGGAGCCCGAACAGGGATGTGAGGCTTGCCTGAGCGTCAAGATCGACGGCAAGGACTCTATATCCATGCAGCGCCAAATACTGCGCGAGATGCGCGGCGGTCGTTGTCTTGCCGGAGCCACCCTTGAAGTTGGTCACCGCGACCACCTGCAGGTGCTCTTGCCCGGATCGGGTTGATGGCCTCACCTTCCCATTGGCGGTGCTGCTGAGAAGCCGACGCATCTCGTGGATCTGATCGAGAGTGTACAGGCGCTTTCCGGTGGGGCCCACCTCGAGCTCCGGGTCTCCTTTGGCGCGCGACAGCTGACGAAGATATGAATCGGTTATGCCCAGCAGCTTGACGGCCTCGCCGGGTGTGAACTTGCGAAGCACTTTTGCTGCGTCCGGGGGGAAGATTCGCTCCCGAACAGCATGCAGCTGTGCGCTCAGTAACTGGGCGTCGGCCAGGATTAGGTCGTCAAAAGGCTGACCTTCGGTTGCCTGACGCGCTGTAGCGGTGTTTTCCATCATTTCCGCCGTCAGTGGTGATTTCCGGCAAATAGCGGTAGTGCCCGACTACGTTCTGATTCGCGAACTTTTACAAGCACACAGGCTAGCCAGAACGGTTACCGAACTCTAACCAGCGAAACATAGGACGCCTTCACGACGGCTATTCGACGGCACGTGGCTAACAGGCCCCCGTCCGCTTGACCATCGCACCCTCGGTTTGAGGGCTTCCCAGAACTGGGTTCTCTCCAGCACCGATCTAGCTGGGGTGGACAGGGCCGCGGGCAACGGCGAATGATTGCCAGTTGGCAACCAACCTATGAGACCTCGGATCGTCGGGCAGAAAGAAGTGAATCGATTCCGATCGGAGGCCTTTGCCGAAACTTCACGACTCAGGTCTAGGTGCATCGTAGGGGACTTTCCGGGCTGGCTCAAATTCACTGCGGGCACCCCGAGGTGGCGGTGTCGCACGTCAGCAAGGTGAGCTTCCTTCGTTTTGGCGCTCGGGCCGTCGATAGACCTCTCCTCTGTCGCTTCCAAATAGACTCAGTCTTACTTGGAAAATGGACTCAAACGGATTCGAGGACCCCTATTTTTATAGGGCTTCGTAGACTCAGTATTACCTGCGGCCGACAGCGATTTCCCCGCGAAAATCAGGCTAGAATTGCGCATACCAGTGCCCCAACCGAATCGTGTATTGTGTTGGCTGTCGAGAAAATCACCCCGATATGTCAGATAGTTACGACATCAGGCGAATGATCGCCGGGATCCCCTGGAAGGACATTGAACCGCTCCTCGACACCGCGACCGAGGCTGTAGTTCGCCTCGACGAGCGGATGGCGCGGGATGAGGCCATGGCGGCGGGGAGCCAAAGCAGGGCCCATTTTCGCGAGGCCTGCGCCGCACTTTGGCTCGAAGGTGAGCTTGTCCATCTGGAGGATCTGGTTCTCCACGACGCTGGCATGGACATCCGCGCGCCGACCACCGAGATCGTCAGAGCAGCCGCGATTCTTCGGGCACGACGGGCGATTATCCGCCATCCAGCTCCATGGGCACTGAGCGAAACGGGCCTGGCGGTTCTGCGGGGACGACGACCGATGACGTTGGGGCTCGAGCTGGAGGCTTCCGACGATCCCGAACAAGAGCACGCGGAGGTGGACGCGCTGATTGAGCGATCAAGCCGGACACTCGAAACACCAGGCCTTGCGGCACTTCAGAAGGCCGGATTGTTTCTGGATGAGGACTGGGATGAAGAGACCAGGCTCAACGAATGGCAGGCTGTTGTCCGCGCCACCACGGACCTCCCTCCCCTGCTCTCAGCAGCCTTTGCTTGGGACGCCTGGATTGCGATCGATCCCTACCGACGGCAAGGCTATCTCGGTCCGCAGTTGGCGGCCTCACTGCTCCGAGAGCGCGGCAAGGCTAGTTGCCACTTGGCTACACTTAATCTTGGGATCCGCGGCGCCGACTACCGTCGCAGGCCCCGGGACGACTTGCGCACCCGTCTTGTCGGGTTTCTGCGGGCCGCCAAGGCAGGTGCGGATGCGGGTCTACGCGATTTGGCCCAGCTGACTTTGGCAAAGCGACGCATGACGGCGCGGCTTGAAGGGCTGCGTGCCGGCTCCCGCCTCCCCGACCTGGTCCAGCTATTCCTGTCCTCGCCTGTTGTCACAGTGCAGTCGGCTGCCCAGGCGTTGAAAGTGACGCCGCAAGCCGTAGAAAAGATGATCAAGGCGCTGGGTCCGACATTGCCACGCGAGATTACAGGGCGGGCTCGATTTCGCGCTTGGGGCGTGTTTTAGACACTCGGCGGGCGAGTGCCCCAGTTCTCTCGCCAGGCGCTCGCTATCGATCTCCCCCCCCCCAGGGCTTGCCCGAAATCTTCCTCTAAGGCGTTGCCAGGTGGCAATCGATGTGCGGCGGAAGCCGGTGGCGCCGGCCGAGGGCGGGCGGCGATGGTCTGCCGGAGGGCGTTGCCACCTGGCAACGATGTCGCCAGGAAGTCGGTAGCGCGGGCCGAGGCAGCGTGGGGGACGATCCATTGGAAGGCGCTCGCAACTGGCCATCGGGGCGACGGGGGAACTCACCGGCACCGGCCAAGGGGTAGGAAAGCGACGGCGTGCCGGCAGGCGTTGCCAGGTGGCAATCGATACCCCGGTGGCGCCGGCCGAGGGCACGCGACGGTCTGCCGGCGGCGTTGCCACCTGGCAACGCCTGCCGGCACGAAGCATGCGATACCGGCCGAGGCATGAGAGCCACGATCTATTGGCGGGCATTCACAGTTGGCCATGGGGCTGAGAACTCGCCGGCGCCGGCCAAGGGTCGTGCCGGCGGCCGTTGCCAGAACGCCTGAACGCCAGGCTGAAAGGGACACGATCGAGCTCCCGCCTGCCGGACTTGATCCAGCTGTTCCTCTCGACCCCCTTGGTCACAGTGCAGATCGCCTGAAGGTGAGTTGATCAAAACGTTGGGCCGGCGCTTCCTCGGGAGATAACGGGACGAGCCCGGTTCCGGGCATTTTAGCTTGGTGTCCGCTGCCCCCAATTGCAACAGCCTGCTGCCAAATTGGAACTGGCCTGTTGGCAGCTGCCAACCACCCTCTCGCCGTCAGCAAACTGAATGTCCAGGTCACAGCAGCCGGCCTGATGGGGCAGAAATGGTGCAGCCGAGTACGTGTGGGCGAGGGATCTGAAAAGTTGAGAGCTGCCAGCTTCAATGAATCTTAATTCACTCAAGTTGAAAGCTGCCAACTTCGGGGCGCTCAAGTCCACAAGTCGGCGGATCATGCCCGCGATCGATTGAGCCGCCTGAGGCGGACGTAGAGGGCGCCGTCACCGCCGTGCCGCGAATGGGCCGGCGCGAACGCAGCTACGATTTCCTGGAGATCGCGATGTTCAAACCAGTGTGGGACGTCGCGCCGAAATGAGGCTTCCCGACCCCGGCCATTGGCCTTGCCAGTGATGACCAAGACCGTACGAGCGCCCCGGTCATGCTCTCTCAGCAGGAAAGCCTTGAGCGCGGCATGACCTTGCTCATGGGTGAACCCGTGCAGATCGAAGCAGGCGTCGAACGATTGCCCCTGGCGTCCGAGGCGCCGCCGTTCGGTATCAGGTAGTCGTTTGATCGCGAGCCGAGCCCGGGAGAGGGAAGGGAGCGGAACGACGGCGACCGAAGCTTCGATTGTCGGCTCCATCGTCGTCGGCGCGATCGGGCGCACCTTGCCAGGCAAGGGCTCCACTTCGCTGAGGACAGCTGTCCACAGCGCCATACCATCTGGGCCAATCATGCTTCCGGTAGGCTTTGTCATGCCCGAGCATGGATACATCCGGCTACTGCAAGAGCAGCGTGGAGAAAACCACCAGCTTTCAAGCGTTGAGGCAAAGATATCGGCATTTCAAGGTACGAACTAGGATCTAGCTAAGGCGAAAATATACATATAAATCAATTCATTATAGAACTTATAGACTCACGGAAAAGATCGGCAAAATGGTTGGCGAAAACATGGAGCCGATGCTTTCGGAGCTTGACGCCGGGCTCGGCGATCAGATCCTGGAGTTGGCTCAGAAATCCAGCTCCTACAGCGGCAGCCTCAATCCGGCCTTGAAGACATCCGTTGGCAACCTGATCCGGGCTGTCGACAGTCATTTCTCGAACGCGATTGAGGGGCACGTCGTCCCGCTCGTCGACATCGTGCGGGCGCTCGAGGACGACCACTCGTTTGAGCCAGGGCTGAGCGACCTTCAGATCGAAGCGAGGGCGCACGTCGAAGTTCAGCAAATGATCGATCGCGGAGCATTGCCTTTCCCCGCAGCTTCGGTCGAAGGCATCAGGTGGATTCATCGTGAGTTCTCTCGTCGCCTCCCGAAAAGCGCTCGGGAGTTCGAGTTCCCCGCTACGAAGTCGCTGGTTCGCATGGAGCCGGGCGAACTCAGAACGCTTCACGTGAAGGTTGGCAGGCACGTCGCGCCAGAGCCGGCGGTGGCGCCGATGTTGCTTGCTCGGTTCGAGGAGGCTTACGCGTCGCCCATGCTGAGCAAAACGCAACGGATCCTGGCTGTCGCAGCTAGCCATCATCGCCTGACATGGATCCACCCATTCATTGACGGAAACGGCCGTGTCGCTCGCCTTCTGTCTCACGCGATGCTTCGAGAGCTAGGCGTCGGATCCGAATTGTGGTCCGTTTCCCGCGGACTCTTCCACAATGTCGGTCGCTACAGGAGTTTGTTACAAGCCGCAGACCAGCCGCGGCGCGGCGATCTCGACGGACGCGGCGCATTGACTGAAACTGGACTCGCCGAATTCTGCCGTTTCTTCCTGGGGGCCTGCATCGAGCAGGTCGACTTCATGCGATCTTTGCTTGAGCCGGCAGCGTTTATGAACCGCGTCGAGCTCTGGACGGAGCAAGAGGTCCACGCCAAACGATTGCCCAAAGGATCGTGGCGCCTGTTACGAGAAGCAATCCTGGCCGGAGAATATCCGCGATCCCGGGCGACGGATTTAACGGGATATCAGGACAGGCAGGCCCGGACTGTGATCTCGCAGCTCATCGCTCGCGGATGCCTGGTCTCCAGCACTCCGAAGGGAGCCATCAGGCTAGGCTTCCCTGCTGCAATCATCGAGCGGTGGCTTCCAGGGCTCTGCCAGCTCGCTACCGGTGAAAACCCACTACAGCGGTGATATGACCGCAGGAGCTTCGGCTGCAACATCGAAATCTAGGATCGGCACAAGCGTGGGCGACAGCGCCAGACAGCACGCTGCGCACGGAAAGACTGCCACTTGGCGGTCAACTTGGCACGCCGGCTTCATTCGACGAAATCTGGCACCGCACGGTTGGAAGGCCAGCACCGGACAATTGGACCTCACCGCGGCGGATCACAAGCAAACCTCAAGGTGACGAGTGAACAGCGAACCAACTTCCGACATGCTTCTCGAAATTCGCACCGTCCGACAGCAATTCCGTCTGGCCGCCGGCTGCGGTGGTCAGTGCGGTGACGTCGCCGAGTATATTTGCAGTCGTTGGGGGTGGGCGAATGTCGGTGGCGTCTACCTCGCCCCGTCTCTGGAGCCGATTGGCGATCACGTATGGAACGTGTTGCCGGACGGCTCTATCCTGGATGCGACGGCCGATCAATTTTCGGAAGGCCACGACGTTCGCTTTTTGCTGAAGGACAGTCCGGATTTTCGTCGGTACCGACCCGAGTGGACGATCGACTACAACCCCGATCTCGCCGACGCCTATCCCGAACTCGCGGGAGTGACCTGGTCGCAAGAGTATGATTTTGACGTCTCGCGGAGGATTCGTGCCCAGCGCGGGGAGGGGTGGTGGCTCCCTGACCCGTCTGACTATCGCCATTGGGATCCTGTCGCGGGCTGCTATGCAGAGCCAGCGTCATCCACGCCGGCGACGTCCGCTACTCAGCCTTGAGCCGCCGCCAATCGGAGTCAGGACTGCATATCCAGAAACCGGTACGCATCGGTCGCCATCTCGATCGGAAGGCTGCCCCAGTCGGCGCGAGATGGTGATCCCGCCGGCCATCCCAGCTCAAAACGCGCGGCTCGCCTGCTTGAAGATCAGCATTGGATCGGGAATCTCCACCGCCCAGCAAGCGGAAAACAGATCGACCGCCTGCTGAGGTGAACCAGCAGCTACCCACATGTCGACATTCTCTGTCTCGTCATCGCCAATGACGTCTTGCTAGGGCAACAGCTCGAATGCGCCATACGGGCGCTGAGGGAGCGAGCTCAAACTGCGGCTTACCCCCGAACGAGTGGAGAGAACCAAAAGATGGTGCGGATTGGCGAACCCGAACCGAGGGTTTACCCACGCGGGGGCGTGGACAGCTCGACAATAACGAACGGTTTACCCACGCACGCGTGGGGCAGACTCAGAAGCCATTGCGCACGGTTGCGGAAGTTGGTTTACCCACGCGCGCGTGGGACACACTGCGATCGGTATTTCGCGAGCGTCTCAAAATACGGTTCACCCACGCGCGCGTGGGACACACTCGACCCATTTCGCCTTCGGCTTCCGGACCGGCGGTTTACCCACGCGCGCGTGGGACACACCTTCCGAGCGACGCGCTGGTGCGTGCCGTCTGGGGTCTACCCACGCGCGCGTGGGACACACTCACCGAAACGCAGCAGCTGCGTGCAGTCCAGGGTTTACCCACGCACGCGTGGGACAGACTCTTCCCTCAGGGGCCACGGCGAGACCTTCCCCCAAAACACCGGAAAATCTACATATGAACCAGCTAACCCGCGCCTGGCGCGAACAACCAGACCGCTAATACACAAATGCCTCCCGGACTTCTTCTTCTGTCATGATCAGATTTCGCAACGAAGGAGCCGCGATGTCCACGGTGCCGTCGAGCATGGCGTAGGGAGGTTCAACACGACCCTTCACCACGATGTCACTTTGGAGCCCCAACGCTTCGAGCATACCAACCGGTAAATTGCGGGACGCCTTACCGCCGATTGCAAGCCCACAGAGCTTCGGGTCAGCTTCGGACGGCAAAGCAGAAAATTCCGCCACCTCGCCCCATCCAGTCGCGTACTGCTTACCGATACAGGTAACATAGGACAAAAGGTCTTCGATCTCGGCGGCATCGCCGAGCGCTTGCCAGACAACCTGGCGGACATTTCCGAGAACCCGTTCCTTCCGCATTTCGCTCCGATAGGGCGACATCGGACCAATTACACGGTCTTCCTTTTTCGCGTTCTCGGGAAGCCGAATGTAGGGACCGTCGCGCTTCATATCGAGACGCTTGGTGCGGGTCACGACATCTTCGAGAATGCCGCCGATGCCCTCGGCGACAAGAACGCCGGCCGATGCCGCATAGACCTCTCCGCAACGAGACAGCGCAGTGAAAGGGGCCCCTCGCGCACCCATGCCGTCGCGTTTCTCGCGGGCGGCAAGCAGAAGACCGTCGAGATGGATGGGGTCGCGCAGGACCAGCGGTCCGGCCATCTCAGCGACCACCACTAAAGGTCGATACTTCATCTGAATTGCCCTTTCAGCCACGCCGCTTCGATTTCTCGGCCACCTGATCGATCAGCAGCACTTCGCAGGCGCCAAGCGCCTGCCGGAAACGAGCCGGAACGCATTCATGCAGGCCGCGATTGCGCGAGTGAAGAGAGCTCAAGCCAAGGCGCATCTCGGCCTGGGGCGGAAGCGGAAACCGCGGATCGGCGACCCAGACCGTCGCCTTGTCATTGCGCCGGCGAGTAACACGCCCGAAGGCCTGCTTCAGCTTGCCCATCATGCGGACTCGATTATCCGAATAGCGGTAGCCTTCCGATTCCAGGTAATCCTCCTTGGTCGCGCCGCCTTCATCCTCCGGCGGCGCATAAGGCAGTCGGCAGATGACCTCATGATCAATCTGCCCAGGCAGATCCAGGCCCTGGAAGGCTCCCGGTGTGATCAGGATGGCATCCTTAGTACGCTCGTAAGCATAGATCGCCTTGCGTAGCGACATCCGCTGGGTTCGAACGATAAGCCTTTCGGTCACGCCAGCATCTTCCAACGCTTCTGCAAGCAGGCCGGCGTCCCTGAAATTCGTAGTGAGAACGAGGACCTTGCAACGGCCGTCCTGGTTAGGCCGACCCGCAGCCTCTGTGATCATCCTCGCCTGAAAACGAATTGCAGGATCGACCACTTCCGTCGTCCTCGGAACTGGGGCGCGAGGATCGGCAAGCACGAAATCAAGAGAAGCATGCTGTCGGGGTGCGAATGAGGTGCTACCAGCGACGTCAAACCGCGCAAAGTCATTGATTCCGAGACCGATGTCGTTGGCAAGTTGCCGCCACCGGCGCGGGCCACGCGAACCAGGTTCCGACAACGTCGCAGACGTGACGACTACACCATCCGCCAGCGGGCGATTCCCGTTCGACTTCGTTCCGTTCCACAGACGATTGAGCAGTCTGCCGGCAAACTTGGCATCGACCGTCAAGCTCGGCTCAGTCCGGATCGGACTGAAGGTAATAAAGGGGCGGCCGTTGGCGGTCCGGGGGTCATTGACAGCTTCAATGAAGGCGTCGGCATCGTCAGCGCGAGCGGCGAGTACCTCCACCAGAGGACGCAACTCGACGATGCCTGCATCATAGACGATCTCGCTGAGTTCGCCGGCGCCCCGGGCTGCGGCTACGATCGTAGGCAACCATTTCTCCTGGCCGGTAACCGCAAGCCGAGAGGAGCTGGCGCGACTGGCCCGGATTTCCTCCGACAGGCGCTCCGCCAGCAGGGTCAGCTGCCCGAACGTCTTCGCGTGATAGGCAATAGCCTCATTGAGGTCCTTGGCAGACTCGCGCGGCAACAAATCGCGGTAGTCCGCCGTCGCCTTACGGACGGTGATCAAGGTGCGTTCCAGCGAACGCATGGCGAGTTTGGTGCTGAGAACCGTACGCGCGGCGTCCTCGACCCGATCAGCCTCGTCAATCACGGCGACGGCGAAAGGATCCCCGTGACCACCAAGGAGGCGACCGCCGAGCTTCATGTCCAAAATCGTAGCGGCGTGAGAACACAGCACGACGTCGGCATTCAAGACCGCACCATCGTAGACCAGCTTGATCAGAAGGTCATCCGGCTCACTCGGATCGACACACCAGAGATCGGCATCCTCCTTCGGCAGTTCGACCGCCAGTGCCGGAAATTCCTCTTCCCAGGTGGAAACCAGCCCGCGACCGTCGTCGACGATGGCACGCCAATCATTTACCTCCCGGACGAACTCCTTTTCGGCAAGGGTCCACTGCGCAAGCGACTCCAGGGCTAGCGCGGCAGGCGTCGCCTGATGGCCGTTCTCGACCCGGATCGCAGCTGCGAGACGCGCCGCACGCACCGGGCTCGCGAACTCTCGATAGGAATGACGCATTGCGACCGTCCTGCGCCGTTGCCCGGTGAAGGCTGCTACTGCCTCGGCAGTCGTGGGGCCGTCACCAAACGCGATCTGACGCTTGAGGAAGTTCGTAAATGTCGAGATCAGAACGCGACGATTCGTCAGCGTCGCGTGGATCAGGGCGGGGCCCGCATACCCCATCGACTTGCCAACGCCAGGCTCCGCCTCCAGGAAACGAACCATTCCGGGAGCGCCAACGCAGACCTCCCGAACGGCTTGAGCGTATCGATGCTGAAGATCAGAATAAGCGTAATGATTGCCCGCAAAGCGCCGGAGCGGTCCCCCATCGGCGAAATAATCGGCGAGGGGATCGCTTTGCAGCGACTTCCATTCGGTCAGGGTTACCATTGTGAGTCCTACGAAAGAAACAGGATGCAGGCGCGAAGAAGGCTCAGACGGCGTAGCCGAAATCGACCTTCGGGTCCGTGCGCAGCGCTTCGAACGCGGCCTGCGCCTTGGAGATGACCTCATGTTCGGGGAGAACGAAGTTGGTCTCGCTCAATTTGACTTCGCCGGCGGTGATCCACGTCGGGCGGACAATCCCGTCGCTCAAGCGAAGGCGCAGCTGCCATTCCGCTTTGAATTCGCCAAAGCCGCGACCGGTATGACCGCCAATACGCGGCCGATCGGACAGCAATTCCAAAGTCTTCAGGAAGAAGCCGAATTCCTGCAGCGTAAGCCGATTACCGCGGAGCTTCTGCTGGAGTTCAGCGCCCGGCAGGATCCCGTTCTTCGCATCGAGCGGACGCGAGATGGTCTCGTCGACGATCTCTCCGGCTTTGGTGTCCTTGACCTCCTTCTTCATGGTCTCGATACGCGAAGTGAGGGAGGCAATCTGTGCGAGTACTGCTTCGGTCTTCTCCTGGCGACGAAGCTTCTTCAGTTCGTCCTCAAGCCCCTTGACATCCTTCTTCTTCGCCGACATCTGCGAGTTGACGTGGGCATAGGAAAGCCAACCCTGCTGATCCTCTTCGGAGAATTGCGCCAGCAGGGCGGGATCGCGCTGCAGCTTGTCGGCCCGCGCACCCCCCGGAACCTGACCGGCAGCCCTCTCGTCATTTGCGAGGGCGTGGCCGAATTCAACGTTCCCGCCGATCCAGTAGGGTTCCGCCATGCCGAACAGTGCGCTGATCGGATTGCGACGGCGTGTCGCCTGGATCAGAAGAATATCGTCCGGGCTCTGCTTGCCACTCCCTTTCACGCCGCCGATGTCGAGCCTGTAGAACGCCTTCGGGTCGAACGGCATGGCAGTGCTCATGGTGCGCTCGCGCAGGATCGCGATAGCAAGTAGCACGCTATGCGCGCGGACGTTCCCCTTGAACGTCTCGCCCTTCACGGCAGGTATGAACACCGGACCTCCGGCCGTCATGCGCGGAATGCGGATGACACCCTGTTCGGATCGACCCTGGACGTCGGCACTCGAAACGTGGATCGTGCTGACGGCCGTGATTACGCCTTCCATGATGAAGTCGACATAGGTGTCGACGGGTTGAGCGGAGGCGAGGTCTTTTGCGGTATCGACTGCGATATTCATGGTCTGGAATTCCTTTGGTTTCGAGCTTGCGTCTCAGTCAGACGAAGCTGTTGACTTGAAGATCTGTTGCTGGATTGATGCTCGTCTGTCCGGATCAAGCGGCCTCGGATTTGGCTTCGAGTTGAACATTGGGGCCACAGACCATCGCGACAATGTCGAAGACCGTCGAGGTCGGGGAGGGCAGGCGGTTGAAGTCCCGCATAGCCAGCCCTTTGCCGAGCAGGCAACCAAGGTCATTGTTGTTCTTCTCGATCTTCTTCGGATCAGTCTCTCGTTGAATGCGGTTACGCAGCCAGCATGCGTCACTAAAATTCTGAAAGCCCAGGTGATTGGCGATGACCATCATCTCTTCGACCTCGCTCATGTCGAAGATCTGCGGCACGTCATCGCCACAAATGATCGTCCGCGACAGCGATTCGGTCATTGCGAGCGGGATCGTGTTCTTGCGAGTCCACATAATCAGGAGGAATGGTGTCGGCGGTGGATTGGCGACAAACTCGCGCAGGAAGCGACGATAAATACCCTGTTCGACCGGAACGGCCGTCATGTCGATCGGGAGCTCCAAGACCGGAATCACGTTGGCTGCGACAAAGGTGCGGTCGGGCGCAATCAGTGCAATGCCGCCCAAGGTGGATAACTTGTTCTTCGCCGACGGCTTTTCCCTCTTCGACTTCTCGTCCCGGATCATCTTAAGTGGAACGCCGACCTTCAGCGGCTGACCTTCTGCCGGCCGAACGCGCTCCTGGCCGATCGAGCGTTGCGGGCGACACACCGCGCGCTTGGAAGAGATCACCGCATCAGTGAGTAGCTCGCCGCAGATCTCACAGGCGCCGTCCCCGCGCGTTGCCTGCCCTTCGTTCTCGAAATAGCGGCCCACCCGTTCGAAAAAGAGGCGGCGAAGCGGATCACCGCAGCGCATGTCATCAGTTGACGAGCAGGTCATCGAGAGCCTCCTTGGGCAGAAGAGCACCGAAACCAAAGGCACGCATGCGGCCGACGCCTTCGACCAGGAACCTTTCGAAGGCAATCTGGTCGACCACGCGCACCTTGATGGTGCCGGCGAACATTGGCGCCTCGAAGCTATGAACGTCGACCGGCTGATCTTTCTTCTCGCGCTTGCGCAACACTTCCATCCGCTTCGTGGAGGTGAACCGGAACACGGTCAGCGGCTCGCACCCGGTGACCGGGTCACGCAGCTTCTCCATCAGCCATCGATTGTAAGCGGAGGGCTTTCCGAAGCGGTTATGACGATGCTGGGCAACGTCGATCGTACGGCGCTTGCTGGCATCGTCCCTGACGCTCAGCAGCGGACAGGCCAACACATCGAGCCAGAGTTCCTGGCCGACCTCGACATCGAAGGGGGAGAACGCCACCGACGAATTCAGGCTATCTGCCGCCTGGCGCGGGTCCACAACGTCGTTGCTGCGCATAGCGCCAATAATGCGCATCAAGCCGTCACGTTCGAACACGCGATAGGTACGCATTTTATCCTTGAAGGACTCCCGAACCACCGATCGCGCCACATAGCCACGATCGGATGCGGTGAGGGGGTCGCTCTGCTCGGCAAACCAACGGGCTCGCTCGGATGAGAGGGTGATGCTGGCAAGAAGCATTTGTAAGGGTGAACTCCGGATCGGAACGATTTCAACTTCGTTATTGTAGAAAACACCGGAGAGGAAGATCGGAAGAGGCATGCCGGCGGGGGCCGCTCCGGAGTTTTCCACACGCGTCCCCAGGAATGGGCTGGTTCGAGGGGCTCCCGCGCCTTCAAGGATTCGTTTGGAGGGCAACAATCTCCACGTTGCCGCTCGCCGGAAAGTCGGCGAAGGTCGTAGCGTGGCTCAGGAGTAGAAGCGTGAAGACCTCAGAACAAGAGACCCGCAAGCGATGCCGGACCCAGCGTTTGTAGCCTCGCTGGCGACCAACCGCGGAAAGCTCAAGAGCGTCAGGTCGCTCGACGACTACGACAACCCGGTGTTGGAAAGGGAAGCGCTCGACGACCTGATCGCAGAAACCACACCGCTGAAGGATGCTGACTACGGTCGCCTATACACCTACATGGCTCGGCGCTTTGGATATGCTTCCATTGGCGGTGACAGCGGAAAGGACCTGAGCGGGTACTGGCTTCTCACGTCACCCGAACCGGACGTATTCGTCATGGTCTCCCCGTCGTTGAATGGCTCGGTTTTTACCTTTCACCCGATGATCCAACTCGATGGCAAAGCCGAAGCGCAACGGGAGACCCTGCCACGAAGCGAGCTCGAGCGAGTTGCGCAGGCCTATCGGGCCGTGTTGCTCGATTTGCTTCGCCCGGTCTCCGTCCGAGACAGCTGGATTAATGCCCTGGGAATCGTCGACGATGAGAGCGAACTCCTGGAGGGCGATGATGAGCAACCATTCATTGCGCCTTATGAGCCGACGTCGACGCGGGGCATCCCGAGCCAGCTGATTGCCGGCCCAAATTGGTGGCCTATGATCGCGATCATCAATCATCTCGGAGGAGGCGACATCACAGAGGGACGAGACCGACTGCTAGCTCTCGGCCGGCGGGCCATTTTCGAAGAATTCCGCCGCGAGAACCTCGATGTCCGAATGCTCGCCTCGATTGGGATTGGAGATGGCTGGGAAGACCTGTTCTTCGACGCCGAGCGCGACGTCTACCTCGACGGCAGCCTTACTCCCGATCTTGCGGAACGTCGCGCGCGCATGAAGCGCGAGATCGCCGCTCCAATCGTAGGCGACGGGGCGGCGCCGGGGACCTTGATAACCTCGGAGTTGATCGGGAAAGCCGTCCCGATCATCCGGGTGCTGAGCCCAAACTCCTATCTGCCTCAGCAGCTTCATGCGCTGCAGGTTAACCGTCAATTGGTGGCCGAGTGGAATATCATGGCGCGCATCGTCGGGAACGGCGAGTTCCCGGACGCTTGCATTCCGGAACGCCTGGACGAGACGTCTCTCAAAGCGCTTCCCGATGTGTTGGAGCGGGAAGGTGCTCTGGAACTCGCCGCTTGGGCGAAACGGCTGACCTCCGAACAGGGCGGGCTACCCATAGCCTTCGAGATCATGGCGCGTCTCCAGCGAAGCATGCGAGAGACCAAGTCCTCGGGGCCGAGCCCGTAATAGGGGCAAGCCGGTCCGGCTCAGACGTTAACAGGCCTTACTGCGGAGACCTGCGAAAGGTATCCTTGGGGTGATGCCGATGCTTGAGGCAAGCCTGCAGGTTGAACGAGACGTCGGCGTAGTTTTGCGTCGGCGCTGGTACCGAATTGTCCGCGCTCAGCTCGGCTCAGCGAGCGACCGCGATGTCGTCCAACTCAAGCAAGTATGGAATCCCGACCGCGAAGCAAGCTTCGTTTGGATCGATCGGCGCATGCGCCTCTGGCGGGTAGATCAGGACGGACAAGCTCGCGTGGATGCGCATCTAGACAAATAGAGCGGCAGGCTGATTGCTCCAGCCAGCAACAAACAGCGTCGAGCAATCGCGACCTCGCCAAACTTCGGAAAGGTCGGCTCCACGCGCCGAAGCTTCAAAAGCTGCCGCAATGCCGGCCGGCCCACCACAAGAGCCGGGCCCAGCCAACGATGAGCGCGGAAGCGATGATCTGGTGGGCGATCACCCAGGGCAGGTGCTTGCCCTTCCAGGCGCCCCGCGGGGTCGACATGGAGCCGAGGTGCGGGCCTGATCGAGCCGGAAGATCAATGCTGGACACGGACAAGAGCCTCCATTGAGGCCTTCAAGACCCAAGGATTCGATTATAGGAGGATAACGCGAGTCCTTGGGTCGAACAAGCCGAACCGGCCTAAGGTGCCTGGAACGCCCGGGGCATCATCGAGGCATGATCGGATATCGCCTGCCGCATCGGCCCATTCAGCGAGGGTCCGGAGAACTCGGGGCGGCGCCGCTTGCGCCGATCCTCGATCATCTCGACCAGATGCTCGAGCAATTCAGAACACCGGGCGGAACCGGCATTACTGGACAGCAGCGCGCTCATCCCGGTCAGTAGCATGCGCTCGGCGATGAACCGTTGAAAATCATCCTTCATGAACGAGACGTCGACGTTTCCGCCCAGGTGCTCGGCCGCCTGGCGCAGCAAGCCGTCGACCAGGCCGGTGTAGGGAGCGAGGCGCTCCTCAAACGAAGCCTCCGCCGGCGGATGGCCCGGCCCCTGCGTTCCCAGGCGGGAAGCCGCGAACACGGTGCCAATGGTGAAAGATTGAGAACCGGAGCGATAGGAGCGGGCTTCCGGGGTGGCGGCGGCCGGGCGGGCGTCCCGCGGGCGGCTCTTCCAGTGCGGATTGTATCTGCGTCGTCTGGACATTGAGCAATTCCAAATTTGCGCATTGCGCTGACCGGCGGCGAGCAATCGACGTGCGTGACGGTGCCAACGCTCCAATCAACAGGACGACGGTGCCGTCCTGCGAGCAAGCCTACACCTGGGGTCTGCAAAGGCCATGCGCTGCCGACTGGAAGCCTGCCATTGATGGGGACGCGCGGGGAAAACAACAGCGAACGGCCCAAATCCGCCCAGCTCGCGCAGCGCGCCTTGTCCCTCACGATTCCTTGATCTACGTTGCGCGATTAGTTCAAGGATTCGTTTACTACAAAGGTGATCTTCACATGCGGAGCCTGAGGCAGATAGCGGGGACCATTGCGACCCTGGTGACGCTGGGAGCCGCGGTTGCAACCGAGGCCGATCCGGCACCATTCAGCTATTTCCGCATGTCGGGCGCCTTCTCCTACATGTCCGGCGGACCCGGGGCAGATGGCAAATTCGCGATCGCGATCGATGGCCCTTCCACGGTTTTCGCAGGTAGTAGCTACACCTTCACGACCAGGGTACTGAACGCCCAAGGCCCCGTGAGCTTCGAAGTGCAATCTGGTCAGCTCCCCGCCGGGCCTGGCCTTGGACCCGGCGACCGGTGGCCTGACGGGGACGATCACCGCCCCGGGCTTTTCTCAGGCCGTCATCGCGGGCACAGACAGCGCGACCGGAGAGATTGCGACGGCGCCTCTCGCGGTGAATGCGGTCGAGACGTTCGGTTTGACTCCCGTCAACGCGCCGACCTCTGCTGCGGTGGCTTCACCATATGCGGCCTACTTCCAGCTCCAAGGCGGCACGCAGCCATACACGATCACGGGGTCGTTGCCGGCCGGGCTTATTTTCACCCCGAGTGCGACTGCGGCGAGCATTTCCGGGGTCCCTGTGGCCCGCGGCAGTTTCCCGATCGTGGTGCACGCGAGCGACGCCTCCGGACTGACGACCTCGTACGCCTATGATCTGATCGTCGGGCCCAGCAACGATCCTGCATTGGTAATCGCGCTTTCGGCTGCACCCCACGCGATGATCGGCCAACCCTATGCCGCGGGAGCCTCGATCACCGGCGGATATGCGGCCGGTGGCTACTCGATCTCTGCAGCCGGCAGTCTTCCGCCCGGGTTGACCGTCGACGCCTCGGGCAATGTTGCAGGCACCCCATCTGCGGCCGGCGAATACGGACCCATATCGGTCTCAGTCTCCGACACGCACGATAATACGGCGACATCGACGCCGTTCTCGATTTCGGTTGCCCCCACGCTGACGTTGAGCGCAACCGTTCCGCAAGGCACCACCGGTTACGTCTATCAGAGCGCTCAATTCACCGCAGCTGGCGGCGTTGGACCCTACAGTTTCACGGTCAGCGATGGAGTATTGCCGGGAGGCCTGAACCTCAATCCATCAAGCGGCGAAGTGACCGGGACACCGGCAATGGCCTGCGCATGCACGTTTACCGTGAGGGTCACCGACGTGAACGGATTCTCAGCGGAGAGCTCCCCGACGCTCAACGTCATTGACCCGATGCCGGTGTCTATCTCAGGTTCGCCTGCCGAAGTCGCCACCTACAAGCAGCAATATTCTGCCCAGTTTGCAGCGGCCGGCGGCGACGGCCAGTTCACTTTCGCGATCGCCGCCGGAGCGTTGCCATCCGGGATTGAGCTGTCGCCATCGGGGGCACTAACGGGCATTCCAACCGCGGCCGGGACGTTCACGGACATCCAGATCAAGGTCACGGACGGACACGGCGCCAGTGCAACGTCGCAGCCGGTCACCATCACGGTTTCCATCCCAGCACTGACGATCGCAACGCCGACAATTCCAAACGGCTATATCGGCACTGCGATGAATTTGACTCTCGCCGCGGCCGGCGGGTCCGGTCAGGGCTATCAGTTCACCTGGTCCGGCGCCGACAAGCTCCCGCCGGGCGTGCTCTTGAACGCGAGTTCGGGCGTATTCTCCGGACTTCCCTACGACTACTACGATCAGACGCTGACCTTCTCGGTCACCGACACGTTCGGCGCAACGGCGTCGACGTCGCCGGTGCGGGTCCACATCTTCGGTCCGCTATCGATTACGGGCATCCCGGACGCCAATGCCACGGTTGGAACGTTCTACCAGGCAAGCCAACCGCAAGCCTATGGCGGGACGGAAACGGGATACAACTATGACGTCGTGTCTGGATCTTTGCCTCCAGGACTGACGCTCGGCGCATCAGGCTTTATCTCGGGCATTCCAACGACAGCCGGAAGCTTCGACAACCTGCGAATTCGCGTCACCGACAGCCAGGGCACAACCGCGATTTCGCCGGCGTTCTCTATCCTCGTCGAAGCTTCGGGGACCCAGGTCGATCCGGTCTCGGCCGCCTTCACTTCGGTGGCTCTTCCGGTACGCGTCGGTGTCAACCAACCTTTCGCAATCACCCTCGAAGGCTCCGGCGGCTACAACACCGGCCCATATGAATTCCATCCGGACGCGACACAACCTCTGCCTACCGGCGTGACGGTCGACCAATTGTCCGGCACGATTTCGGGATCAATATCCGCACCCGGCGTTTATCCGCTGCGCGTCGTTGTGGTCGACGTCTCTCATCCGGATCAACCCAGCGGCTACAGCGATCAGGGTAACGTTGTCGTCTCGACATTTACCGTCGACACAAGCCCGAACCCTGGGTATGGCCGCATTGGCCAGCCGATGAACATGTCGGTCGTTGCCTCGGGCAGTCCGGGCCCGTTCACCTACAGCGTCGGCTCCGGTGTGCTGCCGCCCGGCCTGACTTTGAATCCGGCGACTGGCGCAATTACGGGTTCACCAACGACGCCAGGCGGATGGATGTTGACGTTCGTAGCGAGCAATTCCGCGGGGGTGACTATCGAATCCGCTCAGGTACCGCTCAGCATTTCGGTGGCTACGGATGGGGCTTGTTATGCCACTGGAGCCATCGGTCCTGGTGCCGAGGTAGGTTACGGGGTGATGGCAACGGCGTTCTCGCCCAACAATGGTGCCGTCACCGGCTATTCCATCAGCGGCGCTCCGCTCCCGGACGGCGTTTCCTGGGAGGCGTCGGTGGGCCTGCCCCTCGGTGCCCCAACCGTCGCTGGCAACAACGGACCAATGTTCGTGACGCCACAGGACAGCAATGGCGGTCAGTGCGCATCGTCTCCGGCGCTAGGCCCGTACTTTATCGAGACCGTGGACGGCCTTTCTTTCGATACAACCGGCCTTCCGTTGGCGACGATCGGTTCGAGCTATTCTGCGACCTTACTGGCCTCCGCAGGTAAGCCAGGACCAAACGGCTCGGGCTACTGGTTTACCTTGCAGATGGATCAGAAAATGCCGCCCGGTCTCACCTTGGACCAAGCGACCGGCGTCATCACGGGCGTACCCACCGCGGCGGGAACTTACGTCCTCGATCTCACGGTGACTGACGCCTGGGGATACCAGGCGATCAACGAGCTCACGATTCAGGTCGACTGATTGTGCGGAGCACGATGCCGAGCAGGTGCAATTCATCGGATTGGCTCACCAAGTGGCGGGACACCACAGGTCGGAGTACTCGAAAGGACGCTCCAAAGGTCGGGATCCGGAGGCCCCAGCATCTCCACAGCTTAGAGGAGAAGGACCCTCAAACCTTTGATCCGAGCCGCGCTAGAACACGTCAACTAAGACGTGGGAGAGCGTGGGCGAATGATGGTGAGTTTAGGAATTACATGGCTGAGCCGGTTAGTCGCTTCAGCAACGCCAGCCGCAATCTTTGCTGGCTCTGTGTTGTTGCCCGTCGTTGCACAAGCGCAATTCGGGCTTCGAACGGTGCCGCCGAAGCCGCCGTTCTTCCGGTTCACGGCTGAGTACACGGTCAAGGCCACCGGCGAGAAGGTGAAGTTTGACCTCGTCCGCCCATGTGATCCTCAATATGCACGCGACGTCGACAACAGCTCAATCGGACTGGGTCCCGGCAAGTTCAACCCCAGCAGCTTCTTCTGGAATGTTGGAATCTTCCCGAAGGTAACGGCAGACCATCACCTGATCTCGGTACACATCCCGCAGTATTGCGGCCAATGGTCGGTCCATAGCGGCTGGCCCAAGGGGCCGATCCTCCCGTGGACGGAATGGTTCGACGACGCCGACACGATGGTCCAGGGCTGGATGTACGCCAGCGAGGACGCTTACGACTCTCCGTTGGCGAAGATCACTTTCAACGGCGCATCGATCGGTCCGGCAACAGAGCGCGAATTTATCGATTGGGAGGATCATGCAGCGGAAGGTTTTCGTCCGTCCAAGCTGGTCACGCATCCTTTTGGATTCACTTACGACGACCGGGTCAAGAAAGGAATTCCGTTTCTTTGCGGCGGCGTGCGCCGCGTAGCGCTACCGCCAGAGATCAAGGATCTCGTTCGAGCCGTGTGGCCCTCCGACCGTCCCCATTATTGGTACATGTTCTCAGGCGTGGGAAATCTCGCTCCGACTCGGGAAGCGCCCAAGGCGGGCGATCCGCCAGTTAATTATTTGCGTTATGCCCTGCTCGGGAGAGGACGGGACCAGTACCTGTTCGAAGGTTACAACTTGGGAACCTTCGTCTGGGGCTCGGACATCGCGAATTTTCCGCAGACCGTTCCGACGAGAGCAGGCGCGGGACCACGTGATCTCAGGCCGCCGGCATTTTTTCCAACGTCCGATGAACCTTATCGAAAGCCGCTCGATCAAAAGAAGTTCGGGCAACAAGATCTATCCTTCGACATCGATACCTCGCCAGACTTGCGTGGCTTTCTCTCTTGTCACTGGATGGGAGACATCCTGGATCGCGAGACCAAAGCGATAGTCGGCGACTTCGACTCTCATCGTGTCGTCTGGCGGATCAATGGGGAACTGGTCGTAGGGCAACCGCGGGATAATCCTCGAGCGCCGCAAGGGCCCGACCTCTTTTTTGAAAACGACGAATTCTACTATACGCACGCTCACGACGGGCTTTAGTACGGAGTTGCTTGGATGATTAATACTATCGCTTTTTATGCGGCCCTAGCGGAGGGCGTCTGCAATCGCAACGATCCAGATAGGCGGGCAGAACCATAGGCCGGAACTGATGCCCTTAAAATGGCCTTGAATGCGGGAAGGGAATTGAGCTTCCTAACTGACGAGATAACAAGCGACGTTGGGGATCTCGAACTCGACCTCGCCCCCAATGGCGTCCCGGAAGGCTTTGGTTCGGGCCACACGCTCGGAAGCAGCTTCGATCACCTCGCCGAGAGGCTCGCACCATTCATGCGTGTCCACGTTATTGCTCTCGCACAAAATCGGGATTGAGCCATGGCTTCCGGCCGCCTTTGCAGCATGAGCGAGGGTGGCAAGATCCGCTTCAGCCTGAACGCCAAAGACGGCGCTCAAGGCCGCAGTGACCTTGCCGCCGGAGACATCGAAGAGTTCCTCAATATGCACATGGTAGGAAAGCCTGCCCTGATGATCGACCTCGACTTCCCGGAATAACGAGAGCAGGGCCGTTGCATTCCGCTTCCCATGCCCGCGTCCAGCCAGCACGAACCCATCGGGCGACGCTGCGACTTTACTGGCAAACTTACGAACATCCGTGGCCTTGCCTGCATCCAGTCCAGAATGAAGCAGTTCGGTCAGAACCTCGGAAACCGCTGCGCTGCTCGTCAGTGGCCACACAGTAATAATATCGGCGTCGGCCGAACGAGGGCGGGACACTCCCGTCAGCGCGCTGATGACGTGTGTCTCGAGGCGAAGCTTCCCGCCCTTCAGCACTCCATCTGCGGCAAATGTGGAGATCCAGGCGTTCTTGTGCGGCAAGCCGACGGCGGCCGCCACCTGATGCGCGGCGCGCGGCGCGCGACCGGCGACGCCGATCTTTCCGGGGACCACCAGGCGGCGCGACAAATCCTCCCGGGGCAGGTCAGACTTCGCCAGCTTGATGTCGTTCGTCGTCATAATGGAAAATCTCCGTTTCATCAGGCAATTTGGCGGCTCGCACGGAAAGTCGCAACGAGGCATGCACCAGCGCACGAAACGCGAATCCTTGCCATCATAGTTTGTCGAGGATCCTTCAGGCAGCCCATAGTCTCAACAGAATTCAGCGCTATCCGTAGTTTTCTCGGCTTCGTGTTTGCTGGACGAGTGTGCATCATGCCTGCGCCACGGCATCGCGAGGACACCCATCGGCTGCGCCGCAGTTTGCGCGAGCGTCGCCGGCGGCGTCGGCTTCGTGGTTGCGGTGGTAGGCCATGCCGTCGCGAGCGCAGTCGAACGACTGGCTGCCTGATCGGATCGACAGATCACCTCAAACCGGCGGCAGCCTCGATCGCGGCGCGCTTGCAGCGTTCCCAGAGGGCCTCACGGAGCCGGAGCGCAGCCTCTACACGAATCCACTGCGGATCGAAATAGCCACCCTGACGCTGCATCTGGCGGCCGAAGCGTTGTCGCGCATGACTGGCGATCCGCTTAGCCATGCGCCGCTTCGCCTTGAGGCGAGGAGGGACCATCGGCCAATGAACGTGACAAATCCATTCCTTGAACGGCTGGGCCGTCGTGCGCCGGCAGAAAGGCACGCAGCAATGGATCCGACCGGTCTCTGGCGATCGGTTAAGGCTCACTTGGACATCTCGTTGCATGCGGCAGCTCCGTTTCTCGCGGCGGCCCGAGCAAGCTCCTCAAGGAACTCGGCAGCGTCCAGCAAGGCGTCTGTACGCGCAATGTGGCGCGCACGCTTGTCGCTGCCTGGCGCGCTCAAATCGTCATTCTGCATAGTCACCATAGCGTGCCGCAAACGCTTTGCGAGCGAGCCCGCATCGGCTCCTGAAGCTTGACTGCTCATGGCAGCAGATTTCACGGAGCCGGCGCCGGCGGCGGCGCGCACTCGTCGTCAGATAGCCCGCTGGCGTCTGCGTACTGAGCCTGTGTCGCCGCGTCGGCAATCGCGATCTTGGCAATCTCCGGGGGAGCGCGGTCGAGGGCGTAAGAGGTGCCGAACACCCAGGAAGGACGCAGACCACCACCGGCAAACGCAGGGTGAGGTTCCAGGAGGACGATGTCGAAGACCGGCTCACAATGGGTATTGTCCATCCATCGCTCGATGCATTGACGCGCCTGTGTCTCGGAGGAATACGGGACAATGCGGGCAATCGCCGGCGGGTCGCAGTAGACCGTTTCGCTAAAGGACCTCTCGTCATAGCATTCGATTTCGGAGAGCAACACAACTTTGCCCTTGAGGGCCTCATACTCGGCATACGCCTGGGCATGGATCTCATCGTAGCGAGCGCGACGCCGCGCCTTAACGCCGTTGCTCATCTCCGTAAGATCGGCCTGGATCTTGGCGATTTCGTCCGGGTTGCCTCCGAGCTCCGTGAGGAGCTTCCGCAGCGTGTCCAGGTCAGCAACTTCCTGAGCGGCATCGTCCAGCGTCAGGCCGTGCAGCCGCTCCCTGGAGATCTCGATCTCCTCGCGTAGCACCCAGGCAAGTGCAGCAGGCGTCCGGGCGTTGCGCAGAACGGATTCATTGGGTCCCTTCGGGGCAGAGCAAGTCGGGCACGGGACGTCCGGAGAATTGGCGTTGGTGTTGACGAACCGGTCTCCCTGACAGGTCGGGCAAGTCATGACGGCATCTCTTTCTGCGGGCTTCTGGGTTGCGGGAGCGGCCGTCGCCGCTCCCAAAAACGGCGACCCTCGCAACCTAATAGCCCTACCTGAAAGTGGCCAATTGCCTCGAAATTCACTGAAATGGCGTTGATTCCGAACTCGAAATCGCCCGATTTGAATCCTTGGGGTTTGGTGATCTGGTCAAAACCGACACCTTGCTATCCACAAGCCGGATCTCGTTAACGCTGTGGCGCCGACATGACTGGGCCGGCGGCCTCAAAATTGCTAATACCTGCCTCAAAGACTGATTTGGCCGATAACGACACAAAAAAGGCCACAGCGAGGACCCGAGAGGGGGCAACGGACGGTGAAGATCAGCTGCACGGCGACAGAGAACATCAATGTCGCTTTTTACCAGAATGCGATCCCGATCATCCGGGAGCTTACGGTCGAAAACGACCTGGGCTCCGATGTCAGCGGCGTATCTGTCCACCTCAGCTCTGAGCCTGCCTTTGTGACCCCCGGTGTTTGGCGGATCGACCGCATCGCCGACAAGGCCATCCATCATATCCGCAGCCTTGATTTGAAGCTCGATCCCGCGTTCCTGACGGCAATCACCGCCTCCAGACGCGCCCAATTGCACATCCGGGTGGAAGCCGAGGGCCATCCCGCGACCGAAAGCAAGATCGAGGTCAACCTGCTGCCGCCCTCTCACTGGGGTGGAATCGATGCCGCACCTGAATTGCTCGCCGCATTCGTCAGGCCGACCGACCCGAGCGTCGATGTCGTCCTCCGTGAAGCGTCCGGCAAGCTCGCCGGCGCCGGGCGTGACGACGCCATGGACGGCTACCGCCAGAAGACCAAGGCGCGCGCCTGGGAGATCGCGGATGCCATCTGGACCGCGCTCGTCTCGCATTCCATTGCCTATGTGCTGCCTCCCAAAAGTTTCGAACGGGCCGGCCAATTGGTCCGCGGTCCGAGCGATGTCCTGGCCAGGAAGGTCGGGACGTGTTTGGACCTGACACTGCTCTATGCATCATGTCTCGAGCAGGCCGGGCTCAACCCCGTCATCGCATTGACCGCGGGGCACTCTTTCGTGGGGGTCTGGCTGGTCGATGAGGACTTCTCGACCCAGTTGATTGACGACCCGCAAATGCTGAGGAAGCGCGTTCAGCTCGAAGAGATGATCATGGTCGAGACGACCATGCTGACCGGCGCCAACCCGGCCAGGTTCAAGCAGGCCGTCGAGACTGGAAAGAAGCTCATCGCCGAAGACGCAGAGGCCCCATTCGAACTGGCCATCGATGTGCGCAGAGCGCGATCGGCGAAGATCAAGCCACTCGACCTCAGCGGCTCGGCGGATCCGACGATCTCGCCTGCTGCAGAGCCGCGAACCGCTCAGGATGTCGGCGAGGTTCCGAAATTTGAGGAAGAGCTCGACAAGCGTCGCGAACCGGCGCCGGACCGCGTCCTCGACAGGCTCGAAACCTGGAAGCGCAATCTCCTTGACCTTAGCCTCAGGAACCGGCTGCTCAATTTCAAGGAGACGAAGTCGACGATCCAGATCGAGTGTCCCGATCCGGCGGCCCTCGAGGACAAACTGTCCGGTGGAGAGCGGTTCAAGCTGCTCGGAAAGTCGACCGTTCTCGACGGGAGCGACGGCCGCGATGCCACGCTGCTCGCCCAGCGCCGTGATGACGATGCGCGAAAGGAATTTCTCAAGGAGGCGATGGGGCGGGGTGACCTGCACACGAGCGTGCCGGATACCGATCTCGAGGCTCGGCTGACCGAGCTGTTTCGGGCCTCTCGGCTCGCATTTGAAGAGGGTGGTGCGAATATCCTATACCTCTGCCTCGGCTTCCTGAAATGGACGCCGGAGGACGGCGCGGGGCCCTACCGCGCGCCGCTGGTGCTCGTGCCTGTGCAGCTGGAACGCAAGAGCGTTCGATCCGGCTTCAGGCTCGCGCTTCACGAGGACGAGGCTCGTTTCAACCCGACCCTCCTGCAGATGCTGAAGCAGGATTTCGACCTCTCGATCCCGGAGCTCGAGGGCGAGTTGCCCGGTGACAGCAGCGGCATCGACGTGACGGGTATCTGGCGGACCATCCAGCGCCACATCAAGAGCATCAAGGGCTGGGAAGTCACCGAGCAGGTGACCCTCGCCACCTTGTCGTTCACGAAATATCTGATGTGGAAGGATCTGGTCGACCGCACGGACATCCTGAAGCGGAACCCGGTCGTTCGCCATCTGATCGATACGCCGACCCATACTTACGAGGGCTCCGGAGGAGCCTTCGTAAGTCCAAACACGATCGACGAAATCATCGATCCCGCCGAGCTTTTCACCCCGCTCTCGGCCGATTCCTCGCAGATTGCATCGATCCTGGCGGCCCAGCGCGGCGGCGATTTCGTCCTGTTTGGTCCGCCCGGCACCGGGAAAAGCCAGACCATTGCCAACATGATCACGAACTGTCTGGCCCATGGCAGGACCGTTCTGTTCGTCTCGCAGAAGACCGCTGCGCTCGAGGTTGTGCGTCAGCGCATGCACACGATTGGCCTCGGCAATTACTGCCTCGAGGTTCATTCGACCAAGGCACAGAAATCAAGCGTACTGGGACAACTCGCGACAGCCTGGCGCGAACGCAACCTTGTGACCGAGGAGCACTGGGACGCGGCTGCCGGCGAGCTCAAGCGCCGACGCGATCAACTCAACAAGCTCGTCTCGGCCCTGCATCGCAGGCGTTCGAACGGGATGACGGCATATGAGGCGTTCGGACGCGTGATCGCCGACCGCGAAGAAGTGCTGGAAGTCGAATTGGACTGGCCGTCAGGCACGACCCATTCGCCGGCCGATCTCGCCAGGATGCGGGACATCTGTGCGGATATTCGTACAGCGCTGGAAGCCGTCGGCGACCCCTCCGAGCACCCGCTGCGAGGCATCGAGCAAACCAAATGGTCCCCCGCCTGGGTCCAACTGCTGGTTCAACTCATCGACAGGATCCAGGGCGAACTTTCGGAGCTGAAAGAGACCAGTATCGCGCTGGCCGATGCCATCGAAATGAGTTTCTGCCACGAGGGCATGATGCTGCACCTCGTCAGGATCGCGACCCTGATGCTGAAGGCAGACGCGCCCGACGGAATTCTCTTGCTTACGCCCGAGGCGCCGGATCGTGTTCGCGCAATGCACGATCTGACAGATGCCATCGCGAGGCTGGAGGCCAAAGTTGCAGATCTCTCGGTGCGCTATGACCTCCAGGCGGCGAGGCTCGATCTGCAGTCACTGCAGCGCGAATGGGCCGATGCTTGTGCCTCCAACCTTCTGCTGCGAGGCGGGCGCAAAAAGAAGGTCCGAACAGCGCTTAAGCCGTATTGCCCGGCCGGGTCCGAAGTCCCTGACGACATCGGAAGGGATCTGGTGGTCCTGAACGACATTGCCGATCTGCTGCGCGACATCGAGGACCTGAAGCCGCGCTTTCGCGGAATGGAACGGCTCTGGCGCGGCGCCGAGAGCGACACGGCTCGGTTCAAGGGCTTGATCGAGTGGGCGGACAAGCTCCGAGATGCGACAGAGACCCTTCCGATCGAGGGTCATTCGCAGGAGCGCCTGCTGGCACATTTGATAACCTTGCTCGAGCGCGATGGTCCGCGCTTCCGGCAAGGCGGCAGGGTCAGGCGCGCCTTCGACGACATGAGCCGCGCATTTCCGAAGCTCTTCGGGACGGCCAAAGAGCTCGGCGTCTGTATCGGACTGGAAAATCCGGAGCAAATCCTGCGCATCGAAAGCGGCTGGATCGAGCAATTCGCAACGCGCCTCGCCCGCTGGAAGGCCAACGTCGTCAAGGCGCCGCAATGGGCGACCTGGCGAGCCACCGCCCGCGCGGCGAATTCGACGGGACTAGCACCTCTGGTTGAGGCGGCTGAAGCAGGGAATATCGAACCGCAAGGCCTGATACCCATCTTCGAATACGCCTATGCGAAATGGGTCGCCGAGACCATCGTCAACGAGGACGAAGTCCTCAGCAGCTTCCTTGCGACAAAGCACGAAGCCGCCATCGAAGCCTTCATTGCCGCGGACCAGAAGGTTTGCGAGCTGGCAAGGCAGATCGTCAAGGCCAGGATCGGCGCGTCCGTCCCAACCCAGACCGGTTTTGGCCGCGATCCAGAGTGGGGAACGCTCGCACGCGAAATCAGCAAGAAAGCGCGGCACATGCCGCTGCGGCAGCTCTTCGGACGCATCCCGAACGTTCTCACGCAGCTTTCGCCTTGCGTGATGATGAGCCCGCTCTCGATCGCGCAATACCTACCGGCCGACGCCAAACCATTCGACGTGGTGATCTTCGACGAGGCCTCGCAGATCCCGGTCTGGGATGCCATCGGCGCAATCGCCCGCGGCAGCCAGGTGGTGGTCGTCGGCGATCCGGAGCAGTTGCCGCCCACCAGCGTTGGTCAACGCGGGGTCGACGAAGAGGACGATGGCTCCACGGTCCAGAGCCAGCAAAGCATTCTCGACGAGTGTCTCGCCTCGAACATCCCGAATATGCGGCTGACGTGGCACTACCGCAGCCGGCACGAGAGCCTGATCGCGTTCTCGAACGCCAAGTATTATCGCGGCGAACTGACCACGTTCCCGTCACCGGTGACGAAGGACACCGCCGTCCGCTACGTCCACGTCGAAGGCGGCGTTTATGAGCGCGGCGGCGCCAAGGTCAATCGCAAGGAGGCGGAAGCCGTCGTGGCCGAGGTGGTCAAGCGCTTGCGGTCTTCAGCCCAGTCGATCGGCATCGTGACCTTCAACGGCGAACAGCAGCGGCTGATCGAAAACATGCTCGACCAGGCGCGGCGGGCCGATCCGTCGCTGGAGAAGCACTTCAACCGCAACGAGACTAGCGAGCCCATCCTGATCAAGAACATCGAAAATGTTCAGGGTGACGAGCGTGACGTCATCATTTTCTCGGTTGCGGTAGGCCCCGACAGTGCGGGGCGTGTCACTGCACAGATCTCCTCGCTCAATGGAGAGGGCGGCCACCGGCGGCTGAACGTCGCGATTACCCGCGCCCGCCGCGAATTGCTGGTGTTTGCGACCCTGCGGCCGGAGAAAATCGACCTGGGCCGGACATCCGCGAGAGGCGTCATTGATTTCAAGCATTTCCTCGAGTTCGCCGAGAACGGAGCCCGCGCCATCGCGGAAGCCTTCGCACCGACCGGCCGGAGCACCGAATCTCCATTCGAGGAAGCGGTGATGGCGGCGCTGCGCAATGATCTCTGGGAAGTGCATCCACAGGTGGGCGTGTCCTTCTTCCGGATAGATCTCGGAATCGTTCATCCCGACTTCCCAGGACGATACCTGGCTGGCGTCGAGTGCGACGGCGCCTCCTACCACCGCTCGGCCACGGCCCGCGACCGCGACCGACTGCGGGAGATGGTCCTCAAGGACCTCGGCTGGCGCATGCGCCGGGTCTGGAGCACCGATTGGTGGATGGATCCGCAAGCCGCAGCTGCAAAGCTGCTCAAGCAGCTCGAGGAGGATCTCGCCGCGGATCGCGCTTCCCGCCAGGCCGAAGAGCCAACGGCTCACGACGACGTCCTGGAAGCCGAGCAACCGGTGGCCGCGGAAGAAGCTTCGGATGAGCCGACGGCTGCTCTCCCGGTGGATCAGTCAGCGGCCGTAACCGGCGTCGAGCCCGAGCCGGTGACCGCGCGGCAATATGCGCGCCGGCCCACGCCGGAAATCGATACCACGCCCATCCCGGCAGACGATGGTTTGGACGTCTCTGTCGATCTGACGGCGCTTTTTGAGCCCGATCGCGAACGCTTCTATGAGGTCGATTATCGAGGCTACCTGAGGAAAATGGTCGAACACCTCGTCCAGGCCGAAGGCCCGATCTATTTCGATGTGCTGGTTGAACGCATCGCGCGGGTCCATGGCTTCCAGCGATCCGGTGAAACCGTACGGCAGATCATCGACGCAGCGCTCGGACGTCACCGGTATCCGTGTTCCAAGGATGTCGATCGCGACGTGATCTGGCCAAAGGACACGATCGTCGAAAAGGTCAAATATCGCGGCTCCATGGGACGAGACCACGTCGACATTCCGCTGCTCGAGCTTGCAGGTCTCGTAGACGTACTGCGCGCAAAAGGCTTCGAGGAGCCAGAGGACATCATCCGCGCCATGAAGGAGCATTTCGGCCTGGCGCGGCTTGCGATGTCGACCCGACAGCGTTTCGAACTTGCCGTAGACGCTGGGGCGAGTTGAGGCCCTCCCATCGACGCGCCGGCGCACCTGCCCTGAAGCGTGCCCTGCACCATTTCGTGCAGCCCAAGGATTAAATTATAGATGGGACGCCGATTTTGCAGGCGGAACACCTTTCGCAAGCCGCTGACAAGACAACCGCAAGCCCGACACGGACAATCCAGGAACGACCAAGCAGCCGGCTCAGTAGGAGCGAAAAATGCCAACCAGTCGTCCCTGCACGGCAACCCGCGACGCAGGCAAGAGGCGCACCTCATAGGCCGCGTTGGCCGGTTCGAGCGCCACCGTGTCGCCCTGACGGCGCCAACGCTTCAAGGTTGCCTCCTGTCCATCCACAAGGGCCACCACGATGTCCCCATTGGTCACCCCGTCAGTCCGCCGCAGTAGGGCGAGATCACCATCCAGCACGCCTGCGTCTCGCATCGAATCCCCCGTTACCTCCAGGCCATAATGGTCTCCGGGACCGAGGAGTTCAGCAGGCAGATTGATCTCGCGAATTCGCTCCGACAATGCGGAGGCCGGCGTGCCGGCAGCAATCCGTCCCATCACCGACACAGTCACGAAGTCACTCGGACGTGACGGCTGCTTGGTTAGGCTTGGCGGCAATTTGACGATCTCAAGCGTTCGTGCCCGGTGTGGCAGCCGGCGCAGGAAGCCGCGTTCTTCTAGGCCGCTCACCAGCCGATGGACGCCGGATTTCGATCGGATCCCCATGGCGACACGCATCTCGTCGAACGACGGCGTTACCCCCTCACGGAGCTTGGATTCGATGAAACTCAACAGAGCGTACTGTTTTCGGGTCAACATCTTGGGCGTGTCCAGAACAAAAATAGAACATGGCCCAATTTCGAGTTCACCGCAAGGGAAGCGAATCCTTCCTGAATCTGATCGTGGGACACTGATCGGAGCTTAAACAAACATCGGCAATTGTTAAAGGACTCGTTTACGCGCGCCATGTGAGAACAGCCGTCCGGAAAGGAACGAGCAGACGATGAAACGACCCACTGAAGCGCAGATCGAGATCGCTCGAAACTGGCTCGAATACAACGAGGCGGGAGACGAGGAACAGGAAGCGTGCACGGCGGTGGCCGCTTGGCTCGGGCATTTGCAGCAGGAGCATATGCTCAGGCAGGAGGCGCGAAAGGGCGCTGTTCCTGTATCTCAATTGCGGGCTGCACTCCGCTCACAGGAGACCGCCAAATAGCGCAGGCGAGGGACACAATGTCCTGCACGATGCAATCTTGCCGTGTAAGCGAATTCCATGTTTGTTGCTTCGAGGCCCGGTTGGCCTCCGACTCCCCGTAACGAGTGTGCCAATGTCTCCCAACAGCAAAAACAAACATCAGGCCGACCTGAAACCTGAGCTCCCCTTCAAACAAGCCTCCGCGGACTGGAATTTGGTTCGCATGTTCCTCGAGGTCGCACGCGCTGGCGGGATCCGTGCGGCGGCTGAACGTCTGGGAGTGGCAGCGAGCTTCTTGAGTAAGCGGATCGCACACCTGGAGGCCTCGTACGGTACCAAGCTGATGACCCGCCACGTGGACGGCATCAGGCTGACGCAGGAAGGACTGCAGGTCTTCGAAGCAGCCCAGCGAATGGAGCAAGCCTCCTTCGGCTTGGAGCGCGTTCTCCGGCAGAGCGCGCCAGAGCTCACCGGAGAGGTCAGGATCGCAGTCACCGAGGGCCTGGGCACCATGTGGCTCGGTCGCAGGATGGTTGAGTTCCAGCGCGTGAACCCCGGGCTTCTTATCGATGTAAAGTGCGAATTGCGATCGTCGGATGTGCTGCGTCTCGAGGCGGACGTTTCTGTGCAGTTGGATCCTCCGACACAACCGGATGCAAAGCGCGCAAAGATCGCAAAATTGCACGTCATGCCGTTCGTGAGCCCGGCCTACGTTGAACTCTATGGCATGCCAAAAGACGAGGCGGACGTCATGGCCAATCACCGTGTTGTGCAGCAGGAGGCACAGCAAACACACGGCAACGAGGTTTATCAGCAATACGCAGAGCGCGGGTTGGTCCCAAAAATCACCATGCGCAACAACCTCTCGTACGCACATCTCTGGTCAGTCGTTCGCGGAGCCGGCATCGGCTGGTTGCCGACCTACGTGCCGGCGCTCGGCGACCCCTTGATCCCCCTCGACATTGGCCACCTCATCGAATTCGACGTCTGGATCACCTATCATCCGGAGGCAAAGAAGATCGAAAGGGTCCGGAAGCTGATCGACTGGACGATCGATTCCTTCGATGGGCGCAAATATCCCTGGTTCAGGGATGAATTCATCCATCCCAAAGAAATGCAGGATCTCTATCGCGATTCCGAACCGTTTCTGAATTTGTTCCCGGGCTTCAGGCGGAGCTCCCAAACCAAGGTCGTACCGCTGCCCGTGAAGCCGAGCGATTAATACGCCACGACTGGCTTGCGGACTTTCACGATTTGAGGTGGAATACCCATCGCGGGAGCACGTAAGCATACCCGCCTCCAAGTTGAACGGCCCCAGCTCCCTGGCTGCTGGGCCGTTTTTTTGTGGGTACACTTCATCGCCGTTACAATGCACGATCTGGGGTATGGTATCCCCCAGATCGTGCATTGTACATTCAAGGACCGTACATGACCGCACCGCTTGCCAGTCTCACCGCTGAACCGAGGCCTAAGACCGCCACCGGCGAGATGCGGTCTGCCGCGGCAGAGCGAACTGTGGACCTGCTGATCGAACGTGGGCACCTGACACCAGCCGAGCGCGCCAGCAGCATCGAAAGCCTCGCCAAGATTGGCGAGCGGCACATGGACGGCTATCAGATCGCCAAGCGCCTGGACGATTGGCATCACTGGGACTGCAATCTGGAGATGGCCGAGGACCTCGACAATTTCTCGCATTATCTGGACGACGAACTGAGAAAGGCGGAGGTTGCCTGGTTCGAAAGAACGGGACCACAGCCACCTTTCCCTGATGGTACTCGGGTCTCCTTCGAGCGTGGGAAAACCGGCATCATCGACAGGGTCCACGAATACGGACCGGCGAAATACGCGATCAAGGTGGACGGCGATGCTGAGGCCGACACGGCGAGCTGCCGGCGTAGTATCGTCAACTTCGAAGATGTGCGCGCAGCTCAATAGCGATATCATCAATGAAGCTGCATCGTTACTATTGCAAGGAGGGCATTCTCGCGGTCCGCCTGCATCTTGACCCGTCAGAGGCCCAGAGCCTCGAGAGAAAGCTCGGACAGCCCATTCTGTTCTCGGAACGATTCAAACCGGGGCACGTCCTGAGTGCACTCTACGAGATGTCGTCCGGCCAGCTCGACATTGGGCCTTCCACCTGGATGTCGATCAACCAAAAAAAGAATCCTCTAACCGAACTCCTACGCCCATTGGCCATGCCGCTTATCGAGGCAGAGGTCGCAGAAATCGAGAAAGAGCGCGATCGTTCGTTACTGACGGAGGCTCGTGCCCGAGGGTGGGTCGTCATCGAAAGGCCATCAGAAACCCTTCGCGAAATTGCCAATCGCGCGGCCGCCGGCGATACCGAAGCTATGGATGCCTTGGAGCGGATCGGCGCCGATGGGGACGCCACGTTCGCAAAGTCTATGATCTGACCTGATTTCCGTGGGCAGCCGCCTGCACTACACCACGACTGGTTTGCCGCTTGCGACCGTTGCTCTTAGGTTTGCTGATGCAAACTAGCGAGTCGCCTATGGCTATGAAGCACACCCAATCCTTGGAAGTCGCTGATCTGGTGACGAACCAGGGCATGACGCTTGCCGAGGCACTCCACCAGGTGCTGAACCCCATTCGGGATGGCTCGCGACCGCGTACCTCCGTGGTGGCAGACGAAGCGCGAGAGATTATCTCCGCGAGACAGGAAGGAACACCGACCGTGACGGCGACGTACGATCTATTCACCTCCTGGCAGGAGCTCGATGAAATTGCCATCACCGCGATCACGGACAATGGTGGCTCGACCGTGGACAGGTACACCGCGGTCTTCCGGGACGGCGACTGTCTCGGTTTCAATGAGAGCCCAACGCATCCACTCGGTTTTTCACAATGGTGCGGAGAGCACGTTACAGCCAGCGATGTCGAGGAATGGATCGCCAAGGGCGAGACCCTGATCACCGACGTTCCGGATTGGATGCAGAAGCATCTGTTGTGGCGGATGAATGAAGCCTATCGGGACGGGCTCGAAGGCGCGGTGAGTGCAGGGAAGAGCATCGAGGAAGCCCGAGATGCCATCTTTGCAGAGTGCTTCACGTGCGCTCGCTTCGACGAGGCGTCAATGGGCATTAGTCCCTAGACCAAATTTGCATACGGTCAACAATTCGAGCGAGTGACATGAGGATCGTCGCGGAACAGGAAATCGAAATTCTCGGCGTAGACGGCCACCGCCTTGTGGCGACCTTCGCACCGGATCAGGAAGCGCTGCGGCTTCGACTCGTTAATGACGGCAGCGGACGCACCGTCCTGCTCGACGCCGAGGAAGCAACAAGACTGTCCGAATTTCTGGAGGATCGCGTCCCGCGCGGAGCCGGACGGCCGGGCGCACTCCAATTTGCGAACGACACTAGCGACACCATCGTCTCATTCTACGCTGACAACATGGGCGAGCCATTCCGCGAGGGAATTTCGATCAGCTTCCGTCCGAAACAAGATCACGCAGTGCATGTGTTCATGGAAAACGGGGAGGCCGACCGGTTACGGAAGTTCGTGGCAGACGTCGCCCAGATGCTGCAGCTCGCAAGCCCAAAGCCGTAGGACTTCAAAACACCGCAGTCCGCTGGACAAACGCTCATAGGGACGTCGACATCGCCGGGAGCTCCCTCATTGGCTCACCGGCGGGCCTTATCGAAGTCGCAATGCGCGAGACCACCCATCCAGCGATCATGATCAGAGGCCAAAGCGACAATCAGATCTGGCAGGGCTGCCCCAACGGAGGCAAGTCCGAGAACGAGAAGGGCGCCAGCGTACATCTGCAGGACCTCATCATCGGACCGATACCAGTCTGCATAGCAAGCAAGAGCGGAACCAACAGTTACACTTGCGACTCCGAATACGCCTATCATGGAATGCTCGGTGCAAAATGCTTGAAATGAGAATTGCTAGAAGCAAAACGTTTGGATGACCCATCGGATCATCCTTATAAATGAAACCATCAACCCTGTCGGCTCAGCCGCTCGTCCGGTTCACAATTGAACAAACGGACTCGCGTCCTGGAAACGAAAATAATGCAGACAATACGACCGGTTGCTGCTCTCCGCGCCCCCCAAATGAGGGATACGACGCCACCTCGTTAAATTATCGTACCCAGCGGATCACAGGGGGCCCCGATGGGGAAGGCTCCCGCCGATTGGCCTCAGTTCAAGCCCGGACGGGCCGCCGGCGAGTAGTCAACGGTGACGTCCGTGAAGTCGGAGATCCCGTGACGCATCGACCAGGCGAGCCAGGCCGCCTTTGCCATGCCGCTCTCATCTGGCGGGCCCTGCAGGCTGTAGCGGCGGCCGCTTTGTGTCGTGCCGGTCATGGTGTCCGGATCCCATGTCGCGATCGCGGTCGAGACACGGCCTTTGCCTGTCACCTCATTGAGGCCAGCAAAATGATGTCCATCGTCGGCGGCATAAACCCGAAAATAGCGGAGGACCGCCTCGGGCTGCTCCGCCGGCGAGGGCGCAGAGCGGCTGCTGCTGATGATGATCACTGGCTGCTGCTTCTTCATGGGGAAACGCCTGGCGCCGGCGCATATTCCGCCGTGACATCCTTGTAGTCGCTCACCGAGTTAAGGTCCTTCCATCGACCCCAGACATACAGCGCGTCCGGATGCATGCCAGGATCTCCTTCGAGCCGATAGCGGCGGCCACTCCGTGTGATGCCGATCATGGTATCCGGATCCCATGAGAGGATCCCGGACGAAACCCGGCCTTCAAAGGCGCTGTCGACATAGCCGCAGAAATGGCGGGTGCCCGCCGGCAGCTCGAAAACGCGATAACGAGTGAGAACGGTCTCCGGCTCAACATTGACCGGCGGCACGAGATGAACGGACATGGCGCTGCTCCTTACCGCTGTTCTACACGTCGGGTGACCAATGTCGAGCCAAGGATTGCGGTGGAAACTGCGATCCGTAGACGAATCCTTGCATGGCTCATCTGGTATGGCATTGTTGTCATGACCCAGCTCCTCGAGCGAAAGATCGACACCCTGGCGAGATCGGTGGCGGCGACCTTTTCGGTGCCGGCCGACTTCGAGGAACGACTACGACTGGCCCGCAGTGCTGCACTCGAAATCGTTGAGGCCCGGGGCATCGCTCCGGCCAACTTCGAGGCCTCGAGCAACTTCCTTTGGACCTCCATGGGGCGGGCGCTCACCGGGGCGCCTCGGTCACGCCATGCGGCGCTGACCAGGAAGACCGAAGGTGAATTCCCTGGGCTCGATGCGTTCTGCCGGGGGCATTATGGGAGGGATTTCGACAGCCTTCTCGAAAAACGCGGACCGAGCGGACTCCTGAAGGCCATGAAGGCAGACGCTCTGCGTCACCCAAAGTCTGCGAACCGCCGCGTTGCCGTGCTGCATGCGGTCATCGAGGTAGAGGGGATGAAGATTGCCGATCTACCGAAGGCCCTCGATTACGCGTTCTTCGTGAAGCGAGCGCTAACAGGTTGGCTTTGGGCCTTCTACGGCAACTCACCGTTCCGGGCGATCAACGAAGCTTTCCCGGGACGCTTCCTGCCTCACCACATGGCCCAAGCGCCAATGCGCCACTGGGTTGGCAAAGGCGGCCGAGAGCGCGCCGCAGCCGCGCTACGCGAAGCGTTCTCGGCGACCGGCTACCCCGAGGACCTCTACCCGAAGCTGATGACAGAGCGTTTCCTCGAAGAGTTCAAGCTCACCACGCCCTTGCAGAAGCTGTTCGGCAATCACTTCGCCTACCTGGATGCAGCCTACCCGGGACGGTACCGACCGTGGGAGCTTCCGGTCACGCCGCGGGGCTTCTTCGATGTCGAAGCCAACGTGATCGAGGCCATACGCTGGCTCGTCGAAGAGCGTCTTGGCCTGGCGTTGTCGAAGATGAAAGTTGCGGAGGTTTGGCGCGAGCGCGTCGCCGATCGGGTCACCAAGGATGTGTTCTTAGCGAATGGCCTGAACGAGATCATGGCGACCTATAAGTCTCCGGAGCCGGTGATGCGGATGGCCTATCCGGACAAATTTCTGGAGTGGAGCTTCCAGAGAAAAGGAAAATGGGACGGCGAGGCCGGTCTCCAGCTTGCGCGTCGTGCAACGCGGTGGCTTTTTGAGCACTATCTGGAGATGTCGCCGCTCGACGAACGCATCAGCTGCGAAACGTTCCGTCAGAACGGCCTCTGGGGCATGCTGACATCACGATCGCTCGGCTTCAACACCTCGCCGGTCGCCGCACTGAGAAACGCCTATCCCGAGCTCGCGTCCCAGCTGCGCGCCCGGCCGGCGCCTGCTCGTCGTCGCAGGACAACTACCTGATCGGTTCTATGGGCCAACTAATGGCCGGGCTGACCGACGAGCCAAAGCCCGGTCGATGATGTCCACCGTATTGTCGACCCCATAGGCGGAAATCCACGTCCCAAACCGTGGTCCCTTCTGCTGGCCAAGGAGCACCTGGTAGAGCATGTTGAACCAGTCGAGCGTCACGCCAGGCCGGCCATCCTTTCCTGTCTTCACTGGATCCAGGAATGGCTCCCGGCGCCCGACCTCGTACACGACAACCTGGACCTCTTCGGCGCTTGCACGTGCCGGAAGTGCAGCTAAGGCGTCCCGCAAGTCCTGCAAAGCCTCCCGCTCGCTCTCGGTGGGCTCACGATAGGTCTTCGAAGGCGCCACGAAATCCCGGTAATAGTTGACTGCATGACCGACCAAAGCATCCAACCGCGGATGCGTCTCGGGCGTCACCCCAGGTCGGTAGCGCTCGATGAAGCCCCATAGAGTTGCGGCGTTCTCGGCGTTCGACGACGCCGCCAGGGTCAGGAGCAATTGGAAGCTGAGGGGATTGACCTCCACCGGAGGCAGGCCGGCATGGATGTGCCAAACCGGGTTCGCCAGGCGCTGCCGGACGTCCTGCTGACGGAAATAGCTATCGAGATGCTGCTGATACTCGTCGACTGCGCGCGGGATGACATCGAAGTGCAGCCGCTTTGCCGCCTTCGGTTCGCGGTACATAAACAACGACAGCGATTCCGGCGGGGCGTAGCGCAGCCACTCCTCGATCGAGAGACCGTTGCCCTTGCGCTTGCTGACCTTCTTGCCTTCGGCATCGAGGAAGAGCTCGTAGTTGAAGCCTTCCGGCGGCGTCCCGCCCAGCGCGGAGCAAATCCGCCCTGAGAGCTTCACAGAATCGATCAAATCCTTGCCGGCCATTTCGTAGTCGACGCCAAGCGCATGCCAGCGCATCGCCCAATCCGGCTTCCATTGAAGCTTGCAGTGACCGCCGGTGACCGGGACCTTGACCAAATCGCGGGTCTCGGGATCCGCATAGGTGATCGTCCCGGCGCCGACGTCCGCCGCCGCGATGGGGACCTGAAGGACCTGGCCGGTCCGCGGGCAGATCGGCAGGAACGGCGAATAACTCGCCGCGCGCGCCTCCCGGAGGCTCGGCAACATGATCTCCATGACCCTGTCGAGGCGCTCCAGCACTTTCAAAAGCGAACCATCGAACCGGCCTGACCTGTAGTAGTCGGTCGCGCTTGCGAATTCGTAGTCGAAGCCGAAACTGTCCAGAAAAGCACGCAGCCGGGCATTGTTATGCTCGCCGAAGCTCGCATGGGTCCCGAAAGGATCGGGGATCCCGGTAAGCGGCTTGCCCAAATGATCATTGAGCATGTCCCGGTTCGGAACGTTCTCGGGCACCTCACGCAGGCCATCCATGTCGTCCGAAAAGACGAGCAACCGCGTCCTGACCTGGTCATCCGTGAGGACCCGGAAGGCATATCGAACCATGGCAGTCCGAGCGACCTCTCCGAAGGTGCCTATGTGCGGCAGCCCGGATGGCCCGTAACCAGTCTCGAAGAGCACCTCATCCTTCGGATGCTTTTTCAGTCGTGCAACGAGCGCTTTCGCCTGCTCGAAGGGCCAGGCAGCTGACACTTCGGCGATCGCCCGGAGCGCGCTTGGGGTGGCGGCTGAACTGAAAGGCATCAAGAGGTCTCCCGCAGACGAAGAAAAATACGCCATCTGATGGGAAAATGGAACGCAGGTCTCCCGAGCAGCCAAGGATTAGTTAACGGAGAATATCGCGCCGTCAGAGTCCTTGACGCGGAGCGAAACAGTCTGCGACAAATGTGCACGGTCGCTTCCTCGGCGGAGGTTCCCTGATTTGAAGGACTCGATTGTGGATCCGTTTGATTGCGAGTGATGATGCGGCAAAAGACAGCGAGGCTGCGCCAGGTCGGGGCTTTGCTCTGGAAGACAGGTGCAGCTGCTGCGGGCTTGCTATCGTTGATCGTAGCTACGCAAGCACAATTCGGGTTGAGGCCTCAGCCGCCGAACTCGTCCTTCTTCAGGTTCACGGCGGAATACACCGTCAAGGCAACCGGCGAGAAGATCAAGTTTGACCTCGTCCGGCCATGCGATCCGCAGTATGCGCGTGACGTCAACGGCAGCTCCATCGGGCTGGGCCCCGGTAAATTCAATCCGAATAGCTACTTCTGGAACGTCGGCATCTTTCCTAAGGTGACCGCCGACCATCACCTGATCTCGGTTCACATCCCCCATCGCTGCGGTCAATGGTCTATCTATGGCACGTGGCCAGAGGACAAGGACCTTCTGCCTTGGACGGCATGGTTCGACGACGCCGATACCATGGAGTTCGGCTGGATGTACGCCAGCGAAGACGCCTATCAGTCGCCGTTGGCGAAGATCACCTTCGACGGCGCCTCGATCAGGTGGGCAACGGAAGAAGAATTCATCCATTGGGAGGATCACGCGGCCGAAGGCTTTCGTCCCTCCAAGCTGGTCACCCATCCCTTCGGCTTCACGTACAACGACCGCGTGACCAAGGGCATCCCTGAGGGCTGCACCGGGGTGCGGCGAGTAGCGGTGCCTCCGGAGGTGAGGGAGCTAGCTCGCGCCGTGTGGCCACTCGGCCATCCCCGGTACTGGTACATCTTCGCTGGGATGGACAGGCTCGTGCCGACCCGGCAAGCGCCCAAGGAGGGCGACTCTCCAGTGGATTTCTTGCGGTACACCCTGCTCGGTAAGGGCCGGGACAAGTATCTGTTCGAAGGCCACAACATGGGCGCCTACATTTGGGGGTCCGACGCCGCCGATTTTCCACAAACCATTCCCACTCGAGGGCGTCCTGGATCGCACGAGTTGAGGCCGCCTGCGTTCTTTCCGAACGCGGATCATCCCTACCGCAAGCCATTTATTCATCCGGAAAAATTCGCCCAGCAGGACCTCTACTACGACATCGATACTTCGCCCGAGCTTCGCGGCTTCCTCACCTGCTATCGCGGCGGAAGTGTCAACGATCCGGAAGCAAGGGCTGTCGTCGGCGATTTTGACTGGCACCGCATTGTCTGGCGCATCAACGGCGCGGTCGTCGCAGGACAGTTCCGCGACAATCCCCGTGCGCCAGGCGGTCCCAGCCTCTTCTTTGAAAACGACGAATATTATTACACGAGCGCCTGGGATGGGCTCTAACTAAGCAGGAGTAATTTGAGTGACTGAGCCCACTGCCTTTTATGCTGCGCTCACCGCCTAAGGCGGCGGCGAGCGATGCCGGCAAGCTTCCTCCTCACCCGCTGTCAGCCGGCCATCACCTTATGCCCGTCGACGCGCGGGATGTAGGCCTCCGGTTGCTGGCGGTTGACCACGAACGCGCTCGGATTGACCAGCTTCCTGAGCGAGCGGAGCGCCTTGTAGAACTGGCCGGCCAGCACCATGACATGGACGTCTTCGAGGGTGCTGCGGAGCTCTCGCGTCTCTTCGACAACCTCCACGCGGAGCCTGAGGTACAGACCCTGATATTTCTGCATCGCGTCTTCGAGATACATCTGCTGAACGCAGTAATAGAGCTTCTCGGTTGGAGTGTTAGCCACCGTGAGAACGTCCTTCGCCTTGAGGATCGGCGTATCCCCCGTGATCAGGAAGTTGGCCCGTTCGTGCCCGTTCTTGATGACGCTCTTCCCGATATAGATCTCCTCAAACGGGCTTAGATCGAATCGCAATGGCATTTCACACCCCCAGCAACACCTAGACATCGCCATGGAATGGTTAACGGCTAGTTAACCGACATAATCCGGCTGCGCGGCCCAATGGGGCCACTAAAAGAAAAACGGCGGAGACGAGCCCCGCCGTTCAAGTGTCCGAAAGCCTCTCTCTTAACGGAGCAGCTGAAGAACGCTCTGCTGCGACTGGTTGGCCAGAGCCAGCGCGGATACCGCGATCGACTGGCGGGTCGACAGGGCCTGGCTGTTGGCCGCTTCCTCGTTGGTGTCGGCCAGCGTCAGGTTGGACGAGCCGGTCTGCAGCACGTTGATCAGGTTCTTCGAAAAGTCCTGACGGATCTGCACCATCGACAAATTCGAACCCAGCGACGACGCCTCCGACCGCAGCGTGTTCGACGCGCTACCAAGTTTGCTGATGATGCTGTTCGTCGAGACATTATCCAGGAAGTCGGTGCCGGCCGTGAGTGTGCCGAGTCCGAGACCCTTCGCATCGAACGTCACACCCTGGATGTTCAGGGTCGACTTGCCGGTCTCGTTGAACACCAGCTTGAGGTTGTCGCCGCCCAACAGGTTGACGCCGTTGAAGGACGAATCCTGTGCGGTCGTCGTGATCTGCTGGATCACGGAATTATACTGGTTGAGCAGGTTGGCGCGGGCCGTCTGCGAGTTCGCGTCGGCGACCGCGGCATTGACGGTACCGACGGTAGCGGTAGCGGCGGTGATATCGACCCCTTCGCCCGCCGGGGCAGTGCCTAACTTGCTGATCGTCTGGCTCGCGGCGTCATTGGTTGAGGTGAAGGTTAAGGTATCCGCTGTCGACGACAGCGAAGCTGAGACCGCTACGCCATTCGATGTCAGTACGCTGTTGAGCTGGTCGAGCGTCTGAACAGTGGCCGTACCGGTGCCCGTTGAGAACGAGGAACCGATCGTGACTGCGAGCGAGCCAGAAGCCGTCTTGAAGGTGAGGACCGCACCGCCGAGCTTTCCGGCGTTGAGGTCTGCCGCGGTTGTGGTGCCGGTTCCGGTGCCGGTGCCCGTCACGTCGACATTGGCCTTGCTTGAATAGCCGGTCGGGCTCTGCAGCACCTGATTGGCGATCGACTTCGCGGTGTCGACCAGCTTCTGCAGCGACGTGATGCCGGTATTCGCGGCCTGCAGCACCTGCACGCCGTTGCCGATGCTGTCGAGCAGGTTGTTGATGTCGCTGGCGCGGTTGTCGAGCGACTGCGCGGTGAAGAAGTTGGTCGGGTTGTCGAGAGCGGTGTTGACCTTCTTGCCGGTGGCAAGGCGGTTCTGCGTAGTGGAGAGGAGATCAGCCGTCGACTGGAGGGAAAGCAGGTTTTGGCGCACGGACGCCGAGAGAACGATTCCAGACATAGTATTTCTTCCTTCTGGTGACAGGTCATTTCTTGACCAGCGCCACCTCTACGGGAAGGACTTTAAGAAAGGCCTACGCGTGGGATGAAATCGAACAGTAAATGCCTGGGGCAACAATCGGTTAACAAATAGCTGACGAAGGCCGGCCAGCCCTGCTCAGTAAGGCTAGCCGGGGCTCGAGTGCAACGCTGTCCTCAAGTGGAGGGCCGGCTGAAGGATTGCTTGGATGTCGAGAGAGCCAACAGGCCAAGGCACATCCGGCGCAGCCTCTGGCGTCTGGCGGCTGGCTGGACAGCCTTAACCAGCGAGCCCTCGCCACAATTGACTTCGGTTCAAAACAGGAGTTCGATGTGCCCATCGGCGTCGTCGGACGTCGAGCCGCCCACGTGGCGAAGCCTTGACGGCTCCGACCGAAATCCGAACCTCCAAACCGAAGTCCGTGTGGATCATTCTCGGGTGGACTGAGTGGGCAAGTCTCGACACCCTAACCGAGGACGATCATGCGCATTCATCTTCCGAACCGGAAACACCCGGCTAATCTGGCCAAGTCTCTTCGCAAGGCGCTACTGCGCCGTGATATCGACATCGCTCTTGCCCGCTGCCAGCAGGTAGTGGCTGCCATGTTCGGATATTCCGGCTGGCACGAACTATCAAAGGTCGCCGACGAAGCGGTCGAACCTTCCCTCCCTGACGAGCTCTGTTCGGCCAACGATCGGCGCGACAGGCGCAAACAATATTGTGAGGCCATCACCAGTCTCGGCGTCTCGCCCACTCTCGCCGGAGAAATCGTCGATGATATCTCTCCGACAGGTCAGCGCGTCGCTCCAGATCAAGACGAATTCCTGATGAAGACAACTACCGCGGAGCGCTTCGGTCTTCCCCGCTTCGACTGGTCACCCGCGGTCACTGCGGCTCATTCGTCCCTGGCCGAATTCATTCGCGATTGTCATAAGGCCGTACGGCTCGCGCCGTTCTGGTGCGAGCGCAGCCTATGGGAGGCGACCGGCGAGCGTAACGAGACTGCGGAAGGGCTGCTCAGGCCATTTGTCAGGGATTTAGCCCATCCCGGCTGGCTGCCGGCAATCGCTCTCACGTTCTGTCGAACCGGTGAAACCGGTCGATGGAGGGAGCGCTTGATTAGCGAGGATAAGCGCAAGCTTCGCGATGCCGCGGCGAGGGCGTTTTTTCATGGGCCGGACGCGGCCGCATCTCATCTCGCCTCCCTGCAGAAGAGCGACAAACTTAGTCTGGTTTCCTTCATCGAGGAACGCCTCGGCGCCGTTACGGTGGAGGCCGCTTGCCTGTCCCGAAAACTCCCTGCGGATATATCCTTCGCGGAGGACGCCTTCGATCTTCCGGACATGCCCAAGTGGCGAAACCCAGAACCGTTTGCACCAACGCCGTTCAAATCCCGGACGTGGAGCCCCGTTGACCTCTCGGAGCTCCAGTTAGCGTTCCACGAACTCAAGATCGACCACCTTGACTACAACGACCAGAGAAAGCGTTTCGAGATCAAGCGCTGTGACACGACAACCGATCTCGCTGTCCAGGCCTTCGCCGCGACATTCGGCAACGACACACTGAACGTCATCGAAGGGTTTTTCAGCCGCGCCTCGAGACCTGAAGGTGAGCGGTTCTTGTTACTCGTCAGAGACAAGGCTTCCAGCTCGATCGTGGCTGGCGTCGCCCTGCATCGCCATATGGATCGGAACGCTCCTTCCATCACGTTCGACCTCGACGGCCATTGGGCGGCCAAAGGCAAGCATCCGGTCGACCTTACAACCATGTTGGCAGCCTACGTGACCATGCTCATGGAGCACGACATTTGGAATTGGGAGACAATCCTCCCGCCTGGCAGCGTGTTGACAGTCAAGTTGCGCGCCCAGGAACCTCGTGGTTACGACGCCGAAGTCGACATTGCCAACAGCAATATGCATGAGGTGGAAGGTCGATTCTTCAAGTACGCGCTGGATCGCGCCCTGCAGGGTCTGCGAGAAATCGGCGAGGATGAAAGCGCTCCCGTTGCCATCTCGATTTCCAGCGCGGACGACCAACCTAACGATTTCGACAGAGCCCTGCCGAAGGTAACGATCCTATCCCCGGAGGAACGCGCTCCGCTTGCCGCAATTGGTAAGCTGCGCTCCGAGACGTTCAAGGAGAATCGCCCGTTTGTTGTCGTGCCTTGGGGTGAGGGTTGCCGCATCTTCTGGGGCGACGAAATGTTAGGTCGGCGCGGCAACAAGGCTCAGAAAGCCGCGGCCAAGCAAATCGAAGCCATGCCGTTCCGGAAACTCATGCAACCGGTCTCGGACGCGGCAGACATGAAGGACCCGGTTCTTCTTGTCGGACGTTACGGCCGTATCTACGCTGTTTCTTCCAAAGATATCGGCGAGTTCGCGCCGGACGACGACTTCTTAGTCGCGGTGACGATCCTCACCGAAAAGCAAGCGGCGGCCATCCGGCACCTACCATGGCAAGCGCGCGAGTTCTGGGACATGTTCAACGTCGAATGCATCTGCGTCTCGACCGAAGGCGACCAAGACGACGACGAGCAGGACGAGGACGCAGCCTAGCTGATCGGCTGCCACGGCAGCAAAATCAGCGCGGCAGCGATCGGCCCGTGACTTGGTGGCCAGCGATCCCAAGCCGTGGCGAGTTGCAAAATCAGGGGAATTTGATCAATCGGACATCCGATAATTCACTGGCGCAACAAGTCCTTATTTGAACAAAGGAAAACCGAAAAATGATACGCTATACCGTGTCAAAAACCGCTGCCGGCCCGCGGCACGTAAGGACTCCTCTCAGATTCCCAGACCTGCCATAGTCCTCGAATGAGGGTAGATGCGCATCCACGCGGCGACTTGGCGTAGCCAAACAGTCCGCCCTTTTCTGGGTCCCGAGCACACCCGGAAAACTAACAGTCGAAGGCAACCCGTAGCAGGCGATCGCAGTGGCGCGCTGAAATGCATTATCGCACGAGAGCCGAGATCCAGGCTTCGATCAAAGCGGCGGACCATGACCGTACGTCGCGGAGTATTCCCCGGAGGCTGAGGATCGATCCAGCTGCATTTGATCCAGGCGCGACCTCAGCATTTGATGCCGTCCTGTCATATGCGAATAAGCTTTTGGGACCTTTGCCGGGCGTTCGCCTTCTAAAGGTCGCGGCTGCTGCCGGCGGGTTGCGGCCTGTCATCAAAGAGATGTCTCCCGCGGATCAGATCACTGCCGAGTCCGATGTAGCGGGTATGGCGTGTGAGATCGGTGTGCTTTTGGCCGAGCATCTGGACTGCGGCCTTGCAAGGCGGATGGCCGCCGGCATGCCGGACAATGATGTGGTCGCCTTTTTGCGGATCTGTGCCCAACTCCAGATCCGCCCGACACTCGTCCCGATCGCAGGCGATGATGAAGCCTTCGACCGCGAAGATGACGCGGAGGATGACGTTGGGGGTGATCGCCTCCTTCTGTCGCGACGGACCTGGGGCAACATCGTCATCTCCATGCCAGACGACGCGACAACCGCACCGGAGGCGAGCCTCGAAGAATTCGATCTCCGTCGGCAAATCTCTATGCTGCTTGCGAGATTGCCTCCGAGGGAGGAACGGGTAATTCGGATGCGCTTTGGTATCGGTGATATCAGAGCAAGAGAGCACACCCTTGAGGAGGTGGGGCAAAGTTTCGGACTTACGAGAGAGCGCATCCGTCAGATTGAGAAGCGCGCGCTCGTTTCTCTCGCCCTGCCAGGCTGGCGGCGCGGCCTGCAGGATAACCTGTTCCCCTCACCTAGAGCGTCCGACACACGCAAACTCGGCCGGCCTACAGGAATTCTGCGTGATGCGATCGAAGCAAAAAACAAGAGAACCGCTCGGAATGCATCAATAGATAGTGTCGAGGCAGCGAGGATCGTCGCAGCTAGAGCGCGAGCTAGAGCCGCGGGATTGAAAGCCCTTGCCGGGAGTAAACAAGCCGAGAAGGAACGCTTCGTCGCAGCTGAGATGGTTGCGTTGCAGACATACGTTGCCTCGCAGAATGCCGCTCGAAATGCCGTGCAGGTGGAAGCTGCCGCCAATGCAGCGCTAGAGGAGTTGATCAGAACTGCCTCCGCGACCCCCGGGGGGCCTACCGATCGCGAACGCGTCCGAATCGAGGCTGAGGAGGCCTGGGCCCTAATCAAGCTCGCGGACATGGAAAACAAGCTCGCCGCTGCGAGAGCGGCCCACGAATCCCACAAGGCTGCGCAGGCAGCAACACAAGAGGCCACGGAAATAGCGCGCGCAGCGGAAATGGATGCGACCGAGGCGATCGCGATCGCAGAGCGTGCGGAGCTGGAAGCTGCAAAACGCACCGAGGCGGCAAGGAGGGCGAAGCAGGCGACGGTCGATACTACGTCCGCAGATTGGGACGATTGGATGGCCGAGTGCCAAGCCAAGCTGGCGGCGAAGAAGGCCGATCGGGAAGCCAGGGCCGCCACGAAGCAAGCTGAAAGGCAAGCGAGGGCAGCTGCCAAACAAGAGGAACGCGAGGCCAGGGCGGCGGCGAAAAAGGCCGAGCGGGAAGCCAGGGCCGCCGCAGTAGTGGCCGCAAAGCAAGAAATGAAAGCCGCCGCAAAACGAGCGAAGTTCGAGGCAAACCGCGCGGCTCGGAAGGCGAAGATCGAAGCGGAAAAGGCGAAGCGGAAAAGCAGGCTTGCGGCGGCGAAACAGGCTGAACGGCAAGCGAAGAGAGCAGCCAAACAAGCTCAGCGGGAGGCCAGGGCGGCGGCGAAAAAGGCCGAGCGGGAAGCCAAAGCCGCGGCAATGGAGGCAGCAAGACAGAAAGTGAAGGCCGCTGCCAAACGAACAAAGCTTGACGCGAAACGTGCGGCTCGGAAGGCGAAGATAGAAGCGGAACAGGCGAAGCGGAAAAGCAGACTTGCTGCGGCGAAGCAGGCCGAGCGGCAAACCAAGTCAAAGGTCGAATCCGAAAGGCGAGCTCTCGCCAAGATCAAACGGGAGAGGGAGCGAGCAAAGCGAATGTCGCTCACTGAATTTGCTCAGACCGCTGTCGTTCGCAGAGATATCGCAGCGCAGTTGGTTAAAATACATCGTCTGAAGAAAGCGACCTCGTCAGACGCCTGGGTTGATCGACATTCTGCGACCAGATTCATTGAGCGGTTCGTCTCGGTCGGAGAAATCCGTCGCTTTCCCCATGGGAAGGAGACCGAGATGGTGCTCAACCTCGCAAAGGTCCCGCCAGCTCTTTCTCTGCCTGAGAGCGGCGCCGTTTTCTACGGGCGTGCCTATGTGATGCGGGTTTCGGATGCGTTTTGTTGACGGGGAAGTTCACGGTCCCGAGCGTTCATTGGTTTTGACGAGTTGCATTCAATAGCGCTGCCTGGCGTAGTTCCGGATCCTTCGCTTGTCCCAGGCGTCAAATGCCTTCCGGTCTCGCCATCGCGAAATCGTCAAGAGGCCCCGTGTCATCCCCTTCAGCCACTGAAAATGAAGCACGGCCGGAATTCCGATCGCGCCGGCCAGGCCCCGTAGGGCGTCTTCCTGCTGCTTGTCGAGTTTGATCATGCGGAAATCCCTAGGGGACATAGTGGGGACGTCGAATCCGGGCAACAACGGCTCATTGACCATTTCGAACAGGCCTGCACCGGAGCGAGCCTCGTCGCACCCGGCGACCGGACCGAGTCCTGGCGAGAGCGCCGCCCTTCATGGGAAAAGCTCGGTAACGGACATCAGGCGACCGAGGGGTCAACATCGGCAGCCTTGACGCGCATTTCGGGCTCAAGATTACGAGTGTCGATTGCCGGTTCGGCATCAAGATCATCGCCCGGATCGTAGCCGGCCTCCTCCTCATCATCTTCATCGAGGGCCGGATCCAGATTGTCGCCCTTGGCAGCTCGCTTCTGAGCGATGTCTTCACGGCGCAAATCGAAGAGCTCCAGGCGCTTCTTGATCTGGACGACCTGTTCATCGAGTGGCATCGGCACTTCGGTGATCAACCTCGACTCCCAGGCGATGCGCTTCTTGCCATAATGATCGACCTGGGTGTCGAGCGAGATGTGACCGATCATCGCCGCAACTTCTTCGCGGGTATAGATGGTCTTCATGTTGGCAATAAACTGGTGTCGCAAACTGTAGAGCGTGTACTGCTTCTGCATACGGGGAAACATCAGCTTGCAGACCTTCCGCAGCAACCGGGAGACGTCGTATTGCCGATCCGCCCATTGGCCGGTCAGAACCCACTCGCGGGAGCGGGTGACCATCCGCTCGATCGCATCGAGGGCATCTGCCGAAAAATTGGACAGATCAAGAGTTCGGTGGGTGGCCCGGCCTTCAGCCGCCTTGGCGCTAACGATATGGAGCCAAACCCGGCCGTTCGGGAAACGCCGGTCCTGACGCCGCTCGATACTCGTCAGCGCCCACTCGGACGGACGTAAGCCGGTATTGATGCCGGCATCCAACCAGTCCATCAGCCAAGGGGTCGCCGGGCTCCGTGTCGTGATAAGGAGGCGACGCTTGAGCGCCTGCAAATGCTGGTGATCCATTCGCTTGGCACGCATCGTCGCCCCGACGCCGTCGCTGTCGGTAGGCTTGCGGCTGACCGGCGCGCCCTCGTCCTTGCCGACATTCAAGTCAGCCTGGAGCATTGCCACCGCGTCATCGATATAGACCGAAGGGATCGTCTGGATGATAGCCAGCGAAGCCGCGCGGTAGGACCGCCAGCTGTTGATCGTCAGGAAAGGCTTCAATCCGAGCAGCCAGTTGACGAACTCACGCGGGTCGGTGTCCTCCAGGGAAATGTGGAGATTGGACTCCCGCCGATAGCGGACCATAAGGCCCCGCCCGCGGGAAAGGTACAGCTTCTGGGTCTCTGGGCTCGCCTGCTTGAGGCGCCCCTGCTTGGAGATGACCTTCTCCTTCTCCTCCTCGGGCATATCGTCCGGGAGCGCGAGCTGGCTCTCACGCCACTTCCTGCGCGACTTCTCCGACTGGGCCATGGTCGCGACGATTTGCGTACGGAGATCTCCGTAATCAGGTCCGGTTGGTTTGCCGGGATCATCCTTCGCGGTCGTGCGGCGTACCGGGCTGACGACGACTTCAGACTCGGGGGCCTCGAGCAGCACGTCGGCCTCAGGCAGACTGGATCGGAGACTGGTCATCGGATCGTCTTCCATCGGGCGGCCATCCTCGACGAAGTCGCGCGGCGAACCATTGGCCCGGGCCCCGGTGGCCTGGGCATCGCCGATCCCGGATGACCTTGCGGTCCGGCCGGCCAACTCCCGCTGCTGGGTGTCCGGTGGGCAGTGTTTGTCAGTTTGGGAATCATCAATGGGCGCCCGGGCCACGCGAGCGCTCTGGTCAGCCGAAGTGGCGGCGGCCGGCACGGCCGCCGCCATCGCCTGGGGCGCTCCTCCGGGATCTTGGACGGCTGGGCGTCGAACGGGGGGCCGAACCATCGGCCGCCGGATCGTCGGCGAGCTTCCAGTTGCCTGAGCGATAGCCTGGGTGTCCTGCTGTCGCAATTTGCCATCATTGGAAGCGTCGGGCTGACTGTGATCCGCGTGGCGCAATTTGCCATCATTGGATCGATGGGGAACCAGGTCGTGCGGCTCGGCTTCCTGTTGTCGCAATTTGCCATCATTGGACGCTTCGTCGGGAGCCCCGACCGCAGGCGGGGTTCGCCGGACGGCGTAGGCCGGCAGGCCCAGGGCCTCCCGGAGGGCCGCCGGGGACCGTGGGGGCTGCTGGGATTGCCCCCGGTGGGGCGGCTGCTCGCCGTCTTCGGCCATCTTCGTTCTCCTTCAGTCGCCCCGAGGGGCGGTTATCGAATCCTTAAGGCTCCGCCGATGTCTCCGCCGATGACCATCCGGATTTCCGGCCTTTTGGCGCGGCGTCCCGAAGGACGTTGGCGGAGGGTAAGGCGGCAGATTTTTTTCTCGGCCCCCCATTACATGGAGAGAAAAAATACGGCTATCCGGAGCGTTGTAACGTCTATCCTCACATTTTTTCTGACGGTACCCCACCTGCCGGAAAGTGGCAAAGTACCGTTTCAAAACTGCGGATAGACGTTACAACGAATCCTTGAAGGTTGGATCAGAACCAGTCCGCTGGACCATGACCGTCGTTTCGAACCCTGGAGAAGAATTATCGGGGTCTTTGAAGGTACCTTCTCCTGGCCGCGGGAGGTCTCCTGCGTGGTCATTTGGGGGTTCGCTGAAACGCGATGAGTCCGCGGTCGCGCGGATCATCACACAAGGATTAGTTCAAATCTGCGATCGAATGTGGGAGGTGTTCAAAGGGGATCCGGGGTCGACGAAACCCCGAGCTCGTCTTCGAGAAGGGCTTTGAGCGTCTCAAATAATCAAAATGTTTGAAGATGGCGACTCCCCCCCGGTCCACCGACACCTTGCAACGTCTATCCGCAGGATCGAGATTGCGACCGACAAATAAGTAATTGGAATTGCGAGAGATTCCTCAAATCGCTGAAACTGTTGCAACGTCTATCCGCAAAATTGCAACGCATTCCATCGTGCTCTGAAACGGTTATCATTCGAATTGAAACAGCTATCATATTTGTTGCAACAAACATTTGAAGATTTGAAACGTCGTCGCGTACGCCTATCGCGCTAGCATTATGCAAATGTTTTACTGTCATTTCACAGCGAGATAAGCAAAATCGGCGTCTCGGGCGTCCAGAGGCGATTCTGAGCGTTTTGGATCTCTGCTCGATCAATCACTCTCCAAGAGTTGCAACAACTCGAAAACGAGCCCTCCATCGAAGTCGGTTTAAAGGGTGTGGCCTCAAAAATGAGGCTTATGCGCCGGCATCCGCGACATTCAGTTAACGCGCCTGCCAGTCGGCCCATGTCAGGACACGGCCACCGCATGACCGTTGGGTGGCTCCCAAAATTGTCGGAAGCGGTGGACAACGATCGCGACGCCCGTTGGCAACCGCTTTACAGCCCAAGCTTTTCGCGGAATGGTCGGGATGTGATCCCAAGGATTAGAATACTGAGGGTCGCCTTTGGAGAAGGGGTCTCCAATGATTTGCAAACGGCGGCCCCGTCGTTGCTGTACGGAGAGTTGGGGGACATGTTGGGGGTTCACGGTTTTCGCACGTCGGCCGTCTTGCGCGCGCCTCTGGCCGCCACGGCTGTTGTCGTCCTGGCGATGACGCTCGCCGGATGCGCGACCAGGATTAATGACAGCCGCACCGAGGAACTCGACTCGGCGTCTCGGCAGATGGTGGCCGACAGCCTGGCGCAGTCGGCTGACCGCGCCGTCCGCGCTCAGGAATCCCTCGCTCAGGTCGAGCGGGCCCGGACCGAGCCGGCGCCGCCGTCACTTGATGTCACCGGATTGCCGCCGGAGCTTCGCCGCCAGGCGACCATGACATGGTCGGGCCCGGGTGTGGCTGCCGCCCGCGAGACCGCTGGCCTCATGGGCTACGAATTCCGGGTGGTCGGCAATCCGCCGGGCACCCCGCCGATGGTCAACGTCAACGCGCGGGACCTGCCGGTTGCCAAGATCCTCGAAGACATCGGGCTGCAGGTGCAGGGCACCGCCCAGGTGGTGGTCGATGCGAACCAGAAGCGCGTCGAATTCCGTTACGTCACCGCGTACCCGAATGTCCGCGGCGGCGCCCCCGTGCTCCGCGGCGCGCCCGCGCTCACGAAGTGAGGGCTTAAGGCATGACAGCCCGCGGAGCGGCCTCCACAAATACAAGGATCCTCGCTCGCTGGCGCGGAGTGCTCCTCGCGGCCGCCTGCGCTTCGGCGTTGGCGGGTTGCTCGTCGCCGGCGGTGACCCGGATTACGGATGGCTTCTCCGATGGCTTCTCCAATGTGACCGCGTTCGCCCGTCGTGATCGGGATGGTGGTCTGGCGGCGACCCCGGCCGGACCGCGCGCGGATGTGAACTCTTCGACCCGTCTGGGAGACGTTGATATCCCGGTGGTGGACACGCCGAGCCTGGAGCAGATCATCGCCAAGGCGCCGATCAAGAAGGACGACGGCGAGAAGGAAACCGACAAGTTGCGTGCCCCGGCGATGCGGGACGCCGCGCTCTCCTACGGCGCGCGCGCCGGGCTGGCGTGGACGTCCCGCGGCATCAACGAGCAGTTGCGCAGCCGCTCGGCCGAACTGACCAAGACCTACGATTTCAACCGGGTGCTGATCCGCACCCAGTCGCAGGCCTCGATCCTGCCGCCGGTCATCTCCGAGGCCAAGGAAACTTACGAGACGGCGGACGCCGGAAAGACCCTTCGGGTGGCGGACACCGTCTACGAGATCGTCGAGCAGGCGCGCTTCGTGCCGATCGCCCCGCTGTGGCACTCCTATCTGGTGCGCTCTTACACCGCACCGGAGAACCCGCCTGACACGTTGCTGCCGAAGACGGACGGCGAGCGCGATGCCTGGAAGCGCTGGGTGACCGAGGGCTGGAACATGGGCATCAAGCAGGCCCAGGAGATCTTCGACGCGGATCTGCGACGGCTCGAGCGCGACTTCGTTGGCATGGTCCGTTACAAGGCTCTGCTCGAAGAGGGCAAGGTGTCCGCGCCTGTGGTCGCCGAGGGCAATCTCGGGGTGACCGGCAATGGCACCGACATGCGCGTCAATGACCGCGCGCTCCGGATCACCAAGGATCCGTTGCTGCAGACGCCGACCAAGGGGTGGCAAGCCTCCCCGTCGCCGCTGACCGAGAGCAACCGGCTCGACCCCCCGACCTCGCAGTCGGAGCCGGCGGCGGACAATTCGGTGCGCAAGGGCAATGGCTGGCGCCGCTACTGAGCCGCGGCGCTCTCTTCAAAGGGCCCGGGTCCTCGAATGCACCGCCACGTCCGCCCGATCTGATCTCTTGGGTAAAGAACCCACGCGATGAGTGAGCAGGATAGCGCCCGCGAGCCGGCCAGCTTCGAAAAGAGCCAGTTGCTATCTTCGATCGTGGCCTGGCTTGAGCCCGGGAAGATCATCGAGTTCTCTCCTCCGATCGCATACGTCTTTGAAGTTGTTCGGCCGTCCTTGGTCGTGACGCAATCCGAAGGAAACCAGGGAGGCGTTCCATGGGAGACGTGACGCAGTTGAGCGAGAACGAGAAGCTGTTTCTGCGGGCGCTGCTGCAGTGGGAAGGCGTCGCCACGACCCGCGACATCAAGGACGCAGGTGGTCCGACGGCCCGCCAGTACTGCAAGCGCAAGGGTTGGGTTGAATTCGACCGCTACTATTGGCGCATCACCGAGCAAGGCCGCGCCGCTTACGCTGCCACTCAAGTGCAAACACCAAGTCCGTAGGTGATTGCACTCACATCGTCGTTGTAATCGCCGTCCGCCTCGGTATCGTCACTCAAGGATTAGTTTACCGTATTAGAGTGACGGATTTCGGCCCCATGAGCCTTGATGAGAGCTACGCGCCGGCCACAGAGGCCGATACCTTCCGCCACAAGCCGCCGGCGGCGCCCGAAGCGATCATCAAGGGGGTGGAGCATTTTGCCAGCGGCTTTGACGGCGAGACGTTCGACGTCCATGGCACCCTGCTGCCGGCAGACTTCGACCGGTTGCTGGAATGGGCGTCCGAGCGCAAGGCCTCCGATATCACGATCCAGTCCGATATGCCGGTGGTGGTCGAAATCGGCGGCAAGCTCTTCAAGGTGACCCGTCGCAACCTTACGGCGCCGAACGTCGAAGAGATCGTTCGATACGTCTACGGCGACAACGGCCCCGCGGAACTCAAACGCGGCTTCGACCTCGATCCTTCACATGAAATTCGCGTTGTGACTGAGCGCAACGAGCGCGGTGTTGCGATCGACCACAAGCGGCTGCGCTTCCGTGTGAACGCCACGACCATTCGCCTGCCTGGCACCGACGGCATCCAGATGACGATCCGTTCGTTGCCGTCGCGCCCGATCCCGCTCGAGAAACTCGACTTGGAGCAGGACATTCTGGACAATCTCCGGCCGACCCAGGGCATGATCATGGTGACCGGACCCACCGGTTCGGGAAAGACCACGCTGCTCGCATCGATTGTTGCGCACCTGGTGTCGCAGCCGGACGCCCATGAAAAGGTCCTCGAGTACTCGGCCCCGATCGAATACGTCTACGACGAGATCGACAAGCCGTCATCGGTGGTCGCCCAGTCGGAAGTCGGCCGTCATCTTCGCCCGAAGGGAGAGGGCTCAGAAGAAGACCAGGGCAGTCTCTTTGCCTACGCCGTCCGCAACGCGCTCCGCCGCAAGCCGACCATCATCATCATCGGTGAAAGCCGCGACAAGGCGACGATCACCGCTTCGACCGAGGCGGCGCTGACCGGGCATCTGCTCTATTCGACGGTGCACACCATGGGTGTTCCTGAAACCCTCCGTCGTATGGTGATCCCGTTCCCGGCCGAGGAACGCGAAGGCATGGCCTTCGACATCATGGACTCGATGCGGATGATCGTGACCCAGACGCTGGTCCCGCGGAAGCATGGCGGCAAGGTCGCCGCGCGCGAATACATGATCTTCGATCCGGCCACCCGGGCGGCCTTCCTCGGCCGGCCGCCGGAGCAGTGGCCGCAGCTCGCGCGTTCGATGATGCAAAACCGGACCGCCAAATCCCAAAAACTGGTGCGCGCCGCCCGGACGTTGCTCGAGAAAGATCTGATCACCGACGAGACCTACGAGCGCATGATCACGCGAGAAATTTAGGCTATTCGGATTTCAGTGTTGAGTCTCTGCCGCCAGAGGAGGTCTATCCCGCGACCTTAGAGATCCACATCTGGAGCAAAGTCCTAGGTAGTGAGGACGGCTGGATGGATCTGCATCAGGCCGTCGGCGGAAAGGACCGCCGCGTCCCAAGCCCGCATGCGGGCGACCATCGCGGAAAATTCCTTTCGCATGTCGCCCATGCCGAATTCCTTCCGCGAGTGATCGAGTTTGTCGATGCCGAAGGCGGACCGTCGGCTTGGATCGGCAGAGAGGCTCAGGCGATCCACAAGGCGTCCTACACGATGGGCGCTTTGCACCATCTGGATTCCGAGTATGGCCTCTACCTGGCGGAAGTGCTGCACGAGACCTTGAAGGATCGCGGCGCGCCCTCGGACCGTCCGTTCAAGCCGCATCGTCCGCGGCACTCGAGCTGGCGCCATCTCGCCAAACCGTTCCGCAGCGTCGCCTGATGTTCTTTCGGCTGTGATCGAGGGCGGAGGAGAGTGCCCCCTCTCCTCCCGCCGGAGACCCGGCAAGAGGAGAAGGGGCACTCTCAGTCGTGCTATCTCGAGAGACGGGAAGTGCTCGCGAGATCAGCTTCGTTCTCAGCTACCGCGGCCTGATACCAGCCTCGGATATAGCTGTCGTAGCCAGAATAGTGAGCCGCCGTCTCGGGAAAGGACGCGACCCACTTTTTGAGCCCGCCCCAAGCCTTTGTGTCCTTGAATCGCCGATGTTCACGATTGAAGGCGACCCCGAACTCGTCGGCCACTCGGCGCGCGTCGGCTTCCGTGAAATCTACCAATGGCGCGCGAAGCTCCCGATTGTACTTGAAAATCCCCCATTTCCTCACTTGACCATTATCCCGGCAGTCATTCCCCTTCTCATCCTCGTAGCTATCGATGCTCGTCACATTGCCGAGCGCAACGCCACCGAGAATCCGGTCTCCCCGCTGAACCGAGATATAGGGACCATCTGCCGACATCCCGCCGGTCAGAATTGTGTCCCGGATGCGGAGCGTGTGGAACGGAGTATCTGCGTCGTCGTGCTCGGCGCGCAGTGCCGCGTTTTCCCGATAAGGGTCGGAAAATTTCTCCTTGGGTTTGCGGCTGGTGCCTACTGCAGCGGGCTTGCGCAGGGTGCCATAATGCAGGTCCGACGCTGCCAAGTCCGCTTCTGACAGGGCTACAACGTCGTGGAACGAGGCCTGGCGGTGTTTTGCGGAGAAGAATGGTCTCCATTCATTCATAGCCGCGTTCAAAATAGCCTCGTCGAGATCGTCGACGTCTGGCATCTCGTTGGCATCCTTGAAGCGATACCAACGTTCGCAAACGTCGATCAGTTCGCGGAACCCAGCACCGTCAAGAAATAGTCCGGCGCACGACTCAGCATAGCAGGACGGAACGATGGTCTCGTGACCACGCTTGTCGATGAAATTCTCCTCTGTCAGCCAATAGTGTCGCATCGCATCGTTGCTGCGCGCCGCACTCGCGACCAGGACGCTATAGGCGAACTCCGAGGTCATCATGGATATCGCACCGAGCAGGTGAAAACCGGCGTCGGCTCTCGCAACGTCAGTCGTCAGGTCGGGATACTCCCGCTTATCGACGAGCCGAATACCGTCGCTGGCCAAGCGATCAATCGCCGCCGCGAGCGTCTTCTTCAAATTGGCTTCTTTTTCGATCCACGTTCTGCCATCGATACCAAGAACAAGACCGGCGATCCGACTTAGGCTGTTCGTCACCCTATTCTCGACCGTCCTCCGGAGGATACCGATCGACTCCATCATGGAAACGGCCTCTTTCAGCGATGATGGCACTCCTTCATCGGGGTGGCGCGCCAGCACGTGAAGCGCGACCTGGATCAATTCATCGTAGTCGAAGCCCCAGTTCGGAAGCCGACGGAGCAGTTGTGCTGCGCGACCGGCTTCTCGGCTCGAGAGGCCGGTCATCCACTCGATGATGAACAGCAGCCTGATCAGGATCATGAGGCATCTCCTTGTCCTTCATGAACTTGACGGCCTGGAAGGCCAGCGATGGATAACGCAAGGCGAAGGCTCGCCGCCGCTCGCCTTCGATCCCGGCTTCACGGAAGTAGTTGAACTCCTCAAGGCCGGTCATCATGCCGTCCGCGCCAAAAACGGCTTTCATCACAGCCTGATCGAGGCGAGCCTCGATCGAGGCTCTGGCCCGTCTTAGCTGGTCGACCGGCAAATGCGCGCTCTCCTCGGTAGCCCAAAATGCCCGCTTGTGGTGCTGACGATATCCCAGCATGCCAAGAAGGAGGTCGGGCGTCGACGATGGATATGGCGATGCCTCGAGGACGGAGTTGACGCCAGCATCGTCGATCACCTGAGGATGTTTGGCATTCCTGCAGACCAGTTCGCCTTGCGATGTCACCGCAATAACCGATGCATGATAACTACCGTCGTCGTCGCGCCAGGAGAATGCCGCTCCTCCCATATCCGGACGATCAAAGGTGAAGATACTCGTTCGTTTTCCCGACACCGCGGTGGTCACATGCTTTGCCGTCGGTGCGAGCTCGTCAACGATCCCGGCGCAGGCCGGCTCCGAAATCCCAAAACGGCGGAGGACGTCGATGTGCCGGGCGCGCCGCTCATCGGCAATCACGGGGCCAGCCTCCTCATCACTGAGGGACGGCTCATGGCGACCTTGATTGGCAACCAACTCGTGATAGTGCGCAAAGCCGTACATCCTTGCCACGGCATTCTGGCATGCTGGCAACGAGACCTCGACGCCGGTCTCGGACAAAAGGGCGCGCAGGCGCTTGTCGATACGCTTGGCGCGCGCGAGATTTTCAACGTGGAAATGCTGCATAACCTAGCCTCCGGAGGACTGATCCGAACAACCCAGGCTGGGTTCAATGGAAAGGCGCAGTAGCCGTTTTCATCGAGGATTGCACAAGCTTCACGCCGGACATGGCCGGCTCGGATTGTGACGACGTCCTCGGCGCCGCGGTGGGGAATATGAAGCACAGAACGCGATTCGGCAAGGGCTCTGCCTGCAACAGCCTTAATGACCAATTTATGTCGTCGGTACTTTGCGGGACACCCAGCCGCCAAGCGGCCAAGGATTCGAATGTGGGAACTGACTCAGTTGCCGGTCGCCTGCATGTTGCTGTAACCGGCAAACGTCATCTCATAGAGAATGGCGGCCAAGAGGGTCTCCGGAGGAAAGCCGGATAACTCGGACTCCACCACGACCTCCATCGAGAGCCACTGCCGCCAGTCGACGAATTCGATCGCGAAGAGTTCATCGCTGCCTGTGCTCCTCCCTGAGACATCGACGTAGCTCCGTCCGGTGGTTTGTCGGACCAGGCTGAGTTGGCACGCATATTCAGTCGGAAGCGGTTGCAGGCCGACGATCTCGTTCCAGGCCTCGATGTGCCCGGCCCGGTTCTCCTCCTGGTGGGGGCGCTGGCGTTCGAGCTCGTCGACCACTTCATCGCGGTGCAGGTTCGCGAATAGCTCTGCGACTGTCATATCTGTGCCTTCGAGGGGATGATCTTCTATCACTCCTGGTTGGCCGAAAATAGCGGCCAAGGGTGCCCGATATTCCAGACTTCCACGACGCGAAATATACGATGGTTGGAGGTCCCGTTCTGTCTGACGACTGGGTGCAAAGGACGCAAACTGCCGGGATGCCTCGGCTCGCACAAGCGACTGGCGGAAACTTAAAGCCGGGGCAAATCGCCAGCTCGTATTAACGGATACCTAGGGCGTGGGACAGGGAGCGGGTGGACCGACCCTAATCTCCACCTCAGGGCCGTGTTCTCCATGTACTTCATGCTCCTCATCGAGAAACACCGCGAGGCCTTTCCGGACAGTGTCGACCGGATCCATGCCGAGTTTGCGCGCCAGATGGCAGAGGTCCCCCAGCAAGTCCCCAAGAGCTTCTTGGTTGTCGGCTTCGCCGGGGTTCAGGCGGGTCTGGAACATGAAGGTACGCAGGGCCTCCTCGGCCCAACCGGCACGGGTCTCGTTGTCAACTTCGGCCATGCTGTCACTCCTCTATCGGCTGCGGTCGAATGGGACCAGTCCTGGCGGCAAGATGCAACCGCGCCGGTCCGCCAACCCGGTGACAGGCTGGTGGCTCGAGATCAGTGGGGACGGCGTATACGAATCCTTGGGAGAGGTGCAGCTGTGCGGCTATATTGCATCCGAAATATTCGGATCAGAGGGAAGGGATCTGGCGCAAAATGGCACATTGGAGAGATACCTACCGGCCGGCCCGGTTCTTCTTCATGGATGCGCGAGCCGGTATTCCAACGCTCGTCACGCTCTTGCACGTGCGGTACTGGACAATCGCAATATCGGTCGTCGTGATCGTGATCTTCTACTGGTTCGAGCGAATCGGGGTCGACGCCGCCGGCGCCATGCGGGCCTTCCGGGCCTGGGTGATCGGAGATCTCCGGCCGGCTCGCATCTTCCACAAGATACGCTCGACATTGGACTATGACCGCCGGCCGACGCCTTGAATATGGCCGTGGCTCGGGGAAAGAATAACGACGAAGGGGTTGGCCGCAGGGCCGAGATGAAGGATTCGGGGACATGAGCAAGCGTGAACTGATGGTAGCGGTCGACGACGGCTACGCCCAGATGAAGTGCTTCGGCGACGCGCCGGAGGGCCAGGGGACCAAGCCATTCGTGATGCGGTCGGCGATCGCGGTCGGCCGCCGGGGGCTTGGTTCGATCAACGGCGACGAGACCGTCGATGCCTGGGAGACCGATGGCAAGGCCTTCACGGTCTCCGACGCCATCCAGACCGAGAACACCCAGCTGGACAGCTTCCACTTCTCGGACATGAACCGGGTCCTGATCAATCACGCCCTCTATGCCGCCGGCTACGGCGGGCGCAAGGTGAGCCTGGTGGCCGGCCTGCCGGTGGCGAACTTCTTTGCTCATGGCATCCGCAACGACGAGGCGATCGAAAAGAAGAAGCAGAACCTCCTGAAGGCGGTGAAGCTGACGTCCTCGAAGGCGGAGGTCGCCGAGATCGTCGATGTGCGGATCGGGTGCCAGGCGGTGGCGGCCTATGTCGACTGGCTGCTCGATGACGACCTCAAGGAGCGCCGCAACGCGGACAGCCGGGTCGCGATCGTCGATATCGGCGGCCGGACCACCGATATCGCGGTGGTGATCGGCGGCAGGCAGATCGACCATGACAAGTCGGGCACGGCCAACACCGGTGTGCTAGACGTCTATTCCGCGGTCGAACGTGGGATTCAGAAGACGTTCGACATCCCGGATCGCCTGTCCCTGAACCAGCTCGACCAGATCGTGCGGAGCAACAAGGTGAAGTTGTTCGGCAGGGACGAGGATGCCTCCCGGATTGTGCGCGATGCGGTTTCCGAGCAGGAAGAAAAGATCCGCATGGAGTGCGAACGCAAGATCGGCAGCGGCGCCACGCTGGACGCGATCGTGTTCGTCGGCGGCGGCTCGGCCCTGTTCAAGACGATCAACGCCAAGTTCCGCAACGCCGTGATGATCGACAATCCGGAAATCGCCAATGCGCGGGGCATGTGGAAGTTCTTCCGCTGGAGGGAGATGCAGAGCGTCCCGACGGCCGCAGAGTGATCGCGGCGGGCAGGCTGCCGGGTTAGACCATGTCAAGTAAGCGCAAGACCATTCCGCGGCTGCGGCGGACCGCGAAGTCGACGATGAAGGCCGTCTACCTGAAGCCGGGATTGCCCGAGGACGATTTGCTGGCAGCGGTCTGGGACGCGTCCAGCCGGCCGACGCAGCTGTTCCGGACGCTGCTCCTGCAGGGCGTCAAGCGGATGGTCGAGCGGGGCGAACTTCCGTACCAGGTCGCGAAGGATCACAGCGTCCAGCGCCAGCTCGGCGTGCTGGGAGAATTGTCGCCCGCGGCGCCGGCTCAGGTGCTGCCCGCGGCACGTCCTGTCGCGCCGCCGCTGCAGCCGGCACCGGCGGAGTTGGCTCCGCCTGTCAGCGAGCCTGCAACGACATCTTCACAGCCGTCTCCACAGAAGGATTCGTTACCGCGGCGTGTCGGCCTCGACGCTTCCCTGATGTAGCGTTAGCGTTTCCCCAATCGGGGAAATTCTATGAACCACAATCCTGACCAAGCACAATTCTCGTCCGCCGCGCTGCGCGCGCATGTCTCAATCGCGGAGCGTTCGCTTCCGCCGAGAGAACCGGTGGACCTGTCGCTCACACATCTCGTGTGCTCGAGTGCTCAGGAACTCCTGGGTTGGCGCTGGCGACTAATCCTCGCCGAAGAATTTGGGCTCGATCTCAACCAGATCACCCTGTTTGCCGAGGGCCGCGTCAACGTTCCCCAGCACGTCGTCGAAGCGGTGCATCGCATCGCGAAGGCCAGACGGGCCGGAATACAGTCGATTGCGGCCACGCTGGCGCCCTGGATCGCGGAGGCGCCGGAAGGCGACTATTCGGACCCCGAGCCCGAAAAGAGCTGGCCGAGCGCCTATTTCATGCCTGAGCTGGCTGCTCAGGATCGCGCATGGTCCCTCGGGCGAACCTACGACGGTCCGAGAGTTGAAGCCAACGAGGCGCCGCTGCAGCCTGTCACCGTCCCGGAGCATTCGCTGGCGCTCGAAGCTACCCTCGATGAGCGCTCAGCGCCGCCGGCCGCGGCCGTTGTTGCCGAGGAGCATGCTCCACCTGTCGAGGCGAGCCTGGATGACATCGCCCGGGAGCTCAATCGCCTCTTGGTGAAACAAACGACCAAGGACTAGAATAATTTCATCGGATTGAACTAAAGGGGACGGCGCATTGCGCCGGGTTGACCATGGCAGGACCACCTAAAGGGCAAGAGCAGTCATCTTCCGAAATGGCGGCGTTGGCCGTTGCGGTGGTGCTGTTCATCGTCTGCGCCATTCTTTGGATCTTTTACCGCGCGCCCCTGATCTACTTCATTTACGGGCTGAGCCTGCTCCAGACCGAGTTGATCGGGATATTCAAGGGTGGGCTCGGGGCGACCGGATCCCATGTCAGGGAAGTCATCCTCGATACGTACAACGGCACCTGGGAAGCATCGCGCACCCAGTACAACGACATGACTTTCATCATGGAGGCCGTGGGCAATCAGACCCGGCTGCCCATTTGCGCTATCATCATCGGGCTTGCCGTCTATGTGCTCTTCCGGATGAAGGGCGAAGGCTACAAGAACCCGTTCAATCTCAGCCAGCTTGCCGATTATCAGTCGCGGCATTGGAAAGTCGCGCTCGCCGGATCAACGTTCGACCCGCTCAAGGATGACCCGAACAACAGGCCGGCGGAGAGGCCCTATGAGTGGATGATCGCCAACAAAGTCGGCTTGAAGAACGGCTATGTCGACCAGGACAGTGCTGAGAAGGCCTATCGCGAGCAACTCGGGGAGACCTATCTCGGCTTCGCAAAGCTGCCCATCCACACTCAGGCGCTGGCGGTGACCTTTAATCTCTCGCGCAAGCGCGACAAGCGGACGCAGTCCCTGAAGGAGGCGCTTGCGGAAATCTGGGTGACGGATCGCGAGCATGCGCCCGAACGCACCAAGGAATTGATCGCGCCATATGTTGCCGATCAAAAGTTCCTCGCGCCGATCGAGCGCATCATGGGCCAGCATGCCTACATCAACACGGCCATGACCCGCTTGTTTGAGGAAGCCAAGAATAAGGGCGGTGTGCTGGCCTGCTCGGAAATCCGGTGGCTGAAGCCGGTCGATCGTACGCTCTGGTTCAGCCTCCAGAATGTCGGGCGTCACGCTTATTTCCCGGAATCGGCGGCTATACGGGCCCATTTCGATGCCGAAAAGATCACCGGCGAGCGCCTCATTGAACCGTACCTCGACAAGGTCCTCGAGGGGTTGCAGGATTATTGCCAGAAGCATGGCAACCCGGACCTCGAGACCTATCTGGCGTCCCTCAAGATCCAGGATTGAGCTCAACCATGCTGAACACGCTTCACTCGACCCCGCTGAATCCACGCGATCTGATCGCCGAGAAGATCTGGCATGCCGAATATCGCCGCGCGACGGGCAAACCGCGCCTGGTCGACTGGGCGGCCGGGGTCTCGGAGGAGGACAAGGACAGGTATCGGTACGTGGCGGATGCCATCCTGTCTTTGGCGCCGGATATCGGCGCGGCCCGGAGCGAGACGTGTCAGGTGCTCGACCCGTTCTTCGGGAGGATTGCCGAGATCAGCGACCGGCTGACGGACCGGCTGCGGGGGCGCTACGCCGTTGGTCCGACGATGCCCGACGGCGAACCGGAATTCGGGTGGCGAGTCCACGAGGTGGCGCCAATCCAGAAGGAAGCGGCCGATGCGATCGATCGTTTGAGCGCGCAGCTCGAGACCGTGCAAAACGCTACGATCGAGGCATGCGCACGGAGGCTGAAGGAGAGCTATCCGGAGCACGCTTGGCTGAATGCCGCCTGCGCTGCCATCCGCTCGCTTTCCCTTGCGCCAGAAGTCGATCGCGGTGCCTCACCACATGAAGATGATCGGCGGGACGAGGCCGGCGACGCACCCGCGCTCTCTTGAAGCCTGGCTTTTGATGGGGGAGCGAACTTGAGCGGAGAGTTTGAACACAAGGGATACCGCGGCGCGGTCTTCGAGGACGGCGACGGCCACATGGTCGCGATCAGCGGAATCGCGGACATGATCACCGCAACCATCCAGGATCTCGCGATGGCGCAGGACGTCTTCTGCGATCTCGTCGAGGATTACCTGGCAACCTGCGCGGAAGTCGGAAAGCAACCGTGCCCGCCACCGGCGGACTTCCGTTAGCCACGCGAGGACTACCAGTTCGTGCCAGTGAATGCGGTTGCGTGCCGTTATCAACCATTTCCACGTGAACCTACTCAAGGATTCGAATAGCCGGTGCGGCTGAGGTCGCGTCGGCCTAATGTGGTCGAACCCACAAATGGGAGAGGACCACGATGTTTGCGAACGCCTTGCCGCAGCGAGCCCGAGAACGATGGGCTGCCTTGCAAGAGACCATTGGAATCAGAAAGCCGACCGACATTGAGCGCTTCGCTCGGCGAGCCGGATGGATTCTGCTGGCCGGCGCCATCGCGGCTGTGCTCGTGCCGACGCTGGCCGTGCCATTGGCGATGGTCGGAGCGATTGTGTTGTTAGCGTGTGTGATGCTGATGACCCCGGCATCGACCAACGATAGAGAGAGCGGCTTCTTCTACGTAGGTTCAGTGCCCGCCAGAGGCGAGAAGGTATGGCTCACGGCGGATGAGTGCAGATCGAACTTGCTGGTTTCCGGACCGACCGAACATCGTTTGCCGGCGATGCTCGGTCTTGCTCAAAACGCGTTCGACCTCGAGAGCGGTCTTATCTTTGTCAGTGGTAGCGGCGATCTAGATGTTTACACTCGGAATCCACTCGCTAGCGAAGCAGTATGGCAGGGAGGATGATGTCCTGTTGGTCAACATGCTGACATCGAGCGTTGATGTCAGCGATTCCGATCACATCCCGTCGAACACCCTTAACCCGTTTACAACTGGTTCCTCGGATGCGCTGACGCAGATGGTGGTATCGCTGATGGACGATGCTCCCGGTGACGGCGCGATGTGGAAGGGCCGCGCGATCGCAATGCTCACCGGCGTGATGAGTGCTCTGGTCTGGAAGCGCGACGTTGGGCTGATCGGCCTGAACGTCGGCACCATCCGGGAAAACTTGAATCTCAAAAACATCGTCGAACTCGCTGACCCCGAGAAGCATCCAGACATGCCGGATAGCGTTCGCGTTGCGGTCAAAGCGTATCTGTCGTCGCTGCCGGGCTATCATCAGGAGAAGGGTGCCAAGCAGTCGATCACCACGCTTGATCAGCACGGTTACCTGCAGATGCAGTTCACCAGGATTCTCGGTAGGCTAGCGGACGTTTACGGCTACATCTTCCTGGATTCCGGCCGCCCAGGTCGATTTTATGGACGTGGTGTTGAATCGCCGCATCCTGGTTATTTTGCTGCCTCTGGATCGGTCGGACAAAGAGGTTGCTGATCTGGCAAAGATCTTCGTCGCCATGCTGAGGGTTGCCGCCAACAGGCATTCTTTGCGGCTGGATGAAGCGGCGGGGGCCATGGGCAATTCCGGGCAGGATGGGACTGCGACCGTTGTCCGCGACAGGCGCGAGGTTCCTCCGCTCGTGGTTGGGTTCGATGGATTCGAGCACTACGCATCCATCGGAATGGCGGAGATCGCCCGGGCGGGACGCGTGCTGAACACCTGCTTCGTTTTCGGATGCGATCCGGTCGAACGCATGGTGCCGCGTGATCAGGAGGCCGCCAAGGCGATCCTGGCCGCCTGCGCAAATCGGATCGAATTCGTCAACGGAGAAGAGGACATGGCGATCCTGATGCGCTCGGATGCGGGGCGCGTGGTGCGGGTCCGTACTGTTCTGGAGGGCAATCTCGACAATCTAGTCCTCAACCTCAACCAGACCGTCTGAGCCGGGGGGACGAAAATGAAAATTACGCTCGAAATGCCGTCGGTGTTCGCGGGAATTGTACTCGGAATGCTGATTAGCGCGGTCTCCGTCAAACCCTGGATCATGAACTTCGACAATGCCGGGTCTTCGACTTTCATCGCGATCGGTCTGCTGGCGGTTGCTGGCGGTTGGCTCACCATTTTTGGTGACAAGGCTCCTGCGTTACTCGGGATGATGGCTCGGAGTGCCGCATTGCGGGGAGCCGGCTCGCAGGACCAGATGGTTCAACCGGACGAGTTGCCCTCGAACCCCAATCTTCAGGCTCCTGCAGAGCGGCCGCTTGAATGGATGCAGAAAGCGAACGAATCGGAGGGCGCTGAAGGGTTGGGGTGGGAGAAAGCGTCTGCCTTGCTGCAGGCGCAGCTTCCGGACAACCCCATTCGCGATGGCATCATTCGCGCACTCACCCTGGCCATCCGCCTTACGCTCGAGATGCCACGTTCGAAAGCAGCAATGGAGGCCATGGCGACCGCGGCCTGGGCGTCACTCAAAAATGGTGTGACCCCCGATTTCAGCAAGTTGGCGGACGACCTGCTCGAAAGCTTTCCGAAGCTCAGGATCGCCAGGATTCGCGATGATCGACACCACTTCGGAGCGACGCGCCTGATTGCAGAGATCGATGCGGCTCGCAGGAGCGGACAATTTGTGGCTGCGGCCGAATTGCGCTGGGTAAAGGCATTCGACCGGCCGCTCTACTATGCCATCAGCAATCTCGGACGCACGACCATGTTTTTGGAAGGGGCCGGCATTTCATCGCATTATGCGGCGGAGAAGAAAGCTGGGCACCGGCTGCCCCAGCCCGATGTCGAGGCAGCGTTGACCGGCCTTGAGCAGTATTTTCGCGAACGCGATCTGATCTCGGAAGTCAGGTGGGTGCTTACCTGATGAACCAGGGATCGCGATCCAGCTGTCCGGAATGCTCGACCTCAGCTGTTGTGAAGTTCGGCAAGCGGGAGCAGTTTCGCATGGAGCTCGATGCGGCAGGTGCGCTGAAACGCTGCCTGGAGCCAGTCCAGCGCTATCGCTGCAAGGACTGCGGTCACACTTACTTGGCCGACATTGACGATAGCGAGGTGCTGGAGACTGTCTGTTCGACGGCCATGCGACTTGGCATCAGCGGGGCGGCGTCGAAGCATGACATCGATGGCGGGACTGTCTCGCGGATGCTCGCTCGCTGGATCGCCTCCCGGCATGACGCCAAAGACGCCGTCATGCCGGCGACACTCGGAATCAATTCGTTGCGCTCCGGGCAATCGCGCTTGATTCTGACCGATGTCGATGAGCAGGGGGTCGTAGAGATCGTCGATGGCCTCGAACAACTGAAAGCCCGATCTGACACCAGCGACGGTGTCCCCTCAATGGTCTCCATCGAGATCGACGCGGGCCTTGCGAGAGCCGTTAAGACGATCTGGCCGGAGGCGACGGTCGCGGTTCCTCCGCAAGCGGCCGCTCGGTCGATTACGGTCGCCGCGCTATCGACCTTTCGTGCGTTGATCCGGGATGGCATCCTGCGCGGCAGAAACTATCGAGAACATCCAAGGCTGCTTCGGATAGCCAACGAGGACTTGTCTGACCGGGATGCCAACGAACTCGCCCTCTGGTCGGAGCCGTTGCGGCGCCTACGGAGTGCGGTCCTTCTATTGTTGAAGACCATCCGGCAAGGCTCCGACGCTAACTTCGAGGATACCCACGCACGGGTCATTGGAAGCCTACGATCCTTGGCCCCGGGTGGGGCCTTGGATCGTCTTCTGACCACGTGGAAGGAGCCAATCGCGGCCGGCGTAGCAAATCGCTGGATCGACGCGACGTGGCTGACGGTCGACAGGCTGCGGCGTGAGGTTGCCGCAGCAAAGCCGGCAGCCGGTTTGGATCAGCTGAGGGCTATCCTGGTCTATTCGGTGCAGCGGCAGTCCGTATTCGTGTTTAGGCCCGCGTATGGTGGAATGACGCAGGTCGACGAAGGAAGCCGCCTTCTCGAGGGCGCCATCGAGGCATTGCGAGCGTTCACGCCGACAATGGCGGCGCCGACGCGTGAACTGGAATCCACATAGAGCGCCAAGGAGAATATCGAGATGTTGGGAGCTATTGTCGGCGACATTGTTGGTTCGCGTTACGAATTCAATCCTATCAAGACGACCGAATTCGATCTCATGCCGCCGGAAGCCTTCTGGACCGACGATACGGTAATGACGTTGGCCGTCGCGGATGCGCTGGTTCACTGCAAAGACATGGCCAGTACGCTCCGCCGGTGGGGCAAAGAGTATCCGACGAGCTACGGACTTCATTTCTGGGACTGGATCCGTGATCCACACAAGGGGCCGTACGGGTCGTGGGGGAACGGCGCCTCGATGCGGGTTTCGCCGGCGGCGTGGCTCGCTCACGATGTTCAGGAATGTCTTGAGTTTGCCAAGCAATCCGCGGAGGTCACGCACAACCATCCCGAAGGGATCCGCGGTGCGCAGGCGACGGCTCTGGCGATCTATGCTGCCCGCACCGGATGGACTGCGGCGCAGATCAGGGATCTGGTGTCGCAGCTGTTCGGGTACGACTTGTTTGCGCCGGTTGACGAGATTCGGCCGGGTTACGTGTTCGAAGTGAAGTCCTGGAAGTCAGTCCCGCAAGCGATCATCTGTGCGCTCAATGCGACTTCTTTCGATGAGGCGATCCGCCTGGCCGTGTCGCTGGGCGGCGACGCAGACACCCAGGCGGCGATTGCGGGATCGATTGCCGAACCGCTGTTCGGGATCCCCAACGACTTGGCGAAACAGGCGACTTCTCGCCTCATCGAACCCATGGCGACGGCGTTGAACGAGGCGCGGACCCACGCCGCGGGGATTCGACAGCGCCCGATCCGCGACGCGGACAAGACCTCCATCCCCCGCTGGGATCCGAGGGCAAACGACCGTTGGGAAGCCGAACTCAAGGCAAGACGACCGAATGAGGATCCGCCCGGTTACCGCGACGAGATGGACAAGGTACTCGGGCTGCTCTGTCCGAGCGCTCCACATTTGGAGCAGCCGAAGAAGCAGCGTGGTTGGTTCCGACGCGTCCTCGGCATTTGAAGTGGGAAGTCTGCTTAAACTATCGGCCGGGCGCCGCCGATACGCTGGAAAGGCAAATTTGCTTGATTTGGACGCAGGACCGGCGTCCGATCGTTAACCGCAAAGCGGAATTTCCACAGTTCCTCCACTGCCTTAGCGGCCACTGCCGTTCCCGGAAGTAACTGGCAAGATTACAACACCAGGTAATTCGGCGCCCATTAATCTAATCCTTGGGCGATGTCAGTCGTTAGGGGAAATGAATCGATGAGCCAGAATTACCAGGGCAGTGAGGTGGCGCCCGGCGACCTCGCGGTCATGATTTTGGGACCGGGGCCGCGGCGATCGGCTCGGTCCGGCGCCAAATTCGACTGGTCGCTCCTCGCGATCTGGACCTTTATTTCCTTGAACGTGATCGGGTTCTGGGCCCTTGTGACCAGTTCCGCTCTCGGACGTTGGTCCTGGTCGATCGGCATCCTGGTCACTGCCGCCGCCCTTTGGGCCGTCTTCTTCATGGGAAGCTTCTACGCCCGGGTCCGTCAAAAGCACGGCGCTTCGCCCCGATGAGCCTTCTCATGAAGAACCGGTCGGGGAACAGTCGGACCGACTATGCGGTTCTGGCGCTGGGGCTCATCAATGCGGCGGGCACGGGTCTGCTCTGGCTGGTGGCGCCGGCCACCTGGCCTGCGCATTCCTTTGCCATCTATGTGGGCGCTCCTGCGGTCGCGAGCGTGGTCGCCATTGCGCTGAGCGCGTGGCCCATTATTGGCAGTCTCCGTGCCGGGAGCGCTACGGCGTGTTCCAATGACTGAGCTGTCGTCCCACGACTTTGCAGCTCTCCTCCTCGGAGAGGAGCTTGCTTCGGCGACGAGCACGGAATCCGTCATTGTGCTGAAGGGTCACTCCACGTCAGCGTCTCTCCGCCTGATCTCGCCCGCCGAGCGAATTTCGGCAGTGGTCTGGGACTACGGGAGCGGCAGCCAGATCCTGCTTTGCGGCCAGGCGGACTACGTTAAGGCTGAATTCAACGGGCTCGCCAGCAGCCTCGCGGCCCGCGCTCCCCTGACATTCCTGATCCGCCGCGGGCACAAGCTCGTCCGAGAAATGCGGGGGCAAATACGTTCCACCCTTCGTTTGTCCTCCGGTCTCACCGGTCGGCTTGCTAGAACGATCATGCGCGGCCTGCTTCCGGCCGTTTATCAGTCAAGGATTCGATCCCGATGACGTCTAAGTTGCGCAGCCGTCCGATCATCAACTTTCCGACCTCGGGCCTGGTCCAGGCCGTTACCGTAATGCCTACCCGGGTTCGTCTCGTCGATGATCGCGGCGTCCACGACATTTCGCTGAAGGAAGCCTCCGAGGACGGCACCTCGGCGATCATTTGGCGTCGCGCCGGCAAGGACGAGATCGAGCTTTTTAACGGTGACCGGCAGGAGGCGACCGCGGCGTTCGATGACTTTGCAGATCGCATGGGCAGGCTCCTCGATCAGAATCAGGCGCCGATCGCCGAGCCCGCAAAGAAATCCTACCTCTGGGGAGCGATGACCGTCGGCGCCATCCTGGCGGTCGGTTGCATCAACGGTGCGGTATTTTATTCGATGCGAGATCGGGCCCAGCCGCCGGTCGATGATGCGCGTCTGGCAACCCTCGAAAATCTCACGCGACAGCTTCAGGGGCTTGGTATCCCGGACTCTCCTCCTGGGTCACCGCCGTCGACGGCTGCGAAGCCGGTCAAGACCGTCACTGTCCCCACCGGTTTGATCGGTGGCGCACCGAACGCGCCGGCGGCCGCCGATACTGCGGCTGTGCGCGCGGGCGTCGTGATCGTGCCGAAGGATCTGCCGCCGCTTCCGGCTCAACCGCCCGCTGCCGAGACGACCAAGGTGTCCGCACCGGTGACCGATGCGACCCCGGCCAAGGCGCCGCCCGAAAAGGCGTCGGTGACGATCGAGAGCAATGCGCCCTCGACTGAAATTTCCATGGCTACAGATCTGGCGGCCGCGGAAGAGCCCTCGAAGGTGCCATCCAAGGAAGCCTCCAAGGAGACCTCCAAGCCGGCCGAGAAAGCTGCGGACAAGCCCGCTGAGCCCGCGGACGAAGCCAAGGAAGCTACCGCGAAGAAGGATCCGCTGCGTGGCATGAACGCCACCGAGGCGCAGGAGCTGCTCCGCCAGCTCGAGGAGATCAAGACCATGACCGCCGACGGTTCGGAGCTTCCGGTCGAGCTCTTGCGAAAGCTGCCCTCGGAAGTCGCCGCCCGTCTCGTCGGAACCGGCATCGCGACCGTGTCGCCACAGGACCGCAAAGAGCGAGCGCAAAAGCAAGCGCGTATCGTTCGCCTTCCGGCTTCGATTATCAACCAGTATCGGGACCGCACCGGCATCGCCAGCATTCCGGAATCGGACTCCTGGGTTGCCAATGGCGGGCGTGTCAGCATTCCGCTGCCTGGCGGCGGCGACATCACCTCTCCGGACGTCATGACCCAGTTCGGTCTGAAGCCGTAATCTCATGACGGTGATGTCGTCCGATGAAGAGGTGGCCGGCGAGGAACAGGACGAGGCGATCTTCCACGACTTCAGCACCACCGATATCCGCCGTACCACCCGTGTCGTGCTCGGCTTGACTGGTGTTTTGACCCTGATCGGGATCGGTCTTCTCGCCTGGTGGAGCCGGGTTCAGACCGAGAACGCCTGCAGCGACCTCAGTGTAATCGACCAGATGGCGCCGGATCGGGCTATTGATGGTGTCGATCGCAAGTTAGTCGAGGCGTGCCGGTCAATGAAGGTCGACAGCCTGCCGTTATCCAAATCTAACGCCGATTGACTGTGGCGTTTAAGACCGGTTGGTCTGCTTTGGTGCTTGCAATCACCGCAGGTACGGTCTCGTTCACGTCAAGGAGACCAATTCGATGCCCATGTTTGTGACCATCTCGGATGCCGGAAATCCCGACCACAGGCAGGATCCTGCGAGGTCTGTAACAGGGCTACGTCCGCGTCAGGTGGAGGTGAAGGATTTCGCCGAGGCCTCGCAAGTTTGCCAAGACTATATCCGCAAGCACGAGCTCGGCAGCGGGAATTGGACCGGTGGCGCGATCAAGAAGGGCATCAAGGAAATCGCGAAAGTGTCCTTCAACGGCGTTGTTTGGCCTGTTCCAAGACGGATGAACGACAAGCCGCTATGGGCTCCGGAGGTGAGGGAGGCGAGCAAGAATCCTCTCGACCTGCACCAGTGGGAAGTGGCCATTCTGACGATCCCCGGTTACGGCAAGATCGAAGTGACCGGCTGCTTCCGGACGGGCACCATCATCACCGTTCCCGACAAGTTCAAGGTGAATGGCGAGCGTGCCGAGTTCATCGAAGGCATCGAATTTTCTCGCGAAGACGGTGTCTCGAAGATCCCTCCGTTCAGCTATCACCCGGACGGCATTTGGGAGAAGGCCGCCCTGGTGACACCGAAGTTGCTGGCAGCGATCCAAACGGCGATCGAAACTTGGTACGCCGGTGAGGGGGCCGCCATGGTACTCCGCAATGAGCTGGTGGATCGCCGCCGGGGCCTGTTCGTGGAGGAGCGCAATATTGGCCTCGCCGAGGCGGAACTGAATCAGATGCGGGCGAAGGCCGACGAGATCAGAGCGGATATCGAGAAGCTGACCGCCGCGATCGACCAAGGACCGGCACCCAGGATCTAGGCGGGATCGTCATCCTGGCGCCGGTATCTGGGTTTCAGACGGCGCCTCGGCTCGGTTGGGCCGTGGATACCGGCTGGTAGCGTACCGTTGAATTCGAATTGGATGCCGGCGGACTCGAACGCCGTGCGCAGGCGCAAGGCTATGTCGCGGTCCGGAGAGCCATCGCTGTTCTCGAAACGATTGACCGACTGCACCGAAAGACCTGCGACCTTGGCAAGATCCTTCTGCGACCAGAACAGCCACGCGCGCGCCGCCCGTACCTGTGAGGGATAGATACTCGGGACATCGTCGGCCATGATGTGGGTCCAACTACATCACCGGCCTGAACCAGAACTGCTCCCTGGATTACCGGTCGAACACTTCTGTGAGACATCGTACCGCGGTCAGCTCACTTTGTCCCGCCGTTCAGGCGAGCGCTTGGTCAATTGCCGCAATCTCCCGGTCGATGGCGGCAATTGCGTCGACCATTGCGGCACGCTTCAAATCACTATCCGTTCGCAGGCGTTGCATCTCGCGACCCGCGCCGCGTAACCGTTGAGCCAGCGGCGCAATTCGCTTGCGGAATTCAGCATCGATTGCAGCGATTCCGACAGTCCCCTGGAAGTATGGGTCGTATCGGAAACCATGCAACTGCTGTGCGCGCCAATTGAACAGGGCCTGCTGGAGCGACGGGCCAAAGCCCACGACCCCATCGAGCGCGGCATCGGTGACCTCGGCCGCCGTTTCGATGCCAGCCTCGAGAAGCAATGCCTTGCGTGCCGGTCCAATATTGAGGATCTCTGCGTCCTCGATCGAAAACCGGCGGAGATAGAGATGGACCTGCAGTTCCTGCGGGTGCTTCCGCATCCAGCGTATTTTTGCGGTCCGTTCCCGATTAAGGGTCTGATAGGTATCGATGACGTGCAGCAGATCGCAACTGGTTCGCGCAAAGTGCTCAGACGTGCGCTTGAAAGTCTCGATCGCATCCGCCACGGCGGTCTCTCGCCGTTTGAACAATGCCTTGCGTTCCTTGCGCATTCGCCGATGGCTCGGGCGATCGAAGACCCGGTCGGCTAGCCTCAAGCCAATGATCCAAAGCAGTAAGAATGTTACCCAGGGCCAGATCAGATAGGAACTCACCGACCAGCAGCCGAGAAAGATCAGGCTTGTCGCTAGCAGCTTGAACCACGACAAAGAGCGCTCGAACAACGTTCCTTTCCGCGGTACCGGTTTGATCGGCTGGTGCTCGAAGGATGGAGCCTCGTCGAGCCCGGGCTTCACCGCCTCGACGATCGCCTTCCAATCGGACGGTAAGATCTCCGCCTGATCCGCGACATAAACAATCTCGTCGGCGCCAAACAGCGCAACCCCGCTCGCCGCTTCCATGGCACACCACGGACAGTTCCTGCCGAGGGGGAACCAGTGCCTGGAATTCTTGTCGCACCGCCCAAGAGATTCGGCGAGCCGAGACAGCATGGCAATCCATGCCCGCGCATCGGGCCGCCCACCGCTCACGCCGGCTGGCCCGAAGGCCAGTTCAAAGGCAGCCGCAATCTCCATGCCAACAATGTCGACCACGGGAGCGACGCCCGGAGGCGGCTGCATCTGCTTGTCCGCGGCGTGTTCGCCATAGGCGTAACGCAGCTCGGGGATCGCACGCTCCAACATCATCTCCCCAACACCGGAATAGCGGCCGGCAAAGGGATGCCGCCCGGCTACCAACAGATGGAAGATGACGACCGCGAGCCCGAAATTGTCATGATTGGGGGTCCGGAGCGCCGAATGCAGCGGCTTTCCGTGGAGCTCTGGCGGACAGAACGCAGGCTGAGCCACGGTGCAGAAATAGGTCCGCCCGGATTCCTGGATCTGGAAGCTGTCGCAATCGAGCAACTTGACGGTCCCGTCTCGGCTGACGGTGATGCCGCCGAAATTGACGTCGCCAATCACGATGCCGTCCTGGTGAGCCGCGGCAAACGCTCGCGCTACGTTGCCTGCCACATGAACGAGAAACCTCAGATCAGCGTTGGGAAACTCCTTGCGGCGGCTCTTCGGACCGTAGAGCTGATGGATGTCTTTGTGCCCCTCGATCAGGGGCATGACAAAGCCGATCGTTTTGCCAGACCCGTCATCGATGGTTTCCACCGGCCACGCAGATTGAGAGCGGATGCTTTCCGCCGGCATGGTGCACATCAGCCGCAGCTTCGACTGGCGCTCCTCGGACGGCAGCGCGCGATATTGCTTGACGGCATATCCTGGCGCCCGGGGGACCCGGTAGACATCGCCTTCACCACCTCGGCCAATGCGCAAGTCGTCGAGCGCCTTTCCGGTCGGGAGAGCGGCGGCAATTCGACCGGGAGTGAGGGTGGGGGAAGACATCCGCTACACCGCTTGCGAGGCGCCGCGGCGTGTGGCGAGCACGAGGGTCTTGTCGTCGTTGGTCCGGGCATTGACAGCCGGAGATCCAAGGTACTCGCCGAGAAGACATGAGAGCCTCCCGTCGACCCCGGGCGACAGCTTTCGCACCGGCGGCATCATCTCCGAGAAAAACGGGGCGTGCACGCTGTGGGTCTGGCGGTGCAACAGCATCCATTCCAGCCCGTCGGTGAAGAGGGCGAGCTCCTCGAAGTCAATTTCCTGCAGGTCGAAGGCCAGCTGGGCATGCACATCGTCACTGGTGACGAAAAACGTGCTGTTGGCGTGCTCGCCGTGCATCGGCCAGTAGCACCAGCGCCATTCCCGGCCGTCAGAAAAGACAATGGCCCCGTCGCCGATCTGCAGCGTCGCCAGGTGACGTCCCTGAGCAATGACTGCAAGCAGGGTGCACGCGTAGTCGGAGGGGACAGCATCCTCGCGGAGCGCAGCGCCCGCGATAGTATGTCGAACCTGATCGATCCATTGCAGGACGGTTGCGACGTCCAGATCGGGCAGCCGGCGGCCGTTTGCCAGGAAGCGAGCCACGCAGGAGACGAATTCCCCGCAAGCGATCGCGGCACCTTCTTCCGACCGGGACGCGCTGCCTGCGCCATCCGAAACCGCCGCGACCAGGACCTCGCGGTGGTCATGGTCGCGTAGGATTTCGCACCGGAAGGCATCCTGACACCCGGTACCCTGTGCGATATGCGCAGTGCCTACGGCTTTCGCCGCAGCGACCCGCCACGAGACGTCGCTTGCAATGAGCTCAGCCGACACTGGTCCAACCGACCGGGGCTGGCAACGCGACTTTGTCATCGGGCCCCTTGGAGTGCGACACGGCCGACAGCGAGGAGGACAGCCAGCGGAACATCTCGGTGAAGCGGGTCTCGAGCAGCCGCACCGGCGGACGAGCCTCGGGAGCGATCTGGGACAACGTCGCCATGTCGGCGCCGCGGACGCCGCAAGCGAAGAAGGAAAAGGCCTTCGCGGCTTCACCCTCGCGGACGGCCGCGGCCGCGGCGTGCCACTGATCGGTGGGGCGGCCGTCGGTCAGGAACACGATCCAGGGACGGTAATATGGAATGGCATTGGCCCTGTAGAGTGTCTTGCGCTCGCGGATCAGCTGCATGGTCAGCATCAGTGCTTCTCCGGCCGGCGTGTCACCGGAGGCCTTCAGCTTGGGAGGGTAGAAGGTTTCGACCCCGGTGAATTCCTGAACGACTTCGACCCTGCCGCCGAAGCTGACGACCGCCACATCGACGCGCTTTTTTGCCATCGCGTCCTTCTCGAGTTCGTCCTTGAAGGCCACGAGGCCAACATTCAGCTCACCGATCGCATCATTGTCCTTCATGGACTCGGACGTGTCGGCTACGAGAACGCAAGGGCACCGCATCTCGGGGTTCTCGGCGAATTCCGTTGTGACAAAGGGGGATTGGATCAAATCGTTCATTTCGGCTCCTGGGGCCTATCAGCAGGGATTGCAGAATAGAATCGCCGCGGCCGCGATCCTTCGCAAGGATTCGATAGCGAGTTGGTAAACGTTTCTCCGCGAACGGGAAGGCCTTAGCGACGGTGCGGGCATTGTCCACCGTCGAAATCCCCGATTTCCAATGATTTGGGGCTGCCTGACGGCCCAACCCAAGGCAGCGTCGGGTCCTGGCCGAGTTCGATCCGTAGTTGGCGGTGCCGTACTGGTCGCGAACCAGATCGATGAGGTCTTGAGCCGGCGCCGGGCGGCTCATCCGTAACGAGACGCGAAGACCGTTATGGCGTCATGGCCGACTGAACACCAAGTTCGCGAAGGAAGGTCTCATGACCTTCGTCGTCGGCAAACTCGATGATCTTGTCATATTCGATAGGTCCGCCCTGGAGATAGATCTGCACCTGCTCGCTAAAAAACGTGCGATCATTACCAAGGTCGATAAAACCCGACACTTCGCCCTGCTTCTCCAGGGCCTTGAGCACCTTGCTCTGTTCTTCCGAAAGGACGAGCGGCTGGCCGCCGACATCAGTCTCTTTCATGGCCTCGAGTTCTTCGGCGCGTTTCTCAAGGTCTTCCATCATGTCTGGATTTTCCTTGAGGCGCCCGGAAAGATCAGATTCCGCGATGTCTCCCATGACACCCCGGACTTCCTCGATGGCAGCGAGCTGAGCGATACGAAAGGGAATGCCGCCGCCTTCAACAAGGCGGATTCTGGTGCCGACTTCATCAAAATAGGGTTCGTAGCCGTATCGGTTATTTTTCGCCATCGTCGAGCTTTCGAGGTTGAGATCAGACAGGACGTCGAGTGACCGGATTCTAGATCGCGCTGCTGCAAGGCGGAATCCTTCGGGCTCTCAGCTGCGCACACTGGACCTCACGACCTATCGGTGCATGCTTTGTAATGCGCCGCGAGGTCGTGAATAGAAGTGCTCGATCAGAGCCCGAAGCGCGGAGCGTACGGCTCGTCTTCTTCACGCAGATACTGATCGGCGTGCACCACCTTTGGTCGCTCGGGCGGCTCATGCCCAGGCTGATGGTTGGGACCGTTGTCAGTAGCCAGCGGCGATGCATCCGCAGAGATCTTGGTGGCCGACCTCGGATCGACGGAAGTGAATTGACCCACGCTGCCGGCCGAAGCCGCCCGCGTCATCATTGGCTGAGGCGTCTCGCCCTGTCGATCGGCAACGACCGTGACCTGCGACTCGGGCGTCACCTCGGGTTCTGCGTGTGCCGGTTCGCTCTGAGGGGCCGCAGTCTGTGCAGCACTGGCAACGACGGTTGACCCGACGACCCTCTTCGGAACCCTTACAGCAACAAGCCTCCCGCCGGTCTGGGGCACCGCATCAACGAACACGAGGCCTTCGGACGCAAAGCCGTCGCGCATGGTCCTCGGCATCAGCTTGGCATAGGGCGCCAGCATGTTCAGATCGAACTGCGATGCATTCTTCAGGTGATCCTGAATCGACGCCGGCAGTCGGCTGAAGTTGGGGCCGAAGCTCTCGATGATCTCCGATCGGGCAACAGACGTGGCCATGCTGCTCAGCTTGCCATGCGCATCGATGTAACTCACGATCCGGCCGGAGGTGAGGCGATAGCTGGCAGGCTTCCCCGGAACGATGGGGGTGCGGACATACTCCGTCTCGTAGACGATCGTCTCGCCTGCGGGCTTGGCGGCTTCTGTTGGCCCATCAAGCGCGGCGACCTGAACCTGCGGGGTCACCGGCGCCGGCGCACTGGCCGACCGAGCATGACCGGCCGGCTTCTCGGCAGCAGCGGCCTGCGTCGGGGTTGCCACCGGGTGAGCGCGGTGCTTCGTCGTGACACTGGCATGCCGCTCGGCTCGGGGCGCGGCGACCGCAGCCGGGCGCGACGCCTCGCGCTGGGTGGCAGTCGGCGCAATGTCATCAACGGCGGCCGCCGCCTGCTCGAACGCCTGGAAACGACGCATTCCACCGTCCGGCCCCTCGAACCACGTTTTGAAACCGGCTGCGACCTGGGTGAAGGTCTTCTTCGTGCCGTCCTTGCCCCAGAACAGCGACTTGTTGGCCATTGCAGCCTTGTAGAAATAGTCCGCTGCCGGACCATCGGGCCATTGCTTTGCGAGGCTGAGGAAGCGGGCGGCTTCGGCCGAGCCGAAGAAGTGCGCCATATAGCGCTCGCCCGCCGTCGGCGCGCGGCCCAGGACCTTTTCGATGACGGCGCGATCGCTCTTTTCCATCGCTGCCGCCATGGTGGCCGAGGCGAGCGGATCCGAGCGCATTGCAAGGATCTGCGCGCGCTTCGCCGGGTTGGCGACGACGTAGCCTCGCGGGGCCGCCTTGATCTCCTTGGCGACGTCCTCGTAGCCGTATTGGGACCCGAAGTTCTTCATCACCTGGAGCCAGGTCTGCTTCAGAAACTGGAAGAGCCCCGAGGCGCTCGACGTCGAAGCCTGCAATTGCGGCCGGAAGCTCGACTCGCGTGAGGCAACTGAGGCCAGATAGACCGGATCGTTGCCGGTGACCTTAGCGGCATGGGTGATCGATCTCACCACGTGAGCATCGACCTTCTCGCCGCCAATCTTGACCGTGTTTCCGGTGAGTTCATACCCTGAATAGGCATAGGCGTTCGCCGGCCCAAAGCCCTTATGTGCCTTGGTGGCATGGGGGCCAAGATCGGAGAGATCAATCCTGGATGGCTCGACAGCCGCGATTTTCTGTTCGCTCGCCCTCACCAGCGCCTGGGCGTCCATGGCAATGCGAGCATCGTTCTCCGCCGGGGAGGGCAGGGAGGCGGCATCGACGATAAGGCCCGTTCGCTCCATCTGCGCCAGGCGCTCGGAACGATCCATGTCATCCGCGATCTGGTTGGCCGTGCGATCGGCGAGCGCCGTCAGGGCGGCCATCGCAGGGGAGAGCTCCCGCTTCATCAGCTTGGCGGACGCAACGCCCTCGGCCACCTGTTCATTCAGCCAATTCGTTGCGCTCGACTTGGCTCCGTCGTAGGCCTCATGCGCCGAGGTCAACACGGCATGCCCCGTCTCGGCGAGGGCATCACGAGCCCCGGAAGCCAGATCCTGGGCTACGTTGATAGCGGCGCCCGCAACATCGGGAGCCCGCGCCACAGCCTGCCGCATGGCCTCGTCGTCGTGGGTCTGAACTTCGACTGCGAACGTCTGAGCCCGAGAAATCTCCTGGCCCAGCGCCGAAGAGAGGCTTGCCGTCAACGTCGCGGCCGGCGGGATCACTATCTGGCTGACGGCCGCCGATGCACTCCCGATCTGGGAAACGGCCGACGGCCCAACGGCCGTACCGACGATAACACCGGCAGCCAGGGCGAGCACGACAGAGAGCCTGCTGCCGCCGTGAGACATCGTCTTGGGCAGATGTGCGGTAGCGCCGGGAGCAACAAAGGAGCGGAAGCTGGCGCCCGGGACGCGGCGAGGACCGAGACTGGAACGTGGTCGTGCGGGCTCGACCCGGCGCATTGCCGGCCGCACCTGACGCTTTCCGAACTCCGGGACCGATTTCGCCGGCGGCTGAAGCATTCCAAATTCCCCGCAGGAGCCTATTGCTGCAATCGTTATGCTGTACCGGCCCCCCGCAAGTCGCAAGTTGCAAGGACTGAAATATCGCTAACAAATCTGGATTGGACATTTTCAAGAGAAGGGGACAGTAGTCAAATCCTTGGAGCTGTGCCCTTACACAAGCACCATTGAGAAGCCATAATCGTCCTTCATTCGGGGTCCTACATCCCCCGCGTACATCGCCGGAGCCTTCGCATGCGTGCTCAAGTCGGGATCCGTACATCCCTCGTCGCCATTTCAGTGTTCGCGGTGATGCTGTCCTCCCCGGCGCGAGCCATCGACGGCAGTCAGCCTCCGGCAAGCGGAAATCCTGGAGACTGGACCACTGCCAACGATCCGTCTCCAGCCAATTGGCCGATGCAGGCAGTTCAGACGCTTCCTCCGGATGTGTCGCCGGCACTTCCGAATGCGTCTGCTTTCGCCAAGGGCGTCTACATCGATTACAGCTGGGCGTTTCCCACACATGGCACTGGCGACGCGGGCTTCGTCTACACCATGAAGCAGCCCTTTATCGACGCCAACTTTGACGGCACGATTCCTCCGACCACCGACGGAGCGGCCCTCAACATTCTTTCCAGCGATTATTCGGTGAACTGCAGCGGGTTGCTTGCAGGCACCGTCTACGCCGGCGGGGGCGGCTCTCCGCAGTACGTCTGCACGATCAACAACGCCCCTGCATTCGACGCCAGAACACTGATGGATGCGCTCGCCTCAATGGGCTGGAACTTCACGATTGTCTTCCCCATGACGGATCCCGGCTTCGGCAAAGCGCTGATCTTCTGGAGTTCGGATCCGATGGACGCGACCTATGGGCAATTGCCCCAGCATCAGGGTTTCGCGCGTGTCTATAACGTGAACTGGCAGGATCAATTCCCGTCGACGGATGTGTCGCTATGTGATTACCAAGGGCCGACATGCCAGCCGAACGGCAAGACCTACACCTTCGCCCATGCGGATGCCGTCGGCGATTACATAGCGAGCCTCAACTCCTCGCTCCGCGAAACCACCTTCCGCGGCTATCAAATGATCGCTACGGCTATACCGGACCCCAAAGCAGACATACCGACAACCGCGTATCCGTACGCTGTGATCGTCACGGATTCCTGGATCAACGCTCCCGTCCAGCCTCCGGTAGAGCCGGCACCGATAGTAGCGAATGGCGCAAAACCGGAGGATCTCAATATCGCATCGACCGGCAACGGCGGCGGGGTCGGGAGGGCCGGCGCCGGCGTCGTCTCGACTGCGAGCGGCGTCGTGCCGTTTGACACTGTGGCGTTCTGCTCTGCGCCGGGAAAGAATGGTCAACCCCGGAGCCAGACCTGGATCAACGCCTGTATTGCGGCAACGCCGCACTAGCCTCGGCCTCCAACTCAATTGTTGACCCAAAAAAGCGGCGGTCCTCCCGCCGTTTTTTCACTTTTTGTCGCTTTGTCTTCAGGGGGCCAGGGAACGATTCTCGTCGGCCGGCTGCGTCTCGCGCTGCCTGATCTCTTCACGCAATTTCAATCCGGCTTCTCGCAGCTCGTCACCGCGCTCTCGGCTCACCCACATCGTCACGCGGGACATGCCCTTGGACGCCGAATATTCCGTGTGAACGGTTGCGAATTCGCCTACGTGGAAACCAGGAACGAGGGCGACCAAGTCGACATTGTTCTCAGGCGTCTCGGCCATAGCAGATCTCCATGGGAAGTAGCTGATCCGCACAAAGCCATCAGCTCGAACGGCAAGACACAAGACAGGGATGCTCGTCCCTGCGTAAGCTCAGACAGGCGCCAGCTCGTAGTCGCGAACGTTGCGCTCGATCAGCGGGAGAGCCTTTGCGTCGTCCGCTGAGATTAAGCCATCTCGGACGCTCTGGGCGCGGCTCGCCGGATCGAAGACGTCGATATTGTGCCGCTGACTGATGTCCTCTGCGAGCTGCTGAAGTCGAGCCAGTTCTTGCAGGATGCCCTGCGCAAGTTCGCCGCGCTCGTCGAACAGGCTCATCAACTCCTCACCGAGCTCAACGACAAAGAGGTTCTCGGTGTCGACCAGGATCTGCCAGGCGCCCTGAGCCGTCTCCGCCATGCCAAATGCGTGCGCGCCGGCCCCAGCGCCGTCGCCGACGAGCGCGAACACCAGGTTCTCGGCATCGATCAACCGATAACCAATCGCCTGTGCCGGCATCATCGGGACAACGACGGCGACCTTGCCATCATTGCTGATCAGGGTCTCGACCCGCTCGATAGTCGTCGTCCCGCTCATCCGAGGCTCCAATTTCCATAAAACACTATTCTAGAACGCAAAGTTGGCGCGACCGAAGAAGCCGGAGGCGTCGAGCTTGTTGGTGGAGTAGGTGTCATAGCCCTCGGTACCGGCATTGCCGCTTTCGAAGTGCCACCAGCGATAGCCGGCGCCGATGTTCCAGCCGGAATCCGGAAACTTGTAGTCGACCGATGCCTGGAACTGGTAGCCCGTGCCATTCGAGCTGCGGTCGGTGAAGTCGACCTGGCGGACAAGATGATTGTCGACGTTCTTGTACTGTCCGAGGAAAAGGTAGTCGCCCTCAGCATTGATCGAGAAGCGAGGGGTGATCGGGTAGCTCGCCGAAAGACCGATGCGGGGTCCCCAGAAAGTGACCGTATTGCGGATCACATCGGTGCCGGCCGTGACGGCCGGAGACGCACCGAGCGCGGGACAGCCGGTATTCACGTTCACGACGTTGCAGGAGAGGCTGTTCGCCAGGAACTGATCGCTGTTGTAGAAAATGCCCAGGAACGGGGCGACCTTCAGCTTCCAGTTATCGGTGAACCAGGGGTTCCAGCCGATATCCGCGCCGAAATAATACGGTGTCTGCGATCCACCGAGCTTGGAGCTGGTGTTGCTGTAACCCAAACTATCGACAAAATCCTGGTCGACGAGGTTGCCGCCAAAGTTGATGCCGCCGCCGCCCATGCCACGCAGCCAGAGGCCGGTCGAAAGGCTCGACAGCTTGAAGTTCACTTCGAGCGTAACTGCGGAGGCACCGCTGAAGTCCAACTGGGAGACCTTGGCGCCCGTATTGTCGAACAGATTGACGCCAAACTTCTTGGAATTGGCGTACCAGAACGCCGCCCCCATTTCGAATTCCGAGACCGGAACGCCGTTCACCATCGAACTCTGGGCGTGTGCCGCGTTGCCAGATACGACAGCCGCAGCGACGGCCATGGCGATCGCGATTATCTTCACCCCGCGCATTACTAAACCCCCTGAAACCCCATCAAACCGAGTTTGACGGTCCGGTGTTTTCAAGGACTCGTCAACGGATTTGGACCGGACGGCCGCAAGGATTCGTGGAAAAAAGAAACAAGTCTCGTTCACAGCATAGAAAGCCCGCGATTTGGGCATAGTCGGCCCGCGAACGAGGAAACCCCGCTATGAGGCGGGGTTTCCTCGTTTCCCGGCCGGCGAATGGCAGGGGCTTAGACAGGCCTGCCCGGCTGCCAGACTGTTCAACATGACTCCCTGAAGCCAAATATGCCCGTCTACATGGGACGGCACAGGTTAGCCGTCGCACCGGCGCCGTCTGGTCCAAAGGTGACCTGCACGTCCGCGCTCCTGGAGACCGAGAGTGTGATCTCCACATCGGCATAACCGGCCAGCTGAGCGATATTGAGGGTGTCGGCGCTCCGCTCGTACCTGACCGAGAATCCGCTCGTGTTTAAAAATCGTACCGGGATCGTAGCAATCAACGCTGCTAGATCGCACGGCACGCTCCGCCACTGGATGTCGGCGAGGCGCACTAGGAGATCACAGTGAAACCCACCCGTAAGACAACAATCGTCCTCATCCTGTTTCAGCTCGCATCTGCAATAACGACGCTTGCGGAACACATCGATACGATCCGTGGCCCCGGATTCGAGATCCACTTTTCTGCTAATCGCTCGCCTCCGGCGGGCGGTTACAGTCCCCTCGACGGCTATATGCAGTTCGTGATGACCACGGATAATGACGCGGGGTCAGTGAGCCCGTATTGCGAATTGGGCGGGATTAGCAAAGCTACCTAGTTGACCTGCCGCTCCGTGGTGGCTGCTGCCCGATCGCCGCTCCCGAGCTCAAACTGCGGCAAGGCGAACGGTCCTCCTGATATTCCGGGAGGACCGTCCGAAGCTCATCCGCCTGTGCCGTCGTCATCGTCGTATTTCCGCACGAGGGATCTTGCCGCCTCCACGGCTTTCGGATCGATGTGGATGCAGTGTCCCATACGATGCCCCAATCGATCCGCAAGTAGCCGCGGGACATACGGTCGTCATCATCCGGGCGAGCTTGAAGTTGAGGTCAGGGACCGTTCGGTCCAGTTCCGGAATCCAGATCATCCAGCTTGCCTCGCTGAGCGCTTCAATGCACCTAGCAACGGCGTCCTGAACCATCTCGTCGGCCAGAAATCTGGAACGGTCGACGCCGTCCACATGCCTCTGCACGCGCTCGCCCCAGGAGACGATAACGCTTAACCAGTGGCGTCAGGTTCGCTTGTTCATGGGATGGGCGTCAGGTCCGCGTCAGCCCTGCTGGTAACATCCGGGGCAAGAAAGCCCTCTGTGAGAACCTCAACCCTGCACCCCAAGAGGGCCTCGAGCTCGAGCTCAACCCTCGCCAAGTCGTACAGCGTGGTACCCTGAGGGGCCTCCACCAACAGGTCCAGATCACTGTCCTCGGTGTCTTCGCCGCGTGCTGACGATCCGAAAAGTCTCGCGTTGCGCAGGCCCGCCCGATCCAGGATCTCGCGAACCTGGTCATGATGGTCAGCCATCGCAATCGAAGGTCTCATCGAAAATCGCCTTCCGTAGGAACTCTGCAGCCAACGCCGAGCTTCCCCGCGAAGATAAACAACCTTCCCGGAACTTAAAAGAGCAGCCTTAAGCCAAACGGCCTAGTCCCTGACGGCTCGCCCAGACTTTTGCGCGCTCTCGAGCTACGTTAGGGCGCCAGGATAGAAACCATCGGCCCTACCGAAATCAACGTGCCGGTCTCAAAATGCCCGTCGATCATGTCCGATTTTGTACCAACAAATACCTGGAGAACTCGTCCGGCTTTCGCCCGGCGGCCGCGCATCCGGACCTGGTCGAGAAAGCAAGTGAGTTGATGAAGGCACCTCAGGCGACGGAGATCGGGGCTGTGCTGGGCGTGCAGACGATCGCGGAGGACTCCGACGAGATCGCCTTCATTGTTGGCGAGAGTGGGCTACAGGATTTCCGCGCGATTGACCTCGATCTCGACGATGGCTCCAGTGTTAGGCTCAAAGTCGAAAGCGGGCACGGCAAGCTTCGAGACGCCTTCGCGGTTTCGTCTTTCCTCGGTCATTTGCTTCAAAGGTTGAAGCAGGGCCATCCGGCCTACCAGCCGATCTCGGGTTGAGGAGTTCGGCCGCTGGTGGCCAGCGCTGGACCGTTACCGACGATACCGTTCCAGACGACGAAAGCATCCTCGACCTGAGCGCTGGGCGGCAGACAAAAAAGGGGCCGCGTTGCCGCGGCCCGAAAGTTGATTGAGAGAATTCACGGGATCAGCTGATCCGGGGAATTACAGGAACAATCAGGCACTTGATTCAGGCCGGAAGTTGGCCTCAATCGTGGCGAAATCAAGAATTCTATCTGAAGGTGTAGGATTAGCTTACGCGATCCAATCTGGCTTGGAGCGCATAGGGGGCAAGATTGGTGCTCGCGCCGGGAATGTTCAGTGGGATCAGCGACACTGCACCGGTAGGGCCGCCCGCCAACACGCCATCCGCTCCATCGTAGTCGCCGGACAACGTGTCGGCGCCCAGCAGGGCGGGCAGGACGACCGACCACACCAGCGATCCCGAGCCAACCGAGGATGGCACGGCTGCTGAAAGGGTCACTGAAACAGAATAGCCGGAGACCGGCCCAGGCAGTGCCGGATTGAAATTACAAGCCGCCCTGATGAGAGCGCCTGCCGAAGCATTTGCGACCGCCGGACACACCAGCGTGCCCAGCCGCTTGGTTTGAGGCGCCTCTTGCGGGACAAGCTGGCCGAGCGGGACCTTCGGTGTGCCGGCCGGATCTAGCGGTCTGAGCGGAACGGTGTCGTGGGAAGCGCCTGGATTGATCGGGGTGAGCGGAGCAAATTGGGCCGTCGCCGGCGACATAAGCAGCCCGAGCAGTGCGGCAAAAATAGGCTTGGACATCATGGTGAATGGTCCTTGGAGGGGTCGAGCACCAAACCATGCGCTAACCGCGAGAGCAAGCCGGGACAGTGTTTACCATTTTTAGGTGAACTCGATAGATCGTCGCCGTAGGATTAGAGTAAGGTCGCGGCCGTAGTCCTATGGGAGAACTTCGAATGCACGCCTATTGCTTTGCGTCAGGACAGATTGGTTTCGGTGACGGGCTGCCCGCCGGTGCGCTCCCGATCGCCCGCGGAGAACCGTCAGTTCTGATCGAATTCATCAAAGGCGTCGCCCGTCGCGGCTATGCCGGAGAGACGTTGTTCGTCCCTGGATTGCCTGAGGCGGCCAGCCAGGAGGAAGCCCTCGTGAGTCTCGAAAAGTTCACCAAATCCATCAACGAAAAACTCCCGGCAGGGGTCTCAACGATCTATAGTCACGCCGCTCGCGCCAAAGGCCTCGATTCTGAAGCAGCGACCACGGGATCGAAGGTCTAAGATCTCAACAAACGGCATTCCCGGAACTCAGCTCCTAGCCGACAAACTGCGAAGCAAGCGTTTGTTATCCCGGCTCAATACGTCAAGCCGATAAGCTATCCTCCGGCAAATCGGCTGGATCCGAAACCACCAATCGCCAATATCGCTCTAGACAGGGTACCGCCTTTATGTCTCGTTCCGCCAACGCCATCGCTTTTGGTCGCCACAATGCCCCGGAAATCGTTGCCGCGCTCCGTGCAACCGGACTGGTGGAGGATGGCATCGAAACCTTCGGTGGGAAAACGGACTTGGTTATCGGTACGCTGTCGTTTACCCGGAAGGGCAAGGACAGCTTCAGCACGCTCTGGATCTTTGACGGATCGATTGGCGACTCCCTGGACATCTATTCGGGAGATCGGACGCTTCTGTCGACGAATTTTGGTGACGACGACATTCTCCGGGGCATCCTGAAATCGTTCGGCGGTTACGTCCGGCCGGACGACGGGGAAGAAGAGAAGTGGGACACGGTCGACGCCGAAAACGTAGAGTTCTCGCCGGAAGACCGTGTCCGGATCCAAATCGCAAAGATTGTCGGCCCCAAGCGGGTTGAATCGATCATGGAGATCGCGAGCGACCCGGCGAAATGCCAAGCATTGGTGGGGGCTTTGACAGCCTTTTCGGCGATCACCAACAAATTCGACCTCCGAGAGAACCTCGAAGGCCCGGGGATGATGTAGAGATGACCACAGCCATAGCAGTTCTTTTTGGCACGCGATCACCGGAGGAGGTGGCTTCAACGCTACGCTCTTTGGACCTGGTTGATGGCGAGATCGAAGTACTCAAAGGTCGCACGCCGCGGATCGGAACGCTCCTGTTCTTCGCCAAGGGGCGACCGAATCAGAGGCGGTCGCTCTGGGTGGTCAATTCTGCCCTTCCCCATCCCAACCAGTTGCCGGCTGAGCGTACCCTGCTGATCGTTGGAGCAACGCGCGACGGGCAACTCGTCCTGGAGACGCTGACGAAAGCATCTGGTGGGTATCTATGCCGTCGCGACAACGACCAGCCGAAGTGGCTGGCCTTCCAAGCCCCGCAGCCCGGCACCGGCCCCATTGACCCGCTTCCGCCGGAAGAAATGGAGAGCATGTTGCGCGAGCTCGAGGCGCCGATCAGGAGCCAAGAATACCTGGACGATTTCCGGGCCGTGGCAATGGCTACCTCACCAACCCTGTAAGATGGCCTGGCTCAAGCTCAAGACTACCGAAGCGGACAAGAGAGCCCTGGTGGAGGCGGCAACTGTGGCCGGGATGTCGCTGTCCGCATTCTTAAGGTCGGCCGCTGTCACTGAAGCCTACCGGATCCTCGGGAAGCCGCGCCTGGTCTATGATCGTGACCAGAGCTCTCCCACGTCGGCCGGTCGCAGGCCGTGAGGAAGTCCGCTTCCGAATGAAGTGCTGACCCGCCGGTGCGAGGTCTCAGTCTGACCCGGAACGAACCTCAAGACAGGCTGTGCCCGGCCTGCCATTTAAGGCCGCTCGACGGCATGCCTGTTCTATTGGGACGCCGATCGAACGCAAGACAGGCGGCCAGCGGCGGACGATTAACCGCGTATACACGCGGGGCGTGCATTGTTGCTTCGGCTACGCTAAAACTCAAATGCAGCGGGTAGCAGCGTCGTTCATTGGTCATTCCATGAAGATCGTCAAAACTATTACTCTCTTGGCCATCGTGGCCTTTGTCGTCGCCTTTATGAAGGTCGAAGTCCGGAATTTAATGCATGAAGGTTTCTGGCCCGGATTGGCCGGCGTGCTCGTTTGCGTCGGCATGATTGTCGTGACGATGGCGTTGAACGCCCGCGCCAGGAAACGCCTCAGGGCTGAAACGGCCGCTCAAGCAGATAGAGCGCCGAGGCGCAGTCGGTCTGAGAATTTCAGTCACAGTAAAATAGGCAATCTCCTCGCGGCATATCCCGGGCCCATCACGTTGACCTCTTCGCGGCTAAAGTGGTGGGTTGCGATGATCCTGAGCGCCGTGATGACTGCTGCGTCCATCTTTACCTGCGTTGTTGCGTTTTTAAGTCTGCAGGCCGGCAATAAGACTGCCGGCATTGGCATAGGAATGTCTATCCTTGGTGTAGGCCTGTTCGGCTTTGGTATTGTGCTTTCTGCACGCACTCTGTTGGTTGGAGCTCTACAACTCGACAGGAATGGATTTCAAGTCACTCGTTTTGGACGAAAGCAATATCTCTGGGCAGAAGTGTCCGACTTCCGCCCTTATCGCGTCAGGTCCGCGTCGGGCGTCCAGTTCGACGCGCTGAGGCCTCGTTCACAGTATGTTGCCGCGATGAACGCGTGGCTCGGATATTCCAACGACGCGCTTTCCGACACTTTCGGCTTGGAAGCGAAAGAACTGGCCGATCTTATGGAGGCTTGGCAAAGCGCGGCGTTGGATGGTGAGGCGCATGGTCTCAACGCACATACAACGTCTGGTGTTGGCCCTTTCCCGACTTCGCCTCATGATCAGCGGATGTCTGCTCGCCGGGATCGAGCGGACGTTGGCGGAAAGCCGCGCGACTTCCGAGTGTGACCATAACTGAGCGATCAGATCCTCGCGGCCTCTTTGGGCGCAGTTGGCGCTCGCGGGGAGCTCGTCCGAGACAGGCTAAGCCAAAGCGTCCGCCTGACCTCGTCAGGAAGCACGGTCCCGTGTGGATCAAGCATGGTCATGACGTCGACAGCTTGCTGAAGCGACAATCCGCTTGCGACTGCCTGTCGAGCGCCGGCGGCCAGCAATTCGGCCAGCTCATCCCGCGCCAGTTCACCGCCCGCGTCGGCCTGGGCACGCAGCAGTTCGCCGAGTTTCACGACCGTATTCCGGATCTTGTAGGCGTCGGGCCTCGGCAGGGCCATCTCGATACCAAGCTTCTTGAAGAGCTCTCCTGGACGGACGTGCATTTGCCGGGCGAGTAGACGCACTTGGTCGTCTGCCCGCATGGGTGCGACCGCCGGTGGTCGAACGGCGTTCTCAGCCGGATCCGCCTTGAGGGGACCAGCCCCTCCGATCACAGTGGCGATTACAAGGGCAGCTCCACCGCCGCGGTGGAAGGCGCGAATGCCGGCGCTGAAGAAGCGCTGCAGGGGCCGGTCAGGCCGGACAACAAGAGTTTTTGGTACTTCCATGACGTCAGGGTCTCACCGGGGCCGGAAATGCGCAAGGCGGGACTGCTCAAGCAGTCCCGAACCTGCTCCATCACCCGAAGGTTGGCACTAGGCCGCGGCCACCTCGTGGTCAGCGCGAGCGAGAAATTTGACGATGGCATCCTTGTCCACCGGCTTACTAAACAGATAACCTTGCATCTCGTCGCAGGTGCTGTTGCGCAGGAATTCCTCCTGAGCCTTCGTCTCGACGCCCTCAGCGATGACGGTGAGGTCCAGAGCCTTGGCAAAGGCGATAATGGCCTTGGCGATCGCGCTGTCAGTCTTGGCCGACGGCAGATTCTCCACGAACGAGCGATCCAGTTTGATCACATCGATCATCGGGAAGGACTTCAGTAACGCCAGTGACGAATAGCCGACCCCGAAATCGTCGATGGCAAGCCGGCAGCCGCGCAGCTTGATCTCCTCCATCATCCGTCGGGCTCGCTCGGCGTTCCCCATCACGGTGGTTTCTGTGATCTCGAGCTGCAGGAAGCGACCGTCCATGCCACTTGACTTCAGCGCTGTGTCAAGGTCGGCGAGGAGCTCGTCGTGCATGAACTGGCGCGGCGAGAGGTTCACCGCCACGCAGATCGGATCGAGACCATGCTCAAGCCATTTCACGTGCTGCCGGGTCGCCTCATTCAAAACCCATTTGCCGATTGGGACGATGAGACCCGTCTCCTCAGCCAACGGAATGAAATGTCCGGGAGAAATGAGCCCGAGGTCAGGATGGCGCCAGCGCACCAGCGCTTCGACACCGGTGATGCGGCCGTCCACCAGGCTGCGCTTCGGCTGGTAGTGAAGCTCGAATTCGTTACGCTCGATCGCATATCGCAGGCTCGTCTCGAGCATCAGCCGCTCGACGGCGGCGGTATCCATCCTCGCCGAGTAGAAGCTGAAGCGGTTCTTTCCATCTGCCTTGCTGGCGTACATGGCCATGTCGGCATGCTTGGTCAGTGCCTGTTCGTCGTCACCATGCTCAGGATAGACGGCAATGCCAATGGAAGCCGTGACGCTGTATTCGGTCCCCTTGAGAGTTACTGGCTTTGCGATCTCGCCGAGCAGCTTGCGCGCCACCTCCGCGGCGTCATCCTCATGAGCGAGGCGGTTGACCACGACGACGAACTCGTCGCCTCCGAGGCGGGCGATCGTATCACTTGCACGCAATGACTTGCGCAAGCGTTGCGCTGCGTCGACCAGCAACTCGTCGCCAGATCCGTGGCCGAGGGTGTCATTGATGGTCTTGAAGCGATCCAAATCGAGGAACAGCACGGCACACTTGCCGCCATAGCGTTTGGCATTGCGGATGCTCTGATCGAGCTCCGTTTGGAAGGTCTCCCGGTTCGGCAAACCGGTCAGACTGTCATGCGTCGCCAGATAGCGGATGCGCTCGTCAGCCTTTGCCTTTTCATCGACCCGGTCGAAATTCTCGAGGGCAAAGGAGACATTGTCCGAGATCCGCCTGAGCAATGCGACGACGTCCTCGCTGTAGGTCGAAACTTTATCGGAGAGGAACAAGAGCGTGCCGAAGGCACGGCCACCCCGCCGGATCGGCACCGCAGCACCGGCAAACGACGGCGCCTCTTCGCGCTTCATTCGCCAGCCCTTGCCGGTGTCGGCGTCAGACAAGGCGTCAACGACACAGACGTCGTCCACCGAAAGGGCGGTCGAGATCATTTCGCGCACGCCGAGCGAATCCGGAAAGTCAGCCAGCGACAGGAGCGGGGCGGCCGAAGCCGCGCGACCACCGGCGGCGGCGATGTGGAACCTGGAAGCATCCTTCGGGTCGACAAGCGCCACGGAAGCGAGACGGATCTCCGGATCGAAGACCAGCGCCTCGCAGATCATGCGATACAGTTCCGAACGCGTGCGGGCCCGGATGACCGCGTCAGAGGTTTTGTTGAGCGCCACGACGACGCGCGCAAGTGCTGCGTGGTTCTCTTCGCGTTCGATGGTTTCGAGCGCAAACGACATGTTTCGGGCGACCCGTTCCATCAGGTCGACGATCTCGTCGTTCAGTACCCCGAGCTGGTCGAGGTAGAAGGCGAGCAGGCCCACCGGAGAGCCATTCTTGACCAGCGGCACGGCAACCGAAGCCAGAATATTGTTTGCGGCGCACAGCCGGCGGAACTCCGGGTGCAGCCGGGGATCGTTGACCACATCGTTGCTGATCGAGGACGTGCCTTCGCGGAACGCCACGGCAACGATGCCGCGACCGGACTCCCGGTTCGGATCGACGTCGACCACAATCTTGCTGAGTACCTCCCGGCTCATGTTCGCGCTGCCTTCCTTGAAGCGCAGCGCGTTGATCTTTGGGTCGTACATGAACAGCGCGGCCGCGAGGAACTCCGACCCCTCGGCGGCGATCTCGCATATTTGCGCGAAAAGCTCGTCCTCGCTACGAACCTTCAGGATCGTCTCGCTTGTGCGGCTCAGCACACGGTACATGTGCTGCAGCGCTTTATCCTGAATTTCGGTCGTGGGGGTCGATTTTGCCGTGGTGTCCATAAGGTCCTCCACGGTGCTTGCTATGGACCAATCCCTAATTGGCCGTTAACGCACGGCGCCGGCCGACAACGAATCCTTGAGAGCAGGCGCGTTCTGCCGCGTGAAACCTCGTAAACCGAGTGGATCGTTAATGGTGCGTGAACTCGTACCCAGACTTTTCGAGCGAACGGAGACCTGCCGGTTGACACCGGGTCCGGGTGGGCGGCCTATTAACAGGACATTATCGGGGATACAGACCGTGAAGATCAGATTTCTCTCTGCCGCTTTCGGCTTGCTTGCTGCCCAGGCGCTCGGATCGGCTTCCGCGCAGGCCCAAAGTTCCGGCCAGGTCACCGTACAGGTTGCTCCAATTCAGAACGGCGGGATGTCCACGCACCGTTCAGTTTGCAACGAGTGGGACCGATGCATTGAAGTTCCTGGGTTCAGGCTCGAGTCCAGTTCGGGCTGGGATGGCCAGATCGCCGGACCAATGCCAAACCCGGCCATCTACGATCAAAACAGGCCCCATGGCGGTCTCGAGTTCACGCGCCCCTATTAGGCAACAGAGAATCCCACCCAGGTGTTTTGATAGGTAGGGCGCAGCGCCCTGCGGCAAAAAGGTTCGTTCGTCGCAAGGATTCGATAACGGCTTTGCGCCTATCATGTTGGACATAGGTTTCGAGCGCTCCGGCGGGGAATTGACCCGGTCAGGCTGGCGGGATCGGGTCCGAAAGACGACCTGCGGCCGCCGTTGAGCAAGCTCGCATACCGTTCAAGGTCGTCGTCCGCCGCACGAACGAAAGTTACCGAAGGGCGCTATCCAGGACTTCCAAACCTGGATGGCGCCCTTCGGCTTTTCTGACCGGTTTTCTTTGATGATAGAGTCAGGTTCGGCAGCAGGCGGCACCGGTGGGGACCGGAGATCGATGCTCAATTGCCCGGACGGCGGGGCGTCGACCGTCGGTCCGGATCCATGAGAATGTCGCGGAAAGCCACGGGTGAAGAGCGATCGCGAGCACTCCGAGGATGGACACGACGAGAAGGCTGATCGCCAGCATTTCGCCTAGTGCTCCGATCTGATCGCCGAGCACGCTCAGGACACATCCGGCGTTCAAAGCAAGCGTGATCAGGCCGCCGAGAACAACGGATCGGCCGGAAACTTCGCGGGCGGCACAGGGACGCACGGGAGTGGCTTGCACGGTCCGCAGGCGGCAGGCCGTCATCGCGGGCCCTGCGGTCAGATCGGGCCTTGGATGGCGCAAGGACGGCTGAGAATTGGAAACTTTGGCTAAAATTGTCATCGCGATGATTTAATGCTGCGATGCACAAGAGGAAATGAGGAGTCCTCGAAGAAGCTGTGGAAGACGCCCAAGGATTCGTTTGCAGATGAAACCGGACCCTCCGGGACTTACACTCGCGGCGCGGCGGCTGCCTCGGTCGCGAGGCGTCTTCCGGCGTCCTTTAGGTCACCTGCAGAAGCGTAACCCAGCCATACCGGTAAATCGCAAGACGGTGGAGAAGGTGTTGACTCACGACGCGGTGGCATCGAATTAGCCGGGCGATCCCATAGGTTCGGTTGGAGCGAAATGGAGTCGAACCAGCGACGTCGCGAAGAGTGAGATGAGAGCCCTATGAGCCGACTGAAAGACCATGACGACTTCGGGAATCGCATGAAGGCCTATGAGGCGGTCGAGACCGCCCGGAAGCTTGATCCGATGTTGCCGATCTATGCGCGGATCGATGGCCGGGGCTTTTCGAGGTTCACCCGCGGAATGGAGAAGCCGTTCGACCCGCGGATGACCGCCGCGATGATCGAGACGACGCGATATCTAGTCCAAGCCACCCATGCCCGGATCGGCTACGTGCAGTCGGACGAGATCTCGTTGGTGTGGCAGGCGGAGACGCCCGAGACCGACATTCTGTTCGCCGGCAAGGTCCAGAAGCTGGTCTCAGTTCTCGCCTCGATGGCGGCCGCGAAGTTTGCGCGCGCGTGCCCTGAGGGCTTCGAGGACAGGCTTCCGGCATTCGATTGCAGGGTGTTTCAGCTTCCTGATCGGATCGAGGCGGCGAACACGATCCTGTGGCGTGTTTTAGACTGCCAGAAAAATTCCGTGTCGATGGTGGCTCAGAGCGTATTTTCTCACCGTGCCCTGGAGGGCAAGCGACAGTCTGACATGCACGCGATGCTGCGCGAGCGCGGGATCGACTTTTCTGCCTACCCCGCAGCGAACCGGCTGGGATGTTTCCTGGCGCGGCGCACGTTCAAGTGGGATCCAGCAACCGACCTGGAGGGCGCCAACCAGCATATCGATCGGCTGGCTCAAGCTGCTCGGCCGGTTCTGCGCTCACGTGTCGTGCAGCTTGACATGCCGGCCTTTGACCAGGTCGCGAACCGGAAGGAAGTGATCTTCGAAGCTGCCGAACCGTTCGGCTTCGACTGCGAGAAGGGGCGCGCCTACGTGCTGGCGAACTATCCGTCTGATCACCCCAGGGTTCAGGCATTGACGGCTGAGAAGGAGTTCAAAATATAGATAGGGCAAAACAGCGAGTTATGGGACGGACCGCGGGTCGCGCGTTCGATCGCATCTTGATCGAGAGGCGGGTTGCGCTGGCTCACGCAACCAATGCCTGGGGACTAGGCGCTTGGCTCCTTGCGAGGCGCCACAGTAGGATGCTTCTCTCGGAGCGAAACGAAGGAAGTCTGATGTCAATTCTCGTGAATGCCGACGGCCGCACCAAGATCTATGTCGCCATCGACGCTCATGCGGAAACCGTGCTCGAGGCGTACAGCACGGTCCAGGCGGCCGACAAAGGCGTAAGGGCGTTACTGAAAGGCGGCGCCGAAAATGTCACGTTCCACAATATCACTCATCCTAAATGCCCGGATTGGCTGAAGGAGTTTGTCCGGTCTGACAGGGAATATTGCAGCCGCGTGGCGGCAGATTTAGACAAGCGTGCCGCCGGATTCCGCAATCAAGCGGCAGATCTTGTGGCGCAGGCGGAAAATTACGAGCGACGTGCGTCCGAGTGGCGAGAACTGTCAGAGGCCGCTCCGGCATCGAGCGGACCAGGTGTGTAGGCGTTTGCTGCCGGAGCACCAGCCGGACTGTAGCGGAGGCCGCGAAAGATCAGATCAGCCACTCCGCAGGAGCCTTGCCGATGTTCTTCTGCTTTTCCTCGGCCTTGTCGTGATCCACCTTCGAACGGGCCACAAGCTTGCCGCTCTTGGCCATCTTGAGGAACAGAACGCCCATCTGCTCGCCATTGACCCACCGCCGTTCGCAGCGGCGATACACCGGAATTCCTATCTTAGTAAGGACGAGGAAGAACTCGCTTGTAGATGCTCCTAAAATTGGCCCATCGATCGTGATCTTGGCTCCAGCTTCGGAAAAGTCCTCGACGAGGCACTTGCGCGCCCACGTCCCGTCGATGCCCACGAGCGTTGCCTCCAACGCTTGCTCGAACGTGAAACGAGAAGCCTTCCTTTGCTCCAGCATGCCTCGAGGTCCCTTCCGCAAATCTACGGAGGTACCTAGGTGATCGCACGTAAAGATATGGTTACGGATATCGACAGCATTGATGGTATCCAAGGATTCGATAGCGCGGATTGAAATCGCGATGTTCAGTCCAGATATTGCGCGTCTGTCAGGAAACGCCTAACCCTGACTCTCTGACGCATAAAGCGGACTCATTTTACGCACAACCCTGACTAAGGGGCGCGGCTATCTCTGCCTGTGTCGGGGCGCGGTTTCGAGCCCTGAGAAACCTTGCAGTCGATCCATCAACCTGACCTGCACGAGTTTTCAGGGAGACCGGACGATGACGGACGCGGCGACCGCCGAGCTTCAGCGCGAGACCCATGCGGCACGCCGCGCAGATCGCCATCTGCTCTCTTTGAACTTTCAAGCGACCTCTATAGGTTTTGGCTCCGCCAAAGAGCGAGGAAGCCGCTCCGGACGAACATCGTCCGCAACCCTAAGATAAATCCGGGCCGGACAATGCAGGACAAGGTGACCAAAACGAAGGCCAAGGCGATCATCGAAGCCGCCCGAGATACTGCACCGGTCTGGGCATGGGAAAGTTTCGAAGGAGACCCCCGCCGTCGCTACGGGCGCAGAGCCGTCGGCCGCATCGACATCGGCGACCTCTCATTCTCCATCAATTTCTACGGTGCCGGACACACTTGGGAAATCCACTGGGGACCGCACAGCCGCACCCAGACAGGTGAAGTTTTACGGGCCTACGGCGGAGGCGCGGGAGCATTCAGGAAGATCGTAGTTTGCATGCGCGACATGATCGAGGACTTCCTCTCCACGGCGCACCCTGACGAAATCAGGATGAACTGCGCCTCGGAGAAACACGCCGCGCTCTACGCCGAACTACTGCCATCGGCTGCGGGTCAAGCCAATGCCTTCAAGACGATAAAATCAGATCGAACCGCAAAGGCGGTCCTGGTGAAATTTCTTCGATCCACGGACCGTCGCCGCCCGCACGGTTTTGACCCCCGCCGTTTCTCGATCGAACAACCTCAAGTCCCGACGGAATTCGAAGCTGCACCATCCTACTCAACCGCCTCTGGCGGTTGACATTCCCGTCAGGGTATCTCCCAACCATCAAACCCTCCATCCGTCGCCCGCGCCCGCCGATCCGCCGCCGGCCGCCCGGGCTGTCGGGCGTCGATACAACCTGAATTGTGACGGCGCGTCGAGTGAGTCGGGTTATGCGTCGGAGAAGGGCCGCAGAGTCAGAGATTTGGGTTGTTCGAGTCAGGGACATACGTTCGGCCGCCGGAGTTGGCCGTCGATTGCGCTGCGGAATTTCGGACGCCGGAGTCAGGGTTATGGGTTGCTCGACAGCGTTGCGAGCGCGTGAAGCAGGTTGCCTGCATGAGCACCTTCCACGAACGCAAAGCTGCCCGTTAGGACTACTTCCTGCGCTTCATTGCAGGCTGGAATGCTCGGGATCTGGGCATTACGATCACGATGGTTCGCCCGCGTGCGGCGGCTGTGGCGGGACGCGTAAGGAACGAGTGCCGCCGGCGACGCCGCCGCGGCCAAATCATTTTCCGCTCGTGAAGATGGACACGCGGCTCGCCGACATTCCGGTCATGATCCGCTATTACGCGCAACCCGGGATGCATATCGCGAAATACCGCACTGATCTGGACTGGCTTCGGCCACTAGTGCTTGAGGAACGGGAGCAGGCGCAAAGGCAAGCCGCTGAGGCCTGGGCAGGCTCGGCGCCGCGCCTCTGAGCGATATGGCGACCGCTACGGTTTTTGTGCGCTCGGCGCCGGCGCGAAGTCGGTCAGGAACTGCCCGAGACGATGAACTTCGCCCGCCGGCAAAAACATGCCGGTGCCCTTGATCCGACCGCCGCAGTCAAGGTGAACACTGAGCCCCTGCCGGAACGGGGCGGTCCACACCCGAAAGACGACTTCGTTGCCGCCTTGATCGTTGAAGCCGAGAGCCGGATCGGGTTCGCCACGCTGCCCCTGCGCGAAACCACCGGAGATCAGGGTAGCCAACTGCGCGACTTCCTCAGTTTCCAGGTCTGCGCAAGCGATGCCATCGTCGAGGAGCCGCAGACGCGCCCCCTCGGTTGCCAGACTCACAAGCAGTCGCTTGCCGTCTTCAGCCAAGAGCTCGATCTCGTGCTCGTCAACAAGTCGCATTCTCGCATCGCCCGTTTAACTCGAATGATGTGACCAGTACGACATGGGGAAGAAAGCGCCAAACGTGTTTGTCCATGCAGCCTCTCGCCTTAGCTTCTTAGTCGACAGGCACGAGCGCGCCGCGCGATGACGAAAATTGAGGCTATTCGGATTTCGGCGTTGGAACGAGTCCTTGACGGATCGTTGTCGACTGGGGCATGGTTTCATGGAACACAACGAGAACGCACTGACTGAATGTTTCTGACCTACCGCATCAAGCTGGCGCCGACCCGCGGCCAATACGCCGTTCTCGCCGGGCTCTGCGAGGCGCAGCGCCAGCTGTACAACGCCGCGCTGCAGGAGCGCCGCGACGCCTGGGCGAAGCGGAAGGTCTCGATCTCGAGGTTCGACCAGTGCAAATCCTTGACGCAGATACGGTCGTTCGACCCGGACTACGGCGACGTCCCCGTTAACCTGTCGCGGTGGACGCTGGGGCGCGTCGACGACGCGATGAAGGGGTTCTTCGGACGCGTGAAGCGCGGCCAGAAGGCCGGCTTCCCTCGCTTCCGGAGCAGGAGCCGCTGGGACTGTTTTGGCTTTGCTGAATGGGCCGGGGTTCGTCTCGATAGAAACAAGCTGCTGTTCAAGCCGCTGACAGGCGGTCTGCGCCTGCGGCTGCATCGGGAGCTCCCGCCGGGCGCAGCGGTGAAGACACCGCGGCGTTTTCGCGGAAGGGTCGGCACTGGTACGTCTGCCTGGTGGTTGATGTCCCCGCCGCCGCCGATCATGCCCGGCCGGAGACGGCTGTCGGGCTTGACGTCGGCATCGAGCATCTCGTGACGACGAGCGAGGGCCGGCATATCGAGAACGTGCGTCCGCGGTCTCGCCGCGAGCGCGACCTGCGGATCGCGCAGCGCGCACTGGCGCGCTGCAAGCGCGGCTCGAGGCGCCGCGCCAAGGTCCGAGAGCGTCTGGCCCGGCTTCAGCGTGCGGTCGCCAACGTCCGCTCCAACCACCTGCACCAGGTGTCGGCCGATCTGGCCAGGCGTTACGCGCTGATCGGCGTCGAAGAGCTTCGCTTGAAGAACCTGACCCGCTCGGCAAGGGGCACGGCCGGTGATCCTGGGAAGAACGTCCGGCAGAAGGCCGGGTTGAACCGGGCGATGCTGGACGCATCGCCCGCGCGTCTGATCGAACTGTTGACCTACAAGGCTGCAAGAGCCGGTGGGACGGTGGTGAAGATCGATCCACGCAACACCTCGCGGGACTGCTCGTCCTGCGGCGCCGCGGTGGAGAAGACGCTGGCGGAGCGCCGCCATCGCTGTGGCTGCGGCGCCGACCTGCACCGCGATCACAACGCGGCGCTGAACATACTGGATCGTGCCCTGCGGCACGACGGGCGGGGCAAGCCGCCCGGGGACGCCAACGTGGGGCCTCAGCCCGTGCGTCGTCCCGGAAACACGGACGTTGAAGCTGCGAAAGCAGCTTAAGACATTCGGACCAGGATCGACGTGCTTCAACACCGAAATCCGAATAGCCCTTGGTGTGACCACAAAATGGAGCTGTTTTCCCGCGAAATCCATGGGATATCCATCGTTGGATGGGTGTGCTGTCATGCCAGCGTTGGCAAGGAGCGTAAGCCGGCTGCTGACAAGCCGTAACGGGCGGGACCGATCTCCGGTGGACGAAACGCGGCAATCTCGAGGCAAGCAAAAAGGCGGCCCTTTCGAGCCGCCTTCGACGTCAGGAATGGCTCACCACCGGTGGCGGTAGGGCCGATGCCAGCCGTACGGGCGGTAAGGCCGCTGGAAGCCATAGCCCGGATAGATCACCGGCGGTGGGACCACGTAGCGCGGATAGGTGCGCCAGCAGCGCCCACCCCAGTCATCGCACACCAGCCGGACCGGGACGGCCTCGACCGGGGCGACAGCCGCAAAGCCGGGGACGTAGAATGCGTTTGCAGGCACGATGGATGCTGCAGCTGCGGTGATCACGACTAGCGCTCCGAACAACAGGTGTTTCATCAAAAAGGGCTCTCCTTGTTATCGATCCGGCTTCAATCTGCCTGACCTCCAAGGATTCGTTTACGCCTGTTCGGTCTCCTGCGGAACTATGGACCGCAAAACGAGGTGAATGCCCCATTTACCTTCGCACGCGAGCGTCACTAGCGCTCTTTCCGGGACACAAGAAGCTGGTCGGCACGTAGTGGCCAAGCCATTTCGCAATACGGCGCCCTGCCCGGTCGGTAAGCCAGTATTCTCCGGCATCGCAGACCTTATAATGAATCTGCGCAATAACGCCCGGCCAGTCCTCAATCCTGCCATCTGAAAGCGCGATCCGGACCTTCCACAGGTCACCTGCGCGACCCGGAATGAGACTGCCATCGACGTCCTCGACGCCATCCACCTGGCGTCTTCCCAATGTCTATTTGCGGGCGATCGCGGGCAGGGCGCGGCGGTCGATTACATAGGCAGGGTTGCCCCGCAGCGCGTGCGGACGCTGGTGGCCGCGGCCCTTGGCGCAGACCTCAAAATCTATCTCGATCGCACCGCGGTACCGTACGCCGATGTCGAACGCGCATTTGGCCTGGCGGTGTTCGAAGCGAAGTGCGCCTGAACCCGTCAGATCCTGTTTGCCGTCTTGTGCCGCGTCACAGGGCGCGCCCTCGGCAAAGGCACGCTCGCCGGCGTGGCCTCCGCCGGCGTTAACCCGGTAAGATCGTTGGCGGCGACCTGCTTCGGAAGCACGACAACGGGCGCACCTAATTTCACGTGCGAATAGAGGTACTCGACGTCCTCGTTGGTCAGGCGAATGCAGCCGGACGAGACGAACTTGCCGATCGTGCCGGGCTGGTTTGTGCCATGGATCCGATAGACCGTCTTGCCCAGGTACATCGCACGGGCGCCCAGAGGATTGCCGGGTCCGCCAGCCACGAAGCGCGGCAAATAGGGCTGTCGCTCGATCATCTCGGACGGCGGATGCCAATCCGGCCATTCGGCCATCTTGGTGATCTTTTCGCGGCCGGCCCAGGTAAACCCGTCTCGACCCACGCCGATGCCATAACGCACGGCTTTGCCGCCTCCGAGCACGAAATAGAGGTGGGTATGCTCGGTGTCGACCACGATGGTGCCGGGGGCCTCCCGGGTGGCGTAATCGACAGTCTGACGCTTGAGCTCCGCCGGGACCTCCGCCGCGTCGACATCGTCGCTTTCCACTTCAATCGAGGCCTCAGTGGTCGCCGGTGCGGCTTGCTGCGGAGCCTGGTTGACCAGCAGGTTGATCGGAGGCTCCGCGGCAAGCGCGATGGACGCCGACGCCAACAAAACGATCATGCCTACTCCGAGAAACCTCACTTCGCGCTCCCAGCAAACTAATCCTTGGGCATCAGCACGGTGCTGGCCCCGGATTCGACCATGCTTCGCATGGAACCCGGCGGCAAGCGGGAAGCGGGGCTTTCCACGGTCGACCCACAACCGTTCCATCCGGTTCGCTCCGTTTACTCTAGCCGCCGATCGCTATCGTTCGGAGCGAACAGCCCCCTAGAATGAGCCATTATTTGGCTCAAAGGGATATGCTTCATGGAGTTTACGCTGCGCTTTCCGCTTCAGGACGTCCTGGAGCTCGCCGGCCGTTACCATAACCTTGGCGAGGCGGAGATCCTCGAGGTCGGTCGCCGGATTGCTGATGGTGAGCATCGGCGAGAGCATCTCGGCAGGATCTTCGACTGGAAAACGCGCGGGCGAGGGGGATCCCGGATCGCGCTCAACAGTGACGCGGAGATCGCCGATGCCCTCCGGCTCGCCACGTCCGCAAAGACCGAACTGTGCGCGCTCTCGGTCCTGACCGGACTCTCAGGTGTCGAGATCCCGGTCGCATCTACCGTCCTGACCGTGGTCAATCCGAGACAGTACACGATCCTCGATTTCAGGGCGCTCTTTTCGCTCAGCATCGACGAGACGGCCTACACGCCGCGGTTTTACCTCGCCTACCTCGACATCTGCCGGCACGTCGCCCGGGAGGCCTCAGAAGCGGTCGGTGCTGAGGTCACTCTTCGGAAGCTCGATCATGCGCTCTGGCAGTTTTCGAAGGAGAACCAAAAGCCAGGCAAGTCGCTGATCGAGGCGGGCGCCTGATCACGGCGTGGGCAGGCCCGGCTTCTCTATGAGCTCGGGCAGGTTGCCGAAAGAAAGTAGTCCGCGAACCTCAGCAACGTTCTCGTCATAGGTTTCCAGTAGGGTCGTAGACGAATTCTCGGCGCTGTCACCGATCGATCAGATTTGGGGCGCAGGCTCCGCGAACAGGCCCTCAGCCACCGAAAATCCCTGGGGCAGTCCGGCCGCCGGAGAAATCGCATGCTTGAGCAGGGCGATCGTATCGGTAAGCCGACCGGCCTCAAGGAGGTTCAACACGTCACTCGCCGACACGAAGCCATCGTCCATGCCGGGAAGCCGTTCGAGCTTCTGCGTGGCGGGATTATAAATCTCACGGTGGCCGGGCGTGTCGTGTTCCTCGTCGACGGATACCGTCACAACATAGCCAAGCCCGATCTCCCGGCAGGCTGCTTCGATCCGGGAGAAGGTTTCCCCAGTCCGTTCATTCTCTGCAAATATCAGCACTTGGCCGGCAGCCAGCACATCACGAAGATACTGCCCCGCTTCAGCTTCGGATTGGATCATACCCTCGCTCCAACTGGGAGTCGGGCGATCGGCGACAATGGCTGCAACAAGTTTTTCGAGATCCGCATCGCCGCGAACTTCTCCGGTGATCTCGATAGAGGTATCTGCCCAAGCCATCCTGGAACTCCACGCATTCTCTTTGGACTACTGCGAGAAGTTCACCCGTGACTTGGAAAGGGGCAAGATCGCCGGACGACGAATTCTTGGGACACTCCGGATGTTGCGATCTTACGGCCGAGGCATCCATGGCGTTTGCTGAGTGGCCTCCAGCTCGGCATCCGCCTCACGCTTCGTCCGCGCGGCCGCCTCCGCTTGCTGGAGCGGGACGCTCGCGGTCTTGGCCCAGGTGATAAAGAGAGCATCGAAGAGCGGCCGACGTTCGCCGCGTCGCGGCTTGGCCGACGGTTTCCGCTGATCGATCAGCGAGAACATGTCGCAATCGATCCCGTCGAGATGGGCTTTCCGCCAAGCGCTGAACGCGGAGAAGTCGCTCGCGATACGTTCGCCGAGGGGCAATCCAGACGCAGCCGATGCCGCGGCAAGCTGCCCGATTTTTTCGAACATGGCGGCATCACGGATGTCCGGCAGCTTGTCGCGCTCCGTGACGATCTCGCCGGCCGCAGCTTCGATGGCAAAGACGGCTGCGGCAGGCTCGAGAAAGTAGGCCTGGGCGTCGGAGGGTAGCCTGGAGATCCTGTCGAACCAGTCGTCCCAGGATGATCCGGTGTCGGCCGCGCGCGCTCTGTTGGCCTCAATGAGAAGGTGCACCAGGGCGATCTGGGCGTGAAACGGCCGGGCAACCGGGTCGTCGGAGTGGTGCTGAGGTGCGGGCATGGCCGGAAAATCCTGAACTGGCGACCAAATGATACCCGTAGGCCCGCAACCGGCAAGACCCGGCCGCGGACCGGATCATGCGGCCACCTCAAGAGCAAAAGACATCATTGCTTGTCCCGGAGTTCGATGCTGGTCCTAACCAGGTCGTTGCCGACACTGTGCATGGCAATGTAGTGACCAAGCTGCTTTTCGGCTTCACCCCTCAACCAACCCGACTTTTTTTCGTTGCTGCGGGCGTCCTGCAGGGTTTCCTTGTGCAGATCTCCGATGAATTGAACCGCAGCGCTGTGATCGAAGCCGGCATCGATTGCGCGCACGGCCGCAGCACTGATGCGGGCAAGGCGTTTCCGGCTGCCGTCATCGAGATCCACCAAGGCTGCGCCAAAGCCCTCGAACATGCCGCTCCGGTCGCAGCCGATCGCTGACTGAACCCCTGGCACGTCCAGCTTTTCCTGCTTGCTACCAGTGAACAATCCTGCAAGCGCAATCCCCTCTCGATTGCCCAATAGCGCATCCATGAACCGCTCTCGGAACTGCTCACAGGAAACTGTCGGCGCCATCTTCTCATCGGGAGTGTCTGCGAACGCCGTTGCAGAGAAAAAACAAAGCGCGAAAGCCAGGGCAAGTTTCTTCATTAGGACCAGATCGTTGAGAATGTGAGGAACGGGAGACTACCACTCAAAATCATGTTTGAGAGAACACCGCGATCAAAAGGGTTAACACCTAGCCAGCAACCATTACGAGTTTCGCCCAAGAGGAGTGTTCCCTATAAGAGTTTACATTACACGCGGCGAGGTCCGAACGTTGTCATGGGTATTCCAGAGCACGAGAAGCTCACAATTAACGAATTTTTCGATGCCGTTTCAGGTAGCGATGGACACTACGAACTCGTAGGCGGCATTGCCTACGCCATGGCTTGTGCCAATGAAGCGCATAACGTCATATGCAGGAACGTACAGACGGCTTTCGTCCCGGCGGGAAAGCAGAAGCGGTGTCGCACCACATCCAGCGGCACGGCCATTCAGACCGGGCCAGATACAGTTCGATATCCGGGCGTCGTGGTGGATTGCGGTCCGCCCAATGCAGCAGCAATGACTGCCTCAAAACCCACGCTTCTCGTTGAGGTCTCCTCGCCGGGCAGCGCCGTCTTCGACTATGGGGCCAAGCTACGCGAATACCAGGGCGTAGAAAGCGTCGACACGGTCATCCAGATCGAGTCCGAGATTGCGCTCGTTAAAGTTCACCGTCGGCAGAAAGACGGAACGTGGACCGAGGAGACGTTCGAACAATTTGACGTCGCTATTCCGCTCCCGTCGTTGGCAACGTCTATCACGCTAGACGAGATCTACGATACCCTTGAGGTGAAGCCTCGGCCGCGGGTCCAGGTCGTCAGAAGTGACCACACCTTCCGTTGACCTTGCCCGCTGTGTTGACGCCCCACATACTTCGATCCATTGCCGCCGACATCCGAATGAAAAGCCCCGCCATCGCTGACGAGGCTTTATGTGTTTCAGGCTAGGGACCTACTTTACCCGCGACTGCAGTGTCGCCCCAACGTGCTCATCCGGCTTCCACCGATCAAGAGGGTCCTCCACCCGTCGAGCCAGCAACAACGAACAGGCCGTTGTTACGCACAAAGAGTGCTTCCAGCGGAGCCCAGTTGAGGCCTCGGCTCCAGCAGCCGACCGTCGGCCGGTTTGGAAAAAAAACGTCATGCGTCGCAAGCTTCGCTTATTTTAAGATGAACACAGCATCGTCCGATATGCCCGGTGTGCGCGGTCCCCACGGTGTGGGAACCAACCCGGAAGCCGACAAGCGCCGATGGACTTGTTAATCGGCAGAACCGGCCACACTATAGATGCGTACGGCCGGTTCTAAATGTCATCGAGCGGGCCTCGAATTCGGCCCTGCGCATTGCTATTTCTACGCCAGGCGAAAGGCATGCTTCGCGTCGACGGCGCGCAGCAACCCACGTGCCATTCCCCGAAGTGATCTTAGAACAGTTATAGACGAAACCGTCGTGTTTAATCCGAAAGTCAAGGGAATCCCGACCACGGACTTGGGCATGGAAATCCGCCATCTCTCGGATGAAGAGAGCGGGAACCTCGTCCGCCTGACTCCCTCCAAACTTGATCATCGCCTCGCCCTGTTCCGAAACGTAGAGCTCATCGAAATCCAGGTCGCGTAGCCTTGGGGGTTCTGGCGGACGAACGAAACTCAACAGAGTGTCCCGGCTCACGATGAATTCCATCGAGGCGCGGGCCTTCCGCAGTTTCTCCCATGCCTCCGCATCGTCCTTGGCCCCGATGTCACGGGCGCAGGGAATTTTGGCGTTCCCAGGATATCCGAGACGGGACAGGACCCCACCGATGTCGTGATATTTATAGGCATCGGTGGCGCTGAACATCATTTCGAGCCTCGCACCAGTATCGGCCGTCTCCATAGAATAAAACGGTTGCAGGTATTGGGACGGTCCATTGGCGATGATTCCGATCGTCATCATGACCGATCGACCGTCGGGAAAACCAGCCTGCGGCTTGCGGAGCGAAATTCCGATGATGACGAAGCCGTCCCTTTCGCAACTCGATATCTTCGCCTGTTGATCCACACTGCCCAACACAAGCCCGCCTTCAGGAAAGGCGATGGCATCCAGGATAGAGTCGGTCCTGCCTGAAAGAGCCGGAAAGCGCGCAACCAGGATTTCCTCTTGCCGCATTCTGTTCGGAACGGTATCGGCGCCGACCGGCCCTTCAACTCCGATATTCGCACTCAGTTCGTGCCAATGCGCGTAGCCGTGCATCTGAGCCGTCAGATCCTGGCTCGCCGGAAGGGAGATCGTGAAGCCGATCTCAGCAAGTTGCTTGCGCAACTCCTTGGCGATCCGCTTCGGACGGGAAGACGACGTAAAATGAATTTTCATAACCCAGAGCCTCCGCAGAATCGGTCCGAACGATTCCCGGCTGAGGGGGAACGATGGGAAAAGGAAACCTGCGTCCTTGGGAATGCTTGAGGGCTTCGCATCGGCATCAGCCGGTTCGGACTGCGACGGCGTTCCCACGCCGGACCAAAACTTATCAGATCCAGAGAGGAGGTACAATCGTCGCCGCCAACGCGCCACCAGAGGGGCGACCGAGAGCGCGTTGGTCGGGGGGCGCTCAGCAATTGCACACGCCGCATGCTCACTGCGGAGAGCGGTCAAAAACTCTGCGGGACCGGGCATATGACTCGGAGTACGAACGGCCTGAGCGAACTGCTCACTTGATTAACCATATCGAGCTTCGGCAAGACGGCGCGGGTTTGAGGCGATCCGCACGAAATTTGCAATGCATCTTTCAGGGGCTCCCTTTTGGCGCGGGCGATGATACCGCGAGCTGACCATCGATCATCCGCAAAAGGAAAGGCGCTTCCATGCCAGAGACCATGCAACTCACGTTCGGCTTCGATAACACACCGACACAGCTTCTCGTCCGTCTCGGTGACGTCGACTTGCCGCGGCGGTTCGTCGTCGCATGCGCACGCAAGCGGGAGTTCTATGTCGGCGACCTTATTCAGATGTCCCAATGGCAGGTCAGGGAACGGTGCGGACGTTCGGAAGCCGACCTCGCGTCCGTGGAGAAGTTCATGACTCGCTTCGGCTTCGAGTTCGAGACGACCATTGAACGCTGGACGTCGGACGGGGCTGCGATGATGGAAGGCCTTGTGTTCGGGATAGCGAGACCTTCGCCAAAAATTCTCGCTATCCCAATGGAACGGCTTGGGCTCGGGACGCGTGCCATGAATTGCTGCCGGAGGGAGACGGTCGGTCAGCTTGCGGGGATGACGGTCACCGAATTCCTACGGACCCCCGGCGCCTGGCACGACACCTTGCACGAAATCCGAGAGGCACTTGCCCATGTCGGCGCCGCCTTTCGAGGAGAGGTGGCTGTCGTCAGCCGCATCGATCAAGCACTGGTCCGCCGTCTCACAGAGGGTACAACGCCCAGCGAGCCTGACGAGGATCCGCCTGAGCGCACGTATAGACCGTGAGGACACGGTACTGCCTCCGAGGAGGGTAGCAATTCCGAACCGTCATGACCATCGAGGGGTGCCCCTTGCAAGGGATCGCGACGCGGCGGCGTCCTGTGGTAACGTCAACTATCAAATCGCGTCTCCCCTCGGACCTTATAGCGTCGTCCACAGCGAAATCTCCGGCTGCCTTTCCATCAGGACCGCCGCCATCTTAAGAAGGAGAACCGGAGAAAAACATGACCGACAACGTCATCAAGTTTGTAGGGAAAGTTCCACTGATCGACCGCGCTATTGCTCTACCTGTGCACAATCCGTCGGTGGGACTCCTCCTCGGATGGAACGGATATGCCGAGCGCGCCCAGGACCCGAACTTCCGCGCCAGGGCCGCACAATTCGAGGGAGGTCTATCCCTCCCCTACGACGATTTTTGGAACGAATGGCAGTTCGGCGACGCCAACGACCACGAAGGATTCCACGTCTCCTCCGATCGCAGCCACATCACTTGGCACGAGATCGAAGAGTACGGTGCAGACCCAGCCCTTGGACGCCTGTGGTTGGAGGAGCCCGAGAAGCACGCGGGCTGCGTGGAGGAGACAGATCCTAAGTACAGCGGCGCGGTCGCTGTCATGAACGATCCGGATCTACTCCGGGATTTCGAGACCGAAGGCGACCCGTCATGGCAGCCAATGATTGGGAGGCTGAAATCGATCATCGGGCGACAGCAGAGCGGCCTGGCGCGGGGCCTCGTTCTAAACACAGACGATTACGTCTCCGGATTGTTCGTGGCCGCGCGCCAGGCCGCTCTGGACTTCGACAACCGCGCGCGGCACGTTCGGGTAGGATACGTCGTGACTCCAACCGTCATGACGCTGCCCTTGATGCGTCGGGACCTAGTCGAGGCGTCGGCTGCTGCCGCGATGTACCGAATGGCCTTCCAGGATGTCCGCGAAATGTTACGCCAGATGCCAAACCGAACCATGACGACGGTGCACATGGGAGCATTCGCGGGGAAGACCACCGCCGCCACGACGGAGCTAGCGCTCCAAGCCTGCACCCGGAATCTTGCGGTATGCAATTTTGGGCGCATTGCCGTAGACTTCGTTAACCCCACGATGAGAACGATCCCAGATTGACTACGGCGAGCCCGAGCCACGTCGGCCGCCAGGCCGCGCTGCTCGTCGATGGTGGCGATCTCGTGGGAACGGTGCGATATGACGCGGAATTCGGCCGGGTCGCGATGCCCTGGTCGACGAGGAAGGTCGCCGCCGCAGACCGTCAGGTCTTCGCGCTTCTTTTCCTCGCTCATCGCAGGCACTCCTATGGATCAAACACCAGGTGTGAACTGTTTCTGGCCTTGCTCGATCAATTCGTCGTCGCCGATCTCTCCGCGCGCCCACTCATTCATCAACTCCTCGGTTTCAGGCAGTACGTGGCCGCCCTCGATGGCGGTGTTGGCAATGGCGAACCGAACGGCCTCAGCGCGGGCTTCGAAGTCGGCCGCTGCCTTCTCCATCTCTCGACATTGGTTGGTCAGGCCGCCGGCGATTTCAACCTCGATCTCCGGGTGACGGTCCGCGAACTCACGGACACATTCGAGAACGCTTTCCGGGAAAGACTCGGGAGGCGCGATGATTTCGACTCCATTCACACCACACCGGTTCGGCCGCCCAATTTGGCATCGCCGCTTGGTCGACTGCATTCTTCCGTCATCGGTGTTGCACCATTTCCGTTCTTCAACTTCATCCCTCACCCGCGCCAGCGGCGCAATCTAAACTCGGACAGTATCACGTATCATCGTCGGACCATCTGTCTCCATGCCTCTCACGGACGACCTGATCGTAGATGGGGTCCAGTCCGAACAAGTCGGGATGATCGTTCCAATCCTGGTTCTCGAGAGCCGGCATCACGTCACGATATAAGCCGCGGCGGGCGTTTTCGTCCGGAACATGTTTGAGCGCCGATTTCACGACGGCTTCCATCACGCTTGATCCTGAATGCCAACTCACTCGTCTAACCTCGCTTTCACATCAATTCGCGGCGTGCCGTTCACTCTCAGCCGCAAAGGGCTCTTAATCAAAACTCGCCGCGATGAGCGCCGATGCCGAACAACGGTTCGGCGATTGTTGACGCTGGAGAAAAACAGCGTCTCGCCCGCGAGGGCGTCGTCACGGACCGATGGGTGCGGATCGGGCTTCATCGCCTCGGAGACCACATTATCGAGCAGGACCATTCGAAGCGCATCGGCTCAGCGGGAGTCAAGTGCCTCGACATCGGCATTGGTGAGACCGATCTTCCGGCTCATCTCCGAAAGGGCGGTGCCGAGCCGCAGCCGGCCCTCGGGACGCACGGCGGCCTCCAGAATGGCCGGCCGCGATGCGCCTCCTCGGGACGGCATTTCCTGAAGCTGAAGCAAGAGTGCTCGATGCCGACGGCATTAGGCCGACGCTGGATCCGAAGAAGGTCGGGGCTACGCTCTATCGAATCGCTAGTCTGCCGGGCGCGACCGTAAAGGATAAAAGTCGGGCACATCGCCGAAGGTGCTGATTGGACAGAAGCCAGTTCTTCTTGGCGAATATCGAAATACATGATCAGCAACTGCTTGGAATTACGATAGGAATTCCTTAGGCAGGGGGGGCGGTCGGGGGTCGTCGGCGCCACTATGCTTGACTTTGAGGCCACTCAACAAAGGAGGCTTCGAATGAGCAAGTCGGCGATCCAGGCGATTAACAGGTTGGCGCGCACGTATCCGCTGCTTGTTGATCTTGTGAAAGACAGCGATGAATTCTGGAGTGTGCCGGGCTTGTTTCGGTCCGCCGATTCGATGCAGCCGTCAGAATTGTACCACGCCGTCGTGAAGCAGATCAGGAACCATGGGATGTCTTGCGGCGACACTCCGGTGCCGCCGCTTTCCGAAGCGTTGATGAAGCGGTTGGCGAGGCGGAAGAATCCGTTCTCGGATCGAGAAGAACATGTCTTCGAAATTGCGTTTGCTCTCGACTTGGCGTCGAGGCTGCCAGCCCAATGGTTTCCGGCATCGGAAGCGGGTTTCCTCAACCTCATCGAATGCGGGCGCCACACGCATTCGCTGCTGCATCACGACGGCTGCTCTGGCAACCTGCTTGAAAACGCCCTGCAAGGTGACGGAATGGGACTAGATCTGTCGGATGAAGACCTTTGCATGATGTTCCGCCGCTCCGGAGAAAGCGGATTCGAACAGTCTCCCCACGATGCATATGTCGCGCGCTGCGGAGAAGTCCCAGGCGCCATACCGATGGGGCTGTCCTACTCCGAGGTTCTCGCTGTCTACGGCGTCAAATTGGCCGGCCATGAAGTCAAGTTCGTTGAATGGCAAACGAACGGACACGGCCGACGACAGCCGTGGCGAAAATACTGGCTATTCGGATTTCGGTGTTGGAACGAGTCCTTGACGGATCGTTGTCGACTGGGGCATGGTTTCATGGAACACAACGAGAACACACTGACTGAATGTTTCTGACCTACCGCATCAAGCTGGCGCCGACCCGCGGCCAATATTTCGTTCTCGCGGGGCTCTGCGAGGCGCAGCGCCAGCTGTACAATGCCGCGCTGCAGGAGCGCCGCGACGCCTGGGCGAAGCGGAAGGTCTCGATCTCGAAGTTCGACCAGTGCAAGTCCTTGACGCAGATCCGGTCGTTCGACCCGGACTACGGCGACGTCCCCGTTAACCTGTCGCGGTGGACGCTGGGGCGCGTCGACGACGCGATGAAGGGGTTCTTCGGACGCGTGAAGCGCGGCCAGAAGGCCGGCTTCCCTCGCTTCCGGAGCAGGAGCCGCTGGGACTGTTTTGGCTTTGCCGAGTGGGCCGGGGTTCGGCTCGATAGAAACAAGCTGCTGTTCAAGCCGCTGACAGGCGGTCTGCGCCTGCGGCCGCATCGCCAACTCCCGCCGGACGCAGCGGTGAAGGCCGCGGCGTTCTCGCGGAAGGGCCGGCACTGGTACGTTTGCCTGGTGGTTGATGTCCCCGCCGCCGCCGTTCATGCCCGGCCGGAGACGGCCGTCGGGCTCGACGTCGGCATCGAGCATCTCGTGACGACGAGCGAGGGCCGGCATATCGAGAACGTGCGCCCGCGGTCTCGCCGCGAGCGCGACCTGCGTATCGCGCAGCGCGCGCTGGCGCGCTGCAAGCGCGGCTCGAAGCGCCGCAGCAAGGTCCGTGTGCGTCTCAGGAAGATACAGCGCGACATCGCCAACGTCCGCTCCAACCACCTGCACCAGGTGTCGGCCGATCTGGCCAGGCGTTACGCGCTGATCGGCGTCGAAGAGCTTCGCTTGAAGAACCTGACCGGTTCGGCGCGAGGGAGCGCCGGCGAGCCGGGGAAGAACGTCCGGCAGAAAGCCGGGTTGAACCGGGCGATGCTGGACGCATCGCCCGCGCGTCTGATCGAACTGTTGACCTACAAGGCTGCAAGAGCCGGTGGGACGGTGGTGAAGATCGATCCACGCAACACCTCGCGGGACTGCTCGTCCTGCGGCGCCGCGGTGGAGAAGACGCTGGCGGAGCGCCGCCATCGCTGTGGCTGCGGTGCCGACCTGCACCGCGATCACAATGCGGCGCTGAACATACTGGATCGTGCCCTGCGGCACGACGGGCGGGGCAAGCCGCCCGGGGACGCCAACGTGGGGCCTCAGCCCGTGCGTCGTCCCGGAAACACGGACGTTGAAGCTGCGAAAGCAGCTTAAGACATTCCGGACCAGGATCGACGTGCTTCAACACCGAAATCCGAATAGCCAAAATACTTTTGCTGGAAACGAAGTCGATACGCCCGAGGTTCTGGCAAACCTGGAATTCGAAGAGCTCGTCTCTGCCTTGAAACGTGAGGGGTACGTCGATACGTTTGCGAAAGCCGGCGCTTATTGTAGCGCGTTGAAAACACGCGTGGCTCACGACTCGGCGCAACGTTAAAGATCCTGGAAGAGCTCATTTTAACTTGCATTTTTGCGGTCGCCGGCGCATGCGCGCTTTAGGGGAGATGCTTTACCCGGTAGCAACCCCAGAGCATGCATACGATACGGGCGCACGCCCGTATCGTAGTTGGCAGCAGCGTCGAAGGCGCCGCCTGGTTAAAGGTCCAGTTCTTCGATGCTGACGCCATGCTTCCCAAGGAAGCTCAACAAGTCATTCATGGCGTCGAGATCGCCAGCCATCGCCAGCAAATGGTCCTCGCGTACTATCCGTGCGAGCGCGTCGACCAGCTCGTATGACGGATAGCGGACGAGCCCTTTAGCTTTCGCAAATCTCAGGATTGCCAGCACAAGGCCACGACGCCTCTCTTCAGCCAGCTTACCACCAGCAAGGATTGCGATGCGCCGCGCACACTCATTGTCGCCGGCCATAGCCAGCCATTCGTAAGCTACTCCTTTCATCTTCTCGCCGTGCGGGACCAAGACGGGTGGTTCATCGACCCCTGCCAGCTTGCGGAAGGTCATCGCACGAAACCAGGATTCCCGAAATGGTGCGTGTGGGAAGGCCCGTATCACGTCGGCGATTTCCTTGAGCATCATCTCACGCCCGTCTTCATCGAACTCCTCTAACTGGCTTCCCGGCTTGGGATTGACGATGATCAGGGAAGACCCATCGATCAAATCGCCACGCGCCAAGACAGCGGCTTCGTTTGCCCATCCGCTCGCATCGAGAACCCGACCGTCCGGGTTTCTGACAAAGTAGACCATCATCTCCGAATCGTCGGGTTCGTCGGTCTGGACACGCACTGCCATCATCGGCCAGCCGGTCAGCAAGTGGAGGACGTAGGCGAAATCCTGGCTCCAAACGCCAACCTTTGTGAAAGAATTGACGAGGACTGCTGGATGGTTGTCCGGGTCGCACTCAGCCGGCCTTCTGGCGAGCCAGATATCCTCTTCGAGGTCATCATCGTCGCCGTCGAACGTAAGGTCGCGATGGTATTCCGTTGCCGCTTTGCGTAGCGCGGTGTCGGAATCGAACGTGCTGGGATCGATAAGCTCAAAGGTACGTTTCAATTGCAAGGCCATAGTCCGTCTCCTGAAGTGGTGGCGACAGACGGTAGGCGTAGCCGGGGCTTGCTGGCGTCCCGCTTATCCTAAGATAACGGACTAATCGTCCGTAACGAATGCTTCAGACGTTCTAATCGGCGCGTCCGTGAGCGGCGCCGTGAGGGCGTTCTGGACGGCTTCAAGGCGGGCGCTGCGGCGCCAGCCGCCATAAGCACGGGGCAGAGAACCTCGAAATAACTGGGGTTATACAAACGGAGCACTAGCGGAGCGTGCGGATGGCCATTAGAACACGCGCCAGGAATGTTTCGGAATGCAACAACGTATCGTGCAGACATAGACGGACTGCGGGCATTCGCAGTGCTCTCGGTGGTGCTCTATCACGCCTTTCCGCCCGCGGCGCCCGGCGGGTTCGTCGGCGTTGATGTGTTTTTCGTTATCTCCGGGTTCCTCATATCGTCGATACTCGTCGATGATCTTAATGAGCATCAGTTTTCGTTTGCCGGCTTCTATAACCGGCGCGCGCGCCGAATTTTTCCGGCCTTAACCGTCTGCTTGGCGGCCAGTTTGGCTTACGGGTTCGTTGCGCTCACTCCGTCCGAGTTGGCGCAGCTCGGCAAGCATGTGTTTTTCGGCGCCGGCTTTCTCTCCAATATCGCCCTGTGGTCGGAGGCCGGTTACTTCGATACCGCCGCTTCCTACAAGCCGCTTCTGCATCTGTGGTCGCTCGGGATTGAGGAGCAATTTTACATTTTGTGGCCGGTACTCTTGTGGGGCGCGTTTCGGCTGAAAGCGGACCTTCGGTGGCTGCTGGCGGTGCTGCTAATTGTCTCCTTTGGGGTCAACATTGCGCTGTCGATCACCAATCTTTCGAATGACTTCTACCTTCCAATTTCTCGGTTTTGGGAACTGCTCGTCGGGGGCGCCCTGGCGCTGTTCGGTCGCCGCGTCGCTGCCGGCGCGCAGCTTAGATCGGCGGCCTCGTTTGCGGGCGCCGGCGCGCTGCTATCCTCCGTGGCGCTGTTCACGCCCGAATTGCGGTATCCCGGATGGTTTGCCTTGCTGCCTGTCACCGGTGCTGCCGCGATAATCTTTGCTGGGCCCGACGCGGCGTTTAATCGAGCCGTGCTTTCCAGTCGGGCATGCGTCGCGGTGGGACTAATCAGCTACCCGCTTTATATTTGGCATTGGCCGCTGATCTCCTACGCCTACGTCATACGCCTCGGAAAGCCGCCTACTCCCTTGCTGGCTCTAGCGCTGGTCTCAGCAAGCTTCCTGCTGGCTTGGATCACATATCGCTTTGTTGAGCTTCCCGTGCGGTTCGGCGCCGTGCGTCGGCGCAATACGTTGTTGGTCTGTGCCTGCCTTGCGACGGTCGGGATATTCGGCGCGATCGTGTGGGTACGCGGTGGGTTTCCAGAGCGTTTCCCGCGTCTCCCCGGTGTCGACATTCAGAAGATCGGAGCGGCGAGGCTTGACGCTGATTTCAAGCCGACCGCCGACATGGAAGTGTCGGAGCACGATTGGACCTTGGTCGCCCGACTTGGAGGCCGTGAGCGAAAGGTTGCATTGAGCGGAGATAGTCTGCTGTTCCATTACGGGCCACGCGCGCAACGTCTCTTCGAGGACGGGCGCTTGGCGGTGAGTACCTATTTTGTGACGGGGCCGCGCTGTCCGCCGGTGCCCGGAGTGCTGCAAGACGACAAATTCTCAGCGTGCAGCGACTTGACGGGCAAACTGCTCGAGGTCGTGCGCCGCGAAAAAGTCCGTTCGGTCGTGCTGGGAGCCGCCTGGTCTGGCTACAGCGCTGAGGGAATGAGCATCGAGCGATACGGGAAGCGCTTCTCATTGACCACTGGCGAGGGGCAGGACGCCTTTTACGCCAGTCTTGAGGAGTTCGTGCGCGAGCTACAGTCCGAAGGGGCCACGATTTACTTGGTGCTCGGACTCCCAACTCATGAGGCCTTCGCGCCGCAGAACATGGTTGCGCGCGGCATCACGGGCTTTCGGATCGCGCCAAACGTCAAGGCCACTATTCCGGTGTCTGATTTGAAGGGCGTTCTAGCCAAGTCAGACGCGCGGCTTCGGGCGATCGGTTCGCGCACCGGCGCCGCCTTGCTCGATCCGTTCCCCGATATCTGCGGCGCGGGTGCGGCTTGTTCTCCGTTTTTTGGGGCGGGAGAGCCAAAATATTCCGACCAATCACATTTGCGGCCGGCCTTCGTTCGCGACAATTTGCATTTCCTCGACCGTCTTTTGGAATGACCGTTCACCGAAGCATCACCCAGGTCGCGGTGACGATCAGCCAGAACGCGCAGGCGCTCAAGATGAACTGCGGGTACTTCGTCCTTGGCCGCCTCAGTCGTTACAGAATGAGCGCGCGGCAATTCACGCATCTGAGTGGGACTGGTCATCGGCGGGTGGGATAGGGTCGGGCGGCCGCGGAGCAATAGGTACGAATCCTACCTTCAGCCCGAAGGCCCTCCCAATCTTGTCGAGAGTCTCTACCGTCGGATTGGCTGCGCCCCGTTCAATCTCCGCAAGTTGACGTGGCGTCAGCTTGAAGTATTTTGCAAACTCTGTCTGCGACAGACCCAAGGAATGTCGTATTTCCGCGACCGCTTCAGGAAACCGAAGTGATCCCGAGCGTGCCTTCGCCGCTACTGTCGCGCGGCGGTCACTAAGCTGGTCCTTCGTGGCTTTCCGCCATCTCGCCATTATCGCTATCCATACTTCGGCGCGCAGCGTAGTTTCGCCACGCCATCCGCCATCTCGTCGTTCCTTACAATGATATTCGTCACGACTGAATCCGGGACGCCGTGCTTCCGAGCTGTTTCAGGCAGCCGACGTAACGCGTCTTCCTTTTCGGCCAACGCCTCCATCAACGCCTCGGCGGGGACATTGGGACGAGCAACCGCTTCGCAGATAATCTGCCAGTCCGGATTTGTGTCGAGCCCATGGGGGCGCATGCTCGCCCATGTTGTTGAACGGGCAATTGCGGACGCGTCGATGCGCATAGGTGCAAAATCGAACAGAGGCGCAAGGCGGGTCGTGCCATCGGGAAACTTGCGAAGCGCGGTATTGCGGCCGTGGTTGTCCGGATTTCCCATCGCCAGATTCATGATGTCCCGGAGCAAGTACTCAATTGTGTCTCGCAGGGGATCGTTCGATACGTCCTGGATCAAGCGAAGATAGGTTTCGTGCCGGGCCGCGTAGCCGAACTCCGCGACACCAAGCGCCGAGACGAGGCTCTCCTGTCCGTAGCGCTCGAGCCCGCGCTTAGTCACCGCGCGATCAAATCTCGGGATGACGAGCGCACCATGGCCATACGTGCTGACGCCTTCCACGTGAAGCCCAAACTCCCGAGCGACCTTGGAATAGCCGGCCTCCGATTCCAAGATGCGGCGATCGCCCTCATCGCGACTGCGCAGCAACTTGACGATGACATGGGCACGAGCGTCGTCGTCCGAGACCATAGGGTCCGGGTACCAGAGCCGATCAGCCGCCTGGGTGAGGGCCACTTTCGGCCAATCGCCTTGTAATCCGTTAGACCCAGACGCCAGCATGGAAAACTCATTCACCACTTCCATGAACGCGTCGCTACGACGTAGGATGTCATCCATGGCCACGCCAGCGTGTGCCATGCCGGCAATGCGCGCGACCTCCATATCGTGCGCCTCTTTAATCCGGAGGTTGCCGACGGGGGAGCCAGCCGATCGCTCGATCAGATGGATTTCCGTAGCGGCCGCACACGCCGGCAAGCCTAGGAATTTTGCTATGCGCTCTGCCTGATGGCCTTGCGGCATGAAATCCAACAGAAAGGCCGGCCACGTATTCGCATTGCGAGGCATCATGTCGATAGACGCCTTCACCGAATACGCCCGCAGGTCCTTAACAGGACGGTCGTCGGCCAGCGGGATTGCGCCATGCTCTAGAAAATACCGGTCATGGTATTCAATTTCGGATGGACCCCGGTAGCCCAGCTCGGGTTGTACGATCTTAGCCTGAGCGGCGTCGTGCCATGCTCCGTCGAAGAACGTCTGTACGGTAAGTACCTTCATGATGATGCCAATATAATGGCATAATATCTCAGTTCAACACAATAATGAACCCATTATAATGGTCCAAAATGTTGATGTTCCTGAAAGAATGACGCCATTATGATAGCACAATAGTGGACTTGGCTCCTTGCCACCAGCCGCCGCCTGCGGCGGCTGCGCTTTTCCGTGCTGGCTTGTCCTTGGCGTGTTCGCTGCATTCGTAGGTGTTGGAGGTGATGGACTCTTTTGAGGCTCGCTCTCGCCAAGGAATCATGCGGCAGACTTGCGTATTTGGTGTGTTCGGGCCCCCGCTGGGCTTCCTCGTCTTCGTACAAGGGCCGCTAGGTCCGCTTTCGGGCTGTGAAGCCGACTCGGGTCGGGCGAGGCGTCGCGGTCGGCCTGTGACCCAAAGGCGACATGCGGACGCGAAGCTCGCAACGGGTCAGCGCGCGAACAGCCAGTAGCACAGCCCGACCGCGATCGGCGTGGCAACGATTGCGTAGCGGTAGTCGATCAGGAAGTGGACCACGCGACGCTCGACGTAATCCCGCCGGTCCGGCAGTTTTCCTGACAAGAGAAGCTGGGCGGTCGCTGGCTTGAGGTTCTCGGCGTCGTCGCAGTAGCCGCTGCCGTACGGCAGTGCCCATTCCATCGAGCCATCGCGCTTCAGCAGTTCGAGGTACACCCCGTAGCTCTTGCCGTTGCTGCCCCGGCGCCACGTGCCGCGCTTCCGGCCGGCGACGAAGATGTCGACATCAATGATCTTGTCGTCGCCCTGTGCGGTCTCGTTGTGCCCGCACACCCGCTCGCGCGGGACGAGGCTGATGGCGTCGAGTGCGTGTTTGGTCATCGTCATGTTGTCACCCCCATAAAAATCAGTTCGACACGATGCCCTTGGCGCCGACGATCGACCAGCCCCATTTCTTCTTCTTGTCGATGTCGGGCCGGTCGAGAGAGAACTGGAATTTCTTGCTCTTCAGGGGATCGATGCGGAGGTCGTACGTGGGATCCGGATTCAGTCCGGTATAGATCACGCCTGGCTCCTGGTAGTTGAAGTTGTCGACGCGGTACATCTCGGCGGGGCCGTCGCCGATCGTGATCGAGAACGTGATCTCGGTGACGATGAAGCCGGTCTCGTTCTTGACCTCGGCGGTGAATCCGGGCGTGTGCGTCATGCCGAACATGCCGTAGAAGCCGCTGGAGACCTTCAGGCGCTTGATGTCGTCGTCCGTGAGCGTGACTGAGGACCTCCGGATGCAGGCGACCTTGATCGATTTGGCCGCGACGTCCGAGGTGGCTCCCTGCATGTTCTTCAGGACGCAGTCGTCGAACGCGTTGGCCTGGGCCGCGCCCGACAACCCGGCCGCCAGCAGACCCCAAAACACGGATTTATTCACCGATCCCCCTCGATTCCTGCCCCGGACCCGTCCATTATAGCCGCAACTTGGGGGAGAGTAATGGGCGGATTCAGGGGAAAGTTGGTTGTGGTCGTCTGCTGCGCCGCCGGCTTGGCCGGCTGCGCGTCGGAGCCGATGACGCCAGAGCAGAGGGCCTTCGCGGCCCAGTATCTGCTGGCGCAGCAGGCGAACCGGCCACCGCCGCCGCAGCCGTACTACATGCCGGTACCCGCGCCGGCGCCTGTCCCGCGCAACTGTATCTCGAACGTGAACGGCAACACGATCTACACCAACTGCAACTGATGCAGGCGATTCTTGACCACCTGAAAAACGTCGTCCGGCCCGCCCTGCGCGGTTACGCGGCGGCCGACCGCGCCTTCATGGAAGCGCAGAAGGCCGGCGCCGGCGTCGACGAGGCCAAGGCGGCCGCGATGCTGGCAGGACGGCAGGCGGCGATCGAACTCCACCACCTGTCCGACTTCGTCGTAAACAATCCGGCACCGGGCGCGAACTTTCCGGATCTCGCCGGCGCACGGGCCGCGGTGCAGTCACACCTGATCTTCCTGCGCGAACCAAGGGCACCATACGTCGACGACGTGGTCCTGCTGCGGGATGTGGCCGACGCCTTCAAGCACCACAAGCTCGATCGTAGGAACGCCACCGTCGACGGCGCCGACGCGATCGTGATGACAGGCACGGGCTGGGGAAAGCTGAGATACGGCGAAGGCAAGTGGGGCGGCGTCGAGCAGGTCATCGTCGAGCGCAAGGACGGCTCGCAACGCGCGCTGTCGTCCGTGATGCAGAACGTGTTCGACGCCTGGCTGACACTGCTGGGCCAGCCGCTGCCGCCTATAAACGACTATTGAGATGGGACGCCGGCTGATGAGGATCCTCGCGTCGCTCGGCCTTGCATGGTGCACTCCGAAGATGCCCGAAAAGAAGTCCTACGTCCCGCCGACGCCTCCCGACATCCAGGAGGAGATCGAGATCTTCCGGAAGGAGGAGGAGTCCGCGACGATCGCGGTGTCGTGTTTCTCCTTTACGTAGTCGGCGGGCTGCGCGGGGGTGACGAATTCCTCCTTGCGCTTGCGCAGGGCCTAGCGGTCGAGCTCTGGCAGGTTCTGCTACAGCTGAAATGAAAAGCCCCGCCGTCGCCGATGGGGCTTTTTTGGATCTCAGACTAGGGGTCCTACTTTACCCCGGCTAGGGGACGTACTTGTAGGGGACCAACTTTACCCACCACTGCAGCCCACTGCAGCAGCAGTGCGGCGCCGGGCAAAGTACGTCCTCTAGCTCCTTCGCAAATCATTGACATCGCGCGGTTCAAATCCAGAGCATCGACGGCCGAGCGATCTTGCTGGACAAAGTTCGTACCCTGGGAAGAACAAGTCCATGAGTTGCTCTGCGTCCTCGATGCCGGCGGTCGATGTAAGGCACCAAATCAATGAAATCCCTGTCCTCGAAGCTGGCCCGTCGCACACATACACGGGCTTGGCCATGAAGACCTTCAGTCCCGGTCGGTCTCCACGCGGATATCGCCCTGCAGCAGGAAGAAGTCGTTCGATGCCAACTCCTCGATGACGCGCAACATGCGTGGCGACAGAGCATCGGTGCGCGTCGCAAGGATTCAGCGGCCAATAGCCGATCCCTTACCACTCCACCAGACGGGGTTTCCTTGCCGCTTAAGTTGGACTGGGACCCTGACGGCGACCCCCTCCGCCGTCTACGAAGCGTTCACATCCATGGCTTGACCTGTGAGAGTTTCGAAATTAACGTTCGGATGAACTAAAGTATTGTTATTATTGATTATATTTAACTACTGACAACCGAGAGTCGCAGAATGGCGAGTGACAATATCGCGGGGATATCGGGCGGCATTCTGAAAAAACTATTCCTGTTTCCTGGGATGATTATTCAATGGGGAATGTATGTCTCAGTCGGTTCAAAGAAATCATACGGCCAAGTACGAGAGCAAACACGGTTAGCACGCAGTCCATTCATGACGATTGCATACTCTTCGATGTTTTGGTTGGTGGTGACTGCATTTCTTCTAGGGGCGTTTGAGCGGTAGCAAATGAGGGGCAAGTCAGCACAGAATGATCCGCATCAAGCGTTTAGGAAAATTCAGACCCAGGTATCCGATCTGTTGAGGAACGTCTTTGCGCTCCAGCCGGTTCGGAAAATAACTGACAAACTGGAGGAAGAGAGACGGCGGCGACGCCTTCTCATTCTAATCGGCGTACCGGCACAGATCCTATTTTTTGGCGTTGGCCTTGCTTATCCCAACAGCAACTATGGGTTCATTGAGCTGATCCCACTAGTGTTGCTGTTGTGGTTCTTTTCTTTGGGGAGCTTAAACGTCACAATTGGCCCCGATGATCGAATTAGGACTTTCCTAGCAGCCACGAACGAATTCCGTGTCCAGCGAAGCGTTAGAAATGACATTACGGGGGATCGGGTACGCGTTCTCTTGAAAGAGAAATATCGTCGTGTGCGCTGGCCCGTTCCGGTTCTGATACTCGAACAACGGTGGAAGAAGACCACCGACCAATTGTTTCTAGTGATCGGCCCAGAATTTCACTGGTGGTCAGGTGGATCAGTGTGGTCTCCCTGGCATTGGAAGTGTGGGAAAAACGGTGAGCTGAAATTTTCAAAAAGCGCCGACGTCTCCCACAAGGCATACTCGATAAAATTCCAATTGCCAGGAGGGCTGGAGTGGCCGCTGAGATTTAAGAGCGCGGCTGCTCGCGATCAGGCTTACGAAGCTCTTATTGCGATCCGTGAGGCTGGTAGATCGAGAGATACGGACGTCAAGAAACCGACGGCCTCCGAGCGACAGGGGTCAAAGAAGACTGAAAACAAGAAGGCGAAGGATGATTTCCGCCAAGATCAAACCGACAAGACGGCCGAATCACGTAGGCGAGAAAGTACAGCTGGTAACAAGCCTTGGCACGAGGTTCTCGGGACCGCTCCGAATGCTTCTCCGGAGGAAATCAAGGTCGCTTACCTAAGCGCTATTAAGAAGTGCCACCCCGATACGGTGGCAGACCGTAGTGTGCTCATACAGAAGGCCGCAGCCGCTGAATCAGAACAAATAAACGTGGCGTACGATAATGCGCGAATTGCGCGCGGATTTTAACTGGCGGTATGGCTGCATTCTGGCCAAAAGCCTTACGTGCGACGGCACGGCGAAGCCAGGCGCCAGCTTGCTCGACTTCTGGAGATTTCGCGTCAGCGAAATTGATCCATTGCTGCTGCCCCTCATTTCAGGGCATGTGACCGTGTGGGACGATCTATTTCCAAGAGATAAACTCGAAAGCCAACTTCATAGCTCTCTTCCCGAAATCCAAAATCACGACCTTGGGAAACCGAGCGCCTATCGTGTTGTGCTTGATCCGTTCGATTGCTTGAAGCAAGGCATTGTAAGTTTGCTCGACGATGCTCGATTTCCGCGGAGTTCTCGGTGCGTAGCTGTCGTTGATCTTTGTTCAGCCGGCGTTGGTCCGCTCGAATGGCGAGACATTCTGCCCTTCCTTCGTTGTCACTACGACGTCATCGTAGGGATTGCGTCGATTGCTGGTTTAGGATTCGCCGATCACCATCAAATGTTTGGTGAAGATGATGGTCTCTGGTCCCAACTGTCTGCCGAAATGAAATTCTGTGATGTGAGCTTCCTAACTAGCGATGGCCTTTTGGGATTCGGCGATGCGCTCACGGCGAATGTCCGAGCAGCCTATTTGAATAATCTCATACATGAATTAACCCATACGCTAGTCTCGAAAGAGCTCTTTAATCGCGTGTTGGCAGCTAATAAGTCATCGCATTTCGCCATTGGCGCGACCCATCCAATGTCATCATGCCAGGCATTACCGAGCCCGACAGAGCACCAGCGGATTGTTCTCGCCGCAGGCTTCTGTGATCCGCATAGAGGAGGTGTTTTCGAGCGCATGGCGGACGATTTGCCGTTGGTACTGGGTAACGTCGCATTTTGGCCACTGCAGGTGGGGCCTGACGATTGAGAACCCGCCAGAGTGGGGCCGCATGTTTCGGCAGTTGGGCCAAGTTGGGGAAAGGCAAAAAACGGAGTCAAACGGCGAAGCACAGCGCGAATTCGCAGTCACCAAAGTACGTCCCTTGTAGCTGCTGCAAGCTGTTGGAATCCCCGATCTCGACTTCGGCGGCCAGGCCGCGAAAACTGGCGACTTCCGACCAAAGTACGTCCCCTAGATTTTGGCGGTGCCGGGCGCCCTAAACCTCCCGCCGGCTTGTTTGAATATTGAAAGGAAATTCCTTACGGTAAGGAAAGCCCTTGACTGGAGGCGTGCATGATTACGAGTAAACTTACCACCAAAGCTCAAACCACGATCCCCCAGGCAGTCCGATCCGCTCTGCATCTGAAGGAGGGTGACGAGATCGCTTATACGATCACTGGTGATAAGGTCGTCATGACAAAGGCCGAGCTTACTCTGGTTGATGATCCCTTCGCCACCTATAGCGAATGGGACAGCGAGGCAGATCGGAAAGCCTATGCCACCCTTTAAGCAGGGCGACGTCGTTAGGGTTCCTTTCCCGTACACGGATCGATCGACTCGTCAGCACCGCCCGGCACTCGTTGTATCTACAGGAGGCAGCGGGGAAAACGGCAACCTCATCTGAGTGGTGATGATCACGAGTGCGGAAAACAGAGCATGGCCCGGGGATTTGCTATCGGTCGTTTCGAAGAGGCAGGTCTCCCCGCTCCCTCCATCATTCGACCTTGTAAGATCGCGACGATCGAGGCGCGCCACGCGGAACGGCTCGGTCGTATCAAGCCTCGTTTGAGGATCGAAGTCGTATCAGCGATACGCAGCATTCTGGGCAGCTGATACGCAGACAGTATGCCACTATGCCCTGGCTCCTCGTGGGCCTGATTGATCTCGACTCAGAGAACGACATCGGGTCGAACGAGATCGCATCTGCGTCGCCTGGCTCCGTTGTAGCGATGGTGCGGATAGCATCCAGCGCTTGGGCTGCCGTCAGTTTATCGAGTCCGAGCATGTCCATGTCTCGAGTGGCCGAAGCTTTTCGTCACTGCCACGAGCGCCATGGCCCCCTTCAGCACCAGCCGATCACGCAGTGCGGAATGCGCCAGCCGGGCCAGGAAGCGTTCGAACACGCAGCGGCGCGTCAACAGCTCGTGCGAGATCCCGAGTTTGCGGGATTTGTTGAGGATAACGCTGGCGGCGAGAGCATCCTTGTTCATAGCGTCGGCCTCGGGATGAGAGGTTGAATCTCTTCGGCGGCACGCACCGCGGGTTCAACGGATTTCGTCCATCCTAGCTCGCGGGCGATTTCGAGTACCAAATTTAGATCGCCGCCGGAGGCGGCGTAGTCCTTGAGCGTTTTCATGGCCGGCTCGTCGCCGAGCTTGGTACGGTAGCGCAGCATGTCGACGACGGTACGGGCTGGACTTGTGATCTTCACTGGCACGCCAGCGATCTCTACGGTATCGACGCCGATGCTACGGGCGGCTTCGCTCCAATGCACCAGTCTGACGGGATCCCGCGCCGCGCCGACCACTTTCATTGTCTTATTCCCGACGGCGTAGAAGATCGCGTCGGGATTTTCGTCCGAAAGACGATGATACAGAGCGGCCGAGCTCAAGCAGACGACGCCACCGGGATTGAGGAGGGTTGTCGCTGCGAAGCCGACGCCTTCAGGCAAATCGGCATTTGGAGCCATGTAGATACCGCGGGCATAGGGGACTGCCGATCCGGCCTCAACGGCTCTGGCTAGGGTTTGCGGATGCACACCGGCAGCGACGATGTCGGACCGCACGCGCAGTCGATTGCCGCTTAGCAGGCCAGCAAGGATTTCGGGGGGGGAGTTTGAAGGCGGTTCGCGGTTCTGAGGCATGATTCAGCCATGTGACTTTGGACAAGAAAATACTATGTTATCTTGCGGAAAATCACAAAGGCGATTGTGTTGTGAATCGGGGCCGTCAGGGTCTTCCGCGATCTGTTGGGCCCAAGCATCGTAGCTGCGCTCCAATGCCAGTTCGTTTTTCGTGAACGTCATTGGGATGCTCACAAATTTGGCTGCGACGTGTTTGTCGAGAAGCCCTTTCACACCTTCCCGCTCGTAGTTGCTGGACCATTTTCTGAGTTCGGCGGCACCAGGGAGCGAGAAGCCTCCGTCAAGCACACCGCCACGTGGCATGGACCGCCTGGGAGGCAAGCCAAGTTCAATTTCGATTTCGTCCATGACCTTTTCAATATTCTGCATTCTTGTGTGTGCGAGCCGACAGGGTTGCGCGAAGTCGGACTAGCGTTGCGCCGACTTGTTGAGGACCCACTTGCCGTTCACCAAGCCCACTTCTGCCGGCCGCGTGACGAGCGCGGAACCGCCATTTTCGTGAACCGTCACCTTCAACAAGAGACGATCTTCGCCGTCCCAACGGACGAACTCCCATAGTTCGTAGTCGGTGGGTCTGTAATGGATGGCGGGTTCATTTGGATTCATGTCTGCCGGCAGTATGTCGAAGCCATTGTTGGCATCGTCAGGTCCTTCGGTCGCATAGACCGAAGCCAGCCATCGCTTTTGGGGCGAATAGCCCGGGGGTGCGACAATCCTTTGCTTGCGGCCATCACGCTGGCTGACCAGGAACCACGCGTCGCTCTCATAACCCTGGTCGTGAACCAGGAACAACCTGCCTTTCGGGAAATAGTCGTACAGCGTAAAACGTTCGCACGTGTCCGGGTTTCGTTCGCAATCTGCCTTGTCCTTGAACAATCTGGATTTTGCATTGTCGAGCTTCAGATGAAGACCTGAGCCGCTTCGAACGACCGCTCCGGTCGTCTGCGCGACGCAAGCGCGTTCGCGTTCCGGCGAAAACTGATCGCCGTCGAGGCGCGTGACCTTCATCTTTTCGTCGAGAACCACGTCAGGGTGCTGGCACACCCCGTCGCGTGGTTCGGCGGAGAAGCAGGTAAATCCGTCGGGGCAAGGTGTACCCGGCAGAAATTCTGCGGAAGCCTCACATGTACCCAACAACAAACCTAACGCTGCGAGGCATACAGGGATAATAGCGGCGGAACCCATTCGCAAATAACTCCGGGGAAGAGCGCAATTTACACCGAGCTACATCGTCTTGCTTGGGTCCTCTTGCTGGTATTCTTAACGAAAGATGCACGTTGGCTTGTCGCTGGCTGGCGCAGAAGAGAGCAAATCCGTCAACGGCCAATTTGACCGTCAACGTCGGCTCTCCGATAGAACGTCGCCCCGATCTTCTTCGGATTTAACACTGGCTCGACGCCGGCGTGCTCGATCGCCTTTTTGACCGCCATGAAATGCCGTCCCCGCTGCCTGGCGAGAGCAAACAGGGACACGAATTCGCGCTCGAACCGCTCGAGCTCCGCGGCCGGCACCACGACGGTCGGACAGCGGTTGACGGGGTTGACCACGGTGATCGATTTCAGATGCCTGTACTTGATGAGGGCGGCCGCGGCGCGGTCGGCGACCCGCAACCGCTCGGTGAGCGCGACGGCGGTGTAGCCACCATGGTCGGGCCCGCGGACCAGGGCACGGACCTCCTCGAGATCGAGCAGCAGGGACATGTAGCCGCGCTCGCCAGCGAGCTTCCACTTCCGCTGCACCTTGCCATCGAGGATCAGCCGGACGAGGTCCTCGCTCATGCAGAAGGCCCGATGGGCGGCCTGCGGGATGGTGACCCGGCCGGCCGTCGGCCGCGGCTTTGACGAGCCTGGCGCCGTCGAGCAACTTGGCCAGAACAGAAAGGCGTCCAGGTCCTCGGGCGCGAACTGGTCGGCGGCGCCGTGCCCGGCGCCCTTGATGCGCGGCACGATGAGGCCGGCGCGATAGAGCCGCTCGCGCTGCACCCGGGGCGCATTGAGGTATTCGCCGGCCTGGCGGACGGACAGCGTGGCCGCGGTGGCCTCCTGAGCTACGCTGGAGCCTCGTACAGCATCAAACAGGCAATTTCCGTCCACGAGATCGCTCGAGCCCTCGGGAAGCAAATTTGCGGCCTCCAGGAGCTTCCTGAGGCGCTTCGGGTGGAGCTTGGTCTCGATCGAGAGCGTCCGGATCGAATGGAGGACCCGGCATTCGACCGGTTTGCCGAACACGACGTTGCCGGGTCCGACGGGAAAGCGGGTCCGGATGAAGTTGCCGACCAGGTCGCGCAGCGGATCGAAGGCTTTGTCCGCCCGGCCCCAACTTCCATGTTTACCATACCTAGCTAACGCTCGGGGTTTACGCCGTCAGGAACGATTCACATATTTAGACCTGCGCAATGAGCCTATCGTTGGCCATACCCGGCTTCGAGACAGGCCCTTTGGCTTGAAACTGCCGTCAGACAGGATCGATCGATGCCTATCGGGTCTAGGGATGAGAAGGATCGGCGCAGAATCGAAATGTTCGAGCCCACCAATCGCCTAACCTTTCTTACGCAGATTGCGGAAGTAGATAAGGATTGGTGGATCTCCGAATTCTACGACCCGCACGGGCTGACGCCCGAGAACGTCGGCGACCGACTGTCGGCTGCGTGGGCGGGTGAGAAACGGATGACGGTGTCCGAGCTCGATGGACTGAAAAGATCCTTCGAGATCCGCGTCCAAGGAAACTTCGGCGACGGTACGTTCTGGGCACACGACAGAGTTTTGGACATAAGTGGCGGAGTTCTCCGCGCGGAAGGCATGACCATTCCCACCGCACATCAGAAGCATGGTCGTGCCTTCATGCAAAACGCTGCAGCTCTCTGCGCCTTGATCGGGATCGACAGGATCCATTTGGCGGCGGATGACGTCGGTCGCTACGCCTGGATAAGGTGTGGCTTCCTGCCGGAACAAGGTAGCTGGGACACCCTCCGGCGTTCAATGATGCCGAAGCTGATCGACCTGCAAGTAGAATTGCCTTCCGAGCGCTTCGCCGAAATCATGGCCATGCTTCGCGATCGAAGACCAGTAACCGCGCGTCTGATCGCTGGCCTGCCGGACCCTGTTCCGACGCAAATTCCCACGGAACAGGGACGTATGCTCGTGCCCCTGGGTCGCGTGCTGCTTCTTGATAGCGGTGCGATTTGGCAGGGAGACCTGGATCTGAGAGACGAAAAATCGATGTTGTTGCTGAAGGGGAAATGACCGATGGACGTGAAATTTCTCTGCACCAAATGGGGAGCGTTCGCGGACGATCCGAACTCGCCGCTGCTAGACATGGGAAACGAAGCTGCTTGGGACCGGATGTATAAGCGGGAATTGGAAGATTTTCGCCGACGACAACGTGCAAAGCTTGTCGCATCTAGTCCGCACTTGAGGGAAGACAATCCCCAGCCGACCGGCTCGCCCTCGAAAGCGCGGTGACTGGCGAGGCGAGGAGCGAGCCGACAGAAGGCGGTAGGAGCAAAATTAGGAATGCAAAACCCCGCCGGCGACGGCGGGGTTTTTTGTTTTCGGGCTAGGGACTTACTTTGCCCCGATTAGGGGAGGCTGCCGCCTAGCTCGCTCGTACCCACGGCTGCAGGCTGCGGCCACGGGCGAAGTACGTCCCCCAGGCTCCCCATAACCCGTTCAAATCCCACACGCACGCCGTGGCGCGTCGACAGGCGAATCGGTTCTTGCTGGGTAAAGTACGTCCCTCATCTGCGGACCAGACGGCGCGACCGAATAAATTCAATTGGTCTGCAACGCTAGTTCATCGATCCCTGTATCCCGAACGACGAAAGGCCAGCCGGCTTTTTGATGCACCATAGGGATCGACAACAATGACACTCCTCTCAGATCACAATATCGCCACGGCCGTATTCGCCGCCGCCGACCGGTTTTCGGAGCAGTACCCCATCTTGGCATGCTTTCAGGACATCAACGAAGACCTTCTGCTTACGGAGCAGGTCGGCCCGACCGCAGAAGACACCTATCGGGCGTACGTTGCACGAATTTCGACGCGCGGTCTGGTGGTCGACGTCGACTTCAGGAATCCTGAGGGTCGGACGTTCCTAGCCCTGTCACCTGCCCATTTGGCGACGCTCGAGCGTATGCCCGCAGTCGGTGGCGTGGATGAACTCGTCATCGTCAAGTTTGCAATCGAACTCGCCGCGCGCCTGCCCGTGTCTGCCTTGCCATCGTCGGCGGATGGTGTTTGGCGCCTCTCCATAGCTGGAGCGGCCGTCCGTGACCTGGAAGAGGAATTTGACCCCGACGAGGCCATCGGGTCCGGCTATGGCTTCGGACTGACCTTCTCCGAGTCGGAGATGGCGGCACTTTTCCGGAATGTCGTTTTCGATTCCCCTCTGGACGTCTTCTCCGACTGGTCACGGAAGGCTCGATATTTAGCCGCTTACGGCATCTGTCTCGCCGGACGGACGGACCTGATAAAGACTTACGACGGCGTCGACTGCAAATCCGAAGGCGAGGCTGGGTCTGCCGGACGTTTCGATTCCGATTTTGCGGCTCTCAAGGAGGCCATGTTGCGTGACGGCATCGGTGAGACGATTCGAGGGGCGAGCAAAGTCGTCGCGGGTTTCGTCGCGAACAACAAGAGACACGATCAGCCCAGCGCTTCTTTATAACGCGCGCGTCTTAAGGTATTCAGGAGATCTGGGCCTCGGGAGCAGCGAAATGAAGTCGTACAAGGTCGATCTGGTTGCTGACGTGGAGATGGTCGGAGACGATCCGCATCCGCCCGCGCTCACGACCTTTGTGCGCCCCAACTTCGTTGTGGGCGACCAATACTGCCTGTGCTTCGTGCTGGAAACGACGCCGCCCGAAGGCATAGCGCTTCACGGCAAGGGCGCTTTCAGGGCCCATGTCGTCTGCGCAGAGCAGGCGGTACCTCTGTTCGCGAAGAACGGCGAATTCGAGCTACGCTCCGCCAAACGCTTGTTCGCGACCGGGCGCTTCCGCGAGATTGCATCCATCGCCGAGTCCGAGACGACCCATTTGTGATGTTTGTGGCGCACGCCCTCCATCTGAACTGAAATCAAACAAAACCCCCGCCGTCGCCGGCGGGGGTTTTGTTTGATTTCAGCCTAGGGGACGGACCTACTTGCCCGGATTAGCGACCAACTTGTAGGAGACCAACTTTTCCCGTCGCCCATGAGCAGAGTTGTCGTCGACAGCAGCAGCGCAGCTGCATGCAACGCCGGGCAAAGTACGTCCCCTAATACTGTTGCAACCCGTTGAATTCACACAACGCGGAGACTGATGACTGCCGGGCAAAGTCGGTCCCTGAATATCAAAGGCCCTTGCGTGCAGGTTCACGGTCAATGCTTCGGACGACACCGCCGGCAGGAGGAGTAATCTCCCGTCCGTCAGTGCTGACGAGCATGACCGATCGGCGCCACCGCACTCCACGATCCAGGAACAGTAGCCGAGCCGCGCGGCATTCTTGCCAGCGAGGACGCCGTGCTGGGCGCTGCCCCTCCGCCGACAAGCTGGCCCGCCTAGCGGACGGTTGTTCTTTGCCATCTTCACGTATATATGTGAACGAAGGAGATGGCAATGAAACGCAACACGACGTTCAATCTCGATGACGAACTGGTGCAGCGGGGGAAGGCCTACGCTGCGTCTCACGGGACCACGTTGACGGCCATTGTCCGGGACCACCTCACGAAGGTGACCGGCTATCGGCCGAATGTCGGCACGAATGACCCGTTGGTGGCGTTCTCCAGGGGGGAGATCGACAAGGCTCAGGCCGCCGAGCAGGCGGGAGTGAGGGACTACGCAGAACTGCTGATCGCGCTCGGCGAGCGGGGCCTCGATCTGCCCCGGCTTCCACCTCATGAGGTCGACGCGATGACGGAGAACTTCTTGCGGGTCTGCCGGGAAACGGAGATGCCGCGATGACCCCGCGTTGCGTTCTCATCATTCCGGACGCCGGTCCGATCAACAGCCTCTGGGTCGCTGGCGAACTGCCGTTGCTGTTGAAGTTCGGGATGCAGGTCGTCCTCATCGACCAAGTCTACGCCGAACTGACATCGGACCCCAACAACTACCTGAAGGACCGCGAGGTCAAGGAATTCGTCGAGGCGCATCCGGACCTGTTCAAGATCGAAAAGACGAACGTCGGCAAGATGGCAGCCGCAATGCGCGAGCAGGGGACGTTTGAGACCGGGCAAAGCCTGGGGGAGGCGGCCATCGCCGATTTTTTCCAGCATGGGCTGGAGAAGTACGTCCGCGATGACCAAGCCGCGCTGCTACTATTCGAGGATTCGGACATCCGCTCGGTGAAGGTCATCCGGATCCCGCGCAATGTGCACATTTTGAGCACTGTCGCCTGGCTTCGCGGCCTGCAGGATCTCGGTATCGTCGCGTCGGCCGACGACGTCATTCGCGCGATGACGCATCCGACGGATCCAGCGAAGCGCCCCAGGAAGTTCAACGATCTTCCGGAAGGCATCGACGAGCCGGCCGAGATCGGCAGCACATGGAAGCCGTGACCTGATTTGCGATCCGAAGAGAGAGCGGGCACGTCCCCGCCGCAGGCTGGGTAGAGGACCTTCCACCTCCAAGCTGCCGATCATGCTCGGCACACAACGGAAACCCCGCCGTCGCCGGCGGGCTTTTGTGTGTTCCGGGCTTAGGGGACCTACTTTGCCCCCAGTAGGGGACAAACTTATAGGGGACGAGGTGGTGCTCGGAAGCGGGCACCAATGCGCGCATGTCGTCGAGCATTGACATCGTTTTGAGTTTGTTGAACAGGCGCTCTTCCGCGGCGGCACGATGAATCACGACTCCCGACATCTCGAGGTAATGTGTCATGCCCTTCACCACGACTCGAGAACCATCCCATCGAATTCTTCGATAGCCCGACCGAGGTCGAAGATGTCGCGGCCCTTGTCGCGTTGAAGCAGCGCGCGGAATTTTGTCGAGAGAATTTCCTCGACCAGGAATGTGGTGATCTGCGCCTTGCCTGAAAACCACTCGTTTTCCAGCGAGAAGGGTTTTTCACGTGCTTGAAGTATGGAGTGTGTTCGCGGGTGTTGATTTCGACCTTGAGCCGCAAGAGGCTGCCAGCGTTGCTTAGTACCTTGTAGATCATTTTCGGCGAATGCTCTTTCGCTTGGTAGGCGCCGCGGCCGAGCCACGAGTCGAGGATCTTTCGGAGGGCGTCGATCGTCGGACCAATCGGCTCGGGCGTCGTCTGAACGAGGTCGATATCTTCCGAGTAGCGGTAGGGACTGCTGAAGAAAATCTTGTTGAGCGCCGTGCCGCCGCGGAAGGCAAGTCTGGAGCTAAGAAAGTCGTCCGAGAAGATGGCGACGAGCGCGCGCGAGCAGCAAGTCCTGTTCGACCTGCTGCCCCTCCGGCCAAGGCCGTCTTAGACGCCCATTCCAGGATGTGGGCCTTCGGGATCAAGATCGGTCTCCAGAGGTTTGTGGATTCTCAGTTTCCATCGGTGGTCGATTTGTACGTTTTCGGGCTCGCCTTGCGGGGCGTCGAAATCGGCCAGCCTGAAGTCCGTTTTCAGTGCGTCGAGCAGGGCGTCGGCCAGTTTCGGTTGTCCGACCTGATCGAGGATGTAACCGAGGCGTTGCGCCACCGGGCGTTCGACGGCGCCAAGTGCTTTGGGGAACTGTTCGGCATCGATGCGCTCGGCGAGTTCGGCGACGACCGTGGCGACAGCATCGAGCGTTCCTGCCGCATTCAGGTAACGGCAGAGATCGAAGGCTGTCAGGGTTGCGCCAGAAACGCGATATGTTCCGGCGTCGGTCTGACGATTGTCGATCAGAATTTCGTCCGGCCATTCCTTTCGGAAGAACGATCGGATGACTGATCGGCCGAGGTGGATTTCAGGGAGGCGCTTATCGCAGACAATTTGGAATTCCATGACGGCCTGATGGGCGGCGCCGTGGATCTCTGCGGCTTTGAGAAGTCCGACATAGTAACGGGCCTTCTCGAACTTCATCAGGGGATCGATGATTTCGTTGACTGGAGGGGCACCGAATACGCGTGCTTGCGGCGGGACAATCACGTAGAAACCGCGGCGGGGATGCAGCAATAACCCGGCCTCCTGAGCGCGCCTCGCGGCTGCGAGCATTGCGTCCGGGCTTACGCCAAGCGCCTTGACGGCCTCGTTCTGGTCAAACGAGAGCTTTCCTCGGGCGAGCACGGCGTCGATATAGGATTTCATCCTCATGTTTGCACTTCGTGTATGAAACTAAACGATTTTTGTCGTTTTTCAAGCATGAATTGCAGCGCCCGACAACCGAGGACTCATTCATAGCTGGCCCGATATCAGTCAGGCCTTCGATAGAAGGTCGCCCCGACCTTCTTGGGATCCAGCGCCCGCTCGACGCTGCTCAGTGCGGCGACGGGCATAACGCGTCCCCTAGCGCATCTACAAGTTATTGAAAACGCGAAACGCGGGTCCCGCACGACGAGGGGGCGAGACGGTCCTTGTCGGGCAAAGCACGTCCCCTAAAATCGAACTCGTCGCAAGTGCACGAAGCCCGGCCGGACCGACGGTTCTCGCGTCTAGCAATCAGCCATGAAAACGGTGGCGCCTGCAGCAAGCGCGCCAAGTCGACCAGGCGTTTGCGCCATTTCAGTTCTCGCAGCCGCTCTGCTGGCTTGGAAGGGCCCTTCGACGAGCGGGATGACATGTTTAGGAATGGGGCAGGCTGCCTCTGGCCCTCTTGAGCCATGCCGGACGGCCGTGACGAAGTCCGCTTCCGAATGAAGACCGGAAGTGCCGGCCCGCCGGTGCGAGGTCTCAGTTTGACCCGGTGCGGCCATCACGCTGCTTCATTCAAAATTGAGCATTTGGTACGTTATCGGTTGACGAAATTAGCTGGCACAACCCTATTGGGAACGCCGAAAACTTCGCTGCCTACGGGTTTCGCAAGATGCCGATTGTGCCACTGCTTTTCGTTCGGCTTAGCGTTCTTGTCGCGATCGGCCTTTGCCTTGCTGGCTGCGGACGGTCCGAAAGCTACCGATACAAGCTGACGCTGGCGGTCAACACGCCGGACGGCATTAGGCGTAGCTCAAGCGTAACTGAGTGGGATTTTTGGGAAGTTTCAATCCCTGCTCGCGGAACTCCGCACAGGCTTCGGGGCCAAGCCCTGTATTTGGACCTCGGCCCCGGTGCGAGGCCGCTAATCGCTTTGCTGACCAGTCACCTTCACGAAAAGCCGGGCGGTGTTATTTGGGATTGGTCTGGCGCTGGCTTACTCTCTAGGTTCTACGGTCTGCCGACAGGATTTGGAAATGCCGATGCTTTTTTGGATTGGGTCGCGCGTCTTTCCCACGAGCGGGGTCCAGTAACGATTACTCCTAATGACCTGCCCGATCTCGTGACATTCGCTGACGTCAATGATCCGATGAGCGTGATCGAGGTCAATCCGAATGATCTTCAGGAGACGCTGGGCAAGAACGTCACTTGGAACGAGATCACCCTTGATATGACGGACGAGCCGGTCACAACAAGTATCAAGTCGAAGCTGCCGTGGTTGTCGGAATATCGTGCGAAGAACTTCAGGCTTGATGGATCAAAATATGGGACAAACCGCACGATCGCAAACCAGTTGGATTCATACGATTTCGATCAAAGCGACTGATTTGATGAAAACGTATAGGGCGGCAAGTCGCAGTGATGCAAACTCTAGTGACGACTACTTGTGGACCCATAGCGACAATTGTCATGGCGCAGCGGCATGTCCGGAGTTGTGGGTGAGGCAGCAGCTATGTCAGGGAATGGTTCGTCTATCGACTTGACCGGATCACGCGTAACGCTTGTTGCGAACGTGGGTGCGTTGGCAGTGGCACTAGTGGTCTTGGTGGAGGTAGCCATTATTGAGAACAAGCACTTCGGGCATGTCTTGGCTGCTGACCCGTTCCTTTGCTTATTCCCGGCCATGGTGATGTTTGCCGTTCGGAGTGAGCCATTCTCGTGCTTTTTCCTTTCCTTCTATTTCCTTATTTCGATCCGATTACTGTTCGTAGCGTACGATGTAGTAGAGGGCGCCGACAGGATCGGAAAGGGAGACAACCCCCTTTTCGTGCTCGTCCTGTTCGGAATGGCGACGATTGTTTGCTTTGTTGTGTATGTCGTTGTTGCTCTGATTAGGTTGTTATTCACACGTGTCTCGTCAGAGGAATGAGGCAGGTGATGTCGCCTTTTGGCCCGTAGCTGACGATCCTTTCGTCCATCCTGGATGCCGGCTCTTCGAGGAAAAGCGGACATAAGGTCCGGTCGATCGAGGTTCGTCCTCCACTCGCTACAGCTGAAACGAAAAGCCCCGCCGTCGCCGGCGGGGCTTTTTTGGATCTCAGACTAGGGGACCTACTTTACCCCGATTAGGGGACGTACTTGTAGGGGACCAACTTTACCCACGGCTGCAGCCTGCAAGCGGCGGCGGCGGCGGCGCCCCCTCAGCTACAGCCCCCGTTCGCCGCACAATCTTCACAGGTCCAGCAGTGCCCCGTCTGGCGGAGCCGAACGCCACTACACTCGGTGCATACATCACCGGTATAACCTTTGGACTTCGCATCGATGCGAGCTGCATCGCGATCCCTGAGAACATCGACCGCCGGGGCAGCCTTGAGAGCCGTCGCGCCTTCAATGCGCCCCGCGGAGGCACCGGCCTGGTCGAACAGTGCCACGACACCGCCAGATGGCGCCGAAGGCGAGACGACGCCGCGATCGGATACGAGCGTCAGCGCGGCTTCCGGCATGCGGCCACGGGTCAGTCCGCGAGAGACCGATGCCTTCTTGAAGATCGCCCCGTCATCGTCCCCCAACGCGTCGCCACGATCATCCGGTACAACATGGGCAAGATCATTGCGGCCCATGTACGACACCGCCAGCTCACGGAAGACGTAATCGAGCAGAGACGACGCGTTCTTGATCATGTCGTTGCCCTGCACGGGGCCGGCCGGCTCAAAACGCGTGAACGTGAAGGCTTCCACGTACTCCTCGAGCGGCACGCCATACTGCAGACCGAGCGAAACCGAGATCGCGAAGTTGTTGATGAAGGAGCGCAACGTCGCACCCTCTTTGTGCATGTCGATGAAGATCTCGCCGAGGCGGCCATCATCGTACTCGCCGGTTCGCAGGTAGACCTTGTGCCCGCCCACTACCGCCTTCTGGGTGTAGCCCTTGCGGCGCTCGGGCAGCTTCTCGCGGGTGCGGATACGCTCCACGATGCGCTCGACGATCTTCTCGGCGACCGCGACGACCTTCTGGTCGGTCGGCTTGGCGACGAGGGCTTCGATTGCGTCGTCGGCATCCTCATCGGCGATCAGCTGCGAGGAGAGCGGCTGGGAGAGCTTCGAACCATCGCGATAGAGCGCGTTGGCCTTGAGCGCCAGCTTCCAGGACAGCATGTAGGCGCGCTTGCAGTCCTCGACCGTGGCGTTGCCGGGCATGTTGATGGTCTTGGAGATCGCACCGGAGATGAAGGGCTGGTTCGCCGCCATCATCCGAATGTGGCTCTCGACTGAGAGGTAACGTTTGCCGACCTTGCCACAGGGATTGGCGCAATCGAACACATCGTAGTGCTCCTGCTTGAGGTGCGGCGCGCCTTCGACCGTCATCGCGCCGCATGCGTGTACGTTGGCGGCTTCGATCTCGTCCTTGGAGAAGCCGAGATGGGCGAGGATCTCGAACTTCGGTTCGGCTAGCTTCTCGGCCGGGATCTTCAGCGCATTGAGGCAGAAGTCCTCCCCGAGCGTCCACTTGTTGAAGACGAACTTGATGTCGAAGGCGCCAGGTAGCGCCTTTTCCACTTTTGCGATCGTCGCGTCATCAAAACCCTTGGCGCGCAGCGTCGAGTGGTTGATAGCCGGCGCCTGGGCGAGCGAAGCGTGGCCCTTGGCGTAAACCTCGATCTCCGCGATCTCGCTATCGCGATATTCCAGCACCCGCAGGGCTTCCGGGATCGCCTGATTGATGATCTTGAAGTAGCCGCCGCCGGCGAGCTTCTTGAACTTCACCATGGAGAAATCGGGCTCGATGCCGGTAGTATCGCAATCCATCACGAGACCAATGGTGCCGGTCGGCGCCAGGACGGTCACCTGGGCATTGCGATAGCCGTTGGCCGCACCGAGCTCGATCGCCTCGTCCCAGGCCTTGCGGGCCAGGACGATGATCTCTTCGTGCGGGCAGTCAGCGGCGTTCAGCGGCACCGGATTGACCGAGAGGTTCTCGTAGCCGGCGTGCTCACCGTGCGCGGCTCGCCGGTGGTTGCGGATCACCCGGAGCATGTGCTCGCGGTTCTTCTCGTAGCCGGGGAACGTGCCGAGCTCGGACGCCATCTCCGCAGACGTCCGGTAGGCGATACCCGTCATGACGGCCATCAGGCCGCCCGCGATGGCCCGCGCCTCTTTCGAGTCGTAGCCGTGGCCCATGGTCATCAGCAACCCGCCGATATTGGCGTAGCCCAGGCCGAGCGTCCGGAAGTCGTACGACAGCTGTGCGATCGCCCTGGAGGGGAACTGCGCCATTGCGACCGAGATCTCGAGCACGATGGTCCACAGGCGCACCATGTGCTCATAGGCATCGAGCTTCATCTTGCGCGTGCTGGTATCGTAGAAGGTCAGCAGGTTGGCCGAAGCCAAGTTGCAGGCAGTGTCGTCCAGGAACATGTACTCCGAGCACGGATTGGAGCCGCGGATCGGGCCGGACGCCGGGCAGGTGTGCCAGTCGTTCATGGTGGTGTTGAAGTGCAGGCCCGGATCGGCGCAGGCCCAGGCCGCATAGCCGATCTTCTCCCACAGATCCCGAGCTTTCAGCGTCTTCATGACCTTGCCGGACAGGCGAGCCGTCAGGTTCCAGTCGCCGTCGGTCTCGACCGCGCGCAGGAAGTCGTCGTTCACCGACACGGAGTTGTTGGAGTTCTGGCCGGAGACGGTGAGGTAGGCCTCGCTGTCCCAGTCGGTGTCATAAGCCGGGAATTCGATGTCCTTGTAGCCCTGCTTGGCGAACTGGATGACGCGCTGGATGTAATTGTGCGGCACCATGGCCCTCTTGGCGGCCTTGATTTCACGCTTCAGGGCCGGGTTCTGCGCGGGATCGAAGCAGGCATCGCCGGTGCCCTCGCAGTTGACGCAGGCCTTCAGGACGGCCTTGAGGTGCTGCTGGCAGAGCTTGGAGCCGGCGACCAGGGCCGCGACCTTCTGCTCCTCCAAGACCTTCCAGTCGATGTAGGTCTCGATATCCGGATGATCGGCATCGACGATCACCATCTTGGCGGCGCGGCGCGTGGTGCCGCCCGACTTGATCGCGCCCGCAGCGCGGTCGCCGATCTTGAGAAAGCTGATGAGGCCAGATGAGCGGCCGCCGCCGGACAACTTCTCACCTTCGCCGCGCAAGCGAGAGAAGTTGGTGCCGGTGCCGGAGCCGTACTTGAACAGCCGCGCCTCGCGGACCCAGAGGTCCATGATGCCGCCCTCGTTGACGAGATCGTCGCTGATCGACTGGATGAAGCAGGCATGCGGTTGCGGACGCTCATAGGACGAGCCGCTCTCGACGAGCTTGCCGGTCGTCGGATCCACGTAGAAGTGCCCCTGGCCGGGACCGTCGATGCCGTAAGCCCAGTGCAAGCCGGTGTTGAACCACTGCGGGGAGTTCGGCGCCACCATCTGCTTGGCGAGCATGAAGCGCAGTTCGTCATAAAACGCGCGGGCGTCCTCCTCGGTCGTGAAATAACCGCCCTTCCAGCCCCAATAGGTCCAGGCACCAGCGAGACGATCGAAGACCTGCTTGGACGAACGCTCACCGCCATAGCGCTCATCCGCAGGCATGTGCGCGAGGGCGGCCTCGGCCGGCACCGAACGCCACAGCCACGACGGCACGGTCTCCTCCTCGACCTTGACCAAACGGGCGGCGACGCCGGCCTTACGGAAATACTTCTGGGCGAGCACATCCGAGGCGACCTGGGACCAGGTCTCCGGCACTTCGATGCTCTCCTGCCGGAACACGCTGCTGCCGTCGGGATTCTTGATCTCGCTGGTGATCAGCTTGAAGCGGATCGTAGCGTACGGGTCTGCGGCGGCGGTCGTGAAATGGCGGGCGATCTTCATCGGTACTTTCCTTGCTCAGCTAGTTTGTTCGTTTGCAGTCTAATCCTTGGACCGTTCATCGCGCTTTCAATCGAAAACGCTCAAGAGGTCGAGATCGCAACGCTATGGACGGGGTCAGCATGAGTCAAACCAAGGCCACAAGATGTAGGGATCAGAACGGTGGAAAAGACGACATGTAGGAATTTGCAGGCTCTCCGGAACAAACCGAAGCGAGCGCAAACGTTCCAGGGATTCAGCGTCGGCCGGTTGCACAAGTCAAACGCGGCAGTTGCGACCTCGCGGAGTTTTCCCCGTGATCACCGAATCCTTGAACAGAAAACGATCGAAAAGAAGCAGTGGAAGACACCGTCGCGCCCGCTCGCCAAGACGGATTTGTCAGGTAGTTTGGCGCTCATGGACGCAATTGTCGCCAAACGCCAGATCTCCGTTGCCGATTTCAATCAGATGATTGAATCGCTGGGCGACGTCGCGACGGAAGATATCGCCTGGTCGGAGTCGGTGGGACTTCCCGAAGATGCAGATATCTTTGCGGGCGAAGCCATCTGGGTAATTTGCTGTTCGGGCATGAAATTTGACGTGGCCCGCATTATTCATGAACGCGTTAACGGTGCGCTCGCGACCGGGCGACCCGTATTCGAGGTGTTCAAGCATGCCCACAAAGCTAAGGCGATCGAAGCGATCTTCAACGAGCGGGAACGCCTGTTTAGAGAATTCTTGGCCGCTGAAGACAAGATCGCCTACTGCGAGACGCTCCCCCACATCGGGAGCATCACAAAGTACCATCTGGCAAAGAATTTCGGGATAGATTGCGCGAAGCCGGACGTGCACCTGCAGCGGCTCGCCGATCTGGAAGGCACCACGGCACAAGATCTCTGCGCGCGGCTGGCCGCGCAGACCGGCTATCGAACCTCGACCGTCGACCTAATTATTTGGCGGGCTTGTGCCACGGGAGTCTTCGACTCGTTTACCGCACGCTTCCGTGACAAGGATTAGTTAACGGAGAACAACAAGTGCCGCACATACTGCCCGTTCAAAAGCTTTGGCGATGATAGCCTGTCGCTAGAGCCCGTCGCCGCCCGCGGCGCGCTTCCGGCAGGCTTGTCCCGCAGGCTCGGGATCGAAGATCCAAGCCATACGATCGGATCGTCCAACTCCGGCGAGGTCGCAAGCAACTGCCGGAAACCTTGATGCTCAGGATGGCTCTCAAAGTGCACAGCATTATCCGCGAACTGGATGCTGTTGAAGGTTCCCCAATTTTCGAGCAGGCTGAAATAGACCTGATCAACTCCCAACTCCCGTCCGAGGCGAACAAAAGCCGGCATCTCGCGCCAGTTCAATGCCTGGACAACGAAGCAAAGATTGACGGCAGCGAAAGCCCCCTCACGCGCGAGGCCGGTCAGGAATTTCAGATTTGCCTGTAGCCGATCCCAATCTCCGCCACGCCGAACAATGTCGTAGGTTTCAGGGCAGGCCGCGTCGATCGAGACGTTCACCCCAGCAATGCGCCCATGCAGATGAGCGATCCCTTGCCACTCCTGCGGCGTAAATAGAACGCCGTTGGTGGCAATCTGAACCCTAAGATCCGGGCAGCGCTCCGGTTCGATCGAGCGCAGAATGTGCCGGAACGTTTTGGACGCGAACGGATCGCCGGAGCCCGTCACCGTGACGAGACTGGCGGTTTCCAACAGCGGCAGGATCCTGGCGTTGACCAACGTCAGCATCGACATCCGCTCCGCTGATTTCGCCGCGATGAAGTCTGTCCGGCAGGAGGGGCAGGCTAGATTGCACGTCCGATCAAACGAGAGGTTGATCTTCGCCGGAGCAATGGTCAGCTCTGTCAGGCTCCATTCAATGATCGGCGCCAGGTGAGGGTTCTGAGGAACAGCGCCGCGGCGGCCCATCCAGTCGGGGTCTACCACGATCTCGGAAGCGGCTACCGCGTCGAGAATGCTCGAGTCCGTTGGCAAGCCATGAGCAAACCGGGGGCATTTGAGCTTGTCGCAGTACCGGAATGAGCCGTCATGGATCGATTCCCTAACGAGGCCAGCATCCGGGCTATTCCAGATTGTCTGATGGTCTTGATGATACAGATTGCCCACGCTTTTCGACATGAACGCAGCGCAACAGAGGTGCACGTTGCCCCCCGGAAGCACGTCGAAACCCTCAAACGGCACCTCGCAGAAGCGCCCGCGAAGATCGTCAGATTGCCCTGCCTGCCGTCGCTGGGCGACGAACATCGCGTGGCTGAGCGGAAGCCGGTTCGGCGTACGGACAAGCAGGCCCTCCAGCAAGCCGATGGCTTCCTTGTGACGGCCTGCTGCTGACAGGGCACCCACAAGGGCGAGGATGATCGGCTCCTGGATCGCGAGTGGATCTTCGCTTCCCGTCGGAAAGTTGGCGAGCTGGAGCAGGCCGGCGACAACGTCAGCGGCCTCGGAGGCTATCGTCCGCAAGAAATCATATGCGCCTGGAGACTGCCGATCCCGTTCAAATGCGGCGATCAGCGCGCTCGAGACCTCGATCATGACCCCTGCAATCTGGTCATTGGGTAGGTGCAAGCCATCTCGGAACACGTCTGCGAATATCGCAAGCGCGGCTTGGGCATTGTTTCTTTGAATTTCGTCCATGGCGACCTGGAGAGTCGAAGGCCTAGCCAGGTTGCTCTCAGAGAGCTGAATTTGCGCGGGCATTCCTGAATTCCGAGTCCTCTACGACAGCACGGTCGGCGACAAATAGGGCGCGCGACAAAACTGATACGTTTGGGGACCGCGAAACGGGCGATAAACTTGGACCCGGAATCCGAAAAACGCTTCGCAAAAAGTCGTCGGCAGGTTAAATTATACCACTCAACCTGACCTCGGCTATTGGGACTCTTTCACGACACTTCGTCAGCAAAAGGAAGAGGCCGGCATCGCTGCCAGCCTCCGGAACTCTCTCAATATGTGGCCGCCTTGACGACGGTCCAGGTTGCTTCCGCTCAGATTGCGCAATCCGGAAAAGCCGAAGCTAATTTCTGAATATCCAAATTAGATGGTTGGCGCTGTTGGAGTCGCAGGCCTGTCCCGCCAACGTTGCGGACGGCAGGCCCGCACTTTTGTCGTCCATCAAGGGGTTGCCGCCTGAACTGCCAGCCGCGAGGCTGGCCAGCGAACGACCGTAATCCTTGGTCGCGAGGGTCACACAGGCCTCGACGGGGAGTCCGCCGAAGTCAACGCTGAACCCACCGCTTGTCGCGTCGTAATTCACGTCGATGGTGCCATTGAAGGCATTCACCAGCGGCGGGGTCGCGCCAGCGTTGATCATGCGTGCCGGCAGCACCTTGCTGTCAGCGAGCGTCTGCGTGGTCAGATCGCTGAAGCTCGAACCGCCGCCGTAGATCTGGCGCACGGCCTGCTGGATGATGTTGAGCTGGTTGAGCGCCTCGGACGTCTTGTTGGACGTGTTGGCGGTGTTGTAGAGCACGAGCACGCCGGCGATCACGATCGCGGCGACGCCGAGCACCATGGCGGCTTCGATAAGCGTCAGACCCTTCTGACGGCGACGAATGCGCGCCAGACGATGACGCACAGCAAGACTGGACTGCATAGTAGGAACTCTCCCCGTTGATCCCCCTGGGCGCCATGCCTCGGGAAAAGGACCCGCACCCGACACGGTATCGAGTCCTTGTAACGCTTCTTATTGAGACATTGGTTCAAGGATTCGTCAACCATGGGAAACCAGGTTTCCGTAGGATTTGGATCACGCGCGGGCGAGGGGAAGTGTTTTGACCCAGATTGAGCAGAGAAATCGTCGGGCCGCCGGCGGCCATCCGGACTCGCCCGCTTCCCCCAACTGCCGGACAGCTCGGTGTTCGTTGGAACGCGAGCTGTCCGGCGAACGCAGCGCCGATAGGAGGATATTGGGGCTTTGGCCGATGTTTCCTGCTGGCGGGGCGGTCAGGACGATCGGAAGGATTTCGGCGATTTATCCTTGAATGCCGGCATAACTCGCGGTTACCGGCGAACCGGTGCTATTTGGCGGGCCGCTGTTGCTGACATCCTCGCCAGCCAGAGAAGCAATGGGACCGGAACCAGAAGCGCCCACACACCACGGCTGAGCGCGTCGGGGATCGTGAGGCAACCGGCCAGCACTGAAGTGAAGAGAAAGGCAGAGAACGAGGCCTGGATCCAGAAAAAAAGCGGGAGGGACCGCATTTCGTCTCCGCGGCGTCCTGCCGGGGATTTCCCGTGGGACGCCGCTCATTCCTTGGTTTAGTGGAGGAGCTGCGGGCCGGCAACCATAGCTTTCTCGCCGATCAGCAGGGATACCATCTTGCGGAAAGAGCGCAGGGAATGTCGCCGTTTCCCAAACATATCGCGCAGGAAGGCCTTATCGTGCCGATCGAGCTCTGGAAGCAGCTCGACGTGGGTTTGCATCGATTTGGCTTCAGCCTTCAGGGCGCCACGGAGCACGATCTCGAAATCCTCGGGACGCGGCCGGGGGACCTTCAGCACAAGGAAGCGATCGACCAGCTCCGGCGGCATGACGTCGAGGTTGTTGGCGGTCGCGATGTAGGTGATCGCCGACAAGTCGACATTGGCCTGCAGGCACGGATCGAAATACCGGTCGGCCTGCTCGAGGATGCCGAGTGCGCTTGCCCAGACACTGCCGTTTTGAGATCGCGCTGGCGTGCCCTTGTCGAGCTCGTCCAGCACCACCAGCGGGTTGGCCCGATGGGAGGTTGCGATCGCCTGGAACGGCGCACAGGGGCGGGAGGTTGTCCAACCGCGGGCCGTGGCCGCAAGACCGCCGGAGTCGGAAACGCCGCCACAAGCAACCATCGTCATCGGGACGTCAAGCAAATCGGCCAGCGCCGTCGCAATGGTGGTCTTTCCGCTGCCGGTGTCGCCGAGCAACAAGACGGGCGGAAGACGAACGAATGCCGAATGGGCTCTGCGCATCAACTCAACGCGACCCTCCAGGAAGCGAGCCAAGTCCGCCGCCCACGGCCATTCGGCGCGAATTGCGGCCGAAATAGCTCCCGGCTTCGGAAGGGCGCCGGCATAGGGGATATTGTGGCTGATAATGCTGCGATAGCGGCGAGTGATGTCGAGACCATCCTTGGAGGCCGGATCGCCAATTGCCGAAAGCACAGTGCGGCCCAGCCTCGTTGTGGCTTCCTCGGGTGCGGAAGGATCCTCGAGCGCACCCTCGTCGTCCACAACGATAGATGCCGGCCTTTCGGGGACCTGCCCCATGCTCTCGGCCGACATCTTGCCAAACACATGGTGCATGCTGGGAGTGTGACGCCGCAGGGCGCCCAGCAGGTGCCAGCAATCGCCCTCGAGCGCAAATCGCTCGTCACCGGTTCGTGAACCTTCGTTGATCATGGCCTGTGCCAGATCTCCGGCGGCGGCGCCGGTGCCTTCGGCCGCAACCATGGCCTGGACATAGAATGGGCCGGTCTTTGCCCGGTTCAGCAGTTCCGATGCGAGTTGGGGGGCGAGATCAGCGCTCTTCTCGGGCTTCATTTTCATGAAGCTGCGAGCCAATCCGATAGCGTCCGGGGACCCTTCTCCAATGAGGGGGTGGTGGTCAGTAGTTTGGGTACGAGGCATTTGTTTCTCCTGCCCCGATGAGTAGTGGGAATATGTTGATAAATCCTTGAAACGGTCCGAAAGGTTAGAGTGGATTGGACGTCTTTGTGAGAGTTTCGGATCGTCAGTCCAAGGATTAGGATACGTTTTTGCACAATCTGATGTGCCACTTTAGGGGGTTGTTGTGGGTAGTGCTGAGGGGAGCGACGAAGACCGGGGGTTCGGCGGGAATCGGCAGGACACGCCGCGAGGGGCGCCGGTGGCCCGTCAGTTCGTGGCCGCGACCATGCGTCTTTCGGTCTACACGGCCCTTTCGGCGCGCATGCGCAGCGGCGAGAGCCCGAAGCAGATGCTGCGAACGTTGCAGAACCTCCAGGACCATGAGGCCAAGGATCCGGCACAAGACGCCAGTGAACGCCGCCTGGTGAGGGAGTTCGCCGAGTCCTTGCTGGACCGGTTTTCAGCCAAAGATGATCAGGTAACCGGAATCGGTCCCCTGCTGGCGGTCGCCATGCAGGTGTTCGAACCCAAAAGCCTCTCCTTCATGGAGAAGGTGGTTCTGGACCTGTCCCGGGAAGAGTTCGAGCAGCGATCGTCGACGTACATGGACGAACCGCCACAGCGTGCGATGTGGCGCAAGGTAGCGGAAGTCCTGCGGGATACTGCCGAGGTGCTTGCGATCCGGGCCGGTCGAGGCCGCCAGGTTAGCTAACGCACGTAAACCATCCGCGGCGAGATTGGATGGTACGGGGACAGCGCCAGAGATATGCAGAGAGCCGAACAGGCGCCCTGTCGGCGTTTGCTGGATATCCAATGAATGACAACGAGAAAGCACATTGGGGATAGGGAGCCGCTGTTGCCGGAAGGCTTGAACACGTCTGCCCGGGAGGAGAACAATCCCGCTGCCACGCCGGGAAACGCATCCGTAGCCCGGGTCGGAGGGGTTGGAGGGGCTACGCGCGAGGAGCAGACCTCAGAATCCGTTCTTGGACGTTGGTTCTGGGTCGATGGCAAGGACTACAATGACGAGCCCAATCGGTGGGTTGGCTGTGTCGTCCACGAAGGCAGCAACTATGTCCTGGTGCGAGGCGTGGATGACGAGGAAGTCCGCGTTCACAACGACGATTTCTTCGAGACGCTGACCGAGGAACCAAATCCGCAGCAGGTCATCGACGATCATGTACGCGGCCTGCAGTCGCAAAGCGCAGCATTAATCAAGAAGGTCTCCGATCTCACCCGGGGGCTCGGGATCGATGCGCGCGGCATCGCCCATTCCGGCGGGACCGCGCTCACCGTCGCTGCCGGCCAGCGCGAGGTGACGGAATACAAGTCGGCGCTCGAGAAGGCTCAAAAGGAGACACTCCCGGCTCTGTTCCAGGAGATCAAGGACGTCAACAAAGCGCTTGCGAAATGGATGGCGGCCTCGATCCTGCCTCTGGAGGCGCAGCTTGACACGGCTGAGGAGACCGTGACGCATATCCAGCGTCGGATCTATGCGATCGAGCTCTATGCCGGCGTCACCGAGGAAGTTGAACAAGTCGCCAACGGAGATCCGGCTCCCGCCTCAGAGAAGGTGCGCCTCTTCCAGCGGAAGCTCTACATGGACGAGGAGTGCCTTGCCGACTACCGGGCGGGGGGCATGGAGTTCAAGGACATCCGAAAGTTTGATCGGTGGTTGCTCAAGCCCGACAACCTCCGGAGGATGCTGCCGACACCGCGATGCATCGTCGCAATGCAGGTCCGTCGAAACGAGAAGGAACGCGAAACGGCATCAATTCTCTCCGCCTTCGTCAATATCGACCTGGCGAGAGATGACAATGCGACATTCCTGTACATCCGGAATGGCGGCAACGTGTACCGCCTCTCGACGGAGATCGACTTCGGCGACAGTCTTTTCCCTGATCGAGAGAGTTTCGACCCACAGCCTCCGATGATGGCGAAGATGTTCGCGCACCGCGTCGATAAACTGGTCGACCGCGCCGAGTTCGAAGCCATGGTAGCGGAAGACGAAGAGCGGAAGCGCAACAGCAAAAGATGGCTACGCGAGAACCCGCAGTCGACTTGGGATAAGAGTAAGGGGATGCGCGAATTTGCCAATCCCTACAGGGACACTGCGCGTTTTCGACCCAGCGAGTATCAGCCGTTCGACCCCTCCAGCGTCTACTATGACGATATAGCAGAGGAGCTGTCTGAGAGAATCGCTCACTACAACCGGGTCGCGCTGATCGTTCAGGGGCTTTTCGATCGCTCACCGGTGTTCCAGCCGCACACGATGGCGAAAGTCTGGAAGCCGGAGGATTTTCTGAATGCGGTCGAACTCGTCTATGACAATTCCGCCGCGCTTTACGACGGCGATGCGCCGGACTTCGAGGAATACCGCGCTCGTTTGAATGCCTCTCTCGGTGAGGGCTCCGTCACAATCGGCCAGGAGCGCTGCTGGATGGAGCGGGAAGCCAGTAAATACAACGAGCGCGGCTCGCGGAGCTACTACCGTGGCTTCAATCCGGTCAAGCTTCACCGGCCCCACGGGGATCCGGGACCGGGCTTCGTTGCATCTATCGCGCAATGGAAACCAAGGTCCGGCGGTGCCGTGTTTCGCTGGCCGCGCCGGCGCTCCAGCGCGCGCCGGTATTCAAGTGGTTCCGAAATCCTCAATTGCACGATCGTGGTGCCGGCCAACCGACTGCTCAATGTCAGCGCCTATCAGCCGGGTGACTTTCGGCGATTTTTCAGCGATCCGCGCACACGCGAGCAATATATCCAATGGGCGCCGTTCCTTTTGGGCGCTGAGGATTGGCATGCGGGTAAAAGGCGGCCCATGCAGGAAGACGATTGAGATAGGGCGATGGGCCTAAGTGCCCTCAGGCAGAAACTTACGAAGGCCGAGGATTTAGATGAGCGCTCATGTTCCCCTTCCTCGTGGTATGCTGTCGATCAGGGCACTCCACCTCGAGACTGGATTGCATCCCAAACGCATGCGCAAGTTGCTTGCGGCCGCGGGCATCCTGTCGGTCGGCCATGAAGTACTGTCAGATGCCAAGGTCGTCTTCGATGCTGAGAAGGCACGTGCCGTGATCACCGCGGACATAGGTGCCTTGTCGCGACCCCAGGCAGGCAAATACCTGAACGCGCCGCGCGTTCAAATGCTGCTGCTGGCAAAAAGCGGTCTCCTGCACTCGGTGGGCGACGAGGATGGGCTCAATGAGAAATTCCCAGTCGAGGAGCTCAACCAGTTCCTTGCAAAGCTTTTGCGCGCTGCAAAGCCGGTAAGGCGTGCACCGGCCGGTAGCGCGACAATTCCTGAGGCCGCCAAACGCGCCTGTTGTTCAGCGATAGACATTGTCCAGGCCATTCTTGAGGGGCTGCTCACCTGGGTCGGGCACCTGGAAGACGAGAAAGGCTACCTGTCAGTGCTTGTGGCTATTGAGGAAGTGAAGGCTCTCGCACGCGGTCCAGAGCACGGCGGCATCTCGTTACGCGATGTCTCGGTCAGACTGGGCACCAAGGACCGTGTCGTGCAAGCTCTCGTCGATGCGAGGCTCCTTGCTGGCTTGGAGGCGATCAATCCGGTCAACCACTGTCCTCAAACGGTGGTGACGCCTGACGAGGTCGAGCGTTTCCGCTCGACCTATATCTCGCTGAACGACCTGGCGCGAGCCGCCGGAAAGGGACTGCCGCGGGTCAAGCAGGAGCTGAAAGCGCGTGGCATACAGCCGGCTTTCAGACCGAAGCTTATTGGTGCGACCTTCTACGTTTTGGAGGAAGTGCGACGGGAATGACTGTGCCGGCTAGCGGCTGAATTCTACTGGCTTTCCTCTTGCAGCAGCCACCCGTAGACCAGCCGGGTGCAACGACTGCAAAGCTCGGGATTGGTGTCTTTGGGCGGCGCCTCTCCTAAGATGCTTTCTGTCGAACCTTCTCTCAGTCAGGAAGGCCGCACCTCCCAGCCGAAGGTGGGGTTAGAACGTCGGCAGCTGGAGGAGGGTCATGTCTCCTGCCCGCTCGGTGGGAGGCGGTTTTGTGGGCGGCCCAATCGTGGTCACCGTGCTGTGAAACTCGCTTCGATCCCTCGAGCATATCTGATCCAGCAGACTGTCCCTGTGGAGGGGCAGCCTCTCTCGACGCGAAGACCGCCACTTCACCACGGCGGTCTTCGCAGGGAGTCTTCGGAAGGGTTTTGCTCTTCCAGAGAGCGCTGTGTTGCAGTCCTGCAACGGTCCGTTAAAAAAGACTGCCCCATCCAAAGTTTGTCCAAGGATTCGTCCACGGAGTGGGCTTGCCCGTCCAAGGATTCGATGAAGAGATGCCGCCGTTCGTTTTGAGGGTTGCGGGGGTATCAGATGAAGTGCGGGCGCCATGTCGTCCGAAAGAGCGAGTTGCCGGAACCGGCTGACGCTTTAGCGTTGTTGTCGCGCTGGCAGAGCGGGGACGCCATCGCGGGCGAGCTCTTGGCGGAAGCCTTCCACTCTTTCGTAGAGTCGGTTGCTAGAAGACAGCGCCGCGGTCACCTTCAACACCAGGATCTCGTTCAGGAAGGTAGACTGGCCCTGATTCAGGCGCTCCTTCGCTACAATATCACGCTCACCACAGCACCGCTTCCCGTCTATGTGGCGAGTTGCGTACAAGCCAGGATCAAACGATACGTCATGGACTATCTCGGCCCGGTCCGGCCGACGGGCGATGCTGATCGAGCTGCCTTCTATTCCAATCCGGAGCTGCGGCCGACGGCCGTCGAGATGAGCGACGATCTTGCTTCCGAACTCGCTGAAGAAGCCCCCGCGGTCCTTGCCGAAGAGCGCCTGGGGGTCATTGAAAAGTGCCTCGCGGCGCTCTCTCCGCGCGAACGCGACATCGTCGTGCGCACCAAATTTGCCGAAGAACCGACCTCGCTTGCCGATATTGCCCGCGAAAGCGGGGTTAGCCGGCAGACAGTGCATGGCCTTGACCGCCGCGCCATGGACAAGATGCGAACGATGCTTGTGGACGTCATGAGGATGAATCTCGAATGCCTGGTCTAAGGATATCGATCGCCGTTTTGTCGCTGCTCTTGACCGTTAGGACGGCCTCAGCAGAAGACGGCCTCACGCAGGCGGCGCAGGTCGCCGACGAGGCCATGGCTCACGGACACGGAACAACCTGCGATCTTTCGGCAAAGCCGGTAGCGTCTGGCGGTTACTATCCTTGCCTCGACATCCCACCTTATCGGTTCGTTCGGGCTTACTCCAATGGGAGCTGGCGATTGGACGGCTATCTCGTTGCCGACGGCGAGCCGTTCCGTTTCATGACCTTTGACGGAAGATACTCCACTGTCCTGGTCAAGGGCCCCTGGGAAAGTGACTTGCCGCCTAGAGCCACAAAATTTGCCGATGACACGTCAGGCCTGTCGGCCGAGCGGTCGCGCCTTGCCGAGCCGGAGGGGAGACGAATTGACGCCGAGCGACGCTTGCGCGAGTTCATCGAGAACTCGAAGAAGTAGGGAATGTCGAAGATAATTCGAAAATCCAAATAAACGAATCCTTGGGACCTTGATTGGGCAACCGCCCATCGCTACGCTTCCGACGGTATTATCGCCGCCGGACGGGGTTCGTAATGTCGTTTCAATTGATAAGGGAATGTACAGCAGCGGTGGTGGCGGTGTCGCTGTTGTTGACGCCAGCCCCAAGCGGCCCAATGGTCGTACTTCCGGATGAAGTCGCCGACCGGTCAAATCGTCGATCCCGGGACGCCGACGAATCCCGGCGGACAGCACATATCATTTTCGATCAGCGGTCCATCGACGGCGACCACCGGACAATCCTACTCCGCTCGCTCAATCGTCACCGGCGCGACGGGAACTGTCAGCTATTCAGTTCTGTCGGGGGCATTGCCGTCAGGCGTAGTCCTCAACGATGCCACAGGGACAATCGCGGGGGTGCCCACTCAGATCGGGAGCTTCGCGGCGGTCTTGCGTGCCGCCGATACGGGCACAGCCAGCACGGCGCAAGCGTCAATTGCCATTCAGGTCGACGGCCCGCTTTCGGTCGTGGGCGTGCCCTCGGGTACAGGTACAGTCGGATTGCCCTACTCAGTGCAGTTCGCAGGCGTCGGAGGGATTTCTCCCTATTCGTTCGGAACCACCTCAACGTTGCCGCCAGGATTATCACTTGGCCAAGCGAATGGCCTTCTGGCGGGTATGCCCTCTCGTGCCGGATTGTACCCGGGCATTAGCGTTACCGGTCAGGACGCCGCCGGCCGCACAGCTAGTTCATCTCCGTTCGATATTTTGATTACAGATCCATTGTCGATTGCGTGGACCGCCGCCGCGGGCCGCGTCGGTGACGGCTATTTGACGTCTCCATCGACGAGCGGTGGCCATGCACCGCTCGTGTTCGCTATCGACGGCTCATTGCCACCCGGCCTGGTATTTTCGAATACGTCCGGCACGATCAGCGGTACACCATCTACTTCGGGGGAGTTCCCAGTCCAAATCGTGGTCAATGACCAAGACGGGCGGGTCGCCAGAACCACGGATCAGACGATCAGCGTTTCGGCGGTGAGTGCTGAGCAGCCACTCGTCATCGTGGGATCACCCGCATCGACAGGGCAAGTGGAGGTGTCGTATTCGGCAAACTTTTCGGCCTCGGGCGGCTCCGGCGTAGGCTTTGTCTTTGATCTCGTCGGTGCCGCACTCCCCGATGGACTGACGCTGTCAGCGACCGGCGTGATTGCGGGAGTGCCCTCCACTGCAGGAACATACTCGGGGATCCAGGTGCGGGTGAGGGATTCGGAAGCACACATTGCGCTTTCCAATTCGTTCTCGATCATAGTTGCGGACGCCCCGCAACTGATGATCTCGGGCAACCCGGCTTCGTACGGGCAGGTCGGAAGATCTTATTCTGCCGACTTTGTTGGCTTTGAGGGCTCCGGCACGGGCTACGCCTTTTCTTTGGTCGGAGCAGCACTTCCTCCTGGCCTCTCCCTGGTAAAAACATCCCAGGCCCAAGCATCGATCACCGGTGTGCCGACGTACATCGGTACCTACTCGCCGCTGCAAGTACGGGTGACCGACTCGGTGGGCCATACCGCAGACTCCAATCCCTTCACCATCACGATCGTGCCTGTTGATGGACCGCCGCTAACCATCGCGGGATCGCCGCCGTCCAGAGCCGATATTGGCACGCCGTACTCAGCAAACTTCACGGCAAACGGCGGTAGCGGCGGCTATATCTTCGACATCGCCTCCGGCAGCCTTCCTCTCGGCCTGACGCTATCGTCCGACGGCATTTTGTCGGGCACGCCAACCGCAACCTCGACGAACACCTACACGCTACGCGTCACCGACTCCGAGGGGGATGTCGCTACAGCAACCTTCACGATCTCGGTCGCGTTGCCGATCGATCTTGCCACTCCGGCGTTCCCATATGGCGTCAAGGGCGGCAATTATTTCTATCAGTTATTCGCGAGCGGAGGTCGACCGCCCTACAATTACGTGGTGAGCGGCGCATTTCCTGGAGGTCTCTCGCTCGATCCTTCCAGCGGCATCATTTCCGGTCAACCGCAGCTCGGTGGCGGCATCACGTACGGCGTCATTGTCACCGCCATCGACTCGGTCGGCCGCACCATTGCGCGCAATGCCAACATGACCGTATTCGATCAACTCACGGTCAGCTTCAATCCGGTGCCAGGCGCCGTCGGTGAGCCTTATCTCGTCACGCCGACAGTATCGGGTGGCGCTGGTGGGTACGTGTTCTCCCTCACGGATTGGCCGTCGGGAACACCGACAAGCCTGCAACTATTCGGACTTACCTTGGACAGTGCGAGCGGGACTCTGTCTGGTACGCCGGTCCGGCCAGGAATTACGCCTGAATTTGTCTACAAGGTCACCGACAGCATTGGAATGGTTGCCGCCGCACCGTCCGCGGACGCGGGCTTCCACCACTCGATCTTCATTGCAGACGCGCTTGCAATCTCGGGGTCTCCCGCCGCGGCAGCAACCGTTGGACAAATCTATTCCGCGCAGTTCCTGACAACGGGCGGGACCTCATCAGCGTCGTTTTCGGTCACGTCCGGCTTCCTTCCGACATGGCTTTCCTTGGACGCGACGACCGGCCTATTGTCGGGTACGCCTGGCACCAGTGACATCGGCGCCGTTGGCCCACTCACCGTATCGGCAGCAGATGGCAACGCTACATCGGCGTCGACACCATTCTCCATCTCGGTCGCAACCGCACCGTCGCTGATAGGTGTGCCGTCCACCGCCACGCTCGGCGACGCGTATTCGTTTGATCTGACAACACTGACGTCCGGCGGTCACGCGCCTTATTCTTATGTGTTGAGTTCGGGCACACTGCCCACCGGAATGAGCCTTTCTGGCAGCGCGGTCACCGCCTCGCAGGTGACTGGCCAGACGTCAAATGCTGGCATCACCGTTACCGACGCTGATGGTCGCAGCACGGCGGCCTCGATGGCATTTGCAGTTGCAGTGCCAGTCGCCAGTGCCTCGTTCACGTCACCGGCGCAATTGCGTTCGGGGGCATCAATCATCGGGTCCCTCGCAACCAATCTGTCCGGAGCGACATGGTCATTCGCTTCGTCCCCAATCGGCCTAAACCTCACCGCGGTCGGGTCTAATATTTCGGGGGTAGCGCCGAGTGTCGCGTCACAAACCACCTACACCGTAACCGCCAAGGCGGCGTCTGGCTCGTACTCAGCCTCGGGGGCGCCGCTCACTATCACGGTCGAACCAACACTCTCGATCACGGGCGGGCCGCCTTCCGATGTCATTGGTGAGATTGGCCTCGCGATTGTAGCCACCCCTGCGGCATCGGTCGGCACAACTGGGGTCGGCACCATCAGTTACGCTTTGCTACAAAGCGGGACGGAGATCGCGCTCCCCGGTTCCTGTTCTGGATTATCATTCAATCCCTTGAACGGCGTTATCTACGGTACGCCGTCGGCTTCCTGCATCGCGACCGACCTGACGATCCGCGCAACGGACGCTTTCGACGGCGCGACCGCGTCAACTTCCGCTCCGTTCGCGTTGACGATCGCCTCGGCGCTCACCGCGCCGTCCGGGAGCTTCGCATCTGCGGCGACCGCCGGCACCGATTATTCGAGTGGTCCGCTTACCACGACCGGCGGCAGCGGCCCTTACACATGGTCGCTCGCTTCGGGTGCCCTGCCGACAGGCCTTTCGCTCAACGCGTCCTCCGGCGTGCTGTCAGGAGTGCCGACGACAACCGGGACGTTCACCTTCACGGTTAAGCGGACTGACTCATTCGGCAGGTCCTCGCCGACTTCGTCTGCGCAAACGGTGACGGTCGCGCCCGCAACATTCGTCGTCGCTCCGGCGTCGCAGGCCGTGCATGCTGGTCAGCCAATCTCAGGCACGTTCTCCTCGACTTTCTCCGCACCAACGATTTTGGTCGCACAGACGCCGACCACGCCGGATCTCAGCCTTTCGGGCACAGCTTCCACCTGGAGAGGCACCGCGCCTTCGGTGGGATCACAAACCACATTCTCCGTCACCTGGACGGCCAAGACCGCGGATAACCTTTACACAATGGTGTCGTCGCCGGTCGCAGTCAGCGTATATCCGGCATTTTCGATCGCCGCTGTCCCGAACTTCACGGGCGAGGCGCCCAACTCGGTCTCATTCACGGCGCCGACGCTGTCAAACAAGATCGGAACGGCGACCTGGTCGCTGAACCAGAATGGCTCGCCGGTGGCGATCTCTTCGCTTTGCCCCGGTATGACCTTCGATACAACTTCGGGGCGCATCTCGAGCGCCAACGCGGCGGTATGTTCCCCGACCAATCTTACCTACACCGCGGTTGATTCGGCGGACGGCTCGAGCGTCACCTCGTTGCCCTTCTCCATCACGATCGGGCCAGCGCAGTCGGCGCCGACCGGTACCATGACCTCCTCCGGCATTGCCGGAGTGGCCTATTCGAGCGGACCGCTGACGACGCACGGCGGCACCGCGCCTTATACCTGGTCGGTTGCCTCAGGTTCGTTGCCGGGCGGCATATCGCTCAATCCCTCGACCGGCTTGGTGTCTGGCACGCCAAACGCGCAAGGCACCTATAGTTTTGCCCTGAAGGTCACTGACGCGTTCTCGGTTGCGTCTCCGGCGTCGCCAACGCAGACGGTGGCAATCACCCAGACCCCATCGAATAGCGGAACGTACACCACGTCAGCTCAAATTGGGTCGCCCTACTCAAGCGTGAAACCGGCGACATCGGGCGGCCCAGGCACTCCACCGTACGTCTACCATCTTTATTCTGGGACAATCCCGCCCGGCTTAACTCTCAATCCTGATGGCTCGCTGACGGGCATGCCCACAACCGCCGGCGCATACAGCTTCTTCGTTTACCTGACGGACGCCAACAACGTTTCATCGGGATCCGCGGGGTTGCAGACGACGATCAACGTCTCGAGCGCGACCGCGTCAGGGACTCTGAATGCGCCGACAACGGTGCGGTCCGGCGCTGCCATCTCCGGTACGCTGACTTCGAGCCGCACGACTCCGTCCTGGGCATTGGCGCAGGCGCCGACGTCGCCGGATCTCGCTCTTACATCTTCCGGCAACACGTCTAGCGCTACCTTCTCTGGCACCGCGCCATCGGTCGCCGCTCAGACGAGGTTTTCGCTCTCAGCAACCGCGACATCGGATGGCACGTCGACTGGTACCGGAACGATCGGAACGCTCACCGTTAACCCACCGCTCTCGATCTCCGGCGGACCTTCCGGGACGATGACAGGCTCGGTCGGCAATGCGATCCCGACAAGCCCGGCGCCGTCCGTCTCGGGGCTCGTTGGCACCGGAACGTTTGCATTGCTGCAAAGCGGGTCGCCAGTGACGCTGTCGAGCGCTTGTCCGGGCTTATCGTTCAACACGGCAAATAGCGTTATCTCCGGCACGCCGACCGCAACTTGCAATGCGGCGAATTTGACGATCAGGATTTCGGATTCGAACGACGGCACCGCCGCGACCACGTCGAGCCCGTTCGGTATAGCCATCTCGCCGGGGCTCTCCTCGCCAACCGGAAATTTCACCGCTACCGGCGTAGTCGGCAACGGCTATTCCAGCGGGCCTCTCCTGGTTAGTGGTGGGGTTGCGCCGTACACGTGGTCCGTTGCAAGCGGCGCCATTCCTGCGGGCCTAGCTCTCGACCCAGCAAGCGGCATATTGGCCGGCACTCCCACGACTGCCGGGCCAGCTACTTTCACGGTGAAGGCGGTGGATGCTCAAGGCCATAGCTCGGCGGCCTCAGTGTCGCAGACGATCACCATAGTCAACGCTCTCTCGGTCACGACGCAGCCATCGAACCTGCTGGCGCGCGTCGGAACACCCATGAACTCCGTTGCCACAGGCGCCGTTGTCTCAGGCGGTACCGGCACATACACGTGGTCGATTTCACCGAGTGGTGTCACGCTTCCTTCGGGCGCGACCGCATCACCGACCGACGGCAGCGTCACATGGTCCTCGCCGGTGTCGGGAACGACAAACGGCATCAAACTGCGCGTAACCGACAGCCTTGCGGGCTCGGTCGATACGTCGGCGTTCTCTCTGGTTGTGAACCCGGTTCTGACGATTTCCGGTGGACCATCCGGAACGATCTCGGGAATACCTAATTCGGGGATCGCAGCGACCCTTGCTCCATCCGTGAACAACAAGGTGGGGACGATCAACTACGCACTGCTGTCGTCGGGATCGCCGATCACGTTGGGCGTGGTCTGCCCGGGACTCGTCTTCCATACAGACACTGGCGTGATTGACGGCACCCCCAGTTCGTCCTGCACCGCGTCCTCGCTGACGATCCGCGCCACCGACACGGACGGTGCGACTGCGGCCACTCAGACGTCGTTCGCGGTGGTTATCAATCCCAGTCTGACGATTACGCTCGGAACTATTCCGGCCGGAACGACAAACTCGAGTTATTCTTACATTCCCAATGTTACGGGAGGAACGGGCACGTATTCTGCGGTTTCCGTCACCAACGTGACGGGCACACTTGGCGCACTGGGGCTCTCGGCATCGATCGTCGCGAACCAAATCAAATTCGGTGGAACACCAACGTCTGCGGGTTCGTGGACGGGAACGGTCACCGTCACGGACAACGGCGGAAACAGCACGACAAGTGCGCAGTTCACCATCACGGTGACTGCTGCACTGACAATGACTTACAACGTACCTGCGGCCGTCAATACGTCGGTCGGAGGCGCATTCCAGACAACGGCAACGACCGCCGGCGGTTCTCCGCCGTACAGCTACTGGATCGTAAACGACGCAAGCAGCCAGTATAAGTTTTCCGACCTTGGACTGACGTTCAATCCGGCCACCGGCAGTCTGACAGGGCCGATCACTGTCGCGAGCCGTGTCTCGACCGGCGTGGTGGGAGTGCGCGATAGCGCTGGGAATCAGGTCACAGCATCGATTTCAGTGTCGGCGGCGTCGCCATCTGCAAATGTGTTCGGCGGAACGATGACCGGTCAATACGCGGTGTTGCAGGTCAATACGAGCTATACCGCGGGTCTCACGCTCACCGGCGGTGTCACACCGTACAGATACTTCTTCTATAGCGGCACATTACCGCCAGGCGTCACCATTACACAGTCCTCCAACACCTGGAGCGGTACGGCGACGACACCGGGCCAATACACCTATGTCATCCAGGCCGGGGACGCCAATTTCAATTACTTCACCACGCAAACTTACTACGCAACCGTATATTCCTCGACATCACCTCAGCTTGCTGTTTCGCCAAATTCCCAGATATGGGACGTCGGCCAGACTGGACGGACTTTCTCATTGACGCCGTACGGCAGCGGTCCGTTCACGTTCCAATCGCCAACCACGATATCGGGAGCGCTCCCGGCCGGACTGAGCTTTCTTCAGTCGTCGAACGTTTCCAGCGGAACGGCGACCGTTGTCGTGAGCGGTACGCCGACCGCCTCTGGTTCTTGGACTGGCACATTCACGGCCAAAGACTCCGGTAATCGCACTGCAACCAGCGTGACTGTGACGATCACCGTCAACGCGTCCCCGACGATTGCCGGAACGCCTCCGTCCGGCAAGGTTGGAACGGCCTATGCGTACACGCCTCGTTTGGGCGGTGGATCGCCTTATTACAACGGCTTCACCGCGACAACTACGAGCGGTTCAACGCTCGCGCAGCTCGGTCTCACTATCTCCTCGACCACGGGGGCGATCACAGGTACGCCGACAACTGCCGGTACATGGAACGGAAACATCTCTTACGTGGACGGCATGGGGCAAACGGCGACAAATGGTTTCTCGATCACGATCGCGCCGTGATCGGCAAGTTGGATAACTGGAATGCAGATCGGCCCCTTGGGCAACATGTCGATGAGTTGGTGAGAAAATGAACCTCCTTCGCAAATCTTCGCTTCTAGCGGTCATCGCTGTTCTTGGCCTGTTTCCGGTCGCAAATGCCCAGACAAGGGACAACGCGCTCAAGGACGTCGGCAAAGTCAACCTCATCGTGGAGGACGTATCGCAGGAAGCCACGGCCTGCGGAGTGACCGCGCAGAATATCCGGGACGCTTTCTCGGCAAAACTTACCGGGGGACCGCTCACCCTGGTCGACGATGCTGCGGCGAAGAACGATGCACAGGTCACAACGATCTACGTCAAGGCGGACGTCATGGCGCTCGCGATCGAAAATGTCGTGAATGCCCCCTGTGTCACGCATATCGCGGTATCGCTCTACGACTTTCAGAAGGTGCCGCTTGCCGCGACCAAGCGAGAGTCCTTCGCTCGCGTCGAGCTCTGGCAGAGGGGAAGGATGTTCGCGTCGGCCCGGGAGGCCCACGGACGCAAGATGTCCGAGGCTTCGAGCCAGTTGGCGCAGGATCTCCTCAAAATCTGGTCCGCAGACAACGGCCGTTAGGCCGCCGCCGGTATTTCAGGCGGGCGTCGGGGCCGACGTATCCGGTTGCTGTCGCGAATGACCACTGAATGGCTTGGGGTTCTCCTTACGGAGAATGTTGACCTGCTCAAGAAGCTCGATTGCCCGCTTCGGCTCGAGCTTTTGCAGCAGGTGGCCGGCCACGAGACCAGAAAGCGCTGCATCGAACGGTGCGGAATGCGGAAACGCCTTGGTCAGGCTCCGCGCGCGGCTGGTGAGGCCAAGCGCATCGCCAACCCTGGTCAGTTTGAAGCTTGCCGCCCTCGGCATGAGCACCTCGGCCAACCGCTGGGTATCGCACGCCGCTACCGGTTTCCAATTTGGCAAATCCCGGCGTAGAGGGCCTATATCGTTGCCGATGCCATGACCAAAGATCGGAAGGTCCTCGAGCAGCTTGAGGATGTCTGGCGCTATCTCCTGAATGGTCGGGCACCCCTCCAGGTCAGACCGGCGGATGCCGTGGACCCGAACCGCATAGGGTGAGATCGGCCCCTGAGGATCGATCCGCCAGGTGCGGACGAAACCTGTCGGCCGAAGATAGACCAACTCCACGAAGGAGACTTCGATCAGACGTTTTGCAGCTGTCCCGCAGCCCTCCGTATCGATGGCCCACCAGCGCGGCGGGATCGTCATGCTCATCGGACACCCGGCTGCGGAGAGCAATCCGCAAAACGCGCCTGGATTTCCTCGACACTGACCCCAGCCAGCCGCTCGTCGTCATCGCCCTCGCTGATCTTCAGGCAGAAGATGTTTCCGTCAATCAGCCGAAGCCCCGGCATCGCCGAGACGTGGAATTCGGTCCCGTCGGCGGCCGTGGCGATCAGCGCCGGACCGTTGTCGTCCGCATGCCGCGTGAAACCGATATTCAGGAGCTTCTGAAGCGGAGAGACGCCATCGCGGACCGAAGAAGGCGCCATCGGAAGCGCCGCGATCCGTGCCTTGCGGTCTTCGAGCGCCGGCCGGAATGCAGCAGCCGGAAGCCCGCGGTTCGCCTGCGGCAACTCACGCGGTGCCGCCGCAGGCGGGGGGAGCGCCGGCTGTTCGACCAATCGCGCGATCCGGGCTTGACCTAGCATGTTGAGATACGGCTGGACGCCCCCGTTCCATCGGTAGATGTACGTCGAATTCCCCCGCGCGCCGCGTTCAAGGGTCTCGCGCACGAGGAGGAAGCTCTCGTCCGCAGTGACGAGCAGAACAACCTCCGGCCGATAACCGGGCATGGCGATCGGGAATTCAAGCTCTTCGCTTCGGATGACGGTGCCGTTCTGCCGGATCCAGGTTGCGACGATGTCCAACTCCCGTTCAGTCGAAGGTCCTTGTCCACGAATATTGGCAAGCAGATGGATAGTCGCGAGCGGATCGGGCTCGCCGGTCTCTTGTGCCTGCCGCTCATGTTCCGCGAAACACGGGAAACCTCGAAAAATTCTGCGACCAAATGCTCGGATCAACTGCTGCGGGTAACGCGGTGTTTGCGCAATGGTCAGCCAGCGCACGTCGTTGCTGACAAACCCTGGAAGGCGCTCCTGGACCGTCAGCGCGGTGCACGGTGCTTGCGGTTCGACCGGAACAACTCCGCCGCCGCGCACCGCCAGATCGTTTGTCGGGACACGCGCAGGGACCGGAACGAGCGCGTCGCGGGGCGCCTCACCGAAATTTGGGATCTGTCGGACCGATCGGGCCTCGATCACTTCGCGATGAGGGTGACCCAGATGGTTTGCTCCGCGGGCCTGGCCGGCGATACGGGCGGCCGTCGCGTCGTCGATCTCGTCGCGAATGCCATAAGCGGCACCCTGCTCGAAAAGGTGGCCCAGCAAATGGTTGGCCCTCGCCGTTGCTTCCGGACCGAGGTTGATGCCGGCCATGCGCGCACGGACTTCCTCGTTGTCCATGGTGCGGCCCGGAGCGTGGGAGCCCGGAGTGTTCTGTTTCCCCGCCGGAGCCTTAGGGGCCGACTTCGCCGCTTCGGTCAAATCCCCCTTTGAGGTGGGGATTTCGAACTCAATGCGCGCCCGAGCATCGAGGATCTCGGCTTCAGTCGAATCCTTGGCTGCGGCTTCGGTCGCTCGCTGTCTCGTAGCGTCTGGCATATCTCGTCTCCTTGGAGCTGGCGGGCATCCTGCATCCTCGCCCAGCAAGCCGCTATGGCCGCGCGACAGTCATCGCCTGGTGGGCGATGGCGCCGGCAACCAGGCCAGCGGGCACGCCGCTGGTCAGGACAATCCAGCTGAGATCGAACAGTCTCCGAACCTCGAAGAGAGACGGAGCCGAATAATCGAAGCCAAGGGCGATCATGGCGAGACAGGCGAGCTCGACGCCATAACGCATGTAGGTCCCGGCAATGAGCCGCCGGCGCCGAGACAAAACGTAGAAGAAGGGGATGCCCACGGTCGCCGAGTAAGCCAACGCGAACAGGAGGAACGGCCGGGACGGATAGAGCATTGCCGAGAACGGCATCCGCATCAGCAGCACCGGAACTACGCCGCAAGCAATGATGGCTGCGGTGGACGCGGCAAAAACGGCAACCACAGAGCGGGCGGCCAAAACAGTAAAATGCGCTACGCGCGCAAGCTGTGGCATCCTAGAGGGCTCCGACGCCCTTGAGGATGCCCTGAACGCGATCGCCGAGGCTTGCAATGACCAGGCCGACATCGCTGTCTGGAATGAACTTGAACCACCAGGCAAAAATGACGGCCACCATCGCGGTGAAGGTGACAGAAACGACGACCTCGCAGATCTTAACGAAGAAGGCAAAAGGCGCCATGAAGACCTGAATGGCGCACATCGCAATCCGCGGTGCCGCGAAATACCAGGGTAGGGGGCCAATTGTGAGCGCACGCGGCGGGAGCTCGGCGACGACGACTTCGACGGGACCTGCGGAACGCTTGCGCTGTGGCTCGGGATTGGCCTCTCCACGGACGATTTCGGACGCAGAAACCATCCGGCGCAGCGCACCGTTCAAGAGCTGAAGCATGTCGAAAATCCCCGATACGGCCGGCCTTCCAAAGGCCGGCTAACCTCGACAATGCCTGCGGCAGGAGGGGCCCGTCAACAGCGTGGCGCATTCTAATCCTTGCTGTCCCTGGCTGATTCCTTCAAGATGACGGGAGGATAATTGGGGTAATCCTTGATGAGACGACCAACGCTGCCGGGAGCAGCTCTGGCTGCCTGCCTGGCCCTGTTTGCCAGCGCGGCGTCCGCCGCCTGTCCGGCCGCCCTTTCGCAAGGGACAGACACGCCTTTCTATCTTGGCATAGCCCCTTCGGACGGTCCGCTGGAGGTATTTTGCCGGATCCAGCAGTTCCCGGGAAAGTACACGCTGAACGTCCGTTTCACGACGACCGACGTCCACCGTTCGATCGAGCTGAATTTCCCGGGCGAAGGCCGGGAGCTTGCGCCTGAAGTGTTCCGTAACTTCGTCCAGTCCTTGATCCCGGCCGGCAAGGCGAAGGCCGTGGATCCGGATGGCATGGCTTTCTCAAGGGTGCTGGAGAACGTGGCGCAGGGTGCTGCGACCGAGGCTCCGATCAACAAGGTGGTGCTGTCGATCCCACCCAACAATCAGGCGGGCGTTGCGCTGGCAATGTGGGAGCCAATCCAGATCCGCGTGAAGCCGATGTATCTCGACGGCGTACCGTTCACCATGACCGTCAACATGGAGCCGAACGGCATGCGACTGATGAGCGAGACGCTCTATGGCGTCCCGGGACTGATCGTCGGGGCCTGGCGCGAACGACTTAACCTCGGCAATCACTTCATCCGTTCCTGCACGCCCGCGATCCCGATTTGCCAGAAGCTGCCGGACGTCGTGCCGATCCACTTCGCCTATCAGGTTGAATCCGTCGTCATGGTCGCGGAAGGCGATGATCTGTCCCAGCATGCGGAGCGGATCATGAAGCTTCTGGCCGCCAACATGAACGGACGTGGACAGCGCACCGGCGATGATCCGAACAATTTCGACCTCGTTCGCGGGGTTGCCAAGATGACCATCCAGGATCTCCCGTTTGAGGTCGCGGTCGACGCTTCGTCGAGCAAGGTCAAGACGACGAGGCTTGCGATCCGATGGCGTCAGGTTCAGGGGCAAGGGCTCTCATGGCAGGAGCGAACGGCGCAGCAGTTCTTGGCCCTGCGCGACCAGTTGAACCGCAACGCCTCCGCAATGCGCTAGGAGGAATTCGTTTCAGGAGCTGAACAAGAAGGAGCACCGAGATGCGCAAGAACACGCTTTTTACCCTGATGGCGGCCGCCATCACGCTCGCGAACCTGTCCGCGCCGGCCAAGGCAAACGATGCCTGGTTCCCGGGACTGGTGGCAGGAGCGGCCCCCGGCGCCATGATCGGAGCCACAGGTCCCTACGGTCCGGTCTATTATCGAGAGCGCTACACCTATCCCTATGCGCCTTACGCCTATGGCGAGGGCTACCGTGGTTACCTCGGGGAGGATCGCGGCTATCGACAGGTCCCTTACGGATATTCCCTGGCTTCACCGTCTTACTATGATGAAACCTGCCGGGTAGTGCGGGAGCCGACGCCATTCGGCTGGAGGCGCCTGCGCATCTGCGAGTGATGCCGGATGCGAAAACAGACTGTTAGCAAAAGGCCCGGCGTTGGCCGGGCCTTTCCTCGTCATCAGCTTAAAAGTCGGTCGGCAGACCCTGCCCCATCGAGAGCAGGATGTTCTCGCCCTCAGGGCTGGTCAAGGTGACGGCCGACCCATCCATTTCAATGGAATAGCACGTGGCCTGCGTTTCCTCGGGCGCGTACTGGAAACACACCTTGTTGTCGACGAGGCCCCAGCGTCCGGTCTGCACAGTGTCGCCGAGCTTCGACTTGACGGTGCCATCGGGCATGTAGGCGTCGACAAGCATTTTGCCGTCGTACATTCCCGAAAGCGAGTTGCCGACAAGCTTCGCCCATGCCGCGCCACCGGTAAGCTTCGCATTGTCCTGCGGAGCCTGGTCGACGAACGCAGGCAAGGGCTCGGCCTTGGCGGTCTTTGCCTTGGACTTCTTCATCGGCTTGAGGGGCGCTGCCGTGATGGTCGCCTTCTTCTTGGAATGCTTGGCCGAGCCTTTGGCTGGCGCCGCGGACGACTTCACCGAGGCTGCGGACTTGGCCGCTTTCGCCTTGGGCGCCCGCTTCGCAACATCGCTTGCCGGAGGCAACAAGGCGTCTGCCGACGGCACATCGGCGAGTTGAAGATCGGCCGTCGGCGCGGGAAGCGCGCTCTGGGCAGCAGTCTTTCCGACCGCAAAGGGGACAACGAGCGCGGCCGACAGGACGGCGACGAGAATTTTGGGCTTCACGGTGAAACTCCTTGTCAAAACACCGATACGACTTGCTTCGATGAAGAGCACCGGTCACATGGGTGGTCAACGCGAACCTCGATCAGATCCAGCGTATATCGGGGAAAACCAAGGATTCGATACGACGCCCTCATAGGCATCACGAGGCTCGCTGATCCCGGGTCAGCGAGAACAGTGCCGCATAGATCGCAGCTACCAACAGGGTTGCGATCGCGGCCTTGAGCGGCCGCGCCAGTATGGCCACGAGCATCGGGATGTAGCTGCTTATTGCTGCGGTGAAGTAAGGCATTTGAAGCCTATTTGCCGTTCAGAGGGGGTAGTTCGCCAGGGTAATCGGCAACAAGCCGCGGCAGGAGGCAACCCACAAGCCGCGCGCCGGCCCGCCTCATCCACAGTCGAGGATCCCGATGCACCTTGATGCTGATTGTCGAATGTCACAAGGATTAGAATACGCAAGACACCGAGGCAGAGGCTCGAAAAATGGCTAGGAAAGCGCGTAGCAAGGGCGTTCGCAGGAACGTCGGCTCCTACTATTCCGAGCGATTGAAAGAGTTTCGCGCCACCATTGAAGGCCGGCGATTCGTCCGCAGCGGCGGCCAGATGGACCAGCTGAGACGGTTGGTGCGAAGAGCTGCCAAAACGATCGACCTCAAGTCCAGGGACTTCTGGGATCACCAGAATGAGGCCACCGGCGCCATTATCCGCCACCTGGGCGATCGCAACTGTGATCCGCAGACCATCTGTGTCGTCCCAACGGCCGGCGGCAAGACCGAGATCTTCCTGCGCCTGATCGACGCTTTCACCGAAGTGAAGGGGACGGAAACCCTCGTCCCCAACACGGTCATCCTGGTTCCCACCCAGAACCTCATTGCACAGACGTTGAAACGCGCCGGGGAGCAATGGCCGTCGATGCAGGTGGGCCACATTTGCTCGAGCCCGGCCTACAACGAGGCCGGCGAGGCAATCCCGCAAGGCATCAGGCCGATTACGCTCATGACGTACGAGGGCTTCGTCGCGCTCGTAAGGGAAGGGCGCATCCGTGCAAGGGACGTTGACTATTTGGTCCTCGACGAGGCGCACCGCGCGCTGTCCGAGCTCCGGCAGGAGATCTTCGGATCATTCATCGGCAATACGCTGATTTCTGGTTTCAGCGCGACGCCGGCCTTCAATGACGAGCAGGATCTGCACCTGCTGCTGGGGGAAGAAAACGAGGTCATCAACATCAGCGCCAGACGGCTGCGCGACGACGGCATCATCGCGCCGGCCGCCAATTACGTCTATGCGATTTCGCTCGAGGGACGCGCACCGAAGGGTGGCGCCGGCTCGCCGGCCATGAAGCGCCTCAGCGTCAGATCCGGTCTGGAATTCTACGAGAGCTACGAGGACCCGGTGACCGGACAGCGGATGCTCGGCAAGCCGACCCTCGGCTATTGCTCGGATATTGAACATGCCAGGATCGCGGCCGGACAGTTCAACCGGCGTTACCGGATCCGCGGCCTCAAGGCCGCCGTGCTGACTGGAAAGGACTCGAGTGCACGCCAGGCCAAGGTGCTGCGGCAGCTTGAGGAAGGCACAATTCACGCGGTGATGAACGTCAAGCTGCTGCAGGAAGGCCTGGATTTGCCCTCCGTCCGCGTCATCGTGAACTTCTCAGAAACGTCGTCGCCTGTGCGGGCCTCCCAGCGGGGTGGCCGCGGCGTGCGCTGGGACTTCGATCTCGCCCCCGATATCGACCAGACGGTGTCGATCCTCGATTGCTACATCGAGCAAAACGGCGCCCCGATCGGCTCTCCGAGGTTCTATTTCGAGACCATTGGAGACCCCAGCATCGCGCGCTTTGTCCGCAAGGAGGCGGCGCGGCCGGCTTCCCGGACACCCAAGGACCGAAAGCCCAAACCCTCCCGGCGAGCCGGTCGGTTCGAGATCGCGCCGCACCTGGCCCTCGTCGCTTATCTTCGACGGACACGGGACGGCGGATTGTCGCTTATTGGTAAACTGTCGGAGCGGAAGGAGGGGTACCTATCAAAGACGGACTTGAGCAAGCGATTGGAGCTGCCGACAGCCGCGGACTGCAAGCGGTTGGCGCGCGCCTGGCGCTCCCTGATCAGAGGTTTCGATCCGAGAGGCTTCTCGCTGATGGAGAACCGCAAGGTAGACGCCAGGTTCGCCAAATCGAACCGGCGAAAGGTGTTCTGCATGAACGCGAGCGAGCTCGGGTGGTTCTGCACCCGCTTCCGCTTCCAGGACAAGGGTCCCTCCCTGGCACCCGGCCCCATTGGACCGAAGACAGCCGATTGGTGCGCATTATCCGACACCCGCAATCACTTCAAGACGTCCACGCTTAACAAGGAACTCAAGGATATCTTCGCTCGCTGGCGTGCCGACCTGATCGCCGGCCGTCAGCCGATGCTTGGAAACCGTCCCGCCCGCGTCGAATTCAGGCGTTCCGGTGGCCACACGACCGCTTGCCTGCATCGATCAGAGCTGAGGACATTGGCCGAGCAGACCGGCATGGAGTACGGCCGGAGCGCTTCGGAATGGTTGCGGCGCGACCGGCTGCGGGTGCTCGCAGGCGAGGGCGTCGACAGGATCTTGAACAGCATCAAGGACGACCTGGCCGCCGGCCGGCAGCCCTATGTCGCGGGGATCGCCATCAAGGCCAAGCTGCTCGGTGACAACAAGATCATTCGCGTCCACAAGTCCGGCCTGAAGGCGATCCTAAAGGAGATCCAGCGCGAACGCCGGAGCTGAGGCTCCGACGTCCAAATCATTCAGCTCGGGACTTTCCGGGCCGGCCTCTACCTTCATCGGCGGACAAGGATTTCACTGGATCGCCGAATGTACGCCGCCGATACCCGCGCCAAAACCGCCGACACCAAACAGAGACGCACGGCGTTTGCCATGCTTCTGGAACGCTCTCGCGAGGAGGGCTCCCGCCAGTTCGTCCGGCCACCGTCTGAGATCTCGGCGCTGAGGACGTTCATTCGTCGCGCCTCGGCCAATTTGGATTATGACGACCCGCACTATTGGATTCACCAGAACGACGCAACGGCGTCGATGGTCGAGCATCTCTGCAATCCTCGCTCTGATCCCCAAGCAATCTGCGTCATTCCAACCGGCGGTGGGAAAACAGAGATCTTCCTGCGCTTGGTCGACGCCTTCAAGACCAGCCGCGGCGAGGTGACGGCCCTCCCGAACACGATCGTGCTGGTGCCGACCCGGCCGTTGATCTCGCAGACCTTAGCGCGCTTCGCCACCAACTGCCCTGATTTGCCGGTAGGTCACTGGGCTTCCCAGGCTGCGATCGCGGCAGACGGGCAGCCAATTCCGCCTCGCATCCGTCCGATCACCATCATGACCTATGAGGGGTTCGTGCGGTTGGTCCGGAGAGGCCGGCTGAAGCCTGAGGACGTTGACATGCTGGTGCTGGATGAGGCGCATCGGGCCTTGTCCAGCCTGCGCCGGGAGGTGTTCGGCTCGTTCCTCGGCAACACGATCGTCGCGGCGTTCAGCGCCACCCCGGCCTTCGATCACGAGCGCAACCTTCACGCGCTCCTCGGAGAGAAGAACGAGGTCGTCAAGATCAGCGCCAAGCGCCTTCGCGAGGACGGCATCATCGCGCCAGTTATCAATTACATCTTTGGTGTCAAATTCACCGGCGAACTCCCCGCTGACCTCGAGGCTCGCGCGGCCGCAATGAAACAACGGAGCGTCACCTCGATCCTCGATTTCTATCAACACCACGTCGATCCAGCGACCGGTCAGGCGCTCTTCGGGAAGTCGGCGATCGGGTACACCCGAGACATCGAGCACGCCGAAATGGCTGCGGCCGAATTCAATCGGCGGTACGGCGGTCTCGGCATGCGGATGGAGGTGCTGTCGGGCCGAGATTCGCCGGCACGGCAAAAACAGGTGCTCGACGATCTGCAGGCGGGAAGAATCACCGGTGTGGTGAATGCCAAGCTCCTCGAGGAAGGGACCGATACTCCTCGAGTAGGGGTAATCCTCAACTTCGGGTCAACCTCCTCCGCCGTCAGAGAGGTGCAACGCTGCGGCCGCGGCGTCCGTATCGATCGCAACCTGCCACCGGAAATCGACCAGACGACCTTCATCGTGGACGGCTTCTATGAGCTGAACGGTCGTTTCCTGGACAACCCGCGTTTCTACTTCGAGACGGTCGATGATCCCACCATGGCGCGGTTCGTCATCGCGCAACAGATGGAGCGCCCGCGGGACTATGAGGATCGCTTCAAGTCGAAATCCGGATTGGACAAGGTCGGTCGGTACCGGGTGACGTCAAAAATCGAACATATCGCCTATCTGCTCCGCAAGCGCGACCTGGCTGGAGCGGAACCGAAGACCGATGACTGGCTATCCAAATTGAACATCAAGCTGATCTCACCGAAGAAATGGTGGCGTAAAGTCGAGGCGGCTTGGGAAGCCATGGAGGATGAGTTCAGGTCAAATGGCGTGGTTCGCTATGGAGATCGGGACCTGCGGGTGCAATTTTGCCAACCCGAGGAGGGGAGACTGACGTTCTGCGTCCACGTCTCCGAGCTTGAGACAATTGCCAAACTGGTCCGCGCCGAGATCGCGAAAGCCCTGGGTCAAAAGCTAGCACCAGTTGCCAAACCTCAGCTGTTGCCGCCCGAAGAGAGCCCCTCGCTACGAATGTGAGCGAAGGCTCGCGCAGTGCGAGAAATCGGGCGGGATACCGGAACCGAGAAGGCGTCGTCTCAATCTTTCTGTTCGGAATTACCAGGGGACCCGCTAGCGTCCTCAGATCGACGAGGAATCGTCTCGATCGGGACACACCATGATGAATGCCGGGAGCTTCGGTCGCGGAACATTCCAGAGCGGGTCGAACCGAAACCCTGGCATCGGGGCCTGAAACGAGAGGTTGATCGGCGCGCGATTTATCGATTTCCTGGCTTCAATGGACCATGATGACGTGATGACCACTGAGCAAAATGTACGAGGCGAACAGTTGATCGACGACGCTGGCGAGAAGATCGGCGGCGCGCGAAAGGACTGGCGCGAGCGGCATATGAGCCTGGATGACCTGGCCGGCATGACGGACGCCGAGGCCATCCTTCACGTAAAAAAGGACAGCGTGTGGCCGCAGCCGGATTGGGAAGCGGTCGTCGCCAACGGAATGCCCGCCGATACCGCCGCCCATGTGAAGCTCATCCGCGATCGGTTGGCGAAGGAGCCAAGACCGCTCAGGAACAGCGCGGACCCGAGTGAAACTCGCAAGGGATATGTCCGGATGGTCTCGTCCGTCCGCAACAAGATGATGTCGGCACGCAATCTCGAGGACGTTAAGAATGCGTACTTCGACATCGTGGACGAATACGGCATTCGGAACATCAAGACCGACGCTTCAGCCCAGGCGGCCTTCTATTCCGTTTACCAGGGGCGATCTTGTCCGTTTACCATCGCCTCTGCCGATTCCCGGAAAGTCAGGGACATGCTGGTAGAAGGCTTCCCGGGCAAAGTACCGGCGTGGCGTAAGGGGATCAAAATCTATCCTGCGGCCAGCGGCGATGGTTTCATCCTGACAAAGAAGGGACTGCAGACCGGGCCTGTCTTCGAGACAGAAAGCGCCGCGTGGAAGTGGTTACAGGACGAAGGAGCCAAGCCCAAGGTCCAGAAGACAACGAAAGATCTCGTCGTTCCAGATCGGCCGCATCTCGATCAGCTCGAACGGAACGGATTGCCCGACCGGCGCGCGGGAAGAGACGTCTCGGCCGATGACTTTATTTCAGCGTTCGGCTTTCGCGGTGTCGAATTCGGACTTTGGCTCCCGAACGATGAGCGCCAGAAGGTTCTGAATCTTGCCTACGACGCCTTCCATGACCTCGCGGACGTCCTAGACTGGGATCCATCAAGGATGAGTCTTGACGGCACGCTTGCCGTTGCATTCGGCGCGAGAGGTGGCGGCAGGCACGCGGCCCATTATGAGCCTGGGCGAAAGGTCGTTAACCTCACCCGCATCAAGGGGGCTGGCTCGCTGGCTCACGAATACGCCCATGCATTCGACAACTGGGCGGGCGAAGTGGATCGCGATGCTCCGACGCGCACAGTCGCCAGCGGGAGTGGGTGGTATCATCGCGTGCAAAACGTGAGGTCCATGCTGAAAAACCTGGACGAAGACCAGGTACATGCGTGGGATGTCATCGACAAGAAACTCTTCTCGGTCGCCCTGTCTCGGGAAGAAGCGATCGATCTGACAAACACCAAGATCAGCCACATCGCCGTGGAAGTTGACAGATTCACGGCGATTCGGGCTACCGAATTGGCGAAGCCAGTCGGCTCACGCAATCTCCCCTACGTACGCAAGATCAACGAATACCTCACCAGCCAAAATGACCGGAAGCGTGCGCTGTCGGCACATCTCGAACGGCTCGCCTCTCAGGACTGCACTTCATTCGGCAGCCGAAAAAGTTCGTACTCGGTCGAAGCCGGAAAGCTTTGTGGCAAGTCGGGAGAATACTGGATGCGTCCGACCGAAATGTTCGCCCGCGCTTTTGAAAGCTATGTTTTTGATCGCTTGAGAGAGAAGGGCGCGGTCTCTGACTATCTCGTCCACGGCGTGGAAGAGGATCGCTATGTGGATCCCGAGACCTACAAGGGAAATCCATATCCCGTTGGGGACGAGCGGAAGGAAATCAACCGGTCGATCGAGACCGTGGTTTTGTCCATGAAGCCACGAGTTGAGCTCGAGAAGACCGTCGCCCCGGCTCCGTGACCACTGTCGAGCGTGCTTAGGACGACTGTCTTGCGCAGTCGCTCTAGCGACCAGGAGTCGCGGGGGCCCGGGCCTTGGCACCAGGCCGGCAGCATATCGGCGCCGATCATCGCGCAAATAGTGCTGGTCGCAGCAGAAGTACGGCCGTCAATCCGAGCGCGCCGAGTCCGAATAGCCAGGCTATATCCCATCCCATGACGCCTAGCGGGCCGTAAAGATCAGCGAGCGCCGCATGGGGCGGCACAATCTCGGTGGTGGCGGCCTCGACAAGGGCGGTCAAAGATAGCCCGGCGAGCATCACTCCGATCCTGGCTCGCATCGGCAACCATATTGACGCGACCGCAAGCAACACCAGCACCTGAACTCCATCCAGCTGTAGTCCAGCAGTCGCCTGGATGCCGGCAAATACCGCAGCAAAAGTGAGTCCACTCGGCCACTGCGCGCGGCCGACCTCTGCAAGCCGCATCAGTCCGCTGACGACCGCACCCGCGAGCAACGAGACCGCTATGATAGCTGCTTCCAGAACGATTTCCGCAGCCTTTCGAGTAGTCTCCCGGATATTCCCGTCGACATCCACGCTCCATTCCATCGGAGACACCGTCTCAGGATGTCTGGCGCCAGCCATCCTGATCTCCAGACGAGCCGTCGGAAGGCCGTAACGCGACGCCGCCTGCGTAAATGGCGTCGAATGTGTCGCCGGCAGTTCGGCGATCGACACGGCCTTGCCCGCCTCATCGAGCAGGAACAGCGGCCCGGGCGGCTTCGGTTTGCTGAACGTATCTGCATGTGCTCCAGGCGACATGTTCAGCACCGACGACGGTGCCGGTGACACCTCCGCAGACAGGGTACCCGGCAACGGCGACGGCTGCCGCAGGACAATCGTCGGAATTACCGGATCAGGGGTCTTGACGCCGGCCGCGGGTGTGGACGGGGCAAAGAGCAGCCTGAGCACGACGGCCGTCACAGCGACCAGCGGAACGAAAAACACGAGGCGCATCAGGGATTCCTTCCGTTTTCCAAACGGTCGTCGATCCAAGACGACCAGTCGCGGCCGGCCAGCCAAGCGACACGGTAGCCTTCGGCTTCGGAGCCGGCGGCACCGAAGACAAATGCGATCGGTACGCCATTTTGCGTGCGATAAACCGAGAGCCTGTCAGCATCGACCACAACAAGGAGGTCGCTGGACGCGTAGCAGGGATAGCCGACGTCGGAGAACCGTCCATCTGACGCGCAATACCGTCCCGAGGTCATCGCCAAAGACCAAAGTCGCTCGACCAGAACAGCGTCCTCAGGCGATGGCGCATTGGAAACGGGCGCCAGCAGCGGGCGCGGCTGAGCGCGCGGGGCGGCCGCTTCTCCGAAAGGCTGCGTCACAACCGCGGCTTCGGCACGCGGCGGCTGTTGAGCCCACGCGTGAATGACAAACAAGGTTGCCGCCACAACGGTCATGGTTTTAGCCACTCGGTCAAAGGCACGTGGAGGATAGGCCAGGAAATCCCGGAGGGGCGGACAGAACCTGCCGACGACCACGCGCAGTGCCGTCGTGAAGAGCTCCGGTAGAGACGGCCGCGGATGAGCTGCCAGTTCGGCCGCGACCACAGAACGCAGGCGGGCCGACAATCCATCCCCAGCGATCCGGTCCAGGTGCTCGCAAAACCGCGCCGGACCCATCGCGAGTGTGTCGCGGGACATGAAAGGCCGCCATTGGGAGAACGCAGCATCGATCTGCTCGGTCTTCGCCCAGTTATATTGGGCGGCTTGTGTTGCTCGGTCACCTCGGGACAGCCGGATGTCGTCGTGCACCGGCAGACGGCGGCGAAGCTTCGCTATCCTCTCCACTATCGCGAGCCCTCTGCCGGTGCGGGCCATATCCGCAGCGATCAAACATCGCCGCGCGGCTTCCGTGAGGATGCCGTCGCGCCTGCCGTTGTCGAATTGAGGGGCCTCCGAGCGACCTTGCCGGCGGGCCAGAGGAATTCTGCCCCACTCCCAGATGAGGCGAAGTGCCTCATTGAGATCGTGCACATCGTCTGCACAGGGGTCGCCATTGGCAGCGGCGCGGTGCTGGACCACGAGGGGGCTCCATTTACTCCCAGGAGTCCAGCGGCTGAGCTGAACGGTCGAAGTTGATATCTCGTCTCCATCGGCGGTCCTGCGACGGATCGCGGCGATCACGCAGCTTCCTTCAAGGCAGGCCTCTGCGTAGCTACCGACGCAGTGCCCCATGATGCTTGATTCCTGTGCAAGTTCCCGCGAATTGCTGATGGCCACCAGGGCCACACCGGGCTCGATTTCGACGCGATCAAACGGAGTGAGCCAGCCGAACTGAGACAGCGTACCGATGGCACTGTCCATGCGCGCCGAAACCAGATGCCAACGATCGGAAGCCTCCAGCACCGCCGGTGCAGACTTCCCCTCAAACAAAAGCGTCCAGGACACGCGATCAAGCGATTCCTGGAAGGCGAGGCTGGGGTCGCTCTCATCCATGACCGTATGGCAAACGAACTGCTGGAGCACGTCGTCGTGCGCACCGCCGAGGAACGGAGAGGTGGCGGAGTACAAGATTGCCGGCACTACGATTTGCCGGCGGAATGCCTTCACCATGTCCTTCACGTCGGAAACCGCGGCATGGGGAGACGCCGCCTTGATGCGGTCGTGGAATTCGGCCCATCGCCCTTTGGAAGAAGCTGCAAGCACGGCAAGCTCGAGCGTTCCATCTGAATCGGACACGAGTGCGCTGAGGCTCCGGGCGACCGCGGAGAATGCATCATAGGAGCCGGCGTTCGACGGCAACCAATCGGGCGGGACGGCGCTGGCAAACGACAAGATTTCCTTGAGCGACTGTCCGGCCGGCGCAGCGAACGCCGGCACGCTTCGCATCCGCTTCAGAAGGATCGCGATGCGTTCCGGGTCGAGCACGGTGAGATCGGATTTGCGCTGTGCGGCGGCGGGGCTTCGGACAGGTCCGGCATCGTCTTCTTCGGCGCCTGGCGGATCGAATGCCGCGAGCACCTCACAATGCTGAGCGATCGTTGCTGCAACCAGGTCGTCTTGCGACCTCACGAGTTTCGTGAGGTTCTCGGCGAGTTCGGGCAAGGAATCGCAGTTCGAGACAACCTTTGCGAGGGCTGCATGGACCCTCGCTTGGGATGCGTTCAGACCGGCATCCAAGGGCAGACCTGGCTCGAACGAGAAGTCCTTGGCCAGAAGAGGGGCGAGCAGGAATGGCCAGCTGACGAGGAGGCGGTCGATCTGCTTCCGACCGCAAAGCTTATCCAGCTCGGCAAGGTCGGTACCGAGCCGTCCGAGGTTCGCTGCCAAGAGGGTTGCGGCCCCGCATACGGAGAAGAACCGGACGAACTCCGGTGCCTCCGGCTGCTCGAATAGTTCTGCGACGCACCGGGCGGCAACGGACATATCCCCGCCCTTCGGGTCGGAGGCTATCGCCGCCATACCGCACGACAAGGTCTGAAGGCCGACCTCCTCATGGCCGTCATGGGCGACCTCTCCGGAGTGGAATCGAATATCGCGCGCGCCAGAAGTCGTCATAGACCACCATCGCGTGAGATTTTCGGAAACGTTGGTCTCCATCGAAAGGAGCGTGAGCGATCCGTCCGGGCCGGTCGCTAGCCTGCGGGACTTGAAGATTCCGATCATTTTTTCTTCCGGCGTCTTGGTCATCGATCAATCAAGGACTCGTTATGAGGAGAAATCAATTCCCCTGTGCAACCGGCCCGTGCAGAGAGCCGAGATGCACAGGGCTACAACCAGCCCGCGAGACCAGTTCGGTTTATCCACAGAATCCTCAGCGGCAGTTCTCAAGAAGATCGATCAAGGAATCGATTGGAGCCCCACTGAAGGCTCTGCGCCGGACGGTCAGAGGCCTTTCGCACCTGGTAGCTTGCCACCAGTGAGGAACTCCGCCATCGGACGGCGTCCAAGCGCGGGAAGAAGGGCCCGGAGGACGTCATCCGGCTCCGGATGGTTCGGAACGGGGTACCAGCGATGCGCATCGATTCCGGCTTCGCGTAGCGCGGGATCGACGACCTTCTGCCGTACCGCGTCCGCGGCATCGCGCGCCCGCATCGACGGTACCGTTGTCTCGGCGTAGTCACGCCAGCCGCCTTCAGCGCCGTGGAACAGATCTCGCCAGAACGCGGCCGGTACGCGGTCATGCCATGCATCGCCGATCGGGGTCACGGACAGAATCCACGGCTTCGACGAGCATCTTCATGGCCTGCCAATCCGCCTCCGTCGCCGGTGCGAAGTCCGGGCCCAGTACCGAGAGCATCACGACGGCATCGCGGACGTGGCGGCTGTACGAGTGCATGTTCCGCGGCCCTGGTCGGTAGGTCCGGCACGAAAGCCAGTCGACCAGCCATTCCGGCAACGGGGGCAACGATAGCCAGTCGCCGTAATCCGTGTTCTTCAGCGAAAGACCGGTCTCGATCAGCCTGCGCCGCAGGCCCTGCAACGACGTCGAGGTGTCCCACAGTTCCGGCGAACTCCAGATCTCGTTGAAGATCATGGGATAGGTAAGGAGCGCCTTGCGGGCGTCAGCATTCCGGTGGATGTCGCGCACAAGATGATAGGCTCGTTCGTCACGAAACGGCGCCTCTGAACAGAGCAGCAGGGCGTCGATGGCGGCCGCATCAACCAGCGGTCTCAAGGTGTCGACGCCGGCTTCGGCGAGCTTGGTGCGCCAGATATCCGTGGCTTCACCGAGATCGTCAGGTCCATGGCTGAAGCGCGCCAGTCCGAACGGGTCCTTCGTCCCCGACGGCTCGTAGAGCCCGCAGATGCGTAACGTGCGCAGGAAGCTCCATTCGAACGCGGTCTCGCCGGCCATCTCGGTATCGTCAAAGCCGTAGCTCGCCAAGTCGCAGCCGCCATAGGCATGGATGCGGGGAAAGTGCCGGTTTCCGTCAATCTCTACCTTGAACTCCATAGTGTCCTCACCGGTCTTCATTCGTGCCGATACGCGGATGGAGTGCCCGTCGCGATCGACCTCGACGTCACCGAAGACGCAGGAGGCACCCGTGCGAACGGTGGGTCTCTGCGCTCGGCCCGAGACACTGTTTTTGGGAAGGCCGTTCAACTTCCGCAGGAAGGAAAGTCCGGCGTTGAATCCGGGATCCTCCGACAGCCATTCCGGGAGCGTAGCCAGATCTCGCGGCAAACCGGCCATCAGCGATTGCGTGATGGCGCGGACGTGGTCGAGCCCTCGCGGCTGATGCGTCAGCGGCCCGTCCACCGGTCCAAACGAGGAGCGCGGCTTTGGATCTCCGACCATGAGCCGCCCCTCTCGTTCGCCTTCGGCGCGGATCATGAAGACGTCGGCGGTCATCTCGGCCGGCGGCGGCGAACCGTCGTCCTCCCGTTGCGGGAGCCGAAGAAAATGATTGGTCCGCAATCCCGACCCCACCGCTTCGCCGCCTTCCGGCGCGCGAAATGTACTCGTCCGGAAATAGCGATCGTGCCAGGCGACAAAACCTTCGCCGACGCCAAGACCGCGAAGACTTTCTGCCGCGACCGACGCCTGTTCTCCGACGGCATCGCTCGGGTCCGATGAAGTTAAGGAGTCCACAACCAGATTGGCTGCCGAGCCAGGCTCGTCGAGCCTCATGAAGATCTTGGTGCTCGTGTTGGCGATGATGGACCGCGGTTCCGCGTCGTCGTCTCGCTTCATCGCCGGGACATCCTGCGTAGCTATGAAGAAGTCGCGACCGGGACGCGGCAGGCCGTCGACAATGGGACCGTCCGGCCCATGTCCGCGATATTCGAGAGCTCCGGGCGGAGGCAGCGACGACGGGCCGAACACGCGATGAGGACCAGCAGGATGGGCCGTTGCTCTCAGTATCGCGACGATCTCCGCGGCAAGCCCTTCGTCGACGTCGAACTCGTCCCCAAGCACCTCAGCCTGGCCAGCTAGGCGGCCCCTGAGGTCGGCTGGCTCGAGGCGTTCGTCGAAGGGGGACGGCGTCATGTCGTGGCGTTCGGTGACCGCCTTCAGTTCGGCCCAGTCGTCGTAGCCGAGCATCCGCGCCAGCGCTTCGAGCGCCTCGGCGCGGGAGATCTCGACGTCGAGGGTCTCATCAAGGATTCGGGTTAGCTTATCAGCCACGCGCTTAGCGCGGTCGAGCGACGTCAGATGGAAACGCATGTTTTCTCTTCCGGTTGGGGTCGGACCTGTCGCGCGGAACGACCCTCGCCGAAAAGAGCGATGGAGTCGTCATGGTCGGTATGTTCTGCAGGCCGAGCCGCCCGGGCGGCTGGGGTCCGAAAGATTCGGAGCGACCCCTTCGCATTCGGAAGATGCGCGGACGAAATAATGCAGTCCGAGAGTTCGTGCGTCAAGCGTCGCAAAACCGGCGCCGACCTGCCATGGTTAGAGGACGGAGAACGTTCACACATACCCAGGCTCCTCACTTGCTGGCCCGGCGCACGGGAGGCGGACCGGAGGCGCGCAAGACCTCGTCGATGACAACCTGCTTCAAACGCGATCGCGGGAATGCAGTTTGGAATTCAGCAGCCGAAAACTCACGCCTTCCGGTGGAGAAAGGTCGCCCACGATCAGGGGAGGGCCAAGGCTCATCCCAGTCCCCCGGAGGTCTCTTGGGGGCAAAGTAACTGCTTGAGCTGGCAAACAACGTCCCGTCGTCCTTCGGCAGCCATCCCCAGGCGGCTGCCTTCAGTGGACCAGTCCTGGCCGGATGCTTCAGCTTCCGGAGCGCCTTGGCCTCGATCCGCCGGATCTGTTCAAGCGACACCGAGAACTCATCACCGATCTCGATATAGGTTTTCTCGAGGATACCGATCCCGAAGCGACTCCGGATTACCCTCTCCTCCATCGGCGAGAGCGACATGAGGGCGTTCGCTATCGCGCACTCCAGCTCCTTGCGCGCGCACACATCGTCCGGGCTCTCAACCTGGGCATCCGCAATGCGCTCGGTTTCATAATGCCGGAGCACGTCAGCGCGCAGCATCGGATCATCGGGATGGCACTGATGGGCGACGTCGAACAAATCCTCGGGATCGCATCCGAGAAGATCGGCGAGATGACGGGCGTGGTCGTGCCAGAGTCCGTCGCGGCGGCGTCCTGGAAGCTTTCCGCGGCACAGCAGCGACAGCACAGTCTGGTGGACCGGCGTTCCCTCTAACACGAGCCTGCGGGCGAGTTCAGCCGTGGTCGCGACGCCGGCCGCCCGGATACGCCTCATCAGCAGGAGATTTGGACCGGCATCGATCCGCCGCCGGTCTTCGTTCGCTTCATCGGACATCTCGTCCGCAATCGTGGTCTGTGTGGCCATGGCGCGAGCATTCCACGACGCCTGCGCCGATTGGTCCCGCGACCCCCCAGAAAAAGACCAGGCAGGCGTGCCGGGCGAGGTCATGTTGAAAGCCCGCACGCGCGCAGGAGGGGACGGCAGGTAAAGCGAGACGGGGACCGCGTCGTCCCCTCGATGCTCCGCACCGAGGCAGGAAAGACTAGCTGCCGATGCGGCCTTGCTTGCGTGGGGCCGAGGTGCGCAAGAGTGCCCCGAAGAAGCTCCGACCTTGGCTGAGGAGGCTGCTGGCGGACAACTGCCGAGGGTAATGGCTTCATTCCCGTGCCCCGGGGTCGCCGGCGACGTACTCTTCGAGTGTGCTCGTATCGAAACGGAGCACGTCGCCGGAAGAAGTGATCATGGCCGCGGCAAGACGTCGGCCGACAACCAGGGGCTCATCGCCGCTCAGGCTGGCAATCGCCTCCGCTGCAAGTGCCTGGAGCCTGGGGTCCGTCCCGACGACGCCGATGCCCAGCGCCAACTGCGGCAAGGTAAGCCATTGAGGTCCCTTTTCCGAAGGCACCCCGGATCCGGCCGTCTTCGGCCTGGTCAGCACGATGCGGTTATCGCGGAACGGCACGGGATCGCCTCCGGAGTAGAGCAACACGGCATTGGCGGTCAGCATCGACCACAGATCGCCGATCGACATCTCGGCCGTGTACGGATTGCGCCGCAGCGGATCGCCGGCCTTGTCCGTAAACGCGCCGCCGACCACATCGCCGAAGTCGCCGTTCGCGATCTGTCGGTCCGGCACGCTCGCCTGCGTGCCATTCTCAAACACGAAAGTGATGGTGTCCGTCACGCCCGCCCGCAGGGACCCGTCGCGCCGCAGAAAGGCGTCCCTAATGGCCTGCGAGCCCATCATTCCCCATCGCACCCTGTTCCACTGGCGATGCTCGGAACGACGCTCAATTTCGATCCGAATAACCGTGCGGGGCATCCGCTCCCATAGCGCCGGATGCGGCCGTACGATCCTGTCCCGCGCAGCCGCGACTTCGGGATCAAAACCATGTGGAGACGCGTCCTTGCCGACGAGGAGGGCCTCGACGGCGGGATCCGGCGCGGCTGCGAACAGCGCCCGCGCGCGACCTCGGTCATCGCCCTTCTCGTCGTGCACGTGGAAGACCCCCCCGGGATCGTCGGTCGGATGGACCGGGCCGTATTCGGACGGCACAGCGCAGCGGTACGGAAAATCGAGATCGAAGGCCTCGACATCGTGCTCCATCGTGACAGGAAGCGGCAGCCCGAGCATGAATTCGCGCAGGGCGCGCGCTGCGGCCGCGCGCCCTGTCGACCGCATCGTCCGCTCGTCGGCGTCGGAGATCCCGAACGAAGGGGGAAAATCCGGAGCGAAGTCGTACTGCGGCGGCGTCGCGTTCAGCACCACCGAGAGCGGCCCCTCGTGCCGTGCAGCGACGGCATTCGCCGCCACCGAGAACAGCGCGGCGCCGGCGCCCGGGATCGTCATGGTCGGGTGCCGGACCAGTGCCGCGACGACGAACACCTTACGGAAGGTGCCGGCGAAATGGGTCGCCTCCAGCGCGATCCGGCGTTCGAACAGCTCGCCCGCGCGCGCCACCATCGGACCGTCGAGCAGGTCGGCGGCACGGTCGAGATCGCGGCGGTCTTTCGCCGCGCCCATGTCCGCCACGACGCCCTGCAGCCAACCCAACACGCGGTCGCCCATCGCGATCTTGGCGTAGACGTATTCGATGCCGAATTCGAACTTTTCCGCGATCGCCTTCGGCTGATCAACGAACTCTGGCACGACCTCCTTTCCGAAGGCGACATCGACGGTATAGGCCTTCGGCCCGAACACCGCGGGATCGGCCTCGATCTTCGATAGGTCGTCCAGCAGGACATCACCGGGCACGCGGGAGCTCCCGAGCCCGGGTGTCCACAGGGCGAAATCGGCCCAATCAATCAGATCGCCGAGAGGATTTGCCGAGAAGTACGACTGGCGGCGCATGCGCCAGTCGTCGTACCCTTGGCGGTCGCGGCAGAGCGGCCCGATCTCCACCACTAGGGCCATACCCTTGGCGGGCGGTACGCCAAGAGCGGCAGCCAAGCGCGAAGCGAACGTCGCGCGCCGCTCCCCGACCCGATCCGCCTCCATCTCGTCCTCGTAGGGGTCCGGTTCTCCCTTACCTACGCTCGCGCACAGCGCGCGGTGGTCGGCGTAGCCGAACATGCGCGCGACCGCGTTCTGCGCGGCCGTGAGCTTGAGCTCGCACCCCTCCTTGGCGAGAGAGCGTCGCAAGGATTTGGCCAGCGATTTCGCATGGCCGGTCGATTGCAGAATAGTCTGCATGTCTCGCCTCCAGCGATCTTTTCCGTCGGCCCACTCGACGCAAGATCGCGAAGCGATCCATGCCTTGGAAAGGTCGGCCCGAGGGCCGTATCCCTTTGCGGATGCAGTGAGGCTTCACCGAGCGTGGGCGGTCCGGCAGTCCACGGCTACCGGTCATTTCAAGTTACACCAGACTAACTGCAGGTCAAGGATTCAAATGGTGAACTTCAGCGCCGAGGGCCGTCATGCTCGTGCTCGCCTGGAAGAAAGACCACGAAGGGCTGGACCTGAACTGGTTGGCCCTCTCAATGGATTCGATTCCCCTACGGAGCGCCAGCAATCGTGCTGCTGAGATTTTGATCTTGCGAGATCTCCTTGAGTTTCTTGTCGAACATTCCGGTTAGCCTGGCGAAGGCGTTGCGCACCCGCAAAAGATTGTGCGCGTCCACCGGCGCATGTCCCAGCGGCTTCATCAAAGCGGTAGCGGCGTCCTTAAGCGAGAACTTCAGTCGCACAGGGGGATAATCATCGCCGGCCGGGCACATGCCAGGGAGCTCGACGTACATTGTGAGCGGGTCCTTCTGTCCGCTAACGACTTGAACGGCGAAGCGGACGTGGGCTTCCTCCAATCCGGAGGCGATCGCCTCCGTCACAGCTGCCAACATCTTCTCTTTCAGTCCTTCGCAATGCCGGTCGATATCGTCGAGCGACCATTCTCTGCAATCTGGCAGTGGGGCGCCTGCCTTCTTCATTAGCAGCGCCGGAGCCGCCCCCCGCACGCTTCCACTTGACCTCTTCATTCCGTCCTCCATTTGAACTTGCGCGCAGGTTTGGCAGACGAAATTCGGGAGTAAAACGGCAATTACTCAAGTAATTTTGTGATAACCCCTGGCTTCGAGCCGACGGGCCGCGTCTTCCTCTCCTCCGAGACGCACTCACAGGTCAAGCCGGGCACCATCTAGGAGCTGATGAAGGATGCGTTCAAGGTCGCACGGCAGCCGCAGCGCCGTGCTTGACGGACTGTCACAGGGGCTGTGACCTGCGCCTTCGCGGGACGGACTACCGGAACGAAGGCGCGTCGATCTCGGCCGTCAGATCGCCGCCGAGCCAGTCGTCCATGCCCTCCCACCCCGAATTGGCATAGGCGACGTGCGGGCTGTACGGAATATCGCGCGGGCGGCGATACGCGTTGCGGACGCCAAGCCCATACATCGGGTCTGGAGCCCTCACCCAGTTCACCCATAGAATGATGCCGTCCGACGGAACGCGGCTACGGCGTCGGCGTCAGAATAGGCGCCAGAAGCAGCCCGAGATCGACATGCCTTTTGACGCCAGGTCCTCTAGCCGCACTCCAACAATGTGCGGTGCCGCCATCCTTTAGGCCTCCCGCAATTGCATCGCGGTAGCCAACATCATCCGGAAGACTGTCGAGGACGGCTGATTGACCGGCTCCGAAGGTAAAGGCCAGCATATGAGTGGCGTCGCGGCCGATCGCGAGATTGCGCGGCTTGAACCCGCGGCCGACCGTCACGGTCGCCCCCTTCGCGATCGCGGACTCCAATTCAAGATAAGAATCGACACCCCGAACGGCCATGAATTTGTCGTGGTAGAAGTTCGCGACCTCTCCATATTGCTTTCCGACGAACCGGCGTGCGGTGAAGGGAGAGGGGAAATGAAGGTGCAACTGGCTGACCACGCCATCGAGATATGCCTTCACTGCAATGTGGTCTGCCCAGGCGGCGCCGCCTGAGACTGCTCCCTTGATCCCCCATTCGGTGATTGTTGCGACCGCAGCATCATACATACGATCGAAGGAATCGGGCTTCAGACGCGCGCCATCCTCGCGCCGGCCGGCGGTGCCGATTATCGCGATCGTCGGGATCTTGAAGAGGTCCATTTCCAAATCCGGTTTCCGGGTTGAGGGACAGCATTCAATCAAAGTGAGCTAGAGGCAAGGCTTGCGCTACGACAGACCTAAGATATCGATCAAGGATTCAATAACGTGATCTTTGGACTTCAAACAATGGCACACTCACCGGATTTATTGGGGCAAATGCTTCTTCCAGCTCTTCTCGGAGCGCTGAAGCTATTGTTCTCGATGTTCTTGCCTCTCCTTCTGGCCATCTTGCTCTTCGCCTGGTTTGTCAAGCAAACAGGAGGGCTTGCGGGCAGAATCGATCAGCAGAATACGGTTATTCCGTTTCGTCCGGGGCGTGCCGACGGGAGGAACCAGGATGAGGGTGGCTTCCGTCGCGCCAAAGAAATCGGCGACGAGGGCGAAAAAGCGGTGAGCCGCGAGCTGTGCCGATCGGGCTTCAAGTTTCTCCATGACATCGTCCTTCAAGTCGACGGGCGGTCAACTCAGATCGACCACTTGGTGGCGGCCGGCGGAACGCTTGTGTGCGTCGAAGTAAAGGCGTGGAACGGAACGATCTATGGTGGGCGGCAGTTTCGGATCTGGACGAAATACGGCTTCGATGGCGGAGAATTGAGAATCCAAAATCCACTGCATCAGAACAGGCTGCACATGAAGGCAGTGGAGCGATATTCTCCAGGCGCCGATGTCCGAGGTTTGGTTGTCGCGACGGGGAAAGTTCGGTTCAAGGAGCCAATCGAAGGTGTCGTCAATGCCAAACTTCTGGTGGCAATCCTCAGGGACATTGCCGAGGAGACACCCAGAAACCGAGGCGTCGAAGGCTCGCTGGGCTCGGTTGGACCGCTTAAGCGTGAGCCAGGAACAGCAGCGGGCGAAATTCGATCATGCAACTCTCATGAGGTCGAAGCGTCGCGCCCATGATCTGATGAGAACCTGAGCAGCCGGCGAGCCGCGGAACAAATTACCTCGCATAGCGTCATCTTTCTCGGTTGTCGGGAAAGGGCCAGCGCCATGATGACGACGTCTGCGATCCGGCCGGAACTGCCGAGCTTGGTCAATTCGGCGGAGATGTTATTAATTCAAGGATTTCCTGTTGCCGTTTTAGTCGGAACCGTGGGTCTTTGGAGCTGGTCCGCGATCCATTTCGCCCTGCAGCGGAAGCGAAGAAAGGCCGCCTTGGGGGCGAAGCCGCCAAGCACTTTTATGTGTCCGCATGAGCTTGAGTTTGCTCGCCTGCTCGAGACCGCTCTCCCGGGGTATCACATACAGGCAAAGGTCGCCTTAAGCGTCCTCCTCGATGATTTTACCGCACTGCGGCACCACCTCTCGCGCAACTTTGTCGATTTCCTCGTGCAGGACGACCAAACCGGCCAAGTGATCGCATTGGTCGAGCTCGATGATCGCGGGGTGGCTATCGCTCGGGACCGGGAACGCGATCTCTCGCTGCTTCAGGCGGGATATCGACTGGTTAGATTCGATCTTTTTAGCTGGCCGTCCCGGGAGACCGTCGAGTTTGAGGTTCTTGGCTATCAGGCGTTGGTGAAACCCCACTCTCAACCCGCCGGCGGCTGCCAGGTGATCCCGTTCCCGCGGAGGATCGCGCAACGCCTCCGACTCAACGACAATCAGTCGGTGTCGTAAAGCACAAGATCGTCCTGTTCGTCTTCGTAGTCCTCTTCTCGAGAGAGGGGTGCCAGGAAGACCGGACGTGACGTCGTATCGGACGGATCAAGCGGTTCGGACGGAAAGCTGATCTCAATAAGCCCGCGATCCTTTAGACTCGCGAGCTGAGCGATCGCATCCAGGAGCTCATAGGCGCCAAGCGGCTCGAGCTCTCGCGTGTTTTGAACGCCATGGAAGACCGACAAGACCTTGCGCGCAAGTATCCCTCGTGAACGCAGGTCCTCGACAGCGAGTTCGGCAAGGCTGACGACGTACTGCCTCGTCAAAGTCGCATCTCGGCGATCCAGATGGCCACATTGCGGGCGCCGGGTGGTGCCGGAGGCATTGTGGCCATCGCGTCCGGCACGAGCGCATCGTCCGCTGGCACCAGGGTCATCTTTCCGTTCGCGAGTTGCCCGTCTTGATCGAGCGCATACTCGCCGGCAAGTTTCGCCGGATCCGCGCCGGCGCCGATCACCTTCCAGACTGCGACGGTCCCACGCTCCGTGGGGGCCCCTTCGACCTGGGCCACGATCCTCATTGGCAGTCGCGTGGCGACAAAACCGCCAGTCGGCTTGAAGTCACAGAGCAGCGGATTGGGGCTTCCGAACATCGCATACGCCGCAACCGCATCGGACAGTCGGCAGGCAAGCGTACCAACCATCCCGTTAACAGGTGAAGGGACAGCGGCCGGGCCGGCAAGGGCAGCCGGCGAGCTGCCGGTCAGCAGCAAAAACACGAGCATCCCTGCAGCTCGGCTCATTCGGCTGCCTCCAGGGTCGCCGAATGCATGTGGGCGCGTTCAAAGGAGAACCGTGATGTCAACGCGCTCAGGAGATCGAGCGGCTGGCGGCGGATCTGATCGGCGAACTCCCTGGAGCATCCGAGAAACCCGGCAAGGAAAAGCAGGTAGGTCCGAACAGGAAGCTCGTCGCCATAGAGCGGAAACTTCAGTCCTCGATTAACGCCGCCGTCGACGACCACGCGCATGTCGCGGCCAAAATCGAACAGGGACTGCGCCAGATCCGGGCTCACGAAGGGATACCAAGACAGATGCGCGCGGATATAGGCCACTAGCTGTTCCATCGATGCTGCTGAGGCGAGTGCCGCGGACACGCGCTGGCGCTCGCCTTCGGTCAGGCGCATCAGGTTCAGCCGATTGAGTTCGGTCGGATCGAGCATCGCGCCAACTTACACGGGGAGAGTGCAGAACGGCAGCAAACGGGAGATGGATTTCGGGGAAAACAACCAAGGATTCGATTAACGAAGGCCGGGGGCGCCGACGACCTCGAACGGCGGCGGGTCAGTTAAGCTTGACCGGCCGCGACTGACGCTGTCCCGATGCCTCATAGCGGCTAAGGACGATGCTGCCGCCGGCGAACAGCAAGCCGATGGCGACGAGGCAGGAGAGGCCCACAAGCGGGCTCTCGAACAGGTATCCGCCAAAATATGACGCCGCGGTGCTGAGCACCGTGCCGACGACCCAACGCTTCGTTTTGCTGTCCGTCACGGCTGTCCTCAGGCGTCGTCGCCCACACCCTCACCGAGGGCACGGTTGGCTGCTTCCACCCGCCGGCGCCGCTCTGCGGTGACGAGGTGCGGGATTCGATCCAGCACGAGTTTCTTGACGGTACGGATCGACGATTGGGCCCGGAATTCGAGGCTCGCATCGGGAAAGTCTTCGACCGACGGCAACTGGTCTCGTGGAATCGCATAGTCGCGGGACACTTCATCCAGGACACCACGCAAGATGACCGTGAAGGCTTCGGGGCTCGGCTTGCCGACCGGGATGATGCGCAGACGGTCGAGCAGGATCGGATTGACCCGGTGCACGTCGTTGACCGCGAAGATGTAGCTCACATAGGACAGATCGACCTGGGCCTGGAGGCATTCGTCGAAGTAGCGCTTCGCCGTTTCCGGCTCGAGAAGAGCCAGAAGCGCATCTTCCAGCGTGCCGCCCATCTTGCCGTGTTCGATCTTGTCGATTTCGTCGACGAAAATGATCGGGTTGGCGGTGCCTGACCGGTAGGCCGCCAGCACCGGGGTAGAGGGATGAGGATCCTCGGCCGATCGACCGGTGCCGGCGAACTCCGAACCGCCCGCCATGCCGCCGGCAGAAACGTAGCGGTAGCCAACCTGAGCGAGGTCAGCCATTCGGCGTGCGAAGCGCGATTTACCGATACCCGCTGCGCCGTGGAACATGATCGGCCGGAACTGGAAGCGCGCCATGGCGCCTGTGTGCACCAGCCTCAGATCGTTGGCGATCTTTTGGACGCCTTCGCGCATCCAGGGAAATTCTTCGCCGAGCGTTGCCTCGAACTGGTCGGGGGAGATGTCTCCGCCGGAGAGCGGTAGCGGACGGGTGACGCGATCGTAGGTGAGGACGAATTCCTCGCCCTTGGCGCCAACACCGGAGATCTCCTGGCAAATGGTGACATAGGGGATCGCCTGTTTGGAGCCGGCCAAACCATGAAAATCGCCGTTCTCCCAGTCCGTGGTCGAGGCGAGTGCATCCACCGCGCGCCGCCGCATATCGATCAAGCTCGCCGCCGGGAAGGATGTCAGGTAGCGCTTCAGCCGCTCGACCGGGAGCGCCGCTTGTTCAACGCCGATCTCGCGCGCAGCGTCCGCCACCGCCGCGTCCGCCAGCACGTTTCGCAGCACCTCGTCCTGGCCGGTCCGTTCTCGGACGTCGACGACGCGACAAAGGTCGAGGACGGCCGCCGGAAGGTCGGTGGCGCGCTCGACCACGAGAAGCCAGGAGACGGCGGAGGCGTCAACCGACGCACCCAGAAACTGATCCTCGAGCTCCTTGGAGGAGACGCGGTCGAGCAGGCGGCAAAGTGCTGCGATCTGGGAGGTCGGACAGGCTGCTGGATCGCGCACCAAAACGATCGGGTTGATGGACCCGCTGTCGAGGGCGGCCTTGGCGGCAACGCTCGGTTCGTTCTTGCGGCCGATGTCGGCAAAGCGCTGCTCGGACGACCGTGCGCCGGCGGCGACGCAGAGGGCGCGAAGCAGCAGTTCGTGCCGAACGTCCGGACGCAGGCCGGTCATGACGATCGGCCTGAAAGTGAAGCCCGGAAGGTTCAGGCGTTCGCGGAGCTGCGTGTCCTGTCGGATCTGGTCGACGACGCCGGCCATCCAGGGCATTTCCGTGATGATCGACGAAAGGTCGGCGGCCGGATTCCCCAGGAGCGCCTGCTCCTCGCCGAGCCGCTCGAAGCCAGCCGGAAAGCTCCGGCCGCGCTGGAGGGAGGCGAACGGTCGGGCCGCGGCCGCGAGTGCAGTGGCTCCGACGATTTGCGGAATGGCGTTCATGCGTCTAGTCCCAGGTGCATTGCTTCTTCGAGTGTCGGAATATCAGCTGCTGACTGGACGCCGAAGGCGATCAGGAAATCCTGCGTGGTCTCGTAGGCGACCGCGCGCCCGGCATCGGTTCGGCGGACGGCGGGCCGGATCCAGCCGCGGTTGACCAGCGCTTCGATGACGCCACGGGAGAGATCGACCCCTCGGGCGGCCTCTATTTCCGGCACGGTGGCTGGCTCGCGCATGGCGATCACGGCAACGGTGGCGAGCTCGGCTTCGGTGGGCGCCCGCTTGCGGGAGACCTCCCGATGGAACACGTCGGGCACCGGCGCATCGGCTGCAATTGAGAAGGCCCAACCGTCGAGTCCTTTGGCGAGCTGGACGGCCCGGGAGCGGGTTCGCGTGGCGATGTTCTTGAGGATGGCCGCTGCCTGCTCGACGTCGATTTCGGCGTGCCGGGCCACCTCGTTCTCGCTGAGCGGGCGAGGAGAAGCGAACACAAGCGCTTCCACCTCTCCGGTCAGCATGTCATCCGGGTCGAAGCCGGCCGCTTCCGGGTCGATGATCTGGAATTCGATATGGTCCACGGTAATTGACTCCAGCCCGGGCGATCAGGTCGCGCCGCCCTTGGCGATGATCTGACGAACACCAAGCCCGGAAATGTTGACGTATTCCGGCTGGCGGATGACGACCACGGTCACGTCAAGCGCCTGGTTGGTCCGCCGCTGGCTGCTTTCGTAGTAGACGAGCATTCGGAAGCGGACGCGCCAGGCATGACGTCCGTTGAAGTCGCCTTTCTTCTCGATAATGGCGGTACCCGGCTCCGGGACAGCGGTTGAGACATATTTATTGGCGACAACCGCACGGAAATTACCCGATGACTGGAGGGCTTTCTGCCATTCGCGCCAGCCAACGACCGTTAGGTCGTCCTGGGCCTTCGAAAGCTGCCGCTGATAGTTGTGAAAGTCGAACGTGTAGGACTCGACGACGGCATTCACCGCCCAGCGCTTGACGTACTCGTCGTCCTGCTTGGGCTGGTCGAGCGGTATCAGCTGAACGATCTGGCCATTGGGGTCGGTGAAAACGTAGCGGTAAAGCGGCGGCCTGTTCCACAGCACATACATGGCGAACAGGTTGATCACCAAAAGGCCCATCACACCGGAAATCAGTCGCACCAGATGATGCATACGGAAGATCCGGTGCGCGTCGCGCAGCAGGATTCCGGTCATGATACGTGAGAGAGCGTCGCTCGGGTGGGCCAAAGGGTGCTCCTTTCCGCCTCAATCTAGACCGGCCATCCGACGGCGGCGCCGAAAAGCCCTCGCTCGTCCCCAGGATTCGATTACGGGCTCGCGCGTGCGTGACATTGTTCCGGCAGCGTCCCCGGGAAGTCAATAAACCCGAGAAACGACGTTCACCTTGCACAGAAAACGTATAAACTAATCCTTGGACGGTTCACCAAGCGTTGACGATCTCAAGGATTCATCGCAAATTCATGCCGTTACCGCCGCCGGCCCCTTGGTTCGGACCGGGAAAAACACGTTGGATCAAGGAGTCTTCTGGAGCCATGAAGAAAGATCTTCTCAAGAGCGCTATCCGTAACCCCGTTCTTTTCTATGCGACCGGCATGATCATGCTGGAGATGATCGCTGCCGAGGACGCTGCGGCCCAGTCCGCAAGCGGCCAGAACATCGGTGGCGTGGCCTCGAACCTGATCAGTCAGCTCGGCTCGGTCGGCAAGGTCGCCCTCGGCGGCTCGTTCGTGGTCGGCATCGTGATGTTCGCGGCCGGCTTGCTGAAGCTGAAGCAGGCGGCGGACAGCCAGGGCCAGCAGGTCAAGTATGGCGACGGTCTTTGGCGGCTTGCTGCCGGCACCGGCCTGGTTGCGATCCCGTCGGTTGCCGGCGTGCTCGGCTCGACGTTCAGTCTGACGCCCGGTTCGATCTCGTCCGCCACCGGCGGCGCGAGCTTCTAAGGTCGTACGACGACCCCCCGGGGGCTCGGAATGACCGGGTCAGGCTGACCTTGGTCAAACCCAAGCTCCTTGCCCGATCGGGCACGGCGATCCGGCAGGGGCGCTCTCGACAGCGAGGCGCCCCTGTTTCATTTCACAAGGAAGACCGGGATGAGATCGAAGACCCGCTTTATCTCGCAGGCGACCTCAGGGACCGTCGCGTTCCTCTATGCCGGTGCCGCATTTGCGCAAACGGCTAACGCAGGAACAACGGCCTTCGGGGACAACTCGCTCGGCTCTAAACTCTATGGCTTCCTGACCCAATCCACAGCACCGGTCTTTGTGCTGCTGGCGGGCATCTCCTGGCTCTGTGGGCTCTTCCTCATCGGGACCGGTCTCGCGAAGTTGGCCGGTCAAGCTGAGCACCACGGGCATCGGCATGAATCGGCCGGTGCCATTGTCCGGGTCATCGCCGGGCTTCTGCTCTTCGCGATGCCGGACGTTGCGGGTATCGGAATCTCGTCGATCACCGGTGGCATCACCAACATTTTTGGATCGAGTTCGGATCTAGCCCAGATCTCTCAGTCGCTCGATGTCGAGAACGGCTCCGGATCCGGAACGATCGCAAACCGTCAATCCAACCTCACGAGCATCCTTGGGAACGTGACAGTTACCCCGCCGCGCGATTGCCTGGCGAGCCTTGAAGGTGTCGCGTGCATGGCCGAGAACGTCGCGAAGAACTTCGTGCCGATCGGCGTGTACACGATCTACGTCCTCTGCTTCCTCGCTGGCGCGGCGATGTTCATGTCGTGTCTGTGGACACTCTCCAGGGCCTACGGGCACCACGGGCAGGGGCTGCAGCAGGGCTTTTGGGCCAAGGTGCTCACTGCGCTGATCCTGATGAATTCGCCATGGCTGATCGCGATGTTTGCGACAACCCTCAATGGCACCGGTGGAGTTCTGTCGGAGAACGGGTTCAATTCAAGCTCCAGCCTACTGAGCTACGCCTTTGCGCAGACCGGGCAGCAGACGAACGCGTCCGCTCAATTGCAGAAATTCCAGGATCTCATCGGTTACCTGATGGTCATCCTGGCGTTCTTCGGCGTTTGGGCATTCTTCCGCGGGGTGTTCGTGTGCAAAGCGACGGCGGAAGGAAAGTCTGGAAGCTCATACGGCCATGGCATTGTCTTCATGGTCGGCGGAGTGCTGCTCGCAAATGCTAAACTTAGCATTTGCGCGACGTTATATACTTTCGGAGGCACAACTATGACGTTTGGTTTTTGCAGCCTGACTTAGTCACCTACGAGTGTTGAGGAGCACGTAACCTTGACTCTGGGCGCCATATCCCTGACTCGAATAAGGCGAAACCCTGGCTCAAGTTTTTATCCACCTACGCGTGCAGGTTGTGCGGACCAGAGTATAGAAGAACCCCGGTAACATCGAGTTAGTCCCTCTCGCTGTATTTTATTCGATCTCTTGTTTAGCCGCTGAGGAATCCGCCATGCACCCGGCAATCGAACTTGCAAATCGCAAGATTGACACGACTACGGAAGAGGCGAGGACGCAGCATGCCGACAGCCTCAAGCGGCTGGAGCGCACTTCCAAAAAGCTGCACGGACATTTTGTCGGCGCGATCCGCGAAGGAGCTCGCGACGACGCCGGCGTAGGACAGATTGCGGGCCTAGTGGCCATGTTTTGGCGCTTCCATGCGGAGAGCATGAATTATCTATCGCCGGCAACCCTGCTGAAGGGCGCGGCGATCATGGACGGCATCGAGGAACGCTATCGTGCCGACCAACGTTTTAAGATCAACTTCGACTTCAAACTGAATCCGCGCGGCGCCGACAGAGAGAGCGACTACAGCCCCAATGTGCTGCGCTTCCTGGCGCACGCCTTCCAAGGACCATTCGCAAACCGGTACGGCGTGCTCCGCGACGATATCGACCGCAAGGCCTTCGATCATCTCAGGGAAACGATGTCGCAGCCGCTGCCGATCGAATTCTTCATTGAAATAGGCCTCGACACCACGATGCGTGGCCTCGCCTTGTGGCTCTACGACGAATACCGCGGAGTGGACCCCGTGCCGAGGGCCGAAAAGAGGCTACGGACATATGGCGACAAATTCATGCAGGAGGGCACCGAAAAGATCGAGAGAGCGCTCGCATTGTTGCCCTCAAAGCCAACGCCAGAAGTTTCACGCCTCTAGGGAGTCAACGCCTAGGAAGTGACCAATTTCCGCGCCAGATCCACAAGCAGCACCAAGATCCGGTCCATCAGGCCATAGAGGCATCGACTCGATGACGAATGAAAGCGAACCCCAGCAAGAAGATCGGGAGCGACACTGAAATGAAAGCTGAACTGCCGGACATGGACGTTGTGGCGTACTTCAAGAAGAAGATCGCCAAGGCGATTCCGTTCGGCATCGAAATCGTCAAGGCCGGAAACAGGTCCGCAAAGCTGCATTACATCGTCGAACCGACGGCCGTGAATGGACTTAACGGAGATTGGCTCGAAGCGCTGGTGATTTTCGACCACATGACCAGCGACCGCGACGTCCAAAAAGAGATCGGCCTGACCGCGGAAGTCATGATCCCGATGAAGCAGACGGATACGGTCGGGTACGTTGCGGCGTCAGGTCTATGAGTTGGGCCGTCGGCGGCGGGGTCTGATTCCTTATCGGCGCCAGAGTCAGTTTTATGCGTTACCCAACACTACACAGTGCAGGCTGTGCGGCCCGCGAGTATAACCCCGGTGAAAAGGAGCCTGACGGAGACTGGACATGATCGACATCAACGAATTCATGGCTGCCACGATCGCCGGAATCGAAGAACGCGACCACAAAGTGGTCGTCGTCGATGTCGACGAGGAGATTTCCCCGGAGATTTTGGCCCAAATGGAAGCCGACGGCTATGTATTCGCCTATTCACCAGCTGCTGAGAACGACAAGCGCTTGTCTTTTCCGTGCGAGAACAACCGCCGACACCAAGAATGTGACCGGAGTCGTCCCATGCCAGCGACCGACACTAGTTGTCGCGTCCAACAGCGCCCCGACCTCTAATCCTGAGACCGCCGCGTCTCTGGCGCTCAATCTACGCCGGCCGTTGGCATGGGACAGGCTACTGGCATCGATGTCTTGCTCTATGAGGCCTGGATGACGTCGCACAGCCCGCCAATAGGCCAACGAGGCGCTGAGGTATCCGAAGCCGCAGCGCACCGCATGGTCCGACTGAACCTTCGACCCGTTGCATCAGGATTGTGGAGACCGACGATTCGCACGCCAGACCTCCGATGAATTGGCATAAAGGATTACAATGCCAAATCTTATCGGAAATCACGCCGTCGTCATCGGAGCTGGAATTGGCGGGTTGACCGCCGCCAAAGCTCTCTCGTCCTTTTTCGAAAGGATCACCGTGTTGGAGCGCGATGAGCTACCAGCAGGTCCCGAGCCGCGCGTCGGCACACCCCAGTGTCGACAGGTCCATCTTCTGCTCCGCGGAGGCATGGATGCGCTCGTGGAGTTCTTCCCGAACTTTGAGAGCGAGCTCAAGGAAGCGGGCGCCGTAAGGATCAACTTCGGCTCAGACATTCGCGCCGAGGGTCCTGGCTTCGATCCATTCCCGCGAAGGGATCTGGGGATCGACATGCTGTGCATGACGCGGCCGCTGGTGGAGTTCATCTTGCGGCGGACGGTCGAAAGGCAGCCGCAGGTCTCGTTGCAGTCCGGCTGCCGCGTTACCCGGCTCCTGATATCGCCAAATCGGGACACAGTAACGGGCATTTGTTACACGGCTGCGGATGGCGAGAGACGGGAGCTACTCGCCGATTTTGTGATCGACGCCTCATCGCGAGGCGCGCTGACCCTCGATCTGATGGATGAACTCGGTCTCGTGAGGCCCGAAGAGACGGCAATCGAGATCGACATGCGGTATGCGACCGGCTTGTTTGAGCTCCCGAAGGAAGCGGTCCGCGACTGGCGTGCGGTCGTTCATCGGCCAAGCGCCTCCTTCGGTCGTGGCGGCTTCATCTTCCCGATCGAAAACGGCCTTTGGCATGTTGGGTTCAATGGGGTCCACGGGGACACTCCTCCCGACAGCCACGGCGAGTTCCTGGCGTTCGCAAGGACTTTGCGGACATCAACGATTTACGACGCGATCAAGGATGCCCGGCCCGTTGGCGCCATTCACAAGTTTGCCTTGCCGCGCAGCGTTCGCCGGCGTTTCGAAAAGTGCAGGAAGTTTCCACGCGGCCTATTACCGATCGCTGACGTCATCTGCCGGTTCAATCCGGCCTTCGGGCAGGGAATGAGTGTGGCCGCGCAGGAGGTGGGCGTCTTGAACCAGCTGCTCGCGGCGCGCGTGCGAGAGGGCCGTGGAATTGAGGGGATCGCGCCGGAATTCTTTGACGCCATCCAAGTCGTTCTCGCCACGCCATGGTCGGTGGCCGAGAACGACTTCATCTATGCGAAGACGCGTGGCGAACGGCCGAAGGATTTCGAAAAGCGGCTCACGGTCGGACTGGCATTGCTCAACGCAGCTGCGAAGGATCCCGCGGTGCATCGCCTGGTCGCCGAAGTTCAACACCTCAAGCGACCCCAAGGCGCACTCCGCGAGGATCCCCTGATTGTCAGCAAGGTCAGACGGGGGCTTGCGATGGCCGTTGTCACTCGCCTGCTGGCGAGGGCGGGTTTATCGGACCTTTGGGATAGGGCCTTTGCGAGACGGAGGCTCGCGACCTCGTAGCAGCAGTCCTGCTCTTCGACACCGCTCCGAAGGTCGTTAGCCGGCCTTCGCGAGCTTCCGGATCTGGCTTTCGTCGATCGTTTGCGTTGACCGCACGGCGATGGAATAAGAACGCCCATCCTCCAGCGTGATATTGCCGACCATGAGGTTGGTCCAGGACGGCGGTAGTACGGGCACTTCTTCGATCCGCTCGATCCTAGGCGCCGGACGAAGAGCTACGACGTCCGAGGCTGAGTTCTGCTCCGGATCGTCCGCGATGATCAGGGTAACCGGTTTCGTTTGCGGCTTACTGCCTGCGGACGATGACCGCACAGCGGCCGGTTTACGGGGTGTCTCAGTCGATTTGACCTGCTTGGTTGCTTTGGCGACGGGCCGGCCGACCGCGGGGACCGGCAAGACCTCGATGTTCGTGATGTCACGGTTGCCGAGACCCGATCCGGTAACAACCGGCGCTCGCGCGGGAACCTGTTTGGATGACTTATGCTCTTCGAATTTGGGAGCCAGCACCTTCTTCGTCGCGACTACAGACTTGACCGGACGGTCGCCGGAGCGGGCGGTCTCGACCGGCGTTGCCGGCGCCGCGACCCGTTTAAAAACCTCCGCGGATCGCGCGAAGAGAGCTCGCCCTTTGCCGGCGAGCCTCGCGAGCATGCCCGGTTTAGCGATACGCTCCGAGGCGGCCCGGGCCGGTTTCTTGGCGAGCGGGGACGCCTTGAGCTGCCGCTGGGTGATTACCGGCTGCGCCCACTGGCCCTTGGGGAGGTGATCAGCGGCGACAGCAGACGGCGGTCCCAGTCGCTTCTTGGTCAGCATGGGGACAAAGGGGATAGAGAACAGCGCGATGAGATAGCCGGGCCAGTCGTCGTGCAGGTGCTTCCCGCCTGCAAGACAGATCACAAGGATGCCGGCAGCGATCATCGCATAGAGATTGGCGGCAAAACGGTCGTTCGGGCGATCGAACAGGGTCGGCCAGCCCAACCCGAGCATGCCGAACACGACGGCTGCGAGTCCGCCAATGGGAGGCAAGGCAAACGCAGCCATCAACGGGATCTTTGCGGCGGCAACGAGCAAGGGATTGCCGGAGGCGGTCGCACCGACATGCAGAGCGCACATCAACGCGACGCCGGTGACGGTCACGACAATCGCTGAAGTCAAGGCCGTCCTGGCCGCGCGCCGGCGTTCAACCGCCAGCGGCAGGAACGTGATCGCCAGGATCACCGCGATAACCGCGGTCCCGACGATAGACAATGAGACGACCATACCCCGAACCCTTGGATACCCCTAGAACGCCAATCACCGTGGCCCAGAACGGTTCAAGGGGTCAATTAAAGCGGGGTAAACATCCGGTGGAGAGCAGGGAAAACTCGCGGAAACGAATCCTTGGCACTCGATGAGGATCTCGCTCGGAGCCAGCACCTTCAGGGACGCGGGCCGGCCGGAATCGGTTCTGGGTTCACGACCGCGCACGCGTCCACGGCGATCAGAGCGTCCTCGAGGCTGGACGCCTCTTCCTTCAGGAAGTCCGGCGGCCAGCCACCCATTGCGTCGATAACGGCCTTGGAAGTCCCGTAGAGCGCCGAGAGAGCCGGAACGAGACGCCCCAGGCTTTCGGCGGCGGCCTGGTGGTCGGCGAGCTTCGAAAGATTGGCTTCGTCGGAATCGTAGGTGCCGTCTTCCACGCCGGTTTCGAAGTCGCTGACGCTGGAATCCACTATATTCTTGACCGTCGCGAGTACCTTAACCAGTCCCGCGCCGGGCGCGGCCGGAGGCTGCGCCAGGGCCGTCTGCACGGCTTCCCCGACCATGGACGCGCGATCCCAAGGCGCCGCGCCCTCCCGATCGCCTTTCAGCCTGCGTGTGAGACCCTCTTCGCCGCAGAGCGCAGCGGCATGCTCGAACAGCCATGACGGCCCATTCCGCCCCAGGAGCGCCTGCAGGGCCTTGAGATCGGCGGCCTCGTGGCCGTCGGCGGCGGTGGTCATGGGGTGTGCTCCAAATGTGAAACCGATCACGATCCTGACCGCGCCCTTCGCAAGGAGCAAGGGGAGAACGATCCGGAAACCGTTGCGGCTTGCCAGGGGCCGCGAGACAACGAATCAAAGGACTAGATTAGCGGAGCCTGTCGTGAGCGAACCCGTCACCGAATTCCAGAAAGCCGTTGTTTCCAATTTCCAGCATGGCCGCCTCGGCCATCTGGCCTCGATCGAGCACTACAAGTCACTCGTCACCAGGCTCAAGCGGGAACCGGGCACCGAGGTGCTGCAGGTGATCCTGGAAAGCCTGCGCGGCATTGACGATGCTTGCGACGCCGGAGCGCGACTGATCTCGGCAGAGATCGACGTCAAGGCAGCGATGGCTTCGCTGGGTGCGCTCTCCATGCGCTCATACGAGGCCGGTCGTCAGCGGCTCCATCAGCCAATCGATGAGACCCAGACCGATTACGAGGCTGAGCCGGAGATGGCGCCCAGCCTGGCGCTGTAAGGACACCGACGGAAGCGCAATCGTCACTGAGGAGTAACGACGTTGAGCAAGGCAAAGAAGCAGGCGGCAAAACCGTTCCGGTTGAGTGATCTCCAGAAGAAGGTGCTGGAGGGCTATGAGGACGGCGACTTTGCCTATCTCGGCGGCATGGAGTGGAAGAGCTACGACGAGTTCATCGATTTCATGAAGGGGGTCGGCGACGGCTTGCTCACGTTCGTCCTCGTGGAGATGCAAGACCTGGATGAGGACGCCGCAGAGGAAGCCATGAACCGCATTGCCCGGTCCCTCGATCAGCTCAACGATGTGTTCGGGGCGCTCGCTGCGATGAACCGGGAACAAACTGCTCGCGCGCCTGGCGCCTAGCCGAGCCAAATCTGATGTCTCGCCTGGTGATAGCCGTCTCGTCTCGTGCGCTCTTCGATCTTGAAGAGGCGCATCAGATTTTTGCAAAGCAGGGTGTGGCGGCATATCAAACGCACGCCGCGTCCGCTGTGCTCCCAAAACCGGGGGCTGCTTACCCGATCGTTGAAGCGATTGCGCGCGCCGGCGCGAACGCAAAGGCCTCCCCCGAGATCCTGATTTTTTCCCGGGATAGCGCCTCAAGCGCAATACCGGTCGTACGAGCTATTGAAGAGGCTGGCCTCGGTGCTGCGCGCGGCGTTTTCACTGGCGGCGCGCCATCCATGGTACCGTACCTGCAGGCATTCGCGGTCGATCTCTTTCTGACCAAAAATGCGTCCGACGCTGAAGAGGCGACTGCGGCTGGCATTCCGGCCGCGTTGATGTTCGATCCGCCGGAAACCTTCGACCCGAAGAATGAAGCGGTGGTCCGCATCGCCTTCGACGGGGATGCTGTTTTGTTCAGCGACCAGGCTGACCTCATTTTTGCCCAGCACGGGCTCGATCATTTTCAGGATCACGAGCGCAGGAACGCAGACGTCCCGTTGCCACCTGGACCGCTGGCACCTTTCCTGAGCGCCATCTACCGCTTCCAGGAAGCCGCCGGAAACGGCCACAAGATTTTCAGGATCGCCCTCATTACTGCGCGCGCAGGCGCATGTCGCACGCGAGCTCTCAATACGCTGACCTCGTGGGGTGTGCAGGTCGACGAGGCCTATTTCTGTGGGGATGCGCCAAAGGCGAAGTTCGTGGAACTCTTCCGGCCACATCTGTTCTTTGACGACAAGACGTATAACCTGGAGCTATCCGCGAAAGTCGCTCCATCAGCGCGGGTGCCGTCGGCCGAATCGGACGCCCCCGGCTTGGTAGACGGAATGAAGCCGTGAAAAATACGGCTATTCGGATTTTCGGTGTTGGAACGAGTCCTTGACGAGCGGTCGCCGGCCGGGCATGGTCGCCCAAGGAACACAACGAGAACACACTGACTGAATGTTTCTGACCTACCGCATCAAGCTGGCGCCGACCCGCGGCCAATACGCCGTTCTCGCCGGGCTCTGCGAGACGCAGCGCCAGCTGTACAACGCCGCGCTGCAGGAGCGCCGCGACGCCTGGGCGAAGCGGAAGGTCTCGATCTCGAGGTTCGACCAGTGCAAGTCCTTGACGCAGATCCGGTCGTTCGACCCGGACTACGGCGACGTCCCCGTTAACCTGTCGCGGTGGACGCTGGGGCGCGTCGACGACGCGATGAAGGGGTTCTTCGGACGCGTGAAGCGCGGCCAGAAGGCCGGCTTCCTTCGCTTCCGGAGCAGGAGCCGCTGGGACTGTTTTGGCTTTGCCGAATGGGCCGGGATCCGGCTCCAGGGAAACAAGCTGTTGTTCCAGCCGCTGACAGGCGGTTTGCGCCTGCGGCTGCATCGGGAGCTCCCGCCGGGCGCAGCGGTGAAGACCGCGGCGTTTTCGCGGAAGGGTCGGCACTGGTACGTCTGCCTGGTGGTTGATGTCCCCGCCGACGCCGATCATGCCCGGCCGGAGACGGCTGTCGGGCTTGACGTCGGCATCGAGCATCTCGTGACGACGAGCGAGGGCCGGCATATCGAGAACGTGCGTCCGCGGTCTCGCCGCGAGCGCGACCTGCGTATCGCGCAGCGCGCGCTGGCGCGCTGCAAGCGCCGCTCAAAGCGACGCGCCAAGGTCCGAGAGCGTCTGGCCCGGCTTCAGCGTGCGGTCGCCAACGTCCGCTCCAACCACCTGCACCAGGTGTCGGCCGATCTGGCCAGGCGTTACGCGCTGATCGGCGTCGAAGAGCTTCGCTTGAAGAACCTGACCGGTTCGGCGCGAGGGAGCGCCGGCGAGCCGGGGAAGAACGTCCGGCAGAAAGCCGGGTTGAACCGGGCGATGCTGGACGCATCGCCCGCGCGTCTGATCGAACTGTTGACCTACAAGGCTGCAAGAGCCGGTGGGACGGTGGTGAAGATCGATCCACGCAACACCTCGCGGGACTGCTCGTCCTGCGGCGCCGCGGTGGAGAAGACGCTGGCGGAGCGCCGCCATCGCTGCGGCTGCGGTGCCGACCTGCACCGCGATCACAATGCGGCGCTGAACATACTGGATCGTGCCCTGCGGCACGACGGGCGGGGCAAGCCGACCGGGGACGCCAACGTGGGGCCTCAGCCCGTGCGTCGTCCCGGAAACACGGATGTTGAAGCTGCGAAAGCAGCTTAAGACATTCCGGACCAGGATCGACGTGCTTCAACACCAAAATCCGAATAGCCAAAAATACAACTCAGTAGGGGCGGCTTGTTCGATCCTCAGACAGTATCTTTTCGAGCAACGAAGCTGTGCGCGGCCTCGGCCACTTGCCAAGATCGGGGCCTGCCTCTTCGTTGAACGTCGCCAGGATCGTCGGCCAAGCATCGATTAGCGTTGCCCAGGCGTTAGTGCGGGCTGACATCTCCGCCATCCGAAAGGTCCATTCCGGGATCCGCCGCAACAACAGCATGCTCCGATGAAGATCGGAGGCATCTTGCGGGTGCGCCCAGCCGTCCGAGCGATCTCCTCCCGCCATGTGTGCAAAGATGGCGTCGGCCGACTGTCCTTTCTCTCCGGTGCGCAGCCAATCCTGGATCCTCGCATCGAGCGAGGCGTTGGGCGGGACCTTTCGGCATTGATCGTCTTCGGGAGCGGATCTGTTCTGCCCCAGCAGGATCTCCTTGCCGCCGCAGGAGGCGCATCTCAGCGCCAACATGGCCTCAACTGCGACTGAAACGGGGACCATCACAGGCAGCTCTCCGTCGAAGATCGCTCGACAGGAAGCGCAACGGAGCTGAACAACGGAGGAAGCTGGTTCGAACTGAAGCTGCATGGGGGAGCTTGAAGGTTATGAAACGGTCCAATTAAATCAGCAAGTTATCCATTGCACTCCAATCGGGGCAGAGCCAGTTCAAAACCGCAATGACCCCCAAGGATTGGACGACACGGTAACCAAGAGGCAACAAAGCCCCGATATTTGCGTTTACAGGCCCGCGCTCGCGCTTGCCTTTTGCCCGAGTGCGAGGCATTTTCCACCTCAGATCGGGGGATCCCTCGGTCGGACACTTAAGGACAACCAGTGATCCACCACCGGCGCACATATACGAACGCCTTAACCTCCCTCCTACAAGGATGGATGAGGAAGGATTCGTCGTGCGCGAATACCGTGTGGTCATCGCAGATCGCCTGCTTGTCCTTCGGTAGCGAACCAGTCGCACCGCACCCCGTCCGCCCGGACTGAGCTCCTCGAGCACCCAGGCCGCCGGACACCTCAGATGATCCGGTCGGCCTCCGATCTCCCCAAAGACCACGAACAAACTAGCGTCTGGGAATCGCGATCCGGCCGGGAATTTCCCGGAAGGATACGAACATGCACTGCACTGACTGGACTGCCGACGACAACGCGCTGCTGATCCAGTTGCGCAAGTTCGACCGCGCATCCGTTCCCGTCATCGCCCCGATGCTCGACCGCACCGTGGAGGCGGTTTACGCCCAGTGCCGGAAGCTGGGGCTGCTCGTCATGGCGCGCCGCGTCTGGAACGAGGATGACGTCGTGCGGCTGCGCGCGCTGTTCGCATCCGGCCTGTCGGATGCGAAGCTCGCGGCCGCGTTGGATCGCTCGATCGGCTCGGTGCGCTGGAAGCTGGAGGACCTCGACCTGCATCGGCCCGAGGCTGCCGGCCGCTGGAACGACGCGGACGTTGCGACCGCGGAGCGCATGCTCGGAGAGGGCGCAGCTCTGGCTGACATTGGCCTTGCGGTGAAGCGCTCAACTTCGTCGGTGAAGACGAAGCTGAGCCTGCTCGGCCACGTCTTCGCATCCGACGCCTGGACCGACGAGCAGGAGGCGCGCCTTGTCAGCGGCGTTGCAGCGGAAGAGGACACGGAAACGATCGCCAAGGCAATTGGCCGCTCCGCCGACGCGGTGCGCGCGCGCCTGAACAAGATGGGCCTGCGTGTCACTGAGAAGGGCTCGAAGTGGACAGAGGCAGACAAGCTCACGCTGAAGACGGCAATCGAGGAAGGCGGTGAGGCCGCTCTGTCTGCCGCTTCAGCGAAGCTCCGTCGATCGGTGCGCGCGACCCGCATCCAGGCGGTCTCCATGGGTCTCATCGAGAAGCGCGGTCCGCGCATCCTCGACGAGCCGGCGAAGGTGCGCTTGCGCCAGGCTGCATCGACGATGTCGGTGACCGCCTGCGCAATCGAGTTCGGTCACGACGTCCGGACGCTCAAGCAGCTTGCCGAGAAGGAGGGCTTCTCGTTCGCGGTCGGCCGGGCGCCGGCGAAGCCGAAGCCGCCGAAGGAGCCGCGTGCACCCAAGCCGGTGGTTGCGGCAGCTCCGAAGCCGAAGGCAGAGCGCAAGCCGCGCGTCGACCATCCGGTGGCCGCAAGGATGCCGGCGGCGCAGCGTCCGGCGGTTTCGGTGAAGGTCGCCGCCGTGGCGGTACCGAAGACCGCATCGCCGCCGACCGCTCCGCGGGTGTTGCCGACGGCTCCGGTCAAGAAGCCGGCGTCACGCGAGATCTCGCGTCTCGCCGATCGCTTCCTCGCATGGCGCGAGGGAGTTCGCTGAGAAGATATCCCCGGCCGCATCGTCTCGAGCGGCCGGGGACGGTGGACACTATCCGGCCTGGACTTCAAAAATCAGGTGGGGAAAGTAAAGGATGAACGTCGTGAGTAGCCTCTCTCACCTCTCTCAATTCCCGGCGCTGGTGCTCAACGCGGACATGCGTCCGAAGAGCTTCCATCCTCTGTCGGTCCTCGGCTGGCAGGATTCGATCAAAGCCGTGTTCGAACAGACCCACATGGTCATCGCGGATTACGATCGCGTGGTCCGCAGTCCGTCGATCGAAATGCGCCTGCCGTCGGTCCTGATGCTGAAGAACTACGTCAAGCCGCGCGGATTGAACAAGCCTGCGAGCTTCACGCGGTTTTCGGTGTTCCTGGCGTATGGTTTCCGATGCCAGTTTTGCGGTGGAAAATTCAAGACCACTGAGTTGACCTTCGAGCACCTCGTACCGTCGTCGCGGGGCGGCGGCACGGACTGGGACAACATCGTCCCGGCCTGCGTGCCATGCAACAGTCGCAAGGGCAACAAGACGCTGAAGGAAGCCAGGATGCGGCTCATCCGTGATCCGTATCATCCGACGCGAGGACAGCTCGAGCATCTCGCCGAGACTCTCAGGATCCACGAGGACCACTTCCGTGGATGTCTGAAGTCGTTCAAGGATGTGCTCTATTGGGCTGTCAGCCTCGAGACGTCGGACACGGCAAAAGAAGTGTGATGCACCTCATAAGAGCGTCAAAACACACATAAGTGCGTCACGCTCCGAATCCTACGTGACGCACTTATGTTCTACATTCCGGGCGAAGCTGGCGCTGGTTCTGTCTGGTCGAGAGAGACCTTTTCGAGCCACTGATCCAGCCATTTGGCGTCGGTGCGGAAGAGCTTGGCCCGTTTCGGATCCTCGGCCACGATTCGCTTCAGCGATCGGGCGGCTTCCGAATCCACGAAAGAGCAAGTTTCTTCCATCTCATCGCAGTCGAGCCCGAATTCGCGTACGAGCCGCTCCACGTCGGCGTCGCTTAGCGCTCCGAGATGCATGCGGAAGTCGTGGGGTCCATACTTGCACAGTGCCCACCCCGGCCCGAAATCCCTGCCGTTTTCGCTCCATGCTTCGTCGTCGTGGCACAGACACGCCTTCATACCGATCAGCTCGACTTCGGCCTCAAGCCCGTCCGCGGATTCGGTGCGCAGGTAGACGTTTCCGTAGTACATGGTCGCCCGGAAGGCGATGCCGCCGACCTCGATTTCGTGAAAGACGTGTTTTTTCAGGGATCTTTCCATTTGCGTTCCTTTTCGGACGGGTGGGGCGGTCTCAACTTGGCTCCGTCCCGAGAAAGGCGCAACCGCCCCATTCCCCAACGGAAAGACAATCTTATGAGGTGCAAACACCCCCGAAAGACAATCTTATGGGGTGCACGCGACGCACTTATGAGGTGCAGGGCCACCGCACGCGGACTCCGGACGGTAGCTTTCGCCAGCTCGTATGTGGTCGATGATGTTCGACGACCGACGGGATGACGCCAACGCGCTTCAGCGTGGCGCGATGACGGACGGCTCATCCTCGGGTTCTGCAGAAACCAGCATGGTCGGTGCGAATTCCCTCGTGATCGAAAGTCCCTTCCAGCGCTCTGTCAGCTTCTCGGCAAAGCCAGGAGGTGCAGGCAAGTTCGGCAGGAGCCTCGGCCAAACGTCGAGGACCTGCTCGACGGTGTCTTTCACCTCTCGCAGCACAATCTTCGTGTCGAGCCCGACGAGGCCCGCGAGCCGCTCGAAGCGGCGCGTGTTCACGGCCGCCGGATTGTGGCTCTTGGCAAACTCGAGCGCCATCGTATCGTCGCCGTAGAAGAACGTCGGGACGATATCGTAGGCAGGTGAAAGTTCCGGCGTGACTCCATCGGGTAGAATGAAGGACCAGTTCTTCAGATGGCTATCGCCGTTGCCGATCATCACATCGACCACGATCCTTCGGATCGCCTGCAGCATTTCCCCGCGCTTGTCGTCCGCAAACAGACCGACGAGTCTCACCAGGGTGGACTGGTTGGCCATGGTGTATTTCTGGTCATGGATCGACCCCATGACCTGGGCGAAGTCTTCCATGTGGATTCGACGGCCGCCTGGCGCCCGGTCGAACCGCTCCATGGCGAGCGAATATTCGCCGCCTGCCAGGAACTTCTGCGGCAGACCGTCGATGTCCTTGGATGACACGAGATGGGCCTTCACGGTCCGCACGCCGACCGCGCGCGCGAGTTCGAGAGCGGTGAACTCCGCTTCGGGCACCATCGGATACTTATCACTCGGCGTCTTCAGGATGATATCGCCGGCCGCTCCTTTCATCGGAAGCGTCAACGATCCCTTGTCGTTCTGCTTCATCGAGAACTTGAGCTGGATGCCGGCGAGGGAGAAACGGATGCCCTCCTCAATATCATCACCGGCCTCCGCCATCGACGTGCGCGGCGGCGGCGCGCCGGCTTCGAGCTCTGCACTCACAGCTCCTGGCAGATCCCGGCCAAGCCGCGACAGCACATCGAAATTGTCGAAGGCGCCGGCGCCGAATTCCTTCTGCACGAGCTCGAGCAGCGCCCCTTCGGGCAGCAGGTTCTCGAAGTATGGCGGCAGGACGGATCCTTGGGTGATCTTGTCTCCGTTGTAGAGCAGACGAGCCCTTGAGCCTTTCGGGCCGTCCTCTGTCTGGCCCTTCCAGGCAAGACTGAGGATCGGCCGATGGGCGCCGAGTGCAACGTAGGCCATATCGACGGTGAACGTGACTGCCCCTTCGGGATCGCGGTAAAGCGAGCCCACGCGCACCGATGCGTCCGGGGTCGGCCGAAGATAGATGCCAAGGGCAGCTGGTTTATTTCGGACGCGCATGGGTCGGCTCCTCCTCGTCGGGCAGGGTGTCATCGACGAAGGCATCGTCAAACACTGATGGGACAGGTGCGATCGGCATGGTTGGCTCGATCGCGGGCTCCCCGAGCAGTTTCATCACGTCGGCCATTCGCTCATTCGGGATGAAGACCAGGGACATACCCAGCGTCGCGCCGGCGTCGGCGAGCATGTCGACGGTGCTGTTGACAGCACCGGTTTCCATTTCGCTGATCCGGGAAGCCGGTCGGCCCGTTCGTCTTGAAACCTGGCTCAGCGGCCAGCTTCGAGCCCGGCGGGCTCGGGCCAGCTGCTGGCCGAGGCGTTTGCGGGTGTCCGATTCCGTCATAACGTAATTTCCCTTCGGGATTACGATATAGCGTAATCGGAACTCAAGCGCAAGGTGCCAAATTACGGTATAGCGTAATCTATCCAGTAAATTACGTTATACCGGAAATTACGGTATAGCGTAATAATCGATGGAACTTACGCTATAGTGTAACAAGCTATCTGATCAGCAAAAAGCCACCACGATCGGCCGGTCGGTCTGGAATTGGCGCCGGCGGGACTGGCCGCTCGTCATCCTGGTCGGCGCGATCCGGGAACCGGGCCTCAGGCAAAGCCTCGGCAGACCGCGACCTGATCGGGGGCTGAGCGACGATCACTGGCGGCGGAAGAGGAGAGACAACCGCCGACGGCTCAATCCGTTTTGTCGACGTCGTTCGGACAGCTTCGCCCGGCGCTGCCGGCGCCACTTTCTCACGAGGGGCGACCGACACCGGCTCCGGCAAGACGACGCTTTCGGTGGGGGTGGCTGCAACTCTTTCGGCGTCGTCCTGAGCTTTTGCGCGCTCGAGCGCCTGGCGCGCTTTCTCCAATGCGTCCTCTCCGATAGCGGTCGCGGATCGAACACCGTCGGAGGGAGCTGCAGCCGGCAGGGGTTCGATCTTTGCGGTGACACCAGCAGCAACCGCTCCAGCGACTGTAGGCGCTTGAGTGGCCGCATCATTGGACGAGGCCAGTGTGGTCGTTTCAGGTGCCTTCTCGACGATAGGAGAGGTCTTTGCCGCAGGTGCTACGGCGAGCTTTTCTTTGACCACAGCGTGTTTCGGTGCGGGAGGCTTTGCAACTACCTTTGCCTTGTCCTCGTCGCGCCGCTCAGGGAGCTTCTCTGGAGGCGCCGCCTCATCGGCGCGCACCGTCGGAACAGTGGTCGTGCCAGGAATGATCCGGATCGGCGAGGCATCCGGGGATGCAGAGACCACGGGAACTACGGGAGCACTCCCCGGATCGACGGCGGGCGCCGGCGCGGGGGCAACCGCGGCGACCGGAGGCTTCGCTGCCTGCTTATCGGTGTTGATGTAGTGGGTGACGATGTAGGCGCCGAGCACGGTCGCAATAACGCTCGGAGTGATGTCGGTCATCAATTTCGATGCGACCTGACGAATGCCCTCAGTCGTCGAGCGCGCGCGGGGCGGCTCAGACGGACCGTCGTTAGGATGACCAATTCTGAGAGACTTCTCGGGAATCATTGGCGCCAAAATCCAAGGCTTAGCTCAAGGATTCATTGACGGCCCAGGGCTGCGCTGTCAAACGGCATCTCGCCCATCCACAAAACGTTGTGGGTATGCGCGCCATTCGCTCGTTCCTCCAGGAAACCTCTAGTCAGGAACCGGGCAGTTCGACCTCGACTTTCGGCCGGTCGTCGGACGTGCGGCACTCAACAGCGATGTCGGCGCGCGTGACGACCTTGCCGCGCAGCTTGGCCGGGGGCGCCTTGATGAATTCGTCAGCCTCGAACCGCTGACCAAGAATGGACGTCTGCTCGGACGCGAGCCTCAGGCAGCGAGCGTAGTCGTAGGGGAGCGGGCCGGTGACATTGGCGACCTGCCCGAACAAAGTGATAATGAGCCAGACCCTCATCGGACCCTCGGATGCGGCCGCTCGGCTTCGTCAAGTATCGTCGAAACGATGTTCTCCCAGAACGTGACCGTGCAGGTCAGCGGGGAGGCCGCATGCTTGGCCATTGTCGCGCGCGCGATGCGTTGGATCCTCGACTCCCGAGTTTCCGGATCGCGGACGCCTTGAGCCGGTTCGGCGCCATGCGCGCGACAAATGGCTTCGTCGACGGCAGCCACCGCGCCGAGGAATTCCCCGCCGTCGACCTGCATGCCTCGCGTACGCCAGGCTCTTGAAAGCCCCAGTGCCGCCTCGTCGAGGCTCATTCCGGCCGATCCTGCGCCCATTTTGTGGTCTCCCTCAATGCACTTGGCAGCTAAACGCCAAGGACTCAAAAAGGATATCGTTCACAGTCATAACGACCAAACCCTATCCCGCTCTAAGGTCCTCTGCTGGCTGGAATAGCGGGGAAAGCGAACCGCAACTCTCGGGGCGTGCGCCGAGTACCGCTGGAAGGGGGCGGAACTCTGTTCGGGGGAGGACGCAGGCAAGCCCTTGACGTTGCGGGCCGACGAATAGGATACGGATATCTGGCAGCGCGATTTCGCTTCCACCAAGTCTACTGAAGCCGCGGAGAGGAAATGGCGTTCCTGATAGAGCCCTATCGGCCTGAAGATTTCGACACGCTCTCCGTTCTGATCGGGAGGCTCCAGGAATTCGAGCGCGAATGGTGCCAGGACCGAAAGCCGCCGGCCGTGGTCGCTGATCCTTACAGCAAGTTCATCGTCGACCAGGCAGCCGAAACCGGCATCGTTCTGATTGCGCGTGACGGCGAGGAGGCCGTCGGGTGCATCGCCGGAAGGCTCGCGGAAGAGGACGACCCCACGGTTCCGGAAGAGGAACGCATCTGCGCTCTCATCTCCGACCTCTATGTCGCCGACCGATTCCGGAAGAAGGGGCTGGGAAGCGAGCTGTTGAAGAACCTCGAGGCGCGCCTTCATACCCGCGGCTACCGCAACCTTCGCGTCGAGGCGCAGACCATGAATAAAGCCGCGGTGCAGTTCTTCTCTGATCGCGGCTATCTGCCGAAAACCGTGACCTTCCGTAAGCGCTTCGACGCCGGTCGCTAGAATCCCGGAGGCCGCCGCGTGAACCAATCGATCGCGGCTGTCCGGCGCAGATCCGCCGTGCGCACACGGCGCGCCTCGGCGAGAACATCTCGCCTCAACGCCTCGTGAACCTTCATGTAAGGCAGCAGCTTCATCGTCCGTACGTCCTCGAGCTGCAGCAAATTCCAGCCCATTGAGGTCCGAAACGGGCGCGAGATCTCGCCGGGTTTGAGCGAGCGCACCACATCCGCAAAGTCTTCAGTCAGCACTCTGCGTTGCAGCCAGCCGAGGTCGCCGCCACGAGCTGCGCTGTCGGCATCAAGCGACACAGCTTTGGCGACGACATCGAAACCCTCGCCGGAGGCAATGCGTCGTCCGGCGGCAAGGGCCGCCTCTTCGGTTGAGGCCGCGATGTAACGCAGGTGAACTTCATCGGCCTTGGAGAGCTCGATATAGCGCGCGCGGAGGGCTTCCTCACCCACGTCAACGGTGCGATCAAAGCTCCCGAGATAGCGCTCGCCCAAGGCGGCATTCTTCAGATATTCGAGCCGCATTTGACGAAAGTCCGAACTTTCGTCCGGGCGAGCCGGCGCGATGGCATCGCCGACCGTAGCGGCTGCCATTGCCGCAACGTCATCAGATTCTCCTGCCGCGCGAGCAGCATCTGCCAGTACATAGGTGTCCACGAGGTGGGTCAGGATGTAATCCTGCACGGTGTCGGACGACATGGTTTTGGCGGCGTCACGCAAAAGCACGTCGGACAAGGCTAACTCGGATGCCACGATGTCATGGGAGCCGACCCTCACGAGGACCTGGTTCGGACCGGACATCTCAGCGGCCGTGGGGCGCCCGAGGGAGAGGCAGAAGGCTCCGAGCAAGGCGGTCGCAAGGACTCGTTTCATTGAATTTGACCGGTTCTGATGCATCGAGAATACAAGACCGCAGCGGTCGCCTGCCGGCAATCTCGCTGGCCACCCCTGCCCGCTTTCCACAAGCTTTCCGGGGAGCCGAGCTCAAGTCTCCCCGTGATTCAGTCCTTGAGAGCTTGCGCGAGCCTCTGGCCTTCGGCACCAGTCGGAGACGAAGGGGGACCAAGGCATGCGAGGCGGCAAGTTCATCGTTTTTGAGGGAGGCGAGGGGGCCGGCAAATCCAGCCACACGGCGGCACTCGCGGCGGTGCTCGAAAGCGCGGGCCGGCGTGTGCTCAGGACCCGTGAGCCAGGTGGGCGCCCTGGAGTGGACGTCTCGATCGAGCAGATCCGTGCGCTTTTGGTCACAGGCGATACCAAATGGGACCCGTTGACCGAATTGCTGCTGTTTGCGGCCGCACGGCGGGAACATGTCACCAAGGTGATCGTACCGGCGCTGGGAGCCGGCACGGACGTGATCTGCGACCGCTTTTCAGATTCCTCGCTGGCCTATCAGGGCCATGCCCGCGGACTTCCAGCCAGCGTATCTGAAACCTTGCGGGATATCGCGTGCGGACCTTTGCGGCCGGACCTCACGCTGGTCATTGATGTTCCACCGGAAATTGGCCTCGCCCGGAGCGCCAGGCGCCAGACCGATGCCACCCGGTTCGAGCAGGAAGACATCAATTTTCACCATGCGGTCAGGGAGGCGTTTTTGGGGATAGCGCGGGTCGATCCGACCCGCTACGTTGTGATCGACGGCACGAAGCCACTGGAGACTGTGCGAAACTCGGTGGTGCAGTCCGTAGTTGAGTACTTGGCGCGATCTGCTTAAACCCCGCGGCTCTGGGTCCTCAAAATCGTCCGAAACCTGGACACAGGACAGTTCGGAAGCTGCAGGATTAAATTATGGTTCCTTAAGAAATGGAACTTAAGGTCCCGCCGAATCACGTATTGTTTTCAGTGTTAAAGTGTTTAGGAAAGAGCCCCATGTCGAAAGTAGCTGACCTCCCCCTCAATGACATCGTGACGGTCGTGACAGCGCTCGGACAAGCGCTCCGCCGACAGCGAGAACGCCTGGGAATGACACCGCTCGAGGTTTCGCGGAAGGTCAATATTGGCGCCAAGACCATCGAGCTGGTCGAAGACGGCAAGACCGACCCGCAGATCGATCAGGTGCTCTGCCTCGTTTTCCACATGGGGATGGATATCAAGCTGCCGAATTCCGAAACGCCGGCGCGCGCCTCGAAGCTCCTCGAGGTTCGTCTCGCAGACATGCGTCAGGCGATCACCACCGCGCGCACGCCGGAAGGCCAACCCCGGAAGGTGAGCCTGAAGACGATCTCCGACATGTCCGGCATCGAGCAGGGTCAGATCGGAAAAATCGAGACCGGCCAGATCATTCCGCGGTTCCGCACCTTCCTCGCCCTCATGCAGGCGTTGAACGTTCCTGTCGCGTTCGTTCAGTTGGACGAAAAGCTCGCGAAGTCGAAGAAGCTACCGACGGCGGCGCCGCGGCCGTTCGTTCCGCGTCGCAAGCGCACCCAGGAAACCGAAGACGAACTCGCTTCCGCCTGAAAGCAACACTTCTTCTGACCATCCAAACGACTACGCCCGCGGTGCCAAAGCGCCCGCGGGCGTAGTCGTTTCCCAAGCGCTTGTTGCCGCCTTCAGAGTCCTGCGACCGCGGCGAGCGCCGCCTGCTGGTCCGGGTCGACCGATTCTTCGGGGCTCGGGACGAAAGACTTGTCCCACGCCGCCCTAGCCATCGAGATCGAGAGGACTCTCTTGATCCAATCAGTGCCTGCTCGAGCTTCGCCCGCCGGAGAGAATGGTCCTTCCGGCGCCGCCACGAGCCTCGCTGCTGCCTCATAGGCACGGAGCGCATTGGAACGAGTGCGACCTTCGGGGCGCTCTAGCGCATAGACCGAATCCCTCAGCTCACAGAAGGCGGCAAGCCCGGCGGTATCGCGGCTCATCGCCGATCGACCGAGATCATAGGCGGCAAAGCTCAGATTGCGCCTCGCGGATTCAACGAAATCGTCGACGGCAAACAAATGTTCGAAACCGCCTTCGACCTGAAGGCTTGCATCTGGCGGCTCCAGGCTTCCAGGCGGATGTTCGAATTGCGCCGCATAATGCCTCGCGAACCTGCCGGCGTCGTCTCGACGATCGAATGAAAAGTACGTCGACCGATGGCCGCCGTACTGATTGATCTCGGGATCGGAGTTGTCGAGGTCGAGCCCGGACGCAAGACGAAGCGAAACAGGCACATCGTCTACCTCGATCATGGGCGCAGAGGAGGGACAAAAGATATGTTCGCCGATCGCTACTAGCTCATGTGCACGCAGAAAGATGCGCGCCAGTTCCTTTGGAGCGTGGTCCTCGAAGGTCTCGGCGACCGGATCCTCATAAAGATGGTGAACCTTCAGAAGAGGAAAGCCTCGTTGCACCTCATGATGTTTCCAGGGAAGCATGGTGAGTCGTGGAAGGTCACTCAAAGGCTTGACCTGGCTGCCAGGCTCGGGGGTGAGCTTGGCGAGCGTGAGTGGCTCAAAACCGCCATTCCACATTGTGCCGGCGGCCCGGTAGAGCTTCCCGTCGACTGCTCGGTACTCCTCGGAGAATGGGCCCGCGACAAGTCTGCCGGCGACCGGCGCGTCTGAGCCCTTGAGCACCCGAATTGGCAATTCAACGGTAGAAGTGCTGACACGCCACTCGGCGTCACGTTTGCGCTTGATGCGAACGTTTACCAAGTGGTTGTAGCCAAGTGTGATCTTGCAATGTTCCATGCGTACAGAGTGCGATACCGAGCCGCAAGCGACAAGTCGATAATCTAGTCCTTGGTACTTTCAGCCATCTCGGCCACACTCGGATCGAACTTGAGATCGGAGAGGGGTCCGAACATGACCGAGGCCGCGAACGCCACCACGAATGACATCGTCCGCTTCACCACTCGGCAAGTGGAGAAACTTGCCGAGGCGACTGGCGTCACTGCCGACGACGTCCGCCGGGCCCAGCGGACCATGCCGGTCCGCAACGACTTCATGTTGTCGCTCGGATACGTGCACATGTCCCGGCATCCGCAGGTCAACCGCATCGAGAACGCTCGTCGTCGTCATCTTGAGGCGACCCAGGCTGCCCTCGATCTGAAGAGCGTCTGGCAGGGTGACGCGACGGTCGAATCGATGATGGCAATCGGTCGGCGACAGGCGGAGACCGGCAAGGTCGTCCAGGACGAACCCTCGAAATTCATGAGCTGGCTGGATCGCGTCTGGTCAAAGCAGGCATCGGCTTCGCCGAGCCCGGCAATGGCTCGCTAACCGACCATCGAAGGAGAAGACCCATGGCATTTTCTCGTTGCACCGTTCCCACTCGCTACGGCGAGGCCCTGGTCGAGCAGACCGGCGCGGAGGATTTCCGCGTCTCGATCGAATCCGCCGACGTCGACGGCGTCCGCTTCATGGCAATCGCCCATCTGTTCATGTCGGAGCCAGGCGAGTTCATCGAGTTCACGCCCGATGGTCATGATCGTTTTCTGATGCTGCCACATGGTCTGACGGCCCAGATGCCGGACGCTAGCCAGTTCGCAAGCGACCTTGATCTTGGACTTGTGACGCTCGTTCCGGCGGACGATCTACATACCGCAGAAGACAAGCTTCGGGCCGCCGTCCGAGAGGCGGCTTGCAAGTCCTTCGACCGGATCTACGGGCGCGCCGAAGATCTCGCGCCGGATGTCGGGTACGAGCCGTCACCGGCAATGTGATCGTGCTCGCCGGCGGATTATTGTTCGTCGTCGGGGTTGTCGTCCTCTTCCAGCCCGAGATAGAGGTTGCGGAGCCGGCTCAGCTTCGCAAAGCGCTGGGTTGACGGATTGCGACAGGTAATTCGTTGCCAAGCGTCGACGACGTGACGCTGCCCCGTGACCGTGCAATAGGCTTCCCTGGGGGAGCGGAAGCGACGGTTTCCAAACACGATAGTCCCATCCCGGTAGGCTACACCGCTCACCACGCCCTGACGTGTTTTGATCCTCAGTGCGAGTGGAGCACTGGCCAGTCCTTTGGCGATGATTGCGGCCAACGTCACGCCGGTGCGATCTCGAGGGCCGACCGGAAGTTCGGCCGGCGGCGGCTCAGTCGGTCGTGCGGCTCCAAGGTCGTGGAGGGTGGCGCCCACTGGTCGAGTGCCCTCGATCGATGCAGCCCTGCGTGCCCGAGCAACATCACCGCCACCGACGGCGGGTTGCGGCAGCGATGTCCGCTCTGACGCGCCAGCGAGGGGTGTGTCCCCCTGGGGGGCACGCGACGCTGGAGAAGAGAGACCAGATCGATGGAGCGGCGGGGACGGTGGCCTGGGGCGAAGCGGTGGCCGTTCATTGGCGCTGCCTGGGGCTGCCGGCGGCGCGGGCGCTGCCTGCGGCGCAGGTGAGACATAGCCTTTGTCGATCGCTCGCCGTGCAGCTTCGACTGTCGCGGCGAGTTCGGAGAGTTCGGCTACGCCAAACGACATGCCGCTCCGTCCGGGCATCAGACCTTCCTCGGTCGGGTACCAGCGGCGGATCGCAAGGATTTCGGTCTGCCCATATTGCTGCACCTCGGCGATGACGGTCTCACCCCGGTTTTCCCAGCGCGCAAGCTCCCGTGCGGAATCCGGGAGCCGGAGCGGCGCCTTTCGTCGATCACTGTCGGCGGGCGAGGCCATGGTTTAATCCCTCATGGCAGCGGAAATTGAGGTGAAATGCAGGTCGCCAGGATCGCGTAGGATCCAAAACCGGTGCCGCGGGCGATTGACATGCAGCCCAGAATGACCTGGGTCGGGATCACCCCCCAATTGGCCAGCAGGACGTCGTGTGCACGAAACTCCTGCTCCCGGCAGGAACGGAAATTGAACTCGTTGACCCTTCCCGTCGTGGGGCCGCCGGCCTGGCGGGCGCATTCCGGGTCGATGCGGAAGTTCGGGAATGGGATCTGGACACCAGGTTGGGCCAGCGCCGGCGGCATGACTTGCGCCAACTCCTGCACCCCCACTGGGGGCTCCTGCTCCGCGGACTCCGCGGACTCCGCGAGCGACGCGCTGCCACCGGGCTGCGGCACTGTCCCAGGCAACGGCGCTTGCGCCGCGGCAGCACCGCTCAAGGCAATAAGGACGGCAAAGCAGACAAGGATTCGATTCACGACGGGGTTTTCCTAAATTGACCCCCTCAACCGTGAGGAAAACGGCTGAGACGTCAAGACCGCGCTCGACTTTTGCAGCCATCATCACCACGATCCACGCATGAGCACTCCTGATGAACAGCCGAAACTGCCCTCGACCAGCGATCTGCCGACACTCGTCGCTGCGAGGTCGCAACATGGGCCCAACGGCTCGCTTGTCTATGGCCTGAAGCTGCTTTCCGACGGTCTGAAGGCCGGCGCAATTGCCAACGCGCGATACAAGGACGCCTATTTCGTCCTCACCCGTGTGATGGAGGACGCCTGGAAGGATGCGGTTATCTCGAAATTCCCGTTCTACGGTAAGAACAAGGCCGCCGACGAAGCGCACCGGAAGTACCCTCATTCGCCGACTTTTCTACGCTGGGAAAAGCCGCGCGCGGAATTTGCCAGGATGCGGGATACCGAGGCAGATCCGCTGACCCGCTCGATCCATGAGGCGGCCGTGCGCTTTTACGACGAGTGCCTTCCCCTTGCAAAGGTCGTGGTCTGGGCCAGGGCTCATGCCGTCAAGCGTCAACCGGCGCCACCGCCGGAGACCCCGGAAGAAGCGCTACCGCAGGCAACCCGGGAAGGTCGCCGCATTGTCCGGGAAGTGCTTGCCGAGACCCTGGAAGGGGTGCGTGCGGAGTATCGCGAAGAGTTGCTGGATCAGTACGTTGGCATCGTGAAGCGTCTGTATAGCAAGCGTGATGAAATCGATCCCAAAGACGCAATCGAATGGGGCCCGCCGGGGCTCTTCAGCAGGACCTTCGAGATTGTTCGCCAACCGGGCGCCCGCAAGTCCAAGATTCGCCGTCGCGACGACTGGCAGGAAGCCGTGGCCGCGTATACCGAGAGTCAAGTGGCCTTGACCTTCCGACGCTTCATCGAAAAGAATGTCGAGAAGCTCGGCGCCATCATCGAGCTCAAGGGCAACGATATTCCGAAGCGGAAGATCATCGATGCCTCGGTGAGGGGCAACATTCTGGTGACTCGGATGACCTTTACCTTTGTCGATGGCTCATCGTTCGAGGTCATGAACCAGATCGTTCACCAATATTCGCCACTCGGCCGACCCTTCGTACGCTTCCCGACGACCTTCCATGACGTCCGTCTCGCCGACGGCAGTAAGCTGGCGACTCCTTCCGAGGCTCTGATGAAAACGGTGTTCGTCGGAGCTGAGGCACCGGCCGACGATAATAACCCCCCGGCTCCTGGACCGTAGTAGCGCTGAAGAAGCATTGGCAATGCAATCCGACGTCTTCCGGTTCGGAAGACGAATCCTTTGGATAGTGCAGGGGATAGCCGGAGTTACCTGAGCTCGACGACTCGACATCTGCCGGTCGCACCCGAACAATCGGAATTCGGTGACCGGGGGACGCTATGCGCAATCTCGCCGTCGAGCTCAGGGGCGAGCCCGATGACAATTTTGAGTTGGGACGACACAGGCCGGCAGATGAAAGCGCGCCAGCCAATGCTTCCGCTTCACCGCGCGCCGTGTCAGCCACGCAGCGCACTCCGACACGGCGTGAGGCTGTCACGGCCAAGCCTGTCGGCGACCGCACGGCCATCACGCAGTACTTTGCTGAGGTCGGCCGACATCCTCTGCTGACCCGAGATGGCGAGATCGCGTGCGGTCTCAGGATGCAGGCGGGCAAATTCGCGCTCTTTGAGGCTCTTTCGGCCTGGCCGGGTGTCTATCAAGCATTCCGCAATTGGCGCAGGGAGCTCGAGCAGGGCGCATCACCCTACCGTCTCCGCGCCATTGGCGACGGAGCCGACGGTCAGGACGCCGGCGAGATAGATGCCGACCTCGAGCGCGACGACGCCGATACGCTCGAGCACCTGTTCGAGCAGCACCGTGCCGATGCGATCGTAGCGATCGGAGACATCATTGCGTACGAGAGCGGGTCGGTGGGTCGTACGATCACAGGTCGGTCGGAAGTCGGGATCGCAATCGCGAACTACGGACTTCTCACGCCTCAGTTCAAGGAACTGGTCGACGCAATCCTGTCGGATGGCAAGGATCTTTCGTCGATCGACCTGGAGGCGGCGCGAATTGCGCGAAAAGCGGGGTTCAACACTGACGAATTCCGCACTCTCTGGCTGTCCTACAATCCGCTCTGGGGCGGTGGCGACCGCACGCGCCGACCCGATCTCCCGCCCCGTTTCGAGGGTCAAATCGAGTTTGCAGCCATATTGTCGAAGCTCGCCGATTTCGCTCGGCGCCTCGGGATGGCCGTTCCAGCATTCCGGAAGGCGCTTACCCTGGCAAGATCGGGCCTTGCCATCATCGAGGAAGCCAAAAACGAGATGGTGTGCGCGAATACGCGGCTCGTCATCTCGTTTGCAAACCAGCTCAAACACCGCGGGGTGTCATTCGACGATCTGATCCAGGAGGGCAATATTGGACTCCTGCGCGCGGTCGATGGTTACGATCATTCGTTAGGCTACAGGTTCGCGGCCTACGCCAGCTGGTGGATCCTGGTGTCGATGAAAAGAGCGATCGCCGATCAGTCGCGGACGATCCGCTATCCGATCCACCTCGTCGACAAGATGTCGAGGGTGCGCGCGGCAACGCTGGTCTTCAGACAACGCAACGGACGCCAGCCGACCGAGCAGGAAATCATCGAGGCCACCGGATTGAAACCCTGGATCGTCAAACGGTGCCTCGAAGCAGCGACAACCGTTTCAATCGATGAGGTCATTGGGGAGGATGGCGGCACCACGCGTGGGGATCTGATCGAAGACACCGAGGCGCCTCGTCCGGACGAAGGCCTGCTTCAAGATGACCTCCGGTGTCAGCTGGCCGATATCCTGGCCACGCTTCCGGCCCGGGAAGCCCATATCCTGCGGCATCGCTTTGGTTTGGACGCCGAGGAACGAACTTTCGAGCAATTGGGGACGGAGATGTCCTTGTGCCGGGAACGGATCAGACAGCTGGAAACGAAGGCGCTCCGAACGCTCAAGTTCCGCGCCGGCTCCCGTGGACTACGGGTACTCCTGTAACGACAAGTTTGACGCCGCTAACGTTTTAGGCTTAGCGTCTCTGTAAAATTTCAAGGATTCGTTTATGGTGCCGTCCGAAATTGGGACGCCCGGTGTGAGTGTTCAGGGGGATAGTGTGAAGAGGTTGAGATGAAGTGGCTGGATCTCTCGGCCTATGGGGTCGAACTGAAAATCAGTGCCGCAGCGCTCGACAAGCCGGCGCTCTATGTCCTGACCAATGGTGATTTCCTGGAGACAGTGCTCTCCGGCGCCGGCTTCATCCGGCGGCCCAGCGGGCTTTGGCTCAGGTTCTTCGAATTTGGCACGCTTGGCCCGGTCCTGCAGACGCTCGTGGCAGACTTGCCTTTGGTTCGCGTGAATGAAATGTCTCCCGCTGAGATCGGACTCGTGACCGCGTCGGCCGTGAGCCGCGAAGATCTCAGCGGCGGTCCCGATCTTCCATCGACCGATCAGGACAGCGGAGCTTCGCGGGCGGAAGGCATCGACACCGTGTTTCCCGACATTCCACCGGCTTCTCAAGCTCAATGGCATGACGACTCGGCTGAGAACGACTTGGCCAGCGACCTGCCGGTTGTGGATGTCATTCCCGAGTTGTCGCAGCCCGAGGCATCGAACGTCGATCCGCAGGTGAGAACGCAACGTTATGGTTTGCTGTGGAAACTTCCGCTGCTTGGTTTGATCGGACGTCTCGGACATGTCGACCAAACGCTGCGCCATGAGCCCCAATTCGCAGAGCCGCCGCTGCACCGCCTGGACGCCGATTGGATTGTCTCAGTGATGCGCGAGGATGCAGCTGCCTTGACCGGTCAGCGCGATCTGCCCGCGCATTGCCATCTGATCGCCAAACTCGCAGACGCTGCGGATATCGCGCGAGCCAACCGGTTGATAGGACGACGCATTACCATGCAGAGCGCAAGCGGTGCAGTAGAGGTCACACTCATCGGGCTGACCGAAGGGCGGACTTCATTGGGCTTCGGCCAACCCGACGACGTGCTGGTCGTCGGCGACCCGGGCGAGGGGTTCGGCGCCTCGGTTATTCCGGACGATCTGCTGCTAGCCGAACAGGCTGCTTAATGCCTGCTGTTGAATCCTTGAACCCATGCGTTGACAGCGATTCCTGTCGACCACAAAGTTGGATGGGTTTCGAGGATGTTTGGGGCAATGGATCAGATTATCGAAAGGCCGTTCGGGCACACGCGGCTCGAGGAAACGGCAGTCCTGTCGAAGGTCAGCGGCACGGTCAAATGGTACAATCGGCAACGCGGCTATGGATTCGTGGTGGCCGAAGGCATGCCCGACATCTTTCTCGGCCAGGTCGCCGTGGAGGAGGCGGGATTCGGCATCCCGGCTGACGGCTGCTCGATCGTTGCAATGGTCCAAACCCGTGGAAAGGGACTGTCCTGCAAGCAGATCCTGGAATTGTCCGGGCCGACCGTCGAAATTCACCGGCCAAGCGCGGTCGAAACGATCCGCGACATTCAAGGTCCTCGGCTTGGCACCGTGAAACTGTTCAAGTCCGATGTCGGTTACGGCTTCATCACGGTGGGAGACGATGTCCGCGACATCTTCGTCCATGTCTCGACGCTGGAGAAAATCGGCATCCACCGGTTGCTTGAAGGTGAGCGTGTCGAGGTGAAATGGGGGACCGGACCGCGTGGGTTGACGGCCGTTGAGATCGCGCGAGTGTCGCGACAATCGTAGCGATCCTGACGCCATTGCGGCTTGCGGTCACCCGAGTGAGTATCGCTCGTATTCGTTCGACCGCGGAGCGCATCAATGAAGCCAGGATCCAAGTTCGCAGCCTTCCTGTCCAAAGGAGCAACGCTGATCGTTCCGGCTTCGATGCCCGCCGGAAGATCCCGAGCGATGGTCGTGGCGGGCCTCGTGGGCTTCACGTTCCTGGCCTCACCCGCTCATGCCCAGTCGTCGGTCTCGCCGGCGGGCACAGCGATGGCGCCCCGGATCGTTGCGCCATCGACCGTTCCGCCCTACGCGCAAGGCGTGAAGGGACCCGAGGCGAGTGCCGCCATGCCCGCGCGGCCGATTGCCGCGGCGCCGCCCGCTGCGAGCCCCACCCGATCCTCTTCAAGTTCGCAGGACTGGCGCAATAGCCAGAAAACCAACCAGCCATCTACACAGGATCGGTCCGAACGACATCGCGATCGCGAATACAGGTCGGCTCCGCTTGCCGCGGTCATAGGCGCAGCTATCGGCCTTCAACAGCAGACCATGCCTGTCGCGCCCGGTTACGGTGGGCCGGTCTATGCGCCCCCGGCGCCCTATTACGACGACGGCGCCCCGATCGTTCAGGGCGGGTATGGGCCGTCCTATGCTCCCTATCCCGCACCTCAGGTCCAGCAGGGTGGATATCAGGCTGGCCGAGCCCAGCCGATTCCCGCCGAAGGCCGAATGCTCGATCCGGAAAGCGCCGGGAAAGTGATGAACCTCGGCGGTCAGGCTTTCGACGCGCGCGACGTGTTCGCCACCGTCGCCGCGGCCCGGGTGATCGGCGTCGATCCGTCGGCGCTGTTCGCACTGGAGTCTCGAGCGGAAAGCGCCGGACAGCGCTTCGCGCAGGGCGCTGGCGGCGACAACCCGCTCGGCGAGATCGCCGGTCCATATGCATACGCGACCCAGCGCTGGCTCTCTGCCTACGAGCGATTTGCACCCGCCGCCGGCATCCCGGGCGCGGCGAATGCCGTCATCCGCGGAGCCAACGGTTCGCTCTCGATCGCTGACGATCACCAAGTCAGCGACATCCTGGCCAAGCGGCAGGACCGCTACATTTCATCGCTCCTCGCCGCGGCCGAGATGAAGTCCAACGACATCCGCTATCGCCAGACCTTCGGCGGAGGTCCGACGATGGCCGAGCTCGTGGTCGGGCATCACGCTGGCCCCGAGGCGATGCTTCGATATGCGCAGATCATGCGGCAGTCGCCGGACGCTCCGCTCGCTTCGGTCATGCGCGCGAATTATGCGCGTGACCTCCTGGTGCTGACAGGCATGGCCGACCTGCAGCCGGACGTCCGCAGCTGGACCATCGGCAGCTTCCAAGCCCGCCTGGACAACGCACTGAAGAACGGTCTTGCCCGGTTCGCCATGGCTAAGGCCGTCGAGCTGCCTCCCGACTATAGACCTGGGTATTCGGCCGAAGCACCGGCCGCAGCCGGTCCGCGGATGTGAAAATCGGTAGTGTCTCAGTTTGAATTGAAGACAGAGACACAAGCGCGCTCTCTCCGAGAATCGGCATCAGGTCGCGTTCTTCGAGGCGCATCGCCGCTCCGTAAGCAGACGCTCTGATCGGTCTCCCGCGCTCGACGAACGAGCGCCCGTCGGGAGGCCCCGTAACACCGCGCTTTTCCCTATGAAGAGTTTGATGTGCAGGTGTGGTCATCGCGGCCAAGGATTCGATTAGTTAAGCACGTTTAACCGTAGTCGATCGTCAATGATGGCATGTATTGACTGTCAAGGATTCGAATCGTATGTGTCCAGACATGACTTCTGCGAAGAAAGACCTGCCATCATTGGAGCCGACCGAAGGCGATGTGCAATTGATGCGATCGGTTGCCGAGATCGTTGCTGCCTATGTCGGGCACAACAAGGTCGACGCCACGCAGATCCCCGGCATCGTCGACTCGGTGCACCAGGCATTGAAGGCGACCCATCAGCAGACAGGGAAGACCTTGCGGGCGGCAGGAAGCGGACGTCCGGCGGTGTCGATCAGACTGTCGATCACCCCGAGCCATATCCATTGTCTGGAGTGCGGCAAGCCGTTCCAGTCGCTCAGGCGCCATCTCCGTTCCAAGCACAGCATTTCCGCCGAGGACTATCGCCTCAAGTGGAATCTGCCTCACGATTATCCGATGATTTCCGAGGAATACGCCGAGGAACGATCGAAGATCGCGAAAACCCAGGGTTTAGGCACGCAGCCAAAGGCGCGAGGCCGCACGAGATCGCAAGCATGATGCGCGTTGCGACCTGTCCCAGGACAGGACGGAGGTCGGCAAATCCTGCCAGCTCCGAGCGTATCCTTCCTCGCACAAGCGCAGGAAGTTTCATTCAACCAAAGGACTGAAGACTATGGCTAAGAAGGCGAAGAAGGTTGCCAAGAAGGCTGCCAAGAAGGCCACCAAGACCGTCCGCAAGGCCGCCAAGGCCAAGAAGTAAGCCAGCGCCTCCGTAAAATCGGGGGGCTGACACGGACCCTTGGGGCCGCCCAGCGATATGCGGGGCGGCCCCAAGCGCTTTCAGGAGGCGGCGGATATCCCCAGAACGGCGGTTTTCCTGTGGAGCGAGCCTCCGAGACACCCTGTGCCCCGGAGCCTCGCCATTCGAGCTCGTCTCGATTCGGCGTATGAGAGTTCAAGGAATCGATTACCGAGAAAAAGGAACCAGAATGACCGTCCAGAACATCGACGCCGTGGCGCCGGGCCCGGTCCGGATCACCAAGACAAATCTGGCGGTAGCCGGCGCATTGATCGTCACGGTCTCGATCTGCGCTGTGGTCCTCGGCTTTTCAATCCGGCACTACATCGAGACCGCAGTGTCGGACGCCGTCGACATCCGCGCCCGCGCCATCGCGACCGATGTCATCAAGACAAACCCTGAACTCGTGGCGGACGCCCTGAACCGCTTTGTGAAGACCCAGCAGGACGAAGCCGCACGCAAGGAAGAGGAGGAACACCGGGTCAATTGGACCGAGATGTCCCGTGCCGATGACGCCATCCCTGTCCTTGGCGATGCCGACGCCAAGGTCACTGTGGTCTATTTCTATGATTCGGCGTGCCCCTACTGCAAGCAAATGGACCCGCTGTTGCGGCCGCTGACCGTGTCCGGCACCGGGGTGAAGGTGGTCTATCGCGAGATCCCGATCCTCGGCGATGCCAGCAAACGGGCCGCGCGTTTCGGTGCTGCGCTCTGGAAGCTGTCGCCTTCCGACTACGACTCCTTTCACGGAGCCTTGCTCGCTTATCGCGGCCAACTGAATGATGCGGTCATCGACCGGATCGCCACCGAAACCCTTGGGCCGGATCTGGCGCTGAAAGTTGCGAGCGCGGCGACGGCCGACAAGGATGGCAAGATCTCCGCTCTCATTCAGCGCGAACTCGATCTGGCGAAGAAGGTCGGCATTCACGGTACGCCGTTCTTTGCCATCGGCGGTCAGACGTTCTTCGACGGAGCAACCTCGCGAGACAAATTCATGGCGGCCATCGAGAAAGCCAAACGGGCAAAGTAGAAACACGAAAGCACGCAGCATGAGGGTCTCAGGCCTCAGGATCGACGGGTTCAAGTCATTTGCAGACGCGGTCAATTTCCCGATTGACCGCGGCATGACTGGTATTGTCGGACCGAACGGCTGCGGAAAATCCAACCTGTTCGAGTCGCTGCGCTGGTCGATGGGAGAAACATCGGCCAAGCGCATCCGCGGCAATGACATGGATGACGTGATCTTTGGCGGAACCGAGCGCCGACAGCCTCGCAATGTCTGCGAAGTGGCGATTCTGCTCGACAATACGGACCGCACCGCGACGTCCCAGTTCAACGATGCCGATCACATCGAGCTGGTGCGCCGCATCGAACGGGGTGAGGGGTCTACCTACCGGCTCAACGGCAAGACTGTCCGGGCCAAGGACGTCCAGCTCATCTATCGCGACATCGGCACCGGCGCCTCATCAGCGGCCATGATCAGCCAGGGGCGGGTCGGGGCGGTGATCAATGCAAAGCCGGTCGATCGCCGGAACGTGCTCGAGGAAGCGGCCGGCGTGTCCGGCCTAGAGCCGCGACGGCGCGACGCCGAGCTCAGACTGCAGGCAACCGAGCAAAATCTGCTGCGGGCCGAGGACACGGCCGCTGCCTATGTCGAACAGATCGAGCGCCTCAAAAAGGAAGCCCGACAGGCCCAGCGCTGGCGCGAAATCGACGGCCTAATCCGGAAAGCCGAGGCCTTGATGATTTTGGCCCGAATGGCCGCGGTCGACGCGCGGCTGGCAAGGGCGGTCAAGGACCAGGAGACCTGCGAACGGACGCTAGCCGACGCTGTGGCCGCCGCCGAAGCTGCCGGCCGGGAGCGCGATACGGCAAGCGGTGCCGTGATCCCGATGCGAGAGCAGCGCATTCGGCACGAGACCCTGGTGGCCCGGCTGGACGCGCGCCGTGAACAGACCCAGGCCGATGCCGAGCGTGCCTCGCGTGACCTTGCGGAGGCAATGCGGCGCACCGATGAAGCGAAGGCGGATCACGCGCGCGAAAAAATCGCAGTGGAGGAAGCTCGCCGGCGCATCGAGGAGTACTCGGCCGAGCGTCGTTCGATTGCCGAAACCCAGGCCACTGAGATGGAACTCATCGACCAGGCCTCCGATCGCTATGACAGCGTCCAGGCAACCGCCGAGAAAGTTGCCGCCGAAGTTGAGCAACTGCTTTCCGCGTCCGCGGCCTCCGATGCGATCCGGAGTGAAGCCGCGCGGCGCGCGACGGAGACCGCGGAGCGCGCGCGCTCGCTGGCATCCAAACTGGCAGAGTTCAAGACACGCCTGACCGACCTGAGCGCAACCCGCCTTGATGCCGATGGCGAAGAAGCGACACGACTGCACGCCGAAGCCGAGGCCGTCGCGGAAGGCGCCCGTGAGCGCCTTGTCGAAGCGGAAGCCGCGACTGCCGCTGCGCGGGAGGACGAGATCGTCGCCCGGACCTCCGGCGCACAGACCGAAGGCGAGGCGGCAGCGCTCGAAGCCGAATTGCGCGGCCTGCCGGCCCTGAGCGCCAACGACCCGAATGCCGGAACCCTGCCGTTTGTCACCGTGACACCCGGCTATGAGCAAGCCTTTGCGGCCGCGCTCGGACGCGAAATCGATAATGCAGTCGGCGGCGAAGCCTCGCCCCGCTGGAGCGGCGCGTGCCTGGCTGTCGGACCGGTCCCGGACGGTGTGGATCGACTGGATGCTTTCGTTGAGGCGCCAGGTGAAGTGGTCCCAAAGCTGATGGGGATCGGTGTCGTGGACACCCGGGAGGAGGCGTTGTCCTGGGCCGGTCGGCTCGAGCCGGGCGTGACGATCGTGTCCAAGGATGGCGCCACCGTGCGCTGGGATGGTCACGTCAGCGAACACGCCGGTGACGGGACTGCCGAGCGGCTCGCGATTGAAGCTAGACGCAAGGAAATCGAAGAAACGCTTCCCGCTGTGGTCGCCCGCCGCGAAGGCGCAAAACAGCGGATCGAGCAGGCGGCCCTCGCCGTACGCACCGCCAAGAGCGCCGAGGACGAAGCGCGGCGCGCGCTCGCTGCGGCCGGCGAGGCCGAACGCGCGACGCGGTCGCGCCGGGACGGGACAACGAGGGCCTATGCCGAGGCACAAGCCCGGCTCACTGCGCTAACCGAGCAGGTTGCTTCGCTCGAGGCAGAAGAGACTGCCGCCCGGGAAGCCGCCTTTGAGGCCGAAGAGGCACTCCGAGGGGCGCCGAACTCGGACGAAATCAAGAGCCAGCTCGAGACGAGGCGCCACGAGCTCGGCCAAGCCAAGAAGGCCGGTGAGAGCGCTAGGGCTATCATGGAAGAGGCGCTGCGAACGCAGCGCGAGCGCCGCGACCGCATGAGCGCGATTGCGCGAGAGGAGGCCGATCACACCCGCAGGCTGGCCGGCGCAGACGAGCGACTGGCAGACCTGGACCGCCGGATCCGACAAGGCGAGGATGAATGCGAGCGCCTCGACAAGGCGCCGGAAGAAGCAGCCAGGATTGCCGAACAGGCCCAGATGGAGATCGAGACGGCCCGCGAAGCGCTTGCGTCGGTAGCCGCCGCGCTGAGCGTCGCGGAGCAGGCGGCAGTCGCATCGGAGATCAAGCAGCGTGACGCTGAAGTGCTGGTTGGCGGGCTGCGCGAGGAGCGCAGCCGGTTGATCGAGGCGATCACTTCGGTCCAGGAGTCTCGTGCCGAGGTAGAACGGCAGATTTTTGAGCGCACCGGCGGTGGTCCGGCCGAGCTTCCGGCTCTCGCAGGCATCGAGCCGGGTGCTGAACTGCCATCGGCTGAAGCGTCCGAGCAGCGCCACAACAAGCTTTTGCGCGAGCGCGAACAGCTTGGCAACGTCAACATGCTGGCCGAAGAGCAGCTTGCAACCACGCTCGGCGACAGCGAAAAGCTGGTCAAGGAACGCGACGAGCTGAAAGAGGCTGTCGCCAAGCTGAGGGACCAGATCGCCGAAATCGACCGCGAGGCCAAGCAGCGCATTGAGGAAGCCTTCATCAAGGTCGATGACAAGTTCCGCTTCTTGTTCACGCGTCTCTTTGGTGGCGGACACGCCCAACTGAAGCTGATCGACGGTGACAGCCCGCTGTCCTCCGGACTCGAAATCTATGCGTCGCCGCCTGGCAAGAAGATGCAATCGCTGCAGCTGCTGTCGGGGGGCGAACAGGCGCTCACGGCTCTGTCGCTTGTGTTCGCAGCCTTCCTGGTGAGTCCGTCGCCGATCTGTGTCCTCGACGAGGTCGACGCCCCGCTCGACGACGCGAACGTCGATCGCCTGTGTTCGCTGATGGAGGATCTCTGCAAGGAGGACGCGACCCGCTTCCTCGTAGTGACCCACCACGCGATGACAATGTCCCGGATGGACCGATTGTACGGCGTCACCATGGCCGAGAAGGGCGTGAGCCGGGTCGCATCGATCAACCTGAGGGAAGCTGAGGAGATCGTCGCTCAGGATGAGGCTGTGGCCTGATCAGATGTGCACCGGTAGATTAACCTCCTAAATCGCCCATCCAACGTCTGGAATCCTCATGGACAAGTTCAATTTCCCTCGGGAAAGTTCAGCCAGTTCGAACCATATCACTGCCGATGCGGTGAGAAATTCGGTCGCGCGGCTCACCTTCGGCCTGGAAGAGGTGTTCCTCGACAACAGGGACTTTCGGGACTGGCTGCGTGGAGATGACGGCTGGCGCATAAAGGAGGTCCTCGAAGTAGGCGCCGTCTGCGCGTTGCTCAAGGGCCATGATCCGAAAGTCGACTACGATGCGGCACTTGTACGGCAGGCGCTTGCAGATCGATTGAGCGTGAACCTTGTAGCGCTGCCAGGCTGAGATCTCTTCTGTTGATAGCCGGCGACCTACCTTTGACTCGCGCCGGCACACCCGCATCCTGAAAACCCCGTCACAAGGATTCACGGGTTTCAGAAAAAATGTCACTCTTCCTCACCAATCCACTCACATTCACAATACTCGGCTGGCAATGGTTCTGGAGCGCCATTGCGATGCTCGACGGGCGCATTGCCTTGCTGGCCGGTGTGATCGCCTGGTTCGCCATGGAGCGAGCGATGACCGCAATATTCGATCCTTTGCTGAAGGCCCTTGCGTTGTTCGGATGCATCGTCCTCGTCATCATTGGCGGCACTGTTTATGGCGGCGTTCAAGCCGGAAAGAACCGCCCGGCCGCCAATTTCGAGAGGCTTTACAAGCTGCCGCAAGCTGGCTGAAGAAACCATTTCAGATCAATTATTTGACCGGAAATCTCCGGAGAAGCGCTTCCCCGTTATCCACCATCATCGTGCAATCGAATCCTTGATCAAAGAACAAGATTCGTCGACCAATCGTGCAGATGATGCCTTCTGAGGCGGGAGCGGTGAATGGTCGGGCAGTCGGTTGATAATCTGAAAAGTGAAGTGCCTGGCGAAATCCGCATGGGCTTCGGAGGATGCTTCCTCTCTGCGACCCGGAACGGTGAACAGGTGGAACTGTGCTATGATCCGACCGACGACGGACAATGGCGCCTGATCGCTATCGGACCAAAGGGGGAATGCCAGAACGCGATGGCCTTTGCTTCCCTGGACGAAGGGCTTGTCCGCATGGCGGACTGGGTCGACGCCGAAAGGCACGGCCCGCGGAAACTCTTCCGCGTTTGGTATCCAGACGGGATGATGCATCGGCCAGGCAGCCTTAGCGCCGAAGACGTGCTGGGAAAGTCCGGCTATTCGCTGGTCGGCAACGCCCGCGCCTATCTGGTTGCGATGGTGGACGTCGACGAAGATCCGGCGCAGGTTCGGCTCGACTTTGCCGAGCGGCTCGGCGCTTTCGCACCACTTCTCTCGTCAATCGATCTGGTTGAGAACATGGGCGACCAGGATTGTTGGTGTGCGGACATCGTGCTGCCGGCGAACGGTCTCTATCGTCCCGCTGACCTCAACCAATTCGCCAAGGAGTGCCTCGGCTCGACCGGGCTCGAGTTGGCTGCCGAGGTCTCAATCGACGAGAACGAGCAGGCTCCCGGTGAACAGGAGAAGGCCGTCGTCCTTCAATTCCCTGCCATGCGGGCCGCCCAGGGATAGCCAAACCTTCGGGCTTGCATGAGCGCGTGCAATTGTCCGCGGCCATTGACCGTAGGACTCGGGTGCCTCGCATGCCGCAATCAATCGTCGACCTCGCGTTTCCGTACCCGGTGCGCTTCATTCGTTCGGGCCACCGGAAGGCAGAAACGGTCTATATCCGGGGTGTCTTGCCAGTGGCCTTCGAGGCGGCGAGCTCGTCGGAGGCGCCGATCGCTTGCGTGATCGATCCGAACCCGAGCCAGAAGGACCATGAACTCTACCTTCAGGAAGTTCGTCGCCATGGAGGTCGGTTCTATTTGCCGCTGAGCACCGATGAGGGCATCCCAAGTGTAGATCTAAGGCTCCTCGAGAGTGCCGCCGGCAAGGCCGGGGTCGATTGGGAAGACAGCCCCTTCCATGCCATCGGCAAGCAGGCTTGCGATATCCCGCTGCGAGAGCCTGTGCGCGCGCTCCCGGAAGCGAACGATATCGCGGTTCGGGAAGTGATCCACTCATGGCGGGAGGAGGTCGTGAAGAAAATCCAGGCGGAAGCGATCAATTACCTCCTGATCGATGGAATTCTGCATCGTTCCTGTCCGGAGCCGCGGCTGCTGGTGGACTATCGGTCTCACGGTTTGGACTTCGAAGTCTTGTTTCACAACGACTATCCGCGCAGTCGCTGGGTAAACGCGGTGTTTGGCATGCACGAGCAGGAAAAGGTCACCGAGTACGTGCGCAGGCTCATCGAATCCGGCAATGTCCATGAGGACTATGTCCAGGAGGGTCCGCTCATCGAACGCGTGGATCGGTCGGTCCCGTGGTCGGACTTCGCCCCCGATAGTCTTTCAATGTGTGCCCCACAGATCATGGAGAGAGCTCGCAAGGCAGCGGCTTGGCTGCCGCGGCCGGGAATCGAAGCCTTCATCGACATGAGAGATGCCTATCAGGCCTTCATTGGCGGCCGGCGCGGTCGCGAAATGATCACGAGGTTCTGCACTGCTTATGCCGCCATAGTGTCTCATTGCGCCGACGACGAAATGTCGCGAGATGACGACGATCCGGACACAGCCCGCGGCCACAACGAGGCTCACGAGCTCGCCCAAGCCGCAGAGCGCTACTTGATCCGGTTTCGCATCGACGGCCTTGCTCCTGAACCGCCGCTTCCCGAGGAGATCGCGACCGTGCTCGCCGGTCTCAACGCTTGAACTTTGGGCTTTCCACGTCACCTGAAATCGTCGATCACATGAGACAAGTTCCGAACACTGCGAAACGACGGGCGATCGATATCATCCTGACCATGATTGGCCAGGTGGCGTTCTTCACGATGTTTTCCATTTCGCTCCTGCGCCGGAGTCGCAGGAGGACGCTGTAACCCAGCGAGTGCGCGCCGAGGCGCTTGCAACGAACAACTGGCGTTGGCTCCAACTACCTCATAGCACTCATCTCATCGCCGACCGCGACCGGGTCGACGGCGCTAAACGAAGGTCACGTACAAGGACCGCTCGGGTCTGCGTGTGTACGACGCGGGTCTCCACTTCGCGGGCGAGCTTGGCGACGACGAAATCGCGTTCCACTTCTGCTAGACATCCGGCTGCTCGGTCTGATAGAAACCACTCCTCCATGAAAAGAGAAGTGATTTCAAGCATTTGTTGGAGTGGAGTGTGAGAAAGTTTTTGATCTGGTTTCTGGCTCTGACTTCCATTTTGGCTGCGGCCTCTCTCATTATCGACCCACAGAAGCCGAAGGCTGGCGAGCTGTTCACGACAGAGACCGTCGACGGGTGCATGCGTCCGAAGGATTACAGAGACCTGCGAGCGGTGCTCGTGCGCGGCGACATGAAGGCGTACAACTTTGCACTCGGTCTGTCCGGCCAGTCCTGCCACACGTTCAACAAGGGTGAGACCATTCTCCCAGGCGACATCGCAGACGATGCCGACCTGACATGTGCGCGGCCAACCGGGGCGAAAGAGTGCTACTGGATCGACCGTGAATTTGTGTCCTCACGGTAGATAATGCCCGCCGAAATCCAGTTAAATTTGGTTCTGCCGCACCCAGATCGAAGATTGCGGCAACGAACGAGTCGTTGCCGCAATCGGCGCCGACGTAAGCTGCTCAAGCAGAAGCCGCTGCGCGAACTCGTTAAGGCTCGCTTCGCCGGCGGCGCCGTCGACGCCTGGACGCTGAATTGTGCCACGCTCGAAGGAATGGATTTGCGCCGCGCATAGCCGAAGGAGGGGATACGCTTTACATCGAGCTGACCCGGTCAGAGGGCTGGCTCGTGATCCGGAGCGAAACAAAAGCGCCCGGGAAACCGGGCAGACGGGCATTCCTGCATCTGATCGATGCCCCGGTTGACCCTGGCGATCGACATGTTGACCGAGTTCGCCAGGCACGGCGGGGCCCTCGCAGACCCGCCGGGGACAGAGAAATTCCGCGCCAGGGTTCGAAATTGATGGCTTAAACCCATCGAATACCGCCAAGGATTGGTTTGCTTTGTCGTCAAGCGCGGGTTAGCGTTTATTTATGAGCAGACCGACGCGGCAGTATTTACCGCCTGCTTGAACCAGTTCCGTCCTCCAGTGTTAGTGTTGAGTTACAATCGTCGGGCTCGGCAGGCTTGCAACCACGCGCGACAAGGGGCGCACACGAAGGATACAGATCGCTATGAACAAGGGTTCCACGTTCATTTCAGCTTCGGCATTGCTGATTGCCATTGTGGCCGCGTCGGGGGCAGCGTTTGCCGGTGGTGACGTGATCGAGGGGCGCAACCACCGGCCCCATCACCGCCACCACGGCGTCATCGTCCAGCGTGAGACCTATATCTCTCATGACTTCGTCGCGCCGGCCCAGCTGCCGCCGGTCGGCGTGGGCCTGCATCGAGGCGCCTTCCATGGCCGCTACATCGGAGCCAACTACGCCTACAATCCCGCCTATCGGGAGGTCGAGCGCAGTACCGCTTATGGAGCGCAGGCGCAACTCGACGGCATCGTGCACGGGTCCGATAGTTACAACAGCATCCCCTATGCGGCGGGCTATGTCGGAACCTACGGCGGCGCGGCTGGCTATGGGGTGGCCGCGGAGGGCACGTCAGTCGCCGGCGGAATGATCTTCGAACAGAACACAACAGCAGCACCGGCGCCGGTCCGCGGGTTCCGCAACGAATATCGCACCCGCGATGCCTACGCGTTCAATTACGACTACGAGAGCGAGAATCCGGCCTGCTGGAAGGCCCAGTACGTCGCGGGCCAGGTCCGGCACGTCTGGAGCTGTCCGGGCGGGCAATGAGCTATCAACGCGTCATCCCGCGAGACCTTTTCAATGAGTCGTCGCTCCTGAAATGCTACGGGCGGCTCTACATCGTCCTGGAGAAGGTTCCCAGTCACTCGGCCCGCTTCACAGATGAGCCTGTTTCCGAGTTTGAGATCCGCCAGCGTGCCGATGATGGTTCGATCTTCATCGAAAACCTGCCGCTTCACGTCGGCGATGATGAATTCCGCCTTGTGCGGCCGCTCAACAGCCGACATCCATGGCCTCTCTACGCCGAGCGGATCGGAGATCCGGATTTCGAACCTGTAGAAGTCTTCGATGACGAGGGCGAGTTAACAGCCGATATGCGGAAGCTTCTCGCCGCGTACGAGTCGCGACCCGGCACGGGTAAACCGGCGATCTGAGCTCCGTGAGTTCAGGGGCGCGGTAACGACAATTCCGCGGAATCTTTGGGCTCGAGATCTGCCTCGCCAACCCAGATGTAGAAGTACGCGCTGTCGTGCTTGAAAAGCGCGGCGGTCTTGCTGAGGAGTTGCACGGCTTTCGGCTCGACCGCCCAACCACCGGAGCCACCCTCGATCCATTTCGCCGGCGTTCCAACTGGAATGAGGACGTCATGGATGTCCCGATAAGTGAGGCGGACATCGTGCTTGGTGACCTGGTCCATCGTTTAAGTCCTCGGAAGCGAAATTTGATAAGCGCGGGCAACGCATCACGCGCCGCGATGCGGACAGCTTTACTACGTCCCCCGGCAAGCCCGGAGGCTCGCCGCGTCCGAATGATCCTCTTCAGAGGATGCGTGCGTTTGCGCGGAAGCCGCGGCGACTGCGCGCCCCAGCCGGTCATCCTCGGACGTGCTGAACGCGTTCATGTCAAAGGTCGTGCCATCGACCACCCGATAGAATGTGGTCGTCATTTTGCCTACGGTCGCCCTCCAGTCCGTTCCCGGCAGGCTGAAGCGCGCCCGACCGCCCACCTTCGTCAATCGCCCTCCGGCGCCGCCGAGCACCAGAGAGGTTGACGATTCTGACCTTACGGTCGCGCTGGCCGTCTCACCATCGGGCACGAAACCACCCTCGAGCAGGACCTCGATCGCCCGGGTCATGGCCAGTTCTGCCTTCGAGGGTGACTTGCTCATTTCGGCGCGGCTTCGGTCTTGTGGCTGGTTTCGGAGTTCTCGCCGACGGGCTTGAAGTCCTTGACCCGCGTCTCGGCGCTAGCAATCTGCTCTGGCGTCATATGCTTGGCGATCTCCTCGCGCAACGCCTTCGTCAGGGCCTTGGGCTTATCGCCGTCGACCGCGTCCATCGCAAGCGAGAGCCAGGTGTAAGAGCCCACCAGGTCCTTCTCAGCGCCGGCGCCGTCGGCGAGCGCCGCCCCGAGCGTCACCATCGCATTGGGATATCCTTGCGCGGCCGCCCGGCGCAGCCAAACATCGGCCTTGCCCTGGTCCTTTGTCACGCCGGTCCCGTTCATGAAGGCATTCGCTAACGAGAACTGCGCGTTGGGGTTACCCTGATCAGCAGCAAGAGCATACCACTTGTCGGCTTCGGCCGGATCAGCTTTCACCCCACGGCCGTAGGAATACATGATCCCGAGCAGGAGCTGCCCCTTGTCGTAACCGGCCTCCGCCGACTTGCGAAACAAGCTCGCGGCGGTCCCGTCGTCCCGCTCGACGCCCTGGCCATTCGCATAGGCAAGACCGGCATTGTAGGCGGCGACTGGATCCCCCTTGTCGGCCAGTTCCCGCATGATCGAGGCCGCCTTGGTGAGATCGCCGGCCTCCTTGGCGGCAATTCCCTCGGCGAAGGTGCCTGCCGCGACCGGCACAACGGACCCGAGGAGCAGTACCAGACCGATCAGCGCCCGCCGCAGTTCTCGTAACGCCATCTTTCGAGCCTCCATCGAATCCTTGGAGGGTTTTTCTGCCTCATGAGCCAGGAGCGCTCAAGACGTGAATTCCGGTAGTATTAACGATTTGGCGCTCCGGTGATGCAGGTTCAACGCGTTATAGTCGCATTTCTTCGATTCTCAATTGGAATGATCGTTTGTGACGCCTGATCCGCTTGCGCCTGAAGTCTACGAAGCCATCGCCGAAGCGGAGGATATCGTAACGCTAGAGCAGGTTCTGCTTGAGAACCTGACCCTGTCCCTGCGCGAACTCACCGATCGCTACTGCTTTGGCTGGGGCGATCCGACTTCGCCATTCGTCGCTATCCTGGAGCAGCCCGGTCCAGTGGGATTGGATGGCAGTCCGCTTGCCGGCGCGGCTGGAGAGCTCTGGCAGGGCATGCTGGCCGGGATCGAACAGACCAGAAGGTCGACCTACATGGCGAACTTCTCGCCCTGGCCTACGCTCGGCGGCCGCGCGTTGACCCTGGAGGAGGCGGATATGCTCAAACCGTTCCTCCGGCGGCATATCGCACTTTGCAAGCCTCAGGTCATCGTCCTTGTGGGCGGCAATGTCGGACGCGAGATGCTCGGTTTGCCGGGTAACGTCTTCGACCAGACCGGGGTCTGGCACGAATATGACGACGGCGAGATCATCATTCCGGCCCGCGTGGTCCTGCATCCTGCCCTGCTGCTCAAGGATGGCGCCCTGAAGGAGCAATCCTGGTCAGACATGCTCGCGATAGCACGCGTGCTCGGCGGAGAAAGCCCTGACGTTGGGCATTGAGAGCAAGGATTCGGGCTACGGGCGCGTCTAAAACGGGATCGTTCAAGGTCGGAGGTCTGGATGACTGTCTACATCGACGATATGCATCGTTATCCGATCGGTGAGTTCCGGGTCGGCAGGTACACGATGAAGATGAGCCACATGATCGCGGACACTGAGGAAGAGCTGCACGCAATGGCAGCACGGATCGGCGTGGCGCGGCGTTGGTACCAGGACGACCACTACGACGTCTCGCTCGCCAAGCGGGCCCTCGCGGTCAAGGCCGGCGCCGTTGAGATTACCTACCGACAGTACGGCTTGATGGCTTCGAATCGGCGCGCGACCGGCAGCCTCGGAGATCCGGCCACGGCGAAGGAGGTGTGGGCCGCCCGTCGGAGATTGGCAAAACAGGGGCAAGCAGGATCCGCTGACCGTGCCAGAGAGCCGGCATGAAGGCGCTGTCATCCGCTCAACGACGAGCACTCATTGGCGCCCGCGACCACGGTAACCCAACTTGGGGAATCCACGGACAGTCGGCATGGGGTGGCTGGAACGGGACCAAGCACTCGCTGCGCAAAGGAGGCTACCTCGATCGGGAAAACAAGATCACTGATCTCGGGCGCTGGCGGCTAGCAATCGATCTTGGTGAGATCCCGAAGCAGACGCCGGCGCCGGCAGCAGATCAGGTTCGCGAAATTCCACCAAGTTCGATAGAGTCATCTCGACCACGCGGAGCTGAACCCATGATCCAAACATACGATGAACTCGTTGCCCTCGCCGAGCAGGCCAAGCCGGTTCCAGTCGATACCACCAGCGAAGCCAAAGATGACTGGGGAAGCGATCGTCAGATCGACGCGCAAAACCTGTTCTTCAATGAACTCGAGAAGATACTGCCCGAAGACCGCTTCGCCGAGCTGGAAGGCTACTGCCTGAAGGCGACGACAGAGGAGATGCTGGAAGAGGCCCTGCGCTACGCGCGCGGTCACATGGGCATCCTGGAGCCGACACCGGCACCTTAATCTGGAGCGGAAGCGATGACAGTCACCCTGAAAAAGGTCGGCGATATCATTCCGGCGCAGTTTCGCAACGACGGACGATCTTTTGGTCTCGACTATCCGTTTATCTACGCGAACGACCTCGCCCAATGGTTGATCTGGAACCGACACACTGGAGAAGTCGTGTACCTCGAGGACGAGGCCAACCCGGCGCTCGCAGAGGATATCTGCAGAAAGCGCTGCGAGCAGTTGAATGCAGTGCCGCCGATCACCGCAGAGCTGATTGCGGCCTACGACGCGACGCCCTGAAGAAGTGCCGGCTCAGTGGCCGGCCTTCTCCTCGAGCGCCTTGACGATCTCGTCGTATGCATTGCCCTTGATCATCTTGCCGTCGACGAAGAACGTTGGGGTCGAATTCACCTTCAGCTTGATCGCGGCATCCTGCACGGTCTTGAGGGCAACCAGCTTGGAATCGTCTTTCAGGCAGGCATCGAAGCCCGCAGCATCAAGTCCGTTGTCGGCCGCGATCTTTCGCAACTGAACCGCGGTCTCCGCGCCCACCCATGAGTTCTGGGTGCGGAAGAGAGCACCGAGCACGGTGAAATACTTTTCGGAATCGTCCTTGGCGACGCACCGGGCGACGACGGCTGCAGCAGCCGCCTTGATGTCGAGCGGGAACTCCCGGAAGACGTAGCGGGCTTTGCCGGTGTCGATCCAATCCTTCTTCAGCTTCAGGAAGCCGTCTTCGGAGAAGGCCGCGCAATGTGGGCAGGTCATCGAGGCATACTCGACAATGGTCGAAGGGGCATCCTTCGAGCCGAGCGTCATGTCGCCGAGCGGCGAGGGGGTTGCCAGGAGTTCGGTAAAGGCGACTTCGCCAACCTCGATGGCGCCGACGGCGGACGTCGCGAAGGTCAGGGTGGCCAGGGAAGCAAGGACAATGCGGCGGTTCGGGATCACGGCAGGCTCCTGAAGAAAAGGGTTATGATGGCGCTACCGCTGAAGCCGGGATCGGGCAAGGACGCGGGTGAGATTTCCCCCGCGCTCCCACCGAATCCTTGGCTCAGTAGGCTCCAGGCTCCATTCGGTCCCGGTAGTAGCGGACCTCATAGCTCTCACGCTCCGACGGGCTTCCAGCGGTCGGCGCGTCCTCCACGGCGGCTCCGGATCTGCGCGCAATGACTTTCGATTTCGCATGCGCTGGGATAGGTGTGCCCTGTGCTGGCCCAGGTTCTTCGCCTTGGATCACGATGGTCGTCTCGGCGCGATTACGGCCGACCAGCTGAAAGAGCTTTTTGGCATTCGCCGGCTCCAGCCGCACGCAGCCATGCGAAGCGGGTCGGCCGAGGTGGCTCACTGCGAAGCTGCCGTGGATAGCGTGACCGAGCTTGGTGAAGAAGATCGAATTCGGCATGGGAGCGTTCTCGTACCTGGACGAGGCATGGTTTTCGTCGAGCCACAATGCTGGAAAGCTCCCATTGGGCGTGCGATGTCCGTTTGTGGTGCCGGTCGAGACGGGCCAGGTCCAGAGCGCCTTTCCGTCGACGTCCACCTGCATCGACTGGCGGCCCTTATCGACAGTGACGAGGACAGCCGACGTCGCCGCTCGTGACGCAACGAGGAGCAGGATGACGGTGAGAGCTGTCAGAAAGCGCATCGAGGTTACCGGTGATTGGAAGAAGCATCCCCCAATCATGCCATCCTCCATCGTGTGCGGGCACCACCATGGAGCTTCGATCCACCACGTAAATAAATCCTTCGGCGGAGGCGCCCGGCGAACCTCCGCCGAAAACCTTAGGTTCGCTATTCGTGAACGGAAATTAAGCATTCCCTGTGAGGAATCGCTGAAAACCTTGGTTTCTCGAGAAAAGTCGGCCATAAGCTGGTTTGCCGAATCAAGGAGAACCCATGGCAACTCAACTCTCGAAGTCGCAACTCATCGAAAAGATCGCAACCACCACCGAGCTGTCCAAGCGCGAGGTCAAGGGCGTGCTGGATAACCTGGTCGAGATCGGCCACAAGGAGCTGAAGAAGAACGGCGTGTTCCTCGTTCCCGGGTTCGCCAAGTTCGTTGTGATCAAGAAGCCCGCGACGAAGGCGCGGAAGGGCACCAACCCCTTCACCGGCGAAGAGATGATGTTCAAGGCCAAGCCGGCCCGCAAGATCGTCCGCGCCCGCCCGGTCAAGGCCGCCAAGGACGCGCTGGCCTAAGCCGCCAAGATTTCTCCGAACGGAGATCGAAAAAGCCTCCCTCGCGGGAGGTTTTTTTGTGCCGCCGTCGCCGAGCGCTTAGCCGACCAATCTCTTGACAGAGTGAGGGGCAGCGTCCGACACCAGATTGACGACCTAATACAAGCCCTCGCCGCGCTCGCAGAATCCAGGACTCTCCTCAGGCGGCCTTGCGTAGATTGGCCGGCGGTCCGAACGGCTCCGCGAGTTTCTCGATGATGACGCTTGCCACCTGCCTGCGGGTGCGCCGCGCCTCCACGGAGGCATCCTCCAGCAGGGTGTCGAAGTCGATTTCCTCTGCCTTCCGGATCGCCGACGAGAGGTTGGCGACGAGCTTCGGCCGCTGCGAGAGCACCTGACAGAGACCGCGGATGACGGGCCTGCGCAACAGGCCGACATTGCCTCCACCGGTTTGCGTCAGGCAGCTAAGCGCCGCCCCGAGCGTCTCGGCGCCAAAAGTCTTGAGGGCATCAGAGAGGCAAGAGACTGCCAACGTCTGCCCCGCCTTGATGTTGTTGGCCGGAACGGGATAGCGCAGGATTTCGACACCGGCCTCGGCACAGACGCGATCGAGCTCACGCGCCTTGCGATCGCCGGCGGCGACGCGAGCAGCATGCAGCTGCAGCGGGGTCATCTTCGTCACGTTGCCGTTGATGGCGGCAAAGGCTGCTGCCTGCTGCTCCGGGGTGGCCTGGATGATCTGACAGGGCACCTTGGTGACGCCGCGGCAGGCGGCGGCCGTGGTCCGGTGCTGACCGTCGACGATCGCATAAAGGCCGTCGTGGATCCGGGCGACGATAACTGTCGCGAACCGGCTCCAGTCGAAGTGTGCTGCAATCTCAATGACGTTCTTGCGACCGCTCCGCAGGATCTCTCGCTGATACTTCACGTCAACCCGCAAGAGCTCGATATCGATCCAGGCGAGTTCGGGTGGGACGCCGAGATCCTCTGATTTGGGCGTCTGGAGCTTGTTCAGGAACGGCCTGATGTCGATGACGCGAAAATCGCCGGAGGCCTCGACAGCCTTCGCCTTCGCTTTTGCCTTGGTTGTCACCTTGTCGACGACGGGGCTAACCAGCGCGGCCGCCGCCTTGGCACTTTGGACTGGCTTGGCCTTGGTATCTGTCGTCAGATCGACGGCCGTTGAGGCAGTGAGCGTTGCGTTGAACTCGTTGCGCATCCGCTTCATCAGCCAGGATGCCAGGTTGCCTGTTCGGTCAAAAGACCCGTGCTCGGCGCGCGCCTTGGCGAGGACAACCTGAACGAGGCGCTCGGCCTTGTCATGGCTGCGACACAACGAGCTTGCCAGATTGCGCAGCGAAGATTCGTGCCGCGCAAGGGAATTTTCGAATTCGGGCGGCGCCGGCCGGCGGCGTGCAATGTCTGGATGCATGTTCATGCGACGAGGATGTGCGGGGATCCTGCAAGTGGCACGATGAAAATTGAGGAATCCTTGGAGAAATCGACCGAAAAATAAAATGCGCTGTCGTTCGCCGGCTTCACCAAAGCGATGGCGGCGGTTCGCATCAAGACGGCTCCTCCGGTGATCGGAGAACGTACATGAGCCGCCGTTAACCACCCTTCCGCTGCCCTTGGCGAGGAAGGTGACCATCCCTAATGACGGCGACTTAGAGAGAGGAGATGCATCGGCTGTCGGAGTTTCGACCTACGGAGAAGGTGCCGGCTGATCCTCTGCGCTTTCACAGAAGGTCTTGGTCAACTTCCTCCTGAAGGCTCCTGGATTGTTCTCCAAGTAGATGTCCGTGTCCGGATTGAAGTAACCGGGGTGAACCAGCTCCTGAACCGACAATCTGTCCAAGGTCTTGACGTTCCTGAGAAGCGGCTCGCCATCGGTGCCTTCTTCACCAAGCTCTTTGCCAGTTACCAAATAGATGGGACGAATGTTCTTCTCTGGATTCTTGATGATCTTCGGATCAGGAGCAATCCATCCGAGATAATTTCCATTCTCGTCGTACTGGTGACCGCCGCCAACAAATTCGCTAAGGTGAGTATCTTGGCTCGCCAGAAGCTCTCCGAGTGAGGCGTAACCTCCTTCGGTTAAGCCGGAGCTTCTGGTGTCAATCTCCCAAAGATTTCTCTTTGAATTGTATTTGGCGCGATAGACGCTAACGCCCTTGAGGCGAGTGCCCTTGCCTTGGTCCAGCATAGTGTAAATCCAATTCGGAGATTGGCCGACGCTCGATCTCTCTCCCTTCGGGATATCACCGAAACGAATGAACTTGGGCTCTAGGCTATCGTGAAATGGGAGAGGTTCTTTGCGGCGGATCAATTCCCAATCATCTCTGTTTTCTTTTGCTCTTTGTTCGTACTCGGACTCCAGGCTGCCTCCGGCTCCTCCGACCCAGCGATCGTTCTTCTCGCGCGGCTGATGACGTGCGTCGAACCCTTCGATGACCGCGTTCTTCATGTAATTCCTTCAGCCCGAGACGTTAGTATCCCGGAGCGACCGCGATCTGCAGCACGTCCTGGACGAACTCGCCGTACTGGTCCATCGCGGTCACGATCACGTCGTAGGAGCCGGCCGCTGTAGGAGCGATGGTTCCGGAAATCAGGCCACTGTCGTGATCGATGTGCAGCCCCGACGGCAACGGCGAGGCCGTGTACCAGTTGTAGCCGCCGCCGCCAGTCGTTTGCACCTGATAGGTGAACGAAGCACCCGCCACACCATAGCGAAGCCCAGGCGTGAAGAGATCAAGTCCTTCGACGTAGCGAACGGTGATGTACCCATCAAAACAGTTTGCTTTATCCCACGGAATATCGATCCAGCCTGCAATGACGTGGAATGAATAGTAACCGGGTCCGGTGACATTCAGTGGTTCAATCGTGGCGTTTGGTCCGAGCCCATAATAGTCGGGGTAATTTGGCGACGGCTCGATGCCGGCGCCAACCACTGCCGGACCACCACCAACAACCCCCCATGGACCGACGCCCACCAACAAGCAGCCCATCGCCCCCATCACGCCGATGCTGACGACACCTGTGTCCGCGGTAAGCCCCTTGGCGTCGGTTACGAAGACGGAGAACTGATAGATGCCTCCTTGTCCCAGCCCCGCAAGGCCGCCCATGACGTTTCCGGTGTCTGGATCGATATAGACACCAGCCGGCAGCATTCCGCCCCCCTTGCTGTACTTGTACGGTGCGGTTCCACCAGATGTCGTGATCGGAATGAAAATGCTGTGTCCACCCGGGACGGAAAGATCAGGTCCAGCACTGATCGCAAGGTCCGTCACCTGGATAACGAGCGCAGGCGTGTCACCGTACATGCCAGACGCCGGATCTGTCGCACGGACGCTGACCCGGTACGTGCCCATGGTCTGGAAAGTTGCAGAGAACTGACCGGATGGCGACACGGAGATGTTTGCGCCCTCGAAGCCCGGGGTGATCGAGAAGTTGTACGTGTGCGACTTCCCTCCAGCCGCAGCCACCTGCACGGTCACCGGTGTGTTGGCTCCCGTCGAGATAGATTGGATGGAATAATGGTTGCCCGGCTGCGCCGCTGGACTGCCGTTCGCGAACCCGTTGGTCTGAAACCAGGCCACAACCGGTTGCGTGGTGTTCACTGCGTGCACGGTGATCGAGAACACCGCGCTGGTCGCGGTGTTACCGCTCGAATCGGTAACCTGCAGCTGAATGCCACCATAGACACCAGGGGTCGTCGGCGTACCCACGATCAATCCGCGGTTATTTAGGGTGAGCCCTGGCGGGAGCGTTGCGCCGATCGAAGCGTAAGTGAACGACCACGACATCCCGTCACCCCCGGAAGCCTTCGGCACGGTGGCGGTATAGTCGTAACCTACATAGGCATCCGGATCTGGCGTACCCGCGAACACCAGCGGTGCCTGGATATCGATCTCGAAATAGTTCGAGGAGGCGAAGTTACTCGCCGAATCCATCACCTGCCCGCGGTAATTCGAATTGGAGACTGTCTCCTGTGGGGTGCCCGTGATCTGGCCCGTCGACGCGTTGAACGTCAGGCCAGCGGGCAGTGTTGGCGAGAAGTCCCACATCGCGAACTTGTAGCCCGTACCCGTACCGCCCGAAGCGACCGCTTGCACCGGATCAATGGGCTGACCGACCTTGCCCTTGATCGGGCTCGGAATAGACAACGACAGTCCGTTCGGCACCGTGAGCGTCCACGGTTGCGACAAAGCCGTATTGCCACCGGAATCGGTGACCTGCACCTGCAAGTTCGGATAGGTGCCGGGAACGAGTGAGCCTTGGACAATGCCTGTGCTCGCGTCGATCCTCAAATTTGGCGACGGGAAATTGATCCCCGAGAAAACATAACCGGAGCCAGAGCCGCCGGAAGCGAAGAACTGGGTCTGATACAGTTGCCCGAAATAGCCAACCGTCGATGGATTACCGGCGATGGTCAGCACTGGACCAGGGGTGTTGACGAAAATCGAGAACGGGTTCGCCGTGGCAGTGTTGCCAACGGAGTCGGTCACCTGCACGACAATGTTCGAATAGAGGCCAGAAGCCGACGCTCCGACAGACCCGGAGAGGTAGGCGTTACTCGCATCCGCACCACCGAGCAGCAGGCCCGGAGGCAAAGATCCCGACGCAGTCGTGAAGGTGTAGCCACCCGAGCCACCCGTGGCCTTGAATGTGTACTGCGCGGCGGAAAGGACAGACTGGATGTTGTCTCCAACGTTTACCGCAATCGTTGCGCCGCCGTTGAGCTGCAGCGGTGCATAGGCAAATACGACCTGGAAGGAAGTCGATCCAGCGTTACCGTGGCTATCGGTTGCTGTCGCACTGAAGGTCCAGGTCCCCACGTTGGAAGCCGACGCGGTTGCCGACAGGCTCTGGCCATTGAATGTGAAGCCGACCGGGAGAGCACCCTGGAAGGCAAACGTGTACGGCCCGCCATCGCCACCCGTTGCCGAGAGATTCGTCTGGAAGTACTGACCAACCTGGTAGGGCGCGGAGAACGAGGAATAGGAGACCACGACAGGCGGTGGTGGCGGCGTCTGCTCGATGAGCAACGTAAAGGAATTCGAGGAGACAGTCGCCCCGGTGCCGTCCTGCACAGTGTAGACAAGCCCCGGGTAGCTTCCGGCAGTGCCAATCGCTGGCGTACCGACGATGTTGCCCCATACGTCGATGCCGAGACCATTTGGCAGGTTGTCGGAGATCGACCAGACATAGTTGCCATCCCCGCCGTTTACGTTCGGCGGGTTGTTGAAATAGCGCGTGCCGTCGGTCGCGACATAGGTGTTCTGGAATGGGACCCCTTCACGTCCAGCCTGCCTGGTCGACACGTCGATCGAGATCGCAGGCTGGACGTTGATGAAGAATGAAGTCGACAAGCCAAAGTTGCCAGCGGAATCGGTCGCTCGAATCTGGATTGGGCCGTAGTAGTTGCCGCCGGCCGACTGGCTCACAGTACCAGAAAGCAGACCGGTGGACTGATTGAACGCAAGACCCGGCGGCAACTTGTCTGAGCCAAGAACAAGGCTGTAAGCATAAGGTCCACCGTTGCCGCCCGACGCAGCGAACTGAGCCGCATAGTTTCCTCCTGCTAGCGGGGCGCCCGGCTGGGTGGAGGTGTCGCTGCTTCCAGGAATGTAAGGGCCGGCCACCGTAATTGCCGGAACAACTGCCGGGCTCACGACAAAGGTCGCGGGAGTCGTAGTGGCCGTACTGACACCGTCAGAAACCGTGACCGTGATCGGGCCATAGGTACCAGGCGGCGTCATGACGCCAACGAGCGCGCCGGCATACTGACCGGCATCGTCGCCGTTCTGAGAGACCTCGGGCGGTAGCGTCCCCGAATAGCTGAAATGGTAATTCCCGGAGCCGCCCGTGACCGTGAGCGCCGTGAAAATGTTGTCGCCGTCGGTGTAGGTGAGGTTGGGCGCCCAACTGATGGTGAGAGGGATCGCCGCCGGATCGACTTCGATCGAGAACGCCGCACTTGTCCCGGTCAGGCCTCCGGCATCCGTGGCGCCGATGGTTAGGCCAGGATAGGTACCCGCGGTGGTAGGGCTGCCAGAAACCAATCCCGTGCTGGAATCCAAAGTCAGGCCGCCCGGCAATGTGCCGGAAGACACCTTGTAAACGTAAGGAGCACCAGCGCCACCCGAGGCGTTGAACTGCGCCGAATATGCCGTGTTGACAGTCACGGTCGGCGCCGGGTTGCCGCTGACAACGACCGCTGGCCAGTTCACATTGAAGGTGGCCGCCGAGGTGGTCGCGGTACGCACACCGTCAGTCACGCTGATGGTGACCGGACCAAACTGACCACCCTGTGTCAGCTGACCGGACAGAGCTCCGCTCGAAGGGACAAGGTGCACGTTCGATGGAAGCGTCCCTGTGCTCGAGTAGGTGAGAGCATGACTGCCGCCGGAAGCGGTGACCGTCGTCGAGAACGCATCTCCCACGGTCCAGTCGGTCTTCGGTGCCCAGGAAATGGACAATGGAGTGGCATCCGTGACGGTGATTGTGAACGGCGCCGATGCAACCGTCGTATTCTTGGAGTCGGTTACGCGAACGACAATGTTCGCATAGGCGCCGAGGGCCGTTGCCGTCCCCGACAATAGGCCGGAGGACGGATCCAGAGTGATGCCCGGAGGCAACGAGCCCGAAGCCACCGCGTAGACATACCCAGCGGTGCCGCCGGAGGCCGAAAACTGAGCGCTGTAAGATTGGTCGAGATAGGCCGAAGAGGACGGCGTACCCGACAGCACAAGCGGCGGTGGAGGCGGTGCGGTGACGGTCAGGGTGTAGGAAGTCGTAGCGGTGTGCGAGGCGGCGTCGGTCACCTTGATGGTCACCGGATAACTGCCGGCGGTGCCCGGCGCGGGCACGCCGGAGATGCGGGCGCCGGCGCCGTCCCAGCCGAGGCCGGACGGCAGCGCGCCGGTTTGGGCGAAGGTGTAGGATCCCGTGCCGCCGCTGGCGGTCCACTGGGTGTAGTAGGTAAATCCTTCTTCGACCGTGTTCGGCGGGGAGCCGGAGATCGTCAGCGGCAGCGCCGCTGCGATCGTGATCGAGAAGGCAGCCGACGTCGCGGTGGCGCCGGCGGCATCGGTGACCTTGACGCGGATGCCGGTCTTGGCGCCGGCGAGGGTTGGGGTTCCGCTGATGATGCCGGTTGCGCTCTTCAGGGTGATGCCGGCGGGCAGCGAGCCGGCGGCGAGCGCGTAGGTATAGCCGGAACCGGCGCCGCCGGAGGCGCTCACCGATCCGGTGTAGGGGGTACCGACGTTGCCGGTCAGCGGGGGCGTGCCGGCGATCGAGAGCGCGCCGATGACGTTCAGGGTGAAGGGATAGGATGCGGTGAGTCCGTTGGCATCGCGGCCCGTGACCGTGATGTTGTAGGTGCCGGCGGCCGTCGCCGATCCAGAGATCGATCCCTGGATGGCGCCGGTGGTGTAACTGAAGGTCAGGCCGGGCGGCAGTCCGCTTGCGGACATGGTGTAGGGCGTTGAGCCGCCGGAGACGAAGAACGCGGCCGTATAGGGGGCGTTGACCGAGGCCATCGAGCCAGGGTTGCCCGAGATCGCGAACGGATCGACCACGTCGAGCGTGAGGATGGCGGTCGCGACGTTGCTGGTGGCGGCGTCGATTGCCTGAATGGTGGCCTGGGTCTGGCCGTTGATGGTCGGCGTACCGGTGATGCTACCGGTGGAAGAATTGATCGAGATGCCGGGCGGCAGGGAGCCCGACAGCACCGAGTAGGTGACCGAGCCGACGCTGTTGTAGGTGTAGGTGGTTGCGACATAGTTGTCGCCGCGGGGCGCGACGGACGGGCCGTCCACGAGGATCGCAAACGTCCCGGTATTGTTGGGCGGAGGAGGCGTTTGCGCCGTCGTCTGGGCGGTGGCGCCACCCCTGAAATAGTAATAGGTCGCCGCCTGCGCGGAGTTGGCCAGCATCCCGATAATGCCGGCGACTGCCATTACTTTCCGGAACAACCGCATTTCAAGCCCCTGCCTGGTCACGGCGCGCGGCATCGCGCGCCGGTCGCACTACCTACTTTGCGTCAATTTCTCAGATAAACGAGTCCTTGGAAAGAGCGGAATCGAATCCTTGGTCGTCCACATCGTTTTGTCTGATTGGGGACAGTCAAAGGCGTCTTTTGCCGCACCGGTTGACCGCGCGCGCAGCGGAGCGGAAGGTGCTCAATCCCTTTCGTTCACAGATGTTGTCCGATGCCAATTGCAAGGAATCGCCCGCCACGGCCAGCTAAACCAGGCCACCTCCTGCTGCGCCAGGCGGCGCCCGAGGCAGCCAAGCGGGTCGAGGCCCCCCGGCGAGCCTATGTGCTCGAGGTGCCTTTCAGCCACAGGGGCGTCGCCTCAGACGCCGGCGCGCGGTGGGACAAGGCCACCAAGGCCTACATTTTCCATGGCGATGAGTTGCCAACTGAGCTGACGCCCTATGCGGCGCCGCCCTATTCCTGGGAAAGACTGCAGGAGAACGAACTCAACGGCATCGAGATTACCCCGTCGATCCCGCAGAAAACCATCATCCTGCGGACCCACCAGGAGGAAGCCGTCTCGGTGTTCAAGCGGGCTGTCGCGGCCCAGCGCACCACCTTTCTGAACGCTGATGACGTTGGATTAGGAAAGACCATCGAAGCCTGGAAATCCGTTCTGGAAGCGCTGCCGGAGGCTCAGACGATCCTCATCGTGTGTCCGCTATCGGCGGTAGCTCATTGGCGACGAACGATTGCCTGGATGGGGGACGGCGGCCGGCGGATCGTCGTAGTAAATTATGATCGCTTGAAGCGGCTCTTCGACGTCCCGGAAAGCCTTATCACGAAATCCCGTGGTCGGCGGAAGATCAAGAAGGTCCGGACCCAAAAGGGGGCTGCGCGCTACGGTGAGCCCTACGAATTCGACGCGATCATTTGGGACGAAAGCCACAAATTGCGGAATCTCGAGACCGCCAGGTCGAAGTTTGCGCTCAAGCTCAACGCAGAGGCGGATTTCGTCATGTGGTTGTCTGCCACGGCTGGCCAGACCCCGTTGGAATTGGCCTACCTTGCTCCGCTGCTTTCGGAGACAACCGGATCAAAGCTGAAGGAACTCGCAGAGTTCGAGGAGTGGTGCAAAGTTCAAGGCATTGGTGTCTCCAGAGGAGCTTTCGGCAAATGGGAATGGCGCGGCAATTCCACGGACCCGCTCCGCAAGGCCGAGTCCGAGGCCGACCTCGAGCTCATGCGCCGGCTCCTGTTCGGTGGAGCAGTACCGGCCGGCATCCGCCGTTCGCCAACCGACATCGCCGGCTGGCCGACCATCAACCGCATTCTGCTTCCCGTGGCGTTGGACGCGGAAGACAGAGTCAACTACCAGCTCGCCTGGTCTGAATTCCGGTCGGCCCTTGCGCTCGAACGACGCGGCGGGCAGGACAGCATCAATCCTCTGGTAGCACGTCTCCGCTTCCGGCAAAAAGCCTCGCTACTGCGCACATCAGCCACCCTTGATCTCGTTGAAGATCTGCTTGAGCAGGGCCAGCGTGTTGCGATCAGCGTTGCCTTCAAGGAAACCCAGCAAGTCCTGAAAGAAGCCCTGGAGACGTCCGGCTATCGCGTTTGCACGATCGATGGCTCGCTGACCGGTCCTCAAAAGGAAGCCCAGCGGCTGGACTTCCAGTACGGACGAACCGATGTTTGCATCTATACGGTCGAGGAAGCGATCAGCCTTCACGAGGGTGAATTCATCGACCACGACGCAAAACGATCAAACGTCATCCATGATCTGCGCTGGAGTGCAATCCAGATGAAGCAGATTGAAGGCCGTACCCACCGGGACGGCAAATTCTCGCAGATCTACTGGATGCTGGGTGAAGACACCGTCGAAGAGGAGCTTGCTGAAGTTGTCGCCACCCGCGTGCGCTCGATGAGCAAGATGCATGGCGACAATGAAACTGTCGCAGACATCGAGAAACTGCTGCACAGGTTGGCGGCCTAAACCAGGAGATCGTATGGGACCGATGTTAGAACAGGCAACGCTGTTTGATCTTCCAGACCCCGCGCCGCCTCTGATCAAGGAGGTGGAGCACCAGTCCGTGGTGGATGAGAGGACACTCTCCGCCCACGGCTACAAGCTCGTAACGTTGAAAGAATTGGCTATTCGGATTTAGGTGTTGGAACGAGTCCTTGACGGATCGTTGTCGACTGGGGCATGGTTTCATGGAACACAACGAGAACACGCTGACTGAATGTTTCTGACCTACCGCATCAAGCTGGCGCCGACCCGCGGCCAATACGCCGTTCTCGCCGGGCTCTGCGAGGCGCAGCGCCAGCTGTACAACGCCGCGCTGCAGGAGCGCCGCGACGCCTGGGCGAAGCGGAAGGTCTCGATCTCGAGGTTCGACCAGTGCAAGTCCTTGACGCAGATCCGGTCGTTCGACCCGGACTACGGCGACGTCCCCGCGAACCTGTCGCGGTGGACGCTGGGGCGCGTCGACGACGCGATGAAGGGGTTTTTCGGACGCGTGAAGCGCGGCCAGAAGGCCGGCTTCCCGCGCTTCCGGAGCGGGAGCCGCTGGGACTGTTTTGGCTTTGCCGAATGGGCCGGGGTTCGGCTCGATAGAAACAAGCTGCTGTTCAAGCCGCTGCCAGGCGGTCTGCGCCTGCGGCTGCATCGGGAGCTCCCGCCGGACGCAGCGGTGAAGACCGCGGCGTTCTCGCGGAAGGGCCGGCACTGGTACGTTTGCCTGGTGGTTGATGTCCCCGTCGCCGCCGATCATGCCCGGCCGGAGACGGCCGTCGGGCTCGACGTCGGCATCGAGCATCTCGTGACGACGAGCGAGGGCCGGCATATCGAGAACGTGCGTCCGCGGTCTCGCCGCGAGCGCGACCTGCGGATCGCGCAGCGCGCGCTGGCGCGCTGCAAGCGCGGCTCGAGGCGCCGCGGCAAGGTCCGAGAGCGTCTGGCCCGGCTTCAGCGTGCGGTCGCCAACGTCCGCTCCAACCACCTGCACCAGGTGTCGGCAGATCTGGCCAGGCGTTACGCGCTGATCGCCGTCGAAGAGCTTCGCTTGAAGAACCTGACCCGCTCGGCAAGGGGCACCGCCGGTGATCCTGGGAAGAACGTCCGGCAGAAGGCCGGGTTGAACCGGGCGATGCTGGACGCATCGGCCGCGCGTCTGATCGAACTGTTGACCTACAAGGCTGCAAGAGCCGGTGGGACGGTGGTGAAGATCGATCCACGCAACACCTCGCGGGACTGCTCGTCCTGCGGCGCCGCGGTGGAGAAGACGCTGGCGGAGCGCCGCCATCGCTGTGGCTGCGGTGCCGACCTGCACCGCGATCACAATGCGGCGCTGAACATACTGGATCGTGCCCTGCGGCACGACGGGCGGGGCAAGCCGCCCGGGGACGCCAACGTGGGGCCTCAGCCCGTGCGTCGTCCCGGAAACACGGACGTTGAAGCTGCGGAAGCAGCTTAAGACATTCCGGACCAGGATCGACGTGCTTCAACACCGAAATCCGAATAGCCAAAGAATTTGACGCAGCGGATGATGTTCCGACGGGCAACACGCGGGAAGTGGTGCGCCGGATTGCCACGAAGTCGACGGTCCGCTTCGTGGTTTACGAGCCTCATGGAGATGATCGTCACGGTTGGCTGTTGGTCGGCACGGACCGCGCTGCGCTTGCGCGCGAAACCGTCGAATATAGCTGCCGGGCAGGCAGCTAAGGAGCGCTCGCGTCGAAGCCGGATTGGTCTGCGAGCCGTCAATCCGGCTTTCCCCCGGATCTCAAATGCGCCTCCTTCAAATAGGTTGTCGAAACTGCCTTACGTATGGCAAGGATTCGCACTCATCGCATGTTTCCCCAAGGAGAATCGTTTTTGTCCGATATCGCCTATGTTAACGGTCAGTTCCTGCCGCTCGCAGATGCAACCATCAATATCCAGGACCGCGGCTTCATGTTTGCCGACAGCGTCTATGAAGTCACTGGCGTGATCGACGGACTCATGGTTGAGAACCCGGCACACCTGACCCGGTTGCAGCGATCGCTCGACGCGATTTCCATTCCGCTGCCCATGCCTCCGGAGCAGCTCGGAGAGATCCAGCGCCAGGTGGCGCTTCGGAGCGGTCTGAAGGAAGGCCTGATCTATCTCCAGGTCACCCGCGGCATCGCGCCTCGAGATTTTTTCATCAAGGGCAAGATGACGCCGTCCGTCGTCTGCTACGTGACCCATCTTGATCTCCTGAACGCAGACGTCATCGAACGTGGCGCGAAAGTCATTACCGCCGAGGATATCCGTTGGAAGCACCGGGACATCAAATCGAACGGCGTTCTGGCCACCGTTCTTGCGAAGATGAAGGTCACCGAGGCGGGCGCCGACGAGGCTTGGCTCGTCCTTGACGGTCACATCTCGGAAGCCGGTACCGCCAACGCCTTCATCGTTACCCATGACGGCGCAATCGTCACCCGTCCGCTCTCCAACTGGATCTTGCCTGGCGTAACCCGCAACTCCGTCGTGCAGCTCGCAGCCGAATACCAGCTCCGTATCGAGGAACGGTTGTTCACGCTTGACGAGGCGCTCGCGGCCAAGGAGGCATTCAACTCATCGTCGACCAGCTTCGTGACCGGCGTGGTCGAGATCGATGGCAAGCCGATCGCCGACGGCAAGGTCGGGCCCTTGTCCAAGCGCCTGCGCGAAATCTATCTCGACCATGTGCGCAAGACCGGCATCCAGATCGATCCGGCTTGGACCAAGGAGGCCAGGGAAACAGCAGCGGCTTACGCCGCTGTCGGCTAAATCGCTCAAGGCTCGACACTTGCTTGTCGAGCCTTGATTGTCCGGTTCGGATCCGATGGGAACGGACAGCTGTGAGTATGGGGCTCAAATCGCAATTTCAATCCTTTGAGACTGGCGATCCAGTCTTCCGCGCTCGCTTCGAGGACAGCAGGGTTATCGATGAGGACGGCGCGCCTCTGCTCGTCTTCCGCGGCGAACACGGCGCCCGTGACGACAACTTCGTGCAATGCCGCGTCGCCGCAATTTCGTTCGGCACCTTAGAGGCCGCCGTCACTTACGCCACCAAGCCGAACAGCTACAGCGACAACCCACCGAAGGAGCCCCGCGTGCTGCCGGCGTTCCTGTCGCTGCGGCGTCCCTTCATCAATGATCCAGACGACCCATTCGTTGACCTTGGCATGGTTCAGAAGGTGCTCGGCTACGAGGAGGCGCTCAGGGTCGGCCGGAAGTTCGCCGACGCCATCGAGAACACGAACAATTGGGAGGACATCTCCGAGGAACTTCGCACGGTCAAGACTCCCAATCCCACCGTGTTGGGCTGGCTGAGGAAGCGCCCTGACGTCTCCAGGCTGTACTTCGATGCCTACGATTATTTCGATGACGAGAAGGAGATGTCCAAGCTCCGCGCTCTCGGATTCGATGGCGCGATCCACGCCGGGACTTCTGAGACGTTCAGTCAGCGCGAATACAAGGTTTTTGATCCCGCGCAGATCCTGCCGGCCTCGCCGCGCTGGCTGACCCCGGATGAGGCTCGCGAGTTCGCCGTCGAGTGGGAGGCTCGCCGCGCCTCGGCTATGACCTGCCCATAAAGCCAGAAGATGGTGCCATCAATCGATATTCAGGACCCGGAGTTCCTGGCCTGGTTTGGAAACAGCGGCGTGGTCGACTCCAGCGGCGCACCGCTGCTGGTCTTCAGAGGTGAGCACGGTCGGCGCGAAGGGAACGCATTCCAGTCTCGCCTCGGCTCCATCAGCTTCGCCGATCTCGATTCCGCGGCGATCTATGCCCGGCAGCCGAACGACCGTACCGAGATTGCCCGCGATCCGCGCGTCATGCCGGCCTATCTCAGGATAGAACGGCCATTCATGCTTGAGCCCGACGATCCGTATCTCGAGCTCTCAACCATCATTGATGCCCTTGGACGAGCGGAAGCCATTCGGGTTGCGGTCAAATTTGAAGCCTGGATCCGCCGGACTGACAACTGGGACCATATCCAGGATGGTGTCGGCAGGGACATCTCGGTCGCGGACTTCATTGATCGCTATCCGCGTCGCCTGACGAAGATTTACTTCATGGCCTATCCGTTCCTGGATGATCCTGTGGAGACAGCAAAGCTGCGGGCAGCCGGATTCGACGGGGCTGTCCATGCGGGCAGCGCCGTGACTGCAGGCAGGCCGGAATACAAGATCTTCGCGCCGGAGAGCATCATGCCGGCCGCGCCGTGCTGGTTGACGCCGGAGGAAGCTGAAGGATTTGGGACAGCAAACCAGGCCGTGAGACCGCGCGCCACTCCAGCCTCTCCCTGAAGGGAGAGGGCTTGCGGCGCAGAAAACTAATGGGTCTTCCTTGTTGTTGGATCGGATCGGATAAGCGTATCAGCAACCCCGGTCATTTTGTGCGCCTGCATGACGTCCGAGAGTCCATCCGGCAGCGACAAGTCCTCGCCGATCAGGGTCGCAACTCTGTTATTATGCTCAATTAGCTGCATGACGATGCCGGCGCGGTCATGTTTGGCGATTGCGTTCGCGAGCATCTTGCGGAGCTCTTCGCCTTTTCCTGGCATATTGACGGATGCCCACATCAGCATGTGGATTGCCTGCTCGGCAGCAACTTGATTCCGATTTCTCAGCCCATCGGCGAGCGTCTCGAAGGCGTCCTTGCGGAAAGCGGCAAAAGCCTCCACGTTTTTGCGCGGATCTTCCGCTGCCGAGAACTCGCCGAGTTTCTTATCCGCGGCATTGAGTTCCTTATAGAAATCGTTGACCGAGATCACGCATGCGCTTGCCGAAAAACCTGGGACCTTCACGAGGAAGCCAATATGACCATAGGGAATCTGCAACGACGACGGATCAGGTATATCGGCGCTGGAAAAGCGCTTTCGTTCCTTGGCAAGGATGTCGTCAGGAGAAAGCTCGCGCCACTCGCCAGCCGGAACGATGACCTGTTGGAGCTCACCTATGACGACGCAGATCCTAAGGTCGCCATCCGATCCGGCATAAACACGCAGGGCATTAAACGGATCCGAACTCCCAACTGCTAGGCTCGCCTTGGCCACCTCCATCATGAGAACGCCTACCTTTTCCCTAGCGGCCGGGCTGTCAATCTGAGCGACGTCCATCTCAATCAATCGTTCACCAGGTCCAGGCGGTGCTACCTTCGGCCGCCTTGCCGTTCTACGTTTTGGCTTCTCCCATCTTTGACCTCCCTGAAGTCTATGGTGAGTGTAGGGCTTACGAAGCAAGCAGTTGTTTCGAGAGCCCTCCTTACCCGGGGGGCCGACAGTCCAACGCGGTGACAACTGCGCAGTCAGTGAGGCTCTGTTTTGCATAGCCACGGGCTCTGTTTTGTCAGGCGCAGTCCTTCGAGGTCGAGTACGTTGATCGGACCCCATTGCGTTGAGGTCCTCCGGACGTGCGGTTTGAGTTCATCGTAAGTCAGTCCGCATGCCGCCGGCAGAACGTCGACAACGAACTCGTCGATCACCCGGATCACGCCCGGACCACTCGGCGTACCGGCATCCCTCACCGTGAACGGGTCGTCGGCGATCTCGAAAAGCTCCTTCGCCACGCCGTCCGGTAGTTCGCTCAAGGCCGCGATCCAGCGTCGATTGTTTTCTGGGGTCGTGGGGACGAGAATATCGACGTCGCCGGTCTGGCGCGTCAGTCCGTTGAAGGAAAGCGCATAGCCGCCAACCAACACGTACTCCGCGCCGTGCTTTTCCAGTAACTCAATCAGCCGAAAGACGTCGCGCCATCCGGCGCTCCGGGCGTGCTGCTCATCGGCATAGGCGGGAATGATTTCAGCGGGGCTTCGGCCCGTTTCCGGACCTGTCAGCCAATTCCAAATTTCTTTCAACCATCGCATCGATCGCCCACCGCTCCGCGTCCCGGTTGGCCTCGTCGTGAGACCGATATCGGTACACGCCCTTCGGCGCCGTTCGCGGAGCCGCCATCGCGATCTCCTGGCTGGCCAAGACGTCAGCTTCGGAGGGCCCGTTCTGGCCTGGAAGCGGCATCTTTCGTTTTCCGACCACGCGCATGGCTTCCCGAACTTCGAAAATGACCTCTGAGCCCAATATACGCAATCGACCGGCGACCTGGAAGGGTGCCATCCTCTGGATGGTTACTGCCACTCGCGAGCCGGCCTTTGAGCATGGCTGTTCGATCAGGTCGCCAAAGATGCCTAGAATCGCGGACTTTTACGGACAAACCGGACATGCCTCCGGATCCCGGAGGCCGCGCCAGCGGCATTGAGGTGCAACGGGTCGGCCGGCGCTGGCGACGCGGGTTCATTGTCCGGCCCGCCGGGACCGGCCGACCGGAGCAAGTCAGCGCTCGCGAGCCCACACCGTAATCCGAATAGGCTGTTAACCGTTCTCACTCGACCGCTTCCGGCTCATCAATTTCGGACTCTGCCGCGGAGATGCGCCCGGGACGCCAGTCGCCGGCAATCGTGACGCTCCGATATTCGGGGATCAGCGTCAGCCCCTTCTCGCGACGGCGCCGATTCCCGAAGGCCTTTGGCTTCACGATCTCTATCGTTCGCCGGTTGGAGCGCAACACCAGCAGGCAATAGATCGCCATCGTGGGTTCCCGCAGCATGGTCATGACCAGGTCGCGCTCGCGCACCGGCGGCCGCATCAGCATCCGCTGGTATTCGACCGCGCGCGGCCAAATCGAAAGAGTATCCTGGTGAACCGTATAGGCTAAGATCGTCCAGGGATCGGCGCCGCTCTCCGCGAGGAAAGCCTCTGGAGGTTCGCCAAAGGTCGGGGTTAGCGTGAGCCGGTATGGCAGGACGGTGAGGACAATGTTTCCGAGGCGGTCGGGGCCTCGTGAGAATTCGACGACCTCAAACGCATCGTCGTGGCTCACTAGCAGCAGGCCCAGCTGGCTGCGCGCTGAGAGCGCGATTTCGAACCAGCAGACATCCTCGGGGAGAGGTGCATCGCCGTCGTTGAAGACCGTCATGCCTTCATTGCCGATCCCTGGAAAGATCACTTCGGCGCCGTTGAGCTCGATCGGGATATTTTCGAAACTGAAGGGGCTTGCCCGACGTAGATCGTCGCGCAGCCCCTTCAGCACAGGATCCGCCATCGGCCAATCACTGACCAGCGACTGCCGGACAAGGATAGAAGGACCCTTGCGGTTGTTGCGAAGTACGACGCCCTCGGCGCTGCTGTACAGGGATTTCTCCCCTTGGAAGGGGGCACTCAATGCGTCGACGGCTTCGTGCAGGAACATGTGGCCTCAATGGGTGGCAAACGAAATCGGGGAGGCACGCCGGAGCATATCGGCCAGCATGCGGGTCTCGCGACCGGTGACCGGCGGGATCAGGACCTCGCGCTGAAGGATCCGCTTGTCACCAAGAAGACCGTCGACTAACCTGTCGAACGACGGCAACGCATTCTGCGGGTAGATCGCCATCGGCAGATGGATGTTGACATCCTTTTTCTGGCCCATCCGGTAAGTGCGGTCGTTGCTCTGTTCTTCAAGTGCTGGATTCCACCATCTGCTGACGTGGATGACGTGATTTGCCCGCGTCAAATGCAGTCCAACTCCACCAACACGGTTCGAAAGGATCAGCGGCGCAAAACCGTCTCCGGAGCGTTCCTGGAAATTTTCAACGATGACGGCCCGATCCTTGCGTCGAACGCGACCATTGATGATCTGAGGAGCGGAAGGCAACCCAAACGCCGTCTTAATGGCCTGCGCGAGCACGTATTGAACGTCGATATCGTCGAGATACAGTAACACCTTCTCGCCGGCGGCACGGATCTCGTCCAAAAGGTCGAACGTGGTGCTCGTGCGCGCCGACCGTTTGACCCAGTCCGCTAGTGAACGCGCCGACTGCATATCCACATCGGACAGGCCGTCCGGATGAAGCGAAATGCGGCGAACTTCGCGAACCAGGTTGAGACCTGCCTGTGGCAAGCCTTCTGCGGCTTCTTCCCGAGCCGTTTTGACGGCTTTGGCGTAGGCGAGCGCCTGCTGGGCCGGCATCTCGCGCTCGTGGGTCAGAACGAACTTCTTGGGCAGCTTGTCGAGCACGTCCTCCTTGAAACGGCGCAGCATCACCGGTGGCGCGTCCGGACCGAGCTGGAGGTCCGGACCGAGCAGGCTCTGGCTCAGGGTCCGCAGCTTGCCAATGTCGAGGCTCGCATATTCGTGAGAGAAATCACGCAGTGCGCCGAGGCGGCCGGCCTCGATCGCATCCACCACAGACCAGAGGTCCTCGATACGGTTTTCGATTGGAGTGCCCGAGACCCCGACAAAGAAGTCCGCGTTCAGACCGCTCGCGGCATTGCGCAATTGGGTCGCCGGGTCCTTGAGGCGCTGGAGTTCATCGTAAACCACGGCCGCCCACGACACTGCACCGATCGAAAGGATGTGTTCTGAGAGCGTTTCGTAGCTGACAACGGTGACCGGCTGCTGCCCAAACAGGCGGACTTTGGCAGCGAGGTCCAGATGGGAGATCGCACGCAACACCGCGCCGGTCGGCTCGTAGAACTGGCCCAAGACCGTGCTTGAGAAATGCTCGTCGAGTTGTTTGCGCCAGACTTCTGCGAGCGTCCCCGGCAGTACCACGAGGATGGGGTGGCGGATAAGCCCCTCTTCATCGCGGCTCGGCAAGGATACGCAGCGCGCGAGCCAGTCGAGAAAGACGAGCACCTGGAGGGTTTTGCCGATACCCATGTCATCGGCAAGCAACGCTGAAGGCGCTCCCATGAGCCAGCGTCGCATCAGCCAGGAGATGCCCTGTTTCTGGTGATGCCCAAGGTCGGTGTGGAGGTTCTCTTCCGGCTCGCCGGCCTGCGGATGCGGGCTCCGCGGGCGGCGTCTGGCGACGTGTGAGACCTCGTCGAAATTGTTGTCGACAATGAGCGACAGCCGGGGCATCGCATCGTCCGGCGGCGGCTCCTCCTCATTGGGACGCTCATTGAGCCGCGGCAGCTGGTTCTCGAGCTGCCGCCACGCTTCCGAGGCCTCGGCGGCGGACAGCCTCGTGCCTGCCACAAGCACCGATGACGCACTGTTGGCGCTGGCAAATGCGACGTCCTGCCGAAAGCGGTCGACCTCCGCCGCGCTCAGGATCAGGGGCCCGCGGGTGAGAACGACGACGAAGTGGTCGGTCGGGAGCCATTCGGTCTCGATTCGCGACAGATACGGGAAGGTCGGCGCAACCCAGGCGCCGATCCCCCGGACATGAGGTGCATATCGCCCATGGGCAATGAGGGGCGGTACCGAGCCCTTGCGCATTCCGCTCGCGAGACTGGTGACGGGATCGCTCAGGAAATCGATCCGCGACTGTCTGCCCCTGGCCGCGGCAGCTGCATCGATGGACGGCTTCTGTCGCAGGGACCCGACGACCTCGAGGCAATCCTGCACGGAGACGTCGACCAGGACGGTCGACGTCTCGTCAATGCGATAGGACTGCCGGGTGCCGCGCACCGCGTCAAAAGCTGTCACGAAGCTGCTCTGGAGGCGTTCATTCAGGAGCGGGAGCGGCTCCTCGTCGCCCGCGCCGCGCGGCACACCCGGAAACAGAACCGGGTCGATGCGGACATCGCCGTTACAGGGAACGGCGTCGATGCCGATGGCGCTGGCTTGATAGATATCGATCCTGCGACCGTCCCAGAGCAGGTCGAGCAGACCCCGTTCGAGAAAGGGCTTCATCACGTCGCGCATGAAATCGCGACGGCGCTCCCTGGGAGCGGCATTGAAGTGCTCGACGGCTGCGAGGAGCGCCGCCAGGCGGGCGCCGATCCGAAAGGTCAAGCGGGGCCGGAAGCGGACCAGTGATCCTTCGATGCGTCCCTGCTCGAAGGGGGGCAGTTTGTGGCGGACGGACACCGCCATGGTCCGCGAGGCACCGTCTCGCGAGCATTGCAGGGCAAAGGGATGCGGGCACAATTCGGGGAAACGCAGATGTGCCGCCACCGCCTCATCGAACATCGAGACCTCGGTCGGCGGCACCCGCAAGCCATGGCCATCGCGCGTCAGGATGCCGGCCGTCATGGCTTCCGCAATTGCGTCGGCGGTCTCTGAGAATTGCTCCGGTAGCAAACTGCGCCAGAACTGCCAATCTTTCGAAGGGGAGACAGGCTTGGCGCGCCGCTTGCCGGCCTCGGAGACGATCAGAAGGATCCCACGCGCATCGACCTGCGCCTCCAGGCGCAAGTCGATCGCCGGCGTCTTATCCGGTGGTGCGGGGCTCCTCTGAAGCATCAGACCGCGGCTCCATTCGGCAGTTCGCCGGCGCTGGCCTCGATCATCGGGCGGAGGCTGTCCAACACCGGGTTGAAGACGATCCTGCGTTGCTTGTCGGCTCCCGCCTTCTGCGCGGTGATCAGCCCGAGGAAGGTCGTGTAGGTGATGAAACGACTTCCCGCGGCGGCATCGGTCGAGAACAGCACGTCACGGATGTCGGCCGTCGTCTTCACCAGTTCCCCGTACTCCAGGAGCAGCTTGAACTGGGCGAGCATGGCGCGGTCGCGCAGTCCGAACGATGCCAGGAAGCCGGGGGTCTTGGAGCGCTCCTCGAACCAGGTCTCCAGAGCCTTGGTCTTGTCATCCTGGCCCATGATCGAACTGAGCGCATTGAAAGCGGCCGCGCCGAAGTAGCCGGTCACGCGACGCAGGCACTCCTTTTCCTCGCCGAGCATAGTGACGCCCAGGCGGTGAGCGACCGCATCCACCGTCGCGTTGTTCCATAGATGCAGCCCGCGGACGTAGGGCACCTTGTTGAGACCCAGCGTCCTTTCGAAGCTCGGATCTCCGATCAGATCCATGAACTTGTCGGGGGTCGCAACGAACATCGCACGGACACGTGCCTTGCCGTCCGTCATAGCGTCGAGGCCAACGCCCTTGGCGACCGCTTCGGTGAGATCGGCGCCCTTCCAGGCTACTGTGTCGGGCACGACCAACAGGTGACGGCTCTGCTTCTTGTCCGCGGCAATGGCGAGCAGCTGACGGGAAATGCCGAACTTCGGATCGAAGACATGAACCTTCGTCTCGCTGCCTTCGAGCGCTGCCGATACGGACGCGGTCACATCGTGAATGCCGGCGGCGAGGCTGCCGACCACGACCTGCACCGAGTTCTTGCCGTGCAGGTAGTCCTCTTCCTGATGCCAGGTCAGCGCCGACGGGCGCGATTCGTCGGTCTCGTGTCGCACAAAGCGGCGCATCGCCCGCAGGTCACCCTGCTTGGTCGGGTTCTCTCCGACGAACTGCAGGAGTTCATGCTGGACCTTCTCAAGGCTGCCCAGGAGCGAACGGATCTGCGGCGACCGGAGCGTCCAGCGATCACCGCCGTCAACGCCGGTCAAGCGCTTGACGAGCCCGAGCCCCTGCATCTCCTCGAGCATGGCATCGGTCATCTGCTGCGCATCCAGGCCGACGAACTGGTTCGGCCAGTAATCCGCCGCCCTCGCGCCGATCTCCACCGAGCTCATACCGCTGGCCAGCTGGTTTTCGGCCCGCAGCAGGTAGTCGTTCTCAGCGATGATGTTGACCAGCAACTGGTAACGCCGGTCGTTCTCGACGGTGTAGCGGAATGCCGCGACGATGTTCTTCTCGATCGCGGGATCGGAGAACGCCGCATGCACCATCTTCGCGGTGATGATCACCGGCGGGACCTTCCGAAGATCGAGCGGCAGCGCGCCCAGCATCGACAGAAACCGCTTGCCGAACAGCTGCAGGGTGGAGGGGATGTAGCTTGCCCGCGTCAGGATGCGCCAGGCGAGATCGCGCGTTTCGAACTCGTAGCCAAGCGCGGCCAGCGGACGCGTCAGCAGGCGCTCCGCCTCGGCGAGGTCCAGATCGATAAAGGGACCGATGCAGATCGGTTCGTGAGAGATCTGCTTGATCACCGCATTGTTGGCGCCATTGGCGAGGCGGGTGACGTTGTGGAGACCCGCCAGGACGACCTTGAAGCCGCGATTGGTGCGGGCCGCCATCAGGTCGACCAGAGCGTTGACGATGCGAAAATCGGACCGGGCATCCGACTCGATCAGGTTGTCCGCCTCATCGATCATCAGCAGGATGCGGCCGCCGGGGTTGGCGATGAGCCACTTGGCGATCTGGTCCTGGAAAGCACGGGCGTCATCGACCGGCATCCGGAAGATGTCCGACATTTCGGAGGACAGCTTGCGCCAGATCCCTTCGGCGGGCTGCTCCATCGTCCCGTACGGCAGGACGTCGACATGGAAGGCCATCATGCCGCTTGCTGGGTCGTGCTGTGTGTTGGCGATGTGCCGCAGCAGCGCCGTTTTGCCCAGACGGCGGCCGCCGTAGACGATGTTGGTGCCGGTCGGCGACAGGATAGACTGTATCTCGTTGGCGCGACCGACGAACATCTCCGGCGGCACCGCGCTCTTGCCGTGATCGTCGAAGGGCTCGGCATAGGAGAAAGGCTGGGCGAGTTCGATCATGGTCGCGGGACGGAGCCGGCGTTCGGACGCCACCGCAAGCATGATTGCGTCGTCGACCACGAGGACCTTGCGGCCGGCGTCGCGGCAGCTCTTCAGCAAGCGGCGGCGCTCGTCAGCGGTAATGGCACCGCAAACGAAGATTAGCCGGCCATGGGTCGTCGCCGAGCGGGTAAAGGCGTCCAGATCATGATCGCTGGGCAGAGCCTGGGCGACCATGATCTTCCAGTGACCGCCCGTCGCGCTTCCGAAGTCGGGGAGCACCATGGTGGTGCGATCGGAAAGATCGAGCGGAATGTTGAGGCCCGAGATCTCGAAGGTGACTGCGAATTTGCCGGCCACGTCCTTCTGCTGGATAGCCTGTGGCGATTGGGGCGTCGACACGCCAAGCGAGCGCAGGCAGTTTAAGGCCGCGGCGGAAGACCGTGCGGGCGCGTTCAGGCCGGTAGCGAGGAGCGTCTTGCCGAGCGTGTACCAGTTCGTCAGGAAGTCCGAGGCCGCCGCACGATGACCGGCGCCGATCTGCGAGAACAGCAGCGGGCCGAAATCGCGTCCGTCGCGGGCTGCGTAGACGGCCTTGCCGACAATGTCGGAGGCGCCAGCGGCAAAGTCCACCAGCGTCGGGAACATCGTCGACAGTCGAATGTTGGCGTGGTCGGTCACCGGCAGCGGAATGCCGCGTTTCAGGAGGTCGAGCCACTCCCGACCGATGATGTTGTTGTCCTTTTCGATGACGCTGCGAACAGCGGCGGCCTGAACGTGGTCCACCTCGTTGTTTTCGAGCAGCGTCTTCAATTCGTTGAGCAGTTCATTGCGGTACTTGGCGGCGACTGCGTGAACGCTGGAGCGGATTTCCTCGGTCAGCGCGAGGACCCCGGCGATATCGATCACCGGCTCGACGCCACCCGCTGGGAGTTCCTCGGTGCGGAGTTCCGCCGGCTGCTCGAGCGGCAGCGAGGACACATCGATCAGGTCGAGCCGGCGGGTGAATGACGCCGCAAGCTCCTGCTCGCGCAGATCGCCGATGCGTTCGAGGCTTTCGAGCGCGCGGCGGGCTTCGGCCGCTGCTTCGATTGCGCGGGCGCGGGCCGGATCGACTGCCCGCTGAATGAGGCCCCTGGCATCTGCCAGCCCCTTCTCGGACACGCCGAGGAAGTCGCCCATCTCGACTAGGAGGTTGGCGGCGCCGAAAGATCCCTGACCGATGCGGGCTGAGACGAGCTCCAGGAAGGAGACGTCGGTCGTTCGCTGCCTGGTCTGTTCGCAGTCGCCTGCCTCCATCAACAGCTTCAGCCGTTCGGCGGGATCATGGGGGCCCGGGAGCCACGACTTGGAGAAGACCATGCCGGGCACGGCGGCCAGCGGACCATAGAGCGCAAAGAGGTGGTCGAGATGCGAAGGCGCTTCGAAGACGCCGTTGAGAAGCTTGCGCTGGCGGTCGAGCGCGGCAAGCGCGGTGTCTACTGCGTAGTCAAGAATCCCCGTGCGGCCGCGGGCAAGACCCTTGGTTGCCCGCTCGGTTGCGGTGATAGCGGCAAGGACGACGTCCCTGATCTCCATGTGACGCTGGCGGTTTGCCCGCTCGTCGCCTGACGCGGCGTCGGTTGTGGCGACAAAGACCGCGCAGGCATCGGCAAAATCGACGATCAGGCGCATGAAGCTCGAGCGCGCGCTGCCAACGATAGTGGTCGAATTGCGCCGCCGCATGCTTTCGATGACGGCCTTGTAGTTGCGTTGCAGCAGTTCGTCTGCCTTCACCGTATCATGGTAGTTCGTCGCGAACTCGCGGGCGAGCTCAATTGCTTCCGGGCTCTTGGCCTTCACCGCCGCAACGACTTCTCCGATCTCGGAGCTCTGGTCACTGAGCAGCTTTGCGATCTGGGTGCCGGCCTGGAAGTTCGGCCATTCCTTGGTCGCGATCTGATTTGCCACGTTGAGGATGCGAGTTTTCGCGGTCTCGGCGCGGTACTGGGCGTCCGCATTGCTGGCGAGCAAACGGCACCGCTCGATGGTGATAGGAGCGTTGCCCCGGCCGGCGCGCGTCAGTGCTTCCTTCAAGCCGTAGGCGGCGCCGTCCCAATCTCCGCCGAGCGCGATGGCGCGCACGACCTCGATCGCGACGGAATCGCGTCCAAGCAGGGCCGGGCCGATGGCACCCGCGAACATCAGGAGGCGCCTTGCGATCCCGATCTCGTTGTCCGAGAGATCCGGATCCTGAGCGATGCTGAGCACTTTCTCCAGTGTGGAGCGGATTTCCTGCACGGAACGCTCGTTCACCTGCATCGCCGGAAGATTGAGATAGGGCGCGGTGGCGACCAGACGGAGCTCGAAGGACGAGATCACGGGCACACCGCGGCATGCTTCGACAGCCGCCGCGAGGTGATACGCGGTGGAGAATGAGCCGGCCGCAGCAAGCTCGAGTATCCTGGTGTTGGCCTGCGGGAAATCCGGAACGTCCGGAGGCTGGACCTGAGTGACACTCACTTCCGGGTCAGTGACGGCCGCCCCGATCCGGGCGAGCTCCGCCTCGGTTTCGGCACACAGGGCGCTGGACTCCGAAGAAGTGTCGTCCACGGTAAGGAGAACACTCTCCAAGAATGCCTCGGCAGATGGATTGACCGGCTCGTGAACCGGCGCAGGGGCTTCCACGACAACGAGTTCCGGACGCTTGTGGGCTGCCGGGGCGCTGCCTGCGAGGTCTGCGATCCTGGTCGAGAAATCGCAGGTTTCGCGCACCTGTGTCGCACCCGTGGCAATCGCGGCCTTCAAGTGGTCCGCGAATTCGTACCGGCCACGGCCGATTTGTTTGCCATACTCAGCGACCTCGCTGTAGGAGGCCTTTGCCTTCGCCTGCAGGTCGGCAATAGCCTCCGCGAGCGAGGAGGCTTCATCCGCCGACTGCCTTGTCCAGGCGACGTCGGCCTCAACGGCCTCGATGCGAGAGATAATCTCTGCCAGTGAGCGATCAAGCTCCGCCTCGCTGGCAGGAACCACGGTCCTGAGCTCGATCAGGAGCGGCAGAACACGATCCCGCACCTCGCCGAACGGAAGAATGCTCCGCGCGACATGATCTTCGAACAGCTTGCGCAGTACCGGGCAGCTGGCTTCCACTGCCATGATGAAATCGAGGTTCGGAGGCCGGTGCGCTGCTTCCTGAATTTCCCTGGCCAGACGGCCAAGGGTCTCGGCCCACGCATGATCAACTGGTTCGGATGACGGGAAACGGGCGGTGACGGTAGTGGTAGCGGCACTTGCGGACATCAAGTCTTCCTTCTGAAATTCGACAGCGACGTCGGCGGCAACGTCATTTGAGAACTCGGATTGGGTCACGACCTCAGGCAGCGCCTCAGGCGCCGCAGCCGGGGGAATGACCTCTTCACCGTCCTTCGCGTTCTCGATGAGCACATGTGAGATGAAGTCCCGATAGGACGGCTCGTTCGAGAAGAACTCGCGCGCGTCTCGGAGCTCCTCGATGTCAGCTTCCGCGACCTGGGCCAGGAAGGCTTCTTCGGCCACACCGGGGTCATACATCGCTCGCGAGCGAACCGCGTGGGCTATGGCTTTCCAGCGTGACCCATCCGGATACGGCCGATGCGAACTGCCACTCCGCCAGGCCCGGTCGAACGCCCGCTGCGGTCCTGGGAACAGGGTGAAGGATGCGTGTTTCGGGGAACTCGAAGCATATTGCGCAGCTGCTTCGTCACGCAGCTTCTTCAGGATGGGGTGTCGGTAACGGAAGTCGGCAAGCCGATGCCCCAGTTCGGCGGGCACATGGCTGCGGGAGGATATCCCGAGATCGGCCAGTAAACCTTCAATCTTGCTGCGGCTCTTGTCAGAAGCGAAGAACGCCTCGCCAAGCCAGGCACTATCGTATTTGGCGACGAGATCAATGCGGGGCAACGCGTAGGCGGTCGGCAGCGCTTGAATCGCTTGTTGGTCGAGACGAGGCTCTTCCTCCGGACTTTCGCATACGACGTCCCGACCGATCTCGTGCTCTCGCATGCGGTTCGGATGACGGTCGTTCAGATAATCGTAGGCGAACCCGTTATAGGCAATCGCCAACGCGAACAAATGCGCGTGGTCGAAACCCTCAAGGGCAAGGCCAAGCAGCATGTCCTCCCCAAGATCGGGATCGTTGTCCAACAGGGTGGCGATGGCAACAAAATCATCGTCACCCTTGAAATGCTTCAAAGCGATGCGGGCGGCAACAGACCCGGTAAGTTGAGCCGCGGCCTCGCACCCGCGGTCGATCACCGGTTGGCAGAGGAAGGCGGACGTTAAACCGGCCTCCTTGCGAGCGTCCAGAATAGCGTCGACAACAGCCTCGAAGCGGCCATAGTCGGTGACGATTTGCGCAAGGAAAGCGCTGGCTTTTTCCTTACCGTACTCGACGCCATTCACCGTGGATGGATCGATAGTGCGCAGGGTCGCAAAATCGATCTCTTGCCAACCGACGTTCTCTTTAAGCCAGGAGAACCAACCGCAATACGGTTCGTTTGACCTAAGATGATCGGCCCCTGCGGGCAGCCTCACCGGACTAATGGACGAAGAAGGGCGGCGTTCCGGGATAGTGCGCGGGGGCAGAAAATCGAATTCGTCATCGTCCACTTCGTCATCTTCCTCGGACTCAATGTCCGCCCGCAGGGCACGAACAAGCCGAATCATCGATTCTTTGAGGGTTTGACGGAGTTTTGCGAAGGCGAGGAGCGCGCTGCCATCCGCTCCAAAATCCTCTGGGGTCTTTCCCAACAAGTCCTCGATGCACTCATATTCGCCCTCACCCGGAGAAGTGACGGACATCAACAACCACAAGAGCTGGATGGCATCCTGTTTCCCGCCATCTGTTCGCGCCAGCGTGAATGCTCGGCTGATACAGTCTTGCGTGAAGCAGATCTCTGACTCGGCATAAAGCCCCGGACTATAGGGCACCGAGAGCCGCCGACGGATGGACCTAAGGAGTTCCCCCAGCACCTCGTCGCGCCCGCCGGGCAACAGAGTTGTGAGCTTCTCGGACAGGAAAAAGTTGGCCCAATTGGCCAGGAAGAACGCCGCAAAACCCTCGCGACCATTGGAGGCAAGAAACGCGTCGACGTCAGCGAACATCTTCGATCGGAGATCGGAAGGCAGTTCCGAGAGGAACGATTTCAGCTTGGAAATGCGAAGCGAGGACACAAAGAGGTTCTCTCCCAACCACTTCGCGGTCGCGAAGGACGGGCGGTTGTCATGCATCCACTGGATGATCGCCTCGATCGAGTCTCCAGGCTGAGGAGATCCGTTCTCGACGGCCGGCTCGGGCTCCGCATCGGTACTCTCAGGAGTGCGCCTGAAAAATTTACCAAAGCCGCGTTTGAGGCGGCCGATCGCTCCGCCGGTTTCGTTGGAGGAATCCTTGGACGACGCTTCCAGATCAAGGTTGCTCATGCCTTGAAATGTACCGGAATCAACGAGGCGAACAACGTTTTACTATTCCGGTCTCCAAGGATTCGATTAACTGGGTAAAACGGAGATTAACGGCCTTGAAAGGCTTGAAAGTTATACTGGGGGTATCTCGCTGGCCGACAGTGGCCGGTTCCGGCACCCAAATTCGAATTGTGCCATCGACCGCTTTTAAGTCGGCGAGCAAGTCTCGCCTTCACCACGTGGTCGACCTGGTACCGGGGGATACCTGCTCGGCCGGCCGCCACGATCGCGGGCGTGGTGGCCGATCCTGCGAAGGATGCCGCGCCTTTTCGTGATCAACCTCGATGTCCTTCGGGTCGCGGTCGTGCTCGGCTGCGGAGCCGAAAACGAGGATGCGACCGGCCAGAGGATTCTTCGCGAGCGCCTCGAGGATGCTGGATCTAATCCATCTCGTTCACCCCAACCCAGGCACGGTGGTCATCTCGTGCAAAGCAGCGAGCTCATCCTCTGTGAACTCTTCCCTTGGCTGCATGGCATTCTCGAACCATTTCGCCCGCACGCGCAGGCGCTGACAGTAATTGCGCCAACTCACCCGAAATCTGGTCCACTCGGCCGCAATCTGGTGCGGAGGGATGTCTTGATGGGACGCGACACAGCTGGCCAGCTGCTTCATGTCCGCAAGCGCCTTCTCGGCGCCAGGGCGGCTCCATGACCGGGACAGCGCGCTTGCGGAGTCCCGGAATTCGATCCAGTCGAGGACGGCTTCCTTCGGTGCTTTGTACATGAAGGCGTGCGCCGCTTCCGCGACAACGTCGATTCCGTCTGTCATCTCTGCGAGGTCGTCCCTCCGGAAAAAGGAGCCATCCAGTACTTCGACTTCTCCAATCACTTCCCGGATTTCCGCAAAGGACTTGCTGAAGCTGTGGCGATACCGGCGACGCCAGTCTTTCACGTCCTCAAGGCGATCCGCACGGAATGTCTCCCGGTGCCGCCCCCACGGCGCGATCGGCTGATGCGGGGCACCAGCTCCGAACACAAGTTTCAATGCAGGATTGGATATCTCGCCCACCCAGACCGGATCGCAGCAACGGAACCAGAGCTGTCCATCAACGATGCGCATGGAATCCGCGACCCGTTGAGCATCAGCCCGCCTGGTCTCAAGATTTGAGGACATCGACTTTCGAATTTGGGCGGAGCCGTGCGGCTCGACCATGGGCTGAAAGCCGAACTCCTTGTGCGGCACATAGGCTTCGAAGCCCTCAGCCTCCACGTCGACCTGTCCTCCGAACCAGAACGGCGATCGATAGCGCAGCCCTTGTCCCTCGGGCGCCTCCTTCAGGATACGGGTCATCGTTTCGGGCGTAACAGGTGCGAGCTCATTGTCGAGCACCGGCGCCCAGAGAGCGCCGCGATAGCCAAAAAGCAGTCGCTCCGGGTCTTCCGGCCCTGCTTCATGGGCCAAATAGCTCAGTTCACTGCCCTTCAGGCGAACCGCCGGCATAAACTCCTCGCGTCCCGCCTCGGCGACCGTCACCGATGTGCGCTCCCAAAAGGCCCGTCGCTCGGAATTCCGACACCGGGGGGCAATGATCTCCGCGATGAACGGGAACGCAACGTCAATGACTTTGGCTGCTGGCACGAGAAGTCCGCTATTTTGAAGGCGCAGTAGGACACGAATGATCCTATGAGGCCCGGCAATTGACCAGAGGGCCATGAGATGCCGCAGGGTGCGACTTAGCGAGACTGTCGTTTTTGGTTCCTGCCGTCAGCGCCAAGGATTCGTTTACCGTTGCCGATCGCACCCATACAGTGCGTCCGCAACGATCCATTTGCGGGAGCCTACATTGGCGGCCGGAACACTTCTCCAGAGATTCCTCCGTACGGGCGTGGTCCTCGAGGGTCGCGGCCGGCGGCTGGCTGCGTCGGTAGCGACGATCCTGACCGTCGGAAGCGCAATGACACCGCCGTCCGCCGCGGCCAGCCCTCGAAACGTGAATGGCCGCGCCGCGGAACAACTCGTCAAATCGATCTACGTCCAGGATTTGCCGGATCTGCCCTCCATGGGCATCCTGCACAACGCCTCATATCCCAAGGTGAAGAACTTTACTCGAGCGGACGATCCTGGACGTCCGCTCGGCAGCCCAAAAGCGGCGACCGCCGAACGATCCCATAGACCGGTGGTGGCCGACTACGCGGCCATGGTGCGGGACATTCAGGCCCAAGTGGATCGCGAATTCCCCAACCGGATCCACATCGTGGATCGCTCAAATTCGGTCACCGCGGAGCTTGACGCGATCGGTACGCTCACCGGGAAGCCCCTCAAGGAGAACGAGACCTTCATTATAGGCGGAGATCCGCATACCTCGCCGGCCTTCGGACCAAAGGCGACCGTTTGCATTGTCGTCGGTCCGCCTCCGCAGCAAAATGCTCATGACGTCGCGGTCGGTTTCGCCGAGGAGCAGCTCGGCTCACCGATCGACTTAAAGAAGGGAAGCGGCGTCACCGACGAAACCTGGCACCGCTTTGCAGTCTGGCACGAGGTCGGACATTGCCTGCTCGGCTCGAACGAAGCCAAGGCGGACGCCTTTGGCGCGATGAAGACCATCGCGGACACCAATCAGGTCAACATCCTCGATGACCTGATTGTCGTGCGCGAGCTCATGGAGCGCATCAGCACGCCGCTCGACGAGCACATCATCAGCCCGACGCTTCGCCAGCTGCCGAAGCGCTATTCGGGCAACCCTTCAGTCGATGCCGGCCGCTCCTTGCGAGAAATCGCCCAGATTGTCGACAAGCTGCAAACGCCCATCGATGCCTGGACAATCCTGTTCCGGAACAGGCTGGCAATGACACATTTCGACGGCAAACAGCGCGATTTCAACGTCGCGCAGGTCAGATTCCTCGTGCCCGTGAAAGAAGGGTTCGTGGCGACCAACTTCCACGGCTGGCTCAAGGCCTCTACCGCCCTTCCTGAAGTTGCGCGCATTGAGCAATTGATCGGCTATCTATCAGCAGATCCGGCCGCCAGAGAGGTTCCAGGACCATTCGCAGTGGATCGCGCGGCCTCCGGTAAGGCCGTCACCGCGCTTGCGGGCGCTGGCGATCCCGTCGCCAGGTGGATCGCACCTCTGTTCGGTCCGCAGCAGCCATCGACCGAGGTCCCGCTCGTCAACGACGGTCTGGTCTCCTCGAGCCAGGTCGAAGGGCGACTGATTGCCTTCGACCGGTCGTCCGCAGTGGTGAAGTACGCAAAGGATCTGCAGTCATTTCTTGTCAGGGACGCAGTAACGAACCGTCCGGTGCTGGCCGGAAATGCCAAGGACGGCGTGACGAAAGTGTTCGATCCCTCCCATGTGCTGACGCGAACCGCCGATCGGAATGCCCGATCGCCCTCGTTCTGAAAGGACCTGAGCGATGATCATGCAAAGAGCGCTTCTTTTGGTCGAGGCGGCGTCGGTTGAGGGCTTCCGTGGCCGGCTTGTCGATGATCGTCTTGCGCAAGCCGATTGGGTGACTGTCGAAGTACGCTTCGGCCGGCCGCCTAAGGAGCCAAGCATGTCGCTTCGCGACCTCTCTGGTTTCGATTCCCAAGAGAAGACTCGTCGGGAGGCGTTCTCGATGCTCTCAAAGTGCGTTCGGCCGTCCTCGTTGATCAGGCTCGACCATGCGCGCGGCGAGTTCGACGCACAAAGCAAAAGCAGCATCCTGGCTGCCTACGACGCGGTCGAGGTCTGCTCGCCTGCAGAAACTGCCCAGGTACTGGCATTGCCGCATACGCTGCCCCTTAACCCCGATGATGGCACGTCGTTCTGGCATCAGCGCGACCCGTCCGAATTCTATCGACGCGTCCGATCCCTCGTCGCGCCGGAGTGGAAGGAGGGCAAGTTCTGGTCAGGCTACCTGCGCACGCTAGAATTCGAAGGCGAATGTGCCGAAGCCGAGGCTCGGCACCAACCGAACGAAGCCCTGGTCTATGTCCTGGACTCGAAGATTGCGGTCCTGCTGCAAACCCACGGCGCGTACCTCTTCTACGCGGATGGTTCCGATTGCCAGGATGCCGGCATCCGCCATCTGCCGAGAGAGCGCGGGATCTACTATGTTACGGGTCAGCCTTGGGGCTACGGGCCCGACATAAACGGCGAGTACGATTCCGGCTTCGACGTTGCGGAGGCGGTCCCGGCAACCGCCGAGCATTTCGCGATATTCGGCGCGAGCGGCCCAGAGGCCTTCGCCGAGACGATGGCGGAATACGACGCGGAATTCGATGCCGAACAGGAAACAGTGCCGGTGCCGTAGGGCACTGATCGCGGCATCGCAGTGCCTCAGAAGTTACCGGCGACGTGGGGCCTCAGCCCGTGCGTCGTCCCGGAAACACGGACGTTGAAGCTGCGAAAGCAGCTTAAGACATTCCGGACCAGGATCGACGTGCTTCAACACCGAAATCCGAATAGCCAAAATTACCGATCGGGAATCCAAGAGTCCCGCCTTCTATGGCGGGAGATCAAGCAGCCTGCGTGATCCAGTGTTCGAGCTTATGCCGCGGTTGCGCCCCGACTTGGCGAGCAACCAGTTCGCCACCCTTGAAGATCATGAGAGTCGGAACCGACATCACACCGTATTTCGAGGCGGTGTCCGGGTTGTCGTCGACATTAACCTTTACCACCCGGACCCTGCCGGCGAGCTTCCCGGCGATCTCGTCGAGGGCCGGACCGATCATTTTGCAGGGACCACACCATTCCGCCCAGAAGTCGACAACGACCGGGATAGCGGACGCGGAAACTTCGGCATCAAAGGTGTCGTCGGTGACAGAGACAGCGTTGCTCATGGTTGAATCCTTGCCTGCATGAAAGGGCGATGGACAACAACGCTAGGAATGGTAAGGGCAACGGTCAACGACCCGTCGACCGGTCATCCCCGCTTCACTCAAGCAATGCCGCTGCGAGCCGCCGCACGCTCGACTTCGACTTGGCTTCCCGAGCGACCCGCCTAGTTGCGAAACCAGCGAACCAAGAAGGGGAGGGACCCCAAGATCAAGACACCGTCGAGGTCATGGTCAGTGCAGCGAGAGGGGGGCCTCGGACAGCAGACCTGACGCCAGGGCCGCTTCAATCATGTGCCGCTGGACTTTATTGATGGCGGTCACCTCGATCTGACGCACGCGCTCGCGGCTGACACCGTGCTTGGCGCCGAGTTCGTCAAGCGTAATCGGGGTCTCCTCCAGCCGACGTGACCGGAAGATGTCCAATTCTCGCGGTTTCAGCACCGCCAGCGCCTCACCGATCAGCCCAAGCCGTTTGTCAAACTCGTCGGAGCCGGAAAGTATCTCTTCGGCGGTCGGCGCATCCGAGACCAGATAGTCCTGTCGCTCGGCCGAGCCATCGCTGTCACTCTGGTCGTTCACTGGTTCATTGAGAGACCCGACGCCCTTGAGCCGAACGTCCATCTCCATGACTTCCTTGACCGGAGCGGCAAGCGCACGCGCGACGCGTTCGGCGTCAGTGTCGGAGAGCCAAGGACTGTTGATGCCGAGCTTGCGCTTCACCGCCTTCAATTTGAAGAAAAGCTTCTTCTGCTCGGCAGTCGTTCCGATTTTGACCATCGAAGAGAAGCGAACCACGAATTCACCGATCGCGGCGCGAATCCACCACATTGCGGCCGTCGACAAGCGGTTCCCGCGCTCGGGTTCAAACTTCTCCACGGCTCGGATCAATCCAAGGTTCCCCTCCGAAACCAGATCCGCAAGAGGCAGTCCATAGCCACGAAAACCCCTGGCGATTCTAATCACATAGCGCAGGTAGGCATGAACCAGGATGTCGAAGGCCTTGCGGTCGCCGGTCGTCCGAAAGCGGCGGGCGAGCTCGAACTCTTCTTCCTGTTCCAGGACAGGCATGGCCTGGGCCTGCCGCACGAAAACGTCGAAGGATTCGTCTACGCCGTAGTTGGCGGCACTGAGAGTGGTCAAAGTCATGGTTCCATTAATACGCTCAAAGCCGGCAAGTCGCACGAGGTTCCAGCCCGGAATGGTCAATGAGAGGTGGATTCTCTGTCTACAAGCCGGGCGCGGCGAAAAGGTCGGGCTGCTCTGGCAGCAGGCTATTACGAATCTCGATGTGCCATGCCGTCTCCAACCGCGCAAGGATTGCCGGGTCGGTGCCCCGATATCCCGACATGGCAGAGGGAAAATCCTGCGGAGCCTCAAAAACCAGCCAGACGTCGTTTGACGTCGGCTCACTGAGCTTCTGTTCCAGGGAGGCGGCCGCTGCCGCGTGATCATGGGCGTGGATATCTCCCTGAATCCAGGGACCATTTGGATTAACGACAAGGAAACGCATGATGAAAGTTCCAAGGATTCGAGACCGACAGCAAAGAGGCTCCCGTGGCAAACGGCAAGCCGTGCAAAACATGATCAGAGCGATGGACTGAACGCGCGCGGTCGCGGCATGATTCTACGTTGGATGGAGCCAACGACGTGATACCGAAGCAATGCAGCGCCTGTTACCGGAAGGCTAATGTGGTTACCGCGGTTTACGCGGACATCTCACATGACCCCGCCGGCACGCGCGTTCAGCGTTTCCTGGATCTGCAGTTCAGGAGGGCAAGGCTGCCCTCAGCGATCGATCCGAGATCAGTCGCCAGGCTCCGCTCCGGACCGGCCTTCCAAGGGACGATAGCGTTCCGGGATGCCCAATGGCATCTGTTCGACAGTGATGTGCGGGTGCGCGATTATCTGTCGGTTTCCGAGATGAGAGACCGTTTCTTTCCGGTCGGTGACGACCCGTTCCGATACGGGGCCTTCCAGAGCGATGAGATCGAGGTCGTTGCGGGTTCAGCGAAGATCGAATGGCGAAGCTTTCTGGCCGACCGCGCCCGGACCGACCGGCTTGGTTCGGTCCTGGCCTTCGGCAGTGACCCGCTTTTCGTTCAAGCTATCGAGCTGACCTATTCGGCCAGTCCGCAGGCGGCCGCGCACCTGGTTCATCTCAAGCAGGCGTGCCGGTATCTGCGGAAGCGGCTGGATCTTGATGATGCTGCCCGGATTGACCTGACGCTCTGCGAGGAGATTATCGGCTCCACACCAAAATACGCCGACGGGACAACAGCGATGGCGGCCTTCACGGATGGAGCCTCGGCACTCGCGGGCATTGCCGCTCATGGCGGCGTAATCTGGGAAGTGGTCAGCGCAGGGATCCCGTTGTCGTGCTTCCTGGATCCGACCAACCCGGATGAGCGCGATACCTTCCTGGCAGTCCGGGAGACGGTTCAAATGGAGCTGAGGCAGGCCGTGGTCGCACCGCCGGCGGTCGCCCGCTTCTCCGCAAACTCGACAGTCGGCGCGCGCGCCTGGGCGCTGTTGCATCGCCTACCTCCCTCGCCAGACCTGTTTGTCACCGAACCCTCCGACCTCGCGCGCTCATCCTTCCGCAGACTTGCCGACGGGATCATTGGAGCTTTCTCGGAAGCTGACGACACGATCCTGCTGGCGGCCTGGCCGGTACCGCGCTTCTCGATCGCGGCGTTAGCTCCGATGAGCGAGGTCGTTATTCGCGCGCCATCGGCGGGCGCGGTTCTGATCGCGTCCGAGCAAGGGTGCCTCTCATGAAGAGCACGTCGTGGTTAACGATCAGGCAGCACGCCGAAGGTGCATAGTCGAGTCCTTGGCTGTGAAGCACTCGCGCACGAATTTCATTTACGAAAAGATGTGTTTTCGCTCGACACCATGACTTGCTTCGTGCGAGGCCGATTCAGCTCATCAAGTATCGAAAGCGGAGTTATGGAACACGTCGAGGGCTGGTCGGATGACCGCGCGGAATTGGCCAAGCGACTTTTTCTCAATGGGTCGACCGGCTCGGAGATCGCCGCAGAACTTGGCGGTGGTCTCACTCGCAGTGCCGTGATGGGCAAGCTCGCTCGCATGGGGGTCAAGCGCCCTCGTGTTGAAGAGACGATGGTCGAGGCCAAGAAGCGGACCCCCGTCCCAAAACCACCCCGGTCGCCGAAGCCCGCTCGTCCGGATGCCCCAGCCCAACAGATCAGTTCGGCTGCGGCTGCATCGCGTCCTGTAGCAATCGGCGAGCGAGGGCTCATTCGCGCCGTAGAGACTGCCGGAAAAAACACCTGCAAAGCTCCGATCGGAGATCCGGCCCTGGACGACTTTCAGTTTTGTGGTCAGCCGTGCGAAGGACCTTACTGTTCCTTCCACGGCTCGCATTTCATGCAGATACCTTTGAGGCGCCATCGAGCGGCATGAGGTGGATGCATTGGAGGAGATGATGACAGGCTACGAGATGCCCCGCTTGTTCCTGAATCGGGCATGGTTCAGGGCAACAAAGCGATTCTGATAGCGGAAGCCCCCGGAATCGCGCCGGTCGAGAAATGTGGCCACTATCCTACGCCGCCGAGGATGGTGCGATTGTTGCAACAGCCGTTCGAGATGGCACCAGGGACGACTGAACCGGTAATGACTGGAGATCTTGCTGCCACGGCCAGGATCGATGAAGTCGTCTTGCTAGTGGGTAAGCTGGCAGAAGGATCGCGAGCGCCCGAAACGCGGTTGATCGATGGTGAAGTTCACCTCGCAAAGAGCGGCTATTCGTCGGTGTTGGAACGAGTCCTTGACGAGCGGTCGCCGGCCGGGCATGGTCACCCAGGGGAACACAACGAGAACGCGCTGACTGAATGTTTCTGACCTACCGCATCAAGCTGGCGCCGACCCGCGGCCAATACGCCGTTCTCGCCGGGCTCTGCGAGGCGCAGCGCCAGCTGTACAATGCCGCGCTGCAGGAGCGCCGCGACGCCTGGGCGAAGCGGAAGGTCTCGATCTCGAGGTTCGACCAGTGCAAGTCCTTGACGCAGATCCGGTCGTTCGACCCGGACTACGGCGACGTCCCCGCGAACCTGTCGCGGTGGACGCTGGGGCGCGTCGACGACGCGATGAAGGGGTTCTTCGGACGCGTGAAGCGCGGCCAGAAGGTCGGCTTCCCTCGCTTCCGGAGCAGGAGCCGCTGGGACTGTTTTGGCTTTGCCGAGTGGGCTGGGATCCGGCTCCAGGGAAACAAGCTGCTGGTTCAAGCCGCTGGCGGGCGGTCTGCGCCTGCGGCCGCATCGGGAGCTCCCGCCGGACGCGTCGATCAAGACCGCGGCGTTCTCGCGAAAGGGCCGGCACTGGTACGTTTGCCTGGTGGTTGATGTCCCCGCCGCCGCCGTTCATGCCCGGCCGGAGACGGCCGTCGGGCTTGACGTCGGCATCGAGCATCTCGTGACGACGAGCGAGGGCCGGCATATCGAGAACGTGCGTCCGCGGTCTCGCCGCGAGCGCGACCTGCGTATCGCGCAGCGCGCGCAGGCGCGCTGCAAGCGCGGCTCGAGGCGCCGCGCCAAGGTCCGAGAGCGTGTCAGGAAGATACAGCGCGACATCGGCAACGTCCGCTCCAACCACCTGCACCAGGTGTCGGCCGATCTGGCCAGGCGTTACGCGCTGATCGGCGTCGAAGAGCTTCGCTTGAAGAACCTGACCGGTTCGGCGCGAGGGAGCGCCGGCGAGCCGGGGAAGAACGTCCGGCAGAAAGCCGGGTTGAACCGGGCGATGCTGGACGCATCGCCCGCGCGTCTGATCGAACTGTTGACCTACAAGGCTGCAAGAGCCGGTGGGACGGTGGTGAAGATCGATCCACGCAACACCTCGCGGGACTGCTCGTCCTGCGGCGCCGCGGTGGAGAAGACGCTGGCGGAGCGCCGCCATCGCTGTGGCTGCGGTGCCGACCTGCACCGCGATCACAATGCGGCGCTGAACATACTGGATCGTGCCTTGCGGCACGACGGGCGGGGCAAGCCGCCCGGGGACGCCAACGTGGGGCCTCAGCCCGTGCGTCGTCCCGGAACCACGGACGTTGAAGCTGCAAAAGCAGCTTAAGACATTCCGGACCAGGATCGACGTGCTTCAACACCGAAATCCGAATAGCCCAAAGAGCTTTCGGGACCTCATCGATCAGATCGCCGATGCGTTGGCTGCTGTGCGGGCCAAAGCTCCGGGCCGGGTGATACCGGAGCTTGAGCCGGTAGAGCGCTTGCTGCAGAAGGTGCACGACCACGGGACGATGCGTACGAGCGAGATCATCGTGATGTCGCCCAAGGAATCCTGTCGATTGGCCCAAAAATCCTCTCCAGGATCAGCCAGGTTGGCTCGCAAAACGGCCTGCCCCATTGGTTGGGGCAGATCACGGCCTAGACGTCGAGGTAGGCGAGTTCTTCCGGAATAGCCAGGCGGCCGCACCACGCCAGCAGCGCGATGCGAGTATCCTCGGGCGTCGGTTCGACAGTTCCTCGACACGCCCAGTTCAAGAACGCAAGCCATCCCGATCCGCGGGGGGGCGGCGATCCTCGCTCTGCAAATGGATCGATGGGGCCGGCCGCCGGCGGCCGAGCTGCTTGGGCTGCGGCCCGTTGAACGATCGCGGAGCGGGTGGCCGTCGCCGCCCGAAGTGCGACGAGACCATCTCGAGATGCCGGCGTTGCCGCAGGATTTCTTGCCGCCGACTGGGGCAGACGAGCCTGAGCAGGAGAAGGCGGACGTGCTGGAGCGGCCGGCGGCCGGCGCGGTGGAGAAGCCGCGGGCCGCGGAGATGATTGGGCGGAAGAGGAAACCGCGGAATACAGCGTCATCTGTTCGCTGCCCGGTACCGACAATCCGGCTCGGCGCCTGATCTCGGCCAGACCAGCGAGCCCTGAAGGTCGCTCAGGATATGAATTGTCGGAATTATCGAACATGTCTCGTGCTGTTCCCACCGCTGTTCTGCCGGAACACTTTCTCTCGTTAGCAGTTTGTCAAGGATTAGGTTAACCTTTGGTCAAGCAGCCGAAAACCCGGAAAGGCCAGCATGCAAGAGTTCGATCACTCTAGCGGAGAGCAAAACGGAACGAAAGCGGTCGAACCGGCAATTGGTCCGAAGGTGTCCGGTTTCCTCGAAAATGGCTTCGCCACGGTGCTTGTTGCCGTGATTGCATGGTGCGTCAGCGCGTTCATATCCGAAGGCGGCGTCGGGCTCGATATCGCATCGTCCCTCATCGATGCCGCGTTTCGAATCTCCTGCCTGTTGATCGTGATCCAGGGAATTTCGGAAATCATTGGTCGCGAAAAAGTGCTGCTCCGAGCCGATTGGCAGCGCTTTGGCGGCATGGCCACGGGCATTGCGATGATGGCGTGTGCCGGTGCGGTCATGAGCACTTTGGTTCCAGTGATTCTTGGTTAACTGCGTCTTGAGGGCGGAGCATCGCCGTGAGGCTCGGCAGCTCGGGGCGGATCGAGCATACCTGGCGGCCGTCACGGCCTAGTTTCGCTGCCGAGTGACGATAGCGGTCGGCTGAGCGCCACAACGGAGTTGTGGCAGACAGTAGACGAGTCCTTGCGCTGGCACAGGTTTCAGGAAATTGTCGTGAGATAGGGAAATTCGGGGGATTGTCCGATGAAGCTTACCGTTGCCGTCGCGATCGTTGTCGCATCGGCCGCTGCTGCCTGGTCGGCGCCGGCGTCCGCGCAGGGTTATTACGTCCAGCCGAATGGCTATTATTATCCGAATCAGTATCAGTACCCGGTCGCCAATCCGGGATACGTCTCCACCTATCCAAACTACGGCTACGGGCAACCGGTTCAAAACGGAGCGGTCCCGCAGTTCACGGTTCCTGGATCCGCAACTGCGGTTGCTCCGATCGGACCGCCTGTGGGATCGACCGTTCCGCTCGGTCAACAGACCAATATCCAGCAACCGGCGAATGCCATGCGGCAAGATACGTCTCAGCAGGCGGTGAGGCCGCCGGGCGCCGGGAGTGCCGGGACCGCAGCGAGCACGACCCAGAAGGATCCGCGGGGAATGGCAATAGAAGGGACCGCCAGGGTGATCGACGGCGACACGTTCATGGTCGATCAGCAGATGGTGACGCTTTACGGCGCGGACGCACCGGAAATGGATCAGCTTTGCCACAGCCAGGTTACGAGTTGGCGCTGCGGTGCCCGGGCGAAGGAGGAACTGGCGAAGCTTGTCGAGGGCCGGCTGGTGTCCTGCGTCGGTCAACGACAGGCCGGCGATGCTATTGCCGCTCAATGCTCGGTTCCGACCGGTGATGTGGCCGAACAGATGGTGCGCTCCGGCTTTGCCGTCGTCCCTTGGGAGTTGGTGAAAACGTACCTGCCGGCGCAGGAAATGGCGAAGGGTGCCGGTCGAGGGGTTTGGGCCGGTGAGTTTGAGTGGCCGTGGGAATTCCGTAGCCGATCGCAGATGGTCAAGTTGACCCGATAATGCCGACGAAAATCCCGAAACAGAAGCCCTGGCCGATGCCGGGGCTTTTTGCATTTGAATTCACGTGCCGGCCCAAGGACTCGAATAACCGCCCTTGATCCGGAAAGTCATGTTTTTGTCAAGAACCTTGAGCGGTAGACGTGTCCCGGAATGTGAAAAATAGGGAGAAGTGGCGTTTCGATGAATTCCGGATGGGAGCAATGGCTCGGTAAATTCTCGCTCCGGCGGCGTCTCCGGAGGGCTCCTTTTATAGATTCAGGAGATTCGCGTAGCGTGCTAAATAATTGAGAAGTGAACGGTTTTAGAAACGTGAATTGTGACTACTGCTCAGGATTCGACGTCTACTGCTCAAGGCTCTTCCGACACAGGCTCAAAAAATGTCGTTTAAAGCATCGACTACTGCTCTTGAGATGAGCAGTAGTCTGAGTAATAGACGTGGTTATTGGAGCAGTAGACATGACCGATAACGAATCCTTCGAGTTTGAGGCCGACAACTACGGCAGAGTGAAGAAAGCGAACAGCGTCATCATGCACCGCGCGCTCGGTGATATGCAGGCGACCGACGAGAAACTGTTCAATTACCTGCTAAATCGAGCTTACAACCGGCTTCACGATCGTGATCCCATTCATCGGATTCCGATGGCTGATGCCGTCGAGTTCCTGAAGGTCCCTGTCATTGCGATCAACGAGTCCTTGCGTCGGCTCGGTGAAGTCCACATTGAGATCGATTACGAGGACACCGCATCCGGCGAGAAGCGCATGATGCTGGTGCACTTCCTGTCGTTCGATTCCACCACGTCGAGCAACGGCATCCTTGAATGGGCCTTCGATCCGATGCTCAACGAGCTGCTGAAGGAGCCCCGGATCTACGCGATCCTGAATCTGAAGACGATCAGGAAGTTCAAGACGCTGGCCGGCGAGCGCCTGTATGAGAAGATGATGGTGCAGAACGCCTTGACGCTGAACAAGACGTGGCGTGTGAGTGTTCCGGACTTCTTCAAATTCTGCAATCAATTCAACGATGAAGCTAGGTTCACCAATTTCCGGAATCGGATCATCATTCCGGCTGTCGACGAGGTCAACGAGTTTGCGCCGTTCTCGGTGGAGGTCGGGTACATCCGCGACGCAGGCCGAGGACGCAAGGTCCAATGGCTTGAATTCACCCCGGTTGCCAAGAGCGCGCAGGATCTGATCGCACCGAAAAGGGCGTCGGTGCGCAAGGTGGCGCGGGACAAGAGATCGATCGATCTGTTCGATAACCGGACCGACGAAGAGCGAGGCTCGAGCCTGGTGGTGTCGGAGCAAGCCTTTGAGGCGGCGCAGGGAATGATCGAGGGGACGGACCTTGATCTAGCCAGAATTAACAATGAATTCAGGGAGTTCGCTCAGACGCGGGTAATCAGGGACATCGACCAGCAGTTCTTGAACTTCGTGCAGACCCGCATCGACAAGGCTCAGGTTCCAGAGTTCGCCACGGTTAGCGACGACATCATCGGGGAATATCTCAAATGAGCACGGGTGATAGGGTCGATATCCAGGAAAAGGTCAGGATCGCGCGGGAGAGCAGTCAGCGCCTGATGCGCGAGATCGCGACTGATCGCGAGCAGTTTGCGTTGCAAGAGCCCGAGAAAACGTTCGCGGAAGCGGTGATCGTGCTTGCGCGCGGCAAGCAGGATAAGGGCCTGGAAGCCGCCAAGCTGTATTATTCGGAGTGGGTATCCGACGTGCACTTCCTCCCTCAGGAAGCGTTGGGGGCCATCAGAAGAGGCCCGGACAAGGCCTTTTTAAGCTGGTTGGAGCGGCGGGTCGGGGGAATTTACTGGCTGTCGGAGAGGGCAAAATCCTGGGTCATACGGACGTATCCGCAGGACGCCCTGGCGCTCCAGGAGCATATTTGGAAGTCGGAGCTCCTATGGGCGTTCAGGCAGCGCCGGCCGGGCCAGGACGGGTTCAATGCCGATCGCACGTGGTTGTTGGCCGCGATGTGGTACCGGGCGGCCGCCAAGGACTCGACCACCTGGTTCAAGAAGATAGCAACCCGGCACTATGAACGCGTGACGGAAGATCCTGCCTATCTGCAGTCCGAGCAGCGTCGCATGGTGTACTACGAGATCTTGAGTGCAGATCCGCTGCCGAAGTGGCGTCCCTTGTGGCTCGACCTCGCCGTGGAAGAATTCGGGCCGCGGGTCGAGGACATTTCGGCGGAACGCCTTGAGGCCGCCCGCCAGCAGGTCGAACGCGATCACGAAGCTCAGTTCGGACGCGAGGTCCACGGGCGTCTCGCGGCGATGTTTTGGTCGATGCGCACCGCGGTCATGCCGTCGATGGTCGACGTCGCGATCGAGGCCGGTTGGGGGCCTCAGACCCTGGTGGAAGCTGAGCGCGAGTTTGTCCAAAAGCTCCTCGAGCAGCGGGTCGAGATCATCGATCGCGGCGGCTACGGGTATCGGGAATTCGCAAGCTGGATCAGGGCGAACAAGAAATTCCGCGCCAAGCCCCCTTTGCGTAAAGTGCAGAAGGAAAGAGAAAGAGAATTCAATAGGTTGTCGGACCGAAAAGTGGAGTGGCTGTCTACCCGACTGCCTCAGGATTACAGGGATGCCTACGGCGAATCGTTCGGTCTGCGGCGGGAATGGCGCGAAAGCTATGGCGAGGGCGGCGAGTTTCCGGAGACGGAAATGGACCGTTTCGAGGAGGCTAAACGTCTCGGAGATCTGCTTGCGAACGCCGCGCCGGGGCGGGAACGGCCGGGCGACGTGGCCGCCGATCGCATCGAGCACCCGCTGCGGATCCACTACGCCTGGTTTCTGGTCAATCGGAAGGTATTGGAACGCAAATCCTTGGCAGGCGGGACGCCCCGGGATAAGGGGGTCGAGAGCCCAAAAGGGCAGTAGATTGCGATTTGGGAATCATACGGGAAGGCCGACGGCGTCGGTCTTCGGCTTCGGAACAGAAAGAGCGGGTCGTTCGGCCCGCTTTTTTCATTTTGAGCACCATTCGCGGGAGGCGAAGTGGGAAGCTCTCGGATGCGATGGCGGAAAGGGGCATGCTAATCATTGGTGCATAGAGAATAGGGGCGGGGGCGCGCCTATTGGATAGACCTTCAAATGAGTCCGCCGGCGCGCCGATTTGATGGGTGAGGTCTTGGGTCCGCGGGAAAAAGCGAGAAAGGGCGAAGCTTTGTAGGTGGTTGGGAGAAGAGTCCGGGGGCGCACCTATTCTGGTTGGGTGAGGAGAAATGAGTCTGAGGCTGAGCGCAGTGAATGCTGAGGTAGATGAGTCCGTGAGCGCACCTAATTGGAGTGATCGAAGAGAGAGTCTGGAGACGCGCCTATTTGCGAGAGAAATGAGTCCGAGATCGAACCTTGCACGTTAGTTGCGCGTCGCTTGAGCTGCCGAGTGCCCAGGATGGTCGTGAGCGCCTGTCGGTTGGCTTGGATGGAATGGGAAGTATTTCGCGAATTGATTCCCGACCGGCCTTCGTCCTTGCCGAGTGTGCCCATAGGATCTGTCACTTGTTGGGGATGGCGAGGTCCTGGATGGACGACCGATGGAACGTACGTGACAGCACGGACATGGACGAACTGCGCGCCGATCTGCTGGGCTGCCCTCTGAAGGCGGTCTCGGCGGTGATCGCCGAGTTCTCCGGTGATCCGGTCGCCCGGTTAGGCGTGAAGGTGCTGCAGGGCCCGCTTGAGATACGAGCGGACCGGAAACTTCAGCTCTGGCGGGAGTTTCTCTTCAACGTCATCCCGAGCGACGGCCGACAGCCTCATGCTCCGACGGTCAGGAAGCTACTGGTCGCCGCCGAACAGAATGGTTGGAGTGATCCTCGTTCAACTGCACCCGCGGCGGTGACGTGACGGCCTTTGGGACTTTCAGGTCTCGCGCATATAGCTGGAAACACTGAACTTTAATCTAATCCTTCGTCACGCTGAAGAAGATGCACAAGGTCTGCAACATACGCGATCCCAATCTTTGGGCGAACACGCCCCCGGAGGAAATCTGGGCGCGTTATTGCCGCATGATGGATCGTCTGGTGACGCTGGAGTTCCAGCAGGGCAGGCCGCGCGGGGTGACGCCGAGCGAGCCGGTCTATAAGGACGAGCCGGCGAACAAATAGGTCTCTCTATTTGGGTTCGCCGGCCGGCGCCTTTACCGTTGTTGAATTGCGGCGTCTCCGCGCTGCGGCAAATTCCACCACAATCTGTCGTTTCCGGCCTTTCCGCACGGACTGCCGCACCTCGGTGGTCTGAGGGTTCGGGCGTGAGGGTTCAGGCTTGATGCCGGGAAGGGGCCGGGTGCGTCGGGCAGGCTTGGTCGGTGGCCCGCGCCTCTTCTTCTTGAATTGCTTGCCGGGCTTCTTTTTCTTGCCGTTCGGTTTCTTGGCCCATTTCGGCTCCTTGAACCCGAACCAGGAGGTGTCTCGACGGCTGATAACTGTGTGTCCGCCCTGATAATGACCGCGCCTGCTCACCGCTTGCTCCGCATCAATTTGCCGAACTGTCCAATCAGTTCATGCCGGTCAATCGGGGATGGAGACAATCCGACGTTTGTCGTCCAGGCAGGAGATTCGAGGCTCGACACCTCTACCAAAGTACCGCGAATGGTCTTCGTAGGTGTACCCACGCTGAGTGCACCACGCGATCCGTGTCTCCCTCTGGAGATAGAGCCCGACCGCGAGCACGCTGAGCACGATGGCCATGAACAGGCTCGATCCAACGAGGAGGAGCCTGGTGTTGTTGATCGCCATCATGTTTGTCCTTGGGCGCGCGATCGATCTTAGTCGTTATAAGACTTCTCTCAGCGGAAAGGGCTGTCTGCCGATCCTAGTAGTTAACGGCGACGCCTTCGAGGTTGGCGCCGGTTTCCGTCTTGCCGGCCGGATTCCTATGGTAGCGGAAAGCGCAACAAAGGGAGCCACGACGATGGCCTATACCGACGAGAAGTGGTTCACCTATTTTCATGCCAAGCAGGGCAATCCGCGGGGATCCAAGGATCGTGCGACCGTTCAGGATACGAACGGTGCGGTGATTCTGGAAATCAGTCCCGCATCGCCTCATTATCGGCCCCGGCCCCAGACGGCGCAGTTGCTCGCCGACTTCGAAGACAATGTGCGGCTCGCGGGCGCGGCACGCGAGATGTTCGTTTCGCTGCGCCAGTTGCTGCAGGCGGCTATCGACGCCGGCATCCCTGTGGATGCTGCGGTCATCCGGAATGCGCAGGCTGCGATCGAGATGGCCGCGCCGCAAAAATTTGAGGCGCGCCACGACGGCGTCGTCAAATACACCGGCACCCACAATGAGTGCTTTGGCTACATCCACAACTCGCAGGGGCAGTCCTTTGACTACGCGGTCAAGCACGGCGGCTGGAGCATAGAGCGCGCGGCTGATCTCGCGCCAGCCGCAGACGAGGCTCCTGGCTCAGGTCTGGCGTTGCCGTAACATCCACCGAGCCGCACACTTCAAACGGCCTCAAGGAAACGACATACCGTGGCTGGGATCGGTCTCATTCTTGGGGATCAAATTTCGAATCTCCCCGAGGGCCTCCAAGGCAATTTCGCAGGATCTGTCGATGAATTCGTCGCCCCGCGGGGTTGAGTTGATCACCTGTCTCATTTCCGATTGATACTTGGGCTTCATAAGGTCCAACCGGTTCAGCGCGGATGCCACGACATGCTGCGTGATTGCCGGACATTGCGCAATTTCGACCAGGGCCGAATGATCGTGCAAATAGATCGCGGCAAGATCGAAGGCGTCGCGCGCCGTGTATGTCGAAGCTCGATAGACCAACTTTTTCGTCGCGACTTCTGCAGACCGCTCCGCAGCAATGGAACGGTTTCCAAATTTCAGCTGATACGTGGGATTGTCGATGTACGATGGGGCGTTCATAAAATAGATCTCGCCAACGTCGTTCAGGATGAGTTTCAGGTACTTGCCTGGCCATTGCCACGTATCGCAAAGCGACTTCGTGACCCGGTTCGTATTCGGCGCGAGGTTCTTCAAGACGACGCTCGAATCCAGGAAGAAATCGACGCCGTAACTGATCCGATGGCCAAGGAGCTGCTCCAACGCGGTGCCGCCGCCGAACGTCCACGGTCCGGGGCCGCCATCCAGGCTATCGAGCGCGATTAGCGCTTTCTTCATGAGGTCTTCCCACCTCGAAGGAAGCCATCTCCCTGATCCATCTTTCATTCTCGGACTCCGTGACCTGCCAAGTGTCGATTGCTTTCAACAGATCGTTGAACGTCACGAAATGATCGATGACGAGATTGTGGAGGACGGAAACATCGACCTCATCGAACAATGCCTGAACGTACACTCGCCATTTTCGCTCGGAGATCTCCCCTCTCAGACATGCCAGCAGAGTACGTTCGTCGATGCGGATCGGCATCGGCGTATTGATCGTGGTCACGGCTGCAGTCAGGTTCTCCGACGCACTTTCCAACATCTTCCAGGCACCTCGTTCCGACGCTTTTACCTACGCGCAACAGGATGATATGGCGCAAACCACGAATATGGTGCTTTTCTGAGTAAGGCTCAATCGGCGGTCACGTTACATCGTTAACTACATCCGAGGCTCGGCCCGAACGCATGCCGGCTTTAGGGGCTGTGGGCTTCGATGACCTCGATCGTGCCCTGCGACCAGTCCGGCTGGTCTTCCAGCACGACGGAAACCCCAACGCCCAGTCGCGTCAGGAAGCGGTAGAGCCGCTCGACGCTGTAGGTCTCGGTGCGTCCGTTGCAGAGTTCAGAGACTTTCGATTGCGCGAGGCCCATGACTTCGCCGGCCTGGACCTGGGTAAGGTCCCGCTTTTCGATGACGTCGGCGATCTTGGCGACCAGCTTGGCCTTGAGTAGCTCCTCTTCGTCGTTGGGCAGGCCGAGATCGGCAAACACGTTGCCCGAGCCGACCTTGCCGAGTGGAGACGGCGTGCTGCGCTTGCTATTTCGGTTCATGTTGCTTCTTCCGTTTCTCATCGATGATCCGCTGCCGGATCGCATGCTGTTCGAGCAGTGCCGCAATGAAGGCCTTTGCCGTAGGTGCGACGCGATGAAGTCCTCGGTGTCGACGCGGAAAATGAGCGCTTTGTCGTTATCCGCCAAGATTATACCATTTTTGGGATAGTTTCAAGTCCAGTGAAGTTTGAAGGCAAGGCCGGCTGCCCGGCGGTAGAACCTGGCCCGGACCTTGACCGGTTCGGCGCCGTGTAGCTGGCGAGGTGCTGGCGTACGCGATCGCGGGTGCGGCATCAGCGCCGCAACGCGGCGTACCGACAGGCCGGCCTCTGGTCCCCGGGCCGTATATCCAGCAGCTGTTGGACATTGACGTGGACCGCCATGTAGCCGCGGGCGCTGGGCAGCCGCATGACCTCAATCCGATCATCGAGGATCAGCTGAAGGACCTCCGCGGCCGGGCAGCGCGCCCGGCGGGCAGCGACTATGCCGAAACCGCGGGAATTCTTCTTGTGTGAACTACACGCTGCCCGTTGTCATTTCCGTCTAGTAATCGAATCCTTGAAAAAGATTGACCGCGATTCAATTATGCTCCCATAGTTGAAGCGGGAACTGAGCTTCGGACTTTCGTATCTACCGGTTTGCGCTGTTTCGCTTGAGGAGGGGGTCTTCAGAGCGAGGCGCGTTTTGTCGCGTTTTGTCGGGCGGATCGCATCATTTGCGTGCGGTCGGGGGCAGGGAGCGATGGACAAGTCCACCGGTGAGAACAGGCGTCACTTCTTTTGGTGGTGCGAGACGGCCGGCCTCGTCACCAACGGGGCGATTGCGGCCGCGTTCTCTATGTCACCACAAACTGTCAAGAACTGGCGGGCGGATCTCGACCGCGCACTGAAAGCCTGGGTTTGGCTGGCGGTGGAGGGCTACGAGGCTTGTGCCCGCATCGGTCGGGAACTGCCGGGTCTTCCGGCGGTGACCGGGCTCTGGTTCCAGCGCTGGATGTCCAGGAATAGGATCGAATCCTTGGCCGCGACTGCAAAACTTCTTGGGTTAACTCGACAGGCTGTCCACAACTGGTTTGCAAGGAATCGTTTTCCAAACTGGCTGGCACTGGCATGTCTAGGATTAGAATGCCGTCGTCGAACCTTGAAAGCGACGCGATTGGGGCGTGTTGCGGGGCAGAGGCAGGCGTAGGCGGGGTATCGTGAGTTTCAAACGGGGGTCTCAGATGAAGATCGGGGTTCTGGCAGCGGTGGCGGCCATTGTTGTGTCGTTCCATTCGGCGGCCATGGCCGAACCGGTCCGCGGCTTCGGTCGCGACGTGCCGATGTCCGCGGCGATGAGGCAGGTCGTGCCGGACGGTTGGGCTGTTTCTTACGGTGCGGGCGTGGATTCAGCGCAAGTGGTCAGCTGGCGCGGCGCCGAGGATTGGCGGGCGGTGGTCGATGATATGTGCAACCGCCGTGGCCTGACGGTTTCCTACGACCAGGAGGCGCGCTCTGTGCGTGTCACGCGCTCGGACGATCAGCGCGTCCAGATGTCGACAGCCTCCAGCAAGGGCGGCTTCGTGATGGTCCCCTATCGCGCCGGGCCCGCTCAGGGCAACGGCTGGCAGAACTACCAGGGCGGTGCGGCGCCGGCCGGCGGCTCCTGGGTTGCCAAGAAAGATCAGACGCTGCGCGGAGTGCTCGCCGATTGGGGGCAGAGGGCGGGTTGGACCGTCGTGTACCAGTCCGGCTTCGAATATCGGCTCGAAGCCGGCGCGGCCTTCGGAGGGGACTTCATGCAGGCCTCGGGGGACCTGGTTCGTTCGATGCAGTCGGCCAAGCCGGCGCTGACCGCGACTTTCCATAAGGGCAATCAGACGCTGGTCATCGCCAACGACAATGCTGGCGCGAATTGAGTGGGGTTGGGGGTTAGTATGAGCAATTTCAAAGCATTGAGCCTCGTTCTGGTCGCCGCCACCGCGCTCGGCGGATGCGGAGCGACCGACCTGGCGAAGCGGGAGATCGACCGGACGTCGGCGGCGGCATTCGCCGCCAACAACGACTCCCGGCAGCCCATCCCGGCGTCTGATGTCTCGGTCGTCAAGGTGAAGGATAACGTCTATGTCGGCGCGCGCGTTCAGGCGATCGACTACGGAGATCCTCTGCCGCGTCAGTTCGAAACCGATACGGGGGTGACCATCGCGCGGGCGCGTCCGATGCGCCTGACCGAGGTCGCCTCGCTCCTGACCCAGATCACGCGGATCCCGGTTGTCATTTCCACCGATGACGGTGGAGCTCCGATCCCCGGTACGATCGCCAATGGCGTCGGCGCCGCCGGTGGTGCCGGTGGTGCGCGTGCTGTGAACGTTGGTGTGCCGCAGCAGACGGCATCCAGCGTGGTTGCCAACGCGCCGTCTGACATCCAATCGGCGATCAACCAGTTGTCAGGGACGTCCGGCAGCACCGTCGCGGCCGGGAACTCCTTCACCTATTTCGATTCCTCGTCTCCGCTGGAGATGAAGGTCACCTATACCGGACGTCTTTCGGGGCTGCTTGATCTGGTCGGCAGCCACTTCAATGTCGGCTGGAAGCACACGAACGGACGGATCGTTTTTTCCCGCGTGATCACGCGGACATTCGATCTGCCGACCTTGGGTGCGACGCAGGATCTCGAGTTCAACCTGCATGGCGGTTCCAGCTCCGGATCGGCGAGCGGCGGTGGCGCCGCCGGCGGCAGCGGGTCGTCGACGACCTCCCAGCTCGACCAGAAGGCGGCCATCAAGGCCTCGTTCGACCCCTGGAAGTCGATCGACAATTCGTTGAAGCAGATTATCGGCAATGCTGGTCGCTACGATGTGTCGCCGGCGACCGGAACGATCACGGTGACGGCGTCGCCGGCGGTGATCCAGCGGGTCGGCGATTATGTCGAGACGATGCGGGCGCTGCTGTCCAAGCAGGTCGCCATGTCGGTGCAGGTCCTCAACGTTACGCTCAGCAGCGAGGACAAGTTCGACAACAACATCACCACGCTGTTCCGCGGCAGCAAGGTTGGCGCCGTGGCAGGCAATCAGAGTTCGGTGCCTGCCGATCCGCTCAATGGCGTGATTGGTCAGCTTGGCGGTGCAAGCCCTGGCCTGGGCTGGGCAATTCTGTCGGGTAAGTTTGCTGGCTCGAGCGCAGTGGTCGACGCGCTGTCTCAGAATGGTCGTGTGTCAGTGGTCACCACCGCCTCGTTGACCACTGTGAACGGAGCGCCGGTGCCGCTGCAGGTGGTCAACCGTCGCGGCTACCTCGCGCAGATCACTGTCCAGCAGGCTGCCACCACCACGACGTCGGGCACCACGGGTGTGTTCGAGCAGTTGACGCCGGGCGAGGTCACCACCGGCTTCAACATGCAGCTGCTGCCGCGCATCCTGAAGGACGGCAATCTGGTCCTGCAGTACGGGATCAACGTGTCGGAGCTCGTGGGCGCGCAGAACGGGTTCGACGTGTTCTCCTCGGGTGGCAACCAGATCCAGCTGCCCAACGTGAACATGCGCAACTTCGTGCAGCAGTCGATCGTGCCGAATGGCTCGACGCTCGTGTTGGCCGGCTTCGAGCAGGTCCGTGCAACCGAGAACAAGACCGGCATGCTCAATCCCGACTTCTTCCAGCTGGGTGGCGGACGTGACTCGAAGAACAACCGCGAAGTCATCGTGATCCTGATCACGCCGACGTTGCTTGATGTGAACGCGGTGACGAGCCGCAGCCGCGGCGCGGAATCGCCGCGGCTGCAGGAAGCCGTGCGCTAAGGGGCGGCGAGAAACGAGGGACAGTCGACGATGTCGCAGATCGAGGCTTTCGACGAGCACGACGCGGAAGAGCACGGGTTCGGCGCGATTGCGGGCGAATCCGTGGCCAAGGACGCTCGTCCCGCGTCGAGGTCGTCCGGATCCACCGGCGTGGTCCGGATCAAGGGCAAGGACTTCGCCGTTGGTCTGGACTGGTTCCAGATCGAGGACATTCCGTCCGCCGATCGCGAAGCCAAAGCGATGGCGACTCGGGAAAATTCGAAGGCCGACTTCTATTGCGCGCGCATCACGGGCACCCCGCAGTTTGGTCTTGGACTGCGTTCGCTTGGACACCGTGCCGGCCAGCTGTCCCTGGCGGCGGCTGTTGCTGACAACCGCAGCGGCTCCTGGCTGGGATGCTTTGCGGTTGAGGGTGGCTTCTACCTGATCGCTGTCCGTGATGACGGCATCTATCCGGGCACGGACAAGTTATACGCCTCGGAGGACGAGGCGCGCTCCAACTACGACCAGCTGTACGAGCAGGAATGGAACGAGCGCTTCGCCCCGGCATCATTCGGGCTGGACGGCGCGAAAGACCTGCCAATCGGCTCGCTGCTGGTGGTCAAGCCGCAGGTCAAGCTGCGCGACGTCGCCGGGAGATCCCGCACGATCTACATGGTGGCCGGCCTCATTTTGGTGGGCGGTCTGGTGTTCGCGGGCTTCCAGTACAATTCGTACCTCCAGCGCCTGGAGGTCGAACGTACGCTTGCTGAGATGAGCAAGCGCGCCAGCAACCCGCTGAAGCAGCAGGTGGAGATTCCGCCGATGCCCTGGGAGGGACGCCCGCAGGGGGCGATCTTCCTCGAGCGCTGCGTCGAGGCAATCCAGTCCTTGAAACCGTTCGAGTTTCCCGGATGGAAGCCGAATCTTTACGGCTGCACGGGCGGCGACGGCACGTCGCGCGCCGCTGTGATTGATCTCTTGCGCGACGGCCCGGTGTCCTCGATCAACTGGATCAGCTGGGTCCGCGAAAAGGCGGCCCGTAAGTGGGGCGTGAGCCCGACCAGCGGCGATCGCGTGCAGGTAACTCAGCAATTGGATGCGATTCCGGAGATCAAGATCGACGTGCAGACCGCGCGCATCGCTGAAATACAGCGCTTCCTGCTTTCCCGGTTCGACGAGATGCTGACGAAGGTCACCCTCTCGCCGGGAGAGAACACCGAATTCGTCAGCGGCCTGAAGTTCTCGTTCAAGACCCAGGTCGATCCGATGAACTACGACGGGGTCTTGCAGAATATCCCGGCCTTGGTCGTGTCCAAGGTGACCTATGACCCGAATACTTGGCTCTGGAGCGTTGAAGGAGTGGCCTATGAGCAGCACATCCCGAAGAATGCAACGAAACGTCGTAAGTGACATGCGCAAGCTTGGATGCGCCGCGGTCGTGCTCGTTGCAACGAGTGTCGTCGCGCACGCGCAGGGCCTGAACATTCCGGGCGCGAATAATGCGCCGCCGCCGGTGATTGCTCAGCAGCCGGCGCAGGAGGCCATGCCTGCGGCTTCGGCGCCCATTGTCTCGGCTCAGCCGGTCGCCATGCCGGTGCCTGCGGCACCCGTTGCGATGCCCGCGTCGCCGCCCGCCGCGCCGCGGCCCGCCGTGGCTCCCGTGCCGCCGATGCCGGCCGGACCGCCGAACCGCGCCGTGGAGAAGCAGATGGATGCGAGTGTCGCCGAGGCAACCAAGCGGCTTGGCGCCGCGATGCCCGATGGATTGACCTCGGCCGATCCCGGCGCCATCAGCAATGAGCTCGACGACATGGCGGCGCGTCAGCGCCGGATCCGCGGTCTCAAGCTTCTGAACATGGAAGCCGAGGAGCTCGCCAAGCTCAACAAGACGATCAACTCCGACAGCGGAATGGCCGCAGCCGGACAGCCAGCGCAGAAGCCCGGCATGGTTTCCGAACAGGAAGTCCAGCGCCGTGTGGAGCAGGCCAAACAGGAGGCTGCACAGCAGGCGAAGGTCGAGGCGGAGGCCGCCAAGAAGCAGCAGGAGGACAATGCGCCGCGCCCGGTGGTGGCGAGCATCTTCGGTAGCGCCAAGAGCGGTCGCCAGGCCATCGTGCTCATTCCCTATGTCGGCGAGCTCACGGTTCGGGTCGGATCGAAGCTGCCGGACGGAATGCGAGTGGTCGCGATCAGCGAGAAGGGGGTCGAGGTCACCCACAAGGGTGAGCGCTTCCATCTTGGGTTCGGCGACTCGGTGCCGCGCACGCGCCCCCCGGAGCGGATGAGTTCGGCTGCCCCGCAACCTGGTGTCAGCACTTATTCCCAGCCGATCCTGGCCGCGCCCTTGCCGGTTTCCGCCGGCGCGCGCATGCCTGGCAGATAGGAATTCACGCCCCGAAAGGGGCGTTAATTTCGCCGTCGAGCAAGGATTAGAATAGCGGAACTAGGATTCAGGTCGTTCTTCGATGGCGTTTTGGAACAAGAGCAGCAACGAGCAGTCGACGAGAGGCGCGCCGGACGTCAAGACGGTGGCGCGTCCTGCATCGACCGAACGTACGCCGGCGCGTCCGCCCGTGCCGGCCTCGGGCCGACCGATCGCTGCGACGCCGCGTCCGATGCAAGCCAATGGCAGCGCCCAGCCGCGACCGCCTCAAGGGCAGGTCCCGCGCCCCTCTGGTCATGCCGCGCCTCAGCGACAGGTCCCTCAGTCGCCGGCCTCCAGCGGCGTTCCGATGCAGCGTCCTTCCAGCGCCGTCGGTGGACGCACCGTGCAGATGAATGGCGAGGATGCCACCGACGACATTATCGGCCGGATCATCTCCTACGGGGGGCCAGTATTGACTGCGCCGGGAGGCCGTCTGCCGACCACCTCCAAGCAGCGCGATTACATTGCCGTGCTCGACAACGGTTGGGCCGTGATCTCGAAGTCGCAGGCGCATTCGATCGAGGTTGCAGGCGTCCGGCGGCTGATCGTGCAGTATGGCATCAAGATCGATCAGGTCTGGTTGGTGGATCTTGAGATCATCCGGCGTGTTTACGAGAACTACAGCGCGCGCGCGGCCGACGGAGGATACACCGACAAGGACGCCGCCCAGCGCCAGCGCGATTTCATGGAGTTGGTGCGGGCAGCGGCCTCCGTGAATGCCTCGGATATCCACGTCGTGGTTGGCCGACACGAAGCGCAGATATTTGTGCGCGTGAATGGCGCTTTGACCAAAATGCGCGACGTCCCGTCCGGGCCGGCCGGGGAGATGCTCCAGGCCGCGTTCGCGATGACGGACGCCTCGGACGCCACTTATCGTCCGCTCGACTACCAGGGCGCCCGCATTTCGGACAAGAGTGCAACCGTTGCATTGCCGCCGGGTGTGCAGGCCATACGTCTGCAATACAATCCCAGCGCCAACGGCGGCCGCTATCTCGTCGCCCGCTTGCTCTATGCCCAGGTCCAGTACGGGCGCGAGGAGGACGTTGACGAACTCGGCTATTCGATGCGTCAGCTATTCGAGATCAAGCAGCTGCGCCGAAAGCCGACCGGGATCAACATCGTTTCGGGGCCGACCGGTTCGGGCAAATCGACTACGCTGCAGCGCTCGCTGATCGCGCTGAAGCGCGAGCGGCCCGAGGTCAACATCATCACCATCGAAGATCCGCCGGAATACGTCATTCCCGGTGCGGTCCAGCTGCCGGTCACCAACGTCAAGACCGAGGAGGAGCGCCGCGCGGCGTTCCACCAGGCGATTATCGCAGCGCTCCGGTCGGATCCGGACGTGATTATGATCGGTGAAATTCGCGACAGGGAATCGGCTCTGCTCGCCTTCCAGGCTGCGATGACCGGTCACCAGGTCTGGTGCTCGCTGCACGCCAACGATGCGGCCTCCTGCCTTGATCGTCTGCGGGACATGCATGTCGAGCTCTACAAGCTGACTGATCCGACCCTCATTACAGGGCTGATTGCCCAGCGCCTTGTCCGCAAGCTCAACCCTGAAACCCGCATTGACCTGGCCGAAGCCAAGCGCCGCAACATGCTGAGCAAGGTGACGATCAGGGAGTGTGAGCGGATCGAAGGTATTTCGGGAATGCCGCTCTTCTTTCCCGACCTCAACCAGGAGCGTCCATATCTTGGACGAACGGTCGTGGCGGAGGTCATCAAGCCTGGCTTCAAGTTCATGAATCTATTCCGGCAGGAGAACAAGCCGGGGGCTCTCCAGCACTGGATGACGGAAGAAGACGGCGTGTCCCTGGTCGAGCATGGGATCATCAAGATGCTCATGGGGGAGGCCGCGGCTTTCGAAATCGAAGAAAAGGCCGGGGTTCTCGGCGACATCACCGACGAGCGCGTGAAGCTGCTTGTCCAGAAATACGTAAAGGGCGACGGCGATGGCGTTTGATACCAAATCCCTCGAGGAGGGATTCATCCGGTTGCAGTTCACGAGCAAAAAACGCCTCGCGATCTACCGAAAGATGATCCGTTTCCTGAAGAACGGCGTTCAGCTCACCCAGGCGCTGGAGATCCTTTGGAACCATGCGACTGACGACGGCAAGAAGCCGAAGCGGGCCGAGGCCATAGCGCTCGATGCTTGGCTGAAGGCGATCCAGAACGGTCTGACGTTCGGTCGAGCGATCCGCGGTTGGGTCCCGGAAAAGGACCGTCGCGTGATTGAGGCGGGCGAGGAGGCGGGCAAGCTCGAACTTGCGCTCGAGAATGCGATCTTCATTGTCGAGAACGAGCGTCGCATCAAGTCCACGCTGATCGGCGGCCTGATCTACCCGGTGATCCTGGTGTTCGTGGTCATCGGCTTCCTGGTCTTGTTCGGCGTTCGCGTCGTTCCCGCCTTCGAGGAGATCCTGCCGCGCGCGCGTTGGACCGGCGCCGGCGCGCAGATGGCCTTCATGTCGGATTTCGTGAACTTCTGGCTATTTCCCTGTCTTTTCGCGCTGCTGGTGACGATTGGGGTGATCATCTGGACCATGCCGCGCTGGACCGGCAATGTCCGCGTCAAGTTCGATCGTTGGCCGCCGTGGTCGCTATATCGGCTCACCACCGGTGCCGGCTTCATGCTGACGGTCGCCGCGATGGTGCGCGCCGGCGTGCCGATCCCGAATGTCTTACGCGTGATGATGCGTGATGCGTCTCCGTGGTTTGCCGAGCGGATGCAGCGAACGCTGCATTTCGTTAACAACGGCAACAACATCGGTGAGGCGCTCTGGAAGACCAAGTTCGAGTTCCCCGACAAGGAGACCGTGCAGGACCTGCGCGCCTATGCGAACCTGGAGGGTTTTTCCGAGGTCCTAGAGAAGCTCGGCCGGGAATGGATCGACCAGGCGGTCGAGAACATCAAGGCCCAGACCGACCTGTTGCGCAACGCCGGCATCGTCATGGTCGGCGTGACCATTGGCTGGCTGGCAACCGGCATCTTCTCGCTGCAACAGCAGATCACGAACGGACTGTAATAATGGATTCCGATTCCGAACTCCCTTCGCGGCGCAATCTGCCAGCGGAACTGCAATCGAGATCCTTGGCCGATCAGGGCACCCGGTTGCCTTCGTGTGGCGGAACGGCGTTGAGCGTGGACGTCGAGCAATTCAAGCTGCGACAGCTCACGTTTACGGACATCTACATGTCCGAGATGGGAAGGGCGCTGATCTGCGGCGCCGCCGAAAGCAACGGCGCTGAAATGATCGAGATTCCGGATCATTTTGCCCAGGATATCGAGCGCCTGCACGGTATCGTGTGTGACAAGGGCCAGCAGGAAAACGAGTTCATGGTCGACTTCGATACCGTGCGGTATCGTTGCTCTAAGATCGTGTCGCAGCAGGAGATCTGGTATGCGCTGCGGCGCATGATGACGCCGATTCCGCGTCTTGGGACGCTGCGTCTGCTGCCCTTTGCCGTTCAGCATCTTTCCTGGCTGGGCCGCCGGTCCGGGTTGATCGTGATCGCCGGGGCCACGGGCCAAGGCAAGACGACCACGGCATCGATGCTGCTGCGTGAATATCTGCACGCGTTCGGCGGTGTGGCCGTAACGGTGGAAGACCCGCCGGAGCTGCCCTTGGAGGGTGACTATCCGGGTGGCTATTGCTTCCAGCTGAAAGTCGTCAACGGCAATTTCGGCGAGCAGATGCGCCGGGCGATGCGCTATATGCCGAGATACATCCTCCTCGGCGAGGTGCGAGACAAGGAGGCTGCCTCGCAGGCGCTGACAGCCGCGATCAACGGGCATCTCGTGATTACGACCGTGCACGCGGGTTCGGCGATCGAGTCCTTGCAGAGGCTACTCAAGATCGCCTCGGGGGTGGACGATCTGGAGCTCGCCAGAGGTATTCTATCCGAAGGACTGGCTGCGGTGATCTATCAGAAGATGCTGCGGGTCAAGGATCCGACTACCGGAGATACGCGTGTCTCCATTGTGCCTCAGTTTCTCTTTACTGGAAAAGAAGCCAAGGTAAGGACTAAAATACGGGACGGTAAATTCGAAACCCTGAAGGACGACATTGAGCAGCAGCTCATCCGTATGAAGAACAAGCAATCACCGGTGTCGATCAGCGAAGCGCCGCCGAACGGCGGTCGGAATGGGTGAGCGGGCGGACAGGGACCAGGGCCATGGGTTGGTTGATCATGACGGTGGTGATCTTCATGCTCTCACTTGGGAGCACGATCGATTTTTCCGCCGAACGTCGCGATCGCGGTGAATTTGACCAGGCCGGTGTCATGAGCAGCCAGCTGGCTGCCTGGCATCAGGCGGCGGTCGGTTTTTGCCAATCCTTGCCTGGCAACTGTCCGGCCGCCGGACCGGTTGACGTGAAGAGCACCTTCCTCACCGGGAATAGCGGCAAGTTCGCCTATACGGTGTTCGAGAATGCCCCGGCCTACACCAATTCTCCGTTCACCAGCGTGGTCGACCCTACGCTCAAGATTGTGGTGACGTTTTATCGGGCGACGAACGGATCAAAGCGCTGGAACGGACAAATGGTGGCGGCCATGACGGCGACCCAGGGCTGGAACGTCACCATGGGTCAGTACGACGCAGCGAGGCAGCAGGTGGATCGCGCCGATATTCTGGAGGCCGATAATCCCGCGCTCGCTCTTGCCAGGGTACCGAATAACGTGGGCGGGATCGCGATCCCCGACGGGTCGCCCATCATTGTCACGAGATACTTGCCATGAACCGGACGGAGCAGGTTATGAAACTGGACACGAAGGTTAAGGCTCTCCGTCGTCAGCGGCGCGCCCGGCAGCAGGGTTTGACCCTGATCGAGTCGGCGGTTGCACTCGGTATTGTCGCCATCATGCTCGCCACCTTCGGTCAGATGGTTGCGCAGAACCAGCAGTCGATCAAATCGCGCGCAGCCGCGCTGCAGCTGCAGCAGGTGACGAACGCGGCGAGCCAGTACATCCAGACCAACTACGGCCAGGTGCTGAACAACACGCCCGTGGGCAGCGTTTCCTATATTCCGGCCGGCCAGACATCCCCGGGGGGCGCTCAACCGGTCGGCACGGCGGGCATGCAGAGCCTGCAGCAGTCCGGTTTTCTGTCGAACACCTATGTCGACAACAACCCCTATGGCCAGCAGACAGCGCTTCTCGTGACCCAGCCGGCGACTGCGCCGGGTCGACTGGAGGCGATGCTGGTGACCTATGGCGGTCAGAAGATCAGCGACGACGAGCTGGGTCGGATCGCGACTGCGGTTGGTGCGGCTGGCGGTTTCATGCCTGCGAAACCGACGCCGAACGCCGGTGGGGCAGGACAGATCCTCGGATCTTACGGCGGTTGGCGGTCGACGGCCGCAACCTGGGCTGCGAATGGTGGCGGCGTTGTGCCGTCGGCCGGACACGCGATGGCCACGCTGGCCTTCCAGAACGGCGCCTTGTTGCAGGATTTCCTGTACCGCCACGATATCGGTAACCCCGATGCCAACTCGATGTACACCGACGTGCATATGCAGGGGAATGGCCTCAATGGCGTCGGCGTGATCTGCGGCGGGACGGCGCAGGTCGGCTGTTCGAACATGTCGATCGACATGAATAATGACAGCATCACCAATCTCGGCACCATTACGGCGGCGGGCAATGCGTTGAATTTGAACGGATCGCTGAACACCACCGGCGATGTCAACGCTGGCGGGAACGTCAAGACGAACACCGGTTATGTGCAGGCCGGTGCCCTGCCGCCCGACGCTAACCAACCGAATTGGGCGCAGGGTGGGCCGCCTGCCGGCGGAGGTTACTTCCAGGGTGACCTCAGGGCGGGTGGCGATGCTCACGTCAATGGTGACGGCTTTTTCGGTCAGTCGATCACTGTCGATTCGGACGTGGTCGCCGGCGGCAAAGTGGTCGGTAAGGAGCGCGTGATCACGCCCAAGATCAACGATCTCGACAATCTGGTCTACAGCGTCGACCCGAACGGGATGTCGAGCTTCTCGATGCTCAATCCGCGCATGTTGAACCTTGATACCTACGTGTTTGGAGCCTCGATCAACAAGCCGGTTGTGGCGCAGGATCCTTCAACGTTGACCTTGGATCCGAGCCTTTCTCAGGATGACAAGTTGCGTCAGATCGACAACGCGCAGAACGCCTTCTATTCCGAGGCCTACAGCAAATACGGTCAGGCGGGGAACACCGCGGTGCGGCTGGGCGATCTTTTGCCTCGATATGCGCTGCAGCGTGTCTATCTGTTGACGCCTTACGGAGCGACGTACACTACGCTCGATCCGACGACCAACCAGCCGATTACCCAGACAATTCCTGCCTCAGGAAACAGTCAGGCACCAGTTGTTTCAGTGCCTTGGCCGACCTGTACCGGTGGCGTGCCGGAGATGTATCTGTCCCGAGTGGATGAGTCGCAGTCCTACGCGTTGCCGGTGACCACCTCAGTGAATCAGGTTGGCGTCGTTCCCAATGGCAATGTCTATGTCAATGCGCCTCCCTACACGTCGGTTGCTGGAACTTATATTACGGCCAGCAGTGTCGTAACTGACGTTCAGACTGGAGGCGTCAACTTTGCTCCGAATGCGCAGGTGAGCTCCGACACCAATAGCAAGAGTTGGTCGGTGCTGATGACCGCCGGTGGTCAGACCGGCGGTGAGATGGTTCAAGGCACCAATGGTGCCAATCAAACCGTGACGCGCAGGCTGATGGCGCAATCCTTCTGTCACTTCCTCGATTGATATTCGCGCGCCTAGACTTGCCTTCAGGGACAAGTTCTAAGGCGCGCGGTATCCACGATACGCCCGTCTCGCAGCGCGGCGGATTGCAATAAGCCGAAAACTCCCGTCAGCAGAGACGGAAGTGTGGCCCTCTGGACCGAAGGAGTCGACGCCTTTCCGATCCCCGAGAGAGAAGGCGGGAGCGTGCCCCACTCCAAGGATTAAAATAATTTTTGTGGATGCCTTTTGCGACTTGCAGGGGTGCCCCTTATGGTCCTCGCACGGGGTGCGGATTGGCTGCACCTGCCACGAATTGAAGGCATCGACTTCTTCGGCTTACCCGCTGGACAATCGACTGCCCCTTGGAGTGTGGGAGACTAGATATGGTGGCACTGGAAAAGCTGATGGCCGCGGTCGGCACGCAGAACCGCAGCAGCAAGGGTGGCAACGGATCCTTTGGCCCGTGGATCAATCCGATGGTCGAGTTCGTCTCGGCGGAGATGGCCGGCGGACCCGACAAGGATGTGTTCGTTATCAAGCATCTCGTCGATCAGCCTGAGGTCGGCAAGCGCGCCGGCGACCAGGACAAGATGAAGCTGCGCGATCTCAAGCCGACCCAGGCGACGCTCGAAGATCACCTGAAGGGAAAGAACAAGGTCAAGAAGGCGACGCCCGGCACCGTCTACGTGGCCAAGCGCGCGTTCCGCGACAAGGACGGCGTGCTGAGCGTCGACTGGGTCGACCGTGTTGCGCCCTCCATGGAGGACGAGGAGATCTACCCGGCCACGGGCGTGATGGTGAAGCCCTATTCGCTCTACTACGACCGCGAAACTGGCAAGCTCAAGGGCGGCGACACCGTGGTTGCCGATCTCTGGCGCGCCGTTCGCGTCAAGGGTGACAAGGCTGTCGAAGGCAACGAGGTGGTGCTGTCCTACGACGACATGATCAACGGCGAGAAGATGGCGGCTGTCGGCTATGGTCCGAAGTCGGCATCCTTCGAAGACGCCGTGCGTGCCATGTTTCAGCCGACCTGGGGTGGTGCGCCGGGCTTCATGATCCGCGCCTGGGACAACAACTCCCCGAATTCTCCGCCGTCGGTGATCCGCGACGTGCGTTATCGGGATTCGGTGAAGAATCCCGACGGCGAGGGTTATATCGAGCAGACCCACGAGCAGGCGATCGAGGCGTTCCTCGCCGACATGGGCCCGATCTTCGCCAACGCGGAGAACTTCCCGCCCGGCGTGACCGTCGAGATCGTGCCCAACCGGACCTACGCGCTGGTCGGCGAGACCCGCCAGAAGCTCGCAGCCGAGATGAAGACCCGGAACGCGCGTCACGACCGTGAGGCCGATCCGTTCTATGCTCCGGTGCTCGAGGCCGGTCGAGACAAGGAGAGCTCCAAGGCGTGCTGGTGCGAAGCCAACCTCGTCGTGTGGCGCAAGTTCAATGACGAGAAGCAGAAGGAAGTCTTCTTCCGCACGTCACTGAGCCCGCGTCGTTGTGCTCCCGAGCATCACTATACCGATGCCGAGGTGGTGACGGAGAACATGCCGGCGAGCTACGCCGCCGTGCTCACCGCTTCGGCCGGCAAGCGGTCGGAGGCGCTGCGCGAGGCGAAGAAGTCCAAGGCGGCTCCGGCTCAGACCGCGGACACGAACTCGGTCGGTGAAGATCCGGGCCTGGAGAACGAAGCGGCGATGCGCGCTGGCGCCTGATCGGCGGTAGCACAAAGGATCGGTTGAACAGGGCGGCGCGAGCCGCCCTGTTTCTTTTGGAGGGGCAGCGGGATTTGAATCCTTGGGTCTTGCTCGACGCTCATGCAGGATCAGCCGGTCCCATGGAGACTGAAGATCTTGTCCTCGACAATGAAGTGGCTGGACTTTTCGAGTTACCGGCTCGAACTGAAAGTTGTCGAGTTCGCCGGCGGCGATCGCGCGGTCATGGTGCGTGGCCATGTCGACTTGACCAAGGCCCAGTCCGATGCCCTCGCCCAGGTGGGCTTTCGCTCTTTCGGCAGGCCCGGAGGTCCTGGTTTTCGGACGATGTGGCTGCTCCAGGGTGGCATGGTCCACGGGGTCGACCGTTTGGAGAAAGCCTTCCCACAGGTGCGCAGGGTGGCCTGGGACAAAAGCCGGGTCGTCATGACGTCGGCTGGCAGCTCGCCGCTCTCAAAATCGCCCGGACTTTCCAGGCTGCAGGACGCCGTCGCAGCCGGAGGCGGCCAATTCGGCGCGGGAACGGCTTCGGTTCATCCCGCAAAGGTCGATAGGACGGCTCCGCCTCCGGTTCTGAGGCCCATTAGGCCGATGCCGAGGGTGCCTTCCCCCATTTTTCCGGAGGCGGCCGCATCGCCTGTTGCGCCGCCGGCGGCGGCGCCTGCTGCGATTGGGGCGCCGTCGGCAGGTGTCCGGCGGCCGCCTCCGCTCGCGCGGCCGATGAGTCCGCGCTCGACGGGGCCGATTGCCGGGCAAGGACTCGCTGCCAGAGCGGCAGAGCCGCCTGCGCTGCCCGTCGAGTCTCAAAGCGTCCCGCCACGAGCGCCTGATCCGGCGCCGCCGGCGCGCCCGAGGCCGCTGGGCGCGCCGGCCAGGCGGGTGGATGCCGCGTTGGCGACGATCGAGGCAGTGGTGCCCGTCGTCGAATTCCAGGAAGAAGCCGCGCTCGACGCGCTTCATTCGGTTGCCCAGGTCAACGCATTCCAGGCCCGCTACGAGCCGGAAAGCCGCATCGGCAAGCCGATCGCGATGATCCCGCTCAACATGGCCTCGGCGATGAAGGTGGCGTTGGCGCGGATCGTGGCCGAACATGGTGACATCGACCGCTGGATCGCCCGGCGGGCGAAGTGGTCCATGGCGCAGCTCGAGCAGTTCGTGTCGCCCGAGCAGGTGGATGCGGTGGCGCTCATGCTTTCGGCCATCGACCGCGGCGACGGCGCAATCCTTGCCGACCAGACCGGTCTTGGTAAGGGACGTGTGCTGGCGACGGTGGCGCGGATCTGTGCCATCGAGGGCAAGCGCATCGTCTTCTTGACCGAAAAGGCTAATCTGTTCACCGACTTCTGGCGAGACGTGCGGGATACCGGCTCCGAGGAGGTGCTCGGTGCGCCGTTCCTGCTGAATGGCGAAGCGACTATCGTGGACCAGACGTCGCCGGATGGCGACGTGCTGTTTTCGTCAATGAAGAAGCCGGATCTCGCCAAGGTCATCAAGCAGGCGAAGCTGCCCCGCGGTACGCGCCTGATGATGGCGACCTACAGCCAGTTCAATCGCAAGAACTCCCCGAAAATCGAGCTCCTCCGGTCGGTTGCCGACGGCGCCGTGGTGATCCGGGACGAGAGCCACAACGCCGCGGGCGATTCCAATACCGCCGCCGCGCTGGCATCGGCGCTGGCCGGGGCCATCGTGGTACACTCCTCGGCGACCTATGCGCGGGATGCGCGGAATATGCAGTCCTACGGCTCGGTGTTGCCGCCGTCGCTGCGTAACGCGGATCTTCCGGCACTATTCCGTGCCGGCGGCACGGCCTTTGCGGAGGCGCTGTCGCAGGCCCTGGCCGAGCAGGGGGCCTTGATCCGCCGCGAGCATGATCTTTCCAATATCCGGATCCAGGTGATCGACGATCTGGATCGGATCGATCGCAACCGGGCCTATGTTGACGCGCTGGCGCCGATCCTGTCGCAGATGGCGGTAATGGGCCGCCGCGTCACGGAGATTGCCGACGAGAAGACCTCCGAGAATGCCAAGCTCCTGGAGGAGCTGTCGGCGTCCGAGCGCAAGGCCGCGCGAGAAAAGGTCTACACCATGAATTTCGGTGCCGTTTTGTCGGCACTGGTGCGCCAGGTGGTGACAGCGCTTCTGGTCGACAAATGCGTGGAGGAATGCGTCGAGATCCTGCAGGGCGGCGAAAAGCCCGTAGTCGTCATCGAGACCACCATGGAAGCGCTCATGCGCGACCTCGCCAAGGGCTCGATGTCAGAGGACGACGGTGCAACTGTCGCCCCGCCGCCGGTGCAGGACGACGGAACTGCAGCCGACGACGACGCGGAACCGGAATCCGCCGGTGCCGAAGCCGGCGCGCGTCCGCCGGATTACCGGGATGCGCTGCGGCTGGCTGTGCAGCGGTTGAGCGAATTGATCGTCCGGAAGGGAACGGACGACCCGTTCCGCGTTCCGGTGGAAGAGGTCGACGTGGTTGCGATGCGCGATGCCTTGCTGAAGGCAATCGGCGAGCTTCCGGATCTGTCTCTGTCGCCGATCGACGACTTGCGCGAGCGGGTTGAAGCACGGGGACGGGCGCTGTTCGAGGCCGGAGAGATCGATCATCCCTGGGCCTGCGACGAGATTTCGGCCCGTTCGATGCGGGTTGCCAACGGGGTCTATGAGACCATGCCGGCCCGGGACCGTAACGCCGTGATTGCGGGCTTCAATGGCGGCCGGACCGACATGGTCGAGGTCACGCGGGCGGGCTCGACGGGTCTGTCGCTGCACGCCTCCGAGCGGGTCAAGGATCAGCGCCGCCGGATCATGATCGAGTTGCAGATCCCCTCGAACGTCGTCGAGCGTGTGCAGTTCTGGGGGCGCGTCAACCGCCGCGGCCAGGTCTGTGAGCCCGGCTTCAGGACCCTGTCGACGGGCCTTCCGATTCAGGCCCGCAATCTCGCCATGCAGAACCGCAAGGTGGCGCAGCTCTCCGCCAATGTCTCGGCGTCGGCGGAAAATGCGACGTCCATGGACGTCCCCGACATCATCGATCAGACAGGCAACGAGATCTGCAAGCGGATACTCACCGAGCGGCCGGCGCTCGCCGACCGGATGAGCATTGCGACCCGCGGCATCGACGAGGAACAGGCTGCCGAGGAACTCTATTACGTCAACAAGTTGCTTCAGCGTCTCGTTCTGCTGCCGGCCGCCGAGCAGGCGACCCTCTACGACGAAGTCGTGGAACTCTACGAGGATGCGATGCGCGAGCTCGCCGCCCAGGGCAAACATCCGCATCACGGCCGGGAGCTCCACGGCTCCTGGAAGATCGAGACGCGCGAGCTGTTCGATGCCGGCAACCCCGCCGACGGTCCGGTATTTGGCCGGCCGGTGTGGCTGGCGACTTTGAAGGGCGTCCGCGACGCGGCGCCGCTGTCATCGGCGGCGATCGAGACAATGATCGGTCAGGCGCAGGCCAGGCTCGTTGCCGAGAATGGCGAAGCCAATGATCTCGGCTATTTTGGGCATCAGTCGGAGCTGCTGCGCAAGCGAACCGATGCGCTGTTGGCGGAGGCCTTGCCGCTGGGCTTCCGGGACGTAAAGAATGCGCTCAGCGCCTCAAGGCCGAATGCCGTGAAGATACGCAACGCAACCCTGCGCGATCTCCGCACGCTGATTGCTCGGGCCCAGCCTGGGGCGTTCGTCACCGCGCCCGATGAAGAGAACATGCCGGCGACAGGTCGCGTGGTCGATGTGAGGCAGCCGGATGACGACGGGGTTCATCTGCCAGGCCGCTGGATCCTGCGTTATGTGTTGCCGGGTGATGAGCGACCGCGCGAAATCTCGTTCGCCACCATGCTGCGTGAACGGATTTTCTCGATCCAGCCTGCGCCGTCACCGTCCGATTTTCGCAGATTGATGTCGCGCTACGACGCCGTGCCCCGCGGCGCGGTCGAGCAGCGCCGCCTGATGCTCGAGGGCAATCTCGTCGCGGCCGTGCGCATCGCGGCCGAAGGGCATTTGGGCACGGCGGCCGCCTGGACGGACGTGGACGGCCGCCGCCGGCGTGGAGTGTTGATACCGAAGGGCCGGCAGGCGGAAATTGGTTCGCTGCCGGGGTCGACGTTTTGCAAGGAAGCCGCACTCGAGGTGCTCAAGCGCGGTGGGAGGCTCGAGGCGGTCCCGTCGCGCCCGAGCGATGGTGTCGTGATCAGGTCGGAGGCTGGCAAAGGCGGCCAACGGCTGGTTGTCGAGCTGCCCGCGGAGCCCAAGCCAGTCGCCGAGCGGCTGCGTCGGAGCTTTGAGAAGGCCGAGCTTCGGTTCGACGAGAACTACGGCATGCTGAGCGCATCGGTGCCGTTCTCCGCTGCGTCAAAGGTCCTGGCCGCCTACATGGATTCGTCCCGCCCCTTGTACTTCCATGGACGCTTCCGGGCTCTCGCGCTGGCATCGACAGCATCCCTTCGCGGGCAAAGCACCGATGCGGAGTCCGAACCGGCGCCGGCGCCCTGAACAAACTCCTAACCGAGCGCGCCGAGAAGTTCGCGGTCGGACTCTGAGAGTTCGGGGGTCGTCAGCGAGCCGCCCTCGAACTCGGACCATCGGATCATGGCGGGGGTCAGAACTGCCAGTTGCCGGGTCGCGACCTCCTTGCCATGGGCGTTGAGTGGGAGGCGGTCGATGACATCAAGCATCCGGCCGGACGCAATGCCGATCGCCTGAGCATCGACGCCCGTCCGGACCTGCCGTCGGAGATCGATGAAGTCAGAAGTTCCGGCAGCGTCGAGCAGGTCAAGCCACTTCTCCGTCGCGAGAAGGACTTTTTTGCCAAGTTCGCGTGCGACTTCCATGTGATCATCGCGCAACAACAGCCTGGGGTCGAAGTCGACATCGGCGTCGCTGATTTCGACGGTCTTTGCATCCGGCAACCGCCAGGCGAAACGCTCCGCATCCGCGAGGCGGTCGAGCCGAAAACACCGGTGTGGAGGGCACTCATCGGCCGAATAGACGAGCTTTATCCGGCGCGGATTGTTCGATCCGACCGCATAGGAGGGCTCCTGCGTCTCTTTCCAGAGGTGACCGTCGAAGATGAGGTAGCCCGTCGCGATACGCGCGACCTTCGTGTCGCATTCCAGGCTGCCGTCGTGCACAATGTGGGCGATCTCTGCACCGAGTGCCGCCTCTTCCGGAATGTTCGAAAAGTCCTTTTCCCCGGTATGGCTCAGGAATGGGTTGTGCCAGCTCGCGTCGGGCAACCTTCCTTCGAAGGCGGACACGATGAATTCAACCGGAAACTCGGGGGTGGACCTCATGCCCAGGACGCGGTCAGGCGCAAAAATGCGGCCACGATAGCTGCGATAATCCGCTCGACGGGGTGTTACGGTGCGCACGGCGATGGGGAAATCGGCCTCTGACGGCTGGTCGAGGGTCACCGGGACACGATGACGCACCCAAAGCGATTCTTGTGTGCGATGATGGCGCCGGCGAACTTGCAGCAATTTGGCTGTTTGTACGGTGAAAAGGCATGGCGGCTTCATGTAGCGCGCGCCTCCCGCTCGAGCTCCGCCCACGTCTGCCGGCGCAATTGCAATTGTTGATGGACACGCAGGGCCGCGCCGGCCTCCGATGTTTGACCGAGTTCTGCGGCGAACTGGTCGCACGCACGGAAGAGCTCGGCGGTCGCAGCCGATGGGTCGTTGCGGAGCGCTATCAGCGCAGACCTGGCCAGCAGCGCATCATCGGTCAGTTTTGCCGCGGAGACGCTAGTGGCAGCCGCCATGTTGCGTGCGGCGTCCAGCGCTACCAGGCGCTGATCATTCCGCTGGTAGCGAAAATCGGACGAGACAACTCTTACCTCACCGCAGAATTCGATCTGCTGGGGCACCTGTCGACGGGACGGCCTCAACAGCTTCGGAAAGAGTGAGGCCGCCTCGTTCATATGGTCCTGGCGCACTCGTAACCGGGCCTCGAAGCCCTCATCGATCGGGATACAAAGTCGCGCGACCGGGCGCCGACCGGCCGGACCATCCTGGATGGTGTCGAAACGCCATGCCGGTTCGTAGACGACAACATGGACGATGTCGTCGATAAGGGCCACGTCCTGATTTGCCCGTCTTAGGCTGCGTTCAACGACCGTGGAGCCGGTCAGGAATCCACGAATATCGACAGTCGATTGTTGCCCCTGTGCGCCGGGAGGCTGCTGGGGCAACTCCAGAAAGGGATTGAGCCTGGTCAATCCGGATGTCACGCTCCATTCCAGGAGCGAGCCCAAATCATATTGGCGTCCGCGGCCGCTCCGCATCGTAAAGGGATCGTCTCCGGAGACCGGGGAAAAGGGGGCCCAAAGGCGTCCGCCAAGAGACCTGATTTTGACGGCGCGATTTGTTTCAGCTTGCGCCGGAAGAAAGCGGTAGATCTTGTCGTAAACTGGGTCACCCCCGCGCCATGGCCTTACGTCGGAGAACAGCACTTCAAGGGCGACCGGTGCTTCGTGGGCTGCGTAGCTCGCGATCATGGCATCGATCTTCAAGGGCGGCCGAGTTGCTCCGGCAGCCACCATCGCGTCTCTTACCCAGCTTGGGATCGGCACCTTGCATTGGACGGCTGACTGCGGCATGGCTGCGCCAGATCATCCGAGGTCAGCAAGGAGAGCGAGCTGGTCCTCGCTGAGTTCATCTCCATCGAGGCTGCCACCTTCAAAGTCGGTCCAACGCAGACATGCGGGGTGAAGATGCTTCATTGCGTCTTCCATCGCCTTTCGTCCGTGCACATTCAGATCGAGCGCTTGCAGCGTCTTCAGGAGGCGGCCGGCCGCAGATCCGATCGCGTCAGCCGACGCGGTGCTGTTCTCGGTCAGATCCATCAGACGCGCCAGTGTTCGCGCTCCGGCCGGATCGAGCAGCTTCACCCACCGGATGCGTGTCTCGTTTGTGACGGCCCGACCAATCGCAAGCGCGGCCTGAAGGCGGTCATCGCGCGCCAGCAATCTGGAGTCGAGATGCTGGATGATCTCGTGGGGGGCGTAAGCGTTTCTTTGCCCCAGAGCAGTGGCAAAGCGTGCGGCAACCTCACCGCGATCCAGACGGAACATAAAGGGGGCATCTTTGATGGAGGGCTCCGACCACGCGACGACTGTCATTGCACCAGGGCTCCATGAGCCAATGGCCGGGGACATGTAGAAGACGGGTTCATCCGTCTCTTTCCAGAGCATTCCGGCGAAGACGAGATATCGAGATGCGAGGCGAGCAAGCTCGCGGTTGCGGTCAATTTCGCCGTCATGAAGAACTTCCGCCACCTGGATGGGCAGCGATCCGTCGCGCGGATCGTCATCGTTTAGTTGGCCAGGATCAAGGAAGGGATTGAGCCAGGCGCCGCTGCCGACCAGATCCTGGCCGCCCTCGAAGGCGTGTCCGATGAGACTTGCGGGAAAGTTGCCCTTGCGACCGTTCGCGAAGTGCATGATGTCGGGAGCGAAAATGCGGCCGCGAAAGTTGCGGTAGTCGATAAGCTGTTCGGCTCTTGAGCGAGTCAGGTCACGAATCCGGACCGCAAGCGGGAAGTCGGCCTCGGTCGGACACTCCAGGACGACCGGGCTTCGGTAGAGCACCTCGATTTCCTCCTTGGTCCTGCGGCCTTTCCGGCGCACCAGGAAGGTCTTCGAACTGAGTACGGTGAACGGTGAGGAGAGCGTCATGCGGCTCCCTCCGCACGGCCAAGCTCAGTCCATACCTGTCGTCTGACGCGGGAGATACGAGCGATCCGCATGGCCTCCTTGTTCGGCTGGGGGGCGCGATCGAGACGCTGCGCAAATTCGTCGGACAGGGCGAACAGTTGCTCCGCCGTATAGTCGCCGGCATGCAGGCACCACGCTAATTCGGCGCGTGCGATCGTCTCGGACGAACTAAGCCAGGCGGCCCTGTCAGACGTCACCGCGAGAAGTCTCTGAGCGGTGTCGAGGGCGATGTTGGAGGCGTCGTCACGCGTCAGCCGGAAGCCGTCTGGATCGATGAAGTTGACCTCTCCGGCGAATTTCATCGTCTCTCGCTCTCCGGCACGGCGCCGAACGATTTGCGGAAAAGCTGCTTCGACCTCCTCGCGACGGTCGAGACGGGCGCGCGTGAGTGCGTTGTAGGATTCTGCGACTGGAACGCAGATCCTGGCGGCGGCCGGTCCATTGGGCGTCCGGAAGAGCTCCCAGACCGGCTCATGGACGGCGATGTGCAAGGCTCCGCCGATAAACGCGGTCTTGTTCATCGCATGATCGATGATTTGTTGTTCTGGGGTTGCCCCCCGCAGGAATTGAACCGCCTCGGACGAGGTTCGACCATCATATTGCTCGAGGGGGATGGGGAGGAACGTGGGGTCGGATCGACCTTGAACCTGTAGCCATTGCGGAAGAGTGGCGGGCCGGATCGATAAATGAGTAGGAGCACCGGTTATGGTGAACGGCTCCGGCTCGCAACCCGAGAGGGTTGGAGTTTGGGCATAGAGGCGTTGTCCTATCTTTCGGATTGGCAGCACACCGCGATCGTGGCCCTCCTCGTCCGGGAAGAGCATCGCCGCCCACGAATCGTTATGAGCGAAGATTACCTCGATCGCGACCGGAGCTTCCCGTTCTTCGAAGCATGGAATCTCGACGTCGACGAGCGGCGGCAGTTCCACGCCGATGCTATTCATCGAATCCTTGAGCCATCCCGGGTACGGAAGCTGGAGCCTGACAATGGAGGTGTTCATTCGCTGATCAGCACCGATAGCGTGTCGGCAGTCAACGTTGGAGGAGGTTTTTCCCGGGGACCATTCTCAAGGAGCGGGCGACGGCTCGGGCGGGACGGCTTCCTCGACATAGATGCGATTGTCGATCGGGATCATGGCGGCGTTGCCGGTCACGGCAATCGCCCGGTACAGCGACTTGGCTTCGGACCCGAGCCGCTCCAGGGGCAAGTTCGCCAGCCACATCATCTGTCCAAGGCCAACGCGGCCATCCCAATCGCGAGCGGCGCCGAGGAGGAGCCCAGCGGTTGCGAGTGCATCCTTCTCATCGGCGGGCAAAAGAAAGGTGCGGCCTGCAGGATCGAATGCCGGCGCCGGACGCATCGAGACGCTGGACCGGAAGCGGCTGCCGGCCAGGTCGTAATCGGCGATCGTTGTGGCTTTGAGAGCGGGCGCCGTATCAGTGAAAACCCAGGCCGTGGGGTCGACCACGAGACCGCTGTCGAACTCGACCCACCCGTGATGGGTGATGCCACGGCCGGCGAAATGACCGGTCTCGGCAATTGGGCCAGCGTATAAGCCGTAGGCTACGTGTGCGAAGCCGTGATCACCTTCGAGATGACGCAACATGCCTTCCTTCAACACTGCCGCGGCGATCGCGTGGCAATTGCCCGGCCATGCTTTGAGAGGAATTCCGATCCGCTTGGCGCCCACCTGAGCCGACGGCAGACCGGCTTCGACGCGGTCCATGAGCGCGAGATGGCAGGACTCGAGTTGCCCAATGCGGGCATCGGTACAGTCGTAGAGTTCGTCGAGATCGTCGTCGAAGGACAGCGGATCCCGCAGAAGGCCCTTGAGCCAGCCAATCTGCCATTGCATGGCCTTTGGCGTGTCGCGCCGGTAAGGACAGCGGTTTTCCTCGATGCCGCCGCGATAGGCTTCCAGGCCCTGATCGGTGTAATTGGTCGTGGGTCTCAAGATGGGTCGTCCTTGGTTGTGAGCCTACGGACCCGCGGGATTCGTCAGGAGAGATGGCGCCAATTCGGGGCAATCGATTGCGTTCACCGTCTCGGTCTCCTGCAGTATCGCCGTCCACTTTCCGCGCGACACGCGCTCGAAAGGTCCCTGTTGCAGCCTGTTCCTGAGCTTGGCGCGCCAGTTTGGGTTTTCCTTGACCTTGGGATGTTCGGCGAACGCGCGATACAGGTTATCAAGCGAGACCGGCCCGTCCTGGGTGTCGAACCATTCGACAAGCGCCTGCATCCATGTCTGGTTGGAAAGGGCCGCCCCCAGGACGCTGCGGGGGAATCTGAGTGGTATGAATTTCCCTTCGATCCCGCTGAACGCGAGTATCTCGGCGTCGGTCGCGCCATAGGCGCACAGAACGGTCGGCGCGCCGCCGTTCTGCGCGGAGCGCCGGCCGTTCGGCAGGTGGAAGTGGGTTCGGCCGCGAAGGAAAAGCACCGCGCTCGCTCGTTCCCAGACGAATCGAGAGAACGCATCGGTCTCAGTCCGGGCGAAGATGAATGACGTTCCCCGATCATGATCGGCCATCCGGGCGAGCCATCTTCCGATTTCGTCGCGGGTATAGGGCGGATTGAGCCAGACCCGGCCGAACCAGGGTTTGATGAGTCCGTTATCGGTCTTCGTGCACCGATGCACCGCAGTCGGGTAGGGCTGCAGCTCGGGAGTTGCCGGATCGAGGTCGAACGGGCCGAGCGCGCCAATGATCTCGGGAGGGGTTAACCATTCCACGGTCACGGGGCGTGACTTCTGGTGCCCGCCCATACCCTTTCGCCTTCGGCGCACCGCCGGGGCCTTGGGTCGTTCCGAGCTGTCCGTCACCTTGTTTCTCCGCGCGCCGTAAGTCCTTGCCAAGGAAAATCACTCTTGTCGGCAAGGAGCAATCCGCCAGAACCTGCAATCGATCGGGGGACCGCGTTCCACAGAAGCTTGACCTCTTGCGTCGCCGGAGACAAGGATTCGATTACTTTGCCCAATCGGGGGCAGTGGGTTCGGGGGACGCGTGTCGGGTCATCTCTTTGTCGCCGAGAAGCCGTCGTTGGCGGAAGCCATCGCGAAGGCGCGTGCTGTCGAGATCGGCGCCCAGGCCTCCCGGACCGACGGCTGCTGGAAGGTCGGTCCGGACGCGGTGACGTGGCTGTTCGGCCACTTCTACGAGCTCGCAAATCCCGGAGAGTATGACGAGCGCCTCGCCAAATGGGCGGTCGACGACCTGCCGATCATTCCGGAGAAGTGGCGTCTCGTACCGCGCAAGGGCGTTTCCGATCAGCTCGGCAAGGTGAAGCGGCTTTTGAGCGAGGCCAGGAAGGGTGGGATCATCGTCAACGCGGGCGACGCCGCGCGCGAAGGTCAGCTCCTCATCGACGAGGTGCTTCAGGAGAACGGGGTAGATCCGTTCGCTCCCAACGTGAAGCGGCTGTGGGTCAAGAGCATGGCCGAAAAGGACATGATCGAGGCCTTGCGTTCGATGATGCCGAACGGCCAGAAGCGCACCCTTTTTGCGTCAGCCGTGTGCCGGCAGCGGGCCGACTGGGCGCATGGCATCAACATGACCCGGTTGTTCACGATCCTGGCGCGGGGCGCCGGCTCGTCGGTGTTGGTGTCCGTGGGGCGGGTGCAGACCCCGACCCTGAAACTCGTGGTCGACCGCGATCGTGAGATCGAAGCCTTTAGGCCTGTCGATCATTTCCAGCCGAAGATCACATTTCGGCACGCCAATGGGACGTTTGATGCGGATTGGGTCATTCCGCCGGATCACGAGGGCGTGGATTCAGAAGGCAGACTGACCGACAAGAAGGTGGCCGAGCGCATTGCGGCCAAGGTCGGCGGCAAAACAGGCGCCGTTGAGAATTTCGCAACCCAGCCGAAGTCAAAGTCGCCGCCGCTTCCATTTTCGCTGTCAGCCCTCCAGAAGGCTTGTTCGGCGCGGTTTGGCATGACGGCCCAGGGCACGCTCGAGGTCGCCCAGGCGCTCTACGAGAAGCACAAGGCGACAACATATCCGCGATCGGACTCGCAGTACCTGCCGCTGTCCATCCTGAAGGACGAGGCGCCGCAAATCCTCAACGCCCTGCAGGGCACCAAGGAATTGGGCGAGGCGGCAGGCGGGGCGAACTTGAACATCAAGTCGCCCGCCTGGAACGATGCCAAGGTCAGCGACCACCACGGCATCATCCCGACAACGGAGTTCTCGCCGGCCAAGCTCGCCGGTATGAGCCCGCGCGAGCGGGACGTATTCCTGATGATCGCCCGCTCCTTCGTGGCGCAGTTCTATCCCGATCGCCGGTGGGATGCGCAGAGCGCCATGGTGGGTTGCGAGGGCGAGCGCTTCAAGGCGAACGGAACCATCCTGAAGGACGCCGGCTGGTCGGTTCTCTACGGCGCCGAGGACAAGGATGACGATGAGGAGGAAGATTCGAAGTCATTGCCTTCGATGTCCAAGGGCGATCCCATCAAAGTCGAGGGCGGGCGGATCGAATCGAAGCGGACGCAGCCGCCGAAGCGGTTTACCGACGGTACACTGATCGAGGCCATGAAGCAGGTGTATCGCTTCGTGAAAGATGCCGAGGTCAAGAAGAAGCTGAAGGAGACCTCCGGGATCGGAACCGAGGCGACGCGCGCGGCCATCATCGAAACGCTGCTTGATGCCAAACGCAATTTCCTCAAGCGCGACAAGAAATTCTTGATCTCGACGAATACGGGTCGCGACGTCGTAGACAGTGTCCCCGAGGACGTCTCCGACCCCGGCCTGACCGCGCTGTGGGAGGATGCGCTCGGCAAGGTGGAAGCGGGGACTGTTTCGCTGGAACAATTCATGGAGGTCCAGGTGGCTTCCTTGCGCAAGCGGATCGAGGCTGCAAAGACCCAGGGCGTCAACGTCCGCGGCGCCGCCAAGCGCGAAGTCCGTCCCATCGAGGGACATGGACAGACGTGTCCGAAGTGCAACAAAGGCAAGCTCGTCACCAAGATGATCATGTCCGGCAATCACCAGGGCAAGAAGTACCTGTCCTGCGACAATTGGCGGAAGGATGATCCGACGGCGTGCGATTTTCGCGCCTGGCCCCAGCAAAAGATCGAGCCGCTGCCTGAGCATGGCCAGGCCTGCCCGAAATGCAACAAAGGTAAGCTCGTAACGCGTCAGCTGGTGAAGGGCGAACATAAGGGCAAGCGCTTCGTCTCTTGTGACAATTGGCGGAAAGACGACGCTACGTCCTGTGATTACACAGCCTGGCCGAAGGAGGAGAAGCCGGTCGTCGAGCCGTTGCCCGGTCACGGCCAGACCTGTCCGCAATGCGGCAAGGGGCAGATGATCACGCGGCTGGCGCGCACCAGCGGCAATCGCTTCCTGTCGTGCAACGCCTGGAAAAAGGATGATCCGGCGAGCTGCCAGCACGTGATCTGGCCCGAGGAGGGGCGCGCCAAGGCGAAGGCCATTCCGGGTGACGGCAAGCCGTGCACGAAGTGCGGCAAGGGCACGATGCGGACTCGCCAGACCAAGGCCGGCAAGATGTTTCTGGCCTGCGATAACTGGCGCAAGGGCGATGCGACTTCCTGCGACGCGGTGGACTGGAGTTATGCCAACGAGCGGGAGAAGAAGGGATCTGGTCGCGGTGCCAGTCGACCGGACGGCGGTCAGGGCCGGCGGCCGGCGCGGACTGCGCGGTAACGGTATCGAATCCTTGGGCCGTCCCCAGTTTGTCCCCGCTTTTGCACCGTCGAAACGACTAGGATGCGCGTTCCGGTTTGAAGGCCCGTGAGGCCGCTGATAGGACTCGTGGATCATACGGGGTCCCATGAGGCCCTATCTTCAGGAGATCGCGGGATGTCGGTGTTGAGGGTTTTGGGCGGTGTTTTCCTTGCGGCGGTAACGGTTTCCGCCGCATTCGGTCAGACGGCGGCGCCGTCGGAAAAGACTTCCGTCGAAACGACATCGGAAGTTACGAATCCTTTGGCCAACCGCGCGCAGTTGGCCCCCGTGCTTCGGTTCATGCAGGCCAAGGGCGTGAAACTGACCGCGCTCGGCGCAGAGGGCGGGCTGTCGGCCTATCTCGGCGAAAGCCCGAACAGCCAGACGCAGATCTTCTATGTCACCCCGGACGGTACGCACGTTGTCGCAGGGGTGCTGTTCGACGTCGAAGGCAACAACATCACCGGTGTCCAGATCGGCGAGATGCAGCGACGCTTCGAGGCGGCTCAGAAGCAGCTCGGGAAGGCTCCGTTCACCGCCGGAGCGCCGCAGACCCAATCGAAGCAGTCGGCCGACGAGGCCTCGGCGCCGAAGTCCAGTGCCGCGCTCGCGGCTGACGCCAAGGTTGACGCCAAGGTTGCGCCGTCGGCAACGGGTTCGTCGCCGCTTCAACTGCCGGTGGATGAAGCGACTGCACCGGTCAAGGGGACCGATGCGAAGTCCTCGAAGGCCGCTGCTGACCCGCAGGAAGCTGCGCCGAAGGTGCCGGCAGCCAAGCCGGAGCAGCAGTCGGCTGCCGAGCCGGCCAAGTTTGAGCCGGCGGTGTTGACGGCCAGCGCTGAAAAGTATGTGTCGGGGCTCGATCGCGGCGCCGTTGAGCGCGCGCTCAACGAGGCGGCCTGGTTCAGGGTTGGCGTCGAAGAGGCTCCCGCCATCTACATGGTGGCCGATCCGCAGTGCCCGTTCTGTCACGCCGCATGGGGCCGCCTGAAGGATATGGTCTGGGCCCACAAGCTCCAGATCCGGATCATCATGATCGCCGGCCTCAAGGGATCCTTGCCCAAAGCCATTTCCATTCTCTCGCGTCCGCAACCGGGGACGGCGTGGTTCGCCGGCGAGGGTTCGACCGACGGGATCGACGTGCAGCCGCCGCCGGCCGAGGGCTCGGCGGAATACATCGCCGCGCAGAAGGCGTTGACCAAGAACGTCGTGTTCGTTCGTCAGTTCGGCCTCACCCGGACGCCGACGCTGGTGTACATCGGCAAGGACAATCGCCTCTACTCGTCGGAAGGACTTCCCGAGGACGCCGGATCGTTCCTTGCCGCGCTGAACTGACGCTCACTCGGGGGAGGGGGGCAATGCGCAATCGGCGGCCGTCCGACGACATGCGGGTTGTCGAAGATGAGCTTCGTGTCGCGAAGTTCCTTCGGCGCGAAATCGACGATGCGAGCAGGCTATTCGAGCAGCTGAAGGCGCAGCTCGAAGGCATCGAAAACATCCTCATTGACGAGGCGAAGAGTAGCGCCGCGGAGAATTTCGACGAGGAAGACGTCGATGACGTCGTTCGCATTGCAGGCCGGCGCCTGTCGGGCGAGCCTGCCGATGACAAGGAACGCCATTCATTCCTCGATCGCATCGACGCCCTCGCTGGCGGCGATGCCTTCGCGCGCATCCAGGCCCTGCTCGGCCGCGCTCATCTGCGGCAGGAGACGTCGAGAGCGGCAACTGAAAAGGCCGAAACCGCTGCGCCTGTCGCCGGCAAGGAACAGTCACGCCCGCCAACGGAAGCCAAAAAAGAAGAAGCTTTAGCTGCATCGCTTGAAGCGGTCGAGGTTGTAGAGCCGACCGCGCCTGAGGCTGATCAGGGCCAGGAAGCTGAAGTCCGTCCAGAACCGCCGAGCGCGCGCCAGCAGCCAGAACAATCGCCGACGCCCGCTGATCAAGGGCAGGCTGGAGAGCCACCGAAAGCGCGCAAGCAGACCGCCGTAAATGGCGTCGAAGTTCCGCGGCGTCGAGAAGTCGAAGTCAGTGGGGTCGCCGTACCTCTGTCTCGCCAGGAAAAGGCTCTTGCGATCCAGACCGCGGCCTACGTCGATGCAGAGACGACCGGGAGGATGAACCCTCCCAACGGCCAGAAGACCAGCTGGCAGGTCCGCATCTACGAGAACGCCTTCCGGACACGACTGCGCGAAAAACACGCGGTTGAAGCCACAACGGACGCCGCGCCGGCCGGTGCGCAATCTGTCGAAGCGACCTTGGCTGGCTCGCCGAGCGAGCCGGAGACAATTGCAGAACTCGATGCGGAACTCGCAGCTCCGGCTGCGCCTGAGGTCACGGAGCCTGCGGAAGCCGGGGTCGTTCCTGAAACGACCCTTGAGGCGCCGCCACAACAATCTGACGAGGCGGACGAGGTCGATGCGACATTCGACGACGATGACGAACCTCCGCTGGAGACGGATGAGGACCGTTATCCGCCGGACACTCCGCATGACGCCTACGACGTCAACGACAACACGATCGGTTTTGATGACGACGAAGATGACCGGATCGGGGATGAGAACTTCCCGGAGCCTGATGATGAGCCGCCTATGCGGCCGCAGGAGCGAGTCGCAACTCCGTCTTATCCTCCCGCCCAGCAGCCTGTAGCAACAGAGCCGGTATCGCCTCCGGCACAGCCGCGGGCCGAGCCGACACCAGCGACACATGCTCGCGCTAACCCGCCTGCGGTCCAGCCGCGGCCGCCGGCTCAGCCGCCGAGGGCGCCAGCCGTTCGTGTTCCAACATCGCCACCGGTGCAGCCGAGGCCACCGCAGCAGCCATCTGTTCGGGCCCCTGTGACGCGGCCACCGGCACCGAGAACGGATGCGTCGGCAGCTGCAGCAGTTGCACCGACCGCCCCGGGGCCGCAGCAGGTGGCACCTGCCGCCAGCCCGGTTACGCCGTCAACGCCGCAACCAGCTGCGGCGGAGAAGCCGCAAGGGTTGATGCCGCGGGGCAATTTGGGATTCATGCCGACTGTGAATCCCAACAGAAGGTCTATCTTCGACAAGCAAAGCCCACTCGATCGGGAAAGCTTGCCGCCGATGGTGCGAGAAACGGCGGTCACCACGGTTGCTGCAGAACCGGAACCCGAGCGTCGACGTATCAGGCGACCTTCGATCTTCGAGCGGATCAAGCAAGAGGACCCGCCGGACTAAGGGATCGGCCGTTGGCGGGAGTATTGGGCCGCTCAGGCCGCCCTTTTTATTTGGCGAGAATGGGAAAAAAGAGGCTATTCGGATTTCGGTGTGGGCCCCGCGGGCGAGCTGCCGGATATCAGAGCTACCTTGCTCCAGTCGGTTGTCGGCGGCGGGCCGAGCTGAAGGCTTGTGAAAATCTATAATTCATCTTATATTCAGCTAGACCGAGCGCGAGATTTTACTCGCATTTACAGACCTTTACGTGGACCCATTTATGCAGAGACCGCGTCATCCCGCGCTCGCCATCCGCTCCCTGACGGGTCTGGACAAAAACGTCTTCGACATTTTGGCTCGAGCCAAGGACCAGCCGCCTACTCAAAGCGAAATATCAGAGAAACTGCATGGCGCAGCAAGCCAATCATCCGTTTCGCGATCCGTCGCGCGCCTCATTGCGGAAGGCCTGGTCGAGAAGTTCGGCACGAAACGATTCGCCCAGTTCAAAGCGACACCCGGGGCTTTGTGGTTCTCCTTACCGTTCAACGCGCGGCCAAAAGTCCCGTTCGACCCCAACCGCATCGGCGACTATTTCTCTTCGCGTAAGTCTTGGCTTCCCGCTGAGGCGGCTGCCCGCATGAAAAACGCGTCGCCCGTGCTCGCGCCTTCGATCGACGCAGCGACGTTTTCCCGCGAAATCGCAGAGCGCTTCATGATCGACTTGGCCTACGCATCGAGCGCACTGGAGGGCAACACTTACTCTCACCTTGAGACCGAGGTTTTGATCAAATACGGCGAATCCGCCGGCGGCCGCACCGCCGAGGAAGCCACCATGATCCTCAACCACAAGGCCGCGATCGGCTGGATCATCGAGGACATCGATCGCATCCGAATCGAGCCGGATACGGCCATGAGGCTGCACGCGTTCCTAATGCGCGGGCTCGTCCGACACGACAATGCCGGGGCGGTGCGCCGCCACGCCGTCGGTATCTCCGGTAGCGCGTACGAACCTACGGCCGATGGCAGCGCATTATCCTACGGGCTCGCCGAGCTGTGCTCGGCAGTTTCGATGCGCGAAGATGATCCCTTCGAAGCCTCGTTCGGGCTGCTGGCTGGTCTCGCCTATCTGCAGACCTTCGCCGACGGCAACAAGCGACTAGGCCGGGTCATGGCGAGCATTCCGTTGCTCAAGAACGGCTTGGCACCCCTTTCATTCGTAGGCGTCGATCGGTCGGCCTATTCGGCCGGAATGCTGTCCTGGTACGAGCTAGCCGACCCGATGCCGCTAGCAGACGCGATCGCCGAGGGCTACGAGACGTCGGCGCCCGCCTACGCGGTTGCCCATGCCGTCAAGCGCGTGCCGCGCGGTATCGAGATACGAGAACGGCAACGTACCAATAAAGTCCTGGCCGACTATCTGCGAGCCTACGTCGACGGGGACCGGACGGAGCCGTTCGACTTCGCGGTCCAGAAATTTCGCGACCTCGCGCTCGACGACAGGGCGCACATGGCGACCTACGTTTCGGAGGTCGTGGAAGCACTGAATGAATCCTCCGCTATCGCCTATGGCATCGACCGCGAACTATACGCGAGCTACGTGCTCGCGCGCGATCAGCCCGACGGCCCTCCGTAGATCTAGAACGTTCCCTTGCGGATGTCCCTCATTTGCGGATCGACGGCTTCCTGCCGATAAACTATGGCCGCATTTCAAACACGGAAAATGCGGTTAATCGGTCGAATTGCCCTTCGGACAATCGGAACGACCTACACCGAAACCGAGTAGCCAAAAAGAAGGCCCTGCCATTGGCAGGGCCTTTCACTCTGAGGCGGCGCCGAATAATCGGCAAACGACCTGGATCAGATGACAGCCGCCTTCAGTGACGTCGCCGGGCGGAATGCGATCTTCTTGCTGGCGGCGATCTGCATCTGCTCGCCGGTCGCCGGGTTGCGGCCGACGCGGGCGGCGCGCTCGCGCACCTGGAAGACGCCGAGGCCGTTCCAGCGAATCACGTTGCCCTCGGTGAGGTTCTTGACGAAGCTGTCGCCGAGATCGTTCAGGATCGCTTCCGCGTTCTTCTTGGTCAGACCGTGCTTTTCGGCGAGCTCGCCGGCCAGGTGCTTGACGGTGATCGCATTGGTGGTGGACATAAGTTAATCCTTCATCTGAGTTGACACTATGCAATGCCGACGAGGGCTCCCCAACCCTTCAAGCCGTGAGGTCTCGCTCGGACGGATCGTTGATGCCCGGGATTCCTGCAATTGGCCACCTCGGGGGAGCAGAAACCCCCGGTTTTAAGGGCTTTTCGGTTAACGGGTGTGGAAAACCCGCTAAATCTGGTCGAGAGCGGAGGCAGCGGAAACCAAGTTAAGCGAATCCTTGCTTGGCATATTGGATTTTGCTTGATTTCCCGTGTCTTGGAGCGCCGTCAGGGATCTGCTGAGGAATTGGAGGTAGCTCGTCGAACGCAACTGGAGGCGGGGGCTGAGCGAGCTCTGGGAGGCCGGCATTCGGCCCACGATGACCGCGGACGAGTTCATGAGGGTGTATCTCGCGATCGCGACGACATCGACGAAAGCGCGCCAAACGGCGCCACACCGCCGATGTAAGGCTCTATCTGGAGGGCGCCGGTCGAGCGGCGGGCGAATAGGCCCCGACGACGCGCGGGTTCCCGAGAAGTGGTTCGCCGTCGTGCCCCCACCCCAGGACGTCTCCCTGGACCAAGAACTTCGGTTCGTCGCCTCGCATACGTTCGTTCAAATCGGTCTCGGCCCATTCACCTTCCGGCGGCATCACGGGATTGATGGTTGCATCGAGCTCGTAGACGGAGAGCCCAATCTCAATGTCGCCTGCCGCATAGTTTCGCGAACGCGGGTCTGCCGGGTTCCATTTGCCGACGCGCAGGTAAACTGGGGCCGAGAGATCTCGCTCTGAGATCGGTAAGTTGGCGATCCGAGCAATTGCGATGGTTTCTTCGTCGGAGAGGTTGGACATCGGCGGACACCTAGCTAGCCAAGTGGCATCGGGTAGCTGCGGCGGTGGCGAGGGTCAAGCATCCGCTACGGAGGAGGCGATTTGGAAAGCAAATCCGTCGTTCGCCAGTCGGTTCCGGGCGATGTCTGCGTAGATCGGGTCGGCTTCGACCAAGGTCGCCGAAAGACCGTTGCGGCGCGCGACAATGCCGGTTGTGCCGGATCCTGCCATCGGATCGAGCACGTGACCTCCTGGTGGACAGGAGTAGAGCAAAATCGGTTCGACGATTGCGATCGGTTTTTGTGTTGGATGCAGACTTCGTCCGTGTTCGGATCGGGAGCGCAACACACTCCGCATCAGGCGTGGACCACCGTCGACGGACAGGTAGCTCCCATCGCCAATGGCGCCCCAGTGCTCCGGTCGCGCGCGACGAACGATTGTTCGCGCAACCGCATCGTAGGTGTACTGAGGCGACTTGTAGATGTCCGCCCCCCAGCGCGCATCATCCCTGTAAAATTGGGCGATGGTGTCGTGGACACGCTTGAATCGGTCGGACGCGGCGTTGGAGCCGTTCTGCTTCTCCCAGATGATGTCTTGGGCGTGTTTCCATCCGGAGAAGTCTTTGGCACGCTCCATGAACATGCGGAGAGTGCCAAATACCCACATGGAGCCGGAACGCTTGAGGACGCGCCGGACAAGCTGTGGCCAGCCATCGGGCCAACGATCCCAGGCGAGTTTCGTCGATCCGTATGGAGGATCCGCGATGATGCAGTCGACGGTCTCCTCGCCGAGCGAGGCGAGGATGTCGCGGAAATCGCCTGTCAATACGGAAACGACGGTCATCTGGGGCTGGACTCGAGCCTAGGAAAGTTGCGAAATCCGGGGAGGCCCGGTTTCTCCAGGCTGTCGCTCAGCATGCGCATGAAGGTTAGCCTATGTCAGCAAATCCGCGAGAATTTCCACCGAAGAACCGGAATTTCCCGATGCTAGGGCCGATTGAGCTCGAGATTCACTCGGGAGACGGCAAGATCCTCAAGCTCGACCCCAACACCTTCGTCATCAGCGCCGCCAGGAATGAGCTGAGCCAGCTGAACCGCAACGTAGGAACGCCTTACGGCAAAAGCTTCCTCTCTCCCGAGGACGATGGGTGGCTGTACCGCGAGGATGATTTCGGGGTCATTCTGACTATTGAGGAGCTGCGGCGGCTGGCGCTCCGCGAACTGCTCCCCGACCAGTATTTCCGGTTGCGCAACAATTTCGGCATGTTCCATTCAATCCATGACGATTTCTACGATGAGCTCGACGGATCGGCCGTGCAGCCAAAGGGCATTCTATCTCGGCAACGATTTGCGCCGTAACGAGTCCTTGGCGATTTCAATTTTCCGGGCCAGCTTAGCCGAAGTTTAACGCCCGCCCCGGTAGTGAGCGTGACGAGGGCAACGAGCATGAGCTGGATCAAGTACCGCGACAAAACCGCCGCTTCCAATGGGGAGTGGCATTTCGTCTATCTCGATTTTCATCCCAAACCCGAAGACTTGAAGGAGATCAAGTCGGAGGGGGCCTATGAACACCAGTGGTCGGAAATGTATCGCGGCCGCGAAGTCGTCGAAGTGACCGATGGTGATGTACCGCTGACCGAGGTGCGAAAGCGCCTGGAGGAGGCTGAAGATGCGATCGATTACCAGACCCGCGTCCGGGCCGAGATGATCGGGCAGATGTCGCACCGGCAGCTCGCTGAACTTTCAACCGGCGATCCGTCGCAGGTCGAGGCTCCGGGACCATGAAGGCGGTGTTCGTCGACGGCGTGAACAAGGGTGAGGTCTTCAAGCGGAAGGGCCGATTGTGGTGGCGCCGCGGGCCGATCGCCGTCGAGCCTTTTGCGAGAGGTTCGACCCTGGAAGACGTTTGTGATTGGGCCCGGAAATGCTGCAACGGGACCGAAGCCGAGATCAAAACTGTCGACGAAGAGCCGCAACCGCCGCGCGTTGGTCCCTGACTATTGACCGCCGCCAAGTCCTTCTTGCTCACCCTGCTCAGCGACCGTCTTCTTGCGGATTGAGAACTTGAGCGTGTTCAGATCGTAACCGCGGGCCTCGAGCTCCTTCCAGAGCGGTAACTCCCCGTAGACTTTGGCGGCGAAGGCCGCGAGCACGAGATTGCTGTCGCTGCGCCGGCGCCGCCCAAGCGGTGGATAGGTCAGGGCCCTCGCCTTCAGCGTAGCCATAAAAGGCGATGACCTCGCCAGGGCGGGCCCGAAGCGCGCGGCGTCTCCGCCGGCGAGCTAACTTTCCGGTCACAATGCTGATTGCGGCATTCGAGCGCGCTCGGCGCGGCGGAGCCTTGCCTTTGCTGCCTTCACCGCGGTGCAGGCGTCCGAGAGTTCGTCATTGAGTTGCCGAACCCGCCGTTCGGCTTCATCGAGTTCAAGCTGTGCCGCCCGGTACTCTCGATCTCGCGCGTTCATGTAAATCTCTTCCGCAGTGTGATTGGTGGCTAAGGCTACGCGGGTGACAAGGATGCTTCGGGCTCAAGCGCTGAGAAGATGGCGTCGGTGAGCTTGACCTGGAAGGCGCCATCTTGCTCGAGCCAGCCTCTGTTGGAACAAGCATAGACCGTGTTGGAGCCAACATACTCTTCGGTCGGTAAGGATGCGCCCTTTGTCCAGGAGTATTCACTACCAACCCAATAGCCGCCGGGGAGGCGCCGAAGCGAACCGGACGTTGCCGCCAACCGAAGTGCCTTTGCCTGATGCGGCGTGGGCTGCGGATCGGACATTCGGGCCTCCTTTCGCATCACTTGGCGATCCCCAGGACTTGCTGAATGTGAGTTTGTGCCTGGCGGTAGCCGATGTCGCGCGCCCATTCGATCACGCTCGCGATGTCGCGCGCGTACATCTCGCGGAGCAGCTGGGGCTTTTCCATCATATGGCTCCCGATGAAGCTTGACGTGATTATCGAGTAATCGTCCGGCGCCGCGTTGCGAACGGCGCAAACGATCTTAATGGTGTCGCCGTCAACGAGAGGTCGGATTTCGAGTTTACTGTCCGCGGTCGGGACATTCACCAGGCGGTCGATCATTGGGTCACCTTCTGGGCGTCGGGAAGTCAGGCCATTTGAACTACGTTCTGGGCGATCTGACGCAGGCTTTGCTTGGCACGGACTGCGCCGGCGTCGCCGCCGACGGTAAACATCAGCGCTCGCTCGATCCGCCGATCGAGGTCGGGCTCGGGGTCAAAGCCGATGCGCCGGTTGCAAGCCATGGCCTCGATCTCTTCGACCTCGACGCAGAAGTCGATCGCAGGATCCGGGTGGTGCCCAAATGTCATGTGCCTCTCCGTGTGGCGGTTCAAAGTCCGGCCGTGTAGACGAAATTGCTCCGGTCATAGCGATCGATCAATTAGGTGGTGGCAATCTGTTTGGGAAAACGCCCGTGCCCGCAGCCTCTGCCAGCATGCCGGGCGCATCGGTGCATTACCGTGCTTGCGAACCTTTGGCTGCCGGCGATGAGGCTGACTTCGCACCGTGAGCGCGAGGGTGCTCGAGGCACTTCGATGGACAGCAGGCCGAGCAAACGTCTTTGCCGCAGGGATGGTCACCACCGGTCACTTCGCAGGAGCCGAAGAAGCGTTGCACCGCCTGGCCAGCCTCTACGCCATGGAGCCGCTTCCACTGCCCGCACTCTCCGCACTGCATTCGCGGATTAGAAGAACCTTTGTCGAAGAGTTTCCGCGGTTTGATCGTGGTCATGGTGGACAAGGTCCTTCGTCGGCCTAAAGGGGCTGCGTCACGGCTTCGCCGCGCATCAAGCGATTATGGTGTTCGGCGGTCTTGAGGAGACCTTCGTCCCCGTAGCCCCAGCGAACGCGGCGGTGGCCGCCATGGCCACCCCAATATCCGGTGAAAGAGCATTTTCGGCAAATCACCCAGTGGAGCTTGGTGTAGCCACTGAGGAAGTAGTGAACGGCTGCCGCCTCGTTGCCTTGGGCGGGGTTGTCAAACAAGGCGATTGGCTCGTGCTGGCAGCGGTCATCTTGCCGTGGGTTGGAGTGGGATATGCTGGGTGATTGTCGGCATGCCGGCCCAGACAAGTCGATTGATCATCCGGAATTCTTCCCGATCTTCTTCGGTGAGCGACGTCCAGGCCGGTCTGGCCAGTCCGGAGCTTGCGAGCGCTGCCTCGTAGGCGAGGCGGTGCTCGCGCTCGGTCCGGATGGTGGTGCGGAGCAGATCATCCGCTGTGGATGCCTCGGCCGTCTCAATCATACGCATCTTGCACCTCAGACAGAAAGTGAGGGAGTTGGTTCGTTTTCCGTTTCGAACGGGCGGTCGGCGTCGAACTCGAGGCAGCGGTCATTGCCGCGTATCGGGCTCGCCAGGCCGCACCCGGCGGCGAGCCGTTCCGAAGGGCGCAAGCCCTCCTGGTCGTCGAGAGGGATCGCGCGGCTCTTCCCGCGCGCGTAGACGAGATCAACCGCCTCAACGGAAGCCTTCATGTCTTTGTGGATGGAGCGCCGGAAGCGGGTCGTAAGGCGCTCCATCAGCGTGGTGAGCACCTCGGCGAATGCGTCATTATGCCCATTGTCGACCATGGCGTGGCAGGCTTCATGGGCCGCGAGTGCGATCAGCCGGTCGCGGTCGTCCGGGTCGGACGGGTTGTACTTGAGCGTGAAGTTCTTCTCGGCGTCGAGCGGATCGAGAAGGAAGTGGCAATTGACGTCGCCCCCGGCCTTGTCTTTCTTCAGCATCGCCGCCGGGCTGCGCCAGCCGTAGTCGCCGTTGACGGAGGAATAAGCCCATTGCGGGTGGCTGAAGACCCAACCGGACGAATAAGCAAACTCTTTGACGTGCGGGTAGGCCTCGAGCATTTCGGTGACGACGGCATCCACCGCCGCCTGCCACGCTGCGAGAAGACGGCGCGGAGCGAGGCCCTTGCCGGTCGAGGGGTCCCAGTTGCGGGGATCATTGCGATGGGCGGCCGAGACAAGCTTGGCACGGCGCCGCCGCGCGTCTTCCGGAGAGAAGCGGTCGGCCGGCGGCTCCATGTTCTCCTTCAGGATCGGCACGTCGTTGAAGTCCGACAGTCGGTCCTTGTACGCCTCACGCGCGATAATATCCGCCGCGGCTTTCTGCAGCGTCAGATTGTCGACAATGAAACCGAGCAGGTTTCCGGACGCGAACACCATTGCGCGGTGGGGGCCCGAGTTCTTGAGGGTAACTGCGAAGCTTTCCGCCTTGGCCCGATCGGAGAAAGCTTCCAGAAAGGTCCCCTCGATCTCGCCGGTGAGGGTAAGCTTTTCGAGAAAGGGCTTGAGGAGGTTGGGATCCACGCCCTTGAGCTCACCGGACTCGAATACGCCCCAAGTCCAGGAGTCATCGCGGTAGGAGACGTGGCGTTCCTGCCTGCGAATGCTCTCGGCGAGCATTCGGCCGGCGTCGCCGGCGATGGCGGCTGCTTCCGCGGTCGAGAGATCGTCTTCCTTCAGGCGACGGCGTGCAATTTTGCGGCCCAAACCGCCGGACAAAAGGGTGAAGTCAGTGCCGCTGTCGCCCTTGGTGGCCTGCTGCGCATCGGTTGCGAGAAGGCGCTTGTAGTCCTCGACCGCGCTCGAGAAAGGCTCCTTCAGGCCATCCCGATTGGCCGTGAGGACCTGGCGGGCAATGGCGGGTTCGATCTCGAGGAAAAGCGCAGAGCTCACCGAGGTATACTCGGAGAACATCGAGGCACCGTGGACGCGGTAGATCAGCTTGTCTCGCGTGCCTTGAGGCGCGTCTTCAGACGGAACGATCCGGATGGTTGCGAATTTGACGTCATAATCGCCATCCGGTCGGAGTTTCGTCTCGATCCGACGGTTCGCGATCCAGGATTCATCAATGGCGTCCTTTCCGACTGTCGCGTAGAGCGCCTTGCGTTTGGCGTACTTCACAGACGGCTTCTGATAGGGCTCGCCATTGATGATCACCTCGCACTTGAGGTCGCTCTGCGCGAGGTAGACCTGGAGCGTGTTGAGCATGCCTTCCGGCGTGGAACGGTGCCCATTGCGATCGCGCTCGTCCGGAGGCAGGTCCACCTCCAGGCGGCAGCCGGAGAACGCGTCCGCCGAGGCCAGACGCGCGCGATCGGCGGCGATGGCATCGGTGGCGGCGCGATGCAGGGCAGCTTGCTCGCTGTCGCCGCTGGCGTCCACGCGCTCGGACGCTGCGTGCTGCCAACGCCCGAGCGCGTCGATAGCTTCCGAACGAGAGAAATTCAAATATTCGGGGCCATCGCCTTCCACGTAGCGATCGCGCGTTTCGATCGAATAGCGGACCTGGCTGAAGCAGGTCATGATCCGGGCGCGGCCGAACCCACCAACGCTAGTTTCGTCGTCCTTAGTGGTCGCTCCCATCCGGAAGAAGACGTTGTCGATCGTGGCTTCGTCCATACCGACGCCGTCGTCGGAGAAGACGACACGGGTGACACGGTCTGGCGTGGGCTCGCGGCCGAAGGATCCCTTGGCCGGAGCGTCCGAGATGTCGATGCGGATGGTTTTCGCGCCGGCGTCGACGGAATTCTGCATGTTTTCCCGCCACCAGCTGATCAGCCACTGGTTGTACAGGGACGCGCGCTCTTTTACGAAGAACGACTTGTCGGGAACGACGAGGCGCGGCTTGTCTGCAGTGGGGGACATGATGCGCCTCAAACCGCGATGAAGATGGAAATGGTGCCGACGTTCACGGCATGCATACCCTGAACGCGGATGAAGGGAACTGCGGCGGCCTTTCTAAGCTCAGGCAACAGGTCCAGCGGGATCTTGTTAGCAAGGATCCGCAAGCGGCCGGACGCTTCCGTCACGGAAAGGCGCCCGTCCCGGGACACCATGGCCTTGCGAGCGCCATCGAGCCGCTCCTCGTCATGGAGCATTGCAAAGCCGGCGTCTGGGTTGTGAACGAGATCGATCATGTGGGCTCCTGTGCAATTTTACGATTTTGGAGCCTCGCCCGGAAAGGGGCAACTGGAGGCGAAGGTTAATTGATCTCAAGGATTAGAATGTAAGGTCCCAGATGTGAGGCAGGAAAGTCGCGCACGACGGCCGGGCCACGTGAGGCGAGCGGTGGACGTTGGCCGGTCTCAGGGGCTGGACGCATCGCCCGCGCGCCTGATCGAACTGTTTAACCTCCAGGAGACGTTGGGACGTCAACGCTGGGAAGCGCCTCCGCACTGTAGCCAAGCAAAAGGGCCGGGGAGCGAATCCGGCCCTTTGTCATCCGTCAAGATCGGGCGTTCAGCCCATGCGGGGCGCCGGAGCTTCATCCGTCTCCATTTTGGCGGCCTTCTTCAGGTCGTCCTGGATCTCGAGCTGGCTGCCGCGCCAGAAGCAACGGTGCTGCGGGCCGCGTGGGCAGTAGTAGTTACCGGGCTGGCCGCCGCCCTGAACGCCGTAGCCCTGGCTACCGTAGCCGCCATAGCCGGGAGAAACGCCGTAACCCTGGGTACCGTAGGAGCCGTAGTAGGGCTGGACCGGAGCTGCATAGGTCGGCGACTGATACATCGGGGCGGCAATCGCACCGCCATTGCGAGCCATCATCGAGCCGATCATCATCCCGCCGATCAGGCCCATGATGGCGCCGCCGCCACGAGCCTCCGCGGTCGACGGCGTCACGATAGCGACGGAGCCGACGACACTGAGAACGGTGGCGAGCTTGCCAAGGCGGCTGTTTGGAATGCTATCGTTGGTGACGCCGGACGGGAAGTGCACGGTTACACCGTTCTTGGCGAAGTCGAGGAATTTCTTCATGGCGAAAGCCTTTCTCCTTGTCTGACGATGAGGAGACACGACGGCCCAGCAAGTCGCAAACGGGCGTTTGCGTTTTTCAGCGTCCTGATCTCTCATGAAGCGAGGAGAAAAGGGCCGTGGATCATTCCGCAATTTTGGTCGGTGCCAGAGTCCGAGAAAAGACGCTCGATCGCCGGGTGGCGGCCTGCGGCCGTCGCCTCTCGGTCGCGACCGGAGAGATGCTCGTGCGTTTCCTCGAGGTGATGTATCGCCGCTTTATCGAGGCGGTGATGGGCTGCGACATGCCAGGAGGGCTCGTCGCCGATAGTCTTGCGCCGGTAGCGTGCGATGCGGAAGGGGCGTTGGAATGCGTCAAGATGCGCTGATGCCAACAGACGCGGTCCAGGCGCGGCTTTCGCTTGCGATCAGGTCCACCCTGCAGCAGTGGCTGAGTGTCGGCTCTGCTCTGGACGGCCAGCAGATAAATTCCGGTGCTGCGCGCGGCGGTTGTTGCTCGGATTTTGCGTCCGAGGTGCTGAAAGAGCTCGGCGGGGTACTGGTCGCCGACAGGCTTGGCATCGAAACGCTCGATATCGGCAACTTTCAGGTGTCGGACGACGACGATGTGGATGGGCGACCGCTCGATCGCGAGTTGCTTCGGAGGCATTGGCCCAAGGTCATTCCCCCGGGCGAGCTCGATTGGGGTGATTTGGATCGTCTGTCGGAAGATGCGGGCTTCTCGGGCGGAACGCACGTTTGGCTGGCCCTGAACGGGCGTCACTATGACGCCGAAGCGCCGGAGGGCGTCGAGAACTTTCTCGAACTGCCGTTCTTCCAGCGTGTTGTCGCGTCATGGATTGCTGAGCGCGGATGGACACCGCATGCTTGAGCGTGATCGCGCGATTGCGGCAATTGCGGTCCCGAGGCTCTGGATCTCTCCGTCAGGCGAGGCACTCAATTGCGATGAACTCGACCTCTCGCATGGCATGATGGTCGCCAGGGATCCTGAGCGGTTCGGGCTGGCTGTCCGGCATTTTGAGGCTCATCTCGCGGCAATCGACGCCGGGGAGGACGTAGAGTTCGACTTCGACGCCGCCATCGCGCTTGCCCAGTCTAACGGGTGGGCCCGATTGTCACTCGATGCGAGGTCTGGCATTGCGATCAGTGCGGCCGATCGAAAGTCGGCGCAGAGGGGAGTGCGGGTTGCGCTCCAACACGGACCTGAGATCGCGGCCCTGGACGTCGAGATTGCATCGATTGTCGGCGATCGCATTGTCGCATTCTACTATCAGCTGGACTTTCAGCAGATCTCAGCGTTCGTCAGGTCTGCGCGACTCCCGCGAGGTCATCGATACGAACTCCCGTTGGGCGCTCCGGAATTGACGCGCGTCGCAGCGGAAGCGGCGACGGGGATGAGGAATTGACCATGCGGGGAATGCCCACACGAGCGATGTTGCTTGGCGTATACACCGCCCTGCTGCTTTCGGTCGCGGCGATGCTCCTGGTCTATGGGTGTCAGTTGGCGGCGATTGTGGCGGGGATCGACCCTGTTCAGTCGCCGCTTGTGTTGGCTGCGGCGGCGTTCGTCGAGTGGGACCTTCCCTGTTTTGTCGGCGGTTACGTGGCGGCTCGGGTCGGCAGGCTGGCGCCTATTCAGAGTGTTCTGCTCACCTGTTTCATCTGTCTTTCGGTCGACCTGGGCATGGAGTTTCTGGAGGTTGGTTGGGAAGGAATTCGTGAGTCGGCGAAATTACTCTCGACCTCCAAACCTTCGGCCATGGTTGTCCTGGGTGCCATGATAGCGGTGCCCGTCAACGTTTTGAGCAGGAGCGGGATCGAGGGAAAACTCGTGCCAATCTTGACGGCGGGCATTGTCCTTCTCGTGGCAGGGGGCGTCTATGCTGTTGGGTTGTGGGCGGCGCTGAGCTGTGGCCCGTTGACCGGTCTGGCATCAGTTGGCGCCATGATGATCGCAATGGCTGCTACGATTGGGCAGACCGAACAGGAAAAGCGACACGCGCTGGCTCTCGTATTGCTGGCGGTGGGCTGGGCCGCGCCAGCCATGATTATTGCGTGCGGTGTGGCTCTCGGTTTGCAGATCAGCGACGCGGTTTGGCTGCTGTTCTTTCAGACGATGGCGGTGCTTTGCGGCTACGCTTGGCTCTTTCGCTTGTTCCCCGAGGAGTTCACGAGCGATGCGGCGCCGTTTTGGGCAAGGCGGTTTATGCGAGTCCTAGTTTGGTCAGAAAGGAAAGCGCAGTGATGCAAGGATACGAACCGGTTCGTCATGTCCAGATCAACAAGAAAGGCCGTGATTACGCCGTAGGTGACATTCACGGCAGCTTCGATACCCTCCTGCGAGCAATGGATGCGGTCAACTTCGATCAATCCTGCGATCGGATCTTCTCCGTCGGCGACCTGATTGATCGCGGTCCGGGGTCGCATCGCACAGCGCGTTTCCTGTCTCACGATTGGGTTTACGCGGTGCGGGGCAATCATGAAGATTTACTACTGACCATCTATGCCGATGGTGAGCCGCATCCGGCGGTGTTGGAGTTCGCGGCGTCCCGCAATGGCTTCGATTGGTGGCTTAATACACCGGACCACGTGCGCGCGGACATTTTGACCGCTGTCCGCAAGCTCCCGATCGCGATCGAGCTCGCGACCGGACGCGGACCGGTCGGCTTCGTGCATGCCGACGTGCCGTTTGGCTTGTCCTGGCAGGCCTTCCTGGAGAAAGTGCGAACCGGCGATGAGAGTTTGATTCACAAGGCTTTGTGGAGCCGTGAGCGCATCAATGAGATGGACGAAACCGGCGTTGATGGCATTGGTCGGGTCTTCGTTGGGCATACGCCGCTGCGCAAGAACCTTCGATTAGGGAACGTGTATTGCATCGACACCGGCTGCGTGTTCGGCCTTCTGGGGAGCATGGAGGGAGCTCTCACGTTCGCTGAAGTGACGGCGGGAACCGCGGTCTACAAAAACCTCGGCGAGTACGAGCGGCCAGCCGATCTTCTTGCCGTCATCGCCGATCCTGATCGGTCCGGAAGGCCGTTTTCCAGGTGACCAGAGCTCACCAATCGAAGCCGAAGCTTTCCTCGGCAGCGCATGAATCCTTGCGTCGTCTAGGATGGTGACCTTGATGTCGTGGACATGGCTGTTGCTCCCGTCGGCAACTGGTTGCAGCGAACAAAAACGGATGTCCCGTAACGGCTTGTGACCTCCTTGCTGACCCAACGCAGGACCAGGACGCGGCCGTCGAAGGAATCGACCACGCGGTCCTTCTCGCCTCCGGGCGGGCCACCAGGGCCGATATAGTCGTGCCCATCGTCGGACCCTCGGATCGCGAGTTCCACTGGTTCGGCCTTATCCGCAAGGTGCATGATGACCCCGCCGTTCTCGCCTTGGCCGATCAGATAAGGGTTGGCGCAGCTTTTCTCGGCTGCGGCGATGGTCCGCTCACGGTCTTCCTCGCGGAGGAAGGATCCGTAACCCCAGCGGCCGACCAGGTCGAATTGCTGTAGCCTGGGTGGACGGATCGCCCGTTCCGGCGCGACAGGCGGCAGCGCGGCAGTGGTGACGCTGGGTGCGGGGGCGGGACCGGAGAAATGGATTGAACCGTGACTTTCCGGCTCTGGAGCGACCAATCTGGTCGCATGATCGCGCGCGCAGCCGGCGAGCGAGACGCCCGCGGCAAGCACCAACGCGAAGGATTTGATCATGTGCCCCTCAAAAGAGGATCAGCACTACGTTCTGCCGCCTTTTGGTCAAGCAGTTCGTCGAAGAAGTTCCGACTGGCTCCCACCTGCCGGGCTGATCCGCGCTCGGACAATCGCCAATCCTTGGGCGCCCGTGCAACGTCCCTAGGATGAATATCCCCGATCTTCGGAGCGAAAACATCGGCGGGCCGCACGGGCCTGCCGGCGCGGCGAGCCTAATGCATTTTGCCAGGCGCGGGTGGCGGCGGAGCTTCCTCGTATTGAGGGTACCGAGGCAGGCCGGCGAGAAATGGCTTGGTCGCGGCTGGTCAGCGGCATCTGAGCCGGCGTCCCAATGACCTTGCCCACCCCGACCGGAAGGTCTTTGAACTCTAAATCCGCGAACCAGCCGCACTCGCCCTGATAAACGTGGCTATTCGGATTTCGGTGTTGGAACGAGTCCTTGACGAGCGGTCGCCGGCCGGGCATGGTCGCCCAGGAACACAACGAGAACACGCTGACTGAATGTTTCTGACCTACCGCATCAAGCTGGCGCCGACCCGCGGCCAATACGCCGTTCTCGCCGGGCTCTGCGAGGCGCAGCGCCAGCTGTACAACGCCGCGCTGCAGGAGCGCCGCGACGCCTGGGCGAAGCGGAAGGTCTCGATCTCGAGGTTCGACCAGTGCAAGTCCTTGACGCAGATACGGTCGTTCGACCCGGACTACGGCGACGTCCCCGTTAACCTGTCGCGGTGGACGCTGGGGCGCGTCGACGACGCGATGAAGGGGTTTTTCGGACGCGTGAAGCGCGGCCAGAAGGCCGGCTTCCCGCGCTTCCGGAGCGGGAGCCGCTGGGACTGTTTTGGCTTTGCCGAATGGGCCGGGGTTCGGCTCGATAGAAACAAGCTGCTGTTCAAGCCGCTGCCAGGCGGTCTGCGCCTGCGGCTGCATCGGGAGCTCCCGCCGGACGCAGCGGTGAAGACCGCGGCGTTCTCGCGGAAGGGCCGGCACTGGTACGTTTGCCTGGTGGTTGATGTCCCCGCCGCCGCCACTCATGCCCGGCCGGAGACGGCCGTCGGGCTTGACGTCGGCATCGAGCATCTCGTGACGACGAGCGAGGGCCGGCATATCGAGAACGTGCGTCCGCGGTCTCGCCGCGAGCGCGACCTGCGTATCGCGCAGCGCGCGCTGGCGCGCTGCAAGCGCGGCTCGAGGCGCCGCGCCAAGATCCGAGAGCGTCTGGCCCGGCTTCAGCGTGCGGTCGCCAACGTTCGCTCCAACCACCTGCACCAGGTGTCGGCCGATCTGGCCAGGCGTTACGCGCTGATCGGCGTCGAAGAGCTTCGCTTGAAGAACCTGACCCGCTCGGCAAGGGGCACGGCCGCCGAGCCGGGGAAGAACGTCCGGCAGAAGGCCGGGTTGAACCGGGCGATGCTGGACGCATCGCCCGCGCGTCTGATCGAACTGTTGACCTACAAGGCTGCAAGAGCCGGTGGGATGGTGGTGAAGATCGATCCACGCAACACCTCGCGGGACTGCTCGTCCTGCGGCGTCGCGGTGGAGAAGACGCTGGCGGAGCGCCGCCATCGCTGTGGCTGCGGCGCCGACCTGCACCGCGATCACAATGCGGCGCTGAACATACTGGATCGTGCCTTGCGGCACGACGGGCGGGGCAAGCCGCCCGGGGACGCCAACGTGGGGCCTCAGCCCGTGCGTCGTCCCGGAAACACGGATGTTGAAGCTGCGGAAGCAGCGTAACATTCCGGACCAGGATCGACGTGCTTCAACACCGAAATCCGAATAGCCAGGTAATGACCCATTGTTGCCCTTCCGACGGCGCTCGCGGGCTTCAAGGGACCAGTTTCCTGTTTCGCCTCTTCCGCGGCGAGCGGCAAAAGCCGCTTGAGCAGTTGGGCTGCCTTCAGTCGGTTGGACGGATTTTTGTAGTTGTAGGTCATGACGCTTAATAGCGGCGTCAGGCGGCCTGGTGAAGGCAAATCGGGGGCGCTTTAGCCGAAGGCGGGGGCGTATTCCAACTCGAATTTCCGGTCGACCCGCTTGGCGCCGATAGTCCTTCCATCGAATAAAAAGCCGCCCTCGGAGCGAGCGATCGAGAGCATCAGGTCGTAGGACACCGTGTCTCCTCCCAGTGATAGCCGCGTCCAGCCGTCCTCCGCCTGCTCGGAGGGGAAGGCGTGCATGCCGGTGATGTGCCGCTGCTGGCCGGCCGGGTCGGTGATCCGAAGGAAGAAATACCGCGAGATGCCGGCGTAAGGGTCGCCAGTGCGAATATCCGGCTCGCCGTGGACGGTTGCGCCGTGAGCCTCGAGAAGGGCGAAGACCTCGTCCATGTCGAGGGCTCGGTCACTCGTGAACGATACGCTGGGCGACATCTGGCCTGTTCCTGCGACTGTCCTGCAGGACAGCGTGATGCCGGCTGCGGCAATTTGCAACAGACCAGCAAGGATTCGTTGCGTTTCGTCCAAGGATTAGAATGCAGCCTATACTTGTTTGATGCACTGTACGCGGGTAAGGATGTGTTTCTGACATTTCCCATGCGAAACAGGACTGGGCGGTGGCTGTGTTGGGAGCATTAAAGAAATTGGTCGTGATGGCCGGCGTCGTTGCAACGCTCGCCGGTGCGGCCGCTTCTGCAGCGGATTTTCCATATTTCCGTATGCGCTGGCCCTATAACGGGCAAACAACGCCGAAGCCGCCGGATCCATCCTTCGATCTGGCCTTGTTCTATGCGGGGCAGCCGATGGCCACCGCTGGCGAGGCCTATACAGCACTTGCAGTCGTGACGGGGGCGCAAGGGCCAACCTCGTTCAAGCTCCTGAACGGAACGCTTCCGGTCGGGCTCTCGTTGGATCCGATTTCTGGCAGTGTGTCCGGCATTCCTTTGCAGTACGGCGCGTTCTCCGCCAACATCCAGGTGACGGACGGCTTCGAGACGGCCACGGCGCCGTTTGTCATTACGGTGGTGCAGCCGTTCGTCATCGAGTCTCCATTTGCAGTCGGCTCGAGCGATCTCTTGTCCGTGGTCGTGGGTGACAACGCCGCGCTGACGTTTACGGGGCGCGGGGGGACTCAGCCCTATCAATTGAATACCTTTACGGACACCCCTGGCCTGACGACATCGTCAACGGCTTCATTCGCGACGATTACAGGCGTGTTCACGACGCCGGGGACCTACTCGGTGACGGCGACGGGGCTGGACGCCGATTTTCGGTTTGCGTCGTATGGACCCGTAACCCTCCACGTCTATCCGTCGATCCAGATGGTTGGAGAGGCGCTGCCGGGCTATGTCGGGCAGGACTATCTTGCGCATGTTTCTGCCGACGGAGGCCGTTCTCCCTACAACTATACGGCGACGGGACTGCCGCCGGGATTGTTCTATTCAGCCGGCGCGATCCAGGGCGTGCCGGTCACGGCTGGAACGTATGCGGTTCAGATTTCGGCTGTCGATCTCGATGGTCGTCGGGTTAGTCGTTCGATCGATCTCGAGATCGATCCGCTCCCGGCGACATCATTCGGCATCGCAGGGTCGCTGCCGGCGGCTGCCGATGTCGGTCAGCCATTGTCCGCAAAGTTCACGCCAATGGGTGGAACGGCGCCGTACAGTCTCTCGGTGTCGGGCGCGCTTCCTCCGGGCTTGTCGTTTGACGGTCAAATCATTTCGGGTACGCCCTCCCAGCAGGGGACCTGGGACGGAATTATTGTTTCGGGCTCCGATGCGAGCGGGTTGAAGGGCACGACCCAGGCATTCGCCATATCGATCGTTGGGCCCGTTGGGGTCGTTACCGCAAGTCTGCCCAACGCGCGGATCAACGATTACTATGCCGGGAATTTCGAGGCGTCTGGTGGTCGGGCTCCATACTCGTTCAGTTTGGTTTCGGGTTCGGTCCCCGGCCTGAAGTTGGCGGCAGATGGCAAGCTGTGGGGCATTCCGACGAACGCTGGAGTGTACGATAATCTCGTTGTCCAGGTCACGGACGTCGATGGACGCACCGCCATTGGAGCGCCGGCGACATTGAGGGTTCTGGAGGCAGGGCTATCTGTCTCGTCCTATCCTCCCAAGGTCGCTTACGTCGGAATTCCCTATCGGGGCGATTGCGGGGCTGTAGGTGGTGTGCCGCCGTATGGTTATGCAAAAGTCGGCAGCTGGCCGTCCTGGCTAGCGCTTGACGCGAGCTCGTGCGTGCTCTCCGGCACCCCCGATGTCACGGGATCCTACGCTCTCGCGATCCAGGCGACGGACAGTGCTGCCGGGCTGGCCCGCACCGGGAATTTCGCCATCGACGTGAAGATGCCTCCAGTGCTGGCACTCACGCCGATGGCGCCGGCCGTCGGCGGAATTATCGGTCAACCGATCGACGCCCTGACCTTCCGCGCCACCGGTGGACGATCCCCGTATTCGTTCGCGCTCACCGGACAGCTGCCGGCCGGCCTGGCTTTCAGTTCATCCGGTGTCTTGTCTGGCCTGCCGAGTGCCGTGGAAACCGACAGCGTTGTCGTCACAGTGACCGACGCGAACGGCGCGCAGGTATCGACCTCACCCTTCGGGATCACAATCAGCCGGCCGGGGCTGATGATCAGCGGTGTTGTGCCTGTGGGCCAGGTAGGGCAGAGCTATTCGACCTCGTTCAAGGTCAGCAATGGTGACGGCAAATACTCCTGGGGGCTGAGCAAGACGTTGCCCGATGGGTTGTCGTTCGCGAGTGCGGGCGACGCTGCCATCATTGCCGGCACGCCGACGCAGGTGGGAACGGTCGAAGGCCTGGTCTTGTCGGCGGCTGACGACTCGGGCGCCAAGGGCGCGGCGCAATTCAACATGGAGATTTCCAGCGGCGGCCCCGGCGGTCCGCCGCCACTCGCGCTTAGCCTGAGCAGCGTTCCTGTTGCGACGGTGGATCTCGCATACTCCGGACCAACGTTCAAAGCCACGGGTGGCAGGGCGCCATATTCCTTCTCGGCGACCGGGCTCCCGCCAGGGCTTTCGATGGTTTCGACCGGAGATGACTCCACATTCATCGCGGGGACGCCAACGAAGAACGGGAAATTCGACTTCACTGTCACCGTTGCCGATGCCGACCAAACGGTGGATTCCGCGATGGGCTCCATCGTGGTGTCTACGCCATTGGCAATTGCAGGCGCTCCGCGCGCAGGGGCAGTGGGCTTCTCGTATTACGATTCTGTGACCGCAAGCGGTGGTCGTCCGCCGTACAATTACGTCGTGACGTCTGGCTCGCTTCCGCCGGGGATCACGCTCGATCCGTCAGCAGGTTCCCTGACTGGGCGGCCGTCCGCGAGCGGCGATTTCGCCGCAACGGTGACCGTGTTCGACGTCGATCGCCGTTCGGCAACGCTGCCGTTCACGATGTCGATTGCGCCGACCAATTATGTGCTTTCCGGAACGCCGCCAAAGATTGCGACGGTTGGGCAATGGTATTCGACGAACTTTACGGCAACTGGTGGTCCGGGGACGACGACCTTCTCGTTGGCGTCCGGATCGCTGCCAGATTGGCTACAGCTGAACGTCACGACCGGTGTACTTTCCGGGTTGCCGAGCGCCGCAGGAACGGTCGGTCCGATTGCCGTGCTCGCAACTGATTCAATGGGCTTTACCGCGACCTCCGAGCCGTTCTCGATTTCTGTCGCCGATGCGCTGGGGGTCTCCGGGGCGCTTCCCTCGTCGCTTGCGATCGGCGAGCCGGTTTCGGTCGAATTCTCAGCGAGCGGCGGACGTGCACCGTACGCCTATTCGATGAATGGTATCCTTCCCCCCGGACTGACGTTCAGCGGATCGCTTCTGGCCGGAACACCGTCGAGCGTTGGAAGCTATCAGGTCACCGTGCTCGTCAGCGATGCCGACGGACGGCAAACGTCTGTCGCCGGAACGATGGATGTCGCCCCGGCGCTGTCAATTAGCGGCAGTCCATCGGATGGAGCGACCGTCGGCGGCCAATATATTGCGCAGTTTATCGCGGCCGGCGGCGCCGGAACGAAGACGTTTGCGCTGGCCTCGGGATCGCTGCCTGCCTGGCTGTCTCTCGATGCGACGTCGGGGCGTCTAGCCGGAACACCGTCCTCGGGGGACGTCGGCACGTTCGGCCCCTTCGTCGTGAGCGTCTCCGATGCGAACGGCACGAAGGTATCCGCGAACGCGTTCTCGATCACGGTGATCGATGCAACCGCGCAAGCCTCGCTGACATCGTCCGCGATCATGCGGATGGGTGCTTCGATCGCCGGCAGTCTGGCGTCGTCGTTCGCCTCTCCGAGCTGGACATTCGCCACAACCTTAGCTCCGACTGGACAGCCGGCACTTTCCCTCGTGGCCTCGGGCTCGACGTTCTCCGGGACCGCGCCCGCGGTCAGCCAGATCACCACGTACACGGTGACCGCGACGGCGGTCCAATCGAGCTATCAGAAATCGGCAGCCTCGTTCACGCTGAAGGTCGCGCCGCCCTTGGCGGTGGCGTCCTCTCCGAGTGGACCGGTTTTGTTTGCGGTGGGTGAGGCTCTCGCCACGGTCGGCTCGACCGTGAATTTCGCCCTGGGCGCCGTGAGCTACGATCTCTTGCAGAACGGGGCTCCGATTTCTCTGCCGACGTTGTGTCCTGGCCTTGCGCTCAACGCGCAAGGCGGCGTGTCAGGGACGCCGACTGCAACCTGCTCGCTCAGCAATCTTCAGATCCGGGCGACGGACGCCGCCGACGGTTCTACGGCCATTGGACAAAGCATCCTCTCAATCGCGGTGAACGGCCCTCTCGCGATCGCAGGTTCGCCGTCTCCGCAGGCAACAGTTGGAGTGAACTACAACGCTCTCTTTACTGCGACGGGAGGACGGCCGGGCTATAGCTACTCAATCGTGGGGGCGGCGACCGACTTCATCGTCAGTGCAAACGGCACGTTCACCGGAACGCCAACAGCCGCCGGTACGCTCGGGCCGCTGAAGGTGCGCGTGACGGATGTCGGCGGGGTGACCGCCGACAGCGCGCCGTTCAGCATTCTTGTCGCGTCTCCGGTGCAGGTCGCCGGAACGCCCCGCCTGGCTGCGCTTGGTGAAAGCTATTCCTTTGTGCCAACGGCAAGCGGTGGCGATGGAACCTATAGCTTCACCGTTTCCAACGTGAGCGGGACGCTCGCGGCGCTTGGACTGACCTTCTCAACTACGAACGGCAGCATCACCGGCCAGCCCATAACGAAGGGCACCTGGTCGGGCGTCATCCAGGCCAAGGATGGTATCGGCCGGACCGGAGCATCCGTTACGCTCACAGTGACGGTCACTGATGCAATCGCGATTTCTCCGACATCCGGACCGTTCAATGAAGCTGCCCATTGGGTTGTCGGCAAGGATGTTGGCGCCAAGTTCGGCGGATTCTCGGCCACAGGCGGTTCGGGCTCTAACGTGTTCTCAGTGGCAGCAGGAAGTTTGCCGGCAGGCGTTGTTCTGAACGCGTCGACTGGCGCTCTTTCCGGATCACCTTCGCCGGGATCCGCCGGGAATTACCCAGGCGTCAAGGTGGCCGTGACGGACGTCGGGGGTGGCGTTGCCACCACGCAGGCGTTCACCGTGACAGTGGTTGACGCCTTGGCTGTGACAGGTACGGCGCCGGCGACCGGCTTGGCCGGCGTGCCATACAGCGCGACGTTCACAGCTACCGGTGAAAGCGGGAGCTACAACTGGTTGCTGACCAATCCGCCGTCGTGGCTCGTGGGCACGCCATCCGGTCCGGGCAACAACACCTACACTCTCTCGGGAACCCCGCCGGCGTCGGGCAACTACGGCCCCATTTCGCTCGCGGTGACCGATGCGGGTGAGTATCGCGACACCTTGCAAGTGCAGACCTGGACCATCACGGTTGGCTTGGCTCCCCTTGTCATGACAGGGACGCCATCGCTGACGAGCGAAGTCGGACAACCCTATTCGTCCTCATTTGCCGTTACGGGCGGCGATCTTCACTACACCTGGACTATGATCGGATCGTTGCCTCCGGGCCTCACGATGTCCGGTGGTGTGATTTCAGGCAGCCCGACAGCAAGCGGTAGCTTTGCTGGACTGCAAATGAGAGTTGACGATGGAGCAGGGCATTCGACGACTTCGAATGTCTTCACCATCACGGTCGCTCCGCCTCTTGTCGTGACGGCGGGGACGAATGTCGTCGGCGCGGTTGGCGAGGCACTAGGCAAGTCCGTGGCGACGATTTCCGGTGGGTCGGGTGTCTACAATAGCCTGACTCCGAATACCGTCAGCGGTACCTCGCTTGGGGCCATGGGTCTCGCCGCGTCGATCAGCGGGACAACGGTCCATGTCGCGGGGACCTCCTCAGGTCAGCCGTCGACCCCTGGCACATGGACCGGCAATTTCACGGTCACGGACAGTTATGGGATCAGCAATACCTCCACCAACGTGACGGTGTCGGTCAACGCTGCCCTGACGATCGGCGGTTTGCCTTCCGGCGGTACCATCAACAAACCCTATTCGTTCATCCCGGACGTGTCGGGTGGATCGGGGGGCAATTCCTTCTCGGTGACCAACACCGTCGGGACGCTTGCAGGGCTCAACCTGACCTTCGACAGCATCACGGGCACAATCGCCGGTACTCCTGCCGCTACGGGCAATTGGCAAGGAACGATCACCGTGAAGGACGCCGGCGGAGGCCAGGCGGTCTCCCCGACATTCTCGATCACAGTGACTGGGCCGCCGCCGCCATCAGAGGCGCTGATCGCATCCGTAACCGGTGGCTCGATCACCAACAGCGGAACTGTTCAAACCGCCACACAGTACACAGACGGAGGCGCCGGCGCCTGGGTCAAGGTTTCGACGTCTTTCCCGATCGTGATCCAGTATTCAGAGCCGGTAGCGGCCACAGGCGTGAATCTGTCGTTCTACTGTCCGGGTAGCGCGTACGCAGGCCTCACTGGTGTGACCTACACGGTCGACAGTTCGACCAACGGCACCACCTGGATCACGCGGGCGTCAGGCACCTTCAACTACCCGACGTCGGCGGGTTGTCCGGGGCCTGTGAGTCTTAATGGGCTCGGCACCTTTAGCCCGGCGACGGCCGCTTACTGGCGCTTCAACGCGACCAGCCAGTACTACACGACTGTTGATCAGTTCCGGATGAAATAGGCGGTCGGGCTTGGCAATCAGAGCAGGGAGAGCTGCGCCGCGACGGCGCGGTTCTCCGGGTCTGTATTCAGCGTGGAAATAGAAACGCCGATTAGCCTGAGTGCTTGAGGCAGCGGAAGTTCGTCTTGCAGGATGCCTTCGGAGATGCGCTTGAGCTCGTCGAGCGAAGCGACCTCAGAATTCTGCGAACGGCTGCGGGTCACCTGGGTGAAATCCGAGAATTTAAGCTTCAATGTCACCGTGCGGCCGCGCACTCCGGTGCGCTCGCAGTGCGCCCAGACCTTGTTGGAAAGTGGCGTCAATTCGCTGAGCAACTCCTCGAGGGCGGTGAGGTCGCGCACGAAAGTGTTTTCGGCACCGACGGACTTGCGGATCCGGTTCGGATTGACGGGACGATCGTCGATCCCCCGGGAGATCTTGTAGAAGTGGCCTCCCTGCTTGCCGAAATGCCGGGTGAGGAATTCCAGGCTTTTGGTACGGAGCTCGGCGCCGTTGGTGATGCCGAGTGCTTCCATCCGAGCCGCGGTGGCCGGGCCGATCCCGTGGAATTTCTTGATAGCGAGCTTTGCGACAAATTCCTCCCCGTCCTGGGGCAGGATCACACACATGCCGTTGGGCTTGTTGACGTCGGAGGCCATCTTGGCCAGGAATTTGCAGTATGACACACCAGCTGACGCGGTCAGGCCGGTGACCTTGAGGATCTTCTGGCGGATTGCGCGCGCGACGGCCGTCGCGGTGGGTAAGCCCTGCTTGTTCTGGCTGACATCCAGGTAGGCTTCATCAAGCGAGAGCGGTTCGATCAGATCGGTGTGTTCGGCGAAGATCTGCCTGATCTGGGCGCTGGTCGCGCGATAGGCTTCGAACCTCGGCGGCACGAAGGTGAGCTGGGGGCATTTCTCGCGGGCCTTGAAGGAGGGCATCGCAGAGTGCACGCCAAAGGCGCGAGCTTCATAACTCGCCGCTGCAACGACGCCTCGGCCTTCGGCGTGGCCGACGGCGACCGGCTTGCCGCGAAGTTCAGGATAATCTCGTTGCTCCACGGATGCGTAGAACGCGTCCATGTCGACGTGAATGACCTTCCTTTGGCGGTGTGTCTCGGACATTTTACCGAGTGTGCCCCGACTCGGCTACGCCTTTCAACGCAGGCCTTGTCGGGGTCCACATTCGCCGTCGCGGGGACTTAGGCCACGCGGGCCATGCCGGCCACGATGCACTTGGCGAGCTCGGTCTCGATGGTCTGCAGCGAAACGCGGATGTTCTTCAGGCGGCCGCGCATGGAACGAGCGGTCATGGGGTAGTCGAAAGCGTTGGGGTTCTTCTGGCGCGCTGCCGCTTCTTCGGCGGCGATGTCGTTCTCCAGCGTGCTGGCGCTCTCGCGAAGCGTCTCGGCGAGCGCTTCCAGGCGGGTCGCGCGTTCCGAGGGACGGATGTCGCGGGTTTCGGCGGGGGACTTGGCATTGGTCGTCTGCATGGAGTTCCTTTCGTGGCCTTCCGGCGAACCGGCGGCTTGACCCCAATATGCTGTTTGGCGCCTTGTAAATTCGTTAATTGAATCCTTCAGACTGAGTCGGATTCACGATTTTACTGTCAATCCGCCCAAGGATTAGAATACGGACGTAAAGTCGCATATCAAGAAGCGTCAGGGGCCAGCGTTTGATCGAGCGCGCCCGCGATTTCGTCTATCTTGTCGGCGTCGAGGCCGGTCGATATGGCTTCCGCGATCTTCTCTGGGGCTTCTTTTGGGAAAGCCTCGAGCACCTGGCGGATCCGGTCTGTGAGCCCATCTCGCGCCTCCGGCGTGCGGTCGACAGGACGCTCGTGTTTGGCAACAATCGTTCGAATCGTCGAACTGCAGTTCGACATGATTTGGCGATCACGCTTCTCGATCGGACCGATCGTTGAATCGCTGTAATTGAAGGGCTGCCGATAGGGGTTTCGTCGCTTACGTTCGGTCACTCCGCACAAGATTTGGCCCTCGGATCGCTCGAGCGTGACCTCGAGCACCTGCTCGCCACGGTCATTGTGGAGGATGAACCGCATGGAATTCCATCCGCAATACTCGCTCGTGCGGAGCCCTGGTCGGTCGAGCATGTTGCGGATCGCGCAGCTGCTCGGATGGTCTTTTATGGGTTTGGTGGGAGCGCTCATGGGCCGATGATGGCCGGTTGGGCCTCAACCGGGAAGACTGAGCTGTTTTTTCTTTGGGGATGGTGGTGGAGCCAGGCGGGATCGAACCGCCGACCTCTTGCATGCCATGCAAGCGCTCTCCCGGCTGAGCTATGGCCCCGTGAGGGCGATTGCTACGGCTCGACGATCCCAAGGTCAACCTTTGGGTAGCACGGCCAGATCGAATGAGTCTGGGCGCGGTTCCCCGACGATTTCCCTTCCGGGATTCCCTCTTGCAGCCTCCGGGTGTTGAGTCCCAACCGATCAATCGGGGGCGAGATATGGCAGTGCTTCGCAAGCAGACCGTAAAGGACCGCGACGGCAACATCCTTTATGAGGGCGATGCTGGCTCGCTCAAGGAATTCGTCGAGATGCTCGTCCAGAACGGCAGGTCGCTCGCACGCGTGGACTTGCGCCGTCGCGATCTGTCTGGCCTTGACCTTCATGGCGTCGACTTCCAGGAAGCCTTGCTTGATGGCGCGGATCTGCGCGGCATGTCGGCCTACAGGGGAAAATTCGCCAACGCCTCGCTCCGCGGCGTGGTCGCGCAGGGGCTTTTGGCTGAGGGTGCCGACTTTACCGGGGTCGACGTATCGCCGGATCCGGAAGTATCGGCGCGGCACTACGATCAGCGCGGCGAAGAGAGCATTCCCTCGCACTTCGAAGGTGCCAGACTGACTTACGCCAAATTCTCGGGAGCCGTGCTCGATGGCGCCTTTTTCGATCATGCTGCGATGTCGCGATCGGATCTGTCGGGGGTGAAGGCAGCCGGCGCCTCATTCAAGAAGGCGCGGATGCATGACGTCACTTTCGGCTTCTCTCTATTGGTCGGATCGAGCTTCAACGAAGCCAAGCTGACGACGACGACGGGCGTCGATGCGGCCCATTTGCCGGACCGAACCGCCTGGACGACGGTCGCGAACTGCTCCTTCGACGGGGCAGAACTTGACGGAACGGTGCGAGCTTTCACTCGGGACCATCTCTGGAGCCGCGCTCTGCGGGTGCTCGCTTACTCGGTCTCCTCCGGCGCCATCTTCGCCGGCGCTCACCACTTGCACATCGGCGAGGAAACGTCCGCTCTGGGGGATCTGCTCGCGAGCGGAACGACCCTCGTGATGGCAACCACTGCCGCAGTCGTCCTGAAGGACATGTTGGCCGAGCGCGCTCGTGACTTTGTGGAACACCATCTTTCAGGGGTGGACCACAAGGTGCGGAGCTTTTTCGAGAAGGCCATGAAGGCTGGAGCCAATCTGCGCCATTTGTTGGTTGCTACCGTGAAGGGGCCCGGGCTGAAGGCCATGGTCGGCGCGCTTCGTCAGACCAGGGGCGTAGCCGCCTCCCGCGGGTTCTTTTCCGATTTCTGGGCCGGGCAAGGTCAGGGCTCGACATCCGTGATCTTCGCCGATCGACGCCATTTGGCAGTCGCGCTGGAGGCCCTTTGCGCGGGGGAGGCCCGCCATCGGCTGCAGGGTGATCTGGTCCTGATCGCGCCGCCAGGCGCTCCGGCAGAGGCCTCGATCGTCCGCTACCGCGTCGATGGATCGACTTCGATGGCCTGGGTCTCCAAGAACGGATCAGTTCGCTCCGCCGATTACGACCGGGACGGCGAGCTTCTGCGGCTCGATGACGGTGCGCCGGCCGAGGCCAGGATAACCGGGCACATCCGAAGCTTTGAGACTGCCCTGATTGCGGCTCACGCCTTGAAGCTGGATTACGACCGTACGACCCATCATATCCGGGCCGGGCAGGATGGATCGATCCTGGTGATGAACCGGGCCAATCGCCGCCTGGGTAACCCGCTCGGGCCGTCGTTGATCAAGCCGGACGGCTCGCTCGGGGTCAGTGACGCACGGGCGACCGACGAGCGGCAGCCGCCGGCGGACGCGCCAATGGCGGGCGGTGCCGCGATGCGGCCGTAAACGAATCCTTGGACTGTGGAAACCGGGTGACCAACAGCCCCGGTGTTGCAACACTGCACTTGTCTCAGACGGCGACCCGTGACCTCAATCGTAGCGAAAGTGGGGTCTGGGTCATGTTCTCTCGTGCTTCGTGTCTTGCAGTGTTGCTCGCGACGACCGCGGTTGCGTCGGTCGCTCATGCTTATCCGTCAAAGGAGCCGGAGTTCGACGCTTCGGCCCTGAGCGCGCCCTATGCTCAGCCGGCGCCCTGGCCAGGACTTTTGCCGGTCGCGCCGATGCAGCGTATGACCATGGAAACCGGTATGCGCTATTGGTTCTCGAGCGGGCGCTACAAGCTGGATCTTTACGACTCGAGCGGTAGTCTCAACGTGTCGAGGTTGACCTATGACGGCTCGGTGGCCCAGACGGCTGAGGCCTTCTGGCGCTTCGACTACAATCGGACCTTTCTGAAGGGTAACCTCGGCGGCGGGTCGATCGCGGGCGGCCACATGAGCGATCAGGATTTCCAGCCGGTCACATCGCCGGAATCCAATACCCGGCAGGAGATGAAGGATTCGTCGGTTCGCTATGTTAACGTCGATCTGGGCTACACCATGGTGGACACCGGATACGTCGGTCTGGGGGCCTTCGTCGGCTACGGGTATTGGGCCGAACGGCTCAACACCTTCGGATGCGCCCAGCAGATCGGTGGGGCCATCTGTTCTCCGGTCGCGATCGGGACCGATGTCAACACGCTGAATGGCGAACCGGCCTGGAATATGCTGCGGCTCGGTGCGTCCGGCTCGTGGGAGTTTTATCCCGGCCTGAAGCTGTCGGCGGATGCGGCCTACGTCCGCGGCTGGTTTGCGGGCAAGGACTTCCATGTCCTTCGGCCAGACATCAACGGGACGTCCCTGGACGGGACCGGCAACGGGTTCATGGTGGAATCCATTCTGTCCTGGCAGGTGATGCAGGGCGTGAGCATCGGTGTCGGTGGCCGCTGGTGGCACATAGAGGCGGACGGAGACGCGCGGTTCGATGCGCTGCCGGGCTCCTCATATGCTGCGCAGCCAATCAAGATCGAGCAGGATCGCTACGGCGTTTTTGTGCAGGGGGCTTATAAGTTCGGCGACCGCACTTCGGGGGCGGCGGTTCCGTTCTCGGCATTCAACGGTGCGGGAGCCTCCTGGACCGGTTTCTACGCAGGTCCGACGATCGGCTATGGATCGAGCTTTTCGAAGGATGACTCGGCCACGCTGGCGCCAACCACCGCGAACGGGAGTGTTCTTGTGGGGGCTGGTGCGATTCCGGCCTCCATACCCGTGTCGAACGGCGGCGTTACAGCCGGTGTGACGGTCGGCTATAATTGGCAATTCGGGCGCGGAGTTCTCGGCGCTGAGGGTGATTTCAGCTATGCCCACATTGCCGGCGCAAACGGTTGGACCGATCCGGCCACCGGGGTGACGACGTCGGTCGACCAGTCGCTCGGTTGGTTTGCTACGCTGCGCGCGCGGTTCGGCTATCTTCTAACCAGCGATTTCATGGTTTTCGGCACGGCCGGCGCGGCATTCGGCGATGTCAAGGCCGATGCCTCGTCCCAGCAGGTCTCGAGCTCGTTCCCGTGCGCCGGAACTGCATTGTGCGCCGACGGGTCGGTCTCCAAGGTCCGGATCGGCTGGACCGCGGGTGCCGGCGTCGAATACCGGATCAATTCATGGTCGAGCGTCAAGGCGGAGGCCCTGTATTACGACCTCGGCAGCGCGAACGCGCCCATGACGGACATTTCCGCAGGCGCTCCCGCCAATTTCGATGCGAATTCGAAGTTCACCGCGGGCCTGCTTCGGTCCGGCATCAATTTTCACTGGTGATCGCCGGTACCCAAAGGCCTGATCAACGAGTCCTTGCGCCGCCTGGGTTCAGGCGGGCGTTTCTGTCCGCTTTGGTGAGCCTATGCCGGCGGTTATGGTCGAGATTGACCGAATCGTTAACTGTCCCCAGCGTTCCACAAGGAAAGGAATGCTTTCGCCGTTGGTAGGGAACGAGAGGGCGGTTAATTTGGTCTGGAACGAGGCGGAAGAGGTCCGCTGGAATGAGGAGAAGATCGTTGGCGGCGAGGAACGGATCGGGCGAACAGACGCTTTACTGTTCGTTTTGTGGCAAGAGCCAGAATGAAGTCAAAAAGCTGATCGCGGGCCCGCAGGTCTTCATCTGTGACGAGTGCATCTCGCTTTGCGTCGAGATCGTGCGCGAGGAGAACAAGGTCGTCCTCGGCAAGAGCACCGGCGGCATTCCGGTGCCGAAGGAGATCTGCCGGATTCTGGACGAGTACGTGATCGGACAGACTCACGCCAAGAAAGTGCTCTCGGTCGCCGTTCATAATCACTACAAGCGGCTCTCCCACCAGGACTCCACCGCGAAGGACAAGGATGCGGTCGAGCTGTCCAAGTCCAACATCCTGCTGGTCGGTCCCACCGGATCCGGAAAGACCTTGCTTGCACAGACGCTGGCGCGCATCCTCGATGTGCCCTTCACTATGGCGGACGCGACCACGTTGACTGAAGCCGGTTACGTCGGCGAGGATGTCGAGAACATCATCGTCAAGCTGCTCCAGGCGGCCGAATACAATGTCGAGCGCGCGCAGCGTGGCATCGTCTACATCGATGAGATCGACAAGATCTCGCGCAAATCCGACAATCCATCGCTGACCAGAGACGTCTCCGGTGAGGGTGTCCAGCAGGCGCTGCTGAAGCTCATGGAAGGCACGGTCGCATCCGTTCCGCCTTCAGGCGGGCGCAAACACCCGGCGCAGGAATTCGTGCAGGTCGACACAACCAACATTCTGTTCATCTGCGGTGGAGCGTTCTCGGGACTCGAGAGGGTCATCTCCGAGCGCGGACGCACCACTTCGATCGGATTCGGCGCGACCGTCATGTCTCCGGAGGATCGGCGCGTTGGCGACGTTCTGCGCGAGGTGCAGTCCGAGGACTTGCAGAAGTTTGGTCTCATTCCGGAGTTTATCGGCCGGCTGCCAGTCGTAGCGACGCTGGAAGATCTCGATGAGGCGGCCCTCTGCAAGATTCTCACCGAGCCGAAGAATGCGCTGGTGAAGCAGTTCCAGCAGCTCTTCGAGTTCGAGGATGTCGAACTGAGCTTCACCGATGCCGCAATTTCAGCGGTGGCGAGAAAGGCAATCGAGCGCAAGACCGGTGCCCGGGGCCTGCGGGCTATTATGGAAGGGCTTTTGCTTGACGCGATGTTCGAGCTGCCCTCTTTGGAGGGCGTCCAGACAGTGCAGGTGACCAAGGAATGCGTGGAGGGCAAGTCGCGGCCGCTCTACGTCTACAGCCAGGTGACCCAGCAGCAGCCGCCCGCGGCGGGTTAGGAGAACGGTGTCGCGTCTGCCCGAGTATCTCAAGCACGGCTTCCGGCCGCATGGGCCGGGGCGGCTGCTTTGTCCTGATTGTCGACAGTCGGTATCGAGCAATGCATTTGCGTGGCGACGGCACGTGTGTCCGACGCCCAAGCAGCAGGCGACAGAGGGAGCAAACCAGGAGCAAGGCCCGGCCGAGAGCGACTAGGGGCGCGGCGCCGCGGAAGCTCTTGCCTGCTGTCGTTCGTTGAGCACCGCTTGAATGGCGCGCATGCGCGCCGCCGAGCGTTCGGCAAGCGTCTCGACGTCGTCGACACTGCGTGGCAGGTCGCCCTCGCGAATCCAGGTCGCGGTCGGACGAAGGTCGTCGCCGACCCGAATGCAGGTCGGCTTGGCCTGCATGAATTCGGCGGCCAACGGGCGCGAATGGGTCACCAGGATAAGACCGGCCGTGTTGTCGGGAAGATCCTTTGCAAACCCGCAGAGGAGCTCGCCCAAGGCGCGCTGGTAGCTATCGCTGAGGCCGACGTCAGGCTCGTCCAGCAAAAGCATGTGCGGGCCTTCGCGGCCGCGGCAGGTCTTGAGGCCGCCGAGGACGGCGCGAAGCGAAATCCTCCCGGTCGAGTCTCGTCCTTCCTCGCCGTACATGAAGACGCGATGCATGCCTTGCATGGTCCGGATTCCCATTGAAACCGGCAGGTACTCGATATTGCAGGTGTCGCGCTGCGCCGAGACATTGGCCGCCAATGCGCGTGCAAAGAACGATTTTCCGCCAGCATTGGGCCCGGTAATCGCGACGATGCGCGAGTTTCCGGCTTCAGTTCTGATCGGGCAGGGGGCATCCTGACCAAAGAGCTCGTCGTCGTCGATCGTGGCCTCGAGCGCGGAGCTGAAGACGTCGTGGTGTGCGGCCATAGACCCTCTCAGAAGCCCATCGAGGGCTGCGGCTCGCTCGCTTGGCAAATCCTCGCAATCGCCGCACCTTCCTGCCAGCCGCGGTCAGAGACCGGCCAGGACGCCGCCAGCGCGCTCGCTGGCCAGGAATCGGGATGGCTGTCGGTGTAGGCGATCGACAGGAGCTCGTGCCACACAGTGTCCTGGTCTTCGTTCCAGCCGCGCTCGGGAGCCGTGACAAGATCGGCGAGGCCAACCTGAGAGGGGATGAAGTAGAGATCTGCGACCAGCGCCGGAAGCATTCGGGCAAGGTCCTCGTGACCGAGGCGTCCGGGCAGGACCGATGCGCGGTCTTCCACGCGCCCATCTGAGGCAACGTGTCGATACCTCAATTCGGTATTGATCGAACTGGACTCAATCGAAAGAGCAATCGCGGTGTCGAACGACATGGTGTTGCTCCCGGATTGTGGAGAGGCTTCCATCAGCATCCAGGTGTCAGGGTGGCGGTGCCGGACAGACGCGCCGCGTGTTCAGCGACGTTCCAGCCTTCGGCACTGGTCGGCCAGGCTACTGCCACATCTTCGGCCTTCGGACCGTTCGGCCGACCGTCGCGGTACTCGATGGCCTGAAGCTCGTGCCAAACGTGGTCGTCTTGTGCGAGCCAGCCAGAGGTCTGTTCGAATTCATTCTGGAGATCCGGAAGACCGACCTGGCCCGGGATGAACTGGAGCTCCTTGTCCAGACCGACGAGCATTTTCTCGATCTGAGACTTGGAGAGGCGGCCGTCGAGCAAGACGATGCTCGTCTTCTTATTGTTCGACTTGTCGCGGTAGATGTACTCGATCAGCGTATGCTGGCCGGACCCTTCGAGTGCGAGATTGATTGTGGGTTCGTTCTTCATCGGGGAAGTCCCCTTGCGTGAAAAAAAAGTCGTTGCAAGGATTCGTCCCATGGACGCCGGCAAGCCGCAAACCGCTAGCCGACGTCCCGATCGGATCAGCGCCCCGGTCCGGGCTTGGAGCCGCTTTCGAGCGCGTCGCGAAGGGCGTCGGCGGCCGCCGGACCCTGTGGAAGGGGATCGATGGGCAACGCGCTCTCGACTGTCTCACGAACGAGTTCGAGTGCGAGGAAAGAGTGCCGTTGCTCCGGCGTCAACAGGTCATAGGCCGCCCGGAAAAAGATCTGGAGGTCGCCGACTTCATGATCTGGCTCGCTGTCTTCGCCGTGGCGCTGCGCAATAGTCACGAAGGCCTCGGAATCGAGGGCTTCGATGACCTTCGCCTTCGCCTTGGGCTTGGGCGTGTCATCGGCAAGGACGGGAGCGGTCAGATTGTGCTTGGTGGCCGTGGCGCGAATGGGAGTCAGCGCTTTCTTGAATTCGGCGTCGGTCGGCATATCCTTGGAGCGGCCGCGCGCGACCGACATGACCGCCGTGAGCAGCGCCGAGAGCGTGTCGGCGCATTTGGACCCTGCTCTCCAAGAGTGCCATCCGTCCGAGCTCTGGTTCACCACGTCTCTCCAGTCGGCGAGGTATTTTGCGTACTTATAGAATTGAGGCGCGCGTTCCTTGATGACCTCGACAGCGTTGTCGATCTCGGCTTCGTTCATCCACATCACATCGGCCCCCGGTTGTAGCGATGGTCCTGGGCGTCCATGTCGTCCGACCGGGTTGGATCGTACTCGCCCTTCGCCTCGGCGATCAGACAGCCGATTTCGCTGAACATGTCGCCGTCGATCGGCTGTTCGGTGTCGATCTTCCCGTGGATGCGTTCGAGCATTTCAAGCATTCTGCTTTTGAGGTCGGATGCCATGGCGGTCTTTCTCGAGGAGGCTGGAACTCAGTCCGGCAGCTATCAGGGGACATTAACGCGATGCCCTGCATGTCGGAACGGGGGACGTCAAATAGTGGGAGCCGGGGCCTCTTCTCGCCATTCAGCGGGCAGGCACGGGGTGTCGAAAGCAACGGCGATGACGTCCTCATCCGTGCCGTCTTCGATGACCCAGGTCGTCGACCTGACCTCGACGATCTTGTGGCCGCGCTTCTCCATCTCTTTTCTGATCCGGTCCTCGTCGACCCAATCGTCGCAGAGATAGACGGCAACGCCGGGAACGACCGACGGACCTGCGCCGCTGCCAATGCCAAGAGAACGCATCACCTCGTCGAGGTCGTTCTCGGCCCTGCTGCGGTCGAAGTGGGCCCGGCGCTCTGCGTTAACACAGGCGTCACTCTCTTTTTTGCTCATCAAGTCGGCCATGGAAGATGCTCCAGAAACGGCTTCGACCCTACAGGAGCCGCCCGCAATCGCGAAACCGGCGGAACGCTCAGGAGTGTGTCCCGCCGCGCTTCAGGCTAGGGGCTCTTGCGGCGGTCCATAGCCTTGGCCATGGCGGCAGCAAATGCGCCACCGCCGGCACCTTCAGTCCGCGACTTGTAGCGGTCGACCATCTTTGAACTGGCGCTGCCTTGCTGCCGTCGCTCGCCGGGCTGAGGCAGGGCATCCGACAAGCGCAATGTCAGCGAAATGCGCTTGCGGGCCACATCCACCTCAAGCACCTTCACCTTCACGACCTCGCCGGGCTTGACCACCTCGCGGGGATCATTGATCCGCCGTTCGGACATCGCCGAGATGTGGATCAGGCCGTCCTGGTGCACGCCGATGTCGGCGAAGGCGCCGAACGCTGCGACATTGGTGACAGTCGCCTCCAGGATCATGCCGGGTTTCAGGTCGGAGATCTTCTCGACGCCTTCCTGGAAGGTCGCTGTCTTGAATTCGGGGCGGGGATCGCGGCCCGGCTTGTCGAGTTCCCGGATGATGTCGGTGACGGTCGGGACACCGAACCGCTCGTCGGCAAAGCTGGCCGGCTTGAGCGACTTGAGGGTCTTGGATTGACCGATCAGAGCCTTGATGTCGCTCCTGGTCGCCTCCAGGATCTTCTTGACGATCGGGTAGGATTCCGGATGGACGCCCGAGGCGTCGAGCGGATTTTCGCCATCGCGGATCCTCAGGAAGCCCGCGCATTGCTCGAACGCCTTCGGGCCCAGCCGCGGGACGTCACGCAGCTTTTCGCGGCTGTTGAACGGGCCATTGACGTCGCGGTGGGCGACGATGCTCTGCGCCAGGCCTTCTCCGATGCCTGAGACACGGGCGAGGAGGGGAGCTGAAGCGGTGTTGAGGTCAACGCCGACGGCGTTGACGCAGTCCTCCACGGTGGCGTCGAGGGCCCGCGCGAGCTCGTATTGATTGAGGTCGTGCTGGTATTGGCCGACGCCGATGGCCTGGGGCGGGATCTTCACGAGCTCGCCGAGCGGGTCCTGCAGGCGGCGCGCGATGGAGACAGCGCCGCGGATCGAGACGTCGAGGTCGGGAAATTCCTTCGAGGCAAATTCCGACGCCGAGTAGACCGAGGCGCCAGCCTCGGAGACGACCGCCTTGGTGAGCTTCAGATCCGGTTTGAGCTTGATCAGGTCGGTGACCAGCTTCTCCGTTTCGCGGGAGGCGGTGCCATTGCCGATCGCAACCAGGTCGACCTGATGCTTGATGCAGAGCTGTGCGATCTTGAGCATGCTCTCATTCCACTGCCGGGCCGGCTCGTGGGGGTAGATGGTCGTGTGATCAACGAGCTTGCCGGTGCGATCGATCACGGCAACCTTGACTCCGGTGCGGAAGCCGGGGTCGAGCCCGATCGTGGCGCGGCCGCCGGCCGGAGCCGCGAGCAGGAGATCGCGGAGGTTGGTCGCGAAGACCCGAACTGCCTCCTTCTCCGCCTGCTGCATGAGACGCATCCGCAGGTCGAGGGCAAGTCCGCTTTTGATCCTGGTGCGCCAGGCCCAGCGCACGGAATCGGAGAGGAAGGCATCGGCAGGCCGGCCCTTGCGCGAAATGCCGAAAGTGGTCGCGATGCGGTTTTCGTAGATTGAGGGGTCTCGGGAATCCGCCGGTTCGCCGTCGCCGAAGTCAAGGCTGATGACCTCTTCCTTTTCGGCGCGTAGCAGCGCCAGGATCCGGTGCGATGGAAGCTTCTCGTACGGTTCAGAGAAGTCGAAATAGTCGGAGAACTTGGCGCCGGCCTCCTTCTTGCCTTCCCGCACGGTGGCCTTCATCTGTCCGCGCTTCCACATTTCCTCGCGAAGGCTGCCGGTGAGGTCCGCATGCTCGGAGAACCGCTCGACCAGGATGGCGCGGGCGCCTTCCAGGGCTGCCTTGACGTCCGCGACCTGGTGTTCGCCGTCGGTCTTGATAAAGGCCGTGGCTTCTGTATCCGGGGTCCTGTCCGGGTTGGACAGCAGCAAGTCGGCGAGTGGCTCGAGTCCGGCCTCCTTGGCGATCTGGGCCTTGGTCCGGCGTTTTTCCTTGAAGGGCAGGTAGATGTCCTCCAGACGGGCCTTGGTGTCTGCGGCAAGCAGCGCCTTCTCGATCTCGGGGGTCAGTTTGCCCTGTGACTTGATGGTTTCCACGATCGAGGTCCGGCGGGCGTCCATCTCGCGCAGATAGCGAAGCCGCTCCTCCAGGGCGCGCAGCTGGGCGTCGTCCAGCATACCAGTCGCTTCCTTGCGGTAGCGGGCAATGAAGGGGACGGTCGCGCCACCGTCGAGCAAGTCGATTGCGGTCTGGACCTGTTCGTCGCGTACGGAGAGCTCTTTGGCGATGATGGAGGCGGGTTTGAGCACTGAAGTCTTTCTTCGAATTGTAAGAGAAAGAGGAGGTGGCGATTTGACCCTCCCAGCTAGCCGAACGCAACGGTCTGTGGGGAGGGTGTGGAAAAGCGGGGAAAGATTACCAATTGATCGCTGTAGCTCCGGAGAAAGCCGAAGCAGTCGTCAAGGATTCGCGCTAAGGATTCGCCTGTTCGAGTACAGGGTGTATCGATGTTGGACAGTGTAGCAGTGCGGGATTTCGTGTCGGACCAGCTCTTGAGCTGGCCGCAACCGGACAATCTCCGGACTTTTGACAATTTCGAGCCGGTTCCGGGATCCCGGATCGTTATCGAAGCCTTGAAGCAGGTCGTGTTCTCCGCCGGCCGCCGGGCTGCCTGTTCCCCCATTCATATCTTCGGCGAGACGGGTGCGGGGAAGACCCACCTTCTGAATGCACTGGCCGGCGAGCTGAAGGACGGTGGAGTTCCCTATGTGCACTTAGACGGACGAATCCTGAAGAGTGCGGAAAGGATTGCTTCTTACGATCTGGGTTTTCGAGCGCGCGACAGTCTCCTCGAGGCGTCGGTCGCAATTGTTGACAATGTTCATGACCTGGATGGACTGAAGTGTGCTGGCGCCATCCAGGCCGCGCTCGCTGATTTGGCCGATGCCAAATTCCAGGTCGTCCTGGCGTCGGACTTTCCCGCCGAGTGTCTGAGCGGCTTGCTGCCGTCGTTTGCAAACAGTCTACAAGGAGGCCTGGAGCTCAAGATCGCTCGCAGGGGGGTGGTTGAGCCTGAGGTGGTCGTCCTTACTCCCGCGGCCATTCTGAAGGCAGTCTCAATCTATTACCGCGTGTCGATCGTCGAACTGAAGGGCAGGAGGAGGACAGCGCAAGTCTCGAATGCTCGGCATGTGGCGATGTATCTGCTCAGGATCCTGGGAGTTCAACTTTCCTTTCCTGAAATTGGCCGATTGCTTGGCAATCGTGATCACACGACGGTCATGCACGGGGTCGGACGAATCGAGAAGTTGCTCGAGAGCAGCCATGGCGTGGCGCAGGAGATCGCTCTGATCCGGCGCAGTTTGTTGCGATCGATGGGTTGAGAGGACGGGCGCAAATGCCGCCGGATCACCAAAAACGCCGGTTCGGGCCAGAGGTGGCTGCCAAGAGCTTCGCTCCCCGCGAGCGTGAGGCTGCAGGTCTTTTGGCGAAGCTCGAGACGGGTGACGGGTCGCACGACCTAGCTCACATTTGTCGCGTCTGGGCGAACGTTAAGCTGCTCGCGACCGATGAACACGCTGACCTCGATGTGCTGATGTCGGCGACGATTCTCCACGACTGCGTCTTCGTGGAAAAGAATTCTCCCATGCGGCGCCGGGCCTCCCGGCTCTCTGCCGTGAGGGCCTGCGACATTCTGTTCGGCCTCGGACGCGAGGGCAGCTTCGTGTCAAGCGTCGCGCATGCGATCGAGGCCCATAGCTTTTCGGGTGGCGTAGTGCCGGAGACGGCCGAAGCCCGTGTGCTGCGGGATGCAGACCGACTGGACGCGATTGGGGCCATCGGGATCGCCCGTTGTTTCTATGTGTCAGGCCGGCTTGGACGCATGCTCTACGATCCGGAGGATCCGGGTGCCGAGCATCGTCCGCATGATGACGAGACCTTTGCGATTGATCACTTCCCGGCGAAGCTATTCAAGCTGCAGGAAGGCATGCTCACTTCGCGCGGGCGGGTCATCGCTCAACGGCGCACGGAACTCATGACGCGCTTTCTTGCGGATCTCAGCGCGGAAATCGGTGGTGCAAATGCTTGACGCGCTTGTCGCGCTTGATGGGCTCGTCGCAGACCTTTGCGAGGACCTCTATCTTTGGTGCTTTGACCGGACAGGCATCCCACTGGCGAACGCGTATACGATCGTGATGCTGACAATCCCTGTGACGCGGGTTGTGTCGGGGCAAGACAATTGGATGGCTATGGTGCCCATGGCTGCGGTGGTGATCTGCGTGGGTCACTTTGTCGGCTATGGCCAACGGCGGATGTCTAAGCAAGCCTGGAACGCATGCGTTGAAGGCCTTCGGAGATCGCCCGTGCGTCAGGTGACTTTCTCCCTGATCGTCCTCATGTCGTTCGCTGTTGTTTTCGGTCTCGTTTTGCAGGGCCGTGCAGACGCACCAGCGTTATTTGCTCCGCCGATCGCATTCTACCTGTTCCTGATCCGCCTGCGGGAGAGACAGCCACCACAAAGGAGGGTGGCCAAAGCCGCAGTGAACAAAGCATGACGGACCGGTTGTCTCGAAGAGCTGCAGGGCGTCCAAAGCGATCTTTTGTCCCGATTCTTCTTTGGTTTTCAATCGAAACTGGCATGCGGCTATGCGGGCGTGATCGCGAGCCTCCACAAAACGAGAGCCGGCACGGTGCGATTCCTGACGGTGTCAGCTAGCCGGCGTGTTCAATCTTGCCGGGGCCGACCATAAGGTCGCTGTCATGAATATCCAGATCATCCGCCTCCCGAAGGTCTTTCACGTCGGCACGCTCGACCCCGCGAACCTCGGTGCAAACTCCGGGGGCGCGAGCCTTGAGGGGGCATGCCTTTCGGTGTCGCTCTGTCCAAACGCCTGGTCTGCGATCGTCAAGATTGGCGATGGCCTTCACGAATTGCGCAACGAGGGCGGTACTTTCCTCGACATCTCCGCGCTGCTTGGCGACGAGGCTTCCAAGGCAGAATTGATCGCCTGGGGGAAAGAGAACGGCTACGCTCGATTGCGGAAGCTCTGGCGATCCTGGCGGTACGACGGAGAGGCCGACGAATGGCGCTTCCTGTTATGTCGGACGGCGCAGGAAGCCCTCGAAGAGGCGCGGGCGTACGATGACGAGGCATATCCCTCTCCGGCCGACGTGCCTGCCCCGGACGGGCACAAGGGCATCGAGCCGGAGGCAGTGTCCATCGGGACGGCAAAGCTGCGCAGGCTGACAGGCCACGCTCTCCGGCCCGACGAGGATGCCAGCGACGCTCTTGCCGTCGCCTTCGCGATGGTGCGCGTTCCCGAGCAGACAGGCATTGAGCTCGACGGCGTCTGGTGGCGTGAGGCGTTCGACCCAGCGCTGCTTTCAGCTCCTCGGGGCGGCATATTCCCGGATCGGGTAAAGCTTTGGGCTGCGATCCGGGCCGATCTTCTTGATGTCGATGATGACCTCGAGCTCGGCGAGATGCCGGAATCCGAGCCTCTCGAGACGGTGGTCAACCGACCTGTGTGAAACTGCAGGCGCGCCATGCTGCAAGGGAGCGCCGGCGGAGCCGCTTCACGAAGCAGGCGAGTTCGCCCCTGGCTTTGTCGCGCAGCTTGGCCAGCCGGTGATTGATCCCAGCCTTGATGGGGGCAACAAGGGCATGCGACAGCTGGTAGGCGCGCATCGTTCCTTCGTATATCGCCTTGAACCAGCCGATCGAGAGCAGCTTTTCGCGGGTGGCATCGAAGATGAACGCCAGCATGCCGACGCCCATGAGCTTGGCTGCAACGAACAATCCAATCACCGCGATCCAGTGGTGGTGCATCAGAAGCCACACCTCCAGGCATTTCACCGGGATACCGAGCGAGAGCGGCGACAGGAAGACGACCAGGGCGCCGTAGGGGGACAGAGCTCCGATACGCCGTGCCATCCAGCGCTTCAGGTACTCGAGCGGGAGTGCGGCCACGAGCTTGCCGATCACCGGAGCGAGCCGGTCCCAGAGCCAGGCCTCCACAAGGAACAGGGCGGCGATCAGAACCAGGAGGGGACGCGCCAGGCGACGCGTCAAGGATTCGATACTCATTGGTACAAGGCACCTCACACTGGGGAGGATGGGCCCTGGCCCTATTCGATCGCAAGAGGGCATCATGCGGCAACGTGAAGCAGTGCACCGCGAAAACGCGGGTGTTTCACCCAATGGTGAACAACCTTTAAGTGTCCGAGAGCTGCGAAGCGGCGACGAACCGTGACGATCCGGTGGAAAGCGGGGAGGCGGACCTCGACGAAGATCTCCCTTGCCCGGTTGGACGGTAAGGAAAATGGTCTTCCGCCACGCAAGGACTCGACATGAGACGCAGCTGCAGGACTTACCGTCAGATCAAGGGATGGGCCGACAAGGAATATGCCACCCACGTGATGACCGAGGGGGAATGTGTCTCGCGACATTTCCGGCGCGCGGACGGAAGCTCGTTCCATCACTTCAATCTCACCTGGGTGCCAGGAACGGCGAGCCTTTCGGGCGATCAGGGAGAGCTGTCCTTGGTTCACTATTCTGCGCTGAAGGACTTCCGCAAGGGGATGGAATGGCTGGCCGGCAGCTCCTACAGCTATCTGATGGAAAAAGCGGCCGGCCGGAACAGGGAATACGATCGGGACGGAACGGTTGACGAGCTGGTGGAGATGGCAAATAGCGAGATCGCCGACGCGATCGGGCGTCATCGCGAGGAGGTCCGGGCGTATCGGAGGGCGAGCGCGCCAGGTAGATCGCAATTCTGCGCCGACTTCGACGAGTGGTTCGAATTGGGCATGCTTGGTTCTCCGCCGCTGTTTGAGGACTACGACATCCCGGATCGGTCCGACTATGTTTCAGATTTCGTGTTCTTCACGGAGCGCGACGACCGGCCGTGGCAGGTGCGAAACCCCGATCGGATCGACGAAGGCCGGCTGCCGGCCGGCTGTCACCTCTGGTTTGCGATGTGGAAGGAGTTGGATGCGACGCCCGATCCGCGGGACATCTTTACTGCGAGAGGACGCCGGCAGATCCGTCAGGCACTCGAGTGTCACCTGGCCGACGGTGGGCAGGAGCGAGCGGTCGATTTTGCGAGAGAGATTGGACTGTCTGACTACTATGGCAATGAGAAATGGTCCGAGCGCACGATCTGGCAAATCGAGGCCCTGAAGTTCGGCGCCAGAGCAATCGTCGCGGAGTTTGTAGCCAGGGATCGGAAGTGGCGGTACCTGAAATGGTTGCAGAAGGCGGCATTCCGGTTTCGCCTCCCTGCGCTACGGGCCAAGACGGCCTCACGGGGAGCGCTGGCAATTTTCCGGTCCAAACGATAAGGATCGATGATCGACATCTTGGATGCCAACCATGCGGTTTAATATCGTCAAGAAGAAGAGCTTCGAGGGTGCCGAAGCTGTTGTTGCCGACAGCTACGAAGCGCTGCTAGCCCGGCTGGAGCGGGAACCAGAATTCGTCACCTGGCCAGACATCGAGGTGCAGGTCGTACTTGGAGGCGCAGACGAATGCGCCTTCTGGAATGTCGATCAGCGAGCTCTGGGCTTCCACGCTATCGCGGCGTTGAAGTCAGAGGACGACGACGAATTCTTCGAAGTGAACGAAAATCACGAGATCCATCTCAATGTCGAGTCCGGGACGCAGGTGGTCGCGTCGATCGTCGCGACCCCTTCGAGCGATCGGGACATAGAGATTGATCTCGCCTCGTTGTTGGTTACGGCGCCCCACGAGCTGCTTCACCTCAGGGAATGGTTGCAGGCTGCCCGCGGCCGCACGCCCTTGCAGGTCTTCGACCAGGATGAAGGGGAGATCGGCGTTCGAAGGATTCAGCAAGGAATCGAGCCAAGCTCAGGCGTTGCCGAGGATCGCGTCGAGAAGGAGGCTCGAGACATCGTTTGGCGAATGATGCCGGGCTTTATCGAAGAGCGTGCGCTCAAAGTAGTTGAAGCGCTGAGGCAATCGCCGGTCCCCGCAATGGGGTAAGCCGCAAAAGTCTCATTCCCGCCAGAGACAGATACTCTTCCCGTCGGTGACGTTGCCGTCAGTGCCGGGAAGGTATTTGCCGTCGATCTTGTCCGGCCGGACGTATTTCGCGAGGAATTCGACCTTCCCTTCGCGCTCAACGCGCCACACAGCGCCTTCGACCGGCTCAGTCGCTCCGTGATGTCCCAACGGGCCGAGCAAGCCGAGAGCATCCTCGATAGAGAGGGCCTCTTCCGCGTCGTGGATGGTCTTCGCGGTCAGGATTTCGGCGGCCGCGCACCGCTGCGAGAACTCGTCGGTACAGACGCGATCGGTCCCGCGGAAAATGTCGAATGCTATGAAGGGCGCAAAGCCCGGATGGTACGGATCGTAAACTGTGCCGTGGGCCACTGTCAGCCACTCGCCGACAATGCGTTCGCCGGGCTCCAGCAAGGCTGTGAAGCCCTCGTGGCGGCGTCGAACGTAATCGTCGAACAGGCGCAGGTGTTCGTGCGGCGCGGAGAGGGCGGGATAGCCGGCCCGACCAAGAGCATGAATAACGCCGGCGACGTTGGCCACAGACATGCAAGCTCCGTCGAGTTTCTCACGAACGACGATGCGGTCGCCCTTGCGGGGCTTCTCGCACAGGATGCGTGCCATGCCCTCGTTGACGTGCCAATCGCCAGTGCCAATCCGAGATCGCGGAAGGTGGCCGATCGAGCCGTAAGCCTTGGCGTTCAGTGGTTTTGGTATCTTCTGCGGGCTTGGGGCCGTTCTCCTGCCAAGGTCTCCTGGAGGGAGTATGGTATCCGAATTCAGGTTGTCCGCCAAGGCACTACATCCGTGGCCCGGGGCATGATGCCTCCTCGGACAGCGAGACCGCGCCGTCGAGGACCTCGAACGCATCATGCCCGTTGATACGGATGCCGGCGAAGAAGTAGCCGCGCTCGGTTTCTCCGTCGAGTTCGGTGAGACACTGCACGAGCGAATGGTAGTTGGTGGCTTGGCCGAACATGGCCTCGCGCACATCAGTCAACGGCGGGGCTTCCGCGGCAACCATGTCGGCCGGCATTCTGATGGCGTAGACCGCCTCCGGGTAACCCTGGGCCCTCACGACGTGATCGTCATAAATCACGATGGCATCGGCGCCAGGGACATCGAGCTCGCCAACGAGCGCGCCATTCGATCTGCGGAAGCGGATGAAGGCCTCTGACGTCTTGCCTCGGAGTGACCGCTCGACGCCGTGGAGAAAGCCAGACAGCATATTGGCGACGGACTGCATCTCGGCAGCAGATTTTTGCATGCGCAGTCGTTGGGCCGGCAATCCTGTCAGCGCAGCCTCCACGCGGGCTCGGTGCTCCGCTGTACTTTCATAGGGGCTCTTGCGTTCGCGCCGGATCGAGGACTCGTCGCGACGCTCGCTTTGATCTGCGCTTTCCAGCGACTGATACCGGAAGGAGGCCGCACATTTGCGCAGCTCTGCAAGAAAGCCCTTTTTGTAGAACAGGCTGTCGAAATCCTCCGCCAGGCGCCGGACGCCGCTGACGATCTCCTTCGCTTCACGCTCGGTAATGGGGCAGTGATGCCCGGCGGCAATGAACTTGTCGCGGTCCTTGCCGGACGCAATTCTCCACAGCGCCTGGTGATCGCCGATCGTGCACAGAAGGCGGTCGATGGAAGCTCGCGACAGGCGGGGAAGCGTGAATTCCATCGCCTGTAGCGCTGCCTCTGCCTCGGTCGCGAATTGGCCAGCGATAGGAATGATTTCGGCAACTTCCGGATATCGGCCGGCGGCATCCTGCCGGAAGCGTTCGGTCTCGAATGTTAGCCGGTCAAAGGCCTTCCCGGAGATGTCAGCGAGCTGCTCGAAAGCCGGATGGCTTGGCGCGATGGCGGCGCAGAACGTCCGGATTTCAGCGAGATACGACAGTGCGCCGGCAAGGCGGCGGAGCTTGATACGATTTCTTGGCGCGTTGTCGCACTCGGTTAGGAGCTGGCTGGCGTTTTTGGCCACCCCGTCCAGGATTTCGCCAATCATGGCCTCAGGCGATGAGGTGTGCTTGACGGATCGCGTGACCGCGAAAGCCTCGTCCCAGAGACGTCGCGAAATATTGTCGGCGGTGTAGTAGATTTGCGGGCGTGCAAGCTCGACTTGCTCGGCCGACGCAGCAGACATGGCGTCCACATAGCGGCGCATGGCTGCGCCATTCCACGCCTGGCCAAACGCGTGGCTGAGATCGCACAGTGGCGTGTGTTTAATGCCGGGATTGACCGCCGGCGGGACGGAGAAGGACCGGACGACGGTGCGGATATTGCCCCCGAGCTGGTACGACATGAATAATGGCCTCTTACATCGCCGGCGAGGGCGCTGCTTCGAAATCGAACGACTTCGGAAACTTTTTGGCCGCCGCACCGGCTTCGGTCGGATTTGCGGCGTCCACGACAACCTTGTAGACGCCGTTCATCAGCCAATCGGCCGAACCTTCGGCAGCGCTCCTGGCTACCTCGGAGGGAAGGAATTCGATGTCGTCAACGCTCTTGGTGAGCGAAACGTCGTCGGGGTCGACTTCCTCGATGCTGGCGACTTCCAGGTGATCGTTCTGGACCACGAACTCTCGGGCGTCGTCGTCGCAATTGCGGACTGCCTCGTCTTCATCGTCCGCGGTGATGTTCATGGGGGCCTTCAACGTGACGGCGTAGCGGTGCAGGGTGCGCCCCTCTTCGTCGACGGGATAGCGCAGTGCCTTCGGCAGGATCTTGGCCTTTTCGGCGGCCTCGTCCTTGTTGTTCGCCTCGACCACGACCTCGATCTCTCCCTCCATGGTCCAGGTGTCCTCCTCGCCTTCCTCCCCGGGTTCCTCCACTGAAGACCCAAGGTACGTGATGTCGTCGAGTTCCTGGGTGAGAGGCTCGTCGGTCTCGGAAACGTCGGTCACCGTGTAGTTCCAGTCGCCAACGCAGGAGCGAACGTCCTCGTCGCAATTCCGGATCGCTTCCTCTTCGCCGTTGGCGGTGACGTCGATGCCTTCAATGGACATCCTGACGGCGTAACGTTTCATGACCGGCTCCAGAGTGTGTTGGTGGTCAATCTTGCCCTGTTTGATCGCAATTCGAAAGCGGTCGGGTCAATTGAGCAAGGATTAGTTAGCGAATCTCGACCAGCCGGGCCAGCGTCCTCGTCCCGGGTCCAGCAATCGGTCGTCTCGAGGGTCAATTCCGGGCTGAACTGGTTCCGAGCCTGGTCGCGATCGAGTGAAGCGGAGAGCGCTTTCAACCTCGAATGCCGGAGTGTTTTACTTGACGCCGCTCGCGCTCCGTGAGTTTGCTGGCGCGGTGGACGAGAGGAACCTGGCGATGACACCGGCCGAAAAGCGAAGCGAAGCGCTTATCTATTGCCTGGACGAACCGAGCTCAAAGCCACCCGCGGAGGCGGCGCCGGATTTATCACTGCGTTGCGCTGGGCCGTCACCTTGGAGCAACCGAGACATTTATCCGACGCCTGCCACATCAGGATGAATCGTCCCGTCATGACGTTGAACTGGGTTAACGGCAGGGGCCAAGTTTCGGGTCGTTCGGGGCGACCCCGTTGGCTTCGGCCATTTCCCGGTAGCTGGCGTAGAGATCCACGTCAGATTTGACTGTATCCGGATCGATGTCTCCGCACGCATACCGAAGCCGGATGCCGATGTTGTGGTCGGCGCCGCGCAGAAGGAAGCCCGCACAGGCAGCCGAGCGATCGCTGCCGGACATGTGGCAGGCAAAGACGCGCTGCGACTGATCGTAGGCTGTGTCCGCCGAGATCCGGAACGCCTCTGGCGGAAATGCGCCGATCGGCGCGTCCTTGCGCCATGGGCACTCCGCACAGGGCTCCCGACGATAGAGGTAGCTCTCGCCCTCAGTGCTGCGGGTTGGGGCAACAGTGACGACGGCATGGTCCGGGCCCGCGCGCCGCAGGGCGAGTATCTTGCCGGGCCGCTTTCGTAGTGCGGCTTTGCCGCGGCCCTGGGGAGCTTTAGTCTTCATTGGCGGGGAGCCTGTTTGATCGCGAATCGTCGTGATACGTGTGTAGGTTTTCGGACCGCTGTCGAGATGTCGCGGGTTAGGGGCCTGTATCCCTTAAGGTGATTGGCTATTCATGCCGTCAGCCCGCCGGACGATCCCGCAGGAGCCGCAGCAAACCCGGCCCGAGAAGTCGATCCAGCGATGGGTGCCGTCATCCGGCCCGTCAACCGCGATGGTCGGATATTGGCTGTACCGGTCATGGCCTGCAAGTGTCGGCATCAAGAGAGCTTTTCGGCGAGCAAGCCCCGCACCTGGGCGAGCGCGGCCGGCATCGTCACGCAAACCGCATCGCCGCCCATCTGAAAGAGGGTTTCACCCCTCACACGGGTGATCATGAAGTGCTTCGGCCGTTCTGAGGACCATTCGACTGCAATCCGGTGAGGGCCCTGATCGATATTGAGCCCCCAGATACCGTTCTCACGCAAAGGCTGGTCAAACTTCATGCTGGCGTCGGGGTGTTCGGACGCAAGTTGGTCTCTCAGGAGTTCGAGCGGGGTGACTGGTGGGATCATCGGGTTCCTCGGTCCAAAGCCAATTAACATATAGGGCTACGGGCAGCCACCCCGAGGGGGCGCTTTGGTAAACAGCGGGTGGCGAGCAAGCGGGCAAGGACTCGAATGAGGTAGCTCGGCAACGCTGAAACGTGGTGGATTGAGAGCAATGCGCGAGGTAAGCCGCTTGTTCGAATGGGGCGCGCGGCTTAGTCGTCTCCTATGGCAGGAGGGCCGAAATGAGCGACCACACCATTTTTGTAAAGATCGTCGGCGAGCCGTTCCGTTCGCGCGCGGCTGCGTTTTTTGTCGAGTTCGAGGCCGCGGTCGGCGCATGGTCTGAGTTTGCCAAGACGGTCGGTGCAACGTCACTGACAGATCCGCTGGGGTGCCTTGGTTTCGATGGAAAGCCGCCGGAAGGATGGACGGCCAAATCCCGCAATGGACGCTCGCGCCCCAAGCGTAGCTCGGCCTATTTCGCGAAATTCGAGGCATTGCCCAAGCAGCCCGACAGTTACGCGGTCTTCGGTGACGCCGTGCTCTACGATTTGTCTTATGAAGGCCCCCATTGCAGTGGCTCGGGTGCAATCGGGAGCTGCTTCTGGGGCCCGAAGATCGGGCGGGCGGGCGACGTTTACGTCGCCGTGATCCCGCATGCCGGCCGCGCCGCGGCGGAACACCTTGAGAGGCATCCCGACCACAGGATCACAAACGGCGCCGCCGGATGGATCCTGCCGGAAGGCTTGGTGGAGATATCAGAAGCCGAGAAGGATTTTATCTTCGCCGAATATCGCCTGCGTCTCGAGCGGGAAAAGGTCGCCGCCTAACGTTCAGCTACCCATTCTGCCCGTTAACCAAGAGATCCACAGTCTTGGGCAGCGCGGGTTGCAAGCGTCCGCGCAACGAGAGATGGTTCTCCTGCCTGGATTCCTGGAGGTTAGGCACGAAGAGACCGAAGCCCATAGAAACGCTCCGCCTTTCCCGGTGATGTCAGGGCGTGTCCATCGCTGGCAGCTACAACTTGGCGCCGACGACGAAGCCTCCGTGTGGCTACGCTGATGGCTCCGAATTTTAATCCTTGCTGCTGAGGCACGCGCCGTATCAATTTACGATCTGTTCAAGGCCGGCATGGCGGCTACCTACGTTGCCTGCATCACGGTTGAATGCGCGTTCTCGGATGGCGATTTCAAGCTTTCCCCATAGTCTGGACGTCGTCCGGGTCCCTGCTGTGGCAGAAGGAGCGCCTGCTTAACCTGGCCGCTTCCTCGGGCGCTTCTCGTAGGGGGATCGCTCGGCATGCGCGATACTACGGCTATTCGGATTTCGGTGTTGAAGCACGTCGATCCTGGTCCGGAATGTCTTAAGCTGCTTTCGCAGCTTCAACGTCCGTGTTTCCGGGACGACGCACGGGCTGACGCCCCACGTTGGCGTCCCCGGGCGGCTTGCCCCGCCCGTCGTGCCGCAAGGCACGATCCAGTATGTTCAGCGCCGCATTGTGATCGCGGTGCAGGTCGGCACCGCAGCCACAGCGATGGCGGCGCTCCGCCAGCGTCTTCTCCACCATCCCACCGGCCCTTGCAGCCTTGTAGGTCAACAGTTCGATCAGACGCGGGGCCGATGCGTCCAGCATCGCCCGGTTCAACCCGGCCTTCTGCCGGACGTTCTTCCCAGGATCACCGGCGGTGCCCCTTGCCGAGCGGGTCAGGTTCTTCAAGCGAAGCTCTTCGACGGCGATCAGCGCGTAACGCCTGGCCAGATCTGCCGACACCTGGTGCAGGTGGTTGGAGCGGACGTTGGCGACCGCACGCTGAAGCCGGGCCAGACGCTCTCGGACCTTGCCGCGGCGCCTCGAGCCGCGCTTGCAGCGCGCCAGCGCGCGCTGCGCGATCCGCAGGTCGCGCTCGCGGCGAGACCGCGGACGCACGTTCTCGATATGCCGGCCCTCGCTCGTCGTCACGAGATGCTCGATGCCGACGTCAAGCCCGACGGCCGTCTCCGGCCGGGCATGAGTGGCGGCGACGGGGACATCAACCACCAGGCAAACGTACCAGTGCCGCCCCTTCCGCGAGAACGCCGCGGTCTTCACCGCTGCGCCCGGCGGGAGCTCCCGATGCAGCCGCAGGCGCAGCGCGCCCGCCAGCGGCTTGAACCGCAGCTTGTTTCTATCGAGCCGGATCCCGGCCCATTCGGCAAAGCCAAAACAGTCCCAGCGGCTCCTGCTCCGGAAGCGAGGGAAGCCGACCTTCTGGCCGCGCTTCACGCGTCCGAAGAACCCCTTCATCGCGTCGTCGACGCGCCCCAGCGTCCACCGCGACAGGTTCGCGGGGACGTCGCCGTAGTCCGGGTCGAACGACCGTATCTGCGTCAAGGACTTGCACTGGTCGAACCTCGAGATCGAGACCTTCCGCTTCGCCCAGGCGTCGCGGCGCTCCTGCAGCGCGGCATTGTACAGCTGGCGCTGCGCCTCGCAGAGCCCGGCGAGAACAGCGTATTGGCCGCGGGTCGGCGCCAGCTTGATGCGGTAGGTCAGAAACATTCAGTCAGTGTGTTCTCGTTGTGTTCCCTGGGTGACCATGCCCGGCCGGCGACCGCTCGTCAAGGACTCGTTCCAACACCAAAATCCGAATAGCCGATACTACCAGGTAGGCTTGAGAGATGCCGGCGACCTGACTATCGTTTACGGTCATGAAACCTCGACGAGAGATGATCACCGGGTTGGTCGACATCGATGCCCTTCCATCCGAGACGAAGGAAGACATTGGCCATATCCTCGCCGAGCGGCATCCGTTCTTCGTCGGGCAGGGGCTCGATTATAGCGCCGTCAGAGACAACCTGTTTGGGCTTGCCGAGGCCCCGAAGGTCCGAGTGATCATGGCCAAGATCGGGCCGCGATATCGGGGCATGGATCGCGGCAACAGCTCGGCGGCCGTCGACAAATACGCGGCCATGCTGAGGGCGGATCCAGAGTTTGAATTCGACCCGATCTTGGTGAGTGGTGGCGACTTCCTGGATGGGGGCCACCGGTTGGAGGCTTATGCGCGGGCTGCGCGCGCCCAGATCCCTGCCGTTGAGATCGGACACTTGATGGCTGCCTCGAAGCAAGACTGGGAGGCATGGTTTGACGGTTCGACGGATCCATCGAATCCGATTTACGGTAACGGCCTGGCCGAGTCGGAAATCTCGGTGCCTCTCCCTTAATGGGAGTCTCTAAAGCCCGAGTACGAGCCGATTGAGGGCGGCTCGTACTCGCCGGATGCGCAAGCCATGACTTCGTCAAGGACTCGTTCCAACACTGAAATCCGAACGGCCGAAACTCGACTCGGTTGTTCAGGACCATGTCTCCTGGGCGGACAACTCGACTGTCAGTTCAGTCGAAGCTGACTTCCAGGCCTCGGGATCAGGATTGATCGGACGGGCTCGGTGCAGTCGGGCGTTTGCATATTCGGTCTTTGATCTTCCTGGTCATGTCGGCAAGTTTGCTCCGCCGATAGTGTGACCGAGGGTAAGGGGATTGACGCTGGCCAGGTTGTCGGTGCATAGAATTGCTCAACCGACACTCATTCGAACTTCGATATCGCCGCGCCTGCAGCACCCGCCGATCACACTGATCGGGCGGGTGTTTCCGCATGCGCGCGGCCTTTCGCGTTTCTGGGGGCGTAAAATGCGCGCGGATATGGCTAAAGTGATCGTCGAGCGCCCGCGGCGGCACGACGGATGTTGCCGAAAGGGTCGCCTGGTCGATCTCGATGATCTGCCCTCGCGGATCGGCATGCGACGGGATCGTCGCGAGCACGGGGGCTGGAAGGAGCTGAACGAGAACCTCGCTCCATTGCGTCGGTTTCTGCACAAGCAGGTCGGTCGTCGATGGAACGATGTCTATTCCGAGATCGCGGCGAACCTGCGTGTGGACAGCACGGTGCAGCAGCATGTGCGGGATCATGTTGAAGATTTCGTCGACATTCATGGTCAGGAAGAGCGCTGGATTACGGTCTTTCGGGCTGGTGGAGTGAGCGAGCGCGTGCGTGTCGCTCCTTGGAAGGAGCTCTACGTTGACCCCGCGGACGGTATCCTCAAGCATGATGATCAGAAGAGGAACCGTAGGGCCGAAAGACGCCGTCGGGAGCGGGAACGCCCGGTCACGACGATCAAGCTCGGAGACCTGCGCGAGCTCAAGCTGATCGAGGGTGTCTGGTTCGAGGTGGAGTATGCGCCGCTTCCGGCGCCGCAGTATCGGGAGTATCCCGATATTAGGGCGATCCGAGCTCGACCTTGGGATCCGAAATCGCCGGTGGTGGAGCACGAAATTGTTGTTCGCCGGCTAATCTCGGCACCGGTGTTCGACGTAATTGAGCGCGAGCACCTTTCTGTCGGTCCCCTCGTCGACGATGAGGTGGGCCGTCGTCGCTGGGCTCGTGAAGCACCGAAGCGTTATGCAGTGTCGAAGCGTCAGATCTCGACGAAACTGCTTCGCCGGCACGGTCTGGTAAACGCGGCTGCGAGCTGAGTTCTAGCCAGGGAGGCCCGGTGACGGATTGGCGGTCGCGCGCACGGGAAAGCGGTCATTGAGTGCGGGGTGGCTCTCTCGATACATCTCGGCGCGCTTGGCGCCGACCTCGATATTCCAATTGCGTCCGCGCGTTTGGACCGCCTTTGACGTTGATGGCGAGCCCGGAGGCATGGACGACGCCGGCCGCCCACACGACGTCGCCCTGCAGGATGTCTTTGATGTCGGAATTCTCGTCGAATGCGAGTTCGAACGCGCGCGTGCAGTCCCTCAAACCCCATCCGAGGAGCTCATGCAGGTCTTTGATGTCCCGAGCGGTGTAGGACGTCATGGTCAGGCCATCCGGAATGTTGTGCGTGAGCGTAGCCGCTCCACCACAGTCTCTATTGCAGCGGCCGTCTCAGCCTGGACGCCATCGGCTTCGACCGAAAAGATAGGAACATCCTGGCGTCCGAGCTCGTCGTGTGCAGCGCGGGTGTCTTCCTCGAACGTGGCGATCCGGCGCGGGAAGTGGGCGGGATTGTCGTCGGCACGGCCCTCGTGAAAACGGCGTCGGACGCGATCGAGTAGAACGGAGGGGGAAGCCTCCAGGACAATCAGCGCGTCGATTGCCGGGAACTGCCGGGTCAGGAAGTGGGCTTCCTCGCGTTTGCGCGGAAAGCCATCCAGTATGAAGCCGTCTGCGCAGTCGGGCTGGCAAAGGCGTCGCTGAACCATGCAGCAGATCGCCCCGGACGGTGCGAGCGAACCATCTGAAACCAGGCGCGCAAGAGCGACATCCGAAGGGCGGCCGCTCTCGGCCGCCTTTCGGATCAGGTCGCCGGAAGAGACGTGCGGAACCCCGAGCAGCTCGGCAAGCCGGCGGCCCTGGGTTGTCTTACCGCACGAAGGCGGTCCTGAGAGAAGGATGCGCATGACTGGACGATAGGGGTGGGGGATGCAAGCGGCAATGACGCCCGAACGCCGACGGTTTGGTCCCGTTAGTGAGCCAGCGGTTTGCCGCTTGCCGGCCGCGGCCATAGCGTCGACCGGACTGATTTCCTGCATACTCCGGAGCTTGCGATGTCGAAGAAACCGAAGACCTCCCGCCCAAAACCGCTATCCGCGGCGATGAAGGTCTCCTTCGTTCCTCTCAAGGATGGGGTCGAGATCGTGCCCTACGTCGTGTCAGGGATCGCCGCTGGAGCCGGCGAGGGGCGGATGACGTCAGATCGCATGATCGAGGTGCTTGGCGACGTTATCAGGGAGGCCCGCGAGGAGACCGCAAAACGCCTGTCCTTCCGTCGCCGCAAGCCACTGAAAGCTGAGGACCTGACCATCGCCGCAGTCGACCTCGATCCGCAGAGCATCGGGCTTCCCGCCGATGCGCCGCCGATCCGCTACAAGTGCAACGGTATCCACCCCGACGACGGTGGTGGCTGGACCGACTGGGCCAGCGGTCTCAATGAGGAGGAGGCTCAATTCCACGCGCTGTGGATGATGGCGCTGAACGGCGAGGATTATCCGCCAACCGATCCAGACGATCTCGACGGTTTCATTGGCGCGATGCAGGACTCCGAGATCGACTATATCGCGCCGGATCCCGTCACGAAGGAGGAATTGGCGGAGGCCGCCGCGCGGTTGCTCGTCGAGGTCGGTGCAAGCTCCGGTAGCGCTTATGACGAGGTCCGGGAGATGCTTGACAAGCTCGACATCAAGGTCGGCGACCGTGCTCTGCGGATGTGAGGAAGTCGAACTGAAGATTTGGTCACTTGCAACGCAAGCTCAGGGGATGGAGCTCTCTGCCGGTTTAAAGTTTTTGCGATCCGGTTGACACTTTGGTCGATATAGTTGTCACCCTTGGCCGATCCGTTGACAGATTAGTCGATATCGAGTGGTCGGAATGGGACACTCTGAATTCAGCTTGCAGAAGCTCGGAAATTGTCAGGCGGCGGGCAGAATGACGGTGAATCTTGCGCCGGCGATTGAGCCGTGCCGATCCGTGCGGTTCTCCGGAACGATGGTGCCGCCGTGGGCTTCGACGATCTGCTTCGAGATCGAAAGGCCGAGGCCGGAATTATTTCCGAATCCGTGGTTGGGTCGATCGGTGTAGAAGCGCTGGAAGATCTTCTCGAAAGCGTCTTCCGGAACGCCGGGGCCATCGTCGTCAACAGTTATGACGAGCTTCGCGCCGCGCCGCGCCGCGGTTACGCGAACACAGCCTTCCTCTGGAGAGAAGGACTTTGCGTTGTCTACGAGATTCGTAATGACCTGGCCGATCCGGGAATCGTGGCCGGGGATGATCAGTCCGCCGCGGCGAGACAGCGAAAGCTCAACCTTCACCTTATCGGGGTTCTTCACCGAGTTCGAGATTTCCACGATGGTTTCGAGCAAGATTGCGATGTCAACGTGGCCGCCATCGAGGCGTTGCATTTCGGCATCCAGCCGGCTTGCGTCGGAAATGTCGGAGATGAGGCGGTCGAGCCGGCGGACGTCGTGCAGAATGACCTCGAGCAATCGGCCTCGGCTCTCATCGTTGCGCGCGAGCGGCAAAGTCTCGACGGCGGACCGCAGAGAGGTGAGCGGATTCTTCAATTCATGAGCGACGTCGGCCGCGAAACGCTCGATCGCCTCGATGCGGTCGTAAAGGGAGGCGGTCATGTCGCGCAGGGCGTCCGACAGCTCGCCGATCTCGTCGTGGCGACCCGTGAAATCGGGGATTTCGATCCGGTTATTTGCGCGCTTGCGAACGCGCTTCGCCACCGCTGCAAGACGCCTGACCGGTTCGCCGATGCTGCGCGCGAGCAGAACCGATAGCGTCAGCATGACGATCAGTGTGATGGCGAAGACCTTGGTGACGGCAACCCGCTCGTTTTCCACCATGGCGTCGATGTCGGTGCCCTGGGTTGAAAGCAGGAGCGCGATCGGCTTGCCGCCGCCCTTGCGCTGGATCGGAATTGCGACCGAAACCACCACGTTCAGGCGTTCATCCATTCGCACAAACGTGGCTTCCTGGCCTGCAAGTGCAAGCGAGACCTCCTGATAGCGTCGTCCCTCGGTGGGACCCAATTCTTCATATCGAGGCAGGTTGCCGCTCGCGAAGAGGCGGCGGAAGGGGAGCAGGATGTCCAGCGGCCTGGGCCCCCTTGCGTAGTTCTCCGCGGCAGTCCGGGCATCGGCGGTCAGCGGAAGTGTATCCAGCAGGAGCGATCCGCTCGAGCTGTAAAGCCGGGCCCGGGTCTGGGTTGGAGCGACCAGGCGACGGAGCAAGAGATAGGGCTGGGGATCGGAACTTGCGGCGACTGCATCTGCGATGATTTCGCCGTGGATGCGCAGGCTATGAATGCGGGCGTCGATCAAGCCCGCACGAAACTGCGACAAGTACATCAGGCTTCCGACGAGCACGAAAAGGCCTGCCAGATTGAGTGCGACGATGCGGCGCGTGAGGCTGGAGGCGCTGAAGCGCTTTGCGAGCGTCCAGAGTTCGGAAGCCACCTCGATTGCGGGATGGCGCCTGGACGACCGGGTTTTCGCAGTCGGACTACGTGGAAGCGCAATCGGAGCTTCCACGTAGTCCGACTCGATCGCTGCGCTCGGCACTCGGTCAAGCACGACGCGTCCTTTAGATCATCGGATTATGGAAGTTCCTTGCCGCGTCGAGCCAGGCAATGATCTGCTCGTGATCGACCCGAACACGGTCGGCGTGAAGCTTCAGAAATTCGTCGTCAACATGAGGCCAGCGAACCGCGAAGCCGTTCTCGGCACTTTCGGTACGATGGTAGAGCCCGGGCGCCACGATCTTGAGACGATCGAAGATCGCAACGGACAGGCCCGTGCCGCTCTCGGTTTTGGCCGTCTTAGTGTCCGTCACGTCGCCCAATCCAATCATAAATGTCGGCGCGCGCGCCTCGAGGTACATCGGAAGGTAATACGCATCGGAATGTGACAGGCCGATCTTTCCCGTCGCGAGGATCCTGTCGATGTAGCGGGAGACGACGCTCGCCTGCGCGTGATCGGCGGCTTCGGGCCTCCAAAGCGCACGTCCGCCATGGGACGGCGAAAGGTCCGAACCACGGGCGAGCGCCGGGATCGGCAGAGCTGCTACGGCGGCCATGGCTGCCAGGGACTTGGTGATTGAGCGGCGAGTGGGACATGGATAACCTCTAAAAATGATCGGAACAGTAGCTCTGGTCAGTCGGGCTGGCAAAGGATTCGATAACTCGTTGGTGGATGGCTCCGGACAATCCCAACACCTTAACCAAGCGATCGGGGGAAAGTGTGGAGAGCCCGCTGTTAGGATGAAAAAGAACTGGACTGCGGCATTCAGGCCGAATGCAGTCCTGGCCGGCTAAGTAACGGTGTTTTCGGAGTCTGTAAGTGAAAGTTGACGAGTTGGCTGCGGGGAACGAATCCTTGGACGGCAACGGGACACGGCGGGGCAGGCGCGGGTCCCAGTCCATCGGCTTGGTCTGACCCTCATCGCCATTTTCGGCGCCTGCGGACTTTGGACCGCCTGGTTCTCTGGGGACGCTCTGGAACCCGAGCCGCCGGCCGTCGTGCTGGTTGACGACCAGCTTTCCTTCGATGAGCGCTTTGTCCTCCCGCTACCAACTCTCGCGCCGCCCCCGGTCGTTGCGTTTTCGGACCGTTTTGCGTCTGCTTTTCCGCAAACGGTGGCACAAGACGTTGCCACGGCGCCGGCGACGCCGGAGCAGGTCGCTGCCGAGGCGCCAGCGGTCGAGAGCGTAATGGCTGCCGCACCCAAGCGGCATGCCTCGGTGCCCTTGCCAATCAAACGACCGGTAGTTGAGGCGCGGCAGCGCAAAGCGCCGGCGCCGATGAGCGTTGCTTCGACCTGGCGTCCGGAACCTCCGAAGGAGGAGCCAAGCATCTTCGAAAAGCTCTTCGGCAAGATGGGATCGGGCACCATGATGGCCTATGCGTCGGCGGACCCCGCGGCGAATGTCGACGTCAAGCTGGCCCCGTCGTCGCTTTATGATCGTGAGACCGCGGTCTACGACATCTCGGCCAAGACGGTGTATTTGCCGAACGGAATTAAGCTCGAGGCGCATTCCGGTCTTGGCGAGCACTTGGATAATCCGAGTTCAGAGAGGCTGAGGATGCGCGGGGTCACCCCACCGCATGCCTACGATCTGACGCTGCGGGAGAGCCTCTTCCACGGTGTCCAGGCGATCCGTCTCAATCCGGTCGGCGGGGAGGACAAGATCCATGGGCGTGTCGGGCTGTTGGCCCACAGTTACATGCTGGGTGTCCGCGGCGATTCGAACGGATGCGTCTCGATCAAGGATTACGCGGCATTCTTGCGAGCCTATCAGAACGGCGAGATCAAGCGGTTGGTTGTGGTAGCCAAGCTGGGTTGAGTATCGAGTTCGACGGCGCGTTTGCTTTTTCCCCTGCGTAGCCGGACGTCCCGTTGGACGGGATGACCGCGGCATGCTAGGTTGTAGTTATGGTCCTCTCGCGTTCACATCACCTGATATCGCGCCCCTGATTTTCCGGGGCAGCACGGGTGTGCGGGAGGGGTTTATACCCCCTTAGATTGGCAGCGGACGGCTGTTCACGGGTCGGGTTCGAGTCCCACGCCCCGGACCAATGTTTCGGCTATACGGATTATCGTGTTGATCCGCCGGCGCATTGACGTTTTTCCGAACTGGTTTGCTTCGACCGGCGGGTCCCGATGGGCCGGGAAAGATGCCCGCGCCGCCGGCGCCTTGCCGAGCCGTCGCGCCGTGATGTCGCTGGATGACGGCCTCGGGATCCGCGTTGAGACGCGGATGCGGCGGGCGGCAATACGCCTAACCGCTAGGGCGAGGGAAGGACTGCACTAGACTTTAGGAAGGCGAACGCGTCCCTCAGACCGAATGCACCGACATCAATATGACTGGCATCCGGGTATTCCTTGAATATCTTTGATCCTGGGATCGCCTCGTAGAGGCGCCTCCCGAACCGGATCGGGATCACCTGATCGTTGCCGCCATGCATAATGAATACCGGAGCCCTCACACTGCTAACCCGGTCAATCGAGTGCATCGGGTCCTTCATAAGCAGCCTGACGGGCACGAAGGGGTAATCATCGGCAGCCACGTCCGCCAGGGAGCTAAAGGGTGCCTCGAGCACCAGCCCCGCAATTGAGCTGTCAGCCGCCACGGCGACCGCCGGACCGGTGCCGAGGGAGTAGCCCCACATCACCACCCGGCCAGGGCCGACCTGTTCGGCGGCGTAGCGATATGCCGCGTGCGCATCCTCGATCAGCCCTGCTTCGGTCGGATGTCCGGATGAGCCTCCATATCCTCGATAGTCAACCGCAAGGAGTCCAAAACAGGCCTCGGTAATCCGCGTAAAACGACCCGTCTCCTGCGAGATCGTCTCGTTGTTACCATGCAAAAAGACGATGAGCGGACAGCCCTCGCGGGCGGGTGCGTACCAGGCAACAAGGCGCTCACCATCCTTGGTGGTCAAGGTGACGTCCTGTAGGTTCGACAGTCCTGACACTGAGGCCAGCTGCCTCAACGTAGAGGGGGCCGGGAAAAGAAGATCTCGCTGAAACACGTATAGGCCGCCGACAAGCAGTGCCCAGGTCAAGAAGAGGGCAATGGACCATCGAGCAAGCCATCGCAGGAAAGCGCCGCATAGCTTTAGCGAGCTCCGGGAGTCCGCCGCCCGTGGCGGGCTGTTGCTGCCGGAGGATCACCTTTAACCAGCACGGCCAATCCCATAGCCACAGCCCCGAAGATTCCCGCGGCAAAGGCTGCAAGCATCACGAATGGGCCAAAGACGTCCTGCTGGCCGGGCGGCTGAGCCGTATCGAGCGCGAACGCGACGTACAGTAAGCCGATCATGGTGAACCCGAAGACCGTCATGAAAAGAAATCGGCCCAAGGCATCGAGGTGCCGGCCGCCCAGCTTCAATAGGAAGCGGACCGCCGCGGCGAATGCCATTGCCAGGACGAAAGAGGCAATCATTTTGGCAATGCCGGCTTGAGCGGCGTTGACGAGTGATGAGAAGTCGAGTTGCTGTTTCTGCATCGAGATTGGCCCTGTGTTGGAGCGATCGACTCATGAAGCGGGAAAACAGTCAAGCCGACCCCGAGAAAGACGATATAGGCTGCTCTGGGGTCAGGAGGCGTGTCGACTGAGTGCTCAAAGGAAAGCCCTACCGTCGCCAGCGGGGTTTTTATCGCTTCAGGGCTAGGGGAACCTACTTGCCCACGGGCTGCGGCGACGAGTGCATAAAGAGCCCTCTAGCACGTCGCCAAACTACCAAAAAACCTGCTCAGGACGATGCAAGACAACCGCCTAAACGGCGAGCACTGAACATAAAACGCCTGCTAAGATTCCTGCGAGCAGAGCGCATCTACAGAATGGCGCAGCCAGCCGAGCACGATCCAAGAAATGCGCGACCGTTCCTCCCAGTAGGACAATTATCGCGCACCTAACAGCCAGAAGATAACGTATAACACATACCCATGGTTCGCGAACGCTGCCAACATCAGGAAACCCGATCCGAAAAACAAGGCACAGAACAGGATAAGGCATCCACCTTTAATCAGCGCTAAATCGCGCTTCACGCTTGGAGCCGTATCAGTCTTAGAGTCGGCAGCCGAACAATCGGAAGACCGCTCTCCTGGTAAGAACTGCCTGAATTCCGAGCTCTCGATCGTTTGCCATTCGCCACCAGCGGCAGGACGGATTTCTGACAATCGGGACAGAACTCCGTCCTGAATCAAGTTGATCAGCTTACCGTCCGTAACCGAAGGGCTTTCAGCTTCTCCGTCCTTGTAAATCCAACAAATCCACACGAGGTTCTTTCCTGGCTCGATGCCAAGACCACATCGATTCAGGCCTCAGGTTCCGTGTCAACGCCAGCGACCATCTTTCCGGTGGAGAGCGACCGCTTCGTCCGGTTACACTTCCTCCCTGCAGCCCGCGGGGGAGGCCCAACTGGTCGCCTCGATGCGCATCCAGCTTATCAAGCGAAAAGCCCGCCGTTTCCGGCGGGCTTTCTGTCTTCTGGACTAAGGGACCTACTTTACCCCGACGAGATCAACTTGTTGTAGGGAGGGGGGTGTTATTGCTGTCGCCGGGGGCTGCAGCATGCACGGACAAGCAAGGATAAATTGGACGATTACGGCTTGATCGACGGGATGTTCGCAAAGGAGCCAGGTGCCGGACCGCCGTAACGGAGGAGATCCTTCTCGGCACTCACAAGAAAATTTTGGTCCTCGCTGCCGGCGGCGACATGAGTGCCCTCAGAGGTCAGGCTGATGATAGCGTCGACTTCGTCGCTGTCATTGGCGTACGTCAAAATCCGGAAGTTGCCACGATCGAGCTCGAAGCCGACCAGGTGTCTGGTGCCATCGGGATTGTCGACCTGCAGCAGCAGCTGGGAGCTGCCAAGCTGGGTGATGGACACGTTGCGTACCTGCCGCTGCGCCTCGGTCAATTCGTCCTGTTCGTCTGCATCGTCACCGATGCGCCAGTCGAACATCGGAATGGAGAGGGTGACATCATTTGCGCCATTCAGCCAGGACTTGGCGAGATTGCGCAGTCGTGACAATGCGGACATTTTACTGCTCCAGGATCAGAGGCGGGGTGCCTGAATTTCAAAGGGGAGACATTCCACCGGGCCGAACAGATCACCGCTGTTCATGTAGGCGCACTGTTCCTTCGGATTGTTTGTGTGATCGAGCTCGGCGCCGGTTGTGTCGAACACACGGAACGTGAAGTCGTTGAGTTTGGATACCGACACGAAGGAGTGAAAGAGCCCCATTGCGGCGTCGCCATGGACCACCGGATCCACGTCGCCATTGATCTCGAACAGGTAGTTCGACGCGATGTGGCCATCGTTGTAATGCGTCGGATCACCCTCGACTTTGACGTAGAGGAGCGTAGGAGCAGACGTATCGGCAATCATTCGGGGAAATCCAGAGAAGAGGGCGTGTCGATCAACCTAGCAAGCCCTGTTGCAAGTCCAAAAACTCCGTCCCCGGATTGCGGAATAGACGACGACGCGTCCAAGAGCCGGAAGCGCCCGTTCTGGCCACGCAGATGGCCTTTCTCAACGAGCGAGGTCACTGCTCGGTTGATGACCCCGCGTCCCCTGCCGAGGGCCGCTGCGATCTCAAATTTCCGCAGATCTGGATAGTCTGCAAGGTGGTCGAGAACGAGCTTCTCAAGCGGGGTCGGCGGTTGTTGCGGGGGCTCGGTCTTATTTCGGTAGAGGCCTTCGGCCACACATAAGGCATTGCCGTCTTGGAACAAGCGAGTCAGGGCGGTCCGAACATTTTGCACGTTGGGAACGTCCAGCAGAATCGCGACGTCGTCAGCGTCAAAGGTGGTATCCGGATTGTCGGCAAAAAGCCCACGAATCCTTGAGCTGAGGAGAGCCTCGGCTTTGACGAGGTGCGGATGTTCTCGACGGCTATTCTTGTACATGACGGAATCCTTGCGCGTGCCCGCGTCGATCGTGAAGCCGGATGCTTCGACTTTTCACCGGATTTCCCGCCTTGAATCAGGGGCTAGCGAGACTTGGTTTCCTCATAGGCTTCGCTGATCTCCTTGCTGATCACCTCGGCGAGCGTCTGAAGTTCCTGTCCGAGGCTCCGCGTGCGATCGGGGTGATAGAGTTTCATCTGCTTCAAGTAGGCCCGATGAATGGTCTCATCATCTGCGTCGCGGTCGACTTCCAGCACGACATGCCAGGGCCGTTTTGGTCGAGCGAAGGGGACCGGCGGTTCGTCGCTCGGCGGCGGAGGATCCGGAGGAGGGGGAGTACCGGGCGGAGCGTGGCGGGCGAATTGTCGCTCGCGCAGCAGGGTGTTGACGTGGGCGTCTATGGTCTCCTCATGAATATCCCAGTGGGCCTGGAACGCATCGACGTCACCAAGCGAGGTTTCATAGGACTGCCTGCGACGGCCAAGTGCGTAGGGCAGGGCTGTGGCGGACCAAACGTATAGGAACACGTCGAAATACCGGCGTCCGTCAGCCAACGGCAGCTGGCCCTCGGTAACCCCATAGATCAGGGCACCGCCGAAGATGACGCCGACCAGGAGCGTCAGGCGAAGCGCGAAACGGCCGGCTCGCCGGAACGACCAGCGTCGTAGTCGGGCCGGAGGGCGTTCAGTCAGGGTCATGATCCGGCTTTGAAGTTGAAGATACCTCTCCCCCAGTTGCGCGCTCTCAGGGCTCTGCTGGCCGGCGGCGTCGATCGCGGCGAGCGACTCGGTGATGTCTGCCGCCTCGCGAGTGAGCCTGCGGAGTTCGGCGTCTTCCTTGCGATCCAGTTCAAAGGCATCGAAAGAATGGATGTCGCCGTCGTAGGCGGCCATTTCTGCGACAATCCAAGCGATGATGATGGCAATCCCGGGCTGGGCGATGAATGCGAACAGCCCGACAATCCACACGGCCGACAGGAATAGTGCGGATAGCTTGCGGATTAGGCGGGACATTGGACTTTCGACGGCTCTAAGGATTTTGCAGCATGCAGACGGCCCAGATAGCGTGCAAGGATTGGTTAAATCGCCGCTGTGGAAGGCGTGAAACGGAGTTTGGTTGAGGTGAAGACCGTGTTTTCGTGTGCGGAGGACGTTGCCGCGGCGTGGGCGGCTGATGCCCAGCCCGAGGGGCGGACGCCGAACCGCAAGGTGCGGTTCTCGGATGGGGTCATCCGCTCCTACGGTTTCCCGATGGGGGTGTTGTTTCGCGCGCCGGACGGTTCCCGTTTCGCGCTCATCGACGAGTATCGTCCGTCGCAGACGACAGCAGGGCAGATCAGTTTTGCGCGGGCGGCAGCCGAGGCGGTCGGAGCGACAATCGTTGCGATTAACGATGTCGCTGATTTTCAGACGATCTACGCCAAGGTGACCAAGAGCCACCTCTCGGGATTGCGCAAGCGGCTTGAGAAGGAAATCGCGACCAGGCTCGCGGACATCGATCGCTACGAACCGGTCTCCTGGGCACAGGCCAGTCGTCTGAAAATCATCGCCAGCAAGCTCAGAATGCACCAAACACTCGCCAAGGCATTTGGGCTGAATTGGCCGCCGCAGGCGTCTCTTGCTGCCTTTGAGGCCCGCGCGAATGCCTCATTTGAGGCCGCTACGCGCAAATCGGAGCTCGACTCCCTGAAGAAGGGCGAGGCGTGGGGTCAGCGCCGCCAGCACATTGAGAGGGAGCAGCAGGAGCCGATTGCCGCCGGCGAAGAGCTTCGGCTTTGGCTGCGCGGGGAGCGCGTATCCTTGCAACACCAGCCGCGGGAGCAACACTTTCCGCGCGTCAGATTCAGGATCCAGGGACGAAGGGCCGAGACAGACGACAACAGATCGATGTCATTCACCGAATTTGCGAAGTTGTTCCGGGCGGCCGTGGCTGTTGTCGCCGATCCACAAGCGCCGATCGGGATGCGCTACTTTCATTTCGGCTATCGGACATATCGTCTACAGGGCGGTGGTGACTATCACTGCACAAACGGTGGCCGCGATGTCATCTATTTCGACGATATGATGGCCTGCGTGGAGGCGGGGGCTCCGCGATTGTTTGCCCAAGCGCAAAGGGCGCTCGATCCGGCGCCGGTAGCCGTGGCTGCGCCATGAGCCGCTTCATCGATCTGCCCTTTGCTTACAAGGTGGAAGGCGTTCCAAAGGGAAAGCGCGCAACGGTGCCGCGGGTCTTCGCTGACATCGTGACGGTAGAGCTGGTGCCCGCTGACGATAAGAGCGCCCAGCTGGTCGCAATCGTGGATGGCAAGCCCTTTCGCCGCAGCGAGGACGGCTTTCTGATGCCGGTCGCTGGGCCGGGCGGGCGCGGCCTTTCGGTGGAGCAATTTTCAGCGCTACTTGGCGACAAACGCAAGCGCAGGAAGTGGCTTGCGTACCCGCTTCGGTCGGCAGACGACGGACTTCCGTATTGCCCTTTCGTGGTCGGGAAGCTCACGGATGACTTCAGGGTGAGCTCTTCGGAGCGGGATCTGAGGGCAGGCTTCGCGCGCCTCCTGGCATCACGGATGCGTGTGATCGAAGGCTCGATTTGGGAGGCGGTCCCGGAGCCATGCCTGGCCGTCTACACCAAGGGGCTTAGTGTCGCAGGTGATGTGAAAATTCACGTCATGTGTCGGTTAAGGCATCTGATGGACGCCGCTTGCTTCCGCCTTGATGACGTAGCGGCGGCAGTCGAATACGCCGCGGCGCTCGCGCGCAAGTACGGTCGGCGCGCGCCTAAGTTCGCGGCATCCATTGAAGTCGTCCGGCCGGATCTACTCTCATTTGATCCGCATCGTGCCATGGCCGGAATCATCTCGTTCCGTCTCCGTCCTGAGCAACGGGAGCGCGAGCTGTCTTCGTTCATGCTCGACAAGGATCCCACACGGGGGAAAGTCGCGGAGCTGTTCGGCGCCATTGATAATTACGGGAACGATCCGACCGCGGTGCTGGCAGCCGCCCATCAGCTGATGTCTTACAGCGGTCGATCGACGACCGCGGACCTCGTCCGTGAGGCCCTCTTTCCGGTGCTTGCGGGCAGGCTGTCGAGTTGGGCTGCGTCCGCTGGGGCTGATCGGGCGCTCAAGGACGACGAGATTGCCGCCTTGAGCGCCCTGGCATTACCCTAGCGTTTCGGCGGCGGGCGCTGCCTCGGACTCGAGGACTGGCGGATCCCAGCTGCTGAGCGCGATTAGGCGCTGCAGGCGTTCCTCGACGTTAGCCCGGCACCAGGCGATCGCGTCGTCCTTGGTCTTGCCGTCGAAGGCCGGCAGGATCGTTCCGTGGTCAGGATAATAGCTGCAGATGTGCTGCCGCTTATTCCACTCGGCGACCTTGGCCTCCAGGCCCCTGTCAATTTCGTCGCCCTTGTCGGCGTGCGGATACCACGCGTCGACGATTGCACAGAGCTGGTCGATATCCACGATGTCGTCGTAAGCATCCTCATAGTGCTCTTCGAGCGAGCTCGAGGCGAGTTCGCTCGCGTCCGGAGCCCTGTCGCTGTCATTTGCCCAGTCGCGGATTTCCGCGGCGCTAAGGCCGCCCCAGGGCTCCGGCTTGGTGGCGAACACGAACGGCGGAGCGTTTGCCGCAACCCAGGCTGTGTAGGCTTCGTTCCACGTATCGTATGCTTCCCGCTCCGCATAGGGCGGCCTCGGGTGGGCCTTTTCGTACTCGTCCCATCCCCAGCCGTCGAACATGTCGTCGAGTTCGCTGCGGTATTCGTGCTCGGCGTGATCGCTGTAGAACATGGTGTAGGCGCGTTCGTCGGTCGAAAACGCAGCGTGTGCGACCAGCCGCTCTTCCTTGCGTGCCCCCTCCAGTCCCCATCGCGCCTGCGAGACGTCGTCCATTCGCCGGCGAAACAAAGGAAGTGCCGCGCTCGAGCCTATGGCCACGAGGAAATCGTCGACCTTCTGGCGAAGACCCGGAAGAGCCAGGCGTCCATCCATGCCGCATATGCGAGCCGCTTCTGACAAGCCGTTCGAGAGGGAGTAGACCGTAGGCCGTTCCGGGAATGGCAGGATTTTGGACCAGGAGTGGGGACACATGATGGAGATGACCTGCCAGGTGAGGTCCTGCATGCCAAGCGAGCGGATGCGCTTGCCATCTTTGTCGGTCTCGAACGCCTCGGCGAGCACCTTCGGCAGATGATCGGGCGTGGTCGATGTCCGGTCGGTCGGTTTGATCTCGTCGAGGATGTCGCCGATCGCGTTGGCGTCCGTCACATGTTTCTGAAGTACCTCCCAGTAATGCTGACGGCGGAAACTTTTTTGACTGGGAGCATCCGCGTCATCGAGGCTCGGCGCCCGGCTTGCATGGAGTTTCAGGAGGTCCGACCAGCAGGGGTACCCGAACAGCTGGGCGGTAATTTCCTGGCACTGCATGAGCTTGGTCGGGCGGCCACGTGCGGCAAACGCCTTCTGCAGCGCGCGAGCGACGAGTTTCGGCCTGATCGTGTTGGTGAAGTGGATGCGCATATCCCGTCTCCGTAGAAGGTCCGCCCGCAAGACCCCGGATGGGGATGAAAGACTGAGGTAGAAGAAATGTCAGACGGACCTGTCAGAATGACTTTGCCGTGCGGGCGGCAGGAGCGGCTTTAGGCCCCGACGATGGTTATGAAGGCGTGAGCGGAGAGCTGCAAGCCAAAACCGGGGTCAGCACCAGTCAAGGATTAGAATAATGGGGGAACAACGGGGAAGTTTGGGACGGAACTGAGTGCTGCGTTGACGTCTTTCCAAACTTAGACGAAATTTGGGCAAGGTACGTAGTGGTGGGGCCGGGATGGCGGTTGGTCGACAAAAAGGTAGGCAGAGGCAGCAAGGCTTGTCACTGATCGAGGCCGCAATGGCCCTCGGGGTGGCGGCCATCGTTATTGGTGGCGCGCTGCTGCTCTACAACCAGGCGCATTCGAGCGAGAAGACGGCCGAAGCCATCGATCAGATGCATTTGATCGAAACGGGTGTCCGTCGGTTCTATGGCTGGCAGAAATTCTCGAATCTAGACAATACGACGATCGTAAGGACGAAGATGGTGCCGATCAAGATGGTGAGCGGTCCGGACGGGCTCAAGAATACCTTCGGCGGCACCATCACGGTAAACGCGATCGACGTGAACAGCATTGCGGACGCCGGTTTTGAGGTGAAGTTTTCCGAGGTGCCGGCGGATTCCTGCGTGGTCCTCTCGACCAAGTATTACGGGCATCAGGTCGGTCAGATCGTGGTGAACGATACCGTCTTCGACTTTGCCGATGGCACAGCCCCCACCGGTACGACGGCCAGTGCAGCCTGCGGCAACGCGCCGGGGACGCTTTCGTGGCGGTTCTACAACTGAGGGGACCGGGTTTCGGATCCCTTGGACGACGATGGACTCCCGACAGGATGGCCTAGCGTTCATACTGGGGGATCTCCCCGGAGGAGTGGTAGGTGCACTTGCGTCGAGGCTTCCGAGGCGTGGGTAACGGCATCGCTTCCGCGCGTGCTTCGCGTCCCAGTGCGGGGAATGCATCGATCCCCGACATCTTATTCAACTCGGCCACCGAAATGGTTCGCCAGCTTCCGCTTTCGTCATTGGCCGACAGGTAAACGCCTGCCCGGCCGGTGACCGGATCGTAAATTGCCTTGAAGATCGCCGACGGCACCAGCACCCCGCGTCCGATCGGGCGCAAGGGCTCGGTGTCGAGATAGATGGGGCCGGTGACGACGTAGAGTTCGCCTTGCTTTAGGGCGAGATCGCGTGTGGCCTCTTCCAAACGCTCCCAGATGCCTTGATTTTGGCAGGGTGTCTGGGGCGCGATGTTGGCCAGCGAATAGCTTTCTTCCTGCGCCTGAGGGGTGGCCATGTCCCGCAAGGGGGTCATATGGCCGCGGTCGTAGCCGGTGCGCACGTAATCGGACAATTCGGAGCGATGGCGCGCGGACAGTCGGGTCTCCGGGTGGAAGCGATCGTAGCGAGGCAGCCGGCGCCCGGACTCGACGTTGGTGGAGGTCAGATGTTCCGCCGACCACATCGGGGTCTTCGAGCGCTCCGAATAACGAAGGGCGTACTGGCTAAAGCAAAGGAAACGGGAGGCCTTCTGGTCCGCAGCCGTCGGCGCCCGGCCGTCGGCAAAATGGGACGGGCAAGTCGCCTCTGAATCCTCCCGGAATGCGCTGCTCCAGACCGCGACAAAGCACGCGATCGCGATCGAGGCGACAAGCAGGATACGGAATTGGGTACCGGGCGACATGGGTGAAGCATTGCTGGAACTCAAATTGTCGGCAAGTAAACGAATCCTTGAAATCGGGGAGCGTTATCGTTTTCAAGAGAGCGTGGTATCGCTGCCACACCTGTCGACGGAGAGCTGAAGTGAACCACGAGAACCCAAGCTACGAGAGCCCTGCCAGCGACGGCGATCGGGTCATCCTGTCGTCTAGCGGAACGGTATGCACCAGCTACGATTCCGGCGGGACCTGCATCCTCGATCTCGACGGAGAGGATTTCGAGGTAACCGTCACGAAAGCATTCTGGGATTATGAGACCGGCTGGCGGTTTCACGGCCGGGCGGAAGGGCCGATTGTCGAAGAGTTTCGCCGGCAGGCGACTTCGGGCTATACCCCTGCGCACTACCGTAAGGAGTATGCGAACGCGCCAGAACTCGCAGCAGATGCCGAACGCGCATTTCGCGAGTTCGATCCGGCGAAGTTGTACTTCTCGGAGTTCGACCTGAAACCGGGGCCATCGCTTTGGATGCGTTAAAAGGAGACGAAGATGAAGAACAGACGGAGCGGGACGCCGCCGCCGGCCCGCCGGAATGCCATCGCGAGGGGTCTCGCAACTGGTAAATATCGGCAAAGGATCGTCCGGGCCCGAAAGGGCGGGGCGAGTTACTCCCGGAAGGGGAAGAAGGGGTGGACGCTCGGTGCGGACGCCCCTTCTTCTTTGTCCGGTCAGAGTGGTTATCCTTTGCGCCATGCCGGGAGGGGCTGCACAATTGCTTGTGAATCCTTGAGGGAGACGAACCATGCCGGATTACCCGGTGCACTGTTTCATTCGCATGAAGTCCTGGGACACCGGGGCGCTCGTGCCGGTCAAGGCGCCGCTCGAGGTGCTTGATCCGATGGAGGCATACTCGCCGTTCGTCTATGCCTCGCTGGAAGAGGCCAGGATGGCCGTCGCCAAAAGTATGCTGGAGCAGTGGCAGATGGTGGTCGACGGCGACCTTGAGTTTCTCGATGTCGACAATAGCGAGGAGATCTTGAGCTGCGACGTTCACGATGACGGGGCGATCAGCTTCGAGGATTTCGAGTTGGGGCGAGCCACGATCTTCGCGAATTGGGACGTTACCGATCCTGCCAGAGCCGCGGCTCCCGCTGCCTGAGCTCAGGCCGCGAGCCGTACGAGCTCGGTGTCACCCTTCACGTACAGAGGGTGGCGAGGGCGCTTGTGTTTCTCGGTCAGTCCGAGGCACCAGAGGTCGTGGCCAGCATCGCGAAGCGCCTTGACAGCGGCGTCGGCGTGGACCTGCAGTTTCGGATGCAGGTTGCCGTAGCACACGATGATGCGATCGGCGCCCGCGGCGAACCGCATAATGGTCGGCAGATTGCGATCGCTGCAGACCGGATAGGGTGGATTGCGTAGGACCTTGGATTGGGTCACCCGTAGATCCATCACGTTGCATTTCAAGTATCGCGTGAGCTTCAGCATGCGCTGGGTGTACGTCACCTCCCGGAAGACGGTGGGGTCGTCGACGAGCGCATCGGCGGTGCTCGGATTCATGCCGATCCAGAGAGCGTAGCGGGCGTCCGGCGCGCCCCAGTAGCGGGAGAGCCAAAGCCTATACTCCTCGCGATCGCCGTAGAATTCGGCGTCGCCGACCGTGCCGGGCGGCAGCTTGATGCGGACCTTCCCGCCGGGGTCGTGTGCTGTCGGTTGGCCGAAAAGATCGAGTGTCACGGCGCCGGCGCGGCCTCTTCTGGCGGCATGGCCGCGGCGAGTTCTGCCTGTTCGACTTGGGCGACGATGAGTTCTCGCTCGTCGACCTTGATGCAGTATATCTTGTTGGGTTCGTAAGAGACTTCGTCCATCTCAAGCTTGCGCGCGACGGCGGACGAAAGCGACAGAGTGACGTCCCAGTTCGCATCGCCGTCCTGGTCGACGCCGACGATGATGTAAAGGTCCATGCCGCCGACCGGGCTTGCGAGCGGCGAATAGGCGAGTGCATTGAGGGCGCTGACAATCTGCCGCTGGGCGGTTTCCTCGACCGCCAGTGCCCTGACGCGCAGACCAAAGGGAAAATGTTCTACGATAGGAAAGACGGTGTGAAGGGCGACGTCCGGGCCACGCACTTCCTGCCGGAACGGTTTGCCAGGACGGTAGACGACTTCTTCGCGCTGGAACGGGACAATGGCGGCAGAGGTCTCATCACCGACCACCTGCAATTCGGGGCCGCCAGAATCGGTGGTCGGTGCAAGGGCGTTCTTCAGCTCTTGCGCCAGGGTGGCGCGGAATTCGTCGGTGAAGTCGACGGCGTTCGTCTCAAGCAGTTCCTTAGTCTTGAAGGCCTGATCCCAAAGGGCAGAGATGCTGCGCGCCTGGGCGCGCAGCATCTCTGCCGCAAAGGCAGCCATCATATCCGCGGTCGTGCCGCTGCCGTCTCGTGCCCATGTCGCGGCAAATTGCACGGCCTTACGTTCGAGATCCTGTATCAGGCTCATTGGTCGATCCTCGTGGTTCACGGAGCTGGGGAAGTGTCGGTCGGCGCGGCTTCGGCGGTCTCCCGCCGGGCGGGCTCGTGGAGGGCGACGACCTTGCGGATCCATTCCGCCGCAGCCTTCATCGCCCACTTGTCGCGCTCTGCGCCGGGTTTGATGGTCGCGTAGTCTTCCAGGGCTTCTGCCAAACCGGCAGGAGGTCCCATCCGGCCATTCCACCACATGACCTGGGGGAGATCGGGGCCCTTGGTCAGAACATCGGCGAGACGAACGATCTCGGCCATGGCGTCTCGGTAGGTGTTCTGTTCGGCGACGCCGAGCGAGTGCGTGTCGCTGATGCCCTGCTCTTCAAGCTGCCTAGCCATTTCGCGCAAGGCGCCGCCGCTGCCGCCGTGCAGGAGGCCGGATCGCCGCCAGTCCAGGATCTCCGCGGCGCGCCGGACGAGGTCGGGGTCGATCACGTGAGCGGCATCCTTGGTGAGGTCTTCTGTTGCGACGCGCGGACGACGATCTTTGCTCTTGTTCGTGAGGGAAATCTTTAGGTCCGCCAGATTTCTCAGGGTGGAGGTGATGGCGGGATCATCAGGACGCTTGCTGCTGCCGACCAGATTCGCTGCGATTTCCGACAATGCCTCAGCCACCTGCCGGGTGCGTTCGGTATCCGTCGGAGCAAGAGCGATCTGTTCGCAGGCTTCGGCAAGTGTCCCGTAGCCGCAATCCGGTCTTTCCTTATTGAGAGCACGGAGGACGTTCCGGGCCTGGAGAAGCAGCAGACGATCTGCCTCGTCGAATGCGGAAGCGGGCGAAGCGAGTCCCCTCAGGACGGGCAGGAGAGCCTTCCCCACATACAGTCGGCAGTAGTCCTTCAGCACAGCCTCAACCGCATTGGACAGCTTGGTGGGCATGCCGCCGCTCCTGCTCGTCCGCAGATACCCTTCCAGGCCGTCGATCAGGATAGAGGTGACCTCGTCCTCGATCTTTTTTGACATGACGAACCATGCGTCCATGGTCGAATGCAGGTCCGCATTGGCCTCCTTCAGCCGAGCGATCTCAGCCAGGGCTTCCTTTAGGGTCGCGGGTTCAGTTAGCATAGGGATCCCCCCGTTATTTCCAGGCACGCCGTCGGCGCACGCTACGTTCGGTATCGATCAGCACGCCAGATGGCTTGGGTCCCAGTCCGTCCGCCCAAAGGGCAGCTTCGATCTCAACCTGCTTCATTCGCGCATAGACGGCGCGACGCTCGGTCGTCAGCTGAGGCAGCACGGCGGCTGCTTCCTCGGGCGAAAGGTGCAAATAGTCGGCGAGCTCGGCGTCGGTCATGGGCTGTTAGTCCGGTCGGAGTCCTCCGACGGCTGCTCGTCGGGGACCGATGATAGAATGGCATTCCGGGCCTCGCGAACGTCGCCAACCGTGAGGCGCCACAGGTTGAGCGCATAGATGACATCATCGTCCCGCTTCACGGCATTCTGGTCTTCCAGCGGGAACGAGGCGATTTTCTTAACGAGGGTTTCGAGGGAGGCGGCTTGCCGCCGGTGGCGGTTGTTCGAGGCACGCAGTTCGGACACGATCTTGTTGATGCGCGCGCCGGTCTTGCGCGGCTGCGTCAGCTGCCCGCGCGCCATCAGGCTTGCTAGGTTCTCAAGTTCGACCAGGGGGTCGGTGTCCATCGTCTCGTTCTTCCGATTGCCTCCAACCAGTAGCGCCGCGGCCGGAGAGCCGGAACAGCTGGATGCCGGCTTTACCCGCTTTCCTTTGCGTCACGGAGCCGGGCTCAGCTCACGCTCCCGGGCGGCCTTGATGTCCGCGGCGTCCGTGGGATCGAGAACCATGATCTCGGAGTAATCTTCGGCAGCCTCGAGTCCCTCGTCGAAGGCTTCGGCCTCGGCCTGGCTGGAGAAGCGGAACGTTTGGGTCTTCTTCGGCGAGGTCAGCCCGAAGCGGACCCTGCGGGAAGTCGAGCTCTGGGCGATGATTTTGTGGCCAAGCCAGCCAGCTCCGGCGTCGACGCCATTGCGGAAAGCCTCTGCCTCCTTCTGGGAAGCGAACTCATGGCTCGAGAAGCCGATGTCGATCTCATCGGGAAGTGGCTCGGTTTCCCGGTCGTCCCACTGGCCGAGCTGTGAAATGCCAAGGCGGCCGCCCAGGAGGTTGACGGTGATCGGTTCAGTTCTCGATGCTGGATTGGTCATGGCGAAACTCTTCTTGCGCGATTGCGAGAACCTACCGGAGCCGGTGGAAAGCGTGAAATCGAGCGTCACGGGCGAGGGTCGTCATCATCCTCAAAATCCCCGTCCTCACCGTAGATGGGCTCCTCCTGCACTGGGAGGTTCACCGTTGGCCGGGGTTGCAGGTGTCGAGCGAGCGTGTCTTCGACCTTGATGCGGACCGCGTCTAGCGGAGCGATATCCTCAAGCAGGGACGTGATCGTGTCGAGAATGCCTGTGTCCCGGTAGTTATGGTAGTCCTTGCTGCGCCAGCAGTATTTGCCGACTGTGACAAAGACCGCGCCGTACTGGCCTTTGCTATCCCAGCCCCATTTTTCGAAGCCCACGCCAAAGGATTTGGCTTCGCCGAGTGCCATGCAGATTTCCGACCAGCGCGTGCCGTCGAAGATTCGTGCGCCTTCCGGGATCATGGCGTCCATGATCTTTCGGTAGTGCTCCAACCGCTTTTGCGCGGCGGGAGTTCCGGTCATCATCGCCACAGTGATTGCCGTTCGCAGCGCGTCGGCCAGCATCGGCAGATCGGTTTCGGCGAACTCGAGGGTGACCTTGCGGTTTGTCATGGCAGTCGTCCGATCATCCTGGGGCTCGCTGCCGCTCGCAGCTCGTCGGCCTTCGCAAGCGCCTCGGCAGCGAGCGTCGTATGTGCCAAGAGGGCGTTTGCCATTGGCGCGCCAGCGGGCTCGAGGAAGTAACCCGCCGCTCTTCGTCCACCAAAGAAGTGGACGCTGAACAGGTCTTTTGCGGTGGCGGCGCGGCTTGTCTTTTTCTCGAACTCCACGCTCTCGCTTGCGAGGCGACGGGCCATAACGCGGGTCGCCAGAACAACGTCTTCACGCGTGGAAAGGATGCGAGCGGCATCCCGGCCGGACGCGGCCGTAAAGCGCTCCGGGGCGTAGCGGACGCCTGCCAAGGAAGCCTGAACTTCCTTCGTCAAACCGAAATCCATCAGCGACTCGATCCAGCCGTCCGCGGAAAGGCCATAGAGATGATCTCGGACCTGGTCGTTGGAGCCAACCGAGGATACCGCCAGCAGGGCGGTCGCAAAGCGCTCGTCCAGCCCCTCCTCAACAACGATCTGATTGACCGTTTCTGCAAGGCGCGCCGGATCGGCGCGAGCCTCGCGCAGGGACAGTATCTCGGGGTCGCCAGGCGGCTCAGAGACCACCTCATCGCGCGGCGGATTCCGCAAGGCCTGCTCCATCCGACCTTGGAGGGAAGCAGCATCTCGTTTGGTCGCGCAGCCGGCCAGCGCGAGTGCGGCGATTCCTCCGGGTGCAGGCGCATATCCTTCGAGGGAGGTGGATCTGTCGATCTCGGCGGAGAGCCAGCGCGCAAAGACCTGCGCGACGATGCGGTCGTCCCTCAGGAGGTCGAACAGGACCGCGACGTCCTCGGCTGTGGTCGAGTTGATGCTGCCATCCTCGCCCAGGTCGACCCGAGCCAGTTCGCCCGTCAGGCCGGCTTGCTTTCCGTGCTCACGGAGCATCCGGATCCACTGATCGGGCCCGATGTCGAATAGGTTTGCCATGCGGGTGCCGCGATTGGCGTCCTCTGCCTGCAGGACATCGTGATAGGTGAGCAATATCGCGCCAAAATCACCGCTCACGGAGCGCGGGGCGGCCTTCTTACCCGCCTCGATCATGAGCGACCGCAGTTCCGCACGAGGGGAAGCGCGAACCACTTGTTGTGTCCATGATGGGTTGTAGGCGGAGAGCGCCGCCCCGCCAATAAACACTGTCGCGTCGGCTGCCGCCATCGCTGCGAAGGCGATAGAGGCGAGCCTCGCCTTGCGAGAAGATGGCAAATGAACCCGGCGAATGCCGTCCTTCAGGAACGCCCTGATGCGGGTACGCGACGACACGTCAGAGCCGCATCGTCGCACCAGGATTGGCGTGACGCTCCAGATGCTCGTCGATCGCGTGCGCGCGCTCAGACGCAATGCTGTCGAGCGCCTTCTTGACAGCTCTGGCGCCGTTGCCAAGCTTGTCGAATGCGTTCTTCGCCCAATTGCCGCGTGGATCATCCGGCGCGAAGCGCAGGTCAACGGCGCCGTGGCTCTCCGCAGAGTGAGCGAATTGTTCGGCGGCGGCCACACCAAAAAGATGAGAGATGGCGATCTCTCCGTTGGACGGGACCCGTCCGAGGTCGCGCTGCAGGGTCGCGGTTTGGGTAAGCATCCTGCCAAGTACGATCTGAGTGGCAATCGGACCGTGGTCGCGCAAGCGCATGAAGGCGCCAAACTGATCGGCGCTCTTGACCCGAATGCTGCCATCAGCTTTTTGGTCAATGCCTCCCGTGAAGGAATCGACAAAAGCAGGGTCGCCATAGAGCTTGGCTGCGCGCAGCCACTGTCCCGGGCTCATAGCGTAGATGCCGCCAGAGACATCCTGACCACGGAGTTCATCCACGGTTGCCGTCATAGCGACTAGCTCGCCGGCGATCCGGGCCTCCTGGTCGTGCTGGTCCAGTCCTGCAATGGCCGAAATCCGGTCGAGGAGCGGGCGCGAGGAATCGGGCATCGACTTGACTGCGTCGACAACGATGCGGACAAATCGATTGGGATCGTTGCGCAACTCTTTGGCGGTGAAGTCCTCGTCCAGGGTCGGCGTTTCGGTCAGGCGGACCGGAATTCGGCCGTAGCTGTCCATGAACTTCTTGGTCGCGTTCCGTTCGAAGTTGGCCATAGCGTCCTTCGCGCTCATCCAGCCGTTCCTGTCGACGAAGAAAGGGCGTTTCCAACTGCCAGTCTCAAATAGAACCAAGGGCCCCAGCTTGGTCTCCCCGAAGTCCCTTGCCGTCGAGGCTGCGCTGATGCCGCCGCCCGCATCGGTCAGACCGATCACGGCGATCTCGCCGACGCTCGGGGGACGGCCCATGTTGCCGTCGAATTCCATGATCTCCGAAGCCAGCCAGATGGCGAAAATACGGGTGGCGACAGCTGGATCGTTCTTGAGATCGAGCATGGCAGTGAGCTTGGATGCACTCGTCGCATCGATCGAGCCATCGTCGTTGACGGAGATGCCTTCCATGGCGCCGGCGAGCCCGGCCTCAGTGGCGTGCCGGCGCATCATCCAGGCGAACATACCGTCGTCGATGCCGAAGAGTGCATCGGCCGCCTTATCGGAGACCGGATCGCGCTTTTCTTGCACCATCGTCACGTGATTGATGATGGCGCGGTCCAGGTCTGGAACGACGTAGGTCGCGGGATTTCCGCGGGAATCCTTGTATTTGATGGTGGCGGCCCGGTCGGACTCGAACTGGATCAGCTTGAGGAGCGCGGATTGGTCGCGCAGCAGGGCGGAGGCCGTCAGGGCTTCAGTCTTCTGGACTAAAGCGCTGGGTGGCGCGGTGGGCCCCGATTTGGCCCCATGTGAATACAATGCGGTTGCCGCGCCCAGGAGCGAGCCTGCTATGATCAAGGGCGCAGTTGGTACGTGACAGCTGCGGATGCCGCGTTGAACGAAGTCCTTGATGTGTTTGCCGACGGCCATCGCGCCTTCCTGCCTTGAAGCCAAGTCCCAGGCTGGCGAAGCTAACTCAGCTACACGCAATTGGAAACGCCAACAGCAAAGTAATCCTTGGCGATTCCGGTCGACCCAGAACGAGAAGCCCGGAACATCTTCCGATTCCCGAAATGAAGAGGAGATTAGCCGGCTCCCGCCGCTGTTTGCCGCGAGATTATTTCCGAGACGAGGCGCGGGCCATCCGGACCGAATTGCGAGATCAAGAATGCCGTGATCTCACCCCAGGCCTGCTGTTGAATTGCCTTGTCGCAGACCGCCTTTAGGATGGCTCGCCGGTCCTGGTCGGTCGAGGTTGCTATCAACTCGGTAAGAGAGACGTCCTCCCAGCTCTGGACAGCCACGATCACGAAAAGATCGAGCGGATCGTGGCGACGCTGCATGCGCGTCGTGCGCGTCGACGCGCACCGCTCGACGTCATCGGTTAGCAACCAGCGTTCGACCTTGGGTCGGAACTCTCCTGCGAGGGTCAGCTCTTCGAAGTAGGCGATCCTATCTTGGCGGGAACGCTCGAAGTACGTTTCGAAAAGGCCGTCTTCGGTCAGTCGTTTCGATCTGGCGACAAGCGAACTAATGTTCGCATCTGCCTCGAAATTGGCTACCAGCTTCTTGTGATCCTCGAACTCGACGTAGTCCGAGGCGATTGGCTTATTACGGTAGGCAGCCGTACGAGCGAATTGTTCGTCACGACGGATAACCTTTGCGTGGGTATAGGGTTTGGCCGATATAATCCGTCCGACCTCGACACCATCGTATTTGGCCACCCACGTGGCTTTTGCCGATTTCGGGTCTCCCACGGTATTACGCATCATCTGATCCCTTTAACGTCAAAACGCGGAAACTGCACCCCTCGAGGGTGCCTCGCATCAACTCCATCGAGCACATGCCGCGAAGCGTCTTCCAGAGCACGGCGCTGTGGTACGATTCTAGCTCCGGAGGAATGTGATCAAGCAGGGTGCGTGCAACCACGACGACCAGCTTTTTTTTCGCGCGTGAGAACGCGACGTTGGCTCGATTGAGGTTCAAGATAAAGTCGGAGGCCGCGCCGATCGCGTATGGGTCGCTTTCGGTGCCGGCCACAATCACAGTGTCCTGCTCGCCGCCCTGGAAGCGCTCAACCGTGTCGATTGCACCCGCGATGCAGGGATGGGCCCCGAGAGTGGAGTTCAGCAGTGCACGCTGGGCGCGGTGCGGGGTGATGATCGCGACTGAGCGGGGTTCGAGCCCGGCGCCGGAGCCGATCATCTGCCGCAGCAGTTCGGCCTCGAACTCGTTGTAGTTCCGGGACGAGGCCTCCTCGTGGATCACGGCGATCACGGGGACATCGCAGCGCAGGATCTCGGAGAGGTGAGATAGCCGTTTCGTGGCCGGCGCGTCGTCTGCTCGGCTCTTGAGCTCGATGCCGTCATGGGTCCTGTAGATGCCCTCGATCAGACGGCGCACGTCGGAGGGCAGCCGGAAGGTCATGGTGAGGGAGGATTCCCGCAAGGCGTTTTTGGGCAGTCCTGCGCCGCGGGCGAGATTGGCGATGCTCTTATAGGCGGAGAGGAAGGTCTGATAGTGCCGTGTCGGCGGCCGGTCTTCCTTGTCCCAGTCATTGGAGATGATCGGCGAGAGCTGCAGGTCGTCGCCAGCAAGCACGATGGTGCCGTCCTCGCGAACCAAGCTGGCGAGCGCCAGGAAGTGAGGGAACACCAGCATCGAGGCTTCGTCCACGACGAGGCTGTGGGCCGCGAAAGGTTCACTTTGATAGGCGGCGGTGTCGTTGAGCGCGGCTACAAATTTGAGCATGCCGGCGGTCGTGCCGGCGATGACTGTGACGCCCCTTGCCCGCATCGCTGCGAGTTTCTTTGACGGAGTATCGGCAACAATCCGCTCGGCACCTCGCGGGAGGTCCCGCTGCTCGCCGCGTCCGTGGATTCGACCCATTTCCAGGCGGAAATCCGCCGGTCCGCCGTTGTGCTTGGAGAATCCAGAGAATGCCGCGCGGTAGTCGGAGAGCCGCTCCAGCAGGGTGTCAACGGCGCGGTGCGTGTTTGCCGCCACCAGGATCACGTCGCCATCGGCATGGAGGGTGGCTGCTCGCACCAGGATCGCGGCCGCGGTCGTGGCGGTCTTGCCTGTTCCTGGAGGTCCCTTGATGAGCTGGACGCGGGAAGACAGGCCGTCGCGCACGGCGCTCGCCTGGTCTTCCGAGAGAGTGAGCCCGGCACCAGGCAAGGGCCAGTTCGCAATCGCGGTCTCGGCGAACTGCATTCGGCCAGGATCAGCCGGTGGCAGCGGGGGGATCTCCGGATTCTCGGAATCGAACCAACGTCCAACGTGATTGCCGATGCCCGACAGGAGCCGCTGCTCGACGTGGCCTGCGACGAAGTCGGCGATGCTCTGGTCGAGGGTCGCATACGAGAAGCGCGGACCTTCCTTGGCCTTCCAGACGTGGCTGAGCGGCTGGTATAGCCCGTCAAGGAAGTTCGGGATGGGAGCGAGGCTGATCGTGCCGGCGTCCCAGTCGACGGAGGTGATGCGACAGGTCGACCCGCTTTTTTCCAGCATGCGTGTGGTCTGCCCGGTGTAGGGCTGGGCTGGACGTTCGGACAGACGGATGAAGGAGCCTTCGCCGATGGACGATCGGCGGGAAAAGTCAGCCGGCGAGATGCCGTGCGGTGCGAGGTCCATTTTTGCGGTCAACGAGCCGTTTTCCGCGACGGTGATCTCGCGAATGGGCAGCGTGTCGCCGGCCTGGATTCTAACGGCTGGCGGGACGAGGTGTGCCCGTAGCCAGTCGTTGCGCTTGACGGTCTGGTCGACGCGCAGGAAGACGCGCGCGGACTCAAAAGTGGAGTTTTCGGGCAGATCGAAGCTGTGAAGTTCGTTGAGGTTGAGCGCCGTTTTGTCGATCGATCTGTTTTTGTGTTGGATGCGCTCTTCCAACCAACGCAGCGCGTGCACGCGAGCGGCAAGATATGCCTCGATGATGCCGATCTTGCCGGCCTCGCGAAACTTCTTCAGGTCGTTGGTCAGCTTGGTACGGATACCAGGCTTCAGTCCCTCAAAATCCTCGTCGCGCGGGAGCGTTCCCCAGGCCGCGCGCAGATAGGGAGCCTTCAGGGAATCGGTGTTGCGACTGCGAATCTCGAACCGGGTGCGCCGCGGATCGGCGTGCGGGTCATCAATCCAAGACTCGCGGTCCGGATCATAGGGGAGTGAGGTCTTAAAATCGAACACGTCGCGATCGAACAGGCGCGAGAGGTCCTGGACCTTTCCGTCGACCTCGCGGACCCAATGGAAGGACTGGCCGTACCAATTGAGCGAGGCAGCCACGGCAAGGCTCTGGCTGGTCCAGCCGAGTGCGAAGCGCGAGGTGATCTCGTCCTGGACACACGAGAAGATCATCTGTTCGGAGTTTTGGCGGCAGCCGAGGAGATCGGCGAGCGCCATCAACTGCTGATCGCCGCAACGCGAGCAAGCCTCGATGAGGCGGGTTATCTCGGACCTTGAGTAGAAGTAGAAATGGATACGCGCGCTATCCGTCTTTGCGACCTCCCGAAGGGCTGTGACCGTATCAGTGAAAAAGCTGTCGATCAGTGCCGCTTCGGCGCGGGTGTCCTCATCGGGATTGCCGGACCACTGCTCCCGTTTGAGATGAACGATCGTGGGGCCGCCGAGCCCGGGGTCCGGAACCGGACCTGCGCGGCTTTGCAGCCAGTGGTCCATGGCATCTTCGAAATCATCTGCGGCAGGCGCGTTGGGTTGCGGGCGTTTTGCCTGGAGTTGGGAAATTCCCGCGACGGGTTCGCGACCGTTGCCGTCGGACTTCGGGGCGAAACTGGTTGAAAGATGCAGCGGGCTGTGCGTGACGTGAGAGGTGATGGCGCCGACGCGGTTCTCGACATAGTCGTAGTCGACCTGGACATAGACGCGCACCAATGGTTCGGCCCCGTCGGGGAAATGCTCCGGGAGCTGTCCGATCGGTACGTGGGGCAGCGGCCGAACCTGGAAATTGTCGGGATCGCCTTCACCGCGGGGCAGCGTCGCCCGGCGTGCTTTGGCCATCTCTGTCATCTGGCCGAGATCGACGCGGAGTCCTTCGGACTGGCGCAGCCTGGTGGCGGTGTCGGAATTGAGGTCGAGCCGCGCGATGTCGTCGATTCGCTCGAGCCCATTGTCGCTGAGGAGTTTGATGGTCGAAGGTGGCAGGCCGAGCAGTTCGGGGCGACGGCCGCGGGCACTCTCGGTCATGCAGCGTACGTCAAATTGGCAATCATCACATTTCGAATCGAGGCAGTAGGGCAGCTGATCCGGAGGGGTCGATGCGATCCTTTCGATCTCGCCGCCGGATCTTAGTTTCTGTTTCAGGTCAGCGACTTCCTGGTCGAGCGCCAATGAGGGAGTGGCGAGCAGGTCCTGCAAGGAGTTGGTCTTTTCGTCGAGCCGCGCGACCGAATACTCAACGTCGCGTGGCCCAATCGGAAGGCCGGCCACGATGAGTGGATCTTTGCGCAGAAGATGGTCCAGGATCAGCCGGTAAGTCGCGATCTGAATGCGATGGTAGGTCTTGTCGCGGCGGCTCGCCTTGGTCTCCACGATCCGCAAGCGCGGTCGTCCGGCGTGCCAGAGCACGATGGCGAAGTCCATTTTCCCGGCCGCTGTGAAGGCGGCGCCGGCGACTTCGATGTTGATCTCGCGGGCGAACACCGGTTGTCCGGTTGGTGCGCGGGCCAGGGGCCTGCCGCAGGTAGGCGAAATCGGATTCCTTCGGGACGTCTTTCAGGCGGATGATCCCGGACTGGTCGAGCATGGCCTCCCAGGATCGTTCGGCGGCATCGCCAGATTGCTTCAAAATGGGGTCGATCGGCGTGGAGAGCTCGCCTTCGAAGGCTGGCCGCCCCTTTTCCGGAACCAGCATGAAGCGGAGTCGCCGCTGGCAGGAGTCAAAGCGCACATAGTCGCCCAGCGTGGTCGCCGGAATCCGCAGGTGTGGGGGTTGCGAGCTGTGGCCTGTCATCGAATCCTTGTGCCACAAGGATAACCGGTCCAGAGCTTTGGCAGAACTCAGATTGAAGTCGAATAGTTAACTCTTGGGGAGAAAACCGGATGATCGGTCAGGGGTGGGCTCCCGTCTCGCGAGCTGGCGCCAGCAGCGGGTGGGTCCGCCGGCCGTGAGGATGACGAACCACCCGTCGTGGGTCTGGGCATTAGGATCCGCACCGACATCAAGGACGCAGATACCTTTTCTGGCCCCATGTATGTAGGTTCAAGGACTTAGCCGCGGTAGACAATACCAATTAGGGGCAAACCGAGCCCACTTCGGTAGGTTCGAAAAAGAAGAAGGGCCCGCTTCGCGAACCTTTCGATCACTCGGTCGACGCAGGCGGTCGATCTGGATTTTGCTTACGGGAATCGATGGTGCGAAACGCTCCGGTCGCGAAGATGTGTGGTCCAGCTCGCAATTCGAATTTGCCGTCCGGTACAAACAGATCCGCAATGTCTGCCGTACACACCCCCATGGCTTTGAAAGACCCGCGACTCCCGATTTCGATTCCCTCTGAGGGAGCAGTCTCAGTGATGAAGCAGAGGCAGTAGTTGCCAGCCACGACGAGATTCGGCCGGATCCGGTTGGTCAACACGGGCGGATGAGCGTGCGGACCAGCCATCTCGATGTCTGCGGTGAACTCGATCGAATATGTGATCATTCGGATGCTCCGGCAGCCCATACCTCAGTAATTCCGCCGGTGCGCGATGCATCCAGATTAACAGCGAAGCCGCAGGCGAAAACGGTTGGATTGCGAGGGGTCTTCGGCCTCGCTGATCAGCTTGCGGTAGATGTCGTCCATCCGGAAGTCGCTGCCGGCGGACACCGTATAGCCGCCGGGATTGGCGTGGTTGTCGCGCAGGTGCTCCTCGGTTGCGTCCTGGTTCTGGAACGGACCGTAACTTTGGGCAAACTCGCGCCACTCCCAGGCGCCGACCGGGCAGCTGTAGCTCTGCAGCACGTAGTACCATTTGCCCGGTTCGGGTTCGAATAGTTCGCACTCGAGGCCGCTGCTCATGGTCCACCTTCATTCGAGATCCTGATGGGCAAATTAACCGTATCGAGCGGAAAGGACCAAATGGGTTACGGGGAAAACCCCTGCAAGGCGTGCCGATCTGCCTGCCAATAGGCTAATCCTTGGGGAGAAGAGAGGGAATATCATGACCGAGAAGTGCGGCATCTTGAACGATGAGGCCATCACGGCGCTGGCGCTGAAGGGGGCGATTTCGTCGTCGTTGCCGCCCGCAGCTGGTCAAATCCAGCCCGCGTCGCTGGACCTCAGGCTGGGGAAAAGGGTCTATCGGATTCGCGCCTCCTTCCTGCCGGCTCCAGGTGTTCCGGTCGAGAAGCGCCTCGCCGAGATGAAGCTCCACGAGTTTTCCCTGGAAGGCGGTGCCGTGCTGGAGACCGGTTGCGTGTACCTGGTCGAACTCTGCGAGAGCCTGGCGCTGCCGCCGGAAATATCCGGCACGGCCAACCCGAAGAGCTCGACGGGCCGGCTCGATGTCTTCACCCGTGTGCTGGCCGACGGGACGCCGCGCTTCGATAGCGTGCCGGCAGGCTATCACGGACGCCTCTACGCAGAGGTTTCGCCTCGCACGTTTCCGGTGCTGGTGCGAAGCGGATCTCGTCTGTCGCAGGTTCGCTTTCGCATCGGAAATGCCCTGCTGAGCGAAGCGGAGCTTGAGGAGCTACATGCCCGCGAGCCCGTGGTTGACGGCGTTGCGGATATCGCCGATGGGCTCGGCTTTTCCGTGGACCTTCGAGGCGAGGAATCCGGCGGACTGATCGGATACCGCGCCAAGCGTCATGCCGGGCTCGTCGATATCGATCTGCGCGGCGCCTATGCGATCGAGGACTTCTGGGAGCCGATCTTGGCGCGCGCCGACGGCACGCTGATCCTCGATCCCGATGAGTTCTACATCCTCGCCTCGAAGGAAGCGGTGCAGATTGCGCCGGATTGCGCGGCCGAAATGCGCCCCTTCGATCCCCTGGTTGGCGAGTTCCGCGTTCATTACGCCGGCTTCTTCGATCCGGGCTTCGGTTACGCCGGCGCCGGCGGGCTGGGCTCCCGCGCCGTTCTCGAGGTCCGTTCGCGCGAAGTCCCTTTCAGTCTGGAGCACGGCCAGACGGTCGGGAGGCTTGTATTTGAGCGCATGCAGGCGCGGCCGCGCTGCCTGTACGGTGCCGCCAATCACTATCAGTCGCAAACCATCGGAAAGGGACTGGCGCTTGGCAAGCAATTTCACCAGCGACGTGTCGCCCGGATGGCCTCTTGAGCGATCGCGGGGACAAACGTGAAGGTGAGATACGAGGCCTGTAGGCTGGGAGGACGTTCGATGCCGTTTCTAACGCCGCCGCCCTATGAGGAAACGATGGAGTTTCTTCTGAAGCAGCGCTCGTCGCGCGGGCGCATGGCTAGCTCGGAAGAAGCGTCGCGGGAGCCGATCGATGGTTTTGCGGCGTTTGCTCCGGGTTCGACCAAGCTGCTGCCCCTCGGGGAATGGCACGGTAAGCCATGTCCATATTGCGAGCGCACCATGGCGATTGGCACGCTTAGACAGCCAACAAGGGATCACGTAATCCCGCGTGCCCAAGGTCGGAAACTGACCCCGGATAACAAGCTGATCGTGTGCCGCCCGTGCAACGGCGACAAGGGCGATAGGTCGTTGCGATTGTTCTGCGAGCGCCTCAAGAACTACAAGGATCCACGCGCACCTATCGTGGAAGCGTTGATCCGCGAGAGGCTTGCGGCCGGACTGCCTTGTTGAACGCAAATGGTTCGCAAAGCCTGAGAGGGATCCGAAATGACCGGTTTGATCGGAGATAACAACCCCAACAATGCCTGGGGCAACCATGTCATCGAAGTGACGCTGAAGCAGTGGAAGTATGAAAAGCCGTTCTCGGTCAAGGTGAGCGGCAATTGTCACGGTTTCACGCTTTTTGAGACTGCGATCGCTCTCGTCTACGACGGACTTCCGGTCGAGCATGGTCTGCGATGTGTGGTGCTGGTCGATCCGTCCGGCGAAACGCTGATTTGCGAGGACGAGAGCAAGGCGGGAGAGGAATGGCTACGGTCTATGGTGGTGTCGTGTCGTATCATTGACTTCGAGCCGCCGACGCTGAACGAGATTCGGCGCAGGAACGGTGCAGAGCCCGTCGCTGACGGCGACAAGTCCTATGTAGCGCTTGGCTCGTAGGGAGATTGCGATGTCTGACCGGACGATCATTCGTGCGCCAAAACTACCGCTTGGAAGCCTGATGCGTATCTTGCGGATCATGTGCTGGGAGGACGAGAGCCGTTCGGCTGTGCTTGGCCCGCATCCTCAAGAAAATGAGCGCCTTCGACAGGCGCTACGCTCGATCGCGGTGCGAACGTATAGCGACGATCGCCGACGTGCCCTGGACGCCGATGCCGTCGTGGAGATCTGCGAAATCGCAGTCGGTGCCCTTGGATTGCCGGGGGAAGAGGACGTCCCTCGCCGTATGGCCCGGGGAGCCAAAGAGGGGCGTCGGTCATGACTGCGAGTTCGATCGGTGTGATTGCTCGCCGGCCGCTGACCGGCAACATGCTCGATCTGCTTCAGACCATTGCGGGATATGACGGAGCCGCCACCGGCGGCCGGAGTTACGTCAGTCCGCGCGAACTGAAGCTGTCGCTCAAGAACGCTGCCCGGGCGCTTCGCGGTCACGGTCTGGTGGATTGGGGCGTGAATTTGCGCGCTTACAGCCTGAGCGGGGCTGGACGCGTCGCCGCGGAGGTCCGGCTATGACTGAACGAGAGGCGCTATGCTTGCAGTTCTTGAGTGAAGGGCGGATGGAGGCGAACGCACGGCAGATTGGCCAGCATGTGTACGCCAACCTGTTCGATCGCCGCGGAGGCGGATCAAACTTCGCCGCCATCGGGGCGGCGATCTGCGGCCGGCTCAGGAAACGCGGCTTGGTGATGTTCCTGCCGGACCTCGCTGCATGGCGAATTACGAAGGCCGGGCGAGAGGCTCAAGCGGAACTACTGAACGGCAAAGGCGCATGACACAGCTGGACCACATCGAAGAATTGCTGAAGGCTTGGGATGAGATGGACCACGCGGCCCAGCGCGTTGCGAACTCACTTCCGGATAAGCTGTCCGAGTCTGTCGCTCGTCTGGAGAAAGCTAGGCACTCAACCCGCGACGTCGTGCAGCGCGTAGCGCTGGCGCTTGCGAAGCGCAATATGAGCGCGGACGTCGCTGCCAGCACAGTTGAATCGGCCGAATCGACATCGGCTTTGGAGTCTCACGACTGCGCCGGACCCGCAGTCTAGGATGGAAAGGTTTGCGGCTGGCCATGGAATGGTACCCAGATGTCCTACGTCATTGACGACGACTGCGAAGACCAGGCGCTCTGTCCGACTGACCACTGCACCATCTGTCGACCGCAGTTTGATCCCGAAGGAAAGCCGGTTTATGCGCCTCTGACCTTGCGTGGTCGGTTTTGGTGCTGCTCGAGGTGTGGGGTCTCTTACGGTGTCGCGGCACATCCGAATTGCCGGCCGGCGTTGGCGCCAGCTGATGTGTTTGAAAGCTAGAGGCGTCGGAATGGAAAACCTCAGGTTCGAGAAAAGTTTGGTCCCCTCGGTGCGTTTCGCGCCCGGCGTATGGGCCGTCACCCGTTGGATTGAGAACGATCAGGTTTTCAGCGTCGAGCTCGGTTGGAAAGACGCGGGGGCGGCCGGTGACCGCTATCGCCAGATTGGCATGTTCGAATACGAACCGGAGGCGATGTTCGCCATCAAAGCCATCGAAGGGTCGGTAGAGGTGCGCGACGTCAAAGAGACCATTTCGGATGCTGGGTTTGTCAGGTATGAGCCGACCGGACTTTCACACGGGCGGCCGCCATATATACTCAAAGTCCGCGAAGGCGCGCTTAGCGTTCTGCTTGATTTCAATGTTGATGGCGTGCGCTTGTATCTCGGCTTCTCGGAAGGCATTTATCGGACTGTGGAGATTGGAACGCTGCAGCTCTGGGCGCCCGGGACGCGGCTCGCCGCGCTTGGTCAGCCGGAAGCGGTGGCCACGGCGGTGCTGTGCGCGTTGCTCAAGGCCAGAATCGAGGCCGAAGGTGTGGAGCGACCTTATGCCGGCGCCGGGAACGTGGTCCAGGGACCGGTCAGGTAACGGGAACGAGCGATGGTAAAGATCTCGGACGAGCAGCGCAGGGTTCTGAAGATGCTCCGCAAGGCGCCCAGAAGTGCCAAGGAGATGAGGACGGGAGTTCGCACGTTGCTGGCGTTGTCGGAGCGCAATCTGATTTCGGTGCCTGCTGGTCTAGATCAGGGAGCGCTCGCGAAGGCGGTGGTGGAGATCACCGAAGCCGGTCTTGCGGTTTTGCCGCCGCCGCGGCTGCCAGAGCCTTTGGTCCGATGAACCTTTTCGGCGATCTGCCAGAATTTCCTCCGCCGCTACCGGATGACGAACTGCGCCTGCTGGCAGCGCTACCGGAATGGACGACGACCGAGGAAATCTCTTGAGTCCCGCTGCGATTAACCATTTCCACCGGTGCTTCGTTGACCGCGGGCGGAGCCGAACCCACATCGTGTGGCATGCAGACCATCTCGGTCCCGTTCAGCTGCTCCCCAGAAGGATTGGCGTTTCTCAAGGACTGCCGGAGGATCTTCTCCGCGGCGGTGCGCACCGCCTATGCGAATGCGGCCCGCCGGCGCTGATGGTCAGCTGCTCAAGCAGAAGCCGCTGCGTGATCTCGTGAAGGCGCGCTTCGCCGGCGGGGTGGTCGACGCCTGGACGCTGCATTGCGCCACGCTCGAGGGATTGGATCTGCGGCGCGCCCGCCCCGACGGGCGAATGGTATTCGGCAGCCGGGGCCAGCTCGAGCGGCGCCGCAAGGGGTTGATCGACCAGGACCAGTGGCGGCAGGCGCGGCTACGGCCGCTGACCAGCCGCGGCGACAAGCTCTTCCTCGGCAACCGGCACTTCCGGCTGGCGCCTGACGCGCGCAGCTGCGTCTTCCAGATGTACGGCCGGAAGGTCGAACTGAAGCTGCCGGCGATCACCGGCAACGCCGGCGAGATCCTGCGGCAGGCCGCGGCGCTCGCGGCCGCCAAGAAGATCAACATCACCTTCCGGATCGACGATGCGAAACTGCACGTCACTGTGGATCCAGAGGATTTGCCGGACCATCCGGAGCGCCGCCGGCCGGTGAAGGCTATTGCGGGACGGGCCGTCGGCGTCGACCTCAACCCGTCCTGGATCGGGATTGCGGTCGCCGAGAACACGACGGATCCGTCGCAGCTGGGCGAGACCCAGGCACTCGACTGGAAGCTGATCAAGCTCGAGCACGACCCGACGGCCCCAGCCGAGGCTGTGCGCGAGGTGCTGGCGGCCGCCGCCGACCGCGCGATCGCGCTGGCGCGGCAATGGGGCGCCGGCACGATCGCGCTTGAGAAGGGCCTTGGCAAGCTGCGCAGCGGCGGCAAGAGCCGCAAGCTCAATCAGCGGCTGAACTACTGGGCCCGCACCGTGTTCGTCACGATGCTTCGCCGCAAGGCGAACCTCGCCGGCATCACGGTGCTCGAGGTCTGGGGTGGATACTCCACCACGATCGGGAATTTACGATTCGACCTGCCGGACGCCTGCGCGGCGGCAGCGGAGATCGCGCGCCGCGGCATCGCGGCGGGCGCAAAGATCAAGGATGTCCTGCCGGCCTTCGATGAAGGGTGGCGCGCACGCCTGCGGAAGGATGTGCCGCTGCCCGCTGAAGCCGGAAGCTGGGTAGACGTCCACCGGGGTCTCAAAGCGGCGAAGACGTTTGGCTACCGCCGCCCGCATCCGGAGCTCGCTCCGGATCCCGGAGGCCGCATCAGCGGCCTGGCGGTGCGACGGCTCGGCCGGCGCCGGCGTCCCGGGCTCATCGCCCGGCCCGTCGGGACCGGCCAGCCCAGGCAAGCAAGTTCGGAAAACCGTGAATCTATCCGTGGATCTACACCGAAATCCGAATAGCCGAAATCTCGGATTGTGACCACGCGCCGGCGAGACGCCTGGAGAAGCGCGGCTTGATCAGGATCGAGCGGCACCGAGCTGATCCGCTTGCCATCAGGCCGACCTGGTACGGCGGTAAGCTGCCAGCGGCGTCGATGCGGTCAGTTCGGTCTACCGGAGAGGAGCCTTCTGATGAACAGCGGGAATAAGCCGGGAGACGAAAGCGTGCCGGACCTCCAGGATCTGCTATCGGAGGTCTATGGCGCGATGGAGGGCTCGGAAGTGGCGATGGCGTTTTCGGAGCGGCACAATATCAATTCCGCGGCTGTCTTGACGGTAATCGATGATGAAGCCGCGGCCACAATCGCCGAGTATCTCGCACCTCGGATCGAGGGCAAGACGGTGGTTGAAATCGGCGGTGGCATTGGGCTGCTTTCGCTACACATGGCTCGGTTGGCGAAGCGCGTCTATTGCATCGAGGCCAATCCAATGTGGTCGTGGACGTTTGCCCAGGTCCTGCTCCAGAGCAAGCCGAAGAATGCCTCCTTCCTCTTCGGCTCGGCTGATGAGTTCGTGGGTTGCATTAAGGCTGATATCGCGATCGTCTGTACTCACTCCGACGTCCAGGGCATGAAGCTTGTCGCGCAGCAGTTCGCGCCGGTCGTGGTCGATGTCTACGGTGAGGTGATCGAGGCCAATCCGGCGGCATTCGACCCCTTCGCGCGCCAGGCGCGGAATTTCGTCTAAGCGAGCAGTGTGATGAAAGAGAAGACGTCAAGGAGCCTCGTGGAATCGCTGGCATGGATTAGCGAAAATGATCATCACTCCGGACATTGGAGCGCCGGTGAGAAGTTCTTCGTGCTTGACGGGCACTCGGCGCGGCTCCGAATTCCGGCGGAGGTCCACGTTTCCGGCATGATGGAAGCAGACGACCGTGGAACGGGCAGGATGTACCGGGTCTCGGCTGCTGGTCATGCGTTTCTCGCCGCCCAAGCGGAGCGGCCGGCCGAGTTGTCTCGGGAGGCTAAGCGATGACGAAGCTGGTTGCTGGTGATCTGCCAGATCTGGAGGGGCACGATCAGAACATCCGACCCCATCCGGACCGTCTGAGTTGGCTGAAGGCCTGTCCGGGTTGTGCGCACCGCACCTGCGATCCGCAAGGGATCGGCGACCGCTATCAGCGCAAGATGATGGAATTTGACGGGGACGCGGTATTCTACTGTTTGCATCGGCGGACAAAGGACGGCTTCGATCGCATTTGTGCATGTTATGCAGCGACGCATGGTTTCGCGCAGGTTGACCGCTGCGAAATCTCGGTTCCGATGGCGGAAAACTAGCGGCTGAATGATGAGGGATTGGCTCATAACTGACCAGGCTGATCGCGATCTCCTTGTGGCGGTTCAGCAGGCGTCCGACGGCTGGCTTCCATGGCGAGGCTCGTTTGCGCGTGCAAATCGGCTTCGGAGAAATGGACTCGTGCAGAAGGCCGGCACGGCCGCAATGCCGCCGCATATCCTGTACGTCCTGACCGACAAGGGCAGGGAGGAACTCGAAGTGGCCGCCAGACTGACAAAGGCTTGAGGAGCGTAGATAGGTGCCGAAACGCATTCAGCGGGTCTGGACCAAGGGATGGAAGAAGCCCGACAACGCGGTCTACGTGGGCCGCGGCTCCTTGTGGAGCACTCCCTTCAGGGAAGGGGAGCCATCAGGCTTTGGCTTCCTCGACGGTGGTGATCCTGCCCCGATGATTCCGGCGTTGACGCTGGAGAAGTCGCTGGAGTTCTACCAGGATCTGATGGGAGGCTTTCTCAGCCCCGAAATGCATCCCCATGGCCATCAGTTCATTGCGAATTTCCGCCGAAGAATCCAGGGCGCCTCTCCCGCCCAGTGGGCGCGGACAGTGTTGCGAGGCAAGGATCTGATGTGCTCGTGCCCGCCTGGTCGGCGATGCGAGACGGACCTGCTGCTGGAGCTTGCGAACAGGCCGTTCTAGGCCGGTGGGCCGAAGTGGTTAGCTTGAGTGGGTTGCAAGGCCTCTCGACCTGCGTCGGTAAGGGTCACCCGCTGCCCGATGCAGCTGTGCCTGCTTTGGATATCGGGCATTTCCCACCGCACGAGACCGTCCGACTGCATTCGGGTAGCGAGGCGCCGATCAGGGACGGTTAATTGCTCGGCTTTGACAGTGCCGCCGCGGACGGCAAGCGTTTCAAGCAACGTCCTGCGGGGTTTTGAAAGCCTCATGCTCCGTGCCCTCGAGATGCGTGGCTGCTCAGGCTGCCTGACGGGTGGGGGTAGTCCTTGCGATCAGGTCGCGCAAGACGATTGCCCGCTCGAAATCCTGGCACTTGATGGCGCTCTCGAGCACCGCCGTTAGCGGCCTGGCCTTTTTCAGGCGGCGAGGGAGAGTGCGGGGATCGCCGGAGAACAGCTCCTTCGACGAGAGGTGTGTGACGTCATTGCGTCCGGGGCCGTAGACCGTCATCCACATGCCGTTGATTCCGCCGTAGACGCGCCCGCGACGCAGGCGGCCGTCATGGAGGCGGAACAGGCGATGCTCGCCGTGGCCGATCAGATGGCCGTCGCGATCGCGGTTTCCGCCGCCGTAGCAGGCCAACTCACGTTCCGACGGCCATCCATCGGTTCCCCGATGGAAGCGGTGCGTGCCCCGCTTCCTGTCGTACTCGCCGTCCCACTTGTCGTTGAAGAAGGCCATTGCTGCTGCTGAGAGTTCGGCTTCCAAAACCGGCGCCGCGGTGCCCTCTGCAATGTTCAGGCGCCGCATGATGGGCATTACCTGGACCGGCGTGTCGATTTGGACGGTTTTCGTGAAACCCCGGGCGACCAAATGCGTCGTCATGGAATTCACAGCCCCTTCGAACTTCTTTCGGACCAGATAGGGCATCCGCTTCAGCTTGTCGAAATCGAAGCGGCCGCCGTTGCGATTGGACGTCACCGTCTCCTGGAAGAATTCGAAGCTGCAGCCGTTCGGTGAGGTCTCACAATGCGCGTAGAGATCGCCGTGAGGCGTTCCGATCGACACAAGCCGGTGGAATTTTGACAGTGTCGGATACTTGTCGTGCCATGGATCGTGGCCGATGGCGAAGCCCTTGGCGCGCAGCACGTCGAGCAGGCGGTTGAAGGTCTCCCAGTCGGGCGAACGGAATCCAGGCCCCCAGCATGCCACGCGCTTATCCTTGGGCGGCGGGTTGTGTACGGTTGAGATCTGCAGGGTGGTGTCGTAGATGCGAAAGCTCTGAATATTTGCCATGTCAACCTCAGCGCGATGAGGCATGCTGACATTGCGATAGGCGACGGAGCAAGCGCCGGTGGCTTGCCGTCCCCGTCATTTGCTCGATTGGGAGTCGAGTTGGGCCTAACGGAAGGAATCGCGAACTAGCCTCCCTGGGACAACTCGATGATCTTGCTGGCCACAATAAGGGCAACGGGACCAGGTTGGCCCTTCACGAACGCTGCCGCTGACAAGGGTCCACCGTAGCCACTCCCGGTGTCGAGGTTGATCCGGTTTGCGTAGACGCGAGGGAGGCGGCCGTTCGGTATATGGCCATGGACGATGTAACGATCGATCTCGATGTCCGCAGGGTAATCGAACTTCGAATACATCAGGATGGCGTCGGTCTGCTCGTCGAGCGGGCGGGTCGGATCGATGCCGGCGTGACAAAAGAACCGCCGTCCGTCATCGAAGGACAATGGAAGCGTCTCCAACCAGGCTGAGATCTTCTGAGGAAGCTGGTGCGCGTGGGTCGCGCCGAAGCTCAACAATGTTTTGGCGCCGCCATTACCCAACCAGGCAACGCTGGCCGGCTCTGAGTTGGCGAGCGTGAGGAGCAGCATATCCTCGTGATTGCCTCGGAGGCAGATGAGTAGCTCTGGCCCCTTCCAGTTCATCAGGAACTCCAGCACGGACTTCGAATCCGGACCGCGATCGATGTAGTCGCCGAGCAGGACAAAAGTCGTGGGCCGGCCGTTCGCGTATCGGCGGCAGGCCTCGATTGTAGATTTCAAGGCATCACATTCGCCGTGAATGTCGCCGATTGCAAAAGTGATCGGATTCGTTTGAGGCATGGGCTTCCCAAGATCGTGAGGTGAAGCGCGGGGCATCGTCCCTTGATGGGGCAGCTCATGCCCGCGGAGTGGGCCGTCTCTCGGGGAAGAACGTCTCTTCGATCAACATGATCTGGTATTCGTCGAACCCTCCTGCCCGCCGAAAAGTCCAGGAATCTGCAATGTCCGGTTCGCCTTCGGTCCATCGATATGGCTTCTTGATCGTGAATTCGGACGTGGAAACAAGGACGCGAGCCTCGAAGCGGGTGCCGCGGGCGGGCTCGGTGTAGGAGTCGTGGCAAGCAAGGTAGGGGCTGCCGCTAGCCTTCAAGGCGTCAATAAATCTGTCGATCGGCGCGGAAGGATCGTGTGGTTCATCGAACTCGAACTCGATCATCTCGCCGATCAAAGAACGGAGCTGGGAGTCGAGGTTGTCCAGGTCGTTGTAATCGATCCGGTCGTGGATCATGCCGGGGAAGTCCGAGATCGGGCCGATCAGCGGTTCGAAGTCCTGCGGCACGCGGAAGATGATGGTTGAACGCGGCATTTGTAGATTCCCAGCCTCTCCACGAAGGGCGTGACTATTTTTACGGTGCCGGTGAAGCAAAATCCATGATCATTTCGTCGCCGTTTTCCCAGTCAAAGCGGGGCAGACCGGGCTCGAATTCGGCGTCTGCATCGAAACGAACGAGCACGGCGTCATGGTCGGCGGCATGGGTGAGCACCTTGATGAAATGCTCGGAAAAGCCTTCCTTGTGGATGGCGGCGATCCGGTCCGCGCGTTCGGTGGCTCCGTCCAGCAAGCCAGAAGTCGATACGGTCCAGCCGTACTCGTATGGATAGGCGATGAGAGCCATATCGGAGGGTCTTCTGTCCGCGCGGTAGGCTTCGAGCAGTTTGACATCTTTCGACGTCATGTGCCCGGTGGACAAGTCGAGGAGCTTTTGCATCGGCATCGGCTTTGGATCCGTGGCTTAGCGGCCGTAAGACGCGCGGGGTTGTAGAATTTCACCATTCAGCGAGGCGTACGCTTCCTTGATCACCGCAGTGTCGGACTCAAACACCACAGTGAATTCTGCCCGACAAGAAGGCCCGCCGGCGGTATCGGGCGTGAGATAAACGGCACGGGTCCACTTGCTGTCGCGCGTGCTGAATTCCCAGCCCGAAATATCTTCGACCTCGAGCTCTCCGAAATCGTGGGCTTCGAAGGCAGCCTGGGCAGCCGAACCCCGGAGTTCCTCCAGGCTCAGGCGATTCTCTGACGCCAGGACGAGGATCTGCTTCCAAAGAGCGATTTCGGGGGCGCCGCCCGCCATGCGGTAGTTGATCGCAGTCTCGATCGCCGATGTGATGTGATCGCGGGTCGGTTGACCGAGATCCGGCCAGGCCGATTTGATGGTCTCGACCATCGCAAGAACAGCGGCACTCTCGCGTCCGAGGGCGTAGCTCATTGCGGAGCGCAACTCGAGCTCCTCGGTCGGGGCGGAAGGCCGAGCACCGGCCCCCTCGCGGAATTCGCGTATGACGGTTTCGCGGAACTCCTCGGGAGTGCCCTGGTATCGAGCTGCGATCTGGTGGAATAGGTGAGCTTGATCGGCCGGGAGACCCCGGACGAATGAGCGCATGGCCATCAAGGCGACGAGTTTTTTGTTCAGATCCATGGTCTTGAGAATGTCAGGTTGCGTTGCAAGTCGGAAACGCCGAGCGCCCTATAATCGAAGGCGGCGCGCGCGTGCTCTCTCCGCGGCAGACCGCAGATCCGCGGCCATCAATCGAAATGCGGCGGGATCCCCGGCGTACTGGAAGGCGTCGCCTTCGATTGTCGGAATAAGAATTGCGAAGGTGGGACGATTGGCCGCGACGGCGGCGTCGCACCGAACGGCCGCCTCGTCGGCCGCCTCGGGCGTGACCTCGAACACTAACTCACTGTCGAGGTCTAGGATGACAACGGCGTCTCCGCCGACATAACCCACCGCAGTCGACAATTTGCATCCTCCCAATCGAGCAATCCAAGGATTCGTTTACCGTTCTTGAGGATTGCCGTCGAGCGGGGGAGGCAGCTCCTGTTATAGGAAAGCATGGAAAACAAGCGTAGCGACGAGATGAAGGCCGCCATAGCCATGTGGTCGCGGGTTACCGGCGTCAAGCCCGGCGAGGGTGGTACGCGGGCTGTGGGCGACTGGCGGATGGTCCGGACTTTCGAATCGTTGCAGGAGGCAATCGAGCTCGATCCGAGCGAGATTACTGCGACCCTGTTGCTGACCCGCTTTCTTAATTCCTACGTCGCGGGGACCGAAGTGTCCTTTAAGAAGGTGCTGGAGGGGGACGCGGGACTCGCAGATCGCCTTGAAGCCTGTCGGGAACTTTATGCACTGATCGAGCGGCCGGATATCGTGGCGGTCCGCGATGCCTTCGTCGGTGCCATTGGGGCTGCGTTGAGCCATTACAAGGCTGCCGATCGCGAGGACGTCAAGGAACTTTTGGCTGCCCCGGACCGGATTGCAGTCCTGCGGCGCGATGCGTTGCGCTCGATCAGTCGTCTGAAGGTCGATCAGTTCCTGTCGGGGGACTCGTCTCCGCCAAACGTAAAGCCGGCTTATGCAGAGGCAGTGCATCAATGGTTCAACGTCAACAGTCTTTTGGCGGCCTCAGCGCATATGCCGCCCGGCATCGCGCTGAACCTGATCCGGACCCCGAGCGCTTACGACTGCTACTTTGCCTTCTCGATTCGCAACGGCGCCAACCTCTATGTCCTGAGCGATGTTCCAGAGTGGTCGCATCCGCTGCAGGGAACGATGAGCCGCCGGCCGGATCGCGCGCTTGACGAGCGGTCGTCACGCAATTGGTTCCCGTACGAACTTCTGGGAATCGAGTACACGGACGAAGGTGATCTCTACTTCAAGGAAGCGGAGGGGAAGGCGCTGGCGCCGTATCAGCGGCACGCGGTACCGATCAAGTTGGTGGCCGAACTGCCAGCCAATGAATTGGTGTGGCTGATCATGATGTTCGACCTGATCAAGGAGCGCTTCTGGCGCGCCGGCTATCAGGCCAAAGAGCTGTCCTATACAGCGGAGATGCTGAAGTCCGACCAGGCCCTGCTGACCGCTGCCAGGGTCGCGAACCTTCCTGTCGCTCAATATCGTCCGGTCGGGCTAGCTCCCTTGGAAGTCAAGGATGTGCGGGTGGGTGCGTTGTCGGAGGATGCTGTCGGCGCGCCTGGACACCGGGTGAATCACTGGATGGAAGAGCGTTATGCCGATCGCATCGATCCGGCTACGATCAATCTCGTGGCGCCACCGGAAATGACATTCAGGCTCGAGAACGACGGCAAGATCACAAGTGCGTTCTCTCGCGACGGCAGGGTTGCGGCCGATCCTTTCAATGAGAACAGGGGCGTCAAGCTTGAGAAGGTCGGCTCCAGCAGCTTTGGGACCCGCAAGCAACTCTCAGACGACAGGCTGTTCGTCGGTCGGTACAATTTTGCGGGAATGGTCAATCGTCTAGCGCATGACGAATTCGAAGGTCGCAAGAAGGAGATTGAGACCTGGTACGCGAAGGCGCTCAAGAAAAACGCCGATGGGCTGTTGGCGCTGGCCGCCCATCCGGAGGCATGGATTTGTGACGGAGAGGGAGATTCTTTCTCCGGTTGGCACCGGAACACCGGACCGTGCTGCCAAATCAGGGATCCCAACACGGAACAGCGTCGGATGTACCGTTCCCTGGTGGTACATCGCGAGGTCAAGGCAGAGCCCTATCTCGGAGCTGGTTTCTTCCTGCCGGAATATACGGGCTGGGAGCGGCAGCGCTGCTACTTTCTTGACGTGAAGGCGAGCTATTATGCGTTGCTCTATCCGGGCAATGCCCGCGATTTGGCATTGCTTGCTGGGTGCAAAGTCGAAGATCTGCCAGACGTGCTGCAGTACTTCAATTTGTACAAGCCGTACACCGGCAACCATATCCTCGATCGCATCGATCCGATGGAATGGCACGCATCCAATCCTTGGGTTGATATGGATTTCCGCGTCAGGTTTGCCTTCTCTAAGCGTGGGATGGCCGAACTTGCCCGGCGCCGAAAACTGCCGATCGGCGAGGGGATCTTGCCGGCGCTCCCGACCGCTGAAGAAGTCACCAGGATCGTACGGACTACGCGCTAGGATCGCCGGTTGCGCCTTGCGCGGTCGCCTGGCAGGGTCGAGCCATCAAGGATTCGATGGTGGAATAGCCTATGGCCCGCGCGCCCGTTTATGCCTATCCGAAGCTTGGCGATCGCCGAGGCGGCAAACGATTGTGGCTTGAGGGTCGCAAGCTCGAGCGCGTCGGCATCGAACCGGGCATGCAGTATTCGGTGATCTGGGATCGTGAATCCCGTACCGTGACGCTCGATTTCACCGCGCAGGAGGGTGATCGCAAGGTGTCCCGCCGGAGCCGCGGCGGACGTGAGATGCCTATTATCGATATCGGTTCGTCAGATCTCGAGGAAGCCCTTGGATCGGGCCTCGAGCGAGCCAAGGTGACGATCAATTCCTCGAAGATCGTCGTCCAGGTGCATCCCGACGATGAGGCCGCGCGCGAACGGCTGGACAGGCTGGTCGCCAAGGTCCGCGCCGGCGAGCCGCTGGCGACTGGATCGCTGGCCCACGGCGGCGGCATCCTGGATCACGCGGTCCATGCCGGCCTGAAGGATGTCGGGATCGAGGCGAAGCTCGCCTTCGCTGTCGAAATCGACGATCAGGTTCTCGAGGCCGCGGCGCGCAACAATCCGATCTGGGACGAAGATACACTGCAGATTCATGCCGGCATGGAGGAAGTCGAGACTGAGGTTCTGCCCAAGGTCGACATCCTGATCGCCGGCATCCCGTGCACTGGCGCATCGAAGGCCGGAAAGGCCAAGAACCACAACAAGGAGACCGAGTTTCACGACAAGGCGGGCGTGCTCTTCGTGCCCTTCCTGCAGATCGTGAAGAAGGTTGGACCAAGTGTGGTAGTGCTCGAAAATGTCACTGACTATGCACACAGTGTAGGTGCCCACGTCATTCGCAAGACGCTGGAAACTTGGGGTTATGAGCTGCACGAGACTGTGCTTGAAGGCAACGCGATGGGCGTTCTGGAGAGCCGGCGACGGCTTTGCCTGGTTGGCATCTCTCCCGAGATCGGGCTCGCACTCGATCGCATCGTGCCTATCCGCGAGAAGGAGAAGTCGCTGTCGGAAATCCTTGAGAACATCGGACCGAATTCGGATCTCTGGCGACCCTATGGTAATCTGCTTCGGAAGGCCGCGGCCGACCTTGAGAAGGGCAGAAACTTCAAGCTTAACCTGGTGACGGGGGCCGCGGAAGCCATCGGAACTCTCGGCGCCGGTTATTCAAAGGTTCGCAATACGGAAGCAAAGCTCGTGCACCCGTCCGATTCTACGCTCATGCGTCAGCTCACCCCGGTCGAGCACGCGCGAGCGAAAGGAGCGCCGCCGGAGCTCATTCGGGACCTGCCGGCGACGCTCGCGCATACCATCCTCGGCAACTCGGTCAGCCATGCGGCCTGGCAGGCCTTTGGGCGGCTGCTCGGGAAGAGCATCCAGGATGCGGCGGGCGTTTCGGTCCTCAACATAGAAGCAAGCGAAGTGTCTATGACGGATCTCGCTTCTCTATTGCCGCGGGAAATGCCGGAGGAAGAGGAGCCGGAACTCGGCATGGGCATGGGGATGTGAGAGATGTCACGGCCTGATCGGAGCGCCGCCGTTGCCGCCTTCATGAAGGATTACGAGCGGCTGATTTTGATGCAGGTCGAACTGTTCCAGGCAGGCGATGTGCTGGTGGCGCCGTCGCAGAAGAAGATGTCGATCTTGCCTGGGAATCAGGGTGACCTCGACATCGATGTCCTGTGCGCCGACGAGGCTGGAAACGGCTGGGGCGGCACCGTTCTGACCCTGATCACTGCCCTGGCAGACCGGCACGGGCTTGAGATTTATGTCAGGGCGCATGCGGACGATGAGGACGAGCACCCGGACTCGATCTCGCAAGGCGACCTCGAGAACTTTGGCTATTCGTCGGTGTTGGAACGAGTCCTTGACGAGCGGTCGCCGGCCGGGCATTGTCGCCCAAGGAACACAACGAGAACGCACTGACTGAATGTTTCTGACCTACCGCATCAAGCTGGCGCCGACCCGCGGCCAATATTCTGTTCTCGCGGGACTCTGCGAGACGCAGCGCCAGCTGTACAACGCCGCGCTGCAGGAGCGCCGCGACGCCTGGGCGAAGCGGAAGGTCTCGATCTCGAGGTTCGACCAGTGCAAGTCCTTGACGCAGATCCGGTCGTTCGACCCGGACTACGGCGACGTCCCCGTTAACCTGTCGCGGTGGACGCTGGGGCGCGTCGACGACGCGATGAAGGGGTTCTTCGGACGCGTGAAGCGCGGCCAGAAGGGCGGCTTCCCTCGCTTCCGGAGCAGGAGCCGCTGGGACTGTTTTGGCTTTGCCGAGTGGGCCGGGATCCGGCTCCAGGGAAACAAGCTGCGGTTCAAGCCGCTGGCGGGCGCGCTGCGCCTGCGGCTGCATCGGGAGCTCCCGCCGGACGCAGCGGTGAAGACCGCGGCGTTCTCGCGGAAGGGCCGGCACTGGTACGTTTGCCTGGTGGTTGATGTCCCCGTCGCCGCCGTTCATGCCCGGCCGGAGACGGCCGTCGGGCTTGACGTCGGCATCGAGCATCTCGTGACGACGAGCGAGGGCCGGCATATCGAGAACGTGCGTCCGCGGTCTCGCCGCGAGCGCGACCTGCGTATCGCGCAGCGCGCGCTGGCGCGCTGCAAGCGCCGCTCAAGGCGCCGCGCCAAGGTCCGTGAGCGTCTGGCCCGGCTTCAGCGTGCGGTCGCCAACGTCCGCTCCAACCACCTGCACCAGGTGTCGGCCGATCTGGCCAGGCGTTACGCGCTGATCGGCGTCGAAGAGCTTCGCTTGAAGAACCTGACCGGTTCGGCGCGAGGGAGCGCCGGCGAGCCGGGGAAGAACGTCCGGCAGAAAGCCGGGTTGAACCGGGCGATGCTGGACGCATCGCCCGCGCGTCTGATCGAACTGTTGACCTACAAGGCTGCAAGAGCCGGTGGGACGGTGGTGAAGATCGATCCACGCAACACCTCGCGGGACTGCTCGTCCTGCGGCGCCGCGGTGGAGAAGACGCTGGCGGAGCGCCGCCATCGCTGTGGCTGCGGCGCCGACCTGCACCGCGATCACAACGCGGCGCTGAACATACTGGATCGTGCCCTGCGGCACGACGGGCGGGGCAAGCCGCCCGGGGACGCCAACGTGGGGCGTCAGCCCGTGCGTCGTCCCGGAAACACGGACGTTGAAGCTGCGAAAGCAGCTTAAGACATTCCGGACCAGGATCGACGTGCTTCAACACCGAAATCCGAATAGCCAATTGGAGAGTACCCATGGCGTTGGCGTCTGAGCCGCTCTATCCTGCACAGCGTTGGATCCGGATGATGGATGTCAACGGACCGCAGCCCGCATACGCACCGCTTGCGGAAGTAGATGCGCTCGAGGCCTATGCGCCGTTCCTTCACACGACGGAAGAGGATGCCCGCAAGGAATTGGATGCCGATATTGCCGAGCACGCCCAGGAGATCGAGGACGGCGAGCGCGACGAGGATGACGAGCTGGAGGACTACATCCTGCCGTGCATCGTGCACGAGGACGGCAGGATCGAGTTCGACGGTCGGGAGATGTCAAGAGCGGCAGTGTTCGAGGCCTACGCTATGACCGACACGGCGAGCCCCGCGCCGTGCTGACGGACCTCAGAACAGCGAGCGGACGGGATTGGCTCGCATTGACTTCAGCGTGACGTACCATTCGGGAGGCTCCTTGCGGGCGCCGTCCTCCAGATCTCGCTCGACCTGCCTCATCGAGGACCAGTCGGCGATGATGAATTCAAGCCGCTGGTCGTCCGCGGCCGGCAGGTAGGAATGGTCGACGACGATCGGGTTCTCCCCGTCCTCGTCGGACAGCCTCACCGCCATCTTCAGCTTGGAGAGAATGTAGACGACCTCTTCGGCCGAGCCAGGAGTGGATCCCCCGGAGTGGACGGGTATCAGGAAACTGGAACCGAGTGGCTCGATGACCCGCGACTCATCGACCACCTCGCCGGGGCCGAAGGACTCATCGATCAACCGGACACTTATCCGGCCGTTCGTTTCATGGACTTCGATGTGGTGGTTGATGAAAGTTCGCTCGATGATCGCCATGGCCGTTCTCCGGTGTGAGTTTGACCGTAGGTCCTCGGACAGCAGGTCACAACGGACCGCGGATCATACCGCCGGGAGCGGGTTCCGTCCCGTAAGGATTCGATAGCGGACGTCGACGGTGGACGGCGTGGTTAATCCTCTTGCGAAGGGCCGCCCTGGACCGCAAGCATTCATGTCCAGTCCCAACATCAAGCCCTGCAGGAGAAGAACTGTGATCGACCAAACTGCCATCGACAGCGCCTCGCTCGAGGATCTCGTGGACCTCAAAGAGCGCGTCGAGAAGAAAATCGCCGACAGGATGGCCGCCGAACGAGCCGATCTCGAAAAGCGCCAGGCAAGCCTGGCCAAGCTGACCGAGCGGATCGAGAAGGGTCCGAAGGCGCTGAAGAAGCCGGCCACGGCCAAGAAGACCGAAAAGGACTCGGGAAAAGGCGCCGACGGCGACGGCAAAGCCGCTGAGCCGCCTGCCGGCGCTCCGGAGGCCAACGAGGCGGCGGTGACCGCCTGATCGCCTGTCAGCGTTGGAATGTCGGCGGATCGGCCGCTGTTGGCGCGTAGTGCGTGATATCGAACAGACCCGGGTTGTCGAGCGCGAGCCTGACGGCCTGGGCGCCGAGTTTGGTCAGGGCGTCATTGTACTCGCGGCTGAAATGGTTCGCCGCGTATTCGTGCCCGAGCTCGTGGATGACGAGGTCGATCTGCTCGACCCGTAGGGCCCCCTCGAACCATTCGGGTCCGAGATTCCCGACATTGAAGCTCATGCGGCGCCGCCCATAGGCCGCGGTTGCGTTGAACCACGCCAGGAACTCGATTTCGATCTCGTGGCCGATGGTGGCCTGGGCGAAGGCCTGGCAGAACCCGGCAAAGGCTTCCATCGCCGGCGTACGCTCGACCCGCTTGGCTGGCTCGCCATTGGGATCGAAGGGTTTCGGGCTCGGCGTGACCTGGCCAGCTGGCTTGGCGGCGCCACTGGCGCGCACGTTTTCCCATTGCGCGCCGGTGAAGGTCCCGCCGTGGATGACGCGGTAGCCGCGGGAGGCGGCGATATCGTTCGCCTCTCGATCGGAAGGATCGTAGGCGACGACCTTGTCGCCAAACCGTTTGGTGATGACTTCGCTGACCGCTCCGGGATCGACGTTCCGGTGTTCGATGGCGTCCGACACCCAGGCGGAATCGGCTTCCTTCTCGTCCAACAGGTGCGCGGCGTTGCTCAGGACGGCGGCGCGCAGCTCGCGGATGTAGGCCGGCGGTAAGGAATCGCGCTCCAGGGACAGCGGGACCTTTTGGCCGACGTCGACATCGAAGCGATCGCTCTCGGTAACCGGGATGCCCATCTCGCAGATCTTGGGCTGCGCGCCGGGTGCAGGCTCATAGAGCGAGACCGTGGTCTTGCGCGTGGTCCGGCGCAGCACGCCGTCTTCGCCGGCGATCTCTGTCGGCAGGGCGCACTGGAACGAGAGGATGGGCTCGCGCTGCGGCAGGAGCCTGCCGTTGATGCGGGTGACGATGTGTACGGGCGGGATCACTGATCGCAAAAAGTCGGCGACCTCGGCGAGCTCGGTTCGTGTCATCGCCATGGTCGCGGTGAACTCCGTGCCGGCCGGGCGCTTCCGGCGTGGGAAGTCGTGCCGGCCTGTCCCGTCGAACACCACTGTCCCGGTGGTCGTGGCGATACTCGCGTTCTGACACAACGCGAGAACGAGCTTTTCACCGAGATTGAAGCGGCCGCGCAGGGTAGGGTCGGATTTCTTGGTGCTGTCGGCGAAAAGCGTGAAAGAGTGAGCCAGGTCGGTAAAGCCTGTCGGGCTGTCATCGATGATGCTCAGGGTGGCCTTGGCTTCGCCAGGCACAGGGGAGATCGTCAGGTCGACCCGCGTGACGCCAGGTGCATCCCAGGCGTTCTGCAACAGCTCCGCGACCGCGAAGGACTTGCCTCCTCTGCGCTCCATGAGCTTGCGGAGTCCCGCCTTGTCGACTTCGAACCATTTCATTGAGAACGCCTCTGGCGGGCATCTTGCATGTGCCGTCGGAAAGTTGCCAATCGAAGGCCGCACCGCTACGGGTACGTACTACCGAAACGAATAGAATTCGCCTTTGCTGCACTCGATGGCCGCACCGTTCAACTTGGAACGGAATGAGCCTTCACGGTCGGGACTGGATGCGCTCGTGGCGGGCCACCACCACGCGTGCTCTTCATACGAGCAGCAGGAGCAAATGCGACCGAAGGGGTTGGGGCCGTCACTGAGAAGGCGGGCCTGATAGACGACAGGATGCTTGCAGGAACCGGCAGCGAGTTTCCGCGCGCTTTTAAGCCGCGCTCGCGCCTTCTCGAAGGCGAGCTCTGCAGCGAGAAGCTGCCGGTTGCGGTTCGTTACCCGCATGGTGGTTCCTGTAGGCATCTAGCCGGTCACCGCCACTCGCATCGGCATCAGGACATAAATCGAATTCGAATCTCCTTCGGATTGAACCAGCGCCGGGGAGCCGGGATCGTTGAACTTCACGATCGCCCGTTCGCCATCGAGCTCGGAGGTGATGTCCAGCAGGTAACGAGAATTGAAACCGATCTCCAACGGCTCGCCACCGTAGTCAACGTCGAGCTCCTCGGTCGCCGCGCCGCTGTCCGGATTGTCGACGACCATGATCAGGCGCCCGTCCGACAGGGTGAGCTTCACCGCCCGGCTCTTGTCCGGAGCAACTGTGGCGACCCGGTCGACGGCGTCGGCGAAATCGCGCTTATCAATCACCATCACTTTGGTGTTGTTGGCGGGTACGACACGACCGTAGTCCGGGAAGGTGCCGTCGATCAGCTTGGACGTGATGATGGTGTCGCCGGCGGTCACGCGGATCTTCTGCGTGGACAGATCGATCGTGACATCCCCCTCCAGCCCATCGACGAGCTTCTGGAGCTCTCCAACGGTCTTGCGGGGGACAATGACGCCCGTCATCGAGGTCGCCGGTGTCGGGCAGGGGACCTGGGTCTGTGCAAGACGGTGCCCGTCGGTCGCCACCGCGCGCAAGTGCTTTGTGTTGCCCTCGGTAACCGGATGCAAATAGATGCCGTTGAGGTAGTAGCGGGTTTCCTCGGTGGAGATCGCGAAATGGGTGCGATCGAGCAGTGACGAGAGATCTGCGCCCGTGAGGTCGAACGACACCGACATGTCGCCGATCTCGAGCGCCGGGTGATCCTGGGTCGGAAGCGTGAGCAGCTTGAAGCGTGAGCGTCCGGACTTGGCGACAAGCGTCGCATCCTGGTGCTCAAACAGCACCTCGCTGCCGTTGGGCAGCTTCTTGAGGATATCGAAGGTCATGTGCGCGGGGACCGTGGTGGTGCCCGAGGTCGTGATCTTCGCGGCGATGGTCTCCGTGAGTTGCAGATCGAGATCCGTGGCGCGAAGCGTCAGCTTGTTGCCCTCTGCCGTCAGAACGACGTTGGCGAGAATCGGAATCGTGTTCTTTCTTTCAACGATGCGCGAGATGCGACCCATGGCCACGAGCATGGCCTCTCGTTCGACGGTGAATTTCATAATCTTCTGTTCCCTGTTTCGGATTAAGCTGTGCCCGCTTGCGTTGCGCGTCACAAGCAAGGATTCGTATCTGTGTGCGCTCCGGGCTGTGGAAGACGTGGACAGGCGTCAATCGTCTGCCGACCCGGCGGTCGCATTGTCGGGAAGCGCGCGCCATGATCCCTGGTCAGAAACTTTCCAGGTTTCAGTGCCGCCAATCGGGGAAGCCATTTCGAAGACGACCTTGATCATTTTCTCCGGGTTGGAGCCGGCCTCGATACTGGCCAGCAGCCGCAGCGCGAATGAGCGCTCAATCCACGAATCCTTGGCGCGGAAGGCCTGTGCGATCTTCCCGTAATCGACGGCGTAAAGGCCGGAATTGCGGAATGTATTGACCTCAATCAGGCCGATGCCGTCCGGTCCAGCGCCAACATCGATGACATAAGCCGGCGGCCTGGGAATGTAGCGCGAATCCCCTTCATTGTGGCTTCTCAGGAACCGCCTGACGAGCCGCGCCATGTCGGCAACCATCTTTCGGTTCTCCACGGAGCTTGTGGTGCCGCGGTCGAAGGCGCCAGCCCGATCCGCCGGTTGCTCGAGGACGGCGACGCGCGGATCGAGCCTCCGCGGGCCGGGCTGAGCGTCGAGGATTGTCAGCGTGCGATCGGACGGCGTCGAGGCGACGATTCGGTCAGCCACGATGAAGAACCTGTGCTCATATTTGAAAGGCCTGAATTCCTGGACGATGAAGCAAGGGTCGAGCCCATCATTGGAGCCGATAGGTGCAAGTAGGCGGGGCCATTCGTGGCCGACGGCGCGGATCAGGGCGCAGGCGACATCAGCTTCCCGCCGGACGTCTTCCAAACCGACGACCCACGTCCCTCCCTTGAACGTGGCGTTCTTCAGGAAGGCTTTCGAGGTGCCCTGGCGGGCCATATCGAGAAGCGTCAGGGTTAAATGGTGGATGCCGACCGTATCCTGGAGCGCGCGCCCGCAAGTCTGTCGGAAGGATGGCCAGCCCCAATAGGGATTGGAGACGCGAAAGCCCTCCCTCAGCCGTCTGGCTGCGGCTCGGGTGGGAGTTTTGACGCGTGGCTTTCCTCTCGGGGAGAAGCTGAGCAGCCTGACGGTACGCTTCTCCGGCGGCAGGCCTTTCTTGTCGCGATCGAACATGGCCAGGAACGTCACCGGAACTTTGTTTCGGACGTAGCTCGTCATAACCAGCGCATCCTCTAGGGCGTGCTGTTCGGGCAGGCGCGGAGCGGGTCCAGCTGCAATGTCGGCGGCGGCCGCATACAGCGACTGGGCCTCGGTCAATCCACCACGTCCGAGGATTAGGCGCATCGCCGTGCGATCGGAGACCTCGTAGCGGAAGTTGTAGTCGAGGAATTCCTTATATGCGGTCTCGTTGACGAAGCGATCGAGGCCACCGTCGAGGCGGTCGAACAGCGCGCGCCACTCACTCATAAGTGCGCCGGCCTGCGGTCCATAGGCCCTCAGGACCGCGGCGAGGACGGCGTCCGTCGGCAGGAACCGCACACGCATCGTGAACGGGGCGCCGCGAATGCCAAAGGTCTCGAGCTCGGCCAGGATGGGGATGTCGTCGTCGCTCTTGGCCATGACCGGATTCCAGAATCCGCCCACCATGGCAGGACCAAAGGGATCGACAGACAACAGGTCGGAGACGCGCTTGGCTTCCGAGACGACTTCTTCGACAAGGACGTTCATAAAATATGCCCCTCCAGCAAGGATTCGACATTCCATGCGGTGGGCGCATCAGGCAACGAGAAGATCGTTGGCCTGCGGCCGGTGGCTCCGGTCAGTCCCCGCATTCCACCGTGCTGCGCGGGAGATGGCGGAGCAGTCGTCAGTGAGCCGATGCTGTGAGGACGGATTGGCGCGTGTAGGTGAAGAGACCTTCGGGGTCAGAAGTCTCGCGACTTCCGCCCCTCCGGTCGAACGTGGTTTCTGTTGCCAGGTACCTCGGGGACCTCGCCCTAGGGTGCAACCCCCAGGGGCTTCGATTGGCCTGCCGGCGCTGCTTTAAGCAGCGAGAGCAAACCGAGCATTGTTGTCATTGGCAACTATGCATTAGCCCGATGACGGCGGAACAATACCGGGGGAAGGCTCGCCTTTTACGCCCTCGTCGATCCTATTTCGCCCCCGCCGGAAACCACCTGAAACGATGGGTTCTGGTGGAGGCGCCGGGTACCGCCCCCGGGTCCGAATGGTTTATTACGACTGCGTTTATCCCCATAGCCGGCGAACCGGCGGGGAGAGATATACGCTGGTCGTCGGCCAGGATCAATGCCCGGAGTTCTGGTAGGGTTATCGAATCCTTGTCTGCGTCACGGCCGAGGGAGATTGGCAGGTTCGGTCTCGTTGGCTTCCGAACCGCATAGCTCGACGATCCGAGCTCGCCTGCGGACCATGTAACCCGGTGTGCAATAGCAAAGCGTCGTGGAGGCGCCGGCGTGCAGGGTTCGGAAAGAGCCGGCCTCGACCAGCTCGCCGGCGGCGCAGAGGCGGGCGAACTCTCTCTTCACTCTTTCGGTGTCGGGCGACTCGCGACCTGTCGGGGTTGTTTTGATCCATTTCAGCTCCCAGGCGACGTCGCGAGCGCTCATTGCGGGACGTCTGAAGGGATTTTGGAGGTCCACCATCAGCGAGGTCGAAGCGAGGATCTTCGCTTCGCGTTGTCTGATGACGTCCATGATGGCTTCGGCGTCGGTCATGGTTCGATTGTTGAGGGCGTCTTCAGCAATTGGCAAGTTGGGAGTTCGCTCGGCCGTCGCAGTCGTCGGGCGTCCGGGACGGCGTTCAAGGGACGATGCGATCCAGACCACGCCGTAGCCGGGGAGTGGTGGCGCATCGCGGAGGTCGGCCGTGTCCGCACGGACTCCCAATCGGTCGAAGGTCTTCGCATCATTCGCCTGAGGCGGGGGCACCTCGCTCACTTCGTCGTCTCTTTCGCGTGTTGAGCCCAGGGCGGAAACGGAATCCAAAACGTCCTTGAGGAGGTGCTTAACAGCTTACGCGCGTCGCCGTCTCGACGGGTTCGATTTTTTGAGGGATCGTAAGCGAATCCGTGAATGGAGATCGGGATGACGGGGCTGGATGAGATCAAGACGATCGCGGGATGGGAGAAGGCGCGGGGAGGCGACCGCCCGGCGCCGTTCGAGATGTTCTTCGCTGACGCGATCGTCGAGGCGGTCGTGCGGTACGATGAGCCTGGCAGGTTCGACGGGAACTGGCTGAAGGTCAGGGTTCGGCGATCGCGGCTTGGCAATGCCTTCGATCTCGAACTGCTCGATGCGGCAATCCAGGGCCCGGCGGCCGAAGTTCATCGGGAGCGCCACCTAGCTGGAGCGGAACGGGTTCCGGCCCTGATCGGGACGGGGATCTTCCGCACCTTCATGAAGGAGGCCGAACGGCTTGCACACGCCGAGTTTTTCTCGGCCGTCGCTGTCATTGGCGTGGGGCACGCTCTGCTGCGGGAAGCGCTGTTGCGCAATGGCTATCGCTGTTTTTCAGCCGGATCCTTCCGTAAGATCGTGAGGCCGTTGTCGCGCCCGCGTCGAGGGGTTTGCCAGGCGTATCCAACGCGTTCGCAGGACGCTCACTGCGTATCGCTGGTCTGACCGGGAAGCACGCCGGATACGCGTTCCGGCGATTTGATGCCAGGGTCCAGTGCCACAAGGTCGCCGGCCGCACGGCCCTCGAGATAAGAGTCGTCGAAATCGAAGCTTCCGGGCTGCCGCCTGGTGCGGATGGCGAGGCCCCGGCGGATCATTTCCTCGTCGATCAGCGCGTCGTGAAGCACGATCAGGCCGGTCCCGGTCCTGGTTTTTGGCTTGAGTGCCCTGATACGCTTGCTGAGACTGTCGGCCATTCCGTCACGGAAGGCTATGCGCTTGGTTCGGCGGACTGAAAGCCGATAGAAGGCCCATTCTCCGTCGCGGGCGGCGCATTCCGAACGAACCGCCCGAGCGCAGATATCCAGCAGGTACTGCGCGATTTCGACCTCATGGGTCATCCCGAAGAACGAGTAGACGACCGGATGAACTCCTGGCGGGCTGATCCAGTTGCGGGCGCCGGTCAAGGCGGAAATTGCATTGGCGACGGTGTAGAAGCGGGGCCCAACGTCGTCGTCGGTGTGGGCTTGCTCGGCTCCGGCGAACGGGGAGGCGCGCATCTCGATTTCGTCCATCGAGAGGTTGTACTGCTCAAGGAGCGCGGCCGCCTTTTCGGCGGCGGCGATTGCCTCATCTTCGGTGCAGCCATTGGCGACGGTCTTGGCAAGCAGTGCGCGGATGCGGGCCGCGATGCTTTGCCGCTTGGCTGTGTTCGGTTCGTTCGGCTGGCTCATGGAGGCGAAATTGCCGGGGAGTTGTCACCGGGTCCACGCGATTCGGCCGATTTCCTCGTAATTCGTAGGTCTGGCGGCTTGCGGCCAGGCGGCCTATGGTCCGGCTGCAGTAGAATCGAGTTTGACAGGAAGAGCCATGGATCGTCGCGTTGGACCGTATCTCTATAAGGAGGGATGGAAGGCCCAGAAGCGGTTTTCGGCCGACGGGACGTCGACGAGGACTTTCACGGTCGTTGTTTCTTCAGCCTATGACGCCGGGATTATCGGCACTGAATACAACGGTATCGCTATCCTCGATGAGGATAAGACTTCCGTTCTGCTGGATCAGCATCTCATCGCGAGCAGTGGGTACTCTGTCCCGACCAGGCAGCAAAAGGCTGAATATCACCGCATCCTGGGAATGAACTGGGCGGAGTTTTCGGAGTTTTGCCGGACCAACAAGCGCTTCCGGAAAGGGGTCGCTCCTGACATCGAGGCGCGACGCGAACCGGACTATGTCGAGGACGACGGGCTCCGCCATGCGATCCGCACGGGGATGGCTTCTGAGACCGGAACGGACATCCGCACGCCCGAAATGAAGGAGCTCGACGATAAGGTCGACGCCGGCGGACTGAAGTTTCCCTGTCGTACGCGCGAGCAAATGCTCGTTTTCCTTGGGAACCACGAGATGAAGCCGCCGGACCATCACGGTGCGGCGATCGCCTGGAATATCAAGGCCCGCGGTTTCCCGGTCAACGGCAAGGGCGAGATCGCAACTGACGATCGTTTCGACAAACGCTGGGAGGAGTATCTCCAGCAGCATTGCGATGAGGTGTTTTGGCAGGCCTGCGAGGATGAGCTCAGTCAGTTTCTGGACGGTTCGTACGACACCTATCCTGGCGAGGATGAAGGTTCGTACGAATTCGGGACGAGAGGGCGTCAGAACGGCTGGCTCTATTTGCGAGCATGGGACGGTCCGCAGCCGAAGCGCGGGCACAACCCGATGCACTTCGATCATTACAGCGAGTATGTCGAATACCTGCTGGCGCTTTCTCCGGCAGATCTTTGTCGGCTCTACAAGCTTGTCGCCAACGTCGATCACGACGTGAGGGATCCGGACGCCGCGATCGCGCACCATTTCAATTCCCGTCGCTCGATGCTGGAGCAGGAATGGGCTGCCGAGCTCGAGAACGAACCGGAGAACGGGCATTCGCCGACGCCGTAAGCCGTTGGATCTTGTCGTTGAACGATGTTGTTTTCGACAAGCCAACAACGAATCCTTGGCAAAGATTCAAGCTTGCGAAAGCTCTCGCGCGCATGGAACTTCATTACAATATTGTGTCTGTAAGTTTCTGGCTTTGAAATCCTCTGGATTGTTGTTCTTGCCATGGTATTTGGCAGGTAATTGAATCCTTCAGAGTGGGTACAGAGCCGTACGATGCCGAAGCTTGTCCTGGTGGGAAAAAGGGGCGGGGCGCGTCGCAGGGCGTTCGCCGCGGCGCTCACGATCGGAAGCGTCGTTCTGGCGGCCGCCGCTCCAGCGCGTGCAACTTACCAGTATTTCCGCATGTACGGCGGCTGGGGCAATCAGCAGCAGTCCGATCCACCGCCCGGGCAGGGATCGACGCTGTCGCTAAGCTACGCGACGCCGGATCATATCTCGAATGACACTGCCTTCACCGAAGGCCCGACCGTCACCGGCGCTCAGGGGCCGACCTCATTTGCTGTCGTCTCGGGCTCCTTGCCGCCCGGCCTGTCCTTGGGTGGGACCAGCGGCGTCATCGCTGGTGCGCCGCTGGTATCTGGCGCGTTCTCGGCGGTCGTGCGCGTGTCGGATGGCACTGCAAATGCGGAAGCGCGGGTGGCCACACTGGTGGTTGACCCTTTCTCGATCCGCACGCCGTTTGCGATCGCGGGCAGCGGAATGGTGACGGCCGTCGTCGGTGATCAGGCGGCACTGACCTTCACTGGGCAGGGTGGCGTCGCGCCCTATGCGATGGCGACCGAGACTGACGTGCCTGGTCTCACCGCCTCAAACGGAACGGGGTTTGCAACTATCTCGGGAGTGTTTGCTACGCCTGGCGTCTACTCGCTCGGCGCATCGGGCACCGACGCTGACGGTCGATTGGCCTCGTTCGGTCCCATCGCGGTCTACGTCAATGAGGCGCTCGCGCTGCCGCAAAGCTTGCCTGACGCCAGGCAGTATTCCGGGTACGGCGCCGAGCTGCGCGCGACAGGTGGACGAGGACCATACTCTTACGCCATCGCCGGATTGCCCGATGGGCTGCACGGGCTAGGGGGCAATATCGGCGGCACGCCGAACGTGGCGGGCACAGTCATCCTTGCGGTAACGGTCACGGATACGGACGGACGCACAGCGTCCGGACCTGTAACGCTGAATGTGCAATCGACGCCAGGCGGATCGTTCGGGCTGCCCGCCGGGCCGGCGCAAGCTGCGCTGGGTCAGTCTTTTTTCTATAATTTCACGCCCTCAGGCGGCGCACCGCCCTACAATCTTGCCCTGACCGGTGACCTTCCTCCGGGGCTTTCATTCTCGGGGCAAGCGATCTCTGGTGTGCCTACGCAGGAAGGAACCTACCCGAACCTGCAGGTCACCGGCACGGATGCCCACGGCAACTCTGCGGCAAGTCAGATTTTCACCATGACCGTGGTGTCGCAGGTTGTGGTCGCGTCCGGCGGCGCCTCGAACGGGGTCGTTGGTCAGCCATATTCAGCGCAATGGCGGGCCGCCGGCGGCGACGGCGACTATGTGTGGTCGATCAGCGGTTCGCTGCCACCCGGCTTGTCCTTTGACGCCGGCGGCATCCTGGCGGGCACTCCGAGTCAGGCCGAGACCTACGGGGGAATTTCGCTCACCGTGACCGATGGTGCGGGACGCACAGCTTCAACGGGTGCGATGTCGATTACCATTCGCCCCCAGGGGCTAATGGCTCTTGCAGGCGCTCTGCCGGCACAGGCCACAGTGGGCGCGCAGTATGCGGCGAGTTTTTTGGCGATCGGTGGGACCGCGCCGTACCGCTATGCGCAGGTTGGTGGGTGGCCGAGCTGGTTGACGCTCAATCCTGCGACGGGTGAAGCATCGGGCACGCCGGACACTGCCGGGACCTTCGGTGGGCTGGCGGTGAGTGCAACCGACGCTCTGGGCGCGACGGTGAATTCTGCGGACTATACGATCTCGGTCTCCTTGCCGGGTTTTTCCGTGTCGGGCTCATTGCCGCGGGCGATGACCGTTGGAGAGCCTGTGGTCGACCTCAACAGTCAGCCGGTTGCGCTTCATGTAAACGGCGGCATTGACGGGGTCACGTTCTCGGCGACCGGCCTTCCTCCTGGCGTGAATGTCGACCCCGTGACAGGAGCCGTCACTGGTGCTCCGACATCTGCCGGGACATTCACGGTGACGGCGCTCGGCGCGAGCGATGGGATCGGCCGCTATGCGTCGGCGCCAGGACTACCGGCGACCGTAATGGTCTACGGCGCGATGTCGATCGCGGGCAGTCCTTCGCCGACTGCAGTCGCTGGTATTCCTTACTCGGCGGCACTCACGGCATCGGGCGGCAACGGCCGGACGATCTATTCGGTGAGTTCCGGAAATCTACCCTCGTGGGTCTCCTTGAACGCCGGATCGGGGGCATTGAGCGGTGTCCCGTCGATGGCAAATGTTGGGACGGTCGGCCCAGTGGTTGTCTCGGTAACTGACGGCATCGAGACCGCGGCGTCAGCGCCGTTCTCGATCACGGTCTTGCCGGCGAGCGCAACGGCAAGCTTGTCGACGGCCTCGCTGTTGCGATCGGGAGCGCAGATCTCCGGGACGCTGTCAACGAACTTCGATGTGCCGGTGTGGTCCTTCGATGCGTCGGCAATCCTTGCGCCCCCGCTGACCCTGTCCGTTTCAGGCAACGCTTTCTCCGGGGTAGCTCCTTCGGTGAGCAATGTCACCAGGTACACGGTCACCGCTACCGCGGCGGAGAATGGTGAAAGCGCTATTGCGCCTTCGTTCGCTCTGACGATTGCGGGGCCGCCGACCATTGCAGATCCGACCAGTGTCAGCGCAATCGTCGGGCATGCGCTCGTCGGAGCGCCGACTGCGGCTGTTGCCAATATTCTCGGCACCGCTTCAGTAGATCTGTTGCGAAACGGCGCTCCCTTTGATCTCGGCACCGTCTGTCCAGGATTGGGCTTTAATGGGACAGCCGTTGCCGGAGTGCCGACGGCCGGATGTACAGTATCGGGCCTTGCAATGCGGGTCGTCGATTCCTTCGATGGCGCGCAGGCGACATCGGGGAGCTTCTCAATCTCCGTGGATCCGTCGGTAGTCGTGTCTGGCGCGCCTTCGTCCGGTGCGGTTGGCGAGAGCTACACCTATACTCCTTCTGTTTCGGGCGGCTCGGGCCATTACACCTACGCGCTGACCAATCAATCCGGCTCGCTCGCGGCTCTCGGACTTTCGTTCAATGCCTCGACCGCGACGATCTCAGGGATCCCCGGCGCGCAAGGTCAGTGGCAGGGCTCCATTGTCGTCACCGACACCGAGGGGAGCAGCACGACGGCCAATCTGGTCGTGTCGATTGGGCCAGCGCTGGCAATTTCGCCGACTTACGGCATCGTTGGCGACCAGGCGACCATTGTGGTCGGGAAGCAGGTTTCCGGATCGTTTTCGGCCTCAGGAGGGCAGGGCGCAGACACTTTCTCGGTTGCTTCGGGAACACTTCCGAACGGTGTCGTTCTGACTGCCGCCGGGAAGCTCGTTGGTTCGCCGGCGCCGGGCAGCGCGGGTAACTATACCGTGTCGGTGGCGGTCAGCGACGGGCAAGTCACGGCGACGACGGACCCGTTCGAGCTCACGGTCCTGGATGCGCTATCGGCGAGCGGCCAGGCCCCATCAACCGCGACCGTCGGGCAGCCGTACTATGCGGTCTTCACGGCATCCGGTGAGAGTGGCAGCTACAATTGGCTGATGACCAATGGTCCGTCGTGGTTGACCGCCACGCCGAGTGGTCCCGGAAACAATACCTTTACGCTATCAGGGACACCAACGCAGGGTGATCCCGGGCGCCTGATCACCATTACGGTGACCGACGCGGGAAGATTTGGGGACACGATTACCGTCCAATCCTTCACGCTCATGGTCATTTCGACAGTGACGATCTCCGGAGGACCGACCGGGACGGTTCTTGGGAACGTCGGTCAGGCACTGACCGCTCCAGCGCCAACCTATGCGAGCAACGTCGGATCGGTGTCGTTTGCATTGCTGCAAGGCGGCGCTCCGGTTTCGAACCTCGCAGCACTTTGTACGGGTCTGTCGTTCTCCACCTCGAGTGGGGCGATTTCCGGAACGCCAACTGGCACCTGTGACCAAACAGGCTTCACCATCCGCGTGACGGACGCGTCGACCGAGCTTTCCGCGACAACGGCAACGCCGTTCGCGCTTTCGATCGAGCAGCCCGTGGCGTTGGCTTCGATATCGCCGCCATCTATGATCGCGAAGGAGACGGTGGTCTCCTATGCGCTCTCAGCGTCGGGCGGCACGGGCCCCTATAGAATCGCCTTTGCGGGGGGAACGGGCAGCGCTGGCACGGGGACCATCGTATCCGGCGCTTGGAATGGTCTGTCATTCTCGGACTCCGGCATCGGCGGTACCCCACAGGTGGGGGCGGATTTGACCAATGTGACCGTCACCGCCATCGACGCACGTGGCGAGAGCAGCGTGCCGGTCCAGATGAACATTCATGTCCAGCCGGAGCTATCAATCTCGCCGGCTTCGGGACCGACGGGAGCTGCGGCTGTCTGGCTGTCGAACGTTACTCCATCGGCCTACTTCCCGGGTTTCACTGCGGCCGGAGGGGCTGGGAACTACAGCTACTCCATTGCCGGAACGCTGCCGACGGGTCTCGTGTTCGACGGGACGCGGGGAGATCCGAACGCCGGAAAGTTCATCACTGTTCCTGGTCAGGCAGGGACCTTTCCTGGCCTCGTCGTCACGGTGACGGACGGCGTCCGAAGTGTGTCGACCGAGCCCTTCAGTGTTGTGATCGAGAGTCCGCTCGCCTTGAGCGGATCGCCGCCAACCGCTGGGATTGCCGGCACGCCGTATTCGGCGACCCTCACTGTTTCCGGCGAGAGCGGATCCTACGAGTGGTCGGTCACGGGCGCACCCTCCTGGATGACCATCACCCCGAGCGGAGCTGGCAACCAGACACTGACGATCTCGGGCACACCGACAGGACTCGAGAACGACACGATCACCATCTCCGCAAAGGACATGGGTCCGCTCGGTGACACGGTGACAAAGACTGTGTCGCTGTCGACGCAGCTGCAGGCCATGTCGATTGCTATGTCGCAGTCGGCTTACTTTGTTTTGACAAATAACGGCGCAAACTTTCCGGCACCGACCGTCACCGGTCTGCTCGGGACACCGACCTATACGCTTCTGCTGAACGGATCGACACCGGTGACCTCGGCTTGCGGTCTGTCGTTCGACTCTTCGGCCGGCATCATCAGCGGAACTGTTCCGTCCACAAGCTGCAACGCCAACTTCACGATGAAGGTGGTCGATTCGAACGGTTCAAACGCCACGAGTGGATCGTTCAACATCGCCACGAGCATCGCAACCCCGGGAGCACAAGTCGCGTTGCCCTTCGGGTCGCCGATCAACGCGCGTGCCACCGCGCCGGCGCCCTATACCGGGCTCTGGGCGGTCAGCAACTTCGTCGGTGACTGGGTCTTCCAGACAACGTCATCAAGCATCAGTCCGACGGCGGCGGGAACCTATCCGGCATTGACCTATACGGCATCCTCAGCGTCGGACTGCTCGACGGCGAAGGCTGCCAACTACAAGGTTGGCGGCATCCCGGCGGGCTCGACCCAGGGCACCTGCTTTGTCTATTACGCCGCGCCCGTGCCGAACAATGCGATCGTGACCTATAACATCTCGGCCTACATCCAGTCCGGCTCGACCAAGGCAACAGCCGGCTCCTTCACGATCCGTGTGACGAATCCATTTGCCGTCAACTTCCCTTCGGGCACCCTGGCAGGGACTTTGGGCACTGCATTCACGGCTCCTGCTCCGGTCGTTGTCTCCGCCGGCGGCTCGGTGGCATACTCGCTGCAGTCGGCCGGGACTGGCTGCTCAGGCGTCTCTGTGACCCTGGTCTCTACGGCAACCGGCCAAATCAAGGTAACCTCGCCGACCGGGCATTGCACCCAAACCGGGATAACCGTGAAGGCCGTCGACTCTTACGATTCGTCACCAGTAACCGGCACATTCGCGGTCTCCTTCTAGACCGCGAAGCGCGCGGCTGCCCTGCCGAGCAGATGTCTAGCCGCTCCGCCCACTGGGAATCCACGGCGCGACGGGCCGTATACGAACACCGTGGCGCCACAGCCCGGCGGACCGCCTTACTCCGTCGCTCGATTGGAAGGGCCTCGGCTCAAAGTTCGTCCGAGCGAAGCCTGGCCCTTGGTTTGCGGGGAAAAGTTGTCTTTTGAACCACTCTCACCGCATTCGGCCTGAGCCACCGTGTATGGGAAAGACAATTGAATTGGCCCAGCGTCAGGAGCGAGTGTGATGGTCGAGTTCGTGAACAAGGTGACGCCGAATACGCAGCTATTCGAAGTCGACTACAATAGCTTCGATTTCGATCCCAAGACCGGGTCGCTTGTCCTGAAGTTTGGCCGGTTGCCGCCGGTGAATGCCGTCCAAACGCAGGTCAATGTCGACCTCGACGCCGTCGTGGAGGTCGGTCAGCCCTTGTCCGTGAATTTCATCGCCTACATGGTCAAGCTTGCCAAGGCGATTGGAATGGACCTCGAGGAGATCTGCAAATCAGCCAAGCCACCGGCGATCGGACCGAACGGTAAAAAGAACCACTGATCGACGTCAGCCAGTTCTAGCTGGCGGCCTCGTATACCATCACACCGTCGCCCATCGTCAGCTTGCGCACGGGTCGCGCCGCCGCCGGCGGCGTTGCCAAAAACCGCCAGGACGACAACCGAAGCCAGGGCTCGATCGCGTAGCCGGGGACCTCGGCAAGAGCCACGAGTGATCCGGTCAGGGCGGCCGGAAAATGAGGTCGCGCGGCAAAGGGTAGAAGGAGCAGCTCCAGCGTTACCGGGGTGCCTTCGACCGCGGTCGCAGAGACCCCGACCACCGCCGGAAGCGTTTCGTTCACCACGGCAGCCAGGATCTCGCCGATGTCGGCGCGGTTGGCGCCGGAGAACAGGCCGGGCAAGGATTCGCCAGGCAAATTGCGGTCAAGCAGCTTGCATATCCACGTACCAACCATCGTGAACGGGAAGCCGCTGTGCGGCGCAGCCGACGCCACGAATGTGTGGGCTACCATGTGACGAATGGCGGACGGGTCGATCTGATTCCGGGAGGGAGCGCGGGCTCCCGCGCGCCGCGAATCCCAATACGCGAAGAAATCCCGGTTCGATTGGTGCTTCATGGCGTCCTGGTCTGTCCGTAGGCGGGACGTTGGTGTGCCGTTTTCGCTCAGGGAGCGTCTGTCGATGATCGTTACGGCAGACTTGTGCATGGCTTGTGCCGAGACTGAGCTGGAGAGTCGCCAAGGATTAGATAACCAGACCGCGGGTAGCGAAGTCGATCGAGGAATAGGAAATTAATCCTATCTCTACGGTTCCCAAAGGCTGTCGCTCGAAGATTTGCACTTGTTGCAGATGCGATTGCCGGCGGAGTGAGACCAGAACGGGCGCGTGCACGACAGGCATTTGCGCATTTTGCCAAGATTGCGCGCGTCGCTCACCTCTTCGGCCTTCGGAGGCTCGTCCACCCCGCGCAGGGTCTCTTCGAACTGAGGGAGCTCCTCGATTTGCGGGACGACGATGCGGCGCAAGAATAGAGTGTGGTCGCCGCCAACTTCCTGCATGAGCCGGTTTGCGACCACGTCGACGCTGCGGTGCAGGCGGACCGCCGTCTTGTCCAGCGGCAGCCGACCGTCCCGCCGGGTCAGGTCCCGCTTGGCTTTTTGCCACTTCGCCTCGTCGTCCGAATTCCAGGCGCGCCGGTGGGTTTCGTCGCTGAGCGGGCGCTTCGGCAGGTTGAACCGGCTGGCGGCGGTCTGGATCGCGGACGTTGATCGGCCCAGTACGGCTGCTGTCAGGATGATCGACCTGGTGGCGCACCAGTATCTGACCAAGTGCTCGCGCTCCTGATCTCCCCACGTTTTTCCGACGACAGTCACAATCCAATCCTTCGTTGACGTGTTTTGAATCTTCGTGAAGGTTGAGGCCTCGTCAACAGGAAATGACCGGGGACGAATCCTTACGAACAGTTGTGAGGGACGGGCGACCGAGGTTAGGTTTTTGAGTGTTCGTGCAAGGATTAGATTAATGAGCGTAAGCGATCGGTTCCAGGGGGCTGCCGGCGGAGCGGCGTCCGCGGTCAGGAAAATTGCAGGCCGGCCGGCGGGGCGGGCTGAGATGCCCGTGTCCACACATCAGGACGAGGCCGTCGCGACCACACTGTCGCGGCAGGCCTATGCGCGTGAGCGGTATGAGCTGCTGTTGAGGACGCTATATGGGCTGCTTATGCTGCTTGGGGTCTCGCTTTTGCTAAATTTCTGGTTGGCCCTGCGGCCGGTCGAAATCAAGTATTTTGCTACCGACTCGCTCGGTCAGATCAGGTCGCTGACGGCTCTGGACCGCCCGATCCAGTCCAAGGGCGAGGTGGTCAACTGGACCACGAACGCGATCACCCAGGCCTTTACCTTCGGATTTTCGAATTATCGCGAATCCTTCGAGGTCTCGAAGCTCAACTTCACGGATTCTGGATGGCGCGGCTTTCAGCAGGCGGTCGAGGCCCGCAAGATCCTCGCCGATGTCATTGAGAATAAATATGTGACTTCTTCCGCGCTGCGCGAGGCTCCGGTTGTGTCGCAGGAAGGTATCGTGGATGGTCGTTGGGGCTGGAAGATCGAAATCCCAATGCTTGTGACCTACGAGAGCGCTTCTGCGCATCAGACCGTAGGATTCATTGCCGAGGTGATCGTCGTTCGTCGGCCGGAGTCCGAGAATCCGAGCGGATTGGGGATCGCGCAGATTCTTGCGAAGTAAGGGGGATCGCAGGTGTTTAGTTCGTCCAAGTGTTTCCGGACGGGTGTTGGGTTGCTACTGGCGGCCGCGCCCGCAATTGCCAGCGCGCAGCAATCCGGTCCGCCGCGGTTGAGCATGGATCCGCCGCCGGCTGCGATTGCGCCTCTACCCGGCACGATCCAGCAATCACCGGCGGTCGTGCCGCCGGCGGCCCGCGGCGGTGGCGGGCTTGAAGACCTTGCCATTCCCCAGCAGCAGCCACAGCAGCAACCAGCATTTCAGCCGACTGGAGCTGCGCCGGTGCAGATCGGGGCGCCGACGGCGCCTGGGCGTTCGGCGGAGGACGAGGCGTTCGAGAGCGCCGTGAAGCAGCTCGTGCCGCTGACGCCGGATCAGATCACTGAATTCCGCAAGCGTCAGGATGCCGCCCGGCGCGCCCAGAACCTGCCAATTGCGCCGGTGCGTCCTGTCACGCGTACGATTTCGCTGTCGCTGAAGCCGGGCGAGCCGACGCCGGTGATCCGGGTTACGGCCCAGCGCGTCACGACGCTGACCTTCGTGGATATTACCGGGAAGCCATGGCCGGTGTTGTCGGTCGCAACCGGCGATCCGACGTCGCTCGAGGCCAAGTCGGCCGGCCCGCAGAACGAGACGAACATCATCACCCTGTCGCCGATCAGGTATCAGGGCGCCACGAACGTGGCGGTGACGCTGACGAAGTATCCGGTGCCGATCGTGATGACGGTTACCACCGGCCAGGAAGAAGTCGACTATCGCGTGGATGTGCGGGTCGGGGCCCGTGGTCCGAATGCGATTGCCGACATGATTGGTGGAGGCGGGCTGTCGCCGACTAACGACACGACAATGATCTCCTTCCTGGATGGCGTGCCGCCGCGGGGTGCCGAGAAGGCGTCCACCGGTTCGCGCGACGTCGAGGCTTGGATGTTCGAGAAGATGATGTACGTGCGGACGACCGCCGAGCTGCTGTCGCCTGCCTACATCTCCAAGTCCTCCGGCAATGCCGGGGTGAACGTCTACCAGATGGTCGAGGCGCCGGTGCTGATCGTTTCCCGTGAGGGACGTATGGCGACCGTGTCGGTCAGGCGCTGAGGAGGGGGCATGGCTATCAAGGATATTTTGGGCAAGGTCACGGGCGAGAAGGGGACGCGCCGCGGTTTGATTGTCATCGGCGTGGTGTTCGCGGTCATCGCGGCGATTTTCTACTTCCGGGGCAACGCCGACGAGGGTCGCGTGACGCAACTGCGGCCGGCGCCGGGGCAGCAGCCGACAGTCCAGGGCGGCAATGTCGTCTCGCCGACCTACATGCAGGCCCTGCAGGATCAGGACAATCAGCGGGCATCTGAAGCCCAGGCCAAGGGCGAAAGCACAGTTCCGACCATCATTCTGACGCCGCAGGGCAAGGGTGCTCCGGAGGAGCCGGATCGCCAGCGCGCGCGGCTGCCCGGGAATGAGCCGCCGCGTCAGGATGCGGTGGTGGTTGCGCCGCCACTGCGTGTTCCTGCCACACCTCCGCCGCCGGCGATTGTTCGGCCGGTCAATGACCAGGTTGTGCAGAACGTCACGCGCAGTTTCGGCAAGATGGAAGACGACAAGCTGGCCGGCGCGAAGGTCGAGTATTTCAACGACGGCAAGCTTGTTGGCCCGACCGTCGATCCTATGCGGCAGCTTGCCCAGATCGTCTCGGCCAACCAGGGTAACCTTGCGGACTCGCTGAAGCCCTTCCCGGGCACCGTGCTCTACGCGGAGATGGTCAGCGAAGCGAATTCGGATGCGCCGGGACCGGTGCTCGCGCGCGTCCTGCAGGGGCCGCTGTCGGGAGCGACCCTGATCGGGTCCTTCAAGGTCGCCCAGAACTCGCTCGTGATCGACTTCAAGAAGATGACCGTCGTCGACATCCGGGGCGGCAATAAGGTTGCGCGAACGGTCGATGTCGAGGCCTACGCGGTGGACACCGACAAGCTTGGCACAGCGCTCGCAACCGACGTCGATCGTCACTTGTTCCAGAAGGTCGCGATCACGGCGGCGGCGTCGTTCGTCCAGGGCTTTGGCAACGCGGTCGGACAGTCGGGAGCGACGGTGTCGCGCGACACGACCGGCACGACCATCGCCTACCCGACGCTCGACACCAGGCAGCAGTTGATCGTGGCGGGTGGACAGACTGCGGGACAGGTCGGGAACATCCTGACCCGCGAATTCGGCAACGTACCGACTACGGTCAAGGTGCGTTCGGGGACGCCGATCGGCATCCTCTTCTTGTGATGTGAGGGAGAACTTCCATGGCTCAGCCGGGAGAGGACGTCGATTTCAACTTCTCGTTCGACGAGGAGGAAACGGGTGGTGCCCGCAAGGGCGGTGCGAACGCCGCTGGTGGCGGCTTCGGCGGCGTGCCGCCAGTGCGCGGCCGCGAGGCGGCGGCTCCGCCGCCGCAGGGCATGCACGATGAATTCGACGCATTGCCGGACAACCCGACGGGCTTCGGTGCGGATCCTGTCGCCCATCAGGTGGGCGACAGCTTTGATGATGTCGACGCTGGCGATGATCATGTCGGTTCGCGAACCGCGTTTGGCGAGCAGGAGCACATCGAAGGTGCGCCGCGTATCTATGCCGAAGCCGAGGGCGACCAGTTCGCCGCGAGCGACGAGCCGATCGAGAATTTCGATTCAGACGGTCACGACGATTTTGACCACGCCACCGGCGATCACGTCGCCGGCGAGGTTCATTCCGACGAGGACGATGAGAACGTACTTCGGCACGCCGAACACCATGGCGACGAAGATCGTGATCTCGAGAATGCTCCGGTCGCGGCACAGCGCTCGCTGCTTTCGCGGCTGATCATGCCGGTCGGCGGCATCGCGTTGCTTGGAGCGGTCGGGTATGGCGCCTGGAGCTATGTTTCGCCGGTTTTCTTCGGTCAACCCGCCGTGCAGACGGCGCAGGGGCCGCAGCGCATCCAGATGCCCCCCACGACCACGATGCCGAACGGGATGCCAGCTGGTGGCTCGCCTGCCGTCCAGCGGCCGCCGATGCCCCAGGAATCCCAGGCGCAGCCGCGGCCGCCCGTCCAGCAGGCCATGCAACGTCCGGCCCCGGCTCAACAGCCGTCGGCCCAAACGCCAGGAACGCAGCCGATCCAGGTTGCGTCTGCCGTGCCCGATGGGATGACCGGGATGAACCGGCCGTCCCAGGGAGGGGCCGACGAAGCGCTCAAGGGCATTTCATCCCAGCTCGAAGTCATCGGCGCCAATATTGGGCGCGTGAATTCTCGCCTGGAGGTGCTCGAGCGCGCGGCCCAGGCCGATCGCAGCGATTTCTCCGGTCGCATCGCCGCGCTGGAGAGCAAGGGGCCGGCATCGGCGCCGGCGGGCAAGGCGCCGGTGGCGACGTCCTCGCCGATCATGCCGTCCGTAGTCTCGATGGAAGCCAAGACATCTCCGGCAAAGGAGACCAAGGCTCCCTCGCTCGTCTCCGAGCCGAAAAAGACCAAGGCGGTGACGAAGGCGGAAGCCGTTGACGAGGATACAGCGCCGAAGGCGCGGCGCGGCAAGGGCCGGAGCCGTCACGCGGCCAAATCGGACGATGGCAGCGATCCAAGTGACGTCGCGATGGCCGGAGATGAACCGCCGGCCAAGCCGATGCGGATCTCGGGTCTGCGCCTGAAGGCAGTGTCGGAGATCAACGGCCGTTCGATGGTTTCGGTTCAGACCGCCAAGGGCCGGACCGAGGAATTCACCGTTGGCCAGTCAATCCCGGGTGCGGGCGAGATCCAGTCAATCCGCCAGAACGGCGGGTCCTGGGTTGTTGTCACCAGCCGTGGCGTCATTGTCGAGTAATTGAGGTCCCTGCCTGATGGCGTTGCTTCGAAACCAGCCGTTGTTGCCGCTCACGCTGAATATCAAGCGCGAGAAGTGGCGTGACGAAAGGGATCCGAACTTCTTTGCCTCCGACAGTGAGTTCGAGCAGGTCAAGAAGCGCGCGCTCGAACGTGACGACTATGCTTGCCGGTTTTGCTCGTTCCGCGTGCCTCCGTCTCCGCGCGGCACGCACTGGCAGGAGGTTCATCACCTCAATGACAATCACGAAGACAACCGGCTCGAGAACCTCGTGACGTCGTGTCAGTATTGTCACATGTGCCAGCACATCGGCCTCTGGGGATCGAAACGCGAAGCGGTGCTGATCTGGCACCCGGAACTGACCCAGGTGGAGCTCAACCATACCGTCAGAATGATTCAGGTTGCCAAGGCCTGGGCTGCCGAGAAGCGCGCGGATGTCGCGAAGGTGGCGCCTGGCATGAAGCGTGCGGCCGAAGATGTGGCGGCGTCGGCGTCTCGAATTGCCGACGCTGCCTCGGCGTATTTTGCTGCGTTGAAGGACCGGCAAAATAGAGCTCAAGCCGACTTCAAGACCGCGGATGCTCTCGATCTCGCCAACGTTCTGATGTTGGCCCCTGACGAGGTGTTCGTCCGCAAGGATTCGTGGACGCAAGGCCTTAGGTTGCTCCCGCTCGGGATGAGGATGGTCGAGAATGGCCACGACCGTGCTCAGGACTGGCTCGAGGTCTGGATGGGCAAGGGAGGGCCGATAGCCAACCTGAAGCCGGACACCTGGAACGGGCTCCTCTCCATCGCCATGAAGAAATGAGCCGGCGATGGATGAGGACGAGGGCATCAACCGGCGTTTCGGGGTAGTTTTGTTCGACTCCCCGGACGATCCGGGGGGACCGGCTTGGGTCGGCATCGCTGGCCAAAGGCAGGCCAAGCGAATTTCGGGCGTGCACGAGCTGTCGACAGACATCATCTGGCTGACGAACGTGCAATACGGCGTGTTCTTCAAGCTTGGCGGCAGCGATATCTGGCGCAATCCGTGGCTTCGGCACGACAAGTATCTCGTGGTCAGTCCGCAGGACATCCTCAAGGAATGGGGTTACGACCCGCAGATTGCGACCGCCACGTTCGTGGCGCCGTTTGTCGCCGAAGTGTTCGCTCGCATCATGAGGATCGCCTACAACCTGGTGCGCTCGACCGATCCCAAGCTGCGCATGGACAAGCTGTTCGAGGGCAAGACGCTCCGGGATGACCTGCGTCGGCTCATTCCTGCCGCGGAGTATCCGCAAGGCGAGGCCGCTGCCATGATGAAATCGGGGCAGGCCTACACAGAATTCACGTCGGTCACCGGCGCGGTGCCGAAGAATTCGCGTTGGGTGAGGCTGCGCATGCCGCGGGTCAGTTACTGCTGGGAGATGTTGCAGACGCCATTTCCCGAGGGGCCATGGGAACATGTCGGCCGGCGTGAATTGAACAAGATGTCACCGGAGGAGCGTACGGCCTGGGTCGGCGAGCTTCAACAACCGGTCATGGCCGAGGTGACGCTCGGTTCGATGAAGCAAGAGGTCGCGCCGATCTACGGATTTGGAGCTTCTACCGACAAGGAAAAGAGAGTGCAGCGGAGCTGGGTGGCGCACCCGGAACTGCCGATGTTGCGTCGCTTTGCGGAGGTTGACGTCAAGAGCTTCTGGAAGGGGGGAGGGCTGAAGCCGCTGGTGCCAAGTTTGCCCGAGGCGGTCATCAAATTTCTGTCCGACAAATACACTGACCTGTCCTGGTCCGCCGGCATCATCGCTGAGACTCTCTGGAGAGCGGCCGCCCTGCCGGAAGACAAGAGCAAGGCCGGAACCAAGTCCGCCGGCAGCGAGCGCCCGGACACGTCCTGGCGTGGCGCCTGGATCAAGGCTGCCGATAAATCCAGTTTGTTCATGAAGGCATTGCAGTTCGGAGATGCAGGCTTTGCGGTGCGCTCTTACGGGCTCGGCTGGATATTGTGTGCGGTGGCCGAGGAGGACATTGGGACGCTTGTGAAGGATGCTGCGGCCGCCGGACTGATGCCAACCTTTGTCGATGTCCCGGATGGCCTCTTTCGAGCGGATACGATGCCGAAATGGGGCGGTGAGCCGCGCGCCGGCGTCATGGCGCACGGTATTCAGTCCAAGCAGCGCAACTGGCTCTGGAATTTGGACGCGATTGCCGCGATGCCCGACGACCAACGTCGCGACCGCCTGGACAGCGTCTGGAAGGCGAAACAGGCCGGCAAATGGGGATAGTTGGCTCGTTGAGGGTAGACGAGGCTATCCAGGGTGTTTGGTCGTCTCTTGCTTGTCAGGCACGGCGTTCTCGCCGCGGCGCTTGCCTGACGGTCGGAACCGCTCACATTTGCAGCCGATAGCCTCCGGCTCGTTGTTGCCGATCGCATCGGTGTCGCAGTAGTAGCCGCCCTGGGAATGGACGCCGAGCGAATGCCCGCACTTGCATAGGCGGTCGAAATCACCGTCGTAGTCGTATCGGCCGGTTTTTGGATCCCGGAAGGTGCGCGTGCGTTTCATGGGACCCCGACAGCCTTGCCGGTTGCGAGCCGCACGACCTCCCGCATCGCCTCATCCCGCGTATTGATCGCAGCGAGCGTGAGTGCCTGGTCCTTCGGAATGTCCTTCAGCCTGTGGAGGGTGTCCGCAAGCTCCCTGACCTTGCCGCCGGTGCCTCCATGCAGGAGACTGGACACGTTCCAGTCGAGCAACTCCTGGCATCGCGCAATGAGATCTGCGTCAGTGGCCTTCACCTGTACGGGCAGGGCAACCGGCGGAGACAGGGCCGCGAGAACGTCTCTTGCGATCTTGGAGGCCGTCGCGTGGTCGTGGGTGTGGAGTTTTGCCGCGCCCATGATGGTGTCGTGCAGAGCCGCTGCTTGTACCGGGGCGGCCGAAGCAATATTGAGCGCCACGAGAATGTCCTTCGCGATCTCACCATTCTCGGCGGTGCACACGTGGCCGTTTTTGTCTCCGATCTCGTTGATCGAGAGATAGATGCCGAACGGTTGCTCGAGGACCTTGAAAGGCGTTTCCGTGCCATCGCGCGCGCACTGAATTGCCTTAAGCTGTGCGGCCAGTCCGTCGGCCCGCTTGTTGGCGCTATCGGCCAGGGATTTCCAGCTGTCGCGGTCGCGGCGCAGGAATGCGACATCGTTCTCGAGCTCGCTCATAGGCACGTTCTCCGGAGCCGGTGGTAAGGTAGAAGCGAACCCGGGAGCAAAAGCATGGCCCGTGGGCTTCTGCCTTGCTCCCGGGTTGACGAAGGATGATGCGCGGTTGGGTCAGGCCGGGCAGCCGATGAGACGCTTCAAGGTGGAGACCTCGTTCTCCAGCGTCTCGTCCTTGGTGACCAAGGCCTCGATCTTGCGGACCGCATGGAGGATGGTCGTGTGATCGCGACCGCCGAAGCGCCGGCCGATCTCGGGCAGCGAGCGCAGCGTCAAGCTCTTGGCGAGGTAGATCGCGATCTGACGCGGCCGCACGACGTTGGAGGTGCGACGGGCCGAGATCATGTCGTCCTTGCTGATCTTGTAGAAGCGCGACACCACCTTCTGGATGTCCTCGATCTTGACGCGGCGGGCCGGCTGGGCCTCGGTGATCTGGCGAATGGCAGCTTCTGCCATGTCCATCGTGACCGGCTGGTTGGTCTGGTTGGCGAGACGAGACGCCGTATTGATGTGGTTGAGAGCACCGACGAGATCGCGGCCGGTGGTGACGATGGCGCCCGACAGATGCTCCAGGACGTCTTCGGTCACCGCCATCGACGGGTAATCGGACTTCAGGTGCGAGCTGAGGATGCCCAGGCGAGTTTCCTGCTCGGGGTTGCTGATCTCCACGCAGTAGCCGGCCTTCAGGCGGGAGGCGAGACGCTCGTCCTGACAGTCGAGCTGGCCGGGGGAGCGATCGGCGGCCACGATCACCTGGCGGCCGGCATCGATCATGGCGTTCACGATGAGGGCGAGTTCGGTAACCGTGCTCTTGCCCTGGAGGAACTGCAGATCATCCATCAGCAGGATGTCGACATTGGCGAGCACACTCTTGAGGTCGAGTCCGCGGTTCTGTGCCGTTCCGATGAAATTGTACATGAAGGATTCGGCGGTGACATAGAGGGCGCGGCCCGGATTATCGGCTGCGATGGCCTGCAGCAGATGGGTCTTTCCGAGACCCACTCCACCATAGATGTAGAGCGGATTGAATGCGGTCTTGTTGACCGCGTCGACGCTCGCCGCAAGCTTGGCGGCGTTCAGTGCGAGGCGATTTGACTCGCCACAGACGAAGGTTGCGAAGGTGTGTCGCGCATCGAGCGAGGTGCGGGCGACCGCCCGGTCTGGCGCCGTCGCCGCGGGTCTTGCGAAATGGCTGACCGAGCTCGTGGTGCTGCGCCCCTTGATTTCGATGTCGTTCTGGGTGGCCGGGCGAGCGATCGGTGAGCGGACCTGGATCTCGACGACCGAGACGGTCGGGTGAATTTCGCGCCAGATGTTGAGCAGGCCGTCGATATAGTGGGACTGGATCCAGGATTTGAGGAAGCGGGTCGGTACCGACAGCACGAGCTTGCTGCCGACCATGGAATCGAGCTTCAGGGATTGGAACCAGGCGGTGTAGATGTCGGTGCCGTAGACTTCCCGCAGGCGCCCCTTGTATGCCTCGAAGTTCTCCTTCGCTGCGGCCATGTCGTTCTGCGGAAAATCGATCACCTCGCCTGAGCGAGAGTCAGCCTCCGCGACGGTAGCGGGAGCCGCCTCTGCCATCGCGGCGACCGGGGTCTCGATCTTGATGTCGGCCGGCGCCTCGATGGCGAGCGGCGCGGTGGCGACCGTCTCGACCTCAATCGGTGCCTTCGTCACGGCCGGGCTCTCGGCGGTCGTCGCCGCAGGCGCTTCGATCGGAAGGGTTTGTTGAACGAGCGCGATCTTCTGCGGAGCGGAGGGGCTCTTCTCCGTGCGGCGCTTCGTCTTTGCGCCATCGATCTTTGAGGTGATGTCGGAGTTCGGCGCCAGGGCGAACAGGGTCAGGGCTGGAACGGAGGTCTGTGTCTGAGGGGCTTCATTGGAGGCGCGCGGCGAGGGCGGCAATGCCACGACCGGCTCGGGCTTGGTGGCGAAACGGCCATTGTTGCCCCGCTTGGAATACCGGTGGTTGGCCGGCTTCGCGGAGTCCGTAGCGACTGCGGCCGGTGTGACGACGGCGGCAGCCTCGGCAGTCATGATGGGGCTCGGCTGCGCGGGATGGTCCTGGCCGTTGCGGCTTGAGTTCGCGAGCGGGAGGATTTCTGCGGTCGCCGTGCCGTCGGTCGCGACGTCAATCGAATCCTTGGAGGCAATCTGAATATCTGCGCGCAGCGGGATGGTCTTGCCGGGGATAGCGTGGATCGGAGCGATATCTGTGATGGTGGTCTGGATGACGTGGATCGGTGCGATTTCGCTGGCTCCGATGACTTCTGCTAGCGCTTCTTTCGACATGTAGGGTCCCCCAATTGATCGGTTTGTTTGAGATCGAATGATGGCAAACTATGACAAGGAATCCTGCACAGCGGAAGGGCTTTTTTTTGGAAATTGAATCCTTGCGACTTTCTGGCAACGAATCCTTGGAAGCTCTGCAAAATGAGGGAGCTAGACGCGAAGAAAGATGCTCGCGCGACGCGCAGTCACGATTAGCCTTTGTTGGTATCGTTAACGCGGTGTTGTGGAATCGCGAGAGCCGTCGATCTACGGAATGCTGTCGTGAAAACAGTACGTTGGCAGTCACAGGATCTGGATTTTGGGGCTCAGGCGGCGGCCGGAAGCACCTTGGCGCGCCGGTCGACAATCCCTTCGTGCATGGCCTGGAATGTCGAATACGACCGCACCCTTGCTTCGAAGCCGTCGGACAGCAGATAGCGGCCCGGCATGATATCGGCGAAGACCCTGTTCTCGCTCAGCGCCACGTCAATGCGGACACGAACCGCGCTGGGGTCGTCGTCGTCGCGTACCGCATCCAGCGTCGACATGATCAACTCGGCATCCACCGCGGCTACGCCATCGGACAATTCCGTCCTCTTGAACGCGATGTCGCGCTCAGACGCTCCTGATGACCTCAGCTTTTCGAGACTTTCAAGTTCTGCACCGCTCGGCTCCCAGGATTTGTGATCCAGGAAGATCGTGATGTCGCTGCGTACCTTGGCGAGATAGTCGGCGGCGAGATAGATGCTATCAGGCCATATAGCGACTTCCCCGCGGGCATCCTGGCTCATCCGGGCCTTCACAATGATAGGCTCGCGACTCGCTTTGGCGACCATGAGCAGGGACGAGATCTGGTTCAGAGACATGTCGGCGCCGCGCGAGGAAAAGAAGCGCAGCAGGTATTTGCTGGATTTGCTCTCTTCGACGATCAGCTGAAGGTAGGTATTGCCCTTGCCGCTGACCTTCCGCTCGAAGTCCTTGACGAGGCCGGAAAGTAACACCCCGGAGAGATCCGCGTGGCGCTCGCGAACCATCTCGTCGACATACTCTTGTTTGCTGCGAATGCCAGCCTTGGCGAGGCGGAATTTCAACCGGTCGAGCGGGTGGCTCTGCAGATAAAACCCGAGCGCATCAAATTCGCGGTCGGCCTTGTTGTCCCAAGGCTTCATGTCCGCGATCTCGGCGGGGAGTTGAACTTCCACGTCTTCAGCGGAGAAGAGGCTGCCTTGGGACAGCGTCGATTTCGCTCCCTTGACGTGCCACTGGATCGCTTCGAGCGCGCGCCGCCGGTTGTCATCGAACGAATCGAAACAGCCGACCTGGGCGAGGTGGGTCAGCTGGGTCTTGTTGAACAGCTTGCCGGCTCGCTTGGCGAAGTCAGCGAGATTTTTGAATGGACCGCCTTCCGCGCGGATCCGTTCGAGCTCGTCGAGGCCATCGGAGAGTCCCTTTACGTGCTGCAGGCCGAAGCGGACGCCGATGACACCCTTTGCGTCGACCTCTGGCATGTAACGCTTGAAGGAGCGGTTGATGTCGGGCAGGTCGTAGCGGACGCCAAGGCGATCCATGTCGCCCTTGATGTTGTCGATTTTCTCGGGGAACTTTTCGTAGGAAAGCTGAGCTGCAAAGAACGCCGCTGGGTAGTGCGTCTTCACATAGGCGGTGCGATAGGCAATCAGCGCATAGGCCGCAGCGTGGCTCTTGTTGAAGCCGTAGCTTGCGAACTTCTCGATCTTCTCGAACAGGTCGGAGGCGTCTTTCTCCCTCACGCCGGTGGCGACCGCGCCTTCGATGAACTTGGCCTTGTTGGCGTCCATTTCCGCCTTGATCTTCTTGCCCATGGCCCGTCGCAGCAGATCCGCTTGCGCCAGCGTGTAGCCAGCGACGTCGCGGGCGATCTGCATCACCTGTTCCTGGTAGACCATGATCCCGAAGGTTTCTTCCAGGGTGGCCCGTGTCCGGTCCTTCGGTTCGGGATAGTCAGGCTCGGCGTGCCCGTTCTTGCACGCGTTATAGATCGGGAACATCTCCATCGGGCCCGGGCGATAGAGGGCGTTTGCCGCGATCAGGTCCTCGATCCGGGTCGGTTTCATGTCCCTGAGGTTCTTGACCATGCCGCCGCTTTCGAACTGGAAGACACCGGCGGTATGACCGTCCTCGAAGAGCTGGTAGACCTTGGGGTCATCAAGCGGAAGCGTGGACAGGTCGAAGTCGGGCAGGTTGTAGAAATTGCGAATGTGCGAGGTAGCCTCGCGCAGGATTGAAAGCGTGGTCAATCCGAGGAAGTCGAACTTGACGAGCCCGGCGGTCTCGGAATCTTTCATGTCGAACTGGCAAAGCCGATTCTTGGCCTTGTCGTCGTAGCCGACAGGAACGAGGTCTCGGATCGGCTTGCCTGCGATGATGATGCCGGCCGCGTGCGATGATGAGTTCCGATAGAGGCCCTCGATTGCGCATGCGTTCTCATAGAGCAGGCGCAATCGGTCGCTCGATTCGATCTCGGCTTTGAAGCCCGGCTCCTTCTCCATGACTTGCGGAAGGGTCAGCGGGTTGGAGGGGTCGTCCGGGACCAGGCTCGTCAGATGCTTGCGCTCACCGTAGGGGTAACCACCGTGAACTGGATGGTGGAGCACGCGTCCGACGTCGGAGATGGCGGTCTTGGCTTTGATCTCCATGAAGGTGACGATGCCGGCGACGTGATCGGCACCGTACTTCTGGCGCACGTAGCGGATCACCTCGCCGCGGCGGTCCTGGCAGAAGTCGACGTCGAAGTCGGGCATCGAGACGCGGTCGGGATTGAGGAACCGCTCGAACAGCAACCCAAAGGGAAGCGGGTCGAGGTCGGTGATCTTCAACGAGTAGGCAACCAGCGAGCCCGCGCCGGAACCGCGGCCCGGGCCGACAGGGATGCCTGCCGCGATGGACCATTTGATGAAGTCCGAAACGATCAGGAAGTAGCCGGAGAAACCCATCTTCTGGATGACGCCGATCTCGTATTCAAGCCGCGCTCGGTATTCGGCGTGACGATCCTCGGGGATGCAGTTGACAAGCAGGCGCTCCGTCAGACCCTCATGCGCCTGGCTGGTAAGCTCCTGGTCTTCGGTGCGTCCGTCGCCGCAGGCAAAGGGCGGCAGCAAAGGCGCCCGGCCTTCTGCCTTGAACGCGCAGCGGCGAGCGATCGCGATCGCGTTCTCCAGGGCGCCTGGCATGTCTGGAAAGAGCTCGGCCATCTCCTCCGCCGATCGGAGGTGGTAATATACCGCATCGGGCCCGCGAGCATTGTCACCGGTGATTTGGCCCTTCTCCCGGATCGCATGCAGCAACTCGAAGGCGGTATGTCGGTCGCGCGTGGCATAATATGTTTCGGCGGTGGCCACGCACGGAAGCTTCTCTTCCGTCGCCATCCGGAACAGGACGTCTTCGATCGCAAGCGCATCAGCGCTCGGATGGGTGTTTCGGCAGAATTCGACGTAGCAGCGCTCGGGCGCGAGGTCGGCGAGGAACGCCAGGATTTCGCCGGCGAGGCCGCGGTCTCGCGCCGCAAGGCGCGGCAAAAGCCCGTCGGGACCGCCAGTCAGCACGATGACGCCATCGAGTGCATGGGGGTCTTCGATCGTGGCGAGCGGCAGCGTCGGATGCCCGTCGAGGCGGTTCGGAACCTCGCTGCCGTCATGGCCTTTCTGCGGCAGCCACGACTGTTCGACCAATTTGCAGATGTTCTTATAGCCGACGTCATTGGTTGCGAGCAGCGTGAGGCTGCCGTGGATCGTTTCCTTGCGATAGGGGATCTCGGCCCAGATTTTGGCTCCGACGATCGGCTGGATTCCGGCACCGGCGGCTTCCTTCGAGAAGCCCAGCGCGCCGTACATATTTGCGTCATCGGTGAGTGCGAATGCCGGAATGTTCAGCCGCTTGGCCTCGGCGACCAAAGCCTTCACGTCGCTCGCGCCTGTGCCGAGGGTGAAGTCGCTGTGGACGCGGAGATGTGGGAAGGCGGTCATTGACGAATCCGGGTATCGGTGTTGAGCAGCCCCCATTCATTCATGGTCGCTCGGCTTAGGTCCAGAAGGATTCGATTAATGGTGGGGATTCGGGGGGAAAAGCCGGGTCGACCTTGACGGTGCCGCGCTCGGAAGTCGACCATCGATCGCAAATAGTGAGGTGTGATTCCAGGTGACAATCGAAGTTAACCAAATAAGCGAATCCTTGAGCGAGGAGCAGGCGGCGGCCGTGCGGGCCGGCGGTGGCCGCGCCGTTGTGATGGCGGGAGCCGGGACCGGCAAGACGACGACCCTCGTCGGTCGCATTGCCTTTCTGCTGGCCTCTGGTGTCGACCCGAAGACAATTACAGCGGTGACCTTTACGAACAAGGCCGCCCGCGAGGTTGCCACTCGGTTGAAGAAGAACCTGGGAGACACCGCTTTCGGCGTGCGCGTCGGCACCTTTCATTCGCTCGCCTGCAGGCTCTTGCGCCGATGGCCGGGGCATGCCGGTCTCGACGGGCCCGATTTTCGTGTCCTGGACGAGGACGATGCCAGATATCTGGTGCTTTTGGCCGCGGTGCGTACCGGTCTTGTGCCGGCCTTCGAGACACCGTCGCGGGATGGTCTTACTCCCGCAGAGTGGGAAAAGAAGGAAGCGGCGGCCCGGAAAGCCTGGGAGCTGAAAGCCGAAGATCCTGTCAGGGCAGCGTTCCGGCAGATTACCCTCTGGAAGGTCTGGGGTCTCACGGCGGAGATGGTCGAGAAGCCGGATCGCCCGGCCCGGCCCGATCCGGTGCAGGAGAGGCACGCCCAGGTGTTTGCCGCCTATGAATACGAATTGCGCAGGCGCAACTCGCTGGATTTCGCCGACCTTGTTTCGCTGGCAGCGCGGACTATGGGCAAGCATCCCGAAGTGCGGAAAGCGGAGAGCTCGAAGGTTCAGTATCTGCTGATTGACGAGGCCCAGGATGTCAACGCCGTGCAGAAGCGGTTTGCCCAGTTCCTGGCGGGGATTCACGGCAATATTTTTGCGGTGGGCGATGAGGACCAGAGCATCATGGGGTTCCAGGCCTCGCAGCCGGATGCGATGCGGGTCATTGCCGGTGAAGGCGCGCGCGGGTTTGGGCTCACGGTCAATCGCAGATGCACCGAACAAATCCTGAAGCCGGCGCTTGAGGTGGTGAACTGGAACCGCGGCAAGAAGGACACCAAGAAGCAGCTGACGTCTGGCCGCGAGGGGGCCGACGTCGAGTTGATCGCCTATCCGACGGAAATTCGAGAAGCACATGCGATCGCCGAGCGGATCGGGGGAATGCTGGACGATGGCGTCAAGGGATCGGAAATTGCCGTCCTTCTGCGGGCGAGTTGGACGATGGAGCCGTTTGAGGAGGCATTCCTCCGCAAGCGGATACCGTTCAATCGTGTCGGAGGCCATTCGCTGCTCTCGCGTGAAGAGTTCAAGGACATGGTCGGCTATTTGAGGCTTGCGGTTGCGCCTCGCGACGATCTGGCTTTCCGCCGCATTGCCAACCGGCCGACGCGCGGGCTTGGCCCCGCGACGGTTGAGGCCATTATCGACGCCGCAAGCTCGCTCGATCTGAATTATTCCGAGGCATGTTTCTCGGTCGCGGGAAGCGAGGTCCGACTTCGGCCGGACGTCAGGGAAAACCTCGTAAAACTGGCCCGCATTCTCGAATGGCTGGCGGTAGACGGCACCGCCGGCCGACAGACCGCGCTGATGCTCGACGCGATCCTGGCCGATACCGGCTATGAAGACTGGATCACGCGGGAAGGGGATAAAAAGACCAAGAGGAAACTAAGGACGCTTGAGTTTGTCCGGCGGGTTGCGCTCGAGGAGGACGACGCGTCGGCATTCGCTCAGGCGGTCGCGCTCATGACTGATCTCGACGAGGAGGAGGACGCAGAGAACTCCATACGACTTTCGACGATCCATTCCTCCAAGGGTCTCGAGTTCGACCACGTTTTCCTGCCAGTTTGGGAGACGGGGATTTTCCCGTCCGAGAGGGCGGTCAAGGCGGGTGTCGGAGGTCATCTGGGCGATCCGTGGGACGGACCGGTCGGTGGTGGATTGCCGGAGGAGCGGCGCTTGGCGCACGTCGCGCTAACCAGGGCGAAGAAGACTGTTCACGTCTCCTATGCCATGACGCGCACCGCTGGCGGGTTCGGTGGTGGCCCATCGTCCTTCGTTGCCGAGGCCGGCCTGTCCTTCGTGGATATTGTCGAGGGTGAGGGGCGCCAGGGCAAGGTGACGCGACGTAAGGCGGCGGCCGGTCGGTCCGGCTTTGCCAGGCGCAAGAGATGAACATGGGAGACGCTGCAATGAGGATCCTGGGCGCTGGTTTCGCCCTGGCCTGTCTGGTCGCGCAGCAGGCACCGGCACGAGCCTTTGACGTTGCGACAGTGCACCCGGGCTGTCAGCAGGAGCGGGCCTGGTGTGAACGCGCCGCGGCGGTGTCTTACGGGGATCCGGCCCGGTTCAGGAACGCTCTCAGCGCGGTGATCGCCGTGGACTGGATGAAGACTGTCAGGGAGGCGCAGCGTCAGGCGGCCGCGAACGGCCACTCCGTCTCGGCGCCATCGGCCGAGGAAATTGCCGCCGAGCTCATTCAATCGTGGCGGGCCGGTGGGGCATGCTGTGAAGTGAAATTGAGGCCGCCGATCGATGAACAGCGGGCAGCTTCTGCTGTTGGTGAGTTTGACCGAATTTGCAGCCGCAGTCGTGACGGCAGCAAAAGCGGGGATGAACTCGCCAACGAGTGCCGGGAAGCGGTTGGCGCAACGAGAGCGCCCCAACGCTGAAGTCCGGCGACGTTAGAGAGGATAGGATGATTGGACGCTGCATTGCGCCACGCTGGAAGGATTGGATCTGCGGCGCGCGCGCCCCGACGGGCGAATGGTGTTCGATCACTCGTCGTCTTCCACATACTGGAAGACCAGGGTGTCATCCTTGGTGGACACGACGTGACAGGTTGAATCTACTCGGGGAGCCGGTCCGTGCATGGTTACCGACTTGTCGTCGGAGCCCACTTCGCCGGTGACGGCGTATCCAATCGGGCCGCACCGTTTGTTGAAAATGTAGGCCGTGCCGCTGTAAGAGTCGCCGGATCGCCGACCGCTGAAGAGCAGCGTGCCTGATTGGACGCCGATATCCATCAAACCTTGACGCGGCGAGATGTAAAAGAAGTCCCGCTTGGTTCCACTGGCACTTAACCTCACTGTTGAGCCATTGTGGGTCCAATGAGGTGGTGAAGCCTTATGGCAGCCCCACGGGGCAATCTCGTTGCCGCCCCGCACGATCGTGCATTTCAGGGAAGAGAAGTATGGGCCACTGTCCGCGGCTCCGTAAGCGAGTTGGGCTTCAGTGGGCCAACCTGTTCGGATCAGTGCCTTGACGGTTACGAGCCCTTCGGCCGACTCGTTCGTTGTCGGGTTTTCGAGCCGCCATTCAACGTCAGTCGTAATCCGAGAATCCCCGTCGTCACCGACATCGACCTTCGGAGCACTGCCGGAAGAAATACGAAAGCGGCGTTTGGGCCATCGTTCAGCAAATCGGACGTCCGACCTATAATTGTCGGAATCTGTGTAGCCATTCAGCCAGTTGTCATGAAAGGTCTTCAGACGAGGGATTGTTTCTGTATTTGGGCCGGACCAACTCTCGAGGTACTCGGACAGGAATCGTTGGAGCTGATGCGACATCCAGTTGTCGGCGCCACCGAAGCTGTTGTGATAGTGAATCCTCGATTTGTAGGTGGCCGCCTCTCGCCAAAGGTCGAGATGCATGAAAATGGAGGAGGCACATTCTTCGTCGTTATTGCCGCCCGACGTATAACCGACGAAGAACCATCGCCCGTCCTTTGCTCGGATAAACCTGGGGCCTCCGCTATCTCCGTGCTGGACTGGATTGACGCCAAAGTCGTTTTGCCCGGTACACCAGAGTTCAGGAGGAGCAAAGATCCGTCCGTTGGCATGCACCCCGGCAATCAGGGGCACCTCAACGTATCGGCGGCGACCGTCAGACTTGCAGCTGTCCGGGCCTTGCTCACGTTGATAGTCGTTGCAGAAATAGATCCCGTAACCCACGGCCATCGCTCGCAGGCCGGAATAGTCGCCAAGCAGTTCCTTCATCTTGGCCTCAGAGAATTTCCCTCGGCAGCGCTCGGGGGGAAGCTGGCCTGTTACGTCGAAATCATTCGTGCTCCAGGCACACGAGGGTGCGTCCAGCAGTTCAGTTGCCCAATGTGGGAAGCCTTCGACCTCGACGTTGTCGGCCGGAACAATAAATGCAATGTCCTGTAAGGACATCAGATGGAAATTAAGCGCGACGACGTCGGCCGAGGCGACACCTTTCGAGTTGAACCATTTCGAGTAGGCAAGTTCGAATTCCTTCGGATAGAAGATCTTGTAGTCCGGAACAGTGTGAGAGACCCCATCCGCGTCTGTGTAGATGACGTTGATGCGCTTCACGCGGCCATGCTCTGGATCCCAAACGCAATGCGCGGCGGTGCTCACCAAACCTGTGATGCTAACGGCGCCAGAGCAGTTCCAGCGCGCGCCGTCGTTGGCTTCGGCTTTCAACTGAACGACGAAAGGAAAATGGTCGTCGGTGTCTAGCGTGCCAACGACGGCGCGGACGGGCGTCGATAAGGTCGGGAGCCCAACCAGGGAGGCCAAGAGAGCCTTTATAAAGAGCCGCCGGCAGAGTGTCGAAAGCTTGCAATTCCAGATCATTTGCGACGAATTTCGCGTCAAATATTTGAAGAAACGGTCTTACCTGGCATCGCACTCATGTGGCGTGTTGTCATAGCCCAAACGAGCTATGCCGAGATCAACGGCCGCGATCTTTTGAGGCTGAAGGCAGCTAGAGGGGGGTGCAGGTCACGTGAACGCCGAATTCCCGGCCACAGATCTTCCTTTGCTCGCCAAGGACGACCAGGCGGTCGTCCTTGTAGGCGATCCCGTTCAGAGCGTCCTTGATGGCCTTGACCAGATTGTCCATGTCACCGTCGCTGGAGTCCGTCGGCCAAAGGGTCTCGTCGCCCTCGAACACGAAGGTCATCTGCATCGCGAGCGGTCGCTCGATTGCTGGCCTTCCCGCCATGGCGCGGTTGGCATGCAATGCGACCTGCTTTTCGAAGGCCGCAGTGCGCTCGGGCGTGTAGGTGTGATGCTTGAGTTTGTCGATCAGCCCGCGAAACGCGAGTAGGTTGCCGCGCGATTGAACGAAGCACTTTTCGATCAGCGATTTTGGCAGCATTGTTCGGGCTCGCGCCTTCGGGATCGGCTCGATTGGCACGAAGAACGAAATTGGCGGCCCGCTCTCGGGCGAGACTCGCAGCCTGCCACGCTTGGCGTGAGCTCGCGGTGCATCGCTCCGCCGTAATCCAATCCTTCGCGCGGTCGATACGCGGCCGTCGGCGCCCGGGATCAGGCCGAGCCGCTCGGCGTCCTTGGTGCTGATCCTGGCCAACGAAGTCCCCGTGTTCGCGTTGCGTTCCAGGCGACGATGCCGGTCGCTGCAGCAATGCGCAAGGGCTGAGCGGCAGCTGCTCACCGATTTGAACGGACGGTCAGCGGCCGAAGGCACCGAGATTAGTGGAGCGGTACGATGGACTGGAACGGGTGGAAGTCGGGATCACGAATTCTGCCCGTAATTGAAAACTGGTGGAGGAAGCCCAGCTGCTCCATGTCGTCCCAGGTTGCCGGGCCCCGACAATGCGCCCGCTGGCTACCGGACAGCACCAGACGGCGAGATAAACCGTGGCTGAGGCGGGGGGACATACGGGCGAGGCGCACTACCGCCGCCGGAACAGGCCGTGGAGTCGCCCGTGCATCCTCCGCGAGAAGGCGCAACATATGTCTGGGACGGTCGGCTCGGGGCAGTCTGGGCCTGTTGCGGTCGGCCTTGATAGGAATAGGACGGGCTGGGGGCCTGGTAGATATAGCCGGAATCGTCAGCGGGCTCAGGTTGCGGAAGGTAGCTTGAAAGGCTGTTGCTGATGTTCTGGTGCGTCATCTCTACACGCTGCAAAAGCTCACGTTGACTTTCGGCTTGCGAGTCGGGATCTCCTCTGGCGAGCGTTTGGCACAGGTTCCGGCGAGCGCTCGCGGTGGTGCGGCACGTATTTCCTTCCAGCCTGACCCAATCGGCTGGAAAATTCTCCTTGTAGTACTGACTGGTGTTACCACTACAGGTCGCCAAGTCTTGTTCGTGATTCTCGGCGCATCTCGCAAGCGCGTCCCTTTGCGCGGTGGCCTTGTACGCCTCTTGCTCCGACTGGACGGTGTCGCTGAATTGTCGATCCTGCTGTCGCCGAGCGTCGTCAGAATTTGTATTCCTTGCCTGCTGAGAGGCAAGGCGGCTTGCGAGATCAGACGAAGTGGAACTGCTCGGTGAACCGGAGGAGGATTGTTCGGTGTGGCAGCCGGCGTAGATCCGATTTGACTCGTCAATGACCTTGTTGTCGGCGTCGATTTGATCATGACACAACTGGAGCCGATGGTAGCAATCCTGCCATGCTTGGCTCGACACGCTATACTGCTGATCACATGACTTCTGCCCGGAGAAGCCGCAATTTCGATCATCATAGTGAATGTGCGAATATTTGGTTGTCGGGCATTGGTTCGCGGCAAGTGTGCTTTTGATAGCGGAGAGGTCCTGAGCAGAAGAGGGGGCGATTGACCCCAGCACCAGGATCATGACGGAGCCGATCAGCCAGGCGATGTGGTTCAGTACCGATGGTTGAAGCGAGCATTGCACCGAGGAAACTCCCAAGCCCTAGTTGAATCCGCTGGAGGAGGCCCAGCCGTTTTTGCCGTTCCAGGTGACCGGGCAGAAGGGGTAGGTGGTTTTGCCGTCGCTGCCTGGCTTGCAGCCGGCTTCGTCGACGGCAATGGTCTCGCCGGCGGGGATCTGGACGATCACGTCGCGATCGAGCCCGGGACCCTGACGCAGGTTGATGTAACCGCCCGAGGCCGCGCTCTTGACCGTACGAGATGTCAGCTGCGGCGTCACGGGCTTGGCCGTGGCGATCAGCGCATCGAAGGCGGCTTTGGCATTTTCTCGGCTTGCGTCGTCACAAAACAAGAAGAGGGACGCGTCGGAAACGTAGCTCGATTCTCTCATGTCTTGCGGGCCGATGTCGCGAGAAATTCGCCCACGAATGCATTTGCGATCGGATTTGCAATGGAGCCGGAGGTATTTGCCGGTTCGTCGGTAGGGCAATGTGCCGTCAGCAACGATCTCGGAAGATGACAAATCGGCGAAATTTGCAGTGGTCGTTGAGCTTTGGTGCGATTCGCGAGGTCCGGGGACCTCTTGTCGATCCTCGTACATGAACTGAGCATCAAAAAGGCCTCTGACATGACTGGTGACGACGAATCCAGTCGTGCTTCCCGAGAAGCTTGATCTTTCGATGTCCTTCACCTCCTGGCCGGCCTCCCAGTAACTGGTTGGCGGCGCCGGACACGCAAACGCGCTCGCGAGGAGTTGCTCGGCAACCTGTGTCTGATCGTCGGCGAGAGCGGTCGCCGAGCCTGGAGCCGAAAAGGCAAGGATCGCCACAAAGAGTTTTCGCACGGAGGTTCACCTCAAAAGTCGTCAAATATTGGATAGAGCTTGAAAGCGTCTTCATGACCCAGATGGGTTACGGTTGCTAGAGGATCAGGAAGCATCAAGGTAATCGGTTAACGGGCTGCCCGCGTTGCTGCGAACAGCGAAAAATTCAACAGGGCATACGGATGGGTCGTCCCCTCAGGAAATCCAACTGCCAGTCTAGGCTCGAATGTCGCCCATCTGTCAGGATGACGCTTGTCGCGGTCGACGGCATCATTCGCCGCCGGATGAGGAAAGCGGGAAGGTTCCGTGCCGGATCGTAGCCTTCTCGTTAACGAGGGCGGTCACTGCGAGGAATGGGCCGGTCGGGCAGCCGGAATTCAGATAGCGTTGCGCTGGCTCGGCAGCGCTGATGTAGAAACGCCGTGAGGACGGATAGTCTCGAGCAAGCGCTCCTTTCATGCGTTCTCGTCCGTAGGAGAAAAGATCGACCATGCAGCCGGCCGCGAGTCCCGGGCTCTGGGCCCGGCTTTCTCGCTCGATGTCTTCGAAGGCCTTTTCGGCGTCGGCCCCCGAGAAGCTCGTGTGCGGCCAGATCAGTGCGGCCAGGGCGGTCCAGAGAGCAATCGATGCAAGCGTGATCTTTGCTGATCGGGTCGAAGCCGCTTGGGAGGCATCGGCATGGTGACTCTCGGACGTGTCTGGGATCTCCGGAAGCAATTTGAAGTCTCCACAATCGGCGGCCACGGTTCGGCGAACTCATTGGATATCGGTCGAATCCTTGGAGTCCCCGTTGACACTGTCCACCATAGGCGCCCGAATGAGGCCAGCGAAAAGGATTGTTGGCTTATGGTGAAGATCGAACCGGACGTCTCCTACGTCTCTCTGGATACCGAAACGACTGGCTTCAAGCCGTCGGAGGGACACCGCATCGTCGAACTGGGTGCGGTCGAGTTCCGCAACGGAATTCTGACGGGCAGGCACTATCATGCCTACCTCAATCCGGAACGAACCGTGGGGGACTCCTTTAATGTCCACAAGCTGTCGGATGAATTCCTGGCCGAGAAGCCTCTCTTCGAGGAAGTCGCTGACAGCTTTCTCGAGTTCCTGGGTGACTGTCCCTTGGTCATTCACAACTCGGAATTCGATCTCTCATTCCTCGACGCCGAGTACGCAAGGCTGAAGCGCCCCGTGTTTCGAAAGGGACGCACGGTCATCGACACCTTGCGGGAAGCGCAGCGCAGATATCCAAGAGCGCAGCATTCGCTCGATGCCCTGTGCGACCGCCTGAAGGTTGATCGCTCGCGGCGCGAAAAGGGACACGGCGCGCTTCTGGACTCAGAGCTTCTCGCCGAGATGGCGATGAAGATGTTTGGCGTCTGGGGGCTTTCACACGCGTTCGGCACGAAGGAGACCGTGGTCGCGGTCCAAGCGGCAGGCAAGATTGCTCTGCAGCCCCGGGCGGTCATCGTCTCGGCGCCGAGCGAAGCGGAAATGGCCCGTCACGACGCATTCGTTGCCAAGCTCAAGAATCCGATCTGGAAGGCGACTGCGGCGTAAGGCTCTGCCGGCGGAAATGGCTGATTAAAGCCCCAACTCATCAGGAGATCGGCCGACGCGGACCCAGTCTCGGCGGAGGTCGGCGGCCGGCTGAACGAAGGGATGGGAGGCGTGCGGCTCCAATTGCCGCCGCGTCCAATCGAATGCCTGCCCCCGGACGACAGTGACGGCGTGAAAAAGTAGGGGTCTCGGGCAGGATAATTGTCGACACGATCGCGGAAGGTTCGCCTTGACCCTAGCAGGTAGACTACGCGCGCGCCGGGGACCGCCCTGGCGAACAGCCCGGCTGCCCAGCAGCACAAGCCAGCGCTATCCTCAGGGGATCGCAGTTCCGGGAAGCGACGGTCGAACGACGAGACAATTCGCGGAAGCGTTGCGATCATCTCTTGCGGTCGGCAAAGAGCGGTCGAAGACCGCCGATGAGGGCTTTGGCGGCGTGGACGAGCAGAATCAGGAACATCGGATTGTTTGTACGTTGCGGGCATTTTGTTCCATTTGCGGGGACGGTCAGCTTGCGTCAACGGTCCTTGGGAGTTCCTCCACAATTGCACCCATGTTATCGGTTGGTTAACCGCTGATGAGGCAATCGAATGCTTGGGCGGCGACCCGAGAGGATACGATGGCTTCCGACAAGAAGAGCAAGAATGTGCCGGATGAAGATGCGTTCGAGCGCGCCTACGGGACCGCGCTGAATTCCGGAGACGTCGAGGAGCTCGAGCGTCTCAATGTCGTCGCCCGCGAGCGCCGGAGTCGGCCTCGGCCCGCAAAATCCCGGGAATAAGCGAATCCTTCGCGATTGCGACATGCAGACCACCGTGGGACGCTTGCCCCATGGAACCGGTTCTTGCAGCTGATAACGAGCAGGAGGTCTCCTCTCGTCTGGTGCGCTTCCTGACTGGGGAGGCCGCAGGCGACGATTGGGAGCGCCGCCGGCTGCGCCTGTTGATCCTCCAGGAGGAGCAGCGTCCCGGCGTTATGGTGCACGCGATGCGCGTCGCCGAGCGGGCCACGGCGCTTGCGGGCGAGCTTGGCATGTCTCCCTCCGAGATCGAAGAAGTCCGGGATGCTTGCCTGCTTCATGATATCGGCAAGATCGCAGTTCGCGAGGAAGTCCTGTACAAGGCGGGCGCCCTGAATGAGCCGGAGCGGCGCGAGATGCGGCTTCATGCCGCGTTCGGCTTTGGCCTGCTCGACGTGCCGGGCGCGCCCCAGGCGACGCTGGACATCACGAAGTACCACCATGAGCGCTATTCGGACGGAATGGGCTATTTCGGGCTGTCGGGGGCGCAGATCCCGCTGACGGCGCGGATCGCTGCGATCGCCGATGTCCACGAGGCGCTGACCGCCGAGCGCGAATACAAGGCCTCCATCCCGGAAGGGCAGGCACTGGTGATGATGATTTCGGAAGGCGATGCACCCGCAATTGGCCGAAAAGCGTTCGATCCAACCCTTCTGAAGCTGTTCGTCGAGATGCGACTGTGTGACCGCAGCCTTGATGCCTCACCAGAGGACCGCGAGCGCCTTTCAAGTTTTACCGGCGTTTGGCCCACGCCCCCCGAGATTGTCGCGGCGCTCGGAGTGTAGGTGCCCAGCTGGGACCAGACCTCGGTCCCGGACGCCATCCATCCGGGGGTTCTAGGCGGCCTGGACGGCTGGTTCCGGCTCGTCCAGCTTGCGCAGCGCGCGGATCAACGCCCCGGAATCCTCCTGCGTCCCAGGATGTTCCGGGCCGAAGTAATCGGCTGTTTTGACAAAGGGGCGTCTCTCCATCGTGCTCTGATAGAGGTGGCCGAAGAGTGCCGCTGGCGACAGCGGCCGCATGACGATGGAATTCACGCCAGTTGCGAGCAGGGCCCTGGCGCCGGTGACCGTGAGCGCCGGCGTGATCGCGATCACCGGGGTCTCATTACGAGGGAACAGGGGGTTACGGATGCGCCGCATGGCGGCGACCAGCTTGACCGTCTCGCTGCTCCAGTCGGTGATCAGTACGTCGGGTGCCAGCAGGTCGATCTGGTCGGGGAGGTGTGAATCCACCGAGCATTCGTGCACCGTCTTGATTCCGAGATGGGTGATCAGGCGGGCGGTCTGCCTGCGAGACTCGAGTTTAGGGTCCGCTACCACGGCCGTGAGATGGCTGATCTTGGCGGGCTGGACCCGAATCTGGGGCGTTCGTGGCATCCGTGTTGGCTGAAACATTGCGCGCATTCTTCTCCGGTCCCCTTATTTGCATGCGGCCTGCAAACAAATGATGAGCCTGGAACCGGAGAATCGAATAAAAATGAATCCTTGAGACTACGGAGCTCTGCCTTGGGCGGCGATCGGCCCAGGCTCGAGCTTCCACGCCGTCTGAACGAGGGTACCCAAGGACTCGCTGTTCTTCAACGAACGGTCGATCGAGTCCAAGCACTCCGGTCCGCGGTCACTCGACCAGCGATGACGCTGTCCCCACAACTCCATGGAGCTTTCGCCATCCCAACCGGCATCGCGGAGCTGTTGCATCAGTGTCTCCTGCGGGTCGCCGATGAATGACGTGGTCCGCGCGACCGCTGTGATTTCCAGTGTGCCGGAATCGTAGGTGAAGGCGACGATTTCGGCGAATGCGCCCCAATGGCGAAGATCGCCCGACACATGGTTCGTGAAGAGATCGCGGACGGCGCCGGACGTCGATTGCTGGGCGACGTCTTCCGGGATCCAGTCATGGGTCAGAACGAGGCCCAAGATCTCACGGACTTCCGCTTGCGTGTAGGTGCGTTCATTGCTCATGGGACAGCGCGCTCGTGGTGTTTGAAGTGGTTGGGATCACGGTCGCTTGTCGTCTTGCAAGGAGCAAGATGTGATCAGTGAGCCGCCCGGTCGTGTTCGGTATCTGCGCGATCCGCTGGGGCGCCATCGGGGAGCTGCCAGGTCTTCATGCCATGGAGCATCGCCCAGGCATCCATCAGTTCGGAGCGAGACAGCATGCCGTCCTTGTCGACATCGGCGATCGCGGCCGCGGCGCGGGCCCGGCGCTCGATCTTGGCGCGAGTGATCGTTCCGTCGCCCTCCTGGTCCATGGATAGCAGGTAGCAGTTTTGGCCGCCCTTTTGCACGGCCTGGTCGCGAGTGACGAGCTCGTCTGGTCCGGCCCCGAATTCCCGCAGAATCTCGGTCGCCTGGATCGACACGAACTGAGCGACAGGAAGGCCGCGACCAAGGGACGGGATGGGCTTGGGATCGGTTGTCTTCTCGGGGAACGTGGCCGCAGTTACGAACGCAGCCGTCATCTCATCGATCGAAATCCGGCCGTCGTGATCCTTGTCCATCGTTTCGATGTAATTGCGATACTCATCGCGGACGGCCGCGGTCCTGCGCGGATCCTCGGAGGCGACGAAGGAGATCACCTCCTCGCGGGTAACGATCCCGTCGTGGTTGCGGTCCCAGAGCTTGAACTGATCCAGCTCGTGCTGGAGATATGCGTCGAAGTCTTCGTCGCGACCCGGGATCCGACCCGTCTCGGGATCTGCGAGCAGATCGAAGACCCGGCGTGCGAAGGCCTTCACCTCGTCGGGAGTGATCTTTTCGTCGTCGTCCAGGTCGTAACGCATGGCTCCCTGGACAGCGAGGGTCTCGGCCGGCCCGATGCCGCGGGCGACCACGGATTCGGCGTCAGCCATGTCAGCATAACCATCGAGATTGACGTCGAGCTTGTCCATCAGTCGCTGCGCAGCGACTTCGGCCTGCCTGACGATCTCGGAGGTGACCGGCTTAGGCTTCGGCTTGAAGCGCAGAAAGTCGTCCGCAGCGCGTGTCGGCGAGACTGCCGCCAACGCAAGCGCCATGGTCAGGACAATACTCCCGCCGCCCCAAATCCGAGGCATCACGCGGTCTTCTTTTGGAGGCGATCCCACGCGTTCCAGGTCGCCAGTTGCCAGGCCTCGGAGCGCTGAAGCGTGGCGGAGGGGATGCGCTCGGCGTAGGCGAGAACCTCTGAATACGGCACACCATAGTGCTGCGCGACCGCGAGATAGGGGTAGCTAGTCGAATCCTTGGCGACCATCATGATCTCCTTTTGGCGCGTTAACCGATGGGCGAATATCGGCCTTGGCCGCGAGGCGTGCAACGCCAGAGACCCTTGCCTATCGGGGGCTATCCCCATAAACCTCGGTGATCCAATGGAAACGGAGCCTTGCGATGGCGGTGCAGGAAGCGGCTGTGATCGTCGGACAGAATTGTCGGTGCCGGACGGACACTCCTCGCTACAGCCGGAGATGATCGTCACTGTCGTGCAGACCAAGCCGGGCGGACCACGGCCCCATCCTTCGACGTTCTCTTGACTATAGTCTTTCGTCTAGCCGGCGCGCGGCCAGCGCCAGAGACGCTGCAACCCTGGACCCGGGACCGGCGCGTCGAATGGAGCGATGTCCGTCAACCGCCAGATCCAGCGGCCTGGCGAATAGTCGCCGAAGGGATCGACGTCGGCGTAATCTAGATCGGGGCTGCCGGCGACCTTGTCGACAAGTTCCACGCGGCGCTCTCTCGCGAACGGGACCGCTTCCGAATTGCCCGTTTTCCACGCGCCGAGAAGTCGAACGATCCCGAGCGCAGCACCGCGCGGCAGCGTGTCGATCCAATCCTCGCCGATCGCAGCCGAAATTGCGCAATGCGTCTTGTCGTCGTGCTTACGGCAGATCGTCTTGGCGGCATGGACGACGAAGTGCTTGCCGATGAGCCAGACCGGCGGCGCCCAGGATCGTGTTTCGAAGGGTTTGTACCCCAGGGCAGCGAGGCTCGCCCAGGGTTGGTGCAGGGAGAGAGCTCGGTCGGCGAGCTCAAATGGCGTGAGCGAGCTCATGGGTCGGGCGGCTCTTGACGTGGCGGCTGGCCGGGGAAACGAGGCGTCCGAGCGCCCGCATGCACACCGTAGGGATATGACCGGTTTCCGTGAGGATGTCCTTCATGATGGACATCCCGACGTTCCGGCCGGCGACTTCCTTCACCAGGACGTAGTTGATCTCGAAATTGCGGGCGATATCCGGCACGTCGAAGACCTGCTTGAATTCCGCCGGAGAGGTATTGTTGAACATTGCCAAGGCTTGCGAAAGCCGCATCCGGCCGCGTCCCGTGTCGCACTCGGGGTCGCGATAAGCGGCAAACGCAAGTACCTCGATCTCGTCGAACTGGCGCTCTGAGTTGTCGCCGTTTTCGTATCGCTGGACCAGTTCGCGGATGCGACGCTCGTAATCCTCTCGGGTCCTCAGGTTGCTGTTCCACTTGGACATGGGAATCTCCGGCAGGATCGGCTGGTCAGATGGAGGGAGCGGAGGCGGATTCGGCCTGCGGCTCGCACCAGATCGAAGCCCACACGGTCATGAGCTTGGAATGGGTCTTCGGGCAGTCCAGGCGCTTCTCGTAGAACATGCCGGATTCGGCAAGGAGGCTTGCTTCCAGCTCGTCCCAGTGCTCGCAGAGCCCGTGCCACGGGCGGCTCAGTTCGCCCATCTCGTGCCGGCGGGCGTGCCATTCCGGCATGAACGCGTAGAGGCGCACGCAACGGGTGAATTCGCCGACATCGAGCGGCGCGGCCTCGCTGTGGCCGGGATTGGCGCCGGCGACCCCGTTCATGTGGCTCCAGATCGCGCGCGAGGCATTTCCGGTGTCGCCGGCGGAGATCCATGCGTTGGCGCGCGCAATCGCGCTGGCACCGACATACGGGGAGAGACGAGCGTGCAGCGCATTCATTTCTGCTGCCATGCGGGCGAATTGAAGGGGGCCGCGGGTGTTCGGGAACGGCGGCGACGCGCTGAATTCGGGCATTACGTCTCAGTCTCCGGACGCGAATCGCGCCCCTGTGTGAAGGATTTGTTTCAAGGATTCGAATACTGACGGCAGCATGCGTCAATGGGGGTAGGTGAGCAAAAAATAATTCTTTTTTAAGCGTTCGGTTTCCGGTGGAAAGCGGGGGTGGCGCCGCTTGCGGCGTGCGCGATCAGCTGCGCGCAGCGGTCTACGCGACGGGCGGCATTTCTGTGCATGAAGGCGCGCTGATCAGCAACGCATATGCTTGCGGAGGAGTGTGCGTTCCGTCTTCTTCGGCCGAAGCGATTGGTCAATCGGCAATGCTCACGTCAACGACGTGCTGTGTGTTCAGATCGTATTTGCACGTGACGGAGGTGTGCGCCATCGCTCCATATCCATTCTGGAACTGGGCGTCTTTCTCGATGAGGACCGCGATGCCGGTTCTGGCGTAATCGGAGCCTGGCAAGAAGCTGCCGAACGCGAAGAACGGAAAGGTAGGCGAACCATATTTTGCAAGCTTCTCTGCCGCGTACCTGCAGGTAACCATTCCGCGTGTGATGTCAGCGAAGTGGTTCATTAGGTCGCTATTGTCGGAGCATTGATGCCAGTCAGATTTGCACTCTCCCGCGCGTTGGATGACTGGTGACGGCTCGAGCTTTCTCGGGTGAGCGGCTTCGTCTGCCATCTGCTTGGTCAATACGTCCTTGCAGTTCGGGACGGCGCCGGCGGCACTGCACGCCTCATCGATCATCTGGGCGGTGGATTTTTGGGGCGGGGGAGAGTCCGCCAGCGCCTGCTGCGGCTGTTCCAGTCGCCGGCCAGAGCCGTCCACAGTGGCGGAAACCACGAAAATGGCTATGGAGACTCCGAGGACGACCATTGCTTTCCGGCGGCTGTCGATAAGTAGCTGGCGAGGAGGATAGACGACGGAGAACAGTCCAATGACTATCCCGAAAAGGGACAGAACGCTGATAAACGCGGCCATGGTGGGTCTCTCGGAAACGATGAATGCAACCGGAGATTACAGGGGTTGAATAAAACGACTTTTAGAGCAATCGATAAAAGTTTCGGAAGTCGGCTGACGGTTCGTAATCGATATGCGCCTGCACGCCGGATGCCGCCCTAGCGGGGAGATAGCGTAAGGGCGGGCGGGGAAATGGGGAACGAGTAGGAGGCCTCAATTGTGCAACGGTCGTTGCACAATTGAGGCCTCCTACTCGCGCGCACTCCCGAAATAAATGTCCTCGAGCAAAATGGAATGACCGACTTCGGTCAGCTCAATCAGAGCTTTAGGGTCCGAGAGCGTTGTCCGGTCCCATCCCCCTTCGACCCGCCGGTCGTGCACGACCGCCATGCGTTCGGCGTCCACGAGGACGATGTGCCGAACGGTCGGCGCATTCCAATAGAACGAGTGCCTGAGACGTTCATCGCGGGTCTTCGAGCGGGCCGACATGACCTCGATCACGACGATCGGATCGTCGATGTAGGTCCGGTCCCCGATCGGGCCGCGGCGGACCAGGATGTCGGGGCGAAGTTCAGTCGCAGGGGATGTGTCGCATCGAATGGCCATCCGAACGTAGGTGCGGCAGCCGATGAGATCCATTGCCGGCTTGAGCGGGCCGAAGATGTTCATCACGATGTGTTCGTGGCTCTCGGTGGGGTCTTCAAATGGAAGGTGGGCGCCGGCCAGGATCTCGAACCGACCGTCGTCGAGCTCTGGAGAACCGCCAAGCCCGGTCAGGCCGGTGCCTTCGAACAGCGCGAGCCGGCCCGCATATTCTTCGTCGGTTTCGTCGGGATCTCGATCGAGCTCGTAGTGCTCCAGTGAGAACGGCGGCAGTCCGCGAAATCTCCAGTCCGCGCCGTAAGTCGCCTCCGCCCACCGGGATACGGCGTCAATGCCGTCGACTGGCAGGCTTGGAAACTCCCGGAAGATGTCCTCCGCGGGCGTGTCGTCTCTCAGGTAGGTGAGGATCGTGGTGGCGAGGATGCGAGTCCCGCTGATCGTCGGCTCGCCACTCATGATTGCGGGGTCCCGAACAACCTCAGTCATGCGAGTAAAAATCCTGTGCGGCGCGGCGTTTTAGGCCCGCATGCCATTGGCGCGCGCGACGGCTTCTTCGAGGAGCGACATCATGATCGCCCGCACTGCGGCCGGGGACTTCTCTGTATCACACTTGGCTTCGATTTCTTCGCGGAGCAGGGCGCCATCGTCGGACTTGTTGAGCTCCATCGAGCTTTCGTTCTTCAGAAGCTCTACGAATGCGCTGGTTTCCTCCCGGATCACGCGCGCGGTCTCGCCGGCCGACGCCGCTTCGACGTGGTATCCGGTGAGATCGAAAAGGTCTGGCGGATCGGGGAACTGGACGATCTCGATATCATGGCCGGGACGCAAGACGGCGATTGCAGGCACGTGATCGAGCGCGTCGATGGCCATGCGAGTGATGTTGCCGGGGTTGGTCCAGCGTGTCTCGCCCCGGATCTCGTCCGGCTTCTCGATATGGATGTGTCCGTTAACGACCAGCGAACAGCCCAGGATCTCGTGGAGCTGGACGTTGCCGGGGTACGCTTTGAACATCAGATCGTGATGGGTGCACCAGACCACGGTCGCCGCCTCGGGGAAGTGCTCCGCGACGTCGGTGGGAATGGGCTGGCCGTAGGGCGTCATGCCCAGACCGACGCGCACCTGATCTTCGCCGAGCAGGAATTCCTCGACCGGGCCGCTTTTGGAGACCACCAGGAGGACGCTGGCGGCCTTCAGGAGCTCGAGACTGTCACCGTCCGACAGAGCGGTATGCTCCATGTCGTGGTTGCCGGTGTTGGTGATGGAATAGGTCCAGCCGCGGCCGAGGGTGCGGATCAGCTTGGTCACCAGGCCCGTGCGCGTTTCGGGGCTGTCGAACATGTCCCCGGTGAAGACCGGTATCAGTTGGTGCTCATTGCAGTAGTCAATGATGGCTTCGATCTTGGTGAGCACCGAGGTGCCGAAATCGGCGTCCTTCCGGCGTCCAGGACGCAATGTCGACAAGTGCGGATCGCCGATGAAGGCGAGGCCCATGGCCCGGCGGAACTTGCTGATCGGGTTCATCGGTGTGTCTCGCGGAGCAATTGAGCCGCGCCCGCGACTGGCTGGCCGCAGGTGGGGCAGGCATTGCCCATCTCGGCGAGGAGGGCGTCGGTTTCCGTCATGACGCCATGAATCTTTCCGTCGATCTCGGTGAGTGCGTTGCGGGTATGGGAGATCTGACCGGCGAGGGCTGCGATGGTGCGGCCCGTCTCGATGAGCCTCTCGCTCTCGACGATCGTCGGCGCATCCGGGGGTAAGCCGGCGAGAATAGCCTTGCGCTCGTTGAGCAGCCGGACGCTGGCCTCGGAGGTCGCGATGGTCTCAACGAGTGCCTCACACGCATCCGTCGGGACGAGCTCGGGGGAAGCGGGAATTCCGGCCAGCACAGCGGCGCGGTTGCGCAGCGCCTGGGTGTGGAGCACCGAGGTCGTGAGATCATTCACGAAGGCCATCCCGTCGAGGATCTTACGGGATGACTCGGAAAGCTCCCGCAGCGTCGTGTCGCTCGGCAGATCGTCAAGAACCGAGAGGCGTGCACGGCAGGCGGCGACCGCCGCCAGCGACTGTTCGAAGCGTCCGACCAATTCCTGAGCGCGAGCCGCTTCGTGGGCCGCCACTGCGGCCTCATCCAGAAGGCGGACGCATTCGTCGGCCGATGTTTCGATGTCCTCGATACCTTCAAGGGACGCGACGCGCGCGGCAAGCTCGGTCAGCTCGCGCTCGCCTTCGCGAATTGTGGCCTGGTCCCGCACATTGCGTTCGCGCTGGATCGCGATCATTTCGCGCAAATGGCTCGATTCCTGGCCGACGGACAGGACGGACGCGCGCTTTGGCGGCGGATCGGCCAGCAGGAACACCGGCTGCTTCTGATTGGCGATGTGGATCTCAAGCTCGTCGACCGGCGCAATCCCGGTTTTTTCTGCAACCCAGTCCGGGACCGATCGGCCGCCGGTTTCGTAGCGAATACCGTCCTGTTCGATCACTTCGTCATCGCTGCCGTGGAGCGACCACATGTTGACGGGGTTGCGGCGCAGCTTTCGGCTGAAGCACAGGCGGTGACCGTCTTCCAAGTCGATCTCAACGGTGCAGGCCTTGGCACCGTGGCGGATGAGGCTGTCGCGGGAATCGCCATAAAAGACGGCGGCAAGAGCCCGAACGATCGAGCTCTTGCCGAGATCGTTGTCGCCGATCAGGACGGTGATGCCGGGCGCGAGCCTGATCTCAGCGGACGGCAGGTTCTGGAAGTCGGTCACGCGAAGCGCACGGAAGCCACGCTTGTCAGGTGTCCACAGGGACGACACGTCGCTGTGCTGGACGATCTGCGCCCCGTTTGGCGAACCCTGCAATTCAGCGATGGGCATTCCCTCGCTGAACAGCGTATGCGGGTGATGGGAGATCACGAGGCACTGGATGCCGACCCGTTCGGCAGCTTGGCGGAACACGCGGTAGAAATCAGCAACGCGCGACGGTTTGATCCAGCAATCAGCTTCGTCGAGCACCAGGAAACGGCGGCCGCCGGACTTCACCGCGGCGATCAGGCGAAGGCCCGCCGAGACGATGTTGGTGATGGCACCGCCCTTGTCGGCATAGATATCTTCGCAGATCCCGTCTTCCCGACGAGCGAAGATATCGAGTGAAGGCAAACCTCGCTCAGTCGTGAGCTCCAGGCCGATGGGCGCCGAGCCGGGCAGGACCTCCTGGACGAGCAAGGTCAGGAGCTTTTCGAAGGATCCGGTGTTGCGCCGGTGGGCTGCGGCCTGCAGTTCTTCAAGAAAACGATCAATGTCGCCCTTCAGCGCGTGGCGTCCCTTTGCGAGGGCGACGTCCCGTTCAAGGCCGGCCTTTCTCTCAAGGGAAGCGGAGCGCACGCCGAGCAGGCGGGAGGCGCGGCGTCGCGCGGCGTCGATCCTCTCCCGGTCAGTCAAAGGGGTGCGAGCGTCCATGAGCGGGGCGGTATCAGACGGTCGGAGGCAGAGCGGCGAGTCGACGCTCAATGTCATCGATTGAGGCGCTGTAGGCGTCGGTTGCCTCCGTGTTTTTACGGTAGTTGTCGCGGACGATTTCGCGCAGCTTCTCGATGTTGTCCGTGCCGAACGTTTCCACAGCCTGCTTGCGAGCGGCGGCGAGCGCCTGTTCGTGGGTCGCAAGATCGTGTTCTGTCCGGATGCGGTCTGATTTCAGCGTTTCGTGCCGCGTGCGCAGGTTGTCGATAATCTGCTGGTTGTCGCGATCGCTTCGGCTGCCGCCGGCCTCCGTCGTCTGATGCGGGGCTGGCGGCCTCATGGGTATCCGGTTGTTCATCAAATTTTGTCCTGAAAATCGTGCCCGCATTTTGCCGATAGGGAAGGGAAGTCACAATGGCCATCGAACAAACAAGATTAACGCAATTCACGAATCCCAAGGATTCAAAAGTGGTGAGAAGGCTAGTTTTGCTTGCCGGCCGGTTAGTTGCGGGGAAAAGGTGGGACACCTTGGCGGAAAGGAAAAGGCTCCCTGATTTGAAGGCGCTACCGAAGGCGGCCTGGACTGTGCCTAACATGGCTGAGGCACAGTCCAGGCAACTATCTCGGTAGGTTACCGATTAGTAGTCGAAGACATAACCACAGCTGTCGCATAGTGCGGGTGGGGGACCGCTGACGTAGGCATCCGGCCACTGGACGTAGTGGGCAGGGCTCGGATCGGTCAGGACAGCTTCGATCGAATAGACAGTGTCGCCCAAATCGGCATTATGCTGGGCTTGGATGGGGCTGGCCGGATAGATCAGCGGCACGGTCTGGTCAGGCTGACTCGCATAGACTGGTCCTTGCGAGATGGCGAAAGCCCACGTCCCGTCCTGGATGTAGCCTTGACCCCAATCGTGCATCGTATCGCTGATTTCCATGCCGTATCCTCCGGTGGAGTCGCAGACCGGCCAATACTGATTTGACGTGCAGGGGACCTGATCCTTCATCGGGAAAACGTAGGCCGTGTACTCGAACCCGTCGGAATAGTTCGGATTTCCTTCGGGATCCGCTCCTAGGGCGACCGCGCCGTGCGTCGTGAAGGAGAGCCCTTGTGCGCTTCCGATCGTCGGGAGCTGTATGAGCCAGTTGTCCTGATATCCGCAGCCACTGAAATCGGTCTTGGTGGACCAGATCAGTTGGGCACCTGGCGGCAACGCGGCGAGCTCGACGTCCTTCTCATAGAGGGGATCGCAGGCGCTAACCGCGTTCCAGGTGAACCAGATGTAGACGCCGCTGCTCTGGGTCTGGTTGTTGACGTTGACGGTGTAAGCGGATGACGTGGCCATCTGACCGCCTGCATCTGTAACGCCGATGCTGAACGTGTAAGTTCCGGGCGTCGAAGTGACGCCTGAGAGGAGCCCGCTCGAAGAATCGAGCGACAGCCCGGGAGGCAATGCGCCGGACGCCACCGCGTAGACGTAGGAGGGCTCTCCGCCAGTTGCGGTAAATTGCGCCGAATACCCTGAGCCGGCCGTCGCGGTGGTCGATGGATTGCCCGACACTGTCAGCGCTTTATGGATCACCAGCGTGTAGTTATAGCTGCCGTGATTGCCGTCTTTGTCGGTGGCGATCACGGTGATCGGATAGCTGCCGTCAGCAGTGGGACTGCCGGAAAGAGCGTCGACATTGTCGGTCGGCGAAAAGCTCAGGCCTGCAGGCGTGCCAGTCTCGGCGAATGAATACGGAGCACTGCCGCCCGAGACCGTGAAAATTGCGTTGTAGTTCGATCCAACGGTTCCATTGGTTGAGGCGTTGCTCACGATGCTGAGCGTGACAGGTGCCTTCGTGATTGTGACCGAAAATGCTGCGGATTGAGTGAATCGACCAGCAGTATCCGACACTTTGACGATGATGTTCGGGTAGGTGCCAGCTGATCCAACGATTGGTGTGCCTGAAATCAAGCCAGACGTCGGATTGATCGCAAGGCCCGCCGGAAGCGCGCCAGACTGGATCGAATAAGTGTACGGCACACTTCCACCTGAAGCGGCAAACTGTGATGAATAGGGTTGGCTTTCCTCGCCTTGGGCCAGAGGCGTGCCGGAGAGCGAAAGCCCGCCGAGGACGGTGAACGTTGCCGGCTTGGAGGTCGCGGTGCGGAAGCCGTCGGTCACGGTAACGGTGACCCCAGCGAAAGTGCCGGTGCTTGTCAACGTACCCGAGAGAGCACCATTGGCCGGGCTCTGCGCGGCTCCAGTTGGTAGGGCGTTCTGTACGGACCAAGTGTAGGACGCCGCGTTGCCGCCTGAAGCAGTCGGCACAGCGGAGAATGCGTCTCCGACGATCCAGGTTGTCTGCGGAGCCCAGGAGATAGTCAGCGGGTTCGCGTCGGTTACGTTGATCGAGAAGGTATCCGACGAAGCGCTATGCCCCGATCCATCGGCGACCTGGACCTTGATCCCGGTAAAACTCCCGACCGTGGATGGGACACCCGAAATGTCACCAGACGACGACAGCAACAGCCCAGGTGGCAGTGTGCCGGCGGCGAGACTGAAGATGTAATTGCCGTCGCCACCGGTCGCAGAAAACGGCGCCGAATATGACTGACCGAGGAAGCCCGAAGTGTCGGAGCTCCCCGAGATCGCAAGCGCGGGCCAGTTGACGGTGAACGTCATTGGTTGCGAGCTGACGGACGTGACACCGTCGTCGACCGTGATTTTGATCGGTCCGTAGATTCCGACCGGGGTCATCGCGCCACTGAAGGTGCCTGTCGCGGAGTCGAGCGTCACGCCGGGCGGCAGGGCGCCGGAATAGCTGAAATGGTAACGGCCGGAGCCGCCGGATGCAGCCATCGACGCGATGATTGGGCTACCGATTTGATAGGTCAGCGTCGGATTCCAGGAGACGGTCAGCGGATCCTGCTGCACGATATCGTTGACGGCGATAGAGAACGTCGTGGAGACCGCGTTATTGCCGACCCCGTCGGTTACGCCGATGCTGATCCCCGTATAGGACCCGGCAGTCGTGGCCGCACCCGAGAGAACCCCGCTCGCGGTGTCGAGCGCGATGCCAGGAGGCAGCATTCCGGTCGCGACGCGATAGACGTAACCACCGGCCCCGCCGTTGGCAGTGAACTGCGCGGAATAGGCCAGATTGACGGTCGCGGTCGCATCCGGATTGCCAGAGATGGCGATCGGCGGCCAGCTGATGGTGAACGCAGCGGGCTGCGTCGTGGCCGAACGGATACCGTCGGTAACAGTGATGGCGATCGGGAAGCTGCCGGCCGAGGTGAGCTGACCTGACAGCGATCCGGTGGAGGAGTTCAGCGCAACGCCCGTAGGCAGAGTGCCACTGGAAGAGAACGTATAGCTGGAGGGATTGCCGCCCGATACGGAGACAGCCGTCGAGAAGTCATCACCAACCTTCCACGCGGTTTGCGGGGACCATGCGATGGAGAGGGGATTGGGATCGGAGACGGTGATTGTGAACGGGGCGGAAGCGACAGCGGTGTTCGACGAGTCGCTGACGCGGGCGATGATGTTTGGGAAGTTACCGACCGCGGTCGGCACACCGGCGAGCGCGCCCGAGAAGGGATCGAGAGAGATGCCAGGCGGCAGGGAGCCGGAGGCGATTGCATAGACGTATCCGCCTGTGCCGCCGGTAGCCGCAAATTGCGCGCTGTAGGCTTGCGTGAGATGGGCGATTGAAGAGGGTGAGCCCGAGATGGTGAGAACCGGCGGCGCGGGCGGCGCGGTGACGGTGAGGGTGTAGGAAGTTGTCGCGGTGTGCGAGGCGGCGTCGGTCACCTTGATGGTGATCGGATAACTGCCGGCGGTGCCCGGCGCGGGCACGCCGGAGATGCGGGCGCCGGCGCCGTCCCAGCCGAGGCCGGACGGCAGCGCGCCGGTTTGGGTGAAGGTGTAGGATCCCGTGCCGCCGCTGGCGGTCCACTGGGTGTAGTAGGTAAATCCTTCTTCGACCGTGTTCGGCGGGGAGCCGGAGATCGTCAGCGGCAGCGCCGCTGCGATCGTGATCGAGAAGGCAGCCGACGTCGCGGTGGCGCCGGCGGCATCGGTGACCTTGACGCGGATGCCGGTCTTGGCGCCGGCGAGGGTCGGCGTTCCGCTGATGACGCCGGTTGCGCTCTTCAGGGTGATGCCGGCCGGCAGCGAGCCGGCGGCGAGCGCGTAGGTATAGCCGGATCCGGAGCCGCCGGAGGCGCTCACCGATCCGGTGTAGGGGGTACCGACGTTGCCGGTCAGCGGGGGCGTGCCGGCGATCGAGAGCGCGCCGATGACGTTCAGGGTGAAGGGATAGGATGCGGTGAGTCCGTTGGCATCGCGGCCCGTGACCGTGATGTTGTAGGTGCCGGCGGCCGTCGGAGAGCCGGAGATCGATCCCTGGATGGCGCCGGTGGCGTAACTGAAGGTGAGGCCGGGCGGCAGTCCGCTCGCGGACATGGTGTAGGGGGTTGAGCCGCCGGAGACGAAGAACGCGGCCGTATAGGGGGAGTTGACCGAGGCCATCGAGCCTGGATTGCCCGAGATCGCGAACGGATCGACGACGTCGAGCGTGAGGATGGCGGTCGCAACGTTGCTGGTGGCCGCGTCGATTGCCTGAATGGTGGCCTGGGTCTGGCCGTTGATGGTAGGCGTACCGGTGATGCTGCCGGTCGATGGATTGATCGAGATGCCGGGCGGCAGGGAGCCCGACAGCACCGAGTAGGTGACCGAGCCGACGCTGTTGTAGGTGTAGGTGGTTGCGACATAGTTGTCGCCGCGCGGCGCGACGGACGGGCCGTCCACGAGGATGGCGAACGTCCCGGTATTGTTGGGTGGAGGAGGCGTTTGCGCCGTCGTCTGGGCGGTGGCGCCGCCCCGGAAATAGTAATAGGTCGCCGCCTGGGCGGAGTTGGCCAGCATCCCGATAATGCCGGCGACTGCCATCAGCTTCTGGAAGATTCTCATGTCGGGATCCCCCGGGTATTCGTGCGTCGATCGTGGCCGCCTATGGGTCTAATCGCACTCTAGAGAGACGATAATCTAATCCTTGAAATGTCGATAGGATACTTGCCGATTTTCATTCCTTCGACAAGTTAGTTAGGCCCTTGCCCTTGCGGCCGCTAATGGTGTGGCTAATCTCACCCGAGGAAGTAGAATGAGCGCGACAAAGGCTGCCCCCGAATTGAAGGCGCTATTCGAGCCGCAAGAGTGGATCCGCGACAATGCGGAGTATTCTGGTCCCGCAGTGCAGTTCGACGCTGGACCCGTCCTTTTGGGCATGTCGGCCGCCGATTTCCGCAAGTTCGACCTGGAGATCCGCAGGGATGGCGGATCCTGAACATGGAGCTCGATCGCGGCAATCCGAGGCTTTTGCCTCACAGGAAGCGGGAAACGGATCTCGATGCGACGATCCTGATCGAGCCGGAGCGTTTATTGGTGTCGTACGATGCGCAGTGCGGCAAGGCATTTGCCTTCGACGGCACGGGGGTGCATCAGGTGAAGGATGAGCCGAACGACTCCTTTGCCGGCGACGATAGCACACCGAAGCTCTGATGGTCCGCGCGTGAGCAGCGTCGGCGACGACATCCGTTCCGCCTTAAGACAGGCCTTTCCGGTGCGCACGTTCGCGCTTGCCGATGGCGGCAGCGTGGTCGCCCTCGAGACGCCGGAGCCTCAGGAGCGTGGTGGTCCGGCGGTGCGACGTCTGTTGCTGGTGGGGCTCTGCGGGGACGGTTACCCGATCGCGATGGAATTGCCGGCGGCGGAAGGGCGTCAGGTCACTCAGGAGTTCGTTCAGCAGACGGTTACGTCCGAGAGCTATCGGGAGATGTTCGACAGGGAATTCGGCAGGATCCTGGGCGGGCTCGGCGACAAGGAGTCCTGGTGTATGACACAGGGCGGCGGGTTGCTTGAATGGCTGGCGCGGAACTTCGGACGCGGACGCAGCTCGGAATTTTGGGATGCTGCGTTCTTTCACGTGAACGGGCACTCGCAGCTGCGGGATCAGATTTGTGGTCTGACTGGTGTCCGGAACCGGCCGACCTTCGATTTCGAGATGTCCGCGTTGCAATGGCAGCGGCTATACGGCGCCGACGGGCCGGATGGAAGGCAGACCTGGATCGCCAAATTGCGAACGGAATGGTCAGTCTTCGCGAAATCGATCAATGAAGCGATCAGGCAGCCGAACTGCCTGATGCGCGAGGAGCTCACTCCTCAACACAACGTGCTGTTGGCGCTCGGGATACCTGCAGCTGCGCCGGCCGCGGAGCTCCGACGCTTGAGCAAGCTCGTCGAGAGGATCAAGCCGCATTGGGAGCTTGCTGAGGGCGCGAACGATCTCTTTGCAATGCTGCGTGACTGCCCGGAAGACTGGTGGCCTGCCGACAGATTGGCCTGGAAAGCGGCCTGGCGTATCGGAGAAGCCGCCCGGGTGCTGCAGGTGTCGCTTCACTTACCCATGAGGCAACTCGTTTCACCCTCCAAAGGACGCTGGGAAGGATGGGCCGACGCCTTGGCACGGGTTGACCCTCTGTTCGAACCGGATGAGGCCGGAGGCACTTCCGGCGTCGATTTGAAGGCGGGCGCTCGCAACGTGCGAGACTTCATCTGGGCGTTCACCGCACAGGTCTATTACCCGCTCAAAGTCCTGAATTCGGACAGCGTGTCAGCTAACGTTCGCAGAGATTTCGAGTTTACTTATCTTCAGGATCGAGAGGCAATTGCGCGGGTGTTGTTCGGCGAGGCCTCGATGGCCGGTATCCTTGAAAACTCCGTCAAATGGCACCTGACGCGTGCAAAGCTCGAGGGAAAACTGGCCAAGGTCTCACCGCAGTTCTCGAAAGACCGCGTCTGGCGGGCGGGCTTGCCGCGCCAGGAAATGGTTGTCGACGGGCGGAGGTTCGAGATCATGCCGCTGACCAGTCAGCAGATGCTCGCCGATGAGGGAGCGAGCGGAGTTGACGCGAACGGAATGCGTGGTCTGGATCATTGCGTCGGCGGGCTCAACTATGTGGTCGCCAGCCTTGAGGGGCATTGCCGGATCGTGTCAATCCGAGAAATCATGACAGACGGAAGCAGGGTGCGGCGATCCACTGCGGAGTTCCGCTATCGGGCTCCGGACATCAACGGTGACGCGCGTTACATGATGCTCCAGCACCGCGGCCGCGCAAATCGCACTCCGGAGGATGCAGCCTGGGATGTTCTCTGGGCCTATCAAAGGGGCTTGGTGGGCGTCAGAGGCCAGCCGCGCCTTGAGGTCGATCACGCAGGCCTCAAGCCGGTTGAGGAGCAGTTGTCCGTCTCTGCCATTGCAGGCTACGACGTGGAAAAACCCGCGCATATCGAGGCGGTGCTGCGCCTCTGGGAGCCGCTTCTGTCCCGTCCCCTTCGTGGGCTCGACCTGGATGAGTTTGCCGAGGCTTGCGGCGTCGGGGCGCCTAAGGCGAAGTTGGCGGGCATGGCGCCTTAAGGGGCCGGAAACGTCTCATCGACAGAGCCCGCTTCAGCCTTCTTCCGAGCAGGTTCTCGTTGAGCGGTGGACAGATCCCGCCGCCGGTCGAATCGACGAGGTCGCGCACGCTGTCATCCTCGATTTCGATGATCGCGGGTTCATCGCCGTCGTCGGGATCTGCGTATTCCTTCAGCCGACTGAGATTGATCAAGCCGGAGGCGTCGTAGATGTTGCCCTCGAATAGTAGTGCGACGTGCTCGACATACTCGTAGTGTTGCCCGTCGGCGCACAGGTAGGTCCCGCCGCCACCGAGTACACGATTGAGGGCAATTGCAAAGGCCGCGCATTGTCCCCCGAAGCCGACGCCGCGCGGGACACTAGCCTTGATCGCGGCGTCGATTACTTCGAACGTGAAGGCCATTCGAGGCGATTATTGTCCGGACGTCAGGCAGGCGCGGATCCAGGCGGCCGATCGCGGCTTTCCATCGCGAGCCGAAGGCGCACTGCAGAAGGCCATGACGTCGAAAGCGGTATCGCCTTGAGCGCCAGCGTCCACGGTGTTGCCGCGGCCAGCGCTACCGATTGCGCCGGCCTGGCCGACGTTGATCGGGCTTGCAGACCGGTTGGAGATCGCCGGCGTCGCCGAGATTGGCGGGGGCGGCGGCGGCGGGGCAGGAGGTGCGGGTGCCACGAAGGTGCCAATCATGACGGCCGGATATGCACCAGAAAACTGCAGCGGGCACGAGTCACCAGCAACACTCGAGTGCGGCCCCCAGAGGCCAACAACGGCGGAGTTTGCGCGATCAGTTGCCGACCAGCCGGCGGCGGCCTCCTTGTTGAGAATGTCGACGCCGAAGGCCCCCGCGAACTGGTTCTGGTAACCGGCGCCGGTGACGTAGGCCATGCCGATATTGTTGACCGCACAGGCGTAGGGACCGAGGCTGTAGCCATTGGTATCGCTGGTGTAACCGTTCTTGCCAAACGGGCACAGAACATTGAAGTCGTTCGAGAGCTTGGCCCAGGTCACGATACCGACACCCGAGCCGTTGTCGACGGAGGGGTAAGAGACCGAAACCGTATAACCCTGGCTGCGGAGATTGTTCACGAAGGTCATGTCGACGGTTGGCGCCTTGTTGATGCGGCAGGCGTATTCGCCAGCAACAGGCGTGGTGATCCAGCCGCCAGCAGTCGTCCAGGTCTGCTTTGTCGTTGGCGGCACCAATACGATGGAGCAATCGAGCGAATAATCCGCGGCCGAAAACGACGGACCACTGCCCAGGAAGCTGGCAAACAGCGCGGTGGAATTCCCATACGTGGGCCAATTCCAGTCGCCGAGGGGCACATAGGCTGTTCCGACCGTGGGATCGAAGGTCGTGAGTCCCCAGCCGCCGCTATATCCTGGAGGAGTGGGGGTCCACGAATTGCCGCAGGCCATAATGGCGAAGGACGGCGAGGACAAAACCGTGCACATCGCGATCGCGAGGGCGGAACGGAGAACCTGCTTGGTGTTGGCGTACTTCATCCTGAGCCCCTGAGCTTGAGTGCGTGGCCTTTAGAACGCAATTCAGGTTAATTGTAGGCAATCGAATCCTTGAAATAGTCAAGGTTAATTGTCAAATCCGCTGCGAGATCGGCAGTCGCGTCCCACGACAGCAGAGCGCTTTTGACATCTGCAGGCTCCTTTCAGGTGGCCAGATCGGCAAGCAAAACGCCGTCCAGACAGCGGTCAGCGACTCCTTCGATGCGGCGCGCCGGCGAAGGCACATGGGTGCCCGGCACCGATCGGTGCTGGATAATGGGCCTGACCGGCCTCTAGCATCTCCGGTGTCAGCCGTGGCGACCCCGCACGAATGGAATCACGTTTTCCGCAACATTCGTCGGGGTCGGCATCTGGCGGGGGGTTTTGTGCGCGTCGCTCTGGAGTGCGCCGGCGAGCTGGAACGTGGCGTAGACCGTCGCTTTCTGCAGGCGTTCAACCTCGTCCTTGGTGATGTCTGACAGTCCGTTGGCGGCCGGCCGCCAGGGATAGGGTGGGCTTTCAGGCGCGAGCGCGCGCCCCTTCTCGGTCAGCAGCAGGGTACGTTGGAGGGGGCGCATTGTCGGCTGGCCGGTCTGGCGCCGGCAGGCGTGTTCGTGCCGCTGATGTTGCGTCCATGTGGGGTCAGGAAACGCGACGATGTGGGCCGGGTAGGTTTCGGCTTCGAGTTCGATCAGGCCCGCGGCCAGCATCCGGACGACGGTCGAGCGCGGCAGAAATGGCTCGCCAAGCCCATGGGGGCAGCAGGTCGAGTGGTGGGTAGATCGCCAGGCTGGTTGGCCGGCGGTGTCCCAATAGGGCGGCTCCCCGCCATGGGCGAGCCACCATAGGATTCGCAAGGCGGTGATGCTGGCGGGTGATTTCTCTTGCATGAGCGACAAAGTACGCGGAAATCCCGCAAAGGACCAAGTGGGCGGCGTTGAAGGTTGCGGACGCCTATGCCATCGTCCACGGTAATTGAATCCTTGTATTAAGGTTTCTATCGGTTTCGGATGCCGCTCGGCGCATCTCGGAGGTTTGCTATGTCGCAGGATCGTGGGCCGTCTTACGGACGTCGTCAGACCGCAGAGCCGCGTAAGCGGCAGGTGGCCGCCTCGCAGCAGGCGCCGCAGGCGAAGCGTCGCACCGCGCTCGACGAAGACCGTGAGGAGGGCGTCGAACAGCTCCGCGAGGCGTTCGACGATGTGATTGGCAAAGAGCAGTGGAAGCGCTCCAAGTTCCGCTATTTCCTCGGAGCCGGCGTGCTGAGGGGGCCGTGGTCGAGCCTGCGCGGCGCAGTGGGAGGTTCGGTCTCTCGCGGAAAGGGCTTTTACCAGGCCGCGCTGGGCCGGCGGTCGGAGACGGACGTCAATCCTGTACTTGAGGCGGAAGGCGGTCTTCGGTTCGCACTCGAGATGGTTCAGCGTCGCATGGGAGACGAGGACATCAACAAGATCATCGACAATACGTGCCGTGGCTTCTGGTTCTATGCGGCAATGATGGCGCTGATCATGGTGATCGGCGGGGTCTCGTATCTCTACAGTCCGCCGTCGGCACAGGCCTGGTGGCCGTTCGATACCGTGTTCCGGTTCATGCTGATCATTCCTATGGCCGCCTTCGCTTTTCGCAATTCCTACACCAATTGGCTGATGCGCCGGCGGCGCTACGACACGGTGAGAGACTATTTTGCCTCCGGTGACCTGTTGCCGCGCAAGGCCGTCAGGTCGCGCGGCAAGGGAGGGGGGCGTGCTCTCGCCAAGGTGGCCGTTATCCTGGTCGCGACCGCTATTGCGTTCGGCACGATCGGGCATGGCGTTGCCTTCGCGCAGACATCCGGGACGGCGACCGCCAATACATCGGGCACGACCTCGAATACGTCCTCGATGACGGGTCCCCAGGACATCTTCAAGGTGCCTGACGGGTCGAAGGACCTGTTCATGAAGCTGATGTCCTTCATCGCCCCCAATACCGGACCGGTGCCGGGACTGATGGGTCAGAGCGGAGCGTCGACGCCGGCGCATACAGCTTTGGCGGCGGCCTTCATGGCCTTTATCAGCGCGCTGTTCTTCATCGCGACCATGCAGGTCGCCTGGCATACGATCTCGGGAATCGTGGCAACTGCCCAGGAAGGCAAGGTGCTCGGTCAGCGGTGGCATCAGGTGTGGGCGCCAACCCGTGTCGTGACCGGAGTGGGCTTCCTAGCGCCCGCGTTCAACGGTTTCTGCGTGGCGCAGATCCTCGTTCTTTACATGATGGCCTTCGGCGGGCAGCTCGCGAATCTGATCTGGACCCCGTACGTCGACACGTTGACCTCGGGGATTGCGTCGCCGACCGCAACCGAAACGCAGAATCTTCCGAAGATGTTCAACAATCTCGTGTCCACCAACGAGATCGTGCACAACGTGTTCACGAGCGAACTCTGCTACGCCGTTCTGCAGCAGAACTACAATCGTCGGAAATACAGCGGCGGAGCTCTGCCGGCGAACGTTAGCTGGACGGTGCCTTGGACCACGTCGATTTCCACGCCGGATCTCACGGCGACCTGGAATCTGGGCTCGATCGACAGCGGAGCGTTGCCGACGACGACAACGGTCAGCGGCAACACGATGGACTACGGGCCGATCTGCGGTAGCATCGAGGTCCCGACGGTTCCCGCCTCGTCCGGTCAGGGTAGTGCCAACAATAATCCTGACATGAACGCCATGGCGGCATTCTCGAACGCTCGTAAAACAGCGATCGATCAGATCGTCGCGGCAGTGCGGCCGTTGGCTCAGAGAGCGGGGCAGAGCTACCAGAACTACCAGGCCGCCAGTGCCGCGGGATCGTCGACCAATGGGCCGTACTTTGCGACCGAGGCGAGCCAGGGGAGCGCAAACAACAACAGCTCGAGCGTTGCGAACAGCTCGGTGCAGGAGGCTACCACCGCGTTCCAGACGGCGCGCGACGCCTACAACAAGGCAATGACGGACGCCGCGACCCAGCTTGTCCAGCAGAATTCGACTTCGACCGGCAACGGCAGTCAGTCGATGATCGATAACTTCAAGCAGATGGCAAAGGACGGCGGTTGGGCGACCGCCGGTCTCTATTACATGACGCTGTCCCGCATTCAGGGATCGCTGTTCACGGCTGCGAACGAAAAGCCCAAGTTCGTAAACCCCAATCCGGACGCGGCCGACGAGCAGTTGAAACCGATCCTGATTGGTAACGCGGCAAGCAATCAGCCTGGTGCGCTGACGCAGTTCAACGATTGGTGGAACCAGAACATTGCTCCGCTCTCGGGCGCGGCCGCGGGGCAGTTCGACCCGAATGGCTCCAACGTCGGTCTGACCACTCCGAAATCGTCGAGCATGTTCGAATCGCTCATGAACATGATCGACGTCAAAAATCTCGGAACCGATCTTGCGTCGTGGAGCATGATCAACCCGTTGAATGCGATGGGTGACATCACGCTGCTGGGGCACAAGATCATTACCCGGGCTCTCTTGTTGTATGGCGCCTACGCCCTTGCAGCTGGCGGGCTTGGGGCCGCAGGTCTGCTGGCCGGTGTCGGAAATATCGCAACCGGCGGTCTTCTGGGCTCCGTCCTGACGGCGTTTCTGACGCCGCTGGCTGCGTTTTTCATGATGTTGATCACCCTGATCCTGGGGTTCGGCATCGTGCTCGCGTACGTCATCCCGATGATCCCCTACATCATGGTGCTGTTCTTCATCGTCGGCATGCTGACCCTGATGGCGGAGGCGCTCATTGCAGCGCCGCTGTGGGCCTTCTTCCACTGCCGGATGGACGGTCAGGAATTCGTCGATCAGGTGCAGCGACCCGGTTATATGATCGCCTTCAACCTGCTGTTCCGGCCGACCTTTATGCTGCTGGGCCTGTTCATGTCCTTCTTCGTGCAGGGCGCGTTGACCTGGTTCCTGAGCGTTACGTTTGGTCCGGCTGTTGCCCAAACCACGGCGGGCTTCGGCTCCGGCCCGATCGCGTTCACGGTTCTGCTTGGCATCTTCGCCTACCTGAACCTGCAGATTGCGATCCGGTCGTTCCAGCTGATTACCCAGGTGCCAGACCGCGTCACCCGTTGGTTCGGTTACGGCGGTGAGAACCTTGGCGAAGATCACGAAGCGAAGGGCGCAGCCCACACGGCCATCGGTGTCGTGTCGGCGCGCGGCGGTCAGGTGCTGCAGGGTGCCGGCGCCGCCGGCGCGCTGCGTCGCCCTGGCGCCAATCCCTTGCCGAAGCCGTCAGATTCCAGCGGCAATGGCGGGAAGGGCGGTGACGTCTCCAGCGAAATCGCGACCATGAATAATCCCAACACGCAGGCAAACAATCCGGGGGGCGGCGGATCGACGTCGCCGGGTGGTTCGCCGGCGCAGAGCGGATCGCGATCTGCTACGTTGGCCGACGAGCCAGGCAAAGATGCAGGGCCATCAGCCGGTTCGGATGGGTCGACGCCTCAAAATGGACAAGCATCATCTCGGCACGACGGAGGGGCTACAAAGGACGCTCCGAACAGCAGGACCGAGCCTGGGTCAAGCGGACGGGCTTCTGAGCGTGCGGCCGCTCCATTGACTGGCTCGTCGTCCGGATCGTCGAGGTCGAAAACGCGTCGTTCAAAAGGTGAAGGTGGCGACCGGGTTTGATCGCCACCTTCAATATGTTAGGTCCGCTTGTCCTTAGGCCGACTTGGCCTTCGCCTGACGCATCTCGACGAGATCCGGGCGACCCTGGACGAGGGCGGTAGCGTCGAATGCCTTTCGGTATTCGAGGTCGGCGACGGTTACGTTCGCGCCGTTGCCGTACTTCTCGCCCGTCGGCTTGAGTGCCTCGCAGTTCGGCGACATCTGCTGAACGGTCTTGATGTAAGCGTTCAGAGCCGCGATCGTCGCCGTATCTGCCTGAGCCTGGCTTACGAGCTTGAGGATCTCATTCTCAAGCTCGCGCTGACGGCCCTCGAGCTGGGCGATCGTCTGATCGCGATCGGTGCAGGCGTCCATCCAGGCCTGGAGCGCATGGTCCTGATCGCGCATGTTCGCGCCAACCGCTACCGCCGCACCCATCGTGAAACCATCAACATTGAACATAGGTAGTGCTCCTTTACACCTGGCAATCTAGTCCTTCAGAGGATGGAAGTCTAGCACGTGTATAGAAGGTAGTTAACAACAAGTTACCAAGAGAAGAACATAATAATCGAGTCCTTGAATGAAGATAGACTGCAGGTTGACGGCGTGAATGAAGTCTAGGATGTCGTAAGAGTGCTTTCGGACGACCACATGGGGAGGAGTCGGAAGTTCGGGTTGTCTGGCAGGCCGCCTGCTGCAAGAGTGTTTGGCTTCAAGGAGGGGACGATCGGATGTTCAAACTGGGCGTTGGGGTGGCCGTGTTGATGTCGCTGCTTACGGTGGAAGCCGAAGCGGCCGAAGTTGCTGTCATTGGCAAGGAGTTCGGGTCAGCGAAGATGCGGCCGGTGCGGGTTCGTACGCATCATGTCGTGCGGCCCTTCGCCTATGTGCCCCCGGCTCCGACGGTCGAGGTTCAGCCCTGGAGCGATGGTCTGCTGGAAGTATCGGGATGGTGCTTTATCCCGGATGCTGATTTTGCTGGTCTCGGCGCCTGGCGGGGCTGTGGGGTCTATTAGAGATTTCCGCGGATCGCGGGTATTATCGTCGGGGTAGCTCATCGCGCGGGCGGACATGGTTGAACCTCCGGAAGTCCATTTCCCGAATCCTTGGTCGGAGGCGATTCCGGTGCCGCTCGAAGAGCTTGTGGCCTGTTGCGTAGGCGGGACTGTTTCGACCCCGGAAGGGGTTCGCCAGCAGGATCAGGCTTACGTCCTTCAACACTGGCACAGGTACGGTGAGAAGCTGGACGGCTATCTGCTGATCGCGGGGTCGCAGGACCCCAAGACGATCTGCGTCGGGGTGCGGTACGGGGCGGAGGGATCGCAGTATCTGTCGCCGTATTGTGAAAACCGGAAGATCGCCATAGAGCTTATCCGAAAGTATGGACCGCAGCCTGAAGCGGGCGCTCTGTCGCCCTAGCGCGTGGGGTGATCCAGCTCGGAGCACGAGTACAGAAGGCGGGGCGTGCGATGAAGAATATTCAAGTGATCGATGGAGCGCAAAACGCCACGTTCTCCATCTTCCAAGCCACCGACGAGGAGTTCGAACTGCTGTTCCCCGGCGGGACCGACGTCGCCTTTCGCGAAGACATCGAGGAGCGCCTTGACCAAATCGCGGACCGGAAGCCGTCGAAGCGCTCGATCAGATGAGTTCGAATGATTAATCGGCCGGCGCGAGCTCTTCGAAAGTTCGCCCGACACGGACAACTAGCTCATCGAATTCTACGCGAGAAAATCCGTCGTTCAGGGCGAGGAGGTAAGCGAGAGGCGGCCGAAGGCCGCTTTCCTCTTGGGGGGCTCGGTACCCCGAGGACCCTGCTCAGTCGACAAGTTCACGCGAGATCTGGAACTCGCCGTCGCCTTCAAACTTGAAGCCCATCATATCAATCAGCTTCATTCCCTGGTCGCGGGTGATCGGATGAACAGCAATCATTTCTGGATCCTCCGGGAATGAGTCGTGTCCAACCACCGAACGAATTTCCTCCAATCCGACGGTCGAGCTCGATCCCTCGAACAGCAGTTCTTCAGTTTCTGGATGCCAAACGCATACGAAAGTAGCGAGCGAGGTCATTTTGGGGCCGTTCTCGTTGGATCTCGTGGTTTGATCTGCGTGCCGGTAGCGGGATCGAAGGCTCTCTTATGCTTGCCTTGATCATTGTAGATCTCAATTTCTCCATGCTGGTAGTCCCAGTCGGCAAATCCGCCGCCAGCCAGCTTCCATCTCCTGCGAAGCCCTCCCGGAAAGGGGGTCTTCGGCTTTGTTCGAACTGAGCCCGGGAAGCCTTTAAGCTCCTTAGGGGGAGGCTTCATTCCCTGGCTGAGAAGGACACCGTCGTCGGGCTCCCCCGGCGCTTGAACTATCCTCGACTCCAGGGCGAAGTGATCTTGTTGGCCAACCCTCGCTCACCGGGACACTGGTCAATATTGTATGCGCACTTTGATGCGCGTTTTGCAGCGAGCGATAGCGCAAGTGCGGCACCAATGCCTACGCTACCTGCAAGTGCTTTTCTGAGCAAACCGGCATGGGCTGGCGGCGCGACCAATGAGTTAGCGGCGAATAGCGCCACCACTAAAGAGACTATCAATTTCATTTGGATAACCCCCGCAACCACCGACCGAGCTGGGCGCGCTGCTCGCCGATCCCGCCGGCAACCTGCAGAACCTTGGCGTCGCTTGCGATGATGTCATCGGCGATAAACTGAGGGATGAAGGCCTCGAACACGCGCCGGTATTCGCCGGCGCCGGCGCTGATCACGGTCTCGAAGGGCCGGCGATCCTTGTAGGCGTAGGGGCGAACTACGTCGGCCGGCCCGGGGCCCCCTGGGGATGCCTTGCCGTAATGGTTGTTTGGTGCGCGAATGCCGCCGCGGATCAGGTAGTCGGCCTTCTCACGGGTGAGCCGCTCGTTATAGGTCTGGATGAAGGTCTCCGCGGTGACGAAGCCGAACCGGCCTGAAAGGACAAAGACATTGCGCCAGGGCAGCTCTCCACGATGAGTGCGCAAGGTCTGCCACATCGGGCCGGTGTAGAGCCGGCGGGGCTGGTCCGCGTGATCGAGCTTCTTGCCACTACAGGGCATCAAGAGGATGGTCTTGTCGGGACGCATTGGTCTGTTTCAGCGCGCGTCGGCAATGACAAGCTTCGGGTTGGCGGCGTGGTGCGGGCCGCGTACCCACGAGGCGATGGCCGAGAAATGAGGCAGGGAGGCCATCTCGGACGAGAAGCCGTAGGTGGCCGGCTGAATCTCGATCACGAAGGTCGCGGCCGCTGCGGCGGTCTCGCCGTAGGTGGCGGCGATGGCGGTCTGCGAGGCCTCCCACGAGGCGGTGTGCGTGATGGGAAGCGACCGATCGCGCAGGACGATCGTGGCGGCGACCAGCACGACTGCGACCACGGCGAGCCGCACGGAGGTAACGGAGAGCGGGCTGCCGCGCCGGCTGAAAGCGATCAGGAGCAGGTAGTTTGCGAACTTGAACAAGTGCAGCGCGAGACCGGCGATCGACAGTGCGAGCGCAATCGGGGGCACAGAAACCGAGCGCATGGCGCTCCGGCCGGCCTCGGCGAGGTCGCCACCGTCGGCATAGCGGGTCGGCGAAGCGACGGTCTCGTTCATGATGCGGGTCTGGACGGCGAGGATCGCGGGCTTCCATGCGGTGTCGCGGAAGGACGCCGCGCTGGCGTCGGAGCCGGTGAGCGCGACGGCGACGGGACCGGTGACCTGACGGAGCTTCTCCTGAATGGCCGCCTCGCGGACAAAGGTCGAAAAATCGGTGATGCCCGGGCGCACGCCGGAGAATGGAGACGCCTTTGCCCGCTTGGCAATCCCGTCCAGATAGGCGTGTTCGGCGGCAGCGCGGAAGGTTGCCTCGTCCAGCGAATACCAGCCCTCAGGCACCGGGACGCCCTGCTGACGGGCGATGCGGCCGTAAGCACGCACGTCTTCCTGGCTGCGGATGCCTTCGCGGACGGCAAGGCCGTAAGTCCGCGAATTCAGCCAGTCGTACCATTTGCGCCACGCCTTGGCAGAGGACTCGTGAGCGTCTGCTCTCGAGCTTGTCAGCGCGCGGTCCGCCGCCCGATAGGCATCGAACATCGAGCGTGCGGCGTCGGTTGCTTGGGAATATGCGCCAGAGCGGAAAGTCGCCTCGTCTCCAAGGATTGTGCGCGCGCGGCGGAGCGTCAGGTCCTGGAGGCCCCCAGCCTCGCGAAGGGCGTCCGGCCGGACGAAGGCGGTAAGCGGGGACAGCGAGACGAGAGCGCGGTCGGCTGCGGTCTTGGGCTCCATGGCTTCGCGGATGGTGAGCGCCTGTACGGCGCGCGACCGGGTTTCGCCGTTCGACCGATCGGCAATCCCGTCAACCAGGCTGCGCTGGCCGACGAATGCTGCGGCAATGATGGCGACGGAGATCAGGCCGGCAGGCAGGGCCTTCACGCGACCGGAGTTGAGAAGGAAAGGAAGCACGGCGAGAGCGAGGGCGGTGCCGGCGACCAGGCGTCCGAGCTTCTCGAGGCGTGCAATGGCGTCGGCGTCGGCGTCGGCCGAGGAGACGGTATCGAGCAGCAATGCGCCGAAGGGAATCTCGAGGGTGAGGTAGAGGGCCGTCAGGACGGCCATCACGATCGCGATTTTGGTACGGGAGGTGGGTGTGCGGGGGATCATTGCGATCACCTTATCCACAACCCGTCTGGAAAGGGTTATGCCCACGCCTAAAATTGTAGGCGATCGCGATTTTTGTTTTGTAATCGAATCCTTGGGCATCAGAGGTTGGGCCACGGACTGACCCGATCAATTGGGGGCCAGATCAGGTCGTCCGTGGCCGCTTTTACCGCCGCGCCTGGGGGCATTGGGGGAAAGCCCTGGGGTTGACGAGGCGGCAACTCTAGAACTTCTGGAGCTCAAACGGCGATCGGCCATTGTCCCCAGCTTGTCCTCAAAGCATCATGCCACCAACATTGGTTTCTGACAATTAACGAATCAAGGATTCGCCTACTTCGTTAGCAATGACCGGCGCTCCGATCGAAGGGACGGAAGATCGCGAAAAATCCTTCAGAATTTCGAGAGACTTCAGGCTGGCGCGAAGCACGGGCAGGGTCCGGGTCTGCCAACGCTCATGGGCCTTCTTGACGCGGAATTCGCTCTGTGCCGGCGCCCGTGCCAGGAATTCACGCATGGCCCGGTAGGCGAGCTCCGGCGCGTCGGCGTGCCCAGCGCACAGAGCTTCGCGGCTTTCCCGCATGTCGGCCCAGGTCAGCACGAAGGCATCGTTGGCGGTAATCAGTGTCTCGTGGGAGGCCTTGAGAAGGTAGCAGATCGTGCGGTCAAGGGTCGCAGTGTAGGGGTCAGAGCGCAAGTAAGACGCGTCGACAACCTGCGTGGTGCCGCTTCTTGAGTGAGCAAAGCCATGCCAGGGCGTCTCGTCGACATTGAGGGAGAGCTCCGTTCCGACGCGTCTGGCGATGTCTACAGCGAGGTCCTTTTGATCGAGGGAGACCTGCGCCACGACGACGCGATCCACGGCGGCGCCCGTCGCCGGGTTGCGCTCCGCAGCGCCCGGAAACGCTTCGTAGCGGATATTGACCCGTTTGGTGTCAAAGTCGATGAGGACCGCGAGGGTAGGTTCGGGGATGCGCAAGAACAGATTGCCATCGATATCGAGCAGCGTCTCGGCGGCTGCGCCCTGCCGTTTGGCATAGACCGAGGCGCGATTGTTCGTGGCGGATTTGATACCGAGCGGCAGCGTATCGTTGGTGACGAACTTGGCGCCTCGATCGATAAAGCCTTCGCAGAATGGTGTTTCCGAGAGTTCGGTGCACGCGTCCGCGATCGGTGAGCCGACGGCCTTGACCGGGAGGAATTTGCGGTCGAGCAGTGGCGCGTAGAGAGCCTCGTCGTGGAAGCGGATCACGTTGGTTTCAGGTGGCCGTTTGACCGCGCCTGTAAAGCGAAGCGCAACGGGCGCATCTTTTTCGGTGATGGATGGTATTACGAACGGCGCCTGCTCGCGCACGATCACCGTCTCGGTCTTTCGGTGTCCCTTCCGGCGGATGACAGCCTCGAAGTCGAACTCGGTCCATATGGTGGTCATTTCAGATTTGCAATCCAGCGAACGGGTCAGGAGGAATCAGATCGGGTTCGGTCGCAAGGCGCAACGACAGGAGCTGTGTGTGGATGTGGGCGGGGATCTCGAACTGAAAGCCGCTCCGGGGATAGCTCGCGGCCAGCTCGGTCTTGGCCTCGATCGGAGGGTGCAGGATCAACGGGATGGTCGACATTCGTGACCTCAAATCGTCGCCGCGGCGAGCTCGATCGCGTTGACGTCAAGGTCGGCCCCAGATGATGCGCGGAGCTTGGGCGAAAGGTCAGCAGCGGCACGGTGGACGAGCAGCGTGCAGGCGTTCCGCGCGCGTTTGAGAACCGTGTTGAGTTCAGGGGCGCTGGTTTCGGTGATCCGCAAGTGATCCAAGAAGGCTGTCGTGTGTCGCCAAATTGCTGCGAGCTCGGCCGTGTCGGCCGCTGTCTGAGCGCCAAACAAGATGCGTAGTGCAAGCCACTCATCGATCGCGGCGCGAGAGAGTGCTGGCGCAGCAGCGTGTCCAAGGGCGATGATCATCTGCCCCATCAGGCGGGTCGAGACCGCGACGTCGTCAACTTCGAAGAGGTCGGGACGAAGGACTTCGACGCGGTCAGTGCTGGACTGGATGTCGCCGTAGGGAATCTCGCCTGCGAGAGGCTGCACGAGGACCTCTGCCTCGGCGCGACGACGAAGTGAGAACGCGACTGTGGGGGCCTGCGAGGTTGTGAGGGGGTCGATCGAACGCCAGAAATCACTGCCGAAATCTGCTGAGAAGCGTACCGTGATCCCCTGGCGGGCATTCTCCCGGATGTGCATCCGATTGCCGGTGTCTTCGACGCGCAAGAGCCACACTGGCTTGGCAATTGCTGCCATTAGACGGCCTTTGTGCAAGGCGAGGCGATCGCGAGCGAGATCAATGTCGACTTCGCTCAGTTCGGCTCGCTCCGACAGATGCTGCAAGGCCAAGGCAGGACGCTCACCATCGTCGGAATAGCGCCTGGCGACACGATAGAATCTGTTATCTGCGTGAATGATCGGAAACTCGGCTCCCCATGAGGTCCACCGGGCGACGGTTTCGCAGGCGCCGTCGAGCACGGGAAGGCACACCGTGCGTTCGAGCCCGAACCGATCGCGGCGAAAGGTGATGGACTGGGTCGGGAGCATCAAAAGAGGGCCTCGGACAGCATCTCGATAGCTTCGTCTACGGCTCCGGACGGCTGGAGACGTAACTGCAGCATGACGGCATATTCTGAGGCTCGTCGTAGCCAGTCGTTTGGTCCGTAACGATCCGGCGCGCTTTCGAGGAGTGCGATGCCTGATCGTGACAGCCGGCCGAGCAATGCGGCGACCTCGTCTGTGTCTATCCGCTCGCCCTGCAAGGACGAACCGGCGCGCAACGCGAGCCAGTCCTGGATCATGTGGCTGGGAAGGACCTCAAACCGGCGGTGAAGGGCGGACACGATCATGGGCAAGACCGCCCGAAGCGACATCGCCGTCGGGTCGTCGAGCAGCTCGGGCACCAGAACGGTGTAACGCTCAGGTTCTGCATAGGCGACGCGAACGGGGACGCGCTGGGGAAAATCGCCGAACAAGGCTCGGGCGGCGGCGTATTCATCCAGTCGGTAGTAGACTTCAGGCGGATCGGAGGGAATGAGATGCGGCTTGACCAATTCGGGGTAATGTAGCCGGAGAGAGCCGTGATAAGGGTTATAGGTGATCGCGATAACAGGACTGCGCTCGCATAGGCGGTAGAGGTCGTCCTCGAAGACCAGAAACCCCACTGTACTCAGCATGTCGCAAGCGAACCGATAGGCATAGTCGGCGGCCTTCACGGCGAGCGGGATAGAACCGCGGGTGATCCGAGACCAGAATCGCCCATGATAGGAGATCAAGGCAGGTGCGGTGTCGCTGTCCATTGCAACCGCGCGGGCCGCGCCGCTTGCGTCGTCGAATTCGACATTCCACTTGTTGGCGTAAGCTGGAGCGCTGGACTGATAAGTAGTCCAGTCGAATTTGATGGTGCGTTTTCGCGTCACACGATCTCTCCGATGCGTTGCTCCCAGCCGGCGGCGAAGTCGGGCTTGCCGAACAGTTCGTCCCGGAAAGCTCGATCGAGGACCGACCGCGCCAGCGCGCGTAATCTTTCGGCATCGGGACCAGCGCGGTGGATCGAGGGGAATTTCTTGATGAATGAGCGGATCACGAAGAAAGCTTCGCCTTCGTCAAAGCCGAGTTCGCGGACCGCCTCAAAGATTGCCTCGTCCGCGGAGACGATCGTGAATGGCGCCGGCAGGCCAACTGTGGCGAACAAGGCTTCGCTCCACATGCGTTCGGCCTCAGGATTGTCACTGAGTACGATATGGCCAGCCGTCAGATTGATCAGGCGATTGCAGGCCTCCGGGCATGGGATTCCTTCGAGTTCGAGGAGAACTCGAGGGATACCGTGTATTCGTTCGGCGGAATAATCCCACCTGTGTGGTCCCCAGGAAGAGTGCGGGGCGATAAGGAATGCGCTCGCGACGCCGTCCCAGGAGGCAATGCCGGCCTCGATCGGGTGGCTGTCGGCGAACAGGCCGGAAGCCTCGTAATCGAGGAAGACGACTGGTGCTCCGCGGTATCGCAAATCCATGGATCTACCTTAGGGGAATCCTTTAAAGCGGCAAACTGGCTCTTTCAGGCTAGGATAGGGATTAACCCAGATCCTCTGGTTGGGGTTGTATTGTTTGAGGGGATCTGTAGGGTTGCCCCCGCAAAAAACAGGTTCAGGTTTTCAACGAAAGGAATTCCATCGTGAAAGGGAAGAAGGTTGCTCGGAAGGCGCATTCGCCTCGTTCCTCGGACGAAACGGATGTGTATGTGGGCGGCCGTATTCGAAGCAGACGCCTGGAGCTTGAGCTCTCACAGGAAGTCCTTGGTCAAAGGGTCGGGATATCCTTTCAGCAGGTTCAAAAGTACGAAAAGGGCCTGAATCGCGTCGGCGCCGGTCGAATTCGTCAGCTCGCCGAGGTGCTTGAAGTCTCGCCAGCGTATTTCTTCGAGGGGATGAAGACCGTCAAGGGAGCAGTTCAGGTCACGGCCATGGATCTATTTGCAAAGGATTCGTTTGCCATACGCCTGGCAAAGGCGTTTCCCTTGCTATCGACCGAAGGCAAGCGCAACATTGTCGAAATCGTCGAGCAGCTGGCCGGTGTGCCCCAGGAATGATGCGCTGAAGATCGGAACATGAAGGCGGCGAACGGCGGAAGCTACGGCGAGTTCGTGGTGCTCCGGGCACTCAAGGCGAAAGGCGGACAAGCCGCCTTCTCGGAGTTGTCTGCGATCCACTTGAAAGGGATCGAGCGGATCGTGCTCGGGATGCTGCCAGCCCGATCTCGCCCGAAGGAAATTCCATCGAAGACAACGATGCGTGGGGCGGTGCGGCCACCGCTGATCCGGCGTCGGTTTGTGAACAATGCGGTTCACTACCATCTGACGTTAGCTGGATGGCGCGGCGCGAACCATCCCGGCCCCTGGACCGTCCAGGTTGGTGACGTGATCTTGGAGTGGAACGCCGCTGCGGTCGAGGTGTTCCGGGTGTCCGGACGTCGTCAGCTGGCAGCGTTCTCGCCGGAACATCTCTTCATTGAGGCCACCGGCACGTCCAAGCGCAATCCGGACCGGCAGGATTGGAAGTTGTTCCAGCGCGATATGCTCAGCCTCTTTCGGCTTCGGGTTCCTTATGAAGCGATGCCCGACCAGTTGCGCTGGCCGCCCGGTTTTGCTGCTTGAGCCAAAAAAAGGGGCCGCGCGAAGGCGGCCCAAGTCTAGGGAGGAACCCCTTCCGACAAAAGAAGGGAACGTAGCGTGCGGACAGGCGCGCTACGTGCTTGTGAATACAGTTGAGGCCGGGTCGAGGCAAACGCCTATCCTTCGTTTCCGGTGGAAATCCTGTTTCTAATTTTCAAGTTCGAAGTATAGACGCACAAGGATTCGATTGTCGGAGAAGGAATCGAAGAGGATGAACGATTGGCCGATCCAAATGCTGCGCGGGACCGTCCGACAGTGGAGCGTCGAGCATTTGCACCACAACTTTGAGGTTGAACGGGAGGATCCCGGGAAAGCCGCCGAATTCGACTATCCGGGTCAGCCGCGGCTTCTCGGGTTCTCGCTCCCGCCGTTCCAGCGCTCCTTGGCTTGGGATCGCGATCGCATGGTCCGCTTTGTGGAAAGCGCCATTCTCGGCCTGCATATAGGTACTTACGTCTACAACAACGCGGAACTGTTCCCGATGGTGCAGGTCGACGGGCGCCAGGTGATGGACGTCACCCACAACTGGCTGATCGACGGGCAGCAGCGGCTGACAGCGCTCGAATGGTTCTTTTCGGACAAGTTCCCAGTGTTCGGCAAGCTCTGGTCTGAGGTGCCCCGGCGCGAGCGCCACCAGCTGCTCAGGATGCCGTTCTCGGCCTTCGAGACCTCGATCCAGGATCAGGCGGAGCTACGGGAGCTCTACGATCGCTTGAATTTCGGCGGTGTCGCTCATACGCAGGATCAGCGCGCGGTGCCGGCCGGCGAACAGGTGTTGCCGGTTTCCGATGAAGGGCCGTCGGCGCCGGTGCCTTAGCGAGGTCTCTCATGCTGGACGTCTCGAAGTATCCGACTTTTGTGCTGCCGACCGGCGCGCAACTGTTCCACGGTACGGATTGTGCTGGAGAATTTCTGGTACCGGACGGGCCGGCTTGGTTCGCCTTCTCCAGGGCTGAGGCGGCCAGGTGGGCGGGCTGGTCGGAGAGCGTGCCGACCGGACGCTTCAAAGGTGATCGGCGGTTATTTGCGTTCACGACCACGCTGGATCTCCGGCTCATTGACACTCGTAAGATCGAGACCTGGCAGCGGCTCTGCACTGAACTGTGCGGCGATCCGGAAGCGGGAACGGGGACGGTTGCTCAATGCCTCCGGGAGGCGGGGCTCGTGGGGTGGCATGGCCGGACTGAGGTGCTGCTGTCCGATCCGGCCGCCTGGCTTTCTCATTGCGCTGTCTTTGATCTCGGGCGGCGCGTGCCGGCCGGATTTTCACCCTAGGCCCATCTGGGGCTCCCGGCTTGCGAGATGGCGCGATATGCTCGCGCCATCGACGGTGGAGCGAGCATGAACAAAGTCTTTGTGAACATCAAGATGATCGGGACGATCGGCGATCGCGGCGATTACGATGCCGTGGTGACCGACAACCATCTGGAGGATGTCCGGGTGATGATGCTCGAGGATAGGCGGCTGCTGGAGAGCGAGCCGCATGTGATCGCCAAGGCCATCGCAGAGCGAGACAGTGCGGTTGCCGATGTAATAGCGGCCGCGTTGGCGAACGGCGTCGAGGTTCGTGTAAACGACAAGCCAGCCATGGATCACGATGCTTATCGGAGTCTGGTTGGTTCGGGATTGTCTCCGGTTTGAAGGCAGGGGCGGGAAAATGACGGACGCGGACATGACGGTAGAAACGAAGAGAATGACGCCGAAGCAGTTCTGGGCTACCGCCGCAACCTGGGGAGCGGCGATGACCTCCGGTGATCCGGGAGCCTGCATGTACGGCTTCGATGAAAGGGGCGTGGTGCAGAGCGAGGACCATCGCGCGTCCTGCATCGCCTACATCGAAACCGACTGCCGCCAGGCGGCCAAGGTCAATGCTGCGGCCGGCGAGAACCTCATCGAACAGAACCGCGAGCTCGATGCCTTGCTCGACTATCTGCGCACTGCGCCGGTGGAGGGCTGGATGCCAGAACTCGACGAATTCACCAAAGCCTACATCGAGGCCGCGCTCTGGAGCACGATGGATTCATCCGACGAGTCCGGCGGAGACCATTTTGATGCGAACTATAGCCCCGAGCATATTGCGCCGGAGACGCTGGAGCGCATCAAGGCGGATTGCGCAAGATTCCAGGAGCTCTACGGTCATCTGCTGACGGACGACAATTTGCGCCGCCGGTCGGAGGGGTCCGTTGAGTCCTGTGCTGGCCACGACTTCTGGCTTACGCGGGCCGGCCACGGTGTCGGATTCTGGGACGGTGATTGGGAGAAGTCGGTGGGCGAGATTTTGACGGCCGCGTCGAAGTCCTTCGGCGAGATGGAGCTCGAGATTGGAGACGACGGGCGGATCCACGGCTGGGGCGGAAAGCTGGATCCGGAGCCGGTCGAAGGCGCCAAGGCATCGCCGACCCCCTAATTGTGGTCCGCTAGGAGAGAGCCACCGACATTGCTGCCGGCGGCTCAAGGTCAGTCCCGACAAGCGACGCGATCAGGCGGCGCGGTTCTTCAGAGCAGCCAACCGATCCGCCGAACTCTGCGGCGCCGTCGGCGCGCCTGCAGCGGCGGCGAGCGCGGCCGCGATATTCGGATCCTCCTTCTCGTGATCCTGGGGGGCCAGCGTGTTGGCCTTCAGGTTGGCGGCCGCCGCCGCATCTTCCGCGGCCCTGGTCTTGCGCTGCATGGCGTCGAGCGCGACGTTGAGCGTATCGCCACCCGAGCGCACGCCGGAGGCGATTGCCGCGGTATCTGCGCGGTCCTTGGCGCGCTCGGACGCGAGGTTGGCACGTTCCATGTTGCGGTGAGCCTCGTCGAGCTGACGATGGGCGGCCTTGAGCTTTTCGGCCGCCGACGAATAGGCGGTCTGCAGTTCAGCCAGGTAGCCCTTGACGTCGTTCTCGTCCCTCTTGAGGGCGTCGAGCTCCGGCTGGGCCTGCTCGATGATGCCGAGCAGGGTGTCGAGGCTCTGTTGCTTGGAAGCGTCGCCGGAAGCGATCTGCTGCTGCAGGGTCTCGGCGGCGGTCAGCCTGGTCGAATTCAACTTGAGGGCCGCATCGAGGTGCTGCTTGGCCTCGTCGTATTGACGCTGAACGGAGGAGAGCTTCACGCCGAGGGTGTCGAGCGACTGTTCCATCAGCGAGATCTGAGCCTGCGTGGCGCCCTCGGGATCGAAAGCCACGAGAGCATCGACGGCGGATTTGGCGGCATCCTTCACCTTGGTGGTGGCGTACGAGCCGAAGAAGTTCAAGTTCATGGTCCTACCTCTGTTTAGATTGACGTGACTTCGCCGGCGTCGAGCGATATGCCGACGTAGGCTTCGATCCACCGCTCGGCGCCCGACTGGCACAGCGCCAGCTGGAGCCATTCGGGGAAATTCGGAGTAAGCGCACGGGAGAAGAGCATTGCGCTCTCGGCGACCTGATGATCACCTTCGCCAGAATGGATCGTCTCCACGTACTGCTTGGCATCGACCGGCTGCGGCCCGGGAGACCACGCGCGGTTGAATTCGAACGTGCCCTGCCAACGGATGGATGGGCCGGTCAGCAGCGGCGGCTGATCATCGCTGCCGACGAGCCACAGGTCCCATTCCTCAGGCGAGCTGGGGGTGATTTCGGCAAGCTTCCGGAAGAGCTTGATTTCGCCGGCGACGATTTGATCGCGCTGCGTGATCACTTGCAGGAAGCTGGTCGGAGCTTCTCCGGTCTGCGAGCCGAGATAGAAGCGATGGATGGCAAATTCACCGTCCAGGATCCGGCCCTGTGCGATGACCGTCGCGCGCAGTACCGGGGGTCGCCCGATCAGGGCGTCAGCGGCCTCGGCTGTGATGAAGCTTGCCTCTGCAGAGGACAGGTCGATGACGCCGCCTGCACGGGCCTTCTGGAGCGATCCGGGGATCGCCGAGAGAGGGCCATCGATGACGTGCTTGGGGGCGATGCCGACGCGGTTGGCCAGCATCTGTCCGACAAGTGCGAAGCTCATGCGAAAGCCCTTCTGCGGCGGACGGCCGCGATGACTGCGATGGCGCCGATGACCAACGTTGCGCCCACGAGCACCTTCAGGATGACGGCGAGCCAATTGGTCTTGCCGTCTGAGGCGCTCGTGGTGAGCACGTCGTCGGAGTAGATGACCTCCGGCGGAACATCCTTTGGGATGAAGTTCGGGTCCTTGGGATCGCCTTTGGCTTCGAGCTCCTTGACCTGCCGGTCGAGGTCGTCGAGCTCCGCCTTCAGTTTCGCGTCGCTCTGTGCGCGCTCGTCGGCATCGCGGCGCCATTGTCGGTAGGCCGGATCGTCGGCGTGATTGCGAGCGAACGCGGCGTCGAAGATCATCGCCCACATGAAGCCGGATGAAAACGAGCCGTAGGATCCGCTTACGCTCGGTGTTGGGATGTAACGGTCGCGATAGACCGTCCGGAAGTAGGTGTCGCGCCGTTCATGAACCTGCTGTGGCGTAAACGTGCGATCGCCGACGCTGGCCTTGAACGCCGGCGACTGCCGGGTTTCGAAGATTTTCGAGCTCATCTCGCGGTTGACATGCGTATCGTAGGCGGACGCTCGCGGGGTCACGGGAACGGCAGGGACAGCCGTCGGAGCCTTTGGCGCCGAGGCGCTGAACCCTCCTGAGCTCGAAGGGGCCGGACGTGGCGTGGCGGCGGCCGGCTGGGGCGATGCCGGAACGGATGGTTTGCTGAACGAGGGCGCGGCGGGCTTTATGCCGGACGAGAATGATGATGACTTTGATCCGGAAGAAAAGCCTCCGGAACTGCCGCTCTTTGACCAGGCCGGTCCAGATGCGACCGCCAGGACCGCGATAGCCGCGATCGCAGAGAGATGCCTTGCCAGCAAGAGTGCCCCCAGTTTGCCAGAACGGCAGGACGCCGCTCGCACGGGAACATAAGGGGGGACGAAGCCCACTTACAGAGGCAGCAGGGATTAGATTACTCGTTGACCACAACATCATTAACGGGTTCGGAAGTGCTTTTACCCCCGTTCACCGTGGTGACGATGGGGAGAAGCAAGGATTCATTATTGCGCCTTGTTAGTTTTCCGGCATCATAGTTGCCAGTTTGTTCAGGTAGTTTCCGGATGGATCAGGCGGACAGTTTTCGCGCGATGAGGGACTGGGTCGACGCTGCTGCGGTCTTCGATCGCGCGGTGCGCGTCTTCGCGGATAGCGTGCGTCCGGTGGTCGTCGGCACGAAGGCCGCCCGGTTGTCCCCGTCAAACATCATCCTGCTGACCTGGTTGGAACGAGTCGGCCGGGCACGGCTTGCCGATATAATGCGGACTTTCCGGCTGCAACCGAGCAACAGCTCGTATTCGCTGAAAGCACTCGCGGAAGCCGATTGCGTGGTTCTGGAGAAGGATCCGGGCAACGGCCGGGCCAAGATCGTGGTCATCACGGAATACGGCGTCGAGATTGCTCGGGCGGTCCGCGCTCGTTGCGCCTCTGATCAGCGCTCGGAATCGAAGCGGAAGCTACAGACCTGCCTGGAAGTAGCCGACATTTTTGAGGAGGGCATCGAGCTCGCCTCTGTGCTGGCCGAGCCGGTCCAGCGCGCCGTCGAGGCCAATCCGCCGACGCCACACCAGGCGACGGTTAAACTGCCGGAAAGGGCAGCGCCGCCTGCTCCGCAGACTTCTGACGCAGCGGCTTCTCAGCAGACCAAAGCGTCTGCCACGGTGACTTCCGGGGCAACCGCGGCGGACGGAACGAAGCTGGCATTGCCTCGGCGTCCGGTCGCCCGTTTGCCCTTGCCGCGTTCGGCAAGATCGGCGGGTCGCTGAGCTGTTCTGGGCGCCTTCAGGAATTCGTCGACCGCGCGGCGCGCCTGGAATACCCGCATTTTCACGGCGGTTTCGGTGATGCCGAGGATCTCGGCGACCTCGCGCTGGTCCATTCCGCTGACCGCGGTGAGATGAAGGACTTCTCGCTTATTGGTGGGAAGCGCATTGATCGCTGCCTGGACCTCGGCGAGATAGGCCGCGTCGAACTGGGAGGGCTGGGCGATCATGGCGTCGCAGAGGCTGCCTTCCTCGAGTGCACGCGGATCTTGCTTTTGCGGGATGCTGATGGCAGCGCGTGCCAGCCTGTAGAACTTCCGGCGCTGAATGGTGAATACCCAGCGATCAAGACTTTCGCCGTCGAAATTGTGCTCGGATGAAAGGGCTTCCACCATGGTGTCGTGGACGAGGTCGTCTGCCTCGATCGTGGTGCCCCGGGTAAGCGCTCTCGCGTAGGCCCGCAGGCGCGGGATCAATGCCGCGAGAGCCAAACCAAATTCGTCCCTCATCACCTAATCCTTACTCTCCCCGGCTTGGGCGGGGATGGCTCCGGCGAAAATTGCCGAAGGAATCACGGAAAGGCAGAATTGTGGAAATGCTCACTGCGAGTCAACCCTTTGCAGGAGCTGCGAATCCTTCCACGGCTCGCCTGCTTTGTCTGACTAAGGATTAGTACAATCAGGCAGCCGAAGTCTAGACCAAGTATTCAAGGAAAGGGCATGCCGTTTTGGCCCATGTATGTTCTGGAATCGTTTTTCCGCGAATTGGGTTAATTTCGTGATTCAGGCGCCGAGCGGGTCTTTCGGCCCAAGGAATCCGGCTAAGGGCAAATCCTTGCTCTCAAGGCAAGGTGGAGTTCTCAGGGAGAACGTATTTCTACGGAGCTCCGGCCGTCAACCGACGGCGAGGTCCGTCTCAATCGCTGGCGCCGAGAGGTCGATCGAGCGCTTGATGGGACCCTTAATCTTGATGGTCCGGGAAAGCTTGCGGGAATGAACGGCATTGCCGGTGACGCCAGCTGCATAGGCGCGGGAGCCCCTCGAATAGCTCCGGCGCGCCAACAACAGCGCAATGCGCGTGGGGGCTGGCTCGGACTCGATCTGCTTGAGCTCTAGCTGCATCACCTGGGTGATGGGGTCGCTCAGGGACATCGCGTCGGTGGCGGGAGACGGAATGGATTTAAGAAACATGTACTTTCACACTGACGCATCGAGCCCGGGACGGCCGACGCACTAACTTAGATGAACTTCCCGTAACGACTCCGCAATGGCAAATCGAAGAACACCCTGTTCTCGTGGGTGAACATCCCCGCAATCACCATGGGAGCAATTTGCCCCAAACCGGGAATGTCCGAAAGGACATTATGCCCTCCCTTTCTGCCAAATCCTTGGAAACCTTTGGATGTCTCGGCTTCTTGAGCCGGAGCCGGACGGCGGGTCTGAACGTTTTTGGAACGTTAACCAAGTGCCAAGGATTCCGATATCGGGGACAAAGGGCGAGCGTTCGTTGATTGGCAGATAGTCGAATGCGATGGTCGATCGACCAGCGGATGGGGGCTATTCTGTCAATCCTTGATAAGGCCAAGCGCGTACTGAACGAGCGGCGCGCGCGTGCGGCCGTCGATGCAGCTACGCTTGTGGTGCGGACGATGTCGTCCTTGCCTGCCGCCGAGCGTTCTGCGGTGATGATTGTGGCGCACGCAATGCTCCGTGACGCCGCGGTGGACTACGGCAAGGACATCGTCGCCAACCCTACCAAACTACCGAAGACCGATCTGGCGGAAATCCTTGCCAGGCTTGGGGCGACCCACCGGAAGCTCAGCGCGTCGCTTGCCGCGGTTGCCGATCACGTCGCCGGAGACGTTGTCTACAAGGGCACCCTACGTCAGATCCGGGCGACCGAAGTGGTGATCGTCACCGTCGGGATGGCCTGGGACAAGGCCTTGCTGGTTCCTGCTCGGCAGGCCTGGAAGGCGATGTGGGCAGCAAGGACTCACGCGGTAGATGGGGTCCGTCTCATAATGGCGTTTCAAGCCGCCATGCATGAGCGCGCGCTCCCCGAGAGCCAGGCTGGCGGGCCGGAGCACATGGCGCGCCTCGCAACGACCTTGCCGGCCATGTTCCGTCCGAAGACCCCGCAGCCGCAGGCGGCAGCCGCGAGAGCGGCTGGGAAGCCTCTGGTGACCGGGAAGTCGGCGGCAAGACCTGGGGCGACGCCGGCGCGCAAGCCTGCGGCGAGGCAGAGGTCGAGCACGTGAGGCTTTTCCGGTTCGTTTTCGCCGCGGGATCGGTGGTGACGGTATTTGCCGGGCTGTTTGCCGGTTCGTTCGCGATCTCGATCGCGCGCAAGGAAAGTGCCACGCTCCCATCCCACCGTCATCTCGAGGCCTATGTTCCTGCGCTGGCCTCGAACCTGCTGGCGGCGGATGGCAGTGAGCTCGCCAAAATAGCCGACGAGAACCGGCAGTTCGTTCCCTTCCGGGCGATGCCGAAATGCGTCGTGGATGCCTTCGTGTCCGCGGAAGACCGCAATTTCTGGAAGCATGCGGGCGTTGACTGGACGGCGACGGCACGCGCGGCGGCCGCCAATTTGCGCAGTCATGGCCAGGGGGAAGGCAAGCGGCCGGAGGGCGGGTCGGGAATTGACCAGCAAGTGGCCAAGACCCTGTTGGTGGGCGACGAGCGCACGATGAAGCGCAAAATACGCGAGGCCTTGGTGGCGCTCCGGCTCGACCGGGATCTCGGCAAGGAGAGGGTGCTCGAGATTTATCTGAACGAGATCTATCTCGGCGCCGGCGCCTACGGCATTGCCGCGGCCGCTCAGGTCTATTTCGGCAAGTCTCTTGGCCAGCTCGAGCTTTCCGAATGCGCGCTGCTCGCCGGCCTTCCGAAGGCGCCATCGCAGGCCGACCCGTTTCGGCATCGCGAGCGGGCACTGGAACGGCGCAACTATGTGATCCGTCGCCTGTTCGATGACGGCAAGGTCTCTCGCGAGGAAGCTGAGCGTGCGCTTGCGGCTCCGATCGTGCTGGTGGTCAGGCAGCCGCGCCTTCCGTCGTCATCCGACTGGTTTGCGGCTGCTGCGCGCCGGTCGCTCGAAGCGTCGATGGGCAAGGATATCCTTTCCCGTGGCGGGTTTCGGGTCGAGACCACCTTGCGGCCCGATTACCAGGCCCGCGCAGTCGCTGCGCTCCGGCATGGTTTGGCGAAGGTTGATCGGGCCGACGGATGGCGGGGGCCGGTCGGGCACACCGAAACCCCGGCAGTACCTGCCTCCTTTCCGCCGGCACCGGAGGGGGCGGAGGACTGGAAGCTTGGCGCTGTGATCGAGTCCGGGCGCGACGCAAGGCTGATGCTCGCCGACGGCCGTCAGGTGGTGCTCCCCGCCGAAGGATTTGCCTGGACGCGCGCCAAGTCGGCCGCTTCGCTGTTGAGGATTGGAGACGTCGTGCTCGTCGACGTTTCTGGCGCGCGGCCCGAGCTGCAGCAGATCCCGAAGGTCGAGGGTGCTTTAGTGGCCCTGGATCCGAGTACCGGCGGCGTGGAGGCGCTGGTGGGCGGTTTCTCGCGTCGCGACGGAGAGTTCGATCGCGCAACCCAGGCCCATCGCCAGCCGGGCTCTTCGTTCAAGACCTTCACGTATCTCACGGCCATTACGATCGGCTACGATCCAGTTTCGCCTGTGTTCGACGTCCCGTTTGCCGGCCAGCAGGGGCCGGGCCAACCGTTGTGGCGGCCGTCGTCTTACGGCGGCGGTGGCGGCCTCGGCATGATTCCGATGTTCCGCTCGCTGGCATTGTCGCGCAACCTGTCGTCGATCCGGCTGCTCTACCAGGTTGGCACCGAGCCGGTCGGGAAGATGGCCCGAATGCTCGGGATAGAGGTGCCTGACCCGATGCCGCTTGCTGCGGGGCTCGGCGCGGTCGAACAGACGCCGATTGGGATGGCGGCCGCCTATGCGGCGATCGCGAACGGCGGACGGGTGGTCAAGCCGCGTTTCGTTACCTCAATCGACGGCCCAGCGGTGCCGAAGGACATCGATCTGGGGGGTGTCGGTCAGCAGGTCTTCACACAGGCCGAGGCAGCCATGGTTCAGAGCATGCTGCGCGGCGTAGTTGAACGCGGCACCGCCCGCAGCGCGTTCAAGGGATTTGACGGTTGGTTCGCCGGCAAGACCGGCACCACCAACGACTCCAAGGATGCTTGGTTTGTCGGGTTCTCGCCGCGCTTGGCGCTCGCGGTCTGGGTCGGCCGTGACAACAGCGAGCCGCTGCCCGGCAAGACAACGGGGGGTTCTGGTGCGGCGCCTATCGCCCGCGAATTCCTCGAGGCGATAGGTCCGCGTGTCACCTATGCGCCGCCGCCGGTGCCGGACGGCGCCAAGGCCGTGAAGGTCGACCCCGAAAGCGGTCAGCCTTCGGAGGCAAAGAACGCCGTTTCGCTGGTCGTGAGATCCGGCACGACCGTTCCGATTCTGAGTTCAGGCTCATCATCGGGGGCGGCGCCAAAGAGTACGGCCGAGGACGGCGATGAGTTGCAGGATTAGGCTCTGGAAAGGAGAATGGCGATGGCGACTGGATTGAGATCGGGAACGCTGGAAGCGTTGCGTGATGTGTTGAGTGTGGCGTGCGTGGCGGTGGGGGTCGATGAGCTCAATATCCGCATCCGCGGCGAGACCGTGGTGATCGAGCAGGAGGGTGTGTCCATCGCGCTCCAGGACGCTGCCGGACGGGCCAAATGGTGTATCCAGGAAACTTACCAGGTGAGCGATCCCAATAGTGGTTGGAACGAGAAGACCGAAGAGGGGCAACGCTTTGACGTTGGCGACGAAAGCCAGTGTGCGAGGGCGGCCGCCTTGCTGGTGGCTCACCATCGGATCGACTCCGCCCTCGACCGGCATATGTGATTCAGGCAGCAAAACTTTTCCACTTTTTTTCGGGTTGCGCTTTGCGGGCCAGGACGCGAGTATGCGGCGAAGCGTCCCAAGGATTAGATTGTTGATCCTTGGACGCCGGGATCGAACCGCAGGGGACACCGAATGGCGACCTTCGCCGCCACGCTAACCGACAGTTTCGACCGGCCGGTCTCCGGCCTGGTTGAGCGGTTGCTTGCGGCGACCGCTATGACGCGGGTTGCCCGGCGCGGAGGGTTCGACAACTTTGGCGCGGTGGTTGGTGTTCGTCCCTCGAACATGACGCTGCTGCGCGAGACCTACGAGCAGATCTCGGAGAACGTGGAATTCGGCGTGGAGGAGGCTCGGCGCCGTCTGAAGTCGTTCGTCGAAGGCAAAGTGGCCTTCAAGGCGTTCGGCGACATGACCTCCTACCTGTCTGGCAAGCTGCTGAAGATCGAAACCCGCATCTACGGCGACGGCCGCAGCGCGAACTACCTCGTCGACCGGGTCAGCCGCAAGGCAGTGCCGGCGGCACAGGTCGATCGTCGCCTGTCGGTGAACGGCGTCAAGAAGATGATGGGCTCCACCGTCGAGGAAGAGGCGGCGGTCAAGGCCCGTACCTCGAAGCGCAATCCGGACGCGCTGGCAGCGTTCGAGGTCCGCGGAATGGTTCGGGAGCTCATGTCTGGCGGCGGTCTGCCGTTCAAGTCGTGGTCCGAGATGGATTTCACGCTGCGCAACGTTGCGGACGAGCGGCGCTACACTGTCCAGGGTGGCAAGGCATGGATCGGGCGTGAGTATGCGGTCGCATCGGCCGATCCGAAGGAAAACCTTGCGCTGTTTGCTCGTGCGAAGGCGGACGGGCTGAAATTGATCGTTCCGGCGACCCTGGCGAAGGACGCCAGGGAGGGCAAGCTCGAGCCAGGCATGCCGATCCTGCTGCGCGAAGGCGCTGCGCCGGCGGCGATGGTGGATCCTGGGCTGGCGCACGGCACGCTCGAGCGCGCCTTCGGCGAGTCGCTGTTCGAGTTCAATCGTGAGCGCCAGCAGCGCAGCCGGGGGCGCTCGGGCTTCTCGCCCAGCAACGTGGTCTCGATCTCTCAGATCAAGGCGGACGACTTCCTGCAGCGCTTCATGCGTCGCGACGTCGACGAAAGCGAGGGGCTGGAGCGCGAAGGAGCGTTCGGCGGTATCGTCGCGCCCGTGAATGCTGCTTCGATCGTGGTCCGGCGTGTGATCGGCCAGGATGGTCGCGCGAAGCTTGTTGTTCGGGACGGCGGTGCGGATGCCGACATGTCGATCGAGGCGCGATCGTTGCCGGCCAACGTCTATCCTCTGGACGACAGCTACGGCAATCGGGTCGGCTTCATGCGCGTCGATGAGCAGGGCTCGCTCCTGTTCTTCGACGAGCAGATGCGCGCGCACAATGAACATGGGCCGGCCTATGATCCGGCGCCTGGTTCGCTGAAGCGTCCGTCCTGGTCGATCGCAGGTCGTGAACTGTCGCCGGCGGAGTTCCGCGACGTGGTGACCGCGCCGCAGCCGCAGGTCCAGCCGATGTCGCCGCGCCGCGCCGCCGCCGGTGGCGGCCGTCGCGCTCCGCCCTTCCAGGACGACGGTTACCAAGCGCTGCGGGCGTGATGGTAGGCGATCGAATGGCCATCCGTAAGCACCCATGGGACGCCACAGCTGATGCGAAAGCTGCGCAGACAGCTGGATGGCGTCTTGATCGAGATCTCTTCTATTGGCGACGGCGTCGGTCCGGCGACATCGTGATCCCGGAAGGACATGCCTATTTTGGCTTTACCACCGAGGAAACGCCGAAGAACGATAGGGTGTTTGTCCGGAGTGCGGCGTATGCGCTTGCCTTCGACCGGGGCGTGGTGGCTCCGTACAATCCAGATTTGAGCGTTGCAGAGCTGGAAGAGACGGCGGTCGGACCGAAGCCGTAAGCCGGGCCGGAAAGCTGGGCAGAGATCGAGGAGAGAATTATGGAACTGGGTCACAAGGAAATTCACGAAGGTCCGGGCGGTCTGCAGCTGGTTATCGACACAACCGACGATGCAACGCCGGCCATGGTGCAGATTAAGGACGGCCGCGAATTGCATACGGCGACCTACGACTGCGCATCGGATCAGGGCGAGTTGGGCTGCGGATCCTACCAGCTGAGCCGGGAGCAGCTTGCCTGGCTCGATCAGTTCACCGACGAAGTCGGCGAGGCCTACGACGTCGCGCGCGCCGGGAATCCGGCTTACGGGTAGATTCCCTTGCCGCGACGTCGATCGTGGGATTGTCATCGGGATACAAACGGATTGTGCTGCAAGCCCGCAAATTGCTCGGAGCGTTTGCCGGGTTTGCTGCGGGGGTATCAGCGATCTGGATTGGCATCCTCGGTTTCGACATCGCATTCATCCTGGGTTTCACCAGGCACGGGAGCGAGGTCACGACAGGCGTGATCCTGGTGGCTGCCGCAGTGTTCGCGATCGCGTCCTGGGTAGTCTCGGTCTATTTCGGGAAGTTCATTGCTTGGCTGAGCGGAGTTCTGGCCTGCCTCGTGGCAATGTATTTCGGACTATGGTCACTGACAGGAACGGCAACCCAAGCTCTGCTGTGAGGCGGGTTCAAGTCGATCGTCCGGTGCCAGGTCTGGTAACGCTCCGGTACCTTTTCACAGTCTGTTCTCATCTGTTCTTCTGCCAAGCCGCCGTGCCAAAACCTCATGCGGTGGCAAAGCCTTGTCCTGTTGCCGGTCCTTGCGGTCCGACGCGTTCGTTCCCGGCCTGTCCAACCAATTCCCCTGGACCGTTCGCGGGACGTCTCGGGAAAGCCACGTTTGGTGCCAGCTGGGAAACTTGAACGCGTCACGGCTGCCATCGTGGATTTGCTACTTACGACCGTGCCGGCAATAGTTGCGGAACATGGAGATTATGCCGATGGTCTACAGCAGATTGTCCCGCCCGTTTGTCGCCGGCCAGCCGCCGCTTTATGGCGGCGAGATCGTGTTCGCGGGCCGGCCAGCGGGAGGTCCCGTGCAGATCTGCTATCGCGAGGGCCGGGGCTACACGGTGCGGATTGGCGAGGGCGCCAACTGCTACGTGGTGAAGGACGTCGCATTGCGGCGGGACGCCATCGAGCTCGCGATGACGATGCCGCCGCCGGCGGTGGGCTCCACCCATACGGTCCTGGCCCACATCTGCAAGGACGCCGAGCTAGGGCACGTAGTTCGTGTCATGACTGGTGAAGGACTGGGCTGGGAATTCCAGCCCGGAGCTGCCTTCGACAAATCTAACGGCCGCCCCAACCAGTTCTCCTATCATCGTGCCTCGGAATACGGTGACCCGGGGGCCGGCATCGACACCTATGCTTTCGACCTGCGCTTCTTTGCTCGGGTTTATGACGAGCAGTATCACTTTGACGACCACACCGATCGCAAGCCGGGTGTGTTGCGATCGGTGTGGGTTGCCGATTCCTCTGACGATCTGAAGACAAACAGGGTCGACTGTATCTTTGTGCGCCGAGAGCGGTCCGGCAGCGGTCCTGTGCCGCAAGGCAGCGGCCGAGACGAGGCCGGGACCCTGGAGGAACCGGTGCGGACGCGCGATGATCCGGTCTATGGACCGGTGGAGGCGCTGTCGCGCCGGGATCTGTCGCCTTCCGCGGAGGTCAACTACCGCTACGTCACTGAAGCGGACGATCAGCTTCGCAAAGGAATGCACGAAAGGCTACTGGGCGATGCCGTCAAGGCGGCTTGGGACGTGCCGATCACCTTTGCGGATCCGACAGAAAGCCATGGTCGCTCGAGGCATTCCGGAAGACCTTGCGAACCTATCGGATCGAGGACGAGCCGGCCTCGCCTTATGCTGATCCGGAAGGGGTTTCCACCAACGCGTTGGTCTACGGCCTTGATGTCGAGGGCAATGGTGAGGCCATCGTACTGTTCGAGGAGTTCTATCATCCGAACGGCAACGAGCGGTCGATCGCCTCGCGCTACCATCTGACGATCGGCGATCGCCGGTTGACGGTACGGACGCGCGATGTCGCGGAGGGCCTGATCTATTTGCGCGCGCAGGGGGACAAAGATACACGTATTGGGTCGGAGCGACCGCAACTGACTCTACAAGAGCTCGCTTCGACCGGCCAGCATCACGGCCATGGGTTCACTTCGTTCTCGTTTCCGCAGTTCGACGGCATGCACTTGCGGATCGAGGAGAAGGAGGACGGCTTTATCACCGAGCTAGGAGTGGACACCTTCCCGACAGTCGAAGCTGCACTGCGCGCGAGCTATGAACGCTTCATGGAGGCGCTGCTCGAGGAGGTGCCTGCGCCGGCGCCTTGATCGGAAAGGTGCTATCGCGTTACGCCGGCCTTTATCATTCTGCTTAGTTAGCGGCCTTTCGGATCCGGCGGAACGAGCCAATAACGTTTACCAGAAGAGTCTTGGGCTGCCACGCCACCGCTCTTGGGATCAACGTAAGCATTGACGGGGTTGTCGCTGTTTTTGCTTACTTCCGTGGTGTTCTTGGCCAAATCTTCCTTCATCTTCATGACACCCTGGTCACTCCAGTCCCTTTGAGGCGTAGACGGATCTGTCGTCCCCTGACAGCCGCCCGACGGGCAGGCAGAATTCAGCTTCTGCCGTCTATCGTCGGCCGCCGCATTTGCATCTGCCTGATCCTGCTGCTGTTTCATGTCAGAGTATTTTTGACCGATCTTGTTCAGGCCGTCGTCCAATGAAGCCTTTTGCTTTGAGGGGTCCATATTTGGATCGTTCGACGACGAACTGGACGCACCTCCAGTTGAGCCCTGAGATTGGGTTGGGTCGGTTGCTCCCATCAATTTTTGGAATTGCTTCTGGGCGTCAGGACTCATGTTGGATGTGTCCATGCCCTTCAGCATCTGTTTCTGGTCATCGGTCAGTGGCGAACCGCGAGTACCACTATCGGCAGTTGGCTGGGGCTGACTATTGTCTGCCTTGGGGCTTTGACCGGGAGGCTGTGCGTGCGGTTGATTGAGGGGTTCGGCGCCAGCCGATGGTCCAACCGTTGCCGATTGGATCATATTGGAGATCGTGTTCCCGACGGTGCTTGCTCCTGTGTTCTGAACGGGAGTTGTCGAGTCCAAGCCGATATCCGGGGAGTGCGCAATCGACTGCCCAGGTTGCCAGGTGTTGGTCGTCCCGGGACCAGGTGACGAAAGGTTTGGCGATGTCGCCGCGACATTATTCAGGGGTGTCGACACAGAATTGGTTGGCAGTGTCACTGGACCAAGGTCCGACATTTGCATTCCCGCCTTGTAAGCGGTGTTGGGTGGCTGGTACGTCGAGATGCCTACTGGAACGACCACAGTGTTGCTGCCGTTCTGGGTCGCGTAGGTGACCATCACGCCATTCTGCATAAAGTAGTGCCAGGTATAGCTGCCGTTATTGTAGTTGTACGTGAAGTTTGATGGCGCAGATTTGGTCATCAAGACGGCGCCATTGTCCGGCGTCGAATAGCCAGCGTCGACCCAGGATTGATTGGTGCTCTGCGCTTTGTAGTTTGCTGCCTTTTTGTCGGAGTTCTGCGCTGCCACTGTCGGTCCGCTGTTTCCCTCAACAACGGCCGCGGTTGCGGGCTGCATAGACTTTGAGGCGTTTGCCTTTCCGGCATTTCGCTCGGAAATTGCCTCAGGCAGCTTTGCGACCGAGCCATTCGCCGGTGAGCCAGGTTTTCCATCTTTGATGGCTGTTGTCGTATTCGGCGCTCCAGGCTTTGCGGATTTGCCGTCGACAACGGCGGGGCTCGCTCCATTCAGAGCTGTGCCATTCTTTGCGGTGCCCTCGACGACCGCCGTGCTCCCGGGCTTAGGAACTTCGCCGCTCTTTCTCGAACCGCCACCTTCAACGATAGCTGTCCCGGTTCGCGGCGGCACAACGCTCAGCTGCTCGGTCGAGGTGATGGGAGGCGGCGTGGAGATGTTACCAGCTGATTTCGGATCAGCAGGTATAGGGGCGGCGGGCAAAGTCGCGACGGGTGGCCGAGTCGAGGACATTGGCGGCACAGCGTTGAGCTGTTCGGTCGAGGTGATGGGTAGCGCGGCTGTGGGTGCGCCAGTCGCCTTCGGCGGACCGCCAGGCGGGGGTGTTCTCTCCGTCTTCAAACCACCACCAGGGACGAACTGCGGCGTAAAATCCTTAGCTGTCGTTGCGTTGCCTGGCGCGAAGTCAGTGGGTATCGCTCCGTTGCGCTGCTCGGACTTCGGCAATGCGCCGGGAGTAGCAACCTTGGGGGCATCGAATTTTGGCGTGGACGGCAGGTTGGCGGCTGGAGCTGGCTTCACCAGGTCAGGCTTTGCGACCGCAATCGCGGGCGGTCGCGGTGTCGCGATATGAGGCTTCGGCACGTGCGGGACGGCCACATTGATCGCAGGCCTCGGCACGTGCACAACTGGCTTGGGGATGGCGACATTCACGGCCGGCCTGGGCACGTTAACAGTGGGCCTCGGGACATGGACGGTAACGCTCGGTCTTGGAACGACGATGTTAGGCCTCGGGATGTTCGGCCTTGGGATGTTGATGACGGGCTTCGGAATTTCGACGGCTCGGACCGGCGTGACAAATGACAGAAGCACGAGCCCGAGAGCGGTTCTGGATACGCCCATGGCGAATCTCCGAAATGAATGATTGGCGCGTCGTGGGCGCCGAGAATGGCAAAATTCTAGGCCTGCTCCGTTGGGGAGTCTTGACCCGTTTGGGGTACCCGGGCAGCGGCAATGAGGTTGAGGTCAAGGACCTTCGTCGGCGCGGAGTAGGGTGGCAAGCATTGCCACCAGTTCGGCCTGCCGATGAGTCCCCGTCTTCGAAAAAATGCTCTTCAGCTGGCTCCGCGAGGTTTCCTTGGCGATGCCCATGCGATCTGCCGCTGTTTCGAGGGAGTCGCCGCCGGCGAGCTGTGCGGCCAGGCGGGCCTCGGCCTCGGTGAGGCGAAATGCAGTTTGCAAAGTAGACGCTGGTGGGCGCTGGACCTGTTCGGTGTCCACGAAGATGATCATGGCCTGGCAGTCGGCGAGAGCGTTGCGCGCCATGCTGGCGAGCCGCGTCGGGTAGGCGAGAAGTGGATGACGCCCTTTGCGAGAGATTGCGATCGGCGGCCGAGAGGCGGCTCCCTTGCTGTTGATCAGCTCTCCTATGGCCTTCTCAAGTGTAGCGATCGCTGTGGTGTCGGTCGCGGCGAGCCGGCCCTTGACGACCCACAGATCCTCCCGAAGGAGTTGTTCAGCAACTTGGTTTAACTTGAAAATCCTTCCTGCGCGATTGATCAGGGCTGCTCCGCGGCCGCTCATTTCGAACGCTTCAAGAGCGCCGATCGCGCTCGCGTCGCCGAGTGTGCCAGCGATTGCTGCGGTCGATGAAAGTCGAGTTGATAAAGTGGCCAACTGGCTTTTCTCCGCTTCGGAGAACGGTCCCTGGACGATGGTGCGTTGGATCGAGAGACACCAAAGATCACTTCCGCACTGGATCCCGACGCCGCCGAACCAGCGCAGCCCGTGTGGTGCGAGAAACTCCTGATAGTACGGGTGACGCTTGATCTCCTCGATCGAGTGCAAATCAAGGTCGTCGATGACGCCGCGACGCTTCATCAGGTCGATGCCGCGATGTCTCTCGTCGCGGGCGAACCAACCGTCCCGAACGTACGCTTCGAAAGATCCGGAGACCGAGTCGCTGTGCGGGACGGAAGCGAACATTCTGCCAGTGACAGGCAGAAGGAGTGCTCCGACGCTGTTCGTCACGGTTGCCGCGACATCCAAAGCTCTGACCCATTGGGACGGGTCGGTCGCTGCCTCAAGGAACCTCTCTTCGATCAAATCGATATTTCCGAGCGGCATGTGTCACCCCCATGGCCGGCCCGTAGCTCGCAATGAGAGCAAAGTGTCGCAGTCTACGTAGGGTTGTCCAGCGGATTCAGGCCGGGGAAACTACGGAGAAACACGGGAAACGTTGTGACATTTTTGCATCGGCTGGTTGAATTTGACTGCTGGGCGGGAAACGTACCTCAAATGGGTGACGACCGTCGATGTGGCCGCAACTACAGTCAGAACGTTGTTCTTGCAGGCGCAGTCTGCGATTCACGGCCCGCGGGGAGCCAGGCGGGGTCAGGGGACGAGAAGATGGATTTCAAAGCAATTAAGGGTTTTAAGCACGCGAAGGTGGCATTGCTTACCGCATCAATACCAGCGCTGCTGGTTGCCGCCAGCCCGGCAAAGGCCGACGCAATCGCCGATCGCGTGATTCAGAATGTGATCCAAAACGTCCTGCAGAACGTGCGCGACCAGATCCAGAGCCGTCGGCTCGCTGTGCCGACGCCAGGGCGGATGCAATTCAGCGGCGAAGATGAACCGGCCTATCAGGGCAGCGATCCGTTCGCTGCCCTCGGCTATGCGAAGGCTCCACTCTATACCAAAGCGCCACCTCCGGCACCGGCGGTGCCGACATGGCTCTACGGTGTCAACCTGACTGGATCGGCGGATTGGAGCCGGGCGGCAGGCATCACCACGAGCTCGTATGGCGTCACGGGCGCTATCGACGTCACCAAGATCGGCATTTCCAGCCAGTACGACGCTTTGACCGTTATCTTCACTGGCGGTGGGGTCTGGAGCAATGCGCCTGGGACCGATTCAAGCACTGGCGTTGGCGCCGGCACGATCGCCTACACCAACGGTGGCTTCTCGGTCGATTTCACAATTGACGGGACCTGGACAACGGCGCGCTTGGCGTCAGCTGGTGTAATCACGAATCCGAATTCGGATACCACCGGTGTGAGCTACGCCCCGAACGTCCAATATAAGTTCGATCTCGCCAACGGCTTCTTCATCGAGCCGACGGTCGGCGCGACCTATACGCAAACCTTCACGTCAGGCTTCGGGGTGCAGACCGGCGACAACACGGAGGTGCACGGTGGTGCGCGCTTCGGAACGGACACCACGTGGAACGGAACGCGTGTTCAGCCGTCGCTAAAGCTGGAAGCATTCTCGATCGTTGCGCAAAGCGGCGTCAGCTCAATCTCGGTGGCCGGGACTGGTGTGACAACACCCATTACAACAGGAAGCGGCGTCGCGACTGGTCAGGTCGGCGGCCGTGCGTCAGGAAAGCTGAACATTCTCTGGACACCCACGTTCTCGAGCTTCATCGAGGCTCACGGCAGCGGGATATCGGGACTGACGGCTTACGGAACGACCGCGGGCCTCCGCTGGACGTTCTAGGTAGCTCGAACTCTCTCCAAGTGACTCAGTGCCCCGCCTAACGGCGGGGCTTTTTTCTTTCAATCCCTCTAGCCGCAGTACATTTTCAAGATCACGCCGGATCGGTTCGCGTAGATGACGGTTAGACGGTCCGCGCGAACATCCATCGTCATTGCATTTCCTTCAGGGATGAGCCTTGCGTTTGGCGGAGTTTTTCCCTCCAGCGTGCCAACCGGCTGACCAACGTAGGTCGCGAGATCATTGCTGCCACAGATCGACAAGTCTGGTTTGCGTCCAGATTTTGCAGGTGCGGCGCCATCCTTGGCCATTCCAATCTGTGCGGAAGAGAGCACGAGAAGGAGCGTGATGATGAAACGCTTTGCCATAATATTCGGCTCGAGATGAAGTTGTGCCTTGTGGCGAGGTCAGATCTGGCGGTTTTGACTTCCAGTCTGCCCGTAGAAGCGAAGACTCCCGTCTTGATGCATGTCGCGCTCGATCTCGGCGATCGTTGTGGCGATGACAGTCTCTTTCTTAAGGCCGATAGCAACCCGGTTGCGAAGATTGGTATAGGCGACGTACTTGCAGCCCGGTCCTTGCCGGCTGACCACGCCGCGCAGAACGGGGCCAGCACCTGGCAAGCAGGGCGGCACGTAGAAGCTGATCTCGATCAGCTTTGAATCGTAGCGGCATTCCTTGATAGTGAAGATGCCGCGTGTGTGCTCTGTGGTCTTCTTTAGCATCGGCGATCTCGTCGTTTGGCCTGCAGGTAGATTGGGGGATTTAGCCCCTGACGAACTGGCTTGCCACTAATCGTCATGAGTATGAATCCCTCTCGCATTAAGAATGTCGCGGAACTCGGCACTATAACGAGAGTCAATGGAAAAACAGTATCTACCTTCTTTGATAGCGCCGCGAACATCGCACCCGCAGGAGGAGGACGGATGTTTGAACGCAATGTTGCGGTCAGAGAAGAATTGTTCTGCTTGCTCACAACTCTTGAGGCAATCGACGATTCTTTGATGGCACACCGTCGCCTCCGAAGTTTGGGCGCGCGCGGGCACGACCGCTAGAGCGAGGGACAAAAACGTATTCAGTAATGCGACTTCGGCAACTCTCGAAATGGAAAGAAGCAACTGGGTCCATCTAGACGCTTCGTTCATTTCAGCTCCCGTGTACGGTAGTGCTTCACTCTCAAAGTAGTTGAGTAGTAATGAAACTCATCCAGTGGCGCAACCTTTTGAGGATCGCGACCGTTGGATCCGGGTTGTAAATGCTGACTTTCAGGCGGCCGACTTGATCGCCTCCGGTTGGCTCGAGCGTCGTGACGGGCGCCGCCGAGCAGGACGACTAGGCTCAGCAGGGTTGGCCTGGGCTGTTTTGAAGTCGATTTAAGTTGCACCGCGAGCTCTCCCGAGCCTTAGTTGAAGCCGCTGGAGGATGTCCAACCACTCTTGCCGTTCCAGGTTGTCGGGCAAAATGGGAATGTGGTTCTTCCGTCGCTGCCCGGCTTGCAGCGCGCTTCGTCGACGGCGATGGTCTCGCCAGATGGGATCTGGATAATCACGTCTTGATCGAGGCCAGGTCCCGCACGCAGGTTGATGTAACCGCCCGAGATAGTGGTCTTTACCGTGCGCGTGGCGAGCTGACTTGCCACGGGCTTGGCGGTCGCGATCAACGCGTCGAAGGCGGCTTTGGCGTTTTGGAGGGTGGCTTCGTCGCAGAACCGAAAATACACATGGTCTAGCGTCACCTGGCTCTCGCGCTCGTCCGGCGCGCCAAAGTCGCGCGAGGTCTCGGACTGAACGCATTGCTGCTTGGACCGACAGTACATCGTGAGATAGCGACCTTCGGGATCTTCCGCGATCTCGGGAGGTTGAAGATCCCCGTAGTTCGCCTGGTCGATGGTCTGGCCGCTCGTCTCCCTCGGTTGGCCTCGGCCGTTCCGACGAGCATCGGGATCGCCAGCGAACCTCAATATGGCGTCGTCGTAGAAGAGGGTTCGCGAGTTCTTGGTTACGCGAAAGCTGGTCCCGTTTCCTTTGAACGTCGAACGGGTCAAGACCGTCAGCGGAGTGTCCATCTCGTGGATGGTGGCCGGCGGGACCGGGCAGGCGATCGCGCTTTCCAGAAGCTGTTCGGCGATCTGCGTGTCATCGGCGAAGGAAGACGCCGGAATGGTTAAAGCCGTAAAGCAGACGAGAATTGCGAGCTGTTTTTGCACGGTGTTGTCTTTCAAGTCCATCAGTAACGCATAGAGCTCCGGAGAGCGCCTTCATGACCCAAATGGGTTACGGCGCGAGGGAAAGGATTCAGGTTGAAGCGGTCTCGAAGCAAACCCGAGAGGTGCGTTCACCTCGCGAGGGTGCCTCTGCGGTCGATCGAAGCGAGGCGAACGTCAAGGCGCACAGAACCAGCAGAAAGCCGATTTCGGAAATCTTCAGACAGCCAGGAGGATCTGGCGGAGGGATTGCGCGCAGGTGAACTTGCGAGCTCTGCTCTCACGAGCTCGCCGATCTCCGCGGTGCCGGCGGCAATGACCGGCCTGAAGTGCTGCTCGTGCTGGCGGGCTTCAAGGTCGGCGCTGGCCGGGCAACGAGGCTCAACTTCCTCGATCAACACGTCACCGTGGCTTAGAACGAATCGCCGTCGTAGAAGGGCGCCGTTGACGGAGCGTCATACACGCGCCGCGGAGCGACCTTCAGGCCAAAACGGCACGCCGACCGCTCCAGGCCGGTACGCGGGATCCGGATGAAATCTGAATAGAGCTCGATCGCATTTCGAAGGAATTGAGGACCGTGCGCCTGGCCGCTAAGCATCTCGGCGAGCCCTTCTGGATCATCTGCCGTGACCTGGTGGGCGACCTCGTGGAGGACCGTGGTGGGATTCCGTCCCCAGACCTGAACCGTGAGTTTGCGGGCGCGGACGTCTGCGAGACAGGGCCAGGAATTATCTCCCCCGAAAATGACCTCGGGAGCCTGAATGCGGGCCAATCGGGAGGCGCGCAGCACCAGCTCCACGATTTCCTCGCGGCTCATGACGGCTGGCGCGTGGGGTTCCACGAAATCCTTCTCGAAACCGTAGACCAGGGCCTGTTGGACGTCGTTGACGGGAGCTTGGCTCATGATCGGGGATCATTCCCGCGTAAGCAGCAGCGGTCAACCAAGGATTCGTTAACGGTTGAGCAACGCGGTGGATGGACGTTTCTATTCAGTCTTGCCATAGGATCGGTCGACCGAGGAGTGTCGATGAGATGAGCCGAGCGGACCTTAATCGAGAGCGGAATAGGCGCGTGGCAGCCAAGGAAGAGAAGAGCGGCATCCGCGAAGGTCACTACCTTTTGGATGGGGTTTTCGTCACCGTCTGGTTGTCCTTCTATCCGAAGACGCAGTGGTGGATTGCCGACGCTGCTCGCCCCCGAGGCGAACGGATTGAGGGAACTTCTCGCAAGCTCGATGACCAAACGAGGGTCAGGTTGAAAAGTTGGCTGTAGGAATTTTGACTGGTGATCAGATGACGAAGGAAATGAAACTTCTGCTGGAGTGGCTTTTGTCGGGGCCGGGTCAATATGGCGAGTGCCATGGCAAGACGCTGGATGACCTGATCGAGCGCGGCTGGGTTGTTGTGAACCGGGACGGGGATCAGTCCGGTTTCATCGCGAAAGGTGCCGACCTCATGCACTGCCCGGTCGAGATTACCGCCGCGGGCCGCGCCTCGCTCGAGCCGGAGCTGCAGAGCGCCGCTGAAGTTTCCGACGTGCTTGCCGCGACCGGCATGGGTTAGCGAGGTTTCGAGGAACACCTCATGACGATCAACACGACGCGCGAGAACTGGCTCGTTGACGCAGCAAAGCTGGATGATACGGAGGCGTTGCTCCTGTATCCTCGCGGCGATCTCGATCAGGCGGGCGCGCTGGCTGCCCTGGATGCGCAATATGGCAAGGGTCAGTTTGACGCCTGGCATCATGGATCAGCGCTGCGGATATCGCGCAAGTCCTTCGGGCATCACGGAGCGACCTACAAGCGGTTTTCTGAGGCCAACGAGTATTTTTGGGCGGCTCGAAATGAGAACCTCGGTGAGGAAGAGATTGCGCGCCGGCGCGATCTGATCGCCGAACCGAAGGAAGTGTGGCACGCGATCCATGCGCGCCGGAAAGTCAACAATGCCGATTAATGATATCTACTCGATCCGAGTGCTGATTTGAGAGTGACAGCTCGTGTATGAGATAACCTGCTGGAACTGCGGTGGGCTGCTTGGGAAGACGCACAGCAGCGCGCCGTTGCCGATGTTCTATTGCCTCTCGTGCGCCGAGCTCGAGGAGCAGGACCTGCGTGCTGAAACTGAGCATACAGGTGAGGCGTCCGGTACCGCGGATGCGCCGGCCGGCCATCAGTCTTGAGGGTGGGTCAGCAAATACTTGTGGGTGCGAATACTGATCGCTGGATCGCCGCGGCCGTCGGGAAGAACGATCCAGACCCGGCGGGCATCGCATAGTTTGCAGTTCGCGTGACCGGTGATGTCGGCCTCCAGCCAAACATGCGCAGCATGCGAGGCACAGAAGTGTTCGCCTCGATGATAGATGCGCCAGTGTGGCCGCACCTGGTGCCAGCCTCGCCTGGCCTTTGCTATCAGCCGCTTGGCAAGCGTACGCAGCGAATGGCGAGCGGGCAGCTCGATCCGCAATGTGGTGTGCTCGAGATAGTTCCGGACCCGCGCGTCGGCCATGTAAGTCTTCGCAGGCCGGACTTCAGTTTCGGTTTTGGGAATGTGGTTCAGCGTGCTGAGCAGGGCAATCACTTCACGCACGCAACCGAAATCCTGGACCAGCGAGTGGACCTGGAAGGTCGGAAGCACGCCGCATTCTGTGTCGACTACCTCGACGAGGTCAGCATCGCGAAACGACTTCAACGGGCTCGCGTAACGAACGCCGATATTTGCCTCAATGAGGCCCACCATCCCGTGCCCGAGCATTCCGGCAGAGATGTCGACCTGCAGCTTCGGATGGAAGCCTCGATCGTCTGTACGGTAGGCATACCGGAACGGCACGGTCGCGACCTTGTTGTCGACCACCATAAAGGTTGAGATCCAGATCAGGTCGGGATCGGACGGATCAGCTTCGCAAAGCCAAGCTCGGTCACAGATCGTGCGCGCTGGATCGGGAGGGGTTTGCGGCTCACCCCATTGGGTGGGCGCGTCTACATAGGCCTGGTACAGGGCGCGCTGAAACGCCAGGCCGTCGTACTGAATGAAGACGGACGGGAATGGCAGGCGGGCCGAATGCCTCAGGCTGCTCAGGATGTCAGGTCGGCGCTCGGGGGCGACCTTGAAGGGCACCGTTGCCAATTCAGCGACGAAGGCGGACATGGCTTCGTCAAGCATGAACCGCTTGGCGTTGGCGATGGCACGGCGAAGCGCCGGCGCCGGGCGCCTAGAGATGCGCTCGATCTTGCTCTTGGTGCGATAACTCTCGCGGATCAGCTCGTTGGCGATGTCGTGGTCGGACGGCACAAGCAACTCCTGTGGACCATGCTGTCGACTGATTCGCCAAAGACATCGCGCCGACCGGTATCGGTTTGCAGGCGGGCGGCGGCTGAGTCAAGCTGGCCGGCGCCGGCCGTGATCGTGAGAACGTTGAAGGGCTCGTTGCATGGACCGGCGACAGGAAGACGCCTTTCCTGTAGGTTCCTCACGCCGCAGTGAACGGGAGGTTGACCAAATGCTGCATCCGAGGGGAGAGGAGCCTCCGTTCAACGAAGGCGACCGGATAGAACTGGTCTCGATGACCAACGATCCGGACCCGATCCCGGCAGGCTCGACGGGAACGGTCGCGATGAAACCGGGATGGTTCCAGAATGCATGGCAAGTGACAGTGGAATGGGATAGCGGCCGCGCACTAAGCCTGGTCGTACCGCCCGATGTCGCGATAAAGCTTCCACAACCGACGTCGCATCCGTAAGGGGCGGGTATGCGCACCGCGACAGGATTGCGAGATTGGAAGAAGCCCGACCCCAGCCGAGTCAGCTGATTGGCATCTCGCCGCGATCGAGTTCGAATTCGGGGCGGGTTACGTGCCGTTGCGACGCAGGACGTCTCGGCCGACTGTTCAGTAGGCCGTTGACCACCGGCGTCGTTCAAGCCGCCCGTCCGCGAACCACAAACGTTGGCTTGTAAAGCTTCCAGTTCTTCGGACGGCGATGGATGAACCGGTGCTTTGCGAAGTTGCCGTGATGCACGGCGCCGAGCTCGAGCATTTCGGTGTGAGTTCTGGAGCGCTTGCCGGCCTTCCGCGCGATCATCTGACCGTTCAGGGTGTAGACCCCCTCGGGCTCGGTCATGCCGGCGTAGTCCCAGCCCGTAGCCAGGTAGATCCTTCCCGTATGGCCTTGCCAGGTGTCAGCATACGTCACCAGAAGTGGCCATCTGTCGCGGTCGAGCATTTGCATCGACCGGGAGAGCATAAATGACGCGGCGTTTGCGGGAGCATCTGGCGCGATCGCAAGGCGCGAGAGCGACAGCACGCCCTGCCAGTCGTCTTCACCAGCGAGCGCTCGAGCGGCCCATTGGGTTGGAGGGAGCCACCAGGCGACGCCGACACAGTCGAAATACCATCGCCAGCCGAGCGGATACAGCCCGTGTACTGCTGTCGCGACGGACGAGACGCCTCGCGCGTAGTGATAGGAGGCGATCAGATCCTCGGCAACTTCCCGCGAGACCCCGCCGACGTCCCAGTCTTCCTTGCGGAGACGCGCTTTGGCTTGCATCGTTCGGAGCTTCCTTGCTCGAGAAAAACAATCTGGTCGTTGACGACCTGGAACGGCTTCGAACGCCTGGTGCAGATCGCCTTTTGGAGCTCGGCTTCAAGCTCTGGCCGGCGCAGCATTGATCGTCCGATATCGTTGATTCCGTAGGTCGTGAAGCTCGTTTTGAAGCCGTCTCGATAGAGGATGGAGATCGCCATCAGGCCCAGGAGCTCGCTGACGACGCGCGCCGTCGTTGGCCGATTCCCGCAATATGCAAACATGCCTTCCTGAGCGAGGTCGATACGGTCGTTGGCCGCAAGTTCCTCCAGAACCCTTCGTGCGCCCGGCGTCATGGGCGTGCGATCGAGGGAAAGCGCTGATTGATCATGAAGGACAATTCGCGGCCGGCGTGCGCATCGTAGCGTCCGTTCTGGTCCGGCAGTATTGAGGCCACGTGCTCGCCGGTGGCGTCGTCGATGACGCGAAGACCGGGCTCGCAAAGGTCCAGGGTTGGACCGCGGAGGTCGATCGACAGAAGGTGTTTCATCGAGTTAGTTCCGTTTACCGCCGGATGCACGCTTGGACGCGCGATACTGGGCCCACGCGGCCTTGCCGGCGTCGTTGATCTTGTACATCCAGACCGCCCGACGGCCGGGCGTGTAGCCCTGCTTGTCGGCCAGTCCGGCCTTGGCGAGCTTCACCAGGGTGGCGCCGTGATGCGAGCCGTTGGTGCCGCCACAGTCCATGGGTTTCGCCCAGCCGTCGCTGAAGCCAATCTCCGTGTGATTGCGCGTTGCGAACTCGAGCTCGCCCAGAACATCATAGTCGCGATCCGTCAGTTTCATGATTGTCCCCTTGGCCAGCATCATAACATGGGACTTAAGCAACATTAACCAGGGAGCGTGGATTAAGGTGAACCGAAGCGTTAATCGAATCCTTCGAATAAATTGCGGAGACGGATTTGAACCTTCGATAGGGTGTTCACCCCATAACGATTTCGCAAAACCACCGCCTTAAGCCTCTCGGCCACCTCTCCAATTCTCTCTGATCGTCGATCCCCCCTGTGCCAGAATAGCGCTGTGGCATTCGATACGCGGGAAGTCGCAGGGGTTTCCCGCGGCATTCCTCGATCGATCGCTGTCAGCTCGGCAGGCTCAGCGTGCGATTTATGGAGTGCTGGTCCGGGGAATGGTCTCGGAGTGGAGATCCAGGCGGCCGCCCCCGATAATCTCGACAAGCCGTTCGTATCGCGGGGTGAACGGTGCCGCCTTGTATTTCACGGTGATTTCAATGTGTGCTTCGTCCGACGCGTCCATTCGCGCCTGTAGCCGGGAAACGTCGGCTTCGGAAACGTCGTGCACCGAACACATGAGGGCTTCGATGATAGCCGGAGGATTTTCGTCCGGACCAGCGGTCATGTCCTCAATCACCACTGAGCAATCAATGCTCTGCTCCTCAACCTTCAGCCATCGGTCGACGACGACGGCCCCGGCCGGGATCACCGCATCGCAGTTGACGCCATATCCGACGACATGCATGGTTCGGGATTGGACCGAACCGGTTGAGAGGTTGTCCAGCGGTGGTCCCATCAGCGCACGGATCGGCTCGATCTCGGCCAGGATGTTCTTGGCCGCGTCCGCGTGTGTGATAACGCGGTGCCACACTGCGTCGATTTTCCGGTCTCCGTCTTGAAGTTCGCGCCATCCGCTCCCCATGGTGCCGAGGTCGGTCGTGGTCGGGGCACCATCCTCAGAAAGCTGGATGCGGGCGGACAAATTGACGGGGGACGCCGGCAGATCCTGCACGTCCTGCAGGTTCGGCGGCTCGAGGTTTGCCCGGAGGTAGCCAAGACGCATTTCGAGGATGGCTACGCCAATGGTGGAAGCTACCGCCTCTTCCATGCTGAGACGATCCGCTGCGCCCTGATCGGAGAGCGCCTTGCAAACAACGCTCACACTGTCCTCGTGTGTTTGTTTGCCTGCGTCAGGCAAGAAGCCGAAAGCGCCCCCGACCAAGATGCGTGAGACGTCTTTTTCGGTCCATTGCCTCGTACGGACTTCGTGGAGGGTGTTGAGCACGACAGGTTTAGAGACCAACGAGAGGGTCGGGAGAACGAGTCCTGGCCAGGCGGGATGACACGGCCGTCCGGCGAGTGCGGTCAGGGTGGTCATGACCGGTTCGACGTGCGACCGCGCCACATCCCGGTCGGCTTCGTTGTCCAGATAGGAGATCGCACGCAGGACTGACTCGGCGTTCCGCGCCAGGAAACGCTGGGGTTCCGTGCCGGCGCTCTCGATCGTGGAGGCGACCAGCGAGGCGAAGCCGCCGCGTCTGCACATCGTAGGAACGTCGTCGACCCATGCCGTGAAGTCGACATCGTCGAATGGAAATTTCAGGATGGCCGCATTGAGCTCTCGCGGCGGGTAGGGCCTGACATCGAGCATCTGCTCGACCATCCGCGCCACGGCTTTGCATCCGGCGAGAGGAAGCTTTGGATCGGCACCCGCGTTTAATGCGGCGATCAACCGTTCACGGCTCCATGTAAGGCTTAAGGATCGATCGCATGCTTGTTTGAGGGACGGCCAAGCGGAGTGCCCAAAGGCCTTTGCCAGCATATCCTGGCCGAACCCGAGGGGAAGCCTCTGGCCGAAGAGGGTGTCGACGAATTCGCGAATGCCCTTGGCGATTTTCTTCGCGCGCGAGGTGGGCAAAACAATCTGATTGGCAGTCATGGTGATCTCCGTACAAAGCGATCGTACCCGCGGCGCGGGTACAGCACATTGGACGGTTCTGCCCATAAGGCTTGCCTGGAGAGGGAAGCGCGAACCAAGGCGCTTCTCGGGCAAGATAGGAATCTTCGGGAATGATGGCAAGGCCGCCAAGCCCGGAATGGTTACCGAGCGAGCACGTAACGATTATTTTTACCGGCGGCGCACACCCGCGTCTTCAATGATCAGAACGCAGGAGTTGGGGCCGCAGCCGCCTTTATCCGCTTATAGGTCCGATCGTAGAACGCGAGCTTCGCGGCGTCAAAATTTGAGTTGGCCGCTCGCATCTTGCCGCCATCGAGGAATAGCGACAATGCCCGCGCCCGATTGATCGTCGTGGTCGATTTGTCGTCGACCTTCGGTCCCCAGCCCATGCGGAGCAAGAAGTTGAACATCGCGTCCGGATCCGTGGCCGCGTCGCGATAATCCAGCAGGCTGGCTGCCCCGTCGCGCTTGCTCATCTTCTTGCCGTCCTTGAAGATCAGTCCGACATGGGCGAACCGCGGCAAAGGACGGTCGCCGGCAACTTTCGACAGTGCGAGCCAGATTGCGATCTGCTTGCCAGTGTTGGCGATATGGTCGGTTCCCCGGATGATGAAGTCGATCCCCATCGCATAGTCATCGACCACGGATGCAAACTGATATGTGGCCTGACCGGACTTGTCGCCGCCGCGGATGAGGGGAAGGCCGTCGATCGTCCGCATCGCGTCGGCCGTCACCGGCATGCGGCCACCGATGTCATCGGTCCAGGTCGCGGGCATGTCGGATGGCATCCGGAGAAGGATGGCGCCGTTGTCTGCAACGTTTGCAAGGCCGGCGTCGAGCAGCATTTGGGCGTGCCGGCGGTAGATGGCAGTACGGTCGGATTGCCGGACGGTGAGATCGCGATCCAGCCCGAGCCAGTCGAGACCATCGAAGATCGGCTGGACGGCGGCGGAAAGGTTGCGGTCAGCGTCGGTGTCGTCGATCCGGAGAATGAACCGGCCGCCGGATGCGCGCGCCGCAAGCCAGCAGAAGAGGGCGGTCCTGGCCGTCCCGACATGCATATAGCCGGTCGGCGACGGTGCGATCCTGGTGGTGAACATGGCGGTTGTCCTTGTCGGTAAGGGGTGGAGGCCACGACCGGTTTCGAGCCGGTGTCGACGCAGCTTTGCAGGCTGCCGCATAACCATTCTCTGCCACGTGGCCAATCGAGTGAAATCGTCGAGAGTTTAAGGTCTGAGCTGGATACTCGGGGGAGGTTCTTCTGCGGACACGCCGAGCAGGCGCAAAGGTGGCTGGGGAACCCGGATTTGAACCAGGGCGAACGCGGTCAGAGCGCGTCGTGCTACCGCTACACCATTCCCCAAAGCTGGATGATAAAAGCCTTCCGCGAGACTACGGGGACGGAGCCACTGGCTCATCATCCCCGCCGCGCGTGAGCTCCAAGAGCTCTTCGGCCGACATGGTCGGGCGTATGCCAGCGTTACGCAGTTCCGTGAGTGCTTGATCGAGGTCGATCCTGTGTGCTTCGGCGAGCTCGATGTCGGTGACAGCGCGGACGTCGGCATGGACCAGCGAGATGGTCAGGCCGTTCCGATGCACAGTGAAGTCGCCGCAAACGGTTGTCTTTGGCCGCTCGCGGATCATCCGTGCGAACGCCTCAACTCCTTCAGGATGCAGGTGGTCGATGGCGTCGGCCGCTTGACCCTGAAGGCCGAACTCAAGCAGACGCTGGTTGCCGTCGAGCGGCACGAGCCGCAAGCCCTTGGGGCCGCCCAACAATACACCCTTGATCACCTTCGATTGCGCGGTGGTCATTCGAGCTTCCTTTCGTTTCCGATGCGCCCAAACATAGCGGCCAGCGCCGCAACCCGAAACGACCGGCTTGATGTCTGAAGCATCATCTGGTGAAAAACAAAGGAGGGCGCCTCCTGGACGATTCGAACGTCCGGCCTCTCGCTCCGCAAGCGAGCGCTCTATCCAGCTGAGCTAAGGAGGCATTCTACGATCGCTACGCCGGCGGGGCCCTGAGTTGTTAACCTAATCCTTGGCGGCGACGTTGCGATCTTTGGATGTTTTTTCTAAGGTTCTGAACGAATTCAGGCGCTAGGGAAGAAAATCCATGATCCGTGCTTGCATCCTTGCCGCCACCGCGATCGCGCTCCTGGCCGGTCCGGCCGGCGCCGAATACATCCAGATTCCGGGGGCAGCTCAGGGCGGTGGAGCTCCCTTTGATGGCCGCTGGTCGGTGAGCATCTCCACCACGAGCGGAGACTGCGGCTCAGACGGGGTGATCGTGTTTCAGATCGCAAACGGCCAGATCGTCTCCGACAGCGCCGGTGCCAGCGTCTCCGGTTCGGTTGGCGGCGCCGGCGACGTCCGCGTCAAGATGGTCAATGCCAAGGGATCAGCCTGGGGCTCGGGTCGGCTTGGCGCCCGGGACGGCTCGGGCACCTGGTCGGCGAGCTACGTTTGCTCCGGCATTTGGCAGGCAGCGAGGCTCTAACGGCTCTTCGTCAAATAAGGTTGGAATCTTACCAGAACGACTCTGCAGCCAGATCGGCCCCGGTACCGATCATAAAGGCAAGGTCAGCAACGGAGGCGGCCATGGCGAAGGCTAAACAGACACGCGAAGTGGAGTTGGAGAGAGCGCTCAAAACGCTAGTCGATGCGTGTGGGCACGTAAATCTCGGAGCTTTTAATGGGGCGACGGTAAGGGACTTTCGGAAGGTGATGAAATTCATGGCCGCCTGCGACGCCGCCAAAGAACTGCTGGGAGAGGAATGATGAGTGAGAAAGTAATCGCTTCGGCGGACCTGGAAATGGAAACTCTCGATCTGCTGGATTTCCTCAACAAGCATGTCGGCGAGAACGGAAAGATTGTAGCCTGCCCGATCTACTTTATTGCAGGCGCAAAGGTAGAGCTGATCAGTTCGGTATCACTCAAACAGGATGATGACGGCAGTTATTCGCTGGAGCTTTCCTGACGTTGATTAAGGCGGCCTAACCAGAAGAGCGCGAACCAAATATGTTTCCATCTGACGAGAATTTATGGGCGCAATCCGTCGCCGGGGCGACGAAAGCATCAGCGCCTTTTTCGGCTATTCGGACTTTGGTGTGGATTAGCTGACTAATTCACGTTTATCCGAACTGGTTTGCTTCGACCGGCCGGGTCCGACGGGCCGAGCGATGAGCCCGGGCCGCCGGCGCCTGCCGAGCCGTCGCACCGCGATGCCGTCCGGATGGCGGCCTCCGGGATCCGCGTCGAGACGCGGATGCGGGCGGCGGTAGCCAAACGTCTTCGCCGCTTTGATTGCCCGGTGGACCTCTTGCCACGCATTCGCGAGTTCGAGCTCCTTGCGGAGCTCGGGCCGCATCACCTGATCCTTCCATAGGCCAGGTGTCACGTCGCGCGAGAATGATGGAAAAAGGTCCTTGATCCCCGCACGCAGGGCCAAGCCCCTGCGCGCAATCTCTGAAGCGGAGGCGCACGCATCGGGCGCCTCGAACGCTGCGTTGCCGATCGTGGTGGAGTATCCACCCCACACCTCGACGACCTTGATGCCGGCGAGGTTCGCCTTGCGGCGAAGCATCTGCAAAAAGATCGTCCTGCCCCAGTGGTTCAGCAACTGGTTCAGCTTGCGGTTCTTGCCGCGGCTGCGCAGCTTGCCGAGCCCCTTCTCGACCACGATCAGGCCGGCGCCGTATTGCCGCGCCAGGCGAACGGCGCGATCGGCGGCGACCGCGAGCACCTCGCGCACCGCCTCGGCTGGCGCGCGCGGCTCGTGCTCGAGCTTGATCAGCTTCCAATCGAGCAGTGTCGTCTGGGAAAGCGCCGCGGGATCGGTCGCATTCGCGATCGCGGCCAGGCCGATCCAGGACGGATTGAGGTCGATGCCGACGGCTCGGCCGGCGATCGCCTGCACCGGCCTGCACCGATCCGGATGGTCCGGCAGATCCTCCGGATCGATCGTGATCGAAACAAAGCGCTCGTCGATCGCAAAAGAGACGTTGATCCGGTCCTTCTCCTGCGACTTCGCGCACAGGTCTGCGACCTGGCGCAGCACCTCGCCGGCGTTGCCGGTCATCTGGGTGAGGTGAAGCTCGGCTGTATCCGTGACTACGCCCCCATTCCGACCGCCAGACAGTCTGCGGCCGATTTTGAGGCGAATTGTTCGTTCGCCGATCAGCTGGACATTCTGGTTGCCGAACGCCTTCTGTCGGTCGCCGTAGGAGATGAAGGGCAGAAGGCGCCGGGCGCGCCATTCGTCCGGCCTGATAAGACCCTTGCGACGGCGCTCGAGATGACCCTTGCCACCGAACACGACCTTGCCCTCGGGAAAAGCCTTGCGCTTGGCCCGGCCGGCGCGGGCCGCGCAATGCAGCGCCCAGGAATCCAGAACGCCAGTGCCGAACCTCTGCTTGACCAGAAACCGTAGGTCCTTCTCGTCAACGAGCCCGCCATCGCCGCGCGACGCATTGGCAAAGGCTGAACGAACCGCCGCCGACTGAACGCGCCGAAGCGAGGCGATCAGCTCTCGGCCGCGCGTGTCGGTCCTGTACGGTACCCGGATCGTTTGCATTCCGCCAAGATGTTCACGGTTTATTCCTTGCGTCAACTCCGAAGCAGACGATCGTGCATCACACACCAAAATCCCAATAGCCTGTATTTCAATCCGGCGCTCTCACCAACCTGAGCTACCTAGGCGGAGTGGTAATATAATGCAGCTAGTGGTGCGCAGAGCGGGACTTGAACCAGAAGGCCGAAGCCAGCGCGTTTACAGCGCCTTGGCCCGGGACACCTGCGCATAATCGAATCCTTGGGTTAGAAAGGATTCGATCTATCGAGTTAACGTCCTATTTGGAGATGGAGCGATACAACCTGGGCATGAAAATCCCAGTGAATGCATTTCTTTCTTCCATTCCATCCCTTTCCCGCCTCTCCTCCCTCGCCAAGCGCTTCGGCAACAGCCGGGACGGCAACATCGCAGCCATTTTTGCGCTGTCGCTCCTTCCGGTGCTCGGCTTTGTGGGCGTCGCGGTTGACTATAGCCGCGCGAGCGCGGCTCGGTCGGCCATGCAGGGGGCTTTAGACTCGACGGCGCTGATGGTGGCGAAGGACCTCTCGTCAAATGTAATCTCCGTCACCGACGTCCCGACGAAGGCCCAGAGCTATTTCTCGGGCCTCTATACGTATCAGGGTGTGCAGAACATCAAGCTCGCCGCGACCTATACCGTGGGTTCAAGTGGCAAGGGGTCGACGATCCTGGTTAACGGCTCAGGAGCCGTGAAAAGCGATTTCATGCAGCTGATCGGCTTTCCGTCGGTCAATTTTGCAGCCAGTTCGACTTCGACATGGGGCACCAGCCTGCTTCGCGTGTCGCTGGTGCTCGACAATACGGGTTCGATGAATGACTACAATAAGATCGGCAATCTGAAGACGGCGGCCAAAAACCTCGTGACCCAGTTGTCAGGGCTCGCGAAGAAGGACGGCGACGTCTACATCTCGGTGGTGCCGTTCGAAGTCGACGTGAACGTCGGCAAGGCGAATTCAGGCGCGAACTGGTTGCGCTGGGACCTTTGGGATCCGAGCAACACCAATAGCCGTGGACAGTCGTATTGCAGCCAGGGCTACTGGTACACCTACGCCCAGTGCGTCGGTCACGGCTACCTTTGGGGCCATAACCCGGGATCGCCGTCCACGTCGCAGTGGAATGGTTGTGTGACTGATCGCGATCAGAACTATGACATCAGTTCCGCGGCGCCGACGTCTAACGCGACGAACTTCATCGCTGACCAGGACCAGTCGTGCCCGGTCGCGCCGATCCTGCCGCTGACTTACAACTGGACGGCGGTGAACAACACGATCACCGCGATGACTGCCCAAGGCGCCACGAATCAGACGATCGGGCTGCAGTGGGGTTGGCTGTCGTTGCTTCAGCAGTCGCCGATGAACGCCCCTTCGGAGGATCCCAATAACCAGTATCAGCATGTGATCGTGCTGTTTACGGATGGCCTGAACACCCAGAACCGCTGGACCGGAAACGGCTCGAACGGATCTGGCGCCGGCGTCGACACCCGCATGAAGAAGATGTGCGACGCGATCAAGCAGACCAATGTGACGATCTATACCGTTCAGATCGACACGGACGGGGCGGGCCAATCTCCGGTGCTTCCTTACTGCGCGAGCAATCCGGGCAACTTCTACATGCTGACCCAACCGAGCCAGATCGCAACAGCATTCGCCCAGATAGGAACGTCGATCTCGAAATTGCGAGTCGCACAGTAAGGCAAGCTGCGTGGGGGGGGGGGGGAACGTCCGGCCATCGCCCCGGCGGAGCAATGAGCTCAACGCCGGGGCATCAACGGTTGCAGGAGTCGGATTTGAACCGACGATCTCTGCCTCATGAGGGCAGCGAGGACGCCCGGACTCCTCTATCCTGCGGTAAATGGTTCGGACCTGGGTGCCCAAAGTCGCGCTAAACCTCTTCGATGAAATAAGGGGTGGTAGCGGGAGTCCGATTTGAACGGACGACCTTCGGAATATGAGTCCGACGAGCTATCCGGGCTGCTCTATCCCGCCAAAAGAGGAGTGCGGCGCCATGGGGGATGGCTGCCGCGAAGCAATGCCGGTACATCCGCGGTCATCGCTTAACTTGTGAAATTCGGCTATTCGGATTTCGGTGTTGGAACGAGTCCTTGATGAGCGGTCGCCGGCCGGGCATGGTCGACCAGGAACACAACAAGAACGCACTGACTGAATGTTTCTGACCTACCGCATCAAGCTGGCGCCGACCCGCGGCCAATATGCTGTTCTCGCGGGGCTCTGCGAGTCGCAGCGCCAGCTGTACAACGCCGCGCTGCAGGAGCGCCGCGACGCCTGGGCGAAGCGGAAGGTCTCGATCTCGAGGTTCGACCAGTGCAAGTCCTTGACGCAGATCCGGTCGTTCGACCCGGACTACGGCGACGTCCCCGCGAACCTGTCGCGGTGGACGCTGGGGCGCGTCGACGACGCGATGAAGGGGTTCTTCGGACGCGTGAAGCGCGGCCAGAAGGCCGGCTTCCCTCGCTTCCGGAGCAGGAGCCGCTGGGACTGTTTTGGCTTTGCCGAATGGGCCGGGATCCGGCTCCAGGGAAACAAGCTGCGGTTCAAGCCGCTGGCGGGCGCGCTGCGCCTGCGGCCGCATCGGGAGCTCCCGCCGGACGCGTCGATCAAGACCGCGGCGTTCTCGCGGAAGGGCCGGCACTGGTACGTTTGCCTGGTGGTTGATGTCCCCGTCGCCGCCACTCATGCCCGGCCGGAGACGGCCGTCGGGCTTGACGTCGGCATCGAGCATCTCGTGACGACGAGCGAGGGCCGGCATATCGAGAACGTGCGTCCGCGGTCTCGCCGCGAGCGCAACCTGCGGATCGCGCAGCGCGCGCTGGCGCGCTGCAAGCGCGGCTCGAGGCGCCGCGCCAAGATCCGAGAGCGTCTGGCCCGGCTTCAGCGTGCGGTCGCCAACGTCCGCTCCAACCACCTGCACCAGGTGTCGGCCGATCTGGCCAGGCGTTACGCGCTGATCGGCGTCGAAGAGCTTCGCTTGAAGAACCTGACCAGCTCGGCAAGGGGCACGGCCGCCGAGCCGGGGAAGAACGTCAGGCAGAAGGCCGGGTTGAACCGGGCGATGCTGGACGCATCGCCCGCGCGTCTGATCGAACTGTTGACCTACAAGGCTGCAAGAGCCGGTGGGACGGTGGTGAAGATCGATCCACGCAACACCTCGCGGGACTGCTCGTCCTGCGGCGCCGCGGTGGAGAAGACGCTGGCGGAGCGCCGCCATCGCTGCGGCTGCGGTGCCGACCTGCACCGCGATCACAATGCGGCGCTGAACATACTGGATCGTGCCCTGCGGCACGACGGGCGGGGCAAGCCGCCCGGGGACGCCAACGTGGGGCCTCAGCCCGTGCGTCGTCCCGGAAACACGGATGTTGAAGCTGCGAAAGCAGCTTAAGACATTCCGGACCAGGATCGACGTGCTTCAACACCGAAATCCGAATAGCCTGAAATTCTGCGCGATCAAGCGCCGGGGATAGTTGCAGGCTGTCTGATCTTGGCGAAAAAGGCACTTAACGCCTCGAGCCTGGGTCCAGTCACTTTTTCGCCGCCGCTTGCTCGTGTCCCGGTACCACCAGGATGGGCTATCGCGAAGATCGGGATGCCAAGGTACTCGGTGTGATAGGGCGTGGCGATCTGCCAGGAATCTGACAGCCGGACCCATCTTCGATCAACCCCGGCGTGAGCGCTGCCGGTATGAGCGAGGATCGCGCGCTTAACGGCGTTGAATGACGCTGAGCCCAGGCAGAGAACCATCTTCGGCTGTACGATGGCGATCTGCGGCAGCGTGTAGGCGCTTGCACTCCGAACCAGGTCGGGGAAGGCGATCCGCGCTGTCATCGAACCGCGCTTGATGAAGGCAAAGACGTCGGTTGCGTAGGTCTCCGGGAAGGACAGCCCGAACCGAGGCAGGATCTTCTTTGCAAGATTCTTGTTGGTGTCCAGACGAGGTACCTGGCCGAGTTGGTTTTGGATCCGACGATCTTCCTCGCTTAAATTCAGCAGGAATTCCTCAGATGACCAATCCTGGGCAACGAGCATCAGCTCTGCCTCGACGTTGTGAGCCGAGATTGTCCAGGGCACCACGTGATCACACTCGCAGCCGAAATCCCTGAGGTGGAGGTAAGTCCCCTTGTACTCGGAAAGGTCGTCGCTCTGACGCTTGCGGGCAAGCTCGAGCAAGGCCGCCTTCTTGGCGGCGCCGTCCAATACGACTGACGTTTGCAAATTCATGTCGGCAATATATCCGCTGTCCAGTTGCGTGGCACTCCCTAGCAGAGTCGAACTGCTCTCTACACCGTGAAAAGATGTCGTCCTAACCGATAGACGAAGGGAGCCCAATCAACGCCAAGTTGGGGTAGCGAAAGCCTGAGACTACAGCTCTCGGCGATCGGACTTCTGAGATTATGCCGTCCCTTGCAAGGGCGGTTTCCTCTTCATCCACGGGCGCCGCCGGCAAAGGCGTGCGTCCGTATCCGACCATGGTCGCCTTTTTTGAGGTGGCGGTTCCTCTTCGCGTCGACCTACTCGTCAGCTTTGTCACCACCTGCCTTGCGGGCAGTTCGGGCTTGCGGACCCTATGACGCTTCTGCTGGCAATCCTCCTCGGCTTGCGGCTCCGGAGAATCTCCATTCGCCTCGCGGCGTGAAGACTTTGACCACTTACGATCGACGCAGGAGCAGACTTTGCTTTTGTTCGAAGCCGGACACGATCCGGCGACCTACTGTGTTCCAAACAGTTGCTCTACCAGCTGAGCTATTCGATGGGCAACCTACCTGGGCGTGCTGCTCCTGTTGCTTCGCTTCCTGTTGGAAGCAAAATACAACACGTCCAATCCCTTTCGGCTTGCGACCTACTCGAGCGCGTTTCGGGCCTCTGTCACCCTGGAGAACCATCGGGCGCCATCAACCTTGTCGCTGCCGCCTCGCCCTTCCTTGCGGGGTCGGACCTGGCGGCTATCCGTTATCCATTCGCACTAAGCCGGGTTGCGTGACAGGTGCGGGTTGCGCCCGCTTCGGCTGCCTCCCTCGTCGGGTAGGCAAACCGTGTCCCCTCGTCGGGGACCCGTCCCGGCCGTCCTGCTATCCGCCACGTCTTCACGTGACGGCCCCTCGCGGGGAGGACCGGACTTGCATGGGTGGACCCTTGCGGGCGCTGCTACGTAGGCTTTACAGCTTTGACGCGGTCACCCGCGCCTATCCCATGGGGCCATGCCCCCAAACCCTTTCGGGATCTCGATTATCCAATTGCGCCGCTCTCGGCAGAGAGACGGCCGTGAGCGGTAACGGCGCGGACCTCTACATGAGGTTAGGTGTTATTGTCGGATAGAGCTCTTCATATCGTGCGCTCATGAGCTGGATCGTAGCCTCATTCACTCGATAGATGAGCGCATTCTTTTCGGCCGCGTCCTTCGACCCCCAGCCTGGACTTGCAAGTCGCAGGGTATGATTGACGTGCCGCCAAAACCCGTCGTTCGTGCACTCGACGGGCCAATTTGCGGGAGGCGGAATGTTGGGCATGCTGAACTCCGGGCAGGCATTCATGTTGCGCCGGATATGTTCTCCTTGCAACAGGGCACGCCCTGATGGTTCGGGTCGCGATCATCGACGCGCTGCGCGCGGGAAACGAAAATGAAGGGTTGGTGGGCCACCGCAGATTTGAACTGCGAACCCTTCGCTTAAGAGGCGAATGCTCTAACCGATTGAGCTAGTGGCCCGCGAATCCGGGACGAGTCGAACGTCTTGCCGCGGGGTTAAAAGGCCCGTGCCGGCCCGGCCTGGCGATTAAGGCTCCGGATCCAAGAATTTCGGACGCGGCGGCAAGCCGCGCCGATTTCAGGATCCGAGCGTAACGGGTGATAAGCATCTCTCGTTCTCCTTTGTTTGCGAGAGAACGACGATCTCGCCGTCCTCATTAAAACATCGCGCGCTTCTCTCTAAGCTCGCGATAAACTTGCAGAATACAATTAGAACAATCTATGATGGTGGTTGTGGGATGGTTCGAACATCCGGCCTAACGCTTATCAAGCGCTTGCTCTACCGAACTGAGCTACACAACCAAAGGATGTATTGATGGTGCGCAAGGCTGGACTCGAACCAGCGAAGACCGAAGCCATCTGAGTTACAATCAGACCCCTTTGCCGCTCGGGACACTTGCGCGAAACTTTGATGATGTTTTCCATCCGCCCCGGCGGAGCCCAAGCGCTGCAACGTCGGGGCGAGGTTGGTTGCGGGGACGTGATTTGGACACGCGACCTCATGGTTATGAGCCATGCGAGCTAACCGGACTGCTCCACCCCGCGATGGGTTCGCGCCGCCCTCTGGAGAGGGTAGCGCTGCGCAGCGTCTTTACATCCGAGATCGCTGCGGTGACTGCATCCTTCGGGTCCCATCTCCGAAGAATCGAGACTGGCGGAAGAGGCGAAGATTCGAACTCGCGGTACCCTTGCGAGTACGGTCGTTTTCAAAACGACTGCCTTAGACCACTCGGCCACCCTTCCGTGGATATCTGTCATGCGCGGAAACGGTGGGGTTCGAACCCACGGTACCGTCTCCGGTACGTCCGTTTTCGAAACGGATGCCTTCAGCCGCTCAGCCACATTTCCGCGCATGACAGATAAATAAAAGGTGAGACGCTCGAGCGGATGCGATGTGATTCGAACACATGGTAGACTTGCGCCTACGCCGCCTTTCCAAGACGGTGCCTTAAACCACTCGGCCACGCATCCGCTCGAGCGTCCATTGCACAACATCATCGCGATGGAGATCGGGTCAAGCCGCTCTCGTGCGTCGTCCACGATCAATCATCAAACGATGAATTGTGGTACCCCCGAGAGGCCTCGAACCTCCACGATTGCTCACTGCCTCCTCATGGCAGCGCGTCTACCAATTCCGCCACGGGGGCCCAATCAAAGATGCTAGGGCGACGGTGCCGAGCAAAAGTCGTCATATGGACGGGATGTCCAGAGCTCCATGAGCTCGCCTGCGTCGGGGACATGGGTCGGAATCGATTTCATGTCTTTCGCGAACAGTTCGCCGAACCGCTTCATGTTCAGTACGGTCCGATGCGCGTTGTGCATCCATTCGAGGTCGCGATCGAGCCGCTTGAAGCCGTCTTGCGGCCAACCTTTACCTCCGGACTGCACGCAATCGTCAACGACCTCATGTACGATTCTCCGAACGCCATCTTTCTCGTAGAGGGCGATCCACCAGTCATCGACCAAGCCGTTGTGGATGAAATGCGTGACGTCGCCCAGCCCGTCCAAGGTTAGCGGATCGTAGCTGGCGTCGGTCGAGCTATTGGCTTCGCGGAAAGTGATCGGCTCGAGCACGTCTGCGAGTAGTGGCGCGTTGTAGAGGAAGAGCCGGAGAACATCCGCTGAGCCGTCGGCGATCCAATCTCCAGAGGAGTACGACCGCCGCATGGCCTCTATTGCCATGGTGGGCGTAACCCCGTCTTGTGCCTTCGGTCGATGCGTCCTGTTCTTCAAAATGAAGTCCAGGAGCGCATTGATGGTTGCGGTGAATTCTTGGTTCGCGTTCATTTGAGCCATGGGCCTTGACCAAGGATCGCATTACCATCGAGCTTGGAAAGCGAGAAGTGGGGCGAGTCAGATCGAGTTGCTTTCGAGCCAACGTCAAACGCGCAAGGAGCCGGCCGCCAAGACTATTCTTCGTGATGCCAGGCGAAGCGCGCAGAGCGATGCTCCCTCTGGGACTTCGACCCGGTTCAGATTTCAATGGCTATCCCGGCGACGGGAGTGGCTCGGACGGCGGCGGCGGGCACCAGAGACCTCGATCAAAAAGCTTCGTGCGGACGGCCCGACTCGAACGGGCAGGTGTCTTGCGACGGCGAGTTTTAAGGACGCTGCGTCTACCAATTCCGCCACGCCCGCGCACGAAGGTGATTATTGGTGCCCCTGGAGGGATGCGAGCCCCCACGTTCTTTCGAACAAGAGTTTTTGAGACCCTCGCGTCTACCAGTTCCGCCACAGGGGCAATTTACAAATTCGTCGTCGCCGCGGCGCGATGCTGATCGAGCAAACCCTTTGAAAAGCGATGGTGCGAGACGAGGGCATCGAACCCCCACGAGCCGAGCTCACTACTTTCTGAGAGTAGCGCGTCTACCAATTCCGCCAGTCTCGCATGATCGCGCCGAAGGCGACGCCGATCGAATGTAGGCCAAGAGGGCCGCGGTTCGCCGGGACGAGCAGTGAGCGAAAGCCATTACCCGCGCGGATCGGGCAGCTGTCCGTCCGGAACCAGCTCTGACGATCAACCGCAGACCCATTGTCAGCGAAAATGAACAAACGGCCGACGGTGCGCCGATTGATCATCCTTTGGGGGATGAGCAAAGACTTCCCGTAACCGGGGAGCGCCTGATGCAGGCAGCGCTTCCGTCGGCCAATCAACGTTCTTACGATGTCAAACAACACGAACGGACCTTCCGAAGAGGTTTCGCTCGCCGGCCCGGATCTGCAGTTTCCCGCAGATGCGCAGAGGCCGAATTCCGTCGACGGAAGGATGCGCATGATCGCGCGCCTGGCCGTCGTATTCGCTTCAGGGAGGAGGGGTGGTCTGTCCGACCTGCACCAGGACTTCGACCGTTCGGTCTCGTCGCTTCGGGTGCTTTTCCGGCGGGCCTTGCGCCCCTCTCCTGCCTTTCGGCGGAGGGGTGGCCCTTCGCCGTCTTAGTCGGTTAGCTCGGAGCCCAAGATGGGCTGTTTGCTATTGAGATAGCTCTGCTGCGACATGCGTGCGCATGACGGTTCGCTCGAGCGGTCAAACGACCGTCCGGCGATTTCCGCGTACGCGGTATGGGCAAGCGATAAGCGCATCTCGTTCTCGATTGTTTGGACCTGCGGACCATCCGCAAGCGCCTTTCCATAAACTGGCAAGGATTAAGATCCAGTCAGTGGAATCGTTCCGCACGTTTGCGAGCGAAGCGATCGGGCAGCTTATGCCGCTCGGTTGTGAAAAGAGTCAACACAGCTTGATGCCGGAAGCCCCAAAGTAGCGCCCAGCGAGACTGTCGAGTCCTAAGCTAAGTAGCTGGGAAGATAGTGATTTGTCCGCGTAGCAGCAGGTGTAAAGAAATTTTGCTAAGACGCTCTCTGGATCGCCGCTTGAGGGCCCGATTTCGAACCCACGACGTCCGACCAAGCGCGTTTACGACGCCGGCAGAGGCCGAACAGATTGATCCGGTCGTCCCCCGAAATATGACCTCGGGTCCTTCACCGTAGTGACCGGATACCGCATGATTGAGGACAGGAGAAGATCGATGCTGTCCTACGAGAAATCGCCGCGGCCCTGGCGTGGGGGAACACTACGTTTGTTGTCCTCGGAGCCGCGAGACCTTGAGGACGCGCCTGCGGCTTCGGAGGATCTGATTGAACTCCGCGCGCTGTTGCGGACGACAGCCGGTGTCCGCCATGGCCGAATTGAGCACCTCGTGAGCCACGTCCTGCCGCAGCGCCTGGCGAACATCGATCATCTGATCGCAATCCATGTCCTCGGATATGAATTCAGGGTTGAAGGCCGGCGCGGGAGCGATGACTGGTCCGGGGGATTACCCTGGCGGACGGGGCTCGGGATGTACACGACGGACGCAACGCGTCCCTGGACCACCAATGTCGATGTTGCGATCGGGCTCGTGGCCAGGTACCTGCCGCAGTTGCGAATGGACGTCCGCGTTGGTGGCGCAAGGCACGGTCAGGTCAAGAGGGCGAAGTTTGACGAGAAGCATCCGACTCTGGCGGGGGAGATCGTGCCGCTGCCGACGGAGTGGCCTTATGGTACCTCTCGGTACCCGGCCATCGCGATCATGGACACCTTCTTGACGGCTCTCGCCATGCAAAAGGAGGCTTCCGGCGGGGGCGATCAGGAGGCTACAATTGATGGCGCTGGAGTTCAGGAGGCGGAGACCCGGCAGGCTGTCGGCGCCTAGCGTGGATCTAAGAAACCCGGCACAATTCAGCATCCAAAGAATCGGTCTCGGATCGTGACAAAAGGTACGTTGACGGTTGAACGTCTGGCTCAGGCTTACGCTGCCGCGCTGCGTCGCCGAGCCGAAAACGGTGCTCCGTCGCAGCGCGATATGGGTGCCGCGCTCGGCTTGTCCAAGCCGCACATCAGCGAAATGATCGCGCGCTATGAGGCCGGTGACCCGCCGAAGAGCATTCGGCTCATGTTTAAGCTGTGCCTTGCAACCGGCATCGCGCCGGTATTTGCGCCGCAAGAAGTGGTTCGAAAGGCAGGGCTTGAGCCGTTGCCGGCAAAGCCCGATGCCGCGGCCCGGGTTTTGATGGGCAGGGTTGAACATGCTGGCATCTCGCAAGGACGCCTTGCGTCGTTGTGCGACACCCATCAGTCGCTGGTCTCAGGGGCGATTTCTCGGTACCGCGCCCTCAGTCCGCCCAAGTCAACCGAACTATACTTTGGAGTCGCCGCGGAGGCAGGACTCGTGTCGGCCCTGATTCCAGCGTCGGATTTTAGAGAAGTGGCCGGAACGCTCGATCGCCTGATGACGGTCGATGAGAACAAGGAAGCGTTGAGGGTCATGCGAAACGAGCGAGCCTCGATCGCTAGCTGTCTTGCCGAACTGACGGAAGCTCAGCGAGAAGACCCGGAGTTCCACAGGCACTTCGCGAATACAAAACTCAGCCTTGAGGATGTCGCGTACATACGCGGGAGCTTTGAGAGCCTGGATGAAGCCGCTGCCCGGTTTGGCATTTCAAAGTCGACGGCGTCGTATATCCGTAACGAGCTAACATGGAGCACGAAGCCGCTGGGTCCGTGATCCGATACCTCTAGCCGACGAGCGTTCAGCGCGAGCGGGGTTGCGTTCCTGCGACAAAAGCCGTGGTGATCTGCTTTCGATACGTAGCCTTGAGGCCGTAGTCCGGGACAGGCGTGTCGACTTCACGCATGAATTCGAAATGCAAGTCTTTGTAGGGGAGCTCCCCGCGCGAAAGTCGAACGCGGGTCAACAGCGCCCGATGGGCCTCGACGGCGGCGTCTCGAGCTGCGTTTGTATAGTCCTTGCCATCTTTCTCCACCGAGCTGTTCGCGTAAGTCGTGATCGCCGCGATCTCCTCGTCAGTGTAGGTCACGCGCTGTTTGGACGTCATCATGGATGGCTCTCTCCTTGGGACGGTGTCGGCTGGGTGCTTGGCTCTCGTGAAACGGTGAAGCCCACAGAGCGGAGTGCGGTTAGGGCGGCTCGAGCTTGAGCTCGACGGTCATCGTGGTTGCGATTCCGGCGGTCCTTCGTCCACCAGATCTCAAACTCCTCGGCTGACCATTCGTAGGGTTTGCAGATCTCAGCCTCGATGGCGCGCGCGACGATTTCGACTTCTTCGTCGCTCATCGCATCGTCCGGAGGATTGGCTGGCACCTGTCGAGACGGCTCATAGCCTACACACGCGTAGGGATGGTCACGCCGGCGGCGGACACGATCGCGACGATGGTGGTGGTGGCCTGACCGAGGTCGGGCTTATCGGGAAGAAAATCCTTCATGTGACACTCCTGCTCTTGCCGCCGTCCAACGGAATATCAGACCTGCCTGCCACACTCGCAAGCTGCGACCTTTCGATTTCCTCAATGGCGTATCGGTATTGCGCCTCGGCCATCCGGGACGGGGAAGGCGGAAGGTCGGCGAGGTGGAAGTGCTCGACAATGGCGCGCGCGGCGTGCGCCGGCGGGGTGTCCGTAGTGTCAATCGTAAGGCAGTTCGGACGCGGGATCGCGGTCATCGGAGCCTCCCGCAGATATTGACGGAGCATCGCGATGCTGTCGATTTTCCCCGTCGCGGTGCGATCGGGAGAGGAAATTCGTGTCTCGAGTTCGGCCATTGCACAGGTCAGGAAAACCGGAAGGATCTCAGCTCCGGCGCCGATGGCCTGTTCGTATTGCTCGACATAGTCGAGATCGTCCGGAAACGCGAAGCACATGGTAGTCAGGAGCAGCGGCTCGCCGGATCTTGTCGCCGACCGGAGGGCGGCGTACCGCGTTTCCCACACCAGCGGCCAGAAGCTGGGGTGGCCGAAATCGTAGATCGATCGGGCGAACTGGATGGCGACATGGTTGTCGAACAACCGCCCGTCGACCAGTTCAAGAACGGCCTTTCCGACGGTGTATTTGCCGGCGCCGGGTGCGCCGTGGAGGAGCAAAAGCTTCATCGTACTCTCTGGTTCGGATCGTGCGGAGGAGGCCTAATCCTTGGTTCCATCTTGCGCAACCTTGACGGTGGCGTCATTGGGGCACTTCTGCCGGAAAGGCAAGCCATTGCGGGTTTGAAGCAGGTGCCGGGTCGTGCGCGTGGCGTCCCTGCTCAGCGGTTCTTTCGCCATGTAGGGGCGAACCAATGCTTCATTGTTGGCGTTGCCTTCAGCGATCTGGTTCCGGTTGCAGCCGCCGAAATTGACCACTTGCTGCTTTGTTCCAGTCCGGAAAGGCCATAGCGTCGCTTTCTGTCGCTGATGAAGTCGTGAGTGCCTTACTACAGTCAATCCTTGGCTCCCAGCCGCCCGGCCACCACGTGGTTAACCAAGGACTCGTCTAGCCTCCCGATACCGTGGAAATCTTGGTCTTTGTTGGGGAAATTGAGACCGTAGAACTGCGGGGACCATCCCGGCTTGGTAGATTTGTCTCCGACGTCCTGACACAGGTTTGGGTGTGAGTTCGAAAGCAGGGGTGTGTTCGGTGGTTTCGGAGGGTCTAATGCGTCTGGCGCTGCTCGGTGCCGTTTTGGTGGTCGCGATCACGGATCCTGCGGCGGCCGGCTGGGAGGCCAAGCGGAAGGGCGACGCCTGTTTCGCCATGCTGACGCCAAGCGGCTCGCGGAATGCGCCTCCCGACCGCGGCAAAGTATATGTCGCCCTGACCAACAACAGCAAAGAGGGCACCTACGACAACCTGTCCTTCGTGTCGGGATATCCGAGCGTGACCAAGTCGCTGCCCACGGTCTCGTTCGGCGAGAAGCACGATAAATCCTTCGATTTACTGCCCTACAGAAGCGCGGCTTTTGCCCGGGCCGGTAAGCCAGAGCAGGAGATCGTCACAGCCATGCTTGAAAATCCGACGATGCGGGTGACCTGGAGATCGTCCGACGGGAAGACCGTCATTGTGGATGACTACGATTTGACCGGAATTCAGGCTGCACGCGCCGTGATCGATCAGGCCTGCAACCGGCCGCCGGCGGGCGCGGCCGTCCAAGCTGATGCGACGCCAGCACCTCATCAGGTACCGCGAGGAAATCCCTTCGAGTGAAGGTGTCGGCTTCATGAGCGAACTTCATCCTGAGACACAGAAGCTTGTTGATGAATTTACGTCTGCTGTCGCAGGCAAGCTTCTCAAGGCACAGCAGAAGTACGGCCTAAGCGACAACTGGGCGAAGGATGACTGGGAGAACGAATGTCGCGCCGAGTTGATCCGGCATATTGAAAAAGGCGATCCGCTCGATGTTGCGGCGTACTGCGCGTTCATGTGGAAACGCGGTTGGTCGACGGCTGAAAATCCTAGGTAGCCGGTTCTGGCTTCGCTAGCGCGGCGAATCGACCACCTGGCAACATTGGCCGCGACAGCCTTGCGCGCAACCTGATCGAGCTCGACAGGCTGTAGTTCCGATGGCGGAAGCATGCACCGGCGGCGGCGCCGTCAAGTGAATCCTTGGCAAGGCTTTGCTGGTTTTCGGATAGTCGGGGACAGGTTGCAGGGTGCGTTGACGGGGCGTCGCGCCCGGGCGACGGTCGGAATGGGAGATTTCCATGCGTTCCGGCTTTTGTGGAGCAGTTTTGGTGTTGATGTGCACGGCTGCGTGGGCCGGCCCGCAGCCCGTCACAACCGTGCGCAGCTCGGGGCTTACGAAGATCCAGGAGCGCTTTGCGCCGATCGTGGCCGCCCAGGGGCGCAAGCTCGTCATTTTTGATGCCGACAGCCTCGTGCGCCCGTTCGGCGATGCCGTGCTCGGACGAACCTGGGATGCTCTGCCGAAGAACGCGCGCGGATCCTTCGAGCGGATTTCCGCGGCCACCGGCGAGCGGCGGGCATTTTCGATCCTGGTTCGGGTCGGCGGCAAGGTCGAATGCCGGGTTGGTCCGACATCTCCGGATCAGGCCTGGATCAACCTCCTGTCGGCCTATGCCGGCCAGGACCGCACCCAGTTCGATCCCAAACGCTTGACGCTCACGCCGGCAGTCTTCCAGCAATTCATCCTGGCGCACGAGATCGGTCATTGCGCTGACAAGCATGCCTTCGATCGGGATCGCAATCCGCTCCGTAACGCCATGCTCCGGCACCGGGCCGAGGGGTTCGGTGACGTGTTTGCGATCCTGCAGCTCGCTCGAGGCGGAACGTCAAAGCGAGCGCTTCAAGAGATCGTCTGGATCCGGGCACTCTATCTGTCGTCCTCGGCAACAGCGGAGCAGGAGGAGCGGAAGGACGGCGGATACCCGCCGGATGAGACTGTCGCCGGCTACGAGCACGTTCCGTATTTCAACATTGATGCAATGAACGCGGCGGTGTCGATCTCTGATCGGGTTGGCTCCCTGGATGATCGCCAGCTGGTGGACCTGGCTCATCGGCTGATCGAGATGGACGGCGTATCGATTGGCGACCTGATCGCAGCTCATCGGGCGCTGGCCAAGCAGCCGGGGTTCACCCATGCGGTGGCCGAGGTAGCGGTAGCGGACGCCCGGCGCGCGCTGCTGTCGCCCGGAGTGGTTGTGCAGGGACCCGCGGACTTCGATCGGCAGGCCTGGGAGCGAGAATTCGACGCCAAGCTGAAGCTCGCGGGGAGCGCTCAGGACGGTGCTGAGGCGGCTATTGCTGCGGAGCGGACCAGGCTGCGGGCATTGGCGGGTCGATCGGTCAATGTGGACGACGCGACCGCGATAGAGGCCGCACTCGGTCGCCTGGCTGAGCTTGCGACGAAAGGGTATGCTATCGTGACAGACCCGCCGGTGACGGTGACGTCGCGATCCGGAGCCCCGAGGCCATTGCCGGTGGCTGCGATGGCCTCCAGAACTCAGGTTGTCGGGCCGGTGCCGGCCGACTCGCTGCATGGCGCGCTGAAGGCGCTGACGGCCGATCGTGTGCCGCCGGTTGAGGTGAAGAAGAAAGAGCGAATGGCAGCGAGGGGAGAGACTGTCCCCTTCGTTAGAACGGGGAAAGTGAATTCGTCTCCGCTGGTCCCGCCGAAGCCGGTTGGGCTGGACGAAATGACTGGTATTTCGTCCAGCCTCGCGTCGATCAAATCGGATAACGCAGCGCAGCCGCGTCGGTGACTTACGGCCCAGGCCGTCGGATCGGCATCGGCGGCCGGATCGGGCGCGGCGGCAGCCGCGGAGCGGGCCTCGCGGCGGTGGTTGCCGGGGTCTGTTCCGCGGGCTTGGTCGTGGCTTCCGGAGAGGGTTCGCTGGCAATTTTCTCTGCCGGAACATCAGGGATCTTCGCTTCGATCGCGTCGGCAAGTACTGGATTCGACGCGATGTAAACGTCGGCGGTGGTCGCGAGACCCCCCTCAGTCACCGAGTGCTTCTTGTTGTCTGGAACCGTTCGCATTGCGGCGCGAGCAAACCTGCGGGCAGCCGGTGTCGCTGCAGGCTGCGCGGCCGCGTCGGTCGTTGCCACATGGGCCGGGCTGCTACCAGCAGCGCTGTCGACGAAATCGCGGCCGGCCTTGGCGAGCCGTGCTTCGGCTTCAGCTTCGGGGTCAATGGACGGGGCTTCCTCGGTTGGGAGGGTAGCGGAAGTCTGATCCACAGCATCGGCTTCCCCGTCGGGACGACTGGCCGCCAGGGTCGCGTCGGCCGGCTGGATGGCAGCCGAGGTTTCGTCGCCGACGACTTCCAGCTCGGATTCACCGCCGGCAGCAGCCGTCGGCTCGTCGACGACGGACGCGGCCTCGGAAGAGCCGATGGGCTCGTTGGTCGTGCCTTCGGTCGCCGCGGCGACAACGGACGTCATCTCGTCGCCTTTCTTGGGCGCGCGCTGGATGCGCCCGAGAAGGTCGACGAAGTCCCGCATCAAGGCGAGCGCCTCGTCCGTCTTGCCGGCCTGGACCAGCTTGTCGGCATCATAGGCGCGGCGCTTCGCTTCCCGGCGGATCCGGAACAGCTCGAGCAGCGGGCCTTCCACGAAGGTCGCCGGCTGGTTGGTTTCGAAGTGGCGATCGTAAATGGGCTTGCCGGAAGGGTCTTTGACGACCTCGCCGCCACGCTTGCGCGGTTCGCGATCGGCCTTCCATTCGCCGTTCACGTCGATCGTGAGACGGCGCGCCTTCAGGTCCTCCGAGCCGTCCATGTGGCTCAGGATGTCGGCGTGGAGCTTCTGGGCGCGGGCATTGTTGAAGAACGCCTTTCCCGAGCGGCCGCTCGCATCGCGGCCAAATACCACGATGAAATTGATCGGCTTGCCGTCGGAAGGCTGCAGCGCGCTTTCGGGGTGGATACGCTCGATCTCGAGCACGAGACGGGTGGCCGCCATGGGATCCTCTGAAAATTTATCCTTCCGATTGTACGGCTACAGCCTGCAAGGCGGAAATCTGGTCATTGGACGGCGGTCAGACTTGTGCTCGGGTCCGACGGCCCGACATCCCCGGCTCTCAACCCTCAGGGAGCTTCGCGCAGTTCCGGTCCCCTGTGACCTGGCACAGCTCTCAAGTTGGTGACGTCAAACGGCTTATTGGGAAATTTCTTGCGCCGCTGGGCGTCATAAGCATCCAGCTGTTGTTCCAGACCTTTAATCAAGAGCTCGCTTGAGCGCTTTAAACCTTCGCTAGTTACGGTTGACTTGAAAGCTTGCTCAAAGATCACTCCCTCAAAAATTTCCAATTGCCCCGCTTCGCTGAAGAGATCGTCTAGGCGCTCATTCTTGACGATATGCTCCGCGATCTCTTCACCGTTCTTCTCTAGTTGTCCCTTCATCAATTCACGGAACGGATTGTTCTGTTCAAAATTCTCTTCCTCTGCAAAACGATCTTCTGCGGGGGCGATTGTCTTGAGCGATCTGATCGCGTCGATGAGTTTTAGCTCGACGTTGCTGATCGTGGTTTTGGTTTTCGGATCAAATCGAACGGGAGGTAGCGTTTGTTGCGCCCAACGGCTCACTCTAACTCCGAAATCGTACCTCTGAAGATCGGTAGGATTCTCGACGGTCCAAGGCTCATAAAGTATCGAGGAAGGAACAAAGTCGACCGTCGCTGTCTCCTTTATATCTGAGTCGGAATAGTCGAGCGCCGGCACATTTTCACTCATAGCATGCACGCCGTCGCCAACGATTAAGACCGCGTGATCGACGTCGCTAGCAATGTTAGATAGGTCTTTCACCTCACTCCTTCGCTGCTCCTGCAGCTGCATAACTCTCTCCTGATTCGCCTTGTCTAGTTGGTCCTTGTACTCTCGCTTTCGCTGCTGCACCCAGATGATGCTGTTCATTGCCCACATGCCCGCTGCAAGGAGTCCCGCCTGTGCAGCCTGAGCGGATGGATTTGCACTGAAGTCGGGGGGAGGGGCCGAAGCCATTTGAGGTGGAGAAATGGATGGTAGCGGCCGGAACTGCGGCTGTTGGAGCTGGAGCTGTGGCTGTGCGGTCGTCGATGGCGAAAGTATCGGTCTCGAGGGAGTGAAGTCGAAGTGATATTGAGGTTGTGGAGCTGGTGGCAATGCAATGGGATTAAATCTGCTGCTGCCACCTCCACCTCCACCTCCACCTCCATCTCCACTAGGTTCTGAAGGCGGTACCGGCAATTCTCGGATTTCGGGATGAGGATTCTGCGAGCGAGCTCCCGGGACTATGCCAACAGAAAACACCACGACAGCGACGATCCTTAGCGCGCCGGGTGGTTTATTTGATCGTTTGCATCCCATAGAACCTCGCATCGATGGCTCTGATCAAGTTGTGCAATGAATTGTCGATCTTGGCAGCCGGCGCTGAAATTGCTTTGTCGCCAGACAGCAGATGGTCTTGCAGCGATGACCTGAGTACAAGAAGCTCGCTTTCGATCTTAAACAGGTTGGCCAAACACATCCGCTCAATGTCGGGCGATTGGCCGCAATTCCTGAAGCGATCGGACCAAGCCAAGAGTGAATTCAGAATCTTCGAAAGGGCTTTCCGAGCGTTATATCGTTTTTCGGTAATCGAAAAATTTCGAGCAATTTCCGATTCGAGGGTTTTGCACTCGGAATTCATGAGCGCGATGGCAGTCGGGTTGGTCTGAATGTCAGGCCCGAGTTCTTTGATACAAAACAGCCCGACGAAATAATTGCATGAATCACTATTGTCGTTGCAACCAATATACTTGTGAGCGAAGTCGATGCAGGTTGCTTTGCAAGCGCTATCAGCGAGGGTGGCGCGGCAGCAGAGTATGCTGCTGAAAATTATCAGGCTGAGGGCAAAGGAGCCAGAATAACGGAAATGACAAAGCATCGTGCGAAGCCCAAAAGCCATTGTTAGTCGTAGCATGCGTTTATCCAAAAAGGAGAGATAGAAGCTTGCACCCGCTTCCTTGGGGGCATCGCATTGGGCGGCATCTCCACTCATCCTGTTCTGTCTCTGAATTCGACCGTCACGGCCGGGAGAGGGTCGGGGCAGACACATTTTCCGGCGGCGAACTGTTCGCTGGTGGAGCAGTTGGCTTGGGTGGCATCATCAATGCATTCACCGCGGACGCCGGCGCGTTCGGCGTTGTTATGGCGGTGAGTGCCGACCCAGGGTCCGGGCTCGGGGCGTTCGCAGACGGCATTGGAGAGACTGGATTGGGGTTCGCCGCCAGGCTGTAGGGCACATTGACCGTAGGCGGATTTGACGGGTTGCTTGGGCTGTCCACGCTAGGAGAACTGGCTGCCGTCGACGACCCTGCGGACACTGCAGAGCTCTGCGGCTGCTGTTCCGAACCCGGCTGTTGCTCCGGCGGCGGCGACATTATCGCCTTCACCCCCGTCTCGGTGCCCTTTTCAACAGCAGCGTCAAAGCCAGCACCTGCCAAATAGGACGCTCCCTTCGCCACCGGACCAGAAATGTACGGTCCGACGTACGGGATCGCATCAGCAGCCAATCCCGCGTCTATTCCCACGTTTGTCTTGAATGCTTCCTTCGTGCCTTCAAGGCCTATACTTGCAGCCTGTCCGGCCGCAGTGGGGGCGACCGAGTTTTGTTCGTTGTCGGCAGCAGCATTTCCGACCGATGCGCCGGCGGCAGCCCAATTCGCAACACCCGTAACGGCGCCAACCGACCACCCGATAGCTCCGCCAAGTATCATATTTCCGACGACAGAATTATCGACGCGCCCCGAGATGAATTGATCCCGAGACATCGTCTGGCCGTTCACGGTGACCGTTTGGCTCGGTTGCCACGTATTGACGGTGCCTGGAGTAGCGCTCGGTGATGACGTCGTGGGAGGCAAATACACGATCTTCTGGTTGTCATAGTAGTAGGGGCATCCACCGGTCGGGCAAGATCCTGAAATCTTGAAATCCGGTGGCAGCGTGCACGGAGCCGAAGCCGTGCAATCGGACTTTGCCGGCGCGGCAATAGTCCCGCCGCCCGGAGCGATTGCAGTGCCTCCCTTCGGCTTTCCTGCGCAAAGATCTGTCTCGCAGATTATTGTGGCGCCACCGGAGGAGCCTTCATTTACTGCGGTCGCGCCTTCGGTAGAACTCGGTCTTGCAACATCTTTGCCTTTGGCTCGGCCAAGATTTTGCTTTGTAGGTACCTCACGGGTCGCACTGTCAGATTTGGCGAGAGTGGTCGTTTGCTTTCCGGTGGCCGCAGTTTTCTCTGAAATGGTTGGCTGCTTGGCATTGGCAGCCGTAGCCGGTTTGAAGTCCGTCTTTGGAGCGCCAGACACCGGCTTGCTCAAAGCCACCTTTGGAACATTCGCCATCGGCTTGGCGACCGTCACTTTCGGGACGGGTACCGCAGATCTCGGCACATTGACTGCGGGCTTGGGTACATTGACTGCGGGCTTGGGCACGTTGACCGTGACGTGCGGCCTTGGAACGTTGATCGTCGGCCGGGGAATGTTCGGCTTGGGAATGTTGATGACCGGTTTCGGAATTTCAACAGCGCAGACGACTGAGGCAAGGCCGCACGTCACGGTGGGGATTGCAATGACCCCGACGAAAAACCGGGACAGAATGCGCATGGCGTCCTCCCAGAAAAACTAAAAAACATGGAGCCGAAGAAGCTAATGCCTAATCCTACCACTCTCGGAAAAGTTGTAGGAGTCTTCAATTCGGGGTTCAAGAAAAATTAAGGTATTTAATTACCTCTATCGCGACCGTCGCGAGCGCGCGGCTTGGCATCGAGATCGTCGTTTGCAGGTATCGTCCTGGCGCCCCAGCACTTTGTGCATCGATAGTGATTGCGCGGCGTGAATATCTCCTCGCAATCCGTGCACAGCCACCTTCCCGTCAGCTTCGTCACGACGCTGAACTCGACACTAGCGGCGCAAGTCGAGCACGGTCGTCTTGTATTCGTCCTTCTGGCCGGCCGGGACAATTTGGCGCCCGACTTCGCTCCAGGTGTCCATGGAGAAGTCGGGGAACCTCGCGTCGCCGTGGATGTGCGCATCCACGACTGTCAGGAGGATGCGTCGGGCGAGCGGTAGCGCCTGACGGTAGATTTCGGCGCCGCCCGCAATGAAAATCTCTTCCGCGCCGAGTTCCTCGGCGACGAGGCGAGCCTGCGACATCGCATCGTCCATCGAGCGAACATAGCGAACGCCATTTGGAGATGATGTCGGTGGGGTGCGGGTGAGAACGATGAGCATGCGCCCCGGCAGCGGCCGGCCGATGTCGTCGTAGGTCTTCCTGCCGACGATAACCGGTTTGCCCATCGTAGCCGCCTTGAAGCGGGCGAGGTCGGTCGACAGCCGCCAGGGCAGTTTTCCATCGCGTCCGATGGTTCGGTCGAGCGACATCGCTGCAATCAGGCTGACGGCCGGAGCGTCGTCAGCCGATCGTCGCGGCGGGATTAAGGGGGTGGGACGAACTGTGAGTTCGACGATGTCGCTCATTTGAAGCTCGCAATATTGTTCAATTCCTCGAAGCGGCCGTCCTCGAATTCGGCGTCCTTCCGGACGTGCATCGAGCCGTCGATATCGGCGACGTAAACAACCACGGTCTCGCCTTCCACGATGGGAATGGCCGATTGCGAGGTCGCTCTGCCGATCTCGGCGTAGGATGAACCGCGCTTCATATGGCGCCATCGTCGGCTGGCAAGTTGCAAGGGGAAGCTGCATCGCACGAGGCCGTCTACGATGAATTCGGCGTCCTTCCGGTAGAGCTCGAGCGTTGCCTCGCTTGAAGGCTCGAGGTCGTCTCTCGCTAATGCCGTGGCAATGGCCCGCACAAGCAGGTCGCGGTTCGGCACGGTCGCCTGAGCAAGCGCCAATTCCTGCGGTGCCTCGTTGGATCGGGACGCGATGGACAGGGCTGCAAGGCGTAGCGCGGGCGCGAAGGTGCCCTTGTCGTCCCAGAGGAGGGATATCAACGCCTCCTTGGCCGCAGGCTCATCGGTCGTGCCGAATTTGTTGGCGTATTCGTCGCGAGCCTCATCAATTTGGTCTGCCAGACTGATCAGGCTTTCCGCCGGAGACAGGTGAATGCCCGGATCGGAAGGAGAGTTAGCCGCAACGAAAGTGTCGGCCAGGGCGGAACGCAGCGCGGCCGACAGGTCGCTGACGAGGTGATGTGGGCCGGCGTCGCTTCGGTTCGGGATCGTGGAAAGGTAGCGATCGGCGCGCTCGAGTAGTTCCGAGACTTCGCCGTCGGCGCGTCTAACGTTGTTCGCGTATGAGGCAAGGGCGGCGATCCGGTCAACGATGTCCAGGACGTCGCGCTTTCCGCCCTGAAATTCCTTGTTGCCAAGGCCATTGAATGTCCACGGCTTGAACCCGCTGTCCGCGATCCGCCGGTCGTAGAGCCCATCCCAGGAATAGCCGAACCATTCTGCCAGAAGCTTGCCGGCCTGTTCGCGCCCGTCGGTGGACGCCGAGTTGGTTGCTGCTTGCGCTTGCTCGTTCATGCCGCTGTTGCCTCGCTGGGGGAGAATGGGGTCGCGCCGGGGTCGGCGCGGTTGCAGATAACCCAGCATTCATTGTCGGTGCCGGCGTCCGCCTGGCGGAGCCAAACGACGTCGTCTTGGCTCTTCGCCGTTGCGGACGAGAGGAGCTGGTCAACCACGGCGATCGGCCGGCGATTGATCCAGTCGACGACCTTGTCGAGCGACATGTTTTCCGTTTCGTCAGGCTCTCTGATCCAAGAATTCAGCGCCCGCATTTTGCTGAAGATCAGGTTGGGGGGGGTCGAAAGACGAGACCCCACCACGGCCAGCGGCAACCAGCACGATCTCCTCGAAGGCGGGGAGGGTGTCCAAGAAGGTCAGTTTGGACCGATCGATTTTCATACCGACGAATTCGTGCGGACCGCTCGACTGTGCGGCGCTTGAATGCCAGGCGCCAATCAGCGCCCTTGCATTGTCCGAAAGCTTCGGCGCCGTGCCGGCGGCCAAGGCCTGCAAAGCTCGTTCGAGCGCGTCGATGTCGACCTGCCAAACGGACATGAGCCGGCCGCCGCCCTTTGAATAGGCAAGCTTGAGGATTTTCAGCAGTCGGCCCAGATCCTGTACGAGCGAGTCGTGATTACCATTCGCGGCGCTTGCCGCCTCAGACCGCTGCGTCCAATCTGGCCGCGTGTCACCATTCGGCGCTTGAGGCACCTCAATGGGCTCGACGCGGACAGAAGAGAACGTTCCATCGGCGCGGGCCTTCTCGACCTGTTCCAACATCAGCTTGAACGTGTCTGCTGGCGCCGTAGGTCCAGCGTAAACGAAGCGGTATTGGAGATTGTCCTGCTGCAGCGGCTCCATGGTATTCGGCATGGAAATCCAGTCGGACCAACCGCCGTCCAGCTTGTACCGGTATTGCTGCCCAGCAGGCTCCTCCGAAGGCATGACGCTTGCCGTCTGCTCTGCTTGAAGTGATCCCTCAGCCAGCTTCCGAAGCGCATTGGCGGCTCGCAAGCATTTGGTGGATTCGTCGTTGTCCTTCATCGCGCGGTGGGCTCGGGCTTCGCCTTCGAATTCCAGGGCCAGCTCGAGCGCTTCGGAAGCCATTGATCCCGGCGCCACCTTCAGCTGAATTGCTGCATCCGCGCGCTCGCGGATCTCCTTCATCCGCGCCCTGAAGGCATCCGATGACCCGAATTCGACGGTTGTTATATCGCGGATCGCTCTCAGCGCCTCAAGGATCGGCGCGATCTCGGAGATGCGAGCGCTTGCTTCCAGAAGCTGGTTTTTCTGATAGAGGTCGCCGATGACGTCAAGAAGTGAACGCCTCGTGTTCTCGATGAGTTCGATGCCTCGAAACGTGTATCCGGCCTCACGAATGAGCTCTAGATCGTTCTTATCCTGGGGCCGGACGTGTATCCACTCGGAATCTGGCCACCAGCACTCGCCAAGCTTGGCTTGCAAGATGTCGCGGATGGTTGCCTTGATCTCGGTGCCGGCGTCTCCATCCGGTCGTTTGACGCCGAGGAACTTGCAAAGCTGTTCCAGGACATGGTCGCAACCAGCTTGCCAGCCTTCGTCGGAAGACTGCTCGTCGGGCTGGGTCGACGCGAACTTGCGAACGCGATCTGCCCACACGGACGGCGGCGTTTTTTCGTCGACCATCATGTCTGCATCGATGGCCTTCATTTGACCTTCGAGGCGGTCGAGGTAGTCAGCTAGCTCGCGCCAAGCCACCGGTAGTTCGGCGCTGGGCTCTTCCGGCCGCGCATAAGCCTGGATCCAGGCGCGCAATATCCGTGCGTGAACCAGTGCCGCAGGCTGCTCGATGAAGTCACTCCCCCAGGCCCTCGCTGGCTTGTCACAGATGTCAGCGGCAACCTCGAGGCCCTTGCAATAGCTGTAGACGTCGACAGTGGTCCGCGGTCCTAAGGCCTCAGTTCGACCAAGCGCGTCGCTGATCGTGCCTTGAACATACCCTTGAAAGTCAGCGAGGTTCTCGATTGAGACGTCTGCGCCGAGCTGCGTCGCCTTGACTCTGAATGCTTTTGCGAGGTCGACCGCAAGTCGGGCGGCTAGATCAGGGCCGCCACCACCTACTGGGTCGGATGGCGTAGCGGATGTGTACTTTCGCTTCAGAGAATCAATCGCGCTTACCAATTCTGGTGAGCGCGCGTCGATCGCTAGGCTTCGGAGCCAGTCCATGTCCGCCGACCGAACATTGGAGTTGATTGTCGTCATGGGAGCCTCTGCAGCTACTATTCCTTGTCGGAGGATGTCGGCAGGCGCGAGGCGGCAACGATCTTCTGGCCATCGGGCACGTTGAAGAGCCGAACGCCCTTGGTCAGCCGATTCTGTACCTGCCGGATGTCGGAGACGCGGGTGCGGATCGTCTGGCCTGCGTCAGTCACCAGGATCAGGCCGTCTGTCGCCTCCACGGGGAAGCAGGCAACGACCGGACCAGTGACTTCGAACATGGTGCCGGCCGCCACGCCCTTGCCGCCACGGTCGGTGATCCGGTATTCGTGCGACGAGACCGTCTTGCCGTAGCCGTTGGCGCAAACCGTCAGGATCAGCTGATCGGCATTCTGCATGGCAGCAAGGCGCTCGTCAGACAGGCGATCCACCGTTTCGGTAACCTCTCCGGTCTCAGTGTTGCGCTCAACGAACTTCGCCGAGCCGCCCCCCGCATACATCTCGCGTTCGGCCGGCGTAACCTCGAAGTTCTTCAGCGTCGAAGCAGAGATCACGACGTCGCCCTTGGCGAGATCTATGGCCCTCACGCCGTCGCCATTGCGGCTCGCGACGAGCCGAACCTTGTCGGCCGGGAAGCGGACAATCTGGCCCTTGGCAGTTGCAATCAGGACGTTGTCCTCGGGGCTCAGGGGCAGAACCGCAATCAGCTTGCCATCACCCGCGGCATCGATCTGCATGGCGATTTTGCCGGACTTGTTGACCGTGGCAAAGTCGGTCGCTGCGTTGCGCCGGACCGTCCCGTAGTTTGTGACGAACACAAGGTTCAGGTTCTCGAGCTCGGTCTTGTCCTCCGGCAAGGTGACAACGGCGGTCACGCGCTCGTCCGGGCGCAGATTGATGAAGTTGGCAAGCGCGCGACCACGGTTGTTCGCCCCCATGTCGGGCAAATGCCACGCCTTGAGGGCAAAAGCGATGCCGCGATTGGTGAAGAACACGAGGGGCGTCTTGGTGGTGCAGACGAAGGAGGAGACGACGTAATCGTCCTCCTTGGTGTCCATCCCGGACTTGCCGGCGCCACCGCGCCTCTGTTCGCGGAAGGCGGCAACCTCGGTGCGCTTGACGTACCCGCGCGCGGTGAGATTGACGACGATATCCTTCCGCTCGATCAGCGACTCATCCATGACCTGGTCGTGCTCGGTCTCCTCGATCACCGTGAGGCGCGGCTCGGCGTACTTCGCCTTGATTTCCTCGAACTCGCGGCGGACCACCGCGTCCAGGACCAGGGGATCGTTGAGTATCTCCAGGTAGCCGTTGATCTCACGTGACAACTCGCGGGCCCGGTTGGCGATCTTCTCGCGCTCAAGACCGGTCAGAGTGCGGAGCGCGAGTGCGAGGATCGCATTGGCCTGGTCGGTGTCGAGCTGGAAGTCGGCGCCAGGCTCGGTGTCGGGATCCGCCTCGCGAAGCAGCTGGGCGAAATCGCCCGCCGTCGGGAAGCGCATCGCCATCAGTTTGCCGCGCGCGTCGTCAGCGTCCTCCGAGTTCCGAATGGTGCGGATCACATCGTCGATGCGCGAAGTAGCAGCATAAAGGGCGACCTGTTTGTGCAGTTCGTCGCGGGCCTTGTTGAGGTCGAACTCGGTCCGCCGTCTGACGACGTCGCGGCGGAAAGCGATGAACTCGCTCAGGATGTCGAGAAGCGGCATCTCTCGCGGCTTACCGGTGGAATCGAGACAGGTGGCGTTGTAGTGCCACTTCTTGATCAACTCGGTGTCGCGCTTGAGCCGATTGATGATCACGTTCGGATCGGCGTCGCGCTTGAGCTCGATGACGACCCGGACGGCGTCCTTGGAGTCCGACTCGTCGCGCAGGTTCGATACGCCATTGAGACGCTGGTCTTCCTTGTCGTGCTCGACAAGATCCTTGATTTTGACGATGAACTGTTCCTTGTTCACGAGGAACGGCAGTTGCGTCACCACGATGGCTTCGCGGTTGCCTTTGAGCTTTTCGATCGACCAGACGCCGGACATGGTGATCGAGCCGCGGCCGGTGGCGAATGACTCGCGAATACCGGACTTGCCAAGAATGACGCCGTGGGTCGGGAAGTCGGGCCCAGGCATGATCTTGAGGACCTCATCGAGCGTGAGATCGGGCTTGTCCAGCATTGTCAGCAAGGCGTCGCTGACCTCGCCGAGATTGTGCGGCGGAATGTTGGTCGCCATGCCGACGGCGATGCCGACCTGGCCGTTGATCAGCACGTTCGGGAAGCGCGCGGGCAATACGACGGGTTCCATCTCACGGCCGTCGTAGTTGGGCCGGAAGTCGACAGTGTCCTTTTCGATGTCGCGCGTCAGTTCGTGCGCGAGGCGCGACATGCGGGCCTCGGTGTATCGCATCGCGGCGGGGGGATCGCCGTCCATCGAGCCGAAGTTACCCTGACCGTCAATCAGGGGGCTGCGCATGTTCCAGGGCTGCCCAAGGCGCACCATAGCATCATAGATCGCCTGGTCGCCGTGGGGGTGCAACTTACCCATGACGTCACCGACGACGCGGGCGCTCTTCTTGTGCTGCTTTCCTGCGTGATAGTCGCCAGTCTCCATCGTGTAGATGATGCGGCGATGGACCGGTTTCAGGCCATCGCGGACATCGGGGACCGCGCGCGACCGAACCACGCTGACCGCGTAGTTGAGGAACGAATTCTGCATCTCCGTTCCGAGGGTGATCGAGGGCCGGCGCGGGGCTTCTTCTTCGAGGGGGGTATCGACGGTATCAAGCATTACAGGCAGACTTTCATGAGCTTAAAAAGGACGTAAGAAACAGTTCGAGAGATCAGCCGTTCGACGCTGAAACGAGGTAGGGCATCTGGCGGGGAGCCTCTGGCTCGACCGGATTGCTGTCGGGTTCGACGGCAGGCTCCTTGGCCGGGGCCTGGGACCGAGCGCCGGTTGCGATCTCGAGCGAAATGGCCTCTGCCGTCTGTTCGGGCATCATTTGCGCCTGAACCGTCATGATGCTGGTGAAGTCAGGAAGCTCTCCGCCGGGTTCAATGCCCAGCTTGACGACCTTGATGTCGCCGCCGGTTTCCGATCGCTTCGACAGGAAAAGCGTGTGGGCGCGAACATGCCCCTTCAGCTGACCGTCGTTCAGGATTCTGTTGGCTTCGGCTTGGCCCTCGAGGCGGCCGCCTTCCTTGATGGAAATTTCAAGTGCGCGAATGCGACCGCGCACGGAGCCGTTAATCTCCACCCGACCGGCATGAACGATCGTGCCTGCGAATTTGATGTTCTTTCCCACGATATGGGTTGCGGCCATCCCGGCCACTGCGGGCGGCTGGCGCTGCGCTTTTGCAGCCGTTCGTTCAGTCATGAAAATCCCCCTGTTTCACACTCGATACGTCGGTTAAGGATTGAAGATGTGGCTGGGGAAAGTCAAACAGGCGGGAAACGAATCCTTGGGACGAAGTGGGGATAGTGCGCCTGCATCCACGGATTTGAGACGGGGCGCGTTAAGCTTCAGGCCGCGAGCGGGCGCAGCCGGTACCCGATGCCGTAGAGCGACTCGATCGGGTCGAAGGATGGCTGGATTGCGCGGAACTTCTTGCGGAGCCGCTTGATGTGCGTATCGATGGCGCGACCCTCGATCGTGTCATCGTCGCGTTTGATGACATCCAGCAGTTCGGGGCGGGAACGGACCTTGCCGGGCCGGCGCATCAGGTCCGAGAGAACTTCATATTCCAGGTTTGTCAGGCGAACCCGTTGACCATGATAACGGCAGCCGCGGGTCTCATCGCAGATTGCGAGCTGGCCATAGCGGTAGGTGGGCTCCATAGGGGGAAGGTCGGGTGCCAGCGCGGGCGCATCGGCTTCCGGAATGGCAGTTGCGGTTCGCCGCAAAATCGCTTGAACTCTGGCGGACAGGACGTCCGGCCTGATCGGTTTGTGCTGGAAGTCGGCGGCTCCGACCTTGAATCCCGAGATTTCGTCGATCGCGTCCTGCTCGGCGGACAGGAACATGACCGGCGCGGAAGACCGGTTGCGGAAGCGACGGATGAATCCTATGCCGTCCATAGTCGGCATGCGGAAGTTGCACACCACCAAGTCGGGCTGATCATCCCCCAGGGCGTCGATGGCGCCGGCGGCGTCCGAAAAGGAGACGGTTTCGTGTCCGGAGGAACGCAGCGCCGCTGCGGCCTCGTTGAGGAACTCGCGATCGGTGTCGATCAGGCCGATGGTGCACATGAGGCGGTCTGATTAGACCTACAAGGATTCGTTTGCAACACAATCGCCTCCCAATCCGCGTCAACTCCGGTGAGCTACGGGGAAAAGTCCATGTTTGCAGCGAGTTTCGACCTACTGGAGGCGAAAGCTGTGGTTGACCCGTCGTTGTGACGTCCTGAAAGGCGCAGCTTCGGTCTGGTTTGCGTGAATGGATGGAGAGGGGGAGAGGTTACACTTTCCATTTCGCGGAATCTCTCCCCCTTCGCAACCACCTCTTATTGGCAGCGCGGCGGCGGCGCCGCCGCCGCGCTGCCACGACTACTGACTACTATTACGACGACGCTACGCTCTACTGCCGTCGCCGCGCGGCGGCGGCGCGCGCCGGCCGCTGCTAGCCGGCCACTACGCACTTGGCGCAGGACCACCTAATCATGATTCGCGCATATGTGGTGGAAACTCGCTTATTGCGGGAAAGCACGACTACTAGATGTCGACGGTCGCTTCGGTGAAGCGATTGGTGATCAGATCCTTGCGCTCGGAGGCGCTCTCTTCCGCCATGAGGGTCGCGACAGTCTGGTCGGCGTCCTCAGCGTCGGACAAATGAACCTGAACCAGCGTGCGACGGATCGGATCCAAGGTGGTCTCCCACAGCTGCTCCGGGTTCATTTCACCCAGACCTTTGTAGCGGGCGATCTCGCGGCCCTTGGCGCCGATGTCGCAGATCACCTTGCGCAGGTCGGCCGGACCGAAGATGTCGGCGATCTTGTCCTCGCCGCGCATAAGCCGGGCGCCTTCGGCGAACATTCCCGACAGCTTCTGTCCATAGCGGACCACCGTGTGCGCGAGCTGGGTATCCGATAGCGCCGCGGGGACCGAGTAGCGGCGCTTGACGCCGCGACGGGTCATTTCGAACTCGAGGCGATCTTGGTGGGCGGTGCCGCTCCAGCGCGTTCCCGGCAGGCGTTTCGGCATCAAGGAGCAGATGAAGTCGACGCACTTGCGGCGGGATTCATCTGTCGCGAAGACATCGGAGTGGAATGCTCCCGAAACACCCATGGCGGTCGTCAACGGGAGGAAGCCAACGTCCTCATCGAGCTTGGCGATCAGGTCCTCGGTGCGACCGCTCTCGGACACGGACTTCACCAGCGCGTCGCCTTCGATAACTTCTCCGGAGGGGCACACCAGCTTTAAATCCTCGGCGCCGAGACGCGCGAGCTCGCGGTCCAGCGCCGCCTGGTCGAGAACATAGGTTTCGGCCTTGCCCTTCTTGACCCGGAACAGCGGAGGCTGGGCAATATAAACGTGTCCTCGCTCGATAATCGGCTTCATGTGCCGGAAGAACAGGGTCAGCAGCAGGGTTCGGATGTGGGCGCCGTCGACGTCGGCGTCCGTCATGATGACGATCTTGTGGTAACGCAGCTTGTCGGCGTCGAAATGCTGGTCGCCGATGCCTGTGCCGAGTGCCTGGATCAGGGTGCCGATCTGCTCTGACTTCAGGATCTTGTCCATCCGCGTCCGCTCGACATTCAGCACCTTGCCGCGCAGCGGAAGGATTGCCTGGAATTCGCGCTTGCGCCCCTGCTTGGCGGAGCCGCCTGCCGAGTCACCCTCGACGATGAACAGCTCGGCCTTCTCGGGATCGCGCTCCTGACAATCAGCGAGTTTGCCGGGCAGTGACGCCATGTCGAGGACCGACTTCCGCCGGGTCATCTCACGCGCCTTGCGGGCGGCGTCTCGGGCAGCGGCGGCCTGAACGGCCTTCTCGATGATCTTCTTCGCCGGCGTCGGATTTTCCTCGAGCCAGGTGTCCAGTGCCTGGCCGAAGATCTGCTGGACGGGGCCGCTGACCTCGGAGGAGACCAGCTTCTCCTTGGTCTGCGACGAGAACTTCGGGTCCGGTACCTTCACGGACACGATGGCCGTGATGCCCTCGAGAATGTCATCGCCGGTGAGCTCGGCGCCCTTCTTGGCAGGAGCCTTCTTCTGATAGTTCTGGATGGCCCTGGTGAGTGCGAGCTTGAAGCCCGTGACGTGGGTGCCGAAATCGCGCTGCGGGATGTTGTTGGTGAATGCGAGAATGGTCTGCGTGTAGCTGTCGTTCCACTGCAGGGCGACGTCGACGCCGATGATCCGGCCGTCTGCGACCGACGTTTCGCCGGCGGCCACGATCGGCTTGTCCAGCATTGCCTGGCGGTTGCGATCGAGCCACTCGACGAACCTCGCGGTGCCGCCTTCGTACTGCAGCTCGAGAGCGGCGATGTCCTTCTTGCGACGATCCTGGAAGAGGATGCGCGCTCCGGAATTCAGGAACGCGAGCTCACGCAGGCGACGTTCCACGATCGTCGCGTCGAACTCCACCTTGGAGAAGGTGAGGACTGACGGCGTGAAAACGACCTTGGTTCCCCGCTTGGCGCTGGAGCCGACTTCGCGCAGCGCCTCGACGGTCTCGCCGTGCTCGAACGCAATGAAATACTCCTTGTCGTCACGGTAGACGGTGACCTCGAGGCGAGAGGACAGCGCGTTGACTACCGACACGCCGACGCCGTGCAGACCGCCGGAGACCTTGTAGGAGTTCTGGTCGAACTTGCCGCCTGCATGGAGATTGGTCATGACCAACTCCACCGTTGGCATCTTCTCCTCGGCGTGCATCTCGACCGGAATGCCGCGGCCGTTGTCGATCACGGTGACCGAGCCGTCCGCCTCCAGGTAGACCTCAACGGAGGTGGCGTGGCCGGCGAGGATCTCGTCGATGCCGTTGTCGACGACCTCCCAGATCATATGGTGAAGGCCGGAGCCGTCATCGGTGTCGCCGATATACATGCCAGGGCGCTTGCGCACGGCGTCCAGGCCTTTGAGCACCTTGATGCTGCCAGCGCCGTATTCGGCCGGATCGCCGGCGGCAGGCTGGGCGAGCAGGGTCGGGGCTTCGGCATTCGACATTTACAGTTCCTTTAAACGAATCCTTGAACTCGGGAGAGAGCTCCCGATCGCTGAATATCGCCTTTGGCTCCGGAGAGGAGCAACACCCGGACCAATCTTCTCCACGGTCTTCGACCCGTTATCCCGGTTTTGCTTTGGGATCGGTGGATTGGTATTTTCGGAGACGCCGCCTATGCTCGAGGCACCTCGATCAAGGATATTGCGATGAGTGGCCGAACGATCCCCGCCGACACAGAAGTTGCCCTGGCGTTCGGCGGTCGCTGCTTGATTGGTCGGACCGCTGAAGCTTTCGATGGACGCGCCGGATCTCAAGTCAGCGTTCGATTCCCGGCGCAGCCATACTCGTTCAATGAGACGAGGGAGCGAGTTTACACTGCGCAAGAGGCTCGTGTCGGGCCGGACGGCTCATTACTGGGTCCGATGTCTTTCGGGGTCGCGATGTCGGTCATCCTGAGGGCTGCCGAAAGAGCCGTTACCGCCGAAACGGACTATCGGACGCGCACCGCGATTCAGACCGCGAAGGACTTCTTGATGTTCCGCGGGCAGGATATTGACCAGTCCTTTCAGCCGGCGCTCGCCTCGCCGCCGGCTGGGTGGCCGACGAAGGTCACCGAAGCGACCGATCAGGACGACATTGAAGAGCCGGTCGGAGCGCTGCGGGTCGTCCTTTCGCTCGCGCAAGGGATGATCGGCAGCGATGGAGCCATTGTCGCTGCGGAACGCCGCGGTGCCAAGCTGTCATTCCGTGAGGATAATCCGGGTCCCGAGTCCTGGATCGTGCTAGACCAGCCCGGGACGCCGATGTGGGATCGCGCTTATCCTTCCCGGGCTGAGGCCGCTCGGGCTTACTGTCGTTATTACGACATTCCGTTGGAGCGAAGTGTTCCCGGGATCGGATGGTTGGAGGCTAGGACGACGGAGCAGGCCTGCGACCTGGTCCGCGAACTCATCGTTACGCATGGAGACGAACTCGAGGCGGTGCGGTCGCCGGCTCCGCGCTAATCGACAATGCCGATGCGCCGTGGACGCCGTCCACATGCTGCAGAGGGAGCTTCCGGCGCGCCGCATGACCGCAGCAGACCTTGTTCGGCTCGGAATGGCACGCCCAGGCGGTCTGGTTAGCCTCACAAAGGGTGTCGATCTCGCCTGTGCTCGGCAGGCAGCCGAGATTGTAAGCCGTCTCAGTTGTCGGATGCCCCCAGTTGAAGGGGCACCCGTCGCAGTAGCCGCGTCTCACTTCAGTCATAGTGTCCTTTGAGTGCTTTCCCATTCGGCAGCCGCGCGACCGGCGCGGAACGCGGCATACCCAAGCGTGTTTCTCGACGCGCGATCGGCGTATCTCTGGGGAAGCGCGTTGTCAAAACCCCACCAGAAATGTTGCGCCCACGAATTACCCTTATGACGGCGCCCATCCGGGCGGATAAGATCCCTGTGCTTGGTCTCATACGCTTTGATCAGTGCGGCGAACTGAGATCGCATCATCGGATCCCGGAAGGGATTTCGAATATCGTCGATCGCTGACTTACTCACTTTTTTGGGCCCTAGGAGCAGATACAAGGCATCGGTGGTCCTCAGCGCAGGGCGCCATTGAGAAGCCCTGCGAGCCGAAGGCCGGCCTTTGCGATCTGCTCGCGCGCGACTGCGACTGCAGCCCGTTCATACGCACTGTCGATCCGATAGACCAGCTTGCCATCGGCAGAGGAGCCCGCCTGTGGACCGACGCGGTAGGCCACGTCCCTGGCCTTGGTGAAGGCATCAAGGGCCCAATCGCGCGGCCGCCCGCCCAGCCACTCCTTTCGGCGTGATGCATACTCGTTGGCGATGCCGTCGGCGATCGTTGACAGCATGACGCGGTCCAGTAGAGCGCGACCCGCGCGCGGCCCGATCCGGCTCGCATGCAGCGGGTTCATGGCCCGGATCACTTCGGTATCCCAATACGCGTGGAGCTTGATCGGCATAAAGCCGCTCTCGCTGACCACGTAGATGCCGTTGCCTCCGCCATCGCGATTGTCAGCCGAATGCAGCGGTTGATGAAGGTCGCCGACCAAGTGCAGCAGGAACTTCAGCGCAAGCAGCTTCTCGAATGGAGTGACCGTTGGATCGGCGAGCTCCGCGGTGAATTGTTCGACCTTGTCAACGCTGCAGGCGGCAGGGCCGGCGGAAGCCGGTGTTCCGGCCGGAAGTGCGGGATGATTCCGGCAGGCCGCATCGACGTTGCCGTCGGCAAGCTCGATATTGGTGAAGTGCCACTTCTCGGTCCCGGTCGAGCCGCCCTGGTTCCGCGCGGCGTCCCTGTATTTGTCCGCCCAGGTCGTGCGCGAGACGAAATCGGGGGCAGTCGAAAAATCGCGGTCCGTCGCAAGCATGGCATCGACCTTGGTTCGGACGGCCGGATCGAGAAGCTTGTAGGCAATAAGCCCGATGATCTGATGGCCTTCATCGCCCCAGGCGGAGGCCGGCCGCGGTGTGCAAACGGCACAAATGGCCAGCGCAAGGAGTGCACAAACACAGCGTCGGAGCGAGAGTGTCATAAGTGATCCAAGGTCGATTCAAGATTCCACCGGATGCTGTCCGGGGAAACGGAGGGAGGCAACCGGGAGTATTGGATTCTCAATGATTTATTGGCAATCGAATCCTTGCGCCGCGGTTAACGGGAGTGCCTGTGAACTCAAGGTAACGTCAGCTTGACGCAGGAATCGGCCGATAGGATTGTGAGCTCAATCACAACCTTCCAATCCTTGAGAGTTCCAATGCGCCCGAAAAAGGCAGGACCGGCACCGAGCCGCCGCGGCAAGCGGCAATTGGTGGTGTTCCTTGACCCGAAATTTGCACGTCCTGTCCGCGCAAGGGCGGAGAAGGAAGAGAAGACGATGCAGGAGATGCTGGCGTCTGCCATGAACGCGATCCTTGCCGAGAACGGATGCCGCGAGGTCTTTCCGGCTGGGCACCAGCGATACCTGAAGAGAAAGCGGAAAGTGGCCGTTCCGCGGAAGACCGACACGACCACGCTCGCGCGGCGAGGGCTGGCGTCCGTCAGCGGTTGGTTCGAAACCAAATGCCTTGACTACGCTAATAGCGCGGCGTGCGAGCTTGGCTTAAGTTTGCAGGAACTGGCACAGGAAGGCTTGAAGCTCATCATGAAGAGACCGATCATGCTGCTGCCGTCACCGGAAACCGGAGCCCATCATGGAGACCGAGACACTCTTGACGAAGGTCGGAGACGTTCCGTTTAGCTTTTCGATTCTTCGGTATTTCGCCGATCCTTCGGGCGGAGATTTCGTCAATGTCGGCGTCGCGCTTCACTCGCCGCGGCTGGGCTTTCTGGGCGTCCGGACCGGAGGGATAGCCGACCACGTCCGGGACTTGTTCCCCACCGTTAATCCGGACGAGCTCCGGCGGGATATCGATGCCGTCGAGGGGTTGCTTCTCAAGACGAAGCCTGAACGGATCGCCACGGGCGAGTTCGCCATGTTCTTAGCGCAGGCTCTACCGGCCCAATCGAGGCTCGGCTGGTCGGTCATCCACAAGGGAATGACCGCCGATGGCCGCGAAACGCTCAATGAGTTGTGTGAGCGCCTGGTCGATCGTGCGCAGTCGGCAATCGTCTCGGCGCCCTAGCAGGGCGTTGGAAGGGAGCCGAGACGGTGACGGGACACAAATACGATTGTGAGCACGTGCTAGGTGTCGGTGAGCAGAAGCCGATGGGGTACCTCCCGCTGCCGTATTTTGCGGATTTTGCCTCTACCGCCGTCGAGGAAGTCGAGGCGGAGGCTGCAAGGCGAGGAATTGCCACCCGCAGGTTCTCGCAAGCTGAGAGCCAGATCGCAGGAGGAGCCCTCTATTCCTGGGCTCCGGATCCGCTGGCTGCGGTCATAGAGGCCAACCGGGATGTGCTGGAGCAGGCTGGCTGGCCGACGGATCCCGCCAAGTTTGTCGCGCGGTGCGCGGTGGAGTGGGTAGCGGGCAACCACCCAGTTCGCTCGGTTATAGCCCACGCTTTCGGGAATGCCTGGGAAATCGAGGAAATCTGCTCGCCCGCGCCCATCATCGGACGCTAACCCAAGGACTCATTAACACCGTGGAAATCGAGGAGGTTCGAGCCTCCAACCTCGACTTGTGCCGCCGTGGCCGGATAAAGTAATCCTTGGATCACTCCGAGGTATCTCTGCGTGGAAAGCTACTCATCCGAAGCCGTTGGTCATCTCGCGGTCGCCTGTTACCAGGCCGGCGCGCTGGACAATCTGATGGCAAATTCTTCGGTCGAACGGGCTTATACCGCCTGGATCGGTCGCGCCGAGAGCATCGCGATGGCAGATGCCGTCGGTTACAAGATCGACATATCCGAGTTCGTTCGCGCGCTTGGAGAGGAGGTGGCAACCAACATCTCCCGGGATACCAAGAGTGCGATGGATGCTTTCCGTGGTCGTCGCATGATCGGGACATGGGTGTCGCCGCCGACGTCAGACCTGGTGCGGGAACTGTTCCATACCGCGCTCAAGACCCATGTAACTATCCTCAATGCCCAGCAGGAGAATGCTCTTGAGGATGACGCCAGGGCGCTTGCCTATGCGCTCGAGGACGCAGCCGAGGCGCGCAACCTGCGCGAATGCGCCAGGATCGTCTTTACGCAGATCGCGGATGAGAGCTTTTTGCGCTTCGGCAAGCGCATTCGAATGCTGATTGCGCCCTGGCTTGGCGCGCGGCTCTTGGGTTTGCGCCGGGCGACAATCCCAGTGGCCTTGACCGTCAATCAGGAAGTCGACGCTGCGAAAGTCGATGAACCGGCCGCGCTGGCCCGGGCGCTCGAGAAGGCGGCTCGCAGGGCTTCCGATGGCTTGACCAACGTTCGCCTGCTCCGGGACGGTCTTTTGAAGGAGTACGGAGACCGCAACGCGAAGTCCAAGGCCGAAGACGCAGTCGATTTCTTCGTGACCCAGCCCATGGCGTCATCCAGGGACATCGAGAAGGCTCTCGGTTTGTCGCGCCGGGGAGCCAATTTTGTGATCGATCGCCTGCTTCAGCGCGGCGTCATCGAAAACGTCCATCAGGACCGCGCCAAAAACAGGGTGTTCGCATGTCGCCGAGCGATGGTGCTCTAGCCGTCGAGCTTCGCCGGCGCGCCAGGACGCTCGCGCGCGCCGCGCGCGGCAGCCTGCTGGCGATCGGCGGGCCCGACCTTGAAGTGCGAGAGGATTACCGGGATCCGGCGGCACCAGAGGTCTGGATCCGCGGTGATGTGCTGGTCGTGTTTCAGGTCGACGCGATCGCAGTCTCGCGGATCGCGGACAACATGACCGATATGGACGAGGTCGCCAGTCATCCCGCTGAAGCCGTTCTGGATGCCACCCGCAGCGCGGTCCTGGATACGCTTTGCCGGGCGGTGGGTCGCCAGCTCGAGCGCGACGTCGTGGGAGCTGTATCGTGAAGCGGGTCTTGCTCATCATGACGACGCTGCTGATCGCGGCGCCGGCAGCGCACGCAAGCAAGCAGTTCGACCGGCTGCGGCCGCAATTGGTCGAGATGGCGAGGTCCGGCGAGGCAAGCGCAGCCTACGGATATGCGATGCAGGCCGGGGGCGAGGACGTCTGGGAAGGACGCTTTCTGGCGGGCTTCATTGCCCTGAGGTGGCTCGGTCAGGCGGACGTTGCCGCGCAACGGTTTGCCGAGACTGCGATGCTCTCGAAGGACGCCTACGGAAAGGCGACCGCCGGATTCTGGCTTGGCCGGGCGCTCACCGCCCTGGGGCGGACGGAAGACGGGCACAAGGCTTGGAAGGCCGCTGCACAGTGGCCACATACCTTCTACGGCCAGGTGGCCAGCGCACGTCTCGGAACAAAGCCGACCATTGCGACGGACGCGAAAGCGATCTTCGGTGCGATGGATGTGGCCGAGGTGCTGGCGACCCCCGATGGGAAGCGCATCGCTGCGGCGCAGGCGGCGGGAGATCTCCGGACGCGCAATGACGCGCTCAAGAGGCTCGCCGGTGGCAGCACCAAGGAAATGGGGATTGCCTGCACCATGGCGGTGCGGACCGGCGCGGTCGATATTGCAGTCGAGATCGCGCGCAACGCGGCGAAACGCGGCATCGCGCTCGTCGAGTGCGGATGGCCGCAGGTCAAGTTCGCCTGGCATGACGCCCGCGCGCCACGCGAGCTGGTGCTGGCGGTCTCCCGAGAGGAATCGACTTTCAATCAAGGAAGCACGTCGAGTGCGAATGCGCGCGGCGCGATGCAGGTGCTCGATGGAACGGCGGTGGCTGTCGGGAAGAGCGCTGGCGTTCCAATTAATCTAGGTATGATGCGCGCCAGCGCCGACTACAACGTGGCGGTCGGATCGTATTATCTCGGGGACCTCCTCAAGAAGTACAATTTCTATTCGGTGCTTGCGATTGCCGCCTATAACGCCGGGCCCGGGCGTGTCGACGAATGGATTCAGAAAATTGGTGATCCGCGCGGAGGCCAAATCGACGTGGTGGATTGGATCGAGTCCATCCCCTTCGCGGAGACGCGGGCCTACGTCAAGCGTGTCTACAGTTCGATGTGCGTCTATTTGGCGCAAGGCCAACAAGCTTCGGCAAAGTAAGAACGGGATCGACAGTCATGCGTGAGAAGGTTGTCAGAAGCTATGAACGTCGCGAGCCGGTGCCGCCGGCGCAGACCGTGACCGTGATCGAAGACGTCGGTGGGACCATCGAAGCGTGGCATGGCAATTGTCTGCTGAAGGAGTTCTCGACGTTCACCAGTGTTGAGGCGGCGATCGAAGAAGCGAAGGATGACGCCGAGAGATATTCGGTCGATGCGTTCTCAAGCCTGCGTTTCCGGGTTCGCGAAGCAATCTCTCACACGCACATTCAGGGCACTGTCGACAACCGCCATCGCAGCGGGAAGACGCTCATTCATCCCTACAAGGTGCTTGAGCGACATGTCCTGGACGTGATCTCGGGACCCATCGAGCATGCGGTCCTGACGGTGAACTGGGTCTCGGGAGCGGTGATCGCCTTCCCGGCGTCGGCGCGAAATCCGGGCGACGATCTCGTGAACTTCATCGCTCCGTACGCCATTAGTGGATATGGCAACCAGTTTCTATACGATGGCTACGGATACTCGAATTTTGAGCTGAAGGATGTGTCATTGGCGCCTTACGTGAAGGGGTCTTGCAATCGGAAAGATTCGGAACGAGAGATAGAACGGTGTCCGTCGGCAGTCCGTATGACGTTCAATGGCAAGCAGGACATCCTGGTGCCCAAGGGAGCGTCAGCCGAGCAAGTGCTCGAGAAACTCGAGGATGAAGGTCTGGATATTGCCTGCAGCTTCGATTTTGCGCGATGCGACGGCATCGCCAGGAGCTGGCACCTGTTCGTGGGTGATCCGGTTGCGACTATGGCGTTCTCGCTTCCGCCGGCGGCCGCAGCCGGCCCGAAATAACGTCGACAATAGCGTCATCTTCGGCAGGCAATTCGAGCCAGCCTGCCGCGGATAGTTCGCTGTGATCGCTCCAGGCCGCGTAGGCCTCACGCGATGAGACAAGCGTACCCTGCGCGCGGAAGATTGCGACGATCCGATCGACGTCGTCAGCGTGACGAAGCTCGTGCCTGGTCTTTTGCGGCCGAAAGAACAGGTGCACGACGCCAAGACCCTCGTGGCTGTCGCAATGTGAGAGAAGAGCGGCGAGGATCTCTTCTTCCGATTCCGGGGTCCGCCAGGAGGAATCACTGGCTTCTGAGTAGGCGCGCCAGGCTTCGGCGACGTCCACAGCTGACGCGGTGTATCCCGAATGGGATAAAACGGACATCATGTACGGGACGTCTTGGAGGGAAGAACTGATCATTCGAACCTAAGGCTTCTCTAAACCAGGCGGAATTTACCATGCGGTGCTGATGCTTCCGGTGCATTAAAGAGCCCCGTGGACAAGACTGCAAGCTGCTCTCGCCCTTTGCCGGGAATCGGGTCACGATCGGTGCCGGTATAAGGAGAGGAGGGCCCGGGATGGCGCTTCATGCAGGCAAGATTACTGGAACTGGCGTGGCGCAGGGCTGGCGGCCGAGACACGATGACCCGGCCTGCAAGACCCTCGCGGCCTCGCTGATCGCTCCCACTATCGCTGATTGGCTCGGGGATCGAGACGGTCGCGGTGAGGCGAGTGATACCGCGAAATCGCGTGAACTGGCGACTCGGATGCTGGTCGAGACAGCTGACACAGACGAAGATGGCTTCCGTCTCGCCTGTAAGCTGCAGAAGAATTTCGGCATCGAACCTGATGCGGAACTCGTGGCCATCCTGTCCAAGTGGAATGAAGCCCTTGATCTGGCGACGGCGGATCTCGAGCGCCGCAAGGTCGCCGAACTCGGAATTGAGCCTCCCTTCGGCTTCGCCGCCAAGGCTGTTTACACCGATCCCGAGGGGAATCGGATCGATGGCATCGTGTTCCGCGTGGCGGATGAGGGCGACGCGCGCGTTGCCTTTGTTGCCGACGAGGAGCCGATGGACGAAGGTCCGGATCTGTCGGTGATCGCGGTCGAGTTGGAGAACGTAGAGGTGACAGGGCCGGCCCCGGACCGTGCCGTAAGTCTGCATCCCTACGTCATGGCGGCGGTCTCTTCGCACACCAACGCCATTCTGATGGATAGCATGGAGCAGTACGCGGACAGCCATATCCGCGTGTTTGACGCTGCGCTGGAGAAGATCGCGTCCGACCAGGTTGATGCAGGTGGTGAAGCGTTCGCGGTTCATATGGACATGGCCGAGCGGTTCTCCCGGGCCTTCGAGGCGGCGATCGATAGTAACCGCTTCGATAACGCATGGGTCGCCGGCATGCTAGCCGCGTCGACTATCCGAAGGACGACAATGCTCGTTGGCATCCCGCCGGAGGACGTCGCGAGTATTCATGGCATGATCGCGGAGGTCGCGGACTGCCTCGAGGCGCCGGAGTTGAAACCGGCGCGCACTCGCAACTCGACGTTGCTGCACTAGGACTTCCGCGGCGGCCGCAGAATTCGCTTTACGTGAGGAAGGAGCCAGACCGGCAACTCGCCGAGCCCGCGCTCGAGATCCTTCCGGATTGCCGCGCCTCCCTTGTCGGCGAGGATTTCCCGCAGCCGCACGTCGAGCTCGCCGTCCGAGGCCTCGATCCGCTTCCGTATGTGCCGTAGGGCCTGGACCAGGTAGGAGGCTGGCCGGCCGGACCAGACCAATCGGCTCGGAGCGACCGTGCGGAATTCGATTCTAAGGGTGTCGAGGACGATGTCCTCCAATTCCCCGGAAGACAAGACCTTCAGAGTTGCGGGCCTGCCGCGCGCGAGCCCCAGGCGCTGAGCGGCCGATTGTTCGTCAATCAGGACCTGAACACCATCGCGGCGGGCGACGGCCTCAAGAATGGATGCCAGGTCGGGGGCGATGAGCACATCCCTTTCGTAGCGCGGAATATCGTAGAGCCCGCGGCTGATGCGTCGCACCATGTCATTTCCGGTCATCCGGTGCAGGGCAACGTCAACGGCAGTCCTCGTTCCGAGATCGACAAAATCGCGCGGTGTCCAGACGTGCGACCGGCGGCCGCGTTTCATGCGGCCAAAAATTCGGAACCCAACGCTCGTTTGCCCGCCTGGCATTTCCTCTTGCTAAGCGATTCCAGTGAGGGGCGGGAGGGGTTTCTTCTTTCTCGGACGAGCGGAACTCGAATCCTTTGTAAGATGAATCTCTGAATTATCTTACAAAGGCGCAGCGTCATGAATATCCCAAAACCAAGACCACAACTGCGGCCCCAACCGGCCACCAGGCCCCCCTACAGCCGCCGCCCGCTGCGACGACACGACGACCGACCGACACCGCGATCAGATTTATTTCCCTGTGCCGTGCACATTTCGAGCTGATCTTGCCCATAGACATTTGAGGGACGCATGCTGGCGGCACCCTTCCAAGAGGGGCGATAGCCAGGCGAAGGATGCATTCATGTCTCAAAGTGCGGCTTATGCCGGCGGTCGACGGTTTTCGGAGGGCGGCATAATCGAGTTGCGCCCCATCACGCGGGACGAAGCCAACGCCTGGATCAGTGACCACCACAGGCATCACAAACCGCCGGTCGGAGACTTATGGCGGCACGCGGTGCACGATGATGACGGGGTGATCGTAGGGGTTGCAATTGTGGGCCGTCCGGTGGCCCGAGCGCTCGATGACGGGCTAACCGTCGAAGTTACGCGGCTTTGTACGCTCGGCGAACCGAACGCTTGCTCTATGCTCTACGGCGCCGCCAGGCGCACTGCCAATGCGAAGGGGTACCGCCGAGGATTGACTTACATCCTTCGAAGCGAGTGGGACCGGTTTGACGGCAACCACCGCATCGGCGGCTCAAGTCTCATCGGTGCAGGCTATCGCTTCCTTTGGGAGGTGAGAGGCCGAAGTTGGGACACGAAATCCCGGCGACGCATCGACAAACATCCAACGGAAGACAAGGTGGCTCTCGGCTGGGGAGCCTGGGCGTCAATCGAAGCATACGACAATTTTCAGGCACCGGTGTTGTCAGACATCAGGCGAAAACCCAGGAAGCAAAGGGTATCGGTGTGAAGACGAGCTCCGCTTGCATCGGACTGGAAAGCCGGGTCGGACCGCGCACGCGCTCTTATAGGGGCGGAGTGTTGCTGCCTCGAGCCCGAAGATAAGCGTCCCTGGCTTCAAGCATGCAGTGCACCGAGACGAGTTCCTCGATGGAGGCTGTCTGCCGCCCGTCGCGGCCGACGGTTTCCAGGCCGTTTGCTTCGAACTTCATCGCGATGGCCTCCGCCATCAGATCGGCGCACCGCACCGCGTCACCTTCGGCTTCCTTGACGCGGGCATAGAACTGCTCCCGGCGTTCCATAGCGGCCGGAATGGCATCAAGCCGTTGCCGTCCTGTTCGGTTCACCGTCGAATGCCCATGTGCGGCGTGTCGGATGGCGGATTGAGGGCAGCTCGACCCTCATCGGTGAGACGGATCATAAGGTCGTCCCGTTCGATGTGACCCTGCTTATCCCAATAGGCGATGATCGCTTCTTCCTTCTTGGTGAGCGTCCAGTGCGGATAGCTCCAGCCGGTGAGCCCGGTGCGCCAAAGTTTGGTGGCCAAATATCGCCTATCGTCTGCGATCGACATTTCTTTCCTTGCTCCAATTCCGTCCGGGCGAGCCGGCTTTCTTGTCTACCGAACTTATCGAGGTCCTGGGCCAGCCGGAGGGTCTGGTTCGACGGTCTGTTCGGCGGCCGCAATGACCGCGCGGCCTTCGTTGGTAAGTGCCCATTTCGAGCAATCCCATTGATCCCGCGGAGGCAGCCGTATGATGTACTTGCTATCGGTCCCGTAAAGCCCGTCCTGCGATCCGTGTCGCTTCAGCATGCTCCGCAAAGTGCCAGCAACCGCGACCCGGCCGCTCCTGGCGGGCTGGTATCCCATCCGAGCTGCGATCGTATCCAACGAGATTCCGCCGTGGCTGCGGGCCATCGCCTTCAGAACCTGCAGATCTCGCTCGGTCAGATCGGTCGTCATTGTCGCGCTCTCAGGTCGCAGGACCTACCAGTTGATGTCCGACGAAAGCAGCTTTCTCGTAGCGGTTTTCCACGACGAGTGAATTTGGCCAGCCGCGATTGCGACTTCCCTTGCTTCGTCTCTATCCACGAAGCGACCTTGGCTGGTGATGAACCCGTCAATATCACCAGCTTTCGACGTTCGTGGGTCAGGATCGTCGGGGTCGATTGCCTGCCGTAGCTGGTAGTGGGATGTAAACCCGCGTTCGATCACTTCATCGCCGCGCAAGATGGCTACCGCTCTAAGTCGCTCGAGTGTCATGGCTGCTTTCACTGCGGATACGGAATTGGCGGGTCGGACATCTTGTCAAAGGCGCTGCGAGCGCGCAGGGCAGCGCAAACTGCCTTGACGACCTCGCGGCCCTGCAGAAGATCGACGAGATCCGTGACGAGGTTGAAATGGACCGGACGCTGGCCCTTCGCCACACGATGCCGGTCGGCGATCTCGACCAGCTCCGAAACGTGAAGAATCTCCAGCATTTGGGCGAGCCACGGTTTGTTGGCTCGGTACGGACCAGCCTCGGTGACATCGATCCGGCCGACACCGACGTCCACGGTCCACGTCTCGATGCCGCCGACCTTTCGGATAATTTCCTGGGTCTCGGTGTACTGCGGAAGATAGGAGGTGCCGTATTTGGCTTTTTTCTCGATCATCGGCAGCTGCTCGTTCCAGCGGGGAGCAAGCGCGGCGATGGTTCTTGCGCTGATCGGCTGGAAAGCCCTCAATTGGGTCTCCAGGCGGTCTATCACGTCCCGGCTCGATTTGATCTCAACCGAGATGATCTCGGTTTCCGTGACCGCAGCAAGGTCGATGCGATTGGTCGAGTAGCGGAGCGGCAGTTCGTGGATGATCCGGGCGCCAGGCCACCGCTTGCGAAGAGCGGGCACGATCAAGTCGCGCATATCCAACTCCTCCGCCGAGCGTCCGGTGCGCCGCGGTGCCGATTCACGCAATTCGCCTTCACTGGGCGTTATCTCGGTTTGCGTCTTAGGTCTAGCCAGCATCAGCCATGAAGCCTTCACTGTTCAGGCGGGCAAGCCTCTGTCGCCGGCGCCGCCGTTGTATCGCCCGATTATTTGGTCGCATCAGATAGCCGAGCACGGTCACGACTGTCTGGCATTCGATCACAAACGTATGGGTGATGCTGGCAAGTTTGTACTCCCAGGGCTTCTTGTCCTTCGGAACGATTGGGCCGCATTCCACAACAAACGTCTCTCCGCCTGCGCACCGCCATGATCTGAATTGAACCTGATCGGAGATCACTCGGCGCAACACCGTGTCCGATCGCGACCGCTCGCAACACAATATTGCCCGCGCGCGATACTGCTGGACTGCGTGTCGCGATATCTTGAGGTCAGGTGCCGTCAGCATCGGATGTCGTTCGTTGTTCAGACCGCGGGGCGAGACCAGTCGATCCCCCAGCCCAGGCCAAACATTCGGTGATTGAGGCCACTCGCGACCGCGATTTGGTTGGTCACAGAGGCGGGTGCGGGCTTGCCGCTCGCCTCATAAACGAACCCATTTCCCTGACAAGCGTCGCAGCCGCCGGTCAGCCGTCCCTCAATGAACTGCTGCACATACTTGCCGTTGCCGCCGCACGCATAACAGCGGTGAGGCGGCTCTTCGAGGCCCAGCGAATTGTCAATGCGATTAAGCACACCTTCGTAGGCTTCTCGCCCCACCTCTGGGCTAAGGGCGCCAGCGGCCAGATCGCGATCCGTCTTTGCGATATCAACCATAGGGGTGCTCCCGGTTAACGATTGGGGCCGAGGACAAGTTAGCCTTCATTGGCTCGACTTCAACCAGTGTCAGCGCGGTCCAATTGCAGCCGTTTCGCTGGCGGACCGCGATCGCGACCGGTTGGCCCTTGTGCCACAAAGTGGTGACGTTAGTCTCCTTCAGGCGGTCCTGCGAGATCTCCCAACCAGGTTTCCCGCGAAGATCTAGCTTCTTGACGATCGCATCGAGCCACATTTGCTCGATCTTGCCGGCCTCGATCTCATCCGTTGTGATCAGCTGTTGGGTGTTGCTCACGGTTCTCGCTCGGACATTCGCTATGGTTGAAGCTCGGACAGCGCCGCCCGAGCGTGCTTTCGGCCAACAGTGGTCATCGTATAGATCCGCCTTTTCGGGCGCCCTTCAATCTGCGGGTTGATTTTTTCCCACTCGCTCTTAAGCCATCCAGCGTCCTCAAGGCGCGCGAGCATGGGATAGAGCGTCCCCGATCGAATGCCCGTGTCTCTAGCGATATCCGCACCCGCCAGCCCCGCTGGAGTAAGAAGAAGCATCTTGAGCGCCCGCAAATGGTCAGCCGCACGGGACGCTTCGCTTGGCTGCGTCGTCGAAGTGCTGCGCACAAATGAAGCCGATATCCCAGGTCTTGGTTCCGCGCTTGCCGCTGGCGAGAATGCGCCAGCCCCGGGCGTGGAGCGAGCCATCAAAGCTATAGTCGACGCGCTCGATCTCGTATCGTACGCCCTGCACGACGACATGCTTTCCGACGACATTTTGCGCTACGAGTTTTGCATCGCGCTCGGCGGCGCGCCTTATGGCCTCCGATTGCCGGAACCGCTCAGCGGCGGCGTCGAATAGCTTGCGCGTCCCATCGTCTAAAACGGTTATCTCGGTTTATTCTCCTCAGTGATCGTCTGTTCCGGCGAGAACGCCAGTGCATCGCGGCCGGCTTTGGTGATCGAGACGGTGCGATACATCAGGTCAGAGCCCTTGGCGATGAAGCCGTTGTCCAGCCCGCTCTCTTCCCCACCGATCGCAGCAAATCCCTTCGCCACCAGCCCATCGAGCGTTTTCCCGTGACACTCACCGTACTGACCGTCTCCATTGGACAGCCAATCGAGCAGTAGACGTTCGTCCTTGTTCAGCATCTGCCTTGTCTCCACTGTGCTATGCTTTTCCTCGGTTCAAGTCATGCGTAAGACCTGGCGACACCGCGGCTGGCTGCAGCGGATATCAGTAGCCGGACCTGCGCCTGTGTGAGCTTCCCCCTGTCACTCATCGGCCAGCGCCGAAGGCCGTTTACTTAGCTCAGCACCACACCAGTCCGAGCTTCGTGAGGTCAGCCGCGATGAAGTCTCGAACAACCTTCCGTAACCCTTCGGGGTCTTGGTTGCTTTGAATTGCGCGCAGGCGACAGTGTTGATCGTGGTCCGCATCCAGGCGAAGGATTCGGGCATAAAGGGGCCAGTGCATCATGTTCGTCCTGTTCCATCCATTTACAGTTTGTTTTGGTCCCGGGGGACCCAACCCGTGCTTTCCCCGCTCGCGGGATCCTCAAGGCGCCGAAAGTTCACCAGAACGACCGTCTGCGGATCGTACTGGCGGTTGGTCTCGATAAGCTCGATGAGCGCAGACACATCTGCCGAGCTCGCTACCGGCGGGTAATGTTCCAGCACGATACAGCCTTCACACTCCGCATCGTTCTTCCTGCCGGCGTAAGAGACAAAGAGCGGATTCATTTTTCTGGGTTCTTGTTCCGACATCAGGCGTAGCGTCCCTCTTCGCCGCAGGCGGCCAACATCGATATCGCCACGTCTTTTGCAAAGCGGGCCCTCCCGGCGGCTGACTGCGCTGAGAGATCGATGTTGTATGCCAACCGACCTCCCCCGAAATAGACGCACGAAACCCGGTCGTCAGTGACAATCACTGTGTATGCCTCCGTCATTGCTTGACCGCCAATTCCTCCATATCCCAGCGCCGTGGATGACCAGGTCTGTGGGAAGAGAACGACGGAGACTTCGTTGTCGTACGGGCGGCGGGTCCTCCACTGCCCAGGCCCTTGTTCACCGGCCAACCGGAGTTTGCTTTGCTCCTCTTTCGAGAGTTTTTGCCAAGCGGACCAATCACGAACCCAGGTCTTCTGATCTGGGAGATCGCGATGGACTGCGGCGCCAAGCGCGCCGTGGAGCGCGTCAAAAGGAGAACCGACTCTCATGTGTTGTCTCCGGGGCCAGCAGTCCGCGGCGAGACCTCAAATCCGGCGTCGCGCAGTTGCTCAATCTGCCGTTTCAGCTTTGGCACGTATTCGGCCTGCCACCACGGACGCATGTCGTCGTGTCGATAGCGGCGATCATCACTGGCGAATTGCGATAGAGGAACTCCCGCCGCTTGACAGCGCCGCTTCGCCTCTCGTTCGATCAACTCGTCTTCAGCCTGGATCATGGGCGCATCTCCCCGAGCAGGGTCGGGGCGCTGCCGGTCGTCTCGGCGCCGACTGCGAAAATAACCAGCTTCGGCTGCTCGGACTTGCTATTGGCCTCGGCCGCAGGGACGGCGCACATCGCCCATGCGTACTTGGATAGCGTGCTTTGAGGGATGCCGCATTCAGCGGAGATCTCCTGTCGCACCGTCGACGACAAATCATGCCACCTGAAAACGATGTCCTTCATTGGGTCGCAGCTCCTTCTTGCGCGATCCTGTGGCGCAATGCTTCGATCGTTTGTGCCGGGTGATCCGGAAGCGGGCACCAGTCCGGGATCGCGTGCGATTGGCCGTGTGGCAGGTTGGCGCCGGTCTTGGTGCATTCGTAGACGCCTGCCGAATAGTATTCGCGATGCGGACATTCCCCGCAGCTGCTTGTGGTTCCGGTGATTTTCACGGTGAACGCCATCCTGATTGCCTTCCTGGTGCGGTCTAGGCTTCGTCTGCGTGGGGACTGAGGTAGAACACGTCGCCGACGCGTCGATGCGGCACGCCGGATTTCTCTACGTGCTCGAGAGCAGCACGCTCTGAGCTGAACCAACCCTCATGCCGAGAACCGTATCGCACCTCCCGTCGGACTTCCCATCGGAACGTCATGGCTGCCTCGGGTTAAAGCGCTTTGACCGAGAGGTGGACGGCAGCTTGCCCACCAGCAGATTGTTCGCCGAAAGTGCTCCGGCCAGATGGCCAGCCGTGAGCCGGTCATTCTCCGTCGGCGCCGCGGCCTCATCCCGGAAACAGGCGAGCCATTGCGTCATGATCTCGGTCGCACGCTCGAACACCGCGAAGCCATACTGTTCCTTGGGATCCGTGATCGTTGGATCGATCGCACGACACGCTTTGATCCGCGCTGCGTGGGGCGTGATACTTTTCGGGCTCCCATCGCGACCGGTGTAACGGCAGCCCTGTCCGATCTCTGCGGAACAGTATGGGCACCGGACCACGAAAAATCTCGCGTTCTTGGTGTTCATGGCGAGGATTTGCTCCTCTTGTGAGAACATTTCGGGCAGGTTGCCGTTTCCGTTTCGGTGCGGATGATCCAACCGTCCTGACGCGCCTGGCGCGCACATTCGCCAAACGTCTCCCCCGTATACGAGTGCGGGAATTCGGAGAACCGGTGCAAGCCGCCACCATCATGATCGCAATAGAGACTAAGCAGATACCCGCTGGAGTAACCGCTCGGATCTGCGATAGGTAACGACTTTACTGAGCCGGACTTCGTCATCAACAGGCCTGCCGACGGACGAGTTCGGATGCCCGCACCTTGGCGCGCGCCTTCATCGCGCTCTGCTCGCTCACCTGCCTCGCGGTTTCTTCGATTTCCGCTTCAGCCTCCAGAATGAGGCGCTGCCCGTCAGAAGATCCGAGCCAGCGCACCGTGATTTCGATGATCTCGACTGAGCGCAAATTGATGTGGTCCGCCGGCAGGATCGCATCAAGCGTTCTCCGGTGGTGATTCCAGCCAGGCACTCGTCGATTTTCGTTCGCCCATGCCAAGACGTAGGCATCACACTTCTCAAGCTCCGGATGCTGCTTCGCGCGTCGCGTGGCGCCGTCCAGAAATGAGCGGCCACAGTTCGTGCCGAGCCAGCTGATAAGGGACGTTGCGGCCGCCGCATCGGCCGAGATCGGCTCCCAGGGGCTGACGATACTGGCGAATCTTTCATTCTCCTCGTCGTCACCGTGCTCGATTGGCTCGCGCATGAGGCGTTGCCAGTGCTGCACGAAGATGCCTTCTCCGTACACGTCGGGACGGCAGGGGACAAACGGCTCATACTTAAACCAGCGCATTGGTTTATCTCCGGTGTCAGTTCGTGCGGGCAAGCTGGAGCAGGCGCTCCATTTCGTCGGCTTCCTGGCGTAACCGGCGCGCTCGCTCCTCGAGCTCATCGGCCTCCAGCCGCTTCGCCCTGATGGTCGCCCTGTCGTCAACAATTCGCTGTCCGAGCTGGTCCATGATCGCTGTGTCCGTGGATCGACCTGAGCGTCAGTTCTGCGCCGCGGCGGGTGACAGCTGAGCCGGCGTCTTTGTTTCGATCGGACGAGCCGGCGCCAACTCGTTAACATGGACGCGGCTCATACTCGGGCTGACCCCGCAACACTCGCATTTCGTCCCGACGATATTAAGCTTGTGCCAGGCGGTCCCGCTGTGCACCGTGACGCGCGTCCCGGCGGGGATCACCATGTAGGCATTCTTCATCTCATAGCGGGTGACCACCTCCATCCCGTGGAGGTCGCGAAGTCGCTTGGGTGCCCAATCCGGCCTGTTCGATGACATCTCGTTCTCCGATACGTTCTACGGTTTGCCCGCGGCGCACTTCCATTCGAGCCCGGCGTCCTGGGTATAGGCAACGCGCCGCGATGTGACGTTGCCGGCGCGTTGTTGTGCTTTCAGGGTGCGCAGGGCGTCCCCGTCCGTCCATCCCAAACCGAAAGCTAACCTCGGTGGTGCGCGCCGGTCCGTTGTGCCCGACGAATTCGAGGGGAGTCTCGGCGTGATCTTCACGACTTCGCTCACAATTGATGAGCTCCGTTCGCGCCAGCCGGTTCGATCGGCTCAACAATTTTGAAGCGGAGATCGGCTCGATTTGTCCGTCGTCCAAGCCAAAGATAGAATTGCCGGAAGTTCACCAACGCCCTGTAGCGGACGGCGCCACCGAGCTCTTTCGTCACCTCAATCGCCCCCATTGCTTCAAGCTCGTCGAGCGCCGCCTGGCTTCGGGCGGTGGGCCTGTTCTTCCTCATTTCGAACCGCAGCTCGCCATGGCCGGGCCACATTCCGCCAAAACAGCCGCCAGCCACTGCTTTCGCGTCGTCGCTCAGCATCTTCATCATGTGCTCGGTCGAAACACCGCAGCGCTGAACGTGATCACGGAGCATTTGGAGGCGGTCGGTCATCGGCATCCTGAGTTGCGACTCAAGGATTACGCTCGGTATTCGAATCCTTGAGTGAGATAGAAGTATCACACCGACTGCGAGCGCGGATGGCTTCGCTCATCGTGAGGTTAACGAATCTTGTTGAGGAGCGGGGATAGCGCCGTCGCTGGCGAGGCAGGTGAAGTGCCTGGCGGGAAGTCGGCGACCCCGGTCCTGGAAGCTGGGGGCTGGGTGACCGGGGCCGCCGTAGCGCCACCACAGCGAACTGGGGCAGCGCCGTCCGAGAATCAGGGATCGCGCAACCAAGCTTGCTCGCTCCAAGGGCAAGCTGCAAGCCAGCATTGAACCATGGGAGCGGCGTCGGTCCTACTGCCTGAAACTGCCACTCGAGCGCGGCTGATAAGCGCCTGAAATCACAGAGACATTGTTGAACGAGACGCTGCGATCACCCGTATAGGAATCGTCGACTACGCGGACTGGATTGCTCGACGTAAACAGCCTCGGGTGCGTGTCGTCTGCGGAGCCAACAATGGCATAGCTGGGCGCGGAATAGGATGATACCGCGAGCACTGGGGATGGGAGTCCGACATGGTCCGGTGAAGATGAGATCGTGACAACCTGCGCCGACGGCTCGGATGCCTGGATTGGCGCGGATACAGACGCATCGAGGATCTGGGCCCCCATTGGCTGAGGCTGAGGTGCGCTTGCGGCTGCCGGCGGAATCAACACGACCTTCCGTTCCAGCTGGGAAGGGGGTGCTTGTGCCGCTGGCTGGGTAGGGGCAACGACGACCTCCGGCTTCTGAGAGGCAGTCCGGGTCGGCGCAAGCAGGGCATCCCAGGGAGAGCTCGGCGCAGACGTCGCGACGGCAAGGTCTGCGGCAGCGACGGCCTGCACTGGCGGGCGGAGCGAAATTGGCGCTGCCGCCGGCTGCGAGCTCTCTACTGCCGGCTGATCCGAGCCGGCATCGGCGAACAGATTAACGGAGCCAGCCGCCGCGGGCGTCGGGATCGGGCTGGAAATTGACCCGGCATCGCCCAAGGCGTCGTCCGCGCTCGGCGCTCTGACGAGCGCGGCATACTCGGAGGCCATTTTCAGTTCGACGACCATTTCCCGCCGGTTAAGGTCGGCCCAAATCGCGCCCGTCGGCGACGGGCATATGCGGGGGCGACGAAGGGCTTTGCGAGCCCGGCGATCGTGCTTGTGGTTGACACGGCAGTCGCGGCTGTCGATGTCGACGAGTGGGCCCTTTAGGGCCGCGGCAAGCCGGGTCTTCCCGCTTGGTCCGCCGAGCATCGCGGCCACCAGGTTGGGTTCGGTGAACTGGATTTGACCCGGCTGCGGCCTGGCCAGCGCGGTGCCGTAGTTCCGGCCCTGATAGCGCACCTGGACGACGCCGGCGACATTGCGGCCGATTTCCTTTGGTTGCGAGGGATCGGAAGGATCGAGGCCAGCCGCTTGAAGAATGCGCCGAGTGACGTCGTCGACATTCTTGTTGGTCGCCGCGGGCTTTGCCGGCGGCGCGGCCGTTACGTTGAGCGGTCCCGTCGCTTCAGGCAGGCCAAGGCAGCCTCCTAGCGACAGGCAACCCGCCGTGAGGACGGTAACCGAGACAAGTCCTCGGATCGTTCGGCTCAACGTTTTACCCCTCAAGGATTCGACAGAAGAAGGAGAAATGGCCATCTTTGAGCCGAAATTGCCCGTCCGGTCTCCCGCGGGCAAGCAGAATCTCCCGGCCGCGAACAGCTTTGGATAACTCGCCAGAAGCAATTTCCGGGGACTTTCAGTGGCCTTGCTTGACCGCGATAGGCGCGAACGTCACCTTATAAGTTCTCAAGGATTCGTTACGGTGCTCAACGTGTTGATCGACATTCCGCGCGATGTACTTGCGGAATGTCCTGTTAGAGGTGCTGCCATGAACAAAACGGTCACATCGTACGCCCTGGCTTTGCTGATCGCCGTGGCTTCCGCCTTGCCGGCGTATCCGCAGGGACGCTCAGCCATTGTTACCACTCAGCCGTTGCGGACCGTGCAGATGCAGTATCAGGAGGTCGGGCCGTCGTCTTCGGAGTTCAAGCAGCTTTGGCCAACGCAGGCGCGAGAGATCAATCCGAATCCGTCGAGCGGGCTGAAGCCGCAGGCCTTTGTCGGGCATGTCCGGGAGGCATCGGGCGCACTCCTGACAGTCACGATGCTGGCCGCGGCGGAAGAATGCGGGCCGCAGCTCTGCCCGATACGGATTTTCCGGGACGGCAAGCTCATCAAGGAATTCTCGGGCTGCAACTCCGTGACGAACCACCGCGTGACTGCGGACGGCAAGTACCTCGTCGCCTGCGACGCGCAGGTGGCGATTCCGCCGAACTGAAAGGGTGCGGGGACGTGCTGTGGAAGCGTATTCCGCGTGTGGGGACTGAGAGGGACGTATGTTGCCGTTTCGCGCGTTGATGCTGACGACGACCGTGCTCGCGGGGCTCGCGATCGCGACTGGGGCCTTTGCACAGTCGTCCGGCGGAGACTGTTCTTCGGGCAACAACAACTCGAATTCGACGTCGTCGACCAGCGGTGGCGGTCAGACCGGTGTCTTTCAGGGGCAGGGCAGCTACGCCAACGCGGTGTCTTCGTTTGAGTCCACTAACAATGCGGCGTCCGTCAATCCCAGGGGCTATCTCGGCCTGTATCAAATGGGCGGCATGGCTCTGACCCAGGCCGGCTATGTGAGCCCGACGAACAGCAATTCCAACCTGCAGTGGAACGGCACGGACGGCATCTATTCGACCCAGCAATTTCTTTCGAACCCGCAGGCCCAGTACAACGCTTGGACCAAGTACGAACAGGGCAACTGGAAACTTCTGCAGGCTAACGGATCGACGGCATATATCGGGCAGACCGGTCCGGATGGACAGCCCATTACCGCTTCCGGCTTGCTTATGGGATCTCAGTTCGGCGCCGGCGCGGTGAAGCAGTACCTGACGAACGGTTGCACCGGCAGCGCCGTCGACGGCAACGGCGTCTGCGTCGGTACGATGATCTCCAAGGGCAATGGGTACGACGTTTCGAATATCACGGGCCAGTCTGATACCGGGTCGACGGGCGGCGGCTCGTCCAGCGGCGGTGGAAGTGGCGGGGGCACATCGTCGAACGGAACGGGCAACTCAAGCGGGAACGGAGGCAACTGCTCTTCCGAGCAGCCGACCGATATGACCTCGCAGACCTGCAACGCCACGATGCCCATCATCGAGGGTATCAACTGCGGCCGTTTCCCATCGGAGCTGCAGTCCTTTTGCAATCAGTACAAGCCGTATTTGATGACCCGCGACAAATGCGAGGAAGCCGAGAAGTGGGCTGAGGAGCAGGTCAAGAACGGCGGTCAAGGGTCAAGCCAAGGCGTTCAGCAGGTTCAGCAGCCATCAGATCCGCAAGAAGGCAAGGAATCTGGCGGCGGCGGCGGTCCTTTGATCGAGCCCAACGTCGTCAACCTCGGGGACGACAGCGAGCCCGGATCGTCGCAGTCCACACCGATCACGCCCCAGCCGTCGCTCGCAGTTGGCGGTGGCCCGGGCGGCACACCCAATAACGATGTCAGCGGTCAGCCGGCTTCCGGCGGCCCTGTGCCGGTTGGCAAGATCAAGCCGGGTCAATGGGCGGAAGCATGCAAGAAGCAGACGAAGTACGACGGCAGCTCGGCCTGGTCGTATGTACTCTGGTGCAGCCAGTTGAAAGCGGACCCTCCGCGCCGGCAGTCATCCAATGCGCCTGGGATTGCGGGCAACCTTGGCTATAGCGGACCGGGCAATCTTGGCGTTTCGGGCAACTCGAGCCCGATGTCGGGCGGCGGTACAGTGAGCAATCCCGTTTCTGCGAGCGATCCAGGCGGCTCGTCGGGTGGTGGCGGTGGATCGTCCGGTGGCGAATACAACGGCACGCGACCGCAAAATTCGACGAAGAACAGCAATTACACCGAGCCAAGACAGGATCCGCAATGCTTCCAGCGCCTGCAGTCCGCCGGTGTTCAGGCCACATTCGAGGGATTCAACGCAGCCTCGAAGATTGAACCCAGAACTGGTCGCCGCTGTTTCGTCGCGACATCCGTATCCGTGCGCAAGTGGGCGTCGGCCTCGATGGGGAAAGCGGTGCCGAACATGAATTGTCCGTTGGCGGAGAAGGTCAACGACTGGATCAAAGGCCTCGGCGTTGGCCAGGTGACCGACTATGGTTCGTACGGATGCCGGCCGATGAACGGCAACAAGGGCGGAGGAGTTCATCTCTCAATGCATTCGTACGGCGACGCCTACGACCTCGCAAGCATGGATGGGCAGAAGTTCGCTGTATGGAGTCGTGCTCCCGCCATTCAACAACGGGCTTGGCAAGCTGCTTGCGGAAAGTTCGATCGCGTTCTAGGCCCTGGGTATTATGGTGGCGCGTACGTGCACTTTCATGTGGAGCAAGGGCATGGCGGCAGTTGTAATCGTTAATATTTATGTGCTGCGACACATAAGAGTGTCAAAACACACAAAAGAAGACTCGAAGCTCGTGGGCCGCGGAGAAATGCACAGAAATTTGCTCATCTATCCTAATGATCCCAAGCTACATTCACAGAATCCCGATTTGCAAGTGCTGGCCGTAGCTTCGTGAGGCATCAACGGAGCGCATCATGACGGCCGAGCAGCTGGTCGCCTATTTTAACAAGAAGATCGCCAAGCCCATTCCCTTCAGCGTCCATGTGCAGAAGGGATGTGCCGCTGTCTACTGGGCATACGAAGTGGAAGTAACGGCAGTGGATGACGATTGTCTTCACGTGACCGTCTTCTTGCGAGGCACTCGCGACGAGAGAGGGCGCTGGCTCTTGAGGAATGATGTGAGCCGCGGGGATATCCAGATCCCTCTTCGCGACGGTGACTGTGTGTCCCGGCTTCTTGGTATGGCGGTTGCGATCCGTGGGTTGGGCGAGAAGATTGACAATCTCCCAGAGTCGGACACGTTACGCGACTGCTACAGCGACTATCTCGAGCGAGCGGAGGAGTACCGCGCGGATCACTCTCGGCCGAGAATGTAGTCCCGCCGACGGCTCGACCGCTCCGCCGCTCGTTGCAACGGTGGTCGATGCCAGGGCTCCATTGGAAATCCGTTACCGTCTTATGTGTCGCAAAGACCCGACCGATACACGCTTTTGAGTCGCGCACGACAATCTTATCGGTCGCACTCGGTCTGGAATCGTTGGGATTTCTTGGTTAAGATGACACTCTTATGTGTCGCAGGACAATTTACAACTTGTAGTGTGCTGAAACTCAATTGAGCGTCAAGGACCCAATTAAGTGTCACGGTTTTCGTGGTGCCCGGTTCATTCCGAGACCTCAAGATGCGATGAGTGTCCACGTCCCTAGGTCTGAACGGCGGGGCCCATGGTGCTGCTATGCTCCGGGGAGCAAAGCTACGTCAAAGAGTGTCAGCCGGGATCTTTGATCAGATCGAGCGCAATCTGCGTTGCGTTCTCATGGACGTTTCGGAGTCGATACCGGTCATTCGGACTCCAGGTGCTGGAGGAACCAGAACCTAAGTAGGTCCATTCACCATTGATGGTTCGCCTGATGCGACCGTCGGTCGCTTCCACGAGAAACATCATGGCGGGATTGAATCGCCTTTCTTCTAGGTCGGATCGAGCGAGGTCATCCGAGGCTGCAAAAATATCTGCGGAGTCAGCTAGGCGACCGGCGATCATCGCCGCATCACCAACTGGATCGGCGCCTCTGAAGACCGGGTCGAAGAGACAGAAAAATCGCCAGGTCAGCTTCATTCCGCCGTGTCCGAGGTAAGCAAGCTTTTTTTCCTCCAGCTCGGCCAGTCCTTCTTCCCATTCCTTTCTTGGCAGTTCTGAAAACGAGGCGAGGTCAGAGTAGGGAATATGCTCGCGATAAGTGCCAGTTGAGCGGAGGCTCGCGTCACGGCCGATGCAAAGTGCTCTGGCAGAGATGCTCAGGCGAGATGCGGTAAAGCTTTCGAGCGCGAGAAGCCCGCTGTTCGTGATTGATCGAAGCGTCGACCAGCGCCAAGCGCTGAGCGTCGAGGGCTTGTTGGAGTTGAGAGGGGTGAGTAAAGCGCAACAGTGCCGGCTTGCGCAAAGCCCTCCGCAATAGAGCACTTCAACTCGACGGGTAGCGACACAGCCTTGGCGAGCCCGGGGGCTGGACCCCTTACATCCTCATCAACGAGAAATTAACTCCCAAACGACGAAACGGTCCACTGGAGAGGTTGTCGTGTTAAAGTTCACGATCAGTTCCAGGAGGATCGTACTTTGCTCAGTTCACTAGCGCTGGCCGACATCGTCGCGGATGCAATAGGAATCAAAAGGCCGACTGCACAGCTTCAATTAAGGACCATTCGAGCGGTGGGTCTAATCACCTTCAAGGGCTTTGGGCGTAGTGCTGCTGCGATGGAACCAATTGATGCTGCGCGCCTTCTGATAGCGGTGGCGGGCAGCACGTTCGCGAAAGATGGCGTCCAAGTTCTCGGTCGTTTTGCGAAGCTGGCGACCGCATCGCGTCCCGAAACCTTTGAAGAGGTGATGGCGTCGGACATTGCTGCGCTTGCCGATGGATCGCAGCCGAGCGAAACGGTCGGGTTCGAGCTTGTGTGGGGCATGGGAGAGTCGCGGTCTTCGGTGAAGCACGCTTACGCCAGATCCTGGCTTGCCGCTGACGGTAAGCCGGTTTTGTTTAGTAAAAAGGGGCACGCTAAGAGCGGAGCGCCAGCGGATGTGTTGCGCGAAGTATCGTTGCTTCAGACGAGGATGATCAGCCACAGCGCCGTGGTGCAAATCGCCAAGGCGTTGCGCTGATAGGCGGCGTCCGACCCAGTGAGCCCTTGGCCTCCCGCGGGATACGTGCCTACTCGCAAGAAGGCCGCCGCTTGAAAGGATGAAGAAAATGCCCAGGCCCGGGACGTCTACTTCAGTTTCGACCAGAATTCCGGCGCATTGCCGCCGCGGAGCGGGATCGTGCCGCCGTTCGCGGTGATCGCCTCACTAAAGCGGCGTCCTGCAGCAACTTTTTTCTTTGCGGCCTGTACTCGGGCGTTCCGCGCTTCGTCAGCTTGCCTTTCCTTCTCGTGCTTTGCGGCGAGTTCCTTGTCGGTCAACGGTTTGCGCTTCTTATGAGGGGCCTTGCTCAGCGACGGTCCATCTTGCGGGTGCTTGCGCGACATGTCTTTGCTCCAATTGGCGACTTCGGCACGAATTCGATCAACTTCGGGGACGCTGCTCTCGCGAGTTTACGAACAGAAAGCTCACGACCAGAAACTCACGCCTCGACATTCCTGGCATCTCGATCTCGCAGATAGGCCGCGATTCGCGGATGCAGTCGGGCTCCGAGGAAGTCTGCACCCTCGACGATGGCTTTGTCGAACCTGGCGGACGTTATGGTTGCATACCGGAACTTTGTCTCAACGAGCCGGGCACCGGCAAAGCGGTTGTCTGCTTCGTTGCCGGAAAACTCGGACTGAGAGAAGTCAGCGAAACAAAGGGATGCGCCGCTTAGCGAGCAGTCATTGAAATACCCCCGCACGCGAGCGCCATCGAATTTGGTGCCGTGAAGGCAGGTGCTCATGAACACCGCCTGATCCGATGCGGCGACTTTAGCTGGGCACAGCTGCGCATCTGGCGCTGGCCAGCCCCAGACCGCGTTCCTGCAATCCGCCTGATGAAGGATGGCCCCACGAAACACCGGCGCCTTCAGATGGGAGTGCGACAGGTTCGCATGCTGCAACGACGCGTGATAGAAATTGACGTCGTTAGCTCGAATTCCGCTGAGATCTGCCTCGGTGAAGTCGGCGCCGCGCAGCTGGAGCTGTTCGAGGCTTTCGATGCCGAAATCGAGGCCGGACAGGTCTCGGCCAGCGAAGTGGGCGCGCCGGCCGCGCGTCGGATCTTCTTGCCATCTCGCGTGATCGGCGAGCGCGCCGTTCAGCGCGCTCTGGCCGATGTGTCGGCCGCGTCGGTGGACTGCCGGAGCGGCCAGAGAAAAGACACCCAGGTATGCTCCGAGCGAGCTCGGCAAAGCCAGCAAGAGAGGTCGTCGAGCGATCATGGAATGGGTGGCCCCGCGACCGCAGTGGTCCTGTTGATCCGCCAGGTCGTCTCGAAGCGTCGCGCAGGCTGATCCTTGGATGACCACCACACGGTGAACACCTCGCGAGGCTTCATCGCCTTGCTGCGGATATTGGTGTCGAAGTAGCGCTCCTCATTGCTCTTGCATTCACTTCCGTTGTCGCCTCTGCCGTTTGGCAGAACGATGAACGGTGCTCGGTCGAGGTCATTCAAGCTTCCGCCAACCCCGGTGATCAGAATGTCCCGCTTCGGTTTGCGCTGTCTGTCGCAAACGACGAAGATGAGGGCGCGACGGATTTCAGGGTCGTCCGGATTCGGCAGGCTTTGCGCGTCAACGGCGAAATAGGTGTTCACTGGGCTCCTCCTTGGGCTCACTCTTTCGGTAGTGATTGGATGAACAGCGCGAGGCGGTCGGCCTCTCGTTGAGTGAGGTCCCGCGGCAACATCAGCGTGATCGGATCCTCATCGTGTCGCAGGACATAGCTGTGCTCGATGCGGGGCTGTCTCGACATTGCTTCCTTGCTGTCGAGCGGCCGCAGAGCTTCGGGGCCGCCTTCTCCACGAGCGACTTTGGCAATGCTTTTCCAGGTGTATCGCCACATGATCCTGGTTGGCGCGCCGCGCCGGCCGACCACGCGCTTTCCGACACCAGCATCGTCAATGCCTTTCAGGAGGACACTCATGTTGCGGCGGGATGTGCTCAGCGCCTCCTGGAGCTGTTCGGCGGTCGAATGGGGTGGCGTTGTTGGTTGCTGTTCCATGTAGTTGAGCAGCTTGATCGTATCCGGCCACGCCAGCTTCCAGGCTTTCTGAAGTTCTTTGGCGACGTCCTCGGGCTTCATGTCATCAGGCTCGCAAACTCATTGTTATGGCTTGTAACAAATAGATTATAAGCCGTCAAGAGAACCAAGCGACCCGATAAAATGACCAACACCAGCAATGGACACCATAAATGCAAACATGCAGATGAGTTTGCATAAATGACTTGCTTGCCCTAGTAGCTGCTGCTATCAAGCGATAATGCAAATTGGTCTGCATTTTTGCATGGAGCGCAGGATGGCTGGTTTCGCAAAAGAACAGATGCTCGATGAACTGAGGACGATCTTCCTTTTCGAGGCTGATCACGTCCTCATCAGCTCCGGCCCGGCGAAGGCCGAAGCGTTCATTGGCTTTCCCCCGGGCGACAAGGACGAGTACGTCCATGAAGCTCCCTCGAAGGTCGACCTTTCGCTGTTTGCAAGCATCACGGCGTCCTTCGAGCGGGCCTACGAGTTCGCATTCAATCGCAGCCGGCTGAACACATTCGGCGAGCATGAAGTCCAGGATCTGCAGGTCTTCATGGAAGGGACCCCGCGCATCGGCGGCATTTCCTCCGCCGGGGAACAGCACCGCTTCATGACTCCCGATGGCTATTGCCGGATGGTCGCCGACGCGGCGCTCGCCAGGTGGAAGCTCGAATGGGCGGGCGACGAGTCGGCCACCTTCACCACCCGCGAACTGGCGCTGCTTGCCAACATGAGCGAGGGCGCCGTCCGCATGGCGACGTCGGATAAAAGCGAAGGCCGGCTGAAGACCATTCCCGGTTCGAAACCGGTCGCGGTAGAATTCGCCGAAGCCAAGCGCTGGCTCTCCGGACGTCGCGGCTTCATTCCCTGGCCGGAGCGCGCCGCCGACGATCGCTTCCTGACGCGCGCAATCCGGGATGCCGAGACGCCGAAGGTGTACGCCCGGCTCATTCACCAGGCGGCTGGATTCGAACCGGCCGAGAAGCTGGCCGACAAGCTGGGTTGGAGCGCCGCGGACGTACAGCCTTGGTTCGACGGCACGTTCGCCTTCGACGCCGACCGCGCTGGGCGGATCGCCAAAGTTCTGGAGCTTGACGTCCCGATGTTCGTCGGCAAGGCGCTCGAGGTCACGCTGCGCTCTTCCGAGGGAGGCCGCTCGTGAGCGCGCTAGCGACGGCTGATCTGCCTCTGACGACACACTCGAGGACGCGCCTGCAGCAGCGCGCGATCCCTCCACTCGTCGTCGACCTGCTGATCCAGTTTGGGTCGGCTTCCCGTGCCAATGGCGCGGAGCGGCTCATGTTCGACAAGTCGGCCATCAAACGGCTGCGTCATCACCTGGGCGGCGACCGCGGGCTCAAGGTCGTGGAGCGCTGGCTCAATGTTTATGCGGTCCTCGGCGATAACGGGTTGCTCGTTACCGCAGCTCACAAGAGCGGTCATTTTCGGCGTCAGTGATCATTTCACATCGCAATTCTCGAGGGAATATAATGGATAGCATGGTTCACACGTCGTCGGCGTTCATGCATGGGTGCAATGATTGCCGCGCTTGTTTCGACGGGCCGCAGCCCGCATGGCACTCGGTTGATCGCAAGTCCTATGAGGTCAAAAATCATCGATGGCTGTTGCGCGCCAATCCCGCTTACTGGGGCTCCAGCGCACCGGAAATCCTGGTGCTCGGGTTTTCCAAAGGACCTGAGCAGAACCGGCTCATCGACCGACATCTCACAGCGCGCGCGGGAATACGGTTCGAGGATATTCCGTTCAACGACGACAAGCGCAGGATGCGCTCCAACCTGAAGAAGCTGTTGGTCGCGATGGGCCTGCTCGGCGAGACGGCCTCCATCGATGCCCTGTTCAAGCCGAGCGAAAAGGTCTTCGGCTTCGCCTCGCTGGTCCGATGCTCGGTCGCCTATGCCAAACCAGGCAGCACGGAGTTCGTGATGCAGGGCGCCCAGATCACGAAGAACACCCTTAGGCAACGTCCGGAGTTCGTAAGGACCTGCATCAAGCGTCATCTGTCGGTTCTCCCCGACAGCGTAAAGCTGGTCATTGTCCTGGGCGCAACGGCGGACTACGTCGCGGATGTGATGAAAATGCTGGGCGGGGTTCCGACTTTTCCAGGCCGGGACTGCTCGTACGCCTATCGCGTCGGCACAACGCGGGCCGTTCACGTTCCGCATCCTTCCGGCGGCAATAGTGGCTCCGTGGACGTCTTTGCAGGGGTGCGGCCGCCGACGACGGAGAGCCACAGCGAAAAGAACATCCCAGAATGCCGCCGGCAGGTCGACGCCGTACTGGCCGACATGAGCCGGAGTTCAGAGGCGGACCGTGAATTGGCCCATACGTAAGGATCAGAGCGATGATCGCGCAGTGCCTTCTCGGCGACCTCGACATTGCCGAGGCGATGGCGAGGTCCCGGACAGCATGCGACTGGACGAAATTCTCGGGTGGTCGCTACAAGATCGACGATGCCGTGTGTTCTAGAAGGTAGGACGGACCACGAAGCCCGTACCGGCAGGTACTGTGAAAGGAGGAATCGATGGCACTTACCAGATTATACGACGAAGCCCTTGTCTACGCGTCCGACCTTCATCGGACACAGATCAGAAAAGGGAGCGGCACGCCGTACATCGCGCACCTGTTGAGCGTCTCCAGCCGCGTGTTGTCCGCCGGCGGGACGGAGGTTCAGGCCATCGCCGGCCTTCTCCATGACGCCGCGGAGGATCAAGGAGGCCAAGCAACGCTCGACGAGGTCAGGAAAAGGTTCGGTGGTGACGTCGCGCAGATCGTGGCCGACTGCACCGATTCCTGGGGCGAACCGAAGCCGGCCTGGCGTCCGCGGAAGGAAGCCTACCTTTCGCTACTGCCGAAAAAAGCGCCCTCGTCGTTGCTCGTATCTCTTGCTGACAAGGTCGACAATGCAGAGGCGATTCTGAACGACTACCGCAACATCGGCGACGAATTGTGGCGCCGCTTCACAGGCGGGCGCGACGGGACCGTTTGGTATTACCGGGAGCTCAGTGGGATTTTCGACGTGGTCCTGCCGGGCGCACTGGCTCGGCAACTCGCGTTGACGGTCGCTCATTTTCCTGCGTGACCAGGGTCAGCTCCGCAATCGGGTCATCCCGACGGTGGCGCCTTTGGGTCAATCAAGCCCGATGTTCGCGACGACACCTTCTTCTCTTGAAACTCCGCGGCTTCGGCTGGTACTGGAATAGGTCCTTGGCCATCAGCGTCGTAGCCACGGTCCGCCAGCGGCTGAGAGCGACTCTTGGCCAGTAACTCACGGCATTTTATCGATTCCTGTAATCCTGCCGAGAGGCCAGATGGATAGGTTGGCGCTCTTTTCGGACGCGAACGAGTGGAGCGCCAATTGCAACGACAGATCAGAACGCCCGTTGCGCCGTTGTGGTTGGCTGTTGGCCTGTCAACTTCACGAGCGCCGCCAATGCCCCGGTCTTGTAGAGGGAGAATAATCCGACATTGGTTATGACTGTGTGGCGGCTTCTCGGACGTGCTGCAGTATCATGCGCAGCGAATCATTCCCTCCAGCGATTTTTCAAAGAACCTCACTCCATGAAACGTTTGACGCTAGCTAGCTTCGCTCTCCTGGTTCTTCAAAACATCTCCGCCAACGCCTCCAGTTTGGAGACGATTTCGAGGCTAGCCTGCTCCGATGTGTCGCAATCGGCGGTCGCGAGACAATCCTGGTCGGCCAATGGGGCGCCGTATGGCGTGCCGCTGGCGGAATGGCGCCAGGATGAATTTGCCCAGCTCCGCAGCCGGGTCACCGAGTGCGCCAGGCAATTTGGCGCGGATTCCCGCGGGCTCATCGCCTACCTGCAACGTCTTGAAGGCATGACCCGTCTTCAAAACTCGGCGGGCGACCGCGTACAGCGCCAGGCGAGCGTCGATGAGGCTCATCGGCGCAGTCAGGCTCTCAACGAGAGCATGGAGCAGGCTCAGAGGGAGCAGCGGGCGGCTCGAGATGCTGAGATGGAGGTCGAACGGGGCCTTGTGGCCAAGGTGGAGGGCTTCACTTCGGCAAGCGAGCTGAAATCGTTTTGCTCAGAGACGTGGAAGTCGCAGCTTCCGGAGACCACCAGGGTGGACGTGGTCGTCGCGTGCAAATCCAAGCTGTCTCAGCTCGCGATCGCGGAGCAGGAGAATGCGGAGGCCCGTAAGGCTAAGACGTCCGCCACGCAGCTGTCGGAGCTGATCCGGAAGGTTCGGGAGATGCCGGCAACGCAGGAGACCGTCCGGCAATTGCAGTATCTGCGCTCCGATAATCACTACCGTCTTTCCTCCCTCACATTCCAGGATCAGAACAGCTACATCAATGCGATCGAAAGTAGGCTGGGCGAGATCGGCAGCCAGTTGACCGACGCGGCCTGTGCAGGCGTCGTGTCCAAAATAGCGGTACCCCAGGAGTTGCGTGATGCCCTCGTGGTCGATGGTCTCGCAGGCGTCTCACTAACCTACTTTCTTTGTGGCCCGGCGCTGACGACAAGGAACGTATCCGTCCGACTTGGGCAGCGAGATCTCGTCGAAGTTAAGGTCGACTCCGTCACGCTGACGTTCGCGCGCCGCCGCTTCCTTCTAGATCGCAAGGTCGACGTGGCCATCGACTCGCCGATTCAGGGAGGCGTTAATGCGCTCGTGCTGACCGGCGCGTCCGACGGAGCAAAACCGATCGCGATCGGGAATCCCAACTTTTTCGTCATCAATTTCTATTCGCAATTTACGCCGCAACTGGATGAGTTCTTGAAGCAGTCCACCAGCTCGGGCGCCACTGCGGACCAGTTCATGCGCGTGGAATGTCAGATGGGCGAGTGCATCTGGTCGGTTCTGTCGGACAAGAAGGTCGTCAAAGAGCTGCCGAACGGAAGACTTGTGGAAGCGCTTTTGCGAGAATGCGACGTGAGATATGAGGACGATTATCCAGAGCACTACACGTGCCGGGATGCCGAGACTTCGAAGGCGCAGTACGCGGCCTTCTGCAGCACCAAGGCTCCAAGTATCGCGTACAAGGATGGCAATCGCTGGCAACGGACGCGGCTGTCGATCTCGTCGGATGGGGTGTTCGGGTATAACAGCGGCTTGATCGCTCGATATCTACGCATCTGCCATGACAAACTCCGCGGTCCGCAAGACCTTGATACGGTGGTTGCGGAGTTTGGCTATAAGAGCCGGGTCGAAGCTCTCGGAGACAATGTGCAGGATGCGGTCGACGATGTCGCGAAATTGGCCGAGTAAACCCGCGCAATTCGCGACATCGACGGAGTCGTCGAGGAGAACCGGATAATATAGTAATTTCATAGAGTTATTTGACACATAATTGAGCTCCTCTAGTGTGTGTTTTGCGGCCTGCGCGGCGCCGCGATTGAAGACACGAAGGAGTAGTCTATGACTTTCGATCTGAAAAATTACGTTTCGATCGAGCCAGATTTCTTTGCTGGCTCTGCAGTCGAGGTGGCCCAGAAGGCGGTCGGATGCCTCGTGATCGTCACCGATCTCCGCCGCGCGACGGATGGAGGGGTCATCATCGCGGAAGCTGAGGCCTACGATGAGACCGACATGGCCTCGCACTGTCATCCTGGGGCAGCAGCGCAGCGCCGTAACCGCAGCTCCTCGATGCTGCTCCCGCACGGGCACGTTTACATCCACCACGACCGGGGGATGCCCTGCCTCAACCTGGTCTGCGGGCAAGAGGGATTTGGCAGTGCAATTCTGATCAGGGCCGGAGTGCCAATGATCGGACTCGATGCGATGGCAGAGCGCCGCTCTGTCCATCCGTCAGCGGATCGCACGATCCGTAATCGTGGTTCCGGGTTTGAGCGCAAGCTCTGCAACGGACCTGCAAAGCTGGGCGAGGCACTTGGGCTTTACCCACTGCTCGATGGCGCCTCGCTCTTTAAGTCTCCCTTTCGCGTTTTGCGCCCGGTTGAACCGGTGACCAGCCTGCTCAATGGACGTCGCATCAACATCTCCAAGGACGCCGATCGCCTGTGGCGCTGGGGCCATCCGGGCTATCGCGAATGGCTGAGCGCACCATTTCCGTCGGTGGTGGACGCGTGAGAGGAAATCACGAGATCCGCATTCCCGCCGATCACGAGCCTCACGCCTGCACGATTATGGCGTGGGCGGTGCACCGGGAATGGGGAGCCGAGAAGGAACAGGTCGAGCGCGAGCTCGATGGTGTGATCCGGGCCATCGCGGAGTATGAGCCTATAAAACTATTGACCACTCCGGACCTGGTGCCGGCGGCTCGGGGAAGGAAATTCGGGCCCGAAGTCGAGATCGTACCGGCACCGGTCGACGATATCTGGATGCGTGATATCGCGCCGGTGTTCGCAAAGCGCGGGGCCGAAACGATCGCGATCGACTTCAACTTCAACGCCTGGGACAATTCCCGGGGCAGTCGGGCCGGCGACCGCCTGGCGCGCACGCACGATTTTGGCGTTCCGGTGATCGGCATGCCGTTCGTTGCGGAGGGCGGAGCGTTCATCACGGACGGTCAAGGAATCGCGGTCACGACGCGGAGTTGCCTCCTGTCGCGCAACCCACACCTCGATGAAGCGGCAATCACCGGGGCCTTCGACAGCGTCGGCATTCGCGATGTGATTTGGCTGTACGGTGACCGGACCGAACCGATCACCACCGGTCATCCGGATGGGTTCATGGCCTTTTTGCCCGACGGCAAGCTCCTGGTCGAAAACGTCGCATCGGGACCGGGAAGCTGGCGGCGCAAGCGCGACGTCGGAATGTTGCGGCAATTGAGTACGGAGGGAAAGTTGAATGGCATCGAAGCGTTCGAGGTGGTCCCGGATGGCTCGGTCGGCAGCGCAACGATGGCCGCGACCTACATGAACCTGTTCGTCACCGGCGGCGCTGTCCTTGCGTCACGATTTGGCGAGACTCAAAACGACCTGCGAGCCAAGCTGGAGCTGGAGCGCCATTTCCCGGGGCGGGCGGTCCGCATGCTCGACCTAAGGACGATTCTCAATGGCGGCGGCGGCATCAGATGCCTGACCCAGCCGGTGCCGGTCTGATCTTCCTCTATCGAGGGAGCGGTATAAACAACGATGTGTGATCGACTTTCAACATGGACCCTTCATCAATCGATAATGAGCCGGGCCTGTACGTTGCTCGGGCGAGCGAGGATCAACCTGAGTTTTTGACCGACGTCGCTTCCGTCAGGGCGTCAATCAGGGCAGGCAAACCATACTACGTGTACGTTCTCCACAGGCCCGATGGTCGGCCGTTCTACGTTGGCAAGGGCGTGAACTTGCGTGTGCTCGATCATGAGGCGGAAGCACGCAATACGACCCGCCTGACCCACAAGCTGAACGTGATCAGAAGCCTCTTTCGATTGAAAGTGTCGATCCACTATCACTTGGACAGCTTTTTTGAGGACGAGGCGGAGGCGCTTGCCCGAGAACGGCAGTTGATCCAGATCATCGGCCGCCATGACCTCGGAACGGGACCTCTCACGAACCAGACCGACGGCGGGGAAGGCACCTCCAATCCGTCGGAAGAATCCCGCCAACGACGTCGAGAATCGCTCTGGGGCGATGCTGCCGATCCCGAGCGGCAGATCGCGAACACCTATTTTAGAAAACTCGCCACCGTCGAATCGGTCACCCTGAAACCAACATCGACCTGGCGCAGCGCCACCGCGCTACGCAGGAACCGCGCCGTCCTCAAGATGACATCGCGCCAAGCAGCGACCCTGGCCGCCAGTGCCATCCAGAACCGCATCATGCTGGAGCCCGGAGCCCTAATTCCGAGGCGGCTTCATGTGGAAGGCCTCGAATTTATTATCGAGAACGGCGTTGGAAACGACATGCTTTCCAGCGGCATGGTGACGGTTACCGGTGCTTCGCCGACCCGCGAGATCCTGTACCTGACTGAGGGCGGATACCGCTTCCTGGTCGGGGGGCTGGATAAGCGGGTGCTCATAGATGCCGGTGTATTGTCGCCGGATGAGGAGTGAATTGCCAGGCGACTGCCACCAGCGTGGTTCAGGCCCTTCGAGGTGAGCCATCCCCGAGTACAGCCCTATAGACGGGGCTTGGTCGTGTCGCGAGGCCTCTCGCGATTTACGCTAGTTTTCCGCCGCGACAACGATAAGATGAGACAGTCTTGGTAGGGGAGACAGATGAGGTCGACGCCGAGCTGACGAGCCCGATCGGGGCTTTGCAGCCGTAGGCCACAACGTCATCAAAGATTCGAACCGTCTTCGCCAGAGGCAAGGAGGAGCGGCCTGTCGCGAATGGATGCGCAGGGGAGGGCGCGGCGACCGTCCGAGTATGCATATCGGCGCGAGTTAACGCCACAACCTTGGCGAGCCGTCCGCCTGGCCGGCTGAAATCCGTCACGCTCTTATGTGTCCCCAAAAACCGTAACGATGGGCATGCTGCGGTCATCGAGGGTTGTCCCGCTGCTGCGGGACGGCGCGACCCGTTTAGTCTGTTGTGGCCGATGGCCGTTAGGAGAGTCTCAGGATCCATTTTATGATGAAGCAGATCGCTCAGCCCACGTGACCGTCCGAAACAAGTTATGGCGTTGTCCTACTATCGATGGGACAAATCCGAAGGCAGGACTGCTGTACGGCAAATCGAAAACGGCACGCACTCTCCCCGATAAGCACTTGGGTACGCCATGCGAGCAAGCTCGCTCTGGCCAATCCAAGGATTAGTTATCCGCGCGGTTCGCGGGCAGGCGGTATCGCGGAGTCTGAGAGACGAGTCCTTGACAGAAAGTCGGAAGTATTGCGAGAATGTAACGTCATTCTAAAACGTGATCGCAGTCATCGCTGTTAGCCAGCATCATTGCCCATGCCTCCCGCAGCCTTCCGTCACACGCCCGACCTAAGGCTTCTACGCATATGGCAGCCTACACAGCTCTTTGCGCGGCACAGTACGACGGTGCAGGTCGCGATTGCCGGCGACACGCTTTGTCGCTCTTGTAGGTTAGGGGCGGCGAAGTGCTGAAGCGCTCAGCTCATGTCTTCGTGATCAGATCGTTGTTGTCCTTCGGTGTATTCGGGCTTGCCGGGATGGTGATGACCATTACTGCGCTGGTGTTGGTGCCGACCGCTGCGCGCGCTCAATTCGGACTGCGAGAGATCCCCTCAAAGGTATCCCCAGGTCTCCACAGCTTCGGAGTGTCCGGAGGTCATTTTCATTCTTGGAAGGTGCAACGGCGAGCTATCTCTGTTCCGGTGAGTAGTGGCTTGTCGAAGATGACGTTTACTCGGACGAGTGCGATCATTCCGTCGCACGAGATCGGAGCTGATGAGTTGAACATACGTTCGTCGGACGTCGGGAGAGTTTTCGTCTTAGCGGCCTTGTTTGGCTTCGCTGCGTTTGGAGATGTCTACGATGCGGACGCCCAAACGAGAGTGGACGTCCGGGGAGCCGTCGTCGAAGCGGCAGAGCCAGTTGGGATACGCGATCCGGGGCCCCTCGCGAAGGCGAATGATGAGACGCCTAGGTTTTACTTTCGCACCACTGTTCGACCTCTGACGCAGGCCTGTTCTGCTTCTGTGACCGTTCAGGCGAACGATCTGAGCGCTTTGCAGTCCCGTGGCATAGAATCCGTCGAACAGCTACAAGGAGTGATTAGAGGGCTTCCGAAACTTACGAGCGCGGAGATAGGCAGTGTTCGGGACGCCATAGGCGAGCCAAAGACGCCGGCGGCATTTTTGGGAGCTCTTGATAGTTGGCGCGCGAAAAATCCAGCTTCTGCGAAGAAGGTCGCTCCATATGAACGGTTCGCGATCGAGGGGACACCACCGAGCGGTGGCGCCATCTGCACATTGGGAGCAGGAGGGCAAAACGCTGCTCAGGCACGGATCTCTGGTGGATGCATTGCTGCGTGGGGGAGCGAGGGAGTTGGTCCGCCACTATCCGTCTCCTTCGATCCTGGCTTGTGTCTGTTTGACGTCCAAGCTGTTGTGACAGCGGTGACGAGTCACTTCAGGATTGTTCCCGGATCTAACGTCCCGGAGCGGCCGAGCTGCGCTCTTAGGCTCGAGGTTTTCGTCGCCAAGCTCGATGATCTGTTCTCAAGTCATCCCCATTCAATCGATCCGCTTTTCACCCTGCTCAACGAGTTCTTTCCCTTGCAGAGGTGTGATCCGGCTGAAGCAGAGAAAATCGCTAGCCGATCCAAGTTTTTCGTTGGTGTGAGAGCTGAAAATCAATTTCGAAACTTTGGATTCAGTAGTGCTAATCCGTCGAATCCCCGCTCGGGCTTCTACGTCGGATTCGCCCTCGATCGCAGCGGAAACTCACGGCTTCCATTCGCAAATCCCAACCAGAAGTGATGTGAAATGAGCGAGACTATCGGCGTCACCTACAAGCCGGTTGCCCTCGGCGGCTACCATATGGCGATTTTCTACACCAATGCAGCCGGAGCGAGTACGATCATTGAGGCATATGCCACAGTTCCAGGCCCTGCGACGAGTGCATCCGAGATAGTTAATGAAGAGGCCGGTCATGCAACAGGCAGTTCGCCCTTCGGAACCATCACAGGCATCGAACGCGCTTGGAATTCCCAGTTTAGCGGCAACGGCTATCTCTACCAGCAAGATGATCTCCTGCCTCAAGAGGTGCTGCTCCAGGGGGGCGACCTGTCCGCGGCATGGAGTTCGATCGAGGCGAGCTTGGTCTCGTTGAAATCCTCGAACTACGTCTACATGCCACTCCTGCAGAACAGTAATACTTTTGTCACCGCGGCGTTGCTTGCTGCAGGGTTGACGAAGCCCAGCGGAATCGGCGTGGACGTAGAGGGTAATACAGCGGCGTATTGGACACCGGCCGCCGACAAGTCGTTGTTGATTCACGTTGGAGATGCCGTCTCAAATAGCGACGCGATGTACTCGACAGATGAAAATGCCGCGGCATCGAACATAAATCTGCTCCAGAACATTGACGATGCTGGTAACCCCTATCATTTGACCATCGTCGACGGCTCAACCATTTTCACAAGCGCAGATGGTCACATAGTCCAGGGAATGGTGAACGGTGGAGTTGTCTCGATTGACCCGAGCCAGTTTTCCTATTTGGCGAGCGGCGAGTCGAACGCTGTCACAATTTCGTATCTGTTATCCGATGGGCAGGGCGCCGCGGCGGAGAGCGTAGTCTTGCAGGTCGCGGGCGCCAACGATGCTCCGACGGAAACTACAGCCGATGCGGCCGCCACTGTGGACTTCTCGCACACGACAGCCAGCGGGAAGGTGACCTTCAGCGACCCGGACCTGGCCGACGCGCATGTCATCAAGGTGAAGTACCTTGATGACTCGCCGCAGCTCGGCGTGCTGACCGCGTCAGTGTCGCACGACACCAAGGGGACCGGCGCCGGCGGCGAAATCACCTGGCAGTACGACCTGACCCACGCTGTGCCGTCCACGCCGAAGGTTGAGCATTACGAGCTCACCCTCGACGACGGTCACGGCGGCACGGCGGTCCAGGACGTCGCCGTTACGATCGGTTCGGATGCAGCTTCGAGCCTGCGCTTCCCGACCGACCTGGTCATCGAATCCAATCGTGGACAGTGGTACACAGCTCCCGGACCCTTCGCGGTGACCCACTCGAACGATGTTGGGTCGATCTTGACGGACGGCTATTCGGCCGGTTCTGGTAGGGTGGTCAGCTATTCCTTCAAGGTCGAGGGTGGCGGCAGTTTTTACATCTGGAATAATCAAGAAATCGACATTCCGTTCTATTCGACTTTCTACCTCAGTCAGCCGATCACCGTGATTGGAACGCCGTTGAACCAGTACGGCTTGCCAGATGCGACGTTGCCCCAGATCGAGGCGACGTTCACGCTTCCACTCTATGACAGCCAATTTGCTGGTCTGAATGCGCCTTACCAATTCTCGCATGTGGCCTATACCATTCTCCCGCCACCTGAGGTCATACAGACCGCGGCGACCAAGGGGAATGGTAATGCGGACGGCTCGTTCGCGATCGCTGGCGGCGACATTGTCGATGCGTGGGCGTTGCCGACGCCCGTCGCTTCGCCGCTTCCACCAGGCTCGGGTAGCTTCGGTGCTTGGTCCTGGGATGGGACGGTCTATTGGAATTATTCGCGTTCGCCCGACCTGCTTCACGTGCTCCAAGTTGGCCAAACGAACCGGGAGACCTTCGCTATAGAGGTACGCGGCGTGGACGGTTCGAAGATACTAAAGGATGTGACGCTGACGACAACACGCAACATCGATCAAACGACTATCTCGGGTTCGTCCCAGAGCATCGAGAGGACGGCAAACTACAATTACGATGCCGCCGCAGGGACGGTATCATTCGCCGACCCGAATGCGTCCGACCGTCACGTCATGTCGGCCAAGTTCATTTCCTCCGACTACGGTAGTGTCCCAGCGGGCAACATCGTGATCGACGGCCTTCAGGACTCGACAGATAGTTCGATCGGTTCCGCTTCTTGGCACTATGACATGACCAATCAGAAGGCGTTGGCCGTCGGGGCAACGGGCCACGAAACGTGGGCGCTGTATCTGGACAACGGTAATGGCGGTTTCACCGAGCAGGACGTCACCATCGACCTGACGCGACACGACGCGCCGGAGGATATTCACGTCGTGGACGTCCAAGGCAACCCTACGCCGGTCATTGCCTATCCCGGGGTATATATGCCGAACCTCGGCTACCTGGCAGGATCGGACGACAATCCTTCGGTGCCGGTGACCTTCGCGCTCTCAGGCATGTCGGCAGTTTATTTCACGCTGCAGACGGATGCTCACGGGACGTATCTCGCGCCGAACTATGCCCAGTGGGAGAACTATGACTACAACGCCCCGTTCCCCGGGGACATGTCTTGGCTCAACCGAGACTGGTGGAGCAGGGTTTCAACGAGTTTCTGGGATAAAACACCCGCACAAATCGACGCCTTGCTTTCGGGAGGCGTGATCCAGGACCATGATACGGACGGCAGCTTGGCCTCTCATCTCGCCAATACGCCGTATATGGCCACGGTCGTGGTGACCGACGCTAATGGCGTCTCGACCACGCAGAACATCTACCTCGATCTTAACCATGACCTCCGGAGTGATCTGTCAGGAGTAACCGTCTCGGCGGTCTCCTCGCTCTCGGAGACCGCCTCGATCGGGACAGTTGTGGCTTCACTTGCCGGTATGCCGTGGCAATACCCTTGGGGCATTGTAGGCGTGGACGGAACCGACATGGACCCCACGGGACATTTCGCCATCCAGGACCAGAAGCTCGTGCTGCAGCGTCCGTTGGATGACGATGGCCAAACCCACTACGATCTCGCACTTGCGATCGCGAATGGGCAAACTGTTACGGTTCCGATCGACGTTGTGTCGGCGAACCTGCAGAGCGGCAATATCGACGGATTGGCCTTCGCCCAGGTGACGGACCACACCGCAGAGAACCCGACGGCGGACGTCCTGATCGCTAACTTTTCGATCCCGCCGACCAGCACGACCACCTTCCTCCTCGATACCCCGAAGGATGACAACGGGCGTTATTCGACGACATCATTCGAATTTCGCTCCAATGCGGACGGCACCGAATCCCTCTGGTTGAAAGGAGGCGCCTACCTGGATAGGGAGGCGCTAGGGATGGAGGGCATTCTGCATCTGGACGCCCAAGCCATCGTCGCTGACGGCGGAGTGAGTACGAGAACGGATTTCGCTATCGACCTTCATGTCGACAACGTTCACGAAGGCTTGGAGGGAGGCGGCGGCTCAGGGCAGTACCTCGCCGGTGTCCTGCCGGCCGAGCAGCACGACCCGGGACTCTGGATTGGCGCGCACTTTTCATTCCTGAACGGCGACTTCTACGATACTTCGTACACGGTCTCATTGGTACCTGGCGCAGACGACAGCGACCTCTTTGCGATCGGAAGTCTTCAACAGGTCCCCGGGACTGTCGGGGTTATGGACGCTGAGATCGTCCCGCTCGCGGTACTCGACAGCCGGCCATATACTGTCGACGTTCAGGTTCACGGATCGGACGGCACTGAGACAATATCGCAAGTGACGATCAACACGGCCGCTGCGGATCCGAGTCTGTTCGGTTATCGCCTAGCTCCGGGCACCGCCGAAACGTTCAATGTCGACACACACGGAGTTCCGGGTGTCGTAGATCAGGCAACCTTGGACGTGCCACTGCAAGGCTATGCAGATCTCACCGACGGCGAAGCGCCAACGATTGCTCTCGACACGAGCAATACGGCGTTGCCTGGCACGTTCCAGGCCAACTTCGTGCCGGCGAGCGGGTCAGAAGGAGCACATGTCGTGCTCAGCTACACGGGCGACGACGGCGACCTGTTCCGCAGTCCGGGCGGCCAGAATTACTTGGGGACATTGACTATCAACGACAACGGCAGGACTAGCCAAGCCCCTGTTTATGCGGTCATCCATGACGACAACGTCGCGCCGGCAATCTCCGAAGCCCCCCAAAGCGCGAGCATATCTGGCGATCAAGGCGGCGCCGCCCAATCCCCTATCTACTATTCCGACAGCTTCCATTTCACGGACGCCAATCTGAGCGACACTCACGTCGTCTCCGCGAGCTTCGTTTCCTCGGACTATGGGGATGGGGCGCACTCGATCGGGTCGTTTGCGGCGTCACTGCAGACGGACAGCACCTCCAATCCGGGAACGGTCGGCTGGACATATGCTATCAACAGGCCTGACCAGATACCCCAAGGGGATTTCCACGAGGTCTACGACGTCGCGGTTGCCGACGCCCATGGTGCGGTCGCCCACCAGCAGGTAAGCGTCACGCTGTCTCATCACTCGATCCTGGTCTAATCGGACCGTGGAGGCTTGGCCACCCACTGGACAGTTAAGGCCACTCTCGGTCTAGATTCCTGGGTTTATCAAGCAAAAAGCCCGCTTATTGGCGATCTGATGGCCGCCAAGAGCATGCGATGCAACAGAGGAGAACCCCTCAGGGGAAACGCTCACCTACCGGCGAGCGCATACGAATCCTTGGCGCCGCTTGAAGCAAAAAGTAATCCGTGAGTAGCCAATGCCGCGCTAAGCCTTGAATTGTGGGGAGAGCCCTCGGAGAGAAGCGTGCTCGGGTGGAGTCGCCGCGCGCACGCGGCTAAGACGGAACGGAGCCATTGTTTCGAGCCGCGTGGGCAACAGGTCGGGGATGAAGACAGAAGTCGAACTTGGGATGACGCTGGAGCGGTTCGGGCAGTCCGGCCCGGCGCTGCTCGACGTGAACGAATTGATTGCGACCCGGCTTCTTGTCCAGGGCAATTCCGGCTCCGGTAAGTCCTACCTGCTTCGGCGTTTGCTCGAACAGAGCGCAGCCAACGTTCAGCAAATCATCATCGACCCGGAGGGCGACTTTGCCAGCCTCGACGAGTACGGACATGTCGTGATCGACGCCAACCGCAGCGAGGCCGAGCTCGTGGCTATCGCCGAGCGGGTCCGCCAACAGCGCGTCTCTTGCGACCTCAACCTCGAAAGCCTCGACATCGACCAGCAGATGCGCGCGGCGGCAACGTTCCTCAACGCGCTTTTCGAAGCCCCTCGCCAGTTTTGGTTCCCGTCCCTTGTGGTGGTCGACGAGGCGCAGCTTTTCGCGCCGGCGGCCGCCGGCGACGTGGACGACGCAGCTCGTCGAGTGTCGCTGGGGGCGATGACCAACCTGATGTGCCGCGGGCGCAAGCGCGGGCTCTCTGGGATACTGGCCACGCAACGCCTCGCCAAGCTCGCCAAGAACGTCGCGGCCGAAGCCTCCAATTTCCTGATGGGCAGAACCTTTCTTGATATTGATATGGCCCGTGCCGCCGATTTGCTGGGCATCGAGAGGAGCAAGGCCGAAATGTTTCGCGACCTCGAGCGCGGCCAGTTCATCGCCCTCGGTCCCGCGCTTTCTCGCAGGCCGCTCACGGTGGCGATCGGCCCGGTCAAGACACAGGCGCGCGGCTCGACGCCGTCGATCACGCCGCTTCCGGACAAGCTCGATGACGAGGCGCGCTCGGCCTTGCTGGCTCCGCTCCCGGTCGCCGCACGCGCGCCAGTCGAGCGCCGTCCGTCGCCGGTGGCCACCGACACCCAATCCATCCTGACGGACGTGTCAGCGCGTGCGGTGAGCAGCGAAGTGAACCAGGCCGAGGCGGCGCCGTGCGAGACCCCGGAGGAGAAAGTGGCGCGCGAGGCGTTGCTTCACCAGATCGCCGCGGAGGTCATGGGGACTCCGGACGCTGCCTTCGCCCAGGAGCCTGCCCTGTTCCAGGAGTTCCAAGTAACCTGTCGCATTAGGAAGGCGACAAAACCGACACTTGAGATCTTCCGTTCGCTACTCCCTTATGCGAGGGCCGGGCTGCCGCCGGAGGCACATGCCGACGTCGATTGGACTGGTGCACTGAAGATCGCATCCGATCTGCCGGACGACCTCAAGGCCATCTATCTGCTTGTCGCCCGCGCAGCGAAGGACGGCCAGCCGTGCCCGTCGGACATGGTGCTGGCCAGGACCTGCGGAAGCATGTCGCCGGGACGCGGGCGCGCCCGCCTCGAGAAGCTTGCGGAGCAGTCCTATGTCACCGTGCGCAAGGACATGAAGGGCAACCGCGTGATCGGCGTGCCTGACTTCGCATGGGAAACCGCCGCGGGCGATCCGAACGCGGCGGCGGCCTGACGTCCACTCGAACTTCCCGCTCGATGCCGTCTACAGGGCAATTTTCGCTAGCGGGCTTCGCCTCCGAGGGCGTGTAACGGCACGATGACTGACGGTTTCGGCGTCAGTATCGCCGCTTAGTGCAGGTGGTCATCCTGGCACCGGCCGAGGTGAAGCTCGTCTGCGCCACACTCACGGTTCCAAGCCTCGCACCATGCGGCATAACCCAACTGGGTCATGAACGACTTTTCCAGATGCGATTCCTTTGCCGCAACTGGCAAAAGGAAATCGAAATGGAAAGCATCACAACACGGGTAGTTGCGGGAGAATTGCGAGACACACTCGATCTCTACCATGAGCGCTTGGCGGAGTCCGCGTGCACCAAAGCAATCGATGAGATGATCCGAGAACTCGGGTTGCATTACGACGCGGCGGCGAAGGCTGGTGCTTTATCTGATTTCAGGGCGACCTGCCAAACGCACCCGCTGCACGAACTGGCCCTGCAGGATCCATTCACCCAGAGAGCCTTCAGCAAGCCGCGGGGATATGCGGGCGACGCGGTGATGCTCGACTATATCTATCGGCCGTCGAGCCTCGAACTCACCGAAGTTGGTGCTGCAATTTACCAGATGACGACCGGCGTAAGTGCCGCCAAGAGCATCACCTGGCGCCGCGATCACTTGGGCGAAGAGATTGCGAAAACGGCCGCACGGGTGGAAAACGCCCGTGTCCTGTCGGTCGCCAGCGGACACCTCAGGGAACTGGATGTCGTCAGGAAGCTGCTCGACCGACCCGACTTCGGGATTGTTGCGCTTGATCAGGATGCAGAATCCCTTGAGGAAGCGGTGAATTCCAATCCTGACTTCAACATCACACCAGTGAACAAGTCGATCGCACACCTTTTCAAAGGACACGATCAGACTGAGTACGACCTGATTTATTCGGCGGGACTGTTCGATTATCTGCCGAACCAGACGGCTGCAGGTCTGCTGACTCGCCTCATCAGCATGCTGACTCCTGCCGGCCGCCTGATCGTCGGCAATTATACGCCGGAGAACTACGGTCGGGGCTACATGGAAGGAATGATGGGATGGAGCCTGATTTATCGGAACGAAGCCGACATGGAGGCATTGCTGGAAACCCAGCGGGAGCGAAGGGTCTATCGTGACGACACGGGAAACGTCGTCTACCTGGAGGTCTCGCCTCACTGGAATTGAAGACGCCCCCCTGACCCTAACGGTTGGATAGGGCCCTCTCAAGTTCGAATAGGGGTTCGACCGTCTCTCAGGTCAAACGAAATCGCCGTACGCAGGCGTGGAAACGGGCGTGCACGCGCCCAGTTTCGCTGACGGCAGATTGTCAAAACTGACTCGGCTATTGTCTGATTGCCCAAACGGCCGATGGCATTAGCGTTAATGTGCGCGAGGACGAGGAGTTCGACGATGACGATGTCTCGCCGCGGCCGGGCGGACTCCACCGTCTCTGATGTGCTGACGCGAGCTCATGTGCCTTGCATCATCAGTCGCGCCTGGCAGGACCTAAGCCGTTGTAGTTGGTGCAACCCCTCCAGCAACGACCCGCTGCATCGACGACCTGGCGAATGCAGTAATTGTATTGATCCGCCTCTCTGATCCCCGAGCAGGATCGCCGCCCCTCGGACTCCATCCTTGTGCATTCACCACAAGAACCAGCCCGTGCAGCCGGCGCGTGTATAGCAAGCATCGACGCAACGCCGACCGACGCCCATAATTGCCACATGACGCGTCCTTTCGCTCCTTTGCTGAACAAGTTCTATTGCACCGCACAGGCTCCGCACCGGCCGAGGTCTGACTTCCATTCGCTGTTATACCGTCGGCGGCACGTATCGTTTAAACAGCAGTTGACCGGGCCACATTGATTGTCGACGCGGATGACAGGACTTGGGATCGGCGAGAAGTTGGGACGAGGCGCGTTTTTCGCGGGGAATACTGGCTCGACGGCTTGCGCTGAGCTGCAGATCGCCAGGAAGAAGAAAAACGCCATCACTTTCATGTTTACCCTCCAGGTTACGACACAGTTGAAAGCTGGTAGGCCGTTGCATCCTTTGCAGAAGCGACATCAGTGCTTCTGCAAAGGGAGCCGAACTCCAATATTTCGTTGTCGCCCGATGGAATCCATGGCTGGGATCTAGGTTACAAGCCGCCGACGGGCACGTCATCACCCAATTGGGTTGCACGACCGAAGCCTGACTCTTTAATATGCTGATCGACAGTCTGGCTCGCGAGATACGCTACCAAGAGGTTTATCACTTACCGTCCAGCGGCAAGTTGACGACAGTTTCAATGTCTTGGGTTTGGACCACGGGATTCAGGCATGCCCAACTTTACAGAACGCGCTGACAGGAAGACCGGAGCTACTGGAAGACGGCCGCAGCAGGCGTGGGATCTGGATTATCTGACGTCGTATTTTGGCGAGCTGATTGATGCGGCAGCACTCAATCCAGAAGCCTGGCTTCAGGTGACCGAAGAATTACGGCGTGTAAATCCGGGCGTTCGGGTGGTAATCCAGGCACACGACCCTTCTTTCGGGCGACCGCTCGTTGCCCTCGCAACTGGTTGGAGCGACGGCTACGTTGAAAAGTATAATGGCCGATTTGCATACGTGAACGAGGTTGCGAAGATCTGGTCGAAGACCGCACCATTGCTCACGCCGGTTCTTCTGCCTGAATATGTTGTTCCGATTAGCACGTTTCTCAAGTCTGAATTTTATAACGAAGGCCTAAAACCGGAGGGCGACGCCGATTGCGCCACCGGGGTAAGAATCTTGAGTGAAGGTCGACGACAGGCGACGTTGGCGATCCAATACGGGCTACGGCAAAAGGATGAAATGCACCAGCGGCTTTCCCCCTTGTTACAACTTCTCGGGCCCAAGCTGAGAGGGGCTTTTCTCGCCAACCGTCAAACCGTTCGCCAGAAGGGTGCTGCTCACGGCGCAACCTTCATAGATAATCTTGTAGATCCGGCGTTGATTGTCGATCGAGATCGCCGAGTCATAGCGGCAAACCGGGCGGCACAAGAGTTTATCGCCTCATCCGAAGTCTTGCGCATCGGTGCGCGCGACATTCTGTCGTTCGGAGAACAGCAAAAGGAGGTCCAATTCGCGAGACTTGTGTCTGCTTGCTGTGAGCGCGCCCCAGGTTCTTCGGGATATCTGGAGTTTAGCTTTGCGTACCGAGGTTCGCGGCTCCAAGTTTCGCTGCTTCCGATTTCACGAGGTGGCGAGTCCGTAACGACGGGCATTGCCTCCTTGTTCACTCCGGCTCCGGGCGTATTGCTGGTGCTGCGCCGCGACCTTTCCATAACAAATGTAGCTGAATTCAAGTCGCGCTTCCGACTCACGAGCGCAGAGCTGCGCGTTGTGCAGGCTCTATCTCAAGAGGAGGGATCGCTTGTTCAGATTGCAGATCAATTGGGCGTCGCTTATGAAACCGCACGATATCAGCTCAAAGCCGTTCTTAAGAAAACCGGCACTCACTCACAGCGAGAGCTCATAAGCCTCCTCCTGCAGAAATAGACTGCGCCCAGACCGAGGTGCTGGCATCCGCCAGGAGAGCCTCGAGCTCATAGCGCTCGGTCAGCTCCGCCAGCGTCCGCGATAAGGTCTTCGCCAGGCGCGCAGTCGAAAGGGACAGGCGCAGTGCCGCCTTGCCGGCGAGCACACACAGCTGCACGTCGCCGCCTAATCGAACCCACAGGTCGCAGATCATTTTGCAGGTGTGGGTCTTACCGGTGCCAGCCCGTCCAACCAGGCAGGCAAGCGGATGGGACAATGGCTCGGCGTTCTGGTCGATCTGCAGGGCTCTTTCGGGGCCAGCCAGGTCAGCGAGCATCTCCGACAAAGCGGCTGGCGACATCGCGCCCAGCCTGGGCTCCAGGCGCCTCCCAGACTGCGTCAGGAGACGACTGACGAGGTCATCTTCAAGCGCCGCTGCGCGCGGTGCTCTCAACACTCCTTCGGGAGGCACTATGGCACCGGTGGGAAGTGCCACGGCTAGTGCTGCCTCGATGTCGGCAGCAGTCCCGCGCAAGGTTGCCCTCAAGTGGAACTCGATCTGATCAGCACTTTTGCTCGCCTTACTCGCTGGAACGAGCCAGAAGCCGAACCGGCCCTAGCGTTCACCGTTCCTGCCTTAACCCGTAGTCATACGGTTCGCAAAGACGTGGAAGATTCTGTCGAGCAGGCTCAAACTCATGAGAGCCAGGATTTTGCAACAGCCTTCCTGGGGCTAGGACCAACGCCGCCTCGCATGTATTTCAAGCGGGCGGCGTTGCGTTGAACGGAGTGTAGATTGCTTAAAGAAACGCCGCCTTATCGATCAGCAAAGGGAATGGCCAGCCCGGCTCCCTTTTTGGCGAATTCCGTCTCAGTTAGTTTAGTTCCATCGCCGGTCAGGCCTGCTCCGTGGGCGCCGGTGTCTGAGAGGCCGGTAGTGCTCCCTTCTGCACAGTATGGCATGGGAGAACCATCGTGATCGAACGGCCGCATTTCGATTCCTATTCAATCCCAGCTCGCATTTGTCTTGCCATTGCCGTCGGTTCGGCGCTCGTCGCGATGGTGATCGCGGTGATCTATTTCCTCCACTGATCGGGCGTTCATACGCGTACTCAACTAATCAAGAGGAGTTCGTCGGAGGCGGCTACCCCGCTCCCGGTGGGGCTCCCGCAAACGTCCGTCGATCATGTGGAGGCGTATCGGTCGTTCCTCTTTTCCTCGAAGAAGGCGGCAATTCAAAGTGATCCGTATGTACTGGGGATCGAGACCGCCGGTAGCGGACGGGGTTGATGAGACGATCACGGCCCGTCCGCGGCTACCGAAGAACGAGCCTGGCCAATACGGCCACCAGCTCGCTCTGTCGGATGAAGGTCTCGCGCCGTCGCCGCGACGCCTATTTGCGCGGAAAGATGCTTTCGGGAAAGCAGTCATTGAGGACTTGATTCGACTTAACGAGAGACCTCATGAACCGCCAATTGTATTGGTAGCTTCTGCAGACCTTTTCAGCCAGCAGGCACAGCTCGTGGTAATCCCGGTCGTGGTTTTCAGCGAATTTCTTGATGCAGTAGTTCGGTGGACCGAAGCATGATTGTCGCGATTGGTCATTGTCAGTTTGCGCGAAGAGTGGCGAGATTGACAGAAGCGCAAGACCAAAACCCATCGAAAGTTTGATCATTTCGAAATCCGATGATCACGCAAAAATCACGCGGGGCCCGCCGAACCCGTCCGGTCGCCTGTTAAGGCATGCACTGCCATTTTGACCGAATTCAGTCAGGGCGCTGGCGGCGGAGTGTCCTGTTGAGCTTTGGCTTCGAATAGAGGTTGGTCTCACAACGACGCGCTTTGTTATCCGTGAAGCCGTGCCATTGTCGCCTGGCTCGGTCATCCGCTATTTCCCGAACAGGAGATAGAGCAACGTACCAAACAGACCGAGCATCGCCATCCATAGCGCCGTGTTCAGCATCCGGTTTGGGCGCGGTTTCGGCTTCTGGCCGGTCATGAACTCGTGCAGGAGATGTCGATCATCTTCGTCCATGTCCCGCTCACTAGCCATTGCCGTGCGACAGGGCAGGAGCAGACCGCCTTTCGGCTGTCAACAAGTCGACAGGGCAGTCTGCTCCCGAGAGATCAGCGCGCCGTGCAGGTGGATTGGCCGGTCGAGTTGTTCTCACACCCATACCGTGACGCGCATCGTTGATCGCTGCAGCAGCCCGCCGGACCGCAAACCGCCGCGATCTTGACTTTCGGCGAGTAATTCCGCGCCTGGATCGCATCCTTCGTCGACCAGAAAGGTCGGATATCTTGCGCGCCGGCGGCAGCCAGCGAGCCGATCAGCATGAGAGCCGTTAGCGAAGCCCGTATCATCAAAGTTTCTCCGTTTCTGGAAATGGCTGCCGGAAGACCCTGGTTCACAGGGGTTCTCCGGAAGGAGCCCGCGATGGCAGCCAGCCAGCTAGCTGTGCAACCGAGGCGAACGCCGTTGCCAGCAAACATCATGCAAAGAGCATCGACATAACCCAGTTGGGTTATGCAATCACCGAAGAACGAGCCTGGCCAATACGGCCACCAGCTCGCTCTGTCGAGACACCCCAACCTTGGAGAAGACGCGCTTGAGCACGGTGCGGGCGGTCGCATCGGTGATCCCAAGTCGTTCGGCGGCTTCCTTGGGCGGAAGTCCGGAGCCCACAAGGGCTGCAATTCGAGCTTCTCCAAGCGTCAGGCCAAGCACGTCGCGGACAACAGCGGGATCTGCGGGCTCATCGAGCCTTTGCTCGAGCGCCAGGATAATGGCGCGCGTGTGAGTAAGAAATTGTTCGGCCAGATTGGCCGAAAGGGCGACCGGCAACAGATAGATCACCAATCGGCGGTTCGTCCCGATCGAACTGACGAGGATCGGCTTCGGATCGTCGCTGAGGGCCGTCGGTTGGCCGCGGAGTGCTCGTGAGACCGCCTCGTCGATCGTTTCGCGGGTTGGACCTGTGCCGATGTGCAGTCTTTCGTGGACGATCTGCAGCTGATCACCGAGCAATTTCTCGCCGGCCGGATTGGAGAACACCACTCGGCCGATTGAATCCAGGGCGAAGACTCCAATCCCGATGCGAGACAGCGCTTCGCCGAGCCGCAGCTTCACGAGTTCAGCATCCAGGAGGCGAATCGAAAGACGCAAGGATTTCTCGATGTGTCGACCGAGGCGATTCAGCACCTCGAGTTCGTCGTCGGAATACTCTTCGCGGCCGGCATGGCGTTGCATGCTCAGGATAACGCCGACGTGAGGGTCGGGCGAGACGGCTACGCATCCCAAAGGGCCTAGACTATGCTGTGCCCTGAATTCGACGAAGAACGGATCGCTCTGCGTTTCTTCCCGCGACACGATATGACGATTGGTGAATGGCTCACCGTTGAAGAAATAGCCGCGCTCCATGGCGCGCGCGGCCGCTAGGTCGCGGCGGGTCCAACCACTTTCCTCGTAATCTCTTTGCGCTTCAACCAGGCTCTCTGAGACCATCGACCCGTAGGATCCGTCGTCCCGGTGCCAGAGCAGGATTGCTCCCGCATCGCTGAAACATTCTGCAATCACGCCTAACGCGTGTGGCCAACGCGTCGGGTCAGGCGCGGCATCATAGATAGCTTCGACAGCCCTCAGAACCAGGCCGTCAGGCGAAACCGCATTCACAAACCGACTCCAGGCAACAGTGACCGATATTCACGTGGATTGTAGAGGTATCGCCCGCCTCGAAAAAGTCCCGGGCGGCGATGGGCTTGTCTTAAGGTGAATGCACAAAGTTAGTGAGCGCCGTACCTCAAATGGGGGATGCCATGTTCGATAAATTTGGGAAAATCTGCCGATAGGTCATTGGATTTTCGGTTTTTTATGGCCCCGTAATGGTTAACCAGGCGATCGAGATTTCGAGCCTTTCGAGGGTCCATGCCCGACTGGGCGAAGTGGCGCTCGACCCCGGCAGATGGAGAGATCTGCTGGAAGACATGTGTGACGTCGTGGGAGCGGAGGGTGCCAGCCTGAGGCAAGCCGGAGTTCGAACGACGGATGTGCCCTACACCGGATCCATGGAGTCGTTGACCAAGGTCTACTTCAAGGATGGTTGGCATCTGCGGGATATCCGCGTCCCGCGCGTTCAGAGCCTCCTTGCTTCCTCATGGCGTCCTTTGGCCCCCGCCTTTTGCGACGAAGACATGTTCGGTTACGACGAGCTGCAGAACTTGATTCGCAAGGATGCATATTTCAACGATTTCCTTCGGCTTGGAAACCTGAAATGGGGCGGATGGATTCGATTTCCCGTGGCCGGAGAACCCTGGCTGATCGCCTTTCAGCGAACTGATGCACAGGGTCCGTTCCAACGCGAAGACATGAACCGGCTTGCGCCGCTGGCACAAGCACTCACCGAAGTTGCCGACCTGTCGGACGCGGTCGGCCGAACGCACCTTGCCGGCGTCCTCGACGGATTGCACCTGGTTCAAAAGCCCGCAATCGCTCTCGGTCGCGATGGGATCGTGCTGGGGATGAATCGAGATACGGAGTCGATATTCGACGCCGATTTGCGTGTCTCGAAAGCCCGACTGTTTATCCGTGACGGAAAGGCGCGCCAGCGCCTAGATCACTTGACGTCGGGGATTGGGGCCGCCGGGGATAGCGGCCCATTGAAGAACGTGATCGTCGCCAGGCGAGAAGCCAAGAAACCAATCTTGATGAAGTTGTTGCCGGTCCACGGAGCCGCGCGCTCTCCTTTTTTCGGGGCGAGGTTCATCCTTACGCTGACCGACCTGGAGGCGGCAGGGCGGTCGTCACTGGAGCTCATTTCGGAAGCTTTTTCACTGACGCCAGCTGAAGCGAAAGTGTCTGCCATGGTCGCCGCCGGGATGTCTCCAGATGAAATCGCGACGAAGCTCAATGTCTCGCGAGAAACCGTGCGCAATCAGATAAAAACAGCCTTCAGCAAGACCGGTACGCACCGGCAAAGCGAACTCGCGGCTTTGATCGCCAGGGTTCAGAATATCTAAACTCGGCGGCAGAGAATCTATCCGTGGGCCCCGAGCTCGGGACCTGGGACCTCTGGCGAGCGCGCCGAGCTTGTAGTTCAGGGTTCCAGGCGCCTGTTCTGGCGGCTGTGGAACAGGGGGACAAAAAAGGTTCCAGGATTCCCGAATCGCCCGCCTTGTCTTACGCGGGAGCATGGGCACATCGCTCGATTGGATACGGCCATGCTGATGCGATTGGAAAGACGACCCTCGACCCGCACCACGCGCGGGTGGGCGGTCTTGGTGCTGCAGGAAGCGGGCGCCATCCGGCAATGCGAAGAACACGGCTGGATTGTCGATCGCGGCGATCCTCATGCACGGGAGCGCGCCATGTTCCTGGCGCGGCAAGCGCCGCCTGAGGGATTGACTGCGACCGAAGCTGTCGCCGCCGTGAAGGATGTGCTCGACGGTATCGGAGATACCTGTCCGGAGTGCGAAGCCGGATAGCTCAAGCCGACTTTCGATGCGACTTTGCCGGCGCCTTCTTGGCGCTGGTTTCCTTGGCGGGCTTTTTGCCATCGATCGGCAGTAGCATTTCCTTTTGGCCGGTCGCCTTCCGCGGCTTTTTGCCGGCCGCAGTACTTGACGTCTCGTTCGAGAGGCTCTTCCGCAGGGCGTCCATGAGATCGATGGCGCCGCCCGCCGGCGGCCGCGCCTTCGGCACAATAGGCGTCCCGGAACGCTTCTGATTGATCAGTTCGACGAGCGCGGACTCGTAGTGGTCTTCAAACTGTGCAGGATCGAAACGGGCAGTCTTTTGGTTCACGATGTGCCGGGCGAGATCGAGCATGTCCTTTGTCAGTTTGACATCCTCAATGTCGTCAAAGTACTCGGACTCCGGCCGTACTTCGTATGGATAGCGTAGAAGGGTGCCTACCAATCCTTTGTCCATGGGCTCGAGCGCGATGATGTGCTCGCGGTTTGTCAGCACCAGTCGGCCGATCGCAACCATGTTGGTATTGCGCATCGTCTCCCTGATCACAGCGAAGGCGTCGTGGCCAACCTTACCGTCAGGGCGCAAGTAATAGGGCCGAATGATATAGCGTGGATCGATCTCGTCGCGTTTGACAAACTCGTTGATGTCGATCGTGCGGTTCGACTCGAGGGCGATGTTGTCGAGCTCATCGGGGGTGACTTCGATATAGGTGTCTTTTTCGACGGCGTAGCCCTTCACGATGTCCTCGGAGGGGACTTCTTCTCCGGTCTCGGCGTCGACCCGCTGGTACTTGATGCGATGTCCCGTTTTCCGGTTGAGCTGGTTGAAGCTCACCTTCTCGGCGTCCGAGGTTGCAGGATAGAGCGCCACCGGACAGGTGACGAGCGACAGTCGCAGGAAGCCTTTCCAATTGGCTCTGGGGGCCATACGCAGAACTCCATCCCGACGCGAGGACTAGGATTGTATTTAGGTCATCGCCCCGCGTCCGCCGAGTCTCTCGGGTTCATTTTGTCATGACGCAAAAAATACGTGAACGGAGATCGAACAAACGCCGAAGGGACTAGGATTCGGAAGACTGGAACCGCAGGCGAGCCCCAACGAGACCCGGCTCGCCGGAACCACTTCGCCGCGCAGGGGCCCAAGGCCGGACTTGCTGGACGCCGTGCTATTCGTGCCTGGAACCCGTTGGGGCAGGACATGACGCGCGAGCTCGACAACGACCCGACTGCAAAGATTCGGCCCCTCATTCCGGAGACAATAGCCGTTGTCTCCCGGTTCATGCGCGATCCGGGACTTGAGCGGTGGATCCCTCAATCCTCTTCAACCGGTCGGCGCATCAGCTTATGGCCAGGGTTCATGAGCGGGGCCAACGGCATCCCGGTTGGCACCCTGGTGCGGCTCGGCGGCGCCGACGCGGCGATCTGGGGCAACGATTTTTCATCCACCTTGCAGACACTAGATGACGGCACCGTCGAGGCGACGCAGGAGCGGCCGGGCTGGAAGACCTGTTGCGACGATTTTGAGATCGCGGTCGCCAGAACCACGGGATACGAGTGGGGCGAAGACGAGCCGACATTCATGCTGGCGGTCAGGTACGTCGTAGATGAGGCACCTGGCGAGAGCCGGCTCATTGGGCTCATGGTCACGGGGCTGGACGACGCCAGGCTTGCCCGACTGGTCGAAATTGCTCTCGATGCCCGCCGCTATCGCCTCACGCCGCGCGGTGCGCTTCTGGCATTGCGCGATCATGCGACCTGTTTCGGCGCAGTGCGGGCCGGGCCGGCGTGGTGCGTACCGAATGCTCATCGTCTGGAAACTGCCCCGGTTGACGAGCTCGGGCTCGTCGGGCCGTCGATGTGAGCAGGCCATGCACGCGGTTGGGGAGACACAAAATCTCGCAAGCTGGCTAGAGGGCTCGGCCTTCAGGCGGAATGGCGCGCCAACCGTTTGGTATCACGGCACGGATGCGCCAGAGGATTTCAACATCTTCACGACATGGGGTGAAGGCTCGATCGGCTTTCATTTCGGGTCAGCCCCCACAGCGTCGGCAAGATTGGGTGCGACGCGCCTTCCAGGGGATCCCGACGATATCGAGGCCTGCCGGATCATACCGGTATACTGCCGTGCACAGCGTCCGCTCCGCCTGAAAGATCACCATTGCTGGCGCATCGATCGCGTCGCCGCCGAGCTTGCCGATTTGGGTTTGGTCAACACTGAGATCGAGGACTACATCGCAGACGGCTGCGATGAGTTCGCAGTTTTTGCGGCGATAGAGGCCGCGGGATTTGACAGCGTCATCTATGCCAATGAAACGGAATCGGAGGGGCGCCTTGACGACTCGCTTCTCATCTGGCGACCAGAACTCGTGAAGAGCATTTTCGCGTCGAGATTCAACGTCGACGATCCGCGGATCCTGCCTGCACACCCAGAGCGTTGGCGTTCGCGCGACTTACAGAGATGGCAGGAGAAACGTGACTTACTCAATGAAGCTGCGCGTCGGTTAACGGAGATCGCACCGACGGTAGCCCCGCCAGTTCCTTGAACCGGAACCATCCATTGGAGAACGCCATGACCCAGATGGGTCATGATATGGCGAGTATCATCCTGTTTGATGGGAGGCGGAGAGGGATATTTTCAGATGCAATGCCTGGAAAAGGGCAGGGTCGGTGACGCGCTCAGAACGGTATTAGACACCTACCGGCGGCGCTTCGAGAGGGTTGCCTGTGTCTCGATCGTTGCCGAACTGATCCGCGACCTAGACCGGCTCTACGATCTCGCCAATGAGGCAGGCGCGCTCGAGATTTTCCGAGAAACATGCAGAAATCATTCCCTGCACAGCATGGTGATGCAGGATCCGTTGACCGAGCGAGCATTTTGTAAGCCTCGGGGTCGTACGCCGGATGCCGTTCTCTTGGACTACATCTACCGACCGGTCGCTCCGAGATTGTCAGAACTGGGTGAGGTCTTTCATTTCATGACGGCGACCGCCGGCATGGCAAAGAGCTTGATTTGGCGGCAAGAGCATTTTGCCAAGCAAGTGGCGCGGACCGTCAAACCGGCAAACAATGCCCGCATACTTGCCATAGAATGCGGGCATTGTTGGGAGCTTGAGCTCGTGAGGGTTTTGACCGCGCAGCGAGCGTTCGAGATAGTCGTCACCGATCGAGATCGTGATGCGCTCAAGGAGTCGGTGAATTACCATTCTGATTTCAACATCCGTCCCTTGGCTGCCACCGTTGCAGACTTGCCGAACGCGCTTGCCGGCGAGGAGTTTGATCTGATCTACAGTGCCGCTTTGCTCGAACAAATCGAATCTAACAACGAAGTCCGCGAGGTGATCGTCGAGCTCAAGGGCTTGCTTGCGCCAGAAGGCCGGATCATCCTCGGAAGCCCCGCGCCGGAGTGTCTGGGCCGCGGTTACATGGAAGGCATGATGGCCTGGACGCGACGCTACAGAAGTGAAGCCGAGCTCAACTGCTTGTCGGCTGACGATGCCTCGCGCCGCTTGTACCGAGACAGGACCGGAAGCGCGCTCTATCTGCAGCTGACACCTGATCAGGTATAAGGACGGCCGCCAGCAGCCCTAGCCCAAGCCGTGTCCAGGCCGACTTCTCGATTTCGGTGACCGCTGGCGCGGACCCGTCTCCATTCGAGGGCTCAGCCCGCGCGCGCCAGGCGCCGAACTTGGCGCAACTGGAGATCGGGTTGACCGGACTTGGCCTTGACGAGGCCCGTCATGGCCGAAGTATCATGCGGCGTTCTACCATCCAAAGCGGGTGTGCGATGTCGCTTACCATCCACCATTGTGTCCCATCAATTGCAATTGCCCTGTTAATCATTCCCTTCACCGCGGCTTTCGCCGAGCAGCCGGACTTTCGCGACGTAGACTTCTACCTGCAACGAGGAGCAGCGTTCCTGCGAGACGGAGACATCGACCATGCGACGGTCGATTTCATAGCAGGCGTTTCTCAAGGCTCATGGCTGGTGGGTCCCCATGCGTCGCTCGGCAATGCAAGGTTGGCGGATGAGAACTACCAAGGAGCGATCGATGAATACAACATTGCGCTCAAAAACAATCAAAAGCAGGTCGAAGAGGCGCGAAGACTCAATCGAGGGGTCGACGAAGCACTGAGCGCGGCCAAAAAATGGGACATCAGTTTGTACAATCAGCGTGGGATTGCGTACTCTGGAATAGCAAAGTACGACCTCGCGATCAGCGACTGTCAACACGTCATCAGTTTGGACCCCACACACGCGGCCGCGCACAACAATTGCGGCGCCGCTTACAGAGATCTTGGAAACCTAACCAAGGCTCTCGAGTACTATGACGAATCCCTTCGATTGAAACCTGATCTCGTCAATGCCTGGGCGGGGCGCGGTCGCACGTATGCTCGAATGGGTCGTTATTCCGATGCAATCAGCAGCTGCAAAATGGCCCTTCAAATTCAGGTTAATTCCTCGGGCGGCCTGCTTTGTCTTGGCGAGACATACAAAGCAGAGGGCAATACTGCAGCTGCAATCGAAAACTACAGCGCACTGTTAGCTGTTAATCCCTTTTCTGAACCCGCACGAATTGCCTTGGCCGATCTCACGCAGAATCAAATGTTGAGGCAAAAGCGCGTCGCATTGGTGATCGGCAACAGCGACTACAAGAACTCTCCCCTTGTGAATACCATCAATGACGCGAAGGACGTGGCTGCCGCACTTACGAAACTCGGGTTCGCGGTCACGCTGGGAACCAATCTGAACGTATTCGCTATGACGAACATTTTCGAGCGGTTCGCTAGGCGGGCCAAAACTGCGGATGTCGCTCTGGTTTTCTACTCGGGGCACGGCGCTCAGTACAAGGAAGCCAATTACCTGGTTCCTCTAGAAGACAATATGCAGTGGCCCGGAGATGCCCCGGAAGGCTTCGAAAAATATATCAATCTGCAGGATCAGGTGGATGCCATCAAAAACCTTGCTCGCACGCGCATTCTCATCGTCGACGCGTGCCGGACGGACGGAGGCTTTGAGAGGATCGAGAAGGAGTTTGGGCCTGATCTAAAGAAAACGAGTGCCACTGAGGGAATGTTTATCGCCTATGCGAGTGCGCCCGACCATTTTTCCTATGACGGAGACGGCGGAAGTCGTAACTCACCGTTCACTCGATCGCTGCTTCGCAACATCTTTGAGAAGGGACTAGAACTAAGAGATCTACTCACGCGTGTCCGCAATGAGGCGTACGTCCGATCAGGGAAACTGCAGGTGTCCCAGACGTGGGACAACATGCCGAATGAATTTCAATTTCTACCGGCAAATGCCGAGTTGGTCGTGCATTGATCAGTCTTCGACTGAAGCGATTTTGGGAGTGGTTTTCATGACTGTTCGCAAGCTGCTAGTTGGTTTTGTTCTTGGATATTCTCTCTCCCCGTGCCTTGCATCCGAGGCGGATCTGAGGTTGCTGAGAGCTAGCGTTGGATGTCCTACGGAGACTTACCCTGATTATATGCACAGAAGGGAAGTGCGGGTTTCAGAGCGGAGCCAGTTTTTAGGCGACCAAGAGAGCTTTGCAATTAAAACCAACAGGAGCATTTCGGAAAATGACGGGGGGCCCCCATACATTGTCACTGTCACATCGAAGCTCGCGTTTGCCGACATCGGCCGTGTGAACATTGATCATCAAACAAAAAAAGTCACGGTCATGTGTAAATCCAAGAGACGACCGTTGCTGAGCACGGACCGTGAAGCAGAGGGGTCCGACGATTGCGTCGATCAGTTGACCGTGGATGGAAGCGGCTCCAACCATGGTCATAGCAATTATCTGGAGTTTGTTACGTGTGGCGCGCGCTCTCAGGATGACATTGGGATGGCAATTAAAGCTCTTTCACCTTATGCGCGCGTCTTTACGGCTCGAGATCCATAACGTCTCTGCTGGCGGGTATGGCGCCATCAGCTCGCTTGAGGCTGTTCACGCTTCGTGCGCTCCGCTGATTCCCAATGCGGCTTCAATCCTGGATCTGTCGCAGAAGCGCCGTCAGTTCGTTCTGACGATGCGTCCCTGTTTTTGCAAAGACCGCCTTCAACTGGTTGCGCACGGTCTCCCGCGAGACCTGGAATTCCTCGGAGATCTGTTCTGGCGATTCGCCCGACGCGATCATTGCCGCAACTTTCGCTTCAGCTTCGGTGAGCGAGAATGCTTTCGCGATGATCTCGGGCGCCGGTCGGTCAACGTCGAATAGAGCGGATCGCTGAGCATCTCCGACTCCGATCGAAACAGGTCCTGATCGCACAACGCTGGCTTGCCGCCCAGGATCAAAGGCACGCCCCGGGCTGCCCGGATATCGGTCAGGTGAAGGTTCGTGTCGAAATAGGTCTTGAAGAGGTCGGTTACGGCGGGCGTCATCGGGACGCCCGGACCCCGGTTATCGGTCTGCAGGAGAGCGGCGCCCGTTGATCCTGTCGCTGCGCAGATATCCTCCATCACATCCGGCCAAAGGGTGGGATCCAGTGCCACGTCGCCGAGCCGCAGCTTGGCTTTTTCCAATCGATCGAATTCCAAACGAGACAAGGAAATTCCCTACGCGCGGCGATCTTCGAAGTGATATCGAAACCTCAGTGGGAAGTGTTGCTGAAAGGACAATGGAGCGGCCAACCACCGGAATGGTACGGAGCCGACCCCTCAAATTCTGCCAAGGATTCGATCCATTCTGTTCCGAGAGCGGAACCGTCGTGCCGCGATATCAGACCTCGACCACGAAATTCGGGTCGAAGCCCTGATTGTCCCAGGTGCGTTCTTGTGGTGGCCAGGGGCCGTATCCCTTCGCGTTCGACACGATGCGTGTCTCGCCGATCATGACATCGTCGGACTCGTGCGTGTGTCCGTAGATCCAAAGATTAGCTGGACGCAGCGGCCCACGATCGCCGGTAGCTGGTGCTGGATGCATCAGCGAAGTCAGGTCGCTGCGATAGGCGGCGGACAGCAGCTGCTCGCTCGAGAGGCGGCCGTCTGGTCCAGCAGGCGAGAGCTCTGGTCCCGGATACGGCGCATGGTGCGTCACGATCACGAGCGGACCATTGCGCGGCTTGCGCAATTCAGCCTCCAGGAACGCGCGCGCAGCTGTGTGCCGGGCGAGCGAGTGGGGCGGTCGGAAACGATCCACGTACCTGTTCAGCCGGATCTTCTTATAGTCGTTCATCCGTTCGCCGGCGATCGCCATGGCACGCCGCTGATCGCCGAACAAATTGAAATCGGTCCATAGGGTGGTGGCGACCACCGTCACGTCGTCGATCACCACGGTCTCGTCCTGCAGCACGTGCACGTTCGTGTCCTCGGCCGCCAGCTTTGCTTTCTCGAGTGTCCGGTCGATGTCGGTCCCGTAGGGCTCGTGGTTGCCAGGGATGTAGATCACAGGCTTGTCGGGCACGCGCTCGAGCAGCCACTTCACCCCGCGCTCCATCCTCGGCACCAGGTCACCGGCGACCACCATCAGGTCAAATTGAGGTCGCGCAGCGCCGGCCGGCAAATCCCAGCCGCGCGTCAATTCAAGATGAAGGTCCGACAATGTCCAAATGCGCATCGCAATAGCTCCGGGAGAGACCTTTAGCCCGGACCTGGAGCCCGGTCATCCGAACCCGTCGCTGATGGTTAGAATCCATTAATCCAATCCTTCTCCCGCGGAGCGTTCGATTAGTCCGGACATCGTTTTTGCCGGCATGCAGCCAGAACGACGTAACATTTTAATCTCGCCTCGCTTGAGAACGTTCTCTAAATGTTCTATTCGAGAGTTTGGTGCTGGCCGGACAGCGTCGAGAGTTTTGGCTGTCCTGTGAGCCACGCGGCCGGTGGTAGATGCGTAGCGGTGAAGGCAGCGTCGATGGGAAGCAAATCGCCCGACACGCTCTGGGGCGGCAGGATCATCGGCGCCAAGATGAGGGCCGAGTCCGCAAAGCGGGAATCTGCTGAGAAACTTAAGGAATCTCACGCTGAAACCTGCCGCGCGTGGAACTACCGCATGCTCGGTTACGGAGGACCAGCCCAACCATCCCCTACGATCGCTGAAGCGGTCTCGGGTGGATTCCCGTACCTGGAGGTTAAATGCCGCCGGTGCGCCACCCTCGGTCTGATCGACCTCTCGGTGGTCAACGATGTGCGTCGGAGCCCGGGTACGCCGATCTGGAAGCTCGAGGCATCGCTTCGGTGCCGACATTGCACGACTGGAAGCCCCAACGGCCGGTGGAAGCCGGCCGCCAACCTTGTCAGACTGCGGAGCCAGCCAACGCTGGACTTCGAGCCCTGGTATAGCGAAGAGGAGCGGTCCCGCTAATGCTGTAGCGCCGACGCGATACGTCGGCTGTTCAATGTCGATCCCGAGCGCGCCCGCACCGGTAACCTGCCATCCCTACCGGGCATTTTCCCTGACTATCCGGCAATCGTGCGCACATGTCAGGACGGTCGAGAGCTCGGCATGGCCCCGGTGGGGCTGCCGTCATCGCAGCAAGATGTGATGAAGGCCGCCAAGTTGCGCCGAGAAGCTAGAGGCGAAGGGAAAGGTCGACTTCAAGGAGCTGCCGACTACCGCGGGGAGGTCAAGGTATCCTGATCAACTATGGACGGGCGCCGTTCGAAAATTCGACGCGGCGACCGCATTGCCCAGATGGTGATTGCCTCCGTCGTGGCGGCCGATCTCGCGCTTGTCGACGAACTGCGGTGCTCGGTCAGAGGCGAGTGCGGCTTCGGCTCGACCGGTGTCAGGCAGAACCGCGCCCTTTGCAATTGCAGAGATCCGGCATCTACCATCGCTATCGAAACAGAGGACCGAAAACCATGGACGAAATTCCAGCCCTTATCGAAACGCTAGCGCGCATGGACATCCCCGATGATCCGGACAACGCAGGCGAGGAGCGCATGCTGTCAGACGCTCTGGCGCTCTATGCGATGATCCGGCAGGCGCGCGACTATATTGCCGAACGCAGCGCCGCGCCGGGTCCGCAGGCGTAAGGAAAGCCGATCGGTCGAACGGCAGTCCGATAGGTTTTCCTCGCCGGATGAGCGACGTCAGATCGCGAGGTCGGTCTTGCTGGGCGTCTTCGGAGCAGCCTTGCCCGCGGGCGGAGTGGGGACGCTCCTGGTCACGTAGAGCTTGAACAAATCAGAATACCTTTGCTCATCGATTTTGGCTCGATAGAGCACGGTCCCGGTAGAGATCGCGACCGCCGCAATGAAAAATGAAAAAGAGGTCCACCAGCTCCTGTCGAGCTTGCGCATAGAGGTTGCTCCCAATTTAGCCCTGTCCGGCCGCTTATGTGGATTGTTTAATTCCGGAGGAGGGGTCGGTGTTCCGGCTGCGAATCATGGACCGATTCGAATCAGGGGGTCAACGCATGTAGCATTTTGTTCTCCCTCGAAAACCGATGGTCCGGAGACCCTTGTTGCTGTTAGAGTTGGCTTCGGTATCTGTATCTGATGCGGGGTGTGCGGTATGGACGCGTCGTTTTATCGTGAGCGGGCCGAACAGGTCCGTGACCTGGCCGAAAGGGCCGATCCCTTCATCCGCAGGCGACTGCTCGATCTAGCCAATTCCTATGACCAGAAGGCATCCGGTAAGCCAACGGCCGGCACCAAGCAGATTCCGTATCCCCAGATGATCGACCCCGCACGAAGGCGGTCCAGCGAAGCCTGATCGTCCTCAAAGGCCAGGGACAGGGGCTTCATCGAGATCATCGGAAACATCGAGCAGCATTCCCATGCTGTTATACGCCAGCATGCGCTGATCGATGATGCCGGTAAGATCGATCGCATCCAGCGAAGACCGGTTGTCAAGACGGGCCTTGTAGGAGCGATGGCGGCCATCCATGAAGTGGCCCTCGGCCACGATGATGGGCGGAGTGACGTCGAGATCCATGGCCATCGCGTGGTCGGTGCCTCGGTCGTCCTCATTGAGCTCCACGATCGGAATGCGGCGGACCGCGATCTCGACAAGCGGGAGGAACTCGGGGACCCCGCGCAGCGAAGTTTGCCCCGACACGAAATCCGAGACCAGAACCTGCATGTCGGGAGGCAGCGCGACGAAGGCGACGGCCCTCGGTGCTGGCGGATGAGTATTGGCTGACATCGGACACAACCTCAAACGTTCCTCGGAAAGTTGCAAGGCCGAGCACCGACGCCGCGGTCCTGATCAACCAAGTGACGATTCCAATCATCACGAGATCGGGAATGGGTCTGCAACAATCAAGGATTGGATAGACCGCTCCGGGCCAACTTGCTTATTGCAACCTGGCTTGGCAAAATGCCGGAATGTTTCAGGAGAGTTGCAATGCCAGTGGTTTTCGATAACGACAGGTTCACGCTCGCTCAGCCGGAATTCTACTGGCCGAAGACAGGCGAGCAGGAATTTTACTCAAATCCGATCGAGCGGACGGGCGGCCTTCTTGTGCGCGAACTGGCGCGAGTCGGGTGGGAAGTGCCAGGGCTCGAGATCCAGATCGGCGTCGGCGGATGCGGCGAAAACATCGTCCGCGCCGTTCGGAGCATCAAGGGAAGAACGGAGTCCGGCCCCTTTGAGCTGGCTTTCCAGTCCGCTCAGGAACGTCGCGGTCGGTGGGGTATTTGTCCGGGCCTCTCGAAAGCTACCATTCCGCCTGGCATTCAGCTCGAATACTCCCGCGATGACCGGCACAGTCCCGTGGCTTACCTCTACACCGGCAACGACTGGAAAACGGATGGTGCCTCGTTCATCAACGAATGGAAGACGGACACGAACGAAGACAAGCAGTACCGAAAGTATTCAGGAAATGGGCGCCCGGGCTTGATGCGCTACCAACCGGCCGGTCTGCGTTACAGCGATACTTCGGAAGCTCAGCCGCGCGCGCTCGACAGCGAACTCCTCACGGCGAAGGTTCTCGAATTCATCGAGCTGAATTTGCTGTCGACGCTTGCGGCAATGCCAACCGCCGCGGGATCCGACGACATCACTCCTCAGGGCGATGCAAATCTGAGAAGGCTGGCTGCGGTGCAGTCAATTCCAGCCCCCGAAGATTTTCCGGTTCTCTTCACCTGGGTGGCGCGCAATGACGCCTATCGGCTGCGGGATCTGGCCGAGTCCGAACCCGACGAACGATTTGGTGTTTCGCCGATCCAACGACTGTGCTTCCGCAGCAATGTGCCGGAGGTCGCAAGAAGACAGTACTCGTACGCGTCAAGCGATCCGACCGCGCGGATCGGTCACGTTATTCATCATCCGAACGATGAGGCATCGCCCGTCGCGGTCAAACTCAAGCATCTGAACGACGTCTGGGTCGTCGACAACGCCGCATTTCGACATGCCGCTGAGGCGGCAATCAAGAAGGCGGAATCCGAAGGACGCAAGCGATTGACCGATGCGGAACTCAACGAGTGTGAGGCGGCAACCGCCAGAACGATCGTGCCAGCTGCCGATTACAATGGCGGCTTCGAGACGCCGGTCTACCTGATCGGAAGGCAGACCGAGATCGATGAGGTTCGGCTGATCCGCGGCAATATCGAGGTAGCTCAGGCCGACGACAGGACATCTGTGACCCTGATGGACGAGGTCACTGGAAGCGCGTTCCTGCTGTTTGACCGGGGAGCGGTCGGGCCGGGGACGATCTCGAGCGCCAGGCGGACAGCTTCCGATTACGCGGGCCTGCATTCAGGCGGTCGTTTCCGCGATCGGATCCCGGAGCCGGCGGCGGACAGCGGACATGCGTTTCGGATGTAACTGAAGCGCATCTGAATCCTTGGATCGCGGGCAATCGTTAACGATAGATCATCGCTTCGGCTTTCAAGCTTGTCGGGCAGCCACTAGGGTGCCGCCAGCAAACTTGAGGACCGAAGCGATGGATTTTGCGCGCGCCAAAGCTGCGTTTCGACGCAACCTGACCGACCAAACCGGCGCGGCCTACCAGGCAATCGCAGGCGCGTATGAGGGGCGGGGTGACATCAGTTCGCTGACCGTCGCCAGAATGCGGGATGAAATCGTAGAATTCCGGTCCGGCCAAGTCGGCCTTGGAGTCGCAGGACAGTGACGACAAGCGATCGGCGTGGCCTGGCGGGATTCGAAAAATTATCTGAAAACATGCTCACTCGCAGATCGCGATCATCCCCTTTGGGTTCCAGGTCGAGGCGCGGGAATGCTGTTGATGGAGAAGCGTGACGGTGTCGATGAAATTCATCACGATTGACGGGGAGCACTCGAGGGACCTCGATGATGCTATCCGGGTTGAGCGCAAGGGCGGCGGCTTCTCCGTGGAAGTCGCGATCTCCGACGTTGCCGCAGCCGTAATGATTGCCGGCGAGACAGACCAGGCTGCATTGGCCCAGGGTTTTTCAACTTATCGCGCCACTCAAACCGTCCGGCAAATGCTGCCGCCGAGGCTTGCCGAAGACGTGTGCTCGCTAATCGCCGGTCGGCCGCGCAACACGCTGGTCGTCAAAATCGATCTCGACCAGAACCTCGATCCTGTTACCACAGAGGTCGCGCGCCGGGAGATTCTGATCGCCAAGCGGTACAGCCACGAGAGCGTGCTCGATGCGGCCAGGGTCGATGACCCGCTTGGCGCGAGCCTTCGCGATGCAATTTCGCTGGCCGAAAAGCTGCTCCTAAAGAGGCAGGCCGGCGGTGCGATGACGTTCGCTAATCTGGAACGCGGCCTTGTGATGACCGAGGAAGGTAGCGTTCTGCATCTGGGTCGAGCGGCGCGCGCCTACGTCCTGGTCCAGGAGCTCATGATCCTCACCAATGCGCTGCTGGCTAAGCGCCTCGCGGAGCGTGGAATTCCGATCCTCTACAGGAACCACCGCGCGCGCGTAACGGCGAACCGCGAGAGCCTGAAGCAGGACATCATCCTGATGGCACAGGGTGCCTTGAACCCGACGACGTTTGAAGCACGTCGCGGCCTGGTCATGGAGCGCGCAACGCTCGGTGCGACCGTGGAAGGTCACTACGGGCTCAATTTACCCGTCTACGCGTGGTTTACTTCGCCTATCCGCCGGTACGCCGATCTCATCAACCAGAGGATTCTGCTGGCCGAGATTGAGGGAACCTCGCAACCTTACCGGCTCGATCAGATCCAGGAGATCGCATCAAGCCTCAACGCTCGCTACGTTGAGGAAGCCGAGCGGACATCCAACGGATACGACACGCGATCGATGACTTCGGCTGTCAACATGGTCAATCAGGGGCGGACTGAATCACTCAAGGCGACCACTTTCACCGCTGCCGTCAAGGCGCTGGTATCCGGGGCTGAACTCGGCGAGGATTTCATAAGGGAGGCAGAGCGGCGCCTACAGCGCGGAGAGCTCACCAGCAAGGATCTTTATCGCTTGATGTTCATGGAAGGAGCTCTGGCCGAGAGCGCCAGAGCTATCGCGTTTGACCACATCGAGCGTCGCCCCGAGACCGCATATTCGGTCGTCAATTACGCCCAATCGGTCGCTGGATGGATTGTCTCGGCCGACGAGCCGGCAACTGACCTGCTCGCTGACGGAAAATACGTGTTCGAGGCGAAGATCGTCGTGGCCGTCGGCGATCAGAAGTACGCGGGCACTGCGTTTGGCATGCAAAAGAAGGCCGCGATGCAGCGCGCGCTCGCAGCGGCATTGATGTCTATGTCGGACAGGGAGCCGCCAGCCGAATGGTCCATACGGCCATCTGCAATCGATAAGCCGTCGAAGCCGATCCTAGAAGGAAATCCGAAGGGCGAACTGTTGGAGCTCTGGCAGCAAAAGAAGATCACCCAACCTTCGTTCGAGGTGACGAGGTCAGGTCCAGCTCACCTGCCGGAGTTCGTATGCACGGTGTCTGTCGCAATGAGCTCTGGGTCGCTACGCGCGACGGGTAAGGGGGCCACCAGGAAGTCCGCCGAGGCTGATGCTGCAATCGCAGTCCTGGCCGAGCTCAAGAAGAACCTCAAAAAGTCGGCCAGGTGATCGTTGGACCGCGATTGTAGGCTTTTGTGCCGTTCCAACTGTTCCTGCGCCTGCAGGGAGCACCTCTTAGGCCTCCAGACTAGATAGGGCTATATATCCATATACCGCTATGCATATCGACGCGGGGTCAATTATGATGGCCGGATCGAATCAAGGTGCGTCCGTAAGCCGTGGGAGGATCTGGGATGGCCGAACGAAAATTGGCAGAGATCAAGCCGCGCAAAGGACGGCAGGCTCCGCCGGGGCTCCGCCGACAATTTCTTGCAACTATGGACGCAGAAGTGATCAAGGCGTTGAAAACGGCCGCGCTTGAGGACGACACTACCGCTTCCGAATACCTTGAGACTGCCACCAAGGAATTTCTGGAACGTCGGAAGGCTGAGCGCGGCCGGAAACGTTGATCGGATGTCGAAAGCTCGAGTTCGCGAGGGAGGGCTCGGTGCCGTTAACCAATGGCGTTGCTTCCGGCTAGGATGATTCGACATAGGTCTATATAGATATATAGTACGAGTCCAAAAGTACGGTTTGATTCAATACTTTAGGTACCCGAGCAGGGTTGAAAACAATTCGAGCACTCTTGGTGATTGAGCTTGCCGACGCCAGCACCGCGTGGAAAGGTCTTTGGTCAAGTCATTCGAGCATCATCCGAAGCCTCAAGAACGCAGCGGTCGAAGGACGTGAAAATGATTTTCGAGGTCAAGAGGAATTGGCCGTAGGGCAGGGTATCAGGGCAGATGCTTCAGACTGTGAAAGACGCGTGCCGGTTTGATCCAACGGCGATCGACTATGCACTAAGCGACCAGATCGAGAATCTTGAGGATCTGATCGGCCACGATGCCAAGGCTGCGAAGGAGTTCTTCGACAAGACTTACGTCACCGGCGGGATGAAAACCCTGCTGCGGCAGGGCCTGCAGCGGCTCGCCGGCTCATCGAGCCAGGCCGTGTTCGAGCTCAAGCAGGCGATGGGCGGCGGCAAGACCCACTCGATGCTCGCGCTCGGTTACCTGGCCGCAAATCCTTCGCTGTTCTCACTGGTCGACGGCGAGATCACGAAGGGCGTCAAGCTGACCTCGCCGGCGAGGGTCGTCGCCATTTCCGGCCGGTCGATCTCCCGGGAGAAACACCTGTGGGGTGACATCGCCGAGCAGCTCGGCAAGGCCGAACAATTCTTGTCCTTCTACAAGGGGGCGCCCTCCGCTCCCAACGAGAAGGACTGGATGGCACTGATCGGCGACGAGCCGACGCTGATACTCCTGGACGAGCTCCCGCCGTACTTCCGCAACGCCATCACCCAGCCGGTCGGCGGCGGCACGCTGGCCGACGTCACGACCTACGCGGTCTCGAACCTGCTTTCGGCGGCCCTGAAGCTGCCCCATCTCTGCATCGTGATCTCGAACCTGTCAGGTGCCTACGAAGGCGCGACGAAGGACATCACCGCGATGGTCGCGAAGGCGACCCGCGATCTGCAGAACGAGACCGGCCGCCAGGCCAAGGGCATCACCCCCGTCGAGCTCGGATCGGACGAGATCTACAGCATCCTCCGGACGCGTCTGCTGAACGAGCAGCCAAATTCCAAGGTCGTAAATTCCGTGGCGACGGCGTTCTCCGACGCCATCTCCGACGCCGTGAAATCGAAGGCGGTCGCCAAGTCCGCGACCCAGATCGCAGACGAGATCGCCGCGAGCTATCCCTTCCATCCGTCGTTCAAGCACATTCTGGCGCTGTTCAAAGAGAACGAGCGCTTTCGTCAGACCCGCGGCCTGATGACGATGGCCGCCCTCATGGTCAAGTCGGCTCTCGCCCGGTCTACCAACGACGTGTTCCTGGTCGGCTGCCAGCACATTGACCTGTCCAATCCGGACGTGCGGGATGTGGTCACCAATGTCTACGACCTGTCCGGCGCCATCGCGCATGACATCGCCGGCACCGGCGCCGAGCGGGCGCATGCGCAGACGATCGACGATCAGATGGACAACGACTCGGCCAGCCAGGTGGCGCGCCTCGTCCTCATGGCCTCGCTCTCGGAAGCGAACGACGCCGTCAAGGGCCTGACCAAGTCGGAGGTCGTCCAGAACCTCGTCGCGCCCCACCGTTCGCCTATTGAATTCGACGAGGCCTTCGAGAAGCTGCGCATAGAGTGCTGGTACCTGCATCGCAAGGAGAACGATGCGTGGTACTTCTCGAAGAACGAGAACCTGAAGAAGAAGATCGAGAAGTACGCGGTCACCGCGCCGCAGCCGAAGATCGACTCCGAAATGGAGCGTCGGCTCACCATGGTCTTCGAGGCCAAGCGCCGGAACGCTTACTCAACGGTGCTGCCGTTGCCGAAGGTCGAGGACATCAAGACTAACGGCGACCGCATCCTGTTGGTTCTCAGTCCCGACAAGCGTGTCCCGCCGGAGGAGGCGGAGCGCCTGTTCAACGCGATCGCCGAGAAGAACAACTTCTGTGTCGTCACGGGCGACGGCACCGACCTTGCCAAGCTCGAGGACAAGGTCCGCCGCATCTGGGCGACCGCCAAAGTCATGCAGGAGGACGGCGGCGAGCGTTCGCCCAACCTCGCCGAGCTCGAGGAGGAGGCCGAGACGGCCGAGTTCGAGTTCAATTCCGCGCTGATCAACCTGTTCAATCGCGTCTACTATCCCGCTAGGCTGCCGAAGAGCGGCGTTGACGGGCTCGCCTACGCCGCCCTCAAGCTGGTCGAACGCCGCAGCAAGGACGGCGGTCCCGCCACCATTGACGGCGAGGCCGCCGTCGAGGAAGCGTTGAGCGCCACCGGCGCCTCCAAGCTCATCCTGGATATCTCCGCCGAGCAGACCCTCTCCGGCCTGCGGACCAGGGCGGAGGACCAGCTCTGGGGCACGACGGAACGCAAGACGCGGTGGAAGGACGTCGAGGAGCGGGCGATCTGCAACGTGCGCTGGCCGTGGCTGCCATTGCGCGGTCTCGACGAGGTCAAGCGGGCCGCGCTCGCCAACGGGCAGTGGCGCGACAACGGCGACGGCTACATCGAGAAGGGGCCGTTCCCCGCCGCCAAGACCTCGGTGAAGGTCCTCGCCCGCAACTACGACGACCAGACGGGCGTCGCGACCATCGAGCTGACGGCGACCGACGCCGGTCCCAACGGGAAGATCCACTTCGCCCAGACCTCCGACGTCTCCGCCAAGTCGCCGATCGTGCCCGACCTCATCATGGAGCGGGACGAGACCGTGCTCTGGTTCGTCGCGGTGGATCCCGACGGCAAGCACGAAACCGGCGAGCCGGTGAAGTGGACCAACACGCTGACGCTGACGTATGAGCCGCGGGAGGTCATGGGTAAGCGCAGCGTTGCGCTGACGGTCAAGCCGCGCGGCAACATCCGCTGGAATACCGACGGGACCAATCCGCGCGAGGGCAAACCCTACACCGGGCCGATCCCGATCAACGGCAATGACGAAGTGAAGATCTACGCTTACGCCGAAGACGCTGGTGTGGAGACCCAGAAGACCTTCACAATCCGGCCGGTAAAGGGCGGCGAGGTCCAGATCGATCCGGACAGGCCGGTGGTGATCAAGAAGCGCCTGAAGATCGCCTCAACCAAGGATGTCTTCGTGGTGATCAATGCGCTGAAAGCCGCCCACGGCAAGGTCCGCGGCAGCCTGTCGGCCACCGTAGGTCAGGGCGACGTCAACGCCACGACCCGCTTCGGGCCGAAGACGGAGCTCTCGGCGGAGATACTGGAAGGCTTTCTCAGTGCCGGCCGCGCCGCCCTCGCCAACGAGTTGGCCGAGGTAGAGGTCGGTTTCTCGGAAGTGCAGTTCTCCACCGGGCGCGAGATGGAGGAGTTTATCTCCGCCGTCGGCTGGGAAGTGCAGCCCAACGAGGTTGAACAGCAGTGAACGATCGAAAGACCACAGGCTTCGGCGTGCCCAACGACATCGATCCACACCACTTTGTGGTGGAGATTCCGGCCGCGCGCGCGAACCCCGTGGTGGTCACCGAGCACTTCGGTCTCGCCGGCGGCACCAATGGTCTGCCCGATACCGTCGTGCGCTGCAAGCTGCCTCAAGACCACTGGAATGCTGTCCGCAAGGAGCTCGAGCGCGTGCTCAACGAGCGCCTCAAGGAGAAGAAGCTGACCACCGGCCGCTGGAAGAGCGGCAAGAACCAGGTCGAGCGGCTGCTCGGGCGCGAACTCTGCGTCCTGCTCTGGGCGGTCGAGGCGGCGCCGAAGGAGGCAGTCCCTAACGCGATCCGCAACTGGAGCGCGCTCAAGCCCGAGGAGCGCTGGTGGCTGTTCGCCATGGCGGCGTCGGTGACGGGGACATCCGACGATGTCGACGTCGGCTGGCGCAAGGCGATCCGGATCGCCATGACCGAGAATCCGACGGGCGAGGAGGTCGGAGCGATCCGCGCCAAGAACCCCCGCCGGCCGGAAGAGCGTCCTGCGCTCCCTCTATTCGAGCGCGTCAAGTGAAGAGTGTCGCCATGGATGCAGTCAGCCCCAAGTCTGCCGTCGTTCCGTTTTCGTTGAAAGACACGCCATCGCTGATTGAGCGGGTGTGGCCGGCGCAGAAGATCTCCGTCGAGACAAAGCGCGAGTTCGATGCGCACGGGGCCCAAACGTTGACCGCCCTTGGCTCCTACTGGAAGGGACGCAAGCGCCTAATCTATATCCGCGCCTGCATCTTAGGCGCGCTGCTTCCCGCAACGGAAGATCCGGAAGCGGACCTGAAGGTCTTCGAGCAACTTATGTGCATCGATGATCGAGCTTTTCTGTCGCGCGAGATCAAGGCCAAACCGGCCGAAATCGCGAGACTCGCCATCGAAGCTGGTGCGCTGAAGGAAGAAGAGCTTTCCAGTTACTTCGAAATTCGTGGCAAATCGGACCCCGCCGCGGACGACTACAAGACTGCTCTGCGTGAAGGTGGATTGACTTGGGCTGCCGATCCCGCCGCGATCGAGACGTTGCGGCTCGCCGCATATTCTAGGTGGTCTTACGAAGACAAGGTCGCCCGCTCATTACGACCGGAAGAGTTGTCTGATGATGTCTATGCTGACATCTGGGCCGGCGTGAACCGACATCTTGGGACGCGCGCCTGCTCGATCCAGCAGCTTGTCGAGCAACTCGGCATCATGAGATTCGGACACAAGCCGAAAATCGCGGATACATTCTGCGGTGCAGGCTCGATTCCCTTCGAGGCGGCCCGGGTCGGATGCGACATCTACGCGTCGGATCTGAACCCGATTGCGTGTATGCTCACCTGGGGTGCGATCCACCTCGTTGGAGGCGGCGACAGACTGAAAAGTCAGCTTGTGGCAGCCCAAAAACGCGTGGCCGACGCTGTTGATGAGCAGCTTACAAAGCTTGGCGTCGAACACGACAGTGAGGGCAATCGCGCCAAAGCCTACCTGTATTGTCTGGAAGCGCGATGCCCGGAGACGGGGTGGATCGTTCCTCTCCTTCCATCGTTGGTCGTGAGCAAAATCAAGAAGGCCATCGTACGATTAAGACCGAACGAGTCTGAAAAACGTCTGGAGGTGGAAATCGTTTCCGGCGTCTCCGCGGAGGAACTCGAAGCTGCAAAGCGCGGAACGGTTCAGGAGCGGGCGTTGGTTTACGAACTCAAAGGTCGTACGTACAGGACGCCCATCGCTTCAATTCGCGGCGACTACCGAAAGAACGGCGAGATCGGCAACAATCTCCGAAGGTGGGACAAAGGAGACGTTGTCCCCAAGTCCGACGATATCTTCGGAGAGAGTCTCTACTGCGTCCAATGGATCAGTGCGGATTCAGTCTCCAAGGGTCGTCAGGAGACCTTCTTCGCGACGCCGACTGACGAGGATAGGGTCCGCGAGGCCAAGGTACTCTCTGTCGTGAAGAAGAACCTGGCATCTTGGCAGAGCAGCGGTTTCGTGCCCGACATGGAGATTCAGACTGGGATCGAGACTGCGCGTCTCCTGCGGGAACGCGGATGGACTTACTGGCATCATCTTTACTGCGCTAGGCAGCTTTTGATTGCTGCCTTAGTTGCAGAAGAAATCGAGAAAATCAAAGATCCAGAGGTTCGCGCATGTCTTTCGTTCGACCGCACGTTCCTCGCTGACAAGTCTTCGCGTTTGTCACACTGGAGATTGGGCGCGCCCGGACGCGATGGGCGTGCCCCGTCGGCAGACGGTGTCGAGAACGTCTTCTACAATCAGGCGCTCAACCCCTTCTATAATTTCGGGGCTCGTGGGTTTTCGGGTCTGAGGATTGGTGAAAACGTCACCTATAAATACTGCTCGATCGGAACGAATTCGGAAGTGAAAACCGAACGGGCAGATCGGATGGACGTCCCGGCGGATATCTTCGTGACCGATCCACCCTACGCCGATGCCGTAAACTATCACGAGATAACGGAGTTCTTTATCGCTTGGCTGCGGAAGAATCCAGCGAGTCCGTTTCGCGAATGGATCTGGGATTCGCGACGGCCGTTGGCAATCAAAGGGAATGGTGACGAATTTCGCAAGGCGATGGTCGACGCATATCGAGCGGCGACCAATCACATGCCAGACAACGGACTTCAGATCGTCATGTTCACGCACCAGGACGGGCGAGTGTGGGCGGACATGGCCCAGATCTTCTGGGGAGCCGGTCTTCAGGTAGTGTCGGCGTGGTACGTTGCGACGGAGACGACGTCTGAAACCAAAAAAGGGGGATACATTCAGGGCACCGTCACCCTGGTCCTTCGCAAGCGAGTTGCACGCGAGGTCGGATACAAGGACGAGATCGTTCAGGAGGTTAAAGCCGAAGTGGCGGATCAGATCGACACTTTGATCGGGCTCAATCAGCAGCTCAAGGGACACGGGCGCATCGAGAATTTGTTCGAGGATGCCGATCTGCAAATGGCGGGCTACGCCGCTGCGCTTCGAGTGCTTACGAAGTACGAGAAAATCGACGGCATCGACATGACGATGGAGGCGCTCCGCCCCCGCCGAATTGGCGAGAAAAATCTCGTCGGGGAAATCATCGACTTCGCGGTGCAGATCGCCAACGAGCACATGGTTCCCGAGCAAATGGCCCCCAGGCTGTGGGAAGGTCTGTCCGGCGCCGAGCGCTTCTATTTCAAGATGATGGACATCGAGACGACATCACTCAGAAAGCTCGACAACTATCAGAACTTCGCCAAGGCCTTCCGGGTGGACGACTACGGCTCTCTGATGGGCAGCCTGGAGCCGAACAAGGCGCGATTGAAGGCGGCGAGGGAATTCAAGAAATCCGGCTTCGAGATTCCCGAGTTCGGCCCGTCGGTGACCAGAGTTATTCTCTATGCCATCTACGAGCTGGAGAGCGAGGCCGAGGGAGACGAAGTCCTCTCGCACCTCAGGGACATGCTGCCGTCCTACCACTCCAAGCGGGACGACGTGGCCGCCATCGCGGAGTATATTGCTCGGAAGCGCGAAAAGGTGGACGAGACAGAATCCCGCGCAGCGCGTATTCTCCACGGACTGATCCGGAACGAACGCTTGGGGTAGAAGAAATATGGAGACGCAGGCGCCTGGCCGCTCGACCGGCCTTATCGGGGGCGGCAACCTGCAGCGCTTCTCGTCCCGGACTCACCGTCTTTCGCACGTCTACCTGAAGGACCAGCTCAAGGGCGCTTCCGAATATATTCGGATCGCGGGCTACTTCCGGTCATCGATCTTCGATCTGATCAACGAGGAGATCGAGACGATCGGCAAGGTCCGGATCGTCTGCAACTCCGACCTCGACCAGCTTGACATCGATGCCGCCCAGAAGGCACGCGAGCAGCTTCTCAAGGAGAAGTGGAACGAGGTCGACGACGCCGTCGAGAGTTTCTTCCGACGCCCCCGCTACAAGCGGCTCTATGAGATCCTGACGCGCGGCAACGTCGAGATCAGGGTGGTCTCCCGGCGGGACGCGCCGTTCGTCCACGGCAAGGCCGGCGTCATCCGCCGTTCGGATGGCGCGGCGTCGGCCTTTATGGGCAGCCTCAACGAGACGCGGGAAGGGTGGACGAGCAACTACGAGATGGTCTGGGAGGATACCTCGGCCGACGGCGTGGCCTGGGTGGAGGAGGAGTTCGAGGCGCTCTGGGAACGGGGCAAGCCGCTTCCGGACGCGATCGTCGAGGAGATCGGCCGCAGCGCCAGGCGGGTGGAGGTCCAGCTCGAGGACTTGAAGCCAGAGGAGGTGGCCCCGGCAGCTCTCGTTGAAGCAGACATCTACAGGAAGGGCGAGGAGCTCATGCCGTGGCAGCGGGCCTTCGTCGGCCTGTTCCTCGAGCATCGGGAGACCTACGGCGCTGTCAGATTGTTGCTCGCCGATGAGGTCGGCGTCGGCAAGACGCTGTCGCTCGCCGGCGCGGCCCTGGTGTCGGCCCTCCTGGGTGACGGCCCCGTGCTGATCCTGTGTCCCGCGACCCTCACGACGCAGTGGCAGATCGAGCTCAAGGACAAGCTGAACATCCCCTCCGCCGTCTGGCTCTCGTCGGAAAAGGCATGGCGCCTTGATCCGGACGAGATCCCGATGCCGTCGATCGGTGCGGAGGGTGTGATCAAGTGCCCCCGTCAGATCGCCCTGGTCTCGACCGGCCTGATCTTCCACAACACCGAGGAACGCCGGTTCTTGATGTCGAAGTCCTTCGGCATGGTCATCTTGGACGAGGCCCATCGGGCGCGCGGCAAGGACGACATGAACACCGACGAGCGGACGCCGAACAACCTGCTGTCTTTCATGCACGAGGTGGCCAAGAGGGCGCGGCACGTCTTGCTCGGCACCGCCACCCCCATCCAGACCGACGTGGAGGACCTCTGGGACCTCCTCAAGGTCCTCGGCATGGGGGCGGAGCACGTACTCGGCGACGCCTGGAGCGAATGGCGGTCGGCCGAAAAGAGCGTGCCGGTCATCAGCGGCAAACAAAGGGTCACCGACGAACGTGAAGCTTGGACCTTGTTCCGGAATCCGCTTCCTGCTGCGGCCGAGACCGAGGTCATCTTCGGGCACATGCGCGCCGCCATCGCGCTGCCCAAGAACCGCTTCGTCTCGTCGATCGCCTTCAGCGACATCGACGACCAGTTCTACCGCGATCAGTTCGTCGACGACGTCCTGACGCCGCGCGGGGCGCTGGGATTCTTCCAGCGCAACAACCCGGTGGTCCGGTATGTCGTGCTGAGGAAACGCTCGACCCTTGAGGAAATGGGCTTGATCCCTCGGATCCCGGTCGACATCCACCCGCTGCCCGGCGCCCACATGCCGCCGATGTTCGACGGGCTGGGGCTCCGGACATCAAGCGCCTTTGATGCCGCGTATCTGGCCGCGGAAAAATTCACGAAAGCGCTGCAGAAGCGCAAGAAGTCGGCCGGCTTCATGCGGAGCCTGATGCTGCAGCGGCTGTGCTCGAGCTACGCCAGCGGCCTGGCCACCGCCGAGAAGCTGCTGTCCGGGCGCGTTCTCGACGACGAGGAGATGCAACTCGAACTCGGCGACGAGAACCTGGATTTCGTGGGCGAGGAGGTCCGACAGCTGCAGGCGATCATCGACGTCCTGTCGCCGCATCCGACCGACCCAAAGCTGGACGCGGTCCTCTACTATCTTCTGGAGCGCCCGGATCCCTGGCTGCCGAAGGGATGCATCGTCTTCAGCCAGTATTTCGACACGGCCAAATGGGTCGGCGAGGCGCTGACACAACGGATCCCGGACGAGCCCATCGCGGTCTATGCCGGCGCCGGCAAGTCCGGCATGTTCATCAGCGGCGAGTGGAAGAGCGTCGAGCGCGAGCAGATCAAGCGCGCCGTGAGAGAGCGGACGATCCGCCTGGTGGTGGCTACCGACGCGGCGTGCGAAGGCTTGAACCTCCAGACGCTGGGTACACTGATCAACATCGACCTGCCGTGGAATCCCTCCCGCTTGGAACAGCGCATCGGCCGCATCAAACGCTTCGGTCAGCGCCGCGACCGCGTCGACATGTTGAACCTGCTTTACCACGGGGTGGCGCAGCAGACGGTCGACGAAAAGGTCTACGCCAAGCTCTCAGAGCGCATGCGGAACCGCTTCGACATCTTCGGCACTCTGCCGGACGTCATCGAGGCCGACTGGATCGAGGACGAGGAGGAGCTCGAGGCGCGTCTGCGGGAGTACACCGAGCGCAGGACCAAGGCCACCGCCTTCGATCTGCGCTACGCCGGCGACGTGACACCGAAGGGCGATCGATGGGAGCTCTGTGAGAAGGTGCTCGCTCGGCACGACGTGAAGCAGAGGCTGTCGCGGGGGTGGGGCGAGCGGGAACGTCAGGATATGTTGGTGGTGGGGGCTTAAGCGGCTAGGCCAGATTCACTCGTCGACCACAATCGCGGCGGCGCCAAGCGCCTCGGCTCGCTTCTGGACGTCCTCGCAGGCCGCCATATAGGTCACCGCGGTCGCCGTGCGGAACTTCACCGCGTTGGTGTTTGTCACCATTCGGAACGACCAATAGCGCCGGCCCATAGGCTCGTGGCCGTGCTTTTCGGCTATTCGGATTTCGGTGTAGATCCACGGAGGGATTCACGTTTTTCCGAACTTGCTTGCCTGGGCTGGCCGGTCCCGACGGGCCGGGCGATGAGCCCGGGTCGCCGGCGCCGGCCGAGCCGTCGCACCGCCAGGCCGCTGATGCGGCCTCCGGGATCCGGAGCGAGCTCCGGATGCGGGCGGCGGTAGCCAAACGTCTTCGCCGCTTTGAGACCCCGTTGGACGTCTACCCAGTTTCCGGCTTCAGCGGGCAGCGGCACATCCTTCCGCAGGCGTGCGCGCCACCCTTCATCGAAGGCCGGCAGGACATCCTTGATGGTGACGTGCAGCTTCGCATCGTCGATCCGGAAGGTGATGTTGATCTTCTTGGCGGCCGCCAGCGCCGCGGCCTGCCGCAGGATCTCGCCGGCATTGCCGGTGATCGCCGGCAGCGCCAGGTCGACCTTGCGCCCGTACATCTGGAAGGTGCAGCTGCGCGCATCCAGCGCCAGCCGGAAGTGCCGGTTGCCGAGGAAGAGCTTGTCGCCGCGGCTGGTCAGCGGCCGCAGCCGCGCCTGACGCCACTGGGTCTGATCGATCAGTCCCTTGCGGCGCCGTGCCGAACACCAGCCGCCCGTCGGGCCGGGCGCGCCGCAGATCCATTCCCTCGAGCGTGGCGCAATGCAGCGTCCAGGCGTCGACCACGCCGCCGGCGAAGCGCGCCTTCACGAGATCACGCAGCGGCTTCTGCTTGAGCAGCTTGCCGTCGACGCCGGCCGCATTCGCATAGGCGGTGCGCACCGCCGCGGAGAAGATCCTCCGGCAGTCCTTGAGAAACGCCAATCCTTCGGGGAGCAGCTGAACGGGACCGAGATGGTCTGCATGCCACACGATGTGGGTTCGGCTCCGCCCGCGGTCAACGATGCACCGGTGGTCATGGTTAATCGCAGCGGGACTCAACACTGAAATCCGAATAGCCTGCTTTTCCACGTATTTTCGGGTGTCGATTGGGATCATGCACCAAGCCTTAGAAATCCCCCCGGGGACATGGTCTAGGTCATCGATCGATCGATTGGTAGTGGCGCGTATGCATCGTCTCCCAGAGAGATCTGCGATCTGCACTCTCGGGAAGCACAAACAGAGCGGTCGTTTGTGACAGCCTGTTCAAGCGCCAAGCCCACGGTGGGTCGTCCGGATATGATCTGGTACCGATCGGCTACTGATCTCTGCGCCGCAAAAACAGCGCCCCCTGTCTTCGCGCGACTGTGACGGCAGCGACAGGCGCTCGTCGTGCATTCGGTCTTTCCAGGCATGGTAGTCGCGGCTTTGCCGCCACATCTCAAAGTGAGCCTCGGTGCGGGTAGCGGCGAGCTTTGTCCACGCCTTCTCGAAGCCTTCACGTGCCTCCTCGAACGTCTCGCCGGTTCCGTTCGTGGCCTGGCCGGGATCACATCCAGGGTTGAAGCCGCAACTCCACCCCCATTGCGCGGCATGGGTAGGGACGCCTGAACGACGGCCGATGTGGCCGACACGGACATCGCCGCAATAGACAAACCATCCGTCCTTGTGGTGCGGATCCTTGTCTGGCCGGCGGGTGAGCTGGTGCATCTTGGAGAATCTTGGAGATCAAAAGCTAACTGGTTTCGGGAGATCTGGCGCCTTGCAGCGCGCTTCGCAAGGATGGGGGTGAACCAAGGGCGAGACCATGTCGATTTCATCTCACATTACCGAACTGAACAACAGGCTCACCCGGATCGAGCGAGCGGCCGAGGAGGCGCCGGCCGGCACTTTCATGCGCACGAAAGACGTCGCCGACGCGGTCGGAGAAGCTTCGAATGCGGTCATGGCAGCGCTCAAGAGCCACGGCTTCACTACATTGAATAACGATCGGCTCCGGGAGGTTGAAGCCATGCTGCTGGGCTATCTCCTCGCTGGAAATCCAGGTGTGCACGATGAGCTCGCCGCGGCAGAGGGGTTCGCGGACGCCCTGGATGGTCCCGCGGCGGCCCGCGTGCGCACCCAGCTCATTCGCGATCGCGAGGCCTTGGCCGCTGTGCGTGGCGGGCGTTGGATCGAGGGTCATCGCGATGACATCGAGGCTGGGGCCACCTGGACCCCGCTTTCCGAAAGCTACCAGGCGGCAAACGAGCTGACGATCGAGATCGCGTCGACCATTGAAGATTTGCTCGATATCGGCGAGCGGATGAACAACATCCTGAGCCAGAACAGCGTGGCCGCTTACTACGCTCACCGGATCATCGAGGGGCGGGAACATATCTTCCTGATCCGCAGCCGAGGCGAGGCCATTGCCTGCGGCGAACTCGAGGCAGCGGAGGGGAAGCTCAAATCCATTGCAATAAGGGGCAGACTCGACCGCCCTGCAACCATGGAAGCCATCGAGGCCCTCGAGGACTACATTTCCGCCGTCAACGCAGGTGAACTCGATGTCGCTTACGAAGTCGGTGCTGACGGCTTCGTCGAACGCAACCCGGTCTCCGCTCCCGGTCTCTAACTCGACAATGCCGTGGGTCCTGTCCGCCGCGGGCGCGGCGCGGTCGGACCAGGGCTCGGGAAGCGCTCATCCACAGTAGTCCCCAAGGATTTACCATAAAGGTGCGCAGCTAATTGCCAGAGGACGGCAGGACAGGCTCTTGTCGACAAACAAGGAAATCCATGCGGCACATTGTAAAAGTTGGACTGGCGGTGGTACGCGACGCGCGCATTTTGATGGTGCGCAAACGCAATGGGCTGTCCTTCATCCTGCCGGGAGGTAAGCTCGAGGCCGGCGAGAGCGAACTCGAAGCCCTGATCCGCGAGCTTGACGAGGAGCTCGGCTGCCGCCTGGTATCCGCCGAGTATCTTGGAGACTTTTCCGCTCCAGCTGCGGACCTGGCCGATACCACCGTGACCGTCAGGCTCTACCGCGGAGAGATCTCCGGTGACCCGGCGCCGAGGTCTGAAATCGCCGAGCTTCGCTGGATCGCTATCGCCTCGCCCGAAGTTGCTGTTGCCCCCAGCTTGGCCGGAAAGATTCTGCCCTTTCTTCTGGAGGCTTGATGATGAATTGGGCGGTGATCGTTGGCATCCTTTCCGCGCTGGCCTCCGTTGGCTGTTTCGATCTCAGACGACGACTTGGAGGAGTCAACGGGGTGGACGTGACAGTCGGGACGAGAACCTAATGCCATTTGAGGTTGTACACGATGGCTCCGGACGATTCGATCCGGTTGAGAACTGCGGAATCTGTCGGCAGAAGACGCGTTTTTGGTACCGGCCAAAGGATGTCGCTGTGTGCCAGGACTGCGCGAAGACGCATGACGCTTCCGAGGTTCCGTCGAAGACTGAGTGGATTGCCAGAGAGCGTCAGCTAACAAGGGACGTTCCATGGGCGCTACCGTACCGACCGAATGGTGAGGCGTCCAATGGCTAGGTTGCCAAAGATCAAGATTTCGACGCCACCGGAACAGATCGTTTCGAGTGAAGTCTTCGTGATGATTTTCAACGCCGAGAAGATGATCCGGGATGGAAAGCGCCTGGTAAATCTGGCCTGTGGCCACGTCGCTTATGGACGCGCGCTTGAGAAAATGGTCTGCCCGCGCTGTCGAGAAATGCTCCGGCGCTCGATCGAGGATGGCCGAGAGGACTACGAAGGATTCCGGCATGGCAATCTGCCGGACGTGATGGTTTGGCCTGAAGATCCATGCCGACAATTCAACGAGCCGACCGATCTCGGCGGCAACTACAAACGCGCCTGATGAGGAGCTTTCGATGAGCTACGGGATGATCTGCTATAGTTGCGATGCGTCGATCGATGGGAAGGACCTAGCCGAGGTTGACGAGAAGGCGATCGAGGCAAAGTGGGCTATCGGGCTCGCGTTGTCTGGACAGGCCTACTATAGCTGCCCCGACTGTGCGTCGGGGCTGCTGGGGGCCCGGCCACTCCATCCCTTGAATCCGCCGCGCGAAACGGTCGAGGCCCTCGGCACCGGCCGAAGCTGTTGAAACCGGCTAAGGGTCGAACGACAATTCACCCTATTAGGATAAAGATCGCCAAGACGATGCGGGCCGCGGCCGGCCCCATTAGGTAAGGATCCATGAGAGCCTGTCGGACCACTATCCGGTCTCTGTTGCGCATATCCGCGGTGGCCTTGCTGCTCGCGGGGGGCGGGTCTGTCCAGGTGGCGGCGCAGGCTCTGCCCGAGGTGAGGAGTGATCAGGAAGCCTTCACGGACCCTTCGCAAGCGGAGGGGGCAGGGTTCCAAATTATTCAGTTTGACGACAACAAGGAGACCGGACTATCGGCCCTCATTGCCAAGGAATTTGTCGCAAAGATCGCCACTACACTTCCCGAGCCAGCGCCGGGCTGGACTTACGCCATGAAGGATCTCGACGGCGACGGTGGACCGGAGCTGTTCCTGCGCGTCATGCATTGGACGCAGTGCGAGCTCGGGTGTCCCGTCCATATCTACCGTTTCGACCTGATGGAGCGGCAGTGGAAAGAATTGTTCGTCGTTAACGCATCTCTTCTCGGGATCAAGCCTCCTCAAAAGTCGGGAGAGCGACCGGAGATTGCTGTCTTGTCGGACGGTCCTGGCGGGCGAGGTCCGACCACAACAACGTATTATCGCTGGGAGCGGAACGACAAGTTCATCAAGATCGCCAAGCCTCCTGCTGTCCGGCAACAGGGCAAGGGGAAGTGACAATGAGTGAACGATCCAACGACCAGAAGCTTGCGTTCCAGGACGGCATCAGGGCCGCCATCGCCCGGCTTGATCGCTACGCGATGGAGCAGATCTTGGGCGGCGACGCTGAAGGATATCACGCAGCCAACGAGATGATCGCAAGGCTGCGCAACGATATCGAGTATGGACTTGAGGTGCCGCAGGTCGACTACCAGACCAGATTGAAGGTGACCAAACAGGTATTCCGGGAGCTTCTCGGCCACGCCACCGATGGCGGGTCATTCCGTGGACTGATCTACGGCCGGCTCGGCTTTCAAACGGATGCCTACGCACCGCTTTACGAGGCCGGCGGAATGGACATTTCCAACGAGTTCATGATCCTCGATGGCGGCAGCGAACATGATGCGCTCCTGACGCGCTTCGATCAGTATCTGCGGGATATTCCGGTGGGGCCTGATCGATCGATGCTGGTCGACTTCGTCGGACTGACGCGCGCGTTACTTGCGGCCTTGTCTGGCGAGCAGGAAAAGCGGACGCGCATGCGAGAGGAGATTAACGACCTCGTGCAGGCTGGTATCGCCGCTGATGCCGCCCAGTCATGATGGAGTGAAACGAATGGCGAACTCAAACTCAACCGAGATCCTGGTCAATGGCACGACCTCCACCGCGGAGCAGTATCGCCACGATTACGGGCTGACGAAAGACCAATATCGCGACATGGTTTTCGACCTCGGCATGTACGGCAAATACGAGGCTCCAAACGGAGATATGATCACTGATCCGGCTCGGGCCCTCCAGCCGGGCCTCCGATCCTAATCGCAGGCCGCGGAATCGTGTCCGTCGCCGTTCGCCAACATCCGTTAAAAAATCAAGGGAATGCGCGGCCGACCGCTAATTCGGTCCCGTCGTCCAGGATCAGCAGGTCGACCAGGCCTTTGTCGCGCATGTGCTCCCAATAAGCGGTCGCGATGTCGGCCGCACCCTCGTCGTCGATGGATCCAATCCCGTTAGCCGTCAAATTGCCGTAGCGGTCCCTCAGCCAGCGAAGGGCCTCGATCGTGTGCCCGTAACCCGGCGCATGTGACGTCCATTCATGGATCACAAGACCGGTCTTACCAGCTTCCTCAAATTCGTCGATTGCACCGAATACTCGGCCATCTTCGTAGAATGTGCTGCCGTTCTCCTTCCAAATCCGCGGGGCGAACGGAACAACGTGCGGGTTCCGCGCAACCTGCGGACATCTATTGGGCATCTGCGAGCTCTTCGGACGAAGGAGGCGACGATAATATAGCGACCTTCCACAGCAAGCGCCAAGACCCTCCCGGCGCGAAATCACTTGTCCCAGTGGGCCGCAGGATTCGGTGGTTAAGTCACCCAATTTTCTTCCGGTCTCGTTGATCGGCTTGGGCCGGCGCGGCATCAAAGGAGTGGACATTCACCAATTACCATCTGAAGGATTAGGATATGGGACAGGCAAAGCTGCGGGGCTCGCTCCAGGACCGCGTGACGGCCGCCGGCGACAAGCCGAAGCGTGAAACCAAGGATGAGATCCGCCATCGGGAGATGCTCGCAAAGGCAGAGGTGCCCGCCGGGCATGTCGGCTTGGCGGTGCACGAGAAGGGCACCTTGATCTCCGTGCAGCATATCGCAAAGCAGGCCTTCGTGGAGGGTGCGGCAATCCCGTCTACCCAGGCCGTGTCCAAGATGAAGGGCATCCTGCGCGGAGATCCTGCAACCGATCCGAAGGCGTTCCATTACTTCCGGCACGCGGGTTTCGATCGAATGCGCGCACGCCAGTTCATCGGCGTCGGGTTCGTTCTCTGGACCCTGGTCAACGACCCCGAGATCGGCCAGGCCGTCGCAGCGAAGATCGAGGACGTCTATGCCGCGCACGGCCGCGCTGCCGTGATGCTGGTCGCGGACGGAACGAAGCTGCATGTAGCAATCGGCGACACGTTCCCGGACCTCGGGAACCCCAATGTCTCCTCGACCGAGGAGAGGTCGGTGCACACCGTCGGGATGACCTACGCTGTCATCTAAATTTCATTCTCGACTTGCAGCGCCACAGGATAGGGCATCGGCAGTCACCGGAAAGAAAACTGCCGATGCCCGTTGAGAATGAGCACCGCTACGTCGTTCACGACAACGAAGGGAAGCTTCGCCGGCGCCTGTTATCACTGTCCGGGATCACCGTTCAGCGTATCCATCAGGCCTATCTGGCTAAAGGTACCCGCATCCGACGGACCGAAGACGAGCGCACCTCGCGCGTCGAATGGTCGTTCGCATACAAGAACGATGTCACGGGGCACGTCGTCGAGATCGAAACCCCAATTTCGTTTGAAGACTTTGAGCGCCTCTGGGATTGCGCTCTTGATCAGCAGGTCAAGAGCCGGATCAAATTCATCGATGGTGAGATCGCCTGGGACGTCGACTTCTTCGGAAAGCGCAGTTCGCCCTATTTCGTAAAGGCGGAAGCTGAGCTTCCGGACCGCCTTTGGGATTGCCATACGCCGCCCGCGCCCGCGCCCGTACTCGCTCCGTACGTGCTGTATACGGCCGGGAAAGAGAATGGGTTCACGTCGCGCAAACTTGGCGACAGGGCCTATGCGGAACGGCTAATGGAGAAGTTGCTCGACCGTCATCGCAAGGTGGCAAAGCGCATCGAGCGGTTCGACCCGGAGACTGAAATCAGCGACGTGCCCGGACTCCGGGAGGATAGTAGTTGCGGTCCCCGGCCGAGACGAACAGGGGGCGGCGCGGCGGGAATGTTGGCTGCGCACGCGGCGTCCCACGTCTGACGGAGGTGGGCTTTCGCGTTCTATTCCCTGTGGAGGCGGATGCGGGAACCTGCTGGTCGTCGGACCGGACCGTCGCGGTCGGTCGGTACGGGCCACTTCGGCATTATCGATATTCTTCGGATGGAGAAGGTCAGGGCTTGGGGCCGGACGCCGGCTCGAGATCGGCGAGTGCTTCGGCTGACGACTTGAACTTGGCGAGCAGCTCCATGGTGCGGTCGACGTCGCCGATCAGATCGGAAAGCCGGGAGCCGTCGCGGAGCGCGTCCTTCCAGTTTCCCACCAGGGTGGCGGCGGCGTGCTGCGCCGCGTACCCTTCCAGCATGCCGTAGTCTTCGAGATCCCTGACGAGTCCGTCGAGCTTCGTGGCGGTCTGTTCGGTCGACATAAGGCGGCTCCGTGAGTGATCGTGCGATCGATGGCCAAGGGTATGGGTCTCCTCGGCAAACGACAACCGCCCGGCGCAGAAGGTCGCGACGACTTCCCGCACCCCAAAAACCATGGCGGTTCCTTCCATGGGGTTGCGTCAGTTCATGGCCAGCTTCCCGCTGTGCGGATCGACGACCGTGTAGCCCGAGAGATCGGTCTCCCGGATGTGGGTCTTGCCGCCCCAGTTGCCGTCTTTCACGACCCAGCGGGTGGCTGAGATCTGTCGCTTGAGAATCACAACGTGATTGCGGCCGCGAACGGCCGCCATCTCGGGAGACGCCGAGGCGTGCGATACGTGTGTGAAGGCCAGCCAGTTAGCCGCCCGGTTTAAGAAGGGAATAATTTTCCCGAAGACCTCGATAGAGGCCTGACAACCGCACCATCTGGAAGGGCAACCGGCCGGCCGACTACCGACGACGGTATCCTGCGAGCGGCTCGACGTGGCAGGCTGACTGAGGGACTGAGACTGGGTTGCGCTCCAGGTCTGCTCCGGCAGCTTCACGCGCGCGGCACGTTTGTTCCGCGTTCGGACGATCTCCTCGGTTTCTGAGCAGAAGAAGAAGCAGGGCTCCGCTGCCGGCGCGCCGTGTCGGACGGAATGCGCGTGCCGAGGCCGTGCCTCGGCGGACAGGCCGCCGAGAAACAGAAACGCTGCTGCAATCAAGACAATCTTGCGGCCGAGCGACGAAACGGTACTGACTTTCAACATCAACCTCATCTGTCTGACGGTCCGTCGTCCCCAGAGGACGGACCGTTCCAAGAAAAAAAACGCCAGGGTAACCGGCGTTGTTGATCCCGAATGGGATGCGGAGGCTGGTGCCAGACACAGCCTTCTCGGGCAATATCGAATCCTTGAAAGATTTACGTGGAGACGGGGTTGACGGGCACTTCGCTCGCAATTTCAGCACGTTAGACCATTAACCAAACACGCTTTACCTGTTAATTTGGGAGAGAAGCCGTCCCGGTTGATTGAGCCGCGGAGGCTCTATCGAATCCTTGACATGCGCTCTTCGAGGCAACGTTTGGCGGCTCGGTTCCGCGAGGGTGTGAAAAAGCAATAGCCGGCCAGTAACCATGAGGAGTAACACTTTGGACGCTCGCGGCTTGCCGCCTGGCCCGTTAACTTCTTGTGCCACAAGCCCGCCTCCCTTCAGGGTGAGGATGTAGCGGCGCTCGGTCTCCAGTCGACCGGTAGCTCCGCTCTCCAGGGCGGGGAGGCATCACGGTAAGACCGCACATGAGGAGACAGCATTGTGGCAAAGCCAAAGTCCCTGCCTTACGAAGCACCCGAAGCCGCGGGTCCTTATTCGATCAGTCTGTGGAGTCAGGCCGGCGGGAGCGACAAGGTCTACGATATCTCGATCGAGCCGGCAGGCGATGCCTGTGCCTGGGTAGTCAACTATGCAAACGGCCGCCGTGGCGGGACACTTGCCACCGGGACCAAGACCAAGGACCCCGTGGCCTACGAAGCAGCCCGTAAGATCTGCAACGGAGTGCTGTTCGAGAAGGTTGCCAGTGGCTATGTTCCGACAGCTGGATCGCGTTTTGGAGAAAAGTATGCAAGCTGAGGCGATCGCCACGATTGCGCGCGATGCTTCTGGTTACCTGCCGCAGCTACCCGGTGTTGCCGACGAGGAGTTGCTCGAACGGCTCATCAACGACGATGCTTGGGTTGCCGAGCCTAAGCATGATGGCGAGCGGCGGATGCTGATCGTCGAGGCCGGCACCGTCATCGGAGGGAACCGCAAGGGCCAGACCGTCGCGGTCACGAAGGCCATTGCCGAGCCTGCAGCAACATTCGAACACGACGTCGTGCTCGATGGCGAGCAGGTCGCCAACAGATTCGTCTACTTCGACATCTTGTCTCTCGATGGCCGCGATCTCCGGCAGAAACCATTGGAGGAACGTGGCTCCCTTATGCGATCGGGAAACTTCGATCGTGGAAGGAATATCGTCATGGTCGAACGGGCGATAGGGGCGGCCGCAAAGCGAGAGTTGGTTGATCGTGTCAGGGCCGGCCGCGGCGAAGGGATTGTGTTCAAGAGGCTCGACGCGACCTACGATCCAGGCAAGCCGGGATCGGACGCGACATGGTTCAAATTCAAGTTCTGGCAGAGCTGCTCCTGCATCATCGAAAAGGTCAACGTCAAGCGGAGCGTGGCGCTGGTGCTTCTGGAGGAGGATGGCACCAGGCTGTCGGTGGGCAACGTGACGATACCAGTCAGCGAGGAAGTCCCCGGTGTCGATGATGTCGTCGAGGTTAGCTATCTCTACGCTTTTGATGGCGGTTCGCTGTTCCAGCCGATCTATCTCGGCAAGCGGTCCGACATTGATCCGGCCGAGTGCTTGACGAGCCAGCGTGTCTTCAAGAAGCCGGAAGAGCCGGAGGATGAGATGTCAGCCGGTTTCAGGATGTGACCGTCATGGGCGACAAGATAACAGCTCCCTGGACTGCCGACCAGGTCGCGGCTCTGAACCGTTTTCAGGTCAGCGGCTTCGTCCATGAGTTCACGTGCATCAATGATCATGGCACCGCCAGCCGCGTCCTGATCGCGCATAGCGACGGATGGCATTGCCCGACATGCGCCTACCAGCAAAACTGGGCGCACGGTTTCATGCTGCTGGAGCCGGTGGACCCGTTCGCCGGCATTCTAGGACGACCGACAGAAGGCCGGTAGAGCGAGCTGGCCAACGCGCGGGCGCCGGGCCCCTTAAATCAACTCCGGCTCGATGCTTGGTGCGGGAACTGCGGGGCCAAGTCCATCGAACAGCGGCATCGGCTCGTACTTCACGAACTTCTCGACGTCGGACTGCCGGTGATGGAGCTTCTGTTGTCCGGGTGGGATCCAGATCGCGCGCGCTTCATCGCGGATATCGGCGCTGATATACGGCTTCAACCAGACCACCCAGCAATAGGGCGTCGTCGTTGAGCCATCGGGGATCCAGACTCCGCGGTGCATTGGGAGCCGCTCGACGTACGTGCAGATCGCCGTAGGCATTGCCTTGCGGAACAGCTTCCAGCGGGTATCGCTTTCGATCCAGCCAAGTCGCACCAGGAGAGCAACCCCGAGACGTGCCTCGCGAAGCGCACGCTCGGCAAACTCCAGAGCTTCGTTGAACGGCGGGTTGGTGGCGACGAGATCGACGTCGGTCATGTCGGGAAGCACATCAGAACCGGCGCCGGTATATGACCCAACCTGATATCCCTTGCCATAGTCCCAAACGTCCGAACAGCGAACTTCGCGGAAGTATTCCTTGAATGTTTCGGCCATATGGCCTTCGCCGGCCGCCGGCTCCAGGCACACCAGCTTTTTCTGCTGCGCGAGCGAGATGCCGAGCTTGGGAAGAACGAATTCGCAAAAAGCCCGAGAACCCCATGGCGGTGTCGGGAAATAGTCGAGCGAATCCAGCGCCTCGGTGCGTTGCTGCATAACCGCACCGGCCCCCTTGGGGAGCAGCGGTTTCTTCTTCGGAGTCGGTACGTCCGGTAATTTCTTCGTGCGTGCCACGTCGTCTATCCGTCAAATCCGCATGCTTGGAGGCGCGAGCTCAGGCGTCGTCCCGACGGCGAGACGGCGAACCAGCCAGGTGTTGCGGCGGCTGGTATCGACTGACGCAATCGCGGTCTCGAGCGCCGCGGTGTCGCCAACCACAATGCAATCCGTTTTGGCGCGGGTAACCGCGGTGTAGAGGAGGTTGCGCTTCAGCATGATCCGGTGGGAGGACGGGCAGACGAACACGACCACCGGAAATTCGCAGCCCTGGCTCTTGTGCACTGTGCACGCCCAGGCCTGTTCAAGTTCGTTCTGATCGCCAGTATAGTAGGTCGCCTCATAACCGGAGAAATCGGCCACGACGAAGTTCGTCTTGGCGTCGTCGGCTTTCAAGCGACCGACAGCCTTGATGAAGCCGACCTCGCCGTTGTAGACGCCCTTGGCGTAATTGTTCTTCATCTGCATTACGCGATCGCCGACGGAGAACACGCGGAAGCCGAATGAGATAGAGTGCTCGGGATCGTCGCGAACCGGGTTCAGTCGCTGCTTGATCGCGTTGTTGAGCGCAGTGACGCCCAGATCGCCCTTGCGCATACCAGCCAGCACCTGGACGCCCTTCAACGGGTCGTAGCCTCGGTTGGGGAGTTCCTCGGCAACCAGCCGAAGTACGCGTCTGATGATCTCGCCGGAGTCCTCGATCGCCTCAAACTCGAAACCGTTCAAGGTCTCGCCGGGCTGCACGGGCCACTGGCCCTTGTTGATGCGGTGGGCCGCTGTGACGATGCCACTGTCGTTGCCTTGACGGTGCACCACGTTGAGGCGGGTCACCGGAACGAAGTCCGAGATGATCAGATCTCGCAGCACCTGACCGGACTCCACGCTTGGAAGCTGATCGACGTCTCCGACGATCGTGGTGCAGGCGCCCGTTGCCAGCGCCGAGAAGAACGAGTCGGCGAGCTTGACGCCGATCATCGACGCTTCGTCGACCACGGCCCAGTTTTCGGGGAGGGGGTTCGTTTCGTTGAACGCAAACCCGCCGGTTTCTGCCGACGGTTGAAGCAGACGGTGGAGGGTGGATGCGGACTCGCCGGAAACGTCCGCCAGGCGCTTGGCGGCACGTCCCGTAGGAGCAGCCAGAGCGACGTTCCGGCCGAGTTTGTGCAACGCCTTGACGATGACCCGCTGTGTCGTGGTCTTGCCTGTACCAGGACCGCCGGTGATGATGCTGACACCCGCAGTAAGAGCGGTGACGGCGGCTTTCATCTGCGTCGGGTCGAGCGTAACCTCGAGCTCCCGACAGGCCTCGTCGATCACGGCGACGGCCTTTTCGTGCGGGACCTGGTTTGCTTCGGCCGCAGCCTTCATCTTGGCAATCCAGCCAGCGAGGCGAACTTCCGCAAGATGAAGGGATGCCGGATAGACAAGCCCAGCATCTTCGTCGAACACGTGGGTTAGGCTGTCACATACCTTCTTCAGCGCGCTGTTGAGCTCAGTTTGAGGCACAGTTGGTTGACCGAGAAGACGCTGGGCGAGCTCGCGCGCGGTGACCGGAGGGATGCCGCAATGTCCGTCCTGTTGCGTTGCCCGGTCGATCACCTCCCTGAGGGCCGCACACAGGCGCATCGGATCGTTGCGCGGCCGGCCGGCATGCATGGCTACCTTGTCTGCCGTATCGAAACCGACTCCGTCGATTGTCTCCGAAAGTATCCAGGGATTCTCTTCGATTACCTTGCCAGCGGCGGCGCCGTAGCGTCGAATGATCCGGGAGATGATGGCATCCCCGAGCCCGTGCTGCGCCAGCATGCTGAACAGTTCAGCTTGGCCAGCGCTCGACAGCCATGCCTCAGCGATCGCATAGGCCTTTTTGGGCTGAATGCCGGCCGCGATCATGGCTTCGGGGTCGCTGATTTTGGCCTCGATGTCTTTGCCAAAAGTATCGGAAAGCTTCATCGCGGTGCCGACCGAGACGCCTTTGACCTTGCCCGATTTGAGCCATGAGACGATGCCGATCGCATCTTTCGGGATTACCGGCACCGCCGATGTCGCCTGAAATTGACGTTTGTTCTGGTAGACGCCCCACTTGCCCTTCACGATCAGCTTGTCGTGCTTGACGAAATCGAAAGCCGCATTTTTCACCTTGCAGCTGAATTCCTGCTTTGTCTTGGCCTGCTTGAGGATCAGGACCAGAGTTCTCCGGTCGTCGCTCGCCCAGATCTCCCTCACCAGGATGCTTTCGATGGTCTGCTCCTCGTCGTCGAGTGCTGCCTCGATCATGGCCTGGCTTGGCGGAAGGTCGGACCCACCGTCAGCGACGTCTTCGTCAGGAGGGGCCGTGGCGGCGGCAATGGCAAGCAGGTTGCCCAAACCTCCGAGGCGCATAGCGGGAGCGGCGGTCGCTGAGGCCATCGCGGGCTCGGCAGCGGCCTCGACGGGGACGTCCGGCGACAACGAGGGCGACTGGACGGCGGGCTTCGCCTGGGCGTCCGCGAACAGGTCGTTTTGCAATGCCGCGGGGGCGAGGGCAGCCTCCGGCGTCGGCTGGACAATGCGAGGTTTGGTTACGCGCGGCATGCGCTGCGGGATTTGAGTAGCCCGCAGCGGAGCCGCCGTTGCCGGCCGGGTTGCCGTTGGTTGACTGGACTGCCTTGCAGGAGGAAGGCGGGGAAGCATGCTGAAGCCTGGAACTCGGTTAACTTAATCCTACGCCTAACATTGGCATCGGATAGGTCAAAACAGAAAGCGTCGGTTCGCACCTTTTCCACCGACACAGATACGTCCAAGGATTCGACTAACTCGGGGACGTTGACGGAGAAGGTCTTCTGATGGCCTAATGCCGGCAATGTTGGCAGGCGCCATCGGGGGAATTGATGTTGGGGGTCTTACGTCTAGCGGCCATGGTCGCTGTCCTGGTCGCAGCGCCGCTCATGGCGCGACCGGCACAGGCATTGACCTGCTCGGCTTCGGAAATCACGAGCAGCGTGGCCTATTTTCAAGAGAAAATGTCGGTTGAAACCACCGGCGGCAGCTCGGTGGACTACGTGCATCGGGACGATCCCCGCATCACCGCCAAATTCCTGACCTCTCTCGTTCCGCCGCCTCCGACCGGAACATCCAGGCAGATCTTTGCCGGCCGGATTCAGAACCAGATCAACACCTATGCACGGGCTGGCTACGGTCGGACTGGGGCCGAGGTTGCCGTGGACCCCTACGATCCAGTCCAATGGCGTATCTTCTCCCGTTATGACGGGCGCCTTGTCGGAGAGTACGGCATTTATGTTTCGGAAAACTGCGTGCTGACCGCAATCATCACGGCGCCGGTCGTGGACCAGAGCAAGGGTGACACTTTCAAGCGCCGCTGGAATGACCTGGTCTCTGCGATGGAGTTGGTCCGGGTCTCCGCAGGACGCATGGGCGAGCCGATCCAGTTCGCTCAGGATGACCTGTCGCCGAAGGGCTGGCGCGCATATATAATAGGAGTGGCGCTGCCGTTGGTTGCCGCTGCGATCCTGTTTTTCATCTTCGGACCACTGGTCACCATCGGCCAGCCAAGCCTGCTGGCACGGTTAGCCTCCGGCGCGATCGCATTTTGCGCGATGTGCGTGCTTGCAGGCACCCTGATTGAGCGAGCGGAGGTGCTCGTTCCGGACGAAATGCGGGTTCTCGTTGCCATCGTTGCGCTGGTCGGAACGCTGGGAGCGCTCTGGCACTTGCGCTGGGCCACCTTGGGAGCGATCTGTATTGCCGTCGGGACCGGCGTAACCTTGTCGGCCTACGCGTTCTTCGGCTGGACGCCAGGTATCCTGGTCGCCTATGGGCTCGCCGGATTGATCATTCTGTGCGCGCTCATGGGCGTGTTGACCTGGGGCAGCTCGCGTACCGAGTTCGCCGAGGCTTGAGCAGTCGTTCGGATCATCTCATGCCGGCAGAAATCACCGATGCGCAGCGCCGTCTCCTTTTGCAGTTCGTGGCGCAGCATTCTCCTGAAGGACAGGCCTTTCACCTTGAAAAGCTCCCTGGCATCTCCCAGACAATGTTCGGCGTCGATCTTGGTTGGGGTCTTCTGACACTGGCAAGCGAAGGGTTATGCGGCACCGAAGAGCCGGATATTGTTTGGGCGACACCGGAAGGGCTGGTGGCCCACAAAGAAGGGAATTGGCGGGTGTCCCGTAAGGCGGGGTCGCTAAAGGATGGAAAGGCACCGAAAGCGCTGTTATGCCACTCGATAAGAGCAAATTGAGCCGATTTCTGAGCTTCGTCTTGCGGCACAACCCGGGTTCGATCGACCTTCAGCTTAATGAAGAGGGTTGGGTCAGGATCGACGAGTTGATGCGGAAGGCAAAGGCCGTGGGGAAGGGTTTCCGGCGGGACGATCTGCTCGAGGTCATCGCAACTAACGACAAGCAGCGATTCACGCTCTCGCCGGATGGCCAGCGTATTCGTGCCGCGCAAGGGCACTCGATTGCGGTCAAGCTGGGGCTCGAACCGCTCGAGCCGCCCCCACGGCTCTATCACGGCACTGCGTCTCGCTCCCTTGATGCGATCTGGTCCGACGGCATACGTCCGCAGAGACGCCAGCAAGTCCATCTCTCGCTCAACCGGGAGACTGCCGAGCGGGTAGGTCAGCGTCACGGCAAGCCGGTTGTGCTGGTGATCGACGCGGATGCCATGCACCGGGAGGGCTTCAAGTTTTACCAGGCCGATAACGGCGTCTGGCTGACGGACCACGTCCCGCCGGCATATCTGGCCTTCAGTTCCGGAGCGGACGACGAACTGGTCCCGCCGCCCGCTCCCTGAATGAGGCATCCGCCGTCAGGGAGCGTTCGTTCCGTCCGTATCTCCAGCGGGAGCAATATTCGACTTGCCCAGAACGTCGAATATGCTCGTCTGCTTGTAAGCTCCGTGAAGGTGCTCGAGCCGCTTCCAGGCACGCGGGTTTATCCAAAGCACCTCGGTGCGGTCACGCGCACCATCGGCATAGGCTCGACACGAAACCCTTTTCCAACCGGGAAGCGCCTCATCGTAGAGCTCGCTCGGATATCCTGATACGACCGCAGCTCCGCGGAGGCGTCTCGCCAGCAACAGCAGGCGTTTGTGTTCGCTTTCCGTTCCATAGTCTTCTTTATAGCGCAGATACGACGGTGCGCTCGCTCGCGTGTCGAACAGATACGGAGGATCGATGTAGAAGAGTGTCTCATCTGCATCGTGCTGCTCGATGACTTCGAGCGCGTCCCTGTTCTCGATCGTGACGCCCCGCAGACGGTCGATGATCAACGGAAGCGCATCACTCAAGGATCGCCAATCCATGGAAGGGACCGTTCCGTTCCGATTTCCGTTGGCCCGGAAACCGGTGGTGCGCCCCGAATTGCTGTTGCTACCGAACCCCATGAACGAGACCACGAGCAGGCGACGGGCTTTCTCGACGGGGTCGTCGGTCGGCTCGTAGGCGTCCACGAACTCGTCTCGGGCAAACGGCGTCAGTTCAACGGCGGAAACCAGCCTGGAGCCGAGTTCTTGATCGCGCAGTACCCGGAACAGGTTCACGATGGAGCCGTCCAAGTCGTTGTAGACCTCAGAATGGCTACGCTCCTTCCGGAGCAGTACGCTTCCGCCACCGCCGAACGGCTCAACATAGATCCGGTGCGGTGGCAGGTGATCGAGAATGAACGGCGCCAGCAACCATTTTCCGCCGTGCCAGCGGACGGCCGGACGCGTCGGCGCACCAGGACGCGTGAGCGCCTCCTGGGCGCTTTTCGAGCGCACCGTGAAGCTTGGTGGATGAGGACTACCCTTCTTCGGCATTTCAGTCTTTTCGCATCGGGATCGGCATGTCGGTAGCGTCCGGCGCCATCCTCGTTCTAGTTTGAGTGAGCTCTGGCAGACGCCTTGGTGCGGATCGTCTTGAGCTTCTCAGTCACCTGGGCGACGCTCAACGGCCCTTCCATCCGGGCGGCAAATCCGTCGCCTACGGCAAATACGGTCGGCAAGACGCTGACCCGGAAGCGCGCTGCGGTCTCTCGATTTGCGGCGATGATCGCAGAGGCCTTCGCAATGGCCTCCTTGTCTGTTGCCGCCGGCGGCGTCAATCCGCCCAGAACGGCGGTATGCGCAGCATTGTAATCCTTGGCCGCAAGAGCGTTCACCGACATCGCCACCCCCTCGGAAGAGGTCGGAAACTCCTTCAGGACGACGCGGACTTTGCCGTCGGCTGCAGCGGCTTGCTCGACGGCGGTTGCCGTGGCGCGGCAGGGGGCGCAGCCGGGGTCGAAAAAGTGAACGAGGGTGATTTCAGCATCCTTCGGGCCTAGGGCTGGATCCTCTGGCCGGATCATGCGCTGGGCGGGCTTACTGCGTTCCTCGTAGCTCAGGATGATGTCGAGCAGGATTTCGGGCTTTGCCCTCAATTTTGCGATCACTGCATCGGCGAGCAGGTCGATCATTTCGGGAGACACCCCGGGATCTGCAGCATCGTCGGATGTTGCCGCCGGTGCCGCCGGGTTTACTCCAACGAGATCAGCCTTCGAAACAGACAAGGGCGACTTGAGGTCTACGGAATTCGCAAATCCGTCAGCTTGCGTGCGCGTGGCGTCCGGTGCCTTCTCTCGCAGTTCACCAGCCGGAGCGGATGAAAGTCCGGTGGTGGCCTGTAGGGATGCCAGTAGGAGGGCAGGGACGAGCTTCATTTCGGGTCTCCGATAAGGGTTCTGCAACCTCGGAGAGACCGGTCCTGGGGTCAACTTGGAGCATGCCTTTCCCCCGCAATTCTCGATTAGATAGCGGTCATCTTTCGTTAACGGTCTTAAGGATTCGTCTGCCAACCACCGGGAGGTCTCCGGAGGTTTCCGACGATTGGATTTGATCCATTAGGGAACCCTTAACATGCCGGCAAATACGGTCGTTCTCGAAGGGAGAAGACCGTCTCGTGTACAGCATGTTGCATCGCATACAGGATACTGACGCCGTAGGGCTCGGAGAAGCACTTGAGCTCGTGAGCCAAGGATTTATTCTCGTTCGGCCGGATGGTCGGATCGGGTTCGTTAACGTGTGTGCGATCAGGCTGCTTGAACTGCCCGCGTGGTTGATCAATGGGCCGTGTCGCTTCCGCGATCTCATGACCTGGCAGATGGATAACGGGGAGTATGCAGCGGCGAAGCCGGAGCACCGCGAATTCGTTCAATCCGGCGCCATGGCCTCCAGGAACGGCAAGTTCCAGTATGTCCGTCCGAACGGCACGGTCCTGGAAATTCACTACGTTCCCCTGAAGAACAGGGACGGCGGTAGCGTGATCACTATGATTGATGTCACCGCGCGCGATCGGGAAGCCGCTTTCCTGGCTCAGCAAAAGGAACAGGCAGAACGGGACGCGCTCGCCAAGGAACAGTTCTTTGCGATGATGTCGCATGAAATGCGCACACCGCTGAATGGGGTGCTCGGCATCGCGGAGATTCTGGCAGATACACCGATGACCGACGAGCAGCGCCGGCATCTGGATGTCCTGCGCGAGAGCGGGGATGACCTGCTTCGAATTATCAATGCCGTCCTGGATTTCTCGAAGATGAACTCCGGCGGAGCCTTTGACCTCGAGACGGCGCCGTTCGATCTTCGCCGTGCCGTTGGGGCGGCCGCGGCCACAGTTCGCGCCCAGGCTGAAGCAAAGGATATTGAGCTCAGGGTCGATATTACGGAGTCAACCCCAGTTACGGTTATCGGAGATGTGGCGAGACTCAAGCAGGTGCTGCTCAACCTTCTCGGGAACGCCGTGAAATTCACCGACGCGGGTCGCGTGACCGTATCGGCATCGAGCGCGCCGGCCGGCAATGGCCGGGCCAAGGTTCGCTTCGAGGTTCGCGACACCGGCATCGGCATTCCGAAGGAGGCGAGAGACTCTCTCTTCGACGCCTTTACTCAAGTTGATGCATCGGTGTCTCGCCGCTTTGGCGGGACGGGCCTAGGGCTCGCGATCTGCCGCAAGATCATCGAGAAAATGGGGGCCGCGATCCAGGTGGAAAGCACCGTGGGACGGGGCAGTGCATTCTCTTTTGAGGTTGAGCTGCCGGTTGCATCGGAAACGACGGTGGACTCGGTTGTGGCGCTCCGTATTGCCGCGATTGAACCGAAGCGCATATTGCTCGCCGAGGATAACGCAACCAACACACTGGTCGCGACCGAGCTCCTGACCCGCATGGGGCACGAGGTCGTGGCTGTCGCAAACGGCCGGGAAGCGGTGGACTCGATCGCCGCGCAGGATTTCGATGTCGTTCTGATGGACGTCATGATGCCGGAAATGGATGGCTTGACCGCAAGTCGCGTCATCAAGGCAACGGAGAAGGGTCGTACGGTTCCCATCATCGCGCTGACCGCGAACGCTCAGCGTGACCGCCACGATGCGACCGTCGCCGCCGGCATGGAGTTCGTGATCCAGAAACCGATTTCTCGGCATCGATTGGAACAGGGGCTGCACCGCCTTTTCGGCAAAAACATCTCCGCAGAAACCAGCGTCGACCTCACGGCGAACGGCGCGGCAGCATTGCCGATCGTGGATCGGAGTACCTTCGAGGAGTTCAACGCGGAGATGGGACCCGCGGCCCATCGCATGGTCGAGACCTTCATGGCGGAGACCGAGAAGTCGATGGACGATCTGCGCCATGAGCGTGACGGCATAAAGATCGTGCGTGCGGCGCATTCGCTGAAGTCGTCAGCCGCTTTGTTTGGATTTTCACGGCTCTCGGCCTTGGCAGCCGAGCTCGAAGAGGGCGGACCGGAGAACGCACTTGAACCGATGATCACCGCGATCGCAAAGACTTTTGAAGAAACCTGCGCCGCCGCCAGAGCGGCCGCCTAATTAGAAAATAAGGGAAGATTGCAATGAATTACGCCCTGCAGAAGGACGTCAAGGGAGACGGCGAAGCGGTCGCCGGCGGCAAGAACCTGCTCGTCATCGAGGACGACAAGGTCCAGCGGATGTTTGTACGCGAAGTCGCCGAGCCGGCGGGCTTTGCGGTCGACGAAGCTCCCTCCCTCGAGGAGGCCCTCGAATACATCTATCAGCGCGACTACGACACCGTGGTGGTGGACCTTGCGCTTGGTAACCATGACGGCGTCGAGGTGATCCGCCGCATTGTCAGCTCTGGAAAGCGACCGGACGTGATAGTCATGTCCGGGTTCGATAACCGGATCCGCGACGCCGTTGCACGCATGGCGGCCGCCAATGGCCTTATGGTCCTGGGCGACCTCAAGAAGCCGGTCAAGCCAGGCGATCTGCGCAGGTGCCTGGCCGGCGCCACGCAACGTGCGGACCGCAAGGCGGGGCTGACCGGTGTAGCGAACGTGGCCCGCAAGGAGTTGGCGGAAGCACTGGTGTCGGGCCGAATTGTGCCGGTCTTTCAGCCGCAAGTCTCGCTTGCGACCGGAGAGGTCGTCGGTGTCGAAGTGATGCCGAGCTGGGTCAGTCCAAAGCACGGCGAAGTTCCTGCGGAAGTCTTCGCCAAGCTGGCGGAAGCCGAAGGCCTCGCTTGTGCGCTCTCGGAACGCATTTTGGATTGTGCGCTGCGTGAAGGCAGCCGTTGGTGCAAGTCCAGACCGGACCTGCAGGTCGCGGTCGACCTGCCGTCGAGTGTCCTGACCGATTTGGAATTCCCCGATCGCCTGGCGGTGAAGCTCAAGTGCGCAGGGATGCGCCCGGAAAACTTCTGTGTCGAGGTCACGGAAGGTGCGGCGCTTGCCGATATGCCGGTGACGTCCGACGTGATGGCTCGCCTGTCGATCAAGGGAGTTGGACTCGCACTCGACGAATTCGGGACCGGCTGGGCCTCGCTGTCGCTCTTGCGCAATTTTCCCTTCGGGCAAATCAAGATCTCGAAGTCATTCGTGGCAGACCTTCACCGGTCGACGTCGGCGTGGTCGATCATCCAGGGCGTCGTCGCCATGGCGAAGGCGACAAGCCTCTCCACGCTCGCTGATGGCGTTGACACGCGCGTTGCGGCGGAGGCATTGGCCGGTATCGGCGTCGATTTCGGCCAGGGGGCCCTCTACGCGAGCCCCACGACAGCGGAAGAGGTGACCGCCTTGTTGCGGTCCTAGTCGAGATTGCAAGGTGATTGCTCACTAGCATTGGTGTGCCACAATCGACGAATGACTTCGGGGCAGGTCGCAGATGGAGACGCCGCCTGTCCACGCCGCTTGTCTTGGATCCGCGGTTGCACGCCGCCGGCGCGTCCGAGCGTGCGACGCTCTCGCTGATGCCTACGTGTGTCCATTGGCCAGATCTTGACGAAGATCTCGGCAACGCGGGGATGCCCCAAGACCGGCCGGCGCCCGGAGCCTCCCTTCTGCCCTGAGGGGCGGAAAACGTGGAAAACCGAACGCTGTGCACTGAGAATTTGGTCCCGAGGACCTAGGATGGCTCCCTTGTGAAAGGGCCAGCATTTGCACGCCGGGAAAAAACCACCCAATCCGTTCGAGGTTCTCGGCGTTGGTCCTGACGCCGACGACAAGCGCGTCCGGGACGCATTCAATCGGGTGGCGATGGATTGCCACCCCGACAAAAAGCCAGGCGATGAAACCGCCGCGGCCCGCTTCATAGTCGTCCGCGCGGCCTATGACCGCATCAAGACCACGGCGATGCGACGCGCGGTGGCCATTGAGTACGGCATGATGGTGACGGCGGCGCCGGGGACCGCCGAGCTAAACAGTGCGTTTTCCTCATTCTACAAGATCATGGACAGCCATACCCCCGCTTGGGGCAAGCGCTACAACGTGCCTTCCAACGGCGCCAATGTGCTGAGAGAGATGTCCATCACCCTCGAGCAGGCCTATCGAGGCGGTTCGTTCTCGATGGAGTATCCGGCGGCGAGATGTGGCGGATGTCATGGCGCCGGCCGGATACAAGCCGCGGAACGGCAACAATGCCCGACCTGTGCCGGCGACCGATCGGTTCGATCATCGCAGTCGCGGATCAAGGTCGAGATGGGTTGCCCCACCTGTGAGGCGCGGGGATGGGTCAATTGGGTGATCTGCAGAGGATGTGGCGGCGCCGGGCAGGTCCGTGCCGTCTCGGCGGCCGTCGACGTCCCGCGCGGGGTCATATCCGGGGAGGAGATCCTCCTCAAGGGCTACGGTAGCCCTGGGACCTCTGGCGGGGCCGCTGGTGACCTGATTGTGAAAATACGGGTTCTGGAGCATCCGGCGTTTCGGCGCGAAGAAAACGACCTCCTGCACCGCATTAAAATCCACGTCTGGGATGCGGCGCTCGGCGTGAAACGGTCTATTCGGGGCATTGATGGTGGACTTCTCGAATACGAGGTTCCGGCAGGTTGTCAGCCGGGGTCCGTCGTGAGGGTCCCGGACGGGGGCATGCCCGTGCGTAACGGAGGGCGAGGCGATCTGTTGATCGCCGTCGATGTCCGGATCCCGAACGCGGGCGAGGGCGCGGCGAGAGACGCGTTCCTGCGCGTCCGACGCGAACTCGGCGCGCGCGCCGGCTGATCCTTACGGCGCGATGCTCGCGGCCGCGACGTCATTCTGAGCCGCTTTGATCACTGCGAGATGCTCGTGCAGGCCGTCCAGTAGGCACTGCACTTCACCGTTCCAGAGACGCTGACTGTTGAGCGCGGATCTCGCGATCTTGGCGCCGAATTCCCGCGCCACCAAGGCCCGCTCGTTCATATGCTGCCGGCCGAACTTCTCGATCAAAAAGGACATCAACTCGCGCATCGGCTCCTTCATGAGCCCCTCGACATGTCCGCAGAGCCGGGCGCCGAGCAAACGATCGGCAAAATTGTCGGCGTAGCCGTAGTTTTCGATCGAGCTGCGGCCCTGCTTCTCGAACACCTCGCCGGCCGCCTCAGAGAATGCGGCGGACTCCAGGTCTTCCCAAGGCACTGTCCACCAGCAATCATGTGACAGGGGCCCCAATCCAGGCACAGGAGAAGCATCGGTACCGACGGTGCGGGCGGCCAGCTTCGCCACGAACAGCTTGCAGGCCGGCGGCGTATCCCGCCGACGTTCGGCCGACAACCACGCCCGGTACAGCGCACCAATCTCGTTGCCGCGTTCCTTCTCGATCCGGCCGAGGATCCGCGCAGAATCGAGCAATCCGCCCTCCCACTGATCATGAGGGTCGATGGTCACCAGGGCGCCGGAAGAGGGATAAACCGATCCGTCTTTAAGCGCGCTGTCGATGATCTCCGGATCAAGTCCCGGCATGGGGCCCATTCCTCCGGGGCGACCGAGAAGGGGGCGGAGCTGTGGAATGGCCAGGTAGGCAGCGTAAGCAACGCGGTTACGCGGCGGGGTTAACGAGAGCTCCCGTGCGGCCGCACGGAGGTACCCTTCGAGGAGAAGAACGAAGCTCTGAAATTCACCGGCGGATGTCCGATCCATAATGCATTTCCCGCCCCCAAATATTGAACCAAATCTGACGCAGATACTCTCAACCGCACGAAATATGTCAAGGATTGGATTATGTTACATCATCAAAGTCAATGGGCCGCCCCTCCGGACCATCGAACATGCTTAGCGCGGGCCTGGCGCGGGTTCCACGCTCTTCTCGTCGGGTTGGCGCACGTGGTCTGACGTTTGCGTCGCGGACTGGCTATCCGGCTGGGCCTCGCCGGCGGCGACTTGTCGCATGACGGAGGAGGCTGAGAACCAGTTCGGGGCCTTGGACTGAACAGGCGCGCTTGGCTCGCTCGGCCCATTGTTCTCTCGAGGCCGATCAGCAATTCGGGAGAGGACGCCAAAAGTCAGCTTGTCGATCAGGGTCGCGGTCGCGAGCGCGGCCAAAGCGACGGGACTGTAAATGCCCATTGTTCGATCTCCGTTGGATCTGGACTGACGACAACTCTCGGTGAGGGTCATGCAAGTGTCGAGTCCTTGGGGACCAAAAAAGGAAAAGCCCCGGCAATACGCCGGGGCTCTTTGGATAGATGCTTGGATCCGACGCCTAGAACGCCGAGAACTTGAAGTCGATGCCCGACTTCACAATGTGGGTGGTCGGGTGGACTTCCACGGAGCCGAGCCCGACGTTCGAGAAGTAGCTCTTCTTGCCGAAGTCGGCGTACAGGTACTCGGTCTTCCACGAGAGCGTATTAGTGAAGGCCCAGTCGAGCCCGGCGCCAGCTGTCCAACCCACATGGGTCTGTGAATCGAACGCGCTGACACTGCCGCCCGGATAGCGGATATTGGCCGTAGCCTCGTTGTAGCCGACGGCGAGACCGCCGGTACCGTAAACCAGCACACGATCGATCGCATAGCCCAGTTTGCCGCGAACGGTGCCGAACTTGTCGAGCTTCGAGCCTGCGCCGACGCTGTAGCCGCCGATCGCGGCAATCGTCTTGCTGTCGTTGATATCCGACAGAGCAGCGTCGCCGGCGATGCCGATCACCCAGTTCGGGGCGAACTGATAATCGTAGCCGAGCTCCGCGCCGAAGAAGCCGCCCTCCGGTTTCAGCCCGGTCACGAGCGGTGCGCCGCCGACCGACACCTTGGTGTCGTCGCCAGAGAAGCCGTAACCTCCGAACAGACCAACATAGCCGCCCGTCCAGCTGAAAAACGGCTGGGCATACGGCGCTGCAGCCGCAATCGGAGCCTTCGCCATGGCACGCGGCAGATCTGCGGCGCCTGCCGCCGACGACAAAAGCGCAAACGCGGCGCCTGCCAGCAGAAACTTCTTCATTGAACTTCCTTTCTAAGGATTCGATTAACGTTCTCCATCCCGGCAAGTCCGGAACTGGTCGTCATTAAACACGGCAACTCGGAAGGGAAAAGATTGTGCTCTCCCGCTCTCCGGAGAGTTCTGGTGAAATCCAAGGATTCGATAGCTGTTCAAAGGAAGGTGAGGCAAATATGTCACTTGTTTTCCACGTGCTGCAGCAGGGGAATAGAGCAATTCGACAGGGATCGCAGCCGTCAGCGCAGGTCCGCACGAGTGTGACACCTTAGCTGCTGTTCGTGACCGCAGTAGCGGCACCGGCCGATGGTCGTCCAAGGATCCAGCTCGAACGCAGATAGGGCGCGCTTTCTCCCGCAGGCAGGACATTTCCTGACTTCCGCGAGCCTCTTCATCGCAACGGAGGTCGCCGCGTTACGATGACGCTTGTGGTCTCTGGTATGGCGGGACATTCGGCGTTTCTCCCCTTCTGACAATAGTCCAGGGGAGAAACAGGCAAGGGCTGCCGCGAAATGGCGCGACCGCTAGGATTGCGCGGTGGCTGCCACCGGAGGGATCGTGGCGCGACGCTGCGCCTCGGTCAGGAGCTCGGCGGCCAGCGAGGCGATGCGGATCGTCTCCAGCGGCCCCTCGCCGGACCACTGCATCTGACGCGCCTGGGCGATCTGCCCCATGATCAGGATCGTCTGCCAGGTGAGTTCGTGCTCCTCGCAGAAGCGAGCCACCTGATCTTTTGGTTCTGCAGCGGGGCCATCTTCCCTGTAGCATTCGCCGGCCGCGACGATGACGAGATAGTCAATCAGCAGCTGGATCTTGGGGAGGGCGCTGCTCGAGCTATTGCCGCCATCCACCACGGTATAAGTCATCTCCCGGCATGCAGGATGCGAGGCGAATGCTACGCAAGAAGCCGCCGAGAGCAGTAAATTCCTCTGCTTCCACCCCCGCCGGCGATCGCCGCCATCGTAGTGGATGTGGCAGACAAACTGACCAGCATCGATCGCAGCCCATGCCTCCGGGTCATTCGGTTCGTCAGCGTTGCCCATGCGCTTGCCGATTCCGATTAGCAGGTCTTGTGGTTGCGGCGGCACGCCGCCGCGCAAGTTGGCGACTGCTTCTGCGAGCTCGGGAACCGAAGAAGCAATGTCGATCTCCCGCAGATACTCGCTGTCGGAGCTCGGGAAGATGAAAACCTTAAACCAGTCCTGCAGAACCGCGCCCTGCCAGAAGCCGGCGTAACGCCGCCGCGCTACGTTCCAACGATCCTGATGGGCGGCCTGGAGGGTACTCACGCCAGGCGCCGGTTCTCTTGAGGGGAGCGACATTGAGGCATTCTTTTGACTTCTACTACTTCAACTCTCTTCACCCCAAGGCCCCCCTGTCAAGGCACGTGGCGTTGATCTCCGCATAACACCCAAAGCCACAACACAAATGGTTAAGGCGTGGTTTGAGTTCCGCACTACCGAAGGTTCCTGTCAAGGATTCGCATAGGCTGAGGTGTGGCAGGCTCCGACCACGCCTTGCGCGGGAACCGGGATGGACCCGTGAATCTACGGAATTCCAATGCGCCAAGTCTCGGCGATGACTCGCGAAAATCCGATCGCACAGTATTCTGATGGCATTTTGCATGCATGCCGGGAGGTCGCCACAGCTGAACGGACGGCAGTAATTGACGATTTGCTGCCCTCTTGGTTGGAGAATGATTTTTTGCGTATTCGCGCAGATTACCGCGAGCGTGATGCGAGAGCCAGTGACCTTAACGCGGTGTGTCCTCATCGGCAGCGGCAGTATTCAGGCGTTTGCTGCCCTCTGAAGTGATAGTGAAGCCGCTTGTGTCGCAGCTCCCATATTGAACGCCGATGATCTGGTGTCGCGGGCGGTCGATGCGGCAGCAAAAAGCAAAACACTGCCCAGCTAGTTGGGCTTTGTGACGAGCCACCTTCGCCTGCCGGCAGTTAATGGCCCATGTAAAGCCGGGCAGCAAATCTACGAATGCTGCTCTTTCGCGCGCTTCAAAGGAGCAGGTGCGGAGAGTTGGTCAGGGTGGTTTCTCCAGGCTGGACTGGCCGGAGGTGCCCAAGGATTGAGGCGATGGTCGGTGCTTAGGTAGGGGCAGTAGTTGAGAAAAATCTGCCCAACTTGAGGGTGAGCAGCACAGCGTCGATCCTGACAGCGCTCGACGTCTGGGTCGTCCGGCAGACTTGAATTGCATCCTGCCCAAACCGGTCGCGGATTGGCGCTGCGCGTCAAGGGCTCGGCCAGGGCATGGGGCCGCTAGAATCGAGTGATGGCGCGGATAGGCAGCAACAGGCGCAAACCTTCCCGATAGCAGGTCGACCGCGGTCACCGCATAGGCGACGGCGTAGGGCTGGCCTGAAACGACGTCGGGCAGCAAACGGTGATTTACTGCCCTTCCGATGCATCGAACTCACTGTTCTGAAAGTGAAAAACGGCGTTGGTTCTTGCCAGATTTCGGGGGACACTTTGCACGATAACCTTCCTTATCAAGCAAAGGTAGGTAGACTACACCAATGACGAGTACACTCCCTAGGAGCACAACCAGGAAGGCAGTTGAAAGCAGGACATCAAATGGGAAGTAGACGGGAAAATACTGCCCATCACGACGATCAGCCCAAGGGAGTTGCGCGTGAATCGTGTTGGCGGAATGCTAGTAAAATACTGTGGGATCGGATTTAGATGAGCGAACTCAATGAAATACTGATCGTCAAAAGAGAGCCTGGGATGGCTGAGATGGACCCAGTGCTCTCCCAGGCGGTGACATTGGGCGGCGCCCTGGACGAGGCGACGCTGGCCAAGGTCCGCAAGGTGCTGACCGACGGCACGCCGGCGAACACCCGGCGAGCCTATGCGACCGATCTGCGGTACTTCACGGCCTGGCGAACGGCTTCGGGCTTCCCCGATGTTTGGCCGGTGCCGGCCGACGTCTTGATCCGGTTCGTGGCCGAGCAGGTCGAAGGCATGCCGCCGCCGGTCGACGAGGTGCTGGTGCGGCAAGGATTCAAGAAGAAGGTCGGCTCGCACTCCTGGTCGACGATCGAGCGGCGGGTCGCGGCGCTGGCGAGCACCCACCGCATGCGTGGCCTGCCGTCTCCAACGGCGCACCCCCAGGTCACCGAGGTCGTGGGACGCGCCAGGCGGGCTTGTGTGGCTCGTGGGTGGGTGCCCCAGCGCAAGGCCGCGACAGAACGCCGCGTGCTCGAGAAAATGCTCGCGACCTGCGATCACCGCCTGGTCGGGCTGCGTGACCGGGCCTTGCTGCTGTTCGGCTTTGCGACAGGTGGTCGCCGGCGATCCGAGATCTCCGAGGCTACCCTGGAGCGTCTGCAGCGGGTCGGCGAGGAATATATCTACCGTATGGGCCGAACCAAAACTGAGCAGGAGGGGAGCGAGCGGCCGGTGCCGATCGCAGGCAGGGCGGCGAAGGCGATGGACAAGTGGTTGACCGCCTCTGGGATCCAGGAGGGCCCGCTCTTCCGAGCGGTCTGGGACAGCGGCAAGGTCATGGAGGACGCGATCAGCGTCGACACGGTTGCGCGGATCATCAAGCGACGCGCCGAGCTGGCCGGACTAGACCCCGAAATGTTCGGCGGTCACAGCCTGCGGGCAGGTTTTATGACCGAGGCGGGATACCGACGCATCAGCATGATAGAGGCCATGAACCTGTCCGGCCATAAGGACGTGAACACGGCGGCCATTTATTATCGGGCTGGCGAGGTCCTGCGGGTCGAGGCTGGCCGCATGATGGATGAACGTAACGACGAACTAGCGCCGGCGCCTCCTCCGTTCACAGTTACGGCAGGCCCTGCTGCTCCTGCGTCAAGGGATGACAGCGACGCAAGCGATACAATTAGTCGCGCGGGTCTGGAAGGGGAAAACGCCTCGGATTGGCCGTTGGGCGACAAGATGAAAGCGGCCATGGCCGACGAGCCCGCGCAAGCGTCGTGGACGGAAGGTTTCAGACCTTCGTTTCTATCAGAATGAACAATGAACAACGTTAAACCTTACGGACCACTGATGAGTGAAACTGTGAAGACGGGGCTTGTCGCGATTGCCTATAGCCGCCGTCCAAGCAGACCCTCCATTAGTTGGTCAGTATACGCCGCCGAGTAATTACACGGTGGGGGTGGACGAGTGATGGTGCGCGGCGCGGATGCGCGCAATCGCTTTGTCACTGACGGTCCGCAACGAATTGAACTCCGGGTGCTGTTCTGCGACGGGCGCATTCGCGACGAACAGCGAGATCAAGCGATCCAGGCTAGAAGCCATGACGGAGGGGTCAGCATTTTCGTCGACATTTTGATCGAACTGTTCGGCGGACTCGGCAAATTCCGGAACGTCGAACAGTTCGGGAAATGCCTCGTCGGCTAGATCCAACAGCTCTTTCCCTGCGATGTTGCAGAGAATGAGCGCAGGATTCGCGCATTCCGCATTCGGATCGTGAATTTCGACGACCTCATTATCGCTCACGTGGCCGAACTGCGCGGCCCGCGCAAGAGCTTCTTCCTTCTCGGCGAGAAGGAAGACCAAGCCGTTTCGCAAGGATTCGTGGATGAAGAGATCATCCGGGTTCAGTTCGTAGGTCTCGACCAAGGAGCGCTTTTGCTTCCCTCCTGGCGGTATGACAACCCAGCAAATGGGATAGGCGCACCGCACCAGCGTGTCTCCGACAAACGCCATCCTGGAGAGGCGAGAATTGACCAAATTGAGATTGTCATCCCGCGAACCTCCAAGCTCGCCGCGCTTCTTCGCCCCGTACACAACCTTCATTAACGTGTCCCACGAACTGGGATAACCTGCGCCCCATGTTCCCCTGCTGGAGTCGATGCTTCTACTTGCGCTTTCGACCTCTGCTTCAGAGTAGTGGCGAGCTCTCGATGAATATTCCATATCCACGTATCCTAGGAGGATACGGGTTGTTTCGGACGGATCGTCGCGTTCCGCGAATGAATCGAGGACTTCCTGAACGGAATAGATCTTGTCGATGGACTCGATTTTCGTCGTCGCGAATGTCCCACCGACCGAAAAATATGACCACGAAGAATTCTGCCGGCGAACAGAGAGAACGGGCCGCAGGACTTTGGCATCGAAGACCCTAATTTCAACCTCCTCGCGCGCCATGACGTGGACTGCGGCGCTTCTGCCGGGATCTCCATAGCCTCCTATAATCTTGTAAGGGAACGGTACTGAGAATACGGCAAAGCGACGACCGCGTTCGTCCTCTCGAAAATACCTGGATCTGGGTTTTCGCAAGTTAGTGTCCGCGTTTGAACTGTCACCGATCTAGCTTCCCAGCAGGCCGCGAAATCGGCAACCCCGGAAGAGTGTTCCTTTGCCGTCAGAGGAGGGGTCGAAGCTCCGTCTCATCAAGAACCTAGGGCTCCCCAAATGCTCGGCAGTTAACCAAAGCGTACAGGATACCCCTTGCGCCAGGCTACCGGCCATGGTTGCCTCATAGTCATGGTTATCGAAATTCATGGTCAAGACAACCAACAGCAGCCGGACACCGTCGAGCAAACCTGCGTGGTCAACCTCCTCCCGCGGGAGAAGGTGAGGTTCGTACCTGAATTCGGTGTTCTGCCGTTTGGCGCCGTTCCATGTCAGTGCGGTTGCGGGGGATATCGGCAAGATACTATTACGTCGCGCATATTTGCCGCAGAACGCGGTTGGACTCCGTCTCGCCGTCGCGGCTGACCAGATTTCCACCGAGCAGCTCGAGTACCCGGCCAGGAAACAGCCGCGGATTGGCGAGCGCCATAACCAGTTCAATAGCTAGCACCTCAGCGGACTCGGCCTTCATTCCGGTAATCCCCAGTTTCGATTTGGATCATTGCGCCGGTTGTTGATGTGCTCGTCGATGATCTCGTGGTGGCTACCATCAGATCCGCTCAGGCATCCGTGCCAGCGGGTCGTCTTGCCGCTGTTGGACAGTTGAGGCGACCAATGGTCGACATAGGTGACGCTGTTGAACACCAGCGGATTGGCCTGTTTCCATTCCTTGCGCTTCTTCGACCCGGATGGGTGAGGGCACAGCTCCATCCAGTTGCGATAGGCATCGATCGGGGTCTTGGGATTGCGTCGACGCTCCTCGCGGCGCGCGAGCCACTCTTGGTGCTTCGCGTCCTCGCGCTTGCGTTTTTCCTCGTCCTTCCGCTTCTGCTCCTTGAACTCGTCCGACTCGAGCCATGCCTTCAGCCACGGATCGCCGATCTCAGGCTCTCCCTCAGTCTCAACGACTTCGGGGTCTGGAGGCGGGATTGTTCCACTGTCCAACGCAACTTTCAGCCTCCGGTAGAAGGCTCGGCCCTCATATGTGACTCTGAAACGGCGAATCCGCAGGTTACGAAGGACGTGCTCCCTATCGATGAGCTCCTTGTCGGTCCAGAACGCAAGGGCGCGCGACATTGTCCCAGTCGTGACATTGAGCAAACGCTCCATAACTCGCGCGTCGCCACTTCCGTACTCTGCGATGAGGACGAAGGTCTGCAGCGTGTTCAGGGTCGGTCGGCCGCCCAACGCGGTCCTGATCATCTCAAGGGCCAGGGGCGCATTCTCGGTCAATTTGGGGCTGATTTTTTGGAATAGATCTTTCTTGTTCAACAGCGCGGCTACTCCAGGTTTGGGCGATCTCTGGGTAGTTTGCGGGTGAACGTTTCGCAAGCAAAAGAAGCGTTAATCGCGGCCTGCGGCGCGCCAGGTTTCAGCAAAGGTTGAGCCGACGGTCAGGATTTGGCAGCGGGGCAGCGCCAGGCGAATGATCGATCGGCGCTGCCTACAGTTCACTACTCGTCGAAGATGGCCACCGCGCGGGTCCAGCCCGCCGATCCGCCGGCGATCTTCACCGGGAAGCAGGACACCTGAAATCCGGTTGAGGGGAGCACTTCCAGATTGTGCAATTTTTCGATGTGGCAATAGCCGATCTTGCGGCCGGCGCGATGGCCCTCCCAGATATGCGACACTTCGCCAGTGGCCATGTAGCGCTCGGCAATAAACTTGAAGGGTGCATCCCAGGACCATGCGTCGGTGCCCGCCACCCGAACGCCGCGCTCGGTGAGGTAAAGCGTCGCCTCCCTTCCCATGCCGCAGCCCTTCGTGGTGTAATCTTTTTGGCCGAAACGAGCCCCGGCCGATGTGTTCACAAGGACAATGTCGTATGGCTTGAGCTCGTGACCAATCCTTGCCAGTTCCGCCTCGACGTCCGCGCTGGTGACGACGTAGCCATCCTCAAAATTTCGGAAATCAAGTTTCACGCCATTGCCGAGGAACCATTCCAGCGGCAGTTCGTCAATCTTCGCCGGGCGCTCGCCGTTGCATGACGTCGATGAATAATGCCAGGGCGCATCAACATGGGTCCCGTTGTGCGAGCTCAGTGTGAGCTTTTCCAGAGCAAAGGCCTCACCGTTGGGCAGGCGAGACGTGTCGAGGTCCGGACAGCGAGCGAGCCAGATATCAAGGGTATCCTTGTGGCTGATGTAGTCGATTGACAATTCGTACCCAGGCGGGTCGGCAGGCACGTCATTTTGCAGAGCAACCGATAGATCCACGATCCTGCGCGGCATTTAGTGCATTCCTTATGTTGTTGATTTTTAGGAGTAAATAAGAAGGATAAAATGATGGATACAATTGAAGGTTTAGAATTCAAACATCGCAACAACCAAAAGTTTACGTTGCCGTTCTAGGTTTCCCGTCTCCGACCTAAGATGCACTTGACTGGTCAATTAGTCAAAGTCTATTCCTAACAAGGACAGGTTGCGGTGTCGGGTCGGGGTTGTGGTGGCGTCAGTGAAAAAGCAGTTGGTGTCCAAGGGGAAGCAGCCAAAGGCCGCCCCGCGCAAGGATGGCGACGCCACCAAGCAAGCTATTCTGGATGCTGCTGAAGTCGTGTTTGCGTCACATGGCTACGAAGGCGCTCCCATGAAGGCCGTCGCCAAGACGGCTAAGGTCACCCAGGGGCTGATCCACTATCATTTCGAGACCAAAGAAAGGCTCTTCGAGGAGGTTCTCCGTCGGAGATCGACGGCAATCAACGCATTCCGGCAAGGATTCGTTGATAAGCTGTTCGCCGACGGCGCCACTCCTGCACTGGAGGAACTGCTCGAGGCGTTCTACGCCCCGACGGCCTACACCTACGGCGGCTCGAAAGAGACAATGGTTCCTTACTCGCAATTGGCCGCCACCGTCACGATCGCTCCCGACGAGCGCTCGAAGATCCTGACTGAACGGTTCTTCGACGGTATCGCGCTGATCTTCATCGACGCGTTCCAGAAGTGCGTTCCCGGTCTTACGCTGGCGGACGCCGTATTCGCTTACATGTTCGCGCTCGGAGCGCGCGCCCACGTCCATTCCCACAACGATCGCGCTGCGCGCCTGTCCAAAGGCGCCTGCAGCAACGCGGATCTTCGCAAGGTCGTTGATCGCGTCATCCCATTTGTCGCCGCAGGCATAAGACAGCTTGCCTCCGACGGAGCAAATAAATCGTCGCCAAACACAGATCCAAAAAGCAGCTTGGCACGACAACAATAACCAGAAGTACTCAGGAGACCTCTACGATGCGGAACTGCCTTCTCGCGGCCTTGGCCACGATCGTCTCTCTTGCCGCCGTCCCGGCCCATAGTGAGACCTCCATCAAGATCGGTTACACCGCGAGCACCGACTCCAACGCACTCTTCGTTGCCCAGAAGGAAGGGATTTTTGCCAAGCACGGGCTCGCTGTCGAGCTGCAGCTGATCGCGCTGAATTCCACCCTGCCAGCCGCGGTGCAGTCCGACTCCGTTCAGATCGCCGGCCCGAGCACGTCGGTTGTTCTGCAGGCCATCGACGGTGGACTGGACCTCGTGGCCATTGCCGGCGGGGCCACCACCAGCAAGCAGGCGACGAACTACGCGATCGTCTCCAAGACCGGATCCGGGATCGAGAAGCCAGCCGACTTCCTTGGCAAGAAGGTTGGTGTTCCGGGTCTGGGTGCAACTCTTCACATCCTGTTCCGCGAATGGCTCGACCAGCGCGGCGTCGATTCCAAAAAGGTCCAGTTCGTCGAGACGCCGTTCTCCCAGATGAACGATCTGCTGAAGGCAGGAACTGTGGATGCGGTGATCAGTGCCGATCCGATGACGACCCGGATTATCCAGGCGAACACCGGCACGTTGATCTCCTACTTCGTGCAGGATTTCCCGGAGGGGCTCCCGACCAGTATCTACTCGACGACCCGAAAATGGGCCGAAGCGCATCACGATGCCGTCGGCGCCTTCAAGGCGTCGATCGCGGAAGCAGCTGCGTTCGTAAAGGCCAATCCAGATCAGGCCAGGACGGATGTTGGGCAATTCCTGAAGTTTCCGCCGGAGATACTTGCCAAGGTCTATCTGCCGCCGGTCGTGGCAGATGTGACGGCCGACAAGGTCGCTGTCTGGGTCCAGATGCTTGAGCGTCAGGAGCTTCTGACGAAGAAGCCCGATCCGTCGCAGTTGATCGTGAAGTAACGCCAGATCCAGTTCGTTCCCGCCTTTATCTTGCAGCGCAAGCAACAGACATGATCGAGTTCGATGATGTCAGCCTGGCTTTCGGAAGCCAGACCGTCATTCGCAACGTCAACCTGACGATCCGGAAGGGCGAATTCGTCTGCCTGATCGGACCGTCGGGTTGCGGGAAGACCTCCCTGTTGCGAATGTTGGGCGGGCTGGTCGCGCCGACCGGTGGGATGGTGCGGATCAACGACAAGTTAGTTCGGGCACCGTCCTCACATATCGGGTTCGTCTTCCAGGACTACGGCCGGGCGCTGCTCTCGTGGAGGACCGCGTTCGGCAACGTTTCGCTGCCCCTCGAGGCCAAGGGCGTCGCTGCCAACGAACGAAAGAAGACCGTTCAGCGCTTGCTCGATGTCATCGGCCTGGCCGCCCATGCGCACAAATACCCTGCAGAGATGTCGGGTGGCATGCAGCAGCGGCTGCAGATCGCGCGTTGTCTCGCTCAGGATCCCGATATTCTGTTGATGGACGAGCCCTTCGGGTCGCTCGATGCGATGACCAGGCAGAATCTGCAAGACGAGGTCCTTCGGCTGGCCGCGGCGCGCGGCGTGACCACGCTTTTCGTCACACATGACATCGACGAGGCGATCTATCTGTCAGATCGCGTTGTGACGTTGTCTCCCAATCCGGGGCGCATCGGCAAGGTCGTCGAGGTCGCGCTGACACGGCCGCGCGACCAGCTCGCGACTCGGGAAAACGTCGAATTCCTTCGCCTGCGCCGCGAGCTCTTCTCGACGGTCGAGAGGAGGTGCGCATGAAGTATTGGCGCGCGTTTTGCCTTCCAGTAGCGGCAATACTCATTGCCGAGCTGGCGTTCAGGCAATTCTTCGCCGACAGCGACGTGTTTGCGCCGCCGTCAGCCGTGTTCATGGGCGCTATCCGCGCTCTTGCGGACGGAACCATGCTCTCCTCCACACGAGATACGCTGCTTGCCGCACTCGGCGGCCTGGTTGTCGGTGCCGTTCCGGGCATTGCCGCCGGGGTGTGTCTCGGGCTCTCACGATTTGCATCAGCAGCGGCGTTTCTGTCGCTGGAGATCCTGCGCCCTGTCCCTGCCGTCGCGCTGATCCCTCTGGCGATGCTACTGTTCGGATTCGGCTACGGAATGGAGATCGCGATCGTCGCCTTCGCGACCTTCTGGCCGGCCGTGATCCTCTCGAAGCACGCCATCGAAGAAATACCGGCTGTGCTCGTCGAGGCGAGCCGTTCGCTGTGTCTCTCGCGTCTTCGGCAATTCTTCTCGATTATCCTCCCGGCGGCGGCTCCGCGGCTCTTCTCAGGTCTCCGCTTTTGCATCGGATACGCCATTGTCGTGGCGGTTACCGTCGAGATCTTCAGCAATCCGCAAGGTCTGGGCTACGCGCTGATTATCTCTCAGCAGACGCTGCACCCCGACCTTATGCTGGCGATGCTGCTGTGGGTCGGCATCGTTGGATGGTCGCTCAATGCGGGCCTGCTGAAGTTGCAAAGCTCGCTGTATGCGCATCGCGTCAGGGAGGGGCGTCAGGCATGACCACCCGTTCCCGTACTGGCCAATCCGATTGGCTCATGACCTCGGCATCAGGGCTCGCCGGCGTGGCAGCCTTGCTGCTCCTGTGGAGTGGTCTCTCGTCCAGCGGGCTCCTTTCTCATGCCTTCCTGCCGAGCCCCTCGGCGACGCTCGAGGCGCTGAAGAAGGGTCTCTTCCAGGGGAATTTGCTTCAGCAAACCGGTTACACCGCCGGTCGCATGTTGGAGGGGTGGCTGCTGGCAAGCCTGATCGGCGTTCTGATCGGCGCGATGGTTGGTCTGTCGGCTACCGTTCGCGCCTATCTCGAGCCGACGCTCGAGTTTCTCAGGCCGCTGCCGCCGTCCGCAACAGTACCTCTGGCGATCGCCATGTTCGGACTCGGACAAGGCATGGTTCTGTTCGTCGTCGTGTTCGGCTCAATTTGGCCGCCCTTGTTGTCAACCGTCCAGGGGCTCTCGATGATTGACCAGAGGCTGCACGAAGTCGCGCGCTGCATCGGCCTTTCACAGCGTGCTTTCGTGACCAAAATCGTTCTTCCAGGATCGGCGCCCGGGATCGTTGCCGGAATGCGGCTTTCGCTTTCCATTGCGTTGATCCTTGCCGTGCTGGGCGAGATGATTACCGCCCAGAACGGTCTGGGCAGCGACATTCTTCATTCGGCCCGATCCTTCAACGCAGCGAGAACCTTTGCGGCAATCGGTCTGCTGAGCGGGATCGGTATCTTTAGCAACTTCTTACTTCTTGGATTCGAACGTCAATTTCTGGCTTGGAACAGACGGTTCCAGTAGCCGGAATTAAGGGGGGCATTTCATGGCGAAGAACAAGGCGACCTGGAAGAAAGCCATCGCGTCGTCGGACCTTAGCGACATGACCGGCGACGTACATGGCAATTTGGTTCGTTACACGAAAAGCCGTTACGCCGAGTTTTGGCAGAACACGGTGCTGATGGATTGGTTCAAGCTCTATGTCTATCAGAGCTCCGATACTGAAAACGTCCGCGACCTCGATATTGTTGCCGATGCGCCAGCGTTCGCTGCGCATATCGCCAAGGCAACAGGCGGCAAATTCGAGCCCCAGGACGTGCTTGTCGGCATCGGCTACGCGATGATGACAAAATCTGGCATCAGCGATCCGGATCTCTGGGCCGCAATCGACGTCGGCCAGGTTGTCTGCCGCCATCACTACGGAAACTTCGCCGGCTTCCCGACGTGGGAATGCCGCATCAGCATCCTCGCCGGAGCGGCGCTGGCCGCCTTTGCCACGAACCCGACAATGAAAGGCGCGGTCTCGATGCACCATCAGGACGGTTCCGCGGTACAGGTCCCCAAGATCTATCGCCTGGTCGATTATCTCGTTTGGATTGCCGCCCAGGAGCGGTACCTGGATCTTTCGGCTGTCGGAAAGACAGACAACGTCAGTCGCTTCCGCAAGGAAGAGGAGCTGTTTCTCTCGCTGCTGACGCGAGCCGCTGATGCAGCTCTCGAACACCGCGCGGAGTGGACGCCGGGTCCCGCCAGCACCTCCACGATAGCGGAGCGCGGCTACCACCTCATGATGGAGGTTCTTCAGGACATCTTGCCGGTGGAGCTTCCCATCCCGGTCGAGCTCGCCCCCCAGGCCGTGCCCGCGCCGCGTCCTGTGCGCATCTGAGGCTTACGGCGCGAAGACCGGGTCCAGACTGGGCTCGGGCTCCGCACCGCGAAAGATCTCGGCAAACCGTGCTTCGACGCCAGCCGCTTCCATCTCGTCGGGTGACGGTATGCCGTTTTTGGGGTGCACCTCGAAATAGTTGAAGCTCGCGGGATCGATCAGCGGATCCTCGGCAAGCATATCGATCATCTCGCGGGCCTCGGTTTCGGTGTCAAATCCGAGGGGCAGGCCAAGTTTCCGGGAATGGGCCGACATGAAGCCGCGGGCCAAACCGAAGCGAAACAGGCACAGCACCCCGCGATCCTCGTCGACGGCAAGCCACTGTGATTTCAGATCGGACATCCTACAATCCCGGAAAAGTTTTCCCCGTTAACCACAATCTGCCTTGAACTCGAGGACCTGGCAACCCGGTGATCGAATCCTTGAGGCGGACCCTTGGCCATTAAAGGGGAAGCAGAGCTTTGAGGGAGCGAGCCCGACGTCCGGGCTTTCCGTTTTTGAGATCATGGATCGCTCGGAAACTGCAAAAGCGGCCGCTCCAATCTCCACGTGAATTTGCAACCCGTCTCTTGAGCCCAACAGGCGCCTCGGCAATTCTGTGCGTCCTGGCCTAGGAATAGCTTTATGGACCACGACTTTCGTACTGAGGACGATCTGATCGCCTATCTGGTCCGCACCGGAGGATGCGAAGAAGAGGACGCGCGCCTGCTTGTCAGCGGTCTGATGGCTTGGCGGGGCGACTTCGGCGATCGCACGATGACGCCAGAAACCTGCTGGAACAAGATCTCGGAATTCGGCTTTCTCTACCCTGAGGCCAAGTCGGGCTGGATCACGCCCGAGGGGCGAATGCATTCGGCGGTGTATGGTGCGCACGAGCGGCTCCTCACGTGGATGGGGCTCGAGGCCGCAGAGGTGGAAAAGGGCGGCTGGGCGCGCGTTGGGATTCACGGCTGGCGATGCCAGTACCGACTGACCCGCCAGCAGCGGGACAGGATCGAACTTTGCGGTCATCTGGTGGACGCAGCCGCGGAGCGGCTAAAACCGAGGCGTCCCACCAAGGACTCGTTAGTCACGACACCTCGCTTAGGACCGTAGGCGACAAAATGACGCAGCGCACGGAAGTGGTTCATATCGTGGGCGGCGGCATGAGCGCCGCTGTAGCAACCGCGCTGTCGGAGACATTCTCCGGTCGTGCCGATGCGGCCGATCGGATCGTCATGGAGGCCATGCCGGGGCGGCCGGTCGATCTGGATGTCAGGATGCGGCCCGAGGGGATTGTGCCGGATGTGCGATTTCCCGAAGAGAGCAAGACCAGGGATTGGGAGCAACGCTCGCGCAATCGGCGGCGCCGGTAAGCCTCAGGCGTTGCATTGCGTGGACAAACGCGGTCCGCGGCGGCCTTGAGCTTTCAACCGGCCGGCCGATCTGCGAGATCCATCACATGGCACTGCACATCGTCAAGCTCTGTTACGGTTGGGACTCGGTCGACGCGCTCGAGGCGCGCATCTCCGAACGGGCGGCACACGCGCGATCGGCCGGAGCAGTCGAGGAAATGGGTGTGCAGACGAGGATGGAGCCGAAGCGAGCCAGCGAGTTGCTGGCCGGCGGATCGCTCTATTGGATCATCAAATCGCAGATCGTGGCACGCCAGGAGCTCCTGGATATCCGGCCGCATCTGGACGGTGCCGGCGTGAAACGCTGTTTCATCGTGGTGAAGCCGACGCTTGTCCGTACGACGCCGCGGCCAAGAAAGCCGTTCCAGGGATGGCGCTACCTCGAAGCCGCCGACGCCCCGCCGGACTTGAGCAGCGCCGACGCTGAAATGCCGGAAGGCATGCGGAAGGAATTGGCCAGCCTTGGTCTTTTGTAAGCCTGAGCGTTCAGGGTCGGTGACTGGGAGTAGCCGACGGGGCGGCTGATTGAGACAGTACCAGGAAGGGTCGGCTTCGTGCGTCTTCGGTGACGAAGCTTGGAGCTCTTTGGTGGACACTTTCGGCTTCTTCGGGAAAGCGCGAGACGAATGAATGGGCGACCACGTGCCATCCGATGGCAACGGCGTCCCGCGCTTCGTCGCGGAGCTGACAAGAATTCTCGATCTCGTCGAATGCCTTGATCAACGCTTCATTGTTGTCGACCAGCTGATTTAGCCTTGCATCGTCCAGGTTGTTGAGGATGCGGCGAAGACCTGGCGCAGCGGCCAGCCGGTTCGGTTTGAGGGGGAAATAGGTGTATTTTAGCGTGTCCAGGGCGTATTCCGCCTCTTCGAGCGAAGAGGGGCGCCGAAGCAGAATTTCGGCGGGGCTTATAAAGGCGGCCTTCGCCCATTCCGGAAGAGCGGCGACCTGCTCGGTCGCTGGATGCTTCCGGTTGGGGTGTCTTGTCCGGTCCATCAACGTCGCGATGAGACCACTTTCGGCGAAAAGATTGCGCCACGGAACAGCGCCCGGACCATATCCCGCAGAAAGTCGTGCAAGGGCATCCTTGTCCTTCCCGGACTTCAGCAATTTCCCCATTTGATCAGCGAGAACAGTATAGGCCGCTTCGGTATCTTGATTGCGCCCCCGACAGGCACTCAGGAACGCATCGATGTCCTTCTTGAGAAAGACTGCGGACGGACCGTTGGCCGGAAGATCCGGACAACCATAAAGTATTGATCGGGCGTCTCTGCCTATTTCATCAAGTAGTTCGATGTTACTCAAGAGCCGATAATCGCGGATCGGTTGTTTTGCCGCCTCGAACGAGGGAGTGAGCTCGGTCTGCGTGGAAGTTTCGGGGAGTGAAACAACGCCCTGGCGCAGGAGTCCGGACGGATCGGCGACCTCAGCTGCGCCCTTCCAGGCTTTCGTGCCGACTGATTCGCAGGCCTGGGCCAAGGCAAGCCGAAGTTCGGGGCTGGTTGAGCTTCGCATCTTGCTCGCCGGCCCCAGCGAGAAGTCGAAGAAGACAAGTGGGGCAGTCCGCTCCCCGGTACGGTCAAGGGAAGTGCCGAGGATGCGGAAGTCGCCGGGATGGATCCCGCGCTCGAATAGCCGCGGAACGGTCTCCGGATCGAGCGCTTCAACAGCATACCACTGAGGCTTTTGTTGCGACGGCCGACGGACTTTTCGAACGGCGGGCTTCGACTGTTGTGGCGTTACACAAATCGCGAAGATACGCGCATCTTCCTCGCACCCGCCGGGTGGGATGACGACCGCAAAAATAGGATCAGTCGGGAATGACCCGCGGGGATAAGCGATGACAGGACGAGCATCGTCGGGGAGTTCAATATCTACGACGACCGGCTTCAGCATACATTCTACTATTCTCCGGCAAAACCGGCAGGCATTCCAAAACTATGAATTAACTCAAGGATTGGCGGGGCATCATATTAGTCCTCTTTTCCAACTTCTGTTGCAAGAGGAACAAAAGCGGGCACGAAGAGAAAGGTTCAGAGTCCGCGACCGAATGGTTGACATCCTCTCGATGAGTGAGCTGTCCAATTCTTGAAGTTCCAGCGACCGTATCTGTCACAACGATTGAAGAACTTGCTAAAGGCGAATCGAGTATTTGTCTAAACTATAGACGCCAGCTGATCAGCATCACTCTCTGAAACCGGAAAGTGTGCAGTTTGTGCCAAAACAGAATCGAACAAGTCGACCTTTGGCCGGGAGCGCTCTCTAAAATTACGAGAAAGTTCTCCGTCGAACAACGTTTGATCGTAGGCCATGATCCGCAGGGCTTCCATCATCCTTAGGCAAGCGTTGAAATCGCCATCCAGCGCGTCGCCGAGATTTGCTCGCCAGACCCGGAATGCCTCCATTCCGGTCGCCGACATTTCCTCCACGGCTGGACCAAGGACGTCTTTAAGTTGAGGAACGATGGTTTTTGCTACAAACGAGAGGGCCTGCTCGTCGGCCGTCTCCAATGGCGCGTCAACTTCAATCCTGAATTGAGGAACACCAGGGTCACAACAGCAGGTCAGCGTGCTGGATGGGAAGGAAATTTGCTTCCGGACCGAGCGCGGCGAGGTACTCGGCATACTGATCCGACTGGATTAGTATCGGATAACCGTTCTTCGCCGAAACTGCGACTGGCGGGCCTACTCGCCGGTGCAGAAGTCCGTCGATGAAGACGAACTCGGACGCCATCCGAATGGCGGCCATACGCGCGGCTTCGTGACCGTTCACCTCCCACTTACGAACCGATGGAGCGAATTGTTCGGAGGTGAGGAAGGTCTTGCGGACTAACGCTTGCGAAAGCTGGCATGTAGCCGTGGTCACTGGATGCCCGAAGCTCGACACTTCGTGTTGTTAGAAATGCGCTCGGGGAATCAAGCTCACCATGCACCGCGGCCCAGGGATCTGCCTCCCATCGCAGCATCCGCTCGAAGTCGTCGAACGTGAACGGTCGAGGCTCGCCGCCGGCCCTGGCCGGCAAGTTAGCGACGGCCCGAAGATAGCCCGACCCGTCATGGCGAAGGGTGATGTGTTGTGTTGCCATCGAATTGTGCGCGAACGTAAGTGCCGCTTGCAGCCGGACAGGAGCCTCCGAGGTCGACAGCAGCTTGACCTCGGCCGGTATCGTGTCGCGCAGCACCTTGGGTCTGGCGCGCCGGCACCCGACGGGGACTGCGCTGACCTTATAGCAAAAAGGAAAATCGAGAATGAGAGTTCCCGCCATGATGAAGACCTTTCAACTCGCGAGAATAGCAAGCGCCTCTTCCTCGGAAGGGTCCAATATCGGTTGGACGGCTGCACGAAGCAAACGGCGCCAGTGCGTGACCTGCGCGGACAATGACCGACGAGGATTGTGGTGGCGAGGCTCGAGCTCAAAGGCTGGATCCGGGAGCATGTCGGCGAGGCACTCGAATCCTTCGAGGTATCTTGTCAGCGGAAGCGGCAAGGGCGCGTCGTAGCAGGCACGAACAATCTTGAAGCGGTCAAGATTCTCGTCAGTCAGGTAAGGAACTAGCCGCTTGAAGTCTTCGTGCATGGATTTGAGAATGAGCCGTCCGACGGCTGCGAGATCAGCGTCCTCATCGGGATCCAAGCGATATTCGACGCTCGCTGAAATTTGCCTGGAAAGCGTCTCCCCGCCGGCGGCCAGGCGCTTGCCGAAGTCATTGCTGAGCGTGGTCGGCCAGAGAAAAGAGGTGCCGCTCATTCCGTATGGGCCTCGGATAGACGTTTCAATATCCTCTCCGTGAACGAGATTGGGGTACAGGTTCGACAGGCGCCACACCGGCGGCGGCACACGCCGGTGCAAGATCCCAGCAACGAACGCGAATTGCTCTGCCGAGCGGATCGCGTCGATCGCGGCGGCCGGCTCTCCGGTTGCCTTCCACTCACGCACGAATAGACCGTAGGCGTCGGTCGTCATCACTCGCGATGGAGAGAAATCGGTGTGGCGCTGCCCGTCGTAACGAATGTCGGAGAGCTTCGGGTGGCCAGCGAAGACCCATCGATTGGGGAGTTCTTCGCGACGGACATGGACCTCGGGATTGAACGAGAAGAGGGAGCCGAGGAGCCCGGCCGTCGCAGGCTTGCCTTCGGATCTGTAATCGAAGGTCTGCGGCGGGTTGCTGGGGCCGACATGGAGGTTGACCGGCCGCAGATATGAGCGCGCATCTCTCCGCCAATGCATCTGTTTGTCGGCTCGCTTTGGCTCACTGATGTGGCGAATGGAGATTTCCAGTGCGACTGGCGCATCCTGATCCTCGATGCACGGGAAAGCGATCGGGACGGAGCCCCGCAGGAGCGTGGTTTCCTCGTTCCGGCAGTGCCGCCTGACGGCCTGGGCCTCGAAGAAGAAGGGGATGTCAATCAGTGTCTCGGTCATCCTTCATGATCTCACGGCGTGAAGCAATCCACCGCCTATACAGCTGGCTTTCCACTACGGAAAGCGAAGCACAGCACCTTGGTCCTGAAGGGCCGTCTCGCCGCTCTCTACTGATCACGTAGCCAAGGATGCGAGGGCGGCGTCTCGGGGCAATGGTGCACGTGTTTCATCAAACGCCGAACGAGTGAACAGTCGTTCGGCTGCATCCAACAACGCCTCGCGCGAGCGATAGAGGTCGGTGGCGAGAAAGGCCTCTCGCAACGGAGCGACCAGCGTCCGGATATCTGCAAAAACGGCCGGCCAATCCCTGGCCGCGCCGGGATCGTGCGCTGTCACACCTCTGTATGCGGCATTGAGGCGTCCCCAGGCGGCAATGGCCTCAGGAGTAAGATGCGCCGTGAGCTCGATGGACCATTGCAGGATTTCTCGCATCTTCGCGAGGGCCGCAAACCCGAGGATCGGCGTCGGCTCGTAGCCACCGCGGTCAACGATGATGCGGCCACTGGTTGCCACGCCTCCGGTACATCGCGAATAGGCGGCCGCCCAAGCCAGAGCATCGTCGTGACGCTCATGGGAGAACGCGTCTCCGTAGGAGAGCCAAACCCTGTGCTGGAGATCCCCGCCGTAGTTCGGAACGTGGCCAGACCAGAATTCCCGATTTGGTGAAGGGGCATAGAGGCAGATCGAGGCCTCGTCGGTGTTGTGATCGACAACCCATACCGGCGCGGGAAATGCACGATGAAGGGTCCCATCAACGAATATCTGGTCGGAGGCGGCCTTCAGGAACGCTCGCTCAGCTTCAGTCCGGTTTGAATCGAAGATGCGGCCGGCAAACTCGTTCTCGCTCCAGCAGCGCTCCATGGGCCAGGATGGCTCTTCGCCCGGGACATGAGCGTTGAGAATGGCATCGTGGCTTCGTCGTTCTTTAAAGCGCTCCTGGCCGAGCTCCTGGATGGCATCTGTGGTATTCCAGCCGTGCCGCGGCCAATCAGCGAGGAGAGCTGCATAGGCCTGCGGATTGGCGTCATGGCTTGCCGGCAGCCACAGACGGCCATCGTAGGCCCGGTAAGAGAGGTTGCGAATAGCATTGCCATCGTGCGCTTCGACCTCAAGGGCAACAGGCGCGTCGGCTGATGTGATGCTCCTGAACGCGTATTCCGTCGGCGCACGGAACAGCAAACGCCGGACGAGGCGAGCTCCCTTCGGCTTGGCGTCCGCGGAATACACGAAATCCCCGACGATATTTACCGTATTGGTCATAGCCTTCCTCAGATTGACGCCATGGTCGCGAGTGCTTCGGCGTCGTCAGGCGATAGTTCGGGGAGACTGTTGGCAAACTCCGGACGACGACTGGCTTGCAGGACCTTTTCGAAACGGGACACAATCCCATCTCGCCAACTTAACCGAACAGCGGGCATCGGGCGGCACTTCAGCTCATCGACGAGCTGAGACAGATGAGCGAGGATGTCCTGCCGATTACGGGTCAAAGGTGACAGGTCGTGGAAATCGGTCGCTCGCCAGAGATCGGTAAGTACCTTCAGACTGCGGACACCGTCCGCGCTAAGGTCGTCGAAGAACTTGTGTCCCCAGGCCTTCAAGAACCAAAGCCGCGGATAGATTTGCCAGGCGAGATCGTCGCGCTCCACATAGGTCCGGTCAAAGGCAATGACCTCGCCATGGAAGGGGCGGTCGCCGGTCATGGCTTCTGCTAAATCACGGTTGAGCAGTCCGAACGTCTCGAGATTGTGCATGCTATAGACCCCGCACTCCGGGATCACTTCTGCGGTGTCGTTAATGAGGTAGCTGGGCACGGAAAGGAATGTGCGAGCGTCCTCTCCAGCAACGACCGCCCAGCAAGGTGGATGCGTGTGACAATACACGGTCTCTCCGATAACGATCAGGTTCCTTGCTGCATCCTCGTAGTGCCTCGTCGCCGCGACTTTGTTTGTCCAGTAGAATTGCCCGGCGAACGTGGCCTCGTTGATCGTGGTACCGGGTTCGGGATCGAACTTCTTGTGCGGCGCGAGGCGTCCGACGGATAAGCGATTTCCGAGCAGCATCGGATCTTCGCGAAGAAACGAGTGTCGCGCCTCAGGGTCGAACACACAGCCGGCCGCCAGACGCCTGACGTCGAGCGGGACTGCAGCCTCTGAAGCCAATAGACGCGGCGCTTCCATCGGGAGCCAAAGCCTCCCGTCCCAGCCGGTCATGTGCATGGTTCGCTTGCCACCGTCTGTCCGGATCACGACAGCGTCGCGATCGACCTCGTTCGGGTTCAGCAAAGGAATTGTGAACTCGTGGCGGCCGACCACGTCAAAGCGCCGCGCGACACGGCCGCCACGCACTTTGGCGTCCGCCTGATAGATGAAATCCCCCAAAAAACTGACAGTGCTTGCCATGACGTTCTACGGTTTGATCGAAGCTGACGGCCGGGATGCCATAGCCAGGAAGTAACACGGGCGGCGGCATGTCGGAACGTTACCCAAGAAACTCGGAGAAATGTGCAATTTTTGCCCGCAAGATTACGGATAGAGTAGCGCTTTCGGGGCGAGCGAAGCGAGAAAGTCGCGCGATTTCAAGGATTCACGTCGAAGAAGCTCCAAGGATTCGATTTTAACCTTTCCGAAGGATCCGATAGCTTTTCTTACAATGCCTGTTGATGGGCTGTGGGTTCCTGCGGTTTGCACGTTGCCGCATGGCCAATGAAGGGCGTCCAATCGTTGATGAAGCGCCGGCCGGTTCATTCGGTCGGACACCGTAACAAGTGAAGAGGTTTCGCAGCCATGCATCACGATGTTCTGTTCAACGCTTTCGCCCGTAGCTTCGAAGCGCGCAGCGAAACCGAAATGTCGATGGCAGAGTTCCTTGAAGGCTGCCGATCGGAACCGCTCCGTTACGCCAATGCCGCTGAACGGCTGCTCGCCGCCATTGGAGAACCGCAGACGATCGACACGGCCAAGGATCCGCGTCTCGGCCGCATCTTCATGAACCGGACGGTGCGGATGTACCCGGCGTTCGTCGGCTTTTATGGCATGGAGGACGCCATCGAACGGATCGTCGGCTTCTTCCGTCATGCCGCACAGGGACTCGAGGAGCGCAAACAGATCCTTTATTTGCTCGGACCGGTCGGCGGCGGCAAGTCCTCGCTTGCGGAGCGCCTGAAGGCGCTGATGGAGGCTCATCCGGTTTTCGTGTTGAAAGCCGGGAACGAGTTGAGCCCGGTGTTCGAGAGCCCGCTCGGTCTTTTCGATCCCGACAGCATGGGGAAGATGCTGGAAGAGCAGTACGGCATCCCCAAGCGCCGGTTGAACGGGCTGATGAGCCCGTGGGCCTACAAGCGCCTCGAGGAATTCAAGGGCGACATCACCAAGTTCAAGGTCGTCAAGATCATGCCGTCGCGCCTGCGCCAGATCGCGATCGCGAAGACCGAGCCCGGTGACGAGAACAACCAGGATATCTCTTCGCTGGTCGGCAAGGTAGACATCCGCAAGCTCGAGACCTACGCTCAGAACGATCCGGATGCCTACAGCTATTCCGGCGGCCTCAACCGCGCCAACCAGGGCGTGCTCGAGTTCGTCGAGATGTTCAAGGCGCCGATAAAAATGCTGCACCCGCTGCTGACGGCGACGCAGGAAGGCAATTATATCGGCACCGAGAATATCGGTGCAATTCCCTTCACCGGCATCATCCTCGCGCACTCCAACGAAGCCGAGTGGCAGAGCTTCAAGACCAACAAGAACAACGAGGCCTTCATCGACCGCATCTGCGTCATCAAGGTCCCGTACTGCCTGCGGGTCACCGAGGAGCAGAAGATCTACGAGAAGCTGATCCAGACCTCCGAGCTTGCCGCCGCGCCGTGCGCGCCGGCAACGCTGGAAACGCTGGCCCGCTTCTCGGTGATGTCGCGGCTGCGCAAGCACGAGAACTCGACGCTGTTCGGCAAGATGCGGGTCTATGACGGCGAGAGCCTGAAGGAATCCGATCCGAAGGCGCGCAGCGTGCAGGAATACAAGGACGCCGCCGGCGTCGACGAGGGCATGGACGGCGTCTCCACCCGCTTTGCCTTCAAGGTGCTGGCATCGACCTTCAATCACGACACCACAGAGGTCGGCGCCGACGCGGTGCATCTGATGTATGTGCTGGAGATGGCGATCCGGCGCGAGCAGCTGCCTGACGAGGTCGAGAAGCGCTATCTCGAATTCATCAAGGCCGACCTCGCGCCGCGCTATGCCGAGTTCATCGGCAACGAGATCCAGAAGGCCTATCTGGAATCCTACGCCGACTACGGCCAGAACCTGTTCGACCGCTATGTCGACTACGCCGATGCCTGGATCGAGGACCAGGACTTCAAGGATCCCGACACCGGCCAGCTGATGAACCGCGAGCTCCTGAACCAGGAGCTGACCAAGATCGAGAAACCGGCCGGCATCGCCAACCCGAAGGACTTCCGCAACGAGGTCGTCAAGTTCTCGCTGCGTTCGCGGGCGCACAATGGCGGCAAGAACCCGAGCTGGACCTCCTACGAAAAGGTTCGCGAGGTGATCGAGAAGCGGATCTTCTCGCAGGTCGAGGATCTGCTCCCGGTCATCTCGTTCGGTTCGAAGAAGGACGGCGAAACCGAGAAGAAGCACGCTGACTTCGTCCAGCGGATGGTCACGCGCGGCTACACCGAGCGTCAGGTCCGCCGTCTTGTCGAATGGTACATGCGGGTGAAGCAGGCCGGCTAGCACTCGTCGGGAGGACGTCATGCAGTTCATCGACCGCCGTCTGAACCCTGGGGGCAAGAGCCTTGAGAACCGGCAGCGTTTCCTGCGTCGGGCCAAGGAGACGGTTCGGGACGCCGTACGGAAGGCTTCCCAGGATCGCAACATCAAGGATGTGCTGGAGGGCGGCGAGGTCACCATTTCGATCGGAGGCATGGATGAACCGCGCTTCCATCGCGAAGGTGGCGTCCGGGACATGGTGCTGCCGGGCAATAGCAAGTTCGTCGAAGGCGATTACCTGCCGCGACAGGGCAATGGTGGCACCGGGCAGGGCAGGAATGCTGCAGAGGGCACGGCCGAGGACGCTTTCCGCTTCGTGTTGACGCGGGAGGAGTTTCTGGATCTCTTCCTAGACGATCTCGAGCTGCCGGACCTTGCCAAGAGAGCCTTGGCGGAAGCGGAAGCAGAACGGCCGCAACGTGCCGGATATTCGACGTCGGGATCGCCGGCCAACATTTCGATCGGCCGGACGGTGCGTCGAGCGATGACCCGCCGGATCGCGCTCGGCAGGCCAAGCAAAGAGCGAATGACTGAGCTCGAAACGGCCATTGCTTCCGAGACCGACGATGAGCGCAGGTCGGTGCTCATCGACGAAGTCGAGGCACTGAGAGCCAAGGTGCACCGGATCCCCTTCATCGATCCGATCGACATCCGCTATCGCCGCTTCGATTGTGTCCCAAGACCAGCGTCCCAGGCCGTCATGTTCTGCATGATGGATGTGTCGGCGTCCATGTCCGAGACCATGAAGGATTTGGCGAAACGCTTCTACATGCTGCTCTACGTATTCCTGACGCGGAAATACAAGCGCGTCGAGATCGTCTTCATCCGCCACACCGACACCGCCGAGGAAGTCGACGAGAAGACCTTCTTCTACGATCCCAAGACAGGAGGGACCAAGGTATCGCCGGCCCTTGCGACGATGGCCGAGATCGTGAAGAAGCGCTTCGCAGCTCCCGAGTGGAATATCTATGTTGCCCAGGCCTCGGATGGCGACACCGGGTTCTCCGAGAGCGGAGAGATCACCAAGCTGGTCAAAGACGTTGTCCTGCCAACGGTGCAGTATTTCGCCTATCTTGAGGTCGGGCATCCCGACGCAGGACATTATATGCACGGCGATTATTCGACCGAAACGGCTCTCTGGGGGCTCTATGCCAGATTGGTCGAAGGCGGCGCTCCGCTTGCGATGCGCAAGGTCACCCAACGATCCGACATCTTCCCGGTCTTCCGGGACTTGTTTCAGCGTCGCGAAATGGAAAGGGCAGGCTGATGGCGTCCGACAATTTGCTGTACCGCTCGGCGGATTGGGACTTTCCGACGCTCCAGCGTATCCATGACGCCTGCGAGAAGGTGGCCGTCGAGGAGCTCGGTCTCGACTTCTATCCCAATCAGATCGAGATCATCACCGCCGAGCAGATGCTGGATGCCTATTCCTCAGTCGGCATGCCGCTTTACTATCGGCACTGGTCCTTCGGGAAGCAGTTCGCCTACCAGGAGGCATCCTATCGAAAGGGCATGATGGGACTCGCCTATGAGATCGTGATTAATTCGTCGCCGTGCATTTCCTACCTGATGGAGGAGAATACCGCGACAATGCAGGCTCTCGTCGTCGCGCACGCAGCCTTCGGCCACAACCATTTCTTCAAGAACAACTATCTCTTCAAGCAATGGACCGATGCGGAAGGCATCCTGGACTATCTCGATTTTGCGAAGAAGTACGTGGCCAGCTGCGAGGAGCGATACGGCAAGGCCGCCGTCGAACGAACCCTCGATGCCGCCCACGCTCTCATGACGCACGGCGTGCACCGCTATCCCGGAAAGAAGAAGGCAGACCTGCGGGATGAGGAACGGCGCGCGCTCGAGCGGCGCAGCTACGAGGAAACCGCGTTCAACGATCTCTGGCGGACTGTGCCCGCGGGACCGCATCGAAGCAAGGCTGAGCTCGATGTCGATCGCCGCAAGCAGTTGCTTGGTCTTCCGCAGGAGAACCTCCTTTATTTCGTCGAGAAATCGGCGCCACGGCTGCGTCCGTGGCAGCGGGAGCTGATCCGCCTGGTCCGGCAGATCGCGCAATATTTCTATCCGCAGGGCCAGACCAAGGTCATGAACGAGGGGACGGCAACCTACGTCCACTACCGCATCATGACGAGCCTGCACGAGAAGGGCATGATCTCGGACGGCAACTTCCTGGAATTTTTGTCTTCCCATTCGAACGTGGTCTTCCAGCCCAAGTTCGACGATCCCCGGTTCTCCGGGTTCAATCCCTACGCGCTTGGCTTCGCCATGATGCGTGACATCGAGCGGATCGTAACATCGCCTAACGACGAGGATCGCGAGTGGTTCCCGGATATCGCAGGCACCGGCGACCCGATGTCCGTTCTTCGAGATGTATGGAAGCATTACCGAGACGAGAGCTTCGTTGCGCAGTACCTCAGCCCGCGCCTTATCCGGGAGATGCGCATCTTCCACCTTCACGACGATCCGGCGGAGACCAAAGGGATCCGCGTGGATGCGATCCATGACGAACGCGGCTACCGGAGGGTGCGTCGGCAGCTGGCCAGACACTATGACGTTGGTTTCGCCGACGCGAATATCGAGGTGGTGGACGTCGATCTCGCCGGCGACCGCAAGCTCCTGCTGCGGCATCATGTCCTCAACGGGAAGCTGCTTTCCAAGGACGACGCGATCAAGGTGCTGCAGCACCTGGCGGATCTCTGGAGCTATGATGTCGTGCTCCAGGAGGTCGACCAGACCGGGACGATCCTCAAGGAACTATCGGTCCAGCCGCGGAAGATCGAGCAACAGGCCGCCTGAGCAGCCGGTCAGGGAGTGACCGTGTCCAGTTCATCGAGGGCTGCAAGTTCCGAAGGCGACAAAGAGGGCCGGAGCGGCGGATTCCAGATCCAGGAGCGCGTCAATCTGGACCATCTCAATCGATGTCTTGCGCGGATGAAGCGGCACGGTACTCGGCTCGAGGTGGGGCGCAATATCTCGAGCGCTGACAAGTCGATGTCGGGTCGCTGACGCCGAACTCCAGTAGGGTCTCCGGTTGCCAGGCGCGATCGCGATCGGACAAATGCAACCGTCTAAACCCGAATGGAAGATCAGCCAGGCGAGCTCTGTCTGGTCAAGGAAACGCTCCTCTGTTTGGGCAATTTCTCCGAGCGACCGAGCTTAGCAAGGCGCCGCGGAGAGCGACCGCGTTTCGAGAGGACTTCATTGAATCGAGAGTCTTGATCTCTCTTATGGCGCGACCGCGAGCTCGGCCAGGTCTTCTGCTTGGTTCGGATTGAGTCCTCCAAAGAGGCTCCGGTCAAATTCGGAGAGGGCCGTCAGGTAATCAAGATCGGCGAGTAAATCTTTCGCGACCCTCCGAAGACCGCTTGGAACCGACGGGGCGGCAATGTGCGGCCGCAACGCGGCGGCGAGCGCCCGGACTGTTCCGGGATCGCGGACGCCAAAGATCTTCAACGGCTTGGATGTGCGCATCTCGCGCGCAAGAGCCAGGTAGTCCAAGACGGCATCGGACGGCCAATAGGGGAGAAATCTCGCACCATTGTCGACGAGCTTGGCAAGCCAATGATCGACCAGCCGCGCACCATAAAGACGGTCATCGACGAATCTCTCGTCAAGGTACTCGATCGAGCCGGACACAACGCATTCGCCCCAGCGGCGTTCGCACCAGCTCTTTGCCAGCTGCAGCTTAGTAGGAGCGAAGGTGTCGCCGTGGTAGTCTGAGCTATCGGGCTGCCTGAGCATGACTGCGCCGTGCCGATAGCTCTTTGGGCCCGATGTGACCCAGACAGGGCCGAGGGACCTGCGATAGACCACGTCCCCCACAATCAGGAGGAGGCGCTGGGCAGCTTCCTGTTGCAGCTGGAGCGCGCGAGCCTTGTTAGTCCAGTAGATCGCTCCGTCGAATGTCTCTTCGCTTACCATTCGCTGTGGATAGTAATGTTGCTCGGCAAAACCGACGTCCGGATCGTCGGCTTCCCTCATCGGGTCTGAATTTCCGGAGCGACGGGCATCGCTGGTTGGCGATTGGCGGAGCTTTTCACGGAATGCGTCGATGCTGACCCGAACGTGCCCGGCTCGGGTCCAGGACAGCAATGGCTGCCAGAGTGCCCCATCGTAGCCCAGATAGGAAACCGGACCCGTCGACGGATTACCCCAAAAACGGGATCCGGTGGCTACTAGCGCATCGAAGACGGCTTCACACTGCTTGATGCGGTTAACCTCGAACTCGGCATGGCAGACGACGTCGCGCCGCTGCGAGGACCGTCGCTTCGTCACGACCTCGGCCTGATAGAGGGCCATTGCAACAAGTTTTTCCGTACGCATCGGATTTTCAGCGAAACCGCGGCATCGGCGGAACGGGGACTGGGATCGGACGTTGCGGCACATGCACGGCGAGCGGGGCGCCTGCAGCAAGGAAACGCAACAGCTGGTCGCCAGGTCGCTGGAACGGCGTCGGACCGACATCACGGGCGTGCCGGAGCCGCGCCATCATCAGCTTCAACTGGGGGGTCAGGCCAGTTCGCGGCAGCGCGTACTCCAGGCGATCGGAGATCGCATCGGTCATCTGCTCAAGGTCGGACTCTGTCCGATTGTCCTCGCCCGGGATCATCCCGTCGAAATCGGGGCTCGTGCGCGGCGAGGGTGCCGGGCGGTTGAGTTCGGACATATTGGGCTCCTGATCATGAAGTTCGACATCGACGTTATGCTCCCGCCCAGCAAGCCGGAAGATCATCAACGCTTAGACAAACGCGCCTGCCGGCGCGAAAAGGGATGGAGCGCGCGGCGTGAGCATAGGTCTGGATCGATGGCATTGAGCTCCGAATCCAAATTTGTGTGATCGCCAGGCGCTAAAATCAGCCGGGTTCAAGGTTCCGGATCCACGATATCGATCGACGTTGGGCTGCGAATACGGCCCGGACGACGTTGTCCGGGCCGTATTATTGATTCAAGAGGATCTCGCTTTGGGGCCGAGCTCACGGCGGGTCGAAGTAAGCGTTCACCTTCAATCCCGGGCTGCTCATCGAGCCGGTCATCGAGATCACCCGAACCCGATAATGTGTCGCATACATGGTGACCCCCGCAGAACAGCTGAGACTCGGAGTGCCACTCGAAACGCTTCCTGTCGCGCAAGTCGAGTAGCTCACACCATCTCCGTACGACACTTCAAGATTGACTGCCGAAGGCCAAGTGGTCGCGTTGAAGACTACCTGCGACGACTGAACGTTATTCGGATAGACAAGTTCCAGCGTCGAATTCGCCCCGGTAAGCGTACCAGTACAAGTCGCCGCTCCTACCGTACCGGTGCCGCACGAGACGCCGTTCAAGTAGATCGTTGCGTTCAAAGGATCGGTACCAGAGCTTCCGCTACGATGACTGATGTCTAAGGTCACCAAAAAGGACGCGGTATGCGATGCTGAATCCGTTCCTGTTACCGTGAGCGGATAGGTCCCGTAAGTTGAGGACAACGTACCGGAGACAGCGCCAGTCGATGGATTGATGCTGAGTCCAGAAGCTCCCTGGCCAGTCATTGTCCAGGTCACTGACCCACTGGCATTATAAGCTGACGGCGTAAACAAGGGTGCCGCGGGGAAGCCAGGCCACCGAAAGACCGTGAGCCCATCATAACCATTGGACGTGGTCACGAATGCGCTCGACGACACCACCAGCGAGACCGGCATTGTGCCTGCCTGGCCGCCCGTCGCGTTAGTCGCCTTGACGTTGAAGTTATAGGTGCCATTGGCCGTCGGCGTGCCGGAGACAACACCGGATGAGCTGATCGAGACGCCGGCAGGCACCGCAGTCGTTCCAGCCACCAGCGACCACGTGTAGGGCTGAACACCGCCTGTGGCCGTGAATGTTGCGGGGGGCATTGCCACATTGGGAGCCCAGGGCGTCTTCAACGGACCGCCTGAAATGGTGGGGGCGGCGCCTGCAACGGATAGCGACAGCGCGGATGATACCACGGTCGTATTGGCCGCATCGGTGACCGAGATCGTACCGTTCCAGACACCACCAGACATTGGATTGCCGCTGATAGTGCCGGTCGTTGCCGAGAACGACAGGCCCATCGACGTCAGTGTCGGGCCACTGGACGTGGTGTAGGACACCGTGTAGGGCGCGGTTCCGCCGGAAATCGCCGGCGTCCAGTTGTATGTACTGCCTACCACGGCTCCCGTCGTTGGCGTACCGGAGATCGTGAGCGGGCCGACAATCTGAATGGTCAAAGATGGAGAGGTAGCCGTATTGCCATCGCTGTCGGTTACGGTGATGGTGCCGGTCCAGCTGCCGGCGACCGGCGAACTGCCGGAGATCTTGCCGCTCGTTTGCGTAAAGACGAGACCAAGCGTTCCGAGCGAACCCGACGTTGTCGCCGCCGCATAGTTTGCGTAGCTGAGGGAGCCGCCCGAAACCGCGGGAATGAAGCTGTAAGCCACACCCGCGTTACCTTGTGCGGGCGTACCCGAGATCACAAGCGCCGGGTCAATCTTGATCGTCAGAGATCCCGATGTCTTGCTCGTTCCGTGGCTGTCGGTAACGGTGATCGTACCGGACCAGGTGCCGCTCGCCGACGGCGGGCCTGTGATCTTTCCAGCCGAGAACGAAAGGCCAAGCGCGGCGAGTGTGCCGGTGGTGTTAGCAACCGAATAGGTCGGATAGGTGCCGGTGCCACCTGAAACCGCCAAAGTAAAGTTATACGACGAATTGACCTGTCCGGCCGCCGGCGTTCCGGAGACGGAAAGCGGCTGATCGACATAGATCGTGATCTGTCCCGAGGTGGCGGTGTGACCGTGGCTGTCGGTCACCACGACCGATCCAGTCCATGATCCGGTGGCTGTCGGAGTACCCGTGATGGTGCCCGACGAGTTGAAGGAAAGTCCGAGCGCCGCTAGCGTACCGGTGCCGTTGATGGCGGCATAGTTCGTGTAGCTCCCGGAACCTCCGGAAGCGATGGCCGGAGTGAGGTTCGCAGCGCTTCCGACGGTCAAGACATACGTCCCCGACGAAATTGTGAGCACCTGATCGATCGTGACCGAAACCGTCGAAGAAGCCGGCGACACGACCCCGAGTGTGTCCGTTACCTTAAGCGTGAACACCGAAGTCGACGCTGTGGTCGGAACGCCCGACACGATACCGGTCGAACCATCAAGCGAGAGGCCGGCCGGCAGCGAACCCGACGCCAGCGACCAGTTGTAGGGCGCCAATCCGCCATGCGCCGCGGGAGCCGCACTCGTATAGGAGACGCCAACCATGCCGCCTGCAAACGCCGCCGTCGGCGCCGTCAGGGCATCAGAGATGGTGACCGAATGTGAGGCCTGACCTCTGCCACCCGCGCCGTCCACTACCGCGACCGTAAAGCCGAAGGTGCCAGATGCCGTCGGCGTGCCAGTGAGGCTTCCAGCCGTCGACAGCGCAAGCCCTGCAGGCAGAGTTCCCGACGAGAGCGAGAACACATAGCCACTGCCGGTACCGCCCGATGCCGAGAAGGTCGCCGAATAAGGGGTCCCAACTTCACCGTTGGCCGGAGGCGTCCCAGCAATTGTAAGGCCCGAATTGATCGTTAGCGAGATCGCCGAAGAGACCGGCGAAACAGAACCGAGCGAGTCGGTGACCTGGAGAGTAAACGTCGCGGTAGAGCCCGCGGTCGGCATGCCAGACACCACGCCCGTTGAACTATTGAGCGAGAGCCCGGCCGGGAGCGAACCGGAGGCAAGCGACCAGACGTACGGAGCAAGACCGCCATGGGCCGCCGGAGCGGCGCTCGTGTAGGAGACGCCAACTTCACCGTTGGCGAACGTCCCGGTCGGCGCCGTAAGCGCGACCGACACTGCGATGGAGTAGGGGGCCTGAGCCTGGCCTCCCAGGGCATCAGCCACAGCAACCGTGAACCCAAAGTTTCCGGCTGATGTCGGCACGCCCGAGAGAACGCCGCCGCTCGAGAGCGCGAGCCCCGGGGGCAAAGCACCTGACGCGATCGAGAACACGAAACCGTTCCCGCTCCCGCCGGAAGCAGAGAAGGTTGCAGTGTAAGCGACACCCACCTCGCCGTTGGCCGCCGGCGCCCCTGCAATCGTCAAGGCCGGGTTGATCTTCAAGGAGATTGTCGAGGAAGCGGGAGAAACGGCGGCGAGCGCATCGGTGACCCGAAGGGTGAATGTAGCCGTCGAAGCCGCGGTCGGCATGCCGGACACCACGCCCGTCGAACTGTCGAGCGAGAGGCCTGTCGGCAGCGAACCCGAGGCAAGCGACCAAACGTACGGAGCAAGTCCGCCATGGGCTACCGGAGCGGCGCTCGTGTAGGAGACGCCAACTTCACCGTTGTTGAAGATCGCCGTCGGTGCCATCAACGCATTCAGGATCGTGACCGAATAGGAGGCCTGCGCTTGGCCCCCCAGGGAGTCAGCCACGGCCACCGTGTAGGCGAAGGTGCCGGACGCGGTCGGCGTGCCGGTGAGACTTCCCGCCGCTGACAGCGTCAGCCCGGCAGGAAGCGCTCCCGATGCGATCGAGAACACATAGCCGCTACCGGCGCCGCCGGAAGCAGAAAAGTTTGCATTATAGGCGACGCCCATCTCGCCGTTGGCGGCGGGCGATCCCGCAATCGCCAAGGCCGGATTGATCTTCAGGGAGATTGGCGAGGAAGCAGGGGAAACGACACCGAGCGCATCCGTGACACGAAGGGTGAAGACCGCGGTGGACGCTGTGGTCGGGAGGCCAGACACAACGCCCGTCGAAGCGTCGAGCGAGAGCCCTGTCGGAAGCGAACCCGACGCCAGTGACCAGACGTAGGGTGCAAGTCCACCGTGCGCAGACGGAGCCGCGCTCACATAGGAAACGCCGACATCACCATTGGCAAACGTCGCAGTCGGCGCGGTCAAGGCGTCCAGAATCGTAATCGAATAGGACGCCCGCGCTTGTCCTCCCAAGGCATCAGCAACCGCGACCGTAAAGTTAAAGCCACCGGCGGCCGTCGGCGTACCGGTGAGACTTCCAGCTGGCGAAAGAGTCAGGCCCGGAGGCAACGCTCCTGATCCGATCGAGAACACATAGCCGCTCCCGGCGCCGCCGACGGCCGTGAAGGTCGCCGAGTAGGACGTTCCGACCTCACCATTGGCCGCGGGCGATCCGGCAATCGCGAGGCCCGAATTGATCGTCAGCGAGAGCGGCGAGGACGCGGGAGATACAATCCCGAGCGAGTCAGTCACCCGGAGGGTGAATGTAGCCGTCGAAGCCGCGGTCGGCATGCCGGACACCACGCCTGTCGAACTGTCGAGCGATAGCCCGGCAGGGAGAGTGCCGGACGCCAAGGACCAGGCGTAAGGCGCAAGTCCACCGTGCGCAGATGGCGCCGCGCTCAGGTAGGAGACGCCGACGTCACCGTTGACAAAAGCTGCCGTCGGAGCCGTCAATGCATCCAGGATCGTAACCGAATAGGAAGCCTGCGCCTGTCCTCCGAGGGAGTCAGCCACGGCCACCGTGTAGCCGAAGGTGCCGGATGCGATCGGCGAGCCGGTGAGACTGCCAGCGGCTGACAGCGTCAGCCCGGCAGGCAGCGCCCCCGATGCGATCGAGAACACATAGCCGCTGCCGGTCCCGCCGGCGGCCGTGAAGGTCGCCAAATAGGGAGCAGCAACTTCACCGTTGGCTGCAGGCGTCCCGGCAATCGTGAGGCTCGAATTGATCGTCAGCGAGAGCGGCGAGGATGCGGGAGATACAATCCCGAGCGCATCCGTGACGCGGAGCGTGAACACGGCGGAAGACGCCGTGGTTGGAAGGCCAGACACAACGCCCGTAGCCGCGTCAAGCGAGAGCCCTGCCGGAAGCGAACCCGAAGCGAGTGACCAAGCGTAAGGGGCAAGCCCGCCGTGTGCGGACGGAGCAGCGCTCGCATAAGAAACGCCGACCTCGCCATTGGCGAACGCCGCCGTCGGTGCCGTCTGTGCGTCCAAAATCGTGATCGAATAGGAAGCCTGTGCCTGCCCTCCCAAGGGATCAGTCACGACTACCGTGAACCCAAAATTACCCGCTGACGTCGGTACGCCGGAAAGGACACCGGCGGGCGAAAGCGTCAGCCCCGCGGGTAAAGCACCCGACACGACCGAGAACGCATAGCCGCTGCCGGTGCCGCCGGAGGCCGAGAAAGTTGCCGCGTAGCTGGCGCCGACCTCACCCTTGGCTGCTGGCGAGCCGGCAATCGTGAGAGCCGAATTGATCGCGAGCGACATCGCCGACGAGGCCGGAGAAACGACGCCGAGCGCGTCCGTAACCTGGAGGGTGAAGACAACGGCGGTTGCTGTGGTCGGCAGGCCGGAGACCATCCCCGTTGCCCGATCGAGCGAGAGACCTGCCGGAAGCGAACCCGAGGCGAGTGACCAGGCGTAAGGGACAAGTCCGCCGTGCGCAGAAGGGGCGGCGCTCGTATAGGAGAGGCCAACTTCGCCGTTGGCAAATGTCCCCGTCGGCGCCGTCAGTGCGTCCAAAATCGTAATCGAATAGGAAGCCTGCGCCTGATCCCCCGAGGAATCCGCAACCGCAACCGCGAACTTGAAAGTGCCCGACGACGAAGGCGTGCCTGAAAGCAATCCCAGCGGCGAGAGCGAGAGCCCCGCGGGAAGAGCGCCCGACGCGATCGAGAAAGAATAGCCGCTATTGGTGCCGCCGGAGGCTGAGAAACTAGCCAGGTAGGCAGACCCGATCTCGCCGTTGGCCGCGGGCGCTCCAGTTACCGCCAGGGGCTGGCCGGCGATCGGAGCCACAACGATGGAGAACGGGGGAGAATCTGCAACATTGGAATGCGAGTCGGTCACACGGATGACGATGTCGGAATAGGTGCCAACGTGGGTTGGTGTGCCGACGATCTGCACTTCTGCAACATTCGCCTTTGCAAGCGACAGGCCCGGCGGCAGAGAGCCAGATGCAAGTGAGAACGAATATCCTGCTCCAGAGCCATCAAGGGCGGTAAAAGTAGCGGAATAGTTCGAGCCCACCCATGCCGTACCGGCCGGATTTCCAGAGATCAGGAGTTGCGGCTCGGGCTGCACATCGATCGAGAACATGGCAGAGAGTGAGCTTGTCGATGCCGCGTCGGTAACACGGACCTGGAGGCCCGAGTAGGTGCCCATGGCCAACGGCACACCAGAAATGACGCCGTCCGGCGACAAAGTAAGCCCCGGAGGCAGCGAGCCAGCGACGAGACCAAAGACGTAAGGGGCTGTGCCACCAATTCCGGAGAAGTGGGCAGAATATCCGACGCCGACCTGAGCAACGGCTCCTGGTGTGCCGGAAATTGTCAACGCGGGATCCGTCGGTACCGTAATGTCAGCAGGCGCGATGCTTAGTGTTTTCACTCCGGTCGATGCCGAACGGCCATCAGCGTCAATGATGGTAACGGAGAGCGAATAAGATCCCTCCGCAGTGGGCGTGCCGGTCAATAGCCCGCTCGCCTGTGAGAACACGAGACCAGCGGGCACAACGCCCGACAGCGAATAGGAGAATGGCGCACGACCGCCAGACGCGGTCGGAGCGGTTGGGACGTAAATCTCAGCGACCTTGCCGGCGGCCGGAGCCCATCCTGCCGTCAACACCGGCGAGACCACCACCTGGAGATCGGCAAAACCGGACGAATTGACGGTGTCCACGACCTTCAATGTCGCGAAGTATGTGCCCGCGGCCGAGAGCGTCCCCGTGATCGCGCCAGTTGATGAGTTCAGAGCTGTGCCGGCTGGCAGCGATCCGCTTTGCACGGAGAATGTCGGGGCGCCGACCGCGCCTGATACCTGCGAAGTGCCTGAAAATGCCCCGCCGACGGTCGGACTGACCGGCGCTTGAATGGCGTATCCCAGCGAGCCAGGCTGCGGCTGTCCGCCATCAACGATCTGCCCGCCGTGACCATACATCCTGAAATACGGATATCCGGCGGCTTCCGAGAGGGTCGGAGTCAACACCATCGCCGCAATCAAGAGCGAAGTCGCAGACTTACGGATCATTGTGAACATGGGGGCTCAACTAAAATTATGGGACACTTCAAGGATTCGATTACGAATACGTTATCTTGAATGTTTCCGCAAATTTCAATGTTTCGATATCCCCGCAATCGCTAATGCTGGACTCCATGCAGTGCCCGGGTGACTTGTAGCCGTGATCGACGGGTCGCTTCCGGCTCAACCTTTAAGACCTGGCCAAGGCCCGCAGAGGTCAAGGCCGGCTGGGAACGAGGTCCAGTCCGATAGTTTCGGCATAACGGAGCACCGAAGACAGCAGTGCTTTCCGGCGCGCCTCCGGCCTCTCGGCGCGCCGGACAGCCGCGTGCGTCAGTTGCACGCCGGCGCCAAGCGAGTGCAAAGAAAAGCCTCGCTTGATGCGAAGACCGACAATGTGGCCAACCAATTCTCCGGCATCGCGGCCGCGGTAGCGCAAAACGGTCTCGCGCGTAGCGACATCAATCAGATCGAGCGCCAGATCGAACTCCTTCAGGCGTTCCAGGACGACCTGCAGGGGAGTTCGGGTCTGCGGGAGATCCGTGGTCCCCCGCCGGTGATGGCGGCAGGCATTCTCCAGCCGTACGATGAAACGCTCCGTGAGCCGTCGATTTCGCGTCTCCGTCGTCTCCCGGTCCTCCTTCCGCATGTCCTTTCGAGGGGACCAGCGGGCACGCTCGGCAATCCGCCTCGCCTTGGCGGACATCTCTGAGGAGACGGCCATCAACGTGAATCCAAGCTCGATCAGGCGGGCAGACAGGCGCGCCGTATGTGCATGTCGTAACGAACTGCCAATCCGATCGAGCTGGCGGACGTCGCTGGCGGAAGCCGCAGCACGAGCCAAGTCGCTGCGGGCCCGCTCAATCGCTGCCTGCATGGTCGAGAGCTGCAGCTCAACACTGCGGTCAAGCGCGCGGGCGTCGGGCGCCCTTGGCCGGGGCGGGAACTGCGTAACGAGCTGCGCGACTTCGTCAGTCGCTCCGGTCGGAACAATTATCAGTTCGCAGCCGAGAAATGCAGCAACGCGAACGGTTGTCGGCAATGATCCGATCGCATTGAGGCGAAGCGCGCGGGGTCCTGTGCGACGCCGTTCACCGGTCAGTGTTGCGAGCTCAATTCCCGTTGCGGCGGCGATCTGCCGTACCCCGAGATCATGGTGGTCCGCGATGTCCGTGAGGATCGCCGCAAGTGCCTGGACGGCATCGGGAAGATCCGTCGGTGGCGGAAGCGAACGCTCGAGTTCCGACGCAAGGCGTGGTGCGCGCCGCTTGCGATCGGCCTCGACGGCTGTAGCGACGGCCGGCAGCTGCGATTCCGGAACAAGAGCAATGGTGAGCCCGAGCGGCTCGGCACAGTCACACGCGAGCCCGAGTGACGGAGATCGTGTCGCGCCTTCGGTCCTCCGGAAAGCCTTTTCGTTGACATCACAGAGTTGGGCAAGCCTGGTCGGGCTGACACCGATCGCGTGTCGGTAACCCCGAAAGACGTCCCTGAACCGAAGCAGATCCTGCGCCGCAAACGTTTCAGCGCCGCGCGCGCGGACTGTCCCATTTTCCTCGCTCACGGAGAATGAGCTCGGAACGACTGCAACAGCCATCCCGGCGCAGCGTGCAAGCGTCATGACCTCGCCGATCGGCGGGTCGTAATCGAGACGCAAAATCCGGGCGGTCGTCGAAGCGGACAGTCCCGCGGACGCCGAAAGCACAGCTAAGTCAGTGCCGAGCCCCACAAGGGTGCTTTCGAGCCGCTCAATCAGGTCTGCAGCGCTGTGATTCATTCGCCCTGGGTAGTCCGTCTCACGTCACCCATGAAGAAGCGAATCCTTGCGAGCCGCAAGGGCTATGCGTCAGTTGTCCGAACCGCGAATGAGTCCAGTGACAAAGGGCAACTTGTGACACGCTAGACGCCCGCAATAATGTCCCGCAGACGGACCCATGCCCACCGCAGGCCCGCGACGCACAACAGCGCAAGCGCGATAGTGATGACCAGCCAGGTCCAGGTCATGAGCCAGTTGGCCGCGAAGTCCCAGACGAAATGTCGGCGTTGCTGGTCCATCAGAAGCATTCTGACCGACGTGATGGCGTAGCGGACATCCTCTTCCGATCGAGGAAGCCAGGGCTTGCCGCCGGCGGCATGGTAAGCAGCGAGGGTCTTGAGCCAGCTCGCCCATGTCGCGGCCAGGACGAACATCAGCAGGCCGACGTTTGCCGCGTCGCCAATAAGGTCCATGCCTCTCGCCATGGTATGGCGTACGCCGTTCATTCCGAGGGCCATTGATTGTCTCCCGCCGGCGCGGTCGATGCGCCGTCCTCGTTGCCGTAGGGGGTCTCAATTCCGTCCGGCGCGTCGCACGGAGCGGGCAGTGGATCGCGGTGGTAAAAGTCGCGGTAGTAGTGAACCTGCCCAGCAGAATCCGGCCACGCCGTGAAGTATCCGACGACGACTCGAATGGGCGCAGCCGGCTTCCGGTTGGCCTGGTCTCCGCTCTCAATGAGGTCCCGGACTTCCGACTTGTCCTTGCCAAGCATCCAGCCGGCGAGCTCGTTGATGCCTTCGACGCGGATACAGCCGTGGGATTCCACGCCCTTCCGCTCGTAGGCGTCAGGATCGTTGGTGTCGTGGAGATAGATGCCGCCGGAATTGGCGAGGCCCACCTTCAGCCGACCAAGCGCATTCTCCGGCCCGGGACGCTGAATGAAGGTTGCCGCTCCGGCCAAAGACGCCCCATCTCGGGGATCCATGGTCTTTCCACCGACCGCGACATCAAAGCCGTTCCGTGAAAACCAGCCCGGGTTGGACCTGAGCTTGGCGCGCCAACCATTCGCCTTGATGATGCTCTCTGGAACTGTCCAGGTTGGATTGACCCGAACGTAGTCAACCGTTGTCGACAGGTCCGGGGTCTTCCAGCCCTCGCGACCGATGACGACGCGACTTTCCATCGCTGGTTCGCCATTGTCATAGGCGGCCAGGGTCCGGGCCGCGATATTGACAAGGACCAACTTGCCATCGAGCGGGATCGACATCTTGCCGAGCCGCTCGAGTGTGCCGGCAAGGGCCGCTTCGTGTCGGCCGCAGGTCTTGCTGGCTGCCGCTGTGCGGAGGGCTTCGACGATAGGCGCCGGACCTTCCGTGGCGTGGCTGATCGATGGACTGACCAGGCCGGCGAGGGCGCCGGTTATGCCAATCAGGAGGCAACTGAACGATACACGAACGGAATACATGCGAACCTTCAGCGCGGACGACCGTACTGATCGATGTCGCCGAATTGCCTGAGGTCGGCTCGCTTCATGGCGTCATCGATTTCGCTGCGCGACAGGGAGTATTCGAGCCGCCGGCGGAGATCGCGAGCCTGCCGGGCCTCACTGCCCTCGGAACGTGATGCCGCGATCAGCAAGGCTTCTGCTTCGCGATAATCGCGCGCGACGCCGATGCCATCGATCCGGAGCCTCGCGAGCTCGTATTGTGAGGGCGCATGTCCCATCTGGGATGCGACCGCGAATAGGCGGGCCGCCTCGCGAAGGTCGCGCGGAATGCCGTCGCCGTCTCGATTGCGGATGGCGAGTTGGTAGATCGTCCCGGCGTTGCGGCCCGTGGTCACGAAGGCATATTCGCGGGTCGAACGATCAATCTCTGGCGCCGTGCATTCACGACAGCTTTCCGCGACCATCCGCCTGACGGCGTCGGTAACTACGGGTCTGCGCGGATCGGACCGATAGGCAGGGTCGACCATGCGGGCGATCTCGCCGCGATCGCCACGGGAGGCCGCCTCGCGGCGCCAATAAGAAATCTCGCCGGCATCGCGCGGAGGTGCAGCGCCGGTTTCCAGTAGCTCAGCCAGCAAGGTCATGGATTTGAGGTGACCCTGGCGCGCGCTGCTCCGAAGCAGCGACACCGCCTGCGCAGGATCAACAGAGACGCCTTCACCTGACAGATGGAGGAGCGCGAGATTGTATTTGGCGGCCGCGGAGCCGGCGTCCGAAGCGCGCCGGAACAGCGAGACCGCTTTGCCGTAGTCGCGCGCGACACCGCGTCCTTGGGCGTACATCATGCCAAGATCGACCGTCGCACGCACGTCGTTGCGCTCGGCCGCGCGCTCGTATTCGACGACTGCCGCCTCTTCATTCCGGAGAAGTCCATGACCGGTTGCGTGGGAGGCGCCTTCCTGCCAGTAGGCGTCCGCCGGCTGCACCGATTCGATCGGGAACAGGGGCGGGTTGTCCACGGCCCCCGAAATGTCTCTGCTGCATGCCGAGACGAGGCACGCGTTGGCCAGCACTGAAACAATGATAAGCGGTCGCATTCCGTATCCCCCGGAACAATCCCGGACCCGAGGGTCCCCCAACAAAAAGGAACGTTGCAGCACACCAAGGATTCGTCAACGTTTGGGTAGCACCAAGAAAGGGTTTTTCCCCGATCTGTGCGCGTTTATCCGGATCGGCAATCGTTGGGATTAATGAGCCGTTTCGGCGATGTCCATATTTATCGAATCCTTGTAGACTGCGGCCATGGAATGGACTGACGAGGGCATCGTCCTGGGGTCGCGGCGGCACGGTGAGAGCGGCGCCATTGTCGAGCTCTTCACACGGCATCACGGCCGTCATCTGGGGCTGGTGCGCGGCGGAGCCGGCACCAGCATGCGGCCGCTGCTGCAGCCAGGCAATGGCGTCAGCGTCACCTGGCGCGCGCGTCTGGAGGAGCATCTTGGTACCTATTCCGCGGTCGACGTGAGCAAGTTCCGGGCAACCGGCCTGTTGTGGTCGCCGCACACGGTCTATGGCGTGACCTATCTTGCAACCCTTGTCAGGTTGCTCCCAGAGCGTGATCCGCAGCCTGGCCTGTTCGATACGTTGGGAGAAATCCTCGACCATTTCGAGGATCCGAAAGCGGCGGCGGTCCACATCGTCAGGTTCGAGATGGTTATGCTCTCCGAACTTGGCTTCGGGCTCGCGCTCGACCGCTGCGCGGCCACGGGCTCCACAAGCGACCTCGTTTATGTTTCGCCAAAGACCGGAGGTGCCGTGTCGAGAACGGCCGGAGAGCCCTGGCATGATCGCATGCTGCGCTTGCCACCGTTTCTTCGGCCGGACGGAGCAGGGTGCGAGTTGGGGCCCGAAGATCTATGCGACGCGTTCCATCTGACCGGGACATTCCTGCTTCGAAACGTCCTCGAACCACGCCGCGTTCGCCATCCAGACGCAAGAGCAGGCTTCATCGCGGCGGCGGTCGGCCGTAATCAGGCGACGCCAGCTTAACGCCGGTCAATGGGCCGGCCTGAGCAATTTCAGGCAACGAGCCGCGATTTCCTGATGTTGATCCGGCTGAGCCCGACGGAAGTCGAGTTGCATTGTTTCGCGGAGACGCTCGATCCGTTCCCAGCCGGAGCCATCGACTGACGGACGGGCCGCCGGGGACGACGCCTGCAGAAGAAAGGGGTTGTGCGATGTCTCGAGCAGAACGTGCGCACCGGGGCCCTCGCAAGAAATCGTCTCGAGCGCCGCAAGGACGCCCGCCATCAAGGTTCGGGCCAGGTTCGCTCCCGGCATCCGGCAACGCGCCTCATGGAGATCTTCTCGTGAACTTCCGTCGGCGGCCGTGACGACCATCGCATAGGCCCAAAGGGGCTGATCTCCGCTTACGTCAGCTTCCACCCGAACGACGGCGGCCCGCGGCCGACCGGCGCTGGGTTCGCGGCGGCTTGCCGGCAGAGAACGGACCGACGGCGCGGGCTCGCTCGCGGGAAATACGGCACCCAGGCCAGCTGCAATCAGCGCGACCTGGCTCGCCATCGCGGCGCGCAGGTGGTCGGCGCCCCAGCGGGGCTCAAGCATCTCGATCGCCTTATCGAGCACGGACTCGGGGAACTGCTCCTCGAGTCCGACCGCCTCGCAGGCGGTAAACGCCACCTCGAGCTCTGCCGAAATTACCGCGGCGATGTCACTGATCTGTCGCAGTCGCTCGTCCTCTGCGGCCGGATCGATACTTGGCGAAGCCGGAAGGAGCTTTTCGCTTCGATGTTCGAGAACGTCTGCGACGTCTGCGGCATCCATGTTGATCAGTAGACTGCTGATCGCGGCGTGCCAGAGCCCTACAAAGAGCAGGTTGGGATTGGGCAGGCTCTGAATCTCTACGGCCGCACGCTTCAGCGCCGCGGTGACGATTTGGATCGTCTTGCGCCGTGCGGCCTGATCAACAGCTTCGCCTATCTGTACAACTGCCGTTTCCGACACTTGGCTTGCCATGCTCCCCAATGACCCCGCCATCATGCAAGGCGCATTGGAGTGGAACAAGCGGCCGGCGATCAAGGATTCACGGAAATCTTATAAAGCTGAAAAACGAAACAAGGCCGCGCCCAGGTGCGCGGCCTTGTTGACAAGGATTCGTTATCTCAGATCAGACGCCGACAGCGCGCTTGGAAAGCTTCGCGGCAGTCGTATGCTTTTTAGCCTTATTAGCGGTACTTCCGAGGCCCATAAATTTCGCATAGCTCGCTTTCTCTGCGCTGTAGCCCGCCGCCACCATCGGATAGTCGTCGGGAAGGCCCCATTTCGACCGATAAGTCTCGGGAGAGAAGCCATACGAAGCTCGAATGTGGCGCTTGAGCATCTTCAGGCGCTTTCCATCCTCCAGGCAGACGATGTAGTCGCGCTGAACGCTGTCCGAAATCGGCACGAACGGATCGTTCGCGGCCCGAACGCCGAGCATGCGCTGCTCCGGCGGACTGGCCTTACGCATCGCCGCAGTCGCGATCGGGGCCTCGAACATAAAGGGAGCGTTGTCGCCCCGAGGGGCCGGCATGACCGGTCCGGTGTTCTTCGCTGCGAGCTTGGCAGCCTTGGCTGCCGCCTTCTCTGCGGCCTTCTGTTCGCGCGCCGCCTGGCGGGCTGCCGCCTTCCGTTCCTTCTCAGCCAGCTTCGCGGCCGCCTTCTCGTCGCGGGCCGCCTGGCGGGCGGCCACTCGCTTCTGCTTCGCAACCGCCTTGGCTTCCGCCCGGGCTGCAGTCTTGGCCTTCCGCGCCGCGACCTTTTCTGCGGCCGCTTCCTTCGCCTTCTGGATCGCGAGTTTCTTGGCCTTGGCCGCTTCCTTGGCGGCGGCCTTCTTTTCGCGTTCAGCCTGGCGCTCGGCTGCCTTCTTCTGCTTCTTCGCCTGAGCGGCTTCAGCCTTCTTGGCCTTGGCAGTCGCCTTGGCTTCGGCCTGGGCCGCGGCCTTGCGCTCCTGCTCGGCTTTCCGCGCCGCGGTCTTTTCGGCGGCAGCGTCCTTCGTCTTCTCGGCGGCGACCTTCTTGGCCTTCTCCGCTGCCTTGGCGTCGGCCTTGTTCGTCCGCTTGTTGGGCTGCTTGGTCTTCGGGGGCGCCGCCGGCGCGGCGGGCGCCTTGGCCTTCGTCGCGGCCGGAGCCTTGGCGGTGGAGATGGCGGTCGAATCCTTCGCCGTCGACCTGGTCACCTTGGCGGGGGTCGTGACCGGAGCGGGGGCCGGGGTGCTCGACAGCGAAGCGAACATCTTGATGACGTCGGGCAGCTCCTTCGGCGAAACCTTGTTGTTTGAAAGGTAGGCCTTCAGCACTTCGTTGTCGGTGTCAGCGGGGGCCATAATGGCGAGCTCCTATCAATCGTGATGCCGGGGTCTTGCATACAAGTCCTTGTTGCTCGGTTAACATCCGACAAGGCTTTCAGTTGCGTCTGAGTTCTATATGCGCGGCGGAGCGATTTGGTTTTATGATTCCGGCAGGAAAATTGAAAAAATTTGGCTTTCCTTGGATTTCAAGGACCAAAACAAGAACAAATAAACGTTTTGTGGAAAGTAATACTTGGAAGCCACATCAATCGGATCCTTGGTGGCCTCAAAATGTTGAGGGCCAGTGGAAGGATTCCCACTGGCCCTCAATCCTTGGATCAGGCGGCTGCGTGCTGGCGTTTGTCCGGCGTGAGCGCCTCATGCCACGTGGTGGTCAACCGGACGAACGCTCCGACAGGATTCCTGTGGACAGAGGGTTCCATGCCGGCCTTCTCCAGCTCTTTGGAGGTGGGGAAAAGTGCCCAGACCTGCTTGGAGTCGTACACCAGCTGGCCGACTTCTTGTCCACCATGCGCGAGGGAATATCCCCAGCGCTTATGATCGCGGAAATACTTCCGGGTCATTTTGGCCTTCGGCATGTCGGGCTTCTTGTAGATCTCCAAGTATTGCTCGACTTCCTTGGGCATCGAACCGGCCGCCTGCGGTGAACCACTGAGCGTGACATGTCGCTTGGGGTTCTCAAGCTCGAGCATCATGCTCAGGATGGCTTTGCTGGTGGCTGCCTTCGCGGGAAGGGACTTCCTGCCGAGGTGGAGGAGGGCGGTCTTTCCTTCCATGGTGACGTAGAAGCGCTCGACAGCGGGCGCAGCGGCGACCAGCTCAGCAGGTTTGACCGCCGGCGGGGCAGCGGCTTTCTTGGTCACGCGGGTCGGTGTCGCCTTAAGGACGCGCTTCTTGGAGCGCTTGGTCTGGGCCGCAGGAGCAGCGCCGACCTTCGGGCCGCGCTTCTTGGGAGCGGCGGCGCCAGCGGTCGCCGGAGCGACCGAAGGAGTCGTCGTCGACGACTTGGAGTCCGAACCGCGCACGGTACGGCTTGCCTTGGAAGTTGAAGTGGCCATGTCGGGGTTCCTGTATTCTGCTTTTAGACGGAAAAGTACTTTTTCTTGTAATCATTTCACTGTTTAGACGAAAGTCAATATTTGCCTCCCATGTGTAGGGGAAGTCGAGCGTTTTTCCATTTGCCACCGCAGTCCAAGGATTCTTTTTCCCCGGTGGTTAACGCCGCCGATTGCGGAAAGCGACAATTTCCGGAGAGTCGGGGAAAGCGGGCGAAAGCCGTCGTCTAAGGTGCTCCGTTGCTTGCGTCGATTACCGAATTCCCGGACAACTGGCGATAACGAGTTGCGAGGCTGGAGGGCCGAACCGTGATCGCTATCTTCATCCTCTCAATTATCTCCGTCCTGATGGCGGGTATGGGGGCCTATGCCGTCTGGGTTTCGGTCCAGTCAACACAGGTGCTGACCCAGGTCGGACGCAACGTATCCCAGATGGATGGTCTTGCTGCACTGGTACGAGCCAATATCCGCAGTATCACCTTTCCAACCACTGGGGGATATGTTTCTCAGCTTTTCGCCCCGACGCCACAAGGAGATTCCTTGCCCGCCTGGCTTACTGTCAATGCCCGGACGCCGTGGGGTGCTGCCTACCGATATTGCGCCTACGCCCCGAATCCCGTGGGAGGAGCGATCGCCGCGACTGCGTCCGGGGAGGGACTCCCTTACGGGTCGGTGCAGGTCCACGATTTGACCTCGCCGGATGCTGGTCCTCAATCCTACGTCGTTTCGGGAGCCAGGCCCGGGAATCCGTCGGATAATGGGGCAGTCCCGCAGGTGCTGGCCTTTGTCATTTCTCCTTTGCCCGGAAGTGACATCACCCCGACCTGCGACGAAATTTCCTGGAATGGAAGTGTCTTCCGCGCCGCCAATGGCTCGGTAGTGGCCGTCACCGACGACGTTTCCACTCGCGCCGGCTTACCAATCCCATCCACCATGGTTCGCTTCGCAACCGCAGCCGGAGGTGGTGATGGCGGGTCAATCGCGTCTCCTGCGACATTGTCGGATGCGCTCGCGGAATGGAAGGCGACGCGCCCGGTGGCGGCCGTCGTAACCCTTTCCAGCGACGTCCATAATCTCGCACCATCGGAGCTCGACTTGTCGTCGTTTGCAGGCGGTCCAATCCGCATGGCCGGCCACTCCCTGAGGCTGATAGGCCAGGGGGCCGGTGCGACCACTTTGGCGAGCTCCGGCGGCGCAGGTCCTTTGGCAACCGATGCGGATCTTTCCATCGAAGGAATCACCATGGCGCCGGGGGTCTCTCTTTGGGCGAAGCCCGGAGCGCACGTTCGGGTGTACGGAACGAACCTGCGCTACGTCTTTGCCGAAGGGTCCGATGTGCTTCTTGACGCCGGGACCCAGGTCGTTGCCGTCCCGGCGGACGCAACCGGCCTGCCAGGACGCGCTGCGATCGACGCCAATGGCGGCCATCTCGTCATCCGCGAGACCGCATCCTACAAGCCGATCGGCGGCTCAATGCCTTATGCGATTTCCTTGAACGGGGGCGTTGCCAGTTTCGATGGCACCGAGCTCCGGACCTCGGGCACGAGTTCGGGAATTGCCTGGCTCCAGCTGTCCGGTGGCGGCAGGTTCGGGACCGTCAATCCGTCATCCATCGTGACCTATAACGGCACGTCAGCAACCTTCCCCGTGGCCTTCGGCGCCGGGGACCAGCGGATCGTGGAAACTTCCTGTACCGGCACTCCATGCGTTGCGCAATGCATGGCTGGTGGGCCGCCAATAACCCTTGGAAAGTCCTGGTTTGCTTCGTCCGGATCGTGTGAGGCAAACGCGGTCGCTGACGGCGTCGTGGTGATCACCCAGAGCGGCGCGCTGGCAAACGCCTCGAACCTTCCGACGGATTGGCAATGCAAGTTCGCGGTCGCGTCGATCGGGCCAGATCCGGCACCAAATCTGCCTTCAACACCCGGGACCGCGCGCGCCATTTGTTCGGAAGTGCCAAGCCAGTAGGCGAGTAGGCAGCACTTGGGGCCGTTTTCGATGTTCAAATGGCTGAAATCTTCGGCGCGATGCTCGATTGGACGCAGCAGCGCGATCTGCCGTCAATAAGCCTCTGTCATCGGTTTCGATCTCATTGCGGCCGTGGGGGCAACCTGAAGCCCGATGCGGTGGCCCGAGGTTACACGCCAGAATAGCCGAAATCTTCGAGCGCACGGCTCGAAATATTGCGTCCGTCGTATCTATCTCTTTCTATCAAATCCTTCGTACCGGAGAGCGATAAGGCGGTCTTCGGTAGACCTATGAAAAAGACCCCTCAGGGGGCATCCTGAGGGGTCTTAAGAGCGACCGGAGGTTTTATTCGTCGTCTCTTGTCGGTGTCGTCGTCTAAAATCTGAGGCGAAGCCAATCAGAACTGGGTGGGGGAATTACAGGCGGGCCAGGTCTTGTACGCGTCATCGGCGCAGGGCGGGCAACCATTCATTCCAGCCGGCAAAGTCGAAGGGTCGTAGTTCGCGGCGACATTGATCGCCTTACATTGATCATTAGTCTGCAACTCACGGACCAACTTGTCTTCCTGAATGATCCACCTGCCATCCGGGATCTGCGACAGGTAATTCCCGTCAATCAGCGAGTTCAAAATCTGCTGACTGGTGCCACTCGGGAAGACCCCGTTCTGGCTTGTGTAGAGCTGCACAGCTGCCTGGATCTGCTGACCACCGTTCAGGTACTTGGCGTACATCGCCTTGCCGGAATTGTCGGTGAAGACCGATCCGCCGTACCACAGCGCCATGATAGCGCAGAGCGCAGCCAGAATGATGGCGATGACGCCGGTAACCAACTGAAACATTGTGCTTCTCCGTTCGCGGGGCAGCCGTCGCAGGTCGCCCGGTAGAGTCCGATGCTATGCTAACGATTCCTTACCTTCAACAGACAATAGCCACATTCGGCGTCGCCATCCAAGGATTCGTTTGTCGCTCCAGCAATCAAGCCTAGAAAGAAAAAGGCGGGCCGAAGCCCGCCTTCCTGATCTCAGCTCCACTCGATCGAAATCGAGTAAAGTTGTCACATTTTATAGGCGAAGGCAGCCACGCCGCCCACCTTGACGCAGCCGAACACCTTGCTCGGAGCAGCCGACGTGCCGGTGCGGTCGTCGCTGCCGCCCTGGTTCACGACTTCGGCGCAAACCTGGTCAGCGGTCGAGGCGTTGGTGGTCGACAGATCGATCGACGCAAAGCCGGCGACGGGGGTCGTACCGGTCACAGCCGGAGTGATCGTCCAGGCGCCCGAAGCGAACTTCGGAGCGGTCGGCGCAGCAGCGAGGTAGACCGGCTGCAGGTGATCGATGGTGTCAACGTCGACCGTGTTGTCGACCTTGTAGAGCGCGTTCGCGCCGGCGATCTGCTCACCCGAGTTGATCAGGGCAGCCACCGCACCCTTGGTGTTGGACGACGTGAACGCCGAACCACCGTAGTAGATCGAAGCAGCGGCCAGAATGGCAACCAGGGCAATCGCGATGACGGAGACGATCAGCTGGAACATGTTGTGGAAGTCCTCTCAATGGCGAACCGTATCTACGGTCCGGGTTGGCGAGAGTTGCGTTAGCGTCGGCCGGAGAATTCCTTGGACGTGCATCTCTCTGGCTTCAAGGATTCGTTTAACGTCGCCTTAAAGTCAAGCGGCCAATTGTCAGAAAAAGCCGTATTTTCAGTATGTTGGCAGATTGCGACAGGCAAAATATCTTTGTGGAGAGGTGCAAGTCACAGAACAGACACGGATTTTTCCAAGGATTTGATTATCTTCAAGCCCTGAGCAACGGTGAAAAAAATATGGCGCGGACGTCGTGGAAAGAACGATTTTGTCGCCACAAGAAAGGTGACCCGAGGGAAGCTTGAGAGGCATAGCCGCGGCTGACCGGCGATCGATGCGGCCAATCTGGCGAAACCAACTAACCGCGCGCCGGCGAAATTTTCCGCACCACGCGCTCCAGCAGCTCAAGCGGGCGAGATGCACCGAGACTCCAATGAGGGTCTCGCGGACTACCGGCCTTCCACTGCAAGGTAGAGCGTGATCGGATATTCACTGAATCCGGGCTGACCGTTTCGGCACCAGGGCGACCTGACTTGATCTGATCCCGTTTGTGGACAGCTCGTTGTGTTGGTCGCCGCCGGACCGGTCGGCCGTCGACTTCGGCGTCGCCCGGTATGGCGTCTGACGGGAAAGTGGTCGCGATGTGCGGATAGATAAGCGGGCCACGGGGCTAGCCGTCGCTCCCGAGCGGAATGCTCAATGACCGGCGGCTATGCCGGCGGAAAGTTGAAGCATCGGCAGTACTGTTTCACCGAACAGGACGCCCGATGCTAGCGACATGAAGAGAGCGGCTACGAGCTGCAGCGCCGGGGAAAACGACGAGATGCGCTGAACGTAGATGTCACGGTATTGGGTAGCCAAGACATCCAGCGTGCGCGCCACATCGTCCCGATCGGCCGACGCGGAAAGAGCGGCGCGGTCGGTGGAGTGCAGGGTGACCATCGTCGCGCCCCAGGAACGGCCGCCGCGAACCGCAGTCAGCGCATTCTGCAGGTCGGTCCTCAGCGCGCCGCGCGGACAGCCCTCCCACGTAAGCTGGAGGGATTCTTCGATCCGCACCCCCGATCTGACCAGCAAGCCGAGTTTGTAGAGCGTGACATAATTGTTCTGCGCGAGGACGAGTTCTCGATAGTACGGGATCTTCACGATGATCTGGTCGAAGAAGTTCGGGAACAGCTGACGCCCGATCGTCGCCATCCACACAAAGCCGCCGAGGACCGCCAGCATTACGGCCATCACGACAGTCAGGATGTTTCCGGCGGTCTCGACCCATTTTACCTGGACGTCAGCGCTACCCGCGAACATCGGATTGTCGAGCACCCAGGGGCCGAAGATCTGCGTCGTCGTGACCATGAGTACTCCGGCGATCAAGAATGAGATCAGCGCGGACCAGATGCCCTTGTTCGACGATTTGCGAAGCTGGGAAAGCTTGTATTCGAAGTCTGCGGCGTCCTTCAGGGCGCGCCAGGTTTGCCCGCCGGCGCCTCCGGCTTTCACCAGGGCCGTCAGCGTGGCGGGGAAGTTCTTTCTGTCGAACTCCATTGCCGTTGGCAGATCGTACCCCGACTCGACCCGGGTCAGCATGCTTTTAGCGGCCTTGCGGATCGTCCCGCCGAAGTTCTGCGAGAGAAGTCGCAATGATTCCGCCGTGCCGACCTTCGACCCAAGCATGGTCGATAGCCGCACCATGAAGGTATAACGGTCAGCCGCGTTCATGCCGGGGGACAAATCGAAGCCACGGCGCTTCCTGACGTCTAGCACCGTGCCCTTGCGTGCGGCCAAGCGTTCGGCCTGCGAGCGCTCGGACGCCTGCAATTCCAGAAGCTCGACCCCATTGCGGGTGATTACGCGTGCGAGATAGCGACTCATGCTTGCCTCAATTTGTCAGCCGGTAGGTGACAGCCAGGGGCTGACCCGCCGATGCGGAGGCATTGCTCCCGCAAGTCTGGCCGAGGGAAATCGACCCCGACGGAAGAACGGATGTCGATGAGGCCGGATTGCCCAGTCGCAGGAGCCCATCATACTCGACGTCCGACTGGACATTGCCAAAAAGGCAGACGAAGGCTCCGCTGCCATCCGAACCGAAAGTCCAGGAGAAACCAACCGGCGCCTTGACGCTGCGGATTGCCAGGTAGGGAGCGAGCTCATCGGAAGTCGCCGGTGAGGCGCGATTTGCGACGCGATACGTGACGTAGGCCTGCTCCCAGGCCAAGAAGCCGCTGGATGCCATCTGGGCAACCATTTGCGCGCGTGCCGTGCCGTAGTTGATGTAGGAAATGCCCACCGTGGCGACGATGGCCAACAGCGCAACTGCAAGAACGGTGAGTAGCAACTGGGCCATCTCGAAATTACCAACCCTTACCGGAGCTCTTTGAGCCCTCTCTTCTGCCGCCAGGTATCGATCGCTGAACCGAATACGCGTCGCAGCTCCGGTTCGTCAACGAGTCCTTGGTCAAGCTTTGCCATGGCATCGTCGAGCTTGGTCGGCCACGAGCGGTGGCCTTCGATCACCCGTAGCCAGTCTTCCGCGTCGGAGAAGGTGGCGCATTCGGAGACGATTGTGCGATGCGAGTATCCGGTTCCGAAGCATTTCGGGCAATCCGGCTCTGCTTTCTTATGCGGGTCGGTGCCGCGACAGGTCTGACAGACCCCTCGCACGAGGTTCTGCACCAGCACTGAGCGGAGCAGGTAGATCAGGTGGTTCTCCGGGACGTCGAGGTCCCTCAGGCGCGAGATCGAGCCGATAATGTCGCCGGTGTGCAGGGTTGCGAGCACGAGATGCCCCGTGTCGGCAGCCCGAACAGCCATCTTGGCGGTGAGTTCGTCACGAATTTCGCCGACAACGATCACATCAGGGTCTGCACGCATGAATGCTCGGAGCGCGCGCGCCCAACTAAGATCCACTTGCTCGTTGATGGCGACCTGAGTTGCATAGTCGACCCGATATTCGACCGGATCCTCAACCGTATAGATCGAGCGCCCGAAGCGGTCGACTTCGCGTTCGGTGGCGTTGAGCGTCGTCGTCTTGCCGGAACCGGTTGGGCCGCAGCACAGGCACAGCCCGTACATCTGGTTGAAGCCCTTGCGCCACTCTTCGAGGCGGGAGATCCCGAGTGAGGAAAGCTGTGGCTGCACGCGGTCGGGATCGAGAACTCGGATCACCGCCTTTTCGCCCTCGACCGACGGAACTGTGGCCACGCGCAAGTCGATCAGTTTGCCCGCGTAGTCCACCTGGAAGCCGCCGTCCTGGGGGAGCCGGCGTTCCGCAAGGTCCATGCGGGAGCGGTCCTTGATCTGCGCCGTCATCGTCTGATATTCGCCGATACGGCCTTCATAGACATGCCGGCGCACGCCAAGGCGCCGGAAAAAGACCGAATACGACTTGTATTTCGGCTCGATGTGGATGTCGGAGGCGCCCTCTGAGATAGCTTGATGAACCAGCCGATCAAGGGTTTCGTCTTCGCTTCCTCTTTCGTTGACGGACGCCGTCGCACGGGCGCGATTGACGAAGTCATCGAGATTGTCGGGTGCGAACGACGTAAAGACGATCTTCTTTTCCGGATAACCTTTCTGAACGATCTCGGCGACGACCGCCTCGCTTCCCATCGTTGAGACGTAGATTTCCGACTCGGTTTCGGCCGTCAGGATGATCTGATGTTCTTCAAGGAGTCCTGGATCGAGCCGCGAGCGTACCACGCGTTCAGTCGCAATGCGCGCAGGATCGAGGTACAGGAGCGCATCGATCAGGTCCTTGTACGAAAGGAAACCGGTGCGAACGAGGATGGCGCCAAGCCGGTCGTTGGTGACCGACTGCTCCATCAAGGCTGAATGCAGAGCGTCGGCGGAGATCAGATTCTTCTGCAGCAGATATTGACCGAGAAGCAGAGGCTTCCTGTTGGCCGTGGGCATGCCACCGCTGGCCGGGACCGGCAGCATTTCAGGCGGCGGTGGGCTATGCAGATTCATCGATCCGCCTCAGACGCGACGCTTGATAAAGCGAGACCGCAGCTTGCGCTGGATCCGCGGGAGGGGGCGATACCAGGAAGCCCAGCAGCCGATCAGGCCGATAGCGAAGGCAACGACGCCATAGGTGGTGTCTCCGCTCCAAAGCAGCCAGACGGCATAGGCAATCGAAGCTGCCGATAGAACCCAGTCCGCAATTCGGGCGGACCTGGAATCGAAATCGATGGAGAAAAAGTTCGCGCGGCCGACCATGTTCCGGATCATTGTGAAATCACTCCGTTAAGAGCCGCCGGCGAGCCGATCGTACGGGGCTGTTGTTGAGGAAGAGGGGGGCGGACGTTCTGTGCCGGCGGCTTGACGGGCTGCGGCGGACGCGGCGCAAGCTTGGGTTGGGCCGCGTCTGGAGGCAGATTTGGTGCTGGGGTCGCGGACGTTGCCGCCGGCGCGTTCAGCTTGGCGACGCGTTCCAGTGGGACCTCGGGACGCAAGGTCAGCCGCATGATGAGCGCCGAGTTCTGCCGGCCTGCATGGATGGGTCGATTGTCCTGCGGGCCACAGGCCGGCCCCAGGCAGTAGTATTCGAGCGCCCTCGTCGGACAAGCGGTAACGACCGTGGAGGAATCGGCGAGCGCCATCCGCTTGTCGCCAATCGAGCGCAACGAGATCTCCCAGGTTTCTCCGTCCTTGACTTCCTTGATCAGCCCTTGGCCGCCAACCGAGCGCACTAGCGAGTTTGCGCTATCGCGGCAGGTGTCCTCGGCGCGCTGGAAGCTTTGTTCCGCGAGCCGCGTCTGGTCCTTGGCAGTGTGGATGATCAAAAGGCCAACTACGCCAAAGACGACCCCCGCCGCGAGCAGGATCAGGCCCTGAACGATACGACGTGTCTTCATGGTTTCTTAGGCTCCGACGGCTGAGGTGTTGGCGCCAAGATTGGTCCAGGCGCACCAGCAGGCGTTGCCGATGCGGTCGATGGAGGGGTGGACCCCATCGGGCGGCCAAGCTGCTTGATCACAGCGATGGACGACGCTGGAAAGGAAGGACGTGGCGTCGCGGCCGGTGAACCAAGAGGCAGGGGTGCAGCCGGGACAGCCGTTATCTGACCATTCGGAGCTGAAGGCGCCTGGGTGTGCGGCGGTTCAGCGGGCGGCGACGGCGGAGCGGGCGGCGCGGGGGCAGTTGAGGGTATCGGCTGCACCGGAGCGCGAACAACGGAACGCGCCGGATCTGCCGGCGAGTCCGCAAAATCAACCGACCAACGATTGTTCTCGAACTTCAGGCGGCTGACGTACTGATCGGTGCGCAACCTTCGGACCGTTTCCCACTGCCGGTGAGGCAGCTGCTCGGGCGGGGTCTGCTTCGATAACACTTCATTCGAGGTGGACATGAAGTAGTAGCCGATGGACCCGAACAGCAGGACGCTTCCGACGACCATCCCGACGATGCCGGCATGAACCCACAACAGCCCGGACTTGACGGCTTCGTTCATCTTGCCAGACGGCAAGGGGAAGTTCTCTGAATGGGATAGGAACTGGCGGGAGTCGGATTCCGACAGGAGCAACGGCACCGGGCGGCCGTCGCGCATTGAGACCTCCATCACCCGCGTTCCACTAGGAATGCGCGCAATGCCGGAAGTCGTATTGGCGTTCAGCACTTCGAGCACTTCGGGAAGGTAGGATATGCCGTTACCGCCCTGGTGCACTTCGTGGAGATAGCCACCTGAAAACGGCGCCACGGCATACCATGAGATGTCGGCCGCGAAGTTCTTGTTGATGTAGCTCTTCGCGACACCCTCGGCGTCGCGCGCCGAGCCCGTCTGCGAAAAACCGATGATGACCGTCAACGGCGGTTCGATCACCGCCGGGCGACGCTTCTTCTCGGCCGGAGCCGCTTCTTTGGAAGCGAACAGCGCCATCAGCGTCCCTCCGGCACGAAGACCTGCACCGTGGGGCGCAGAATGACGAACAGGGCGTCGCGCTTGATCTGCTGGCTGCGTCCCGAGAGAACGTCGGGAGTGGTGCCGGCGTTAGCGAAGAGGTTGCGCAGGCCAACCGGCTCCGAGCCGTTGAACTGCTCATTGTCGATCTGAAGGCCACCGATGACGATCGTGCGACCGGCGGGGGTACGCACGATGTCGGTCAGCTCCTGGTCCTGGGTCAGGGGCTGCGTGAAGGTGCCGAGCTGATTACCAGCGTTCAGCTGCACGAACTGCAGGATCGAGCGCAGGCTGAGCGCCACCTCCATGGTTACGAGCTGCGTGTCTGCGTCGTAATACGGGGTCATCGCGACGGTGAGACCGGTGTCAACCTTATCGGTCGCCGAGGAGCCGGTCACGTTCGATGAGTTGGCGGTCGTGGTTGCCGCAACACCAGACACGTAGGGAACGGTCTGGCCCGATCGGAAGTTCACGTCGGTGCCTGACAGGGTCTTCAGCTGTACGTTCTGATCGATCTTGGCGTTGCCGAACTGCGAGAGGAAATTGATCGCGCTCGCAACCGACAAGGCACCGTAGGTCCCGAAATAATTGCCGAGCGAAGTCTTCCCGAGCACCAGGCCGGCGTTGCTCAGATTGACCACCGAGCCGGGGTCGATCGCGCACAAACCGGTTGCATCGAGCGGAGAGCCAGTCGTCGGCAAGGTGTTCGAACAGGCGGACGTGCTCGTTCCGGTGCTGCTGTTGGTATTCGTGTTGGTGTTGGTATTGCCGTTGGTGCTGTTGCTGGACGTGGTGTCCGTGGTGCTGGTCGAGGGAGTGAGACGGCTCTTGCGACCCTCGAGCGCCACCTGGAACTTCGACCAGTCAAAGCCGGTCGATGTCGTGTCGGTCAAAGACAGAGAAACGACGGCTGCCTGGACGTTGATGACCGCCATATTGCGCGCGAGGCGATCGAGGTAGGGCCCGATCACCGAGTCCTGGGTTGCCGGGGAGGCGGAATAGATAATGCGGCCGCCACGCACCGACGGGACGATCCCTTCGCCGCCGAGCGATCGGATTTCATCGGCAACCGCGCCGATGACATCCTCGTTCTGCGGCAGGGTCACCGAATATCTCTCGCGATCCGAGACGAACACCATGTCGTCTTCGTAGCTGACCACGACGCCGAGGCCCTTCCGCAAGGAGTCCATCAGGCCGCCAACGGTGCCTGAATAGTGAGTGAACGGCAGCCGACGCTGCAGCATCACTTCTTGCCGGTCGACCACCTGTCCTTGACCTACGCCCTGACCGACGCCGCGGCCGCCAAGGAGCGAGCCGCCGTTGGAATTGTTGCGCCCGTTCGTGCCGCCGAGGCGGTTATTCCCGAACGCACTGCCGTATTGGTTGCCGTTGTTGAACAGACCATTGCCACTACCGATACCGCCGCCGTAGGTGGTTGAGCCGTAGCTATTGGACCCGTAGTTCGAGCTGCCGTAGTTCGAACGACCGTAGTTGCTTCCAGACGAATTGGAGCCGTAGTTACCGCCGTACCCACTATTTCCAAAGCCGCTGTTGCCAAAACCGCCGCTCCCGAACCCATTATTGGATCCGAACCCGTTCATGCCCCCATTGTTGCGGCTGTTGCGGCCACCCGAACCGAAACCTCCCGACTGACCATACCCGCCTACGCCCGATCCGCCTTCGGCGATCTCGTTGAACTTGAAACCGATCTGGATGTCCTGCACGGACAGCGACTGCACGAGGTCGCCCAGCGTTCCGCCGGCGCCGAACTTCACTTCAATGGGCTTCGAGCGCATCTTGAGCGGGAGCGGGCTCGCAAGCCGGTTGGGCTTGAAGCTGTCACGGGGCACGCGGATCCGTTCGACAGCAATGCCCTGGTCAAGAGCCATCTTGGCCGCATGCTGGTCTTTCAGCGCCGTCGGCGAAGGCAACTGCTCGCTCTTCGGAAGAGCGCAGCCACCCAGCGCGATGCTAGTCAGCGCAAGGATCGACAGCCAGGGCCGAACCATGCCCGCCCGTAGCACCCGAAGCGACGCGCTGCTGTGGCTGCCGTGCGGCAGTTGTCTGTGTGACACCCGAACCCCCTGTTGTATTTCCTGCACCGGCAGAGCCGTCGAACCAGAATTCCGAAATAAAGACGTCGCCGAACTTGTCGCGGTACATCCGCTTCCTGTTGACGCAGCCGATGAAGTAGACGCCGCTGCCGGACGACCAGCGCGGCATGATTCTGCGGCCGTACTGCTCCAGTAGCGCGCGCCCGAGGCTGCGCTTCGCCGGATCCGGATCTTCAACGAGCGCCATCGCCTTGGCGTACTGCTCTTGAGCCCGCGCCTCAGCCTCCTCTTCCTTTTGCTGCTCGGGGGAGGCGGCGCGCTCACCGCCAGCCTTTACCGCGCCACCCGGACCCGCCCCGGGAATCGAGGCCTCCGGGCGCTTCATGCTTTCGAGCGCCTTCTGCATGCTCTGGTCGATCTGAGCGCCCATGCCCTGGCTGATGGCATCGCGCATCTGATTGATCATCGGCTGGACCAGCTCGCGAACGCGGCGATCGTCCTCGGCGCGGCGCTCGGCATCGGTCGGTGACGGAGAAAAGGGATCCTCTCGCTCTTCCATCGAGGGCGGAACCGCAGGCTTGATGGTCGCCGGTGCGACGGGGAGGGGAGTTGCGGCTGCGGGTGATGTCGGCGCCACCACCGGGGCCGGCGGCTGCATGGCTACGTTGGGGCCCTGGCTTCGCGCGCTCGTCAATGGAAGCAGGGCGGCAACGCAGACACCGTAGACGAATCCTTTATTCCCAATCGACAAACGATGTCGCATTCCTTGCTCCAGCCCGCCTGGGCGGCTCTGGAAGCCCCCTCACTGCGTTGTTCCGGATCGTTGCCGCATGTGGATCAACGGGTCAATACAAGTATCCACACTGTCCCCGTCGTTGTCCTCAAAATGAGGCGGTCGGCTATCGAATCCTTCGCACAAAGCGTGCGATCAAATTCTCAGGGTTAACGCGGCTCCGGAGGACTACCGGCTATTGACGCTTGCCAGGTTCCGGAGAAGGTGGACCCATGAAACACGCGCCGAATGCCTTTGCCGTTGGGGCGACCGAAGCCTGCGCGGCACTCGGCGCAGTCATTTCGACGGTGGCCGTCGAGGCGCGAGGCGTTGGTCGGAAGTTCAAGCGAGACCGCAAGGCCGCGCAGCTTCGGCTTGCCCAGGCCACGGACGCCCTGCGCGAAGCCAGGATGACAGTTGCCCTCCGGGCGCCGTTTGAGCGAGTTCCGCTGGTTGGCCCCATGTTGGTCCGGCCGGCGCGCCGCCAGTTGGAAAGTGCGCGGATCACCCGGGGTGAGCGCCTCAAAAAGGTTTCTGACGTTGACCGGAAGCTGACATCGGCTTCACGCCTGGAGAGAAGGTGCCTGGAGGTCGTCAGCCGGCTCGAAGAGTATGCCATCGAGGTCGCGGCGTACGGCATCCCGCCTTTTGAACTTAAATCCCGTGTCCGAACGGCATGCTCCAGTGCTGCAACCATGCCCCGTAGCAAGGGTCGGATGAAGGTCCGCGATCTGCTCGCGATCGCCGAGCAACTCATCGAGGTCCTGCGGGATTGGCGTGATCACGAGCGTGATGTTGCTCGCGTGAAGTCGAACGCCGCGAAGGTCATTCCGATCAGGCCGGTCGTTCGCAAGCCCGAGGTGAAGATCTTTCTCCCTATTCCTCTTTCGCTCGAACGGCAGGCCCAGCAAAAGGGAGCTCACGTGGACACGACCGTGACGTCAGGCAGCCGGGTCTTCCTGACGCCCCAGGACGATCTCAAGCCTTTCGCGCGCATGTTGCCGCTCGCGTACAGGCCCGGCGGAGCCAAACTGCACTTTCCGCCGGTCCCTGCGCGGGCCGCCCGGCACAACGTCTGGTCCATGTTCGACCGCGAGACCTGGGACCGGGTAAGGTTTGCCACCTATGAATCCGCGGGACGTCGCTGCATTGTCTGCGGCGGCGGCGGCAAAGGCGGCTGGTTCGCAAGCAATGTCCTGAAGTCGACCAACCGTGGCCCCGTCGAATGCCATGAGACCTGGAACTGGACGGTCGAGGATCCGTCGACCGGCGTCGGGCTCCAGCGACTCAATCGGCTCATGGCGGTTTGCTCCGATTGCCACATGATCTTCCACGAGGGTTTTGCGGTGGAAATCGCCCGCAATTCCGGCACCGCCCTACAGGACGAGGTCGCGCGCCGGATCCACGAGCGTCAGCGGTTGGTCAACGGGATGGACGAGACCCAGCTCAGCCTGCTTCTCGAGGCTGATCGCGAGGACTGGGAAAGCACGAACGGAATTGACGACTGGATCGTGGATTTATCCCACCTGGCCGGCCATCTGAGCGGCGCTGAACCGGTTTTCCGGGTGGGCAACGAGGCCGGCGTGGCTCCGGAGAGGATCGGCGGACTGGCCTTCGTCACCGATGACGGACGCGCCTTCCCGAACCGGACGGGCGAAGAGCTCTTCCGACGGGAAATGGCACGCAAGGAAGACGTCTATCAAAGAATGCGGGAGGGCGAGGCGTCTCACCTTGCTCGTCGTCTCGGCGCGCCGTAGTTTCTGTATTCTAATCCTTGCATTCTTAGGGGGACGCATGGCCAGAAGGATCAGAGGGTCGAGAGGGACGATCGGCGTCCTCATCATCGCCGCGATCGTGGTAACCGGGGCGCTCTACGCCGGCAGGTACATCCAGGAGGCATTCATGGGCGAGGTTACATCGGCCATCGGGATAAAGTCGCAGAAGAGCCCGCTACCGCCGAATCCGGCTACCAAGCCGCCTCAGATGTAGGGGGCCCCCCATGTGGAAGACGTCAATTCTTGTCCTTGCCGTGTCAGCAGCGCTCTTGAGCGGCGCCAGGGCCCAGACCGGCATGTCGCCGCAGGCCGAAATGCGCGCATGCGAGGTGTTGGCAGCCAATCAATCATGGTCGATCCGGACCCAGCTGTCGACATTCCAGTCGGACGTGCTCGGTCGCAACACGCTCGAATGGCGGGCCGAGGATTTCGACCGTATCCTCACGGCCGCCAAGGCTTGCGACGCCTATCAGTCTCGCAAGAACGGCACGACAGTGTGGAACAAGGACTGGGAAGACCAGATCACCCAGGCGCGGAATTACGTCATGCCGGTGATTGAAGGCTTTTCCCAAGCCGTCCGACATGCCGCCGAGACCCCGAGAACGGTGATGCGTATTCCGGCCTGTCCGAAGCTACTCGATTGGCGGTTTGAGCCGAAATCGTTCTCCTCCAATGCCGCCGAGGTCTTCGGAGGAGCTCTCTTCGAAATGTCCGCCAAGGATTTGCGAGCGGCCTCCAACTTTGCCTCGGATTGCGCCAATGCCTTGGCGGTCTACGCCATCGGCAAATTCCAAATCCCGCAAGAGCGCACGTTTGGGATCACCTCGCGCATCGTGGAGGTGGTGAATGCCGTTGCCGATGCGCGCGAAGATTATGACAAGGAGCCGAAGCGTTCGACGGATGTCGTCGCGAAGATTGACGGATTCGCCATTCCGCCGCGGCTCGCGCACGAGCGCATGCAGATGGTGATACGCCGGTTCAATCAATTAAACATTCGAGGCAGCGGTATGAGCGCCGAGGGGATTTCGGAGCTCGAGCAAGGCATTGCGGCCGTCATGAACCGCTCCGACATCTCGGCGGTCGATCAGGCGTTTGCCGATGCCATTAGATCGCGGATCAACTCGGACATCTTCGGCGCCGGCAGCCAGGCGCTGCGATAGCAAAGCAGAGAGGGCAGGGGTTATGGCGGCTTCGGTACTAACATCCGCGATGACAGGAGCGACGTTGAGCCTGATCAACGCGCTGCAGGGTATCGCCGGCTACCCGATCGTGGTGCTCGACCGCAACCCAGGGACTGACCCCTCTGTGTTCTGGCACGCGGCCGCCACCAAGCTTTGTTCGGCCACCGGCGAGAACTGGTGTGACGATGACCTCGTGAGTATTACCGACACCACCAACCAGCTCGGCTGGTCGCGTCTCGTCACCTATGTCGGCCGCACCTCGGGCGCCCAGAAAAACCGTCTGCATGATTTTGCCGCCGGCCGATGACGTCTCGCCCTGGATGGTCGCCCAGGGTCTCTCGAGCGGGGCGTACAGCTCGATCTATGACCTGCCGACCAACCCGGATGCGTGGGTGTGGCTGATGCTGTACTGGGGTGGCGACTGCATTGCGGACGCGGACCTCAACAAGGCCGACCGCCGCGCCCAGGCATTTGCGACGCTCGGGTTGGGCCTGATCGACGCCGACCCCGTTTCCACCCAGCAGAACGGAGTGTCGCCGGCGCGCTGGTGGCAGAATTTTAAATACCACGACCTGAACCGCTGGGCAGCCAACCTGACGGAGCGCTACACTTGGGACATCTGGAAAAACCAGGTCCAGGCCTCGGCCACAACGACGATCGGCTGCAGCATGACGGTGGTGCCGAACACCGATACCGGCACCGATGTGATCAAGCGCGATCCTGTGTTGCAGCCGGCGGATGCCTGCGGGGGCTTTGGCGGCGGCGCCACCATGACCGGCAACGTCACGGATGCCAACCTGTGGATCTGGATGTACCAATCCCCGATCGGCGCCCCGCCTCAAGCCTGGCAACCCTACCAGGGCTTTGCCGACTGGAACGCCTCGGTGAAATGGACCTGGGGTACCGCCAACGACCTCGCGAGCCAATACACACAATGACTGCCGACCGTCTGCGCGAACTGCTGATCCGAATTGACTGCACGCTCACCGGCAGGCCGGTGAGCGATGCCGCGCACATGGCGCACAATCAGGCGAGCTTCTTTGAAGATCTCACGAAGTTCGTCACTTCGCGCGAGTATTACCTGTCGGACGGCGGGTACTCCCGCCTGCTGTTTGACGAGATCGAAGAGAAGTTCCGCCTCTCCTCAAACAGCAGGGACCAGATCAAGGCCGTATGGAAATCCGGAGCGGTTGAGGATCTTGTCGCGGAAGCAGCTCAAATTCTCATGACAAGGCTCAAGGACGACGTTAAGGATAACAATCATCATCCATAGTCGAGTCCTTTGGCTTCCTACTAGAGTTCAAGAAGAAAATGCCTCCAATAATGATCATGCTGTTCGCTGTATGCGGATTGCTCTGTGGCTTCGGTGCTCATCAAATCCTGGCCTTCGCACAGATCTCACGGCGCGTGAGCATCCTCATCGCCATCCTGGTGGCAATGTTCATATTCGGCGGAGCCCTCGCGGGATTTGCACATCACGCCGGAGCGTCACTGTCCGCTTCAGGCGGCCAGGTCCGGATCAGCTGAGCCTTAAGGCGAGGGCTGCGCGGGCAATTCCTCGATCGGCCGGACAGAGACAGACCTGGCGTCAAAGCCAAGGCTATGCCGAACCCCGTCGGCCCAGGCCATCAGCATTCGCCGTCCTACTTCGTCCCGATCGCCGCGGTCGGCAAACCAGGCCGCAAGACGGGGCGCTGTCTCGGTGACCGCATCCGCGGTCTGCTCGAGTATCTCGCCAATTTCCTTCGGGGTGAGGTCGCACCGGGTCTGACCGAGCTGGGTGAGCTTTTTGACATTCGGCCAGTTCGTCGAGCCGCCGAGTGACAGAGCCATCTTGTCGTTCGGAACGTACACCGTGGTGGTGACGACGTCATAGACCGGGGCGAGACGGGCGACGCCAGTGACATCGTCGTAGAGCAACCCCCAGTTCTTCGAATGGGCGTCACCATTCTGGACGGCGCAATTGAGAACAAAAAGCCGGAACAAGCCCCGCAGGGTCGCCCGCCGAGAGGCGGGATCGGCGCCGACGTATTCAGCGGCGCGACGAAAGATTCGCGTCTCGTAGCCTCCATTGTACTTGTCGCGGGTCTGCAGCGCATTGAGCACGCAGAAATCCTCAAAGCCACGGTAGGTGCCATCATCGTTGAGGTCGAAGCGCTCAACGACCAGAGCACTGCCGTCCGCCGAGAGCTCATTTCGCGGCACCTCCAGTCCAGCACGGCGGGCAGCCTCCAGGCAAAACCATTCATTGGCTGCGAGCTCCGGGAATTCACCCGGCTTCCAGACCTTGACGATGTGCGTGGCGCCCTTGACGGTGAGCTTCGAGTCTTTCTCTTCGCCGGTTCGGGCGAGAACCTTCGGTTGGACGCCGGACGCGCCGGACACACCGGCATATCGATCCAGGAGATAGTCATAGAGATCGCTGCCACGGCGCGACGACAGGATCTCGTCGATCGCAGTAAAGGGGACGGTCTCGTCAAGCGCGACGTCCGGCGGGGTCAGTCGCAGACGGCCAATCTGCGATCGTCCAACGACCGCTATCAGATCGAAATCATCGAACGAGCCGGTCGCCTTGGCGAAACGCCGCTGAATTTCCGTGCGAAGAGCCCCTTCCGGGAGGTTCATATCGAAGATCGGTAGCAGGCCGAAGTCGAAGTTCCACGACGCTGAGCGGGCCGGCATCGTCAGCGAAACGGCATTTGTCGGTTCGACCCCGCGATCATAGACAAAGGTCGCCCCTCGATGCCCATGCCGGTCCAGTAGTCCAACAGGTTTACCGTCAGCCCATACGCGGAGCATGTCCGACTTCCTCCTCCGACTCGATATTTTCCCGTGCAACGTCCTCCAGCGTCGGCCGGCCGCCGTTCAGCACGGTGGCGCGAAGATCGAGCCCGACTGCATTCATGATCCGCAGCAGGAGATTGACTTGGATGGCCGAGGCATTGCCGGTCTCGAGAGACGCGATCGTATTCCGGTGGACGCGGCAAGAAGCCGCCAGTTCGTCGCGCGACAGTTTCATAGCCTTGCGATTTGCGCGAACTTGGGTGCCGATCTCGATCAGGTCAAACATGGGAAAGGCGAACCATCCTAGTAGTTAAACGGCGCGATTGCCCGTGCAATTCACATTGAGGTGGTTAAGAGAGCGGCTGGAAAGTCGCAACACCGCGGTTGCCGAGGGTGACGTTTGTCCCCCGCCTCAGAAGGATTCAGTTCAGCGGTAGAAAGCAAGTTTCGGGTTGTGGAGAATTCCCTTACGGCGATTAACGCTATCTCAACACATGAGAATTACGTTGGCTATCCAAGGATTAGATTACATGGTGACAAAGAAGACATCGGCGACTTCAAAGACATCCACCACGGTTCGTTACGACGTGGTCTGGACGCTGCCGTTCAGGGAGTTCACCCGTCAGGGCTATACCGCAAGTCAGACCTGGTGGCTGGACTCGATGCATCGCGATCAGATCACCGCCAACAAGCGCTTCAACGCCGTGAAGGACGCGATCGTCGGCGGTAACGGCACAATCATGCTGTTCGAGGTTGAGGCCGACCGAGGCTCCGACGTATTTCATCAGCGTTTGGTCAACCGGGCAGGCCGTCAGACCACGCCGCCCGCGATCACCGAGATCAACATGACCGCAGTGGATATCGACCGGGAGTTCAAGGTCTTCCTGACCCGCTATCATGAGCGTCGAGGCACGACCCAGCAGCCTCAAACTGTGCAGAAACGCGTCGTCACGGTCCGGAAGCAGAAGAGCTCGCCGGGACCGTGGATTGCGGCCGCTTGTGCCGTGCTTTCAATGGTGGGTGTCATCGTGGCCGCTTTCCAATATCAGGAGCCCGCGGCGGGAGCTGGCCTGAAGGGCTTCAATTCGCGAGGGGCTACGACGGTATCGAGTTCAGTCGGGACCGAGCGGCCGACGGTCGGAATCATCAAAGTGCCCAACGACAGCCGGAAGAACGGGCGGCGCCAGTGCGACGTCATGAAGATGGATCCCGAAACGCTCAGGTCCGTCTACGACCACAGCGAAGACTGCTGAAAGAGGTGGGCCGCCGGAAGCTTTCGCCTCCGGCGGCCCGGTACCCCGCCCCAAGTCGCGGCCTCATTGAAGAGACCGCCCCCAACCACTTCTTCGGAGATCCCCAAAAACTCCTAGAAGCGGAACTAGATTCTCGAAAAGACGACTCTAAAAATGGTATCCGAGGTTCACGCGAACCTGGTGAACGTCCAAGCCGGCGCTGATCGGGCTCGACAGCTTGCCCGAGAAGTAGGTCTCCTTGGGCAGGCTCGTGTACAGGTATTCGACGCCTGCCGAGAAGTTACGATCGAGCATGGCCTCGAAGCCCCCGCCGACCGCATAGCCGACGAGCGTCTTGCTTTCCACAAGGAGGAAGCTCTGGGCCGGATTGATGCCGTCGTTGCCGGTTGCGCTGGCGCGCAGCTTCATGTCGCCGAAAGCTACGCCGGCGGTGCCGTAGAACATGTAGGGCGAGTCGAACCAGTTCCAGCCGATCCGTCCACGCACCGTGGACATCCAGTTCATCGACGATTCGATACGGGCCGAGACGGAGGTCGGACCGCCAAACGTACCGTTGGGAACACCAAAGAAGCCGTTGGCCTGGCCAGCAGAGAGCACGCCGGTATCGGTGCGATTGCCGTTGATCTGGCCACCACCGATGTCGCCGAGGACGCCGAAGATCCACTGATTGTACTGATAGTTGAACCCGGTGCCGACGCCACCGAGGAAGCCGTCCGTCGACGGGCGGAGCGAGCGGTTCAGAGCGGTGAAGCTACGGTCGTCACCGCTGACGTCGCCGTTGGCATAGGCGCCGAAGCCGTAAACGAACGAGCCCGTCCAATCCACCGTCGGAAGGGGAGCCGCCTTGACGATCGGCGGCGGCGCGGGCGGAGCCGCAGGGGCGGTCGCAACGATGGATCCCATCGGCGCTTCCGGCGGAGCCGCCGCGAGATCACCGGCGAGCGCCGGGGACGCCAAAAGGACGGAAACCGCCGCGGTGATGAGGAAAGAACGCTTCACGAATTGCCCCCTTCGATATGGCCGGCGAGACGCCAGCTCCAAATTTGTTGACGGGGTCAGGTGCTCACGGCTCGGCGGAGAGGTCCAGTCAATTTCCAAGGATTCGATTGCCGTCCACAGGTTCTCGTCAACAAATTTGCTTCGACTGACGCGCGCCTGGCGTGACAATAGGTGCGCGCAACGACCTGGCGGCCCGAAGGACTAGTTAATCCTTCGCAAATATTGAATGTGTAATTGCTCTCGCGCTCTACAGCGGCCTTTAACAGGCGGGTGTTATGTTGGGGGATCCTTGCTCACCGTACGGGACCCAATTCCGATGTTGAAAGTCTTCAGTTTGATCCTGAGCAATGCCACCGCCCGAAATCCCTTGCCGGTCTTCATCTTTTCGCTGGTGTTCTTCGGTGGAATAGCGGTGTCATTCCTCGATAAAACGCCCGTCCCTGGCCCTCGGTTCAATGAGGAACTCGCGAATTCACGCCGTGAACAGGCCCAGAGGCAGGCGATGGCTTACTGTGATGAAAGGAAAATGGCGCCGTACAGCCTTGTCATGGCAACCGTTGACAAAGAAAAGTTCTCTTTTAGTTGCCCGGGCCCGCGGGCACTTCGTTGAGCTTTGTTTGGCACCAGCCGTTCCGCGCCAATTTGGTCCGTTTGGCAATGCTCGCTTCTCCACGCGGCAAAACTCACCGGCTCGCCATCATCATCCGGTTCGACGTCGCAATCGACATCCACTGACCATAGAGGTCACCGAACGCCGCTTCCTCGTGGCGCACATAACCCAACAGGAAAGCCGTCGTGACAGCCTTCAGGTCATCGAAGCGCATCTGTTGATCTTGGGTGGTCGCCGTCACCTGGCCGGTGAACATGTCCCTGTCGCCATCCCGCTCGACTGCCAGGTGCTGGTAGGGAGCCGTGGACCGCTGGAACGCTGACATCTTGTCGTTCACCCCTTGGCCGTTGGTATCGATTTCGTGACCCGCGATCACGGACAGCCCTGGACGGTCCAGGCCAGCCCAGGACGTCTCCGTAAGACCCATGATGCCTTCGCCTTGTGGAGACAGGAACATGCCGCCGGCGAACCGACTGTCGGTCGCGGTGAGCGTTTTGCCATCACCAACCTGGGCGCTGGCACCCATGATCAGCTGCGCGCAATATGCCCCATGGCTGTGTCCAGCGATGATCGGCTGCTTTGTTAGAAGGCGACAGCCAGTCAGCTTCGAGATCACCTCGGTCGCATTCAGGATATCCGAGCACATGTTGGTGCGCAGCTGCCAGGACTCGGGGTCGCCGAGCAACCGAGAAAGCTCCCAGTGCGTGCCGGTGTGAGGGTCCTCTCGGCGGGCGCTCAGACCACGCTCGATCGCCGAGTCATCATGGATCGGGGCTACCACCGCAAATCCGTGAGAGGTCCAGTGGCTAAGCAGGGGTCGATAAACCTGCGGATCGGCAAGCGCGCCGTGAGAGAAGACAACCAACGATGCCTCGGCCGCCCGTGGCACGTGCACGGCGGCCCGGAAGCCCAGATCAGGTATGGTGAAGACCCGCTGGTTGTCGCCTCCGCTATAGGGTCCGGCCTGGGAATAGCGGATGTAGCGCGGATCCGTTCCCGATCCGGGTGGCCGCATCACCAGATTCTGGGCCCTTGCGCAGCCGAGCGTCACGCCAGCGGCGGCGAGACCGCCAAGGACTGCCCTACGATCTACGTTCTTAACCATTGGCTGTGCTATCCTTGGTCGTGGCGGTTAGCCGGGTCTCGACGCGGCCGCAGTTTGGGGGCATCATCCCAAAAGGGGGAGTTTGCTGATGATCCTGTCCGAAGCTGAACTTGCTGAACTGCTCGGGGTGACCGCGGAAGAGGTCGCCAAAGGCGCGACCTGGCTGCTGCCGGCGCGAGGAGGAGCCAGGCTCAGAGCTTCGATCATTCGAGAGACCGACGAGGGAAATATCACCGTGCAGGTCTCGGAGGAGATTCCCGGAGAGGGAGATTCCCAGGTCGCCTGGCTGTCGGGATCCGCGGTCGATGACGCCGGCCGATTCGAAGTGACCGGATACGACCTTACCGGCGAATTCTCTGACAATACCGACCCTCGCATCGTGGCCACGGTAATCCGGCGTCAAATCGACACGATCCGTCATGCGGACGACGGCCACCGGGTAGCTTAGCTCAGTCACCGACCATCTCCGGAAAGCATCGGGTCGACGAATTCCGACGGAGCGCCAGCGGCAGCGGTATTCGACGATTGCAAGAGCCGTTCAGCCTCGGCTGCAACCGCATCCTCGCACGTCCGTTCCGACGCGATCAGGCACGCAGCATTCAGAGATGACCGCAGCAATGTGCGTATCCGTCCGCGCGGCACGCCCGCCGGTTCGATCAAGAGCGCGGCGCAGGACAGCATAAACCTGCAAACGATAATCGACCCAGCAAGGTGTTCATGATCGGCTTCGAAAGGAATCCTGGCTGCCGGCAGCGAGCCCGGCGGGCAGAAGTCCCGGGTATGCAAGGACGGCACGATCATTCCTGGCGTCGGCAGGAACTCCGCCAGCCTGTTAGACAGGGGCAGAGGTGCCCGGCCAGCGCCGAGGGCCTCGATCGCATCCGGGGCCAAATACGGCTGGTCGGGGTCGCCGACCCCATCGTCGACCAGCCGCCCGCTCTGCCAGCTCAGGGCCTGACCTGATCCACAGAAAATCCATGCGAGTGCCGACAGGGACGTCGGGTACCGCCAGGGATCCCCAGCCCGCAAGATGGCAATCCGCTCGGAAAGAGGTGCGCTATTCGCCGTGTTCGTCATGGACCTCAGCTAACATCGAATCCTTGGACAAGGCGCGTTCCAGGCTGGCCCATTCCACAAAATTCGTGTTAGCGTCCACCGATCTTCTCAAGGATTCGATTTCTGGGGGTTTTGAATGGATCCTTTGGTTTCGCGACGTTCCGTGCTCGGAACGCTTGCTGCGGCCGCAGGACGCGCAGCTACCGTTGAGTTGTTGCCGCCGGCATTGCGTGGGGCAGGGCTTCTGGCGCTTCGTGCCGGCGTAGCGAACGCCATTCGGTCCGCCGGCCTCGGCGCGATCCCGCTTGGGGCAATGCTTTCTCAGTTCATCGTGTCGGAGGCCTCCGCCGAGGGGCTATCCGTGCCGTTTCGGGTGTTCAACCCGCACACCGAGGAGAAATATTCGGTCGACCTGTTCAATGGCGGCGAATGGAATGAACGCAGCGTGATGATCTGTCACTGGATCTTCCGCGACTGGCGCGACAAGCAGGTCGTGCAGATGGACCGCAAGCTCTACGCAGCGGCCTATGTCCTGCAGCGCTATTTTGACAGCGACGGCTACATCCAGATCAATTCGGGATTCAGGACCGAGCGCACCAACGAACTGCTGCGCAAGATGGGATATCGAGCCGCTCCCGAATCCTTCCACCTCAAGGCGAGGGCGATGGACCTGGTTATCCCCAAGGCCAACTCCTCGCAAGTTGCGAATGTTGCGCAACTATTTAGGCTCGGTGGCATAGGTCACTACCCAACGTTTACTCACCTCGATAGCGGTCCTGTCGGCCGAATGTGGTTCGGATGATGGGTCGAGAGAGGTGAGAGATGCTTGCATCTGCCACGGTCATCGTCCTCGCCGCGTTATTTGGTAGCTTGCACATTGAAGCTTTGCGGCTGCAACGCTGGTGCAGCCTTTGGACTTATGACCTCATCGGGACTGACCGGCGCGCTCCTGGGTCTCCGTCTTTCAAAGGAACGACTTTGAGAACAGCCCATTGGATAGGCTGGCTGCCGGTCTTGGTTTGCCCCACTGCGATGGTCACCGCTGAGGGCGCCTATCCGACACCGAAGGTTGACGGCACAGCGGGCATCCTGAGGAACGGCACTTGCCCGACAGGCTACGTTGGTCTCGGTCGTTTTTGCGAGGCGCTCCACAAAGACACCCCTGTCGCCTTCCCGAAAATCAAGGGAGAGCCGTGTCCTTCCGGGACCTTCTCGACCGGGCGCTACTGCAAGGCCTTCAGATGACTAGGGGCACAATGACTTTCCTGTTCTCCCGCAGTTGCACATCCGCAGTCGTCGTGGCGTTATTGGCGATCGCAGCCTGTCAGGGGGCGACGGCCGCCGAACCCTTCGCTGGTCCGAGCTTCAAGAAAGGACGCTGGCATTTCGTTCGGACGATGGACCTCGTGGTGAGCGAACGGCTGAAACAACGGCTCTACACCAGGGAACTGACCGCTTGCGTTGACCCGACCGTTGCCATGAAAGGGACTTTCTCTTCGCCCTCGATCGGGAAGTGCGTATCCGCCAAGCCAGAGAAGCTCGGCAACACGTACAAATTCTCCAATCGCTGCGATGTCCTGGGGCCGGTCAGCACGACGATCACGGTCACGAGCGATGAGGCGTACACAGAACTGAACGAGCTCAAGACGGGAGCGTTGCCGCGGGCCGAACTCGTCGTGGCAAATCGAATGGGAGACTGCCAGGACCCCGAACGTGACGCCAGGTCGGCTGCGCTATCCCGGTGACAACCGTTGCCACTTTCCTCGAGGGCAAATAGCATCGGATCAAACCGAACCCTTGAGAACCACGGCATGACCCAACTTCGGATCGACCCTGAGACCGTCCAGCGGATGGGATACGAAGGCATCGTCGCGGCCGAACGGATCGAGGCCGACAATATGCTTGTCGAGCTTTGCCTAATTGCGCCGGGCCACATGTCGTCGACCAAGTATTCTCTGGCGATCCATTGGGACTGCGACCCTGAAAAGCCGACCGCCGGATCATCCAGCATGGAAGACATCAGCGAGAGCGAAGCGGAGGCGAAGGCGGTCTTCGGTGCCAAGGTGGATGAGATCCGGGCCGAGCTCGGATTGCCGACCTACGCCATGGGGCCGCGCTAAACGTTCGGCATCGCGGGTAGACGACGTCCCACGATGCGGTATCGGATTAATACCCTGTTCTGGCCATCGTTGCGGCATTGATGCCGCGCGCGAGGTCTACATGCGGCACCTGTTCCCGGGTCGCGCGACCTCCGCCAGCAAACAGGCGAGCATCGGAAAGGCTGCGATGCTCGCCTAGGAAACCTCCGAAGAAAACTGTTTGGGGTCGCGCCGCGATACCTCGGCACACACCATATGGCCGCATGCCTTCGCGAGCACAGCGACTTCATCGCCTCCGGCATTACGCTGATGCCGGCCGAACGACGTGCACTCCTTCGAATCTATTCCGCGATCAATCTCGCTCAATTCTCAGCACAGTTTTCCAAGGATTCGATTACAGTTTTATCTTTTCGCCCATGCCGGAGGGTGTTACTTCTCAGCTCGCTTTAACCCTTATTTAACCTTTATTCGGCGGGGCGCGGGATGGATCAGTATGTCGGTAGTAATCCACAGAGGACATTTGCGGAGCGCGCATTTAATGCCCTCGATCACACCACTTACGCCGTTGCGCGGACGGATGCCGAGAAGGAAGCGATCTACCGCCTCCGCTATCGTGCCTACCTCAAGGAGGGCGCCATCGAGCCGAACAGCACCGGCATGCTTTGCGATGCCTTCGATGAGCAGCCCAACGCCTGCAGCATTGGCATGCGGTACGATGATCACCTGGTTGGGGCCATCCGTATCTGTATGATCTCGCGCAATGAGCGCAGGTCGTCCGCAGGAGTGACCTTCCCGGAACTGCTCGCGCCTTACCTCGACGCTGGCAACTTCATTTGTGATCCAAACCGCTTCGTGGCGGAACCGGTGATCGCGGATCGAATTCCCGAGTTGCCCTATCTCGTCTCGCGCATGGCCATTGCGGCCGCGCTCCATTTCGGAGCCAAATACGGCTTGGCGACGCCGCGCGCGGAACACTATGCGTTCTACCGGCGCGTCTTGCTCGCCAAAACCCTCGCGACGCCGGTGATGTACCCCGGCTTGACCAAGGCCGTTGGCCTTATGATCCAGGAGACGGCCGTCTCCCTTGCCTATGTGCAGACCCGATATCCGTTTATGGCACCGCGGCCCAACGAGGCGAAGGAAGTATTCGGCGATCTAGACCTGCGGTGCCCAGCTGATATCGGCTAGTCCGGCGAGCATATCTCTCGCCGCGTGGAGAGCTTTTGCTTGCTCAAATTCCGCACGGCGGAGGAGCCGATCGATAGCAGCCAGGGTCGATACCCTCTGATCGACGAGGTGAGCCGGCGGGAAAAGCGCTTCCACGGCTTGCCCCAGTGTGCGCACATGCTGCAGAAGGTTGTCCTGGTCTGTGTCCAGGGCGCCGTTGTCGTACGGAGTTACCGTGGCAACGGCGTCCTGGACGGCCTTCCAGGAGGCGCCGGCGATCGGTGGTAGGTGGGAAAGCAATTCCCCGGAAGGAATCGATCCGCGCAAGTGCTCCCTGAGCTCGTAACCGAGGTCGTTCCGGCTGAGGTAGCGATCGTCCAAACGTTTCACCGAGCCTGAAACGCTCACTGCTGCACCGGGACGGGTCATGGTAAGCCATTCCCGCGCTTCATCGAGACGATCAAGCCGGAACGCTGTTCTTGATGAAAGATTATTGTAGCAATGCGGCCCGCCATCACGCAGGTGGATCTGCCCGTGATGGGCATTGTGGACGGGCAGCATGATCTGCAGTTCTGCCTGCTCGCCGCCGTCGATTGCATACCAGATCGGGTCATGGGCTGCGTGATGAATCACGCCATCCAGACTGACGATATGCCGCGTCGCCTCCTGCTGACGAGCCAGCATCTGCTCGCGGTTGGACGACGAGATTTCGCCGTCGAATTCCTCGGCTTTGATGATCTGTCCGTGAAGGGGCAGGGTGCCAAATTGGTTTGCGCCCTTGAGCGCAGCCATGATCACCGGGTCGACCTTCGGATCGTCATCCTTCAGGAACTTGTCCAGGTCAGCAAACGTGCTCCGATAGGTTTCAAGCGTGCTGAAGGGAGCTTCTGCCCTGCGCCAAAGGCGGCCGTTCCAGCCGGCGAAATGGAAAGCCGCGTCCTTGCCTGGCCGCGGCTCGACGATGACGGCGTCAAACTCGTAGTTGCCCGGAGCAGGCGCAGCCAACGTGAACTCGATTTTTTCAGCGATATGCGCCCGTTTGGAGACGCGGTGTCTCGCTGGCAGAACTTCTGCCTGGTAGATAAAACGAGCAGGTATGGTGACTGTCTTGGTCATCGAGGTGTGGGCGCCAATTGATTGGCCTGCTCGGCGGACAGCAAGCGCAGGAGGGTGTCGATTCGATGTCTCGCCATGGCGGTGGCGGCAGTCAGACCGTCGTCGGGGGCGGGCCGCAAATCCGCCGCGACGCTGAAGATCGCCTGGAGGGCTTGCGATAGATCGCCAAAGGGGAGGGTCTCGTCATCATAGCGGGACTCGATCAATTCAGCCGCCTTGAGAAGCTTTTCTCCGCCAAGCCGGAGGCGCCAGCGGCCTACGCAGTCTGCGTAGATGCCGTCCTCCATTGCCTCGATCAGGTCCTTGGCAGACCGGGCAATCAGAGGGCGATACATCTCGCGCTCGTACGAAAACTCGTCGCCTGCGGTGATCACAGGCAGTTCGCCATTCCCGCCGGAACTTGCGAACAGATCCATGGCCGCCCCACGGTCTTCAGGGAGGAAGTGATCAAAGAAATTGTACCGGGCACTGGAGGAGGGGACGACGCTGACGTCAGGACGATCGCCGACACGAACGGCATACATCGGAATGACGTCCCGTTGCCACAGTTGCCCACGCCACATCATCATTCGTGAGATGGTTTCATCCGCGATCTGTTCGCTTTGAAGCCGACTATCCGTGATGATTGAGCGAAATTTGGAGGGGTCGACCGGATCAGCTCCTTCCCTGTTCAGCCCCACGAATCTTGAAACGCGACGTCGGACCGCCTTGGTCAGAAGGTAACGGAAGACGACCTCAGGAGGTTGCGCCCCATCAAATTCTACGGCCATCCAAGGACGTCCATCAAGGATCGCTGTCGCGCGAACGTCATGCCTCTCCACGTTCCTACTAAGACTCAGTAGCGAGCCGAGCCGCGTCAAGGTATAGGCGGGAGGCAGTTCGACTTCATCGGCAATCTCCCGGAGATCGTATGACTTCCGAAAGGATGCGGCACCTTGGACGCTATTTCGCCGCTGCGGAAGAACTCCGGTCACCGAATAGGGGATTTCGATTTCCATTTCCATGGTGACAGCGCTCAGGATCAGGCGGCGGGAAGGGGCGCATCTCCCCTGAACTGGGCAATGGCCTGTCGCGCGAAGTCGATGGCCCTTTCCACATCCGACAGATTGGCGTCACCACCGCCGATTGCGTGGGTCGCAATGATCAGCGCCGCTGGATTGGCCAGAAGAAGCATCTCATCCGGAACGTCTTCTGAAAGCTGCCATTCCCCCTTGTCCAGATTGAGGACCAGGAGGTTCGAGGGGAGAACCTCGGATGCGGCCATCAAGGCCGCTTCGACGTCGCTCCAGTCGATTGTCAGGCGTGCGGCCGCGTTATCGTCGGCGACCACCAACAGGTCCGCGACTGCGAGCAGTCGATCCTGACCACGCTCGAGGACTTCAACTAGATCGACCTTCGTCTCAACCACCGACGGGGGAACAAACGTTCCTACTTCTCCAAATTCGACCGGCCAAGACTTCTCGATGAGCCTTACCCGGCCGCCAGCTGCGGCGCCGCAAACTGTGAATTTCTTTCCGTCGCGTTCAACCAGGTCAAAGAGAGATACAGACATCATAGGAGCCTCTAATGATGGCCCTACACTGCAGCTCGGTGCCGCAAGGCGCAATGCCTCGATCGGCGTTTCACCATCGTCAACTGAGGGAGATCGACGGTGTACTCGTATCACGGCCAATAGATCCGACGAGCGCTGATCGATCAACCGCGGTCACGACCGCCGCCTGGCTCTCGGTGTCCGAGAGAGCCGCAGCGATGCACAGTGAGGGCGGAGCGAGATAAAATGCCTCGCGGGATAACGACTCCTTGCCTAGCAATGGGGCAGAGGCGAGGTCTCGATCGCGTCGTCATTAAGTGGATGGAGGTCGATCACCATCGCCATGGCTCGGGAGGTCGAAACATGCGTGTAGATTTCAGTGGTGCTGATGTCCTCGTGACCCAACATTGTCTGTATAGAGCGCAGATCCGCCCCGTTGTTCAGCAAATGGGTGGCAAAAGCATGCCTGAGGACGTGGGGTGTCACGTCGTCCGGTCTCGCGAGGCCTGCCGCTGCAGCGGCTTCTTTAATCTCGCGTTCGGCCGACCGCGACGTCAGATGTCTGCCTCCGTCCCGCACCGAATGGAATAGCCACGTCCCCGAGCTCGTCCCGTATTCTTGGGCCAGCTGGCGCCATCGAGCAATTGCTTCCAGAGCTTTCGCGTTCAGCGGAATAAGCCGCTCCTTATCGCCTTTGCCCTTGATCAGGAGAAACTGGACCTTTGTCCGTGCCGCTCTTGCGGGTAGGCGGACAGCCTCGCTGATGCGCATCCCGCTGGCGTACAACGTCTCCAATAAGGCGGCTCGGCGAGCATGGCTTGCCTGGGTAAAGAGCCCCTTGGCACGCTGCTCCGCCAAGGAATGCGCCGTTGTCAGAAGCTTTTCGACTTCAGCGACCGACAGCACTGTAGGAAGTGTCTGCTTCCGTCGCATGGGTGTAAGTTGGCTTGTCGGATCGTCGGATTTTATACCCTCGGCGATCAGGAAGCGATGCAGACCTCTGACGACCGCACGCCGCCCTTCAATGGTCTTGTCGGCGAAGCCCGCTTCGAAGAGAAATTGCAAGTAGTCGGACACGACCTGACCATCGACCTGGTCAAGCGTCAGTCCACGTGAATCGAGGAAGCCAAAATAGCAATTGAGATGATCGTCATAGGCCTCGACCGTGTTCTCCGCGACGCCTCGCTCGGCGGCCAAAGCCTCCATCCAAAGTTCGCCGAGTTGCTGATTTCTATCCATTGCCGGGCCCACGGGTGATATCTGGGTCCAGCTTTCCTTCAAATTCGTTAAGATTTGACGCAACTTGTAGATTCGGCGTCGAACAAGAGTCCTTACGCGAAAATCGAGCGGTTTTGATTCTGTTGCTGGTGGTGCTGGTGGTGGCTGCTTCTTCTCTCTCCCGACTTGGCCGCAAACCGATATCGCCCCCGTTGGACGGTCTGAAGACTCCCTAATTTCAATCGTGAACGGTTCGGTCCCCAGTGCACCCTGCTCGGCTTTAAATAAGCGCCGAACTTGCCCCCCCGGCCGTGTTCGCAATGCGGCCCCTGTGTTCCCCAATGAACCTGTCGAGGATTGCGCGGCGTTGGGTCAGCCCTTTGAGCGTGCCGGCGACCTCGTCAGCGCATCAGAAAGGGTCGGACGCAGGTTGGCAGCCATCGTCGCGGCTGACGTGCCGGGCTACTCGCGGCTCATGGGCCTCGACGAGGTCGGCACCAGGAGGCGCGCGCTCCGCTCGCCCAGCAGCCCGATCCCGGCCTGCCAACGCCGGTCGGCAGCTTCAACGTCACCCAGCTCGGCCTGAAGGCCGACAAGACCGGGAAGGACACCAATTTCCGCGGCCTCACGGTCTTCAACAATGTCATCTATGTGACGAAGGGCAGTGGTGGCAACGGAATCAACACCGTCTACTTCATCGACAATTCCGGCTTCGACGCCAAGGGCAAGCCGCTGGCCTGTCCCAATGGCGTTGGGCTGCCAAGTGCGACCGCCACGCTGCCGATCGCGCCGATCGCCTACAACGCCGCGAATTTGCAGACGCTTGGTGTCGCGCCCTACAACATGTGCGTCCTGAAGGGGTTTCCGACCAATCTCGCCAAGACCGCGACCAACTTCCCGTTCGGCGTCTGGTTCGCGGATGCCAAGACGCTCTATGTCGCGGACGAGGGCAACGGCACCGCGACCTACGCTTCCGGCAGCTATACCGCGGCCGCTGCCCAGACCACTGCGGGGCTGCAGAAGTGGGTGTTCAACAGCACGACCGGTTTATGGACGCTGGCCTATACGCTGCAGGCCGGTCTTGGCCTTGGCGTGCCCTATACGGTCGAGAACTATCCGACCGGCACCAACAGCGTGACCGGCCTGCCCTGGTCACCGGCGACTGATGGCCTCCGCAACCTTACCGGACGCGTCAATCACGACGGTACCGCGACCATCTGGGCCATCACCTCGACCGTGAGCGGCAGCGGCGACCAGGGCGCCGACCCAAACAAGCTCGTGATGATCACGGACAAGATCGCCGCAACAACGCTGCCAGCGGACGAAAGCTTCGCCACGACGCGCAGCGCCCGGTTTGGCGAAGTGCTTCGCGGCATCTCGTTCACCCCCGGTACCGACTTCGATCACGACGAGCGCGCAGACGGGCGCGGCTCCTGCGGCCGCGACAAAGACGATTGCCACGACGCCGACTGATATTCGGTTGATTGGGCGACGTCGCGCTTGTCGCGACGTCGCCACTGTGGCCGTCTGAACGCGAACTGTTCGCGCCCCGCGCCGTGAGTTCCAAATTCGCTTGATTATCGAGCTCAACAACAACCCCGTCGAGCGCTAGATCCGGGAAAATGCGCTGTTCGCAGGCTCCGACGGCGGTGCCCAGCACTTGGCCGAGGTGATCACATCGGTCGAGGGGCGGCGTCGGTGGTCGCAGGATGAAAAGGAACGGCTAGTTGCAGCATCGCTCGAGCCTGGAGCCAATGTTTCCGAGCTGGCTCGCATGGCGCCGGCCTTCATGCGAGCCAGCTCTTCAGGTGGGCGCAAAGAGCTTTGCAAGCACAGTGAGACGAGTATAGCACCGTTAGTGCCGGTCGAGATTGGGCCGTCTGTGCCGCCGCCGGATGTGGCCGACGCGCCATTGATGACGGCGCCGGCGCGTCGACGGGGGAGCCAGGGCATCATCGAGATCGATCTTGGTAGCGGACACCGCATCCGCGTCGATGGTGACGTTGCTTCGTGTTATGGACCTACCTGATTGTATGCGGGCCGTATTCTCTCACTGCTCAAAAGATTCCAGTTCGACTCCCGAACAGCGCTGCTATGCAAGGTGTTTGCTTTCCGCCGGCTTGTCAGTCGTCGGCAGATCGCTCAGAGGCTCTCCGACATTGCGATCTTCGAACCTCGGCCCTCCTGATGTGGGCCTGACCGTTCGGACGGATCGCGACCCAGCTTCAGCTTCAATAGTGCCAGGTCGATGAATTCGTCCGCCTGGCGGCGTAGCTCGTCGGCGATCATCGGCGGCTGGCTCGCAATCGTGGAGATGACGGTGACCCGGACGCCGCGGCGCTGCACGGCCTCGACCAGTGAGCGGAAGTCGCCGTCGCCGGAAAAGAGGATCATCTGATCGATGTGCTCGGCAAGTTCCATGGCATCGACCGCGAGTTCGATGTCCATATTGCCCTTCACCTTGCGACGGCCGCTCGCGTCGATGAATTCCTTGGCGGCCTTGGTAACGACGGTGTAGCCGTTGTAGTCGAGCCAATCGATCAGCGGACGGATCACCGAATACTCCTGGTCCTCGATGATCGCCGTGTAGTAGAACGCACGAAGCAGCGTGCCGCAACTCTGGAATTCATTGAGAAGGCGCTTGTAATCGATGTCGAAGCCCAGCGTCTTTGCGGTTGCATAAAGATTGGGTCCGTCGATAAAGAGCGCGACCTTGTGAAAGGGTGACATTGCTGCTTCAACTTTCAAAATCGATGCGCGTGGCCACGCAGGTTGGTTGTCTGCTCACTCTTTGCGCGGAGAAGCCGGAGCGAGCTGAGAGGTCATCGGCTCTTTGTCACTGATATTAGGGACTGATACGAGGCATAAGCGCTTGAGACAAGCTTGTAACAACAGCATGCCTTTTGCTCGAGCAGCGTGCGTTTATCGATCTGCAAGACGCCGCGCATCTTGCGAATCAATCCCAGCTCTTCGAATCGGATAAGGACCTCTGTTACCCCGGGGCGACGCAGTCCCAGGGCGGACGAAAGATAGTCATGGGTAACTGGCAGCACACTGGCACCAATAGCATCACTCGCCAAACATAGCCAACTCGCGAGCCGCTGTTCGCGATCGTGCCGAACCCCGCACAATCCTGTCTGAACGCACTGAAATGTCAGTGCTTGAACGTACTCAAAGAGATGCTCTCGGATCTGTGGACACTCTTTTATCACGCGACGCAAATCCTCGACTCGGATCCTGTGCGCGCTACCGGGAAAGAGCACAACAGATTGTTGCGTCGAAAGATGTCCTCCCCACAAAAACGAAGCGCCGACCACGCCCCGATAGCCTATGACCGCCGTTTCAAGCATGCTTCCCGCCGCTACAACCCTTAGCGAGACGAGTCCCGACTCTAAGAAATAGACGTACTCGACATTCTTTTTCGGCTCTTGGAGAACCATACGTTCCTTCAGGACGATCGGCTCAAGGCGCCCTCCTATTGCCGCGAGGTCTTGCAGGGAAAGTCTCGCCAGAATCGCGTTTTTGACGAAGGCCTTTGGTCGCGCCGTAAGAGGCAAGTGAAGGATCGGCTGTGTGCCGGACACCCGCTTGAGAGCTGCGTCCGTGGCGCAATTGAACGCTTCATGGACTGCGGGCATGCGGTCGGTCATGTTCGCTCTCCCGGCTGCCGTTTTGCGCTCCCGGCCCGTGACTGCAACGGAAAATTGATCGCCACTGTAACAATGATTTCATCTTGTTTAATGCGCTAAGCCCCGTGTTGACGCTCAAATCCCGCACTCAGGCGGCATCTTGCCCACGTATTTCAACTGCCTTATTGCCTCCGAGGCAATCGGGTGTGCGCCTCCAGCTGCTTCGCGCCCCCCAAGGAATTGACTAGAAATCAGTAGCCCCGCCCCCGCCCCCAGATGGAGACAAGGGCGGGGCACCCCTGCCCTGAAAGCGGTAAGCCACGCTGTGCCCGAGACTCACGGGGGTTCTGATTCTCGTCGCGTACGGCAATTCAGACAGACGCTAACTGCGCTCCAGCTCGCGCTCGTCTGTAATTGCTTGAGTTCAAGTAGAACCTGTCCGCTTAGGAATGCTCTGACCAAAACGGTACGCGAGGAACGAACAATCTCTCTTCTCGCCCGAGCGTGTCATCTCGGCTTCAGATTTGATCGTTCCGTACAAACTATCCTGCGCTCCATCCTCACACGTCAGCTGTAGGAGACCCACCTTCGTCGACCGTTAGTAGTCATTGGCTTGTGACTCAACTGAAGCGACGAACCCCGCTTTTACGCGATCCAATACGACTATCGTCTTGAAGCGCTTGACGTCGGGGTTCACATAAAAGAAGCACTGAGTGAACTCCTCATCTTCATCCATGGTACGGGCTGTGACGTAGAGGACAAAGTCCGCCTGTAACGTGGAATCCGTTGACGACTTCAGCTGACAGTTTGATCGCCTTGAACCTATCGATGATGCCTGAACGCTCCCACTCCATGGTCACCAGGACAAGCATTTGGATCGGTCTTCCCACGACCTTCGGCGAAACGATTGACACATCGGCCTCGATGATGCCTTCTGAACGGAGCCTCTTTAGTCGTCGTTGACCCGCCGTGGCAGAAAGCCCAGCCAATTCGCCGAGTACTTCGGAAGTTAGGCGGTTGTTCTTTTTAGGATACGTGCGTCGATTCGGTCGTATCGCATTCCGTTCCAGCTCCGTGAATTTTGCCGTAAAATGGCTTCTCGGCGCAGGAAATCGTCCAAGAACTATCCCAAATACATGTGGTGATTTCAACTGATGACCGAGCGGGCGATGACGAATCCCGTAAAAGACCGGATACTGGCCGAACTTATTGAGATCAATGAAGTGCTGCTTGACGATCGCTTACTTGAAGAGGATCGCGCAGCGCTCCAGGGAGCCCAGCAAGCGCTCAGGAACCTACTGGACCCTCACACCTGGGAGCCAGCGTCCGAGATATTCTACCGGATTGGTGCAAGGCCGAAGACAGTCGGCCGTTCTCAGCACTGACACGCTTCGTGACGAGAATGACCGCGCTCTGAATGAGTAGGCATCCTGAGGGTCCGCTTGGCCATTAAGCGCCGCGCGAGGATCTGCCAGTTCTGGGCGCACGCGACGGACGATCGGCTTGGAAGGGGCCGGCGCCGCCGGCGGTCGCCTACGTGTTCGCAGGTGGTTGCGGCAAGAAGGAGATCATCAATTGGACTACATGAAAAGACCCCGACGAGCACCATATAGCGAAGGCAATCGCGCGCATCGTCCCTAATCCTTACGAGGTCATTTATGCCGATTAAGCCAACCAGCAGGCCAATCGTGTCCGTCAATCCACCACGGCTCGCTCAGCCCATTGCGAACCGCAACAAATCCCGCGTTACTGCCGCGAGAATTAACCCGTATTACGGTGAGCGACGGTCTCGCTACGCTTGCATTACTAACTGCTCATCAACCCAAAGCGATACTTGGTTGAGCAGCCGGAGCGTCGCTTTCTTATCCGATAAAATACTTCGATCGATCTTCACTGAGATCGATACGTGCTTGCTATTCTTATTCCAACCCATATACCGGCTTGGTAGTTCTCCTAAACTGATGCTGATGCCGTCCACAATCCGCGAGTAATAGCTGTCCTTCTCGACAGTGTACGGCACCTCGGCCATTGCGCTACATGAATGGACACAGACAAACACAATAGCGAACACGGTGGCGCGCATCGTTCCTACCTTTAAGCCGACGGACCTCTAGCCCATTATAGCCTTCATGGAGTCGCCTTCGAACACATCAGAAATTCCTGAGAATATTTTCCAATCGCCAGCCAGAATCATACTTTCTGTAGGCGCCGCGCATGGTCGCAAACGCCCTTTGGCCTGGCGCAAGGTTGCGATCTAGCTTCGCGCAAAGGTTAGATAATGGAGACGTTGATTCAATCGTGTCGGACAAACGATTAGCGATAAGAAGCCGAACAATAAAAACACCTGCCGATCCGTCTACCGATCTGTCGCTTACTTCGCCCCCAATGTAGTCTAGGTTAGCACAGTTGCCGCTCAAGAAGACGTTTGTTGATCTCAAGTCTGCAATCATCTGATTAACAATACCGGCATCTTCTTCATTCTTTGGTTTAAGAGCTAGTAGCTCCGGTGAATTCGCTAACTGTTGCGCGGCTTGGAGGCGTCTAGCTTCCTCGAACATTCTCTGTTGTCGCTGCTGTTCCTCAATCGCTGCTTGCCGCTGTCGAGCCTGCTGCTCCTGCTCCCTAAATCCATCGGCGATGACATTTGACAAGCGTACGATTCGTCCGTTCTGAATTTTCACGATATTTGCCGTGTTGGTACCAGCTGCAATCATAAATAAAGTAAGTTCATAAGGAGAATCAAACGGCACTCTGCAGATTGGAACGATACGGCGAGCGGCGTACTCAGCGAGCCCCCGCGCTATATTATCGTCGAGCATTGCGCGGGCCGCTTCCGGCGTAATCTCGACATACCCCTCTATGTGCAAGACTTGGTTCATCGGCTGCATACACGTGTCGCGCTGCGCCGGGTGGTTTCCAGTAAGCATTGACGCGAATTTCTTGTCTAAGACCTCTTGCGATCCTCCGAATTGAGCAGGTGGAATGCCAGCATTCGCAATACTAGATGGAAGCGTCCCCGACAGTTCTCCAATTCGGATGTTTATCCAACTCAGGATGCATGGCTTGGAACTAGTCAACTCTTCAACAGGTACTCCCAACTTATCGTCCAGTTTGCATCGTCTATTGCGCTCACGTAACCATGTTACCTGTTCTTGTATCTTCACCTTCTTATTATCGCCCTCAAGCCCTCTGGTTGCGTTTTGAAACGCTTTGCCAAGCGCTCCATCAGCGTTGCTTAGTTCTGGGTCACTACAAATTAGCCGAGCGGACGCGCTCTTCGCGGCCCCACAGTTGAAGCTCGGCTGGGCCGAAACGGATTGCGATGTGACCGCCGTCTGAGGCGGTGGTCCGACCCGTTTCAGGATTCCCGCCATTTGGCCGCCGCTCGGTTTCCCATTGTCCATGAAAATTTGGATTAGTGACACGGACGATAGGTCTGGCAAAAATACCAATTCTATCCTGTCGTGCCCCCGGTCTCGGTCTCTTACCCACTCAGGCGGTCCACTTTCGACCACCGCCGTTCCAACAAATTTGGAGGCGTTCTCAAATTTTCCTGATACCTGCAAGGTGGCTTTCAGATCTTCGTCGTCAGACGACAACATGATCCGAGCACGATTGGCCCCAACCATCTCCAAACGATAGTGCCGAACGTATGTGTCGGTCCGGAAAAGTTTCTTCACTTCTAGTGATCCGTCACCGACGTAGGTCCCTATGTAAGTCTGTGCTCTCCCGAGATTTGGATAAACCAAGCAGACCAGTCCAACGACCCATACGAAGATACGCATATTGTGCCCCCTCCCAATAAGCGGTCGATTTTGGCACGTTCAGAACCACACGCAAGGGTTTAACAGGCCAGCATTCGCTCAAATGGCCTGTTGATTCCGTGATGCTGGCTTTTGAAGCGACTTCTGGCGTTCGCGGCAAGTCGGACTGCAGAATGCAGCCGAAACGCTGGCGCGGATGCCAAAAGAGCCTACTGGAAAGACCGCTCAATCTGGTCGCGTCGCTGTGCGAATTTCCTGCGGCTCGTGGATATAACTAGCTCCAGCGCGCGGCGTGAGGGATGCGCCGGCGGCGCCAATTCGATCGGATATTGGTTGTTGTCTATGCGGCGCAGCCAGGCGCGATACGCCACTGGTCGACCAATTCATTTAGCGGAAAGGGATGAAATTCCGGCGCCAAGATCTCGGCGTCCGCCGCCGAAACTCTGAAAATCATCAACGTGCCGACGTTGCCCAGGATCGTGTCGCGTACCTCCGGGTGCAAAGCTGAGATGTATTGTGTTCCCAGCACAAAGTGCGAGCGGTATTTGCGGACCTCAGACAGCTGGCCGGCGAATGCATCAGTGGTGAAATTGGCCGCTTCGTCCACGTGCACATAGACCGGAACGCGGTCAGCGGCCGGTAATCCGAGCGCGCTACGGTGAGGAGCTGCAGGTGGGAAATAAGGAGGGAGCCCAGGAGGTTTGAGGCCACTTCCCCGATGTGGCCTTTGCTCAAGTTGGCGATGGCAATCTGCCAGTTGTCCATGGAATGTTGCAAATCGAGTTTAGGTGGTGCTGCCCTAAAATGTTGCGCACGATCGGCGACGCGGATCTGTTGCTATCGACCTCGCGGCGCGAATCTTCTGCAATTGTTGATCGCTGGCTCTTTCAGCGTGCCGCCGCCGTGTGGCCCATTCGGTGACCACTCGTAGAGAGCCTTGAAAGCCTTGCTCCTTTAGCCGGCGCCAGAGTTCGGCGCCGTTGCGACAACCGCCTGTCCATTGCGCCTCTAAGAACGGCAGATGGTTGTCGAGGGTGCTCAGACGAGTCCGGAAGACGTCCGTTCCCCCACCGCGACTGATCTGGCGGACAAAATTACGGCTGTACCCTGTCCGACGCACGATCTCTTTGAGCGGTACTTTGTCGCTGACAAGCGCAGCAATCGCATCATGGGCGTCCTGACGCCGTAGATAGCCCTGATATCGCAACCTTTCCGCAGAGGTCAGGAGGGTCGGATTGATCGTCGTAGCGCCGATTGCGGTGCGAATCCCGGGCATGGACCGACGTACGGCGTTGAGGAACGCCGCGCTCGCGTTTTCCATCAGATGCCAACGATCGGCCACCTGGATGGCGCCAGGGATCGCCCTGGTCGCAGCCTCACCGTATCCGCCGCCGCGATCACGCGAGACAATCTTGATTCCCGGATGCTCAGAAAGCCAAGCCTGCACGGTGGCCGTTTCCCGGTTAGGCAATAGCGCCACGATCCGCCTTCGCTCCAGATCACATACGATTGTCCCGTAACGGTGATTCCTTCGGAAGGCCCAGTCATCGATGCCCACAACGATCAGCGGATCCGATGGCATCACCGTTCGTCGTCGCACCACCCGCAGCAGAGTGTCGTTACTGACGGGCAGCCTGAGGCGCTGAGCAAAGCCTGCTGCCGGTCTTCCGCCGAGTGCCAAGCCCAGATGATGGACAATGCTCTCCAACCGCGCCGTACGACGCGCCCGGATCGGGACAACATCGTCTCCGAACCGCTCGGCAAAGATCTGCCGGCGGCAATGCGCCACCTCGCAAACAAACCGCCGTGTGATCATTCGGATGCGTACCTCCCTGCCAGCGCTGGGCAGATCGGCGACCTGTCGAAGGTAGCGACTGTGAATTCGGCGCGAAAGCATCCCGCACAGCGGACATTCGGCCGCCGCCAGCTCGAACGCAATGTCAAAATAATCGAGTCCGTTGAATCACTTACACCGTCAAACGCCAACCCACGAGGCACAAGTGACGAAATTTGCAAGCCAGTTCGCATGGCGTTGATTCCCCATTGGAGAATCCGAGCTCGCCAGCGAAAATCATCAGAAGTGAGTCAGACCCCAACATTGACCCTGTCATCATGAGGTCGATCAGGTACTTAGAATGCCGATCGGCGCTCGGACCCCACGCCGAGTGACATCCCTGGCGCAGGTGCCGATCGTCACGCGGATGGATACTACAATGACAATCTATTAGCGCAGCTGGAGTGCCAGTGAGCTTGGCGTGACCTGGCGTCCGCGCAACACAACGCATCGGTCTGATTAAAGATTTCTACTTGATTTAAAATAGCTGGCGCGCGCCGGTACATCCGAGCTTGCTGCGGTAATCAGAGATGCGTGATGTCGGGTTGCGCATCGCACGCGATGTGCTACACCGCGCTCCTAATGAGTGAAGGAGCGCCGAGTTGGCCAAGAAGAAAAAGTCTGTTCGTCGCTGGACGAAGGACGATGTGAAGACGCTGAAGTCACTCGCGAAGCAAAAGGCTGGCGTTAAGAAAATTGCCAAATTGCTGAAGCGGACGTCGGCCGCAACTATGGTCAAGGCGTCTCTGCTCGGGGTTTCGCTCGATACGCGCGGCTAGGAGGCGGTCCCGTAGGCCCGCCCCCAATCTGCGCGATCTTGCGCCATCTGCGCCTTAAGCGCCGCGATTTCCGGACCCGAACCCTGCACGTTGTAGGATGGGGCGAAGCTAAGGTGTACGTCGCCACCGCCAGGCGAAACGCCATTCGGCAGAATGCTCGCACCCTTTGGCACGTTCATCAGCTCAGGGCCTCTCTCACCAATGATAGACCACCCGCCAGGTGCACTGCCCGTGCCGTTGGCGAACATCGGGAAGGACAAGCCGCCCGTTCCTGCGCCAAGGCCGGTACCGCTCATGGTCGGTGTGCTGCCACTGCCGCCGCCCCCAAAACCGAGGAAGCTAAACAGGCTAGAGCCGGTAGAGCCGCCCAAAGCATTGGTCCAAAGCTTATCGATGGCCATTTGCATCAGCTTGTCAGAAATCATGCCGAGTGCGTTCACACCGGCTGTGTTGAACGCGTCCCACGCACTGGCGCCAGAGCGCTATGAATAGGCGCCCAACATTACCCCTATCATCATGAGGTCGATCAGGTACTTAGAATGCCGATCGGCGCTCGGACCCCACGCCGAGTGACAGCGGACCGTGCCCAGCGTCACCGGCAAGGTCTACAACCGCTCACCGCGGATGAAGGAGAAGCGCGCGGTGCTCGACGGCGTCGCGACGGAGCTTCGGCGGATCATCTGCAATCCGCCGAAGCCGCTGCTACTCCAACCACGTGTCGGAAACGTCAATCACTCCGCCGTAAAGCGGTGGAAGGCCCTTCAGCTTGTTGTTAGTCACCGCATAGTACGTGTTCTGGAAGGTAAAGAACCAGATTGCTTCGTGGTTGATGATCCGGGAGATAGCGCAGTAGTCTTCGGTGCGCTCCGCACGATCCGCAGTTGAACGTGCACGTTCTAGCAGAGCGTCAAGTTCGGGATTGGAGTAATTTGCGAGTGCGACTGGGCTGCCTGTATGGAAGAGCGCATATATAAATGGCTCAGGATCGGGGTTGTCGATTATGCGCCAAGGTGTGATTTGGTATTGCCGCGCAAACGCACGCACAGGAATTGTGGCCTGATCGACCTGTTCGATCTCGACGTCAGCACCAACCTGCTTCCAGAATTGCTGCAGGACTTGACCAACGTTGCGCCCTCGCGGGGTTGCTGAAACGGTAAGCTTGAATTGAACGGGCTTAGCGTAATCCTTGAGAAGCTGCTTTGCCTTTTCGGGATCGAAAGGTAGGGCGCCGTCGTTCTGGCATTTCACCCAAGACCCATCTCCAAAGGGGTTGCTGGCGGGTTTGCTTAAGCCATTCGTCAATGCGCTTGACATCTTCTTCCGGTCAATCGCCATGATCAGCGCTCGGCGGACGCGGACATCGTCGAAGGGGGCGACCTTGGTGTTGAAAGCATAGGGCTGAGCGCCCGAGCCAGAATACGTGTAGATATTTACCGATGGATTCTGCCTAGCGCGGACAAGGTTGTCCGCATCGTACTCGTCGTCCCAGATCAGATCGACCACGCCGGAGAGTAGACTCGCAAATCGCGACTGTTGGTCGGGAAGCGGACGGAGACTGACGCGATCCAAATACGGATGCCCTTTGTTCCAATAGTTCGGATTGCGTTCGACTATCATGCGGTCGCCTGCGGTCCAAGATTTCAAGATAAACGGCCCCGTACCCACCGGATGCCTGTTGTAGTTGTCTCCGAGATTCTGTGTCGCGCTAGGAGAGTAGATGATGTTGTTGGTAAATGGAGGCGACAGCAACGCAGGGAGTTCTACGGAGGGGTCGCGCAGATAGAAGACGACAGTCAAATCGTCGATCGCTTCGACCTTGTCGATAAATTGGATGAAAAAGCCGCAACCGCAACGATTATTGGGGTCCTTATGCCGCGCGTATTTCCAAGCGACAGCCGCTGCATTAAACGGCGTTCCGTCGTGGAAATACACGCCGGACCGAAGCTTGAACGTCCAGTTCTTGTAATCGTCGGAATGGCTCCAGGATAAGGCGAGCTTCGGGACCACGTCGCCGTTCTTGTCGCGGCCGGTCAATGTATCAAAGATCAGGGCTGCCGCCATTTGGCTCGAAGTATCGAAGGCGCCGGCCTTCACGGGATCGAGGCCGGGAATATCAAGCTCGGTGCCAAGTGTGAGGCTGCCGCCCTGTCTTTGCGCTTTGGTCGTTCCCGCCGCTATTACCAAGCTCACGCCGGCAACGAGTGTGGTCCGTATGATTGCAGTCAAACAAGAGCGCATTTGCATGGATGGTCCTCTCCTTGGAGCAACGGTGCCTGAGCGCATTGCTTGGTCGGACGGACCTCGACCAGCGCCAGAACGACGACCTAAGTGAAAATGCGCGAGCGGAATATTTCTACCAGTTCATTCGGGCAACCCAGCTTTCCGAAGCCCCTCAATGTACAGCTTCGCGTATGGTTGCCCGGCCCGAGCAAGCCATGCGGATATCGAAAAGCCCGGATCAACCTCAAGCAGACGAGCTACGGCCTCACACGTCTCGGCATTTCGCTCCGAGTGGGCCAATGCGGCCACCAAAGCGCGATGAGTTGATGCATCGTATGAGCTGTGACGAAGAGCCTTCCTGGAAACCGCGACTGCCTCCTCGAAACGCTGAAGCTCGATCAACGACAGGCCGATGCCAGTAAGCGAATTGTGAAGCATGGGAAACAACGGGTCCAAGCGAATGCTGCGTTCGAAGCTCCGAATTGCTTCTTCGAAGTGCCCTGCAAATTTGTAGACCCAACCTCTTTGACGCCATGCGCGAGCATCATTCGGATTTGACGCGACCGCACGTTCAACAAGATCGATGCCGGTTTCGTGGTCTCCGACAAGAAAGGCGGTAATCAACCCCGCGATGCCCAGCGCTTCCGTATCATTTGCGTTGATGCTCAGGGCCAAGCGAGCCAGCCGAATTGCTTCATTGCGGTCGGATTGGAGATCAATTGAATAACCCAACGCAACGTTTCCACGATGGACATCAGCCGCCAACATGGCGGCTGAGATGCAGCGAGGATCAATCTCCAAGGCTCGATGCGCCAATCGCACAGCATTGGCAAAGCCTTCGCGCGTCAGAAGATAATATTGCTTCCGCGCTCTAAGACATAGATCATAGGCCGTTAGAGTTTCGGGGCGACGGAGGCTCGCCATTTCAATTTCTGTTTCGACCAGTTTGGGTTGAATGGCCGAGACAACAGCGACCGTTACCTCATCTTGTAAGGCGAAAACGTCTATCAGGTCCCGCTCAAACCTATCCGCCCAAATGTGAGCGCCACTCACCGCATCTATCAACTGGCCGGTGATGCGAACCTTCCCTGCTGCCTTTCGGACCGACCCCTCAAGAACGTAGCGCACACCCAGCTTACGTCCGACCTCCTTTATATCGGCTGCCTTACCTTTGAACGTAAAGCTCGAATTGCGCGCGATTACGAACAGTGACTTGAAGCGCGACAAGGCCGTGATGATGTCTTCCACCAAGCCATCGGCAAAATATTCCTGCTCTGGGTCTCCACTCAAGTTTTGGAATGGCAGCACGGCGATGGAGGGCTTGTCCGGAAGTGGGAGGGCCGCACTCAGCCCCTCGACCAGCGCGCGACGCACGGCGTAACTGCGAATAGACTTGGAGATGTTCTTGAGTTGCTGCTCGCCGCGATCTTCGAAGCCAGCGTCCAGTTTGCCTTCGACCTCACTGTACACCTTGTCGGAAATCAGGATACCGCCCGGATCGGCGATCCCTTCCAGCCGAACCGCGATGTTGATGCCGTCGCCATAGAGGTCGCCGTCCTGGCCGACGATGACATCGCCCAAGTTGAGCCCGATCCGCAATTTGAAGGGACCGCTGCCGGCGGCGAGATGATCCTGTATCTCAATCGCGCATCGCGTGGCGGCCAGGGGACTTGCGAACTCGGCGAGAGCGCCATCTCCTGTTGTCTTGATCAGGCGGCCGTCGTGGCGGACGAGGCTCGGCTCGATCAATTCGCGCTTGAGCCGCTCGAACTCGACATAAGTGGCTTCTTCGGCCCTCTGCATGAGCGCCGAATAGCCGACAACGTCCACCGCTAAGATGGCCGCCAATCGCCTTTGAACACGCCCCTCGGACAAAGCTGCCCCCTAGAGGTCCATTGTGGCCCATCAAACCATACCGGGAGATCGTTCCGCTAGCTAATTTCCCACGGCAAAGGCGGTCGTGGATGCCAAACGACATAGCACCCGCACTACTACGGGCCAGGGAGTCCGTTCTTGCGGCAGCTTGGCGCGATCTCGCGCGCCTTAGGGAAACGGCCGGCGTCCATTTCCTTGTCGAGGGTGGCACGACTGAACGGGACAGGCGCAAGCGCCTGGCGTACGCCAAGCATTTTACGGGGACCTGTAGCGTGTGCGGTCCTGTGCCATCTGATGCTCGTACTGACCAGGCCTGCGATCATTGCCCCGCCAGCGGCCACGCGGAAAAGTAGAGGGCGGCTCCACCGGCGGGGCGTTTTGCGGGTAACCGGCGCTGGTACGGCGGGAAATGACCTGCGATATGTCCAGACCTTCGCTCAGCAGCCCGCTGGTATCCTATTAGGCGAGTTGATATGGAACCCGCAGCGTCAAGTTGTCGCGCGACCATCGTCGCATGCCTCTCCCTTGTGGCGTAATCTAGTTGCAACGGCATAGCTCGATAGCGCACGCGACGCGTTCGGCTTTCGAGACACATGGTCGTAAGTCATTGCAACTTCCACGTTTTGGCCATCGCCGTGACAAGTCTCAGCTTCATCCATTTCCAGCGGTCACATCCCGTTCGAAACCTCTCGAAAACTCGAGTCGTAATTTAGTTCGATTGTCTCTCAAATTCGTGCATTGGCAATTTAAACAACCTTAGGCTTTGCCGCCCTAGCCCGTCTTATTCATGATTGCCGGGCAGGGCAGCTGGAACATTTCCGGTCGGGGTGAAGGCGCGCGCGAACGCTTCGGCTTTTTCCCCGCTTTTCGACCCGACTTCGTGAACGCGTTGGAGGACGGCAGCGGGGTGACCGGGGGCTCATGCCCCGCGCGTCAGGGTGCTTGCGGGACCAGAGCGTTTGCCAAGCCGCGGAACAGGTCGGCGTCGGGGCACGCCGCCGCGAAGGCAAGACGGACGCGGGTGGCGGTCTCGATGACGCGGGCTGCGATCTTGAGAAGCCTGAGCCTGATCGTGTTGAACTCGGCCGTTGCCAGATCGCGCGGCTTTGGGATGGCATCGCGCACGGCGAGGATGAGCCAATAGGCGGCGGTGTGGAAGACGAGGCGGACCTGGTTGGCGAGCGCCGAGCGGCAACTGGTGCGATCGGAGGCGAGCTGGGTCTTGTGCAGCTTGATCAGGTTCTCGGCTGTCCGCGAGCGCAATAGAGGCTGTCATAGATCCACTCAGCCGAGCCGATATCCAGGCTGGTGACGACGTAGCGGACGTCGAGCCCTTGTTGGGTTGCCTCGATGCGGGCGACGACGCGGCGCTCACGATGCCAGGAGCCGGCCGCGTGGCGGGTCTCGGTGTAGCCGCGAACCACGATCTTGTTCTCGATCGCACGTTCGGTTCGAACTGCATCACAGACCTCGTCGACCTTTCTGGCGAGCGGCTTCGTGCCGGCTAGCGCGAAGATGTAATCGACGCCGTTTTGCTCGCAAAAAGTCATCGCCTCGGGGCCGGCGTAATGGCTGTCGCCGCGGAAGGTGATACGCGTATCGGGCCAGCGCCGGCGAATGCGCCGAACCAGGCGGCGCAGGTGTGCCCGCACCTCGCGGCCGCTCGGCGTCTTGCCGGGGCGCAGGATGACCGCAACAGGCCGGCTGTGCTCGGTGTCGTAGACGTGGATCGGCAGGAAGCAGTGTTCGTCATAATGGGCGTTGAACAGCGAGAGTTGCTGACGGCCATGCACCACGTCGACCGTGTCGTCGATGTCGAGCGTGATTGCGCTCGGCGCTCGCGCGTAGCTGTCCATCCATAGGTCAACCAGCACAGAGCTCAGCCGGATCACCTCGCGCAGGTGTGGTGCATTCTCCAGGCGCGATAGGGTCGGCTGCGAACACAGATCCCGGCCAGTGTCCGGCAGTCGGCCGCAAGCCAGCTTGAACGCCGGATCGCCGCGTAAACGATCGAGATCATTGCCATCCTCGTAGCCACACGCGATGGCGAAGATGCGGGCGCGGATCATATCCGCAAGGCTGTGCACGATGCGTCCCGGATCGCGCCGCTCGGGGAATACGAAGGACAACTTCGCGGCCAAGCCGAGGCGCCGGTCCGCCATGGCCAGAAGCATGACGCCGCCATCCGACGTCAGCTTGCCGCCGTCGAACGAGGCTGTGATCTTCTTGCGGGAAACGGCTGGAAATGAGAACGGCAGACTCGTATCGTCGGTCATGGCGAGTGTGGCGGCCCGGATGCGCGGAGGGTGGGTGTCAGCAACCGAATCCTACGCCACCTCAGCGGCTTACGCCACGCTCGCCAGCCTCTCAACAAGCCGCTGATGAATAAGACGGGCTAGTTCGTTTTTTTTGACGCGACAACGCGTCCAAACGGAAACATTGGGCAGGTGCAGTGATGAAGGCTGTTTTTAGTGCGTTCTTTAAGGATGAGTCTGGTGCTACGGCCATCGAATACGGATTGATTGCGACCACTGGTGGATCGGCGGAGCGATAACCATGGGCGGGATCAGCCTATTGATGACATCGCGCACTTTGCCGGGAACGACGGGGCCCGCGGCGAGCTTTACGGGCGACGCGCTCGTATTGCTGTCCATCATTTTAGCTAGCGTAGGGTATGTCTTTGGCGGACGAAGTTCGGCGCGGATCGGCCGATGGCCAGCGACCGTCTGGTCGATCGCCATCGGCGCTCTGGTGCTTGCGCCGCTCACGATTCCAGCGGCGATGGCTTTTGAGTGGTCAATTGTTGGCGCTGCAGAACTTGCCGCCCTTCTCTTCCTTATTCTTTTCGTGACAATTATTGGCTATGCGCTGTGGTTCTATGTCCTGGGCGAAGCGGGCGCCACGGCGGTCACGCCTCTGCAGTTCCTGCAACCAGTTGTGGGAGTGGTGCTTGCGGTGGCTTTGTTTGGGGAAGCGGTGTCGCTGCCGCTCCTCCTCTCTGGCGCACTCATCATCTTCGGAATCCGGTTGACACGGAAGGGATAGCTTCGATAGGCACGAATGAACGCGCTCCTCTCCATGGTCACGCTTTTCAGAAGTGGGAGGCTTGTTTACGGCCTGCTTTCAAGTTTCTCAAATTTTTGGCGGCGAATTCGCGTTGCCTCTTCGTCGATCTGCAGATCTTTACCTGTCATAACAACTCCGTAGTCCGCCTCCGCCATTTCACGGCCGACCATTTCATTGAGAACATCGTTGGGGACCTCCTGTGCAGGCCGCAGATATGGCGATCCGAATCCGCCACCGCCCGCGGCCTTGATCGTGAGTGTCAACGAGGGTAGTCGCTCGACGCCGAAACGAGGTGGCGCGTAGCACGAGCCATCCTCACACCTGATTGAACAATCCCCAATGCCCGCGGCTTGTCCGCCCAGTACGCCAAAGGATGTCGGGCTGCCGTTACCCTCGCCGCGGAATGAGTACTCAGCAGGCTGCTTCACGTGGACCACTGCTATCTGCTTGAACTCGACACCGTCCAAGAGCCCTGGATGTAACCAGAGATTGTATCTGCGGCCATGATTAGCGCTGTATCGCGCGTATGGATGTACTTGCTCGTCACCGAACCCTTGGCATGGCCGACCAGCGCCGCGATCGCCGCCTCGGTAAAGCCGAGATCACTGGCAACTCGCGAAGCTGTGGCTCAGGACGTGGGGTGTAATGTCGGATAGCGCGGGTCCCGGCGAGGATCACGGTCGCGGAGATTGTGCATCGAGTACCCGCGAGCGAGTAACTGAGTTCAGGTTTGCGAAGCGAACGCGGACCGTCACGGTTCGGCCGGACCGGACTTGGCGCGGAGTCGGGTGCAGATTCGGCTGCAAGGTTAAGCGAGGCTGGTCGAAAAACTCCCTCTTCAGCAGGCTTCCTGGTGAAATATCCGTGGAGGCGCGCTAGGTATGAAGTCTCAGATCAAGCGCTGCTTTCAGTTCATCGAGGGTGACGTCGGGAATCGATTTGTGGATTCTTGCAATCATTGGCTTTTCCCCGTCTCTCAAGATCGCGACGAGGGTTTCCACATCGGGACATCCTGGCTCTCGACAGGTCAACTCGCTGACCGAGACAGTCACGTCCTCCGACAAGCCCAACAGCTTCTGCGTTTGGAGCTTTAATTCCTGAACTGCCTGGGGATAGCCGATTCTTTGGACCCGTCGCCCCATAGGTAAGGCAATCTTTGGCATGCTTTTGGCGTCCGAATGGATTTGCGAGCTGTCAGCCTCAGCATGGCAACGGACAAGCTCCGGTGCCGTGCTGCAGTTTGGTGCATCACTCGTACCTTAAATCAGTGATTTGAGCCCTGACATTGCTCAAAGCCTGCCTTCAAGACGCCCTCCGGCAAGTCGCGCCCGATAAAGACCAGACGGCTGGTTCTGGGCTCATCGGGATTCCAGGGACGTTGATGGTCTCCTTCGAGCAACATGTGGACGCCTTGGATAACGAAGCGATCAGGATCGTCCTGGAATTGGATGATTCCCTTCAACCGCAAAATATCGATTCCGAACTGGCGAACGATCTCCTGCATCCAGGGAAAGAATTTCTCGGGAATGAGCGGTGTGCTCGTCGTCAATGACAGGCTCTTGACGTGGCTGTCGTGCTCATGGTCGTGAGCCTCAGTGAGAAAGCCGGGCTCGAACTCAAGGACCCTGTTGAGATCGAACGCGTTCCGATCCAGTACTTTTTCGAGATCGAGCGCGCAACGCTCGGTGCGATGGATCATCGCATAGGGATTGATTGAACGGATCCTTGCCTCGACAAGCTTGAGGTCCGCCTCCGACACCAGATCGGTCTTGTTGAGCAGGACGACATCAGCGAATGCGATCTGCTCCTGCGCTTCGTGGGCTTGGTCAATCTCTCCGAGGAGGTGCTTTGCGTCGATGACCGTGACGATGGCATCCAGCTTCGTGTTGCGGCGGACATCATCATCGACGAGAAACGTTTGCGCCACGGGGGCCGGATCGGCAAGCCCGGTGGTCTCCACGATGATTCCGTCGAACTTGCCGCGCCGCTTCATGAGTCCATCGAGAATCCGAATGAGATCACCTCTTACCGTGCAGCAGATACACCCGTTGTTCATCTCGAATATTTCTTCGTCGGCATTGACGATCAGATCATTGTCAATTCCAACCTCGCCAAACTCGTTCACAATCACCGCATAGCGCTTGCCGTGGGTCTCGGTCAGGATACGGTTTAGCAAGGTCGTCTTTCCTGCGCCCAAGTACCCGGTGAGAACGGTGACAGGCGTTGGCGTTATCACGTTGTTCATGCTTGACCCTTTCAGTGTTGAGGTCTTGTTGCGTTTTGAATGACAGACGGAGGTTGAATCTCGGCAGCGGCATGCCCGTGCAGCAATAGCGCCCCTACGAGCGCAAAGCCGAGAAAGCCTAGGACTGCGACGAACAGCACCAATTCGACCTTCTCACGCGCCGAGATGCCCGTTATTGCGGTGAACAGAGCCCTTATGACCGCTTCATCAAGGCCGTGCGCGATGACGACCATTCGCGTGCGTCGATCGTCCGACGGCCAGGCCGGAAGCCGGTAGTGTTGAATCGCATGCTGAACGCCGTGCACGACGAGAGGCCGCTCCGGATCGTCATCCAGCGCAACGAGCCCCTTCAGGCGGAGCAATTGCGGACCGCTTACGGCCTTGAGCAGGTCAACGAACGTTGCGAGTTTTCGAGGCGATACAGGTCGGCTTTCGAGCAATGCCATACTCTGGATGCCTGCCGCTGCATGGCGGCTCGTGCCTGTGGCATCGTTGGGAGTCTGCCCTTGCTGGGCCAACGCCACCTCCAAGGCCAACCACCCCTCGACATCGGCCCCCTGTTCGGAAGGAACGTAGCGACGTGGAGCAAAGACCGCTGCGAGATCGAAGCCGTTCTCGTGACGGTCCACGATGGCGGCGGCAGAGTTGATCTGCCGGATCTTCGGCAGCAGTCTGGAGAGACCGGGAGCCGCGCCGGCTTCCGCGCCAAGGTCCGTCTTGGTCAGCACGACGCAATCCGCGAACGCCACCTGTTTCATGCATTCGAAGTGCCGCTCCATCGTCTCTTCGATCATGGTCACATCGACTGCGCAGACGACGCCGGACAGTCGAAAGCATCTGGCCACGACATGGTCCCGATAGCCGACCGCCGGAAATCCGCCCGGTGTGATCTGATTGATGATCGGGGCGGGATCGGCAAGCCCGGTCGTCTCGACGATGACGCGCCTGAACGGCGCGACAGCCTTGCTCTCAACAGCGTCGTAAAGTTCGAACAGGGAAGACCTGATGTCGCTGGCAGCCGTGCAGCAGAGGCAGCCTGTCGTAGTCACCATCAGCTCGCGCTGGTTCACGCGAACAAGGTCATGATCGATGGAGATGTCGCCAAACTCGTTGATGATGACGGCGGTGTCCGCAAAGGCCTCGCTTGCCAAGAGCTCATTGAGCAGCGTGGACTTCCCCGAGCCCAGGAAGCCCGTGAGGATCGTCACCGGAATCGGTTGGTCTATCTTCATTTCCAAGCAATCAAACATCCCGATTCGTTACGTTATAACGTTACATCTGGACTCGCAACAGCCCTCAGGAGCCCAACGATTGATTGTGGTCGCTGCCTTTGCAGCGCTGGGCAGGCGGGCTAATCCGAATGCGGTCAGCGAAATTCAAGTCTCAGTCGCCGCCAGGCGATCACGATTCCGGTGATCCTGAACGCTGCTCCAAACGTGCATAAGAACCAATAATCGCGCTCCGCAGGCTGGGGCGCGCCAATCAAGGCGGGGAAATCGAAGGCATGCAGCGCGCGGTACAGCCAGCGGTAGGTTCGACGCTGGGCATCAAGCTTTTCCAGGTTGGCGCCGCTAGCTTTCAGGCGTACCCGCGCATTCCGCACACTGGCCCTCCACCTCGATCATCGGATGCCAGGGTCTGAAGCCGGTTGTTTCCGCTGCGCCCCGCAAGCCGCGCGCCACCAGTTCGGACGCCGCCTCCTGAACTGCGCCACATTGCGCGCAAACCATGAAGACAACCGTTTCGCCTTCTCCGTGCAGATGATCGCAGGCGAAATAGGCCGAGCGGGACGCCAGCCGATGGACGCACCCTGCCTCCTGCAAAAATTCGAGCGCACGGTAGACTTGCACGGTCTTGAGCTTTCGCGCATCGCTCACTTTCTCTGCGATCTCGTAGGCGCTCATCGGCTTTCCAGACGTCGCGAGCAAGGCAAGCACGCTTTGGCGCATCGGCGTGAACGGCACCCCTTTCGACACCGCGTACGAGCGGGCGCGAGATTCAACTGCGTCGCCACCGACGGGGTGACCATGCATCTCCTCGTGCACGCGAGTTCCGCGCGGATTTGGGTCGCGGTGCATTCCATCTCACCTTGACTGTCTCGGGTGTAACAGTATAACAGGCATTGTACTGTTACGACATTACACCAAGGATCGTTCATGACCAAGTCCCAAACTGGGGAGGAGGCCCTCCTCCCCGCTTCTATTCCGTTCCGAGTCTTCAGCGGCGGAAAGAGGGCCACGGGCCAGATCATTCTCGGGATTGACTTCAGGTCCAAGCGCCGAGAACGAATTTACGACGCAGACATGGTCTGGTCCGGAGAACATACGGTCCTGGACTACACAGAGATCTAGGGTCTGAACGTGGCCCACTTCACGGCCATGACGATATTACAGCGATCGGGCTGCCGCGCTTGACACGCACCCGCCCCCTAAAAAGGCTCTTCGATCTCCATGCAAAAACTCCCCGTCACCGTCTTGTCCGGCTTCCTCGGGGCTGGAAAGACAACTTTGCTGAACCACGTCCTGAACAATCGCCATGGTCTCAAGGTGGCGGTGATCGTCAACGATATGAGCGAGGTGAATATCGACGCCGATCTGGTCCGCGATGGTGGTGCCAACCTGTCCCGGACTGACGAGAGGCTCGTCGAGATGACCAATGGGTGCATTTGCTGCACGCTCCGCGACGATCTCTTGAGGGAAGTACGCACGCTCGCGGAGAGCGGGCGCTTTGACTATCTGCTGATCGAGTCAACAGGCATCTCCGAGCCCCTTCCGGTGGCGGCCACGTTCGACTTTCGCTCGGAAGCCGGCGAGAGCCTTTCCGATGTCGCCCGTCTCGACACCATGGTGACCGTTGTCGACGCAGTGAACCTGCTCAAGGACTATTCGTCGACCGACTTTCTCCAGGATCGCGGCGAGGCGCTGGAGGGCGACAGACGAACGATGGTCGACCTGCTCGTGGAGCAGATCGAGTTTGCTGATGTCGTGGTGCTTAACAAGGTGGACGACGCCACGGAAGCTCAGCGCGAAGCGGCGCGCAAGATTGTCCGCTCGCTCAATCCCGAGGCCGATATCATCGAAGCAAACCACAGCCGCGTCCCGTTCGATCGCGTCCTTGACACCGGCCGCTTCGACTTCGAGAAGGCCCAGCAGCACCCGCTCTGGTACAAGGAACTCTATGGCTTCGCCGAGCACGTCCCCGAAAGCGAAGAATACGGTGTGAAGAACTTCGTCTACCGCGCCGTTCGGCCATTCGATCCGGTAAAGCTCGACCAATTCATCAAGCAGTCTTGGCCGGGTGTCATTCGCGCGAAAGGACATTTCTGGTTGGCGACCCGTCCCCAATGGCTTGGCGAAATCAGTCAGGCTGGCGCAATCGTGCGAACCGAAGCATTGGGCTTCTGGTGGGCGGCCGTTCCCGCCGAGCGCTGGCCCGACGATCCCGTCTGGCGCAAAAACCTGCGGAAGCACTGGAACGAGATCTATGGCGACCGCCGCCAGGAAATCGTATTCATCGGCGTCGGCATGGACGAAGCGGCGATCCGAGCGCGGCTCGATGCCTGCCTCGTGCCGGGCAGACCTGCAATGGATGTTGCCGAATGGGCAAAGCTGCCAGATCCATTTCCAGTATGGCGGCGCGCCGATCAAGCGGCCTGAACGCTAGTCGTGGAGGCGATCCGTTGCGATCTGGATTGCCCTTTCTTTGGCGGTTTGCGCTCGGCGTGACGATCGCCGCGTGGCTGACGGCTGGAGCCCTTGCGGCGGAACAGCCGTCGGAGATACCGGGCTGGCTGAAGAGCCACGTCGGTGACGGCGCGGGGCAGATCGCCGCAGTGGTTTTGCAGAGAGCCCGCGCTCTGCACCAGCAAAAAGTCGCAGCAGGCGTCGTCAAAAATCCCTGCTACTTCGCCATGGATGCGACGCGGCCGAGCGAGGGCGGATTGGGAAAGCGCTTCTACGAGATCTGCGAAGTCGACCGGTCCTTTCGCGCGACGTCCGCGGGGCACGGCAGCGGCCGCAATATCAAGGGCGCGGTGAATTTCGCGAACGGTAAGGAGTGTGCGAAGAATTTTGGCAATGCGCTGGACTCGAATCTGACGACCGGCGGCGCCTATGTGACGGCCGAGACGAAAACCTCCTTCAAGGGTTACTTTCGTAACGCCGCGAAAAAGGCGGCCATCCTGATGCGCTCGTTCGTTCAGTTCGATGGCGAGGGAGAGACCGCCAACGCCAGAGAGCGTGCGATCGGCGGGCATCCAGCCGTTGTCCTGAAGGCCATCCATTATCGAAGCATGGCGCGTAGTCCCTATGCCAATGTGAATGGTTGCGTTCCGGTCGGAACCCTCGTGGACTACGCGAGCGGACGCAGCAATGGCTGCACGAGTTGGTCGCGATCCGACGCCGAGCGAATCATTCCAAAGCTCGAGGAGCCGACAACGGTCTACATCTACCCGGAATCGCAGGACATCAAGGCGGTTGCACATGCCGTTTCGGCACGCCGATCGCTTTCGTCGAGCAGCCCTTATTGGAACGCCTTTTGCCTGAGGCAAATCGGCGCCCCGAAGTTCTGGTCGAAAGAGGTCCTCGAACCGATCCTCGCTCGTTACCGCCGTGCCCCTGAACCGGCCGCGAGTCCGGTGCCGACTTGCAAGCCGTAACCTCTTCGTTCCGTCGTCTCGGGCATTAAACTAGCGCGAGAACATCCAGAGTTGCTCCGTCGCCATGTAGCCGGAGCTCGGTCGACAGGCCGGCCACTAGTTCGCAAGGGCGCTCGCAATAATGCTGATATTGTGCTGGACCATCGCTATGTAGGTAGGAGCCTCGCCCTTCTCATTGGTCAGGCTATCCGAATACAGCGTTCCGCCGATCGCCGCACCGGTCTCGGACGCAATTTGGCGCATTATTCTGGGATCGCTGACGTTCTCCAGAAAGACCGCCGGAATCCTCTCTTTTTTGATCTGCGCGATGATTGTTGCGATATCCCGCGCGCTCGGCTCGGTTTCGGTCGAAACGCCCTCTGGCGCTACGAACGTGACGTCATAGGCTGCGGCGAAATAGCCAAAGGCGTCATGGGTTGAAATCACCTTTCGGCGGCCAGCTGGAATTCGAGCTACCGTCTCGCGAACCTCGTGATCGAGTGCTTCGAGCTTGGCTAGATAAGCCGCAGCCTTGGCTCTGTAGGTCGTGGCGTTGGCAGGATCGGCGGCCACCATGGCGTCGCGGATGTTGCCGACGTAGATTTCGACATTCGGTACGGATTGCCAGGCATGCGGATCCGCCGCCCCATGATCACGACTGAGTATTTCACCGGCGGCAATGTTGCGCGGCACGATGCCGTGGGTTGCGACGACGGTGATCGCGTTGCTGCCTGATGATTTGATGAGTCGTGGTAGCCAACCTTCGAGCCCAAGACCATTGACGATCACAAGTCTGGCATTCCTGATCGCTTCCGCATCAGCCGGCGTCGGCGAATAGACGTGGACATCACCGTTGGGACCGACCAGCGCCGTAACGTCAACATGGCTTCCGCCGACATTCCTGGCGAGATCGCCCAGGATCGAGAAGGTCGCAACCACCTCCAGCTTCGCTGCCTTTTCCTGCGCTGAAGCGGGCGAGATCGCTGAGACAGTCGCAAGGCCAAGCAAGAGCAGCAGCCGAAACCGACAAAAGCAGGACTTCCGCTGGGGCTCGCAGATGCCGCTGGGCGAATAAGGAACCAAGGCGAAATGAAGCGGGCCTGCGCTGACGAGATATTGAAACACTTTTACTTTTGCCTAGCTTCGACTCGGAGATCCTGTGCGTTATGTTATAACGTTGCAGACCCAACAAAAGTCAAGTAGATGTGTCGGGTTGCTTTGGTCGAACGCTCGCAGACAATCGGGATTTGCGACGCTGGAGCAAGGTATGGCTGGAAAACGAACGCCTATCCATTGTTTTGGACAGGCGGATGGAGAGGTTGGTGCTGTTGGCGCGGCTCAAGGGGTCTAACGAGAGGGGCGCAGCTTGCTGCCGACCTGCTTAAAGTTGTGGCGTATCCTCACGCGGCGATGCGGGACCTGCCTTGCGCTGCTTGCCGTGACGCTGCAGCTCGGGATGTCGTTCGGACATATCCATGCCCGAGACTTCACCGGCCAGGGCATCTACCACTCGACAGCAGATGCAGCCCGCGCGTGGCACGGTCCCATGAAGCGGCAATCTGCGGCAGGCCTTCCGGCAAAGCTGGCGGACGACGACGCGGACTGTCCGATCTGCTTCTCGGGCTTTCTGCTCGCGACTTCCTTCATCCCCGATGTCGCGCAGCCGTCGCCATCAGTTGACTTCAAGCATGCTGGACACTCCTTCCGGCTTACCTTCGATAGCGTCCTGAAAACTTATCGTGCGCCATTTCAATCGCGCGCACCACCGGTCGGCTGACAGCCAATCGAGGGGTGCAGCATGCGCCTGTGGCCACTTTGAGCTTCGGGTCGGCATTCCCACTGAACGGGAGCTGGTGGCCGCGCTGCGCGCCGCATCGATCCCCATAACGACGGGGCGGAAGCGACGCAGTCGGCTCACGTCATGCTGCCGCGCCGGCTCTGCCCCGCAATCACGCCTGATTTGCCGTCCGCTTCATCGCGGACGCTTACGCCCCGAATTCCTGACCGGTGAACGACGCCATGATGAAACACGCATGCTCCTGCACCTGCGCAGTGCACCTGGCAGAGGCCGTGAGGACTATGCACGACGACATATCATCGATAGGCGGGCGCAACGTGTGGTCCGTGAAACCCTGGCGCGGAACGAGACTGGGGAGCGCGATCGTCTGCTCGACAGCGATGCTCACAGGGCCCGCGCTTGCTCAAGTTCCGAACCCTCTGCTGCCGCACAACCTGTCGCCATGGGGCATGTTCCTCAATGCCGACATCGTGGTGAAGGCTGTCATGGTTGGGCTTGCCTTTGCGTCGCTTGTGACCTGGACGGTCTGGCTCTCCAAGACCGTCGAGCTCAGCATCGCGACACGGCTTGCGCGACGGCGAATACGGATGCTCGAGGCGGACGGTAGTCTCCAGGACGCGGTGCGCGCCTGCCGTGATGATCGAGACGCGATTGCGCAACTGGTCTCTTCCGCCGCGCGCGAGGCGGAGCTATCCGAAGGCCCCATCGACGACGGTTTCAAAGAGCGCGTCGCCCTGCGGCTGGAGCGCGTGGAAGCGGCGATGACGCGGCAGGTCTCGCGCGGGGTCGGCATCCTTGCGACGATCGGCGCCACGGCACCGTTCGTCGGCCTGTTCGGCACGGTGTGGGGCATCATGAACTCCTTCATCGGGATTTCCGAGTCCCACACCACCAATCTCGCGGTGGTGGCTCCCGGCATCGCCGAAGCGCTGCTTGCCACGGCGTTTGGACTTGTCGCTGCCATTCCGGCGGTCGTCATCTATAACCATCTCGCGCGTGTTATTGCTGGCTATCGCACGCTGCTTGGCGACGCCTCGGCGCAGTTGTTGCTCCTGATCAGCCGCAGCCAGAGCAGCCGCACCGCGATCCTGCCGCGCGCGGCGGCGGAGTGAGTGACATGGCGTTTCGTCTCGGCACGCGATCAGGCGATGACGGTTTAGAGGTCCTGCATGAGATCAACGTCACGCCGTTCATCGACGTCATACTGGTGCTGCTCATCATCTTCATGGTGGCAGCTCCGCTTGCCACCGTCGACATCGGTGTCAACCTGCCCGCCTCGACTGCACCCGAGCAGCCGCGGCCTGACAAGCCGGTGTTCATCACCATCAAGCCGGACCTCGCGATCGCGCTCGGCGAAAGCATCATTTCGCGCGAGGCGCTACCGGCCGCGCTGGATACGGCTACCAACGATCACCGGGACGAGACAATTTTCATCCGAGCCGACAAGTCGGTGAGCTATGGCGACCTGATGAGTGTGATGAACATCCTGCGTGACGCCGGATATCTCAAGCTCGCCCTGGTCGGGCTCGAAACGCCGGCAACCAAGCAATGAATTCGCTCGCCCTGTATCTTCCGGAGAGGCGCGGTTTGTCCCGCTGGACGCTGGCCGGCGTGACGATCCTCGCCGCGCATGTAGCTATCGTTGCCTCGCTCGTGGAGTGGGATGCCCGCGAGCCGGTCGAGCCCAACATCATTCCCGCCATCACCGTGACACTCGCGCCGGTCGAAGCCAGTTCGCCCGAGATTCAAAATCAGGACATCGCGGTTGGCCCAACCATGCAACAGGCGGAGGCCGTGCCGACAGAGGATCGCAAAGTCGAGGAGAAGCCGGTCGAGCAGGTCGAGCAGCCTCCACCGCAGCCGCAGGCGGAGGTCACGCTGCCACGGGAGGAGGAGAAGGTCGAGAAGCCGGAGGCTCAACTCATGACCCCCGCGCCGGAGACCCGCGCTGTTCCCAAGAACGAGCGCGTCGCCGAGTTCAGCGTGGCCAGCTCGAACGCCTACAATGCGCTGATCTTCGGGCATCTGCAGCGCTATAAGCGCTATCCGCTGGCCGCGCACGGAGCATCGGGCACGGTGATGGTGCGCTTCGAGTTGAACCGCGCCGGTGAGGTGGTCGCCAGCAAGGTGACAAAATCCTCGGGTAACAGCGTACTGGATCAGGAGGCGCTCGACATCCTCCACCGCGCCAGCCCATTCCCGGCCTTTCCCGCGGCCAAGCCCGGCACGCAGGACAGCTTCATCGCGCCCGTCAATTTCGGGCACGAGCTTTTTGGCTCGCAGGCGAGAGGCCTGTCCGCTAGAGCGAATGCGCGAGGCGCGCCAATCTCACAAGGCACATGGGGCGTCGACTGAAAGTGTCCGCATTGACTAGCGTTGCGAAAATTCCACGTTGCGAAAATCCCACAGAGTGCCTGATTCTGAGGACGCTTTGGCTGACCGCTGTTGACAGCGTTCAATCAAGTTCGCGAAACTCTCGTCGACGTCGATTAGGTCTGATTGTTCGACCTTTCGACGAAAGGCGCGTTTCAGCATGAAGTGGTTCCGATCCAACACAAGGCGGATGTCTTGGCTGGCGTTTTTGGCGCTGGGCATCCAGCTTGCGTTGTCGTTCGGCCATTTCCACGGCGTTGGCTCTGCTGCGAACGCCGCTCCTGAATTGAGCTTGGCCGCATCTGAGCTTTCCTTCGCCGCTCAGGCCGCCAGCAGTCAGCATGAGCCGCAACCTGCCTCCAATCACAACTCGGGCGAGCACTCGGGTGACATTTGCGCCATCTGCGCGGTGATGGCGATGGCTAACACGGCGCTGTTCGCGACGCCGCCATCGTTGCCGCTCCCGCAGATTGTTGCATTCTCGGCTCTGACCACGGAGAGCAATTTCGCTCGCGTGGCATCTGCCTGGCGTGCGTTTCAGTCACGCGCACCTCCGATTTCCTGACATCCATTTAGTATCGCGAGGATCGCACCGCGCGATCTCCCGAATGAAATCAATTCAGTCCGTCGCAGCCCGACGGCAGGCGCTTGCGAATTCGCCCGCAGCGCCGTCCCCGCTCGCGCGTTCCAGGAATCGGAATAATGTCAGTGTTCTTCAAACGAATGTTAGCAACGAGCGGAGTGGCCTCGCTCATGATCTGCAGCCTCGGCGGCACGGCTCGCGCGCAGACCTCACCTCCTGAGGAAAATACACCCAAGGTGCTTCCCGAAACCAAGGTGGAAGCGCCGAAGCAGCCGGCCAAGCCCAAGCAGAAGCCGCGCGTGGTAAGGCGTGAGCCCGCACCGGCGCAGCCCGCGCCGGTGCAGCCGGCGCCTACCCCAGAGCAGGTCCAGGCAGCGGCCAATCGTCAGGTCGTCCAGCAGACCCAGAACTTCGACCAGCGGCGCGACAATGTCATTCTGCCCAAGGCTGGCGCGACGACCTATGAACTCACTCAGAGGGACATCGAGAATATCCCGCAGGGAAATGCCGTCCAGCTCAGCGACCTCGCGCTGCAATTTCCGGGCGTCTCGCAGGACTCGACGAGCTCGGGCGATTTTCACATCCGTAACGAGCACGCCAACGTTCAGTACCGGATCAACGGAATTCTTCTGCCCGACGGCGTGTCCGGCTTTTCGCAGATACTCGAAACCTCATTTATCGGCAACATACAGCTGCTCACCGGCGCGCTGCCGGCGCAGTACGGCCTGCATACGGCTGGCGTCTTCGACATCACGTCCAAGACCGGCGCGGCGCTGTCCGGCGGCAGCGTCAGCCTCTACGGCGGCAGCCGTCAGACCATCACGCCCAGCTTCGAATATGGAGGAGTCGAGGGAAAGACCGATTATTACGTCACCGGCCGCTATCTCAGCACCGGCCTCGGCCTTGAAAATCCCATAGCTTCCCTCAACGCCATTCACGATCACTCTGAACAGGGCAGGTTCTTCGCCTACACGTCCACGGTCCTCGATCCAACGACGCGGGTGGTCACTCTTACGGGGTTCGGCGAGACCCGTTACCAGATTCCCAATAACCCCGGGCAGCCGGGCAACGCGGGAGGTTTCTGCGGTGGTCCTTTCGACCCCGCGAACCCCTGCCTCAACCCTGACGGTACCCCCAACCCGACTGCTCCCGCCTATACGGCCTTTGGCAAAGGCGCTTTCGATTCAGCCACCCTCAACCAGAACCAGTACGAAAAGAACGCCTACAATGTTATCGCGTGGCAGAAATCCGAAGGCAATTTCGATGCGCAGCTGTCGTACTATTCACGCTACAGCGATCTGCACTTCGTGCCCGACCCGGTGGGCGATCTCTTCATCAACAACGTTGCGTCCGATGTCTTCCGCAGCTCATTCCTCAATGGCGTCTCGGGCGATTTCTCCTACCGCTTGAACGACGCGCACACCTTACGGGCCGGCTTCTACACCCAAGGCGAACAGACCCGAATCGCAACAACAAGCACGGTGCAGCCGCTCGATCCGAACGATCCGAACGGCATGACTGCGATCGACGCGCCGTTCAACATTCTCGACAGCAGCAAGTTATTTGGCTGGCAGCTGGGAGCCTACGCCCAGGACGAGTGGCGGCTGACGGACAAACTCACACTCAATTACGGCCTGCGGTTCGATCAGATCTACCAATACGTCGACGCCAACCAGTTCAGTCCGCGCGCGAGCCTAACCTATAAGCCATGGTGGTCGACCGTGCTACACATCGGCTACATGCGGACTTTCGAACCGGCACCGCAGGTGCTCGGTCGGACAATTCCAACCCAGATCTTCAACGGGACCACCGCAGGTACCCCGACCGTCACTCCCGATCAGGCCGCCGTACTGGCTGGCCAGGTGGCTGGCCAGCCTCTCCAGAATGTCGGTGCGATCCAACCCGAGCGGGCGGATGTGTATGACGCCGGCTTCAGGCAGCAACTGCTGCCGCAATGTCCGACCGGGCCGGTCGGAATGCCTACCAAGGCTCCGACCGCGGTCGCAAACTGTCCGAGCCTCGAGCTCGCCGGCAGCATCTATTACAAAAACGCCAGGGACTTGCTCGACGATGGGCAGTTCGGCCAAGCTTACGCTCTTACGGCGTTCAACTACGACAAGGCCTACAATTATGGTGCGGAGCTGTCGCTCAGGTTTAGATACGGTGGCTTCTCCGCCGACACCAGCTGGGCCTACGGGGTTCAGCGCGCGAAGAAGGTCGTGTCAAACCAGACTTTGTTTGGCCCGGACGATCTGGTCTACATCCAGAACAATTGGATCCACACCGACCACGAACAACTCTATACGGGTTCGGGGAGGATCGCATACCGATGGTTCGATACCCATAGCTGGTTGGACGGGACCACCGTGAGCGCAACCTTCATCTACGGCAGCGGCTTGCGTACTGATCTTCAGAATCCAGACGGCACCGTTGTTCCGAACGGTGATCACCTCCCATCCTATTGGCAGGTCAACACCGGCGTCTCGCACGAGTTTGATCATGGCTGGAACGGATTGCCCGTTACGGTCCGGTTCGATGTGGTCAACGTCGCCGACTACATCTACCAGATCCGCAACGGCAGCGGCATCGGCGTGTTCGCACCGCAATACGGACCGCGGCGCGGATACTATTTTGGCATATCCCAGAAGCTTGGGGCTCCCGAGAAAACTACCGGCGTCCTGCCCGGCTTCTACACCAAGGCCCCAGCCGCGGCCCCGATCGCCTACTATTGGAACGGCGCCTATGTCGGCGCCAATTTCGGCGGCGCGTTCAGCGCCGGCGAGCACGTGCTCACGCCGATTGGCTGGGGCGCGACCAATCCGAGCGGCGCGCTCGGCGGTCTGCAGTTCGGTTACAACTACCTGCTTGCACCGAACTGGCTGGTCGGCATCGAAGGAGAACTCGGCTGGACGTCGGCGCAGGGCAAGACCAATTTCGTTGATCCCGCCGGGACCGCGTCGCTCTCGATTGCCAGCGACCACAACTGGTATGACACTTTGAGCGGCAGGGTCGGCTATGTCACGGGGCCGCTGATGCTCTACGCCAAGGGCGGCGCGGCGTGGATGAACGCCGACTACCGTATGGAGGTGAACAGCGGGCTCGACGGTTCGACCGTGGCCAACACGACCAGGTCCGGATGGATCGCCGGCGGCGGCCTGGAATACATGTTGGGGTCTCACTGGTCGGCGAAGCTCGAATATGATCACCTTGCTTTCGGCAGCAAAACCCTGACGTTCGCGAACCCGTTCGGCAACAGCGTAACCGTGGAATCCGGGGTCAACCAAGTTAAAGCGGGCGTGAACTATCATCTTGAGGGATTACTATGATTTTGACGCGGACCAGACCGGAGCCAAGGCGGGAACGATGCCAGTCGTCCGAGTTTCCGAGACGACCTACGCTCGGCTGAAGAGGTACGCCACGCCCTTTGAGGATACGCCCGACGCGGTTATCGGCAGGGCGCTCACAGCTCTTGATGGGATTTCCGGCCGGCCTGAGCGGGTGCTCTCGGCAGATCCGGTGAAGGGCACGGCCGGTCCCGAGTTGCCGCACCGGGAGTTCCGCGTTCCGCTCCTTGTTGCGCTACTGGACCTTGGCGGCGTCGCTCCTGCGAAATCAGTTCGAGAACGCATGGAGCCGTTGTTGGCTGCGCGGCAAGGCGGTCTTTCTGCGAACGGGGACGAGGCGACAAGCCGAACTGGTCTCTCTATTGTCGGTTGCTGTGAATCTCCGCCAATTCGTCCCGACCCGCTCATCCGGGCCACGCCAAATTTGCGAAAATGGTTTGAAGCCGAGCCCTAGGCCCTGGCGGACTGGCAGCGAACTGCTCTCCCGGTTGCAGGTGGAATATCCTGGAGCCTATCCGAACAAGCTTCTTCGAACGCTCGAGCAAGCGAATGCGTTGCTGTTCGTTCCTACGGAGAAAACGCCGCCGGGGCATGAAGTCACGACAACCCAATGATGTGCCAGGTGCCAGAGGAGGAGGCCGGGCGCTCCGAAACCCCGGCCATCTCCGCACCCGGCCTCCTCCTCAACCCAAGCCGGGAGCAAGATTAACGAGGCAACCGATCACACTCGAGAGCATCGATATATGAGGCAATACGCGCTTTCATCCTGATTGATTGTCGCGCTATAGTACATAAGATCATGGATCCGGCCTGTGTCCCCTGCGATATCCCCGCCGGTCGCTAACTTTCCTATTCTGCCATCGAAGTTCAAATCCCTGTCGACGACGATGTGGCTGTCACTCTGTGCGGCTCGCGCGAGTCCGAGCCGCAATCGGACAGCTTATATTAGTCGGAACTGTCGCCATCGGAATCGCTGCGAACCGTAGCGGTGGCCGGAAGGGACGCGCGACCCTGACGAGAGCCTTGGCCTTTCTGCTGCGCCAGCCGCGATCCGCGCGGATGCCAGCGTAAAGAGCGGGTAAGGCGTCACGCCGATCGCCATCCACGCAGTGACGGCTAAAATACCCTCTCATTCGAGCAAAACGGCCCCTGTACGACGAGTTGGGGGCTTTTGCTATTACGACTCATTTCTCGATAAACAGATCACCCGACCTAAAAAGCTGCCACCGCTCGTCGTGTCGTTCGCGAAGCGCAACAAGCGAAACGTTTTCTTGAGAATCCTTGACCCGTACGATGGTGAGTAGCAACGGGGTAGGTTTACCCTGCTTGGCAAACTGCTCGCCTACCCAAAGCAACGCTTGATCCAGTAGTTTTTGTGTCGCTTTGTCGTCCAAAAGAATACTTTTGTCGACCTCTTCAAATTTAATCCAGATCGCGAAGATACTTCTGCGATGATAACCACGCGGTATATAGGGGTCTGGGTCGCCATCGTACCATGTAGTAAAGCCACTCACAATCCGCGAGTAGTATTCATTGTTTCCGGCAGCGGACGGCACTTTGTCAATTGGACTACATGAAAAGACCCCGACGAGTACCATAGCGAATGCAATCGCGCGCATCGTACCTAATCCTTAAGAGGTCGCCTCCCAGTAGGCCAATCGTGTCCGTCAACCCACCACGGCTCGCTCAGTCCATTGCGAACCGCAATGAATCCCATGTTACTGCCGCGAGAATTAACTCGTATTACGGTGAGCGACGGTCTCGTTACGCCTTGCATTACTAACTGCTCATCAACCCAAAGCGATACTTGATTGAGCAGCCTGAGCGTGGCTCTTTTATCCGACAAAATACTTCGATCGATCTTCACCGAGATCGATACGTGCTTGCTATTCTTATTCCAACCCATATAGCGGTCTGGTAGCTCTCCCACACTGATACTGATGCCGTTCACAATCTGCGAGTAGTAGCTGTCCTTCTCGACAATGTACGGCACCTCAGCCATTGCAAAACATGAATGGAGCCCGACTATCAGAATGGCGACAACTATTGCGCGCATAATTTTTCTCTGTTCAGAAATAGCCCTTTATACCCTTCAGACGCGAGATACGCTTGGTTTTTCTGCGTCTTTGTGTGGAGCGGAGGCTTCGCGCGGTCAGTCAAACCACTGGATCTAACCCCACAATTTCGGTGCTCGGTCGCCGTCATGCCGGGCGCTCTCCCGCGCAGCGCGACCATGCTATTTTAGAGATTCATCAATGCCGAGACGGCGAGGTCCAGGGCGAGATAGAGTAGCAACGAGATCAGCAGCGCTTCGTTCTCCTGCTAAGTTACATTATCGATCTCTAGTTGATAGATTGAAGTCAGTCGCCTACCGTTCGCCTAACCGCCACGCCGACACCAAGTACAGTAATCCAGTCGCTACATTCGTTAATCCGCGCCGTGAGAGAAAACGCGAGTGCCAGGAGGCCATGTCCGTTGGTTTCCGATCGGACTAGCTCCAATTTCCCAGCCCGCGCCTCCCCATAGGACATCAACCACACCCACGTCGCCCATCCCGTCACGAACCAAAAATAAATTGGGAATAGAGTTGGTCTGCAGCGCCCCGCTTTCTCCGTTAGGCTGCAGCCTTAAGAGGCACCACACATTCGCGAGCGTGGTCACATCGCGAGCGCCTAATTCTCTGCTGATGTCGACCGCACTGGACGGGCTTATCAAGGTATACGGTTGCAGAGATGGCTCGCCCTCGGTTTCGACCTTGATTGCGTACCGGCGCACAAAAGTCGCGCCAAGCCACGAGATCCTGACTTGGGCCGTTGGCGCGATGTTTTCCTTATAGTGTTCCTGCGCGACGAATGCTTCGGTTTTAAACAGGTCACGAGCCCCCCGTTTCAGCGAGCATTCGATCCTCACACCTGGAACAACCGGCGACGATCGACCGTCATCGGCCCTGCTCTCCTCCGCGGTCGCACTGACCACCCAGATTAGCAAAAAGCGGACGAGATACGAGGAGAGTCCTAAGCGGCGCATTGTTGGGCCGCCATCAACCTGCACGAAATCACCGCCATAGCTTATTCCGCGATGACCGAATCGCGGTACCTGATAGCATCTGACGTGAAGCTTAACCGTTGGGACGGATCGCGCTCCACCTTCGACTTCAACTGCGCTAGGTCAATAAATTCGTCGGCCTGCCGCCGGAGTTCGTCGGCGACCAGGGCCGGCTGGGTAGCAATGGTGGAAATCACGGTCACGCGGACGCCACGACGCTGCACAGCCTCGATCAAGCAACGGAAGTCGCCGTCGCCGGAGAACAGGATGATCTGGTCGACGTGCCGAGCAAGCTGCATGACATCGACGGCGAGCTCGATGTCAATATTGCCCTTCACCTTGCGGCGACCGCAGGAGTCGACGAATTCTTTGGTCGGCTTGGTGACGACCACGTAGCCGTTATAATCGAGCCAATCGAGGAGCGGCCGGACCGCCGAATATTCCTGATCCTCGACAATCGGCGTGTAATAGAACGCCCGCAGCAGCGTGCCACGGCGCTGAAACTCCCCAAGCAGGCGGCTGTAGTCGATGTCGAAGCCGAGCGCCTTCGCGGTTGCGCGGAGGTTGAGGCCATCGATAAAGAGCGCGATCTTGCCGAAGGGTGACATGCCTCAATTCGCGCTCTTCATCTGTCGTCTCCGCTGCTTCCCGGCAGCGTCATTGCTGCTTGCCGCGATTCGCGGGATTTATATCTAGGTTCCGTAGACTGCGCTCCAACAAACAAAGTACGGAACGAACGAACAATCTTCTTTCTCGACTGAGTGTGTCATCTCGGCTTCGCTCCGTTTCCCGAGATCGCTTCTGGCAATGATCATTCGGGCCGCTGCGGGGTTCTATTGGAATGCGCGCGCCCGTCAGCAAAACACGCCATTGCCAATCGCAAAGCGCAGCTTTGCTTGAACAAATTCGACGGTCTCGCGCGACTTGCTCTTGTGTTCGGTGAGCTTGACCATCGCACCCGCCAGCAGCTTGAGCGTCCAGCGGGCACGGCGCCCTTTGGCGGACTGGCGCAGGCTGTCGCCACAAGCAGGGCTTCTTCCTTGCCCGTGAGTTTGCGTTCCGCCCCGGACGCGGCTCTTCGCTCAGCGCCCGCTCCAGATTTCCTTCCGCGAAGCGTCGCTTGGTCCGGTACACGGTCGAGCCGCTCACAACGACGCTCCTTGCGATCTCCTCTTCGCTGGTCCCGACATCGGCGGCCAGCAAAATGGGCGCTCGCTTGAGCTTGCGGGACGCATGCTTGCCGCCACTGAGCAGGCGCCTTGAGTTCGCTGCGCTCGATTTGGCTGAGTTCGACCCGATACATTCATGGCGTGCCTCCCCGCTCGAGGCACGCACCAACAACTGAATCGGATGGCCGGCGTGAGTCCTTCGACAAAACCCTTCACACCCACGCAGGGCTTTTATCCACCTCCATACCCGGCTGCACTGCAGGCCCCCGGCCGAAACCGACATCCAGGAGTATTTCCGGGTCAGCCCGCCTTCGGTTCACCAGATGGTGCTGACGCTGGAACGCGCCGGCCTTATCAGACGGCAGCCAAGGACGCCTCGCAGCATCGAGGTCCTCGTTGATCCAAAAAGCCTGCCGGAGCTAATCTGACCGCCCCAGATCCAACCTGTCAAAATCACTGTGCAGAGCCACTAGGTATTCGCTCGGCTTAGCGTTTCGTTTCGCTGCAGTTGGCCGCCAACCATCGCCGCAGCAAAGACGTAGAGCCATCCCTGGTAGAAATCGAACAGATGCGAGTTGAGCAACGAACTCGCAAGGTTCTGCACGACCGCGAGCAGGCCTATCCAAGCGAGTAGATTGCCCGGCCGCCCGCCAAGTCCTGCCCGAAACAACAGAAGGTGTGCAGCCCACATGGCGTAGAGGACAAGACATCCGAGGAGGCCCCACTGGATCGCGACCGCAAGTGTCTGATTGTGCGGATTGTCGACCACTTTCGCCCTAATGCCGGTCTGCCCAGCGGCTTCCGTGGCAAACAAGTCTTTGGTCGAACCGGTGCCGTGGCCGAGAATGGGTGCCGAGCGAATGAAGTCGATCGACTTGCGCCAAAATTCTAGGCGCTCCGCGCCGCCAGTTTCGTATCCGTCTACGAACATGGTGTTGGTCTGAAATGCGTCGACCTCTCCCAAAAGACGAGCCATCTTGAACTGTAGATTTGGGGACACTCCCCATACGCCGACGGCGACCGCGCAAATTGCAGCGCAGATGGCGACGGACGACCATCCCCGCGCATAGCGGATAAGGACGAGTGCCAGCATCACCGGCAGATAAATGAATGCGGTTCGCGCGATGTTGACAAAAGCCAAGTTGGCGAGGAATGCGGCAGATACAGCGATAAACAGGACCGATCGTAGCACGTGCTGGAGCCGAACGGATTCCACGGCGAGCGCCACAAAGATGACGGCAATGAGTACGAAAGCTTGGCTCTGATCCAGATAGTTCTTCAACGGCACGCCTGGAGCCTTGGCGCCGACAATGGCGTAGACTTCCGGCGAGAAGAACACCAGGAATGAGAGGACAAGCAGCAGAAGGTTAGACGCGACATAGGCCCCGAATACGAGTTTTGCGCGCGACGTGTTCCGAAAATGCACAAAGAGCGGCAAGAAGCAGATGAACTTCGATACCTTTCCGAATGCATGCAGCCGGTCCGACCACGGAATGCCGTGGGCCCATGTTGTTCCAATCGCCGCTAATCCGAGGAGCACGAGCGGAAGGGCGCAGGCCGGCCGCTTCAGCTCGCCGATCATTTCCTCCAGACAATACGTGGATACGACCATCAGAACAATGACGGCTGCTAGAATCGTCGTTGCAGTGGTCGACCACGGAAATGCGAGCGCGAGAAGCACAATAAGAAGATCAATCACTGTGATCCGATTTTCACTCGCACGCGGCTCATTCTGCAAACGCTTGATGAAACGGACCGAGCTGGCCCACTTACTCCGGCGGTCGGAGAGAACGTTTCTCTGAGAAGACGTATGACAGACGGCTTGGGCTGCCATTGGTGCCATCCTCTTGATCTCCATCGGTCCGCCTTGCGAGACGCTGCTGTTTGAAACTTGAGAGAAGCTGTCGGGATTGAGGTCACAAGCGCCTTAGGGGAGCATGTCCAGACAAACGGCGGAGAGATCGGGCCAGTAGACGGCAGTGGCAAGAGAAAGGACGAGGCCGGCCCCACTGAACAACAGGACAAGCGCTAGCGATTCAGTCTCGGTATCCGTCCTTGTTGGTTTCAATCCGCCCTCACGAGATTAGGCAAACCGGCTATCTTGAATGTTCGGCCTGATCTGCCCCAGAAGGCGAGATTGACAAATAGGACGCTGACAACCGACGGCGATACAGGGGCATGAGCGAGGGCAGGCTTACCGATGACCTTTCTCGCTGACGTCTGAATTGACGTCGCTGTTCCAGGACGCGCTTCAACCATGCGCCGAGATCGGCTGAACGCCGGAAGCGCGCTTTCCACCGAATCTGGGCAAAATCCTCGGAATTGCATACCGTGATGCTCGGGCATGATATTGACCCTGAAATGGTGCCGGACGAAAATATCTCACTGGAAACGCGTAGGTGGGCAGTCGCTTCGGCGTGTTTCTTGCAGATTGGAGAAACGGTTTGATGAGGTCGGATCTCGCTTCTCTTGGGCCTCGATCGACAGCTTTGCCAGAAATGCGCAGGAGCTACATAGCAACGCAGCGAATTTTCCGCTTGTCCCATTTGGGATATCATTCGGCTTCTGCTCGGCAGTTCTCGTCGCGTTCACGGCCGCATCCAGCCGCCACCGGTCGCCCCGCGGACGGCGATCCGCATCGATCTTCTCAGGCAAGGCGTGAAGACCCAGCTTTGGCGCAGTGGCGCATGGGAATGCGGTGCACTCCATCGAGGATGGCGCGCCTGGATCTGATTGAGACTCAGGGGCGGGCTCCGACGGCCCGGTCGCGCCGACCGACCCGCCCTATCATGAGATAATTCCGAACTCTGTTCAATCGCTGACTAGCGATTCTTGGCCGACCAACGCAGCTCCTTCTAGAAGGAAGGTCAGAACACGATGATCATCTGATCCACCGAAATCCCTCGGGCGCATCAGGGGCCGTTGCTCGCCCTTCAGCCGGATGAGCAGGACCGGGGCGTTGGCAACCGCCTCTGGGATCTCCACATCATAATCCCGGCGGCTCATATCGATCGAGATTCGCCCGGCGGGAATATCGTTCACCACGACGGCGATGTCACGCGGCTCAAAGGCCGAAATCAATCGCAGCCTGAGTACCTTGGGCATTCCGGTGGGCCGCAGGCGTAGGGCCGCTTCGTTGTTTCGGGCCCAGCGGCCACCCGGTTCTTCAGCCCACCACCCAGCTGTAAAGTCAATTTTGGTTGTGCCGGACCCGGCTGATGCGAAGGTACCGAGATTCAAAACGTCAACCGTCGGGTCCATTGCCTCGGCGCGCTGGAGCTCAAGTCGATAGATCTCCTCGCTCATGAGGTCGATGAGACCTCGCGGGTGACCGCCGGGCTCCGGCGCCAGGCCGGCTTCCCGCAGGCGCTCTATGAGCCGGAGCGTGACAATCGAGCGCCCCTCCTTGATAACGTGGTAAAAGGAATTGTCGACGAGTTTCATCGGCATCCAAAAGTCGTCGGGCTCACCTACCACTTCAACGCCCGCCGCGGAGGCGAGGGCGCGCACTTGGCCAGCCGCTTTACTTACACGGCTGCGCTCGAGGTAGCAGTCCGCGCCGACGACCGTAGGCCATGTGATGATAACCCTGATGCCTTTCTCTTTGGCTGCGCGTAGATTGTCGAATGCCGCTTCAACCCGGCGCGCTGCACCACCCTCTCGACGTCCGATTGTACTTCTGAAACACCCCGCTTCGAGTGCCTTTTCGTTGATGCCGCTGCTACTGCCTTGCGCCCAGCCACCCGTACCGCCGGAATAGAGCAATGCTTCTTCGAGCCTGAGTGAGAAGGAGTGAAGCGCCTCAGGCGCGGAAATACCCGGCGAGGGATGCCGCAGCTTCTTAATGTTACGCCAGACCGCGCGCGCGACAATCGGAAACGGTGTGGTGAGTACCCGACGCACGCGCTCTGCGCGGGTTTGTGTCCAGAAATATTCTGTGATCAGCTCGAGCGAAAGTCGCGCGTAACTCGAGTCGCCATCTGGATCGAAGTAACCTTGCCACTCGATCGGCATGATCACGATGTCACCAGGACCGGCGAACTCAAGGATGCGCCTCGTCCGATCGACAAGGGAATAGCCGGCATTGTCGGCCACGTTGATGGCCGTGAGATTGAATGCCTTCGCAAGCTGGTCGGCGTCGATCCCATGATGGGCGTTGGATCCCGAGTCGACAATGATGCGTGGCGCCGTCGTGCACTCAAGCAGCAGCCACTTGAATGTGCTCGGAATGTTATTTTTTGGAACTGTCAGAAGCACCGCGCCCACGTAGATGCAGGTCGCAAGAGCAAAGCCGATCAGCACGCACCCGAGAAAAGCAGCGGCCTTGCCGGACTCGGCATTCCGGGCTCTAGAAGTTGAAGTAGAGAAAGGGGGATTCATGCATGCTCGCCTTGGAGACGACGATAACCAGAATTAATGAGCCAAAGGCAACGCCCGCTAAACGTCGGTCGACACGCTCCGCCTCAATGCTCTCACTCAGCTCGCGCGTATTCGGGCAAAACAACGCGAGCAGCGCGGCCAGCCCAAGAATCGACAGAGTATCGATCTGGAGGGTCGCCTCACCCTTTCCGCCGCCGACAAACATGACCTTTAATAAACCGAGCGCACCTTCGGTCGTGCTAGCCCGGAAGAAAACCCAGCCGACGACTGCGGCCACGAAGGTGGCTGCCCAAGCGCCGGCTCGGAACAGGATGCTGTCCGGCGGCCTGAAGCATTCGCGACACCAATGGTTGATCAGCAGCAGAGTGCCGTGCCAAGCGCCCCAGATGATGAACGTCCATGCTGCCCCGTGCCAGAAGCCGCCGATCACCATGGTGAGGAAAGAATTGAGGTAGTGCCGATATTTTCCGCGACGATTACCTCCGAGCGGAATGTACAAGTAGTCCCTCAAAAACTGGGACAACGTCATGTGCCATCGGCGCCAGAACTCGATAATCGAAACGGACTTGTAAGGCGAATTGAAGTTCCAGGGGAATCGGATGCCGAACATGCGGGCGAGACCAACCGCCATGTCGCTATACCCCGAAAAATCGAAGTACAGCTGGAAAGTATAGGCAAGCGCCCCAAGCCAGCCCGCTGATGTACTCAAGAGCTCTCCTCGATCGGCGGAGGCGAACACCTCGTCTGCGACCGGCCCAAGATGATCGGCGAATATCGACTTCTTCGCCAAACCAATCAGGAAAACGAGGCCTCCGAACACGACGTCGCTCAGCCGCGTCGAGGTTCCTTGGCTCGACTGAAACTGCGGTATCATCGCCGAGTGGTGGACGATGGGACCTGCCAGCAGATGTGGGAAGAAGGTGGCGAAGAGAGCATACTCGACGAAGCCATGCTGACCGCGCTTGCCCTTCAGCGCATCTACCAAATAGGCGATTTGAACGAAGGTGAAAAAGGAGATTCCGAGCGGCAACGTCAAGCGCAGAAAGCCCACCGCCGTGCCAAGCGCAACATTGGCGTTGGCTATGAAGAAATCCGCGTACTTGAATAGCCCGAGAAGCGCCAGGTTGGCTACGATCCCAAACGCGGTCAGCGGTCGGGCGTAGCTCGGCGCGTCGACAATCAACAACCCAAGCCCATAGTTGCATGCAACGGATCCCAGCAGAACCGGAATGAGGTCTACGCGCCACCAACCGTAAAAGAAGACCGACGCCAGGAGCAGAAAGACAAAAGATATCTGCCGAAGGCCGAGGGCTTGCAGAACGACGTAGCCGAGCAGTGCAGCAGGGAGAAAATACGCAATAAAATCGATGGAGTTAAACAGCACGTTGGCGCCCCTGCTGAGAAGTAACCGCTCCAGCAGTACTAGGGGCGGTCTCAAGTTGGCACTCAGTAGCGCCTGCGAACTTCACTCTAAGGTTGAAGCGCCCCGCAGGCAATATCCCATTCGGTACGTGTCGCGCTTTCCCGGTTGACGCAATGATGGTCGGTAAGGCATGTGCAACTCGCTGAGGACGAGGAGCTGAGGGTTCTTATGATATCAGACCGATTGGGGTTTCGCTCCAGCATCATGGTGCCGCGCTCGCTCGTCGAATCGATAGGTCATGCCTGAGTCAGCCAATTCGAACACGAAAGAAGCAGCTGTGGATGACGATATCTTGCTACCGGACTTGCTGATCGCCGGCGGCGTCATATTGGTGCTGTTCGGGCTGTTGGGTCTGCTCGTCAAACGGAACAGCGAGGTGAGAGCCGAAGAACAAGAGTCGGTAACCAAGAATCCCAAGGGGGATTCACGCGAGGATCCGCTTTTCTAGCCACAAGCAACAAGGCGACCTCAAGCTAAGAGTCTCCCAAAACTGGAAACCGAAAGGGGCACGGCGCAAATAAAACAGATCAGGCATTCCGCCGATCAATCACGGAAAGCCAAATCAATGTGCTTTCAAACAATCACCGTTCTTTAAGTGCTTTTGCCGTGATCTCTACAAGCGGCGAAAAGACATATTCTAGAATTCGTCGGCTCCCCGTCTTGATTTCGACGCTGACGGCCATACCAGGTGAGAGCGGTACGGCCGTTCCGTCCGCGATCACACGCGTGACCTCAGGACGAAGCGTGGCAGGAAACACGAGATTCTGTGTACGCTGCGCGCCGGCAAAGCCGCGATTTTCGAGTGGCCGGATGGGATTGCCCTCGGCCTGCGTCGCATCCGGTTCGGGGATGGCATCGTCTTGAATATTTAGAAGGGTCGCGTTGACGGTTCCATATCGTGTGAATGGTAGAGATTCGATCTTAACCACGGCGGATTGCCCTGGATGAACGAAGCCGATGTCCCGATTGGGAATATAGCATTCGATCTCCAAACCAACGGCATCCGGCACGATCCGCATGATTTCCTCGCCAGTGTTCACCACCTGACCAAGGGTTGTCACGGACATCGCGCTCACTCGCCCGGTAATCGGGCTCTTCAGCACCATCCGTTTCTGTCTGACCCGCGCCTTGGCAAGCCGATGCTGGATTCCCTCAATCTCGCGCTCGGCCTCTACAAGCTTTTGTAGGTTATCGGCGGCGAAATCGGTATAGCTTCCCTCTATACGTTGGCTGAGCACGTCTATTGCCGCCTCGCTTTCGGCAAGCTGACCGCGGGATGTCGCAAGCTTCGCTTTCTGGTCTTGCAGCCGCTCTGTAGCGTCGATGAGATCGGCCTTCGATCCCGACCCGGTTCGCGCAAGGGTCGCCCGCATGTCGACGCGCTCTTGGAGCGTGGCGACAAGCGCCTCCAGGGCGGTGCTCGTTGCCGAAAACAGATCCCGATCGAGTTGTTTCTGATGCTTTTCGGCTTCGAGTTCAGCAACCTTCACGTTGAGCTGATCGAGGACCCCTCGAAGGACGAGCGTTTCACGTTCTCTGATTTCGCCAAGAATCTCTTCGTCCCAGTCTATCGCCGCCGTCGCCGTAACCGGGCGCGGTTCAATCGCCCGTAGAGCGGCTCTCCGCCGCATCGACTCTCCACGAAATGCTCCCAGTCGGGCTCTCAGCTCATTTACGTCAGCGTCGGCCTCGCCGCTTTCGAGTCCAACAAGTTCTTGGCCTTCAGCGACCAATTGCCCGTTCTGAACACGAATTGCAACGACCGTTCCGGCCTCACTCGGCTGAATGATCTTCACTCGCCCGGACGGCTGAATCTTGCCCTGAGCGACGGCGATTACATCAATACGACTCCAGTACGACCAGGCCAATACCGAAAGTGCTAAAACGCAGATGATCCATAACAGGGCTATTCCGACGGGCGACGGCGGCATTTCCAGGATCTCGAGTGCCGCCGGCAAGAACTCCTGGTCCGATCGTCTTCGCTGCGGAACGCGAGGTGGACCAGACTGCGCCGTAGGCATGGGTGCGCGCGCGTTCATCAAACGGCCGCTTGGTCCTTGGCCATGTTGTTCTGAAGTGCCCATAGGCGGGCGTAGAAGCCCCGAGGGCGCTGCGAGAGCGCATCGTGCGTGCCTGTTTCGACCACCCTCCCATCAACCACGCTGACAATTCGATCGCAATGCCGGACAGTCATCAAGCGATGAGCAATGATGATGACGGTCCTGCCACGGGCGATATAGTGCATGTTAGCCTGGATGATCTGCTCGCTTTCGTAGTCCAGAGCGGACGTCGCTTCGTCAAAAATAAGAATCGGCGGATCTGTCGCCAATGCCCGCGCAATGGCAAGGCGCTGACGTTGACCGCCCGACAGATTGGCACCGCGCTCCTCGATCATGGTGTCGTAGCCTTGCTGAAGCTTCGAGACAAACTCGTCCGCGCCCGAAAGGCGTGCCGCCCCAATGACCTGCGATCGCGACATTCCTGGGTTCGCCAATGCGATGTTTTCGTGGATCGTACGATTAAAGAGTGTGCCTTCCTGAAGCACCACACCGATTTGCCGCCGAAGCCACAGCGGATCGATGTGGCTGAGGTTTCTACCATCCAGCAGCAATTCTCCTCCGGTCGGGAGGTACAAACGTTGTATAAGCTTGGCGAGCGTCGATTTGCCAGAGCCCGACGGACCGACAATCCCGATAACCTCCCCTGAATTGATGGTGAGGCTGATATCCTTGAGCGCGTCCTGCTGGCCAGCCGCGTAGCGAAATGTCACGTTCTTGAATGCGATCGCGCCGCTTGAGGGTGGCATTTTCTCAAACGCGGCCGATGCATACTCCGGCGGGGCATTCAGAATGTCACCCAGCCGCTCGACCGATATCTGGACCTGCTGGAAGTCCTGCCAGAACTGCGAAAGTCGTAGAATGGGTTGCGCAACTTGGCCGGCAATCATGTTGAATGCGACCAGTCCACCGATGGTCAGGTCGCCATCGATGACTGCTTGTGCGCCGAACAGGAGCAGCAGGGCCGAGGAGAGTTTGGAAACATACTGGATAGCGCTCTGTCCACCAGCTCCAAGCTTTGTCGCTCCGAACCCGGACCGAACATAGGCGGCCAGCCGTTCGTCCCACTGTGCCCTCACAAACGGTTCGGCCGCAGAGGTCTTGATGGTCTGGATTCCGACAACGGCTTCAACCAGAAACTGCTGGCTCGCAGCTCCCAGGTTGAACTTCTCGTTGATTCTCTGTCTAAGCGGCGGTCGCACGATCATGGCGATCGCCAGATAGGCCGGGATCGCGGCGATCACGGTCCAAGTCAGCTTGACCGAGTACGCCTCCAGCACGGCGATGTAAACGAAGGCAAAGAGAAGATCGAGAAGCGAAAAGAGACCCTGCCCAGTCAAAAAATTTCGAATGGTCTCCAGCTCACGAACTCGCGCGATGGTCTGACCAGCGGAGCGGCTCTCGAAGTAGTTGATCGGCAGTCGCAAGAGATGGCCGAAAAGGCGATGGCTCAATTCGACGTCGATCCGGTTGCTGGTATGCGCGAGTGCGTAGGTCCGCAGGTACTGCAGCGCGACATCGAAAAGGCCGACTGCCGCTATACCGCCCACCAGCACCAGGAGCGTGGAATAGGATTTGTGTGGGAGAACCTTGTCCACCACGACCTGAAAGAAGAGTGGCGTCACAAGTGCAAACATTTGCACAAACAAGGACGCCACGACAACGTGTAGCAGCGGCCTACGGTAGCGCCAGACCGCGGACAGAAACCATTGAAAGCCGAAGCGCCTTGGATCTGCTCCCGAGCCCCCGATGCGGCGCTGTACCAGCAGGACGAAATCATCCATTGCAGCGTAGATTTCGTCGAGGCGCATCTCACGGTTGGTCCGGGTGATCGGATCAACGATGCTGAAGAGTCCAGACGGACTCCTTCCGCCGAGAATAACAAAGCTCCCATCGAAGCGGATGATGGCCGGAAGTGGCATGCTGGCGACACGCCTGATCGAGGGCCTATTCACGAGCCGCGCTTTCAGGCCCGCTAACTTGGCTGCCCGCACAACGTCGCCTGGGCCGGCGCCAGCTACGAGTGCGAGTTCGCGCGCGAGGGTAGCTGGATCGACCGCGATCCGGTAATAGGCCGCAATCCCGCAAAGCGCAGCCAAACCTGGGTCGACGCGAACCTTGTCGTGCAAGAAACGCTCCTAAGAGATACCGATACCTGCAAGCGCCTACGTCGCGCTAACCGAGCCGAATTGGAGCCCAGGGTAATCCGCGATGGATGCCACGTCGTGCTCCACGGAGAAGATGATTTGTCTCGCTTGGAATGAAGGTAACACGCAGACACAGTCGAGTACGAAGCGTTACAGCTGCTCCAGGCTCAGCCTGGGTAAGCACGTCTGTAACGCGACGCCCTTGAAACGCACGAAAGGCTCAGGTCCAATTCGTGCCGCCGACAACATTGTATGCCACGGAGGAGGCACCGAGCGGCTGCCAGGTCGCATTGCCGCTGTGATCGAACAGGGCCGCACCAAAATCGCCTGTGCTGTTGTTTCGGAAGAGCACGTCAGCGACGCCGTCGCCGTTGAAATCGCCAACTTCGGCGACGCTATAGGCGCTTGAGGTCTGGTTCAGTGCGTGCCACGTGCCGCCGCCGGACCCATTGAGCGCCTCATAGCCCCAATCACCGGTCGTGTTGTTTCGGAACAGAATGTCCGAAATGCCGTCGCCATTGAAATCGCCCGCTCCGACGACGCTATACGCTGCGGACGACCCACCAAGCGGCTGCCAGGTCGCATTACCGCTGTGATCGAACAGGGCCGCGCCAATATCACCCGTGCTGTTGTTTCGGTAGAGAACGTCAGCGACGCCGTCGCCGTTGAAATCGCCAACCGCGACCACGCTATAGGCAATTGAGGTGAGGTTTAGGGCATGCCATGTGCCGCCACCGGACCCATTGAGCGCCTCGAAGCCCCAATCACCCGTCGAATTGTTGCGGAACAGGATATCGGAAATACCATCGCCATTAAAGTCGCCAACTCCGACAACGTTGTAGGCCGCCGAGGATCCACCAAGCGGTTGCCAGGTCGCATTGCCATTGTGATCGAACAGAGCCGCACCAAAATCGCCGGTGCTGTTGTTCCGGTAGAGCACGTCAGCAACACCGTCCCCGTTGAAATCGCTGACGCCCACGACACTGTAGGCGGCCGAGGTCTGGCTCAGTCCATGCCAGGTGCCGCCGCCGGACCCATTGAGCGCCTCAAAGCCCCAGTCCCCCGTCGAATTGTTGCGGAACAGAACGTCCGAGATGCCGTCCCCATTCAAGTCTTTCGGAGTGCGGGCTTGTACGCCCCACCCGAGCGCCTGCATGATCTGAATATCCTCGGCCGAGAGCACGCCCGGATCGCCGACGCCGGGGCCGCCCGGTCCAAATGGGTCGTGATTGTTGGAATCGCCCAGCACACCGTCCCAATCGGCAAGATCGAAGCCGTCGTTTGTGCCGTTAGCGTAGGATGCATGAAACTGCAGTTGAGTAGAAATATTGCTGCCATTGACCGAGAAGAATGTATTCAGACCATCGGAGCCGCCGGTGTAATCATGCTGTCCACCGGACGTGTAGCGGAAGAAATCCATCGGAGCCCAACCGTTGCCACCTTTCCCGAGGCCGCCGACGCGGCCCATGATGCCTTCCGTCAACTCGTGAAGAATGACCGCCTTCGCATCATTTGGGCTGTTTTGCAGCGCAGAAGCTGTCCAGTAGACGTTGTTCAGATAGATCGTGTCGTCAGTGCCGGTTCCCGCACTGGCGAGGCCCAGAATGCGCGCTTCGCCAATCGAAACGTTAAGGCCAGCTCCGTGCGTGGGGTCGGAGAGCGCGGCCAGCGCATTGGCAGCTGCGTGCCCTGTAGCGGTTTGTGCATGCTGTTGGAGCGCACTCACGAACGAGGCATAGGAAACGTGGACCGGATTAAAAAAGTTCTCGCCCGAATAGGCCGGATTCAGGGACTGGAGATCAAACGTGCAATGGACGGTACAGGCGTTCGGAAATAGCTGGGAAAGATACTGCTCGGCGCTGATCACGATATTCTGGAATTGCGCGCTCGCTCCAGCCCCCCAGGTGTTCACAAAAACCAGACCGCTGCCCTGAAAGGAGGCGGTCTCCGTGTTGGAGGTGTTCGACTGGCTGCTTTGATCCGGGACTTGAGTAGCAGGGGACTTCTCAACTGGTGGCGCCATGTAAGCGGAACCTGCATCCTCGAAAGAGTCGTCGAGCGTCTGCATTTTACCGATCCGCATGACCCACCCCACTTTTCAACGTCCAGATGTACGATTTTGGTTACGTGATAAGAAAATCAAACGTTCCGCTTACTAAAGTCGTCAGCAATCCGTCTCGCCCTGCACCGCAAATCGATCAGGGCAAAATAGCGGATGCCAACCTATGTATCGCTCTGGACAACCCGGCTAGTCCCATTTGAGATAGGAAACCATCATCTTTCCCGAGTTTAGACGCAAAAAGTTGCGTTTCCAGACGGCAGGGCAAAGCGGCGAGCCGAACTGCACTACGCCTTGCGATCGGGACAGGCTGCTCAGACCGGACAATAATCATGCGCGCCGACTCACAATCCTGATGGACGATCGTGCGCCTCACTCCTAATAAGCTTCCGCCGTGTTCGGTAGCGCACTAGCGTCCGTCCGACTCAGAGATCGTTAGTGCCCGGGGCTGAAAGGACCCAGGACGTCGCCATGCAATTCCCACGCTCGCGTGTTCAAACTCCCCGTCAACCCATGCCCGGCCTTCGCCAACTCCTGCTTTGGCTTTTCATTGCCGTCGCCGTGCTTTCAGGCTCCTTTTTCGGCACCCTGCGCCTTATTGATCTTTTTCTTCCGGGCCTTGGCTATGACGTAGCGCGTTTCCCGCGCCTCGACGATCGCCACGCCCTGACGTTTCAAAACGGCGAGAACAGAGGCGCTCTCATTCAGGGCTGGTCGAACCCGGAGCCTTGGGGCATCTGGTCAGACGGCGATCGCGCGCAGCTTGGATTTATGATCGGAAGCGTACCCGCCGACCAGCCAAGACTCGTCATAGAGTGCAGAGCATTCATTACGCAAAGAAGCCCCGAACAAAGGGTCGAGTTCTGGTCACAGAATATGAAGCTGGCCGACGTTACATTCCGAAAGGGTACGAACGCCATCGCTGTCCCGCTCGATGGACTTCGCCTTGCGCCCGGGTACCCCCTCATTATTGACTTGCGGATGCCACTCGCCAAATCGCCTCAACAGCTCGCCCTATCGCAAGATCCCCGCAAGCTTGGGGTCGGTCTTGTGAGCGCTAGATTCGATAAGGGAAACGCGAACTGACTGCCTGTCGCAAGCTCAGTTTAGACAATCAACAGCCGAGTGGCAGGTTCGTCGTTAATCAAGGGGATTTTCATGCCGTGGTTTCTGATCTATGCGCTTCTGGGACTGGTGCAGCTCGCGGCTTATTTTGAGGGAATTGAGCTCTGGCTCGGATTCGGACTTCTCCTTGGACTGGTTAGCTTTATCGTCCTCGGGGCGATCCCGTTAGGATCGATAATCACGGCCGGAGTAGCTTTCTACGGAGCTTTCTACGGCTGGCGCTGGTATTGGTGGGAGGCAGCACTGCTCTGCTTCCCGTTTCCATTGTTCGCGATTGCAATGCTTACAATACAGGGATCCGCCAATATGATTGGCCGCCTTCGGCGCTAAACGAGACGGCAAGCAGCGAAACAACGGATCACTTAGATCGCGGGCTCGTTGCCGTTCACCGACCGGGACGGATCGGCGCTTGATGCTACGCGTTGCCGCGTGAGCACGATACGGCCAATTTTCGGCTTTAGCTCGAGCAAGTCGATAAACTCGTCAGCCTGGCGCCGCAGTTCGTGGGCTATCATTGCCGGCTGGGTCGCTGCGGTCGAGACTACGGTTACGTGCACTCCTCGCCGCTGCAGGGCCTCGACCAACGGGCGGAAATTGCCCTCGCCCGAAAAAAGAACGATCCGATTGACGTGAGGGGCCATCTCCATGGCATCCACGGCTAGATCGACATCCATGCTGCATTTGAATTTGAGCCTGCCGGACGAGTCAACGAACTCTTTGGCCGGCCTCGTCACGAGCGTGAAGCCATTGTATTCGAGCCAGTCGATGAAGGGCCGCGCCGACGAGTTCTGCTGGTTCTCAATCGTCCGGCTATAATAGAAGGCCCGTAGGAGCCTGCCGTGACTCTCGAACCGCTTCAGCAATCGCTTATAATCAATATCGAAGCCGAGCGCCCTGGCGCTCGCGTACAAACTTAGTCCATCGATGAATAAAGCGACTCTGTAGGTCGCGCAATCCGACATAAGCGTCCCCTCCCATTGGCAAAAACGTCATTGTTATGCTCAGAGCTTCCCGAACGGGCTGATCGATCGGTCAAGTAGGAATGCGCCAACTGGGCGTCAGGCGTTGCCGTAGACGTCGGCAGCCACTCAAGCCCGGTTTTTGGGTACTCGCTGTAGGAAGTCGGCGTAAGCTTTGCGGATACCCTCCTTGAGGCCGGTTCTCGCAGACCAGCCCATTTCGCGCATCCGATCGACGTTAAGAAGCTTGCGAGGCGTTCCGTCGGGCTTGGTCGGATCGAAAACAATTGATCCCTTGAATCCGACCACTTCGTTGACGGTTTGCGCGAGCTCGGAAATCGCGCTGTCCTCGCCCGTCCCGATGTTGAACAAGCCCTCCCTGATGTCATCGCGCTCCATCAGAAACACACACGCGTCCGCCATGTCGTCGACGTATAGAAACTCGCGTCGTGGCTGTCCCGACCCCCATACCGGATAGGTGGAATCGCCCCGCTGCTTCGCTTCGTGCGCCTTGCGGATGAGGGCCGGTAGAACGTGACTGTTGTTCAAATCGTAATTGTCATTTGGGCCGTACAGATTGGTTGGCATCGCCGACACATATCGTAGGCCGTACTGTCGATTATAGTTTTCGCATAGCTTGAGTCCGGCAATCTTGGCGATCGCGTACGGCTCGTTGGTGTGCTCCAGTGGTCCGGTGAGCAAATAATCCTCCTTGATCGGCTGCGGGCATTCCCGGGGATAAATGCAGCTCGATCCCAGGAACAGCAGACGTGGCACGCAGGCCCGCCAAGCCGCATCAATGATGTTCGCCTCGATCATGAGGTTCTGGTAGATGAATTCCGCCCGGAAACTATCGTTGGCATGAATGCCACCGACTTTAGCCGCCGCCAGGAAGATGTAGTCGGGCTCCTCTCGCGCAAGAAACTTGCCAACCGCTGCTTGATCGGTCAACTCCAGCTCGGCATGCGAACGGGTCACCAAATTTTCATATCCGGCCGCGAGAAGCCGCCGCACGATCGCGGAGCCCACCATGCCGCGATGCCCCGCGATATAAATCTTGCTCGACTTGTTCATCGCGCTACTCGTGATAATCGAACGCATTAAAGCCGTGCCGCTTGATCAACTCATCGCGCTCCGCGGCTTTGAGATCTTCGCCGATCATTTCCTTCACGAGCTCTTTAAAGGAGATCTTCGACTTCCAGCCGAGCTTGTGTTGCGCCTTCGAGGCATCGCCTAGCAACGTTTCCACTTCCGTCGGCCGGAAGTACCGAGGATCGACGGCGACGATGCACTTGCCGTCGGCATCATAACCCCGCTCGTCGATGCCTGTGCCCTTCCAACCAATTCGCAAGCCGATTTCGCTCGCAGCAGTTTCAACAAATTGGCGCACGCTGTATTGCACACCGGTCGCAATAACGAAATCGTCCGGGTTGTCCTGTTGCAGCATTAACCACTGCATCTCGACGTAATCTTTCGCGTGCCCCCAATCTCGCTTTGCATCAAGGTTGCCTAGGAACAAGCAATCTTGCAGACCCAGCTTGATGCGGGCCAGCCCTCGCGTAATCTTGCGAGTCACGAACGTCTCGCCCCGAATTGGGCTTTCGTGATTGAAGAGAATGCCATTGCAGGCATAAATGCCGTAAGCCTCGCGGTAGTTGACGGTTATCCAATACGCGTAGAGCTTCGCAACCGCATAAGGACTACGTGGATAGAATGGGGTTGTTTCTCTCTGTGGAATCTCCTGAACAAGCCCGTAGAGTTCAGATGTGCTTGCTTGATAGAAGCGCGTCTTTTTCTCCAGTCCCAGAATTCGGATGGCCTCAAGCACGCGCAGCGGACCCAGAGCATCAGAATTTGCGGTGTATTCCGGCTCCTCGAAGCTCACAGCGACGTGGCTTTGCGCGGCAAGATTGTAGATTTCGTCTGGCTTCACCTCTTGAATGATACGAACCAATGATGACGAGTCGGTCATATCGCCATGGTGCAAAATGAACCGGCGGCCCGTCTCGTGAGGATCTTGATACAGGTGGTCAATTCGGTCGGTATTGAAGAGCGAGGTGCGTCGCTTGATGCCATGCACCTCATAGCCCTTCGAGAGAAGTAGCTCGGCAAGGTACGCACCATCCTGGCCTGTAATGCCAGTGATCACTGCCTTTTTCATTTCGACGCTGTCCTTTCTGCATAAATCTTTAATAATTCTTCTTCACATGCCGGCTTGTTGACGCTCGCGCGGTGGACTGCGCCTCGTGGCGTGGGTTAACATCAGACGTGACCGCCACTCTCTACCGATATGGCGAAGCGCATAGGGGAGCACGGCAAGCCTCATTGCCGCGGATGAAGGCACATAACCCAGGCAGCGCGCACGAATGCGGTTCATTTCTTCCAAGCCGACATCGAACTGCGCGATTGTTTTTTGAGCGGAATGCACACGAAACGCTCCGATGAGCCGGGGCAGGTGATGGAAGCGCGCGCCGCAATCGCGGAACCGGACCAGGAGGTCCCAGTCCATCGCAAACTGGAACGACTCGTCGATGTACGAGCCAACTCGTTCCCAGAGGCGTCGCCGCCAGAAAAGTGTTTCCTGGGGGACGTAATCAACCCAAGAGAGAATCCGGTCTGAGTGACTTGGCAACATCCAGCGGCCGGTCTCTCTGCCCTCGCCGTCAATAATAATGCGATCACCATAGACCACATCGACTTCGGGATGCGATGCAAAGAAACGAGCAACTGTTTCGAGTGCGCCGGGAAGCAAAAGATCGTCACCGTTGACCCAGCCGAGAATATCTCCCTTTGTCCAGGCGAAACCTTTGTTGAGCGCGTGCGATTGACCTCTATCCTTTCGGCTGTCGAAATAGCTCAGATGCTTTCCGTAGCGCGCGATGACGTCGAGCGTGCCGTCGACGGAGCCTCCATCTATAACGACGTATTCCAGAGGCGAGACGAGTTGACCAAGTACGCTCTCGATTGTCTGGCCGACAAAGGCGGCCTGGTTCAGCACGGGCGTAACGATCGAAATAGAGAGAGGACTGATGTAGACGGGGCGTCCCTCGGACACGGATATGCTCATCGGTCGCGGCCGGTAGGCCTGGAGCTGACCAAGCCGAAAACCGCTGACCTGACGAAGGATCGTCTTCAACTCTGGTCCGAAGGGCATCGTGTTTAAGGCTCTCGAGTTCGTCAGGAATCCAGCGCTACAACTCGAGAATGCCGACAAGCTGATCCGTGTCGTGCAGATCAGAAAAGCAGTAACCGAGCGCCAGGTACAACCTGTGCGCGGCAATGTTGTCGGGATAGACTTTCAAACGGACCTGCTTGGCGCCTGATAGCCGGGCCGTCAGATGTAAATGCTCCATCAGAAGTCGCGCTGCGCCAGTCGTGCGCAGTTCAGGAACAACATAGATGCCAAGGCTTGGAACGGAGAAGCCCGCGTCCCAGCCGCGCAGCATGCCATAGCCCAGGAACCGATCGTCCGCCCGGAGCACCAGATATCGATCCTTCCCACGGTAGCTGCAGATGCGAGCTGCTTCGGCTGGCGTGAACGGATGCGGGTGAAATCGACGGCTCAGCGGATCAGCGGCGATAACAGCAAACAGGTCGGCCAGCAGCAGCGTATGGCCCGGCCGCGGATTGATGATTTCCAGGTTCGCCGTCATGTCGCGACCCGCGGTCTGCTAACGGCCTTCCGCAAACCGCGCCAGTAGTCACCGACGGTCAGTCGGTCGCCAACGAGAGGGCCCGATTTTGCGATTGTTTCTGTGAAGAGGCCGCGCAGGCAGTATGCCGGGCTGTGCGCATTCAGCCACAGCCATACGGTCTTGAAATAGAGCAGGCGGTACAGCAAATGGCGCTTGGTGCCGTAGTGATTTCCGTGCAAGATTTGGTAGAGATTATCGCTGACCGCCTGCACGAAATATGGCGAGACTCGGCCAAAATGTCTGACTTGCATGGCTGCCACTTCCGATAGAAGTTCGAGCGTCTGCCCGGCGGACTTGGTCGTCGCGTACCAGCGGTTTCCGGAGATGTCGACATCGCACGCAGCAAAGCGGCAGCCTGCAAGCGCAAAACGCGTCCACAGGTCGTAGTCCATGCAGAACTGTAACGCGCGATTTAAGCCACCGACCTTTACATAGGCAGATTTGCGGAAAAACATCGAAGGTTGAGCGACATAGCCCTTCTCGAACATCTGGCGCGCAACATCGATTTTTGGACCGACGGGAATCGTTGGATAAGGCCTGTGGTTCTTCCCATCGGCATCCATGTAATGGCCTTGTCCGACCACGACATCGGCGTCTGGATTGCGCGCGATGACATCGCTCACCGCCCAGAGCGCCCGATTGCACTGCACGTCATCTGAGTTGAGCCAGGTGATCCAGCCCTCACGCGCCCGCGCAAACCCTTTGGCAATTGCGTCGGACTGTCCAGAGTCCTTCTCGCTGATCCAGGTGATACGGTCGCCGTACCTCTTCAGCCGCTCAACCGTGTCATCCGTCGACCCTCCATCCATCACAAGGATTTCGAGGGCAGGATAGCCCTGGTCGAGGAGACTAGTTAGTGTCTCATCGATAAAGCGGCCCTGATTATACGATGGCACAACGACTGTAATCGGGATCTCTGCCTTCGACATGGAATGCCTCCCCTCAAGCTGCGACGCGGCGAACCTGGGCCGCCCACGCTCTGAAGTTGCGTATGGATCGTGAAGCGAGCCGCGGCGACCAGCGCAAATTCATCGCCATCCAGTGCCAGCGGGCCATGAGCTGGACTTTGCGCCCGGCTGGAGGAGACTCGCCGCGCGACCAGGCTGCGCCGTGCTCAAGCGTGTACGCATATTTGAAGGCCCAGCTGAACGGTACGACTCCGTAATATTGGTGGACCGTCTCGCAAATCCCGCTGAGCAATTTTCGGTCGGCATTGGCCGTAATTGCGTCATCATGCAGCCGGGACATCGAAAAGTAGTCGTCGCAAAAGTAAAACGGAACATTATCCTGCCAACGCATCCAGAGCTCATAATCCAGGATCTTGGAATTAAGCGCGCCGCACAGCGTTACCGCTGTTCGTTTGAAGAACAGGGATGGCTGCGGCACAAGGCAGAAGTGCATCATTCGTCGCCGCTGCTCTGAAAGCAGCGGACTCCAATCGACCGGATAGTCAACGACTGGCCTGAGATCCCGGTCCACATATCGATTACGGCCATAAACGACTATGGCCATTTGATTGTAGTGAAAGAAGGTCGCGACCTTCCAGAACGCGTCGGGTAGGTAGACGTCATCCGAATTGATCCAGGCGATGATGTCCCCGGCCGTATTAGCGATGCCCTTGTTGACGCCGTGATGGTGGCCTCCATCCGGCCGGCTGTCATACCTGAGAACTTCCGAATACGTCCGGGCGTACTCTTCTAGGATCTCGACGGATCCATCCGTCGACCCGCCGTCGGCAACATAAATCTCGATGTTGGGGTAATCCTGCGCGAGCACGGACTCGAGAGTCTCGCGGATGAACTTTGCCTGATTGAATGATGGGATAACAACGGCAAAGCTCGGCAGCTCTGCGCGCGGTAACGTCCGCAGATGCGCGATCTGTTCTGCTTTGGGCGTAAATGCGAGACTACGCTCTAGATCATTCATGACTCAGTTCCGATATCAGAGCGATCCAAGCGCCCGATGCGTTGTTGGATGACGGCGCCGAGCTACGGCACGGTGCGCACCAAGTGGCCAATTGCCTCGCAGATCTCGTCGATTTCGTCGTTGCGGAGACCTGTATAGGTTGGAAAATTCATGCCATGGGCAGACAGAAATTCCGTGGCGGGAAGCCGATGCTCGGACGAATACATCGGCAAGTGATGCATGGGAACGAAGAACGGCCGAGTTTCGATTCCGTAATCACTGGCCAAGTGATGCATGATGGTCGCTCGGCGCGCTTCGCCGCCGGCGTTCAGCACCGCAGAGAAGAGCCAGTGCGTCCCCTCATATCCAGCGACCTGCGCCGGAAGCTGCAGCAGCCCTTCGGCCTCGAGGGGACGAAGACGCTCCCGGTATCGTTTGGCGATCCGCCGACGTTCAGCAAGGTGAAAGTCGAGCATCTCGATCTGACCAAGGCCGATTGCGCCAGCAATATTGGTCATTCGGTAGTTGTAGCCCATGATGGGGTGCCAGTACCTGCGCTCAAGATCCATGCCTTGACCGCGTAGCATCCTCGCGTGCCGCCTACGCTGGGGATCACGGACGTAGACGGCGCCACCCTCTCCGGTCGAGATCGTCTTATTGCCGTAGAAGCTAAAGGTCGAGGCATCGCCGAAATTGCCGGTGGGTCTGCCGAAGACCGTCGCACCGAGGCTCTCCGCGCAATCCTCGAGCAGCCATGCCCCACGCTGGTGGCACAATTCTGCAATCTGGCCAATGTCCGTCGGCATTCCGTAGAGGTGAACGGCCAGAACGCCAACGGTTCGTGGTGTCCAAGCCCTCTCGATCAGTTCGGCGGTTGCATTCCATGTCTTCGCGTCGCAATCGGCGAAGACCGGATTGGCGCCGCAATACCGAACAGCATTGGCCGACGCGACGTAGGTGAGCGAAGGGACAATGACCTCGTCGCCCGCTTTCAATCCAAGCGCCAGGCATGCCAAGTGAAGTGCCGTCGTTCCGTTGCTCGCGGATAGACACTCGTCGACTTGAAGAGTCTTGGCAATCGCCCGCTCGAACCTTGTCAGATAAGTCCCGGTACTGGATATCCAGCCTGAATCGATGGCGTCGATGACATAGCGCCGCTCGTTTCCACACAAGACAGGCTTGGAGACTTGAAATCGAATGTTCATTTCCTGCAATCGTCACTTAATGATTAAACTTAAAACACGCAGCTCCGCCACGCGTCGCATTTCCAACACTTACGCAGGCACGGCTACTTCCGCGTGCCCCTTGCGTTCCCTCACCCCGCAGGCATGCTCGTAGGCTTTCGCGAGACCATTCACGTATCGCTCGACGCTATGCTCGTGAGCTGCCTTCGCTTGAGCGCGCGCGGCATGAGCCCCGCGATCTTCGGGATCGTCCAGCCATTGCAGCATTTTTGCTGCGATATCCTCGACATCGAAGGGGTCGAACAGCAGGCCGGCCTCGCCGCGCACCAATTCCGGCAGCGACGTGACATCCGAGCACATCGCGGGCACCCCGAGCGCTTGAGCTTCAATGACGGGGTAGCTCGACGCCTCGAACGTCGACGGCATCACGCAATAGATCGAGCCCTTATAGATCGCCGCAAGATGATAGACAGGAACATGGTCGAGACAAATGACATCAGCCTCAAGGCCCAGCTCCTCGATCGTCGCTTTGACAGCTGGCCAACCCGAATGCCCGCGATAGCCGGTGAAGACGAGTTTCAGGTCGATGTTGGGGCGCTTATCGCGCACTATGCGCAACGCCTTCACGAGCCGCGCATGATTTTTGTGCGGCCAGAACTGCGCCGGATACACCGCATATATCGGCGGTAGCTTGTACTGTGAAGTCGCATCCTGGACGCTGAACCCGCCGAGACCTTCAACGACCCTCGGATCCCAGGTAACAGGCACCGTAAACACTTTGGCTGGCGGCACCTGCATTTGCGTGACGAGATCGTTGCGAACAAAGTCGGAGGACACCACGATCGCGTCGGCTAGAGATGCCGACAGGCCATATAGCCGATTGCGGGCATCGATATCCGACGGCGTAAAGTTCTCGGGAAAGTGCAAGTGCTGGAGATCGTGCAGGTTGAGTACCGATGGGACGCGGAAATCGAGCACTGAAAAGATCTGCACAGGACTGTGAAGAAGGTCTACTCCGATGTCTTCTCGAAGGCGCGAGAACGTCGCCATCGAAGTCGCCGCACTCAACCTGCGCCTGGCTCCGAGAATCCGGTTGGGCACTTCGATCGCCAATCCAACGGCGCGGCTCTTGCGCATCACGAAGTAGCCGACCTTCGTGCCAAAGAGCCTTCGCAGCGCAGCCATTTGGTCCGGCAGACAGATGATGGTAACCCGCCGACCACTCTCAACGAGGGCACTGGTCAGCATCTTCATGTACGTTTCGACACCACCCGATACCCCGAAGACGATTTCGAGGGTGTCGATCGCTACGTGCAGGCCGCTTCCGGCAGTTTCAGCCGGGTGGTAGTCGCCGTACGCCGGTGACTTGTGCTGGCGCCGTACAAGAAGGTCTCCAAAGCCGCCGAGCACCGCCTTACTCTTGAGATTTTGAACAGCCGAGAGTTCGAGCACTTGATCTTTGGCAACCAGCTTATGGGATTGAATCGTGCTCTCGACTGCTCGCCGCTCGACATCGGCACTGAGGCGGTCGATCACTTCCGACTTTTTCGTCCCATCCGCGCGAGCAACGGCGAGTTCGGCGTGGAGCCGCTGGCCGGCGATAAGGATGCGCTCCTTTTCGTCCAGAAGTGCCTGCTTACCACGCTTAAGTTCCGCAACTTCTTCGACGAGGCGGCCGATGACGGCCGCCTTTTCGGTTTGGTCCGTTACAATGGCGCGTAACTCGCCTTCCAGCCGTCCACTCGCGCTTAAGATATCCTCTCGTTCCCTGAGCAAGACGTCCCGCTCGCTGGTCACCCCGGCAATTTCCCGAGCGAGACGGGCGACCACATCCGACTTCTCGGCCCGGTCCTGCTCAACGGCGCGTAGCTGGCCTTCTAAGCGTTGATTCGACTCGAGGACATTCTGCCGTTCATCCATCAGCTGCTGCTGCGTATTCTTCAGCCCGGTAACCTCTTCCGCGAGTCCATCAAGAATGCGGGCCTTCTCGGCCCGGTCGGCCTCGACGGCTCGCAACTCCCTCGACAGTCGCTCATTCGCCTCCAAAGCGCCCTCGCGCTCAGTCGTGAGCGTCAGCAGATTGCTTTTCAGCTCGGTTACTTGCCCATCAAGAGTGCCGATCACCCGGTCCTTCTCGGCTCGGTCGGACTCGACGGCTCGCAACTCCCTCGACAGTCGCTCATTCGCCTCCAAAGCGCCCTCGCGCTCAGTCATGAGCGTCAGCAGATTGCCTTTCAGCTCGGTTACTTGTCCATCAAGAGTGCCGATCACCCGGTCCTTTTCGGCTCGGTCGGACTCGACGGATCTCAGTTCGCTTTCCAACCTTATATTCGCATTCAGAACGTTTTCGCGTTCCTTCATCAGCATCTGATGAGTGCGTTTGAGTTCATGCACTTCCGCAAGCTCGAAACCGTCATGGACGCATGGCGGAAGCGCAAGGCGCTTTCTGAGGACGGCATCCTCTTTGCGCAAATAGAAGCGGCTCAGGCCGTCGTACCAGACAAGCTCGTAGTTTGACGCGAGCAGGGCCGGTTCCCAGCTATCCCAGTTCTGGATGCTGTCGACCTGGTCCCAGTCCTCGATTTTGACACTCGGCAAGGTCGCTTCGACCACGAGCACGCGCGGGCGGCGCCTGCTCCAATCAATGCCGCGGAGGACCGCCGCTTCGAAGCCCTCGACATCGACCTTCAGAAAGTCGATTGCTCGATCTTCACAGCGAGCAATGACGTCCTCGAGCGTCACAACCTGCACATCGTAGGAGACGACATCGTATCCCGCCCGCCGCAGCTCCTGAGCTTGCACGTCGCTTGCGGTCGAGAGGGACGTGAGCTCCTTACATTCGTAAAACCGTAGCTGTCCGGAAACATCCGCCACAGCGACGTTTAGATTCTGATCTCGAGGCCTTTCTTCGATGAACAACTGGTACTGGCGCGCGACCGGCTCGATGTTCACGCCCGACCAACCCAGGTCGTAAAAGTGCTTCGTCACGGAATGACGTTTGGGATCCCAAGCGCCGACATCGATGTAGAACCCGCTCATCTGCCCCTGGAAGAGCCTGGCAAGAATCACATCTTCGAAGTTTTGTGAGTAAGAGATCATTGTGCGACGAGGACAGGCTTTCAGAGGCGCGAGGCCTCGGGCACGAGGGATAGATGCTGCTCGCTGGGCAAATCGGCGACACCGTAGTGGCTAAACAAACAGGGACTGCGCCGATGGCGATAGATCACCGAGATCGCCACAATTCTGCTGATATGCGATAGCAACTGAATGTGAGGCGCTATCTCCGACGGCGCGCACGCTTGGCGGCGGTCGAATATTGCCTTTGGCAAATCGGCAAGCCCTGACTCTAGCGTATACTCGCCGGCGTCGATATCCAGTCTGATCTCATGCATGCACCGTAGCGCCGTCCCTCCACGCTCGACGGAGGGCGGGACCGCATCGAATTGCAACGAGTTGCGGCCATGAACGAGGATGCCTTTCGCGTTGATCAACTGAACACCAACCAGTGGTACTTGGACCGGTTGATCTACGTGAAATTCCACGTACATCCGTAGCCACTCACCTTGCTGAAACACGCGACGTGCTTTTCCGTCGCGATCCGTAATCACGGCCCTTCGCGCCTTAACCGAGGGCACGCCAAACTGCTTTACAGTGCTGAGGTCGAGCGTGGCGTCAGGGTTGGATTCGAACGGATCCCACTCTTGGTTCGGCTGATGAGTGGGGCGGCCAGCGACGGATGCATCTCCCGCCTCAACGACACCGGTCTTGGCTCTCCGTCCGCCGGTTGGGGTCCCGAATTCGTGGTGGAAGTAGTATTCCACCGCTTCCTTTCCGCGCCCCTCGAATACCTTGCGCCCTTGGGAAAGAACGATGCCCCGATTACAGAACTCGGCGGCGTCCGCCATCGAGTGGGTAACGAGAAGGACCGTCATTCCCTGCTTGCGAAGCTCGTTTAATCGCGAATAGCATTTCTGCTGAAAGAACACGTCGCCAACGGCAAGTGCTTCGTCGACAAGCAGCAGTTCTGGCTCTGCGTGTATTGCGACGCTGAACGCAAGGCGCAAGAACATCCCGCTAGAGTATGTCTTCACGGGCCGGTCGATGTACTCGCCGATCTCGGCGAACGCAATTATGTCTTCAATTCGTTCGCGTACCTGACGCTCGGTTAAACCCAGTATCGCGCCGTTGAGGAATACATTCTCACGACCGGAAAATTCAGGATTGAAACCACTGCCGAGTTCGAGCAAGCCGGCGATACGGCCCTTTGCCTCCACCGAACCGACCGACGGCTTAAGCACGCCCGCGATAATCTGGAGCAGGGTGCTCTTGCCCGCGCCATTGCGACCAATAATGGCCAGCGCATCGCCGGGCATGAGGTCGAAGCTTACGTCCTCCAGCGCTGTGTAGCTCGGCGGCTCCTTGAGCAGCGGCCCCAGCAGCGCCTTCGCCAGCAAGTGTCCGGGACCGCGATGGAGCGCATACCGCTTACTGATGCAGCGCACCTGCACGATGGGCGGGCTGTCAGAATTACCTGCTTGCGTCGCGGTAACGTCTGCGCGGATATTCATTGCAGCAGCCCGTGAGCAGCCAGCAAAGCCCCAAATCTCTGGTCGATGCCAGCGGCCTCAGACTCTCGACAGCGCCTCAGGCACGCCATCGCCATGTCGGAAGCACCGTAAACGGCTTCCATCGTCCAGGCCAGGCGCACCAACTCGCGATTCGATAGTCGCTCTAGCCGTCGCAGCGACGGGACAAAGACCGCGTCTGCCCAAAGCGCCTGCGAAGGTGCTCGCCCCACGGCGTGACCGCCATGCATCATTCGCCGGCCATCGAGGTTATGAAAGTGATGGAACATAAATCCCCGACGCCGCAAAAACATCTCGCATTCGGAGAACAACGCTTCGTCTTGATACACTTGTGCAAACTCGGTTTCGGCGTGGACAACAAGCGTCCTGTAAAGCAGCTGCTCGGCATTCTGTAAGGCTAGAAGCGTCCCGCCCTGGATGTCGATCTTCAGGAAATCGACCGTACCAACTTCCTCGATCTCGTCCAAACGAACGGTGTCGATCGGGCTTTCTTCAGTGACCTCGCACATCTCCGGCAGCCCTTCATAGTGAGGCAGCAACTCTGGATTCGGTCGCATCAAGGATGAAGTGAGAGGTGCTCGACAGCGATGGAACGTCGCTCGCGCGCCATTGCCAATGGCATATGGGAAAAAGCAGCGATCGCCCGACCAGATCTCATTGAGGCGCGCGCACTCGGCGGCATTGGGTTCGAAACCGATGACTAACGCCCCCTTCCCTGCAAGGGCTCGTGCGTAAACGTCAGCTTCTCCCGTGCCGTGCGCACCGACATCCACGACCATGTAGTTCTCAATGAAAGCACTGAACAGCTCAGCGAGCGCTGTGAGATAGTCCTGTCGCGGATCAGGCGTTGCGGTCGTCATAGCAGATCCGCGAATGAGCGCCTGGTTCGCTGGAAGAACGCGAACGTCGCAAACGCAAAGAGGACACAAAAAAACGAGTGGCTTGCCCAGTCGCCGAGCGCGACCACCTCACCGTCAAGGACCAGCTTTCTGATCTGGGTCACAAACCATGTGACTGGGTTTAGTTCGACCACCGTCGTGAAGGCCTCCGGGACGGCCGAGGCGGGGTAACAGACCGGCGCCAGAAACATCAGCAGTTGCGCCAAAAGCGGGCTAAGCTGCGATAGGTCGCGAAAGAACACGCCAAGCGTGCCCAAAAGGAACGCCACCCCGAGACCAAATGCCGCCAATGGCAGGAATATCAGCGGCAACATCAGAACGGTAACTGGTACATCCTGCCAGAGAATGCCAACGGCAGTGATGAGTATCAGCGCGTTGATTGCTGCCAGAACGAGCGCACTGTTCACGACCACCGTCGGAAGCAGTGCCAGCGGGAAGCGTACCCGCTTCACAAGGTTCGGCGCAGTGGTGATTGATGACGCAGAACGCGTCATGACTTCTGCAATAAACAGATACGGCACCAATCCTGCAAAGATCATCAACGCGCCCTCATTCGGGCGCCCCCCCTCGCCTGGCGACCAGCGAACCTTCAGCACGAGCGAGAATACAAACGTAAACATTGCCAGCAGGAGACCGGCATAGAGAAACGGCCAAAGGAGACCCAACACCGTGCCACGGTAGCGCTGGGACAAGTCCCTCCGGGTCAGCATGAGTCCAAGCCATAAGGTCTGCGCCATGTCGCTATTCCTTGGCCTGGATGTCGAGCAGGTGATCCGCAAGCAGTTCGCTCTTTAACGGCGCGCGAGACGCCACGAATATGCTTCGATACAAGCTTGTTGCATTGCTAGGTGCTTGCTCAAGCCAATGGGTCGGAAACTCGTCGTGCCATGGCTGCGTGCGCGGCACGTATACATGCGGAAACAGTCGTCCCAAAGAATTGAATATCAAAGACCGTGTCGGTCGGCAGCCTCGCCCGCTAGCGGCCTGCGTCGGATCGTTCCGAGCCTCAGCGACCTTGTTGATCGCCTCGTCAGTTCCAAAGGAGACGCAGGTTTCGAGGAGCAGCAAGTCCCTGGTCACTGACGCAATCCGCGTCAAGGCCGATACCGGATCAGAAAGGTGGTACAAGAGACCATACGCGTAGACGATATCGTGCGGGGCCAAGTCCGCTGGAAGGTCTTCTTCGACGTTCACGACACGCGCAACAATCGAAGGGAACCGCGCACGTAGATGCACGAGATTGTCCTCTCGCGCATCTGTTGCGGTCACGCTGCAGCCGCGATCAACGAAGAAACTCGTGTGATCGCCGATTCCGGCACCGAGCTCCAGCACTGTGCGTCCCGCGATCGGCAGCATCAAGCTCGCGAGATGCTCTTGCCGCCGCCGGTTATGCCGCTGATATGGGTCGTGGGTGAAGAATTCTAGGGACATCGTCCGCACATGCGTAATGATCGCAGCTGGCAAATAGTGCGCCCGCCGATCGCGTCTCGAAAACTCCCCTTCACCTACCTAAAGAAAATCCACTCAGCCATATCCCAAATGGGACTGTTCGCGCGTTTCGTTGCAGCTAAACGTTGCATCCACGTTGATTGTGGGTCGAGCAGGGGCGTAAATCAGACGCGCAATTCTAAGTATTGAATGCCGGGATCGGCCACGAGCACCACTTCGGCGGAAAGATGCATGCATGACATACGTGAGCTGGCCGGCGTCGAGCCGCGCAGGCCGCCGGTACGCGTCGTGATGCCGGTCGAAGAAGCTGTGCTGCTTCGGAGACGAGTTCCCTGTGGGGCGACCAAACACTGCGCCGGCGTCATCCGTCCCGGGTGGCGTTCGATTGGATACTATGAGCCGCCCCACTCTCGGGTTGTACGACACGTGGTGATTAAAGAGAAAGAGACGAGCGATGAGCAAATTGATTGTGCCGCTGGTTATGTGCGGCGGCGCGGGAACCCGTCTATGGCCGGCTTCGCGCGATGGTCGACCGAAGCAGTTCCTTCGCCTCTTCGGCGATCAATCCTCGTTCCAGGAGGCGATGAAGCGGGTGGCAGATGCTTCGTTGTTCGACAAACCAATTGTCATCACCAATGCAGCCTACCGCTTCATCGTACGCGAGCAACTTGCCGAAATTGGCCTTGAGGCCGACGTGCTGCTCGAGCCTACGCGCCGCGACTCCGGACCGGCAATTGCTGCAGGCGCGGCATTCGCCCGAACGCGAAATGAAGAGGCTGTCGTCCTGGCCCTTGCAGCCGACCATATCGTGCAAGATCCCTCCGCTTTTGAGGCTGCTTGCCGCAGTGGAATTGAAGCAGCGCGCAACGAGTTCATCGTCACTTTTGGTGTTTTGCCAGATGGCCCCTCGACGGAGTGCGGCTATATCCAGCCGGGTGAGACGATCGCCGGCGACGTGAGGGCTGCCGCCAGGTTCGTTGAGAAGCCGAACCCGGACCTTGCGGCCAAATATATTGCAGAAGGGTATCTGTGGAACTCCGGAAATTTTCTATTCCGGGCGGGCACGCTCCTGGCCGAGTACGCTCTCTCCGATCGTGAAACCGTTGCAGCCGTTACGTCGGCAGTCGGAATTGCAACGTCCGATCTCGGCTTCATAGCGCTCGATCGAACATCCTTCGAGTGCGCGCGGCCCATTTCCATAGACTATGCTGTCATGGAAAAAACCTCGCGCGCAGCCGTCGTTGAGGTCGATTGTGGCTGGTCGGACGTTGGTTCGTGGCGCGCTGTCTGGGAGTTGTCGCCGAAAGACCCGCACGGCAACGTCACAAGAGGTGCGGCAATTTTCGAGGACGCGCGAAACTGCACGGTCGCTAGCGAAAAGGCGCTGGTGGCGATCGAGGGGGTCGAAGACATTGTGGTCGTGGCGACCGAGGACGCCGTTCTCGTGTCCCGCAACCGCCAGCCGGGTGCCATGAAGCGCCTTATGAGCACGCTACGGAAAACGGCGCCGAAGCTTGCTGAGGACCACCTCAGAGTCGATCGCCCCTGGGGCTCATATCAGTCACTGGATATCGGCGACCGACATCAGGTCAAACGGATCGTGGTTAAGCCAGGCGGGCGCCTGTCGAGACAGAAGCACCATCATCGCTCCGAGCATTGGGTTGTGGTTCGGGGGATCGCGCTGGTTACCATCAACGAGACGGAGACCCTCGTCCACGAGAATGAATCAATCTATGTCCCGATCGGAGCCGTCCATCGCATGGCGAACCCCGGCAAAATTCCGCTGGAGCTGATCGAGGTGCAGACCGGCAGCTACTTGGGGGAGGATGACATCATCCGCACGGAGGACGATTACAGGCGCGCTTGAGACCGCCGACTCCGACATAGCCCGCTCAATTGGATGACCCTCCCGCCCAACTATCTGGAACCTCGGAGATGAACGCGAAAAGCGACCCGCTCGCGCCAGAACACAACCCCGACGCTGCGGTGGCGCGAGCACAGCCTCTCGTTACCGTGGTAATCCCCTCGTTTAACCAGGGCCGTTTCCTCGAAGAGGCACTGCAATCCATCGCCCGTCAGGATGTTGCTACCGAGATCATCGTGATGGATGGCGGCTCGACCGACACGTCCCTTGTCATTCTAAAACGTTGGAGCCACCGTCTGGCGTTTTGGCGTAGTGGTCCTGACGGTGGACAGGGTTCAGCGATCAACGAAGGTGCTAAACTCGGCACCGCCCCGTACATCAGTTGGTTGAACAGCGACGACAAGTTGGAGCCCGGCAGCTTGCGCGCACTCGTTAACGCGCTGGAGAACAATCCGGCTGCGCCAGCCGCCTACGGAAACGCTTTGAACATGACCTCAAAGGGCAATACGAGCGCTGTGTGGGTGCAGCCATTTAGCGAGAAGGGCTTAAGACTGCGCTGCATCATCTCGCAGCCAGCCACACTAATCCGACGAGCCGCCTGGGAGGCAGTGGGCGGGCTCGATCCGACCCTGCATTTTGCGCTCGATTATGATCTATGGTGGCGGCTCTATCGGAGCTTCGGTCCGTTCATCCATGTCCCTCGTGTCCTGGCAGTGAACCGGCTGCACGCGGATACAAAAACACGCAACAACCGCGCGGCTCACTATGCTGAAGCGATTGGTGTTGTCCGCCGTCACCATGGTCGCTTGCCAATGAAGTGGTGGATCGTGCAGCCCTATGCCATTTGGTGGAAGGCACTCCTAGCCACTTTCGGCAGCCGCGGGTAAGCGATTACAAGCCGCGCGTTGGTCATGTGTTCAACGGACTCTACGTTTCTTAATGTCTTTCTGGTCCCGACGAGTCGCGAAGCATCTCTTCGTAGAGATCAAGATATCTTTGCACCATGAGATCAGCCGTGAACAACTCCTCGTATCTCCGGCGCGCATTTTGTCCCATTTTCGTTGCAATGGCTGGATGCTCAATCAGATATTTCATTGCCCTTCTTAAGGCATCTGCATCGGATGGCGGCACGACTAGTCCCGTTTGCTGATCGACATTGATGAATGTCGTTCCAGTGCCGATTTCTGCCGATATCATCGGTTTCCCAAACATAGCTCCCTCCAACAGCGATATCCCGAACGCCTCAGCTCGAAGGTGAGATGGGAACACGAGAGCAGAGCAAAGCGTTAAAAGGGCAGCTTTGTCTTCATCTGGAAGCTCACCGAGCAGTTTGACGCTCGATAGCCCGCGTCTTTTGACTTGCCTATGCAGGTTACGTTCGACGGGACCCGTTCCCACAATGACGACAGGAATATCGGTTCCGTTTACTGCCTCCAAGAGAATGTGAAGGCCTTTGTAGTATCGCAGGCCTCCTACAAAGAGCAAAAATTTATGGCCGACGCGAAATCGCCATTTGCTAAGGATATCGACAGATGGCTTCGGATAGGTTGACTGATCGAGTCCGATGGGAATTGCGCACGTCTTTGATGCGTATCTCTGCAAGATCTCGCTGGACGCACAATAATTCGGTGACGTCGCAACAATGCGGTCGACGCTTTTTAGAAAGCGTTTCATCAATGGACGGTAAAGCGGAAGCCAGCCGCGTTGACGGACAACATCTGAATGATATGTAACCATCGATGGCTTGGCTGCGAGAGAGCTCAGATGAACGACGTCCATGAGCGGCCAGGGAAAGTGATAATGGATGATATCCGCATGCTCGGCCAGTTGCGCAAACTTCTTGAATACAGAAAGCGAAATGCTTGTTGACGCCAGCTCAAGATGCAGCCGCACCGGATGCGTTGTGTAATTGGCAATCTTTGTGGGATGCAAAGACTTCTGGCGACTTGGAAAAAGAACGTCTACGGAATGTCCGCGCTGAGCAACACCTCGCGCAAGCTGATCAATGAATTGCGGCACTCCGCCATATGTATCTGGAAGATGCGTCTTATATAGATGAAGAATCCTCATTCGATTTCGTGCTTACTCACACTTTGCCCCCCAATTATGAGACGCGCTCATACGAGACTGCGGAGAATGGCCTGCGAGGCGCGCTGTCGAGTTTGCGTCACTGGATTGGAGGCGCCCCAAGTATCATTTGTTACGCCCACGTCGCAGATCAAAAATGCCCGTGCCGCGTCGGCAACGACGAATGAGCGACCAATATCCAACTCGAAGGCGGAACAACGAGTCCCAAATGAGATAGGCAAAGTAGAAATGGTGCTGGCCGGCGCCAATTGGCATCGCCGATTGAGCATCCCTTGGAAGAACGAGCGTGCCGGAGCGTTGGCGCCGATCGAAGGCAACTAGCTGCCGACCGTCCACGAAGCAGGAAAGACTGCTGTGGCTCTGTCGGACATTCTCGGTGAGGCCGAGACGGATGCCGCTGGTCCAAATGCGGCTCGCGAGCCACGCAGCGATTCAGGCCGCCCACGGCCACTCCACTCGAAGGTCAACCGCGACAAGTCTTTGGCTCAGGGGGGCATCTGCAGGGCAGCGTTCTGCTCGACTGAACGACAGGCGGCGATCTGGCGCTCGTAGCAACAGGAAACGATTTCGCTTTAGCGCGATGAACCCGCCCTCGCCTTGCGGCAGACACCGGCTCGCACGCCGAACGTACGGACCGAAATCACACTAGGCGGGGAGACAGCCTGCAGGGCGCGATGAAGGGCATTGGCGTCAAGTTTGCGACGCCCGGACGCTTTTGAACAGATTCGCCTGTGGCGATTTGCTCAGATCTTCGGCCGGTCAGTCAAATTGTTGGTACGTCCCGTACGGAAACGCACGCCGGACGGGAAACTGGTTTGACTTGCTTCGGAGAGCATGCTCTTTCCGAATGCCAAACGCGCCAGCGAAACGTTGGCCGCTATGCACGTATCGCAATCGGATTCACCGCTTCCGGCGTTTGCTTGGGGACCGAGCTGCGCACCGCGAGCGCCAAAGCGTGCTGCGTGAGACGCCTCGGTCCTGATTTGAACGGGCGCCTTTTGACCGAACTACCTTCACGACGAAGTTCAGCGCTAAAGCGGGATAATTCGCCCGATATGCGCGCGACTGATCACAACTCGGCGTGCTTCTGTCGCCGTGAAGAAGATCGGATCGGCAGTTTTGACACCATGTCCGAGCGCTACGTGAGACGCTTGAATGAGAGGACGCAGCCAGCAGCTTACGATTTGATGTCTCGAGTGCGGCTATGTCCGCGCGCAATTTGAAACCACTCGGAATTTCTTTGAGACATATCTCAAATGGGACTGGCCAGCTGCAACTCTCGCAGCCATAAGTTGGGACTGGCGAACAGTTTTTAGAGCTGGTTGTGGCAAACATTCTTTTGATCATTCCCTATGCTGCTTAAGGGTGAAGAAGGAACGGGGGCCGGTCCAAGGGAAATTGTATTTTGCCCGAGTGAACTGCGCATCGCTCGTGGGGTACGGCCCGGCATGATTGATGTGCTTGATCTATTAGGGCAGGCTGCACTTTTGATGGATCGGAACGGCTTTGTCGTAGCTGTCAATGACAATGCCTCGAAGATTTTCGATGATGACCTCTCGGTCAAAGGCAAGCGCCTATTCGCAGCGGATCCCCAGTCGCGGGTTAGATTGGACCGGCTGATCACTCAGATTCGCTTTTTGACTGGCAAACTGGGGCGCGCCAACTTGCAAACAATGGTCACCAGGAGTCAACGGCGGCCGATTGTTATCGATGCCATCGTGCAGCGGTGGCAAGATGAAAGCGAGAATTCATTGACCGAGGGGGGCGCTGTTCTTATTCTCACGGATTTGAATGAGATACCTCGCATTTCACAGACTTCTGTGATGGAAATCTTTGGATTGACTCCCGCCCAGGCGCGTGTCTCGTCGCTTTTGGTGGAAGGAAAGTCGCTGGAAGAAATCGCGCTCGATATGAAGATTTCGTCAGGGACGGCGCGCAACCATCTCAAGGCGGTCTTTCTGCGAACGGGGACAAGGCGACAAGCCGAACTGGTCTCTCTATTGTCCCGGTTGCTGTGACTCTCCGCCAATTCGTCCCGATGCTGCCGGCTGCCTTTTGCTAGCGATTGCATTTCAGCTCTCCGCCGCATTTCGTTTCCGACTGTTGACGAGATAGTCTCGATGTTTCCCAAGCCGAAATCCGCGCTGGTCCCCAACACCTATGCCTTCGAATCCGAGCCGATGGTGAAGCCGACCGGGTTTCGCGAATATGACGCGCGCTGGCTGTTCAACAAGGAGATCAACCTGATGGGCGTGCAGGCGCTGGGCATGGGGCTCGGCGCGCTGATCGCGGAGCTCGGCGTCAAACAGGAGATCGTCACCGGTCACGACTTCCGCGGCTATTCCGCATCGATCAAATACGCGCTGATCTCGGGCCTGATGGCGTCGGGCTGCAAGGTGCACGATATCGGGCTCGCGGTGACGCCGATGGCCTATTTCGCGCAGTTCGATCTCGACGTGCCCTGCGTCGCGATGGTCACCGCCTCGCACAACGACAATGGCTGGACCGGCGTCAAGATGGGCGCCAACCGTCCGCTCACTTTCGGTCCCGACGAGATGACGCGGCTGAAGGAGATCGTGCTCAACGCCGCGTTCGACAACAAGGCCGGCGGCTCCTACCAGTTCCACGAGAATTATCCGGCGCGCTACATCGCCGACCTCACCAACCGGCCGAAGCTGACGCGCAGGCTGAAGGTGGTGGCCGCCTGCGGCAACGGCACCGCGGGCGCGTTCGCGCCGCAGGTGCTGGAGGCGATCGGCTGCGAGGTGATCCCGCTCGACACCGAGCTCGATCACACCTTCCCGAAATATAATCCGAATCCCGAAGACATGGAGATGCTGCACGCGATCCGCGATGCGGTGCTGGCGCACAAGGCCGATGTCGGTCTCGGCTTCGATGGCGACGGCGACCGCTGCGGCGTGGTCGACAACACCGGCGAGGAGATCTTTGCCGACAAGGTCGGCGTCATGCTGGCGCGCGACATGTCGGCGATCAACGCCAACGCGCAGTTCGTCGTCGACGTGAAGTCGACCGGGCTGTTCGTGACCGATCCCGTCTTGCAGAAGCGGGGCGCGAAGACGGTCTACTGGAAGACCGGGCATTCCTACATGAAGCGCCGCACCAACGAATCGGGCGCGCTCGCCGGCTTCGAGAAGTCCGGCCACTTCTTCTTCAACAAGCCGTTCGGCCGCGGCTATGACGACGGCCTGGTGTCGGCGATCGCGATCTGCGAGATGCTCGACCGTGCGCCCGGCAAGTCGATGGCCGACCTGAAGGACGCGCTGCCGAAGACCTGGTCGTCGCCGACGATGTCCCCGCATTGCGACGACGAGGCGAAGTACGGCGTGGTCGACGCTGTCGTGAAGCACTTCGAGACGCTGCAGCAGAACGGCGCGCAGGTCGCGGGCCAGAACATCCGCGATCTCGTCACCGTCAACGGCGTGCGCGTCACGGTGGAGGACGGCAGCTGGGGCCTCGTGCGAGCATCCTCGAACAAGCCGGAGCTCGTGGTCGTGGTGGAAAGCCCGGTCAGCGAGCAGCGCATGCGCGACATGTTCGAGGCGATGGATTCGGTGCTGCGCACGCATCCGGAAGTCGGCGAGTATAACCAGCAGATCTGAGGGACCATCGGCGGTCGGGGATTGACACCCAGTCTAGTTAAAGTAGCCCTATCCATTTTTTATAGGTGACGAACCGGCCTGTCCGCGACGCACTTGGAGCCGTTGTCGCCGTTTGAGATGCCCATAGGCACAATTCAAGATGCTCTCGCGCGCCTCTACAAGAGATGACACCCCAGTGCAAGCCTGTACAAAGGAGCCGCCAAGCCGGCTCGCTCAACGTCGTCGCGATAGATCCTGTTCTACTTGATGAAGGCAAGCCGTGATCGATCGAGCGTGATCGTCACAGCCAAGATTACGATAACTCCCGTTACCATGATCTGTATGTATGTATGCACCCCTGCGATATTCAGACCATTTTGAAGTACGGCGATCACCAACACGCCAATCAATGTTCGATGCACACCCCCCGAACCACCCGAAAGAGCCGTTCCCCCCATAACCACAGCCGCGATTGCCTGAAGCAACAGATCATCTCCCATCCGGGCGGTTCCGGTCGACGTTCGTGCGACAAGGAGCAAGCCCGCTATTCCGCAGAGCACCCCGGATGCGATAAAGGCGATCGCTTTGGTACGAAGGACATCAATGCCGGATAGCCGCGCAGTTACCCCTCCCCCGCCGATTGCAAAGAGAGACCGCCCGAAATGGCTTCTCGCCCCGACAAAAGAAGCCACCGCGAAGATTAGGAGCGCTAGGATTCCGGAGTTTGGAATCCGTCCGATCATCGCCCCGGATGCAATCCACGTGAGATCCGGACTACGAAAAAACACATTCACCCCGCCGCTGATCCAGGTGGAAATGCCGCCAATAACGGTCATCGTGCTGAGTGTGGCGACAAAGGACGGGATTCGCAGACGCAGCACCACTATCGCGTTGAGAAGACCACAAAGCGCCCCGATTGCCGCGGCCGCAAAGACGATCGCACCGGCGCCGACCCCGAAATCCCGGATCAGAACCGCCGACGAGATCGCGACGAATGTCACGATCGCGCCGACGGAAAGATCGATTGATCCCATGAGGATAACGAAGGTGATGCCCGTCGCCACGATCAGAAGGATCGACGATTGCCTCATCAGATTGAAAAGGTTTACCCAACTCAGGAAGCGAGGATTAATGGCCGTGAAGACGATTATCATCAACAACAGCAGAAGCACCGGACCGCCTGGATTGATGATCGCGCGATGACGGCTGCAAAACTGCCTTGCGATCTCCACTGTAGCCTCGAGACGCAATCTCGATCTACGCGTCTTTGTCTCAGACCATGTGCCGGACAAGTTCCTGCTCCGTCGGTTTGTCATTGGCAGGCGCGTCCCGCTCGAACTGGATTTCGCCATCGCGCATCACGAGGATCCGGTTTGATAACCCGATGAGTTCGAGCAGGTCGTCCGATATCAGAAGAATGGACGCTCCCCGGTCTGTCAGATCCCGCAAGACGCCATAGATTTCCTCTTTTGCGCCGACATCGACGCCACGGGTGGGGTTGTCGAGCACGAGGGCCTGAACGCCTCGCGCCAGCCATTTTGCCAACACCACCTTCTGTTGGTTTCCCCCGGAGAGGAATTGGCAGAGTTGCGTCGGTGCGCTGCATCGGATGCGCAAGCCATTGACGTGCTTCTCGGCCAAAGACCGTTCTCGCGCGGCCGATATGATGCCAGTCAGCCGGGATACCAGCGGCAGAGAAGCCAGGGAAATATTTGCTTCAACTGACATGTAAGGTACGATGCCTTCGGTCTTTCGTTCCTTGGGTACGAATCCCACGCCGTTTGCGATCGCAGCCTTGCCACGCCGCCGAAGAGGCAGGACTTTGCCGTTCACCTCGACGGTGCCGGCTGGCGGAAACGGATCAAATCCGACAACGGCCCTTCCAACCGCCTCCTTACCGCATCCCACAAGTCCGCCAATCCCGACTATCTCGCCCTTGCGAACGTCGAAGCTGACGTTCTTGACGCTGTCGCCGCCAAGGCCTTTGGCCGAGATCACAATAGGAGCGTTGGCCACGTCCAATTGGCGCTTTTCCTTAAAGTATTCCTCATTCCGAATTCGTCCCACCATCGCCATGTGAAGGTTCTGCTCGGAAATCCGTTCTCCGGCAAACTCACCGACGTTCCGACCGTCTTTGAAGACATAGATGCGGTCACATAGCTCGATATATTCGGAAAGTCGGTGAGTGATCAGGACGAAGGACGCTCGCGCGCGGAATCGACGGATCGAGTCGAAGAGAAGCCTGACTTCGCGCGCGCCGATCGCCGCCGTCGGCTCGTCAAGAAGGATGATCGGGTGATCGATGTGAAAATACTCAGCCAACGCGAAAGCTTTGGCGATCTCGATCATCTGCCGGTCGTGAAAAGCGTAGTCGCTCGTGAGTCGGCGCGGGTCGATGTGATCGAGACCAAGGTCCTTCAGATGCCTTTCGCTGAAAACGATCATCGCACTTCTATCGACGATAGCCAGCCCGTTAGTAAAATTGGTTTCCAGCGACAGAAAGATATTTTCGTAGACCGCCAAGCTTGGGATAAGCGCCTGCTCCTGGAAGACCATAGAAATCCCAGCCTCGACGGCCTGGGTATAACGGAGCGGCTTGAACCGCTTGCCAAACAGCTCCATCTCGCCCCCGCTCGGGGGGTGGATGCCGGCAATCATTTTGAGGGTTGTGGATTTCCCCGCCCCATTTTCGCCTGCGATGCCGACGATCTCGTTCGGAAATATCTCCAGATCAACTCCTTCGACGACCAGATTGCCGTTGAAGCTCTTGGAGCCGCTCCGCATCCTGAAAATCGGATTTCGGACCTCCCTCATCTCACGTCCTCCGCGTTCACGCGCTTCGTGTTCAGGAGAACAGCGAGCAGGATGACGACACCCTGGATGATCGCTTGCAGATGAGGCGCCAACGCGAGGGTGTTCAAACCGTTCGAAAGAGTCGTTGTGAAAAGCACCCCAAGGATCGTCAGGCGCACATTGCCGAATCCTCCGGTGATGGCTGTACCGCCGACAACCACCGCAGTAATGGTATCAAGGGTCATGAAGCTGCCCATTGTCGCCGTGGCCGACCCAAGACGCGCGGCCAACAGCGCTCCGGCAAACCCTCCTAGAAGGCCCGACAATGCGAACGCCTGTATTTTGACGGTATTTACTTTGACCCCGACGAGGGCAGCTGTTTGCTCATCGCTTCCGAGAGCAAGAGTCATGCGGCCAAAACGAGTGCGTAGGCCGAGGAGGACTGCAGCGAGGTAGATTATGAGGGAAACCAAGACCGCATTGGGGATCACATGGAGCCATGCGCCCTGGGCGATGTCGATCACGGCGGCATCAGATACCGTCAGCGAACGGCCATCAGAGATAAAGAGGACGGCGCCCGAGAGAGTCGTTGCGGTTGCAAGCGTCACCAGGATGGAGGGGATCCTGAGGTAGACGTAGACAAGCCCGTTGATCACACCACATGACAGGCCGACAAGACAAACGATAGGAATCGACCAGAAACCGAAGTCCGGCGCCATCCGCGCGACCAGCATCCCGCAGAAGCTCGCGATCGCTCCGATCGACAGATCAATGGAGCCCATCAAAATCACGAAGGTCGCACCGACCGATGCAACCAGGAGGACAGAACTGGATAGCTCAATTGCCCTCAGGTTTCCCACGGTCAAGAACGAAGGGGCTGCGAGGCCGATCGCTGCGCATGCAACAGCAAACACCGAAATGGTTACGATGCGCCGCGATAGCTCGCCATCTCCACGCCCGACCTGCCATGCTTGCAACATTTTGCGATCCGATTGAGCATTTTCTTCAAAGGATGCCTCCCTCAAGGAGGGAGGCATCCAGACACATTTACTCCGGGATCCGCTGCTTGTAGTGGTCCTTATACTCCGCCATCAGCTTCCCCACACAACCAGCGTCGAAGGCTTCTTGATAGGTCTTCGGAAGGTTGTAACCGGACGGCATACGGCTTCCCCAATAGGTCTTCACGTCGATCGGCCAGACGTAGTTTTGAGGGTCCCAATCATTGGGATGGAGCGCGCGCGACATTTTCTTCCAGTCAAAGGGCAGCTTTTCGCCTGCAAGAAACTCCTGATATTTGTCGACATTCGCTGCCGTAATCAGCGTCGCCCCCGTGTACATCATGCGTTCGCACGGACTCGGCTTGAACCCCTTGGAGACGTCGTATGCCCGCACAAGTGCGAAGCCGGCCTGCCACTGTGGCGTAAAGCCCATCGTAGCAAGAATTCGGCCCTCCTTGACCAGCTTCAGGGTTTCGCGGTTGCCGTCAAGCCCTGTGATCGGGAGGTGCATGCCGGCGTCTTCGACGGCTTGCATGGCTCCCAGGGCAATCGAGTCGTTCTGACCGAAAACCGCGTCGATTTTGGAGTGCGCCACCAGCAGGTCTTCCATGACCTTACGCGAGTCGACCTGATTCCATTTTCCTGGCTGGCGGGCGACGACCTTGATGTTGGGGTATTCAGTGAGGGCCTTTTCGAAACCGGCTGTTCTAGCGAGGTCGGCATCGACCCCGGGGAAGCCTGTAATGTGAACGACGTTGCCTTTTCCGCCGATCTTGTCAAAAAGCAGCTTTGCTATTCTGTAGCTGTTGTCGACGTCGTCCGGCGTGAAGAACGTTGCGAAGGCATAGTTGTCGGTCCCCGCATCCAAAGGATGAAAGCCGGGCAGAGATTCCCAGACAGCAACGTGCACTGCCCCTGCCTTTTTCGCCATCTCGACGATCGGTTTGATGTTTGCTGCGACGAGATTCTCGCCAAATGTGATTTTGACGCCGGCCGCGAACTGAGCCTCGTAGATTTCGATTTGCTTAGCGGCATCACCCTTTCCTGAAAGAATGCGATAGTTCAAGCCGAGCGCTTTTGCAGCCTGCTCGGCACCTTGCGACCAGTTGTTGAAATACTCGTTCTCCAGCGTGGAGACCTCGGACAGGACATCCTCGGCCCTTGCGACTGTAAACGACGCCAACAGGGCGGCCGTTGCAAAAAAGTAGGTAGACAAGTTGCGCATTAGTTTCCCTCCTCTACTCGCTTCAGACATCGATCGTCTCTAAAAGAGTCCGCAGTCCGCCTGCACCTGCCGTCATCTCCCGATATCGCGACTGGCTCGAGTAGATTGACTAGTTATCGCGCTTAAGCGCGTGCTCGCAGGTGCGACTTCGATCGTCACATCAACGGTTGCGGTGTTGGCCATGGCGGAACGGCTTCGGCGTGACTCGTCCCGTCACTTCTACATTTTTTTCCAGTCGCCAATCTGCTCGAAAGCATGCGCAGCCCGATAGATGGTCGCCTCCTCGAAGTGACGACCAACGAGCATCAAACCCACTGGCAGGCCATCCACTGTTCCGCAGGGCAGCGACATAGCGGGATGGTGCGTGAAGTTGAACGGAGCGGTATTGGTGAACATCTCAGTCGCGCGCGCGATATAGTCCTCCCGGCTTACATCCAGTGGAGGCAGCTGGGTCGCCTTCATGGGTGTCGTTGGCATCAGAAGGAGATCGTAATCCCTAAGCGTGTTGTCGTATGCCGCCCTCAGGCGGCGAGAGACGTTGACTGCCTTTCCGTAAAATCGCGGCCCATAATTGTTGTTGATGTAAGTGCCGAGCAACAGGAACAGCTTCGCCTGCTCGGACAGGGAATTCGCTTTCCGGCGCCAGCCGCGATGGAAGTCCATGAGTGACAGTGAAAAGAGGTCTGATCGGCTGGTACCATAGCCGTCGCCGAACATCATGGTCTGTGTCGCGCCCTCGGTGCCGATCGGCGTCCAGATTGCGGCTCCCTGGAGGTGCATCGGCACTGAAACCACCTCTACCGAGGCGCCGAGATCTTTAAAGCGCTTGGCCGCTTCACGAACGCTTGTGTTGACCGCGGCTTCCGCTCCGGGTTGCTCAAAACCCTCCTTCAGAACGCCGATCTTCAATCCATCAATACTTTGGCCAAGCGCTTTGGTGTAGTCTTCGACTTTCGGCGCCTTGATGCGCGGATCGTAACCGTCGTCTCCAGCGATCACTTCCAGCAACAATGCGTTGTCGGCGACCGTTGCGGTCATGGGGCCGGTGTGATCCAAGGTCATTTCATTGGGCATGATTCCGGTATAGGGGACTAGGCCCCAGGTCGGCTTCATGCCGTAGATTCCGCAAAAGGACGCTGGCATGCGTATTGAGCCGCCCTGGTCGCCGCCGATCGCCATATCGACTTCGCCAAGGGCAACGACAACGCCGGAGCCCGAAGACGAGCCGCCCGCGGAGTAGCCCATCTTGTGAGGATTGTGCACGGGTCCGAGCGCACCAGTATGGCTGCCGCCGGATGTGCAAAAGCATTCACAATGCACCTTGCCTGCAATTTCGGCACCCGCGTCCAGCATGCGGGTGACAATGGTCGCATCGATATCCGGGACAAATCCTTCGAGCGTCGCAGAGCCGTTCATCATCGGCACCCCCGCGAGCATGATGTTGTCTTTCAGCGCGACAGTCTTTCCCTTGAGCTTCCCGCTCGGCGCCCCAAGCACGCTCGTCTTTCGATACCAGGCGTTGTGCGTGTTCTCCTCGGCGCTCGGCTGATAGCCCGGCGTACGAGGATACTTCACCGCGGGTAACTCGTCGGGAACGGCGTCGATATAGTTGTATGCTTCAAGCGCCCCCTTGATAAGGCCGCGAAAGGAGGCAAGGTCTTCATCGGAAAGTGAAAGACCGCATTGCCCTGCGACATCTCGCAACTGTGCTGGTGTGGGCGGGACGATTGACACTGGGCTTTCCTCCTCGAGGTCGGGCTATTTCGTATGTGTGAGGCCGCTCTGCGGTGGCTCGTCACTAACATTTCAAGGAAATATGCTTGGTGCGGCCGAGTCATCGGGCCAACGCTCAAAACTGGGTAATTTTGAGTAATTCATCCTACAAAAATCGCCGAAAAAAGAAGCAATTTATGCGGGAATATTGCGCATTCAGCGCGCTCACTGTCAGTCCTACTGGGCGGACAGATCATTTGTGTACTAACACGGCGAACAGCTGGCGACGAGATACGGCTCGCGCGCTTACATCCCAGAGGTGTCGGATTAGCCGCGATCCGGACCAAGATCACTGCAACAGGTAGCCGGCCACACTCGCGGAAGAGCCGCGGATTGCGGTGGCCTCTCGATGCAGCGTCGAACTTGGTGCCGGGAGGTTTACTTAGGCGATGCGATGGCGCAAAGCGGCTTGGAGGTGTTGTTCCAACACATCCTCGGCACTGGCAAAGTCCTCAGATCGAGTAATCAGGGGCTGCGGGACGAATGGTGATGCAAGATCTGCCACGCACCGTCTTTGTGGCTCAGCACGAAGGTGAAACGAGCTGGTATCGCCACACTCTGATCCGTGAAAGATTGGGAAAACACATAATTGCCCACCACCAGAACGAGGTTGGCTGCCAATCTCGCAGAACGCCAGGCCTCAACTTCCACTGTATGCGTACCGCGGAAATAGGTGCGAATCTCTTCAGCACCCGAATAGAGCTTCGAGCTCGATGTACCGTAGAGCGAGGCATCAAGTGCGTATAAGGCCGCCAGCTTCTCGACGTCGTGCGCGTTGAAGGCTTGCGCCCAGAGCACCAGGAACGCGCGCAAGTTCGGCATCACATCGTCTATAGTCAAATTAGACACCCACCCGACATGGCGAAGACATCTGTTGGAAAGACACGAGATGAGTCGCGCTTGAAACTTCCTGGCGATCGATCATTGAGATCGCCGCCTCAAAAGATCGCCGCTGCTGGATTTCTCCAACAGCGGCTTAGTCTAGGGAGGAAGCAGACAAGCCGGCCTGCCAGCGGATTCGCATTATGTGACCTCAGCAAGCTGCAACACGGAGATTGTTGGTCGCGCCCCTCAGTCCAAATGGCACCCCGGAGATTACGATCGCCAAATCACCCGGCTCGGCGTAGCCTTCCTTGCGCGCCATCGCCGCCGCTATTTGTGTGACGGCGTCGGAGTTGGAGGGATCGGCTGCAACGATGCTGTGTACCCCCCACAGCAAACTCATGCGCCCCGCGACCCTCTCGTTTGGCGTAAGAGCGAGAATCGGAACCAGCGGCCTTCTACGCGCGATACGAGCGGCGGTGGTCCCGCTTGCGGTGAACCCGATGATCGCTCTCGCATCAATCGCGGCCGCCAGATCCGCCCCCGCGGCCGCAACCGCGTGAGGAGGCGTGATTTCCTCACCGACCTGCGATGCGTCGACAAGCGACCGATAGAGATGATGCCGCTCGGCGCTCTTGATGATTCTGTCCATCATGACAACCGCCTCGATGGGATAGGCTCCGCTCGCCGATTCAGCAGAGAGCATGACGGCGTCGGCGCCATCGTAGATGGCGGTCGCGACATCGGACGCTTCTGCGCGCGTCGGCGTCGGCATAGCCGTCATCGAATCCAGCATTTGCGTTGCGACGATCACGGGCTTGGCGGCAAGCCGACAGGCGCGAACGAGTTCCTTTTGTCGCGGAGGCACCTCCTCGAGCGGGATCTCGACACCAAGATCGCCACGCGCGACCATAATGCCGTCCGACAGGGCAATAATATCGTCGATACCTTCGAGCGCCCTGGGCGTTTCGATCTTGGCGATAAGACCTGCAGCTTCACCGATCTGGAAACGTGCTTCGAGGAGGTCCGCCGGCCTTTGAACGAACGACAGAGCGACCCAGTCGACGCCAAGTTCGCGGCCGAAGGCGATGTCGGCGCGATCCTTATGCGTCAAGGGGGATATATCAAGCAGCGCACCTGGGAGGTTTACTCCCTTGTGGTCACGGATCACGCCGCCCACGACAACTCTCGCGACGATCTCTTTGTCGCCAGGAAAAGCAACGCTCAGACGCACTCGGCCGTCATCGATGAGGACGTCCTGGCCGGGATGGACGGCTGCGAAGATTTCGGGATGAGGCAGGGGAATGGTTTGTTTTCCATCCCCTCCGCCGTCGAGCGAAAAGCGAACCGTTTCGCCCGCATTCAGCATCAGCTTGCCGCCATCTAATAAGCCGATGCGAAGCTTCGGTCCTTGCAGATCCTGCAGCACGCCGATTGGCGTGCCGACCTCCCGTTCAAGCCTCCGGATCGAGGCAAAAACCCTCGCATGGTCATCATGCGATCCGTGACTGAAATTGAGCCGGAACGTGTCCACACCTGAAAGATAGAGAGAGCGGATCATCTCGGGTGCGGCGGTCGCGGGCCCCACCGTGGCTACAATCTTGGCAAAACGAGAACGACGCATCTTGGATCCCCCAGTTAGAGGATGAAACCAGTGTGAATGAAATTTGAATGGCGTTCCTCGACGATGGTATTCAGAATCTTGCGCGATGGGCTCGTATACTTCGCGGCCACCATGGATCGAATGGAAAACGAACGTAGCGCATCTGTGACCGACAGGGTGCCTTCGGCTGCATCCTTCCTGCCCGTGAAGGGAAACACGTCCGGGCCACGCTGACATTGACAGTTCAAGTTGACGCGGCAAACCTGATTGACCAGGGCATCCGACATGCGACCGATCACGTCGGGGTCGCGGGCGAACAAGCTCACCTGCTGGCCATGTTCAGAGGTCGCCACGTAATCAAGCGCGAGGTCGACGTCCTCGAAATCCAAGATGGGGATGAGCGGGCCGAACTGCTCCTCCCGAAAGAGCCGCATGGACGGCCCGACGGGATAGACGACTGCGGGATAGAATAGAGTGCCTACGGTCGTACCCCCGCCGGCGTTGAGAATACGGGCGCCCTTCGTTACGGCGTCATCCAGAAGCGCGGTCATCTGGTTTACTTTCTCCACACTTGGCAAGGGCGTCAGGGTCACGTCTGGTGCCCAGGGCATGCCAATTTTTAGTTGGGCAAGCTCCGCCAGTAGCGCCGATATGAACGAATCGGCGACATCACGGTGCACGAGCAGCATCTTCAGAGCCGTGCAGCGCTGTCCATTGAACGAGAGCGCGCCTAGTAGACATTCCTTTGCTGCGAGTGCGATATCAGCATCAGGCATAACGATCGCTGCGTTCTTTGCGTCGAGACCGAGAATGGAGCGCAGGCGGTTGGTTTTGGGGTGGAGTTTTTTAAGATGGTCGGCCACTCGGCTCGCGCCGATTAGCGTAAGGACATTGATTTTGCCGGTCTCAAGAAGTGTCGGGACGATTTCGGCGCCTTCACCGTAGGCGAAGTTGACTACTCCAGGCGGGAACGCGGTCCGGAAGACCTCCAGCAGCGGTTCGAACAAGAGAACGCCGTGTCGGGGCGGCTTGAAGACGACGCAATTGCCCATAATCAAGGCCGGAATGAGCGTCGCGAAAGTTTCGTTCAGAGGATAGTTGTATGGCCCCATGCAGAGGACAACGCCAAGTGGCGTTCGGCGTATCAGGGCAATCACTCCTTCAACGATTTCAAACCGCGAGTTGGCATTGTCGAGATTGCGCAACGCGTCGATTGTTTGCCGTACGTAGTCGACTGTGCGGTCAAATTCCTTTTCCGAATCCGCAAGCGTTTTGCCGATCTCCCACATGATAAGCCGCGTGACTTCGGCGCGGCGTGCACACATTCCGGCGAGAAATCTTTGCATCGCCAGGATGCGCTCAGAAACACGCATGGTGGGCCACGCGCCGCGCCCGCTGTCGCATGCAGCGACCGCGGCGTCGAGTGCGGCAATCGCTGCTGCGACGTCGCCGGACGGATGGCTGCCGATCCGCATCTGCCTCAGCCCGCCATCACTTCCGCGGACCATCACGGGAGACAGAACGTTCTTGACCGGCCCTGTCCAGTCCCGCATTTCGCCGTTGACCAGGACACTCCGCTGTTCAATGGGCGGAATGGCGGCCTCGTGCAAAGCCGCGTCATCGGCAGTCGGAAAGAGCAAACGGAGATTATCGCGGCTCATCATCATCACTGATTCACAACAAAGATTGGTAGGCGAAGAGACAACGAAATCGCGTAGATCACGGTGCGGGCGGCGGCCTTCCCCTTTTCTGACGGCCTGGCAACAACACTGTCCGGCTCACACCATAGCCCTCTCCGGCACGTCGCCGCCCCGCTCGAACGGAACGGCTCGCATCAGCAAATTTCCGCGATCGCACGACGGCAATCTCAATGCTCCCTTTAGGAAGCCACTCGTTTCTCGGTGTTGGAGGCGGCGAGGATATCCGCCACGGCACGGTAGCTGAAGACGATCGCGGGACCGATTGTGATCCCTGCCCCGGGGTAGATTCCGCGCATTGGCGAAGTCATGTCATTGCCGCAGGCGTAGAGACCCGGAATCGGCTTACGCTGTGCGTCCAGGACTCTGCCGCAGCTATCGGTTGCGAGGCCCGACGCAGTGCCAAGCGTTGCCGGAACGATCGGCAGCGCGATGAAGGGGCCCTTTCGGATCGGTCCGAGATTTGGGTTCTTCGCTCCAACCGATGGATCCCCAAGCGTTCGGTTGAAGGCCGACTCACCACGCTTGAAGAGCGGATCGCTTCCCGCGGCGGCGTGGGCGTTGTGCTCCTCGATCGTTCTCTCGAGCTCCGCTGGGTCGAGTCCGATTTCTGTGGCAAGCTCTGGGATTGTTCGGCCCACCTTGATATATCCGAGCCGCGCGTATTTCCGAATGCTCAGCGTCCATGGCCACGGCAACAGATGTCCCATGCCTCTGAGGCGAACGAAGTCGTAATCACAGACGAAATAGAACCGCTTGTCTGCGGGGTATCCGTTTGCGAACATTGCCAGGCAAATGTCATGGTAGGAGTTTGACTCATTTACGAATCGCCGCCCGTTCGGCGCGACCGCGATGACGCCGGGACGCCCCCGATCGAGCCAGCCGTACGGGACAACTTGTGAGGTGCCGCGGGTCTCAAGGATCGATACTGGTGTCCAGAACCCTGCGGACGCGACATCCTTATCGACTGCGGCTCCGACCTTCGTTGCAAGCCCAATGCCATCGCCGGTAACATCGGGATGTGCCAGTGTGTGGTCATGCTGATGTGGGCCGCTCAGCTCGGCTCTCAGCTGCGGGTTGCGCGCGAAGCCACCCGTTGCGAGTATCACACCATGGGAAGCGCGAACGCGAACCTCGGAATGAACGTGTTTGACGACTGCCCCCGCGACGCGTCCATCTTCCTTGATGAGCTCAAGGAGAGGAGACGCCGGCCATATTTCGACCTCGAGCTTCCGCAAGCTCACGAGCAGGCGTGCGATCAACGCGTTGCCTCCGCTGAATTCCGTGCCGCGCCTATAGCTCAAGCGATCCCGCGCGTAGCGGCTCACGCGGCGCAAGACGTGCTTGAGGGACGAAAACGATTGAAACGGATTCAGGAAGCTTCGGACCTCGCCAGACGAGATCATCATCCCTCCGAGTACAACACGAATGGGATCCCCGATGAGATTGAAGTCTTTGCCGAGAAGGCGCGCATCGTAGGGGGCAGGGCTGAGTGCCCGGCCCTTGTCTACGCCGCCGATTTGGTTCGAGTGATAATCGGGCGCCGAGGCCAGTGTGAACTTGACCTCGGTCCCGTTCTCGAGCGAAGCAAGCGCGGTTGGACCGTCCTCCAGATAAGCTCCAATGAAGTCTTCCCGGTAGTATTTGCCCAGTTCATGCTGAAGATAGGTCCGGGCCTTGGCAAGCGAATCGTCGATCTTTGCGGACCGTGCCTGGGGCGAGCAGGGAATCCAGATCATGCCGTTTGAGAGGGCTGTCGTTCCGCCAAGTCGCGGAGATTTTTCGCAGACGATCACTCGAAGTCCAGCCTTCGCCGCATAGAGGGCCGCCGACAGACCGGCTGCGCCGCTGCCGATCACGAGGACATCGGTTTCCCGATCATCCGCCGATCTGCCCGCTCGGGAGAGCGCCATCGTGTTCTGTGTGCCTGATTGATCGATTGGCTTGTTCATTCCAGCCTCATTCTCAATTGCGATGAACATCAGTTTTGCTGCGGCAGAGGAACGGCTTTAAATTGCTCTGCCGCCGCTTTCACTGCACGTTCGATTGGGATGCGTTCGATGGAGGAGGCTCCAACGAAGCCGACGCATTCGGTCGAGCGGTAGACCTCAAACGTATCCTGTGGCTCTGAGATTGCGCCGCCGTGGCACAGAAGAATGATGTCTGATCGGACCGCCTTGGCTGCCGCGTTGATCTCGTTGATGCGCCTGATCGCCTCCTGGATCGACTGTCCTTCCTCGTGGCCCACGAGCCCGCCGCGGGTAGCGCCGACATGAGGGACAATGCAGTCCGCTCCGCTGTTTGCCATGGCTTTGGCGTCTTCAGGGCTCGCGACATAGGCGAGCGAGAAGATGTTCTTCTTGCAAGCAGTCGCAATCATCTCGATCTCGCGCTCGAAGCCGAGCCCTACACGGCCGCGGCGGTCACGCCATTTTTCTCCCATGGTGGAGATGGTCGGGTAGTTGATCACGCCTGAGAAGCCGGCAGCGGAGAACTTGTCCAGAAGAGCATCAAGATCGAGCCGGAGGGGATCCCAGGCTTCGACGCCGCCAATCACCGGCACAGAGGATGCGACGTTGCGGATTTCCGCAGCGAGCTCCAGCGTACGGGCGTTGGAATCGCCGATGCGGCTGGTGGGGAGCCCCATGAGCCGCGATAGACCAGTGCTGTAGACCACCAGCATATCGGCGCCTCCGAGCGCAGCGCATTTTGCGACCAGCCCACAGCTACTCGCCGCGGCAAGCACTGCTTTTCGTTCCGCAACCTGGCCCGCGATCTTCGAGAGAATTTCGGCTCGATCAAACATCCGCACGAGATGAACCTCCTTGCCCCAACTGTTCGAGTATCCACGTCACGGCGGCCTCGGCGAATTCGGGATCGTTGATGTGACAGTCCAGTTCGCGGACCGTGATCTCTCGTTGGAGATTGCCCTTGATTGCCTCAAGCCACGCCTTGTCGGCGTCCACATCCCAAAAAACGCCGCCCTCTCGGTCGTAATCCGACACGCCTTTGGCTGGCCAAAGCACGATGGCAGGCCCCTTGGCCTGCGACAGCCGCTCGGTCGTAAGCCTGCCGATAGTCGCGTTCTCGGCAGAGGTCGTGCGCATCAGCGTCGTGTAAGGCGTGTGGGAATAGAGCCGGCGGCCTCGGAATTGATCTGGAACGCTGGACGGCGATCCGAAATTGACCATATCAACCGCGCCCGGCGCGATGACTTGCGGGATCTGTTGGCGCGAAGCCGCCTTTAGTCGATCGGGACCTGCGCTGGCCGTACCTCCTACCAGTTCATCGGCCAGCTCCGTCGTGGTCAGGTCGAGCACGGCATCGAATTCGCCCGCGGCGATCAGCTGCTCCATTTTCCGGCCACCTGCCCCATTGGCCGGAAAGACGATCGCGTCCAGGCCAGCATCGGCAAGTCGCAATACGCACTGATTTGCAGCCGGCGTGGTCACGCCGAAGGCCGTGATCGCAACAATCTTTCTTTCGCGTTTATGCTTGCTGGGCTCATAGTGCATGGCGGAAATAGCTCGCCCTGCATTCTCCAGCACTCTTGCCGTGAAGGCGTTGATGCCGAAGAGATCGACCAGGGTTGGATAGAGTATGATGTCATGGTGGGTCGCGAGTTCGGCGAGGAGCGCCGGCCGCGCACTCGTGACCAGTAGCTTCGGGAAGCCGTAGGGCAAATCAGACACGATCTCGCCGAAAACCGCGCTGCCCTTCCCTCCTGCGATCGCGACGATCGCACTGATCTCGCCGGAGGCCAGGAGCCCGGCAACTCGTTTACGCGTGGTCGCGGCTATCTCTTTCAGGAGATCGGCAGGCGAGGCCGAGCGAGCTCCCACGCCGTCAGCTGGCCGCGGCAAATTCTCGTTCTTCGACGTGCCGATATCGATCAGGACGGTTGTTCTGCCCTGTGCCCTGATGGTATCCGAGACGAACGAAGCTTCCTTGCCCTTGGTGTCCATCGTAGCCACGATCGCCACCGCGCCCAACGCCGCAGTTGCCAACTCGGATAGGTGACCATCCCGGACCGACCTCTGGTCGTCCGCGCAATGGTGAGACACGATTGTCCTCCCGGGCCATTCTTGACAGGAGGTGGGTCTAGACCGGGCCGAACTCGGGTATAAGATCGGCGAAACGTACAAATGGGTAAGATTGGGTAGAACCTGTGAGAGCGACAGTTATCGGCAAACTTGCCGCAGACCTCTTGGCTACCCGCGGAGGGATGTCCCTGCAGATCTATGCCCCGTCTCTGCGCAGCCTGCCGGCGGATGTTATGCTCGTCATGGCGACCCTGCCTGTCATCGACTGGAACGACTGCTTGTTGCGGGATTTGCGTACCCTCAAGAAGAGGACGCCCGTTCCTGCCTATGCGGCGATCGTCATGATCGATCCCTTCGCGTGCTGGGAGGATTTCGCCGAGTTGTTGAAAGATGCTGAGATCACCGGGATTATAAACTTTCCACCTGCGTCGATACTTGAACGGTCGAGCGCGGGCGTGCCAGTTGAGACCGGTCAGGAGCTCGAACTTCGGCGCATGGAATGGTTCGCAAGCCTTGGATTCAAGGCCTTGTTCGCTGCCGCTAACGAGTCTGACGTCACGGCGGCGGAGCGGCGGCTGGGTTCACAATTGGACGGCGTGGTCTATTTACCCTCGGAGGCTCTCGCTCTGACGATCGGTACCGACATGGGGCTGGTAAGCCTTGGGCTGCAGGGAGCGTCGGTACCGAAGTTCGCGCTCCTGGACGCAACCGCTTCCAAGCGGCCGCTTCCAACGTGAGAAGCGCAGCGCTATTCGAGGATCCGCAGCTTCTTGATCTTGTTGTACAGGGTTTTTCTTGAAAGACCGAGAGAGCGGGCTGTCTTGCCACGGTGAAGCCGGTTTCTTTTTAGGCCTTCAATGATCCATTCGCGCTCGGACAGCGAAGCCGAGGGCTTGGCGTGTGACTGCGCATCCAGAAGCGGTGTTAGCACATCAGCCGTGATGTGGGTTTGCCGCAGGGTGACGAGCTGGTTTACGATCTGGCGCAATTCCCGCAAGTTGCCGGGCCAGTCATGGCCTGCAAGCGCCAGGAATGCAGAATTCTCAATTGTAAGCGTCTGAGCCCTCGAATCTCCCTTTGCCTCGACCGTGAAGTGTTGAATGAGCTGCGGAAGATCCTCGAGCCGATCTGGCAAGGCGGGCAACGCGATATCGAGCCCCGCAAACAGGGCGAGCAACCGGGGACATAACACCGTTTCAAGGCCGGCCCCCCGGGCGACGGTGGCGGTCGCGATGATCCTCGCCGTGGAGCGGACAACCGCGACGCCGTTCAATGGCGTGAAACCGCCGGTCTCGAGATAGTCGGCAAGACGCTCCTGCCCCTCGCGAGAAAGCTGGTCCACGTGCAGCAGCAAGACCGCACCCTCACTTGACGTTTCCAGGAGGGACAATTGGCGTCTCCTGGTCTCATCCCGCTCGGCGCCAAACAGCGCTCCGAGCGTTTCGATCGACGGGCCCGGCCGGCACTGAAACAGCGGCGCCTTGGCGTGCTTGCGATCGCTAAAGGCGTGTACGAGGCCTGCTATTCTTCGTTTCCCCGAGCCGGCTTCGCCCCAGACAAGCACTGGATTGGGGTTGGCGGCCAAGCGTTTTGTCGTCTCGAGGACGCGCTTCATCGAAGACGCCTGCGCAATGACCCCGTGCCTGAATCCACTCAACTGGAGCTGCCGTTCAAGCAGATCGACCTTCTCCCTTAACAAGTGGATGGTTTTGAAGCCCGAGGTCACCTCAAGGACGGACATCTCCAACGGCACGCGGTCCAGCGAAGAGCCTCCGATGAAACCTTGGATACCCGTCTCCCGGCAGATATCCAACAATTCGTCGGGCTTTGTGATCGGTCCACCGCCAAGCAGGCAGATGACACTCTTGTCGATGGATTGAGCAACGCGCGCAACGGCACTGGTGCGTGCAGCAAGCTCCGACAGGCTGATCGACGGGTCGGAAGCGACTTCCACCCCGCGGTTCAGATTGAAGTTGATGCAGATCGCCTCGGCACCCGCTTCAACCATGCGCCTCGCTTCGGCTTGGGTGCGCGTATAGGCGATGGTCATCAGGCCGCGTTTTGCGGCCTTCACCAGAAGCTCGGTCTCTCGGGCGTAACCAAGGCCGCACTTCTCGAGCAATGACCTCCGGTAATCATCGATGTGTATGACGGACGGAAAGTTGGTGACTCCGGCAAACCCCCATCTGATGATCCGATCGAGCCAGCGATCAAGATCGAGCTGCGGATCGAACGTGCAGGCACCGAAGAATACGGGCAGTTTCGTGCTAGGCAGGATTTCGGTCCGTCCAAAGCTGGCCACGAACTCGTTGCAATTGCGGATTGGAAGAATGGATGCCGGAGAGGAGCCGCCCATCGCACGAAAACGGCCCGCATTGAGCGCAAGTACGAAATCTGCGCCTGCGCGTTCGGCCGCTCGTGCGGTCATGCCTGAACCGATTCCCGCCCCAAGTACAAAAGAGCGGGAATTTCGGAAGAACTGCCTGATACCGGCTTCCTTCACCTCATCCGTCCGCTATCCAAAACTCGAGCCCAAGTCATGGCCCGGCTTAAGCGAAAGACTAGCTCCAATTCGCCGGCACGTGCAACCGCCGAAGCGCCCTGCCGTTGCTCATGAACAAGTGGCAATTCTCGGGCGACGCAGCAAGACGAAGCTTCCCCGCCCTTTTGAGCGGTTCGGGTTTTGGCGCCTTGGCGACCACTGTTTCGTTTCCGGCGTTGCCGTAGATGTAGGTGACGCTGCCGAGATGCTCGACGAAATCGACCTCGAGCTCGATGGCGATCTCCTGCTGCGTCGGAGCGGACGCGGAGAAATCATCGGGCCGGATTCCGAGCGTGATCGGCTTGCCAATCATTCCTTTGTCCGGTTGCACCGGGATGGAGACGGTGGTGCCGACCTGAAGTCGCACGTCCACACCTCCCTCGTGCGCCGCCTCGACCTCGCCACCCAGGAAGTTCATTTTGGGGGAGCCAATGAACCCCGCCACAAAGCGCGAGGCCGGATTGTGGTAGAGATCGCGCGGGCTGCCGATTTGCTCGATATTTCCGTCCTTGAGCACGACGATCTTGTCCGCCATGGTCATCGCCTCGACCTGGTCGTGCGTAACATAGATCATTGTGTTGCCGAGCTGCTTGTGCAGCTTGGCAATCTGAACCCTCATCTGTACCCGCAATTCCGTGTCCAGGTTGGAGAGGGGCTCATCGAATAGGAACACCTTTGGTTCGCGCATGATTGCGCGCCCGATCGCGACGCGCTGCCGTTGTCCCCCTGAGAGTTGCCGAGGCTTACGGTCCAGCAGATGATCGATCTGCAAGAGCGATGCAGTCTCCCTTATCCTGGTGGCGATCTCGGCTCTCGGAGCCTTGGCCATACGCAGCGGGAAGGCAAGGTTCTCTCTCACGGTCATATGCGGATAGAGAGCGTAGCTTTGGAATACCATGCCGAGGTTGCGGTGCGCCGCGTCGACATCGTTGACGAGCTCATTATCGATTAGGAGCCGCCCGCAGCTGATGGGCTCCAGCCCCCCTATCATGCGCAACAACGTGGACTTGCCCGACCCGGATGGACCGACGAAGACAACGAATTCGCCGTGATCGATAGTCAGGTCAATATTGCGCAGGACTTCGATCGTTCCATACACCTTCCTCACGCCTTGCAGGCGAACATCGGCCATTATACCCTCCTCTGTCGTGACCGTTCCGAGAAAGTCGCGGTCATATCGATCTCGCCCAAGCTCGACACCACGAAATCGGGCGATATCAACGACGAGTCCTCCCTGGCCGGCACACCGGTCGTGACAAGCACGGTCGGTAGACCTGCCCTCTTTCCGGCCTGAATATCGGTCGGGATTTGATCGCCGATCAGAATAGTTGAATCGCGAGCTGTACCGAGCCGAGAAAGTGCCGCTTCGATCATATGCGGTTCGGGCTTACCGACGATCAATGGTTTCACTTGCGTGGCGGCAGCAATAGCTGCGATTGTTGCACCAGCTCCCGGTTCGAACCCGGTCGTCGTCGGCAGCAGAAGATCAGGGTTGGTGCCGATAAAGGCGGCTCCATTCAAGATCGCGTCAACCGCGATCCGCATCTTCTCGTGTGTGATCTCGCGATCGAGCCCCATCACGACGGCTTCGGGTGCTCGCTCGGTGACCTCGAGTCCTGCGCCAACCATTGCTTTCACAAGGGAGGGCGCACCGATGACATAGACGCGTGTCATTTTTGGGTATTTCGCACGGATTAGCTCCGCGGCCGTGACAGCGCTTGTAACTACTTCCCCGGGTGTAACCGCAAGACCGAATCCTTCCAGTTTGCGGACGACGTCCTCCGGCGTGTGCGTCGAATTGTTTGTCACGAAACAAAATCGCAAGCCGCCCGCCTGCCACCGGACGAATGCTTCTATCGCATCTGAGATCGCTGCGTTCCCGCGATAGACCACCCCATCCAGATCCGAGATGATGCCCTCAATTGGTGGCCAGCTGAGGTAAGAGTCTGCACTAGCCATTCATGAGCATCCCGCCGTTCACATGAACGATCTGACCGGTCATGTAGGAGGCTGCGGGACTTGCAAGGAAGACCGCAAGCCCCGCGATATCTTCGGGTAACCCGACCCTTCCCAAGGGAATCCGGCCGCTATGGCGTGCTTCGGTCTCCTCCCGCGGTCGCCCGTGCATGGGTGTATCGATGATGCCGGGCGCGATTGCGTTGACGTTGATGTTGAGAGGAGCGCATTCGTAGGCGAGCAGCTTGGTTACGTCGTGGACGATCGCCTTCGACAAGCAATAGTCGGCTCCGCCGGCCTGGTAGTTGAAAACGGCGCCTTGCGAGGACAGTGAGGAGCCAACATTGACGATGCGGCCGCCTTTGCTCTTCATGAAACGCTCGATGGCCAGTTTCGAGCAGCGCAGCACGGCGACCGAGTTGATCTGTATGGTACGCTCGATCTTGTCAACATTGCCGTTGAGAAGCGACTGGGCCGATTTTATACCGGCGTTGTTGATCAACACGTCTAGCCTGCCAAACCGCCTGGCAATCTCGTCGAGAACCCTGGCAACGTCTTCCTCGCGTGCCACATCCATCGCCATTGGCAATATGCCGTTCCCGTAAGGTAACCTCGTCAAAATGTCTCGGAGGTTCTCCAGGTTGGCGTCGGTCGCCAGGACGTTTGCGCCGCCTTGGCGAAACGCATTGGCAATGGCGGAGCCGATGCCGCCACCCGCTCCGGTGACGAGCACGGTTCTGTCGGCAACTGAGAACTGTTCGGTCATTACAACTCCAAGATCGGTTGGGATTTCAGGAACTCGTCGACGGCCTCGCTGTTCGGCATCGAACTTTGGGCGCCTCGTCGTGTCACGCACAATGCGGCTACTGCCAGAGCCTTCTTGACGGCTTCTCGCAAAGGCAGCCGCTGGGCGAGTGACGCCGCAAAGGCTCCGTTAAAGGCATCGCCCGCGGCGGTCGTATCAACGACCTTCACAGGAAATGCTCGCACCGCGAAAGATGTTCTGGCATCGGCGTAATAGGCACCCAGCGCCCCGAGGGTGATCAACGCGGCTCCTGGTCCGAGGTCCAGGAGCTTCCCCGCTGCATGAGCGGCACTGTCAAAGTCATGGACCTCGACTCCGGTTAGCTCGAACGCTTCCGTCTGGTTCGGCGTGACGAAATCGACATTTTTCCACGCCATCGATGAAAGTCCGGCCCTTACGGGTGCAGGATTAAAGATGAGATCGAATTCTCGGTCGTGTTTCATCTCGAAGAGGCGATTGAGGGCCGGAATCGGCATGCCCATCTCGGCGACAACGATGGCGTCGCGCTCAATGAATTCGGCAGCTCTGTCGATCATGCTCGGCGTGACGTTCAGATTGGCACCCGGATCTATGACGATCATGTTGGAGCCATCGTCACCGACCAGAACTAGAGCTGAGCCCGATACCTCGCCTGGGCAACTCTCGATCGCATCAGCGCAAACGCCGGCTTCCCGAAGCGACTGCAACAGCGATTGGCCCGCATCATCGTCCCCGAGCCGCGTGTAGAAGTGTGGCCGCAGCCCGAGCCGGGCGGCGGCAACGGCCTGGTTGGCGCCCTTGCCGCCGGGGTTGCGACTCAAGGCTCCCATCAGACTTTCGCCCGGCGTCGGAAGTCGCTCGACGTTGAAGCAGAGGTCGAGATTGGTCGTTCCAAAGAACATCAATGGTCTGGGACTCATTTCACTGCACCGAAGGTAAGACCACGTTCCAGATGGCGCTGGCCAAGGACGATCAGAATGACGGGAATGATCATCGTCACCACGAGTCCGGCGGCCATCACAGGGTAGAACTGCACACCCGGATTGAGCAGCTTGAGAAGAGCGACTGTCACCGGCGCCCTGGTCGAGCTTAAGATCAGCCCGAGGGCGAAGTTGTGCCAGGCAAGCAGGAAGATGAGCAACGAGGCGCCAATGAGGCCGGGCTTCAATAACGGCAGCACAATGTGCAGCACGACCCGGAACGGTTTCGCGCCGTCCATAGCAGCGGCTTCCTCGATGTCCTTCGGGATATCTTCGATATAGGAGCGGCTCAACCAGACGATCATCGGCAGGGTGACGACCTGGTAGACCCAGATCATGCCGAAATAGGTGTCGTATAGCCCAATTGCTTGGAAGACGCTGAAGAGCGGGATAACGACCAGCAGAGCCGGAGCAAAGCGGAAGCCCAGGATGAAGAAGGCGATGTCCTCCTTCAGAGGTATGTCTCGCCTCGCCAGCACGTAGCCGGCGGGCACTCCGACGAGCACAGAGATGATCACGGAGCCGAGCGCAATGATCACGCTGTTCGTAATCGGCGTCAGGAAATCCACCTTGATAGTGCCGTAACTGGTCGCGCCAGCCTGAGCGACATCAAACAGAACGCGAAAGTTCTCTAGCGTTGGCTGGAAGATGAACGTCGGGGGCCAAGTCATGACCTCGGACTGCTGTTTGAGCGACATCATCAGGATCCAGACAAGGGGAAATGTCAGGATCAGCGCGCAAATAGCGACGAAGAGATTGAGTGTCAGGTTGGTCGTGGTTGCTCGTCTTAAGCGCATTTGCGGCCTCGATCAGCTCACACGCTGGCGGACGAAGCGCCACAGTTTGACCATGGCGAGCGTTCCAATCAGCACGATCAACCAATTGATCACCATGAGCGTGGCACCACGACCAAAGGCAAGATTTTGGAAGGCCGTAATGTAGGCGCGGACCGAAAGGACGGCAGTGCTGTCGCCGGGCCCTCCTTGCGTGGTCCCGAAAATGATGTCGAATTGATTCAGGGATTCGATCAATCGAAATACCGCGGCAATTAGAATATATGGGGCGACGAGCGGTAGCTCGATGTACCAGAAGGTGGCCCAGCCTTTCGCTCCGTTGACCCGCGCGGCCTCCCTCACTTCATCATTGATGCCCTGGAGGCCGGCGAAAATGATCAGCGCGAAGAAAGGCGTGTAGGTCCACACGTCGATCAGAACTAGGGAGAACATCGCCGTTGTTGGATCTGAAATCCACGCAAACCGGCTGATCCCGACAAGTGACAGTAAATAATTCAGAATCCCGTTTTGTGGATCCATCATTGTCGTCCACATGAGCGCGACGCTCATCGGCGGAAGGACCAGCGGCAGGAGAATGACGGGCCGCATCAAACGCGCAAGGAAGACGTCCGTGGCGAATAGCTTGGCAAGCGCCAGTCCGAATAGAGCTTCTGCCAACACCGCCAATCCCGCGTAAGCGAGCGTCGCGCGCACGCTAGTCCAGAGATCCCCGGTCTTGATCAGTGCGGCATAGTTATTGAGACCTATGAAGTGAACCAGCGGTCGTCCAAACCTGAGGTCTGTCAACGACTGATAGACTCCGTAGAAGAACAGGAAAAGAAAACCGAGCAGGATGATGATAGCCGGCGCGACCGCGGCAATGCTCCACCAGTCAAAGCGCCGCCCGTCGGCGCTCTTCACCGGCTCGTCCTTGGGCGCAGCAAGCTGGGTGACCGTCGACTGTAGCGTCACGATTCCGTTGAATCCTCGAAAGTCCATCTCATTGTAACTCTACGATGCGAGGGAGCGGCAACTGAGGTTGCCGCCCATTTTCCGCTTCACATGGACGAACGGATACCCGAGGCGAGGTCAGTCAGCGTCGTTTTCACGTCCGCGCCGTTGACCATCTTCTGCATCGCCACAGCCCACGCGTTCATTGCTTCGGCGAATCCGACCCGGGGCGTAAAAGCGAGCGCAGCTCTGTCCTGCACGCTGTTGAACGTATCGACGAAGTTATTGAATTCTGGCTTTGCCGCATATTCCAGCCAAGCCTTGTCGCTCCAGGTGGAGGCGCGGGGAGAGTTGACAAGCTTGCCGGCGACCGCACCGTTCAGCTCGACCTGCTTTGACGTTGCCCACTGGATGAACAGCCAGGCAGCCCCCTTCTTCTGGGAGGCAGCATTCATCGCCAAAGACCAAATCCAAATGTTCGATTCGAAGTTCTTGCTGTTCGGAGCGTGCAACGGGGGTGCGAAGGCGATCTTACCCGAAGCGGGCTTACCGGCCACGTCGTTCCAGAAGCCAAACATGTTGGAATCGATCGCCATCGCCGTGCGCCCGGAGTTTATGCCATCGACCACCTGGTACCAGTTGTCGTTGGCGAAGGATGGAGCGGCACACTTCTTGATCATGTCCACATAGTCTTTGTGGAAGGCGATTGACTCGGGCGAGTCCAGACCTGTTTCCAACTTGCCGTCCTTGAAGATGAAATCATGGACCCCATAGGACTTGGCGATCGAGATTGCGGCCGTGTGGATGCTGCTCCAGAAGCGTACGCCGCGCACGCCGAGTGGCGTGATCGCCGGATCCGCAGCCTTGAGCGTTTCGCAGGCGACGGACATCTCAGGCGGCGTGGTCGGGACCCTGATGCCGTATTTGTCCAGTATATCCTTCCGGTAGAACAGCTGAATGTTCTCAAAGCCGTGCGGGATAGCCCACACTTGCCCGGCTCCCGACTCGATCTGCCCCTCCTTCACTTTCCAGGTGAGTGCATTCCGCAGTGCAGGGAAAAAATCCTTGTAGTCGTAGCTCGACGCCGTGAGTTTTGGATCATTCAGATAGCGATCGAGCGGCTCAAGCAACTGCCCCGGGGCAAGATCCCAAGCGGGCTGGATCCCCGTCCCCACAACATCCCAACTCGACGACTTCGTGCTCAGTTGGATCGTGAGCTTATTCCAGTACGCATCATCGGGATAAAGCTCCGATGTCACCTTGATGCCCGTCAGCTTTTCGAATTCGGGCAGCTGGGCCGCAACGGCGTCAGCATACGGATGGATGTCGTATGCCCAGACGATCGACGTGCCTTCGAACTGCCGCCAGTTGATGTCGTCTGCTTTGGCTTGCTCGAAAGCAAAGGCCGTCCCGGATAAGAGCGTGGAGCAGATGAGAGCGCGTCTGGCGAGATTAATCGAATAGCCGCGAAAAGCGGCGAGCTTCCTTGGCATCAGTCCCTCCTCTGGGCTCTTTGGCCCGGAAATCCACGTGCCCCTCCTTTTCCAGGGCCGCAGTAGGGGGAAGGCTAGCCATCATTGTTTCGTCCGAGCCTCCCTTTCACTCTCAAAGTTGGGTAAGATTGAGTAACCTCGAAAGATCGGCCTCTCCAGAAAGGAGCTGCCGATTGGGCAAAGGGAGACACACACCAGCTTTAAATTTTGAAGTTGGATGAACGGAAGGCGTCCGCCCCGATGATTCAAGACCATCCTTCGCTTGTTCGCGCGCTGTCGCTGAACAGCATTTGGCAGTCGACTGGCCAGAGGCCGTCTCGCGCAGCGGTTCTACCCATTTCGATTGAAACATTGCTTCCGATTATTTCGGGAAGCAATTCCACTAACCAAGCTGGCTTCGCGATTGGTCCCAACTACGATTTAGAATCGCAGCATTTAGAGGAGGTTGCGCTTCGACCGTGCCGGTGGAATTTCGAGGTCTACGCTGGGCGATCGTCGCATCCCAGCACCGAAGCCTCCGCCAAGCGGCAGAGACCCTCAGAGTTAAGCAGTCGACGCTGAGTCGCCGCCTGCGCAATCTCGAACAAAAGTTGGGCGGAGCTATCTTCGAGCGCACCAAGGGCGGCACGCGACCGACGATCGAAGGTCAGGAATTTCTCAATGACGACCAGCGCATCGTGGATGATACTGAGGCAATGACCGGTCACCTCCGGAGCCGCTGGCGCGGCGAGAGCGGTCGATTGAGCATCGGCGTCCACGCCTCATTTTCAGCCGGCAACCAGATTGGGCGCTCGACACTGCAGCTCGCGCGTGTCCTCGATTAGAACTACGCGATCGGCGGAGCCGGCGATTTCAGCGAGCAGGGCGTTGGTGAGAGTGGTCTTACCGGTCGAGGTGCCGCCGGCGACCAGGATGTTCTTGCGCGAAGCAACTGCAGCTCGAAGCGCCGTCGCTTGACCAGCGGTCATCGTCCCGGCGGCGACGTAAATATCGAGCGTGAACACCGCTACCGCAGGCTTGCGGATCGCAAAGGCAGGAGCCGCAACGACAGGCGGGAGCAGTCCCTCGAACCTCTCGCCCGTCTCGGGAAGCTCGGCTGAGACGCAAGGGCTGCCGGCATGGACCTCGGCGCCGACATGGTGCGCGACCAGCCGCACGATCCGCTCGCCATCGGGCGCGGACATGGTACGTCCGCTATCCTCCAGGCCGCCGGACAGCCGGCCGTCCGTCTGGATTGAGCATCACTTCGACGATGGACGGGTCTTCAGGGAACGCCGCTATTGCCGGGCCGAGCGCGGTGCGCAGCATGCGTGCGCCACGCGAGAATCTTTCCGAATGGATTAAAGTGCCCGCCACGATCGTCCCCGTCGAACGCCGATCGCAGCAAGCGGTCGGCGACATGGATGGATAGAAAAGGCAGGAAGCGGGTTAGTTCAACAAGTATTCAGCTGTCGTAGGGGGCCGCCGTAGAGCAGAGCAAAAATACTTGCCGTATCGAACGCGTGCTGATCGAACCTCTCGAGCTTGCCCGCCTAGCCGCATCAGATGACCCCAGCGGCTGCTCGGCTGGCCTGCGAAGCGCTCCAACGGCGATCCTCGGTTGGACAACTTGCTGAATGCGCGATTCAGTTCACCCAATCAGCGAACGAGAAACGTGCTTAGTTAGACCGTGCATCCATAAACCTGTTGGCGTGAGTCGATAAAGGCTACCCGCTAGTTAGCGGTCGAGCTCACCTGGCGTCGTTTCTCATGTGTCGAGTAAGCCACGGAAGTAACGATGCGCATCTGCTGATGGCTAGCCTAATGCGCTTTGCCGGAGCTCATTCCTTTTCCGCCACTCGATGACGCCTGTTCAAGCAGGTTCTGGCTCGTGGGCCCAGTGGGCTTTCGTCGTGTTCAAGAGCGGAATGACTTCACGGCCGAACGCCGGCAACTCGTCGGTAAAATTCAGGAAGGCGCAAAGGATCATGTCCACGCCGATGGCCTCATAGGCACTGATGCGCTCCGCAATCAGCTCCGGAGGACCGAACAAGCGAGTCTTGAAGCCGTCGTTGGGTTGGACCAGATTGGCATGGCTCGAATCCGCCCACATCCCGATCTTGTCCGCAGTCGATGCGCCGGCCTGCTGCACCTGCTCGGCGAAGGCCTGAACGATCTCGGGGTCGGCGCCTGCGACGATCGCCTCGAGCTGCTCGAGCGCTTCCCGCTCGGTCGGCCGCTGGATGATGAAGCCGTTGAGCCCGAACTTGACGGTGCGCCCTTCTGCCTTGGCGAGCGCCCGGACCTCGTCGATCTGCTGCTTGGCGCCCTCCACCGTGGTGCCATTGAGAAAATACCAGTCCGAATGTTTGGCGGCCATCCGGCGTGCTGCCTTGGAATTACCGCCCTGGAAAATCTCCGGATAGGGCTGCGAGATCGGCCTCGGTTTCAACCAGGCATCGTTGATGCTGTAGAAATCGCCCTTGAAGGTGAAACGGTCCTGTGTCCAGAGGCCCTTGAGCACCTGGATGAACTCTTCCGAGCGGCGGTAACGTTCGTCATGTTCAAGCCAGGGCTCGCCAAAGGCGCGAAACTCGTCCTTGAACCAACCGGTCAGGATATTGATGGCAAACCGCCCCTTGGAATAGACGTCGATCGTAGCACCAACCTTGGCGATCATCGCCGGATGCCAGAAGCCGGTGTGAATCGCGCTGATGAGCTTCAGCCGCTTGGTCTGGGCCGAGAGCACTGCTGTGCAGGTGATGGCCTCCTGCTGCAGCTCCCAGCCATGGCTGGCGATAAAGCGTGCCGGCGCCAGGCCATATTCGAAACCGAGCTCTTCGGCCTCGCGCGCGAGGGAGGCATTGTAGTCGAGCGTCCAATCGGTGCGCTGCGGAACGTTGCTGATGACGAAGCCGCCGCTGCCGAGTGGCATCCAATATCCGAAACGAATGGCCATGGCGTGGTGCTCCTGCTCAGACGACCGGGGTTTGAAGGGGCGCCGCCGCCGCTCCGGCCGTCGTGGCGCCGAGATAAAATTCCGCGACGTCGTCCCGTCCGGCGAGTTCGGCCGCCGTGCCCGACGCGGCGACCCTACCGTTTTCGAGAACGTAACCGTGATCGGCAAACTGAAGGACGAGATGAGTGTTCTGCTCGGCCAGCAGAAAGCTGACCCCCTCGGTCCTATTAAGATCGCCGATAATGTGGAAGATCTCCTCCACGATGATCGGGGCAAGCCCCATCGAGGGTTCGTCAAGCAGCACGAGAGTAGGATGCGTCATCAGCGCGCGCCCGATTGCGACCATCTGCTGCTCGCCGCCCGAGGTCAGGCCACAACGCGCGCTGCGACGTTGCCTAAGCCGTGGAAACCAGGTGTAGACGCGGTCGAGATCGTCGGCGAGCGCGCGACGGCTAGGCCGACGCAGAAACCCTCCACTGAGCAGGTTCTCCTCGACTGTGAGTTGGGGAAAGACATGACGGCCTTCGAGAACCTGGACTACGCCCCTGGCGACGAGATCGGCCGGATCAAGCTCGCTGGTCACCTCGCCGCGCCACGTGATCGCGCCACGGCTCAAATGGCCGCGCTCGGATCCAAGCAGATTGGAGATTGCTTTGAGGGTTGTGGTTTTCCCGGCGCCATTGGCGCCTAGAAGAGCAACGATTGAGCCCTGTTTGACCCTGAGCGACACGCCGCGCAGGGCCAGGATCGCCTGACCGTAGAGGACCTCGATGTTATCGACGTCGAGGAATGGAGAGGTGGTCATGGCGATCCCTCGGGTGGCAGATCAGTTGGTCGCGTCGCGCGGCGTGATGCCCTTTTCCCTGGCGTAGGCGGCGGCGCGCTCATAGATCAGCGGCAGCAACAGGTCTCGGTCGGACTTCACCCAGCCGTTCGACACCACGTTCCACTTCTCGCCGTCCCACTGCAGTACCTTGCCGGCACCACCACCCTCGTGGTCCTTGGCCGAGAGCTTCAGCGGCTGCTGCAGGCCCGTGGCGCCGATTTCCGAAAGACGCTTCTCGGATAGGTCGAGATGCTCGAGGCCCCACTGCGCCTCCTCGCCATTGATTGGCCGCACGCCAAAATGCGCCTGCGCCGTCCGGATCGCCTCGACCGCGATGATCGCCTCGTCGACGCCGGAATTGTAGTAGACCGAGCCGAAGCTTTTGGGATCCTTGAGATCGCTCAGCCCCTTGTCGAGGATGTACTTCTTGAGCTTCTGATGGATCTCGAAATTGGCACCCGCAGGGAACGGCGTGATCGCCAGGTAGCCCTTGCCAACCGCGCCAGCCGGGCGGACGTCCTCCTCGGAGCCCGACCAGATGCCGCCAATGATATGATCGACAGGGAAGCCTACTTTGGCGGCGGTCTTGATTGCGACCGGCGTCATCACACCCCAGCCGCGCAGGAACACCCAGTCGGGCTTGAGCTGGCGGATCTTGGCCCATTGCGCCGACTGTTCGTTGCCGGGATGCGGCACCGGAATCTGGATGTCTTCGAAACCGTAGGTCTTGGCAAGATGGGCGAGCGGGACCTGAGTTTCCTTGCCGTAGGGTGAATCGTGATAAACGGTCGCGATCTTGAGGCCCTTCAGCTTGTCCTTGCCGCCGACCTTCTCCGCAATGAAGTTGACCGCTGAAGAGGCCTCGCTCCAGAAGCTGAAGACGACGGGAAAACTGTAGGGGAAGACGCGCCCGTCGATAGCCTCCGTGCGGCCATAAGCAATCGTGACCAGCGGAATTTTGTCGGCCACCGATTTCTCGGTCAACGCCTTCGAGATTGGATCACCGTGCGGCAGAAAGATCGGTACCGGCGATCCATTCTTGCCCGCTTTGACGCGTTCATAGCATTCGACGCCCTTCTCGACCTCCCAATTGGTCTCGCACTCGTCCCAGACGAGCTTGATTCCGTTGATGCCGCCTTCCACCTCGTTGATGTAGCGAAAATAGTCGATCTCGCCCGCCCAGACCGGAATGCCGCTCGACGCATAGGCCCCGACCCGGAAGGTCGCGAGCGGGAAGTATTGCGTTCTTGCTTCCTCCGCCGAGGCGCTGGCGGCCGCCGCCAGGGCGAGCGCGGCCAGCCCAATCGCCTTGCTCATGATTTGCTTCTGTTTCCACAAAGACATCTGCTTACCTCCATTTCATTGCAGAATTCATGTTTGACCATACGCGTGGTCACGCCCACGGGTGACGATTCTCGTTCCTTGCTAACGGTTGATCCTCGATGCCAGCTGCGCCCACGCCCGCGGCAGCAAAGCTGCGAGGCCTCGCGGCTCCTTGATCAAAAACCAGACGATCAGCGCACCGAACAGCGCCTTCTGGAAGTTTTCGAGCTGTCCGGGATCGACCGCGCCACCGAACACCGCACCACCGAAATGATCGAGCAAGATCGGCACGAAGATCATGAAGGCGGCACCGAGAAAATTGCCACGGATGCTGCCCATGCCACCGATGATGATCGCAAACATCACCTGGAACGACCGATCCAGATTGAAGCTGCGCGCATCTACCGTGCCCAGATAGGCAAAGGCCCAGAGCGCTCCGGCAATCCCGATCACCAGCGAGCTCACGAAGAACGCCTTCAGCTTCCCGGCGGATACGGGCACGCCAATCACCGAGGCTGCGGTGTCCATGTCGCGGATCGCCATCCAGGCCCGGCCGGTCTGGCTGCGAGCCAGCCGCGCCGCAACGGCCGTCACGACCACGACGGTGGTGAGTGTCAGGAGATAGCGACCGGTCGGGCTCGAGAGATCATGGCCGAGGAACGCGAGCCGCGGCGCCGAGATCGAGCTCGAGGTCGAGTAGTTCGAGAACCAGCCATATTGATTGAACAGCCATTCGAGCAGGAACTGGGTCGCCAGCGTCGATGCGACGAGGTAGAAGCCCTTGATCCGCAGGCTCGGAAGCCCCGCGACGACCCCCACAAGCCCGGAAATGATACCCCCGAGCAGCAGGCTGACCGGCAGCGGCAGCTCCGGCAGTCGCAGCAGCAGATTGTAGGTCGCATACGCGCCGACCGACATGAACCCGCCACTGCCGAGCGAGGCCTGTCCCGCATAGCCCATCAGCAGGTTCAACCCCAGCGCCGTGAGCGACATGATCAGGAACGGGATCAGGACGGCGTTGAGCCAGTAATCGTTCGCCACCAGCGGAATGCCCGCGAGTGCGGCGAGCAACACCACAACCGAGCCTGCGCGCAGCCGGTCGCGCGCGCTCTGCGCGGTCTCGTGCGACGGGTTGAACCCTTCGATGGCTTCCGTGCCAATCGTCGACATGCGTCAAATCCTTTCGATCGGCGCTTCGCCGAACAGACCAGCCGGCCGGATCAGGAGAAAGGCGACCGCCAACACATAGGAAAACCAGGTCGAGACACTGCCTCCCAACAGGCTTCCGAGATAGATTTCCGCCAGGCTGTCGCCGGCGCCCACGACCAGGCCGCCGACGATCGCGCCCGTGATCGAGGTAAATCCACCGATGATGAGCACCGGCAGCGCCTTCAGCACCACGAGAGTCAGCGCGAACTGCACGCCCTGGCGTGCGCCCCACAGCAGACCCGCAACCAGCGACACGAAGCCGGCAACACCCCAAACGATCTGCCACAGCGTTTGCAACCGGATCCCGATCGAGAGTGCAGCCTGCGGATCATCGGCGATCGCTCGCAGCGCGATCCCGACACGGGTCTTGTTGAAGAAGATCGAGAGCGCGACCACGAGAATCCCGGCGGTGCCTGCTGCGATGAGGTCGAACTGGCTGACCTGAACCCCGCCGATCTCGATCGGTGTATCAACGATGCCGAGATCGAGCTCGTGCACGCTCGCACCCATCGCGATCTGCGCGAGGCCCTCTATCACGAAGGACACTCCGAGCGTGGCCATGAACAGGGTGATCTGCGGGCGATTGACCAGCGGCCGCAACACGACGCGCTCGACGGCGATCGCGATCAGAACCATCACCGCCAGCGTGATCAGCGCCGCCAGCCAGAAGTCAATTCCCTTGTCGCGCAGCGTCACAAAAGTGAGTGCCGCGCACAATACCATCGACCCCTGCGCGAAGTTGAAAACGCCGGAGGCCTTGAAGACCAGCACGAAGCCGATTGCGACCAGCGAGTACATGACGCCCGCGAGCAGGCCGCCGACCAGCGTTTCGATGAAGAAGCTCATCTCGACCTCAATGCGCCGTGCCCAGATAGGCCGAGATCACGTCCGGATTCTTGCGCACCTCTTCCGGAGAGCCGTCCCCAACCTTCCGGCCGTAGTCGAGCACGACCACGTGATGCGAGAGCCCCATCACGACACTCATGTCGTGCTCGATGAGCACGATGGTGGTGCCGAGGCTTGCATTGGTCTCCAGGATCAGGCGGCTCATCACGTGCTTCTCATCCTGGTTCATCCCAGCCATCGGCTCGTCGAGCAGCAGCAGGCTCGGGCGGCCGACCAGAGCGCGCGCGAGATCGACCCGTTTCTGAACGCCATAGGGAAACGTTGCCACCACTGTGTCGCGATGCCTGGTCAGGTCTAGGAACGCGATGATCTCGTCCGCCTGGCGCTTGAACTCGCGGGTCTCGCGCCGATCCCGGCCAACGCCAAAGGCGTGCTCGAGGAGCGTCGTTCGGGAATGCCTGATCAGTCCGGCCAGCACATTGTCGAGAACGCTGAGATGCCGGAACAGCTCGTTATGCTGGAAAGTCCGGCCGACGCCCAGATGCGCCGCATGCGCCGGGCGGATCCGGATGAACTGCTCGCCATTGAACGTGACGCTGCCGCTGTCGGCCCGATACACCCCGTTGATGATGTTGAGCAGCGAGCTCTTGCCGGCCCCGTTCGGACCGATCAGCGCGCAGATCTCGCCACGCGCGACCTCGAAGCTCAGCGCGTTGAGCGCCTTGATGCCCTGAAACGACAGGGACACGTCGCGGAGTTGCAGGATCGGTCCCGACATTCGCGCCTCAGGCCTCGACCGGCTGTCGCCCGGCCACACCGGCCGCCTGGGCGGCGCTCCGCTTGACCGCCTCGATATCACGATAGGCCGCGGCAGGATGGCTCGACGGCAGATATGGCCCCTCGCCGAACAGCTTCTCGCGCAGCGTCCCCGGACGATAGCCTGTCGGATAGACGCCGCGCTTCTGTAGCTCCGGCACCAGCAGATTGACCACGTCCTCGAAGGTCTCAGGCGTCACCGCATAGGCGAGGTTGAAGCCGTCGACGTCGGTCTCCTCGACCCATTCCTGCAGGATGTCGGCAATTGTCGACGGCGAGCCGACAAACACCGGCCCGAGGCCGCCAATGCCGCCCCAGCGCGCCAGCTCCTCAATGGTCCAGGACTTGCTGCCGCTCGCGAGATGATCGACCACGGACACGATCGCATTGGTCTCGACCTTCTTGACTAGATCGGTCGGCGCATATTGTCCGAAATCGATGCCGCTCCAGCCGGACATGAACACCAGCGCACCGTCATAGGAGGCGTATTGCTGGTACTCCTTGAACTTGGCCACCGCCTTTGCGTCGGTTTCGTCGACAATCACCGTGACCAGATTGTAGGTCAGGATCATGCTTGGATCGCGGCCGGCTTCGGCCGCCTGCCGCCGCACCTCGGCTACGTAGGATTTCAGAACCTGCTTGATCGGCGCGGCGACGAAGACGCATTCGGCATGCTGGGCTGCAAACGCCTTGCCCGGCCCGGACGCGCCCGCTTGGTAGAGTACCGGCGTCCGCTGCGGCGACGGCTCGCAGAGATGATAGCCCGGCACGTCGAAGTATTTTCCTTTGTGGCCGATCTCGTGAACCTTCGACGGATCAGTGAAGATCCGCTTCCCGGCATCGCGCAAGACGGCGCCCTCCTCCCAGCTTCCCTCGAGCAGCTTGTAGAGTACCTCGACATACTCGGTCGCCACTTCATACCGGTTGTCATGACGGCGTAATCCGCCCTGGCCGATATTCTTCGCTCCACTCTCCAGATACGATGTCACGATGTTCCAGCCGACGCGCCCCTTGCTGTGGTGATCCGCGGTGGAGAGCCTGCGGGCGAACGTGTAGGGATGCTCGAATGACGTCGACGCGGTGATGCCGATGCCGAGATGCTCGGTTGCGAGTGCAATCGGCGCCACCAGCTGCAGGGGATCGTTGACCGGGACTTGCGCCGCCTGCTCGAGCGCATGGAACAGGGAGTTCTTGTAAACGTCATAATAGCCGATGACATCGGCGATGAAGATGCCGTCGAAAATTCCGCGTTCCAGCGTTCGTCCAAGATCCTGCCAATAGTCGAGGTCCTTGTACTTGTAGGAGCGATCCCGGGGGTGCGCCCAGACACCGGGAGATTGATGGCCGACACAATTCATGTCGAACGCGTTGAACCGAATGTGCCGGGCCATTCACACCTCTCCGTTGTCTCGCGCGCTGCGATACCCTTGTTTCCTTCGAAGGATATCTGGCCACAACAGACGATCGATGGTCCATTGCGTTTATCGGCATTTTTCAATGCGCATTTTTTGCCGCAGCCAATTGCGAGATGAGAAAATCTCTCTCGACGCCTTCCCGTTCGTCCTTATCGTGCCGAGTTCAATAGCGCTCTCGATCTGGGCCACGACAACGAACCGCCTCGAAGCATTCGCATCGCGATACGGTCCGCTGCATCGCGGGTCGCTTCGGAGAATATTTCCTCTCGAATTGATCATCGTTACCTTCATCTCGACTTCCTTCATCCAAGAGTGCGTGGCAAGGCCACACATTCAGACACATATGGCAGGCAGATTTTTCTTCGTACGATACGCTGCTCCGAACATTCGTCTTCGATCCAACGCAAATTCAGTCTGGCTCTCAGCGGAAAGCAGACTATTCTTCGACGCAACACGATTGATCTCAAGACGAGCGGACCGATGACCATTCACGTTGCGAACCCCACGAAAAGGGATGACGAGCTGCAAGCGCGATTTGGTCCGGTCTTCGAGAAGATCGCCGCGGGTGCGGTGGCGCGCGAGCGAAACCGCACGCTGCCATTCGATGAGATCAGGCTATTGAAAGAGGCAGGCTTCGGCGCCTTGCGTGTACCGGTCGAATTCGGCGGGCTCGGCGCCACACTGCGTCAGACGTTCGACCTGCTTATCGAGCTTGCGGCCGCCGATTCCAACCTGCCGCAGGCTCTGAGGGCCCACCTCAACTTTGTCGAGGACTTGCGATTGAACAACGATGAGGCGGTCAAGGCGCGGTGGCTCGGCGCCATCGCAAACGGCGCGGTGATCGGCGTCGCAGTGACCGAACCAGGCGTGGGCGCTGTCGATCGCTACCAGACCGTCGTGGCGTCGCAGGGAACCGAGCTTCGGCTCAATGGTACAAAATATTACACGACTGGCACCCTTTATGCCGATCACTTGGTTGTCGCGGCCGATCAAGACGGCCGACGCGTTACGGTTCTTGTCGACAGCAACCAGCCTGGCGTCGATGTTCAGGACGACTGGGATGGCTTCGGCCAAAAACTAACAGCCAGCGGCACGGCCAAATTCAAGGATGTAGCGGTCGCTCCGGACCGCATTCTCGGCCCCGGATATGGAACGGAAGGCCGCGTCTTCGGAACCGCCCACGTTCAATTGATCCTGCTCGCGACCCTTGCCGGAATCGCGAAACGTGCCGCCACCGATACGACCGAATGGATCAAGGCACGAACCCGCACTTTTACCCATGCTGTCGCCGACCTGCCGCGGAATGATCCCCTCGTACAGCAGGTCATCGGGCAGCTTTTCAGCGCGGCATTCGGCGCGCGGGCGACTGTCCTCGCTGCGGTCGACGAGCTCGCGCGGACCCTCGACGGTCGCCACCAAGACCCTCAGCAACTCGATGCTTCCGAGCTTGCAGCGGCTCAGGCTCAGGTGGTCGTCATCAAGCTAGTTCTCGATGCCGTGACAGCGCTTTTCGAGGTAGGCGGCGCCTCTCTCAGCTCGGAGAAACTCGCGATCGACCGGCACTGGCGCAACGCACGGACTATCGCTTCCCACAATCCCCTGATCTTCAAGCTCCGCGCAATCGGCGCACATGAGCTGAATGGCGAGGCACTTCCATATGCATGGAGTGCCGGCGTCCGTGCGGCACGACAACATAGCCCCTAGCACGCCGTGTTGTCGGCAACGTCATGCAGCGCCCGAGATGCACCCGGGCAAGGAGCCTCGATGGCGTGCCGGTTCCGCTCGGGCCCTCACGGGCCGACGTTGCGCAGCAGCCGCGCTATCGATCTGGCGCAAGATTGGAATGAGGACTCGTCCGCCACTGCCTGCCAGCGCGTACCGGCGCGGCGCCGTTCGGCAAGACCACGATGTCGGAGAAGGGACGTGGCGACAATTTGCTCGCCGGGATCACGCGCAACCCTTGCATTTGCCGCACGCCGGGTTCGCCTCACCTGTTTCTTTTCGTCGCTTGACTGCGGCGGTATTCGATAACTGGCGTTGAAATGCACCGGAAGACGATCGTCACATGCAGGATTTGAGAGCGCCGTCTGGCTCACAGTGGTGGTCGATCGGCCGCTTGACAGGACACAAGCAAACGTTTGTCGCTGCTCATGGCATCCCCGTGGTGGCGAGATCGACTACGTCGGCCGGCTTAAATGATCGGCACTGACGGAGCGGCACGAGCATGCAGCCCATTCAGATTGAACTGATTCAGAACCCCTCCACGCTAGCGCTGACCTGTCCCGATTGCGGGACCTGTCGGCTCAATTGTTGCGACGGGCCAGTTGCGCTGCAACCGAGGTTCGGCGCCAGATCGACAGTGTCAAACTGACCATTGCGCCCGGGCGACCTGGATCGGCGGCCCGCAGACAGGGCCAACTATCGCGTCCCTCCATTGCATTTGATTGCGCGGACGAGGGCAGACCGCCTCCCCGCGCTGCCAAAGCGCTTCGGATTGGCGAGCCGATGCGAGCGCTGATTCGAATCGAGCAAGCGAATGCGTTAGCAACCGATCGAGGCGCCCTCTTGTTGCTTCGTCTGGCGAGAGTGTTTTCGCACGATCGCGCTCTGATCACACCAACGCGCAACAGCCTAAAGCGGTCATCCGGGCTGCTCACCAGGACGCCGGGTCGGGCTGCACTCTGAGCGAACATGAACGCCGCCCATCACTTGGCAAATCGTTTTGCCGGACGAATGATAGCTAAGCGCCCGCCCTTAATTGCAGCAGCAATCAATTGCAGTGCGACCGTCGGCCGCCGTGAATGAAAGATCTAACGTGTCGATTACGGCAGCATAAGAATGAAAATCTCCAAAACTAGAAGACGGCAGCAAGATGTAACTACACCGGCACGGACGCCCTACTGAGCTGGTTGGCATCCTCGGCCAATCGCCTTCGTAGGGCCGGCGCCGAACATTTTCGTCTCGCGCGCCCCTCGATATTCGGGAAAGTGCATTTATTCTCCGCGGTGCCTATTCATAAAGCAACCAATCAGTTACTCGGGATCCGCCGCCCCCACGCTCGCGCCAACTGTTACTTCCAACCAAGATGGCAGAGGTAATCTGATCGCGGGCAGAATAAGAGCGCATGAACCGGTCGCGCCAAGGTATGGGCGAGCGGATCACGAGGCGGGGCTGGCGCGAGGGTCGCTAGGCGCGCTGATCGCGGTCATACACTTGTAGTCTCTGCATCACACGAGCATTTTGCGGCGAAAGTCACCTCAAGGGGTGGGGAACCAATGCGATACGACCGAATAGACGCCCGCATCCTCGAGATTGTGCAAAAGAACAACCGGCTAACTTCCGAGCAAATTGGTGAAATGGCCGGACTTTCCGCTACTGCCTGTCAACGACGACTGAAGAGGCTCCGGTCGCAAGGCCTCATCGAGGCCGATGTCTCGATCGTTTCGCCTAAGGCGGTCGGAAGGCCTATTCAAGTGCTCACGTTAGTGACCTTGGAAAAGGAAAATGCGTATGTAATTGATCGGTTTAAGAAGGCCATTAAATCGTCAGCCGACGTCGTTAGTGGATTCTACGTCACCGGCGATGCTGATTTTGTCCTATACGTCACCGCTCGTACGATGGAAGAATATGAGGAGTTCACCCGTCACTTCTTCTGTGAGAACAGGAATATCAAGGCCTTCAAGACAATGGTCATAATGGATCGTGTAAAGGCGGGCTTTGCCGTGCCGGTTGAAGCCCCGGCTGGGGATTGACGAGGCTCTGATCTGTCTCAGCCCCGCGAATCGCCCAGCAAATTTAAACGGCTCCAGTGGTGGAGCGCACGGCCTTCACACAACCAGTACCGCCAAGTCGACAGGACTCGGCGACAACCTCAAGCGCGCTTCGACCACGCAAGCCGCTGCGCGGCGTGAGATCCAGGCACGTTTACTTCGACGGGAGGGCGCCGCTCTTGATGTGCGCCGCAACCGTGCCGCCGACTCTGGCGCGCGGGCTTGCGATCTGATGTGGAGACGCCGGCATTCCCCCGAGCGTCAGCCGCGCGACGGGCCGTAGTGGGACTAAGTCGGAAGCGCGGTAGCGCGTAGCGCCAAATCCGCCGAACAGGGAGACGGCCGCCGCTGCGATCGACAATCGGTCCACCATTGGACTCCTTTCTTAAATGCATCTCTTAAATGCATCGTCTACAATGGCCGTATCTCGTCTCCCGCTTCAATGATGGGCGAGTGCTGCGGACTCCTCGTTCCCCTGTGCTGGCGCCGCTTTACTAGATGCCGTAATGGGCCGGCCTTCGCGAGCCTAGCCAGGTCGGGTGAGACCGACCGAGACGGAGGCGTCAGCAAGGTCGGCGACGCCATGGTGCGGACCGCGCTCTTTGAAGCGGCGCATATCATGCTGACGCGTGCGACACGCTTCTCGAGCCTGAAGCGCTGGGCACTCAAGGTTGCGCGACGGCGGGGCATGAAGCGCGCCAAAGTGGCCCTTGCTCGCAAGTTGGGCGTTGTGTTGCATCGCATGTGGGTGGACGCGACCGAGTTCCGCTGGAGTCAGCCCGCGGCGACCGCATAGGAGGTAGAGCAAGTTTGGGGAGCGGTCGAAAACGGCATCGCTTCTACAGAGGTCCCGTCGCCGGGACGAGGGCTTGGCAAGGTCGGGAGTAGTGCTGTGAATGCTGCGGCAGATCACGCGTCCTAGATTGACCTGCCGGCTCTGGATCTGATGGCATGATGTGGCGGTCTTTGTGCTGACCACGGACAGTAGCATGATCCTGGCGATGAGATTTGTTCAGAGGGACTTGACGAACAAAGGCCCATTCCAGAAGCCACTACATTGGCAGAATGTCGGTTTTGCCGTGCTTTATAGGATTCCCGAATCAATATTTCAATGACTCATGGGTGGTCGGCTCTTGGAGGGCTGACCATGGCGGAATGGGAAGACGAACTCGAACGCTGGCTGAAGCCGTTCCTGGATCGGTTGGGTCATAAAACCGACGGCGGATGTGCCCTCTGTATGTTGCGGGATTGATCGGTCCTGGCGATCGCAAGAGCGTTCAGCCGATGGAGGAGTGCCTTGCCACGGGCAACTACGACCAGCTGCACCATTTCTGAGGCCAAACCATTGCGGCGACGTCTCTGTCCATTGAGACGTTCACCGTGATTCTTGCAGAGCGCGCGTATATTGGTGCGTTTCGTACAAAATGTTCGCGCTCACAACGGACGCAATCTCGAATCAGATTCTGCCGATTTTAACAAATTGCCCGCAAACTCCTGAACGCCAACCTTGGAAGGGCACGCACGATGAAAACGCTAGTACGCTTTCTACGCGATGAGTCTGGAGCGACGGCCATAGAATATGGGCTGATAGCGGCAGGTATTTCAGTGGCGATCATCGCGGCCGTGAATGGGCTCGGCGTTAAGCTCAGCGCGAAATTTGCTACGATCAGCGGCTCTTTGAAATAGCCAGACACCGCCTCTGCTGCTCTCCGCTTTCCCGCCCCACATGCAAGAACGAGCCCAGTCGGGGCAAGCTGCGGCCGGCCGAACTTCGTGGCACTTGAGAAGCAGTGCGGCGAGGAGTGAACGGAACCGTCTCGATGCAGCTACTCCGAAGTTCTTATGTCTTAGCGAAAGACTTTGGATGACTCTTTTCGTCTGCAGGTTTGCCCGTCAATCGAAAGTCGCCCCGGCGGCCATTCGGTCCGTGGCCACTTGGTTTGGGCGCCTTGTCCCGCCTCGAGGCTCGATCCGAATCGCGATCTTGTTATTTTGTCTCGCAATGACCGCGATTGCAGCGAGCCTTGGAGGGTATTCAGTCCTTGGTATCCGGCACGCAGGGGACCTCGTTACCCGAACCTTCGATCAGTCTCTGATGTCGATTAACTACGCGCGCGCAGCCGGTGCCGATTTTGCTGCGATGCGCGTAGCGTCTTCACGACTACGCGTCACAAGAGACCCGGCGGCCCGTGTCCGCGATGATGATCAACTCGGCAAGCTGGCGAAGACACTTGCGGAGGATGTGACCATAGCGGCTGAACGGTCGCAATCGGCGCAAGCTGCGCAGGCCGCCGCCAAGGTCAAAGAGGCAGCAAACGCCTGGCTCGCGCTTCATCGCCGCCCGCTTCAAGCCTCTGCTGATGACGGTCGGGACGATGAAACTGGCACTCGGGACATCGACGATGTCGACAAACTTTCCGACGCCGTAAATCAGCAGATTGAACTGCTGGTGAACTATACGGCGGAAGATGGCTTTCTATTCCGTCAGCGAGCGCTTGCTACGATCAAACGGGATCTGCAACTTAATATAGCAGGGCTGACCATTGCGCTGCTTCTGTCCGGGCTCTTTTCATGGCTATTGGCGCGCCGAATCATCGGGCCTGTAGCCGTTGCGTCCAAGGCGGCGAGGAGCATTGCCGATGGCGACTTGAACACGGACATTCCCACAGGCGGCAGTGATGAGTTGGGTTCGCTGCTCGCGGCCATGAGGAAGATGCGGGACAACATCAGGGAGATGGTTGACCGAGAGGTGGCGCAACGACGGTCCGCGCAGGCGCGGCTTTCCGACGCGCTCGAAAACTCTCAAGAAGGTGTCGTGCTGTTGGACGCGAACGGACAGATCGCATTGGCCAATTCCCGAGCGAGCGAATTCATCCGCTGCTCCTCGCGGCTCGTTGATTCGAGTGTTGCGCAAATCGAGCGGGAGCCGTGCCACGGGTCAACCGCAGCGGCAATCACTCGCCAAGAGGCCGTTGACGACGCCGAAGCGGCGCCGAGCGAAACCCGCCTCCCCGATGGACGCTGGTTGCGCGTCAGCCGCAGTCCGACTCAGGAGGGGGGCGTCATCCTCGTCTATAGCGATATCACCGGCTTGAAGCAGCAGGAAGCCGAGTTGGAAGCGACAAACCTGAGACTGGACGCGGCGCTGACGCACATGTCTCAGGGGCTCTGCCTCTACGACCGTGATGCACGGCTGCAAGTCGTGAACCGGCGCTTCTGCGAGATCTATGGTCTTTCGCTCGAGCTCGTATTCCAGGGCATCACTTTCGAGGACGTGCTCGGTCTGAGCGTTGCGGCTGGAAATCATGGTGGCCAGACGGTGGCCGATCTGCTGGGGGAGTGGGTAACATTTTTGGCTCGCCACGACACCGGCAACTATCTCCAGCGCCTCAGCGACGGACGCGTCATCTCGATCGCGCATCGTTCCACGTCGGATGGCGGCTGGCTCAGCAGTTGCGAAGACGTGACGGAACAACAGAGAGCGCAATCCCAAATTATCTTCATGGCGCGCCATGATGCTTTGACCCGACTGCCAAATCGCTCATTGTTCACCGAGCGCATTGAACAGGCCGTTGCGGAAGCCGGCCGGGGCTCTGGCTTTGCGGTGTTCTGCCTGGATTTGGATAATTTCAAACAGATCAACGACACCTTGGGCCACCCGATCGGTGATAGGCTGCTCTGTGCGGTCGCCGAGCGATTGAGCGCGTGCGTCCGCGAAGTCGATACCGTTGCCCGTTTGGGCGGCGACGAGTTTGCGATCATACAATCTGATATCAGCAACGCTGAAGACGCGGAATGTCTCGCACGCCGCGTCGTCGAATGCATTGGAGCTCCTTATGAACTAAACGGGCATCGTCTTATGGTCGGCTGCAGCGTCGGAATTTCGCTCGCGCCAAGTGACGGCACAACAAGCGAAAAGCTGCTGAAAAACGCCGATATGGCGTTGTACCGATCCAAGACAGACGGCAGGGGAACATGGCGGTTTTTTGAGCCGGCGATGGACGCAAGTCTGCAGAGCCGCCGGGCACTCGAACTCGATCTGCGCGAGGCCATGGACAAGGACGAGTTCACTCTGTTCTATCAACCGATTTATGACTTGCGGAAGGACCGGATCAGCGGCTTCGAAGCATTGTTGCGCTGGCGTCATCCGGAACGGGGGCTGGTGCCCCCCGACCAATTCATTCCCATCGCAGAAGACATTGGTCTCATTACGCAACTCGGTGCATGGGTCTTGAATCGCGTCTGCGAGCAGGCGGTCATGTGGCCGGACGAGATCAAAGTGGCTGTCAATGTGTCCGGAGTTCAATTTCGTGACCCGAACTTTGCTACGCGCATCGCAGGCGCACTAGCTGCATCACGGCTGTCTCCCCGCCGACTTGAACTCGAGATCACCGAAACTGTTCTGCTTTCGAACAGCGTCGAGACGATTGCAACACTGCACAAGCTGAAGGCGCAAGGGTTGCGCATCGCTTTAGACGATTTTGGGACCGGCTATTCGTCGTTGAGCTATCTGCGCAGCTTTCCCTTTGACAAGCTCAAGATTGACCAGACATTCGTCCGTGACACAGCGGCGACACCTGGATCGAAAATAATCGTAAGAGCCATTACAAGCCTGGCAAAAAGCCTCGGTATGACGACGACGGCAGAGGGGGTTGAGACGATGGAGCAGTTGAACCAGATGAAGGCGGAAGGCTGCGACGAAGTGCAGGGATTCCTATTCAGCCGCCCGGTCCCAGCCACCGAGATCGCATCAACGATTCTCACTCTGAGAAGCGGCCTCCCGAGACGTCACTCGAGCCGGGCGATAGCCAGCTGACAAGGTCATTTGCAATACTGGTTTGCATCTGTACGTCAACCGCGGCTATCGTTCCATGGACCACGCGACCGTCCGACATATCGTCAGCCCGACGACGGTGATTGAAGACTCGCGATCAGCATGAACAACTTATCTTCATTCGTAATCTGCACCGGCCGAATCGCGGCCTGACGCGAGGCTAGGACGTTCCGATTGACGCGACCAAGCTTCAGCTTCAACTTTGCCAGGCCGATAAACTCGTCCACTTGCCGCCGAAGGTCGTCCGCGACCATTGGCGGCTGGTTCGTCATGGTGGAAACCGCGGTCCATCTGTGCTCGGGGCTGAGCGCCTTGGCGGTTGCGTGGCGGTTGGCGCCGTCGACAAAGAGCGCGATCTTGCCTCAGGGTAACATTGCTGCTCTGACTTTCAAAATTGGCGCGCGAGGCCGCGCAGGCTAGACAAGGAGCTTGGGGGCTTTTTTAAGGTTTGTGACTTGCCTTTGATAGTTCGCGGGTGACGTCCAATTTTTCACAGTTGACCGCATGAGAGATACGGGCGTCGGCGAAGAAGTGCCAATCAGCGTTGCGATTGGCGCGAGACCATTGGGCCCAGAGATACGAGAGACGGATTCGCCGCCCCGAGGGCCCTCACTCCATAGAGAGCGCTACCGTCTTGTCTGGCCATAACACAGAGACAAGGAGATGGTTTCATTTTCCCCTCGTTACGGCTCGGCGCTCTTGCCCAGCGCACTCCGCCCACGCTTAACCCGTTCGATTGTGTTGCGTAAGGCGATTTCGGAGAGCAGTACAACCAGAGCTTTGAGGCGGACAATTTCCTGCTTGCAGCGCCTCAATTCGCGCTGTTCGGCTGTCTCCGATACCTCAGGGCGGCTGCTGTTACTGTCTGCCATGATCCGTAATGAGATACCTTGATTCGGGGGGTTGCGCTCCGACGAACACAGTACGCAGCGGACGGACAAACTTGTTGCCTACCTCAACGTGTCACCTCGGCTTGGCAGTTCATTGCCTCTTCCACCGAGATTGCCGACTGAACGAGGCATAAGCGCTTGAAACCAGCTTGTTGGAGCTGTATCCATTTTCTTGGAGGGATTGGCGTTGATCGATCTGCAACACGCCGCTCATCATGCGAATCAAGCCTTGGACGTCGAAGCGCACCAGCGTCTGGGTTACGCCCGAGCGGCGCAATCCCCGGACAGGCGAAAGTAGTCATGTGCACTGGGAGCACATGCGCATTCAGAGCACCACCGACAACACGGACCCCGCACAATGCTGTCTGAACGCCCTGAAATGTCACCGCTTGAACGTACCCAAAGAGAGGCTCTCGGATCTAGACGCTCCTTTGACCAGCCGACGCAATTCCTCGATACGGATCCTGTGCGCGTTGCCGCGAAACAGCACGACTGATTGATGGGTCGAAAAATGTGTCCCCCCACGAAACCGAAGCATCGCCCCGGTGATTAGACCAGCATCTGATTGCCGACCCCGAAGGGCCGTCCTTCACCTCCTCGCGCAGGGCGCATGGCGTGGGGCGGGCAATGAACGCGCCGAAAGGGCTTGTGATCCGTTGTATACGAACGCCTCGCGATCTCCATTGAGCGTGCATTCCAAGCAGAGCATCATCATGCGCGGAGTCATCGCGTTGGCGATTGCAATCGCCGCCGTCTCGTCTGTTCATCGTCAGCCGCACGGGGTGCTCCCGACCGCTCCTATGCCGCCTGTCAACGTTCCCTAATAGTACCTTCTCATGCGCCGAAAGTGGCCGAGCGACGCCTTCGGTTTGCATGTGAACATCATCGATCTTGCTGGAGAGAAGAATTTCTGAGCGAGGTTCGGAAGGCGGCTTCGCTGCGAGACCTTTTTGATCTCTGGTCTCGGCGGGCGCCGATTATTTCTGACCGTTCGCGCGCAAGAGTTCATATCGACTGCCATGAACAGGGAGCCACCACACCCCGGGTAAAGTCCATTTTTGCGGCATATGGTGCGGCGCGCGCTGGGATCGCGCAGCGTATGAGTTCTATTTGGCGCGTTCGGATCTGGGCTCTGGATCAATTCACTAAGAATCGAAATGCCAAACGGTCCTCGCGTGGCCGAGAAGGGGGTCACACCATGCTCGGTGATCCGACTTTCGCAGAGCCGATTTCGGCCGCCGGATCGACAGTGCCAAGCATACGCCGGTCCAAGGACTCACCAGTCCTAACCCGGCACCAAGCCGAGCCCTGGGCGGTCTCGACTTGGTCGCCTTGCGTCAGACGTCACGGCATTGAATCTGACCGTTTATCTCGACCATCGCCTGTTACCTAGAGAGCCCGGCCCTATCGCTCCTACCTAGCTCGCCTGCAGGCACCTCCGAGCGTCACGCTCCAACACAAGGCAGCTCAAGCGACCGCTCGCAAAAGCACCCGTATCTATGTTAATTCGGTTGGCACGTATCTCGGGCTGAGTGACAGGATTGTGCCCGTGAATGACAATCTTACCAAAGTCCGCGTTGCTGTTGAGGAACTCGTCGCGGATCCAGAGCAAATCGGTAGGTCGCTGCCATTCGAGTGGGATGCCCGGCCGCACGCCAGCGTGGCATAGAAAATATCTGCCGACCGAGATCGAAAGCTTCAATGATGCGAGAAACGCACTATGCTCATCGGGGAATGCGGCACGAAAGGCGTAAGACACCCGCTCGATTCCCTTTCCGACCATGAGCGTGCCGACTGCTACGCCATAGGACTGAATCGTCTCCAGCCCACCCCAGCGTCTCCAGTCGGCACCGATCTCCGGGTCCATCAGGAACAGCTGCAGCATTTCCTCATGATTGCCTTTGAGCGGGATGTACGGGGTGGGAAACACGTTTCGCGCAAGCCGCTCGAGGACGCCCCGCGAATCCGGACCCCGGTCCACGTAATCGCCTAACGTCACCGTGAGCGCTTCGGCGACAGGGCGCTCGGCAAGATCCTGTCTGATGAGATCGGCAATCCTATCGAGCAAATCCGAACGACCGTGGATGTCGCCCACGACATAAACCCTGACATCGTCGGCTAATGTAACAGAACCATCGCCTACCATCGCTCTCTCGCACTTCCGACCCCGCTGCCGCGGAGAGTGCGAGGCGGTTGGCATAACGAATTGACGTTCGAGCCGAACCGGTATTGCTCCACCTGTATTTTCCCCAAGACGCGAACGCGACCTGCGTCCTCGCAGTCAGTCCGATATTCTTTGACGCCTCACCAAACGCTCGGCGGCGAAGCGCACCTATGATCCACCAGGCCTTGATTCTTGCTGATCGGCCTCGAAACGCCACATGCGTTTCACCGCATGCTGGAAACCTCCTCGCCGCCCTGACAAAATGCTAAATGAAGCGGCAGCTTATTTTTGAAGTCCCAATCAGCACTCGCTTCGCACAGATTTACCCGCGACCGACAGCTTTCTCTGACTGCAAGAGGGTTACGCAGATTCGGCAGCATTGGTCGTGCAAAGACAGCACAAATTTTACGAAAAGCGCTCCGGCTCAGTAGGGTGTGTCTTCCCGGCACCAGATCTGTTCGTTATGAACAAAGAATATGTTGTACCGTTGTCAGTTCCAGAGCGAGCATTCTTTCGCTTTGCTCCCGGCGGAAATTGTCAACCTCTCTCTGCGGCGTGCCTTATGATTCTGGCTTTCGCAGCATTGGCGCGTCGCGGAAATCATCCGGTAAGGCAGGACGGCGACGGGGGATGAGTAGAGAAGGCACGAAGCAGGTTAGTTCAACAAGTATTCAGTTGTCGTAGGAGGCCGGCGTAGAGTGGAGAAAAAGTAGTTGCTGTATCGAAGACCTGCTGATCAAACCCCTGACGACAACTTTCTGCACGGGGAATGTGGCACACGCGTATTCGGCTGACGCTGAGCCTTGCACACATTGGCACGCCGCGGATTTTCCCCTTTCAACTTTCTCGATGACCGCGGCACTCTGGCCAACCCCGCGCGCTACCAGGAGCGCCTAACGGAGGCGCTGGACGTCGGCAACGCCACCGGCAAGCGCGTCGCCGACCTCCATCTGTTTAAGACCGTCAACGATTCTTTAGGCCATCCGTAAGCCTCCGGTGGAGCCTCACCGGCCCGCATCCCTATAGCTCAATCAATCATTTTGAGGATGATGTATCCGCCCCATCCGCGTTGCCGTGATCCCGCGACTGCCTGCCTGCTGCGCGGATTGGCTCTGCGGCACGGAAATTGTCAATCGGCCCTTCAATTGGGGAGTATTGACAATTTGCAGCCGCTCTACGAACCCGTGAGTTCGAATCGGTGCGGCCTATTGCTGCCGTCAAGGTGAAACCGGATCCGCCTATACGTTGTAGTCGGCTGCGAACCGCAGCTTCCGGAGTGGTCGTACCCGCTTGATCGATTTCTCGCATAGATCATGGGCCTTATAAGCGGCGAGTTCGGTCTCGTTATCGAACTCTCCGTAGACGATTACGTCTATGTCGTTCCCGAACTGGTCCGCCTTCCGGTTGCGTGCGACTTCCAACCGGCGCGCATGCGGAATGGTGGTGAGTATCGAAAGGCCTTCGACGATCTTGCCGATGTCGGACCTGTCTCCTTGCAGATGTAGAAGACGATGTGACGAATCATGGAAGGCCTTGGGATTGTGTACGAGGGTGGAGCAGCCCAAACTTGGGATCGGATCCGCGTTACCCATCCATAGTGCCCTGTGCTGTGTCGCGCAACGAGCGCCGTTACATCTGACAGCTCAGCGAAGCGGCAATAGAATAGTCGGAGGCGCCTCGAAGATTGAAATTCTTCAGGGGGCGGCGCCAGAACGCAGGATTTGACCGGCATAGTCCGATCAACGCATATAAAGAGATCAACAATCCATTATCGTGGAAGAATCTTGACGACGCGCTCTGATGTAGCGCTCTGGATCGCCAAGGAGGCGCATATTCGATTGCGCCTAGTACCCAAGCATGTCGCGAGAATGTAGACAGACGCCGTTCGCCTGGGCGCTGCGCGTTGGCGGCCGGCAATGCAAGAGGCAGGTCTCATCACCAACGCCGACAGGAGGCGAGAATGTTCAACAACTCCCATCCGTCCCGCAGCAACTCGACTAAGTGCTGCGCCATGTGCCGCGGAAATTTTGGCCTAATCCGCCATTATTGTTGGCGAACAGCCCTTTGCTCAAAGAAATGCCTGGATCAGTTCAAGGCTCGCCGGGAGGCTGATCAAAGATGGCTTCGTCGGACATTAGCGGCGCAGGTCGTGGCACCACGTTATCCTTCGGAATACGAAAGCAGACAGCAAACGCTAGCCGATGATTGCAGCTCTTTGAATCTGGTACCCCAACGTATAGCACGTAGGTACTAAAGTGGCCGGGAAGTCAGCAATAGTCAACGATTTCAATGCTTACAGGACAAAGAAGCATGCTCCGGCAGAGCGGTCCACCAGTGAGGGGATCGATCGCGGTCGATGATACGATAGTGCAGTTCTATCGCTACTGGCTGACTCTTGGCTCGATCCAGATGCATTGGTTGAATCTGCTCAGGTCACCGTTGCGTTGAAATTAAGATGGGTCTTCGCGTTGCAGTACACATCGCCCTAAACGCGAAGCAGTGCTTGGCGCGGTATCCGTCCGGTGAAGACCGGTGAAGCCTCACCGGATGGTTACGGCCATCCCATTGGGTGATTGCCTGCTTCGCCAGGTGGCCGAGCCCCTCTGCGGGACGGTGGCCGGCAACAACCTTGCAGCGCGGCTCCGGCCGCGGCAAATTTGCGGTGCTCCTTGCCGCGGCCGCCTCGCCCACGAAGCAAGCGACTTTGCTGCCCTGCTCATTCGCACATGCGAACTTGAGAGTGGTGACGTCGCCCTGGCGGCGATCCCGATTGGGAAGATGACGATTGGCATAGCCAATGGACCACGTTTTTTAACGGGGGTTAAGCCTCCAATAATCAAACGGCCGCTACCCTCCCAGCCGCAGTCCATGCGCAGCCGCTCGTTCTATCGCTGCAAACGCGCGCGTTTCTCTGCCGCGTGGTCCACCGACGGCAGCGTCGCCTGCGTTGTAGGGCGCCGCGTCGCCGCTCGGCTCCAGCCGTGCCCCTCGCTGCTCCACCCACCACCGCAGCACGGAATCGCGCAGCCCAAGCGGCTTCGCCACCGATCCGACCGAGCGCCCACTCGATGCTACGAGATCGACCGCTTGCCGCTTGTAGTCATCCGTAAACGACCGAAACGACATCCCGATTGGGCTCAAATCAACTAAAGCCGCGCAAGACGGTCCAATCGGAAATCGGATCTCGCCTGGTTCTAAGTGTGTTGATCGGATCTTCGTCTGCAAAGCCCAAGGCCATCCCGCAGAAGACCAATTCCTCAGCGGACAATCCGAGCAATTCCGTCAGGGTCTTTGGGTAGCGCGACCAGTATTCCTGCGTACAGGTCGAGAGTCCTTCTTCGACGGCAAGTAGCATCACCGTCTGGATGAAGATACCGAGGTCCGCCCACTGCGGCGAGCCCAGCCTTCGGTCGAGACAGAAAAACAGGCCGACCGGCGCACCGAACAGCTGCCCGTTTCGAGTCAGTTGTCGCATCCGACCAGCGCGATCTTCCCTCGGAATGCCCATCACCGCATAGAGATCCTCTCCGTACTCCCAGCGCCGGCGCCGATAGGGATCCCACAGCGAGTTTGGGTAAATCTGGTATTCTGGAGGCTCCCCAATGGGATTTGCGCTAACGCGCCTCTTTAGTTCGTCGAGCGGACCACCCGTGAGCGCGTAGACACGCCATGGCTGAAGATTCCCTCCCGAAGGTGAGCGTCGGGCTTTCTCCAACAGCGTGACTACGCACTTTTCGGACACCGGATCGGGCTTGAAGGAACGGACCGAAATGCGCCGCTCGATGGCTTCGGAAACATTCATACGACTAACTAATATTTGGGGTGGATTGAAATTGGCCAGGAGCGTGAGTGACAATTACCATGAAAATTGTGCCAAGACTCTTTGGCAAGGCTCCTGGTCGAGGCAGGCAAGTGAACGGATTGCAGGTCAATTCACAATCAAGCGTGCAGACAAAGCCGCGTGCGAATGTCGAGCGTCGATGCAAACCACCGAGAAATCAACCCTACGAATTCCTGCCACAGTCAACTCGCCACCACTGTTGGGCTGAGGCATCCAACCTTCGCTCAGTCCTTCCTCGACGTTCCAGGGCGCGCATAGCGTCGGCACAAGCACTCGCGATAGGATCATTCAGAACTTTTCAATTGCGCCTTTGGATTTCCTCAGGAAGACCGCGAGCATGGATACCGTCAATAACACGGCCAATTGGAGAGCGCCGACTACGGCTGTCTTGGGGCTGATTTCCAGATGAATATCCTGCCACATCAACATTGCGAGTGGAGTTTTGGATGGCGAGCTCAAGAACATACTCAAGACGAGATCATCAAACCCGGCGAGGAAGGCGAAGAGGAAGGCGCTGGACAGGGCGGAAACGAGAAGTGGCAGCGTAACTGTCAAGAAGGCTGTCATCGGCGCGGCCCCTAAACCGACTGCCGCTCGCTCGACATCCATGTCGCTGTTTTGCAAGGCGGCCGTCATGATAATGACCACGTAGGGAAATCCGAGAACCGTAAAGCCGAGCCAGAAACCGGCGATTGTACCGTTGAGGTTCAATGCAGCAGTGAGGAAGAACAACCCGAGCCCAAGCACGATTTGGGGCAGGATCATCGGGACAATCGCGGCCAGCCACATGCCCCCGCGTGCGCGGAAGGCACCTCTAGTGAGAGAGACACTATAAGCTGTCCCCACCAGCGATGCCGTGGAAGCGGAAAGTGCGGCCATGCTGAAGCTGAAGAGGGCCGCGTCGCGCCAGCGTTGATCGGCGAGCAGTGACTTAAACCAGCGTATAGAAAGGCCCGGAGGTGGAAACATGAGATAGGGTGCATTGCTGAACGCGATCATGACGACGACGATCATCGGCGCCAGCAGGAACAGCAGGACCAAAACGAAGAGGATGAAGAGACAAGGGCTGGCGACAAAAGCCATTGCATCGCACAAAGTGAGCAGAGCTATCGCCGCGTGGTCGATACCCAATCGCCGATACCAGGCCCCGGGGCCGCCTCGCCCGGACCGCCATCGATCCTGCCCGACAGATCCCGGAGCGACAATGTTCCCGCGAAACAGGGCCAGGAACGCGGTCACCCCGAAAAACAGCATGCAAGCCAGGGCCGCTGCGAAGTCAAAATCCGCCAATGTCGAGACGCGGACTTCAATAGCCTGGGCCACCATGTAGTCGCCAGGGGCTCCAAGCATGGCTGGTGTGATGTAAAAGCCGAGGGCGCATAGAAAGACCATCGCACATCCGGCCGCCAGTCTCGGGAGCGAGAGCGGAAAAACGACCGTCCAAAAGACGGTCGCCGGGCCGCTGCCAAGGCTCTGCGCGGCCTTGATCAGCGCAGGATCAAATCTCCGAAAGGCGCCGTAGAGCGGCAGGATCATCATCGGCAGAAGGATGTGGACCATGCCGACATAACTGCCAAAGCTGCTAAAGACGAGCGGCAAGGGTTCGCGTGTCAGCCCGACGGCAATGAGGAGCCGGTTCGCAATGCCGGAGCTGCCGAGGATCACGATCCAGCTATAGGAACGGATCAGGATGCTGGTCAGATAGGGGATCGCTACCAGCATCATGATCGGAATGGCATAGCGGCGGATCCGGGTCGCTACGAAATAGGCATAGGGATATCCCAGCAACGCACAGAGCCCGGTGACGGAAAATGCCATCCATAGGGTCTTGAGGAAAATTCCCAACAAGACGGGCGTGCGAATGATCTCGGTGTAGGCCTGAATGCTCCAATGCCCCTGATGCCGCAGGCTGATCCAGACGACGATGGCCATCGGCGCGGCGTAGCCGACAATCAGAAGCGCAACTCCGGGAAAATAGAGAGCTATCCGTCCCGCCCGCCCGGATCGCCCATCAGAGAAATTGGTGATCTTAGCCTCCAGCGATCCAGCGCTCCCACTCAACGATGGCGCGTCGCAAGCCAGTTTCTCCCGTGGTATCCACCTCATTCCAGAAGGCGTAGTCCTGGACAATCTGTCGCTCCTTGAACTCGGGCGCCGTAGGCATCAACTCTGCCCGCTCCTTGGACAGGTGTTGGAACGCTCGAGCGTTGGTGGGTCCATAGGTGATAAGCTCCGAGAATCTCGCCTGAGGCTCCGGACGGCTCATATAGGCGATGTATTTCTGCGCATTCTCAACATTCAAGGCTCCCTTTGGAACGGCCCAGGCTGCCCATTGTAAAATGCCCTGATTCCAGCTCTTGCCGATCTTTGCTCCTTGATCATTCGCGCTGTCGATGCGTCCATTCCAGGCGCTTCCAACCGTTGCCTGTTGGTCGACCTGGAGCTGCACCGATTCGGCTCCGCTGGCCCACCATTTGACGACATTGCTTCGCAGATTGTCGAGGCTCCGAAACGCACGCTTCCAGTCCAGCGGATAGAGCTTTTCGGGTGGAACACCATCGGCCAGCAGCGCGATCTCATAGGTCGCGCCATCTGCGGCATTCGTCCCGGCGGCAAGTGTCCGCCTTCCGGGAAAATCTCGAGAATTCCATAGATCAGCCCAGCTCGATGGGGCCTTGCTTCCGTACTTCGCGGCTTCATATGCAATCAGCATCGAGTAGATCATTGCGGGCGCGTAGTTGTTCTCGGCAGCAATGACGTCATAGCCCTCTCGATCCTTGCTCGCCCAGAGATCGTAGTCGATGGGAAGCAGCAGTTTGTCCTTCTCGAAGTTGGCGATAGCGCCTCCGGAGAGCAGAGAGACGTCGTGCTTGGGAGCTCCTGCCAGGACTGCCGCCAACTGCACGCCGGACGCCACGCCTGGCTGATGAATGACCTTAATTCCGGTTTCCGCTTCAAAGGGTTCGGAGTAGGCCTTCAGTTGAGCTGCCCCCATGGACCCGCCGCCGTCATGGACGACCACTGAGCCGCTGCCTTTCAGTATTGACCCAGCAATGGCTGGTGCCGGAAAGGTGAACCGCGCACCACCCGCCAGCACCGCGCCGCCAAGCAATGTCCGTCGGGTGAGTTCAAGCGGCATGGGAGTTCTCCTGATTTGTGACGGGGGATTGGTCGAATAGACGAATGCTACCCGGACGGAAGCGCAGGACGGCCACGTCGCCCGGCCGCCAGGCACGCTCGCGAGCTGGCTGTTCGGCGATCAGCCGGTGTCCGGCCGCCTCCACCAGCACTGTTTGGGTCGATCCGCTGAAAGCTGTCTCGATGATGAAGCAGGCTTCGCCCCCCTCATGTTCGGGACAAAGCAGGACATCTTCCGGGCGAACCCCGGCCCTTGCACCTGTTCTCGGACTATCCGCCGCAAGCGCATGTGCGATCCCCGTCGCAAATCCGACGACGCGCAGGCTGGTGGTGGAGAGCGGCAGGAAGTTTGTGCGGCCGATGAAGTCAGCGACAAATGCATCGGCCGGGCGATGATAGAGAGCTGCCGGCGTACCCACCTGACGAAGTCGGCCTTGATCCAGCAGCGCGATGCGATCTGCCATCGACATCGCCTCTTCCTGATCATGGGTAACGAGAATAACGGTGGTGCCGAGCTCTTTCTGAAGCAGCTTGAGCTCGAGTTGCATGTGCTGCCGCAGTTTCCTGTCCAACGCACTCATCGGCTCATCCATCAGAAGCACCGTCGGATTGGAGATCGTCGCCCGCGCGATCGCGACGCGCTGCTGCTGGCCGCCGGACAGTTCGCCAATCGATCGCGCGCCAAGGCCGGTCAGTTTGACAAGATCGAGCGCCGTCGCGACCCGCTGCCGGATCTCCTGGTCCGAACAACCCCGCCGCCGCAACGAATAGGCAAGATTCTCCGCGACGGTAAGGTGGGGGAACAGCGCATAGCGTTGAAACACCATACCGATGCCGCGTCGGTGGGCTGGCACACGGTCGATGGCCTGTCCGCCGATCAGGATCTGGCCGCGGTCTGCAAATTCGAAGCCGGCGATCGTCATGAGGGCGGTCGACTTCCCCGATCCGCTCGGACCAAGAACTGCGAGAAATTCGCCAGCTTGTACGGTGAGGGACAGATCATCGAGCGCAACAGTCGGGCCATAGCTCTTACTCAGCGATCGCACCTCGACGCTTTGCCCCTTGACCGTGCTCATATCGGTTTCTCACCTCACGAGGGGAAGGGAGTGATCGAGGGCCGAAAGACGCTCGGGTGCTTCATCCGTTACGATGAAGGTCTCCCCGAGGCTCATCGCGAGACGAGCTTCGCTGTCGAGAAGGATCATGTGCAGGAAGATCACCATTCCAGGCGCGATGGACACTGGATTGCCTGTATAGGCCATCGGCCACTCCATCCACGTTGGTGGATAGGACGTTCCGAGGCTATAGCCGCATGCGTTGAGTCTCGCATGCCAAAAACCGTGGCGATCGAGCACCTCGGCGTGAGCATCGAACAAATCACCGAAGGTAAATCCACGCATCAGCCGCTGCTGGCAGGCGGCGAGCGCCTCGACCGCCGCAGCATGCATGCGATGTTGCGTCGCGCTCGCCTGCCCGACCAACGCGGTTCGCATGAGGACTACATGGTAGTGACGATAGGCTGCGGCGAACTCTACCGTCACCTGGTCGATCTCGCCGATCGTCCCTTTACCGGTGAAATAGCGGCACTGCAGAGCGTTTTCGCCGGCCCCGCAGACGAAACGTCCAGCTGCCGGATCGCCTCCCGCCTTGAGGACCGTGCCGTATAGTTCCGCCAGGATATCGGACTCGGAATTTCCCGGCACGCATTTGGCCAGTCCGTTTCGCCACGCCTGATCCGCAATGCGGCCTGCCTCGCGAACATAGACAAGCTCGGCGGGAGACTTGATGAGGCGCAGGGCCGAGATCAGCTCCGACGCATCCTCCAATTTGGCATCCTCGGCAAATGCCGCGTCCACCAGCTTGCCGCGCTGTGCATTGAGCGTCGTGGCGCCATATTCGACACCGATCCGGCTGCCGACTTTGAAGCGATCACGGATCGCACCAAATAACGTCTCTGCGGGGTTCGCTCCATGCTGGTCGACCCAGAGGCGGACATCGTCGACTGTCGAAGTCAGCCGTGCCTGCCGAGTGTCCGCGGAACGCGTCAGCAACACCATGTCGCCGCTAACGCCGAACCAAAGACACTGAAACTGCGAGTATCCGGATGTGTCATAGCCGGTGAGCCAATACATGCTTTCCTGTCGAAATATCAAAAGGCCCGACAGGCCAAGCCGGATCAATTCATTTTGCAGCCGCTGCTGTCGCCCCTCAAATTCAGAGCGCGTGAAGTGAAGCGCCATTGGATCCCCGCATCATGTCCGCCATTTTGCACTCCCTTCAATGATTCGATCGTTGCCTACTCGATTTCCGGCGTCCGAATGCGTCAACACCGCTCAGAAGCCGTCATATCGATGGTATTTTGGCTGGATCGAAATTGACTAGGAGTACGAATGACAATTGTCGTGAAAATCATGCCAAGCGTCGCCGCTTCGTTATTCCCTTTGGTCGGTCGTATCCCTCACCCCTTCCCGTCGTAAGATCTTCGACGCCCCGGCCACGCATGGCAGCTGCATGACTCGCGCATCGGAGTTCTCGCAAAGTTTGCGAATGGTAGTTCGTGGTCGTCAGGTCTGCTCAACGCATCGTGTCTCCGCATTCTCAAGCCCAGTTGTGAAGGGGCGGATTTCGTTCGTTCAGAACATAGTTGCCGATCAAATGATACTTCCACCGCACGGGGTCATGCAGCGTATGCGTGCGGGCGTTGCGCCAGTGCCGATCGAGGTTGAGGCTTGTGCGAGCGCTGCTCGCGCCACCAAACTCGAACAGCTTTGATGAGGCGAACAGCGCCGTATCGTTTGCCAGCACTTTCGCCTCGGCGACCGCGATAGAGGTGCGCGCAACATCCGCCTCGTCATGATGGTCCCGCACCGCATCCAGGATGCGGGCGGCCCTTTCAACCATCGCTCCGGCGGAGTGCACCCGGATTTGGAGATCACCGAGCGAGGCGATCGTATGGGGGTCATCCTGTGGACGTTCCACTCCGCTATCGATCCAGGGACGCGACGCTCCGCGCGCAAGCCGCACCGCCTCCGCAAAGGAGGCCCGCGCAATTCCGAGGTCGATGGCGGCATGCAAGAGCTGCGCGAAAGGACCGCTCAAGCTCGGCTTAGAAAAGGATTTGTGGCGCTCGACGACATGCGCGGGATTGACCTCAACGTCATTGGCAATGACCGTGCCGCTTGCCGACGTTCGTTGCCCGAATCCGTTCCAGTCGTCGACGACCGATAACCCGACAGCATCGCGCGCCACATAGGCATAAACGACGTTGCCATCATCGTCGACGCCGGAGACGGGTATCCAGTCTGCGAACAGCGCGTTGGTGCAATAGACCTTGTGGGCGCTCAGTCTCAGGCCTTTGGCCGTTCGACTGATGCGGCCGCGGATGTCCTGCACATCCCTTCCGCCGGCTTCGGCGAACGCATTGCCGATCACTTTACCGCTCAGCACTTCAGCAAAGAAGAAACGCTTCTGTTCCTCAGTGCCGATGCGATGCAGGTTCTCGAGCAACAGATAATTGTTCTGCGGAAGCTGCCCAATCGACGGATCGGCCTCCGAAATCGTCGCCACGACCTCGATGATGGTCTCGAACGAAACCCCGGCGCCGCCGAACTCGGGTCGGATGCCGATACCCCACAATCCGCTTTGTGCGAATTGCCTGACTTCCTCGTGCGGCAGGCGGCGCTGACTGTCCCGCTCGGACGCACCGGCGGCCAACGCCGGGGCAAGCTCTCGCGCCACCGCAAGCGCTTCCTCGGACGTCCGAATCACACGAGCGGCAGTGTGCGAGGACCCGCGATCCAAGTGCGTGATGGGGGTCGCTACATTCATGGCGATCGCTACCTTTCAGATGCCTTGTGCGACGTGGCTAGGCCGATGAGAAACTCGAGGATGATCCGAGCGCAGAGAAATGCGGCGAGACCCGCGGCATCGTGGGGTGGGCTGACGCAGTTGATGTCGATCGCAACGATGTTGAGCCGGCGCAGCGATCGTGCGACCTGCAGACCCTCCCGTGCTGTGACGCCCTCCCAGCTCGGGGTGATGACGCCGGGCGCCACCGACGGATCGAAGAAATCCATATCCCAGCAAACATAGACGGGACGATCGGCGAGCCGGTGGCTCACTTCGTCGAACACCGTCGCAATGCCGCGATCCAGGAGCTGCGCGATAGTGACTAGCTGATAGCCAAGCTGGCGAGCGTGCGCATAGAGACCCTTCGAGGAGACCGGACCGCGCAGCCCGATATGGAACGATGCGGACGGGTCAAGCAGCCGTGCCTCGACGGCCCGATGGAAGGCCGCCGGTCCGATATTTCCAGTTAGCGGGTAAGCATCCGTGTGTGCATCCAGATGCACGACCGCGAGCTCCGGATAGCGGCGTGACACCGCGTGGAGCAGAGGCAGTGTGACACTGCCGTCCCCTCCGATCATCACTGGAACCGCATTTGTGTTGACGAGGGTGCCTGCGAAATCGGCGATGGCGCGCTGAGAGGCGTCGAGATCGCCGTGCTGCACGCGCGCGTCCCCGACGTCGACCAGTCCGAGCGCCGCCAGGACGTCGCAATCGCTGTCGGGATCCACCGCGCGCAACTGGATCGACTGTTCACGCACGCTTCGCGGTCCAAGCCGCGAGCCCAGGCGCGAGGCATGTTGGCCGGCATCAAACGGAACTCCGCCGATGATGGCTCGGGATTGCGGCGGTACGTGGGCCACAAAGGGCGCGCCCATGAAGGTGAGCGGAGCCGCAGCGTGAATTGGAGCGTCGTCAGCCATGCTCATGACGCAAGCATGTCGAGGTATCGGTTCTGAACCTCGAAATAGTTTCGAGCGTACCATTCGGTATCGACCGCCACCTGACGCGCGAGGTTTTCAGGTGAGCCTGGGTTTTGCGCCTGCAATTCGTCTGGAACGAGCTTGTTAGCGGCCGGATTGATCGGTCCCCAACCCAGCCTAGTGAGAAGCGTCACCTGAAGCGCCGGATCTTGCGATAGCGCCACCCATCGCCAGGCATCCTTGGCGTTCTTCGTTCCCTTCAGAACGTTCCAGGCGGCGATCAGGAGAATGCCCTCATTGAAGTGATAATTGACCCGTCCCTTCGTGTCCTCCTTCACGCCCTGCGCACGCGTATTCCAGAGGCTACCGATCGATACCTCGCCCGATCGGAGCAACTGCTGGGCTTCCGACGTATTGCTGTAGAAGATCGTGTCCTTCTTGATCGCACGCACCTTCTCCAGGGCCCGATCGACATCCAGCGGGTAGAGCTTGTCCCGTTCAACGCCGTCCGCCAGCAGGGCCGACTCCAGAACACCCTCGACATTGTTGCGCAACGCGCGCTTTCCCTTGAAATTCTGCGTGTCCCAGACATCCTTCCACGTTCGCGGCGGCGTCACACCAAAGCGCGCGGTATCGTAAGTGATGACGAACGAGAAGAAGTATGAGCCGACACCCCATTCGGTCCGGAACTGGCTTGGCACCGCGTTGAGGTCGACAATTGATTCATCGACTTTTTCCAGCAGGCCTTGCCGGCCGAGTTCCAGCGCGGACAGGAGATTTCGGTCGGCCACGTCCCATGCAACATTGCTCGACTCGACCATTGCCTTGATCTTTCCGGGCGTGGGACCCGTCGTGTCGAATGCGACACGGCTGCCCGGATAACGTTTGATGAACTCCGCCGCGAGGACGTCGCGCTGGGCGGGCAGCGCGTCGCCACCCCAATTGGCAACGACAAGCTCGTTCTGCTGCGCATTCGCGGAAGGTGAGAAAGCCAGCGAGCCTGTACCGACGCCCAGCGCCGACAAGAGCTGAAGGAAGTGGCGGCGATGGACGGTCTTGCCTTGCGTCGCCGCCCGGAGCGACCGCTCGAGGTGCTGCATATAATCGGCATCTTGCGAAAAATCAGGCATGACATCTCCTTTCAATTCAAGCGATCCTCTTGGAAGCCGGCAACAACAAGAGGGCGGGCGTCGCGTAAGGACAGGGCTGCAAGCGCCAGCAATGTTGCGGCCAACGCCAGAGTGCCAAGCGCCGCAACGATGGGATCGAGATTCAGGAAGAGGCTCTGCCAGATTTGCTTCGGCAAAGTGTTCACGTTGCGGCTCGTGATGAATAGCGTCACAACGATCTCGTCCCAGGAGGTAACCAGCGCGAGCACAAAGCCCGCCGCAATGCCGTAGCGAATCTGCGGCAACAGCGCCTTCAGGAGCGCTTGTACCGGCGAGGCCCCAAAGCTGCGAGCGAGTTGCAGCGTTGCCGGATGCACCGAGGACAACGCGGCGGAAATCGAGAGTATGGCAAACGGTAGTCCCTTGATCGCGTGAACGAGTATGGTTCCCGTGAAGCTGTCGAACAGCCCCAGCATCGACAAGGCGCGATGGTAGGCAACGGCATGAACAATCCCGGGCACAATTAACGGTCCGAGCATCAATATCCTCAGGAGACGAACCGCGCGGCCCTGTCGCTGCCATGCACCGAGGCAGAACGCGAGACCGAGCAGGACGGCAAGACTTGCAGCCGGAAACGCGATTCCGACGCTATGCAGCAGGCTATCACGCCAGGTCGGATCGCCGAACAGGCGCTGATAGTGCAGCGTGGACAAGCCATTGTGCGGCACCGACAGGAAGCGGGTGTCGCTGAACGACATCGGTACGATCGCAATCAACGGCAGCACGAGGAATGTTGTCACCAGAAGAGAGATGTAGCGCGCGGGCCCGAATGGAACCGCGATCATGGGTGAACGCGTGCTCATGTCTTCGGCTTGGCCGTGACCAGGTCGAGCAGGTAGCTAAACCGCCATACCAGCCCGCCTGTGACGAGGAGGAGCAATGTGCTCAGAGTCGTCGCGATATCCCAGCGCAGTGTTTCCGTCACCTGGACGGATATGAATTCCGCCACCATGACGGTCTTGCCACCGCCCAGAATGGCGGGGGTCAAATAGAAGCCCAGCGACATGATCGAGATAATGAACGCCGCGGCTGCCAGGCCGGGTCGCGATAGTGGCAAGAAGACGCGAACGAAAGTCTGGAGGCGGTTTGCACCCAGCGACCGCGCCACCTGCGGCAGAGTTCCTTCGATCTGCGCCATCTGGGCGTAGATCGGCAGGATTGCGTAAGGCAACATGTAGTGCACCATGCCCAGAACGACGCCGAACGTATTGCGCACCAGCGACAAGGGGTGCTCCAGCCAGCCCCAGTGCAACAGGATGCTGTTCGCGATTCCCCCAGGCGCAAGCAAGGCTATCCACGCGTAGTTTCGGACAAGCACGGAAATCCATAACGGCAGCAGCACACTGGCGAGCATGAGTTTTCGAGCTGCCGGACTGGCCTGCACCAACCCGTAAGCGGTCACGTATGCCAGGAGCAGCGTAACGCCCACAGTCAGGCAACTGATCCAAAGAGTGTTTGCGACGACCGAGCGAACCGTTGGGTTCAAAAGCACAGCCAGGTAATTGCCAAATCCTGGCTTCGGCACCAGAACGCTCAGGCCAACCACTCCCGCCAACGGAACGAGGTAAGACGCGACGAGCACAAAGGCGGAGCCAGCCAGCATCCGATCTTGCACGGACGGAGGGCGAACCGATATGACCGGAAGGCAGGAGCGTGGCACCCCTCTTTTTACCGTCAGCGCAGGGCTCATGCCGCCAGCTCCGACGCGACCGCGGAGAGCTGGGACGAGGTCGCATCGCTGTTCGGCATACACCAAAGTCGTTCGGCGTCGAAGGTTAGCCAGACCTCTTCGCCGGGCGCTATCGGCGGTGCGGCAGCAGGCAACGTGACCGTCAAGGTGTCGTCGCCTACGGCGACGACAACGTCGGTCGAGGCACCCAGAAAACTTCGGCTGATGGCTTTGCCGCGAATCCGGACGTCGGAATGCAATCCTCCGCCACGAACGACCTCAAGGGTGATGTGTTCGGGACGAACCGCAAGGACGCAGGGACCCGCAGTCTGCGGAACAGCTCCGGGCCTCGCCGCAATGCTATAGCCCTGCCAGCGAAGGTGGAGCCAGCCGTCGGCCCCGCTGAGCGCGATCGCGTTGAGCAGATTATTCTTGCCGAGAAAGCTCGCGACGAAGCGGCTTGCTGGGCGGTCGTAGATCGCGCGGGGCGAACCAACCTGTTCGGCCCGGCCTCGATTCAACACGACGATGCGGTCGGACAGGGCGAGCGCTTCCTGCTGGTCGTGCGTGACATGGATGAAAGTTGTACCAACCTGCCGATGAAGCCGAACAAGTTCCGCCTGCAAGTCACGCCGCAAGGACGCGTCAAGCGCGCTCATCGGCTCGTCCAGCAACAACAGATCCGGCTCGAAGGAAAGTGCCCGTGCCAACGCGACGCGCTGTTGCTGCCCGCCGGAAAGTTGCATGGGGAGGCGGTTGCCCAAGCCTTCAATTTGCAGGAGCTCCATCACCTTTTGAACACGGCTGTCGATGCGTGTTCTGGGGGTACGGCGCACACGCAATGGGAAGGCGATGTTTTCGTAGGCCGTCAAATGAGGAAAAAGGCCGTAACCTTGTGGCACAACGCCGAACCGGCGCGTCTCCGGCGGGAGATGCGTGATGTCATCCCCATCCAGGTAGACGCAGCCGCGATCGGGCGCGGTGAAACCAGCGAGCACCGCAAGCAACGTCGACTTGCCGGACCCGGATGGTCCCAGCAATGTCAAGAATTCTCCGCGAGCAACCTCGAGAGAAAAAGATTCCAATGCATTCAGCTCGCCGTAGCGCTTGCAGATGCCATCGAGCTCCAGAAAAGTCGATGACATCACGGTTCGCTGGCCTTCGTGCGTTGGTCCGGCCGAAAGGATGATCCAGGCGACATTCTTGTTATCTCGAAATGAATCCAAAAGCTGGTCCAAGAGGCGATGATGTTGTCGACGATGCGCAATGTCGAGTGCTGCCGGGAAAAAGCGATAAACCCACCATGCAAACGGCGCCGACACGCGTTCTGTTTTGCGTTCGATCCGTTCTTAGAAACGCCGTTGCGCGTCGATGTCCCCAATGCATGCTGTGCTGAGCCAGCCTGATGCGACTCTTCTGTCAAAGGAAAGCTGCTCCTGCGGGCGCGTGCGCACGCACCCGGTCGTTACGTGCCGCCCGCTGTGGTGACGTCGCATTGTGATCGTCCAAACCGGAATGGCATGATGTTCCCGATAACTGTCATCCTTGCCACTGGCCAACGCGCGTGCGCACGCTAACGATCGTCGATTAGTGCAGGCGCGCCCAAGGTCTTTCCAGTCGATCCTGGCACCGCCCGAGCAGCAACCTCGAAATCGATCTCAAAAAGGAGTACATCGATGAAACTGAGGCTTTTGCGTAATGCCACCCTAAAACTGGAGGTAGCCGGCCGCAGGATCTTGATCGATCCGTTCTTCGCGCCGAAGCACAGTCGGCCAGCCTTGGCAGGGCGCTCGCGCAATCCGCTGGTGGACCTTCCAACCAGCACCGACGAGATTCTCGACGGCGTTGAGCTTGTCATCGTCTCCCATCTACACTCGGATCATTTCGATTCCGTTGCTCAGTCGCTGGTGCCAAAGCAACTGCCGCTGATCAGCCAGCCGGGCGATGAGGACAAGATCCGCGCCTTCGGCTTCGAGAATGTGACGCCACTGACCGACACCATCGATTGGCAAGGCATCAGGCTAACGCGGCGCGACGGACGGCACGGTTTTGGCGCCGTCGTCGAGAAGATGGGCCCCGTGATCGGCTTCAGCATCGAAGCTCCGCGCGAACCGACGCTCTACTGGTCGGGCGACACAGTGTTGTATCCGCCCGTCGAAGCGACAATACGCGACACCCGTCCCGACATCATTGTGATCCATCCATGTGGGGCTCTGTGGGAGGGCGTGCCGATCGCCATGGACGCCGAGCAGGCTGTTGCGGTGTGTAACGCCGCGCCTGAAGCTATTGTCGTTGCGACTCATCTTGATTCGCTGGATCATGCAACGGTCGGTCGCGCCGATTTGCGGCAGCACGCGCTCGCTCGCGGAGTATCTGCCGCGCAGCTCCGTATCCCCGACGACGGGCAGACCCTGGAGTTCGGTCGCGCCATCGCGGCACAGCATGCCGCAGCGAGGTAACCAGGAGCCTGCAACCGCGCCGATAATCTCGGATCGTGCTGCAGGCAGCCCGCCGCACTTCAAACCGCTGTGAGAAGCTCGTGCGCTTTGAGCGAGGGCTCAAATGCTTCCCATGCCTTGATGGCTGCGTCGCGTTTACCGCACACATAGGCCATCGCGGTAGCTCCTTCCACAAGAAGCATGATGCGGGTTGCCAACCGTTTGGAAGACTCAATCCCCTGGTCGGCCAGGACAGACGCGAAATATCGTTCCATGTCACGCTTATAACGTAGCACCACACGACGGACTGCGGAATCTCCGTCGTGAATTTCGCCCGCAACGTTGTTGAACACGCAACCTTCAAAATTGGCACGACGAAACCATTGATCATGCCAAAGGAATATCGCCCTCACCTTGCCGCGCGGGGAGCGGCTCTTGTCAACAAATGCCTTCAGGGACTGCATGGAGCGTCGTGCGCACTCCTCGAGTGCCTCGACGACCAGCGACTCCTTGGATCCAAACTGATTGTACATCGTCATCTTCGTGACGCCGGATTCCACGATGATGCGCTCGATACCGATGGCTTGAATGCCTTCGAGCTCAAACAGGCGGATAGCCGTCTCTAGGACTTTTTGTCTCTTTGAGCGCATCAGACAAGAACGGATTGGTTTCGCTAACTCAAGACTAGAGCAAGAATGCGCCAGACACCATAGTAGGCTTGGTGCGTTGCCGAGCGCCGTTGTTAGGGTGTGGGGGCGCCTTCAGAAGATGGCGGGCCCCGCTCCAACGAGACGTTCTCAATGCTACGCCACCCTCGCGGTCACTAGCTGCGGCGCTTTTCCGGAAACGTCTTCTGAAAGCAGGCCCGATACCGCATCGGGCTCGTCGCCAGATGGGCGCGGAAATGGTGACGCAGCGTATCGACCGAGCCGAACCCCGACATCTCGGCAACCTGTTCGATTGAGGCCCGAGTATCCTCGAGCAGCATCTTCGCATGGTTCATCCGCTCGAGCGTGATCCACTCTCCCGGCATGGTGCCTGTTGCATCCACGAACCGTCGGATGAAAGTCCGGCGCGACATGCGCGCCCGCTCCGCCAGCCGCTCGATCGCCAGGTCTTCTTCGAGATTCTGCTTGATCCAGCCCAGGAGATCACCCATGGCGTTACGCCCCGGCCGCGTGCGGCGCGGAATGTACTGGGCCTGGCCTCCTTCGCGATGCGCCGGAACGACCAATCGGCGCGCCACGTCGTTGGCGACCCGGGTCCCGAAATCACGTTCGACGATGTGAATACAAAGATCCAATCCGGCAGCGCGGCCCGCCGAACTCAGGATATCCCCATCGTCAACGTATAGTACGCGGGAGTCGACTTCAATATCCGGATACTTCCGCTTGAGCGCCTCGGCCTGAGCCCAATGCACCGCCGCACGACGCCCCGACAACAGGCCCGTCGCCGCCAGCACGAACACACCCGCACAGATCGTCGCAATCCTGGTGCCGCGGGCATGCGCCGCCCTCAGGCGCTGAAGAATGTTACGCGGCGGCAGTGCGTCGATATCCTGCCATCCCGGCACGATCACGGTTTCTGCATCGTTCAGCGCATCCAGCCCTCTGCTGGCCTTGATTTGAACGCGGCACGAACTCGTTGTCGCTCCGCGTTTTTGATCGCCGCAGACCGCAACGTCGTACCAGCCGGGCCCCATGTTGGGCAGGCCAAACACCTCCATGGCGATCCCCAGCTCGAAGGTGTTGACCCCGTCATAGGTCAGAATGGCGATCTTCGGAGCGTTCATGACAGCTTACCATGAGCGGTTGGCACGATTTTCATCATAATCGGCATTTGTGCCAGTGGTCAATCGAGCAACGCCGCGTCAGGATCATCAGCAAATATGTTGCTCGGCGTTGATCGCGTGTCGTGCGCATGGCGCTGCGACGCGGCGCGCGTTCACGCGCGACCAATGCTCGGCGCCGCGCTTAACGCTAGCCGGCGAACGGTCAGATTCGGCATGCATCGGGCGTCGAGCGCAATCGAAAGTATTCGCAGACGTCATACGAACAGCAATCTGACGAAACCGCAGCCAAGGGAGCTCCTAATGAAACTCGCGTCGTCTGCCGACCAGAATGCAGCCCAGGGAAAGCTCGTCGACATTGGGCTTGTCCGCGTCTCTAGCGAGCCGGCACGTGATCGCTGGTACGCGCTGGCGGTGCTGGTGTCGGGGATATTCATGACGACCCTCGACCTGTTCATCGTCAATATCGCTCTGGAGCGCATCCGGCAGAATCTGCATGCGAGTCCCGCCGATCTGCAATTGGTGATGGTCGCCTACAGCGCCGCCTATGGCGTGTTTCTCATGAACTGCGCACGCCTCGGCGATCTGTACGGCCGAAAGCGGCTGTTTCTGATCGGAACAGGCGTCTTCACCGTCGCATCGGCCCTGTGCGGCGTGGCACCATCAGCAGCATTCCTCGTCGCGGCGAGAGTTCTGCAAGGCATAGGCGCAGCGCTCCTGATGCCTCAGATCCTGGCAACCATCCGTGTGTTGTTCGAAGGCGAAGCGCGGCCAAAAGCCTTTAGCATCATGGGCATCGTCCAGGGCCTGGCTTCGCCTATCGCGCAGATTGGCGGAGGCCTGCTCGTTACCTATGACCTGTTCGGCCTTGGTTGGCGCCTCGTCTTCTTGATCAACGTGCCGGTCGGTCTGGTGATGCTCCTGCTCGGCTCAATGTGGATCATCGAAACCCGGGTCCCGGTTCCCGCTCGATTGGACGTCAAGGGGGCGATCATCCTTGCCTCGGGTCTGCTGATCCTGTTCGTTCCGTTCCTCGAAGGCCAGGATCACGGCTGGCCGTGGTGGTCGATCGTTCTCCCCCTCAGTTCGGTGGCCGTCTTCTATCTGTTTGCACGCTTCGAGGCCGCACTCGTGCGCCGGGGCCAAGTTCCAATCTTCGATATCACCATGCTCTCCAATCACCGCCTGCTTGCCGGCGTGATCGGCGTATTCTTGTTCTTCGCCTCCATCAGCTCGTTTTTCCTGTCGCTGACGCTGCTTCTGCAAGCGGGCCTCGGCTACAGCCCGCTTGTCGCCGGGCTGATTTTCACTCCTACCGCGCTGGCGTTCATCACCGCCGCGCGTCTAAGTCCCGCTATCGTGCGGCGTCTGGGGGGCCGATCCCTGCTGCTCGGCGTCGGCGCCTTCTTCATCGGTCTCACTCTGTCCGTACTCGTCGCCTTCATCGTTCCGGCTAGCGCGCCGCTAATGGTGGCTTCATTGGTCTTCAATGGCTTCGGCCAGGGCCTGACTATCCCGCTTGCCCTCAACGCCAATCTTTCCACAGTTCCCGAAGCGCAGGCCGGCATGGCCTCCGGTATGGTCGGCACAATGCAGACATTGGGAGCAGCATTTGGCGTAGCGATCGTCGGCGTAGCCTTCTTCGCCAATTTGCCAGAACCGCTCGCGCTCACGGTGGAGACCAGGAGCTATCACTACGGACACGCGCTGGGTACCGCGACTTATTTCAACTTGCTCGCAACAGCGCTGAGCGCGCTTTGCTTTTTCTATCTCACCCGCACAAAGAAGGCCTGAGCGCGGACCACGGCACGCGCGCAGGAGAGGTTCTATTCATAACGCGCGATGTGAGGCGCGCGTTATGAATGTGACAATTAGCGGATGAAGTTGTGTCACTCGCTCTTATCGCGCGCCCTGCTTCACGACCAAGCAGCAACGTGCTCCGCCCGACTGGGATCTCCTCGCCGCCCAAACGCGCGAGCGACAAGAACATTCATGCTGTTGCGGCATGGTGTCGCAGCATTAGATGCGTCGCGAAGCACGGCACGATTGAAACGTCATTACATTCTCTCGTTGATTGAGTATCGCGCCTTGACTCCGGGCATCGCCGCTATAGAAGTAGACTGACCGGTCGATATAGATCACTCCAAACGGCAGAACCGGATCGCAACCAGATTTCTTATCAACGAATCGAAGCAAGCCCGTTCCGATAACGGATGAGCTGACGGCGTCGTGCTTTGGCCGCCGCCCGATGCGCCATGTAACGATAGGGTGCCGATGCAAATTGGTTGGCTCGAACGATCCAAGCCACACCCGCGGTGCGCAACGCGCAACGCCGGTCGGTTAGGCTGGCAGCATCCATCACCACAGATGATCGATGAAATCTCGTGCCACGTCGCGCGCCAGCACCGGACATCTGTCGAGAACCACGTTTGACTCCCCCGGAAACAGCGAAAGGGACTATCCATGAATCGTCTCAATGACGCCTTCCCTACGATCGACAATGTCGCGACCGCGCCTCCGATTCTCGAGGCAGACCGGCTGGAAGCGATTGACAGGCTTCGGGACTATCTGCGTTCCGAACGCGCCGCGGTCCTGGACATCCTCACCGAGACGGCAACGTTCCAGGCGGCTGAAGCCGAGATCCAGGCGTCCGAACGTGCGTTGTCGGGCGCGGCCGATGAAGTAATCAACAATCGCCCAAAGACGCTGAATCATCTCGCCGCCTTCATGCCGTCCAATGTTCTGCTCTACTCCTACGTCCTATATGCTGTCGTTCCATCACTCTACATTCGCAAGATCTCGCTGCGGCCGTCGAGCTATGTGAAAGAGCCGATGGAGCGGCTGCATCGCCTGCTCGCCCCGCAGCACCGATTGCCGATCGAGGTTGCGAGCTACGAGCAGAAGGTCTTCGTCGAACAGGTCGCGCGGGACGCGGATGTCGTGGTGTTTACCGGAACCTTCGGCAATTCGGAGAAGCTGCGAAAATCGCTGCCGCGCGAGCAGCTCTTTGTCTTCTTCGGGCAAGGAGTGAACCCATTCATCGTTGGCCCCTTGGCGGATTTCGACAAGGCGATCAGTGACCTCATCCAAGTCCGGCTCTTCAACTCGGGGCAGGACTGCATGGGTCCTGACGCGATTTTCGTGCCGAGAACCCACAGCGCCCTCTTTCTTGAAAGACTTCGATTAGCCCTGGAGAAGCTGAAATTCGGATCGCGCAAACATGCCGATGCCGATTACGGGCCGCTGTTCTACGGTTCGGCGCTGGACGAAATCTCCAAATATCTTTTGGAAAACGAGCAGCGGATCGTGCATGGCGGCGCTGTGAGATACTCCACACGGCACGTGGAGCCCACGGTTATCTTTAGTTCGCTGCACAATCGCGCCGATATCGTCGAGTTTTTCGGGCCGATCTTCAATGTCATCGCCTACGACACTCCCGAGGACCTCGTCCGCGAGCTGTCACTCGACATCTATACTGAACGCGCGCTGGGCGCGAGTGTCTACGCCGTGCCGGAGATAGAGGACTTCCTGCGCAAGCGGCACATGGTGTCCGTCAACTGCACGCTTTTCGACATTGAAGACGGTAACACGCCGTTCGGCGGCTATGGCCGAATGGCGAATTACGCATGGCGCAACGGCGACCTTCGTATCGAGCCAATTCTATTGTCGCGAACCATCGCCCGCATGGTGGGGCAACGGCAATGAGTCAAGCGTTGTCGGCGTGGACAGAGGTCGCCCGGTTCATCGAAGCTTCCGGCACCAAAGCCGTGTTCGGAATTCCGGGCGACGACCTGAGCATCCTGAAGGCACTGGAGGGGCGCAACATCACCTTCGTCGTCGCCAAGGACCAGCGCAATGCAATGTTCATGACGACCGGCTATGCGCTAGCTTCACGCAAGCTGGGCATCTGCATCGTGGGCAAAGGACCGGCGGTCACCAATACGCTCACAGGCGTGCTGGAAAGCCGCGCCTCGTGCGCGCCCGTGGTGCTGATCGCCGTCGGCACGGCACGCCATCGCCTCGGCGCGCGCGCGTTCCAGGAATTCGACCAGACCGCTGTGATTCGACCGCTGGTGAAGTGGGCGTACCGGGTCGAGCATCCGAGCCAGTTGCCGTGGGCTATCCAGCGCGCGGCCTTCCTTGCCACAAATGATAGCCCGGGGCCGACCTATATCGAAATCCCGGAAGACCTCGCCGACGTCACGGCAACGGGTATCGCTTACGATCCGCCGGTCCGACATCATCCCTATCTGTCCGCCTCGGCTGCCGCGGAGGTCCAGAAGTTCATCAGGCGACTGGCGCGGCCGATCTTCCTGCTGGGTGGCGGCGCGCTCGATGGAAGCAGGACGGTCGGTTACGAAGAGTTGGCGGCCAGAGTTGGCGCTGCGGTGTTCACCACCGCATCTGGCCGCGGCGCGGCCAACGAGGGCCATCCGTTGTTCTGCGGCCTGGCCGGCCTCTATACGGCAAAACCCCTGCGCGAGTTGTGGGAGCAGTGCGACGGCCTGGTGAGCTTCGGCAGCCGCCTGGAGGAGACAGCCACGCTGCTTTTGGATTCCAAGCGCCTTCATGGGCGCGTCCTACAGATCAACATTAGCAGTGAGGAGATGTCGACAGCGTACTCCGGGCCGAAGATTGTCGCCTCATGCGACGGCATCACCGATCGGCTGTCGCACGATGACGATTTGAGCAGCCGGCCGGCGTGGTTGGACCAAATTCGGCGCAGCAAAGCCATTAGCTTCGAGACACGAACTGCCTCCCTCGAAGAAGCCAGGCAAACCGACGCTATCTCGCTGTCGGCGCTGATGGAGCAACTCGAAGCCGCGCTGCCGCGCGACAGCATTCTGGTGCAAGAGAACGGCCTCCTCGACATGTGGTCGTATTTCTATCCCTCCTTCACGCTCGGCGCCGACCAGCGATCCATTGTCCCGAGCGAACAGACCAGCCTGGGCTTCGGCGTCGCCGCGGCGATCGGCGCAAAGGCCGCCAGGCCCGATCGGCCGGTCGTTGCGCTGGTGGGGGACGGGGCCTTCAATATCGCCCGCGCCGACCTGTTCACGTCGATCGATTACGGCCTGCCGGTCACCTACGTCGTGCTCAACAACCAGGGCTTCGGCTGGCTTGAGTATCAATGGCGCAAGCATGGCTTTGAGAGCACGCGGTTCGCTCTCGAGAGCAGCTTTGCCACGATCGTGAGGGGCGTTGCGCATCTGCCCGTCGAGAATATCGGGAACTTTCGCGGTCAATTCGCCGCGGCACTCGAGCGCAACAGCCAAGGGCAGACCGCGATCGTAGACGTGCGCGTGACCAGCCTCCAGCCCGCGCCGGGCGTCGAGGATTTTGAAAGCACCTAGCGCAAACCGAGGAGCAACGATATGGCAAGGACAGCGAGCACCAGCTACCCGTTCTCCGAGGTCCATAGCTGTCGGATTCATCCGGGCATCGGAATCGCGCGGGTCGGCAACAGCCCGGACAGCTTCTACGTAGCCGCGGACACGCCGGAGGGCGCCAAGAATGCGCCGGCCGGCGGCTACAAGGATTCGAGCGGGCGCGTCCGGCGGCAGGCTGCTCTTTTCCGGCTCTATGGCTACGACAAGGATGGCAACAATCTCGGCGAACTGCCCCTGAAGCCCGCTGGCGACGAACCCGCCGTCGAAGTCGAATGGAGCGCCCATCTCGTCAACAAGAAGGGCGCCTCGCATCGGTTTCAGGACGGCCTTACCAGCAACGCGCCGCCGCGGCTGCGCAACAGCAACGGCGCTTCCCATCACTATCCCGACACGCGCACCCCCGACGATCGCACCGAGCTGATCATCGACCCCGGTGTGCGGACCATCGCGTCCTCGGGTGCATCCGACGATCGACGGTTCGATACCGGTGCCTTTCTCGGCGTGCCGGTTTACCTCGGCGAACTCCAGGTGGACGAAGCTGGACATTTGCTCGTGCTTGGCGGCCTCGGGCGGGCCGAATCGACGATCCCCGACAATCCGATCGGCGCCGACACGCGAAGCACCGACTACTGGGCTAATAACGATTACTGGTACGACGACGTCTCGGATGGCCCGGTGTCGGCGGCCGTCACCCTCCCCGACGGACGCCAGATCGACGTATCAGATCCCAAGGATGCGGCATGGGTGGTGGTGGGGCCACCGAACTATGCGCCGTCGATCGATGCGCTGGTTACGCTCTACGATGTCGCAGAGGAGATCGCCATCGACGCCGGATGGCTGACGGAGAGCACCGAGGTCGACAATGGGCGTCTTCAGTCCCTGCTGTCCCGCATGGACAATATCGCCTGGGTGAACAATGACGCCCGGAGGGGCCATAAATTCGCGTTCGCGCAGTGTCAGTCCGGCGCAGAGCGCGCGCGCATTTTCGCGATGCTGCGCAATCCGACGGCAGAAGGCAGCGCCGCCATCAAGCAGGCCACCGCGCGCTATATGCCGCCGCTCTACGGCGACCGAGGGCCAGGCCAGCCCGGCGTTCCCGCTAGCTGGTTCTCCTTGCTGCCGCGGCAGTATCGCCTGCTTGAAAAATGGAAGCAGGCGACGGCCGCTACTGCGGAAGCAGCGGGTCAACCGCTACAAGCGCCGGCAAGCCGGACGTCGGACGAGCGTGTGAGTGAGTTACAGCGCGTCGTACTGAACCAGGCAGTGGGCGGCCCTTTCGCACCGGGGGTTGAGGTCGGCCAGCGGGCGAAGGACCCCGCCACCTATGTCGATGCCTTTCGGATCAACCGCGGTTCGATCAAGGCCGGTGATTTGACGTCGAGCCTGAGCGTGCCCTGGCAGGCCGGGCTCTATCTGCGGCGTGGAAACTGGTGGCCGTCGGCGCGGCCCGACGACGTCATTCCCCAGGACGTATTCGACGAGGTCAATGCATTGTGGTCGCCGGGAGGCAAAAGCGTCCGCGAAGGCCTCGAAGGGCGTGTGAAGTGGGACCGGGGCCTGGGTGTCAGCACGCTGTTGCGTCGGCCCTGGCAGAATCCCGCGGCGACGCGCGATGATCCGCGAGACTCGGCGCGGCGCGGCGCCGACGACATGGTACGCTATTGGCACGAACTCGGCTTCGTACGGCGGATCCGCGCCGCCAGCGGCGAGGACGTCCATGTCGAGACCGAGCGCCTGCCATACGCGGGCATGGACATCCGCTATCTCTTCCACACGCTGCTCAATCTGGAGCGTCACCGCGGTTGCCTCGGCAAGGCGCAAGAGTATGTGGAGAGTGTCTTGCAAGCGGCGCGTGACGTGCAGAAATTGCCAAGTGCGTTCAATTTCATGAACAACATCAGGCCGTTCCGGTACTCGGAGGACGTCTTCGAAGCGCGCATGAAGGACATTTATGACGACTGCATGGAGTTCGGCCTGACCGAGAACGGCAGGCCCTACAACGCTGCAAACGAGGAGCACAACCCCTACTTCTCCACCCGGGAGAACGTCATTGAGCGAGTCAAGCAGCTTACACCCTTCAATTTCCTCGATGGCGCCTGGCTGCGCAACGTGCACCGCATGGGTCCGATGGACGAGGTGAATGCGACCCTGTTCTCGATCTTCAACGAAGAACTCGGCGACGGCGAGGTCTCGCAGAACCACGCAAACGTGTACCGCGACCTCTGCCATTCCTTCGGCTTCTATCCATCGCCCGTTGCGAGCACCGCGTTCGCCTCTGACCCGCAGTTCCTGGATGCCGCCTTTGAGAGCGCCACATTTCAACTTGGAATCTCGGAGTTTCCGAGCCTGTACTATCCCGAGATCATTGGCATGACGCTCTGGCTGGAGTGGACGGCCCTGGAATTGCACCGAGCTGCTTCGATCCTCGAGAATGTCGGCCTCAGCGCCAAATTCCACCGTCTCCATATCGCCATCGACAATGCCGAGGACGGACATGCGGGACAGATCCTGCGAGCGGTCAAGATCTATCTCCACAACGTCATGCTGCATGGCGGAGAGGAGGCGGTGCAAGCGCAATGGTCCCGTATCTGGGATGGCTACGTTGCTTACGCTCTCACCTTCGCCATCCTCATGCAGCAGATCATCCATATTCTGAGAGAGCCGCGTACGGTCGAGGATCAGTTGCTCCAGTTGATCAGCACGAAGAAGCTATACGGACAATATAACCACGGCACCAAGAAACTCGGTGGCGTGCCGATCAACCAGTCCTTCAACGATCCGAAAGCGTTCCTCGATGGCCTGATCGAACATGGCTATATCGTGCCTGGTGATCCCGATGGAAGCCGCTTCTTCAAACTGCTCGAGTTCGAGGGCGCCATGTTCCGCGTTTTCACCGAGGCGGAGATCAAGCTATGGCGCGACTGGGTGCAGGATGAAGCACCATCGTTCAAGCAGCGAGACCGCCTGAAGCCCAAATCCCTGGATGAACGTCGCCTCGATGAGGCGTGCCGAACCAAGTTCAACTTCGTGAACCAGATCGCCGGCGAGCAGCTTGGGAGCCTGCGGCAGACCGCGTCGCCGCGGCGGGTGTTTCTCTGGCTTGACGCGATCGACAAGGCGCATCGCGCAGGAAACGGAGTTGGCGCCTCGCCCCTCAACGAGACCGACCAAGCCGGCGCAGTCATCAGGAAGTATGATAACTGGCTTGCCTGGACGATGGTGCGCTCAGTCTATCACATGACCACCCAGCTACGTGTCACCGATCGACTATCCACGCAGGACGATCTCGTGAGGGGCCTATTGGACATTCGGAACGCGTCCGACTTTTCGGAGGCCGCGGGACGTTTTTTACACTCTCTCAAAGAGAAGCTCGCTAATTCGGTGAATGGCGAAGTGCTGTCACAGCTGGAAGCCAGTCCGTTCGGTCAACTATTCGACGCAATTCCCCCGGCTTGCGATGGCAACACCATTCGGACGTTATTGTCGGCCTGGATCGGACAGGGCATGCCACTACCGAACGTCGCGGACAAGAACCCAAAAGCGCTACGGCTGGAAGCGACCGTCGAGGAGGAGGAGTTTCATCCAACAGGTATCGCTCTCGGATATGGTGCAGTTCATTAGGGCGTCGCGGGCTCATGGCGGCCTTGATAGCCGCTATCAATCTGCTGGGTGGACAGATAAGGGCGCGTTCTCAGCTTTGCGCGGTGATGGCTTGGGGTCGTAAGCATGCGGTTTGGGCGCTTGCCATCCATGTCACAATGTCCCAGGAGACCCGGCGGCAGCGAAGGTTGACCTATGGCGCCCCTATCAGGGATGTTGTCTGGCGACGTGGCGGTGCAATCGCGGCCGTGCAACTCTTCGAAGATCCGGGTCAGCGTCAGCTGTTCACGAGCCGGTTTAGCCGCCAGCGGCGGACCGTTAAGTTCTACAGCGCACCGCTACGCCTGCCGGCGCGATCTCCAAACATCCCAATCCCAACGGACCACGAAGGCAACGGCTCGGCGACGTGACGGCCGTTTCGTTGGCCCGGCCAAAGGAACCGCGCCCGCCAGCCTCGCGTTGCTCAACGACGGTGAGCCAATTTGGGCATCTCCTCTTTGCAATTCGGGATTGCTCCGACCAAGCTGCAACCGTCGTCGACGAGTGGTGCCGTCTCAGCGACGGGTAGCGCGGTCGCCCGTGTAGCTTGATGATTTCGTCCTATGGAAACGATCCCAGCGACTATAAAAACGGTGCATATGGCGGCGAAAACAATGTACAGCGGGTGTTGTCTTGCGGTCTTTTCGGCAGTGGTTTGTTGGGCAGCGGCCACTTCTCGCGCACGGATGGCGGGCCCAAGTACCTGGATCGACCCGCTCCATCCGATACGCAATTCCAAAATAGAGTAGATAAAAGAAAGTCCCGAAAAACGTCGTGAACAGCAATCAAAATAGGATCACCTTCTGATTGTTGTTCATCCATCCCCACATGACAACCCTCGCAATAGAGCAATGTCGCGCCTGAAGCCGGATCTTACTCAAAAATCCGTTGAGGCCGGCGAAATTGGGTCGCTAAAGTTGACTCGATTACGGCCCGGACAAAGTCCGCCAATAGACTCCGGGCGGATTGGAGCCGAGAATTTCGTTCCACGCGCGGGATCCTTGGCAAGTGTGCGTAACGCATTAAGGTTGGCAACATGTATGGTTGACGGCCCCTGCACTTGTAACCCGGTAAGCTGGGTTGGAATAAAGAAGCTTTCGAGTCTGAAGGACGGACCAGGTCGACATTTTTCACCGTCCTCCTGACATTCGCGCGACCGTATCCCACCCCACTTCAGGTGTGTGCCCTGCGCGAGCCGGCGAGAGTCTGTGAAATTCGCGAACACTCACTGGGGCAGCTAAAGCCATCCGATATGATTCCGTCTCAGCTCGTCAATTCGATCAGGTGTCGATTTCGCGTGATACCCCATCCAGCCTATATCGTTCCGGAGCCAATCGGATGAGGGAAATCCATCAATTGTGCCGCGCTCGCTCATGGTTAGTCGGGTTAGCCAAGCGACGATCCGTGAGACGACCGACCGGCGAGATCTTTCGGGCGTTTCATCGAAGCAAGCGCCGCTGCTCGCGACTCCAAGCACGGCCCGCGGTTGCTTTGCCAACTGAACTTTCTGCGTGTTGTTTCGAATGACGCACCTCCGCACGCTCCGATATCTAGCCGGTTGCGGTCGCCGCTTTCCCGCGTAAAATGCGCGCACTACGCACAAGAACTGCGCGGCAAATGCAAAAACACACGATAGGTCTCGCGTTACCCGACGGAGGGGCTGTAGTGCGCAATCGCACGGAGGCGCGTCATTACTGCGCCTTTGGAGCATACCTGCATGGCGCGTTGCGGTCGCCAGCAAGGAACTTGAGTCGGATCTGTGACCACAATGAACAGATCACCAGCAAGGAAGATGAAGCGCGTAGCCCCGGCAAGCTGGATATTGAATCGGACAAGCGCATTCGCCTGCCGCGCGTCCAAGCAGAGGAATATCCCGGGTCGCGTTGGCCGATAAGCTCGGTGTGAGCTGCCGGCAGAGATCCACAAGTGCACGATGGGTCGCCGCAACTCGTCTTCAGCAGATCGCCAACGTGCCGGGTCAGCTGTGCGGCCACCGCTCCCGTAAGGTGCGCCGCGCTGCATGATTGCCCCGCTGGCCGCCTGTCGGCGACTGCGACGGTGATCACAGGTACCGCCCGCCGGGGCCAGCAGCGCATTGAGCCATCCGGCCCAGTCGGACTCGTTGCGCGCTGATGGCGGCGGTTGTGCCGAGCATCAGCAAACATTACTAAAAGAGGATGGAAGATCCGCAACGACGCGAGTCTCTATCCCCTGCGCCAGGGTATGAGCCTCTGCTCGAGCCAGCTTGCTCCGTGGTCGATCACAAAGCCTACAGTGCCCACGACCAGGATGCCGAGCATGACAAGGTCCATGTCGAAGCGCTCACGGCCCGCGATGATGAGCCCTCCGATGTCGGGCCCAGCCGCCATGAAATACTCCGCGCCGATCGTCGCCAGCCAAGCATAAATCAGCGCCAGGTGCAGGCCGGTCAACAGGGACGGCACGGCCGACGGAACATAGACATGCAAGACAAATTGCAGGGGTTTGAAGCGGAAGACGTCTCCGACCTCGATCAGCTTGGCAGGGGTCGCGTGGATCCCCTCCACCAGGTTGAAAATCGCCGGTAACGCGGCCGCGAGCGCGATGAACACGACCTTAGCGGTCTCGTCGAAGCCGAACCAGAGCGAGATGCCAACCAAACCTGCGACGTCTCATCCAATCCTTTGCTTGAGGCGCTTCCTCCTGGCATTCGCTCCGCCTTCGAGCGGATTTTTCCGCGCCGCGTCGCCCGCGAGTTCTTGCGCGCGGAAAGGAATTTAGCGCGACGACGGCGGGGCATAAGAGGGTGGAAAGACCGGAAAGCCGGCGGCGGGCGCCCGCCGCCGGTGAGGTCGTTTCGTCGTGTTATCAGAGTTTGGTGCGCAAGGTGGCGCCAACAGTCAGCGGCTCGACGTAAAAGAGCGTGCCGAGCGCAAGGTTCGTGCCCGACGACGACAGGCTCTTGCTTGTCAGCGCATGTTTGTTGAACAGGTTTTTCGCCCAAATCGAGATGTCGTATTTTTCGTCCTCCGTCTTGAAGCCGAAACCGGCGTTGACGATCGAGTACGAGGGCTGTGAGAGCACGTATCTGGTATATTCCGGTCCAAGCGAGAATTGGGTTGTGCTCTTGAAAAATTCATTGGCGTAAACATAGCCCTTGACGCTTTCGCCTAAATAGGATCCCGCAGCATATTCGTAATTGGCGCCCAGGGCGAAGCTGAAGGGCGTCACATTGGGAATGGTGACGCCGGAGAGATTGAGCTGGGCGTGAGGATAGGACGCCGCATAGTCAGCGGGCGGAGTTGCGTTGGGATAGTTGATGTACCGCGCGCCGTTGTAGGCCCCGGCAAAGTTGATCCAGAGATGTTCGATGGGCGAATAACGACCTTCCAGTTCGACGCCTGCCAGGCGTATGTGGGGAATATTGCCGAGATAGCTCTTGGTGACGATGTTCAGGTTTCCGGACGAGTCGGTGAAGGTGTAATTCCGTCCCAGCACCGCCTGGAAATCATAGATATCGTTCCAATAGACGTTGGCGTTGACTACCAAACGATTGTCGAGCCATTGTGACTTGAAGCCGATTTCATAGTCGCGCGAGACTTCCGGCTCCGTGATGGTCGGAACAGCCCCAATGACCGGATAGACGAGGTTTTTGTTAACGTAGGACGAATTCGCAAAATAGAGGGGAACCGCGGTCGTATTGGCGGCACCCGATTTCACGCCGCGCGCGACATTGATATAGCCGGTGATGTTGTCGGTGAACTTGTAGGACGGGTTGATCAGGAACGAAATCGAATCGGTCTTCTGCTCGCCCGAAAGATCGAAGTTTGTGCCGCCGATCTGTTGGATCACATAATCGGTGCGCACATTGGCGAGACTCGTTGGAAGCTGCGCGCCGCCCCAATAATAGCCCGTGTCGGAGGACGTGCGATCCTCATATGAATTGCGCAGGCCGAAGGTCAGCGCGGTGCGCTCGTCATAATGATAGGTCGCCTGGGCGAATTGCGCGATGGTGGTGATTCCTGCCTTGCCATAGAGATCCGCCTCGACGCCGTTGAGAATGGCCGGATTGGCCAGTTTTGACGAAGAGACATCTTTCTGCTGCAACGCGACGGCGTCTTGTCCATATCGCTGGCGATTATCCGACTTTATCGACTCGTTCAGGAGATATATTCCTGCCGTCCAATCGACGGTCCCGCCTGTCGGCGACGACAGCCGAAGCTCCTGGGAATATTGTTTTGCGCCGACGTCGTAGCCGCTAACGTTGTCGGCATATTGATTGAGGCCGTAGTTGCCGTCCGAATTGTTGGGATGGAAATAGAATTCACGCCAGGCTGTAACCGAGGTCAGCGTGTAGTCGCCCAGAGCAACGTTCAGCTCGTTCGATGCGCCGTTGGTGCGTGTGTCCACAGTTCCGTAATTCGTATAGACCGTCGCGTAGGGCTGCGGCACAAAACGGCTGGCATATTGCGGATAGAGATAGGCGAGTGCGGCTTGCGGCGTCTGAAAGGTCGCCGTTTTGCCCGCGGCGTTGGTGGCTGAAATCGAACGCGGCGAGCCATCGAAATTGACCGTCCAGCCGTCCAGCCAGGTCGGCGTCGCGTTATTGGTCTCAGCAGACGCCAAGTGTTCGACAATAAAGCGGTCAGTGACGTTTTCGACCGTGCCCAGCAACTGGACACGCGCGCCCCAGCGATTGACATCTTGCCCTTCGGGCCCTGGGCTGTAAAGGTTCGGCAGATAGCCATCCTGACGAACGCCGAACAGCGAAACGCGGTACGCGAGTTTGTCCGGAATGAGCGGACCGGTGGTCGTGAGTTTTTCTTCCGCGAGTTTGCGGCTTCCGAACGTCGTTTCCGTCGTCGTCTGCGGCGTGAAGCTCGGCGGATTGGTGTTGATGATGACCGCGCCGGTGGTCGTGTTCTTGCCAAGCAGGGTGCCCTGCGGGCCACGTGCAACCTGCAGCGAATCAATATCGTAGTAGGAGAGCCAGGAAAACCCGATATAGGTGTAGAACACGTTGTCCACGATCAGGCCGACGTCGCCTTCCGAACCGTCGGCGCCGCCGGAAATGCCAGTGATGCCGCGCAAGCCATTGGCGCTGGTGCGCGGATTGGTGACCTGTGGCGTAAGGCTCGGCACGTGCTGGACCGCGTCCTGGATTTTTTCGATGTGCTGGGTCGTGGCCGCTTTCCCGCCGACCGCGGAAATCGGCAACGGCACGTCCTGAGCCTTTTCGGTGCGGTCGCGCGCGGTGATGGTGACTTCCTCGACCTCGGCGTCATTGGCGCGAGTCGGCGAATAAACGGCGACGGTCGAAAGCGCGACGGCCCCTCCGAACAGAGCGATGGGATACGCAGCTACGCTGGAAAGCAAACGCTGCCGCCGACGACCGAACGAACTGTACATTCAATACTCCCTCATCCCGAGACTCGCGCCCGCCGCCTTGAGCGACGGGTGGTCGATCCATTTTAATCATATCAATCCGATAGGATTTGACGGAAGGAGGAGTCAATCCCGTGGAGCTAAAAAATCGAAACCTTCGAGGAATGAATGAATGCATTGTGATGGAAACGTCACAGAACGGAGGACGGAAAGCGGCAGCCGGTGGCCTGCCCAGACAACGAGAATTGGCAAGAAATTTCTATTTGAGGTCAATGACAAGAACGCGCTCTTCCGTCCATCTGCGCGATTGGCGAAACTTTTCATATCGGCCACGGACGATCCCGCGCGCGTCAGCCGGACGCCGTCGCCATCGCTCGCCAAAAAAGTGAAAGTCGGCGACAAACCCAATTGCCAAGCGTTTTGAATCCTATTATTCCGATCAATATAAATCCTTGCGGGCGTGGCAGAAGCAATGCGCTGCGGCGTCCCGGCAGGGTTCTTTGCAGAAAGAGAGTGGCGATGAGAAACCGCAGATCGAAAGCCTATCTGGCCGTCTTATTGGGCTTCACATCGATAGCCACGGTTTTGGCGGCGGAAGAGAAGCCCGTGCCGCAAAGCGTCGCGTCGGCCACCGACGCCTCCCAAGTTAACCCGGCGGAAGCGCTCGCCAAGGCGGCCGGTGACGCCTCGTCGCCGCCGGCGCAGGTCCGTTCACCGTCCCAGCAGGCCGCGTCGGGGCTGGGCGCCCAGCCGGCGGCGCAACAGCCCGCTGCGCCGGCTCATTGGTCCTATGTTCCCGTCGTCGCCCCGGCCGTCCCCGAGGTCCAGCAGAAGGACTGGGCGCTGCGTTCGCTCGACGCCTTCATCCTCGCCAAACTGGAATCGAAAGGGCTCAAGCCATCGCCGGACGCCGATCGGGCCACCTATATCCGCCGCGCCACGCTCGACGCCTGGGGCCTGCTGCCGACGCCGGAAGAGGTGACCAATTTCGTCAACGACACGTCGCCAAAGGCATATGAAAAACTGGTCGATCGTCTGCTCGCCTCGCCGCATTACGGCGAGCGCCAGGCGCGGCGTTGGCTCGATCTTGCGCGCTACGCCGATTCTGCCGGGTTCCAGGGCGATGCGACGCGGCAGAATTATTACCGCTATCGCGACTACGTCATTGCCTCCTTCAACCAGGACAAACCCTTCTCGCGCTTCATCGAGGAGCAGCTCGCGGGCGACGAAATCTTTCCGAACAACCAGGAAGCGCTGATCGCGACCGGCTTTCTGACCTCCTATCCCGACAATCCGAATTCGCGCGATCTGGTGCAGCGGAAATATCAGATCACCACCGACATGACGGACACGGTGGGCGCGGTTTTCCTCGGCACAACGATTGGCTGCGCGCGCTGCCACAACCACAAGACCGACAAGATCACCATGAAGGACTATTATTCCCTTCAGGCGTTCTTCGCGAATACGTCGACGACCGAGGATTTCCACGCGCTCAAGGGCTATGCCGAAATCGCCTATGAGAAGGACAAGGCCGAGTACGACGCTAAGATCGGGCCAATCAGGGCGCAGCTGAACGAAATCGTCGCCAAGTACCGCGACAAGGCCTTGATCTATCACAAGGAGCGCTATCTCACCGACAGCCGCGAATCAGTCTTCAAGCCGGAAAAGGATTGGAACGCGCTCGACCGCTGGGTCAATCACCGCCTCGTCAACTGGAACGTCACCAACGACGATCTGATCGTCAACACCTATCTGCGCTATGTCGCCGAAGACAAGGAAGCGCCGGGCTACGGCCCGGAAGCCAAGGAAGCGCTCGACAAATGGAAGAAGCTGGCCCAAGCGCTCAGGCAATTTGACAAGGACAAGCCGGAACAGGGTTCGGACACGATCACCGGCGTCGAAGAACTCGGCCATCCCGACGCGCCGAAAACCTTCATCCTGTTCGGCGGCAACCACGAGCGTCCGCTCGATGAGGTGCAGCCTGCCTTCCCCGCCGCCATGTCCACGGACAATCCCGGCATCGTGCCGACGGCGACGTCATCGGGGCGCCGCACCGCGCTCGCCAATTGGCTCACGAGTCCGAGCAATCCGCTGACCGCGCGCGTCTTCGTCAATCGGGTCTGGGCGCAATATTTCGTCAAGGGCGTCGTTGTCACCGTCAGCGATTTCGGCAAGGCCGGCGACAAGCCGAGCAATCAGGAACTGCTCGATTATCTCGCCGATGATTTCGTCAATCACGGCTGGAGCATCAAACATCTCCACCGCGAAATCCTGCTGTCGCGGACCTATCGGCAATCGTCCGACGAGCGCCCCGAGGTCGCCAAGGTCGATCCGGACAACCGCCTTTACGCGGTCTTCCCGCGCCAGCGGCTGGACGCCGAGGAAATCCGCGACGCCCTGTTGCAAGTCTCCGGCAAGCTCGTGGACAAGATCGGCGGGCCGTCGGTCTTCCCGCCCGTGCCGAAAAACCTCGGCGCGGGCCAGCTTTGGAATGTCTCGAAGAACAAAGAGGACTGGTATCGGCGCAGCGTCTACATCTTTACCCGCCGTTCCGTTCCCTATCCTTTGATCGAGGCGTTCAATTCGCCGAACACCCAGCTGGTGCACAGCACCCGCGAGGTGACGACCACGCCGCTTCAGGCCCTGGCGCTGCTCAACAACGAGCAGGTGTTCGAACTGTCGCAGGCGCTCGCCGGACGCATCTTGAAGGAATCGCCCAAGGACGATTCCGCGCGGATCGACCGGCTCTACCAGCTCCTGTTCGCGCGCGGCCCGGATCCGCTCGAGAAGGAGGCGCTGCTCGCCTATCTCGACAGCCACGCCAAGGTTCTGGAGCAGAAGATCGACAACAACGGCCACCTGCTGATCGCCGCGCCGATCGGCTTCAAGTTCAGCGAGGCGCAGGTCGATCCCTTGCGCGCCGCCGCCTTCGTCGACCTCGTCCATGTCGTCGCGAATTCCAACGACTTCGTCTACCGCTTCTGATTCAACTCGATCGTAAGGAACTGAAACTCATGACGAATATCATCACTTCCCGCCGCGAGGCGCTCATTAAACTCGGCTGGGGGGCTACGGGCCTCATGTTCGGAACCGCCCTGCCCGGTGGCGGGTTCATGGCCGCCGAGGCCGCCAATCTGGTCGATCCGCTCGCGCCGAAGGCGCCGCATTTCCCGGCCAAGGTCAAGACCGTGATCTGGCTGCACATGGACGGCGCGCCCTCGACCCTAGACCTATTTGACTACAAGCCCGAACTGATCCGCCTCGCCGGCCAGGAGGTACCTGCCTCCTTCCTGGAGGGCATCAAGACGTCGACGCAAGGCGGCGTCGGAAAGCTCTTCGCCTCCAACCGGAAATGGAAGCAATATGGCGAGAGCGGCGCCTGGTTCTCGGACTGGGTGTTCAATATCGGGCAGCACGCCGACAAGATCACCTTCATCAAGAATAGCGTAACGGTCGGCGCCACCCATGACATCTCGATTCTGAAACTCAACACCGGTGACTTGCAGCCGGGCCGTCCCTCGCTCGGCGCCTGGATCACCTATGCGCTCGGCTCGGCCAATCCGGACCTGCCGGCCTATGTGGTGCTGTACGATGGCAAGCGCGAGCCGACCGGCGGCTCGGTCAACTGGTCGTCGGGCTTCCTGCCTGCGGTCTATCAGGGCACCGCGTTCCGTCCCGGCGAGTCGCCGATCATCGGTCTGGACCGCCCCGACGTGATCGGCGGCGCGCAACAGAACGACGATCTGGCGCTGCTGAAAAAGCTCAACGATCATCGCGCCGCGCTGCGGCCCGAGGACAGCGAGCTGCAGGCGCGCATCCGTTCGTTCGACCTCGCCTATCGTATGGAGAAGTCCGCGCCGGAGGCGGTTGATCTCTCCAAGGAAAGCGAAGCGACCAAGGAACTTTACGGCCTTAACGATCCGGTCTCGCGTGACTACGGGACCAATCTGCTGCGGGCTCGGCGGCTGACCGAGCGCGGTGTACGCTTCATCCAGATCGTGTCCGGTCCGGCGGAAGACGGCACCGACAACCGCAACTGGGACGCTCATCAGAAATTGGAGACCAATCACAGCGCCCACACCCGTGCAGTGGACAAACCCATCGCTGGCCTGCTCACCGACCTCGCGCAACGCGGCCTGCTCGATACGACTCTGGTCGTGTGGACCTCGGAATTCGGCCGCACCTCCTACGGCCAGTCCGGCGACGGCCGCGACCACAATCCGTGGGGCTACACGCAATGGTTCGCGGGCGGCGGAACGAAGGCCGGCTATAGTCATGGCGCCACCGATGACATCGGGCTGCGCTCGACGGACAAGGGCGTGGACACCTACGACATCCACGCGACCGTGCTGCAGCTGCTCGGCCTCGATCATCTGAAGACAACCTATCTACGCGCCGGCCGCCGCGAGCGTCCGACCGTGGTTTACGGACAGGTCGTCAAGGAGCTGATCGCCTGACGCGATCGTGCAATTCCAGAGCTAGGCGCCCGGGGCATCGCTCCGGGCGTTTCGTTGGTGGTTGAAAGGATGAGGAATGAGGTTGCCGAACGTGAAGGGGAAATGGATTGCATTGGCGCTGTTGGGCGCGGCGATCGACGTGGGGGCGGTGATCGGTTTCGGCGCCGCTTTCGCCGAACCGCAGAAGTCCGACTACGCCGACTTTGACGACGATCTGATGAAGGATCTCGACCGGACGATCAAATACTTCGAGCCCGACATTTCGGGGGAAAATGACGCGGGCGTCGCCGACGATACCGCCGTCTTGCGGCAGGGTTTCCAATATACCGAGAAATATTTCACCCGGCGCGGCAACGCGCCTGACGCCGTGAAGATTTCGCAGGACGCTCTTAAGGCGCTCGATCTAGCGCAGCAGGAGTTCGCCGCCAAGAACATCGATGCCGCCGCCGCCAGGGCGCGCGAGCTCGCCAGTTCCTGCAAGGCGTGTCACGACGTTTACAAGCCGAAACAGGCGCGATCGTGAAATGAAAAAGGCGCGCCAGGTTGCAACCCGGCGCGCCTCGCTGTCATTACGTCCATCAAAATTCGCTGGCATCGGCGAGGGTGGCGGGCGCATTCAGGATGATCCAAGCCAGGACGCCGATCACGATGAGAGCCAGCGGCGCCGCGATCCATAGGCGCGATGACGAAATGGCCTCCTCCGCGGCGACTAGGCGCAGCGGCTTGCGGCCGGTGATCATCGCCCGAATGAGATTCTCGTCCTTGAAAATTTTGTGCGCGATCACCGCCAGCACGTGGATCGCGATCGCGGCGGCGAGAAGATAGAACAAGCGGCGATGCAGCGAGGTCAGCATCAGGGAGAGGTCTTTCGTCACCAGTCCATAAAGCGGGCCGACGTTGAAAATTTCGTCATTGGAGAAAAGACCGAGAACCGCCTGCGCTGCGGCGCCGAGCAGGAGCGCCACGACCATGAGCGCGCCGAGGGGGTTATGGCCGGCATAATGCGGAGCTGACGGCGAAAACATGCTGCGCGCATGAGCCAGGATTTCTCGCGGCCCGCGCAGAAAATTCTTGAACAGGGCGTGGCGGGCGCCGACAAAGCCCCAGACAATCCGGAACGAAACGAGCGTCAGAACGGCGTAGCCCGACCAAACGTGATATTTGAAATAAGCGACGCCGAGCCTGTTGGTGACGAAAGCGGCGAGGAACGCCAGGACGAGGCACCAATGGAAAATCCGCACGGGCAAGTCCCAGACCTGCCGCTCGGTTTCCGCCGGCTCCTGCTCGACGACGAGCGAGTCGATCTCTTGCTCCAATGAGCTCATGGCGAAACTCCGGGTCCTGTGGCGTCGAGATTGACGGCGCGGGCTAGACTGTTGGATTCGAAAGACGCCCTCGGGAGACAGGGAGGGACCAAGCCTTGCGGCTTATTTCAATCTGAAAGTGTCATGGCAGGTCTTGCAGTCCTGGGCGACTGTCGTGAGCGCGGTCTTGAAGGGTTCGCTCAACGACTGCTCCTTGTCGTTCGCCGCCTGCAGTGCAACGAGGTCCTCCTGGAACTTCTTAAGTTTCTTGTCGAATTCGGCGCGATCGCTCCAGATTTCGGGCTTTGCCTTGGTGTCCGGCTCGCCGAGATTGGAGGCGTCGGAGAAGACTTCCGGAATGAGGTCCGAGAGGAAGATCTCGCGCGAAATGCGCTTCTTCGCGTCGGCGGCGTCATATTGGCCCTCACCCTTCAGCAGGGCGCCGAACGGCCGGAAATTGGCCCCGATGAGCTTGTAAACTGCCTTGCGTTCCTCGACCGTCTGGCGTCCGGCACCCGGTGCATTCTGCGCCTTGGCGACGAGACTGCTGCTGAGGACGAGCACCACAAGCGCAATAAGCGCGCGGCTCTTATTTTTATTTTTGTTCGAGATCATTCTTCAGTGACTCCATTGGATGATTTCGTCAGGCGCGCAGGGCGCGATTGAAAAGGGCGACGGTGCGTTCCCAGGCGAGTTTGGCGGCGGCTTCGTCGTAACGTGGCGTCGTGTCGTTGTTGAAGCCGTGCTCAACGCCCTCGTAACTGAAGGCCTGGTAGCGGACGCCGGCCGATTTCAGCGCGGCCTCGTAAGCGGGCCAGCCGGCGTTGACGCGCTCGTCCTTGCCGGCGAAATTCAGCAGCAGCTCGCCCTTGATGTCGCCGACTTTGTCCAGCGGAGGCGCCGCCCCATAGAAGGGGACGCCGGCATCGAGATGCCCGACATGTCCGGCGCCGCCAGCCAAGGGCTGTTCGGCGAGCCAGTTGACCACGCCGCCGCCATAGCAAAAGCCCACGGCGCCCAGCTTGTGATTGCCTTCCGGCAAAGCGCGGAGATATTCGGCGGTGGCGATAAAATCCGCGCGGGTCTTGGTCTGGTCGAGTTTGGGGAACAGTTGCCGGGCGTTTTCCTCGTCCCCGGGATAGCCTCCGAGCGGGAAGAGCGCGTCCGGGGCGAAGGCGACGAAATTGTCGACCGCCAGCCGCCGGGCGATATCCTCGATATGCGGATTGAGCCCGCGGTTCTCATGGATCACCAGGACGACCGGGAGCGGCCCCGTGGCCGAGGCGGGGCGCGCCAGCAGGCCGCGCGCCTTGCCATAGCCCTTGGGCGAGTCGATTTCGACATAGTCGGTCTTGATGCGCGGATCCACCGGCGCGATTTTCTGCGCGGCGGCGAAGCGCGGATTGAGAGCGTCGAGCAATTCCGCCGCAGTGACGCCGCCAAGGGCAGCATAAGCGGCGGCGCCCTTCAGGAATCCGCGCCGAGGCAAGAGTCCATGCACATAGCGGTCGAACAGCTTCAGCACTTCGGGATGGAAATCGCTGACCTTGGCCAGGCCCTTCTTCTCGCTCATGGAGGAGCCTTTCGGACGCGCGATCAATTCTTGGCCGCAGGAGCGGCGGCGGAGGCCGCCTGCGGCGCGGGCGGAACGACCCGCAGGATGGTTCCGCCCTCCTCTTCATAGATCTGCGAGCCGACCGCGCCGACGACGTTGAATCCCTTCTCGGTCAGCACGTCGCCGGCCTTGCCGGCGCGCGCGGCATGATTGGAGACGGTGACGATCTTTCTGTCCTTTGGGACGAAAGCGAGGTCCTTCTCGAGATCGCCGATTTGCACGTTCAGATAGACCGGAAAGCTACCGATCTTGGAAATCTCGTCCGGGCGCCGGAGATCGACGAACAGAACCTTGCTCGGCTCCGCTAGAAGCGCATCGACGGCCGCGCGGTGGAGCTGCGGCGTCTTGTAGTTGTAGACCTGTGCGGTGGGGGCATTGCCGGGCGCCGGCGCGGCCGGTGACTGGGCGAAGGCCGGTGCGACGAGAACCGAAGCGAGAAGAACGAGAGGCAGCCGATTGCGCATGAGAGGGTCCATCCTATAAACTTGATCGGATTTATATTGTTAGTGCCCTTCATCGCCGGGCGCAAGCCCCTTATCATTATGGGTTCAAGGTGCGGTTGTCCGGCCAAAGCAAGTACCGCCGCGCAAGCCAAAGGATCCGGCCGCGAGGTTCGCGCGCGACCGGATCGTGAAGGACGAATGACTGAAGGAAGCTTAGGGTTTGTGGTCTTCGCGCCAGCGGCGCACGGCGACCAAAGCGTTCTCGATATGCTTTTCGGGCGCCGAATCCTGATAAGCGTCGAGGATCTTGCCGTCCGGCGCGATCACATAGGAAATGCGGTCCGAGACAGTCGCGCCATTCGGCGCCGGCTTGATGCGCAGCGAATCATAGGACTTGATCACGGACGCGTCCGGATCGGCGCCGACCGGGAATTTATCCCGGCATTCCTTCGCCGAAAACTCGATCTGGGTCTCGATCACATCGGCGGAGACGCCGATCACTGTGGCGCCCGCCGCCGCGAAATTCTCCGCGTTTTCCGCGAAATCATGCGCCTCGATGGTGCAGCCCCTGGTGAAGGATTTCGGATAGAAATAGAGCACCACCGGCCCCTTCTTGAGCTCATCGGCCAGGTGGAAAGGAAAGGACGCGCCCCCCTGCGCCGCCTGGATCGTGAAGTCGGGCGCCGTATCGCCTTCCTTCAAGGCGGCCCATCCGGCCGAGGAAAATAGAGCGCAGAACAGCGCGCCGGCGACAAGACGTTTCATCGGAACCTCCTCGGCCGCGCCCATTCGGCGGGCTGTGGCGATAGGGCCCCAATTCAAGTAAAGCGGGCCCGCTGTCAACATAATAATATTATTTTAGTAGGAATTGCCAGCCTCCCCAGCCCGACCTATCTGGGGCGGAAGGGATAATGGGTCAGAGCTCATGAGCGCGGTGGAACGGCTGGAAACGGGAAGGGGCGGAGTTGCGCCGCAGCCGGGCGGCACGGTGGCCGAGCCGTTTGGCATCGATGCACAAACCTCAAAGACCGGTCGCTCAAAACTCCGGCCGCTGATGGCGCTGTCGCCTTATATGGCGCGTTACCGCGGCCGCGCCATTCTGGCGCTAATCGCGCTCACCATTGCCGCCATCACCACTCTGCTAGTGCCGATCGCGGTGCGGCGGATGATCGATTTCGGCTTCACGCCGAAGGGCATCGCGCTGATCAACAGCTATTTCAGCGTCATGATCGCGGTGGTCGCGGTGCTCGCGCTGGCGAGTGCCTCGCGCTACTACCTCGTGATGACGATCGGCGAGCGGATCGTCGCCGACTTAAGGCGCGACGTGTTCGCGCATCTGATCTCGCTCTCTCCGTCATTTTTCGATTCCGCGCGCTCCGGCGAATTGATCTCCCGGCTCACGGCCGACACCACGCAGATCAAGTCGGCGGCTGGTGCTTCCGTCTCGATCGCGCTGCGCAATCTGCTGCTGTTTCTCGGCGCCGCCACCATGATGGTGGTGACAAGCCCCAGACTCTCCGGCTTCGTACTGCTCGCAATCCCCTTGATCGTGTTGCCGCTGGTCGCGTTCGGTCGCTGGGTACGGCGGATGTCGCGCAATGCGCAGGATACGCTGGCCGATGCATCCGCCTATGCCAGCGAGCTCGTCGGCGCGATCCGCACCGTGCAGGCCTATAACGGCGAGAAGCTTGCCAACGCCCGCTTCGGCAAGAAAGTCGAGGGCGCCTATGAAGCCGCCCACGTTTCGACCCAGGCGCGCGCGGTGCTGACCGCGATCATTATCTTCATTGTCTTCACCAGCGTGGTCGCGATCCTCTGGGTCGGCACGCATGATGTGCTGACCGGCGCGATCACGCCGGGCCGGCTCGGCCAATTCGTGCTGTACACCGCGTTTGCAGCCGCAGGCCTCGGGCAGCTCAGCGAGGTCTGTGGCGAGGTCTCGGCGGCCTCTGGCGCCGCGGAACGGCTGTTCGAAATCCTGCGCGTGAGGCCTGAAATCACTGCGCCAGCAGCACCGCGCGCGCTGCCTTCGCCAGCCCGCGGCGATGTCGGCTTCGAGAATGTTAGCTTCGCGTATCCGGCGCGGCCCGACGTGCCTGCCATCGAGCAGGTCTCCTTCTCGGTGCGCGTCGGCGAAAAGGTCGCGATCGTCGGACCTTCGGGCGCGGGCAAGAGCACGCTGTTTCACCTGTTGCTCCGCTTCTACGATCCTGTCTCCGGCACGATTTCCGTCGACGACGTGCCGATCAAATCCACCGATCCGCAAGGCTTCCGCAGCCGCATCGCGCTGGTGCCGCAGGATCCGGTGGTGTTTGCCGCAAGCGCACGCGAAAACATCCGCTTCGGCCGGCCGGAAGCAAGCGATGCCGAGGTCGAGCGTGCCTCCGAACTTGCCCATGCGACCGAATTCATCCGCCGCATGCCCGACGGTTTCGACACGCAGCTGGGCGAGCGCGGCGTGACGCTCTCGGGCGGCCAGCGCCAGCGCATCGCGATCGCACGCGCCATTCTGCGGGACGCGCCGCTGCTGCTTCTCGACGAAGCGACCTCGGCGCTGGATGCTGAAAGCGAGACGCTGGTGCAGACCGCGCTGGAAGAGCTGATGCGTCACCGCACCACGCTCGTGATCGCCCATCGGCTTACGACCGTGCTGCCCTGCGACCGCATCCTGGTGATGGACCAGGGCCGCATTGTCGAGCAGGGCACGCATACTTCTCTGGTCGCGGCGAACGGGCTTTACGCGCGACTCGCCCGACTGCAGTTCGAGGGAGCTTAGACTAGAGGTCGCATTTATGTTTTTTGCCGCAATTGCGGCATCACCTTTTTCCCGCGTGCCCGCAAGGCAGCGATAGAAGTCTTGTCGAGTATGAGCGCCGTGGCGTCGCGCACGTCGAGCATGAGGTCGCGCACGGCGCAGGCATCTTCATCCGGGCAATCGAGGCATCGCTTATAGGCTGTGCGGCTGGCGCAGGCGATCGGCGCCAGCGGGCCGTCGAGAATACGGATGATCTGGCCTGCGGTGATCGCGTCGGCCGGGCGCGCCAGCAGATAACCGCCGCCCTTGCCTTTCTTGCTCGAAAGGATGCCGGCCTTGGTCAATTCCAGCAGGATGGCGTCAAGAAATTTGCGCGGAATATTGTTTTCTTCGGCAACATTGGCCGCGAGACTGACGCCTTCGCTTCCCGCTAGGTGTATCAAGGCCTTCAGTCCATATTTCGCTTTGTTCGACAGCATCGCGCACCAGATTCAGTTTCTCCATTATCACTTATATATAGTAGATTTTTGCACAACCGACAGAAAAAAGCCGCTGCTCCCTCTTTCTTGCATAGCCCAAGGAAAACTGCGCCCCGCGACTAACATACTGTATTTTAAGAGTTATCTGTATCCAAATTGCTCTCATGGCGATCTTCGAAACCACTCGCACGTCAATGGCGACTTGCCCCATTTTCCTATCAAGTATATAGGATATTAAATCCTATCGCCTTGGCAGGTTTCCCCATGACAGCAGCCTTCGCGCCAGCAATTGCAAACGCAGCCTCGCCCTCGGACTACGGCCTGACGCCGGCGCTCGGCGGCGCCCAGAACCTTCTATTCCTGCGGCCCGCCCGTCAGAACTATCTCGCGGAAACTGCCGCCGTCGCTCTCTATGCGCTCATACTGGCGGCAGGACTCAATTACGCGACCAAGCCGCAACCGGCGCCGGACGAGCAGCCGATGGAGCTCGTCATGGAGGCGGCGCCGCCGGCTGCGATCGAGGAGCCCAAGCCGCCGGAGCCGGTCGCCCCGCCGCAAGAGGAGCCGCCGCCGCCCCCACCACAGGCCGTGGAGCCGGCGATCGCCCCTGTTGAGCCGCCCCCGCCGCCGCCCGTCACGAAGCCGAAGCCCAAGCCGGTTCCCAAGCCTATCGTCCAAAAACCGGCTCCCGCGCGTCCCGCACCCGCCGACGCTCCGGCGCGAGCGGCGGCGCCCCCGGCTGGCGCAACGACCTCGGCCATAGCCAACCAGATCCACGCGCGTCTCGCACGCGCCGCCGCCAACACCTATCCCGAATCGCAGAAGCCGCGTTCCGCGCGGATCAGCTATCGCGTTCTGGTGGACGCGTCCGGTCACGTCACCTCTTTCTCGATCACACCTTCCGGCAACGCGGCCTTCGACGCAGTCGCTTCCCGGCTTGGAGGGCGGATCGGGACCGTCGACCCGCCCGGCCGGGCCGCCGCCCTCTCCGGCGTGATCAACTTCTCCTACCAATGATCCGACGTCTTTCCCTCGCAACAGAAAGTGATGAAATGAGCGATCCCGTCTCCATTCCACCCCCCGCCGTCCACGGCCTGTCGCCGGTCGATCTCTTCCTCCAGGCTGACACCGTGGTGAAGGTCGTGATGATACTTCTGATCCTCGCCTCGGCATGGGGTTGGGCGGTCATTCTGGACAAGGAAATCCGCCTGAAAATCCTCAACAGGCGCGCGGAAAAGCTCATTAAGAGCATCCAGGGCGAGCTTCCGCTCGGCGATCTGGCCCCGTCCTTCGCCGCGGTGTCGCCGAACGATCCGCTTGCGCAGGTTTATCGCGCGGCCTCGGAGGAATTTTCGCGCTCTTCCGACCTCATCTATACCGAGGCGCAGCGAGACGCCACGCAGGAGCGCGTGCACCGCGCCGCCAATCTCGCCAGTGCGTCGGCGATCGGCCATCTGCAATCGCGCCTCGGCAGCCTTGCAACGATCGGCGCCGTCTCGCCCTTCGTCGGCCTGTTCGGCACGGTCTGGGGTATCATGACATCCTTCCAGGGCATCGCCGCCTCCAACAACACCAGCCTAGCGGTCGTCGCGCCCGGCATCGCGGAAGCTTTGTTCGCCACGGCCCTCGGTCTGGTCGCCGCCATTCCCGCGGTGATCTTCTACAACCGCATCGGCACGGACATCGGCAATTACGGCAAGAAGGTCGCAAGCTTCATCGGCGTGTTCGAAATCGAACTGTCCCGTCACCTTTCGAAAAAGGGAGAGCGCAATGGCCTTCGCGTTGCGTAATCAAGACTCCGGAAATGATGTCGCACCGATGGCGGACATGAATGTTACGCCGCTGGTCGATGTGATGCTGGTGCTGCTGATCGTCTTCATGGTGGCGGCGCCGCTGATGGCGGTCGGCGTCCCGGTCGATCTGCCGAAAGTCCAGGCGAAACAGCTCAACGACCAGAAGCCGCCGATTGTCGTCAGCGTCGATGCCTCCGGCGCCTTGTTTGTCGATCAGAAGGAAGTGCCGAAGGAGTCCGTGCTCAACGAACTGAATGCAGATTCCGAGAGCAATAAGGATCGCCGCATTCATGTGCGCGGCGACCGCAACGTCAATTACGGGGCGGTGATCGAGGTGATGGGGCTGATCAACAGCGCCGGCTTCACCAAAGTCGCGCTGGTCTCGGAAGCGCCGTCGTCGTCCCCCTCCACGGTCAAATGATTTCTTCGCCCGCCCTGCGAGAAGGCCGGAGGCGCTATGCTTCCGGCCTTTTTTGCTGCGGCCGCGTCAGACGCCGTAATTTTCGTAGCCGAGAACGAGATGCGCGACGGCGTCCTCACCGCCGATATTGCGGTAGGAATGCGGCACGTCCGCCTGGAAATGGATGGCGTCGCCCTGCTCGAGCCGGTAGGGAGGCTCGCGGCCTACGACGACCTCCAAAGATCCGCTAGAAACGACGATATTTTCCAACGTGCCCGAGCCATGCGCCTGTGATGTTTCGATATGGCCCGGCGCGATGACGAGTTCATAGATTTCGACGCGCGGATTCGCGCCGAATGCTGTGAGCGGCCGCGACCTGAACGCGCCGTTGCTGGACTCGAGCGTGTTGTCGTCGCTCTTCCGGATCACCAGCACTTCCCCGCGCCTCGGTTTCGCGATCAGCGCGCCAAACGGCACGCCCAATGCGTTGGCGATCTTCCATAGTTCGCAAAGGCTTGGCATCTTCTCACCATTCGCGATGGCCTTGAGCTGTTTGGGATCGACTCCGGCACGATCCGCGAGCGCCTTCAGCCCGCGTCCAGGGGTTGCCTTCGGCTCGGTGAGTTCGCGCAATTGCCGTGCAATGACCGAAGCCAGTTTGGAAACCGGCGGTCCGACCGTGTGTTTGCCTCTCATTGCGCCCCCTTTTTATCTTCCTCGAGATCAGCCCGACCGGCGCAATCACACCGACCTAGTCGACCTGAACGACGTTGAAGCCGCGTTGCTTGATCTGATGCGCCAGATAGGTTCATGCTGAAACACATTGGCGTCGACATCACCACTGTTGACGACTTCATTCGGCGCCGCCCAATCGGACAGCTCGACGATCTTGACGTCCTGTCCCTTCTCCTTGGCGGCGACGGCGGCCGATTGTCCTACCGGGAGCCGGCGCTGGTGACAATCTTCAGAGGTTCGTCGGCCTTGACCGGGCCGGGTCAATGCAGCCATTAAGCCGACGGCCTGCGCAAGCGCGTGGGTGAGATCGACGGGAATATCGTTGGGATGTTCGATCCCGATCGAAAGCTGGACATGGCCTGGCGTCGCGCCGCCGGCGAGCTGCTCCTGCGCGCAGAGCTGCTGATGAGTGGTCGACGCCGGCTTTCCCCGCTCCGCAGACCCGGAAACAATGACGTTCGCGGTCATCCCGCTTGTCCCTCAAGAATTACGCTTGCGGCGAAAGAAGCAACGAGTTGAGGCAGGCAGCACCAAGCAATCGCGGCGCTGGAAAGGAACGCGCGCTCAGCTGCTATTCAAGCCGCCGCTTAGTTTATTGATTTGGGAGAGCTACGCCGATCGCCGCTGAGATCGCGGCGGCGCATCTAGAACTAGGCCGCGTCAACGAAAGGATGCATACAAGTCATCGGCACGTCTTGCGCAATCCCGAATCACTCACTTGGTCGAAGGTCTTATTGCGCATCATGAACGTCCCCGACAGGCATCATTGCCTGATGACCAATCCTCTCAGAGAATTTTCGGATACGCGAGTCCAAGACGAACTATTTTTCGTCACGCGGAGATAATCGGCTTCTATAATTAATAATCGGATGCATCGTTTATTGCGTGCGAACTCATTCGCGCACTCCCAATCCACCCATGCGACGCAACTTTACGCGCCCTCTCCATCTCGCGTGCTTGAGCGCTGTCACATCCTGTTGAACTATTGAACTTGCTTCACAGTCACGCGTCGATGGACTTACGTTCTTACGTTTACGACTCCGTCTACTTGTTGGAATAATCTTTTGCCTCCCGAGCTCTGCTCCATGCTCATCGTGAGTCTTGCTTGGCTGCTGGCAAATGAAGACAACACTATATCGCGAATAGTATGACTAGTTGCCGCGAAGAAAAGCCGAACTTGTTATCAGGAAGTAGCGCAGCGGGCTGAAGCCCACGAGTTCAATGCCATCTTTTTCGCGATGGCTCGGCATTGGCGGAACAATGTCAGCCACGCTCGGGGCTTCCGGTTCGAGCCGGTCACTTGGCTGGCCGCCATTGCAGCTGTCACCAGCTGGATCGCTTGATCGAAACGGCTTCGACGATCTACACGGAACGCTATAACTCGTTCGCTTGTTCACCTCGCTCGATATCTCCGCCGCCGCTCCGGCTGGAACATCGTCGCGACTGGCGCGCCGCAGGAAGCCCTGAACGTTCCACCGCACCGCGAGCGTTAGGAGCGCGCGACGGAGTATCAGGAAGTCATCAACAGGCGACGGTATCGACGGCGACGTCGATGCCGGCATCCGCGACGAGCCGCCGAAATAAAGTGACGGCTGCGGCGCAGAATCTGCCTGACTGACCAACAACGCGGCGGAAAGAGCGCTCCGTGATATCGCTCTTGCAAGACGCAACTGGACCTTTGCCGGTTCTCGGTGCGGTCGACGTTGACCCGCAAGCCTGGCTCGCCGACGTCCTCGCGCGCATCGCCGATCTGCCTGCTTCGCGCCTGCACGAATTGCTTCCCTGGGAATGGAAAAGGCTGCGCGAGGTCGAATAGCCCGCCGACCAGTGGCCCGTCGCAGCATGAACTGTCCGACCGGCCCCCTGCCGCCGGTGAACGTGCCATAGCGAAGATTCAGTCGAGCGCCAGCTTGTGCTGCGGATTTTTTCAATTTGGAGGCAGTGCCGCCGTTTCCGTTTTCGCCAGGCTTTGGTGCGGTCACGCGCTCGCCGTGCCGCCGAAATCGAAGTCGCCAAGCCCTCGTCCAGCCAACCGAGCACAGCGGAATTGGTATGTGGCATACCGGAGCATGCTCTGCGCCAGGACTCCAGGCCGGGAGAAGACCGTTGCTTGGTCATTCACCTGCGCTGCGTCGCGGTTGCTATGAGCCGCTTGGTGCAAGCAGTCGAATCATTGTCCACATCTAGAGCGATCGAAGCGTTGCATTTGACGATCGCGTTGGTGTTTGGACGTTGATATCGCGCCGGGAACATCCTTGTGATTCGTTCCAGAATCGAATCATGCTAGATCACCCAAAACCGTTATGACTGATCCAGCCAAAGTCCAGACGTGCGGCGCCGAGGGCATCACCGCCCCGCTGCGGTACGCCACCTTCCAGCGGATCTGGCTTGCGAGTCTCCTGTCCAACCTCGGTATCTTGATTCAAGGTGTCGGTGCGGCCTGGGCGATGACGCAGACGACGTCCTCGGCCAACAAGGTCGCGCTGGTACAGACCGCGCTGCTGCTGCCAGTGATGCTGATTTCGATGCCAGCGGGCGCGATCGCTGACATGTATGACCGCCGCGTCGTGGCGCTGGTTGCACTTGGCATCGCGTTCGCCGGCGCGGCCGCCTTGACGGCGGTCGCCTGGCTTAGTCTGGTTACACCGAACCTCCTGCTCGTGCTCTGCTTCGTCGTCGGCAGCGGCATGGCGCTGATGGGACCGGCCTGGCAATCGTCGGTCAGCGAACAGGTGCCGGCGGAAGTGCTGCTGCCTGCGGCCATCGCGCTCAACGGCATCAGCTACAATATCGCGCGCAGCGTAGGGCCGGCGATCGGCGGGGTCGTGGTGGCGACCGCGGGCGCGGTGGCCGCATTCGCCCTCAACACATTGCTCTATCTGCCGTTGATGATCGCGTTGTTCCTTTGGAAACGCATCAGCGCACCCTCGCGCCTGCCGCCTGAAAGACTGAGCCGCGCCATGGTGTCTGGTGTGCGCTACATCACCAATTCGCCACCGATCAAGATCGTGCTGGCCCGCACCCTGGTGATGGGCCTTGTTGGCGGTGCGATCACTGCGCTGATGCCGCTGGTGGTGCGCGATCTTTTGCATGGCGATGCCCAGACCTACGGGATCATGCTCGGCGCCTTTGGCCTCGGTGCGGTGGTCGGCGCGCTGAACATCACCGAACTCCGCAAGCGGTTGACCGGCGAGGCCGCAATCCGCACCTGCGCGCTGTCCATGGGCGCGGCGACCGTCGCGATTGCCCTCAGCCGCCAACCGGTCTTGACCGCGGCGGCACTGGTGCTGGCGGGAGCCGTGTGGATGATGGCCTGGGCTGTGTTCAATATCGGCGTGCAGTTGTCGGCGCCGCGCTGGGTAGCTGGACGTTCGCTTGCAGCCTATCAGGCGGCAAGCTCGGGCGGGATTGCCGTCGGCAGCTGGGGCTGGGGCCATCTGACCGACGCAGCCGGAGTAGAAACCGCGCTGCTGGTGTCGGCCGCCCTGATGCTCGTCTCACCACTCATCGGCCTCTGGCTGCCCATGCCTCGCGTTGGTGCACGCGGCGAGGAGACCGAGCCGCTCGCCGATCCCGAGGTACGGCTCGCCTTGACCGGGCGCAGCGGGCCGCTCGTCGTCGAGATCGAATACCGGGTTACACAGGAGAATGCGCGGCCATTCCATAACGTCATGCAGGACGTGCAACTGTCCCGCCAGCGCAACGGCGCCTATGGCTGGTCGATCGCGCGCGATACTGCCGATCCCCAATTGTGGACCGAGCGCTACCATTTCCCGACCTGGTTCGATTATTTGCGCTGGCGCAACCGCTCGACCCAGTCGGAGCGCGCACTGGAGCAGCAGGCGATCCGCTTCCACATCGGCCCCGCCCCGGTGCGCGTTCGACGCATGCTGGAGAGGCCGTTCGGCTCGGTCCGCTGGAAGGATGATACGCCCGACCACGCGGCCGCCGAAATGCCGCCGGAGATCGCAAGCGGCACGGGACGTAGGCAGTCAGCCGCTCCGGCTGACCAGATGACCGAGGGTGCCGGAAGGCGCCGGAAAGCCGCAAGCGGTTCAAAATGACAGGAACCGAGCTTTCGGCGGGTTCGGCAAAGTACGAACGCAGCTCCGCGGGCTGTGTTGTGTCTCCCGGGTGGATCCGACAGATATCGCGTCACCTTTCAGTCTCGCCTAGGCCCACTTCGATCTCGTCCCGATTGGCGTCTCATTCGAGCCAATTGAGTGTGGCGTTTATCCTTACGAGCAGGCGCGCGATTTCATCTTGCACATCCAAGCTGCGTTCCTCCTGCAGGCTCTAATAGCTGCTGCTTTCGCGCGAGGAGTTCACCAAGAGTCGCCGTCATGACCCTCTCTCATTCTAGGCACAATTGGCCATGGCCCTCTCGGCACATACAAACTCCGATGGGAGCACCCCGCCCCTTGGCGCTCTCAGCGATTTTCAGCGTCCGCGCGCGCAGGTATCTGAAAGACCGCGCGATAACGCATGGGGCTCGTACCGATTCGCTGTCTGAAATGATGTCTCAGCGCTTCGGCCGAGCCGAAGCCGGTCGCGGCCGCGACATCCTCGATTGAGAGCTGCGTCGCTTCGAGGAGTTCGCGAGCCCGCGACACGCGCGCCTGCACCACCCAGTCACCGGGCGACATACCGGTTGCTTCCTCGAATCGTCGGATGAAGGTGCGGCGGCTCATTCCCGCCCGGGAAGCGAGACGGTCGATCGCCAGGTCTTGATCCAGGTGGTGTTGCGCCCACGCAAGCACGGATGCCAGGGCATCGCCCTCGGCTTTGCGAACGGTTTGGGGAATATACTGCGCTTGCCCGCCTTCGCGATGGGGTGGCACGACAAGTCGCTGGGCGACTCGGTTGGCGATCTCCGCGCCATAGTCTCGTCTGACGATGTGGAGGCACAGATCGAGACCTGCCGCGCGGCCGGCTGAACTCATGATGTCGCCGTCGTCGACATAAAGTACATTTGGATCGACATTTACGGCCGGATATCGGCTTGATAGCAGCTCAGCTTGCGCCCAATGCGCGGTGGCACGGCGGCCATCGAGCAATCCGGCGGCAGCAAGGATGAACACGCCGGAGCAAATCGAGGCGATCCGCACACCTCGTTGATGTGCACGGCGCAGCGTGTCGAGCAATGTCACGGACGGAATGTGCTCGATATGCGACCACCCCGGCACGATGATCGTGTTCGCCCGCGCCAGCGTCCTCAGATCGTCGTCAGCAACAATTCTGATGCCGTTATTGGCAGTAAGCGGCCGTCCTGGATGCTCGCAGCAAACGACAAGGCGATACCAGTCAGTGCCCATATCCGTCAGCCCGAAAATTTCCACCGCCAGTCCGAGCTCGAAAGCGTTGACTCCGTCATAGGCGAGCACGGCGACAAACTGCTCCCGCCGTGACGGTCGTGGTTTCTGACGTGTGGCGCGCCTGCGCAGGTTTGGCATAATCTTAACGTTAGGCGGCATCCGTGCCACTGGTCAACCCGGCCTCGCTTGGCGCAACTTTGACCAAGATGGAGGACATGGTGATCATTCGAGTGGCGACTTGTGAATTTCCCGATCGTCGCGACATGGCGACGGCGATGTGGAGCCGGCTCGAATGTGAGCTCGCCAAGGCCCCGGTTGATCTGCTCGTTCTTCCCGAGTTGGCAGGCGTCGACAGTTTTTGGGAAAGCCCGGTCTTCAGCGAGGTCGTTTGGCGTCAGGCCGTCGCCACGCATGCCAAGATCTCAGATGAGCTGAAGCGCCTGACGGCAAAGCGTATCCTCGGGACGCCGGCTGTCGAGGTGGACACACGGCGCTGGAACGAGACCTTTCTCTGGAAGCCGGAGAGCGGTCTGGTCAGGGGCAGGCCCAAGGCGTGGCTGCCGCAGCAGGAGGGGGGCTGGGAAGCAACCTGGTTCGACCGCGGCCCACAGAATGTACTTCCCGTGCGGGACGACGAGCTCTGTTTCGCCGAACTGGTGTGTACGGAGATCATGGTGAGCACCGCGGCGCGCCGTCTTGGGCAAGCGGGCGTTCAGTTGATTGCCGCGCCGCGGGCGACCGGCGGCCATCCGCGTTGGGAAGTGGCGACCCGGATGGCGGCGATTGCAGCGGGCGCGTTCGTGGTGACGGCGAACCGACGCGGCGGCAGCCTTGCTGGCGGTAGCTGGATCGTGGCGCCTAACGGAGACATCCTTGCGCGCACCAGCGAGGACAATCCCATCATCAGCCTTGAAGTCGATCTGGCTGGCCGCGGCCGATGCGGCCAAACAGACCTATCCGCGTAATGTCAGGGATTGACCGGATCGAGGAGACCCCGCCGATGCTGGAGACGCTGACCTATCTCACTTCAGCCGAGGAATTACGGCCACCCTATCTTCCGCCGTCGCCCCTGATGCGCGCCAAGCAGCTCGACCGGCTGGATCGACACTGCTGCAACTTCATCGCGCATTCGCCGCTTGTCATCATCGGCTCATCGCATCCCGAGCGCGGCCATGATGTCAGCCCCCGCGGCGATGCGCCGGGCTTCGCGCATATCTTCGATCCTCATCATCTGGCGATCCCGGACCGGCCCGGCAACAATCGCCTCGACACGATGGAGAATTTGCTTGTTGATCCGGCGATCGGCCTGCTGTTCGTTATTCCGGGCATCGATGAATTGTTGAGGGTCAACGGCACTGCGCGTCTCACGCGCTCGCAGGCCCTCCTCCAATTGATGTCGGTCGGCGGAAAGGCGCCGAAGCTCGCGATCATCGTGACCGTCACGGAAGCCTTCCTTCACTGCACCAAGGCCCTCAAGCGCAGCCGTCTCTGGCAGGACGATTATCGGCTGGACCGCACCAAATTGCCGTCCCTCGGACAGATGATTTCCGATCAGACCACGCCTGCCGATCTCACCGTCAAGGACATCGAGGCGCGAATTGAAGTCGACGCCCAAAAGAATATCTATTAACGAACGAGGAATGACGGATGAAGCTGCAGCTCCTTCGAAACGCGACCTTGAGGCTGAATTTCGGCGGGCGCACGATGCTCATCGATCCGTTTTTCGCCCCGAAGCACAGCCGCCCCTCTATTGCGGGACGCTCGCCAAATCCGCTGGTTGAGCTCCCCGTGAGCCCCGACCAAGCCCTCGACGGAGTCGAGCTTGTTATCGTCTCGCATCTGCATTCGGATCATTTCGATCCTTTGGCACAATCCCTTGTGCCAAAGGATATGCCGATTGTCTGCCGACCTGGCGACGACAGCAAAATCCGCTCTTTTGGCTTCGAAACGGTCACGCCACTTCACGGCCAACTGGATTGGCGCGATGTTAAGCTGACGCAGCGGGAAGGCCGCCATGGCTTTGGCCCGGTGGTCGAGAAGATGGGGCCGGTCATGGGGGTCAGCATTGAAGTAGAAGGCGAGCCGAGACTTTATTGGGCAGGGGACACCGTTCTTTACCCGCCGGTCGAGGAGACAATTCGAAGCACCGATCCGGACATCATCGTCATTCATCCTTCCGGTGCGTTATGGGAAGGCGCGTCGATCGGCATGGACGCTGAACAGGCCGCGACACTCTGCAAGACATTCCCGCGCCCGATTGTCGTTGCGACTCACCTTGAAGCTCTTGATCACGCGACGGTCACCCGAGATCACCTTCGGCAATTTTCGCTCTCCCAAGGAATCGCTGCCGAGCGATTGTTGATCCCTTATGACGGCGAATTGCTCGACCTCAGCGTTCCGGCCAGACCATTCGGATCAGGCGCTTGCTCCAACGGTTAGATGCTGTGCAGTACATAAGCCGCTTAGACGCTCCAGACTATCATGGCGAAGAACGGCCTCACGCCGCCAGTGGTAGACGCTGGCGTTGGACTCCCGGTTCGCCGTGGTCCTGGACGACTAGCTCCGATGCGGCCGATTAGGAGTGAGGAAGGTCCCGCGCATCGAGCGCTGCCATCATGCAGCTTGAGTCGCGACGCGTAATAAGGAGCGCGTCTCTCAAGGAGAGACACCCTGGCGAATGAGGGATGAAGCCTGCTGCGTCTTCCAGGCGCGTAGGAGGACTGATCGGCGAACACAGGAGGAATATTGCGCGTGCTCTTGCAACACTCCGCAGCGGCAAGCACCGCGACAGGACCCCACGCGAGGACAACTCGTTCGAGTGATCGAAATTCATCCATCCCGTTAAACGCTTCCTACCTCTAGAGAGGCAAGACTAGAAGAGTTTTCTAATTTGGTGGTCCAATACAAAATATCTTCCTGCCTGTTGTCGTCGAGACTCGGCAAGAATCTCATTCCATAGATCCGCGCGACCAAAGCCGCTTCGAAGTGAGCGGCCTGCAGATCGGCAGGCGGTGTGGCGAAGAAGTAACGTTTACGCTGTTCTTTCAAGCGCATCGCCCCTATGGACTCCACAAATCGCGACCAGCCAGTCACATTAGGGTCGGCATCGGGGCTGGAATATTTTGCTGTTACTAGACCATTTTCCCGCAGGAGCCGCGGGTCTCGCCCGCGGCTCCGTTTAGTTTTCACGAACCTAAACGAGAAGTGTCGATGGGTACCCACGCTTCAAGTGACGAGAGCATCCTGAAATTGTTTGAAAACATTCGCCTGCAGGTTGCGGCAGATACGCGGCTGGGCAGCAAACACCGTTTGCTGGGCGAGACGGCGAGACGGGAGGCGCTGCGACTTGAGGAAGAACTGCGTCGGAGAGGACTTCCTGTCACGCCGATCGTTTGGCGGTGATGGCGGGCCCGAAGGGGTAGAACCGATCCGCAACGACGCGAGTCTCTATCCCCTGCGCCAGGGTATGAGCCTCTGCTCGAGCCAGCTTGCTCCGTGGTCGATCACGAAGCCTACAGTGCCCACGACCAGGATGCCGAGCATGACAAGGTCCATGTCGAAGCGCTCACGGCCCGCGATGATGAGCCCTCCGATGCCGGGACCAGCCGCCATGAAGTACTCGGCGCCGATCGTGGCAAGCCATGCGTAGATCAGTGCGAGGTGGAGGCCGGTCAGAAGCGATGGCAGCGCGGCCGGAAAATAGACGTAGACGATGAACTGGAGGCGATTGAAGCGAAAGACTTCACCAACCTCGACCAGCTGTTCCGAGGTCGTATGCACGCCCTCGACGAGATTGAGAATGACCGGTATCGAAGCCGCCAGCGCAATGAAGACGACCTTTGCGGTCTCGTCGAACCCAAACCACAGCGAGATCAGCGGAATCCAGGCCAACAAGGCGATCTGCTTCATTCCGTTGAACCAGGTCGTGAAGATACGATCGGCAATGCGTGACAGGCCAAGCAGCAGTCCGACCAGGGTGCCGATACTAGAACCGAGCGCAAATCCTAGGAGATCGCGACGAAGGCTGGCGGCAAGCGCCTGAATGAGCTCGCCATTGCTCAGCTCCTCCCAGAAGCTGATCCCGACGTGCTCGAGCGGCGGCAGAAACTGTCGGTTCACAAGGCCGGAATGGCTTGCTATCTCCCAGAGCAGAAGCAGGCCGAGCGGGAGAACCAGTCCGCGGCCGACGGTCCTGAACGCGGCGCTATCGGACACGATCGATCCGCCAACGCTGCAGCCGGCCTTCGACCACAGCCAGCGCCTTGTCGCTGACGAAGCCGATAACGCCAATGACGATCATGGCGACCAGCACGGTGTCGAGCCAGAACATCTGGCGCCCCCAGACCAGGAGATAGCCCAGCCCCTCGGATGAGGCCAGCAATTCGACGCTGACCAGCGCGATCCATGCATGGGTCAGGCCGTAGCGCAGGCCGGTGAAGATCGGCGGCACCGCTCCCGGAAGCACGACGTGGCGCAGCATCTGCAAAGGTGTAAAGCGAAACGTCTCGCCAACTTCGACGAACGCCTTCGGCACATTCGCAATGCCGGCGCTCGTATTCATGACGACGGGTATGAACGTCGCCTTCGCGATCACCACGATCTTGAGCGCCTCGCCGATACCGAGCAGCAACATCGCCAGCGGGATCCAGGCAAGTGCCGGCACCTGCGCGATCGCCGTAAAGAGCGGCCGCACATATTCGTCCACGCGGCGCGACAGCCCCATGGCGGAGCCGATCACCAGGCCGGCGCCGGCGCCGACCACAAAACCATAGGCAACCCGCCGCAGGCTGTAGCCGGCATGCTGGGCGAGCTCGCCGCTCACGATCATGTCCCGCAGCGTGTGCAGGACATCGCCCGGCCGCGGCAGGATCTGTTCCGGCAGCCAGCCCCGATCGGCGCCGATGATCCAGATCGGAAGCGCCACCGCCGGCAACACCAGCAACCAGCCGAAAGCCGCCAGATGCCGACCGACCGCCGGCCCCGCAGGACCGGCGATGATACGGCGAATAGCAAAGTGCCATGATGTGCGTGGTCCGGCTGGCGTCCGGATTGCGGCGTCGGTCATGCGTCTGCTCCGCTCGACAGCTCTTTCGTGACCTCGCCGCCATCGCCGAGCGTCCTCAATATTTCGTTGCGGGTATGGATAAGCTCATCACTGCTTCGCGATCTCGGACGCGACGCCGTCACGTGGAAGATGCGGGCGACCCGGCCCGGTCGGGGTGCGAGCACGACGACGCGATCGCCGAGCAGCGCGGCTTCGTCGACGTCATGGGTCACGAGGACCGTGCTGATCTTCTCGTGCGCCCAGATCCGCTGAAGCTCGAGCTGAAGGCGCCCACGCGTCAATGCATCGAGCGCTCCAAAGGGCTCGTCGAGCAGCAGCAGCCGCGGGCGGTTGACTAGACCACGGGCAATGGCCGCGCGTTGCGCCATGCCGCCGGAGAGCTGGTGCGGATAGGCCTCGGCAAATCCGTCCAGACCGACCAGCGAGATATGAGCGGCAACCGTCTCCTTTTTGGCGCGCTCGCTGAGCGGCGCATTCTTGAGACCTAGAGCATTTTCCGACCGGAAAGAATCGGGTGGGGATTCCCAAAACGGCGCGAGTCAGATTCAAGCTGCATGCTGGCGAGGGAGGCCAGCATGTATGGCCAGGGCGCTTTCGGTTGATCTTCGCCAAAGGGTGGTAGCCGCGATTGACGGTGGCATGTCCTGTCGACAGGCTGCTGAGCGCTTTGGTGTCAGCGCGGCCAGTGCGATCCGCTGGCGCGGTCGTCTCAAGAAAGTTGGCGACATCGTTCCTAAACGCCAGGGCGGTGACCGCAAATCGCAGCGCATCGAAGCGCATTCGCAATTGATTCTGGAGGCGGTGACAGCGAGGCCGGATATCACGCTTGCCGAGTTGCGAGAACTGTTGAAACGTCGTGGAATATCGACTGGCATCGCGTCGCTCTGGCGTTTTTTCCAGCGCAGAAAGATCACACTTAAAAAAAGACAGCGCACGCCGCCGAGCAACGGCGCGGCGATATAAATGCCGCACGTGAGGAGTGGTTCGAAGGGCAAATCGACCTTGACCCTGAGCGTCTCGTCTTCATCGACGAAACCAGCGCCAACACCAAAATGGCGCGGCGTTACGGGCGCTCGCCACGCGGCGAGCGATGTCGTGCAGCTATCCCACACGGACATTGGAAGACGACGACATTCACCGCTGGATTGCGCTCCGACGGTCTGATCGCGCCGCTTGTTCTGGACGGTCCAATGGATGGCGACGCTTTCCTGGCCTACGTCGAGCAATTGCTCGCCCCATCGCTGCGGCCGGGCGATACCGTTATCATGGACAACTTGCCCGCTCACAAGGTCCATGGCGTTCGAGAGGCCATCCAGGCGGTCGGAGCTAGCCTGCTCTATCTTCCGCCCTACAGTCCAGACTTCAACCCGATTGAAATGGCCTTCTCCAAACTGAAAGCGCTGTTGCGGGCCGCCGCAGCGCGCACCATGCCCGATCTCTGGCAAGCAATCGCCAACGCTCTCAAACGCTTCTCACCCGAGGAATGTCAAAATTATCTCGTCGCGGCTGGTTACGACGCAACGTGATCGGAAAACGCTCTAGCGCGATGTTCTGTGCGACCGTTGCCCATGGGAACAGTCTCGGCTCCTGGAAGACGATGCCGCGATCGAGACTGGTCCCGGAAATCGTTTCGCCGTCCAAGCTGATGCTCCCGCGAAACTCGCGATCGAGTCCGGCGACCAACCGCAACAGGGTCGATTTCCCGCATCCGCTCGGACCGAGCAGGACCACGAACTCGCCTGCGGCAACATCGAGCGACACGTCCTTCAACGCCTCGATCATCGTGCCGTTGACAACAAACGATCTCGAAACATTGCGAATGTCGAGATGCGCGCCGCTTCGACCGGCGCTTGCAGATGGCGTCGCGTCCGCCTGCGACAACGCGGTCATTGCCCCGCCGTCAGCGGCTTGCCGCTCGCGTCATATTCGTGCCAATAGCCTACCAATCCCTGCTCCTTGAGCGCTGCATCGAGGAACGACCGGTCGAACCATCCGTCGATGTCGACGTCCCGGCGCAACAGACCGAATTCCTTGGCCTGCTTCGCCTGCACGCGATAGCTCTCAATGATCGAGGCATCGACGATCGGCGTATTGCGGTACTTCAACTCCTGATTGGAGAAGTCGAAGCGATAGCCCGACGCCGGGAAGCCGGTCCGAGATGAAATCTCGAAGAACGCTTCCCGATTGGCCTCCTCTGACGACCAACGCGCAGCTTTCACGATCGCAGAGACGATCTTCTGCGTGATGTCCGGATGCGCCTTGATGAAGGCCTCCTGCCCGATCAGCGTCGAGTGGCGCTCATAGGCCGGGTTATCACCCTTGGTCGTATAGATGATCTCCGCGATGTTCTTCTCGGCGAGGCCCGCCAACGGGAAATTGCCGAAAGCGGCGTCGATGTCCTTGGAGGTCAGTGCCGCGTTGGTCGTCGCGGTGTCCATGTTGATCACCTGAACGTCGCGCTCCTGAAGGCCGTTGCCGGCGAGCACCTTCACGGCGGCAAGGTGATTGTTGGTGCCTCGGAAGATCGAGACCTTTTTCCCACGCAGATCCGCAACCTTGCGAACCGGCGAACCAAAGGGCACGGCGAGATAGATCGGTGCGTGCGCGCCCGAAGCCAGCAGGATCTTCGTCTTCAGTCCATTCGCCCGGCCAATGATCTCCGGCAGATCGCCCTGGATCGAGAAATCGAGCTGGTTGTTGGCGAACGCCTCGTTGACCGCAGGGCCCGCCCCCTTAAAGAAATACCACTCGATCTTGACCTCGGGCCGGTCGCTGAACTCGCGATCGAGGTAGTGTTCGGAGTGCGCGACCCCGGCCGATGATCCACCCGAGAATTGACGGTTGTCGGCACCGACTGAGGCGAAGCCGATCCTGACCGTGATCGTATCAGCAGCCCAGCCCGGCGACGCCGCCGCGACCAAGAGTCCTGCTCCCGCAAGCAGGTGGCGGAGAAGCGTGCGTTTTCCGATCATGACGTGATTTCCTGCTGCATTTCGAACTATTCGGCGGCTACGGCCGCGGGGCGTCGCGCCGGCTGCGGGCGGCGCAGGCCGAGATGGTCGCGCAAGGTCGTTCCCTCGTATTCGTGCCGGAAGAGGCCGCGACGGCGCAACTCGGGCACCACCAGGCGGACAAAATCGGTCAGACCACCCGGCAGCGTCGGAGCCATGATGTTGAAGCCGTCGGCGCCGTAATTCTGGAAGCGCTCCTCGAGCTGGTCCGCGATCTGCGCTGGCGTACCGACCAATTGCCAATGACCGCGCGCGCCGGCGATCCGCAGATAAAGGTCCCGAACGGTCAGTCCTTCCCGGCGCGCCAGCTCGAGCAGAAGCGCCTGTCTGCTCTTGCCGCCCTCGGTCTCCTTTAGCGGCAGAATTGGTCCGTTCGGGTCGGCGTGGACGATCTCGGGCGCTCCGAGAAAGCCGGCGAGCAGATCGAGGCCGACCTGAGGAAGGATCAGTGACTGCAATTCGTCGAACTTCTCCTTCGCTTCGCTTTCGGTCTCCGCAACCACGGGAAAGATGCCGGGCAGGATCTTCAGTTCGTCCGCGTCCCGGCCATATTTTGATAATCTGCCCTTCACATCTGAGTAGAACGAGACGGCATCTTCGAGCGTCTGCTGTGCAGTGAAGATGGCTTCCGCCGTTCGCGCCGCCAGCTCCTTGCCGGGTCCGCTCGATCCGGCCTGCACCAGCACCGGCCGCCCCTGCGGCGACGGCGGGATGTTGAGGGGACCGCGCACCTTAAAATGACGGCCCTGATGGTTGAGGAGGTGCAGCTTCTCGGGATCGAAATACCGGCCGCTTGCGCGGTCTCGCTCAAAGGCATCGTGATCCCAGCTATCCCACAGGCCGAGAACCACGTCGGCGAACTCTTCCGCTCGGGCATAGCGCTCGGCGTGGGCGACGAGACCATCATGATTGAAGTTCAACGCGGCCGATGCTTCTGTCGACGTGACAAGATTCCAGCCGGATCGACCGCCGCTCAAACGATCGAGCGAGCCGAACTGCCGCGCCACGTTGAACGGCTCGCTGTAACTTGTCGAAACCGTGGCGACCAAGCCGATCCGGGACGTGACGGCCGCGAGCGCCGACAACAGCGTGATCGGCTCGAACGGATAGACCCCGCTGTGGGCCTTGTGGCTGGACGCTTCGATGCGATCGATGCGCACGCCGACCATGTCTGCCAGGAAGATAGCGTCGAACTTGGCGTCCTCCGCGATCCGGGCGAAATGCACGAAATCCGCCAGAGACTGACTGTCGGATGCCTGCGGCGAGCGCCACGCGGCGACGTGGTGACCGGTAAAGAGCAGAAAGGCGCCGAGAGACAGCCTCTCCTTGCGACGCGACATGCAGTTGTCCTTTGACTATCGATATTGCGGAGCGATTGTGGGCCGATATGACGATTGCTTTTCGCTTTGCGCAATCTCACAGATTTTCATTCTTGCAGCGTCCGGCGGTACGTCTCTTCTTCAGAAACGATCCGACGCGGAAGAATATGATTTTCGGATCATGCCGACGGGTCGATCCAGAGGTCGGCAAAGCTGCCGTTCAATCCTTCCCCGCCCGGCGCGAAGTTACGGACCTTCTTATTCGCGATGATCACACCGCCGGCCGCAACGAGGTCGACCGAGGCAACCTCCTCATGGATCACAGACTGGAACTTCCACCAGATCTCGCGCCGCTTCTCGACATTCGGCTCGATCGCCGCGGCCTCCAGCAACCCATCAACCTCGGCATTGTCGTAATGCGCGGCATTCGAGAACGGCAGCCCGATACGGAAGTTCTTCGACCAGTACGCGCGCTGGATCCCGAGGCTGGGGTCGAACGTGTTCGACAGGCTCTCGACGGTCAGGTCGAACGCCCGGTCGCGGTAGACGACGTTCAGGTAGGTCGCGAGATCGTATCGCTGGATCTCGATGTCGAGCCCGATACTGCGCAGAGAATTGCGCAGGAAGTCCGAAAGACTTGCCGGCAGGAACGGATTTTGCGTCAATTTCAGCTTGGCCCGGATCCCGCCTGCGCCGCGCACAATGCCCGCCTCATCCAGCAATTGCTCGGCCGCCTTCGGGTCGAACGGCCACGCCTGGATTTTGGGATCGTAGAATTTCGGCAGGGCTGTGCTGACCGGTGACGGCGAAACGAGCGCGTACCCATAAAAGACGATATTCAACAGAGCCTTCAGATCAATCGCGTGGGCGATCGCCTTACGCACGCGACGATCCCGCAGGAGCTGAGTGTCGAAGTTGAAAAAGAGCTGCTGCTGCGGGCCGGAATAGGCATAAGTGGTGGTGTCGACGACAAAGCGCTTGTCGACCTTGAACCGCTCGATGTCGCCATAGGGCACGGGGGTAGCTCCGATATCGACCTCTCCGGCCTCAAGCGCAGCAGCCCGCGCAGCCGGGTCGAGAATGACCTTGAGCACCAGGCGATCGATATAGGGCTTTGGCGCATCCCAGTAGTTCGGGTTGCGGACGAACAGGAGATGACTCCCGGGAACCCACTCGCGAAGGAGGAACGGACCGGTCCCGATCGTCTGTTCCAGCCGCGGCTGCTCGTCAGGCTTCAGCGCCGTATAGATATGCTTCGGCACGATCGGAGATTCGGCACCGGCCAATGCAGTAATGAGGTATGGCGCCGGCTTCGACAGCACGATGATGGCCGTCAACGCATCAGGCGTTTCAATCGTCTCGACATTTGCGAACGTGATCCGGCCGCGGGGATGAGCGATCTTCAGGCGTTCGATCGAGAACGCGACGTCGGCCGAGGTGAATTCCTTTCCGTCAGACCACTTCACGCCGGGCCTTAGCTGGAACGTGTAGCGCTTCCCGTCCGCGCTGATCGTCCATGACGTCGCCAGAACCGGCCGTGGATTGAGATCATAGTCGTAGGCGAGCAGTCCCTCGTTGATCTTGGTGCCGATGGTCTGCCCGGTTCCAGACGATGTGTTGATCGCAATGATCGCCGACGGATCAGGATAATAGACCCAATTCAAGGTACCGCCGGAGACAGGGCGGACTTCTCCCGCAACGCTCCTTGCCAACGGGAGCAGCGTGACAGCACTGGCGGCGAGCATGCCGCGATTGAACGTTCGGCGATCGAGCCCCATCACGTCACTCCGTCTCGTTTCAACTTTCCACAAATCGTCATTCGCTCGGCCACTCGGCGAAGTTCCCGACCACTGCAATGTTAGGCATGGTTCGCAGAGAATTTGCTTTTGTTGTTTGAAGCCACAACGCGTGTTCGCTTGCGCGGCCTACTGCGCGTACAGTAGCAACATTTTCATTATGCAATTTGACGTGTCGCGGGATTGATTGTCCGATCCTTCGATGAATTATTGACGCAACGACATTTGCGAATGACACGCGATCAAAGATGTACGAACCAACACGCCGACAGATTTCCAAGGCGCTTCTCTTCGCATCGGGCGCGCTCGCGGGCGGCTTTGCACCGCGACCTCTCTGTGCGGCTGAGGACATCCGCCGCGGCGGCACGTTGAATATCGTTATCCAACCCGAACCGCCGATTCTCGTCAGCCTCACCCACACCGCCGGCCCGACGACACGCGTCAGCCCGAAAGTCACGGAGGGGCTCCTGACTTTCGATCTCGACTTCCATCCGCGGCCTCAACTGGCGACATCCTGGACTATAAGCGAAGACGGGCTGCGCTACCGATTCGAGTTACGGCGCGGCGTGAAGTGGCATGACGGAAAGGAATTCACCGCGGCCGACGTCGCCTACTCGATCGAGCTTCTCAAGCAGTATCATCCGCGCGGCCGAGGCACCCTTGCATCGGTGCGTGAGGTCCTCACGCCCGATCCGCATATTGCGGAGATCGTGCTGGAAAAGCCGGCGCCATATCTGCTCGCAGCGCTTACGGCCTCAGAGTCCCCGATCGTTCCCCGGCATGTCTACGAAGGCTCCGATCCGCTCGCCAATCCGAACGGTCGTGCACCCATCGGGACCGGCCCCTTCGTCTTCAAGGAATGGAAGCAAGGCAGCCACATCCTGCTGGAGCGCAATCCCAACTATTGGGACGCAGGCAAGCCGTATCTCGACCGCGTCGTGATCCGTTTTATTGCCGACGCCAATGCCCGCGCCGTTGCGCTGGAAACCGGAGAAGTTCACTACGCGCCCGACACCCCAGTGCCGCTTGGGCAGATCGACACGCTCAAGGCCAATCCGAACCTGGTCATCGAGACGCGCGGTTACGACTACCAACCGGTCGTCTACCGGCTGGAGTTCAACCTTGCCAACCCTTATTTCGCGCGGCCCGAGGTCCGTCGGGCTGTGGCGCACGCCGTCGATCGCGAAGCGATCAATCGCGTCGTTTTCTATGGCTGGAGCCAGAATGCACCGGCCGCCATCAGTCCCGCGCTGAAGCAGTTCTACAATCCGGACATTCCCCGGCACGATTTCGACCCGAAGAAAGCCGAAGCGATCCTTGACGCAGCCGGGCTGCCCCGCGGTCCGGACGGCAGGCGCTTCGAGGTGTTTCACGACTACATGCCCTATAGCGAGACCTACCAGCAGCTTGGGGCTTACACGCGCCAGGCGCTCGCCAACATCGGCATCGGCGTCACCCTGCGGGCGCAGGACGTGCCGACCTGGTTCAAGCGCACCTATACCAATCGCGACTTCGACTTCATGAGCAACGGCATGAGCCACTCCTTCGACCCGACGGTCGGAGTGCAGCGGCTCTATTGGTCGAAGAACTTCAAGCCCGGCGTCCCCTTCTCGAACGGCTCGGGTTACAGCAACCCGGAGGTCGACCGGCTGCTGGAAGCAGCCGCCGTCGAAAGCGATCCCGCCAAGCGGCGCGAACTGTTCCGCGCCTTCCAGGTCATCATCGCCACCGACCTACCGGACATCAACCTGGTGACAGGGGCGAACCTGACCATCGCCAACCGCAAGCTGCGGAACCACACCGCCACCATCGACGGCCCGTCTGCGAACTTTGCCGACGTCTGGCTGCAAGCATGAGCAACATGCAAGCCTGAATAACATACAAGGCATCGCCGAATGAGTTTCGATCTCGACACATCAAATCCACATTTCACCAAGGCCGTCGATTTGCGCCGGATCTTCGCCAGGGACGCCGCAGAGCGTGACCGGGCCGGTGGAAAGCCGCTCGAACAGCTGGCTCAGCTCAAGGCCAGCGGCCTCCTCAATCTACTGATTCCGCAAGAGTTCGGCGGCTCCGGCGAGCGCTGGTCAACCGCACTCAAGATCGTCCGCGAATTCGCCAAGGTGGATGGCGCGCTGGGTCATCTCTATGGCTATCATTTCGGCTCGCAGCATGCAGCCCATCTGCGCGGCACTTCGGAGCAGGCGGCGGATGTCTTCCGGCGGTCGGCTGCAGGCAACTGGTTCTGGGGAAACACTGCCAACAGCTTCTCGAAGAGTCTGTTCGGCCGCAAGGACGGCGAAGGATACATCCTCGACGGTTATCGGCCCTTCACGTCGGGGTCCCACATTGCCGACTATCTCCAGGTCGCCTGGGAGGACCACGAGACAAACGCGCGCAGCTTCGCCGCCATTCCGGCCAATCGCGACGGCATTCGGATCGAAAACGACTGGGATGGGTTCGGACAGCGCCAGACCGGAAGCGGCCGAGTCACCTACACGGGCGTGCGGGTCCATCGCAATGAGGTACTGGACCACAAGCCCGATGGCGGCCGCCCCTATCAGACCATCACGCCGTTCTTGCAACAGTCCACATTGCTCAATGTCTTCATCGGAAGCGCACAGGGCGCGCTGATCACTGCCCGGGACTATACAAGGGAGAAGTCCCGCCCCTGGGTCCATTCGGGAGTTGAACGGCATACCGACGACCCCTGGATCAAGCGCGTCTATGGCGAGCTCTATACGCGCGTGAAGGCGGCGACGCTGCTTGCCGACGAGGCCGCAGCAACGCTCGATCGGGTGTGGGCGCGCGGCCGAGACCTGACCGCCCAGGAACGCGGCGAGGCGTCCGTGGTGATCGCCGGTGCCAACGTTCATGCCGGTGAGGTCGCGCTGGATGTCACCAACCGCATCTTCGAGGTGATGGGAGCGCGCTCAGCTACGATCGCCAATGGTTATGACCGCTTCTGGCGCAATGTCCGCATCCATACGCTGCACAATCCGGCCGAATACAAGACACGCAACGTGGGAACCTGGTTTCTCACGGGCGCCCATCCCGAACCATCCACATTCCAGTAACTGCGCCGAGTGCGCGAGGTGACCGTGTCCAAGATCATCCAAGTCAACGGCTTCGCCATCTTCAGTCCCGTCCACCTGTCACCTGGCCTGTGGCGTCATCCGGACGATCGATCCCTCGACTTTGCGACGCTCGATTATTGGACGGATGTGGCCAAGATTCTCGAGGCCGGCAAGTTCGACGCCATCTTCATTGCAGACGGAATCGGGATTCACGACGTCTACGCAGGCACGGCTGATGCGGCTCTCAGCACCGGCGCACAGATCCCGAAGCTCGATCCGATGCTGCTGGTCTCGGCCATGGCCCATGTTACCGAGCACCTTGGCCTGGGCGTGACCGCTCCCGTATCGTATGAGCCGCCCTTCGCGCTGGCCCGGCGCTTCTCGACTCTGGACCATTTGAGCAACGGGCGCGTCGCTTGGAACATCGTGACCGGCTATTCGAATGCGGCCTCTCGGGCCGTCGGCCGCGACACCGTCATGGCGCATGACCCGCGCTATGACCTCGCCGACGAATTCCTCGACGCTGTCTATGCGCTCTGGGAAGGGAGCTGGGACGATGAAGCCGTCATCGTCGATCCGATCCGCGGAGTCATCGCGGACCCGACGCGGATTCGCAAGGTCCATCACCATGGCGCACATTTCAAGATCGATGCCATCCATCTGGCCCATCCCTCGCCGCAGCGAACACCGTTCCTGTTCCAGGCTGGCGCCTCCAACCGCGGCAAGGATTTTGCTGCCCGGCACGCGGAAGCGGTGTTTCTCGGCGAACATTCAAAGACCCGCACTGCGGCAAACGTCGCCGAGACCAGAGCCCGTGCACGCGCGTTCGGCCGCGATGGCCGCGACATCCGCTTCTACGCACTCATGACCGTCATCGCCGGCGAGACCCGTGCCGAGGCGGAGGCCAAGTACCGTGACTACCAGCGCTACATCGACCCGAAGGGCTCGCTCGCCCTGCTGTCCGGTTGGACTGGCATCGACCTGTCGCGCTATAGCCTGGACGATCCGTTCCCAACGGTGAAGAAGGACAATTCGGTCACATCGATGATCGACTCGTTCTCGCGGACGGAGCGCCCCTGGACAATCCGCGAAATCATTGAGCACAACGGCATCGGCGGCCGCGGTCCCGTGATCGTCGGATCGCCTGCCGAGGTTGCCGATCAGCTTCAGGCCTGGGTCGACGAAACCGACATCGACGGCTTCAACCTCAGCTACGCCGTGACGCCCGGCGGCTATCAGGACTTCGCCGAGCTCGTCGTGCCGGAGCTGCAACGGCGCGGTGTCTACAAAACCGAGTACGCCGCAGGCACCCTGCGCGAAAAGATCTTCGGCCCCGGTCAAGCGCGCCTGCCGTCGTCTCATTCGGCGGCGCGCTTCCGCGATCACGCTGCGGCCAAAGCGCAGCGCGAAACCACGTCTGCTTGAGCCTCATGCACTCGTTTTCACCCGCCTTTGAGCTTTGGCACGGCGTGGCGCAACCCGGCCTGCTCCATCAGAGGCAATACGCGTCGGCCGAAAAACTCGAGGTCAGGCTTGAAGTCGAAGAAGCTGAGCTGAAGCCCGTCGACACCTGCCTTCTTGAGCTGCACGAATTGCTCCACAACCTGCTCCGGCGTCCCGATCACCTCAATGTTGCCGCCAATGGCACGCCGCTTTTGCGCATCGACGCCGACACGCCCCTTCCAGGCGTGCGCGTCGCTGGCAAAATTCTGCATGCTGGCTGTGGGATCGAGATGGGCCACGATCGCGTCGTGGTACTGCCAGGTCTCCCGCTCGGTCTCCCGGCAAATGACCATGGGATGCAACAGGGTGCGGACCTCACGGCCGACATCGATAGCCGACTGTTTGACGCGCTTTGTATGCGCCGGAAGCGCCTCGATCGCGCTTTCAAAGGACGAGCCGGCCGGGCTAGTGATGAACACGATGTCGGAATAGCGGCCCGCGAAGGCGATGCCGGCATCGGACCCGGTCGCGTTGACCAGGATCGGCCGGCCGAATTGCGGCTTGGGCGTCACGAACGCATTGCTGAGCTTCCAGGACGACTGGCCAGCGAAGGAGAAATTTTCCTCATCGCCCCACAGCCGCTGAAGCACCTCCAGGAATTCGGCAGCCAGCTCATAGCGCCGGTCATGCTCGATCTGGTTCCAGCCGAACGCTTCGTGCTCGATGGCGCGATGGCCGGTCACGACGTTGATGCCCCAACGGCCGCCCGAAATGTGATCCAGCGTCGCGCCGTACTTGGCGAGATGCAGCGGATGGATCGGGCCATAGAGAACGTGAATGGTCGAGATCAACATGATCCGCGACGTCACGGCGGCGAGCGACGCCGTGGTGACGAAGGAATCGAGGGCCTGGCCCGTGAACACGCCGCCATATCCGCCCTTCGGCAACCATTGCGACAGGGCGAAGACGAGGTCAAATCCCAACGCTTCGGCGACGAGCGTCAGATCGCGATTGTAGTCGAACGTCCAGGTCGTCGAACGCGGCAGGGTCGAGGCGCTCCAGCCACCTGCCTGTATCGGGAGAAACAAGCCAAGCAGCAACGGCTGCTTCAGCGATTTCGCCAGAGGGCTCTCGGGATATTGCGCGGGGCTCGGGAAGACCGGCCAGCCGACAATTTCGCCCGGCTTGTGCACTATCGTCATGATCATGTCCGTCGTGATGATGCGCGCGATCTGCTGACAGTTCACAGCACTCATACAGCCGCACGCGAATGCATCGACGTTGCTGATGCATTTTGCCGTTGTCAACCGAGCGACGGCGGCCGAGCAGATACGGCCACGTACCTATGCAACACCGAGCTCAACAGCAATTTGTCGACGAACCGCGGAAGTTAGAAGAATCATGTCGAGCATTGCGCGCATCGCAAAGACTTTTCGTCGTACGCTGTGGCAGGCGGTCCCGACCGTGATCGGGATCATCATCATTAATTTTTTTCTCCTTCAGCTTGCGCCCGGCGACGCCGCAGACGTCCTGGCCGGAGAGTCGGGCTCCGCAACGGTGGAAACGGTCGCCGCCTTGCGGGCTCGCTTCGGGCTCGACCAGCCTGTGCTCATACAACTGGTCACCTATCTGGACAATCTCGCTCACTTTAGCCTCGGCTATTCTCCACGCTACAACCTGCCTGTCGCCGATATCATCGGGCAGCGCCTGCCCGGCACCGTGGCTCTGATGGCAACCGCTCTCGTCATCGCGCTCGCCGGCGGCATCGCGCTTGGCATTGTGATGGCGACGTTCGCCGGGCGATGGCCGGACCGGGTGATCTCGATCATCGTCACGCTGTTCTACTCGATCCCCGGTTTCTGGATTGGCCTGATGCTGATCCTGCTGTTCTCGGTCAAGCTCGGATGGCTGCCGAGCGGAGGCTCCACGACGATCGGTTCAACCGTCAGCGGGTTTGGTCTCATGCTCGACCGGGCGCGCTACATGGTTCTGCCCGCGTTGTCGCTCTCTCTGTTCTACATCGCGATCTATTCGAGACTGGCGCGCGCCGCGATGCTCGAGGCAAAGGCGCAGGACTATGTGCGCACGGCCGCGGCCAAAGGCCTGTCGCCGCTCGCAATCACCGTGCGCCACGTTTTGCGCAACGCGCTGCTGCCCGTCACCACCGTTGCCGGCATGCATTTCGGCGGCCTGCTCGGCGGCGCCGTTGTGGTCGAGACGGTCTATAGCTTGCCCGGGCTTGGCCGCCTCGCCTTCGAGGCCGTCATGAGCCGCGATTTCAGCGTGCTGCTCGGAATTCTCCTCCTGTCATCCCTGCTCGTGATCATCGCCAACATGACGGTCGATCTCGTCCAGGCCTGGCTAGACCCTCGCATCGAGACCCGCTGATCATGACCGACACCGTTCTCCAATCTGCAACACAGACGCAGCGAAGCGCCGCTGGCCAGCCAGTTCCAGTACCCGACGATTACGACTGGCCGAACATTCATGCACCGGACACGCACGTCGTTGCCACTGACGTGGACCATGCGCGCCCTCACCTGTTTCGGCGCCTGCGGCAGAACCCCTCGGTCATTGCCGGTGGCCTGCTCCTCCTGTCAATCATCGTGGCCGCAGCCCTGGCGCCTGCGCTCTATCCAGGTGATCCTCTCGGGATGGTAGCGCGCCCTCTATTGTGGCCAGGACAGGATCTCGCCTATCCCCTTGGCACCGACTCGCTCGGTCGCGATGTTGCCGCAGGCCTGATGCATGGCGCGCGCGTCTCGCTCCTGATCGGATTTGTCGCCACCACGATCGGCCTCACGGTCGGCATCCTCATCGGCGCCACGGCCGGGTATCGCGGCGGGCGCATCGACGACGTCCTGGTTCGCGTGATCGAGCTTTTTCAGACGGTACCCAGCTTCATCCTGCTCATCGTCCTTGTGGCGATCGCCCAGCCGTCCATCGTCACGGTGACCTGGGCGATCGGCCTGGTCACATGGCCGACGATCGCCCGCCTCGTCCGCGCCGAATTCAGGGTGCTGCGCGAGAAGGAGTTCGTCATGGCGGCGCGGAGCCTCGGTTTCGGTCACACACGGATCGCCATTCGGGAGATTCTGCCCAATGCTCTTCCGGCGATCATCGTCACGGCATCGGTGATGGTGGCATCTGCGATCCTGATGGAGGCTGCATTGTCGTTCCTCGGTCTCGGCGATCCGAATGTCGTGAGCTGGGGCAGCATGATCGGCTCCGGACGCGAGTTGATCAGGACGGCATGGTATCTCACCGCGCTTCCCGGTGTCGTCATCGTTCTCACGGTGCTGTCGCTGAACCTGATCGGCGACGGACTGACAGACGTGCTCAACCCTCGATTCAGCCGGGAGCGCTGACGTGACCGGCCTGCTCGATGTCCAAGACCTCACCATCGGCTTTCCGAACGCCACCCCGGTGCGGAACCTGAGTTTCAGCGTTGCGCCGTCGGAGACGCTCGCCGTCGTCGGCGAATCCGGCTCTGGCAAGTCGCTGACAGCGCTCGCGCTGCTGCGATTGCTGCCCAAGACGGCTCGCATCGCATCGGGTCGTATTCGGCTTGGCGGCGAGGAGCTTCTCGCACTTTCCGAGATCGAGATGCGTCGACGGCGCGGGCGCGACATCGCGATGATCTTTCAGGAGCCGATGACGTCGCTCAATCCGGTGCTGACGATCGGGCGACAGATCACGGAAGTGCTCTATCTGCACCGCGGCCTGAGCAAGGCGCAGGCGCGCCGCGAAGCTGCCGCACTCCTCGACCTCGTTCGCATTCCCAATCCGGAAGCCTGCCTGGAGGACTATCCGCACCGCCTCTCGGGTGGGATGCGTCAACGCGTCATGATTGCCATTGCGGTTGCGTGCCGCCCCAAGATCCTGATCGCCGACGAGCCGACGACCGCGCTGGACGTGACCATCCAGGCGCAGGTGCTCGAATTGCTCGATCGGCTACGCCGCGAGCTCTCATTGTCACTCCTGCTCATCACCCACGACCTCGGCCTCGTCGGCCAATGGGCCGACCGTGTCGTCGTCATGTATGCCGGCCGGAAGGTCGAGGAAGCTGCGCCAGGCGCGCTGTTCGATAATCCCCTGCATCCCTATACGCGTGGGCTGTTGGCGGCCTCGCCGCGCCTGCACGATCGGCTGCACTACAGAAACGCCAGGCTATCCGAGATTCCCGGCAGCATCGCCTCTGCCGCCGCCCAAACAGGTTGTCCGTTCGCCCCACGTTGCCCGGAACGGTTCGCGCCCTGCCGAACCGAGTTCCCGCCCGAACGGGAGCCGCAGTCCGAGCGGCGCGTGGCCTGTCACGCAGAACTCGCCCACTCCTCGCACGGTACGATCCATGACACTGCTGTCGGTCTCTGAACTCAGGACAACCTATCGATCGGGATCGGCGCCGGTCCACGCGGTCGATGGCGTTTCGCTCGACATCGCGCCCGGCGAGACCGTGGGTCTGGTCGGCGAGTCCGGCTGCGGCAAGTCTACCCTGGGCAAGACCATTCTCCGGCTGGTTGAGCCGTCTGCCGGTCGTATCACGTTCGATGGCACTGATCTCACCACACTGCCGGAGCAGAAATTGCGGGCCTACCGCCCCAGACTCCAGATGGTGTTTCAGGATCCGTTCGCATCGCTCAATCCGCGGCAGACGATCGGCGATATCCTTGGCGCGCCGCTCGACGTCCACCATATCGGCTCGCGCAGCGAGCGGCGTCAGCGCATCGACGAGATCCTCTCGCAAGTGGGCCTGCCCGAGGATTCGGCATCGCGCTATCCTCACGAGTTCTCGGGCGGTCAGCGCCAACGGATCGGAATCGCACGGGCGCTGATCCTGGGCCCGGACCTCATCATCTGCGATGAACCGGTGTCCGCGCTCGATCTATCAGTGCAGGCTCAAGTCCTGAACCTGCTCGCCGACATCAAAAGCCGTCTGAAGCTTTCATTGCTGTTTATTTCGCACGACCTTTCGGTGGTGCGATATCTGTCGGACCGCGTTCTCGTCATGTATCTCGGCCGTATCGTTGAAAGCGGGAGTCATGAGCAGATCTGGAAAACTCCGCTGCACCCCTACACCCGCGCCCTGATCGACGCCGTACCGGACCCGGCGCGCAGGCGATATTCGGCTCCCTTGCCGGGCGACCTGCCGGACCCCCGCAACGCGGCCAAGGGCTGCCGCTTTCAGCCACGCTGTCCGTTGGCGACCGAGCTGTGCGGGCGAGAGGATCCGGTGCTGCGCGGCAGCCCAACAGGCCAGCACGTGGCTTGCCATCACGCGGATCTGCCGGCCAGCTAGGACGTGGCTCCAAGGGCTGGGCCGTAACTCGGCTGTATCCATCTGGCATCTTGGCGTTGCGAATGTCAGCCAACCGTGGCTCCATCCACGCTTCTTCCAACCGATCGCTTCGCGTTCGAGGCATCGGATTGCCTTTCACATGCGTCTCGCTTTTGGGATCTTCGCATGGTTGCGAGCACCGAATATGCCGAGTGTCTGCGCGAGCAACTGACTCCGCTGGGCCACATTACGATGCGGCGAATGTTTGGAAAAACGGGCGTATTTTGCGATGGAGCGATGCTCGGGATGGTCACCGAAAATATCCTGTATTTTCGGGTCGACGACGAAAACCGGGCGATCTTCGAGGAAGCTCGTTCGTCACCCCCCTTGAACTATGCAAAGGGGGAAAACTTATAGACCTCGCCTTCTGGCGCGCGCCAGATCGACTGTTCGACGACGCAGAGGAGTTTATCAACTGGGCTCGTTTAGCGTTAGCGGCAGCGCACCGAGTTGCCGGAAAGAGGAAGCCTTCGAACCCAACGGCCTTCGTACCCAAACGCCCCTAATCCACAATTGCGAGGTTGGCCTTTGGCCCTTCCGCGACCTCGAGCGCCGTCCGCCATCGAGCCACGGTTGGTCCAAGCGCAAGTCAGGCACGCAGCCAGACATCGGCGAAATTGCCCTGCGGACCGGCGCTATCAATGGTGTGACCGACGACGCGCTTGTTGTAGACTGTCACGGGCTTACTGAGCATCAATGGAAGCACCGGAAGCTCATCCGCCACGATCTCCTGGAAGCGGTCGATCGACGCCTTGCGCCCGGCCACGTCCGCCTCCACGGCAATCTCGGCAAAGAGCCTGTCGATCTCCGGATTGGAGTAGTGGCTCGCATTGGTGAACGCGACGCCCTTTCGGTAATTGTCGGTCGTGTAGAAGCGCTGCAATCCAACCGTTGGATCGAACATGTTCGTGAATGGATGGAACGTGAAATCAAAGTCCCGGTCCGTGTAGACACGCTTGAGATAGCTCGGAAAATCCTGTCCACGAACGGTCACGTCAATGCCGACCGCAGCAAGCGCGCTCTTGAGCGCCTCACCGCTGCGCTTGAAGTTCTCGCCAAACGGCTGGAAGTCGTGCGTAAGAGCAAAGCGCCACCGGCCCTTCAAGGGAAATCCGGCCTCGTCGAGTAACCGCGCAGCCGCCTTCAGGTCGTAAGCATAGGTGGGCACCTTGGAATTGTAGAATCGTTTCAGCGTCGGGCTGACAATGCTGACCGTCCGCTCTCCGAGACCGTACCAGGCCACATTGAGAATGACGGCCGGATCGACCGCATGGGCGATCGCCTTGCGCACCTGAATGTTCCTGAGGATGGGATGATCGAGGTTGAACTCGATGCCGTAAAGCGTCGGCGAATATTCGTAGCCTCGCGTCTCCAGGCCTAGATGAGAAATCTTCTGGAAGCGCTCGAGATCCAGCGGCGAGACCGGCGTCGATCCACCCAGATCGAGTTCGCTGGTTTCGAACGCCACAGCGCGAGCTGCTCCATCCGGGATGACACGAACCAGCAGGGCCTCCAGATACGGCTTGGGACTGTCCCAATAGTTGGGGTTGCGGACGTAGCTGACATAATTGCCCAGGACCCATTCCTTGAAAACGAAGGGACCTGTTCCGATCGGCGCACGGTTGTTGGGATTCTGGAGCGGATCGCCCTTGCCCTGATAGACGTGTCGCGGAACGATCGGCGACTCCCCGGCCGCGAGCGCATAGAGCAGATATGGCGCCGGCCTGGAGAGCTTCAGCACCACCGTGTGCTCATCGACAGCCGTCGCCTCGATGAGGTTTGCGAACGTTGTGCGACCGCGTGGATGCGCCGACTTCAATAGGCCCACGGAGTAGACGACGTCCGCCGACGTGAAGGCCTGTCCATCGTGCCAGCTTACGTTCCGGCGCAGCTCGAAACGATATTGCAGGCCGTCCTCGCTGACGCTCCAGGCCGTTGCAAGCTGAGGCTTGGGATTGAGATCGAAGTCGTAGGCCAAAAGACCCTCGACGACCTTGGTGCTCGCCTGGATTGCCGGTCCCTCCGTCGTGTTAAAACACACGAGGGTAGTCGGTTCGGGGTGAATGACGAAGGACAGCCGCCCTCCGGCACGCGGCCCCCCCTCCTGGGCTCGGGTGGACGTCGAGACCGAGAGCGCGGCTGCGGTCCCTGCAACGAAGCCTCGCCGGGACATCAGTGTCATGAGCTGTTCCCAAGACCCGGGGAAGCTGGCGAGCGATCCGTAGAGCTCGCGCGGTTTGGCGTGGACCGCTTCCGAGCTGCAACCTCGACGGCCTGATTCGATATGCTGGTCGCCAAACCGATCGGCAGCGGCTTCTCCTGCTCGGCCACAGCTGACTGGCCGATCGCCAGAATGCCCAGTAGAGCAAAGCCAAATGCCGCAGATGCAATTCGCAACACCTGACTCGCCGGCCGACGCCGCGGCCTTGAATTGTCGTAAGACACTGTCTTCCTTTCCTGGATATCGATCCTGGCCCCGACCCTTGCGGCCAGCCTCATACACTCGGAAACGAACGAGTAGGCTGTCGCGTGAGACGCACGATCCAGACCGCCATCCGATCGTGAGCTCACGCGACAGCCGTTCTGATCGACAGCCCCGCCCCGCGCGTGGGCCCGCCGGCTCAGAACTCTCCCCCAGGAGATCCAGTCTCTACCTGCTTTCCTCCGTTGCCGCTTTGCAATGGCGATCTCCATCCCGACCTACTGATGGACATGTGGAAAGGTGTAGCGATCGGCGAGATAGCGGAGTATTCGCTCCGATGAGTCGATGAACCGCCAGCCATTTGCGACATCCGCATCGTCGGGTACCGGACGGGTCTGATCGAAGACGAGAATTGGAAGCGATTGGTGCTCCTCTCCGAGAAGTTCCACGATCTCGGCTCTCGGTCGCGCGAATGACAGGCGATGCACCTCGATCTGAGTTGCCAGCCCCGGAAACGATGCCAGCAAGCCTTCGATCGCGTTGCAGTGCGGGCAGACGAAGAACCGCCCCGGCTGTGCCGGATCTTCAAATCCTGGCTTCAACAGGAAGAGGCGATCTTTGCTCATCACCGTTCTCCGAAATGCCCCTCACCAAACCTGCGTGATTCGCGCCGAGGGTCTGCGACACTCGATTGTGCTAGCGCGGTCGATTTCGTCTCATCGTGCGCCACACATCGTAGCGCTGGATCGTAAGTGCGAATGATCCTCAGTCAATGAAATGGAAGGAGCGTTGTTTTGGCCTATTTGTACTGACCGCTTCGCGTGCCAGCGTCGATCTAGAAGGATCATCATCCGGTCGGCCATAACCGCTTCATGCTTAGTCACGCCGCCCTTGCCTGCAGGTGCCGCACGCGAGGAATCACATGCTCGGCAAAGCGCCGCATGTTCTCGTCGACCGGCTGGAACTGAAGCATGAAGAGCTCGACACCGATCTTGTTGAATTCGAGAATCCGGCGCGCCACTGTGTCATAGCTACCGACGAGGCGCGCAGAGGTCCCTCCGTTCGTTCCTACCCTTGCCTCCTTGGCCGCCGTCTTGAACATCTGCGCATCGGGGTCGGCGTTGGCGACGAGGCGCGCCCGGGTCGGCTTGTCCTGGTCGGCAATCGTGAACAGCTCGACGAGCTCGCTCTGGGCTTTCGCGTCGGTCTCGCGCGCGACCACGAAGGCGGACATGCCGAAGCGAATCGTCGCGCCGCGGCGCGGCCTTCGCGCGACGTCCTGGATCAGCGAGCGAATGTCGTCGAGCGGCTGCCCATTCATGAAATAGACGTCGGCAGCATCTGCTGCGAGTGCGCGCGCAGCCTCGGACTCTCCGCCAAGATAGATCGTGGGACGTGAGCGGAATCTATCACCCGGACGGAGCTGATAGGACTCGACGCGAAAGTGCTCGCCCCGGAAATCCACACGCTTGCCGACGGTCAGCCCCTCGACGATCTCAATCCATTCTCGACCATAGGCATAACGATCATCGTGATGGGGGAAGCCGATCCCGGCGCGCTCCAGTTCCGGCCGGTACCAGGCGTTCACGAGATTGATGGCGAACCTGCCTTCACTGATATCCTCGATTTGAAGCGCCATCTTGGCGAGGACCACCGGGTGCACCAGCAGCGGCTTGATCGCCGCGATCAGTTCGATCTTGTTCGTGACTGCGGCCAATGCTGCCGCGCCGGTCCAATTCTCCAGTAGATCCTGATCGTCACCACTTGGATGGATGATGTGCTGCGCAAGAAGCGTCGAGTCATATCCGAGAGCCTCGGCGTCGCCGATCTGGCGGCGAATGCGCGGCCAAGATGCGTCTGGCGGGTCGAGAGGATGGTGCCGTGAGGCCCAGCTGCCGTGGGTCAGCGCCCACACACCAAATCGCAAAGGGGACGCCATCGTTTCAGTCTTCCTCGCCAGTTGGGAAACGCAACCGGCCACCCGTTTCGGAGCAACGAGGGCTCATGGCGCCCCAATGCGGTATTGCCCCGGCGGAGGCGTTCCGTTGACGGCGAAATCACCGACGATGCGATCACGGTAGACACGCGGATTGTGTGTCGCGATGGTTCTGGCATTTCGCCAATAGCGATCGAGCGCCAGGTTTTTCGCCGTCGACGAGGCCCCGAGCGCATCGAAGATGATCGTAGTTGCCTCCAGAACCAAGTCTGAAACGACGGTCACGGCCTGATCGAGCTCGATCTCGGCGATCGCGATCGCGGCAACCGTTCGATCCGGATCGCCCGGCAGCTGCGCCTCATGAGCGCGCTGCAACGCTTCGGCGACCTTCAAGACGATTACGCCTGCCGAATACGCGTTTCCGCGCACTTTCCCAATCACCTGGAGGATCTGCGGGTCGGCCGCGGCGCTGTCCGCATTTCCGTGGCTGAAGACGCGCGTGCGCTTTCTGACCAGCCCCGCCACGTCGTTGGCCGCCGCACGAGCGATACCGGCGAGCGTTGCAAGATGAACGAGCTGATAGAATGGATTGGAATACTTGAAGCGCTCGTTGACCGGAATGACCTGATTGCCCTCCACCGGGATGTCGGTGAATAAAGTTGTCCCGCTTGCGGTCAAGGCCTGGCCAAAGCCATCCCAGTCGTCGAGGACCTCGACGCCCGGGGCATGGCGTGAGACGACCACGCCAACCGGATCGCCATTCTCATGCTGGGCGGCAGTATTGATCCAATCGGCAAACAGCGTCCCCGTCGTGTAATACTTCTTGCCGTTCAGCACCAATTGACCGCCCTTGCTCGACACCGTTGTCGAGAAGGCCCGCAATTTGGTGTCGCCGACTTCGCTGTGCCCGTTCCCGAAGAACGTCCTGTCGCCGATCCGGCGCAGCCATAGTTCGCGTCGCTTTCGATCGGGCGAATTGATGACGTCCTCGGTGAAGCCGAAATGCGATCGAACCGCATTCGTGACGTTGGAGTCGGCTTCCGACAACTCGATCAGAAGGTTGAAGAGCTCCGGGAGGTTGGCTCCGGCACCTCCGAAATCCCTGGGCACGCGCACGGCGGTGAAGCCGGCTTCGCGCAAGGCCCTGATCTCGTCGTACGGCAAGCGCCGCTCGATATCACGTACGACCGCGCCCTCTCTGATCGACTTGAACAATGGCCGGAACGGCGCGGCGAGCACCTCATAGCGCGCCGACGGGCCGCTGCCCCAGGCAAGATCGATCTGCGACATGATCATCCTTCTGACACGTTCGACAGCCGGACCCTACCGGCGCCGCCGACGAACTCCTCACGTGGCGTAAGCTTCAATGGCCGAACAGTCGGTAGCTCCGATCGGCCGCTCGCAGCTGCCGGCTTTCGTCGGTCCAGCCCACCGCACGTCGGTAGCTGCCCAGCAGGGCGGCCTCCTTCAACGCCGCAACATCGACCACCTGGGGCGCGTCGGCGAACGGCGAGACAAACAATGCGTCCTCGGGGCAATAGAGCTCGCACAGGAAGCAGGTCTGACAGTCATTCTGGCGGGCGATCCGCGGAATCCCGTCGGTCCTGTCGAAGACGTTGGTCGGACACACGTTCACGCAGATGTCGCAGGCGGTGCACCGTTCGGTATCAATGACTTCGATCACTCTGCGGCCTCCGAGTACTGGGCGAACGCCAGCGGGCGAGCTGAGGTCCAGACCTCGTCGAGCCCTCCGGTCGTCACATAGTGGCGGTAGCGGTCGTCCAGCTCACGGTAGTCGTCGCGACGATGCATTCCCCGGCTTTCCTGACGCGCCAGCGCGCTGCGATACATCCAGCGCGCGGTCGCGAGCATGGCGGCCGCCTCCCGCGTACGAAGCAGATCCTGTTCGTCCGGCGCACCGGTATCCGAAGCATCCGACCAGAAGCCATCCAGGCGGCGCAGCGACTCCACCAGCCGTCCTGCCTCGCGGAAATAGTTCAGTTCGTACGGGAACACCTCGCCTTGAACGTCTCGCGCGAGGTTCTCGGCCTGCAGGGGTCTCCGGCTGCCTGAACGGAAGGCAACCGTGCCGCGTCGAGATACCTGACGTTTGCTCGTCTTACCCAACTGCCGCGCGAACCCGGCGGCACCCTGGCCTGCCCAATATCCTGACGACATCGCCCAGGCCGCATTGTGGCTGCCACCGCCGGTGAAGCCGCCGCAGATCAGTTCACGGGTCGCCGCATCGCCCGCCGCATAGAGACCGGGAACGGTGGTGGCGCAGGTGTCGTCGACGATCCGCAGGCCGCCCGTGCCGCGGACGGTACCCTCGAGGCGAAGTGTAATCGGAAAACGTTGCGTGAAGGGATCGATACCGGTTCGGTCGAACGGTAGGAAGAAGTTCGGCTGGGACACGCGCATGTGCCGCTGCGTCTCGGTGTCCGCCTCATCGAGCTGGGCGTACACCGGCCCCTTTCGAAGCGCGCGCGCAATCACCGATCGGCCGCCCTTCGATGAAGCTCCCGGAATGAGGCTACCGTCCTCGTCGGTGAAGCTTGCCCAGCTGTAGAACAAGGTCTTCGTCACAGAACCGAATGCCGGCGAGATCGCGTAGGCATTCGAGAATTCCATGCTGGTGAACTCCGCACCGGCTTCGGCAGCCAGGAGATAGCCATCGCCGGTCAGCACGTTCGACCCCAGGGTCTTGCTCAGGAAGGCGCAACCACCTGTGGCGATCACCACGGCCTTGGCATTGACAACCCAACGGTCACCCCTCTGGCGTCGCAGACCCGCGGCGCCGGCAACCACGCCGTTCTCGTCGACGAGCAATTCGAGTGCCGGGGAGTGGTCCAGGATGGTGGCTCCAGCCTGCTTTGTCCTCTTGCGCATCAGGCGCATGTATTCAGGGCCCTGGAGCGAATTCCGCTGTGGCTTGCCGCCTTCGTCGACCGGATAAGGGTATCCCCACTCGGCGAGCCGATTACTCTGGGTGAAGGTCCGATCCAACACGCGCGCCATCCAGCGGCGATCCTGGAGATAGCCGCCTAGCTTTTCGCGGCTCGTCATCGCCGCCTCGCGGCGTTCTGGAGCGGGATCGACGTACCACACGCCGGTGCCGGCTGCCGCGGTCGCGCCGGACGTGCCGCAAAACCCCTTGTCCGCAAGCACGACGCGCGCGCCATGTTCCGCGGCACTGATCGCGGCCCACGTGCCTGCGGGGCCGCCGCCGAGCACCAGGACATCCGCGTCCAACACGAGCGATCCTGCCGCGCTCGAGAGTTTTTCGGCACGGCCAGATGGATTTGTCATCGCTCGTCTCCGGATCGATCTCCGCGCGGTCCTAGGTCCGCCGCGCTCGAAGAAAGATCTCGCGAGATGGTGCTTCTGGCAATTTCAGATATTTGCGCCGAAATAGACGAAGCTTACCGTCGCGTCCGACGCCAAAGAAGAAATCATTCTACGGCACACTGGGAATCCAATCAGCGCCTGCGAACACATCGGTTCGTCTTTGCGTCAGAGAAACCGGCGTTGCTCGTATCGCATGCCTTTCACGGCGGCGCATGTCTGGCCCGTTCGAAACAATAATCTCAACCGGCCCAATCGTGTGACAAAAGGTCGACCATCGCGAATTGGGAACGTAAATATCCGTTCTCGCCATTGCGGCGAGCTCACCGAACATCGTTGGCGACAAGTCTGAGCGGTCCACGGCGCTGTCGCGTCGAGGAACGCTATTGCCAAAGTGCTCTTTTCACTGAGGCAAAACTCCGCGGGACACATCATGTCGGCAAACAAATTATCTTTATTTGAGGACGGATATTGACTGGAAGGTCACGATGATGGCTCGATAACGCGCTTTCATGGAGTTTTCATGCACGCCCCATCGCCACGCAAGAGCACAGCAGACAGCGAGCTGTCACCACGCTCCAGCCCCTCAAATGAACGTCCTTGGACCGCAGTAGAAAAGCATAAGCTGCGAGGCATGCTCGATCGAGGACTGCCGACGAGCAAGATTGCCCGCAATCTCAGACGACCACATGCCTCCGTTGTGGCGATGGCAACGAGCTTGAGGCTGCCGTCCGAAAACTGAATTCATCCTGGCACATTGCCCAACCCGCCGGGGCCGAACAGATTGGCTCCGTCTGCCTATAGGGCACCGATGATTATCCAAGGGACCGGGCGAGCCGCTCGGCGGGCCCGGTAAGTTGCTTCGCCCGCACGCGCGGGATCACCTCGAGCGCAAATCGGCGCATCTCGGCCTCGAACGGCTGGAATTGCAGCATGAAGAGCTCAATGCCGGCTGCATGGAAGGCCTCGATGCGCGCTGCGACCTCGTCATAGCTCCCGACCAGTCCCGCTGCCGTGCCGCCATTGCTGCCGACGCGCGGCGTCTTCTGCATCGTCTGCATCATCACGACCTTGGGGTCGGTATTCTGCTTCTGGATGGCCCTCATCGGTGCATCCTTTGCAGCAAGGCTGAGCAGCCGCTCATAGGCCGCCTGCGCCTGCTCCCGCGTTTCGCGCGCGACGACGAAGGCCGACAGACCGAAACGGAGCGGCGGCGCCGCGCCCCGCGGGCGCGCGGCGACATTGGCGATCAGGCCGGCGACATCGTCCAGGGGCTGACCATTGATGAACCAGACGTCACCGTGGCCAGCGACCAGGTCGCGCGCCGGCTCGGATTCTCCGCCGACATAGATGGCAGGGCGCTTGCGGTACAGGCTGGTCGGGCGCAGCGCATAGTTGGAGACGTTAAAGTGATCGCCTCTGTAGTTGAGGCGTTCCCCCTCCATCAGGCGGGAGACGACCGAGATCCATTCCGTGCCGTAAGCATACCGAGCGTCATGTTCCGGAAAGCCTATCCCCGCCTTCTCCAATTCCGGGCGGTTCCAGGCATTGACGAGGTTGATCGCAAAGCGGCCGCGGCTGATGTTCTCGATGCCGAGTGCGAGCTTCGCCAGCACGACGGGGTGATAGAGATAGGGCTTGATCGCGGCGATGATCTCGATGCGCCTGGTCAGCGCCGCAATCGCCGCCGCGGCGCTCCAGGCCTCAAGTTGATCGAGATCTTCCTGATGTGGATTGATCGTATGTTGCGCTATCAGCGTGGAGTCATAACCGAGCTCTTCAGCTGCGAGCACCAGATCCCGATTACGCTCCCATGACGCATCATAGGGCTCTTCCGGGTCATGGTGCGCGGCTCGCGGCCCATGCACCGGCGCCCAGATGCCGAAACGAATGGGTGCAATCGCCATCGTGCTCTCCCGCAACTTTCTCTCACTATGCCATCGCATCGGTACGCGTTCTCGCCGCGGGCTGACGAAAGATCAAGCACATCCACCTCAAAAGATTTTCTTTGTCGCGCACCGGTGCCGTGACGGCAGCAGATCACTCCTGAGCGAACGACAATTGAAATAGCGCTCTATTTCTGTCGGCGCGATTTCGTGGGACATTTTCCCCGGACGGCATGTTGTTGGCGTCGCACCTCCTGCATCAGATGCAGTGCGTGGAACGGGGTCTCACGTCTTGAGCAATATCGAACTGAGCCAAATCGACCGCACGGTGATCGGCGCGGATGACGCGCCGCCGTCAAAGGCCAGCGGCAAATCAGCCGCTCCGATCGCACCATCGAGCAAGCTTGGCGCTCGCGGCCTTCAACTCCTCTCCTGGTTTGCACCCCTGTTGCTCGTCCTCATCTGGGAGGCGCTTGCGCAGGCGGGATGGCTTTCGCCACAGGTGCTGCCAGCACCGAGCAAGGTCGTCCGTACTGCATTCAAGCTTGCAACCACCGGGAGCCTATTAAACGATCTCGGTGTCAGCCTGCTGCGCGCCGCGGCAGGCTTTGCGATTGGTGCCGCGGTTGGCGTGACGCTTGGGGTTCTCGTCGGCTTCTCACGGGTCGCGGAGGCCGCCATCGACCGCAGCGTGCAGATGATCAGGGCCGTCCCTTTCCTCGCCGCGCTCCCCCTGGTCATCGTCTGGCTCGGCGTCGGCGAGGCGGAAAAGATCTTTCTTGTCGCGCTCGGCGTCACCTTCCCAATCTACATCAACACCGTGCTTGGCATCCGCCAGGTAGATCCCAAGCTGCTCGAACTGGGTCGCGTCCAGGGCCTGAGCTCGCTCCAACTAATCCGCCGGATCATCCTTCCGGGCGCACTGCCGTCGATCCTGACGGGAGTGCGCTATGCGCTGGCAACGGCCTGGCTCGCGCTGGTCGTGGCCGAGACCATCGGTGCCCAATCGGGGATCGGCTTTCTCGCGATGGATGCGCGTGAATTCCTGCGCACCGACGTGATCATCCTGACGATCGTGATCTATGCGCTGATCGGCATCGCGGCCGACGCCATTGCCCGCTTGCTCGAACGGCGCCTGCTCGCCTGGCATCCGAATTACGGAGCGGCGCGATGAACGTTCACGTCGCTCCGCGTTACGCCGCGCCATCCGAATCCGGACCGGCGGTCGTTGTCAGCAATCTCGTGCGCAGCTATGGCAGCCGCATCGTCATCGAGAAGCTGAACCTTCGTATCGAGCGCGGTGAGTTTGTCGCCCTATTGGGCGAGAGCGGTTGCGGCAAGACCACGCTGCTGCGCGCCCTCGCCGGTCTCGATCCCATCCAGGGTGGCCGCATCGTGGCGCCCCGCCGGCCGGCAGTGGTGTTTCAGGAACACCGGCTCCTGCCCTGGGACAATCTCTGGCGCAACGTGGCGCTCGGCCTGCAGGCTCAGGCCGCGCGTGAACGCGCCGCTGAAGCGCTCACCGAGGTCGGCCTCGGTGACAGGCTCGAAGACTGGCCCCGCAATCTCTCCGGCGGGCAGGCCCAGCGCATCGCCCTCGCCCGCGCACTGGTGCAGCAGCCCGAGCTTCTGCTGCTTGACGAGCCGTTTGCCGCGCTCGATGCGCTAACCCGTATCCGCATGCACCAGTTGGTCCGCGAACTGGTGGCCAATCATCAGCCGGGCGTCCTGCTCGTCACCCACGATGTCGACGAAGCGATCGCGCTTGCCGATCGCATCCTCGTGATGCGCAACGGCGCGATCGCCTTCGAGCATCGCGCAGTGCGCGGCTCGACACCCATCTCGCGCGCCGAACTCCTCGGCGAGCTTGGCGTGGTCCCCCATTCTCCCAGCTAGTCATCCGGAAGGCCGACATGTCCGACTTCTCATCCGCCAAACCATCCCGGCGCAGCTTCCTCGGCTCCGCAGCCTTTGGCATCGGCGCGCTCGCTGCCATGAATATCAGCGACTTCGCAAAGGCCGCGCCCGGCCGGACCACCGACACGGTTCGCCTGACCTGGGGCTTGAGCGGCCTCAATCTGATCGCCAAGGAGCGCGGCGAGTTCGAGAAGGTGCTGGCCAGGGACGGCATCAAGGTCGAATGGCTTGGGCCCTTCCCGAACCATGCACCGACATTACAGGCCGTCACCGGCGGTAGTGCCGACTTCAGCTTCGGCGGCAGCACGACCCCGGCGTTGGCCGCGATCATTGCAGGCTCACCATTGGTGTTCACGCAGTTCGTGGTCTATGAGCCCCGCACTACGGCGATCATCGCCAAGGACGGCTCCCGCATCGACAGGATCGAGGACCTGGTCGGCAAGTCGGTCGCGGTCAACCGCTCCGGCCTCGGCGAGTTCCTGCTGGTCGCCGCGCTTGAGAAGCACAAGGTTGACCGTTCCGCGGTGAAGTTCGTCTATCTCAATCCGCCTGATGCCGCGCCGGCACTTGCCTCCGGCAAGGTCGACGCCTGGTCGATGTGGAGCCCCGGCGTCGATATCGCGCGGCTTGAATACAAGGCGCACGACATCTTCCTGGAAGGCCGCGATCTCGAATTCCAGATCGACTACACGTCCTACCTGACCACTCGCAAATTCGCGACGGATAATCCCGCGCTGGTGCGGGCCGTGAACGATGCGTTCCGCGCCGAAGGGAAATGGGCCTCGGAGAACGCCAAGGACGCCGAGTACATCGCGCAGAAGGCCGGCAAGTACAGCGATGAACTCCGCGTCCAGTTCACCGCGCTGAAGCGCCAGTATCGCTATTTCGCGGTCAATGACGAGCAGTTCGTCAGCGAGCTACAAAAGGCCGCCGACTGGCTCGTCGCCCGCAAGGTTCTGCCCGAGCCGGTCAGGGTGGCCGATCATCTCGCCCAGCTTTGAGAGCGCTCCAGCAGGTCAAGGCAATGAACAAGACCATATCCACGCCCTCCCTGACGCCGTCGGAGGCGCTCAAGGCCGGCGCTCCGGAACTCGGGGCCCTGCTCAACCAGATCGCCGAGGGGGCCAGTGACCGCGAGCGCGACCGCGTTCTGCCGTTCGAGGTCATTGATCTCATTCGTCGGGACCGCCTCGGCGCGCTGCGGCTCCCGGTGGAGGCCGGCGGCGCCGGCAGCACGATCCGCGATCTCTTCGCTTTCGTCATCCGCCTTGGCGAGGCCGACGCCAATGTCGCGCATATCCTGCGCAACCATTTCAGCGTGGTCGAGCGCCTGGTGCGTACCCCCAAGGACGAGCAGAGCCGGCAATGGCAGAGGGCGGTCGCCGAGGGCGCCATCATCGGGCTTGCGACGACCGAGCTTGAAAGCCCACGGGTCGGTAATGTCACCCCCGGGACGACGTTCACGCCCGACGGGAACGGCGATTACCTACTTAATGGCACCAAATATTACAGTACCGGCACATTGTACTCAGACTATGTACTGGTGCGCGCGGCCGATCCATCCGGCGCGACCGGCGCCACGATCTTGCCGATCAAGCGCGACGGGATCGAGCTGGTCGACGACTGGGACGGGCTCGGGCAGCGGCTCACGGCAACCGGCACCACGCACTTCCGTAACGTCAGGGTCCAGCGTCAGGAAGTGGTGTTCGACACGCCGGACGGCGGTTATGGCGTGCCCTATTCCAACACGTTTGCGCAGCTCTTCCTGACTGCGATCGTTGCCGGCATCGCCCGCGCAACGCTGCGTGATGCGACCGCGCTGGTCCGCTCGCGCAAGCGCACTTTCTACTACGCGCCCACCGAGGTTCCGACCGAAGATCCGCTGCTCCAGCAGACAGTCGGCCAGATCGCCAGCGGCGCTTTTGCGGCCGAGACCGTCGTGCTGGCGGCCGCCGAGGCGCTGGACATCGCAACCGACGCCTTCGGTGCCGGTGCGCCTCACGCGGCAGATGCGGCGCATACCGCCGCCCTGCTCTCGGCCAAGGCAAAAATCATCGCCGACGATTTCGCCATCCGCGGCGGTAGCCTGCTGTTCGACGTCGGCGGCGCGTCGGCCACCAAGAAGGTCGCGAACTTCGATCGTCACTGGCGCAATGCGCGGACGCTGTCATCGCATAACCCGACCACCTACAAGGCGCGCTCGATCGGAGACCACGAAATCAACGGCACGCCATTGCCGGCGAAGGGCTTCTTCTGAGAAGGAACGCGTCGGCATTCGACGGTCCGACGCACGGAGAGATAAATATGGGAAAGCCGGACATCCATCTCGTCACCGACAGCAATGAGATCGAACACCAGTTCCGTGCGGTGATGCGTCGTCTCGCCGGTGGCGTGAGCATCATCACCGCCGGACGTGACGAAGACATCACAGGAATGACTGTCACGTCGCTGACGTCCCTGAGCGCGAGTCCACCTCGTCTGCTGGTCAGCGTCAATCGTCACGCATCTTCATTCGCCCCGATTGAGCGTCATCGGGTGTTTGGTGTCAATATTCTCGGATCCGACCAGCAGGAGCTGGCGAGCCGGTTCAGCAACGGCAGGCTCAAAGGTGCGCAACGCTATGAAGGCGTATCCTGGACGCCCGGGGCATCAGGCGTTCCTCTGCTCGGCAATTCCCTGGCGACGGTTGAGTGCCAGGTGGAGGAGATCATCGAACGATATTCGCACGGCATTATCGTCGGCAGCATTCTGGGCTTCGAACTGTCGCCCCAGCTGTCGGGACTGGCATACTGGAACGGCCAATACATCGAGATCAGGCAAGACGTCGATCTGGATCTGCTCGCCGAGATTAGCATCCCGTTGGCGCATGTCAGGTAGCGACGATCCTGCCGCCTCTCGATCTCCGGCATCGCGAAGCGAGGCAGCATGAAACGCGAAATTCCACCGGCCACTCCTGATCAGAGCACGCCGGAGTCGACACCGAGGCGATGGCAGCTCGACCGGATCGTCACGGAGCTGCGCGTCTCGCGGGAGGAGACCCACAGCATTCGCAGGGACGGCAAGCCGCGGCAAGCCCCATCGCGCGAAGCGTTGGAGGCGATCCTCAACGGCCTCACCGCAGCGCTGTTTCCACGGCACTACGGCCGCTCCGAGCTCGATGGCGAGAATATAGACTATTTCGTCGGAAATACCCTCAGTGTCGCGCTGGACTCGTTGTGCGACGAGATCCATCGCGGCGCCCTCTTCATCGGCGACGAGCTCAGCGCCGGCTTCCGACGCGAGGACGCGGTCGAACTGACGCGAACCTTCGCCTCGCGACTTCCTTCCGTGCGCGGGCTTCTCATCAACGATCTCAGGGCCGCCTTCGTCGGCGATCCCGCCGCCAGGAATTTTCCGGAGATCCTGATCGGCTATCCCGGCATGACCGCAGTCATCCACCACCGCCTCGCCCATATCCTGCACGGCCTGGGTGCCAAGCTTGTGGCGCGTTTGATCGCCGAGATCGCGCACACCCGGACCGGGATCGACATTCATCCTGGCGCCAGCATCGGCTCCGGCTTCTTTATCGACCACGGCACTGGCGTGGTCATCGGAGAGACCGCCATCATTGGCGATAACGTCCGCATCTACCAGGCCGTTACCCTCGGCGCGCGGCATTTCCCGACCGATGACGAGGGCAATCTGATCAAGGGCGATGCGCGCCATCCGATCGTGGAGGACGACGTCGTGATTTATGCCGGCGCGACCATCCTCGGCCGGATCACGATCGGCCGCGGCTCGACGATCGGCGGCAATGTCTGGGTAACCCAGGACGTGCCAGCGAACAGCATCGTGACGCAGGCCACCGCCCGCAACAAGCAGGGCTAGGCAGCCGGCGCCTTCCAGCGCATCAGGCGGCGCTCCAGCGCCTCGAGGATGGCGTTGAAGATGAGGCCGATCACCGTGATTCCGAGGATGCCGACATACATCTGCGGGATCAGGAAGCTGTACTGGCTGTTGATGATGAGATAGCCGAGCCCGGACTTCGCCCCGACCATCTCGGACGCCACCAGCACCAGCATCGCCGAGGCGCTCGCCAGCCGAATCCCGACGAAGATGGTCGGCAGCGACGCCGGCAGGATCACCTTGCGGAACAGCTGGCTCGGCGTAGCGCCCATCGTCCGCGCTGACTTGACCAGGAGCGGATCGACCTGGCGGACGGCTGCGATCGTGTTCAGCAGCAGCGGCCAGGCGCAGCTATAGATCACCATGGTGACCTTCGAGAGCTCGCCGATCCCCAACAGCAAAATGAACACCGGCAGCAGCGCCAGCGGCGCCGTGTTGCGCGCGATCTCGATGATCTGATTCAGGAAGTCGCCGAGGCGCGCATACCACCCGGTCAACAGGCCCAATGGTACCGCCAGGGCGACGGCGATCAGGAACCCACTCAGCGCTCGCAACAGGCTTGCGGCGACGTCGTCGTAAAGCTCTCCGGTCTGCGCGAGCTGCCACCCGGCGGCGATGACCTCGGAAAACGGCGGCAAGAACGTCACATCGACCAGACCCAGCCGCGGTACGGCTTCCCAGACGCCCAAGAACAGCAGCAGCAGCAGCGATCGCTGCCCGATGGCTGCAAATCGCCGGGCGAGGTTGCCTGTCACGGCCGCGAACGCGCCGGCGTGTTGCGCGGTCCGGTCCTTCGGACGCCCCTCCGCAAGCTCGAGCAGCGTCAGGATCTCCAGATTAGACATGCGCCAACTCCTTCGCATTGGCGACGCGATCGCGTTCGCCCGTTACGGGCACCTCCGATCCCTGTGCCTTCAAGACCTCGTCGCGCAGCAGGGACCACACGTCATGCCGCACCCGCCCGAATTCGGGCAGCGAGCGGACGTCCTCGGTCACGCTGTGCAGCTCATCGGGAACATCGACGACCTGCTTGATGCGGCCGGGCCGCGAGGTCATCACCGCAACCCGCTGGCCGAGGACGACGGCCTCGTCGATTCCGTGGGTGATGAACAGGATAGTCTTTCCCGTGCGGCGCCAGATCTGCAGCAGCTCGCCCTGGAGCGTCTCGCGCGTCTGCGCGTCGAGCGCCGCGAACGGCTCGTCCATCAGCAGCACCTCCGGATCATAGGCGAGGCTTCGGGCAATCGCGACACGCTGCTTCATGCCACCGGAGAGCTCGTGCGGATAGCGGTCGGCAAACCCGGATAGCCCGACCAGATCGAGGTAATGCAGCGCCTTCTCTCGCCGCTCTCTGGCCTTCAGGCCGGCGATATCGAGCCCAAACTCCACGTTCTGCGCCGCCGTTCGCCAGGGAAACAACGCATATTGCTGGAACACGATGCCGCGGTCGCGCGCCGGTCCCGCGATAGGCCTCCCATCGAGCAGGATGCGCCCGCTGCTCGGCGACGTCAGGCCGCCAAGCAGATCCAACAAGGTCGACTTGCCGCAGCCGCTCGGCCCGACCAGCGTCAGGAACTCGCCGTCACGAACATCCAGTGTGATGTCGTCCAGCGCGGTGAAGCTCTGCGCCGGCCCGCCATCCTTGCCACGAACAAAAAATTCCTTGCGGACGTGCTCGAAGCGTATCTTGGCCGTCGTCATTTGGCCTCCGCGGTCTTGCCTGGGCGGAAGTAATTGAACGCGTTGGTATAGAGGTCCGACGGCTTGAACTGGTCCTGTTTCAACAAGCCATCCTTGACCAGCCAGTCGATCCACACCTGGAGCTCGGCATCGCCGATCAATCCGCCTTTGGTCGCGACGCCCGTGCTCTTCCAGTACTTGATGGGCGTGGCGTCCTCGTTGCGCTTGCGCTCGGCGATGATGCGCTCGAACCGTGCGCGCACGTCCTCCGGCGGAGTGGTCTGGGCCCAGGCGATCGCGCGCGAGACGCCTTCGATCAACTTGCGGGAGGTGTTGGGATTCTCCTTGATGAACTTGTCCCGCAGCACGTAGGAGCCGCCGGTAAAGTTTCCGAAGATGTCCGTGTCCGCAAACAGCCTGCGGATGCCGCCGCGTTCGAGCGCCTTGTCGCGCAAGATCCCGTTCAGCGTCGTCACCTCGACCTGCCCCTGCCGCAATGCCTGCTCGCCGGTGACGGGCGGGATCGCGACCAATGTCACCTGCTTGGCTTCGGCGGGCGTCAGGCCGTTGCGGGCCAGGTACTCGCGCAACACGAATTCGAGGTGCGCACCGAGCGTGTTGACCGCGACCTTCTTTCCGATCAGGTCCCGCGCGGTCTTGATTGAGCTGTCCTCCTTCACGTAATAGCCGTAATATGTGTTGTCGTCCGATCCGTAGTAGCCGACCACCGCCTTGATCGGCGCCTTGGCCGCGATCAGCTTGATGATCGCACCATAGAATGCACCGCCGATGTCGATGTCGCCGGTGACCACGGTCTGGATGTCCTGGGGACCGCTGATCGTGTTGCCGACCCATTTCAGCTTCAGCGGGGCGAGATAGCCGAGGTCGTCGGCCAGCTCGATGAACGTCACCTGGCCGGCCCAGCCCTGGTAGCGGATCTCGGTCTTTTCGAGAGGCGGCTCGGCCATGGCGCTGCCGATAAGGCCGGTCAGCGCGAGGCCGGCCAAGGTTAGTTGTCGGGCCTTTGCACGCAAGCCAGCAGCCAGGCGAGGAAAGGCGGAAGAGACTACCCTCATTGTCTTTGCTCCCTCGGTCGTTTCAGGCGGCTTTTGCCTGCGGCTTGGCCGCCTTGACGCGCGTCACACTCTTGCGGCCATCGATGCTGACCGGCACCTCGCCGTCGATGGTGGCACGCCGGACCACACGGTGGGCGTCGCCATAGTCGTTGACGGCATAGTGCTGGGTGGCACGATTGTCCCAGATCACCACATCGCCTTGCCGCCAGTTCCAACGCACGGTGTTCTCCGGCGCGGTGATGTGCGATTGGAACAGGTCGAACAGCTTCTGGCTGTCATATTTCGACAGGCCGACGAAGCGCTGGACAAAGTTGCCCAGCACCAGCGTCCGCTCACCGGTCTCGGGGTGGACGCGAACGACCGGGTGATCGGTCTCATAGATCGTTCCGGTGAAGACCTCCTCGAAGTGCTTCCTGTCGGCTTCGCTCGCCCGGGTCTTGACTGCGTAGTCATAGGCATTGCTGTGCACCGCCCAGAGCTCGTCCGCGAGCTTGCGGAGTGGAGCCGGCAGATCGAGATAGGCTGCCGCCGTGTTCGACCAGATCGTATCGCCGCCGAACTCCGGGATTACGACCCCACGCAGGACCGAGATTTTGGGATAAGCATCGACGAAGGTGACATCGGTATGCCACTGATCGGCGCGGCCGCCGCCCCGCGCGGAATCCAGTTCCAGGATCGATGCGGTACCCTTGGTGGCGCCGACGGTCGGATGCGGCACCAGCTTGCCCAGCCGGTGGGCAAAACGCTCCTGGCCGGCATCATCAAGATGGCCCTGGCCGCGGAAGAAGATGACCTTGTGCTCGAGCAGCACCCGGTTGATCGCCGCGATCGTCTGGTCCGGCAGATCACCCGAGAGCTTGATGTTCCTGATCTCCGCGCCGATCCGTGCCGAGCGCTTGACGATATTGGCCCGCGGAATGACGTTGTCGATGGTGCTTGCGTCCGTCATGTCATCTTCCCCAAGACTGCGATCCCATTTGGACAAGGCTCCGCCATTCGCCGATCGCAGAAAGCGATGGCAGAGAGAGAACAGATAATGTCGTGATCGATCCTCTTGCGAACTGTCGTCTGCTCTGAGGGTGATCGCGTCTGTCGGGATCTTCCCGACGAGGCTGCATCAATGCAGCCTCTTGTTCGGCCGCATGATGCTAACTCAAGGACTTCGGAAATAGCTTCCAAAGTTGGAGGGACCCGGAAAACAGTTGCACGCATCCGCACGACGTATCCGATTGTTATCTGCGCTTTGTTCTACTCAGCTGCTACGGTGTTCGGCGCGCGCCACACGGCCGGTGCATAGAGCGCAGCTTCGAAATCATCGGCGATCGGGGCATTGATACGGGTCTCGTGCGCGGGGAGATCGTCAAGGAACAGATCCCTGCTGATCCGCGCGACGACGCCCGGGATATCGCGCTTGAAGCTCGGCACGTCTCCAATCGGCAAGCCGAAGCTGACGAACGCCGCGGGGTTGAAGACGTGGATGTTGCGGAGATAGGGCGCGCGCCCGGGCGCCTTTTCCAGGAATTCGTGTCCCGAACCAAGATAGGGATGTGCGCCCAGGGTATCGTCTTGCTGGTCTGCAGACGGCGAAAAGCGGTCGCGCCACAGCAAGATCTCATCGAAGAAGGCGGTCAATTCCGGCCGCTTGGCGAGATCGACCTGATAACCCGTACCGGCGATGACGAAGTCGAATGCGATGTCGCCTTGCGGCGTGGTCGCAAGCAGCCGTCGTCCGAACGGCTTAGCTGACGTCCACGGCGCGGCCAGATGAAGGTGGAAGTTCGGGAACTTGACTGCGCGCGCGATTGCGTCGGGCGGCGGTGTGGACCCCGCGCGACGGAAGCGAATGGCCTGATGCCAACGGACCGCGTCCGGGAGCGCCCCGTAATTGTCGTATGCGCCCGGATATCCGCGCGTCCTGATCACGGGCTCCGAGGCGACCTTGTCGCGACGCGCGAACAGGTGCACCTCCCTCGCCCCGGCCTCGAGCGCAACTGCTGCGGCATCGAACGCGGAGGCCGCGCTGCCCAAGACCGCGACCGACTTGTCGCGCAGTGTCCCGAAATCGATCGCCTCTAGCGTATGGGCGTAAAGCTCCTTTGGCAGATTGCGCGAGAGTACGTCTGGAATGGACGGACCGCCGTTGCTAGGGAAACCGCTGGCGAGGATGATCTTGCGGGCGGTTTCGGTCCTTGCCTCGCCGGCGACGTCGAGATGAAGCCGCAGGTGATCTCCCACGGGCTCGATACGGAGAAGCTTCGTCCGGTAGCGCACCTCAATACGAAGCGTTTTGCGATACCAATCGAGGTAAGCGGCCCAATCCACGCGGGAAATGCGATCGATCGCTTCATATGCGGCCGCCCCATGGCGGGCTTCATACCAGGCCTGGAAGCTCAGTCCGGGCAAACCGAGCTCGGGTCCGGACAAACTCTTTGGCGTCCGCAACTTGTGCATGCGCGCGCTGCTCAGCCATGGACCGGACGAAGCCGCGTCGCTTGCCGCATCGATCACAGTGACCTTGCCAAGGCCGGCACGACGCAATGCAAAGGCGAAAGTGCTTCCCGATTGCCCGCCTCCAATGATGGCGACGTTGTGATCGATCCCCTCGCGATCCGGGATCCAGTTCTGCGGATCGGGACCAATCAGACGCAAGGTCTCGCGAGCCGCGGCGTCGATATCAGACTGAGACATGTTGCACCCGGATTTGTCGGCATCAGATGCGATCAAATCGTAGAAGCGAACGACACTCAGTCAATGAAATGGAATCGGTTTTGTTTGGCGGCCCGAGCAACGAACCCACCGCAAGGTCATAGCGCGTTGAAAGATTTGCGTCGACGGCGTGGAGCGACCCGGGAAGTGCAACGGACGTTCGGCCTGCGCGGCGGCTTTTGATCGAAAAGATGGACTCGCGTCATCATCTCTTTCGCCTGCTCTGGCCGCTATATTCATGCTCGCATCGCATCGAACAACGCAAATCCATTTCATCGACATTTCTCGCCCGGGCAACATAGAGTTCATCTCGATCAGGCCGTCTCGACGGTTCGTTGGAGATTTGGAACGCACGATGTCGACCCCCGGCGTCATCAGCCTTGAACGGGACACGCCCGAGCTTGCTCGCACCTACGAGCAGGCCGGCATCCTCCAGTTTCATCACGGCAAATTCCTCGTCGGCCCGCTGTCCCTGAAGTCCGGAGATCGCGTGCTCGATATCGGCGCCGGCACCGGCCGCCTGACCGAATTCGTCGCTGGACTTGTCGGCCCGAGCGGCCATGTGATCGGTATCGATCCCCTGGAGAACCGGATCGCCATCGCGCGCCTGCGCTCGTCGCAAACGCTGACCTTCGATGTTGGTCGTGCCGAGGACCTTTCGCGCTTTGGGGCTGCGGAATTCGATGCCGTTTACCTCAACAGCGTCTTTCACTGGATCGCCGACAAGCGGCAGGCGCTGCGTGAGATCGAACGCGTCCTCAAGCCGGGAGGCCGGATCGGGCTGAACGTCCAGGACCCGACCAAGCCTCACGAATCCCGCACCTTGCTGCGGCTGGCGATCGAACAGGCCGGCTTCGCCGAACGGAGTGGCGAAGCGCACCGGGTGCTCGGAGCAACCGACGATGAGCTCAAGACGCTGTTCGCCGATACCGGCTTTATCGATTACCGCAGCGATCTGCGTTCACTCATCGATTTGCATGTTGACGTGAGTTCGGCGCTCGGATGGTCCGAAGCCAGCGCATTCGGTAACTTCCTCGGCAGCTTTTCACCGGCGGAACGGGCGGCGATCGACAAGGCCTTTGCTGCGCTGGTCGAGGCAAAGCGCACCCCGGAAGGCCTCCGTCTGGAACGATATCTTCGTTTCGCATTCGCGCGAAAGCCGGGGGCGGGAAGTATTCGATCCGCTTCCTAGCTGCTCCGCGTCTCCCCACGGCATTCGCATCTGGACATTCGAACCATGAGCAACCAACGGCAACTTGTTCTCAATCTCTTCATCTATCCCGGCGGCCACCACGAAGCCGCATGGCGCTACAAAGGATCGTCGGCGGAGCGCATCCTCGACATCGCCTATTACCAGGAGCTGGCGCAGCGCGCCGAGGCGAGCAAATTCGACGCCATCTTCTTTGCCGACGGGCCAGCACTGGCCGACAACGTCCGCTACGCCCAGCGCTTTCGTTTCGAGCCGATCACCTGGCTCGCGGCGATCGCCGCGGTCACGAAGCGCATCGGTCTGATCGCAACTGCGTCGACCACCTATACCGAGCCTTACAACCTCGCGCGCCTGTTTGCCTCGCTTGACCATCTGAGCCAAGGTCGCGCCGGTTGGAACATCGTGACGACCGGCGCGCCGCAGGCGGCGCAAAACTTTGGCCTGCCCGAGCACCCCCCTCACCACGAACGCTACGAGCGCGCGCGCGAATATCTTGACGTGATCTCGCGGCTCTGGGACAGCTGGGAAGACGACGCGCTCGTCAACGACCCCGAGTCCGGCATCTTCGCCGATACCAGCAAAATCCACACGCTCGACCATGTCGGCAAGCATTTTCGCGTCCGGGGCCCGCTGAACATCTCGCGCGTGCCGCAGGGCCGGCCGGTCTATGTCCAGGCCGGAGCCTCCGACGACGGCCGTGCCTTCGCCGCACGCTTCGCGGAGGCGATCTTCACGGCGCACCAGACCCTGGACTCCGCCAAAGCCTTCTATGCCGACATCAAGCGCCAAGCGCGCGCTTTCGACCGCGGTCCCGACCAAATCAAGATCCTTCCCGGCATCAGCCCCTTCATCGGCAGCACGCAAGCCGAGGCGGATCGCCTCCAGGACGAGTTCAACGCGCTGATCCAGCCGGAATACTCCCTGACCCAGCTGCGCCAGATGATCGGCCTCGATCTCACCGGTTACGATCTCGACGGCCCCGTCCCGCGCCATCTGATCGACACCGCAAGCGCCCGCGGCGTCGCCAGCCGTTTCAAGCTCGTGGTCGACATCGTCGATCGCGAGAAGCCGACCATCCGCCAGCTGGTGCAGCGCCTCGCGGGCGCGCGTGGCCACTGGGTCATTGCCGGAACGCCGGAAAAGATCGCCGACAATATCCAGACCTGGTTCGAGGGCGGTGCGGCCGACGGCTTCAATGTGATGCCGCCTTGGCTGCCCGGCGGGTTCGATGTCTTCGCCGAACAGGTTGTCCCGATCCTGCGCCAGCGCGGCCTGTTCCGCGAGGACTACACCGGAACGACCCTACGCGAGCATTATGGCCTCGCGCGTCCTGCCAGCATCTACTCCAGCGCGGTCAAGGCGATCGCCTGATACCGCTTCCGCAAGCCGCTGAGCGTTGGTTTCACGCTTCACGGCGCGAATGCGCGTAGCCGGCCCTGGGCGGCCCTGCCCACGACCATCTTGGCCCGATTCAAAACATCAGCCCATAGCGCGGCGTCAAGCTCGCAATAGTCAAACAAGAACCGCAGGATACGCAGCTGGTGTCCAGCCACCATACGGCCCACAAAAAGGACAAAGGAGTCACTTACGTCCACGCCATATCCGGCCAGGAAAGCCTTCCACAGCGCGCCAACATCGCCACCGGTTATGGTTTCCAGCCACAGTGCCATGGCAGCCACATCGAGCCACTGAGGGCCGCTGCCACAATCATCAAAATCGAAAAATGTGACGCGTTCGTCTTCGATTCGCATGTTCATCGGCCTGACATCGCCGTGACAAAGCCCTGTCGGGCCAATCGGCGCGTTTGCACCCGCGCCCACGAGCACATCCAGTGATTTGCTGATGTCCTCGGCAACACTTGGAGATCTCTCGGCGATCATCGCGAGCGTCTCCTTCTCCCTCTTCTCGCTCAGAAGCTCCCTGTTGGGCGCCAATTTCTTGAGCCCGGTCTGCCGGTGCAAATGGGACAGGGCAACGCCGGCGCGAAACCAATCGGCCGGTGTTGCGGCCAGCTCACGCCCGGCAGCCGGAGCGAAGACGCCTAGAAGGCGCTTAGTACCATCAGGTAGTTGGAATGCGGAGAACGACCGTCCTTCATGGTCAATGAGGGGTCGAGAAATCTCAAGCGCAGGCGTGCCTTCAACGGCTCGGAGCACGGCCATTTCGCTCGTGACGTCGGCAGCGGAGCGGCCCCATATTCGATACAGCCGAATGAAAGCCCTATCTTGCGCGTCGTCACGAACGACAAACGTCCAGTTCGCACCCTTCACCACCGTCGAGATCGTGCCGGAAAGGCCATAGGTATCTGCAACGTAGACCGAAATCATCCGCTCGACAGCCGCTCGTAGTTCCTGTTCCATGTCCACCCGTCCCATCGCCGAAGCGCCGCTCGGATATCACGAACACAACGCCCTCGTCCTACGACGGCCGAGACGCGACGAGCAGAGCAGATATGCAGCAGCACGGAACTCTGGTCGGATGAGCAGGTTTGAACGGCGCGATGCCACGGAGCGCTCAACTTGAGCTGCGCTCCTCGTCCGACCTTCCACACCGGGATGCCAAGTACCTCGAAGAGCATCCGATCATGCGGGTCCAATTGTCCCTTTCCATTTAATCATGTGACTTCAACTTCGTCACTTGATGTGAGAATCGGGCTGCTGGTGTTTCTGCCCGTGAGCCCGCTATGAGTGACCCGTCCCTGGCGAGATTGACGAGGCGCTTTGGGGGATGAGGCGTGCCGCCGGGCCAATACGAGCCGGGAATTTTTGAAAAGCTGGACCGGAAGCTCGACAACAAAGCGCGCTTCAGTGATGCCGCCGAAAACATACGACCCCAGGCCGAGAACCGCTCGCGATGCAGTCGGCAGCCAGGATTCTCACAATTAAATGGTCAACCGCAACGAAACAGGCGCATTCTTACATTTAACTGCCAAGCGACACCTGCCGCCAATCAGGAACGGGTTGCGACCGGGCTAAATAACTTCTTGCGTTGTGGTCGATGATACCGGGTACATTCCCACACACATTTTGAAGTTCGCCAAGCCACAAGGGCCGGCCCCAAGCAAATTGCCGTAACAAATCTATCTTCACAGAGTTGATCGACCTCGTTCGGCTGAGGAACAAATTTACGCTGACCGCCCAGCGCCATGATATCGGCAATGGTAAGTTCATGCTCTTGGCCGTTGTTCATAAGAGGGCGCTTCTGGGGGGCTATTATTCTTGGTTACCTGCCCTGATCCCTTCTCATCAATGCCAGCCGATGCCCACCGCGATCTTCGGCGCGCCTGCCGCCCTACCCGGTATCGCGATCTTGTGCTGCTGAAGAGTGCTGATGGCGTCGTGAGGCCAGATGCCGCTGCTATGCCAGTCGTTCGGCATGCCAGTGCAGATGGTCACTCATGAAGGTGGAGATGAAGTAATAGCTATGGTCATAGGCGGGTTGCAAGCGCAGCGTCAGAGCGATGGCCGCCTTGGCGCAAGCGTCACGCAGCCTGTCAGGCTGTAAGTGGATCGCGAGGAACTGATCGGCATCGCCCTGATCCACCAGCAGATCCCGCACCTTGGCACCATCCTCGATCAGCGCCACCGCGTCATGCTTGCGCCAGGCGGCTCGGTCCGAACCGAGATAGCCGGCCAGGGCCTTCTGTCCCCAGGGCACCTGACTGGGAGCCGAGATCGGCGCGAAGGCCGAGACGGCTAGGTAACGATCAGGGAAGGTCAGGCCGATGGTGAGGGCGCCATGGCCGCCCATCGAATGGCCCATGATCGATTGCTTATTAATATCCGCGGGAAAATGCGCGGCGATCAGATCCGGCAATTCCCGGGTGACATAGCTCCACATCCTGTAATGCTGCGAGAAAGGAGCTTCAGTCGCGTCGACGTAGAAGCCCGCTCCTAGCCCGAAATCATAGGCCTTGTCGGCATCGTCTGGCACGCCTTCGCCGCGCGGCGAAGTGTCGGCGCGACGAAGATCAGGCCGAGTTCTGCGCACAAAGCGCGATATTCGCCCTTTTCCGTGGCATTGGCATGGGTGCAGGTCAGGCCGGACAGATACCAGACCACCGGCAGCTTCGTCCCGTCCGCATGGGGCGGGACGAAGACCGAGAAGACCATCTCCGTGCCGGTGGACGCCGAGACGTGCTTATAGACGCCTTGCACTCCTCCGAAGGAGCGGTTGGCGCTGACCTGCTCCAAGCCCATCGGTTAGTTGCCGTCCGTGAAGGTGTAGGTGCAGACCTTGTTGCCGGCCGGATCACGCAGATAGGCAGCATAGGCTCCGGGCAAGTGGCCACGCGGACCGGGCGCGCCCTCATCGGTGCCGCCATTGGCGATGCCGGCGGCATGGAAGGCGTCGACCTGGGCCGTGCTGGCCGCCGCGAAGCCGATGGTCACGCCATTGCTCGACGGGGCGGCTCCGCTGCCCGGACGCGCGATGATGAAGGCCGGCTTGTCCTTGCCGTACAAAATCCAGCCATTGCCGAATGGCCCGAGATTCTTCACACCCAAGGCACCCAACGTCGCATCATAGAATTTTTCCGACGTCTTGAGATCGGCGGCGCCGATGAAAACGTGCGAGAAGATGCCGTCCCCCGAGATTACACCCATTATCTGCTCCTACTGTTGTAAAGCTGTTTCAGAACATCACCACGCTGCGGATGCTCTCGCCAGCGTGCATCAGGTCGAAGCCCTTGTTGATCTCGTCGAGCTTCAGCACGTGGGTGATCATCGGATCGATCTGGATCTTTCCGTTCATGTACCAGTCGACGATCTTCGGCACGTCGGTGCGGCCGCGCGCGCCGCCGAAGGCGGTGCCCTTCCAGACACGTCCGGTGACGAGCTGGAACGGCCGGGTTGCGATCTCCTTGCCGGATTCCGCGACGCCGATCACGACCGACACGCCCCAGCCGCGGTGGCAGGCTTCCAGCGCCTGGCGCATCACGTTCGTGTTGCCGGTGCAGTCGAAGGTGTAGTCGGCGCCGCCGTCGGTCAGGCCCACCAGGTGCTGCACGATATCACCGCTCACCTTGGTCGGGTTGACGAAATGCGTCATGCCGAACTGGCGGCCCCAATTGTCCTTGGAGTCGTTGATGTCGACCCCGATGATCTTGTCGGCGCCGACCATCTTGGCGCCCTGGATCACGTTGAGGCCGATGCCGCCGAGGCCGAACACCACGACGTTGGAGCCCGGCGTCACCTTGGCGGTGTTGACGACCGCACCGACGCCGGTGGTGACGCCGCAGCCGATGTAGCAGCTCTTGTCGAACGGCGCGTCCTCGCGGATCTTCGCCACCGCGATCTCAGGCAGCACGGTGAAGTTCGAGAAGGTCGAGCAGCCCATATAGTGGAAGACCGTCTTGCCCTTGTAGCTGAAGCGCGAGGTGCCGTCGGGCATCACGCCCTTGCCCTGCGTGGCGCGGATCGCGGTGCAGAGATTGGTCTTCTGGCTCAGGCAGCTTTTGCACTGGCGGCATTCCGGCGTGTAGAGCGGGATCACATGATCGCCAGGCTTCACCGACGTCACGCCGGCGCCGACCTCGCGAACGATGCCAGCACCTTCGTGGCCGAGGACTGAGGGGAAGATGCCTTCGCTGTCGAAGCCGTCGAGCGTGTAGGCATCGGTGTGGCAGATACCCGTCGCCTTGATCTCGACAAGGACCTCGCCGGCCTTGGGGCCTTCCAGGTCGAGCTCGACGATCTCAAGCGGCTTCTTGGCTTCGAATGCGACTGCGGCGCGGGTCTTCATCAGTCACCCTGAACTATCACAGGCTAAATTTTTATTCTTTTCAAATTGGCTGGTAAATTAGCAATATAGCAATTCATTATTGCCAATGAGAGACAATCTGATGGCCGGATGGGACGGAATCGACGAATTCGAAGCGGTAGCGACGACGGGCAGCTTCGCGAGGGCGGCGGCGGCTTTGGGGGTGTCGTCCTCCTATATGAGCCGCGCCATCGCCCAGCTCGAACATCGCATCCAGGCGCAGCTTTTTATCCGCACCACGCGGACGGTCACGCTGACCGACCGGGGACGCGTCTTTCTCGATCACTGCCACCGCCTGATCGCCGAGCGCGACGAAGCGCTCGCGCTGGTCAGCAAGAATAGCGACCCGGTCGGCGACTTGCGGCTGACCTGCCCGAATATCATGGGAGAGCGCTTCATCGTGCCGATCACGCTGGCCTTCTGCGAACAATATCCCAAGGTCAGCATCGGCATCGAAGTGACAAATCGCGTTGTCGATCTGGTGGCGGAGGGGTTCGATCTCGGGGTGCGGACTGGGCTTTTGGAGAATTCCCGTCTGATTGGAACACGGATCGGGTCGCGCCGCTTCGTCACCTGCGCTGCCCCCGCGTATCTGGAGCGGGCCGGGCGGCCGCGCAATCTACAGGAACTGGAGACGCATCACTGCGTCATCGGCATCGCGTCAGCATGGCATTTCCGTATTTCCGCCGGCGATCATTCCTTCCGCCCCAAGGGTCGCTGGCGCTGCAACAGTGGCGATGCCGTCGTCGATGCCGCGCTGGCCGGCTTGGGAATCTGCCACTTGCCGGAATTCTATGTTCGCCATCATATCCGCGCCGGCCGGCTGGAAACGATCCTGCAGCCCTTCTGCCGCGACGATGAGCCGATCTGGGCGGTCTATCCGCAGCAGCGCCACCCGCTGCCCAAAGTCCGCATCCTGATCGACCATCTGCGCCAAAAGTTAGGGCCGGCGATGCTGGCAGCAGCGTAACCACCCCATAAACCGTATCTCGGAGCCAATGAACCACGGCCACGAGTCGGCTGGCGAGCGCCTTTTTCAACAGCCTGCTCTCATATTTGCCGTGAAGACTCTAAACGAGCATGATCCTCCTGGCAAAGTGCTGGTCAGAACCGCGCCGAAAGCCGTCAACGACAAATCCGGTCCATGGACTCTGGTGAAGAGGGCGTACAAAAGCGGCGGCAGCATGATCGCCTCCTGCGCACGGAACTGCTTACTATCCTTGCGGTCGCACCGCTGGGTGCCGGGATTGACGCCGGTCGCGGCCGAGAAAGATCGTAGCCTGGCCGAGGCCCGGCAGTCCCGAAGCCTGAAGACCGACATTCGCAAGCATGAGGACTGTCTTCGACAGTCCGGCTTGGCACGGCGAGATTGAGCGGCGCTACGTGAGCCTTAAGTACGACATCCTAGAGGAGCTCGCGCGAGAAACGACGCTCATGCACTCTCTCAATGGATCGCCCACCTCGGCCTTCGCTCCCGCGATGCCGGATGCCTTGCCGGATTCGCCCATGATCTGGCGCAGCGGCCTCGTGTAGCGTTCGTACCCGCCGTCGACCGACGAGTTGACGCTCGCCGCGTCTCACTCAGCCGCCTGGCGAGACGTGAAGGCCCCGCGCCAGCGCGCGCTCGGGTGACGTTCGTCGAGCCGGTCGTACCCGAACAGCTTGCGACGCAAGGTCCCCGCCGCATATTCGCGCTTCGCCAGCCCGCGCCGCTGCAGTTCGGGGAGAAGATGCGCGTTGAACTCCAGATAGGAGCCCGGGATTGTCCAGTTGATCAGGTTGACGCCATCGATGCCGGCCCGCTGCCATTCGGTGAGCGCATCCGCAATCTGCTCTGGCGTCCCGACAAGCCGCGGGTGGCGCTGGGCGACGAGGCGGCCGAGATCGCCAACTGTCGGCTCGCGGCTGGGCTCGCGCTTGCGCAGCCATTCGATATGGCTGCGGCCCCCGTTGGTCTCGATGTCCTTGAGCAGCGTCTCCGGTGGATATGGCCGGCCATCATGCTGGGACACACCCAGATTGGAATGGGCGAGGAAACCATCGATGCTGAGGTAACTGTCGAGCTCGGCCTCCTTGCGCTTCGCCTCCTCCTCGGTGCCGCCGATGACGAAGGCAAAGCCCTGGAAGAACTTGATGTCGTCACGACGCCGTCCGGCGCGCTCGGCAAGGTCGCGCGTCTCCGCGATCAGTTCGGCGGCAGTCCGCGTGTTGGGCGTCGAAATGAACTGCGCCTCCGCGTTGCGCGCCGCGAACGCACGGCCTGCCGGCGACGATCCCGCCTGGAACAGCAGCGGCGTGCGCTGGGGCGAAGGCGACGGCAGATGCGGGCCTTCCACGCGGTAGCGCTTGCCGACATGGTTGATCCGGTGGATCAGGCTGGCATCGGAGAAGATGCCGCGCTTCCGATCTTTCAGCAGCGCTCCATCGTCCCATGAGCCTTCCCACAGCTTGAACACGACCTCCAGATATTCCTCTGCCCACTCATAGCGCTCGTCATGTGCGGTCAGACGATCGAGCCCGAAATTGCGGGCGGCGCTCTCCTGGGTCGAGGTAACAATGTTCCAGGCCACGCGGCCTTTGCTGATATGGTCGAGTGTCGAGACCCGGCGTGCGAATTCAAACGGGTGGGCCTGCAGGACCGAACTCGTGAAGGCGAGACCAAGGTGCTCGGTATTGACGGCGAGCGCGGAGAGCAGCACCGAAGGGTCGTTGGTCGGGATCTGGAGGCCTTCACGCGCGTTGACCGTGTAGTCTCCGCCCACCGGTCCATAGACCCCAACGACGTCGGCGAAGAAGATCGCGTCGAACAGCCCGTCTTCCAGTGTCTTGGCCAGATCGATCCAGAGGCTGACGTCCTCGAAATCCGCCTGCCGCGCATCAGGATGACGCCATAGCCCGTGCTGGATGTGCGAAACCGTGTTCATGACGAAAGCATTGAAATGCAGCGCACTCATGCGGAGCTCCTCTCGAGGCGACGGGACGAACGCCTGGCCGCCTCACCGCGCACGAGACGCGGGACGGCGGCGACCAGACACCTGGTGTAATCAGCGCGCGGGTTGAGGAATATCTCATCCGCCTCACCGCTTTCGACAATTTGGCCTCGATTCATCACGAGCACGCGGTCGCTGATGTGGTGCACGACACCGAGGTCATGCGAAATGAAGAGATAGCTGACGCCGAGCGTCGCCTTGAGATCGCCGAGCAGATCGAGGACCTGCGCCTGAATCGACACGTCGAGCGCCGACACCGGCTCGTCGCAGACGATCACGCGCGGCCGCGGCGCGACCGCGCGCGCAATCGCCAGCCGCTGGCGCTGGCCGCCGGATAGTTCGAGCGGGCGCCGGTGCGCGAGCCCGGCCGGTAACCCGACCAACCCAAATAGCTCGGCAATCCGGCCGCGCCGGTCAGGCTCGTCATCGGGAAGTGCGTCGTCCAGGATCTGCGTCACATTCCAGCGCGGATCGAACGAGCTCAGCGGATCCTGGTAGACGATCGAGATAGCCCGCCGGTTGGTGCGGCGTACTGCCTCGGGCGACGCGCTCCAGCTCTTGCCGAGCAACTCGACCGAGCCTTCGTCAGGCGTCTCCAGCGCCATCGCAAGGCGCGCCACGGTCGACTTGCCAGAACCGGATTCGCCGACAATCCCGAGCGTCTCGCCCCCGCGCAATTCGAAGGAGACACCATCGACGGCGGTATGCAGGGTTCCGTCCGGTCCCTTGAAGCGCTTCACCAGACCGCTAGCTCGCAGCAGGACATCGGGCCCCTGTCGGCCGGAGGCTCGTTGCGCCGCCTGGTCCACATGGCTAGGATTAAATCGCGGCGTCGACGACGGAGCGAGCCGACTGCCCCGTGAATGGGACGACGGAATGGCGTCGATCAGCCGGCGCGTATATTCGTGACGCGGATGCCCAAAGATCTGCGCCGCGGGACCTCGTTCGACCACCTCGCCGTCGCGCATGACCAGAACCTCGTCCGCCATACGTGAGACCACCGCAAGGTCGTGGCTGATCAGGATCAGCGCCTTGCCGCGGGCGCGTGTTTCCTCGAGCAGCGCCAGCACTTGCGCCTGGATGGTCACATCGAGCGCGGTTGTCGGCTCGTCAGCAATCAGGAGCCGTGGATCGAGCGAGAGCGCGGACGCGATCAGGGCGCGCTGACGTTGGCCGCCAGAGAGCTGCTGCGGCAATTGACGCGCTTTCAGTTCCGGATCCGGTACGCCCACAAGCTTGAGCAGATCGATGACGCGTCGCTCGCGCTCGACGCGCGAACGTACCTCGCCATGCAGGCGCAGGCCTTCGGCGATCTCCTCACCCACCGGGCGCAGCGGATCGAGCGACACCAGCGCATCCTGCAGCACGAAACCGATCTCCTTTCCCCTAAAGGCCCGCCACGCTCGGTCGCTCAGGCGGCCAAGTTCGCGGCCGGCAAAGGCCAGGCGATCGGCGTGCAGGATCGCGCCGGACCCTGGCAGGCCGACCAGACCGCGCGCGGTCACACTCTTCCCCGATCCGGACTCGCCGACGATGGCGAGACAACGTCCCTGCTCGAGTTTGAACGAAACACCCTTCACGGCCTCAACCTGATGCGGCCCGCGACCGAACGATACTTTGAGATTCTCGACCTCCAGCAGCGGGGCGGCGGCCGAACAAACGGAACCACCGGCCGGGACGAAGGCGGCCGGCACGCGGGCCTCAATCGTGTTCGTCATCGCACTCTCCACTCGGCGTTTCCAGCGCACGGATCGCGGTCACAGGGCCCTCGCCCGTCCCTCGAGCCGCTGCTGCAGATGGCGGCCGATCGCCGTGACCGACAGCGCGAAAGCGATGATCGCGAGTCCCGGCATGACTTCGAGCCACCAGGCGCGCGTCACATATTGACGGCCCGCATCGAGCAGCGCGCCCCATTCTGGCGACGGAGGCGCAACGCCGAGCCCGAGAAAAGCGAGGCTCGAGGCCCACACGATCGCCTGCCCGAGGCCGAGCGTGATCATCGCGACCAGCGGCCGCATGGCATTCGGAAAGATGTGCCGCCGCACGATGCGCCAGTAGGAGTGGCCAAGCGCACGCGCTGCTTCGACGTAGCCTGCGTGCTTCACGGTCAAGAACTGGCCGCGGATCATGCGTGCATAGCCGGGTGCGGTGCCGACGCCAACAGCAATGATGAGCGTCGTTGTCGTCGCCTCGAACACCGTGATCAGCAGCAGTCCGAGAAAAAGATTGGGAAAGGCGAAGAGCACTTCGAGGAAGCGGCTGATTGCGCCATCCACGGCACCGCCGGCGAGCCCTGCCGAGACGCCGAAGATCAGGGCGAGCGTCATACTGAGGGTCGTGGCGCCGACGCCAATCGCGAGTGACTGCCGTGTACCTTCGATCACGCGCGAATAGAGATCGCGCCCCGATTGGTCGGTGCCGAATAGATGACCGAAAGACGGCGGCTGCAACGTGGCGCCAAGATCGGTGCGGAACGGCGCATGCGTCTGAAGCAGGCTCGGCGCTAACGATGCGAGCACATAGAGGAAGATGATCGCGGCCGCCAGATAGACGCTGACAGGCACGCTGCGGGCGAACACGGCGACGCTGCCAATGCTACGCCAAAGCTGGGAAGGCAGGAAAGCGCGATCGGAGATCAAATCACTCGTGCTGGTCATGTCGCCTTCAGCCGCGGATCGATGATGGGATAGGCGAGATCGACGAGCTGATTGGCGAGGATGTACATGCCGGCCGACGCGACGATGATCCCGGTGACGAGCGGCACATCCCGGGCGGAGGTGGCCGACACCAATAGTCCACCCAGACCTGACCTCGCAAACACGGTCTCGATCACCGCCGCTCCCGAGAACAGTGCGCCGAGCGCCCAGCCCGACAAAGTAATGCCCGGCAGAACAGCATGGCGCAGCACGTGAAACAATCTGACGCCGAGATCGCTCATGCCGCGCATTCTGGCCGAGGTCACGAATGGTTGGTCGAGCACACGCGAAAACTCCTCCCGGATGATCTGTCCGGTGAAGCCGGAAAGCGGGATCGCGAGTGCAAGCGCCGGCAACACGAGGCCTACCGGTCCGGTGCCGCTCTCGACCGGGAGTAGCCGCAGCTTCAGGGCAAACACCACAAGCAGGATCGTGCCGATCCAATAGGGAGGCGACACGGCGGCCGCGACCTGAAAGGACGCAACTGCGCGCGAGAACGGATCGCGCCGGCCGGCGGTCGGTACCGTCAGAAGGATTGCGATCATCCAGGCCAGGGCAAGTGCCGACAGCGTGAGCTCGATCGTCGGTGGGACCTGCTCGATGATGATCGACAGGACCGGCCGATGCGTCTGATAGGACTCACCGAGATCGCCCTGCGCCAGGCCGGCGAGATAGCGAAGATATTGCACGGCTACTGGCGCATCGAAGCCATACTTCGCATTGACTTTCGCGAGCTCGGCCGCCGTCGGCTGGGTGAAGGTCCCCGCCGCCACGTTGAGAATAAGCTCAGCGCGGTCACCAGGCAGCAGCGCCTGAATGCAGAACGTGAAGCTCGCCACCGCCCAAAAGACGGCGATGGCGCCGATCAAGCGTCGCACCACTTGGCTTAATTTGCTCCACCCGGCGCTACCGATGCTCGCCCGGCGTCCGTGGAAGGTCGCGCTCATTTCTCGAAATACGCATCATAGAACACGGGCTCGCTGACCGGGCTCGAAATCCAGACGTCCTTCAGCTTCGGTTGGCTCGCGATCGACACTGTCAGCGGAAACAGCCCTACCACCGCGGCATTGTCGACGATGATGCGTTGGGCAGCCTCGTAAAGCGGGAGGCGCGCTTTGTCATCAAAGGTCCGATCGGCCTCCTCGACCAGCTTCCACAGGTCCGGGGGCTGGAAGCGCGACGCATTATTGGCGTTGATGACCCCATCCTGGTCCGGCCGCCAGGAGATCTTGAGGATCTCGGCCGAGGACGCCACCCAATAGGCCGGCTGCGCCTCGTAGTCGTCTATTCCCCGCCCTTTGCCGGCAAACCAGTCGGCCTGCGGGATTGGCTTCAGCACGACATCAAAGCCGGCAGCTCGTGCCTGATCCTGCAGGATCTGCAGCACCACAATCCCGTCGCTCGAGATCAGCGAGCCGCCGGCATAGAGCAAACGCACCGTCAGCCGTTTGCCGTTCTTGGTGCGGATACCGTCGCGGGTGCGCTCCGTCCAGCCGGCTTCGTCGAGCAGGCGATTGGCGGTCTCTGGGTCATACGAATAGGAGCCCTCGAGGTCCTTGAGATGCTCCGGCGTACTGATGCTGAGCGCGCCGTTGCCGTTGAACGGAATCGAGCCCTGAAAGGCCACATCGACCGCCTTGCGACGCTCCGAGACGTAGGCAAAGGCGCGCCGCACGCGCACATCGTCGAAGGGCGGACGCGCGGTATTGAGCTGGAGCCGCGTCGGCGTACCGCCGGTAATGTCCTGGATCACGTTGAAGCGCTTCTTGGCATCATCCCAATCAACCGCCGGAACGTCGTAAATTGCGTCGGATTCGCCGCTGACCAGCGAACCATAGCGGACGGTGTTGTCCTTCAGGAATTTCCAGACGATGCCGTCGACATAAGCCGGCCCCTGATGCTTCGCTGTGGCGGGCGCGGAATTGTAGTTCGGATTGCGCTTGAGGATCACGTTCTGGCCGTGGTTCCAAGCCTCGACATAGAACGGGCCCGAACCGACCGGCTTTTCACACAACTCCTGCGGCCCGCGCTCCAGCGCGGTGGGTGACAAGATGCCGAAGAAGTAGGTCGACAGCACCGTCAGGAACGGCTGATACGGCCGGCTGAGTTCGATCTTCAATGTGAGAGGCTCTGGCGCGGTGACGGCGCGGATATACTCGCCGATATAGAGCTTGCCGTTGCGGTTGACTTTGTCCGGATCATTTGAGAGCCACCGCTCGAAATTGTAAACGACCGCCCTTGCGTCAAGAACGGTGCCGTCATGAAAAGTCACACCGGGCTTGATCTTGAAGACATAGGTGAGATTGTCCTCAGAGATCGCCCAATCCGTCGCGAGCCACGGCACGATACGACCATCGTGGGTGCGCGCCACCAGATTATCGGCATATTGGCGCTGGATGTAGCCGGCCTGCACCCAGCCGGCATAAAGACAGCCCGGCTCCTGATAATGACCGTAGCGGATGATGCCGCCGCGCTTGTCGTATTCGGCTGTGTGCGCCGGCGCGGTCGCGCCGCAGAGGACGGCGGCGAAACCCGCCCCGAGGCCGACGGTCCGTATGCGCTGCATCCGCACGCCGACTGACGTCGCAGGGTTGTAAGCTAACGAATTCATTGAAACAGCGCTCCGGAAACTTGGAAATCGACCGACGCGCGACTGCGCTCGCAGTGCGCGCTGCAGCTCTCACGGCCGTCGGCTAGAACACGCCGTCATATTCCAGCGTGACGCGATGAATGCGACGGGGAGCCGTGCCATAGTCACGAACCGCGTAATGCTGGACCTGCCTGTTGTCCCAGATGGCGACGTCGCCCTCCTGCCACTCGAAACGGGCCTGCAGTTCGGGCGTCTTGATCAGGTCGTAGAGGTAGTTCAGCAGGCTCTGGCTCGCGGTCTTGGACACTCCGAGCAGATGGCTGGTGTGCGCCTCGTTGACGAAGATCAGCTTGCGACCGGTTTCCGGATGCGTCTTGACGACGGGAACCTCGATCGGCGGAAACTTTACGCTGGCCTCATTGACGCGCGCCCGCCCTTCTTCGGCCGTCTCGTGGCCACCTGCCGCATAGCCCGAGAGAAGATCCGACAGAGCAGCCTTCTTCGGCGAGGCCAGGAAGGTGTTGACCGCTGTCAGTTTCTCGAAATATCGGGCAAGATCGGGATCAAGCAGATCATAGGCCGCGGACGAAGAGGCCCAGATCGTATCTCCGCCGCCGCCGGCAGGAACCTGTTTGATGTGCAGCACCGTCGCCTTGGGCGGTTCGCGCTGCCAGGAGACATCGACGTGCCAATTGTCGGTCCCGCCCGATTTCGTGTGCTCATCGTGGGCGATGACCTCGACCTCAGGAAATTCATTCACCGAGGGCAGATAGACGTTCTTGCGGACGGGCTTACCGAAGATGCGGGCGAGTCCGACATGCTGCGCTGAGCTCAGCGCCTGATTGCGGATAAAGATCACGCCATGCTCGATCAATGCACGGTTCAGATCCTGCTTGTTGCGATCGCTGAGTGACTGCGTCAGATCGACATTCTCGATCACAGCTCCGATCAGCGGCTTGTAACGGCGGACGCTGAGATTCTGATGTGACCTTGTTGGTTCCGCAACCGATGTCTCCAGTGCAACACCCATCTCACCGTCCTTCCAAAACTTTGGAGCGTCAGCAAAATGGTCGAACCGTGTGCACGCCAAGTCAAGCGCGCCCGAAAAATAAGAAAACTCACATCGCGAACCGCTCATGAGCACTTGATCCATAGTTTGCGTCGCGAAGGGCGCAAACATTTTGTCCTATGGACGATTCGCTACGTGCGCCGCTGCTGCGCCGATGCGACGATTTCGGAAGGTGGTGTCAAGTCCGGCGAGGATTCTGCTGTCATGCACGGCCAACGATGGGGTGCTTGCACTGGAACTCAGGAGCCACAGCCAAGCTCACAATAATTGGTTTCGTAAGAAGGTGCGCCAGGCGCTGGGAGCTGCCGGTCTAATCTCCACGATTCCGAGGTCGGGGCGCATTTCGTACAACGTTGGGCGCGTCGCTTCAAAAAGCGACGGAGCATGGGTGGTGACACTCGTCTGGTCGCGCTTGGCGTTGTCCGATCGCGACTGCAGTTTCAGCTACGTAGAAGCCGAGGACCCATGCAGCGGTTCATGTCTATGAACAGATTGGCCTATGCCGCGCGGCGCCTGCTCGAGTCTTCTCATAGTGGCCGGCCAAGGCGTGTCGCTGCCGCGCGAGTTGATCATCCCGCGCACACTTGCACCGAGATTTCCTTCATCGTCTCCGCCGCGCGATCTCGTCAGCGACTACGCTCGTGGCGCGCAGCAGCCGTTCATGCAAAGTCTCGAACATGTCGAGAACCTCATCATTGGGTTCATTCTTGTCCAGTTCGATAGCCTCGGCGACGAGTTCGTCGAGGGGCCTCTTCTTCAACTGCCCTTCCCGGAGGAGGTGTTCAAATAGCTCCTCGCTAGCGGGCTGCGGCTGGATGCAGCCGTCCGAGTCGCACCAGACCTCGAACGCCTGATGTTCCATAACGGCTTGCTCGACCAACTCCGCCTCCAATTGGATTGTACCCCACGCCACGCCGTCCTCATCGACGAATCCCGCCACGTACATGTGTTGCTCCTCAGCGCCTTCATCGCGAGGGCGGAAGAACGGCGTGAGGACGATTCCAGGGGGCTTTGCCATAATAATCTCTCCATGCGACTCACCAGTTGCATCGGTACATGGCAACATGAGGGCCTGCGCCGAGCACCGCTGGATCATGCGAAAACTGTACACTGTACGATCTGCTGTCGGCGTCCCTCGAATTAACAGTTCGTTCTCTCATTCATCGCTCTGGCAGATAGATTATTGTGCCCCGCGGATCGCTTGGGCAACCTCTGTCAATCTCCTCGTCTGCCCCCAATCGACAACGACTTTGGCCGCCTGAGTGATCCAACCGATGTTGCGGACCAAGATCGAACGCGCAATATTCGGCAGCCGCATGCGCTCTGCATGAATCCCATCGTCCGGCGGCGTCCAGTCGGGCGCGCGGCACTGCGATCTCGACCGGCCCGAAGGTCCCGGTCCGCGTCCGCTTCTGACTGCCGTGGCGGTGGCCTCCAACACCCGCTCGCCCTTCATCGCAAGCCACCTGGCTTCGCCCGTAACGCGGCCGGGCCAGCACGGCGTCGAGCTCGCCGCGGATCAGCTCTTCGATGAACCCGCGCGCCCGAGCCCGCAGCTCGGTCTCGAGCGGATCAAACCAGCTGTCGAAAAGATCAACAGCCATCTCGGCTGCAGGCTGCGCAGAATCGGGCTTCGTGGTAATGCTCGTCATGGCGTGGTCTCCAGTCCGACGCGCTAACGTCGGATGGATCACCCCGGAGACTACGGCACCCTCATTTCCAACCAACTCCGCGACGGCACCTCCCGTCCGGTTGAACCTTCTGATCCCGCCGGTCATGCCCGCGGCTCATGCTGGTTACGACTATGCGCCGATGCTGACTCCGAGTAGGGCGCCGGAGCCACCCGTCCGCCCCCTCCCACTCACTGAAATAGCCCCCGTTCGTCGTAAGCGCTCAGTCACCTCTACTATATCTTTTGGGATCCCAAATGGGACGGGCGGAAAATGCGTTCCGTTGCTATGTGGCCGCGCGGAAGATGGGGCCCTGTCTGCTCGGATACGAGCTTTGGGCGTACGAGCGCAGCCAACACTTCAGATTGTCATCATTGAACGCGACGGTGCTGGTTTTGGGTGGACGGCGCTTTATCGGAAGCACGCGGCTACGATCGATCTGCCGACTAGGTGGGTCTATTAGAGCAGGCGATGTTCACTCCGAGCATTGCATAGGAGTAATCGAGATGTTCGAATTGATTGGAATCGTGTCTGTTGGAGCCGTTGCCGTTGTGCTCGCAGCAATCGTCAGAGATTCGCTACCGAAAGCGAATGGCCGATGTCGCGGTGCGTTCCGTCGAGCGTAAGCATGTCTGAGATTCCGCGTGCGCCGGGATCGGCGGCCGTCGCTTCTGTCGCTCGGAGCGTGAATAACTGGCCTTGACGATTCTCCAGACTGGGACCAGATCTCGGAGCTCGAAAGGAAGAACGGCGGCACGGCCGGAGCCATATCCGGCCGACGCGTCCTCCCGAAGGCTTGGGATCGGTCGAAACAGCAATCGCTAAGAGCTCGCGGGCCGCAGGACCACTCGAGGATTAGCTGGCCGTGACGCAGTGCGCCAGCAAGACAGACTAAATGGAGTTCGCGAGGATCCAAGAAATGCCCAAAACCATCTCTGGTCGCTTGGATGGCTTTTCTCTCAAGGCGCGCGATCGAACGAGCCAAGTTTGTCCTGAGTATGAGCCGCGAGCAAGGCGGCGGACCGGCTACTGACCGGTCCGCTCGAATTTGTCGATCGCGTTCGTGAAACTGCGATCGGACTGCCGCGGCCCGCTCAGTCTTCGTTGGCGGCGATCGATTCCATCAGCGACACCAGCTGGCGCTGGACGGTCTGGTCCTTGATTTTGCTGTAGGCACGCAGCAACCGCAGGCTGAAGGCGCTGTCGAGGAACAGGAGGCTGTCGACTTCGCGGGCCTTGTTGTCAGCGTCGTAGAAGAAGGTAACGGGCACATCGAGCGCGTTCGCGATCTGCTGAAGACGGGAGGCGCCGACGCGATTGACGCCCTTCTCGTACTTCTGGACCTGCTGGAAGCTGACGCCGAGCTTGTCGCCGAGTTCGGCCTGGGAGATCTTCTGCTCCACTCGCCGCAGGCGAATTCGCTGGCCCAACTCAATGTCGCGCCTGCCAGCACTGCGCTGTTTCATCTTCTTTGCTGCTGATCTGTTCATTCTGATGACTTGTCCTTCAATCGGGAAGCCCTGGCCGGATAGGTCAGGGGTTTGTCCATGAGTACCGCGTTAAATTCCGTGTGGATCGTCAGGTTGGTCGTGAGAGCCACGGTAATCCAAGAAGATCGAGGAGATGCTATCCAAACGCATGTACGCTGGAAGCGCCCCAAACGCCGGCGCGGCCGACTACCTAACGTCGAGCGAGCCACGGTGCCTCTCAACGACCGCACCTCTATATTTGGCAAAATATCGACCGAACCACAACCACCACGAGTTTGGATCGTCAAAGATTTGGCGCGCATGTCCCGTCGCATGTCGGGCACTGTTGAGCACCCGGCGGGCCTTATCACGATCGAGATCGCCCTCCCAAGCCCTCGACCACGACAACGGACGCAGTCTGCCGATCAGGCGTCGAGCGTGCAGCAGTCCGACCTCGGCGCAATGAAAAATAGTCCGACTGTCGAATGACGGCCGGACTTCTAGTTGCGGGAGTGCTCTGGCCGAAAACAAGACATTGAACATCTGCCGTCGCGAGGCGAAGGCGATGGCAGATCTAAAGGGCAACACTAACTTTAGCAGACCCGCGGGGCTATGAAAGCAATCGATTCGTCCGCAGCGTACAGGGCTGGTCCTCTGTTCGATCACTGCGATAATATTGCGGCAGCTTTGTACGGCACAGACGAAATCTGCTCGCTCTGAATGCAAGTGCAAATCAGTGTTAAAAGCTGTGTCCGACTAAGAAAGGTACACTTCGTACGTTGAGTAGCGCACTGGCCATCAGCTGAACCAAACGGGCGCATGGCGTTAAGAGAATGGTAGATGAATACTGCTGGTTGCCGAACGTCCGGTGCCCGTATTCATGCGCCGACAGAGAGCGAACCATGAAGGCGTGATATTCAATGTCCTGGAAGAAGTCGTCATCCAACACTTCAGCCAGGATGTCTGGGAAACTCTGGTCGACAAGACTGGCATGGGTGCGGTGCCGAGCACCGTACGCCCCTAGCACACCCTGTAAATCGTCTAAGGAGCATGCGTGCAATCCTACACGACGCCGAACCCTGTATTGACCGCGTAACGAAACGTCCGCCAAATAGCCGTTGAAGACGAGACGCAGTTGTCGAGAGGTCGACACCCTATTGTTCGCATACTCGCTAGCTTCCGTCTGGCGCCCAGGGGGTCTGACGGCCGCCTACTTCGAAGATTTCAAGTCAGTCGGACAAGCCCAGCTATCGACGTTGAATGCAGTCCTGAGCCGACGCAGTTTGCGGTTAAGCTGCTCGCGCTCCGGCTCGTGCAGCGTTTCCACGATTTGAGCCTCGATGCGCGCCAGTTCGACGGCAATCAATTCTTTGAAGGGGCGCGCTCTCGTCATGTCGGTGGCAGTATGCTTGGATGCATTGGCAAGTTGTAGCTGATTGGGGCGGACGGGCCGCCTCTACCGCGTTGCACGAGTCACCCCTTTTACCACGAATCTACCGCGTGCAAATTCTACTGTGGCTTCGTCACCAAACAGCAGCCCGGCGATTGCTCGCGCAGTTTGTCCCCCGGCGTTGCCTGCACCTCGCGTCAAGATGTCGTCGGTCATAGAACTCTCCCTAGCCAACAAAGCGACGCGTCCACGCATTTCATCACAAAACGTTGGCGAGATGGCAAGGCCTCGGACGGCTGTGCTCCCATTGGGACGCCCGCTCCGCAGCGGCGACTACGCCGCCGCTCGCATGGTTAGGTTGACGGATTGCGTTCGTTCCCGGCGTGTACCTTTTGTACAGAACGGGCGCAATGCGTATGTGCTTTGCAAGCGCGCTCCAATCGTGTCACGTCGGTAGGTTTCGCGCTTCCTCGAACTCGAATAGTGCGATCCGTACCATTTCGAGCTGAGCGACCGGGAGATTTGGAAGCTGAAAGCGATTTGCGAGATCGGCTGGGTGTGTTGGTTGGGAAACTGCCGCGTGAGCGGCGGCGATCAGGAGGGGCTTCCGAATATTTGGTGAAGGCGCGGGATTAACGCACCTCCCTAGCTTCCGCTCGCTGATTTCCCTGAGCTATCGATTGTCCAGCTCCTTCCCCAGTCCGACGAGGTGGTGCTCATCGCTCGGCCTATGTCAGCGCTCTCGCTCAGCCCGTTGCGTGCCCGAAGTGTGTCACGTCCACAGCCACTACGTGCGACGCTTAGCCAATCCTCGAAATCCGTCTTCAGGCGCGACGGTTTCGATGTGCGAATCCGCAATGCCAGCGTCGGATATTCACCAAGCGGCTACCGGCTACGGTACGGTCGAAAGCAAGACGCACAACCCGCCTTGGCGAAAGCCAATTGGCGATCGACTTTTGCGGTCGGCGGAGCCCGGCTTGCGCCTCGCGCGCAAACTGGCCATGCCGGTCAACGGCGACACCGTGCTCCCTTTGCCGGACTTCGCTGCCCGACCATCGTCGGCATCGACGATTGGGCTTGGCGTCGTGGCCGGCGCTATGGAACGACGGCGCTGGCCGAAGTAGTGCTGGCCGGGGAACCAAGATCGTCGCCTGCGATCGTGCGGGACTTTATGCTGATGGCGCACGCTGCGGCGCACCCAACGCGATCTAGGAGCGGACCGCGGCCACATACCCGACAGGTGACCGTCGCCGTGCAGATCATGGCGTCCGCGCACGAAGTCCAGTTCCGCGCCGCCGCCCGGCGTTTGCACAAGTGCTGGGTGGATCGAAAGGCTGCGCGCCGCGAACGCTTATCGCTAGACCTGGAACCAGTTCGAACTGGAAGCAGAAATGCGGTTCGAATAGCCGCGACCGCCTCAAGGTTCGTAGCCATAGCTCCGACACTGGGCGGCGGCGATCAAGGTGGGACTCATGGAACCGCCAAAGTTCGAGAATTCCGAACGACTGCGACGAGGCTCGAACTATTTCGCGGTGCAAAGTCCATCACTAGGGACCAGTTCGAGCTGGAACAGAAAAATGCGGTGCAGCGGCCCGAAGGTTGGGGCGTGGTGATGAAGAGCCACGCGCGCGGCCAGTAGTTTCCCCGCTTGACACGCTGAATGCTACGCGGGAAATTTCTTCATATTTTTCATGCCCTTGGACAATTTCCTTCGCGCGACGCAGGGAAATTGGCGGTGAAATTCACCTCAAGGCTGGAGGGGATTATGCAATACGATCGAACAGACGCCCGCATCCTCAAGATCGTGCAACAGAACAACCGTCTAACTTCCGAGGTGATCGGCGAAATGGCGGGGCTTTCTGCCACCGCGTGTCAACGGCGACTAAAGAGGCTCCGTTCGGAAGGCATCATCGAGGCGGATGTCTCGATCGTTTCGCCGAAGGCGGTAGGAAGACCTATCCAAATGCTTGTGCTTGTTACATTGGAGCGGGAGCGTTCGGATATCATCGATAGGTTCAAGAAGGACATCAAATCGTCCGATGATGTCGTCAACGGTTTCTATGTTACTGGCGATGCTGACTTTATCCTGTACGTTACCGCACGAACCATGGAAGATTATGAGCAGTTCACTAGGTGCTTCTTCTATAAGAACCCGGACATCAAATGCTTCAAGACGATGGTCGTATTGGATCGGGTAAAATCTGGCTTTGCCGTTCCTGTTGAGACGCCTCCCAGCGATAGATTAAGCAATCTTTGATTCGGTGTCTCCAATCCACCGGGTCCACGATGTTGGTGTACGGACGGAGGCTTCAGCTCGGCGTGACGACGGCGCGCGCGGGAACATTTGTACGAAACGTTCGAATCTGAAGCCGAGATGACACACTTCGATGTGTGACGCGATGTTCGTACCTCACGTACAGTCTTCGTCGGAGCATTCTTTGGCGACCAAGTTCTACATGGAACCCATGACGGATTCTCCACGAAGCACCGGCAATGCCAGACGAGCACAGCGAACTGGAGCGATGTAACCAAGAGAATGCGCGCCTGAAATGGTTGTGCAGCTATCCGAGTCGTAAAGCCCACGGAAGACCTGAACTCCCGTGAGTCTATGGCGCCGCCCGACTTAAAGGGGGAGGCAATCTAATTGCACTAGATGATGTTAACGGCCCGCCCTCGTCTCTATGGAGACGAGGGCGGAGCCAGCCCCCTGCCGCTAAAATCGGTTACCATAGCTGAGAGGAGACGATGTGGCGCTGACCCTCCAGGCGAGTGCCAGCAGATGCATGCTCCATTCAGTTGAAAGACGTCGACGTAAAACGCTCTAACGCAGGATTTGCGCGTCAAAACAGCGTTGGCTGCATCAATTCAGATGAGCATATTGTTACAGTTACAATCAATTTTTCGTTAGGATGAGCGGGCGGGGGCGCCAAAAACCGCATGCCAGGAGAGGGACCATGACCGACCGCATGCCCGCAGTCCTCGAGGCGCCTGACTGTTCCAGAGATGCAGCTCTCAAGCGCGTGTCCGGCAAACAGCAGATGCTCGACCCGCCTTTTGTGGCGCGTCCTAAGAAGCAGTCCTTTGTCAAAAATGCGATTCTGGCGGCTCTTTCTCTGCAAGACCTTGCGGCACTGGGGGAGTTCCTTGAGCCGATCGTCCTGAAAAAACATATGACTCTGCAAGAGCCGAACAAGCAAGTCGAGCACGTCTATTTCATAGGGGCGGGCCTCGTCTCGCTGAGGGTAGTCGCGGCGGGAAGCATGCTTGAAACCGCGGTGATTGGATATCGGGGCGTGGTCGGCGCTTCGTTTTCGTGGGGAGGACATCTTTCGTCGCATCAATCTGTGGTGCTATTTCCCGGAAACGCGCACAGAATCCGTGTCGAGGATTTGCGTCGGGTGATGAAGGAGCGTCCTGAGATCCAAAAGCGTCTCTTTGAGTACGTTCAAGCGCTGACATTTCAGTGCGTTCAGACAGGATTGTGCGGGGTTCGGCACGATCGCGAACAGCGGCTCGCGAGCTGGCTATGTTTGGCGAGTGATGCAGCTGATGCCCATGTGCTGCCGGTTACCCATGACTATCTTTCCTCCGTCTTGGGATTGCGTCGCGCCGGGGTCACAGAGGTTCTCATCCGATTCGAAGAGCTGGGATTAATTCGCAAGATGCGCGGCGTCTTGCAGATCGATAACCGCTCGCTGCTCGAGCAAAAGGCATGCTGTTGCTACAAGCTTGTCTCAAGCGCTTATGCCTCATCTCAGTCAGTAATTTCAGAAGAGCCGGCGAGCTAGCAAAATCGCCAAGGCGCCCTGCCACATCTCTTCATTCATTTGTTTGAGAAAGTTGGTTCTCTGGTCTTGTCGGCTTCCGTGAAAAGCTCGCTGGGCGGGAATTGACCTCCGCCTGCCTGGTGATCGGCAGATCGTTATCGACCGGCGCCTCCGCCGGTCCTTTGTCCTGCCCAAAGCTCCGCCGGCGCCTTCTAAGAGTTGGGTCTTCCAGGTGGTGATCTGGTTCGGATGGACATCAAACAGTTGCGCCAGCTCGGCCAACGTCTTCTCCCCCTCCACGGCTGCCAAAGCCACCTTCGCCTTGACTGCCGGAGCTTGCCGCCTTCGCCAATACCGATCTGGCCGCACTCCCGGATTTGCGCAAACCGGAAGCGCTGGACCTTTGAGAACGAATGCATTGAACCTGTGAGGCGACTCCGCTCCGAGCCCGACTTAGCATATGGGCAGTGCCGCTCCAATCAGGGCCAGACCGAGGATCAACGCCCCCCCGGCGCACGCCTCCAGGAGTTCTACCTTCGACGGGAAGCGATTCACACAGCCGGCAAGCGCCAAGCTCATAGCCGCGCTTGCGAGACCAAGAGCAAACATGAACGTTCTTTCAAATCGATAGAGCCGACAGAAAACGACGGTCCGTTGGCGCTCTGCGCAACGCATTTTGATAACCGCAGAACACTCTGTTGACCGTATTGCGCTTGTTACATTCGTGTTGTCATATCCCTTTTGGGGAATGAGGGGACGCGGGCGTACATGTTGCGAGTGACAGAAGACCTGATCGATCAGGTCTACGAGGCTGCGGCCGTACCGGAGCTTTGGGACGGCGTTCTTGACCGAGTTGCGCGCCAGTTCGACTCTATTGGTGGTCTGCTGTTCACGCACAATTCCCAGTACAACGCCTGGGCTGGCTCATCGGTCATGCGGCCCATGTTTGCAGAATTCGCCGCGAGGGTGATGGAGCCTCACAACCCGCGCACCGAGCGAGCGTTTGCAAGAACCCATTGCGGCTTCATTTCCGATCATGAACTGTTCACCCCAGAGGAAATGGACCGGGACCCGTTTTACCAGTACTTACGCAGCAAGGGCGGAGGATGGTGCGCGGGCACTGTCATCCGGGCGCCGAGCGAGGATCTTGTTGTCTTCAGTTGGGAGCGTCGTTTTGAACAAGGGCCGTTTTCTGCCGAAGCAGTCGCCGCACTTGATCCATTGAGAGCTCATCTTGCCCGAGCCGCGCTGATCTCAGGCAGGCTAGGCCTCGAACGCGCGCGTGCTGCGGCCGAGGTATTGGGCCTGATCGGTTTGCCGGCCGCCCTGCTCTCGCCGTCTCATCGTCTCATGGCTGCAAATAAGCTCCTCGACGACCTAGTCCCCCATGTCATCCAGGATCGGAGATTGCGGATCAGTCTCGTCGACAAGCGAGCGGATCGGCTGCTTGCGCTGGCGCTGCAACAAGTTGAAGGCCAAGCAGCTGCTCAGGTGCGTTCAATTCCGATAGCAGCGACCGAGGATACTCCAGCCTCCATCGTGCATGTCGTCCCAGTGCGAGGCGCGGCAAACGATATCTTTGCAACGGCCTCGTGCGTGTTGGTGCTCACGACGGTCTCGCAGCAGGCGATTGCACCCACCCAAGTCATTGAGGGATTGTTCGATCTTACGCCGGCGGAAGCAAACGTTGCGCGAGGGATTGCTGCCGGGAAGACCGTCGACGGCATGGCGGCGGAGGCTGGAGTTGCCGTTGGCACCATCAGGCAGCAACTGAAATCAATCTTCGGCAAGACGGGGGTTTCCAGACAAGCTGAACTCGTCGGCATGTTGGTCGGAAGCGCGTTGCGATCTTCTGGCCCTTCTAGCGCCATTTCTTAGAAGTGCGCTTTCGGGTGCGGCCCAAATGCTGATTACCGAGCAACTCATCGACGACATCTACGAGGCTGCCGTTATCCCTGACAAATGGCAGCATCTCCTCGATCAGATCGGACGCCAGATTGACTCCATAGGCGGTATTCTGTTTACGGCAAATCGGCAGTTTTCGGGCTACGTTGCCTCACCTGTGCTGCGTCGGATTTATGAGGACTTCATTGAAGACGGGTATGCAGCGCTGAACCCTCGGCCACAGCGAGCAATCGCAAGAAATTATCCGGGTTTTGTTGGTGACCATGAGCTCTTCAGCCCGGATGAGATGGATCAGGACCCGGCTTATTCCTACTTGCGACGCAAGGGAGCAGGATGGTGTGCCGGGACAGTAGTTCAGGCGCCGGGCGGAGACATCGCCATATTCAGCTGGGAAAAGAAATTCTCGGACGGCCCGGTTAGCTCGGAGGCCATCCGTGCACTCGACCCTCTTCGTCCGCACCTCGCACGCGCGTCCGTTCTATCAGGCAGGCTGGGTCTCGAGAAGGCCAAAGCCGCAGCTGAAATCCTGGGGCTGATAGGGCTGCCTTGCGCCGTTTTGTCTCTCTCGAACCGAATATTGGCAACCAACAAACTGTTCGATGTTCTTATCCCTAGCGTCGTTCAGGATCGGACGTCCCGCGTGACGCTCGTCGATCGCCGGGCTGACGCAATCCTGGGCGAATCATTCTTGCAGCTCGGTTGTCAGGATTCGAAATCGCTTCGTTCCATTCCCCTTCCCGCAACGGAGGAAACGCCGGCATCGGTTGTTCACCTCGTTCCGATACGCGGTGCTGCCAACGAGGTGTTCACCCTGGCATCCTGCGTGCTGATCGTGACCCAAGTGAGTAGACTGGCGATCGTCTCGTCCGACGTCATTCAAGGTTTGTTCGACCTTACACCAGCGGAGGCTAGAGTTGCGCGCGGAATTGCGGAAGGAAACACCATCGAGGACTTGGCGATCAAGGCCGGCGTGACCGTGGGCACGGTCAGGCAGCAATTGAAGTCGGTATTCGGCAAGACAGGAGTTTCCAGGCAAGCTGAACTTGTCTGCATGCTCGTTGGCAGTGCCTTGGGCGGCAACGGACGGCGAAAGACCGGAGATGAGTGAAGTTTCAGAAGATGGCCGGTTCGTTGCCGCGATTGAGGCCATTTACCATTCCGCGCCGCAGCCGTCCAATTGGCCGTCCGCGTTGCAGGCCATCGCCGATGTCTTGGGTGCGGTCGGAACCGTTCTAATGTGGCGCCGCGACGATGGGAGTTTTGGAACAATCGTCTCGCCCAAACTTATCGCGGCTCAGGAGGCCTTCCAGGAAAAGTGGTGGCGCCACGACATTCGTAGCCTCAGGGCTATCGAGCAGGCCTACATCAGCCGCAAGCAAGCAATCACCGATCGCCATGTCGTGACCCCGCAGGAGATCGAAGAACACCCCATTTACACGCAGTTTCTCGTCCCGCATGGCCTCGGCTGGTTCGCTGGAGCCGCAATTTCCCCGGACCCGCTGATTGATGTTTGGATCAGTATCCAGCGATCCAAATCAACGGCGCCGTTTTCAGATGATGAACTTGAGGTGATTGCTCGCCTGGCCCACCACGCCGAAAATGCCCTGCGCCTGAGTGTCCGGCTTTTCGATGCCGAATTGTCCAAACTGGCGCTGAGCGACGCGCTTGTGCGTATCGGCATTGGCGTCTTTGTCCTCGATTCGAGCAAGCGCATCATCTTCTCCAATCCAGCAGCGGTGCGCCATCTCGGCGGCGGCTTAGCGATCAGTGGCAGCCGGCTCTCGGTTGGCCTATCGCAGGAGCAGCGGGAGCTTGAGGCCGCAATCGACCAGATGCTCTCGGTTCATCCGGACAGCAACTCCCCAAGGCCGATCTTGGTTCACCGAGAAACGTCTGATCGGCCTCTTGCGCTGTACGTGATTCGAGTTCGCGGCTCTGAGTTGCAGGATGCGGCAACTCATTTTCTAACTCATGCTCGCGTGATCGTGTTGGTGATCGATCCGACGGCGAACGCTATGGCAGATCCTGCAATTGTCCGAGACCTTCTCGGCCTGACCTTGGGGGAAGCGCGCGTGGCAGCTCTCGTCGGATCGGGGCTTTCACCGGTGCAGGCCGCTCAAAGGCTGGGTATCGCCGAGGGAACTGCGCGCGTCGTGCTCAAGCGTGTCTTTTCCAAGGTCGGAGTGTCGCGCCAGAGCGAATTGGCTGCTCTTCTGTCCAAGATGGTTGTGCTATAAGCGTTGCCTCATCGTTGGGATCGAGAGCTGCCATCTTTGCCGCTCCGGTGCCTGGGCAGAGTGCGCGCTTGCGCATTTTGGTCATTCACTCTTCTGAATGAGATGAACGGTAAGTAGCTTGAGGGCTTTGTCGCCTGTGTTCTTGAAGGCTCCACGTGGCGCATCACGGACGTTGAATTTTGCGGTTCTGGGCTCAAACGTAAACGGTGTGCCGTCTGGCCGTTCCGCAGAAGCCCCCTCTACGACATAGTACGCTTCTTCACCAGGATGGTTGCGCAACAGGCCCGACGCCCCGGGAGGCACTTCAACGAGACTGACAACCATCCCCATATCTGCAACGCCCAGATCGCCTCTGGCGAGTTCTGTTTTCTTCGTCGTTTGGGTGCAAACGGCTGTCCCCGTACTCGAGATCCCCGTTGCTACAAAATCATGGTGCGCAATGTACAACGCCCGTCTTAGTAGCTTGTCTGTTAGGCTTTCGAGTCTCAAGCTACGCATACGACCCTCGCAATTGCCACCCACAATCCTGTCCGATGCGATTGATCTTTTAACTTAGCATCTCCCATTTGGGATAAGACATATCCACTCCGGTGAGCGACAATTATTGCCGAATGGTTTGATCCGACAATAGTGACGGAGCACTTCTGATGCTGAAATTCAGGACAGCAATCGTCGCAGCCTCGTCACTCGTTTCGTCCGTCGCGATGGCGGACGAGAAACGGTTACGGTCTTGTACAGCCAGCCGCAGAACGCCGAAGCGTTCGACAAGTATTACGGCAAGCACATGCCCATGGTGTATGCCGTCAAGGCAATCAAAAATAGATTGCGCAGCCGCGACCTGTCCCCGATGGTTGACTGCTCGGGGGAATAGGGCCAAAGCCAATGTCGTCGGTGGTCAACTTTCGCCAATTTGCATCTGCAAACGTGCGCCATGCGCACGAGCACGATAGGGAGAACGATACATGAAAGCCCTGATGAATTTCTGTGGCCTTGGAATGCTAATGTTAGTCGTTTCGTCAGGTTGCGCATTGGCACAGGTTGCCACGAGCGCCGAGGCGAGACTTAAAGAGCTGAATATCACGTTGCCGTCGGTCCCTCCGCCAATAGCGAACTACGTCGCTTCGGTGCGGGTGGGTAACTTGCTGTTCCTTGCTGGAACTACTGCAACTCCCGATTGGAAGTACAAAGGCAAGGTGGGCAGGGACCTCACGGTTCAAGAAGGCTATGACACTGCTCGCCAAGTTGGGCTGATCATGTTGGCGAAAGTGCGAGCCGCACTTGGTAGCTTGGATCACGTGAGACGCATTGTAAAAGTCCTAGGGATGGTCAACTCGGCCGACGGTTTTGGTGACCAGCCGAAGGTGATAAACGGATTTTCCGATCTGATGGTGGACGTTTTCGGCGAGAAAATTGGAAAACACGCACGCTCTGCCGTAGGAATGGCGGGGCTTCCTTCCAATAACGCCGTGGAAGTCGAGATGATTGTTGAGGTCGAGTGATACTGAGCGCAGTGGCCGCTTGGAGTCAATCACGTCGGCTTGGCGATGTCTGAGCCACTTCCGCTTGTCCCCTGATAGTGGCCCTATAGCGGGACATGGTGACCGCCACGCCTCTTCCAACACCCTGTATGTTACACCCATAGCTTTTTTGGGAGCTGCGAGCGGGACGTGCCGAGGTCCCGATTTTCTAGCGGTAGCTTCGAAGCTGTCGGCAGGCATCACACCCTAAATCGACCGACGCATTTTTTGGCCGGCGCTACCAGCACTCGCACGGACGTGTGCGCCAGCTGCGGCCTGCGGGCATGCCAATGCCGACGGGCCGATTTCGCCGACGCGTCGCCGCAGGAGCCAACCACCAGCAATACGCCAAGGTGAACCGCCAACCTGATGCCGAAACGTCCTGCTCCGTGAAAACGAAGTGGTCGCATCAGATCCCTACTGGCTCGGCCACATCGGCAACTTCGGACCGCCCTAATAGCGCATGTGGGGGGCGGAGCCGTCCCCCGAAGGCGCCATCACGTCGCTGGCGCAGCCGGCGGCCGCGGCGCAGACGCCGGCGAGCGCAACGACGCGCAGCAATGTACGCTTCAATCTCGAGATCACCACGTTGCCCTCCTTTCCGGCCGTGCCGCCACGTCCGGCGACCGATCAGTATTTCGCGACCACCGGACCACCGAACTTGTGGTCGAGACCTACCGTCACGACGGAATACGTGCTGTCGACCGTGTAGGGAATCTGGCCGTTCAGCGGCGCAGCGCGCTCGTACCGGCCGAAGTCGTAGTAGCGATACTCGAACTTGCCGATCAGGTTGTTGGTGATCGCATAGGCGATGCCGCCACCCGCGCGGTCAGACCGCTCCGGTTGGCGTTGAACTGATCGACACCGAACACCGGATCGGTGTTGGTGTGCTAGAGCTCGCCATAAGCCCAGCAGCGGGTGAAGAACAGCAGCAAGCGGTCGACCGCAATGCCGCCAAGAAGTCCAACCAGGGTTTCGTCGAGATCGCGACGGCGATCCTGTCGCTGGAGATTTTGGCAAGCAGCTTTGCGGGCTGGACCGCACTCTATCCGGAGGCCGGTGCGAGCGCGCATGCGGTCCTGAAGCGGCAATCCGGCGGCTCGCAGACTCCGCTGATGGAATTTTATCTCTACCCAGCCGAAAACGTCAGTTCGGCCGCGATCGCCAAGCTGACCCCGCCGCGGACGAACCAGACCGGCGAATTCGGACTCAACCGCACGTCGAAGCCGGAGCTTGCCGGAGAGCGGCTGGCGCTCGGCTATGTCAATAAGATGCTGCAAAAATCGGATGATGCCGCCCTGCTTGAGCAGCACTGAAGGCACTTCGCGCCGCCGTCTTGTCTGCCATTCGATCCATCCGGCGGCGACGGCAATCGCAGATCTCGTGCTTCGACTATTTCTTTTATATTTCTCAGCCGCCTCAGCAGCATGGATTTTCTATCCGTTCCTGGGGAATGCTCGAATCGTTGGGTAGTTGGTGACATCGGAGCAGCGGCCCGACGATCGAACGTTGAACCATTCGCGAGGGCGTGCGCCATTGTGACGGCGCTGGACCCACGTCTTCAACGCTCTCATCGGATGTTGCCGGGGCGGATATCGCGCTGGCCGCGACGGCCGTGACACGAGGATCCTCCGGTGTCGTGCTCTGCGAAGGCAAAATCCTTGATCTATTCCCTGCCCCTGTTTCAACGGCTCGCGGATATCCGCGCGCGGCCTACCGAAGCGGGGCATGTGTTCGCGCCGGGGTTCGAAGCGAAGCCGCAATTGGTCATGTGGACCGACGTCCGGCCCCTGCTGTGGTCGGTTGGATCGATCGGCGTCGTCACGGCGCTGCTGTTTGCGCTCAATGAACCGATCGCCGCGAACCTGGTGCCGATCGCCTATCTGATCCCGATCATCTATGCAGCCACCCGATTGGGCATCTGGTCGGGCACGCTGGCATCGCTGACCGCGATCGCCGCAGCCGACTTCTTCTTTTTTTCGCCGCTCTACAGCCTTCGGGTCGACAGTCCACAGGAGGCGATCGATCTCCTCGTCTTCCTCGTCGTCGCGCTGGTGAGCAGCAATCTGGCGTCGCGCCTGCAACAGGAGACCGAAAGGTTGCGGCGCCGTGAGCGGGAGATCCAGCACCTCTACGAATTCTCCAAACGCCTGGCCGCCTGCTTCACCATCTCCGATCTGATCGACGCCGTCAGTCATTATCTGGCCCATACGCTCGGCCAGCGGGCTGCATTGTTCGTCGCGTCCGCGGGAGGTCATTTCGAATCCTCGCCGGAATTGGGAGCTGCCCCGCCGGCCGTGCAGGAGAGCGTAGCGGCGATGACGGCGACGGTCGGCGTAACAGATCGCAGCGTCATCGATGAATCGACCCAGGAGGTGTGGCTGCTCCGTGCCGTCGGATCGAAAACCCTGGTGCACGGCGTCATCGCCATCAATGCCGGGCGCGGTACGCGCGAGGCGATCGCGTTGCGCACACGCCGGATCGAGGCGGTGCTGGAGGAGGTTTCGCTGACGCTGCAACGGCTCGATATCGGCAAGGCGATGGACGATGCCAGGATGCATCTGCAGGCCGAATTGTTGCGGGACGCCTTCCACGGCACACTCTCGCATGAACTCTGCTCGCCGCTGGCCGCCATCCAGGGATCGGTGAGCGTCATGCACGCGATGCCGGCCGTCAGCGCCGACGAACGGCTGCGTTCGCTGATCGAGGCGGTTTCGGACGAGGTCGCGCGGCTCGACGGCCACATCCGCAATCTCCTGAATGCGACGCGCGTCACAGCCGGCGGGCTGACGCCTCGTCTCGAATGGTCCGACCCGCGCGACATCGTCAACGCCGCCGTCAAGGCGCGTGCGCCGCGGCTGGCGGCGCACCGCGTCGAGATCGGATTTGACGACGATCTCCCGCTGCTCAACGTCGATTCCGGCCTGCTCGCGGAGGCCTGTGGCCAGCTGCTCGAGAACGCCGCCAAATATTCCCCGTCCGGGTCGACGATCTCGGTGCAGACCCGGCACGTCGCCGGGCGTGTCGTGATGTCGATCATCGACCAGGGGGTTGGCGTCACGCTGGACGAGCAGCGCCATCTCGGCCGCAAGTCGTTCCGCAGCCCGCGACACCAGGCGAGCGTCCCCGGCTCCGGGCTCGGCTTCTGGATCGCATCGACCTTCGTCAGGGCACATGACGGCACCGTCGAGGTCGCGAGCCGCGGCCACGGCCTCGGGACGACGGCATCGATCTTGCTACCGGCAGCGCAGACCACGGATTCAGATTTGGTGACCTGCGACGATGAGTAAGCCGCGTAACCTCGTCCTGCTGATCGATGACGAACCAAAGATCCGCCGCTTCCTGCGCGCCGGGTTCGAGATTCACGGCTTCTCCGTGGTCGAGGCCGAGAACGCCGCCGACGGGTTGAAGATCGCGACCTTCAGTGCGCCCGACCTCGTGATCCTCGATCTCGGTCTGCCGGACCTGCATGGCAGCGAGACGCTGGAGCGGCTGCGCTCCTGGTCCAACGTTCCGGTGATCGTGCTCTCCGTCGAATCCAACGAGGACGAGAAGGTTCGCCTGCTGCAGGCCGGTGCCGATGATTATGTCGTCAAGCCGTTCGGCATGGCCGAGTTGCTGGCGCGCAGCGATGCCGCGTTGCGCCGCTATTTCAAGAGCGCCACCGAGAATCCGGTCGTCGTCGCCGGGCCGCTGTCGGTCGATCTGGTCAGCCGGACCGTCTCGCTCAACCAGGCCAGGATCAAGCTGACGCGGAAGGAGTACCGCCTGCTGCACGTACTTGCCGTACATATCGGCCTGGTGGTGACGCACGATCAGCTGCTGAAGGAGATCTGGACCGGCAACCAGCGCGACAACATCCAGTATCTGCGCATCCTGGTGCGCAAGCTGCGCCAGAAGATCGAGGCCGATCCCAACCAGCCGCGCCTGCTGGTCACCGAATCGGGGGTCGGCTATCGACTTCAGAACCGGTTGGAGACCGAGGTGAATTGAGCAGCAGAACCTCGCCCAGTATCCGTGCTAGCAGTCCTTCCTCGTTCTGGGCACGGACTGGCTCGCCGCGGTCCCATTCGGCACACAGCAGCGGGCTCGCCGTGTGATCTCCAACGAAGCGGGTCCGCCGCAACGTGGATCGATCTGAATCGTTCAGAAGTCAGAAGGTAATCCGGTCGGATTTGAAGGCTGACGCAGCAGCTCCGCACGACAATCGTCTCCGACCACAGCAACGACGCCACACCGGGCTCCGAAAGCTGCGCTTGCCAAGGCAATTCCCGCAGCTCTACCGAGCGTGGCCCCGGCAGCTTGTGTCACGAGAACTGGCGGGCCGAATCTCGAACGGATCTCCCCGTACGCGAACTCGTCTACGACAATGTCGCCGACTTGCTTTAAGCCGTCTGATTTGCCGTTATGAATCCCGGCACTCAAGGACACGGCGGGCTGGCAGTTCTTTCCGCATCCAGAAGTCCGTCGTATCGCCTCCCCCACTCTGCCTTGCATTCCTCCCGTGAGTGGGTTTCGTAGAAGCGATCGGCGACCATTGAAAGCCGAGACCCTCCGGTATCGATCCGCGGCCGTCGGGTCGGCGTCCGGGATTAAAGGGCGCCGGCGGATTATCGTGCCAATAGGCGAAGTAGCCCCGATGATCGGCCATGATGGGTCCCTACGGCGTTGTCGATCGCGACATGGTCTCAGCCCTCAGGTGATCTTTTGCCAGCCAGAGGATGTTGTCGAAGTCGAAGCCTTTCTGCGAGGCATAGGCCTTGAGCGCGCCGATCGCGACCGCGGCTCGGGTCTCGACCTCGGGGGAATGGATGACGAATTCATCGCGCAAGGCGTTCCCGGCATCGAAGGACGTCTCGGCATCCTTACGTTCGAACGTGACGAAGTGACCCGCATCGGTGACCATGTCGACGATCGTGGAGCGGATGTCCGCGCGTTCACCTCGCCCGCTCTTGAGGTAGTTCTCGACCATTTGCCTTCCGACGTCGTCGATCCGCTGCCCAACGTAGAGCATCATGCTATCCACAAGCAAGGACCCCGCCAATTCACGAATTTCGTTTGAGCTCATGTGACCTCCAGTCTCGCCATCATTCGACTGAACGACTATCCCAGTTGGGCTCGAAAGTGGCAATTGCGACGGCGAGACGCTTCGAAGAAGCTGGCAATTTCGCCCCACTGCGCAGGTCATGAGGCTCACCCTTTAACCATGACAAGCGGTCCACTGTTTGTCAGGACTCTCTGGCATGTCAGAACGCCACTATCGCCCGCCGACGATACGCGAGCTTGGGCGAAAGTAGCTTGATGGATCGCAAATGTTTGATAAAGCAGCCTCGTTCCTCGAAGCGATCGGAATCTCGGTTCGCATCGAACAGGGAGCTCGTGGCTTCCTCAATCAACTGCGCATCGAGGGATCTGGTCTCGTTGTTGAGAACAACGATAGCGAGATTGTCGGTGATATGTTGCATGAGGCTGGCCATATCGCCGTGATCCCGAGCCTGTTTCGCGGACAGCTTACGGCAGACGTCGATGACGTGGCGCCGATTATGGCCCAATACGTCAAGGACAACCCGAACTGCATGGCGTGGCCCGAGGATCCCATCGCAAGGGCCATCATGCAATCCGGCGAGCAAGAGGCCATCGCGTGGTCCTATGCAGCCGCGCATCATATCGGGATCGACACCAGGCTGCCATTTGCCCAGGGGTTCGACGGTAATGGCCAAGAAATCCACGACATGCTGGCCATTGGATGTCATCTAGGAATTCACGGTCTCTTTCATGCCGGAATGACCCAGCTCCCGCGGCAGGTTCATGGCTACCCAAAGATGAAGCGATGGATGCAAATCTAGGGTCACTAGGTACCTCGCCATAATCCAGATCGCTCCAGATCTGGCGAGGCCTCCCTGTGGACTATCGTTGATGACCGAGTCCGATCCCGAGACCCTTCGCCTTCTGTCTAAGCGACCCCTCTGACCGCTTCATCTGCTTTACAATCTTGGCGACAGGCGTGCGCGCTTTCGAGTGCTGTTTCAATAACTTGACGTCGTCTTTGGTATACGGCTTACGCGCCGGTCCTTTTGTCGTCTTCTTCGGCACCATGCACTCCTATTGTTGATGCGGCCGCTTTTTAGCATGGTGCGGGTGACCGGCAAGCGGCCGAATCCTCAGGCGGGCCTTATCCGATGAAAGTGACCCCCACCCTGTTTTCCTTGCGCCAGACCGCGCGACAGGGTTTGCGAAAGCCATCGCTGTCGATGACGAGCGTAAAGGTGTCCGGGAACCAGAGCGGACTGTTGAGGATGAGGCCCGCTCCCGTCTCGGAAATGCTGCGGACTGTGCATGCGACTTCGCTACGCACGGCGTCGCCAAACTCAATCACGCCAGCCTTAAAGATGCGTCTCCTGGCTGCGATCCGCGATTCGCGGTGTTGCACTACAATCCTCCGTGTGGTCGCGAAGTCTCCAGAACCCATTCTTCTCGTATTCGCCAAGGATTCGATTGCCAAGCACCATTCCTTCAAGAGGGTGAAGGCTCGTTAACCAACGAGCAGTGACCGGGTTATGCGATGGTCGTTCCATCGCGGAGCGCGTCAAGCAAGATGCTGCCATTCTCGAGCGCACTTGATGCGGCCGCGTAACAGGCCTCCATGGCCTGCTCCCACGGAAGGCCGCAGGCCAAAGCGAGTGCCAACGCCGCAATTCCAGCATCGCCGCATCGGAACTCGGCGTCCGCTATCCCGAAGCCGCCAAGATGGGTGGCAGTCGTTGCCCTCGGAATAAAGCTCATGCCAAACCCAGGCTGAACCACCAGGAGCGCTTCAATTGAGGCGCGCTCAAGAACCTGCAGCGAAACGATTTCGAGCTCGTCTGCATTGGCCGGAACGGAACCAATCGAAGCGCAGAGGTGAGCAAAACCTGGCGCCAAAATCGTTGCACCAGCGTACTTGGAGAAGTCAGCTTGCGACGAAACGACCAGGGTCGGTATCCCCTGCTGACGGGCAGCTGCAATGGTGTCGCGAATCAAACGATCTGTCAGTGCACCACAATCGTGATCGGACAGAACGATCACGTCGGCATCAAGAACCTCCCCAATAATTCGGGCCAGGAGGCTTTCTTCGATCTGTCCGCGGACAGGATTCCGCCCCTCCCGCTCAACGGTCAGAATCGGTGGTGCCTGGTCTGTGACATACCGGATTGTCCGAACAGTCGATCGCTCCGTATCTCTAACTAATCGAAGAGAAATTCCATCACGCCCAAGCAGTTCTCGAACTGAACATGCCCCCTGATCGTCTCCGACGGGAGCGACGATACTGGATTGAGCGCCAAGCGCCGCGACCCACTTCGCGACTCCGGCCGAGCCGGCGACCGATACCTCCCATTTATGGGCAACAAGGCTCGGCGTGGATGTCGTCGAACGAGTTCGCCCATAAACCACCTCGTGGAGCATGAGGTCGCCCACACATAGAACCTTCCGAGCATCGAACTTTGCGAAATCGAACATCCACCACTTCCCCTTCGACATAACCGTCTCGCGTCGCAGTCCTGTTTGCAACGCGCCGGAATCTAGAAGACGTGGACAAGCGAAATTGAGATCGACAATGAAATAAGAAAGACCACGAAAGCTCGTTTGTCGCTTGCAGGGCCCGCCCGTACGGTCAATCGGTAAGCCACCTAAATCGAGCCGACGCATGACCAAGCATTCGAACCAAAGCGCCCCAACCATCGTCGTTTCGGAGAGCGGCACCACCCGCGCTTTTAAAATGCATCCAGCACTACTTTGGGATGTAATGACGCGTCAGGCAGGGACGTTGAGCAAGGCAGCGCAGGAAGGTTGTCAGAACAGCGTCGACGCCGGCGCGAAGTCGGTCAGAATGACGCTGACAAAAGATCGGCTCATCATCGAGGATGATGGCAAGGGATTCGTCGACGATCGCGAAATCGAAGATTTCTTCGAAACATTTGGTCATCCGCACGAAGAAGGCGACGCTGTGTTCGGGCGGTTCCGCATGGGGCGCGGCCAGCTCCTGGCGACCGGCGTTTGCAAATATATTTCCAACAACTATAGGATGCGTACCGATCTTAGGTATCAGAAAGGCAGCAAGAATGAGGGACTTAATTATCAGCTGTACAAGCTTGATGAGTCTCATAAAGGCTGCCGCATCGAGATTGAGCTCTACGAGAAGCTGATCCCATCGAAGATCGACGAGATCGAGCGCGAAATCGCTCGCAACATGAAATATCTGCAGATCCCGCTCGAACTGAACGGCGAGATCGTCAACAAGCTGCCGAAAGACTGCAAATGGGACTTCGAGGATGACGTCGCTTACTACTCGCTCCGCGATGTCGGATCGCTCTCGGTCTACAACCTCGGCGTTTTCGTCAAAGACTATCCTGCGACATCGTACGGCACAGGCGGCACAGTCGTGTCAAAGGTGCCTCTCGACGTGAACTTTGCGCGCAATGACGTGGTATCGGCATGCAAGGTGTTCAAGAAAATCAGCGCGAAAGTACGTTCGACCTCCGTCGAGAAGAGCGTCAAGAAGACCAAGCTGAATGACAACGAATGGGAGTCCATTGCCAACGCTGTTCGCGTGGGCTCGAAGTCTCTCGCTGAGATCCTGGACCTTAAATTGCTGCGCAATAGCAGCGGCGCGATGTTTTCGCTCGCCGATCTGGGCGCAAAGCTCGGCCGGGCCAGTGATCGCATCGCCGTTGCCAAGGCCAAAGACATGGTGGCCGATCGACTTCTGCAAAGGGGGATCGCGCTCGTCCTCGACGAGGAGGTCTTGTCGAAGTTCGGGTATGGTTCACTGAAGGAATTCAAGACTGACATCGCAAAAAAAGCCGGAAAGGAAGCAAAACGCATCCATGACTGGAAGGTGCGCAATCCGCTGTTGATGCTCGAACAGGCCCTGGGGGATGCGAAGATTCTCGAAGGGAAGGATTTCGGCAAGTACGTGAAGGCCGACTATGAAGAGGTTCCAATCAAGGATTTATCGCCGGCCGAGAAGTTCGCACTGAAGGTCTTCTCCAGGGGCTGCAACAACCTCGGTTGGGAGATCAGCCGCATTTACCAGCTCGGCCGCGATCTCGGCGAAGAGACTCCGTATCCCTGGCAGCGCCTTGCTCGAGAGCGAGATCTGGCCGCCTATCCCGCCTCGGTGTGCGAGATGATGGTTGACATGGCTGGCGGGAAAGATGCCACGCCGCGCGCTCGTGAGCTGAAGGTCGGCCTATCAATGACCGCCGCCGCCTGGACCGACGGCGAGCATACGATTTGGATCAATCGCAATCGCCTGAGCGATTTGACCAAAGGTCTCTCCGGCTGCGCGAAGGTCGCTTCCCTGCTGCTGCATGAATACGTGCATCAGGCGCCCAATCTCGTCGACAACAATCACGACCCGGAGTTCTACGAACTATTCCATAACTTGTCGGTCCACACTCCATTGATCGGGCGTGCCGTCGATAAGATGATGGAGACTGCTGTCAAGTTGGTCCGCGACGAAAAGAGGAAGCCGACGGGAGCGTTCAAGAAGTTCGAAGACCAAAAGGCGCAAGTAGTCGATCCTATCTTCGTTGCGAATGACCAACCCGAGTTCGACCTGATCGAAGAAGGGCTGGCGCCTGGTTTGGCGCCGTAGATGCCATCAGGAAGAACGCAAAGCGATGACCATTGTCGAAACGGCAACAAGTCAGGCAAGTCGCAGCGCTTGGAGGCTGCCACTCTTTGGCTTGTTGACTGAGGCGCTCCAAGAGATTGAACGCTCACTCCTGTATCAGCGAACGGCGTCGAGAATCGCGGCGCCGACCGTGCACCCCGCGGCCGAGGAGATGGTGATCGCGACCTCAGACGGAGAACAGCTGGCTGCGATCCACGTGCCGCCGGCGAAAGGGCGGCCGTTGGTACTCTATTTTCACGGCAACGGCCAGAGCCTGACATCACGAACTGGACGCTTCAGAAACCTTATAGCCGAGGGTTTTGGCATCCTGGCGCCTTCCTATCGGGGCTATGCTGGTTCAACCGGACAACCGAACGAGAATGGGCTCTACCTGGATGCTCATGCGGCCTACGACGCCGCTGCCCGGCTATACGGCGCCGATCGCGTAGTTGCTTGGGGTTATTCTCTCGGCACCGGCGTGGCGGTGCAGTTGGCAAGCGAGCGACCTCTGGCACGCCTGGTGCTGGAAGCTCCGTTCACTTCTGTGCCTGAGGTGGGATCCTCGATGTTCCCATTCCTGCCGATCGGGGCCTTGATGAGCGAGCAATTCTGTTCGCGCCGGCGGATCGCCTCGATCGGATGCCCTGTCCTCATCCTGCACGGTCGGAACGACGGCATTGTCCCCGTCTCCCAGGGTGAAGCGCTCTACGGATTGGCCGCTGAGCCCAAGCGGTTGCTCCTTTTCGACGGAGGGCATATGGATCTGGATCGTCACGGCGCGCTCGACGCCGCGGTGGAATTCATCGGGAATTGGCGCTCTCGAAACGCACAGGAGATCGAAATGGCACAGGCGTTCGACTGGACGAAGTCCTGCTCTTACGATCAGGAGCAAAAACAAGCGTTCCACCGGACCGCCCGCGCCAGGCTGAAAGCTCTGGCCGAGGTCCTGGAGCTGCCGGAGGGCTCGTACGATCTCCGCTCAAATAAGGCCGGCATCGCCGTGAGCGGCGACGTTACTCTGCACCACGATAAATTGTATATTCAGGCATCGCAATCTGCGATGGTGGCAGAAAACGGTGCTGCGCACGGCCTGCTGGTGCGTACCTGCAAGGGACGAAAGGATTACACCGGCGGTCGGAACCACATGCTTCACCTCAAGGAGCTTGACGATCCGCGGGCTCTCGCGTTGAAGGTCTTGACGATTTCCCCCTCGGTTCGGCCAGACGTCGTGACCGACCAGGACGATCCGGATTACGGCGGGGGGACTTCGCCCATGACCAACCAGAAAACTGTTTCGTTGACCGATCTTTTCACCGCGGAGGAGCTCGACGCCGCCGTTGAGCTCTATGACAGCTGCTCACCCGGCACATTCAATGCTGCGGTCGTGCAAAAGATCGTTCAGCCCGCCCTGCCGCGGATCAACCAGGTGACCGGCCAAGAGAACGATGCCAAGTACTGGGGATACGCGCTCGAGCACGCCATATCGTCGTATCGTCAACCAAAGCCTTGAGCCGGAGTTCGAGCGGCGTCAGCGCATCCGTCCGGGCACGATGCCCCCATTGATGTGAACCGGAGCCGAATTTTCCCAACGGTTCGAAAAGTCGCGTACCCACGCCTGTTGTTCTGCGGTCAGGGATTCGTCGTGCAGATGTTCATCCGCACTGCCGAGATTGAGATTGTTACGTTCGTTCCACGCCTTGTATTCACGGCATAGCATCTCGATCTCGTGATCGATCCGCTGCTCAATTGGCTGCACCGAGTAGCGCGGACGTGACAGCCCAGGCATAAAGGCGCCGTTCGAACGCCTCGAGATCATCGCCGATCTCGGTCACATTTTCGATCACGAGATGCCACTTGCCTAAGGCGCGGTGCTCGTTCGGATACCCATTGGGAGTCCGTTCCTGAACTTCCTCGATATACAGCGCACCGCAGTAGACGTTTCCGGCGATCGGCTCCAGAATCCCCATGTCCGTCTCGAGGGCAGCGCCGAGATCACGGCTTTCAAAGCGCGTCGCCTGGAAATCTTCGAAAGTCATGGTCATTGGCTCTCTCCTGAGAAGGCAGGGGTATAGGTCCAAGTACCCTACCCCGTTGCAATTCGCCATCGTGTCGACCAGCCACCCACAACTCCAGCTGGCCCTCACCAAGGCCACTTGGCGCCAATCGCGGTTTCAAACACCGCCCACGCGTTCATCAGCACATGCATGGCGATCGGCACCCAAAGCGATCCACAGGCGATCCGAGCGGTCGAGAGCAGCAAGCCAGCTGCAAACACCTCTACCATCCCTGCGAGATCGTACTGCAGATGAAGGGAGGTCCACGCAAGATCAGTGAGAAGAACGGCTGGCAGAACGCCAATCACCGGGATCCAACCGGAGAAAGCCAGTCCCCGAAACATCATTTCCTCCACCACCGGCGCGCACAACGCAATGGCCAGCCAGTAGAAGACCATCATCACAATCCCGGACTCCTCGGCAGAGCCATAACTGAGAACCTGGAATTCGGACACGATCGGCCGGCCAGACAAATGCACAAGGAAGTCCGAGACCAGCAAGAAGACGGCCATGAGCACAAGAAATGCCGCGACAGGACGGAGGTGTGCCGGGCGAACCAACCCGAGAACTTGCGCAGTTCCCCCGGAATAGCGGTTAGCGATTGCCAGCAGGCTGAACACTTGGGGCAAGAAGCCGGCCACGGCAGACATTGCCAGTAGTGGGCCGTTATCGAGCAGATTGGAAGATCCGAGGAGGCCTGCGAGACCAAACAGAAAGATGACCCCAAGGCCAATGAGCTGGGAGAGCGCGAAGACGATGGCGAGCCATCCAACAGACGCCAAGGCCCCCACTCTTTTCTCCGGGGCTAGATCGGCAAGAGTCGCGCCAACGCTCATTTCCACCAGCCCGCCATCACATAATCAGCAATCTCGTGGCCGGCGCGGGCTCGATCGAACAGGCCATCGGCGGATACGATCCGAAGCTGCCAACGCCCGTCCTCGCGCCCGAGCACGGAGATCTGTCGTCCATAGACATTGTCGTAGAACTCGAGCCCAACCGCCTTCTTCTTGCGGAGCGCCACAAGGATTTCTTTCTTCCTCTGCTCGTTCGAAGCTCCCTTGTCGAACGGCCCCTTCCGGGCGCCAGAACGAGCGAGCTTCGGAAGCATATCAATATCGATATGGAACCGATTCAAAGCCAGGACACAGGCTCCAGGAATAGCCTCCCGGGCCGTCGCTAGGTCGCCGCGGCGGCACTTATCGAGCTCAACCCGAAGCAAACTCAAAGGCCCTTCCTGGATAACTCGGGTAGCTGCCAGGGATCGGATTCTAGTCCCGAACACCTCAGATAAGGCCCGGAACGCCCTTTCGGTCCTGCCTGGATTTTCCTTCCAAAGGGCGTCTGCGGATTGCACGTGGCTCATATCTAATCCTTGATCCTCTTGCCGTTATTCGGCAAAGATCGCCATTCTGTCCACCCGGACCCGCTCTCCGTCCCCGTTGTTAACGCTCAAGGTGCGGGAACAGCTGCGATCACGGGCAGCAGCTCAGGCCTCGGGATCGGCCTGAAATCAGGTCCGATCCAAACCACGTCATGGGCCTCCAGCAAAGTCGGCGGCTCCCATTTGGAGATCATCCGATCGATCACGGCATCCGGCACGACATTTTTGCGGTCGCGATTTTGCCTTCGGATCCCTGCCTCGGGCACGTCAAGGGCGTGAACCGTGACGTGGGCGTCATAGGAGATCGCGAGCGTCACGATCTTGGCTCTCTGAAGGCGCGTTAAATTCGTAGCGTTGACTACAAAAGGCGCCTTGGCGCGAAGATGAACCCGGCAGGCCTCGATCGCGGCCTGGGAAACTCGGCCCTGGTCATCGGCCGCGTCGACGCCCAAGGATTGCCGGGTCCGATCTAGAGACACCTGGGCGTAGTCCTTGAGCACGGTCTCGGCATAGGTGTCCTTGCCGGACCCAGGAAGCCCGGAAAGAACGATGACGCGCGACCCTTTTGGAGGCCGCGGCTCGAAGTACAGGCTATCCGGAACGCCGCGTGCGAACCGCAAGCGCGCTTGTGGAGATGCAAACGGCCATGGCTCGTGGAGGCAGGAATTCTCCGCGGCCGCGATCCTGATCAAATCCATCTCATCATCGCCGACCCGCTTATCCTCGCAAATCCTGCCGCGATTATCTGCCCGCCCAAGCAACGTAAGCTCATACAAGGATCCGAGCGTCGATAAGCGCGCCAATGACAATCTTGGATCCTCGTTCTTCAGAACTCGGAAGATCTGCTGATGACCAAGGACTAGCGCGAAGACATCGAGCCGGGTGTGAATCGGAACATCAGCACGCCAAAGATCACGCCAGGCGACCAAAGCGCCTTTGGAGGCATGGTGGGGGTGCGAGACTCGCAGCCGATCGAGCTCCGCGTCGAAGACTTCGGTCCGCGTTTCGGGCTTGGCGACGTCATGCCAAAGGGCAGCCAACGCCATCGTCGTTCGTCGCGCAGGCGACAAACCCACAAAATCTGGGTCGCTCAACAAAGCACGGCCGACCGCGGCCGTATGAGTCCAGACATCCCCTTCAGCATGATAGATGGGATCCTGTGTGCAGGAGGACATCTCGTCCACGTAAGGGAAGGATTTCTCGACCGCAGGCCAATCGATGACGCCGTCGGAGGCAAAAGTCCGCCAATCGATTGTCATGGCGCAACCCCAGAGGTCATGGACGGCCGCGCGAACATGTCGATGCCGGGCGCGAGCTGGTTCTTGATCATCGGACGCTTCGCCCAGTGTACGGCGCCACTGTCGAGGATAGCTTGGACGAAGCCCGGCCGAACGAACTTGGCCCTCATGAGGGTATGATGGTCGTCCTCTAACTTCATATAGACGCCCTCGGCCAACGGGCTTGGGTCAGTCTGGCCGAGAACAGTCTCGAAATCTTCACCTGCTGCTTCCACCGCGCCCCGCAGGCTCTCCTTCCATTGTGGCGATCTGTAAGCGGATTCTTTCACCAGCTTCGGAACGTCACAATCCGCGACCCAGCCCGTGTGGACGACACGAACCGGAGTAACGAGGTCTCCAAAGAGACGCGCGCGCGCCGCAGTCGACAGCCAACGATTAGACGAGCGGCTATAGCAATCGTACGAAAGCACGTAGGATTCGAGTCGGTCATACCAGATCGTGTGTTTCGCAAGCATCGACTCGCTGTAAAGGACATATTCCAGACCCAGGACATCACGCAGGTCTTTCTCGAACACCCTCGCCCACTGCTTGAGGACCGTAAACTGCTTCTCGCGCGGGCCACCTTCGAGAGAATGCCCTCGCGATTGTAAGATGAGCCGCCCATCATCGGGGGAAAACGAAATCCCACAATTTCCTCCGTCGACCTTCTCCTCCCAGACGACCTCGCCGCGATCGCGGAGCTCGGACATCGAGATGCGGTCGGGCTCGTCGCCGTTCTGCAGGGCGGAGCCGCGCAAATGCGGTGTCCGGGGGTATTTCAGGATCGCCTGCATCACTATCCATAGCTGCAAGCGGCGCAGGACGCAATTTGCGGCGAGACCGGCTGGTTAACGTGCCTTGGTACTTTCGGCAGGCGGGGCTATTCTCGCTCTCCATACCCAAACCGAGGGAGCCAGGCATGGGTTGGGCGAACTCCTACTTTCGTGTCGAACGGCCTTTCCGGGTGTTCAAGCACTTCGGTATGACAGCCACCAATGCATCCTATGGCTCCAGTCGAATCCATGCGGTCGTGTTGGAGGCCATCAACGCGCGGCCGGGAGACGAAATCCATGCACTAGCCGGCGGCACCTTCCTGCAGCGTGGCGATGAGCTGTTCGAGCTATCCTTGCACGCGCCAAAGCCGCCGTTCGAGAGAGGCTCCCGCTTCGAAACGGATGCTGAGCGACTGACGCGTGGCGCCCAGCGGCAGTTGGTTTCACCTATCCCGCCACCAACCCGCCAATTCGACTACCGGACAGTTCGAGAGTCCGTTTCGAACAACCAACTTCCGGACCAGCACGCGCAGGTCATTCACCGGGAGGACAGTCCGGAGATGGTTCAGCTTCGCACGTTGTTGACAGACTTCGTGAAGCGCCTCCGCGATCGTGAAGGAGCAGACGGCCTCAAAATCGAGCTCAGCGATATTGACGCCTATCGTGGGCCGAAGGCAAAGATCAGCTTTCGGGATTCCGACGTCACGGTGACAGCGACCGTCCCCGGAGTATGTGTGGTCGACCTTCCGGACCACACTCCGTGTGGGCGATTCATTGCCAGGGCAGGCAACCCTGGACGATTGATCTTCATGTTCCGAAAGATCGACGGACACGATGTCGCGGCCGACACCGCCGAGTTGCTGGCTTCCTATGCGGAGCACCTCGAACATTCCCCCTCGCCCGGACCTGCGGCTTGAACTGAAACGGCGCGATCAGCGTCGTGTCCGAAGACGCCAGATCGCCGAAATATGCCTGCTTCCAGGCTATTTCGAGCACGCGGCGACTACCGGTGCCTTCGCCACCTGCTCGCGCTGAACAGGCCGTTCCGCGGGCGATCGGGAACATGCCAAACGCAAATCATCGAGCTCGAGGAAGATATCCGCTTGCCGACGCAACTCATCCGCGATCATCGGTGGGTGGGTCCTGATGGTTGACACCACTGTCACGCGCACACCGCGGCGCTGCACCGCCTCGACCAAGGACCGGAAATCACCGTCACCCGAGAACAGAACGATCTCGTCGACATGAGAGGCGAGTTCCATCGCGTTGACGGCGAGCTCGACACCCATATTCCCCTTGATTTTTTTTCGGCCCGTCGAAATTTCCAAAAACTCCTTGGTGGCCTTGGTGACGACTGTGAAGCCGTTATAGTCCAACCAATCAACCAAGGGGCGCAAGGCGTTGACTTCGAGGTCTTCGTTGATCGCGGTGTAATAGAATGCCCTGACGAGCTCGCCTCGACCGCGAAATTCGCGTAGAAGAGCCTTGTAATCGAGGTCGAACTGAAGCGATTTTGAAGCCGCGTGGATGTTTGGCCCGTCAATGAAGAGCGCGGTCCGACTGACTGCAGTGGTCATGGTTACTAATCTCTTGAAATGGAGCTAGAGCGCTCGGGTGCCAATTGCCCAACGCTGTCCGCGCATGCTCGCCGATTTGGTCGATTTGATGAAAACGCCCTTGGACTTCGCAGTCCGCCACCGGACAACGACTCGAAGGATTCCAATGCCATTTCAGAACATCCCCCCGGATGGAATTTCTATACACTCGCCGCACGTGCGACGACGCAGTGACTACAATCGCCTAATCTGGATTTGGTTCCGGCCTATGTGGGCTGTCGCAAAAAAGCGACACCACCACTTTTAGATTCTTCGCGATTTGAGGTTGATCTGGCACATTGGTGCTGCGTGTTCATTTCGTCACCGGAGGTTGGATCGGGTATCTGGAATCATCGGTAGTGTCTGCCCTTTCGTGAGCCTGAGTTTCGAAACGGCGACGTAGCGGTCGCCTTCTGAAGAATCTGGCGGTACTTTGTCACCTGCGCCTGCTTCCGCGCTTGGCTGCGCTCAGTCCCCGGCGTTTCTAGAGAACGCGGGGACGGAGCGCTCTCGATTGTCTTACTTTCCTCGGTCATTGGTTCATGCTCCTCAAGAAGGGCGGGAAGCTAAGGCTCTGGTGATGTCCAGAAACCTAACCACGTCATCGGCAATCAGGGCCGAACCCAAGTGTTCGCCGCCCTTCATGATCTCCAAGAACGGCCACGATTCGATCCGCCATTCGCCGCCGCGCTGCTCGATCATGCGCTTGGCAAGGTGCAGGGGCATCATGGTGTGAGTGTACGGGTGGATCATGAATGCGTACCCCGGTCACGGTTAGCCAACGGGCAAATTGGCCATGAGAGAAACAAGTTTTTCCTTAGCGAACGTGTGGAAATCAGCCGCGATGCCTGTAGACACCAGGATGTGGCTTACCGGGCGTCCGAGCTCGCGGACATTCTCCGGAGTGATCCCGCTGGCTACCGCCAACGGCGCCTCGGGGCCGATCGCGGACCGGATTGAAATTAACTTCTCGGCCGCCGGCGCAACACCAGTCGCCAGGCCACTTGTCGTCGGGATCATGCCATGCTCAAGCGCCTGGCGCGCCGCGGCCGCGGGATCCGGTTCGTGTCGCTGTCCCTTGAAGCCGACGGCACCAAAGAACAAGTGCCCCGGATGATCCTTGAGCTGTAGCCGACACTGCCGGGCAAGCGGCTCAGCGCCGGACGAATGCAATCCTGCATCGTCAGTCCAGGTGGCCTGATAGCCATGGTCAAGGCTACGGCAAAGCGCTCGGTCAGCAGTCAACGTCAGATAATTCACGCCGATCGCAAGAGCGGGAAGTTGTTTTCGAAGTTCGTCCGCGATCGGGTCGAGTCGTTGATCGTAGCCGTCCATGCTGATGAGAAACACACCTGCACATGCGCATTCTGCGGCGACTTCAGCAGCAGCCAGGGCAAGCGCCGGCGACAGGATGTGAATGACCGGCCACACCTGCGGCTTTCTCGCGCTCACCATTCTCGCGCCCTCCAACCTTCCAGTTCGAGCCCGACCAGTTCGCTGACGCTCATTCCCGTCCTGACCGCATTCAACAGAGCCGATTTGATTCGCGTCAGCAGCAAAGGTTGCGCCGCCACAACCGCAGGATTGATGATGACGAGATCCGCGCCAGCCGAAACCTTGCCGAGAGCGGTTTCCACATCATCTACCCCGCCTTCTCCGACGAGCGTCATTCCGGGCTCGACGCGGCTCGCCACCTCGGCGAGAATCTTGGTGGTCCGGCCATAAACCGGTCGACCGGCCAGGCTTTCGCCGACGTGTGCCGAGGAGACGGGAGAAACCATAATGCCGGCTGCCCCGCGTCTGACTGCCATCGATACAAGGGCATCAAGCTCCGGCTTGCTGATGTCGTCGACAATCTTGACCAGAATTGAGACCGGCCGACCGGATGTTCCTTGGATCCGATCACACACTTCAATGACCCCAGCCACGAGACGGTCGCACAGCCGCAGCAACAGGGGATCGCTATAGCCGACGCTGTGTCCACGCGACAGGTCAATTGTGACATGATCGGCGAGGCCCTCCCCGACGGCGATTCCGATCGCCTCGGCATAGCCGTCTACATTCGCGAAGGATTCCAATGTACCGTTCACGATAAGGCCTACTCGCGTGACCGCATTACCGTGACGACCGCAGTCCCGGATCTCGGAAATCAGGGACGTAAGGCTGTCCAAACGGGACACGCTCCCGGTCAGATCGGGGCTCGACAACGACAGCTCGATTGAGCCAAAGCCCAACGCCGCAAATGATCGCGCCATGCGAGCATCCGCCAACGTCAATCCGACAGAGAGCGGATTCCGGAAGTGCCCACCCAGTATCTGGCGCCGAAGGATTGGTTCATCGCCAACCCCGAATGGCCAGAAGGGCGCCAGCAGGCCATGTAGCGCCTCGAGTAGCGCAGCCGGATCCGGAGTGCGGCGAGGTGACGTCTGGAACATGTCTCGGCAAGAAAGAGAGGGATTTTTGTTGCTGTGCAATACCGCGCAGACCCACGCGTAATCACGAACGAATCCTTGAGAGGGTTAATATCCCCTGATTTGTCCCCAGGTCATTCACACGGGTACACCGCCTTGGCTATAACCATTGGCTTTCGGATCAATTCACGGAGCAACGCCGGATGACAACGGTCACCATTATTGAAGTCCGCTCACCATTGGCGGCCTCAACGCCCAACAGTTCGAACGTCGAGTCTGACCTGGCGTTTGTCGCAAGTAGCCGCGACAAAGCCCTCGCGTTCATGGCAGACCATTCCACCTATCGAAACGACGGCCATCCATGGTGCTGGTACATCTACAACGTCACTCTCGATGACCCGAAGATGATCCCGTACGACCGCATCGTGATCGGGACAGATGGCCAGACCTACGAAAGCCAGCGGGCGGCATGGGCCGCTTGCCAGGCACCACACGACTCTCTCGTGCTTTGCTCGCCGCCCTTCACATCGAACGCGCTAGCGACGCCAATGGATCGGTAATGCCGTGAGCCGCGAAGGCATCCTCGCGGGTGATCTCAAATTCGCCGGTCGGACCGAACCTGCGGTCCTCAAATGCTCGACGCTCCGCGATAGTGGGCAGGTGATGGCCGGGATCAGTGGCGTGGATCCGACCATCCGCTTCGATGGTGCACCGAAAAATTCCCATGATTTCGTCCACCGCGTAAGCGTCGTCGCTGCTCATGCGGCCATCTGCCACCATATTCCAGAGCTTAACCATGTCATCGGCATGCGACTTCTGAGCGGCTGCGAGGCTGTCGAACAGGAACGGCGCGTATGCTTCCAGCGGATCGACTATCTCGAGTGGGGCCTTGTGCGGGATCACCTTCCCGGTACGCCACGCGAATTGGCGCCCTTCAAGCTTGAGACGGGCAAAACGATCGACAGGGTAGTCCAGGCTCATGGCAAATCCATCCGTGCAGGCGCTTAGGAAGGCATGATGCATGCAAAGCGGCAAGCCGCAACGGCCGCGGAGCGCAATCGTATAGACGAATTTTAAGGCGCCGGCGACGCAACGGAATAGTACTCATCCAGGGACACGGCGACTGACTCCACACCGATGACGAACGAGCTCCAGGCTCTTATCCCGTCGAGCCTGATCGAGGGCGCCTCGAGCGTCTCCACCCGGTAACCAGCCCTGATATCGAATTTCGCAAGTCGACTGAGGTCCTTCGGGGAGCTGATCGGGGCGCTCCACACGTCAAGGGACGTCACCGTATCCCCATCCACCGTGAAATCCACACGCGTACGGCGGTTCTGGTCACGAAGATGCAAGCTGACCACTCCGTCACGTTCGACGACGTGAACGTAGTCCTTCATGTCATTGCACTCGAACTCGCTCGTCTCAGCGACGTGACCCTGAGTGAGGCAGTGCTGGTAGATGCCGGTCAGAAAGTCACGGTTGAGCAGATAACGAACGTCGGCCTCGGCCTTGAAGCGCTCCAGTCCGCGGAACATGACCTCGGCATTTTCCCCCGGCAGGAAGCCATCGGCGGCGGCGGTCGAGAATCCGAGGAGACGTGCGGCTTCGTAGTCCGGCAGGTCGTTCCGTGGACCAGCCTCGTTCGGGAAGATGCGGGTTGCGTACTCGGCACCGTCGCGCACGACACGACCGGCGTCATGGGCGGTCAAGACCCTGCGAAGGACCGCGAAGAACTCCGGCCACCGGTCGATGCCTTCCGATTCAACGCTGATGTTGCCGGGGCTCCACTGCCTGTCTCCCTGGAAGCGATAAGAGGTCCTCGCCCGAATCATCAAGGACGGACTCCAGACGCTCTCCTGAGCGTCTTTCAATGCAGCAGCGATCTCATCCTCGTTTTTGAGCCGCAACACGCGCACCTCCGAAATCCTCGAATAATCGGGTCCGGCGGGGTCTCTTCGCGGGCGAAGGCGCGCGCCCTTCTTTTCAAGAATTTCGTCAAGCAGCCTGTCGAGCTTCGGGTCCGGCTTTCCGGACCACTCGACGATCAGGAGAAACATGTCTTCGGGGGTCTTGAGTGCCAATGCGGCGTGATAGGACGAGCCAGGATCCGGCGCATAGAGCGTGAGAAAAGGGTCGATCAGCGCGCTCTCACGCGAAACATGACCTTTCCGCGCGAAATCGAGCGCTACCTCACCGAGATGCTGCCCGTGGGCATCGAGGCTTTGACCGGAGGTTGCCTGGTGAACGCGCGTGATCACGAAGGGGGAGATGGTTCCCTCATCCTTGATCATCTGCTGGAAAAGCTGTTCGGTCGCGTCCATGTCCGGCCTCTTGAACTGAGCTCGGATTGTCAGGCCAGCGCCAGTAAATCGCAAACACAGCCATTGCCACCGGCGTTCGAGAGCTAGGACCGACCCGTATGGGCGCCGTGTCCGGGGCAGCGTGAGGACAAAAGTGGGCCATAGCGGGCGTTAACGTAGAAAAAATCACCGGACTGGAAGCATGCCGGGTTCAGCCCTAGAACTGGCGGCATGAAACTATGGATCGTCTCCGACCTCCACCGCGAGGTCCGCAAGGATTGGGACCCGGGCCGCAAGCGGCCAGAGGATTTCGACGTGCTTATTCTGGCCGGCGACGTCATGGACGGTAACGTTGTGTGCGGCGTCCAGACGGCGGCCGCAATGGCGGGAGGAAGGCCCGCGATCTACGTGGCCGGGAATCATTGCCACTGGGGCAGTTCATTCGAAGTGGTCCAACGGCAAGGCATGGAAGCCGGCGAGCGCACCGGGGTGCACTTCCTTCAGAACACCACCATTGAGATCGACGGGGTCGTCTTCTTCGGGGCGACCCTTTGGGAGCCAATGTTACAGGATCCCAGGGCTCGCAGACCGAATCTCTCGGCGATCATGTCTGGAATGGAGCAACACCCCGTCCCGCATGGCGCCCTGCCCTTCGGAGAACCAGTTCATGTGCAGGGGCCCGGGGTCATGGATCGGCGCGCGAAGAACCGCGATGTCAGACGCCAATTCGAGATGACCCGTGACGCCCTAAAGGCGGCGAGGCCTGATGTTGTCGTCACGCACTATCCTCCAACGACCACTCTGCTGGAGGAGGTCGACGGAATACAGCTTTGGATTCACGGGCACGAGCACCGCGTTCGCGACGAGTTCATCTCCGGCACGCGCGTCGTGGATAACGCCATAGGACTCCCGTCAGAACGTCGCATGATGGAGAACCTATGCTCGATGGTCATCGAGGTTGGTCCGCGGCTGACGCCTGCGCCGTAACCTAACTCAGGGCGCCATATATTCGGACGCGGGCTCTCCCTCGATCCGTCGGCGACCAGTCATTGGATGCCTGTGCCAGCCATCCGGTTCGCCCATGCCATCCCACGCATCCAGAGCCGTCTTCGCCCGATCATAGGAATCGTAGCACCAACGATCATCATACCCGAGATACGAGCCGACCGAGCCGACGATGATCGCATGGGTATACATAAGCGGCGAAATCGCCGCCCATCGACCGCCAGGAAGCGGTCGCGGATCGCGGTATCCGCACTCCTCTTTGAGCCATTGCAGGAATTGAAGCTCAGCCAACATGGCTGGGGAAACACGCTCATTCACGACACGACCTCGCTCACCGGGATGACCCTACCCCGAAGCCGTCTTTGCCGGAAGACCTGACCGAAACGAAGCTTAACGCACCAGGTCGCTAAACCGGGTCACCGCGGCATCGAATTGCAGTTCCACCGTCCCAGTTGGGCCATGGCGTTGCTTACCGATGATGACCTCAGCCTTGCCGCTCGACCTCAACAGATTAGCTTGCCATTCCTCGTATTCTGGCGTGCCGGGCCGCGGCGAGGAGTTTGCCAGATAGTACTCCTCCCTGAAGACAAACATCACCACGTCGGCGTCTTGTTCAATCGAGCCCGACTCGCGCAAATCAGCAAGTTGCGGCCGCTTGTCCTCGCGGTCCTCGACTTTCCGCGACAGCTGAGAAAGAGCGATGATCGGGACGTTCAGCTCCTTTGCCAGCGCCTTCAGGCTGGTGGTGATCTCAGTGATTTCCTGGACACGGTTTTCGGAACGCCGACCCGACCCCTGCAGCAGCTGGATATAGTCGATAACAAGAAGATCCAGCCCTCGCTGGCGCTTAAGCCGGCGGGCGCGAGCCGTCAGCTGCGAGATCGCCAACCCACCGGTCTCATCGACATGGAAAGGCAGCGCCTCGAGCTCCATCGCACAATCGCGGATCTTTGCAAAATCGGCTTCGGATATGTCGCCGCGACGGATAGCGCTCGATGTGATGCCACTGCGCTCGGAGATAATCCGGGTAGCAAGCTGTTCAGCCGACATCTCGCAGGAAAAGAACCCGACCACTCCTCCTTCCACCGCACGGGTCGAACCGTCGGCCTGAAGTTCGCCGCGGTAGGCCCTGGCGACGTTGTAAGCGATGTTGGTCGCAAGCGACGTTTTTCCCATCCCAGGCCGGCCGGCGACGATAATGAGGTCAGAAGGCTGCAGGCCGCCCATTTTGGCGTCAAGATCGCTGAGTCCGGTTGCGAGGCCCGAATGGCTGCCATCGCGCAGGAATGCCTTCGCAGCCATGTCTACGGCAGACGTCAAGGCAGTGGAGAAGCGCCGGAAGCCGCCGTCATACCGGCCGGTTTCCGAGATCTCATAGAGCCGCCGCTCAACCTCCTCGATCTGCCGGCTAGGGGCGGCATCAACAGGGGCATCGTAGGCCACATTGACCATATCCTCGCCGATGCCGATGAGGTTTCGACGTACTGATAGATCAAAGATAGCCCGGCCGTAGTCCTGCGCGTTGATGATGGTCGTCGCCTCGGCCGCCAGCCGGGCAAGGTACTGACCAAGGGTCATGCCCCCCAAATCGGTATCGGATGGCAAAAACGTCTTGAGCGTGATCGGCGTGGCTATCTTGCCCATCCGGATCAAGCTGCTGGACGTTTCAAAGATCGTCTGGTGTAACGGCTCGAAGAAGTGCTTGGGCTCGAGGAAATCGGAAACGCGATAGAAAGCGTCATTGTTGACCAGGATGGCGCCGAGCAAACCTTGTTCCGCCTCGATATTGTGAGGAGGAGAGCGGAAGGCCGGCGCTTCAGCCTCAAGCTTGCGCGCAGTCGAATCGCTGTGGGCCATGCCCGAGTTTGCCTCGGTTCCATTGATTCGTGGAGATCAGCTTGCGCTTGACACACCAAATTTGCAGCCGAATCGGCCTTGCCAGGCCCTTCACGCCCCGGGGTACTCATCATTCTTTGCGCGACCGAGCACGATGATGACGCCGGCGATGTGCTGGAGGTCCGTCGTCCGCTTGCCGGTGACACCGGACTTCGCGGTTCCGGCGAAGTTCTCGCGCTGACGATCGACCGCCTTCGCCTGATCCTTCTAGTGCCGAACCTGCAGGCCTGCGAATATCGGGGGCAGTCAAGGATTCGTTATGGTCGTCTCCAATCCTTGCTGGTACAGAGCGCCTCTCAAATCAGGAGCGAAGGAACTTCAATGTCTGATATCGCCGAGCGAGTTTGCAAGGTCGTAGTCGAACATCTGGGCGTCGAGCCCGAGAAGGTGGTTGATAGTGCGCGTTTCGTTGATGATCTGGGGGCCGACAGCCTCGACATCGTAGAACTAATCATGAGCCTCGAAGAGGAGTTCGACGTCGAGATAACTGACGACGTTGCCGAGGGCCTCGTTACTGTCGGCGCCGCTCGCGAGTATCTCGAGAAGCGGGTCCAGACCAAGGCCGCCTAAGGCTCGCTCGCTCTTCCGACTTGCCGGGGCGGCATCTACGGTCATCCGAACAAAGTTTCCCGGAGCCCGCACACATGATGCCCCCCGTTGCCACCGATCCAGCGATCGAAAAACTGATTGCGGCCGATGCACCGGTTGCGATTGGGGTCTCCGGCGGCAAAGATAGCCAAGCTGCCGCGATCGCAACCCTCTCCCATTTAGATGCTAACGGGCATAAAGGCCCGCGTATCCTGATTCACAGCGACCTTGGGTCCGTGGAATGGGACGACTCGATCCGGATCTGTGAAGAAATGTCGAAGCGGTTGGGCATCTACCTCGTCGTGGTCAGGCGCATCAGCGGCGACATGATGGCGCGTTGGGAGTCTCGGTGGCAATCGAGTATACGACGCTGGACCGGGTTGGAAGTCGTGAAGTTAATCCTTCCTTGGTCGACGCCGTCAATGAGGTTTTGCACCTCAGAGTTGAAGACACAAATAATTGCATCCGAACTGCGCCGCAGGTTCAAAGGCCAGACCGTCATCAACGTCACCGGCGTTCGCCGCGAAGAGAGTCCTGCCCGTGCCAAGGGCACGATAGCTTCTCGTGACACCAACGGCAATTATAGTTGGAGACCAATATCAAACTGGAAGCTGGGCGAAGTCTTCGCCTCGATCGCCGAGGCGGGTATGAAGCCTCATCCCGCCTATGCGACCCTCACGAGGGTTTCGTGCAGGTTCTGCATCATGTCGAGCCTCGCGGATCTGCAGGCCGCGGCCAAGCTCGCTGAATCACACGACATCTTCCGTCGCATGGTCGGACTCGAAGCGCAGAGCTCCTTTGCCTTCCAGGGCAACCGATGGCTCGCCGATATCGCACCCGACCTTCTCGGCACAGAACTGCAGGCCGATATCGCAACGGCGAAGGAAACCGCTGTCAAACGGGTCAAGATCGAAAGTGCAATCACCAAGGATATGCAGTTCGTCAAGGGTTGGCCGACCCGCATGCTGACGAACGACGAGGCGGACATCCTCGCCTCAGTCCGCAATCAGCTCAGCGAGCTCTTCGGTTTCCAGACGTCGTACCTCGATCGCAGCTCCATTCACGAACGGTATGCTTCACTAATCGCCGACCGCGCAGCTAAGGCGCCGGGCGCAGAGGTCGAAGCCGAGACACCGGAACTGACGCTCGCTTGAGCCGCTAAAGCCGTGGACCACCGCCCGGCGCTCTGTGGGGCGACCTGCGTCGAGAATGGGGTGCTTTTCGCTTCCGGCTATGCGTCTGGTAATCCGTCGACCGGATCACCGGTGGGGAACCTGTGGTAGCCGAGCTAACCGCAGAGGTTATTAGCACTTCAGGTTCATCCGAGTAGTCGGCCGGATTCAGGTGGCGATCCACCGCCACAACGGCCTGATCAAGCCCTTTGCGCACCTCCTCAAACCGCCGTCCGAGAAAACGGGTCATTCCATTCATTTTGGCGTCCAAAACGTCAGAAGCTGGCCCGAGCACAGCATCGGCAGCACGATAGGCTCCGTCGGAAACCGACGCGGAGGCCTGGCTGATGAAACTGGTCGCATTCGCAGGCAGAGGGAAACCATCTTCGCGGACCAACACTGTCGCAACCACCGCTGCGGCGCCGGCAATGGCCAACCTGCGACTCGCGCGCGTCGTGAAGACGTGCTTCAGTCCCGGCGCGACAAAATCGAGTATAGTCGAGCGGGCCTTCTTCCGCCGGCGAGCGATCATGGTCCAGATTTCGGCTCAGGTATTGTCAACGAGTCCTTGGCCATGCCGAACCCATTCCACTGCCTATCTCACTGCGCTGCGAATGTATCGGGCAATCGGGTTTTGGTCCACGTTCCGCCGAGACTCTCGCACTTGCAGTTTGCCGGCGCAAACGATAAATCGACTCGACACGACTGTTGAGAGGATGTCGAAATATGGGCTCTTTCTGTCAGACCTGCGCCATAACTCACATGGCGATCGAGTATCAGGATCCCGTGGTCGGCTTCGTGATCGGCAAGTCTTATGGATACCGAGCCTCCGGCGTGACCGGCTTCACCGGAGCCACGCCGTACTGGCAGGCTCTCTCGCTGCCGTTTCGCGGGCGTTATGACGACTATGGATTCGCCGAGAAGATCGATCATGCCCACGCCCCGATTTCCTTGAAGGCAGCAACGGGCGCGGAGTTCGCCGTCATCGAGAACGCCGCGAAGAAAGGCGAGGACATCGAAGTCGATCTTGGCTGGCCATACGGTAAGTCAAAGCTCATGACGATGTTCGTGCACGCCGATGTATTCGAGGCACTGACGGCGAAAACTCCGGGTCTTTGGGGTCCAGCTGAGACTCTGTACGCGAACGAAGCAGCCCGGTTCGACGAGTTCCTGGTTGACGCCACGCGGCTTGCCGGTGGCGGAACCGGCAAGCCGCGTGGCGAGGGCGAGAGTTTCTCCGACCTCAGTGAGTTTGTCGAACTCTGGACCAGTTCAACCGGTCGGAACTGGACCGAGACGCCGGAGGTCGCCAGGTTCTTCATTCGCAATCGCTGCAACGGGGTTCATTCCAAGCTGCAGCAGGCCATGACCGGAATTGTCGGGCGACTTCACGCCGAAGGGCGCCATCACGAGGCACGCGCAGTCCTTGCCGATTGCCTGCGTACGGTATTCTTCGATCAAAATCTCGAGTTGCTTCGACGGCAATGGCAGCCGCAGGGCGGGTTGGGCTCCGACGACAGGGCTTATGAACTGCATGCCGAAATGGCCGCACTCACAAGCCGGCGCTGCGAAGTCCGGTCTGCGGACGAGTATGAGGGACCCGAAGACGACGAAGAAGATGCGGCGCAGCCGGCTCCATAGGATCTCAAATCACGAGGTGCCGGCTATCCAACGTCATCTTCTCGACCGCGGGTCGGGACACGAGTTCCAAGTGGGCCAGTTGACGCGCCCAGTCTCCAACGGCCGGCGGAGGCGTCTCGCCGGAGCGCGCTGCCCGCCGGATCGCCGAGGAGAGTTCTCCAACAACCTTGTTGCGTGCCGACAGCACGCTCGTACGCACGTCATCCAGCTTCTTCGTAAGCCCGCAATATGCCATCACTTGCTGGAGAAGGTCTGCCCCCTTGGGCAAACCTCCCATCTCAAGCTTATGGACGTGATGCGGTTCGGCCTTCATCTCGGCGACGGCTTTGTCGAGGTAGGGTCCGATCGCACTGGATGCCTCGCCTTCAATTCCGAAGAAGAAGCCGGACGCGAGCGCTTCCATCAACGCCGACGGCATCGCCAACGTACGCACTTCGATATTCCGCGCATTTGGTCCGTGTTCGTGTACCATCACAAGCTCCGTCTGGAATGCCGGCTCTTGGTCAGGCGTCAGGACCTTGAGAAGTCGCCGCCGCGTCCCGTCCTTCAAACGATCCACATTGCGCAGAATGACACCAGCTATTCCGGCATCTCCAAGAACCCTGGAAAGCGACCCGCCTCGAAGTGCACCGAGTCTCTCAGCGTCAACCTGATCGAGCAGCGCTCCAAGCATTTCGTCAGGATCATCGAACGTCCGACCTCCGATGGTGTAAAGGCCAATCAGATTGCCATCACGCGTGACTTCCCACCCCTGGGAGATCACGAACGCCCGGCAGTAGGCAGCCCAACTGCCGTTTAGCGCGGGGGCTGCATTTCCTTTTCCCTTGATCTGGACCGCGCAGAATGCTTTCCGCCGGTACGTCCGACGCACCTCGATCGTGACATGCGGGCGGTTCGACGGATCCCGCAATGAAAAGATCCTGGTCGAGCCATTTTTCACCGCCTCGACGTACCCACGACCTCCCACACAATGATTCATGCAGCTTCCCTCCCGAAGAAGGGCGATCGCTCCCTTGAGCTCGACAAAACGACAGCCGTCATCGAAGCTCTCAATGACGTCTATCTCCTCTGTGACGTCATTCGAATTCGTGGTGAGCTCAACTAGCCGACGGTGCCAATCTGCCGAGATCCCGGCCGCTTCTCGATAGGATACGCGATCGATACGCTTGAGGTGGCGATCGGACCTCGGGATAGCATCTAGCCAGTCAAGAACGCTGCGCGCTTCCTCGAGGAAATCCTGGAAAGCCGCGTTCCGATTGAAGTCGAAGACGTAGAACTCGGTTCCGACCTCCAACTGGGCCGACAACTTATCAACCAGCTCCCGACTTTTAGCTTTGCTCAACCGCCACTGCTTCGAACGGGAGTTGCGGGCGACTTCATCCTCGATTTGATGCCGTGAGACGATCTTCTCAAGCATCTCCGGTGACTTCCGGATATGCCGCTCCGCCGCGCGCCGCATCCACTCCTTGACGACCGGACGAACGGCTGGATCGGCGGCCATGCCGGCGGCAATTTCGATGGACCTGGTACTGATGACGTTCATTGCGAACTAGTCTATCGACTCTTCAAGGATTCGACTACTTCGTTCATACTTGTGCCTTTCAGCGCGCTGCCAGACAGTTAACAGATGTCAAACGCCGTCACACTTGAAAGGAGAGCCGTCCTGATCCTGGTCCATCCGGGATCGGCCTGCGGCTCCGCAAACCACAATCTCGGCTCCCAACTGGCATACTCATACCGCGCGCAGCTCGCGGCCGATCTGTCCCGGTGGACCGGGGACATGCTGGTCATTGACGGAGAGCTCAGCGAAGATCTGAAGGATCCGGCCTTTCGCGAACTGGGACAGGCCATCAAAGAGGCTCTCGGGCGCTGTCGCGCCGCGGGCTTTCGTGCCCGCCGCTCCTGGGGCTGCGACAATATCCCGCCGCACCAGTCAGACCGTGTGCGCGCCTGGATCAAGGATGGAACGCTAGACCCGGAAACCATGCGAATCTCGCTGACCGGTGCCTGGTATAACCTGGATGGCGGTGGCTGCGTTGGAGGCGTGCAGGCCCTCCTCGAGGAGGCGGGATTTGACGTCAGCGTGCGGGATAGCGTCGTTTGCGAACTCGAGGAGCTCGATGTCGATGACACAGAACTCGAGGCCGAGGATGAACCTGGTTCTGGACCAGCGCCATAGGGCCGCACAAAGGACGACCGCCTTTCCTGTTCGAATCCTTGCGTTTCGCTTTGGTTCCCGACCATCCTCAGAGTATGCTCGCCAAGGTGGATCCATGTTGTTCCCACCCGCGCAAAGCCAAAAAAGATGCTGAAGGATGTGCTGTTAATCGTCATCGGCCTGTTCGGCGGTCTGTTCATCCAGCAGAGCGCTGAAAAGCTATTGGCGACGGCACCCCTTTGGATATCGATACCCCTGTCGGTCGGCGGGGTCGCCGGCTTTGCCCTCCTGTTCGTGATAGGAGCCCGCTGGGTCATGAACGGGCGGACGCCGCTGCCGGCGGAGCACCCCGAGGACGACGACTAGCTTGCAGCTTTGTCGATGGCGTCCGGCAAACTGCTGATCGCTCGGCATAACTCTCTCGCCAAATCGGTTGGCCGGTTGAGGTGAACACGCGAGTCGCGAGGATCCTTGCCTGTTTCGACCAGGCCCCTGTCCCGAAGAAACACAAGGTGCCGGGTCACGTTGGTCCGTTGTTTTCTGCTCGGATCGTAGAGCAGATTGGCAAGTGCCAGGGTCGGCATCCCATCGCTCTGGCTCTCACAGACCTCACAAAGCTTGAGGAGCGTCCGGAAGCAAGCCAACTGCATTTCGCCGTCAAACACCATCACGACGTCGAGGGCCGCCCGAATGAAGCCAAGTCGGGCCTGCCGGTCATCATCCAGGGAGTCTTGCACAGCATTGTCCATCGTCTTTTCCGTCGGGCCCAGCGACGTTCAAGTCAACTCCAAAGCGATGAAAACCGTGTTTTCAACAGGAGGCGTTCCGGCCACGTTAACCGTTCGGCTTCCCATCCACCGCCGTCCACAGATGCGCGCCTGCATCAGCTTGAAGGATTCGTCTATGTTTGCCAGTTTGCGCCGATAATGCGGGGAGCATTTCGTCTTGAACTACGACCAGGCCAAGAAGCCTCAGGCAATAGTAGCGTTGCGACCGTCCGTCGTTAGCGACGGGATCGACGAACCCTTTCGTAGTCTTCGCGATAAGCTCGTCCGGAACGTCACCGCCAGGACACTGGTGGCGGCACGCTGGGTGCGCGGCCAAGCCGAATTCAACCAGGTCATGAGATTCGTCCTTGCAGTTCCCCTCGTAGCCGGGACCGCAACGCCTGTCGCGCGCGACTATCGTCCGCTCTCTGCGGTGCCCGCCGTCGCCGAACGGCAAGTGGCACTTCCTGCACCCACGCCATCCGCACCAGTTCAGCTCGCGACAACTGGGACCGCCGGGACGACGCCCGTGGTGCCGCCGGTCACCAGCGAAGCCGTCCCTGGACCCCGCGTCCGCGCGAACTGCAGCCGAGGCACAAGGACCGTCTTCCTCGATGATCGTCCAGCGGTCGAGGCAAGCGAAGATTGGAAGGAAGGCCTGACGCAGCGCTACCAGGGGGCTGTCTGCTCATTCGTGCCGCGGTTTGGCGTCCCCGAGCCTGGCTTCCGAACCTACGAGGCCCCAGCAATCGAGCCCAAGCCGGCCGAACCGGCTGTGGCACCGCTCACCGCGACGGACCCGATCAGAGTCAAAACCTCGATCGAGCGGGAGATGTTCGACCCCAATGTAGCTACACCAGCCGTCCCAACGCGCGGTCCGGATGCCGACGGCATCGAGCAGGCATTGGCCGTGCTGGGCGCTCCGGCGGCAGGTCGGGCGGCGGTTGGAGAGAAGGTGCCAGACAATCGGGCCAGGGCCGCGATTGCCGCGCTCGCCGCCGTTGATGGTCAGGATCTTCCCCTACCGGGATCAGCACCATCCAAACTGGCCGCCACGAGCGAAAAGACCTCACCGGTGCCAATGCCGCCGCGCCGGATCGCCGTTCGCTTGAGCACCAACGATCCCCGGCAATTCCCGGCATACCTCAATTATCGTTGGACAAGTGATCGGGTGGAGGTGCTGTTCGACACTGGAATGACGCTCTTGGAAGACGATCTCTATTTCCCCGCGGGGCGCACTTCGAACTGGAGCGCAGTGTTCAACCGCGCCTCTGAGCGCGGCGCTTCGGAAGCCATCCAGCGCGCTTCAGCCGACATGGCCGATCTGACGAAGACACAATGGCTGCGCGGCGCTAGCCTCGTCGTTACGACAGTGACGCCGAGCTGGCCAACACCGAAGGTCCAGCGCGTGTCGCAGTCAGATGCATCCGGACAGACCGAAACCTTGACGCAGCTTTCGTCTGCGCTCTAAGCCTCGTGGTCAAACGCACCCGCAAGAGTTTGCCGACAGCACATCCCGACGACGAGAACGTAGCGCCTCGGCCGCGCCCCGTCTTAAGACGGCGGTCCTGGAACCGCGATTTCAAGGCCATCCGCGAAGGCCGGCTCGATGTCGAGCCCCAACTCGAGCATTCGGTCATCGAAGTCGTCGAGACAACCAAGCGGCACCGAAGAGCGGCCAGTCGACGCGAGGCGCGACAGGGCGACAGTATCGCGGCCAAGGTGGGCAATGATGTCATCCAGGTCTGTCCGCCAGATCGCCCGCCGGCGCGCCTTTTCATCGAGCGCGATCTCATCGCAATCGACGAACATTTCGGCGCGGGCCTTCTCGCCTACCGCGGCGAGTTCGATCATGCGGATACGGTTGTTGGGATCTTCCATCTGGGCGCAGGTTGCCGCGGCCGCCACAGCGGCTTCCTTTAGCAGCGGCCGTCCGCGATCGCCGGCCAGAACGCGATCAATGGCAGCAGACGTCATGCCACACAAAATAGCGGCGCGCTGCTCGGCGTCGGGCGCCTCCGATAGCATCGCGGCCGAAGCCTTCTTCGCCCGCGACCACGATTCCAGCACAGAGCGGTCACCGCCGGCACGCAGCCAGGCGAGAGATGCCGCCGCCGTCGCAAAGGCGTCGACGAGACGCCGGCGGGAAATAGTGCGAACAAGATCATCATCATCGGTTAGAATCGTCTTCGGCATGACCCGCGACGCGAAAACCATGGCCATCTGACGCGCAGCCGACAACCGCCGTGCGCTGGCCGCATCGATGGTCACATTGGGCCACATGCGCCGAGCCGCCATAGCTTCGCGCCTTACAAAATTCCAGCCGCCGGCAAGCGGAGAATAGGGCAAAACAAAATCGACGCTTTCCTGAGACGAAAGTGACGTCTCGAGAATCATGCGGGTGGTCGGTGCAAACCCGGAACGAAGCGAGGTGAGCAGGGCTTCGGTCGAGTCGGGATCCCGGCAGGTGTCGGACGGCAGGAGGTCCTCGAGGCGTTCGTTGGCCCAGGACGCGGCCGCGAGGGCGCGGACGTCGAGCACATTCAGCGCGACGCCCTCGCGATCTGCCTCCGGCCCAAACACCATGAGCGCCCAGTCAAGATCAGCATCACCGGTAAGACGCAGTCGATCGAGCGTATCCCCCCGCCCCGGCGCGTAGGCCGCAGCACCGGTGTAAACACGCTTGAAGATCCGGGAGAAAATCTCCGGATCACCGAAGAAGGAGATCGTGCTTGATTTCAGGCTTTGGCGCTCGCTGAGATCAAGCGTCATGAGCCCATCGCGGCGGACCGAATCGACCTTGCCGACGACGTTTTCTCCGAGTGACGGCATGCGACCCTTGATCCGGAAGAGAAATCCTTTCCCGTCAGGCGTGCGAACGACTGCGCGGCCATCCTTGATGGCCCGCACAGTCCCGACCAGCACTTGCTTCTGACGTCCCGAGGAAACCATCTCACATCCTCATCGAATTCTCGTATTCGGGCGCAACAATCGCAATCTCGTAAATCAGGCAGTCCTTGTGATGATCACCGGCCTCCTTGACGAGCATGGAGCCGCGCCTTGCGACCTCTTCGGCCACCAGTGGGTCACAGAGTATACTGCACCGAGCCCCATCGGTGCGGACCATAAACACGCCGCCCCCGGTAATTTCCACCGATAGAAAGCGCTGGGGCATCGACGGAGCATGAAGCACGGCGATCGAAGGAGCGCGGTCATCATCCGGCAAATCGACCAGACCACCGCCGGTGACCGTCTCTCGCTCCGGCTCGGCCGCAACACCGATCTCGCTGATGCCAACGATGCACCCACGAGCGTCGTGCAGGTAGTAGCCGGGATGAGTTTCTAGACGAATATTCGCGCTCATGATCCGTTTCAATTCACGAAAGTTGCTGGCTTGGGGCCATTCTGGGTGCTGCCCCTGCAAGCCGCGAGGGGAAAATGCATCACCTCACGGCGCCGGCGCCGCTCCGGACGTCGCCTGCTGCCCGAAGTGATCCATGGTCAGAGGAGGATTGTCCCCGACGGAGGTAGCAAATTCGCGAAACGCCGATTCGCCTTTCGTCAGACCGGTTTCGGCATCGATCTCATCGCCGCCGAGGATCGCCTTGAAGCGCACGAGCCAGTCCTGGATACTCCTGTAAGCATCCTGGCCCTTCCGCATAAGCTTGGCACTCCCCGTATACTCGAACGTGTCGAGGAACTCGTCGCACGAATAGATCGTGACGTCCGAGAACTCCATCTGCATATGCTCAAGGATCATCTCGAGCGTAGGCTCGCTACCAACCGGCGACGAGAACGGCAGAACGAGTGCATGGAGCGACTTCTCTTGCTCATCGACTTTGCGGAAAGCCAGCCCTGTCAACCAGCAATCCCAGCGATACTTCCCGGCGACTGAACCCTCAGGCCGCTTGTTGAGCAACGCGGCTAGCTCAAGACCGTGCTTTGCAGCAAAACCAGTAAACGTCGTCGGATCAGCCTCGATCGTCGGACGGCCTTCAACCCGATAGTTCGGCTTTGCCAGGATCGCCTTGGCCTTTTCGGCTCGCTCCGCCCACACCGGCATGCAGCGATCGGCAACCAGCGCTGAAACGGCCGTCCTGAAGACACCCCGCCGCAATGCCCCCAGGAGTTGCGACTTCACTTCATCCGAGTACTTGCCCTTGGCCCACTGTGCAATCTCAGCGTCGGTAGCCGACCGCCGAGAAAGGAGCCCGGCAACCTTCGCGACCGCCTCCGAGGTCGACCGGAAACGCATTCCCGGATTGGAACCAGCAGCCTGGCGCTCGATGGCACGCGCAGCTACCCCGGCCTGAGGCGTGACACGGTCCAGATAGTCCTTCAGGGTCGCAGGATCCTCGGCTCGGCGAGTGCATTCGCCGAACATCATATAGAGATCTTCGACAGGGATGACGTCGTGCAGGGTCTTTGCAGCGGCATCGAATTTCGCGCTGGACAGCCAATAGGTGGCGTTCTCGACGGCATGAACCGGCACGCCACTGATCTCGCAGAGATGGACCTGGATTAAAGTCTCAATCTCTGCCTTGATATCGACCGGAGCCGCGGACGCGATGAGTTCGTGAGCCGATCCATTTTGACAGGTGATAGAAAAGCAAGGCGTTTGTCCGCCGAGAGAACGAAGCTCCGCCACGACGTCGACATTTTTCCCGTCTCCATCACGGAGTAGGAATTCGCGTCTCAAAATGATCGTTCGGTCCGTCATTTGCGCCTCGCCCTTGAAGATTGAGACGACAATCGATCCCGCCCTGGCAAGTCGCAAGGACTGGACTAGGCTGCGGCCAGCGCTTGCGTGACAGCTAGCCACGCAATTCCGATGTCGGGTGCTATTCCGGTCGTCCCCGAGGCACTCCAGAGCCAGCGCGAACCACGGCGTTCGCATCTCCCGCAGCTTTGACCTCGATCGTTCCAGATCTGGAGATTACCCTCCAGGGACTCGAGAACCATGCCGTTTGGCAAGTCGTCACGATCGGCAAAAATCATAGGCCGCACAATCATTGCTCGCCCTCAGCTCGTCGCTCTTCGGCAAATGCGATTTGCTTGAGCCAGGAAAGGAACGGTGGCGCTGTGCGGAGAGCCGTTTCCGCTTCGGTCAGCAGATCGCGAGCTACCGGGCTCTCCTTGCTTTCGGCGACCAGTTCAGCGACCGCTGTCGCCACGCTTTGCCAGGCATAGAGCGGCGCGCCACCATGTAATTTTGCCCACTCTACGAGCTTTTCGGCAATTTCAGGCTGCTGGAGATGGCGACGCGAGGTCGGCAACCGAACCTGGCGCCGCGTGCAGGCGTGGTGCATGCCGAAGGGAAACCTCGGGCTCGCCGCGTCCGGGTAGGACGCGACGAGCCGCGCCCTCGCTCCTTCAACGATCTCATCGATCACGGTTCGATCGAAAGGTACGACGGACAGCCCGCCCATGCCGCTTGCACTCCCCTATCAGCCCAATGCACTCGATACGACGCCGTTACCGTATTCGAATCCTTGATTATTTCCGGCAGGCAGTGGTTTCAGTCAACCGCGCCGTTCGCGACCTGAAACAAACCTGTTGAGAGCAGGGAGGACGAAAGTTTCGGGATGCATCGCGATGCAGGCACGCGCTATGGTCCGTCAAGGTTTCATTCACGAGGATTTCTCAATGCGCCTTCTGACAGCCGTCGCTTTTGTTATCGCAGCCGCCGTTCCGGTTGCCGCCCATGCGGCGGACACATCGCTGCCAATCGTGAAGAGCCGGCCGCTTCCGGCGGCGAGGGTCGTCGCCCCGGTGCACAATGCCTGCGATCAAGTCGCAGACGGCAGTTACGTCTTCCGCGCCGGAATGCCGGCAGCCACCGACACCTACCACGTCCCGGAGCCAGGCCTGGACCAGGGCCGTTTTCGACGCCCCTTCGTCAGCCCCTTCAAGGGCTACGTCGACGAATTTCCGCCGGATCGGCCGGCTCCCAAGCCCGCCCCGCGGTTGATCTGCGGCAAGGGCGGCGCAGTGGACGGCAGCACGATCCTGCTCGGCCGACAATCGTTCCGTCTGTTCGGCATTGAGGCGCCCTCGCTTGGTGAAACCTGCCCGGATAGCCGCGGCGGCCGGTGGAATTGCGGAAGCAAGGCGCGCGCAGAGTTGCAGCGGCACCTGTCGGTTGGACCGGTCGTGTGCGAGGCTGTCGATCAGGAGGGCGACGCGATCATGTCCGCCCATTGCGAGGTTGAAGGTCGAGACATTGCCGCCGCTATGGTTCGCGACGGCTTCGCATCCGCCCAGTACCGGGACACCCCCATGTACGTCCAGCGCGAGGGCGAGGCCGTTCGCCAATTGCGGGGGATTTGGGAGGCCTACGGGCCGGCCGACGCCTCGGCGCCGGCCGCGGTCGTGCCGCATCCCCGTCACGACTAACCTGGCGGCTATAACCCCGGATGCTCGGGAAGTTCGATGATCGTGTGGGCGTCGTCGCGCCCGAGCATCTCGGCGAGGTCGCCGGCCTCGTAGAGCGCGCGTATCTCTGCCAGATAACCATCGGCACGCCGCCGACGCTCACCGCTCGGCGCAGCGACAATCTCGAACAATCGAATATGGTCCGGAACCTCACCCCTGCGCTCGCGACCGAACGCGACAACCGTCAGTTCGTCCGCGTCGACTGCCGTAGCGACTGCCTTCGCGATCCTGGCGCCGGCGTCGCAGCCGGCCACGACGAACCGTGCGTCTCCCTTTGTCGCGGCCCATCTCATGACGGCCGACACCACCTCGGCCGCAGCGGCTACTTCCGCCGACGTCGGCTCGGAATCGCCAACGGTAGCGTCAGCGCCGCGAATGACCACCACGACGATCGGACTTCGGTCGGCAATGGCGCGTTTGTACCAGGCGACGGCGTTCGGCGAGATGTAGGGCGTCGCGTAAAGTCGCGCGTCGGTCAAACGCATTTCGCCTGCACCAAAGGCCTGCCAACCAGCGAGGGACGGATTGGCACGGTAAGCCATCGAACACATCCGCGCGATATCGTAAAGATCGATCGGTTTCAGATCGCCGGCCACCCACGCCCCCGCCATGTCGCGGACCGCCCGCGATGACCGATACTTCGCAGACCCCTCCACATCCGCGCAAGTCGGAACCGCCGCAAGACACAAGCAGTTATCCGTGTCAGGTGACGTTTTATGAGTTCGCCTCCGACCCTGACGCCATGTCGATCGGTGATCTCGCCGAAGCCCACCTGAAACTGGGGCGTCGGGTCCTGATCCTGGCGGGATCGGAGGCCCGCTGCAGACATCTTTCGAAGCGGCTTTGGACTTATCGGGCTGACTCGTTCCTACCGCACGGGCTGCCGGACCAGAACGCCCGCCTGCATCCGGTCTTGCTGGACTGGACGCTTGGTCGCAATCTCAACCAGGCCGACACGATGATCGTCCTGTGTGGGCTCCTCCCGGTGCGGCCCGAGATCAGGTACGTCGACTATCTGTTCGACGGCAACACGCCCGATGAAGCAAGCAACGGCAACAGTCGCGAAGGCCTCGACGTGCGTCAGGCCAGGCAGCGCTGGTATGAGTGTGTCGAGAGGCTCAATATCACGCCGCGCTATTTTTCGTTGCGCGGCAGGACGCCGGGGTCGGTGGAAGGCTCCTGGAGCAGATCGTCCTGAACAACCTCGTCGTCAAAAACTGCGATGTCCGGCTCTTCTTCGTCCTGCTCGTTCCCTTCATCCGGTGAGACAGCAGCACCTCGTGACCGACGCATGTCATCGAGCCCTTCGTCGCGCAACTCCTTCCATTGCGGTATCGAGGCGGGCGAGTCGAGATCGTAGAGCTCGAGAAAACGCTCTGTCGGCATCCAAGTCAGCGGACGTCCTGGTCCGTCCCGGCGTGGTCCGGGCCTGATCAAGCCCGCCAGCAGCAAGGCGTCCATCGTACCCTTGGCCAGGGTCACGCCCCTGACCCGTTCAATCTCGGATCGTGTCACGGGCGCAAACAGAGCGATTGCAACTGCCGTTTCGGTGGCTGCCCGTCCCAGGGCGTGCCGTTCCTCGAAAATGCGCACGGCGAGGCCAGAAGACGACGGCCGCGTGCGAAACACCCACCCACCGGCGGTGAGCACTGGAGCAATACCGCGGCCGGCGTAGGCTCGATCAAGGGCAGCCGAAGTCTCCGCGAGGTCGGTGCCATCCGGCAAATAGGATGCGAGCTCCCGTTCCGATACCGGCCGGCCGGCAACGGCAATCGCCGATTCCACGATGACAACGGGATCAAGCCCGGTAGGCTTGGCATCAGCCATCGAGTTCATCCTCCGCTTTCCGGATCCAGATCGGGCCGAATAAATCCTCCTGGCGGAACGTCAGCCGCCCCGTCCTGGCAAGCTCCAGCATCGCAACGAAGTGCGTTGCAATCTCGGATCGGCGTCGCAATGAACTGCCACCGCTCGGCAAGAGATCACGCAGTCGATTCCAGCCCTCCAGTCGGCCGACCTGGGCTGAGAGACGTCCGATCGCATCTTCGACCGAACTCAAGTCGAACGGCTCGAGGGCCGGTATCCGCGGCGGCGCGTTGCGCTTGGCTTCGCGAACAAAGGCGGTCAACATGTCGAGCAGCGTCGCACTGGACCGGCTGCCGATCTTCTTGGGCCCGGTATCCGACAGCGACCCCGGAGGCAACCAATCGCGCCCGAGACGGTTCCTGGCGTCGAGAAAGGCAACAGCTTCCCGCAGCTTGGCGAGCCGCCGGATCCCGTCGGCCAGCTCCTTCGCATCGTCCTCGGCCGACCGCTTCTCCTCCGGCTTGACGGCTTCCGGCAGGAGCAGGCGCGACTTGAGCAGCGCCAGCCACGCGGCCATGACGAGATAATCGGCTGCCAGATCAAGCCGCAGGTCGCGATTGCTGGCGACAAAGGCGATGTACTGATCGACGAGCTGCAGGATGGAGATCTGACGAAGGTCAACCTTCTGATCCCGCGCAAGCGAAAGCAGGAGGTCGAGTGGCCCCTCATAGCCGTCGGTTGCGACCACGAAGACCAGATCGTCCGCCAGATCAGCGGATAGTCCCTCTGAAGGTACCAGCGACGGCCCCTCCATTATCGTCGCACCCTGTTCCATGCCTGCCAGCTCAGTGCCTCACCAAAGGCGCCCGTCGAAGCTATAGTCGACGCCGAATTTCAGGATCGAGGCCGACGGCTTCCAGGTCACACCGTAAATCGAGTCCGTGAATGACGGATAGAAAACGTAGTCGTACTCGGCCTTCGCGGACCAGCCGTCTCCGAGGCCCTTGCGCAATCCGCCTCCAAGCAGAACGCCTCCAAGGCGTTTCTCGTCCGAGCCCTCGACCTTGAAGGCGGTGCTTTGATAGCCGGCCTTCGCGTAACCGAGCCAGGAACGATCGAACTGATATCCGACCGACAGCGCCCCACCGAAGCCAAGCCCGGTCTTGATCGAGGTCGCCCCCAGGAGATCCGCCTTGGCATCATTCCAATCGAACGTCGCCTCGACATCGAGCAGCCAACGGGGTGCGATCGAAAAGGCATAGCCTCCCGACACACCGGCCGCGAAGCCGGTCGGTCCGAGATCGGTCTTCGCCCCCGGGAAAGTGGCCTCGACAGCCCCGAACTGCGGCCCGACAGATGCTCCGAGATGGAAACCCTCAAATGAGCCACCGGCATACGCCGGAACAGCGATAGCGGCAGACAACAGCCCCGCAACAAGCGCGGGACGAAACTTCACTGACATAATGGATACCCCCTCACCCAATCGACCAGCCCCCCGGCTGGTACGACGATTGGATCCCCATCATGCCCAAAGAGGCAGGCAGGCTCACGCCAAGAACGGGTATTTTCCACTTCTCCTCCACAGTAAGGATTCGATTCTAGCACCGCCACCAAGCCGCTGGAACCGAGGGACGACAATCCGGCCAAGGCCGCAGATACCCGTGGTTAACGCCACGGAGACTACGGGGGCGCAAGGATTAGAGATCAGTCGATGTCAAGCCACGTTTATCCCCGGCGTCAGTGGGTCACGACCTCTGGCCCCGTGACTATGGAACCGCCTTGGTGCGACGGAAAAGCAGATAGAGAGCATGCGGATTAGTGATCAGGTAACGCCAGAACAACCGGCGCGGCTCAAGCCAGAGGCGCCAAGCCCATTCCAATCCTGCGTTCTGCATCCATTGCGGCGCGCGTTGCCGGCTCCCGGACAGAAAGTTAAAAAGCCCGCCAGAAGTCTTGATGACGCCGACACCGGAAAGCCGCGGCATGAACTCTTCGACGAATGCCTGTTCGAACGGCACACCAAGCGCGACCCAGAGAAAATCCGGCGCGAGAGCATTGATCTCTGCGACCTTCGACTGCAACGCCTCGCCGCGCAGATAGCCGTGCGAATGACCGACGATCTTGAGGTTCGGATACATGCGACGGACGTTTGCGACAGCGGCTGCGTTCTCCATCTCACTGGCGCCAAACATGTAGAAAGTCAGCCCGAGAGCCTGTGCCTTGTGGGCAACGACGTGAAACAGATCAGTCGTCGCGACACGCTCGGGCAGCGGCCTTTCGGACCGAAGCTTCGACATCATGACCAGCGGCTGCCCGTCGGCATTGATCATGTCGGCAGAACGGAATAACCGGTCAGTTTCCGGCTCGGTTGAGCATCGTGAGAGCACTTCGCCATTGGCTGAGGTCAGATTTAGAGGACGACTGACTCGTCGGTGCGGGAACACCGCATCGATCATGAAATCGGCCGTCTGCTCGATATCGACCACAGCCAGCCGCAGCCCGCCAACGGTCTCACGGTGAATGCTAGCGGTTGCGGCTCTGCCGACGGGATTGATGCGACGTTCGCGCGTAACGGCCGATTTCATCGTTCCGACGCGTGAAAGGATTCGATTCGCCGTCATTGTTTCGTCTCGGTCTTCCCTGGTTTCGGGCCCAAAGGAACCCCCATGACAACCGGCGGGTCGTCCTCCTCGGCATTGTCGCAAAGATTCGTTCGGCCTGGAGCGCAACGCAGGTCGCCCTGGACCATGAACACGATCTCGACGGGAAGCATGTACGGCCCGAGAATCTGCTTCTCGGACTCCGCATCCCAGAGTGAAAGCTTGAATTCACGCTTGTAATCCGGCTTTCCGGTCGGCGTCAGCTTCACCTCGACATCCGCTGTGCGCTGCCCAACTTCCATCCGGACTATGCCGGACGGATAGGTCGGTCCCCCGAACAATTCCGGCGGGGCCGGATAATCGCCGGACGGTTCGACCTTCCATCGGATGACGATCGGCATGCCGTCGTCCAGAACCCGCTCGACATAGAGGTGCCGTGACAATCGCTCGTTGGCCTCCTGTTCCATCGGCGTGACGCCTCCCGGCGCCCCGACCCCTGGCTCCCAATCAAGAACCACCGGAAGCTCGCGACGAGGCGGTGCCGGCATGCTGCCATCCCCGGCCGCAGAGACCTGGGGGACAAGAAAAAATGCAAGCGTAGTCAGCGCGGCTATTTTCATGAGTGTCTCCTTGGTGACGTCATGGCGGCCAGAGCAGAGCCCGTCAACCAAGCTCACCATTCCATGCCGCATTGTCCCTGATCTGTCCCCAGACAACCTGTTGTGATGGTCTACGAATCCTTGCCCGGTTGGGACGCGGTCGCTTACCTTTTCCTCGTCAATCTGCAGACAGGGGACCTCTGTGATCTTTGCTTCGATGCTGCGCGTCGTGCTCGGGGCGCTACTGCTCGTGGCACCGTTCGCGTTCGCCTTCGGTTTGCCCTGGGTGAAGATTGGAATCTGGCACGAAACGGAAACCGTCACCGTTGCCCTACATTTCGTTTCGGGTCTCTTGGCCGTGGCGATTGCCGCTCTCGCCCTGGCCGGCGATCGCCGCGCCGCCGCCGCATTAAGGCATCCGGTTACGTTATGTTTCGCCGCAATTTCCGGATTAACGGTGCTGCAGGCGATGCTCTCTCCGATCGCAGGGTTTGACGCACCTCGAACCCTGCACGGATTGATCGGCTACGGCATTGGTGGCCTTTGGTTCCTCGATTGCGCCGTGCTCTTCGCGGGTTACCTCGCCATCGGATCGGACGCGTGGAGGAATGCCCATGCGGCGGCCGGCGGAGCAGCCGCATGCCTTGCCAGCCTTCTGACACTTGCTTGGCCACCGCATACAGCCAGTGGCTGGCTTGGCCCTCTGGCAATCCTTGCCGCGACTCCATTGTTTGCCGCAAGGCCAAGGGCCATGCCTTTCCTTGGCGGAGCGGCTCTGGCGGTAGGCGCCGCAGTTTCGGAAAGCGCGACGACGTGGGTCGCAATCATTGTGGCCACATTTGCAGTGAGTGTTATCGCCAAGGGACGCTTTGCACTGGAAAAAGATCGGTTCCGGGCCGCAGCAATGATTTCCTCCACGGCCTTCCTGCTCGGCATCCCGGCGGGATTGGCGCTGCTTCCAGAGCCGCTCGAACTCGTTTCCACGTCGCAGATCACGCCGGCGATTATGAGCATCGACGGGATCCCGTCAGTCGATCCGCGCGATCATGTTTCTATCGACGCCAAGCCATACGGTTCACTTTGGGCCACTGCCCGGAAGACCCGGGCGGTCGTGGACAGCCTTTTCCAGAATCCGCTTTATCTGGCGATCGGTCGCGGCTGGGGGGCCTATCCTGACATTATCGCCGAGCAGCTGCGAACGATTCCGGGGCGCGCTTTTGCCTCTGGGTCAGAGACTTCGTCCAGAACGTTGTGGCAGAAAACGCCGACCGATGAACTCTACAGCGGCAATCTCCTGCTGGAGTCATTGGCGTCGCTCGGCGTCGCCGGTGCGCTGCTTGTTGGCCTGCTGCTTGTCTCTCCGCTCGTCTGGGCTGGGCCGAGAACAGTTCTTCCAGCTGCCTTCCTGGTAATAGGCTTCGCCATCGCGGTCGTGACTGGTCCCCTTCGCAACGCGGCGGCGCCATTCCTTGCTCTTGCTTTTGCTTCGGTCTCTCACATCGATCGTCGACGCTGCTGCACCATCAGCCGCCGCACAGTTGCAGGGCTGGCATCACCATTGGCGGCAGCTGGAGCAGGCATCTCATTGGTCTACTTCGCCAGTATCATGCTCGGTGTTGCGAACCTGGAATATAAAACGCGCCAAGCTCAGCCGCTCCAGGTCCCCAATCCCGAACTGTGTCGTCCGGTCGCTGGTCACCTGATCCCGGCCCGCGATATCAACGCAGCGCTCTTCCGGCGCTTCGTGGACCAGGGAGAAACTGAACCCGCTCCCTTTGCTTGGTTTACACGGCGCATCCTGGCTACCGTCAACTATTCCTGCATCATGCGAGATCTTGCCGAGCATGGCGCCGGAGCGGCATTCCTGGTGTCATTCCTCGAGCTCAGGCACCGCTTGCTGCTATCCAGCGGCAACTTCCCGCCGATCGTGACCGCCCTGGATCCCGAAGTGAAGCACTGGGGTGACGACATTGCCCACCTCTTGGCGGTAGCGCCCGACCGTACCGACTTGATCATTCCATACGTCAGTTGGATCGTGGCCGGCGGTGACAAGGACGCTTCGCTCGCCGCGATTTCCGCCATGATCGCCCTAGCAACTGATCCTGCAGATCCGGTTGCGGCATGGCTGAAGTCGAAACGCGCGGAGCTCATGGGCAACGAAGCTGAATACAGGGCACAAATGACAGTCGCATTGCGCGCCGGCCTTGCCAATCTAATTCCCATGCGCCGCTCGGAGACCGACGGTTTTGTCCGGCGAGGAATCGCCGGTCGGTGACATCTGCCGATATCCGATACCCCCGAGCGTTGCCTGGATTTTTGACCGCAACGCCACCACACCCAATCTCAATTCCCTCCAAGACTATGGGGGACCAGATGCAGCCCTGGGCCATCCAAATGATACTACGACGCCTGATTGCCTCGCGCGGCTGGCCCAATTATCCTTCCCGATCATGTCCTGGAGTGACCGATGAAACACGCCGTCCCGAGACATGGAACGCAAGTCCCTAGCCGTAGAGAAGCGCGAGTTGACCTTTCCGATCAGAACGCGCTGACCCACATTAATCTCGTCGGCAATTATTTTTTGCCGCTATGATAGCTGGATCAGGGGAACGGGCCGGCAACCGGAGCGGGTGGAGGTCGTCTAAGATCCTCAAATCTGACTTCCGATACCAAGACTTCGCCGAGCCGCTTTCGCTCCTCCGCAAGCCAAGCCTGGCCTGCGGTACTTTTGAGCCAATCCGGCGCCCGCAAGACCGCTCGCACGTGATCATCAATGTGCTCGCCATCCGAGAGCCCAGCCTTGTGTCGGAAAAAGTGCTCGACGCCGCGATCTTTTGCAGTTCTCTCTATCCGTGCTGCCAGGTCCGGCAACTTTGCCATGATCTGATCGGATTCGGGAGGATTGAGAAGCCGGCTGAGATCAACTTTGCATCCTCCGGAGATCCGGCCCCGAATCATGGTGCGCGAGATGCGATCCCACACCTTCCCTCGCGATTTCCATTCTGCGGCCAGGATATCGTCAGGACGGTCGGTGTTGTCCCAATAGACATACTCGCGCACCCATGGCGAAAGCTCTTCTAGAAAGATCTTGAGCCATCGTCCGCGCTCCGTCCGGACCACCCCATATACGTTCGACCCGACGGGAAAGAGATCCACCCGAAACTCAAAATCGGTCAGCGGATGGCGCACGCCCTCACGGTCGGCCTTGCGACCCCGATCAATCTCATCCCAAGCGGATGACAGCGGCGCTCTTCCATCGTCCGGGCCGCCGGCACATGCTGCATCCAGCTTCCGACAAGCGTGATTCGCCAAGAACGTGGCAAGCTCATCGGCGGACAACTCCGCGATCCGAGGCGCGAAACCCTCCAAAAGATCGTAGACCCGACCGAGGCTGGTGTCCGGGAAGACTATCCCGCCGTGAATAACGATGCTCACTAGCCAACCGCGCGCAAGGGGACGTCTTTGACGGCGTCCTCATCTTCACACATCACGCGGTTGCGGCCATTGCGTTTTGACCGGTAGAGCGCCTCGTCGGCTCGCCCAATCCAGGTCTCAAGGCCGTCGATCGGCTGGAGCGTCGCAACACCGATAGAGACGGTCAGGCGCCCGAGCAATTCCCCGGTGGATTTCTTCTTGATATCCCGACCCATGATGGTTCGCCGGACGCGCTCTGCGACTTCAGCCGCCTCCTCAAGTGGCGAGTTCTCGAGCACGATCGCGAATTCCTCACCACCGTACCGGGCCACGGTATGATCATCGGAGACACACGATTGCAGACAGTTCGCCACCATCCGCAGCACCTGATCGCCGATCTGATGACCGAGCCGGTCGTTGAACGACTTGAAATGATCGATGTCGACCAGGAGCAAAGACACGGGTTGCTGCCGCTTCCCGTTATTCACGAGGCTAGTCACCTTCTCGTCGAAATAGCGGCGATTATAGACTTCCGTCAGAGCGTCACGCACGCTGTGCTCACGCGCGGCCCGCAGGTCGTCTCGCAGCGTCTCGATCTCGCTCCGTGAGGCCTGCAACCGGGCCTGGAGAGCGCTGTTGCCGCTCTGGATACGGGCGGTCGCCTCCACCAGCTTCTCGGTGAATGCATAGATGCTCTTCGGGTTCTTGGGGTCGAGGCTCCGCCGCGCCTGATCGATTTCGGTAAACGCATCACCGGTCTGGCCGGCCGCTTCCGCGATAGACGAAATAGCACTCGTCAAGGCCTCGGCTAGCCGATCGCCAGCCTCGTCAACTTCATCTGTCTTTCGACCACCACTGAACACCCGACTGTGGATCGCGTCGACCTCTGCCTGGATAGCGGGCGCATTCCGCAGCGAAAGCACGCCGTCGATGTCACTCGAAAGCTGGGGAATTGTTCCCGCGAAATACGTGTAAAACACCTCGAACGTGCCAGGATCAGGACGAAGTGCGAGAGCTTCAATCCTGGCAAGCGCCTGATTTGCGATCGCCCAGTCGTCCAACTTGCGTTCAATCATCGGGTTTACGTCGTCCCTTAGTCGAAAATACCGTAGAAGGCAGGATGTTAATCAGAAGTTAAAATACGCAATCGAGTCCTTGATGGGTCGTTTCATCCACACGCTTCTCCGCCAACACGGAAGCTTCTCGTGGCAACCAACAAATCGTCACCAACACGAGCCACTAAGCGCACACCGGTCAAGGATTCGCAACTGTCAGTTACTAAGACGTTCGCTAACCCGCGCCGGTTGGGTTAATCAATTGTGTCGGGGATGACTCAGAATGCAGCTGCCACACTGGTGACCCTAAACAGGGCGTGAGAAACCAGCGTCAGTCAGGCCCTGCTTTCCCGTACTTTCCACCGAAATCGGCTCCCTCGGTCGAGGCGCATTCTGTGCGCAGCGGCGCATAACCGAGGGAGCCGGCTGCAACCCCTCCAGGCCGCAGCCGGCTCCCTACCAAGGACGTGAGCGGGACACCGGGACGAGGAGCGTGTCGATCACGAGCGCGGCGCCGGCGGGTCGATACCGAGAGCGGACGCCAATGTGGCCAAATCTACGTCCGCATCGTCGAGCGTCACTGGCGCGCCAGTAACAACGGCATCTCGAAGTATTTGTTGGCCAGCGCTGTCAAGGCTATCCGCGAGAAGCTTCAGCAGTCGCCCCTCCTGAAGGGCCCGCTCAACCGTTTCATGATCCAGCTCAACACTGCTGTTCTCGTAGTCGTCGGCGACGCGAAGGAGGTTAAGTTTCCCCTTGATCGGGCCGTTTGTCGTGATCTCAATCCGGTTCACTACCCTCTCCGCTACATCGCAAAGGAAGACGAAGGCTGATCATCTTCCGAAACCGGAATTGGAATGATCGGATCGCTTACGACCGACTTTCGTCGGCCGCGGCCTTCTTCTTTCCGTCGGCGATCTGGCGGAGTGTCGAGATGAAGGTCCCGAACTGCTGCGGGGTCGCTTGCGAGATCGGATCCTGGATCTGCGCTTCCTCCGAGTCGCCTCGCTCCCACGGAGTGTATTGCCTGCTGGATTGCATCATCGGTTATCCCCTGTTTTCGTGCGATAGCCGCAAAGGCATCGTCGTAGCTAATCAGATTTAGTTTGGTCGATTTCCCGCTCAGAGTAAGCCATAACTGCTTCTCAGGCACCCACAAAAGTGCCTGCAACTCGCAGATGCTCATCTTGTAACCGTGAAGGTCAAGGATTCGTAAAGCGCGGTTCGTAACTTGTCGCATCCACCGGCGCTTGCTCTTGCTGCCGGGTGCATCCACCGGCGCTCCGAGCGACTTGATAATGGATTCGGCCGCGTTAGGCCACTCAAGTTCAGCTTTACGTCTCGAGATCGACGCGTTGTCCGACCCCTGTTCTACGAGCGAACTGCGCACTTCTTCCCAGGTTCTCTGAACCTTTCGAGCATAGGCGAGCAAGTCATCGTTCTCGAGCACTCCCAGGTCATCGGGATCTATCCAAGCATCTTGACGCCGCAACGCAGCAGCAATGTTATTGTCTCGCGCGAGCGAAGAACTAAGACGATCCACTTGATCGGACGTAACCGAATCCTTCATCAAAGTTCCAGTATAGCGGCCGAAGGTGCGTGTATACCACAGATCAATCGTAAGCGAGGAATATATTCCTAGAAGGTTTGCGAGGAATGAATTTCCAATCTTTGGGCCGAAGACAATTCCGCCTACAACCGGCTCGTCAACCATTTCACCGCCGCTGATCCGCATGCCGGACGCTGCGGCCGCCGCGGCCACTTCAGCCATAGTGAACTCGGTCGTCAGGAATGTGCGAAGTGCTGCGTAATCGTGCTGGAAGACCTCGACCAGTTGGTTAAACTTCTGGAGATTTCGCTGTATCGACAGCGCTTTGGTGCCCATGACCACAGTCGTGTCGAAGCGGCCATGCTTGACATAGTGCTCGAACTGTTTCTTGGCGAACCTGGCGTTGTCCCTTACGGTGACCGACTGGCTCGTAATGGCCATTGCGGCAACCATCACCAAGTGAGCATCGCGTGCGCTCGTAAACCCGGCTGCTTTGGATCGAACCGCAGCAGCGTCGTCGATGATCTCGGGATGCATGAGCCCGATGATAGCCTCCGCCTTTTTCAGCGAAGACGTGTACCAATGCTGTGCTTCCGCGTGGCCATCGCGCTGGATAGCCGCAATGACTTCCATCGCCATGGTGCGAGCGATGCGGTCGTCGCCTTCCGGAGAGGGGCCGGTGATCGGCTTGCCACCAAGATCCTCGAGTGACAGTTCGAGCAGATACCGGCTGATCTCGGCGTTCGTACGGATCTGAGAAGCAAACTTCGGCCTCGGACCGTCCAGGAAGTTGCCAATGAAGCTCTTTGGCATCACCTTTCGCTTGACGGCGGTCGAACGACGCCGGCGCCGCGCCGGCGCTTCATCAGCGCTCGCAACGGCTTCAACTCGCGGTGGAAATGACTTGGACAAGAGGGTGGTCGCATTCAGGAGGGGTTTCTGCGACCATAATCGGCAGTCCTGCAATCACAAACCTGTCGTATTCTAATCCTTGTGTATACCGATTGCTCTTGGCGTTCAGCCTTTCAAGTCGGGAGGCTATGGTGTCGACCTGCCTCAGAACCGGAATTCAACCATGTCTCGCCAGCTGACAATCAGGGTTCCCGCGACCATTCGCGGTATCGCAAGGCGCCAAAGCAAGGTGAAAACGTTTTGGTGCCATGTCGCAGCGACTGTCGAAGTGCCCGAGGCGGAGCAGCTGGATAACCCAGAGGCCCTCGTACTCAGCTACGAGCGATGGTCCAAATTCGGGCGACCACGGAAGAAGGAAACCGTCCGCATGGTCTCGGCCGGCCACGCAGGCGCGCTTTATCGCCAGCTGAAAGGTCCGACCGGGCGCGCGGCGACGTTCGAGGATCTGGTCGCCCAGGATGAGGTGTGGGGGCAGAATCCGTTCTTCTCCAAGTTCAGGGGGCGAGCCCAGGCCTCCTACAATGAGCTCCTCGGCAGCATGCGCGAGATCCACAAGGACAACACGGCCTGGCCGGTTGAGCGCGCCAAGAAGGTCGCTTCCGACCTGCTCCTGGTCGACGGTCAGCTTTGGCGCCGGGATCTCGAGCCGATCTGGACGGTTACGCTGGATCGAGAGGCGACTACCGACTATCAGAAGCCCTTCCCCAATTCGATCCAGCCAGGAATCCCCTTCCCGCTTCTCGACCGCGTAGCCGCCGAAGAGACCGCCGCGGCGTGGGCCGCGCGAGCCGGTGTGAAATTCAAATCTTCCGGAATGACTCTTCAGGAAGCCGACGGCCGCTTCCTCGTCCGCGACCGCGACGGCCTGTTGCGCGAGTTGATGACCACGGCCTTCCACTCAGCCCGCCGCGCGCTCACCGCACAGTACTGGATGTCGGGCCTGCCGGCTGACATCGCCAGCAAGGTCGATGAAACTGAGGCTATGCTGATGCCGGGGGGCATGCTCTCGGGCGCCGCTGAACGGATCGACTCCCTGTTTCGTCAGATCGATCGTGACGATCAATATGGAATTCCGGCCCCCCGCGGCTCGTGGCTGACCGCCGTCGAGGCCGCGGTTGCCCTCGGGCTCGAGCCGGATCTCATCGCCGGCGGTCCCTCGATCCAATTCGACCCGAACGACGAGCTCCTGCTTGGAGCGTTGGCGTGATCGGGTCTCGCAAACCGACACTCGGTCTCGGCGGATTGGCTCTACTCGAATGGGTGACAGAAAAAGGTCCCGGGACACGCTTTTTTACCCAGAGCGACAGCAACGAGATCTACCTCTATGAACGGACGGTAACCGAGGACGGCAAGCCTCACATCAATCGTCCTTGGCCGCCGTTCGGCGACTGGCGCGTCAACCCCACGGCCGTCAACATCATGGCCCAGTTCGCCAATAACGTGAACGTGGACACGTATCAGTTCCGCAAATCCGGATTCTTCGAGCATTTCCATCCGCTTGGTCACACTGGGCTGGACCGGAAGGCTGAGGTTGCTCGCTACGAGAAATTCTGTCGCGAATTCGTCGGCAGGAAAGATGCTTTTCACTTCTCCCAATCCATCTATCTGCCAACTCCGGTCGCCTTCTCTTTCATGGCCGAAGCCGGCGCCAGGCAACTCGCCAACCTCCGTGCAAAGCGTGACGCAGCTCGCGCCTCGATCGCACGGACAGTCGTGATCGGAAGGGCCTGTGTCCTGCGGCCAACATTGCCCGACGATGTGCAGCGTATCCTGCCTAAGGGCGCGACCCTCCCGCTGCCGAGCAGAAAGATCACGCGCGCCTACGCGACGGCCACAGTGGTGAAGGAGACCGCAAACAGGCTCTATTTGGAGAATATCGAACGCCTGCCGCTGATCGGAAATAGCACCTGGCAGGACGACCCTATTTCTGGCACCGATCCGCACCGATATGTCGAAAAGTCGGCCGTTCTGCTCGATCACGCCTCGGCGGAGGCGGCTGCGGCCCTTTCGGAGCTCGACCGTGGTTACGCAGAGGACTTCGAGCGACTATCCGGCGAACTCGCTCGCCGCACCGTCGCCGCAGTGGCCGAGATGCACTCCCGGATGCTACAGAAGGATGCTGAATATCGCGATTCGGTCCTGGAAATCCTGTCGGGCGCGGCTCGCCGCGATACCGCACCGAAGCCGTAAGAACTTCATTTCCAAGGATTAGAATACCGATATTAACCACTCTTTCACCCGCCCCGGGGCACACTATCCGGCATGATTGAAGCGCAAAATTCCTACTCCGACCCCCTCGCCACGCTGAAGACGGTGTTTGGGCATTCCGAATTCAGGGGTCCCCAGGGTGAAGTGATCGACCACATCATCGACGGCCGCGATGCGGTGGTGTTGTTTCCGACCGGTGCCGGAAAATCGCTGTGCTTCCAGATCCCCGCCCTCTGTCGCAAGGGGACCGGCATCGTGATCTCGCCGCTGATCGCACTCATGCGCGATCAGGTCGAAAAGCTCCGCCAGATCGGCCTTCGGGCTGCCTATCTGAACTCGAGCCTCTCTCGGTCCGAGCAGAAAAACGTCGAGGCCCAGCTGCTGGCTGGCGAATTCGATCTCCTTTATGTGACCCCCGAGCGGATGGCGACGGTTGGTTTCTCCCGAATCCTCGAGAAGACAAAGATTTCCGTGTTGGCCATCGACGAGGCCCATTGTGTCTCCACCTGGGGGCACGACTTCCGACCGGAATACCGAGAACTGGGCACTCTCAAGAGCCGGTTTCCCGGCGTGCCGATCGTGGCACTGACTGCAACCGCGGATCCCCAGACCCTGACCGATATGATCGCGAGCCTCGGGCTCGAGGGTGCCCGTCGATTCACCAAATCTTTCGATCGTCCCAACATCTCCTACGCGATCGAGGAAAAGGCAAAAGACTGGAAGAAGCAACTGCTGGGCTTCGTTTCAGACCACAAGGGCGAAAGTGGCATCATTTATTGCCTCAGCCGGAAAAAGACTGAAGAGCTCGCTGCCTTCTTGTGCAAGCAGGGGTACAGGTCCTTGCCGTATCACGCGAACCTCACCCCGGCCATCCGGGACGCCAACCAGGCAGCTTTCACCGGCGGCCGCGGCGTTGTCATGTGCGCGACCATTGCGTTCGGCATGGGCATCGACAAGGCGGATGTGCGCTTCGTGGCGCACGCAGACCTGCCGTCCTCTGTCGAGGCCTATTACCAGGAAACCGGCCGCGCGGGTCGCGACGGCGCGCCCTCGCATACGCTCATGCTGTTCGGCTCCGGAGACGTTTCCCGGCGCCGGCGCATGATCCGAAAGGGCAAGGGCGGTGTAGCTGAAAAGCGCACCGGGACATGCAAGCTCGATGCGCTGATCGGCATCTGCGAAACGCCCGGCTGCCGCCGCGCCGCCATCCTTGGACATTTCGACGAGCGTTATCCCGGCGCCTGCATGGCCTGTGATACATGCATCGAACCGCCCGATACCATCGACGGCACCTCCGTGGTGCGCAAAGCGCTTGAGGCAATCCGCGCCACCGGCGAGCGTTTCCAGGCGCATGAAATTGTTCAGTTCCTGCGCGGCGACGTGCCAGATCGCATGGCAAGCAAGAAGGATATCGATTTGACGGCGGCAGGTCGCGGCCGCGACATCGGGGAAACGACATGGCGGTCAACCCTGCGGCAAGCGATCGCGCTCGGCCTGGCGTCGGTAGACTACGCCGGCATGGCCGGCTTGAAAATCACCGAGGCTGGAGCTGCCGTGCTCGACGCAGGGGCCCAGGTGGAGCTCCGGCTCGATCCAGTGATCGACGAGGCACCGGCGCGCGCGAAGAAACTCCGCGGTTTTGCCCGGCAGGGAAGCCGCCGCAAGTCGAAGATCACCTCGAGGCAGAGCAACCTGCTCACCACAAGGGCCCCTGGCGACACGCTGTTCAATGCCCTGCGGCGAACGCGCATGAGTTTGGCCAGATCGCGAAAGGTCAAGCCCTACATTGTCGCCCACGACAAGACCTTGCGTGGCATCGTAGATCGCATGCCGAAAACACGCCTCGAGCTCGCGGAAATTTTTGGCATCGACGCCGTAAAGGCCGACCGCTACGGTCCCGCATTCCTCGAAGTGGTCGCCGAATACGGTAGTGTCTCAGTTTGAATTTCGCGGCCGTCAAGCCGCGATCTTCGCCGTGAGATTTCCGGAGCGACGTCCTCCAGCGAGGACGTTCGGCAGTTGCTGCGCAAAGCCGCTCCACGGACCCGCTACGGCCCGGTTCCGGACGTTCCGCGCAGCGTTGACGTCGCGGTGGACTTCCAGATCGCAATGCACGCATTTGTGGATGCGCTCATTCAGGTCCTTCCGAACCTGCGCGCCGCATCCCGAGCAGTCCTGCGAGGTGTTTCTCGCATCGACGGCGACAAAGCGTCCACCGGCCCTTGCAGCCTTGTAGCGCAACATCCCGATCAGCATGCCCGGTGACGTGTCGAGAATCTCCCTGTTCAAACCGGCCTTCTGCCGGACGTTCTTGCCTGGATTGATCGCGTCTCCCTTCGCCGACGCGGTCATGTTCGTCACCCGCAGCTCCTCGACCGCAATGGCGCCAAAGCGGCGCGCGATCGTGGCGGAGACCTGGTGCAAATGAGTCCGGCGCCGGTTGGCTAGCTTGCGCTGCAGTCGCGCCAGCTGCGCCTTGGTCTTCAACCGCCGCGAGCCGCGCTTGGCGCGCGCCAGCCTGCGAGCGGCCCGCCGGATCCCTGCGGCCGCGGCGATACCGAGCCGCGGGTTCTCGATCCGCTCGCCGGTCGACAGCGTCGCCAGCGTTTCGACGCCCCAGTCGATGCCGACGAGGTCGCCTGCCTCCCGCCGCACGGTTTGCAGGTCCGGCACCTCGACCTGCAGCGTGACGCGCCAGGCGCGGCCGTCTTTGGTGAATACGCAGGAGCGGATCGACGCACCGGCCGGGAGTGGCCGATGCAGGTGCAGCTTCAGGCCGCCGGCGAGCCCCTTGAACAGGATCTTCCCGGCAATGAGCCGGACACCGGAGAACTCGGAGAAGCCGAACGAGCGCCAGCCGGCGCGTCCACGAAAGCGCGGAAAGCCCGCCTTGCCGTGTTTGACCTTGACGCGGCGAAAGAACGCCTGAAAGGCCTCGTCCACCTTCTTCAGCGACCAGCGAGAGAGGTTTGCAGGCAGTGCGCCGTAACCGGCCAGATCATCCTGGCGGATCGTCGTGAGCGACTTAGTCTGATCGATCGTGGTGATCGAGGTGCGCGCCTTGCGCCACGCCTCGATCCGTTCCTCCAGCGCCGCATTGTAAAGCAGACGCTGTTTCTCGAGGATTCGCTCGAGCGCGCGATGCTGTACGCGTGTCGGGCGCAAGCCGTACTGAAAACTGAGAAACAAGACGCCTCACGCGACTAGAACATATGACGAACATAACCAGACACAGGCAGAGCTGTCAATTCAAACTGAAACACTACCAATACGCAGCATAACTCAATGCGAGAGAGCATCCCAAGACCACTTGGGCATTCTTCAGGTATAGAACGGCTGGATCATGACCTGTTTGGGCTGCGGACGCAGCCGCTAAGGCGCCCGTCCAAGGCTCCGGACACCGGCGGCTGCAGCCAGCATTTCCTGTCACCGCGCCGATGATAGCCTGGATAACCAGCGAAATTGCCGTCCGTCCCCGCTTTCAACGGGGAGGACGCCGCCCGCCAACTTGACCTTCTGCTCAGAGGCAGTTGTTCTCCAAGGATTAGATAACCGAACAGCGGGCCCAGCGGAGCCATTAATGACGTCCTATCGACCATCGGCTATTTTTCCGCTGCGCGGACGCATCGGCCGGCTCCAGTTCCTGGTCGGCTTTGGATACCTCTGGCTGTTTTCGGTCTTGGCCGCGGCGCTGATGATCTGGGCACAATCGCTCTCACCTTTCGCAAAATACACCATGACGGCTGTTTCCGTTGCTTGCTCGATCCTCGTGTGGGGCCTGATCGCACTCTGGCTCAAGGCCAGGCTGAAAGACGCCGGCATGTCGCCTTTCTGGATCTCGCTCCTTGTCCTACTCTTCGCGAGCGAACTACGAGCTGCTTTCATCCACCCGGCGTCCTCCGGAGATCCGATCGCTGGATGGGATCTCTTCCGAACCGCGTCGGTCGCCGGCGTGCTGGGGCTTCTGGCCGTCCTTGTCATGGTGAGGAGCCGTAAGCCTCCGACGATTGTGCTCGAACCGGCCGGAGAAGAGCAATGATCGCGCGAAATCGCCATGGGGCCGTCGGTTATGGGCTTGCCGCCGTATTTGGAGCCCAAGGACGGATCGGCCGGGTCCAATTTGGCCTTTCAGTCATCTATCAAAGCATCATTTCGGCCATCGTTGGTGGCTTGATCCTGATTTTCGTCGGCGGCCCGATGATCACCGGCGGCGCAGGTATGGACGATATTACCGGGATCGTTGCCTTCGCCCTAATCGGATTGGTCGCTGAGCTCGCCACAACGTCGCTCCTGTTTTTTTCGGTTCGCGCGCGGCTCAATGACATTGGTGTCAGCAACTGGTGGACCATACCAATGTCCGTACCGTCACTTGTGTGGCTCGCTGGAGGCCTCATGTATTCAGGGCTCACCGCCGATGTCATTCAGTCGCTCGGGGCATTCGGCAGCATCGCAGTGCTCGTGGCCCTGATCGCATATCCCGGCACCCAAGGCACCAATGCCTACGGCGATCCGCCGCGCTCGCCGACGTTCGGCGCCTTGCAGCCCGGCAATCGACCGCCGGCTTTGAATTGAGCCTTCTCACTCGACTGCGGCTGGCATGTGCAGGATTGGGCCCGGATGATCCGTCCGGACTTGTCGATCCGACACCAAGCGCTGCCATCTCGCTCTACGACGAAAGCTTCGCCTCGTTCGAAGCATCCTGCAGCGCGGAAACGGGGTGAAATGAACGTCACGTTCCGAGCATCGACATAACCCCAAACCGCGCCCCTGCGGACGGCCTTCACCTCCTCATCGCAAACCAGGACGCTGCCACCCGCTTCTCTTCGGTAGCTGGCGTCAGCCTGACCTGGCACTGGCGTCGCACCAGTATCAGAAGGCATGGCTATAGGCTGTCCGGTGCGGCTATACCAGCCCTCGGAGCCAGCTACGATCGCGCGCACATAGCCATTGCGCGTCTCGATAATGCGTTCAAATCGAGCCGGCAACACGATCCTGCCGCCATCGGCCACCAGCCCTTCGGCATTGCCCACCTGATAGCTGATTGAGCCGTCCGGCCTGCGTCGAACGAAGGAGGTGCCGGAGGGCAGCAATTGTCGGCCGGCCGCGTCAACGACGTTCCATTGGTTAGCCGTCCGAACGATCACCAGATCATCGATCCCTTCATCCAGGTAGTCATAGAGCGCGTCGGTAACCGGAAGACCCGTGAAGGAAACGAGCTGCCACTTCGCGGCCGAGCGAGCCCAAATGACATCCGATACGCCACGGGAAAAACGTCTGATCTCTCGATACTTCGCGGCTGGGACAATCCACGAAGCTGGCGCACTCACAATGCCCCACCGGCCGGACAACGGAAGGAGCGGGCCAGGCAGCCTTTCCTCTCGCTCCAGGGTCACCTGGTCGACTGGCGGCGGATCGGCTTCGGAAATCGACACCGCAAAAATGGCGCCCGACATCGGAACGATGCCGGAATATCTAGGCGGAAGGACTTCCCCGCCTTCGCCGACGACACCCCAGTGGCGATCTTTCAACGCGAGTGCCCGTCCATGATCGAGAGGCGCAATATAGTCCCAGATCGGCGGGACGACGGCTAAACCTTTGCGGTTAATCAATCCGTACAGACCCGCGACCTTCACCCGCGCCGATGGGCCTGCGAATCCATCGACCCAATCGAATTCTGCTGCGATCACCGGTCGGCCCGCATCGTCCACATAGCCGCATTTCGCCTTTGAAAACCGACACGACGGTCGCGGCGAACTGCTCATCAGCACCTCGCCTCGCCCAGACGACAAAGTCGACTTAACCGAGGAAGTGCCCTCCGCCGCCACCGGAAGGGTTCCAGCAACAGTCGAGAGCGCAAGGCAGGCGAAGACCCCCGTGGCCCGCAAGGTCGTTATAGACATCGAAATAGTCCTCATCTTCGGTCAATATTGGCGCGGCGCGCAGGCAGGCGGAACGCGTGGGAGGGACCCCATCCACACCATTCGTCAATCGAATCCTTGTTGCACGCGCCATATGGACTAGCTTCGACCTGACAGATGTGCCCGGAGAAGAGGATCGAATCATGCACGCAGGCAGACGCCGCGCAGCGTTCCTGGCTGCGCAGGCGACGCTCGTGACATTGCCGCCGGCGCCCGCCTGGGCGGCCGCCAGCGGCTCCGTAGAAACGTCGCTCGTCAGCTTCGCCGTGGCCCTGGCCGTTGCCGTAGCTGGCCTGTTCATCCTGGCATCAGGCCTATCCAGGATCGCCGGCGGTACCGTCGTGAAAAAGCTCGGCATATTCGGAGCACTTGCGCGCTTCGGCTGGCGCGGCGATGCCGACGCCGGCGAAGCTAGGATCCGCCGTGCAACGACGGCAATTATGCTCGGCGCGGCCCTCCTCGGCTTACCGGACTTTTTCGGGATGGGCGTGCTTTCCCAGGCCCGAATACTCTACGACCAAGCTCAATCCTCGATCCGGGCTCCTGCCGGCCCGTCCGCGGTTACGATCAAGGAAAAAGTCACCACCTACATCGACGGATCGGGTGGAGACAGTACAAGCACAGGAAAATGGCTTGGACTTCCCTGGTGGGCGCTCAGTCTTGTCGGATTGATCTTGTTGATAACGTTATTGGCCCGTTTGGCGGCCAACGATGAATCCGGGCCATCCGCTTCAACGATCGGAGGTGCGCCGCGCGCCTCCCCCGAATTTGCATCCGGGTCACTCGGCCCGTTCGAAGGCCCGACGACCGAAGGCGGCTCGGGAGCATCGGCGGGAACGGTGCGGCGCAGGGGATTGCTGGAACAAATTATCGACGTGATGGAGCGTATCAAGATGGGTATTCGAAGGTTGATGGCTGGCCTGAAAACACAGGCCAAGCTCCTGGAAGAAAAAACCGAGGGCCTGCGTGGACGATTGCGCCCGGTCACCGATTTCGCCGCGGCCCAGATCGGCCAAGCGGCCAGGATTGTCGCAGACAGGGACGATGGTGGAAGCGGTCTGCCGCGAGCCCGAGACGCCGGCGATCGGGAGGGATCACTGGCGGCAGCCCATGCTCAGATGTTTGCCGAACGCATCGGTTCAACCCTCCAGTTGCACGGCGCCGACCTCGAAGGTCTGCTGGCGCGGGCGTTCAACACCACCCCGAAACGGATAAAATCGGATCTGTTCCGGCTCGGAGCGTCGGGTGCGCCTCAGGATTGGATCAAAGTCATGTCGGCGGGTTCAGGCAGAGACTGGGTGCTCGCCGAGGCTGGTATGGATCCGTTGTTGCACAGGTTCGACGCCGCCATCGCCTTCGACGAGATCGACTGGTACGCGACCCTGTCGCCGGTCGAAGCCAGGCTGATCGCAATGCCATTCGCCATCGTTCCGGCGGAAGCCAGAGCCGTTCGCCTCATCAGAGTGCGCGACCCAATGGCCGCGGATTTCGTGGCCGCTCTCGGAGAACCCCCCGACGAATACAAGGACGCGGTTTGGAGCTTCGTTGACTTGCCCGCACAGACCGCAAGACACATTTTCTCGACGACCCGGCGAGACCGCTGGTCTATCGCGCCGGACGCCCCGGAGGATGACACGCTTGTCGTCAAGATCGCGCGCGGATCGCTCACCGTGGTATCGGGCCAGGATGAGCTCACCGGCTATCTGGCTTCCGAGGACGTTAGACCACTGCGGCTTCTGGTCGCCGTCATTCCGGGCGGAGCGCTCGCCAATCTCGGCGTAACGATCGAGGACGTGACACCGTTCGAAACAGTGGAAGAGCCATTGAGATGACGCCCATTCTCACCAGCGAACCAGAGCCCGCAACGACGACGATCCCCTAAGCGTTTCGCTCTTGCGGACCGGCCTAGTACAAACGAATCCTCCCCCTCGAGGACGGCTTTGAACGAGTTCCTGGCGACATGAAATTCCAGCTGAAGTTCCAGTACCCGGTCCAGTTTAAACCTGCCCGCGCGATCAAGACCCGCGCCGCCTATTTTCCCGCAACCGGCGAGATTGAAATTCCGGAAGTGCCGCGCTCGTCAGTGAAGACTGTGTTCCGCGTCGGCACCTTGCCGGGCGCTCGCCAGAACCAGGATCCGCCAAAATGGTCCTTCGAGGACGCCTTCTGTGCCAAGCCAGATGGCTCACTACGAGAGATCGTACTATTCGACGGTGCGCTCTACGTCGAATCCGTATCCGTCGAGGCGGCTGCAGCGTCCTTGGCCGCTGATAGTCTCAATAAAGGCCTGTTCGCAGGCCTCCATCTTAACATTCCCCACGATTCCGAAGCCGCCGGAAACGCTAGGTCGCGCAGCGAATTGGAGCGGAGACACCCAACGCCGTTTCGCATGTACAGCGACGACGGCGGCGAGAAGGTCAGGCAAAAGCTGGAACGTCGCGCGCGATCCTTCATGGCGATCGACGACAAGATCTACGTGCGCTGCCATGAACCGGTTCTCTACATCGACCGGAAATTTGGCTCAGCGGCCGTGAAATTCGGCAAGGCCGCGCGATCCTTCGACGGCTCAGACGTGGCGGGCTACAATGGGTTGGTTTGGGATGATGCCAGGTCTCACTACTACAGCCTTACGGAGTCCGAGTTCGGCCGGGCAGAACTGAAACGGCGACACCCAGACGATGAAGTGCAGACGATTGCGACTTTCGAGATCGTCGACCCGACAGCTGTAAGGGCAACTCCCTACGTCGACGCAGTCGTCACGCTGGCCCACCAGGCACTCAAAAAGCTCTGGGAGCACCCGCTGTCGCTCCTACCAGATGCGATCGAATGTGCCGTCGCACTACGCGATACCCTTTCCGAATCTGGTGACCAGGTCACGCCAAGGCTTTTGCGAACGTTGGAGGTTGTAGCCTCTCTTCCCGAGCTTTCGCCTCAGCAAACCGAGCGCTGGAAGCAACTCGCTGAGGTCCGGCCGAAGCGACCTGAATGGTCCGGCGAGCGTTACCCGGGAAATTTCGAACCGTCGCGCGCGGCAATGGTTGTGGACCACCTTGAACTTCGCACCCAAGCTGCTGAATTCGCCCGGGACGCGCTACGTCGCTACCAGAACCGCCCGACCGAACTGGGTTGGGAAGACCGCGCTTTTGGCTTGAACATGCTGCGGGACACTGACGGTAGAATCTCGTCTGTAGAGCTGCTGTCTCAGGGTAAGCTCTTTGAAATCGCGAGCCGCCTCAATGTCGATGCCACCGGCATGCTCGACGAAATCGCCCGCGGAGGACGTGTTTTCGCGATCAGGGAGCAAGGAGGATATTCAACGTCCGAGCATGCGTTGCTGGTTGCCTCGCTCAGAGAGGATGGTCTGCAGGTGCGATACGGCACACCGGAGCACCGTGCTCTCGTCGAACGTCATATTGCAGCCGCCCTTGAGTCCGAGCCGCACCTCGCGCCGGCGCCCACCCCGATCTTGGAGATGAGCCCATGAGCCTGAGGTTGACCGTCCCCTTCAGCTATTGCATCGAGTATGTCGTAAAACGACGGCGTACCGTTGAAACCGAAACCGCTTACGCGACAACGGATGTCGAAATTCAGGCGCCGCGCGGTCCGGTCACGGTTGCATTCGAGCTTGGATGTTCGCTGTTGGGCGAAGAGGCTCACCGGACCGAACGTCGCAGCCGGTCCGCCTTCTACGCTCCGGCTGGCGAGACCGTGAAGACCTACCGCGCCGAAGATGCCTATTGGGTCGAAATCTGCGAATCCAGCGACGCGCCAACGCTAATCGCGGATCGTCGCAAAATGGCAAAAGATCCATTCAACGTGCTTCATCTGGCCGGAGAGAAAGGTTACGACCTTTCAGTGTCGTCCGAAAAGACATCCACGCGACAGCAGATTGAAGAGAAATACAAAAAAGAAGGCGGCCTGCGTCGCTGGGACGCGGATGCTTCCAGGGGCATCACTGCCACGCAACTTTTGATTGGTCATCGCGCATTGCAGGATCTGCGCGAGATCGACGGCAAGCTCTGCATGAGAGTATCGGAGCCGGCACTCGGTTATGTTTCCACCTATCTATCCGGCAACGAAGCCTCAGTCGGAACTGCTACCTCTCATCTTATCGTGGACCAGTCGGTTCGCACGACGCCTTCCGGCTTCCAACTCTTGTGGGATCTCTCGCCCGGAAACATTCATCGCTGGCGGGTGGACGAGACGGCAGCTGCAATTGCCTTTGACATGGCCGTCTCGTCCAAGGGTGCTCGATGCCTTGCCGACAACTCGGTCTATATTGGACGGTTGGACCTGACCGAGTGCCTGTTCGAGGGACGCATCCGTATCCTCGAGGACGCGATCAATTGCGTCCGCAAAAACCTCATTGACCCGCGGCATCTGAAGGGGATGAACGGGGCAGAACTATCAACGATCTTGGAATTGCAGCAACTGTTTGATCGCGACGCCGGTCGGCTCTCCCCGGAGTACACACAGACGGCAAGGCGGCTACTCGATCTGATGGAGAAGCATGTTCCCGCCCAAGCGACCTATGATGTCAACTCGTCGATGGGCAAATGGGTCTCTTACGAGACCCATCGCTCGTTGTCAGACAGCATTCGCTACCTCCGTGCCGCGGTGGATGCCTTTGATGCAAGACCGCAAGACGGTCGTGAGTGGATCGATCGGGCGCTGCCGTGTGGGGCGCTAGCCGACCCGGTCACTCAATGCGATACAATCGAGGTACTCTCCATGCGTGACGGACAGCGGCTCGTGGATGCCGGCTGCGACCGCTCGGTCCTCGAAGCGCTGAAACAGGCCGCCGCCGGAGAGACCCGCGTCATCCGCATCGAGAAATCCAATGGAAAGATCCTGCCGTGCGCGGGGGTGCTCGTCCGGGACTATTCCGGAGCCTGGCGACTGGATCGCTCAATCGGACGGCCGGGCGGCAACGGCGCTCCACAGGATTCGAATAAGTTATTCGAATCCTTCGTGAAACACGCCAACGCGCTCGACAACGAAAATGAGGCCCTGCTCAGCCTGGCGATTTGAGATCGTCGGGGAAAGGAGCTCCAGAGCAGGTGCGCAATTCAGGAGTGCCGTGCTATTTCGCATACAGGGCTCTTGTTTTTCCGGATCATCAATGACCACCACCCTTCCAAGCGATGTCCGTTCCGATGAGATCGGAGCGCTCATCGCGGCAACCCCAGGCGACGTGCTTTGGGAAGCTCTGTTCGGCTTCGGACCGGCCGACCCGATGTTCCGCAATCGCGATGGGCACGATCCGGCCCGGCTCATCGCTGGCTTGATCGCGTCAGTGGGCTCGGAGGGACTGCCGATTATCGGCGACCTTGGAGAACGCTGCTGGAAACTACCAGATCGCTTTCGGGACGCCGATCTCGCCACCGCATCAGCAGTCCTGATGCAGGCACTCGACTTGGCGGCGGCCGACGAGACCGCAGAACGCTCCTATGACGACGACGAACGGGACGTCTTTGCGATGGCCGCCCATGCAAACTACGTTCGTGTGGATGAGGATGCCCTGGAGTCATGCCTGAGGACGCTCGTCGACCTGCCGTCCTGGTGGTTGGTCCCGAAAGCCAACATCACCCTCGTCAACAGGCCGAGGGACGATCGCTGGCGGCTGGCTGTCGCCGGCATGGACTCCGAGCTCCTCGTCTGGCGGGCAGGCAAGGCCGTTGAAGAGACAAAGCAGAACCCTGACACCAATCCCATGCGTCTTCTGGACGGTCCCATAGGCACTTGCTTCCGACAGGCGCTGGGGCCTCCTCCCCTGGGTTACGTCCGGCGGATCGAAGCTGCCACGGAAAACCCATACTTCGCCCGATCTGCGCAGTCCTGGCTAGCGGCCGCAGCCCAGGCGGCATTTGCAAGGTTGCCGGTGCAAAAAGCCAACCAGGGGCGCCCTACCTGGCGATGGGCAGGGACTCGTCGACAGGCGCTCACGGCCGCTATGGCAAGGCTTTCCGGATCGGCGCTTGGCGCGATCGCGGAGCGGATCGTGATCGCAGGGCCGTTCGAGCCAGAAGGCAACAATACCGCCATGAATTTCATTCGAGTCAGCCACGGCGGCATTCAGGACGCCGTCCACGCCTTCATGTCGTCAGCCATGAACGGAGGCGAGCTATGAAGGATGTCGGCGGCGATTTCGCTCTCGTCATTGAACACGACGATATCCGCAGGCAGATCCCGGATTGGCCCGAGCAGGTCATGCTGGCAACCACCGTTGGTGCCGCGGGAGCCGAAACCCGCGCCTTCCATCGCGAAGATGCTGACTTGCGCTCGTTCGTCGGTTCATTGCCGGTTGTTCCGGCTCGTGTCGGATTCCCGCTTGCGCTACCCAACTTCGAAGAGGAGCACCTCGCCTGGGATACAGCGATCTCGCAGGCTCGCACCCTCCTTGATGCCGGCGATCTCCCCTTCCCCAGCGTGCCCGCGCCGGAAGACCGGTTTGCCGACCTGGATGACGACAATCAGGCTCCTAGCGAACCAACCCGCTACTGGATGAGGCGAGTGCATGGAGGGTTCGAGATCCGCTCGAGCTCGATGCCGATGTTTCCCTGGGGCGTCGATCGCGTCTCGATTGGAGCATCAACTCTCGGAATTCATCCAACAGATCAGCCTCTGGACCGGGTATTAACCTTCTCAGTCACTGCCGATGGTGTTGACACCATCTCGGCAGTTGCAAAATTTCTCCCGACGAGCTGGCAAGAGGTGCCCCTGGTCCAGGGGGCGGCAGGCGCCTATTTCGACGTCTCATCCGTCGTCCTGGCGGCACTTTCGCAACGAAACCGTCTTGCGATCAAAATGTCCATCGCGGGCCTCGCTACTGGGGTCATCGGAATAGCGCTCCTGTTATCCATACTCATCGCTCGCTTGTAGGATTCGATTACTTGCGCCTTGCGGGTGCTCCGGCGATGGTCGGAAGGATTTCCCGTGAAATGGCGTGATGATGACCAATAAAAGTGACGAACTCCTCTGGCCCGACCTGTCGCCTTACGGACTTCAACTCGTGCTGGCCAAGCTTGGGAATCCCGGTGCCAACGGGACAGCGTCCTATCGGGAAGTCCAGGTCCTCCGCCGAGATGCCAACGCGACACCTGCTTTGCCCCTGAAGGAAGGCGAGAACCTTGTCGATCGTTACGATCGGCAGGCAAGACAGCTCGGATTTACGCGCCATCAGACCGCGAATGGACCTCTCTGGCTCCGCTGGGGCAACCTGGTGTCCGCGTCGGCTTATTTGCGCGAATTCCCAGAAGGCCGGGTGACCAATGTCTCGCGTTCCGATGTTCTCGTCGACCTGACCCAGGGCGTCGCGGCCAAGAAAGAGGTCAAGCTCTCCGCAGCAGAGGAAATGCTCAAGAAATCCAAGCCAGTCGGCCGCAACCGGCTCGGCAAGATGATCTGGGATGGTCCCGATGGCCGCTTCATGCGCGATGACGCATCCCTCAGGTTGACGCTCGAATCCGACGTCATGCCTGCCTCCCCGGGACTTTTTCTACGCGCCCCGGACGATGCAACCCTGTCAATGTGTGCCGACGGACTGATCGAGGATCTGATCCGTGGCGAGCGCATCCGCGATGACGCTTTCCTCAAGAAAGCCGCAATCTATTTCGGTGAAGCGGACACCGCATTGTCGCGGGACGACGCACGTCTGACCAAAGTCCGTGCCGCTATCGAAGCGGCGGCCGCGCGCTTCCTGGCGCGCCGTTCGAAAGGGTCCATGCGCGACGTCTTCAATCAGGCGTGCACGCTACACGAAAGCCTTCCCTTCCTGACGACCTTCGACCGCAGTGGGGTCCCGTCGTCCGATCGACTGGCTCTCCCAATCGGCATCGTCGCCCAACGCATTTTGGGTACCGAAGAGGACCTCCTCGGGCGCACGTTGACCGTTCCCCACGGGGGCGCCGGGCAGTTGATGTCGCACCTGCCCCGCGGGATGGAGGTCAGGCTTCGCGAGGACGATCCGGCATTGTCGGCTCAGCTCCAGGTCAGCCTGTCGTCATTCGGGATCAAGGCAGCACAGCTTGGTCAGGCCGAAGGCCTGGTGGCTCTGAAGGCCGCCGACTACCGAGACTCCGATCTCGTGCTGGGTCGTTATCCCCGGAGGCTTCTTGACAAGCCCATCACGCTCTCTGCCGGTCCGCAGCTCACCCGTGGAGACCTGGCCGAAGTCGCGACCATGCTCTCTCAGCGAGTCGATGAGGGGCGGGCGGTCCTGGTTCTCGACGGTCCGGCTACTCCCGAGGAGGAGCTCGAACTCGCCCGCTTCCAGGTCTGGATCGGGTGCAATTTCGCAATCGAAGGCACGGTGGATGTCTCGGGCCTGCTCCATTGCGGAGAGGTCGAAGCGCCCCCGATGCGAATCTTGGCGGTCGGACGCCGCCGGCCCGAGAAACTTGAAGAGCCGCCGGAATCCGCAATGCGATTGAAGGAGGTGAACAACTTCGCCTCGCTGTGGACATGGACCGCCGAAGTCGTCGCTAACCGCATGAAGCTCGAGACCTTCTTCTCGGGCGCCCACGATGCAACCTTGAGTGACGCCGATCCGGAGCTGGAACAGAATGCGTTCCAGGCCCCCTACGTTTCCGCGTCGAAAATCGGCACGCCGACCACGATGGTGCCGCGCCCGCTCGAGGGCGCCAGCCGCGAAGCACTCCACCGCGTCGTCCGACTGCACGGCAATATCGACGATTGGGTCTGCAACCAATTCGGTTACGACATCGATTCGCTCAAGGACTCTTTTTCGCCCGAACAGGTCGACGCCCTGGCACTGTCGCTGCATGCTGAAACGCGGGGGCGGGCGTTCTTGAATGCCGACCAGACCGGTCTCGGCAAGGGCCGCTTCAATGCGGCACACATCAAGCGCGCGGCCATCCGCAAGCGGAAGGTCATATTCATGACCGAACGCCCCATCAATTTCTCGGACATCTGGCGCGACATCATGCACATCCGAGCTGATGCTATCGTCACGCCATTCATTCTCAACAACGGCGTGAACATCATCGACGAGCGTGATGGGACCGTGGTGCACAAGTCTGCACGGAACGTTTCCGTCAATAAGTGCTTGCGCGATCTATCCTGGCCGGAGGACGCCAACGCCGTCTTCATGACGTACAGTCAAATCAAGAGCCCCCCGACTGAGCGGAGCGAGGGAGACCACGCGACCTGGAAACGGCGCCAGGGAGACAAGGCCGCCTGGCTCCTCGAAATGGTCGACGACGAGACCATTCTCGTCCTTGATGAGGTCCACAATGGGGCATCGGGAGACTCCAATATCTCCAAGACCCTCACCAAGGTCATCGAACAAGCGCGCCCGGGCAATGTCATCTACTCGTCGGCGACCTTTGCCAAGGACGCCAAAACCATGGGGTTCTATAGTCCGCTTCTCCCCGACCTGATGAAGTCCGACACGCTGGTGTCGATCCTCGCGAAGGGTGGTGAGACAATGCAGGAAGTGCTGTCAACCATGCTCGTCAGCGACGGCGTGATGATCCGTCGCGAGCATGACCTGTCGCAAATGGAGTTCACCTCGGTGTCCGACAGCGCGCGTTTCGACCGCAATCGCGCCTTCATGGATCAGTTCGCACCGATTTTGGCTGAAATGGCAGCACTCGACCTGGAGGTCGAACGAAAGACGGCCGAAGCTCATCGCCAGACTGCCGACCGGATCCAACGCGAGCAAGCCGGCAATGGGGAAGCCAGGCCTTTCCACGAACTGATGGAGAAGGAGGCGCTGTCGCGCCCTCGATTTGGCAGCCCGTTGTACAGCCTTACCCGCCTCTTTGTCGCCTCCATCAAAATCGACATGGCGGCTGAACGAGCGCTGACGGCCCTGCGCAACAACGAGAAACCTCTGATCCTGGTCGAAAACACCATTCAGACCTTCCTCGAAGAGCTCGCTGAGAAGGAAGACGATCTTGATGGAACGTCCGTCCCGGAATTCAAAGGGCTGGTCCACCGGGCACTTACGAAGATCACCACGGGTGTGCACAAAAACACCGACAACAAGATCCGGACCATCGATCTGACTGTGCTCTACCCCGGGCTCAAGGGTCCAACGGACCGCATACGCTCGATGATCGATCGGTTACCATCCTTGCCAGCTTCGGCAATCGACGCCGTCAAGGACCGTATCAACGCGGCCGGTTTCGTATGCGACGAGATTACCGGCCGCGCGCTCGAGCTGCGGAATGGCCGCGTCATGCGCCGCCAGCGCATCGACAAGACCCGGATCAAGAACGCTTTCAACTCCGGCGAGATCGATGCCTTGGTAATCAACAATGCAGGTTGCACCGGCATCGATCTTCACGCCGGCTCACGGTTCGCCGACAAGCGCCGTCGCGTCATGATCGAACTGCAGCCGCTCGCCGACATTTTGCGGCAGATTCAGGCTTACGGACGGGTCAATCGTTACGATCAGGTGGTCGGCCCCCGTATCGAAGGCATCCTGTCCGGTCTACCGATCGAGGTGCGTCAGCACGCGATGCGAAACGCACAGCTCCGGCGGATGTCGGCTAACGTCTCATCCAACCGCGAGAACGCCGCGCTGATCCGCGATATTCCGGATCTCATCAACTCGGTCGGCGATCGCGTTTGCAGCAGGTACGCCGAGGCCCGGCCCGAGTTGATGCGACGCCTCGGTTTCGACATGGATCGCAACCAGCAGCGCGAGCGCAGGAATGTCGAGGTCGAGGAGAGCAGGCGCACGGCGAAGGATGTCGAGGCGCTGGAAATGCCTCTCAATCTCGACAACCACAGGTCGGCCAACGAATTTCTGGCTCGCCTGATTATGCTGCCGGTCTCCATGCAGGAACAGATCATCAGCGAGCTGTCGGCCGAATATGCTGCAACGATGGAAGAGCTTGAGGCGCGCGGAGAGACCCCGCTCAAGACGAAGGAAGTAGAGGGTACGGTCGTTATCCGTTCGGAATCCGTATTCAACGGCGGCGACGCGGAGACGGTCGATTCCGTCTTCCACGCGCCCCTGAAGAATGTGGAGGTCGCCATCGTTCGCAAGGTCAACCCGATGCGGAAGGAAGATGTGATAGATGCGGTTCAGTCGGGATTGACAAACGCCTCCGCCGCGCACGGCGAAGCCCTTGCGGACTATCTTCGCGAAAACCGTGAGAAGCTGCTCGAGAACTATCTCGAGGAGCGGATTCCGAGTGTTCGCGAGGGGCTTGCGATGAACAATCGCATCCTGGTCGAACAGAACAGGCGCATGCAGCTGCTCGAGGGAATGTTGCGAGAGATCAGGCCGGGCTGCTCGATTTCGTTCAGCTCTCCGGAGGAATCCGAAAAGCCCTTGCTGGGAATTGTCACTTCGGTCAAACACGCCGGACCGGGCTTCGAGCACGCCGCTGCGATGCACGCGGTCGAGTTCGTCTGCCCAGGCGACGTGCACCCGCGAGTGATGAAGTTCAAGACCCTCCTTGAGGATAGTGCCTTCAAGGCAGGAAGTGGCCTCGAGGGTGAAGACTACGAAGCCATCATGCGCGAGTTTGACGACAAGATGGTCTCGAAGGTCGAAGCTGGTCGCATTTTGACGGGCAACCTGTTCCGCGGAATGAAGTTGGCAGTTGAACGTCCGGGCATGGGAACACTCGTCACATTCCAGACGGAGGACGGAGCCAAGCAGCGCGGCATCATGTTGTCGCGGCACTGGCGTTCGCTCGACATTCTCCCAATCGAAATTGAGACGACAGATCTCGCGATTGACCTGATTCAGAAGCAGAATGCGGAACTGCGCTCATCCAAAGATCTAGCAAAAGGCGGCGTCTCGCTGCGTCGAAGCCCGCAAAAAGTGAACAATCTTCAGATTGAGTTTCCGCCTGCCCATTCACGCCGCTACGGAAGCCTCCACGAGGATCCGATCATCGCTACGATTGCGAGAATGGGAGAAGCGAAGAAGAACGGCGCGTCGATCAAAGTCGACATCGACATCGCAACCGCCCGGCGGGCCATCGACGCCCTCCGTCACAAGGGCGTGCGCCTGTTCTGTTCGGGTCAACATCGGCAATGGATGATCGATAATTCCAAGCCGGAACAGCCGGTCGCTCCAGGATTCGCGGCATGAACAACATCAAGATCGGCAGCTTCGTTCATCCTGAACTCGGCATTGTCGCCGGCGTCCTCGTACTCGGGCGCACAGGCACCGAGGTCACCGGCGCCTATATCACGGTCAGCAATCTGGGGGTCCCGACCGTCTACGGTCCGCTGTCAGAAAGGGCAGTCGTGCTCGACGAGGATCTCGCCGAGGCGTTCGAGCGAATACGCAAGGGCCCCGCGGCAAAGAGCGAATGGGCCGACAAGAAATTGTCCGAAGGGCTCTCCTATTTCGGCTTCTTCCGCCGGGACGAGGCCAGCACCATCGTGGACCTGTGCATGCGTGCCCAGTCGGACGATGGACGCCAAGCCGATGATGAAACCCTGAGTGAAATCCGGCGCAGCTTTATGAAGGCCATGTCACCCGTCGTGGCAGCGATCGATGGCGAAGCGCTGAAGGCCCTGCGGGCGACGGCCGGGTTCTCACGATCGGATTTTGCATTCTACGCACCCGGAGAGGGCGGCGCTGACCGGGAGCAACGCCGGATCCAGCGGCTTCAGGCAGCGTCAGCCTATCCGATGCTGGCCGTCGCCATGGCGCGCAATCTCAGGACCAAGCTCGCGATCGACGGCGCCAAGCCGCTGGCTGAAGCGCTAATCGACGGCTTCGGACTGCGTGACGGAAGGCCGGTGTTTTCGAAAGGCGTCCTGCGTCGTATCCAGAGCCTGGATTGGCCGGTCCCCAACGGCATCACGCCCGAATGGCTGGCCGAAAAGCTCGGATCGCTGCCTCCGGACTGGTTTCCAAAGAACCCGGAAGAATGGAACGCCTTCTTGTCGAGCGCACGTGGGCTCGGACGCACGTTGCCTTCCGTCTCCGGCATGCCATTTCCGGATCTCGTCGCCGGCTGCGGTGGCAAATGGACCGATTTCAGGAAACGTCTTGCAAAGGCTCATACCGACACCCGCCCGCCGGAGAACCTCGACGAGGAGCAGCGTCGAGAATGGATGCGCAACCCTGTCGTTCCCGATGAATCATTCGGCGCACTGCAGAACGCGGTCGTCGAACTCGAGCACATGATCGAAACCTTCGCGCGGCTTGTGGTCATGCCTGCGGCCGCAACCCTCGGAGGCGAAACCAAACCCTACCTGGGCGAGCCCCAGCGAGCCGCCGCGCGCCACGCGGCAGCGCGCTTGTTGTTCGGCGGGAAGAATGCCGCGGCGATCTTCGAAACGTCACGGCATTTCGCCACCCAACTTGAACACATCCAGCAGATTGCAGCTGGCGAACCGGTACGGCCTGCATTCAAGCAAGTCGCCGAGGATGGTTGGGCGCCACTGTGCAATGCAGTGCTGGCACCGAATGGAGTGAGCATTATACCTCTAACCGATCCACGGGAGCTTGCCGACGAGGGCCGCGGACTTGGAGGAACGTCAACCCTCAACGAAGATGGCTCCCACGGGCTCGCTCATTGTGTTGGCGGCTATTCAGAGAGTTGCCGCAAGCAAGGCCATCACATCATGTCTTTCCGCCTGATCAATCAGGATGGATCATTCAAGCGCCTGTCGACAATCGAGCTCCTCCCCATCAGCGAGGGTGACCGGGAAATGAAAGTCAAACAGCACAGGGGACGGCGCAATGGCGAACCGCCGGCAGATGCCAGGGACGCATGGGACTGGTTTCGCCAGGCCGTGAGAGACACGAGAGTGCCGCTCAATTTCGAAGGCATCCGTCAGTACCTGATCGGACTCGTTTCCAACTGGAACGACGACGTCGAGCGCATGTGCGGCTATAAATGGCGCGAGGAAGGCGCCATCGAGCGGGCGCTCCGCGCCTTCGATCCCTACCTTGGCAAGGGATTGCGGGGGCTGTCTGTCCAACGCTTCTTGGAACTGCCGGACATCGACGCAGTCGGGATCGAGATTACGCCGCGGCGGATTTCGGTTCCTGCCTGACCACCTCTTGGTCGGTCTGCTTCCGCCCGGTCAATCGAAGCGAGCGCCCAGCTCTCAAAAATCCACTGTCAGGTCTCCGCCATCCAAAAGCAGCCGCCAGCCGGTAGCGAGCCGGCGGAACGAGTTCGGTCATTTCGGCGACACCGTCTGCGTCACCGATCGAGACGTTGACGGCCGACAGAGCAAGGAGCGTCGCAATCATGAATGCGCCTTCTGGAGCAGACTCTCCGCGAGCCGAGAGCAGTGACTTCTCACTGTCAAATTGCTTGGACGCCTTTCCAAGATCCCGGATTTCCTCCTCAACCCCCGGCGGGATATAGGACCGCACCATCATGACCATCCGTCGCTGCGAGCGCTGCCGCTCGCGATCAAGATAGCGCCGGCTGGTCGCCGAGAACTCCGCCAGTTCAGGGAGGCTGATCGCGCAAAGTGCCGGCATCAGGTAACAGGCTCCGCCGACGCGGTCCGGCGTCTTGCGTGCGATCGCGCAAACCAGGACATTCGAATCGGCCTCATGTCTCATGATCAGGTAACCGACCCGATCACCACCGCCGATCGTCCCCTCGGTCCGTTCCAGGAGCGGTCGACGGGCATAGCCGTCCATCTCGACCCACAGCACCTTGTCGTGCGGGGGCACGATCAGATCCATATTTCGCTCGATGGTCGAGGGTGTATCGTTCAATGCGTCATAGACAGCGGAAGTCAGTCGCGGGCTCAGTGCGACGCGCCTGGCAAGTGGAAGGCAAGCCAGCAGCTGCTGCCGTTCGGCACCATCGGACGAGCGTAGGACCTCAGCAAACTCGTCAATAAATTCGCTCATCTGCGTAGCTTCCGACCCCGCTCCATCGCCGAAGCGCAATCAAAACAGTGCCGCGTCGCAGGCAACGCCTTCAACCTGGCCTCCGCAATATCGGAGCCGCATTCCTCGCATTCTGTCGCAACCGGAGCTCCAGGATCCCCCGTAAGCGTCTTGGAAATACCGCGGATCGCAGATTCCAGATAACGCTCGGCATGTCCCTGAGCCATGTCCACGTCGTCGGCCATTTTGGTGCCCCCTGTACCGAAAATGATGCTATTCGGATGCCTTGCTCTGAGACGTCGCAGCAGCGTCAGATAGCGGTGCTGAAGGCCTGGTCGCCTGTCGATAGAGCGAAGCAATATCATTGTAGGACACGAACGCGAGCAATCCGAGCACCATCGCAAATCCGGCCTTGAAGGAGACGTCCATGATTTTCTCGGACGGCTTTCTGCGAAGCAGCCCCTCGATCGCGCAGATCACGATCTGCCCACCGTCAAGGATCGGCACGGGCAACAGGTTGAATACCGCAAGGCTGACCGAAAGCACCGCGATCAGGATCACGAAGGAAGGCAGGCCGTGTTTGGCCGAATCTCCGGAGAGCTGCACGATCTTGATCGGACCACCGGCCTGATCGAGCGGCCTCACGCCCATCGCCATCTCGCCAATTGATGTCACGGTGGCTTGGGTAAAGAACCAGATATCGGAGACGCCGAGCCGAAGGGCGGAGAGCGGCGAGACTTTTTCGGGTTCCGGCGGCTTGCTGACGATCCCGATCCGGCCAACTTCAAGCTCGACGCCGATGTTCGTCGACAGCTTGGTCTTTTCCGGTACGACGTCGATCGTACTGGTCTTGCCATCCCGCTCGATCTTGAAGCTCAGCCGGTGCCCGGGCTGAGCGGCGACGATTCGCTGAATCTGTTCGAAACGATCGACAGAGGACCCGTCGATCGAAAGCACCCTATCTCCCACCTTGAAGCCGGCCGCCATAGCGGGACTGCCGACCGTGACCTGCGCCAGCACCGGCGGGCTATACTGTCGTCCGTAGAAGCAATAGAGGCCAGTGAGCACCAGGACACCCGTGATCAGATTCGCCGCCGGGCCGGCGATCAAGACGAACGCACGTTGGCCGGCCGACCGAAGCTGGTACAAACCTGCTCGCTGGGCGGGATCAAGATCTTCCGGAATTGAAACATTGGCGCTCGCCGCATTTTCGTCGCCCACGAACCTCACAAACCCGCCAAGCGGCACCAGCCGAACGCTCCACATGCAGCCCTTGCAGTCCACCCGGCCGAGCAGAAGAGGACCAAATCCGAACGCAAATTCTGCAACAGAGATCCCGAGGGACCGAGCCGCCAGGAAATGGCCCATCTCATGGGTAACGACCAGGATCAGGATCAAGATCAGGAAAGGCAGAAGGTAAGCACCGAAGGCATGAACGTAGTCAAAAAGGTGCATGAAACCGGCGCTCCGTTGGATCCGAAAACAAAGTGGGGCCCGAGAACGGCCCCACCGTTAATCTAATCCTTCGGATGTCACGACTGTTTCGTCAACAAAAACCGCGAGGTGATCCCCGATGTTCCGTTGCGCCTCGAGAGGGTCAGGCCTTGACCATGGCGGCCAGGTCATTGGTCGGCATAGCCGATGGATCCTCGCGCGTTACCCACTCGGAGACCGTCCTGCGAACCCTGTCGGGATCCAGTTTTTCCGCTTCCATGGCGGGGATTAGTTCGTTCTCGAAGAACGAAGCAACCTTGTCATAATCGCGCGGCTCCTCACCCCGCAGCGTCCGGAATGCGACAAACGTCTGCATAAACGGCAACTTGGCCTCCGGAAGATGCCGCTTCATCTCGTCGAACGTTGAGTCGAGCGTATAGTCCACGCGAGGACGCGGATCAAAATGCCATCGCACAGCTTCCGGCAACAGCACCTGAACCTGGTTCCAGGCGATTTGACTGAGGTCGTCCGGGGTCTTGTGACCGTTCCGCTCGTCAATGTCCCGGATCCGAGCAAGCGCCTCATTCAGACGATCGACCCGATAATACCAATCAGGCCCTTCGTGCACCTTGACTTCCGATGGCCGCGTTGTTTGCAGGTAACAGAGCGACTCGTCTTCCTTAACCTTGTGGCTTCCCCATCTGCTGCTATACCCGAAATGATAAACCGGCTCCTCGCAAGTCAGGTAGACCCGGCCGTCGACAAAGATCATTTCGGCTGCCCGTCGCTGGACCTTTGCGACCTTCTCGGCACGCTCGATCGCTCCGTTGTCCTCTTCCCGGCCAGGCGGAAGATCCTTGATATCCATATAGGGCAGCTGCTTGTCCCAGAGCTTGCGGGGGACCTCGAACGGCACGTAATAGCCGTCGCTGTTGCGATCGGCCATCAGCTTCAGCAGTCCGTCGACGTCAAGGGTCAAGGACGATTGTCCGGAAGCAGCGCGTCCAAACGGAGCATAGAGCCGTTCGTCGAACCAGTGGTGATCCATTGGCTTATCCCCGGACCATTGCGAGCTCAGCGGCTTGAAGCGCATGGCGACCGGAGCTTCAGCCGGCGTCAGGTCAGGAATTTCAACCGGTACGTTCTCGATGATGTTGTATTCGAGGGCATTGCGCTTTTTCGGCGGTACAAGCTTGTAGACGTAGCTGATCGGTACGTCGATGATGCGTGTCTTTGTCATTCGTAGTCTCCTTCAACCAGCCAGGCCGACAAGTTCATGATCGGAGGGCAGGGTCACGTCCCCTCCAAACCTCAACCACTCTTCTCGAAGCTCACGTGCAGATTCCTCATTCCAGGTCCGGAAGCCAATTAGCTGCGACTTTGGCTCCAGCACCGGAATAAGGTCGTTCGTCACGATCCCGGCGACTTTGTCGAGATCGTTAGCGAACAGAGCGTCCCGCAGTTGAATGTAGGTGGCTGCAAACGACAAATCCGCGTCCTTCAGATCGCTGACCATGCCATCACAGATGCGCTGCGCCTGTTTACGCAAGCGCGACGCCATGTCGTACTGAAAGGTCACCAATTCAGGAATCAGAACTTCGATCCGGTACTCCGGCTTGATCTCGGTGACGGGCGTCTCGAATCCCATCGCCACCGCTTCCGCCGCAACCTCTTCGGGCCGATCGGACCGGAACACTCGGTTCGGGGCCGTCTCGGCGTCGATGTCAGACGCGAACTCAATCTCGATATCTCCGTATTCGTCACCGTGCCCCCAAGCCTTGATCACATAGACGGGCTCGCAAGCCGGCTCATGGACTACCCCGTCCACGATAAGGAGATCCAACGCCAGCCGCTGCAGCTGTTGCACGACGGCTGACCGTTTTTCCTCATAATCTGCTTCCAGTTTACACGATCCAATGTGATCCAATGTCGTCGAAGTACGGTAATCTGAATAGGCATCGTGAAGCTGGAACGGAGTACCTACTGCCCTGTCGTCGGCTAGAAGCTTCGCCTGAAACTCCTCCAGCGTCAGCGCAGCAACCGTCTTGCGACCGTCATAGTCAACGACTGCCTTTGGCTGCCAGAGACGACCTTCGAAGGAGCGAACATCGATTGTCTGGCCCTCCCAATCAGATCGTTCAACGCCCTGATAGCGAAACGCTGCTGGCGCTTCATCTCCGGAAATACTTCGCACCTCGACAGGAGCGACGTCCGAGATTCTCGCATCCTCAGGCTTGCGCTTTCCCTTGAGGGTAAACGCAAGCGTCCACCGGAACTTGACGTCGATAATCATCGAAAAACTCCGACAGCGATTGAAGACAAGAGGACATCCTTCACAGACCGAACATCGAGATCATAGCGAGATGGCCCCCAGCAGCTCTTCGTCGAGAGCGCTCAGCGAATGAGTGCCCCCCAGGCCTTCATAGGCCTGGACGGCAGTTGCAACCCTTTCGCGGCAGGCTTCATCCACAAGCCCATCGTCCAGCAGAGCCCGGAGCACTTCGGCCGCACGCGGCAATCCTGGGTCATCCCAATGGGCCGAGCGATATTTCGTGCCGAAGGATGTTGAATACTGATCCTCAACGACGAGGAGTTTGTGCAATTCCTCCCGCCGCGGATCCGTCGAGGGCCGGTAATGTCCGTGGTTCAGATACTGCCGCCCGGCCGCCACCAATTCTCCGCCCACGGCCGGATTGATGTCATCGAAACCGAATACGGTAGGATCCCGGACCTCGAGATCGATGTTCGCGTTCACCACACGAGCCGAATCCCGCTTCATCTCGTGAACCCGCATCGCGGCCCTGTCGGCATTTGTCAGACGGAACAGATACGTGCCGCCCTCAAAATGAAACGGCTCTCCCTCGGACCAATCGAGAAGCACAGACACTTGTCGCTGGTCATACCGATAAACATCATCGATCCGCAGCGGACGATAACTATCGATCTTGATCAAGGGCTCGCACACCTGATGGAATGGACGACCGCCAATCAGGACAAACCTGTCGGTGAGTGCGGCCAGCCCGGATTCCATGGCCGCCTTGTTGTCCCATTTGATCTGACCGAGCCCCAGAGCCATGGTGAGCTCAGCTTCAGGAATGACCTTAACCTTGTCGCCGCGCGGTACATCAGGAGCCACAATCGCATAGCGGAAGAACCGCGTCGACACCGCCGGATCCGCAATCGATGAAACGAGTTGCTCTCCGCTGAGGCGCCGTTCATTGCCTTCCAATGGCCCGCCCGTATCCAGCTTGCTGTGCGGAAAGACCGGAACAAGAAAGCGCCGACAATCATGCCTGATCTCGACCACCTGCCCGTCGTACTCGTCCGGTCTAGGGCGCCATAGTGCAACGATTCGAGGCGCATCAGCCTCATCGTAGTCCGCCAGAGCGACGGTCATTGACGTCGAAACGTCATACTCGATCGGCTTGCGTTTCCCCTTGGGGACGAAGCCAATACGGTAGCAGTACGGGATGGTGACGAGCTTCTGGTTCATGCCGACACCGAGTGTCGCCGCAGCCTCGACAAGTCGCAACAGTGTGAACAACCACCGAATTCCTGACGACGAGTCCTTGCACGCTATTCCGACTTCAGTCAGCATTCCGTTGCCTGACATGCGGGCCGTGGCGACACGGAAGAGCGTGGCAAGGTTCCCAGACGGCCCGGTCCGAAAGGATTGGGCCGTTAACCTTTCCCGGCGACAGGAATTCGCTCCACCTCCGCCGAAATTTTCTCTGGGGACAGCATTGCCGCTTGCAGGAGCACCCATCATGCTTCACTCCGACACGGACGGAGGCCTGTCGCCATGACCGATACGAATGCACCGCGCACCATCAATCACGAACTCAAGGCCTATCTGGATGCAATCAACCGCCGGATGACGGCGGGATACGGCGTCTCGTTCAGCGCCGTCCAGAGCGACCTGCCGGGCGGCTATGACCGCGTGAGGGATGCGTTCGCAGCCGGCCAGTCGATCGACGCCTTCGTCCAGGCGACCGCCCAGAGCTTCGGCTTCAAGGAAGCGGCTCCGGGCTTCGGCGCCGAACTGGCCAAACAGCACAACATCTATCAGGCCGCCCTGATCACCTACTCAGCCGAGCATCCGGCGTGGTCCGTCGGCAGCGACGGCATCTACGCCCAGTCGCTGGCAGGCGTTGTCCAGTTCAAGCCGGACATCAAGGACGGGCGCTGGCGTTTTGCGCTCTCGGTCGCCGAGAGCAGCTCGCTGGCGGGCGATATCGGGATCAAGCCGAAGGCGGAGAGCTTCGGGCTGGAGTTCATCACCTCCCACGCCGACATCAACGAGGCCTGGGAGCGCCTGATCGAGCTCAAGCCCGAATTCGCTGACATCGGGGTCGACCGCGAGCTCGATCAGGAACAGACGATCTCCCCAAGGATCTGATAAATACCAAAGGGCGGGCCGGAAGCATTTCCTCCCGCCCTTTCCATGCGGAGCCGCAATCGGATGTCCAGGTTCGTCACGATCGACCCCTCTCCAGCCCTGAAGAAGCCCGTTTTGCTGTGGGCCGAGGACAACGGCAAGTTCCACGTTACGGGATTGTTTGCAGCCGTCGGCGACATTCCTGAGATCGAAACGCTGGACGTCTGGCGTTTCCCGGAAGGACTTTCGAGCGGCGTTCGCACTCCGGTCAACCAGGGCAACTATCCCGTGGTCGATGCCGCCGGCGCGCCGCTCTGGAAGGGAGCCAGGATCCGCTTCCGGGTTCCAACCCATTACGTCAACAGTGCCGTCGGCACCGGCGTCTTCAGCATGGCCAGCGCGCTCGGAAGCATCGACTTCGTGTCGGACAAGCCGATGAGCATTTACGAGCGGGACTTCGTCGTCGGTCAGCGCCGCGAGCAGTGCAAGGCCATCGGCCGATACGCCTATGACGGCGATTTCAAAGGATGTCGCGTTCTGACCTCCAAGCTCGGCGATCCGCACGAGCACGGCCAGGACACGATGTACGTCCTGCTCGACGAGGATCCCCGATCAATATGCACGCTCGAGGCAAAGCCCGATAGAGCAACTTCTCCGGCGCCCTGACCGGGATGTAGTCGAATCCTTGCATTCTCAATACGTTCCGTGTATTTCCCGTCCTTAACTGAACTTGGAGAGCACGACATGCTTCCGCCTTGACCTTGCTGCCCCCAAGCTCGCCGAGGATATCGAGCGCCTCAATCGCGTCGACGTCGAGGGCATCCTCAAGGGAGCCTTCCCGGTTTGCGAGTCGATCCAGGACAACGACATGGAGAGGTGGCATCTGACGCGGGCAGGTCAGCTCGTGCGACAGACCGGGCTTGCCGGCGACCGCTATTATGTTTGGCCCCTGGATGAGGGCCTCGATTTTCTGGATGGCTTCGCCGACGAAGAGGTCATGGTGAAGGTCAAGTCCCACCTGACCGATGGCGGCATCGAGATCCCGCAGCGTCCCGCTCTGCGCATGTAGATTCAATCTGCAGCTGTCTGCGCATCCTGGGTCGACCGTCCGCCGGGCTCTGTTGGCAGGCCGGCACGGGTGAGGCGCCGTTCGACCGGCTCCTGGCTCCCAGATGGATCGTTCAGTACCAAGTCGTAGCCATCGGCGGTTGTCACGATCTCCACCGCGGACAAACCACCCGCCTTTTCAATCAACCTGAGCAGCTGCTGTTGCGCAATCCGGCCGCGAATGACGACCTGGTACTGCATCTCCCCGCCCGTCTGCCGAAACGCGAGAACCTTGGCCTGAAGTTTCGGCGCCGCGACGAGTTCATCCTTCCGCTCGCCGGCTGGGAACGCGCGAGAAATCAGTTTCAGGGCTTCGGTCTTGGCATCGTCCGCAGGAGCGTTGGACGGCAGTTCCGTCCGCGACCACACTCCAAAACTCCCTCGCCAGGGGATCACTGCAACCGCAGAGGGCTCTCGGACAACCAGTGCTATGGCCGGGGCGCGGTACTTGCCGGCGAGAAAGCCCAGCCCACCTGGAAGCGAGTCCTTCGCCTTCTCTGGGCTGCGCACATGCAAACGATCCTCCGCGTCACCATCCACCGGGACATAGCGGGTGCCGGCCGTTTCCCCGGGGACCCGCCACAGTCGCGCCCAGTCTCCATCGCCATCCCAGGGCACCAAATCGCCCTTGGCAGTTCGAACAGCCTCTATCACGAGAACCCAGGGCACCCGCCCAAAGTTGGCCTGCCGTTCGACCGACGCCCCATCGTCCGTCGAACCGTCGGCCGGGATATTGTCGGGGCGCAGATTTGCCTCCGATTGCGCTGGCGATACGACTGCTGCCGGCTCGCTCTGAGCAACGCCATTCCCGGCGCAGGCCAATGCCAGGAGAGCCGCTACGATGGTGGAAACTGACTTTTGCATTCTTCCGGTGCCGCGGTGAGGCTCGTACTGTCAGGACGTTGAAAGGCGAGTGCAAGACAGATGAAGCAGTTTACCCGACGTTCTTTCCTGACTGTCGCAGCAGCCTTTCCTACAGCTCGCGCATTTGCCGCGCCCGGCGGCGAACTTTATCTGCCGTCCTCGTCCGCGGAGCGATCCGACCTATTCCTTCCAGGCTCCGCCGCGCCGGGATTGCCCGCCTCCCCCTACTTGATCGCCGACATCGATCAGCTCCACGGGATCGTCGAAGGCTCAGGCGACTGTCGTATCCGGATCGTCTTCGAATTCAGCTGCCCGAGATCTCCCGAGCTCTATCGCCGAATTCGGCCAATGCTCACCAAAGCCAAGTATGACTGGATGCCCGTGCCGCCACTCGTCCGCGCCGCCGGTCAATCTGGACCTGGCGCGGTCCCTTCCGACGCTCCCGCGGCTGCACTGTTTGCCCGGGACGCGGGAGCAGAAACCCTGGAAGAGGTGTTCGCGGGCAGACCTGCAAAATCGACGGACATCAAGGCCGCAACCCGCCAGGCCATCCTGTTCAAACGCAAAATCGGCCCTGAGCTCTACGTCGAGACCAATCGGCCGTTTGTCACGCCAACACTAATCTATCGCGGCCGCGACGGGGAAACCCGTATCATCCGCGGTTCGCCGGATCTCGGAACGCTCCGTACGATCGTGGCCTCAGCTCAACCCTGACGCTGCTCCGGCGCAGCAGGCCGGCCGCCCAAATACGCCAACAGAACTTGCACCGGCAAGGATGTCCGCCGGTGCAAGTTCTACGAACCGTCAGAAGCCTTCATACTGGCTCGGTCGCGAACCCACCGCAAAGCCGGGCTTGCAGATCGTTACGCCTTTCCGGGCGATGAACTCGTCGATCAAAACGCGGCTACGCGTGGCGTCGGCGGCCCGCTCCTGATCCGTAAGCTTTGGCCCTCTGCGCCGCCCCTGAAAGCGAAAGCCACTCGTACCCTTTGAAGAACCCGCTTCGTACATACCCTTACCCCCATTGTCACAACGACTGTGAGCCCGCGCCCCCGCGGACTCATCGTCATAACATCCGGCAACACGCATTCGTCAGGATGCTTGCTGAAAAAATAACGAGGTATTGGAAACTGTATTCTAATCCTTGGTAAATGAATCGGCCGAGGCTAGGATCGCGGTGTTCAACCAACGAATTAGGTGACGCCGCATGAGCACCGATCCGATCAGGGATCTTGACCCGTCGCAGGAGCTATCGCCCCACGCGTTGATGCGCGATGTGCGTCCGCCCCTCGTCAGGGCGATCGACTCGCTTCGCTCCGTGCATACCATGGTGGTGACCCTGATCGGCCACGCGGTGGTCGCCTTCATGTTTCCAGCATTCGGCATATTTGCACTGATCACGGCCGTTGCACTCGGATTTTGGGGACTGAGCCAGAAGGAAACGGCGCCGATCAAGCTTCCTATCCAGTCGGGCGTGCTCGACCCTCATGAACTGAGTCCCAAGGATAAACGGCCGACCAAAGCCAGCGGCATCTTCCTTCTCGGAACGACAATGGCGGCTGGAGCGCCCAACCGCGACACCGGCAAGCAGGTCTGGCTGACCAACGACGATTGCCGACAGCACTTCCTGGTGGTCGGAACGACCGGCGCCGGCAAGACCGAAGCGTTGCTCGGGTTCTGTGCCAACGCGTTGTCGTGGGGATCAGGCTTCCTGTTTTGCGACGGCAAAGGCGACGTCTCAACTTTCGCCAAGATCTACGCGCTGGCCCGCCGGTTCGGCCGTGAGGACGACATTCTCGTCGTCAACCTGATGACATCAAACGCTGACGTCGGGGTTGCTGGCGGCAAGATCCTGTCGAACACGCTGAACCCGTTTACCTCCGGATCATCGGACTCGCTGACCCAGATGGTGGTGTCGCTGATGGACGACGCCGGCGGCGACGGCGCGATGTGGAAGGGTCGCGCGGTTGCACTCTTCACCGGTGTCATGCGCGCGTTGGTCTGGAAGCGCGATGCCGGACTGGCCGATTTGAACATCGGACTCATCCGCGACTGCCTCAACCTCAACAGGATCATCGAACTTGCCGACCGCGAGAAGGAGCCGCACATGCCGGCCCCGATCCGCACCTCGATCGACGCGTACCTGACCTCGCTGCCGGGCTTCCAGAAGGACAAGGGGACCAAGCAGGCACAAACCACGCTCGACCAGCATGGCTACCTGCAAATGCAGTTTACCAGAATATTGGGAAGTCTAGCCGACGTTTACGGACACATCTTTCTGACGCCTCACGGCGAAGTCGACATGAACGACGTCGTGCTCGGACGACGCATCCTCGTAGTCATGCTGCCCGCGCTCGAAAAGTCTTCCGACGAAGTCGCAAATCTCGGCAAGATTATTGTCGCCATGCTTAAAGGAATGATGGGCGGCACTTTGGGGTCGACAATCGAGAATACTTGGGATATAGTTGTTGATGCTAGGCCATATTCTTCGCCTACACCTTTTGTAGTGATTCTCGACGAGGTTGGATACTACACAGTATCCGGCCTCGCAGTCATGAGCGCGCAAGCCCGCTCGCTCGGCTTCTCACTCGTGTTCGCCACCCAAGACATCCCGGCAATGCTTCGCAACGACGACAAGGAAGCGAAGTCGATGATTGCGAACACGACGACGAAGATGTTCATGCGCGTGGAAGAGACGGAGATGACCGCCAAGCTCGCGGTCGAGTCCGCCGGTGTCGGCCATTTCGCGCAAGTGGCGGGCTATGCCGCCAAGTCCGGCGAGTTCGCCACGCCCTATCTCGACAACATGGAGGCGCGCTTCGAGAAGCAGGAGCGCATCACGGTGCGCAACCTGCGCGCGCTCGGCGTCGGCGAGGCCTATGTCACCTGGCGCGACAGCGTGTTCAAGATCAAGACCTTCCACGCCGGGCCTGAGTTCGAATACGGCAAGAGCCTCAAGGAGCTCGAGCTGCGCGCCAACCACTTCCTGGCGTTCTCCAAGCCAACCAAGGAGGAAGTCAAGAAAACCGGGGTCCTCGTCGACGTCGCCGAACGCCTCGACGATCCGCGCTTCGCCAAGATCATCGAACAGCGCGCCAAAGAGGAGCGGGCGGCGATTGCCAAACTGGCAGCCGAGAAGAGAGATCCGACGACGCTGCGCAACGAGATCTCGGCCGGCGCCGTAGCCTTCCTGCGGGCAGCCTACGGAGACGGCAAGAAGGCCAGCTCGACCGACCTGATCACCGCGGCCGCGGCCTCGATCGCTGCGATCGGCCAGGCGATGCAGAAGCAGGGCGACAAGTTCGCCCGCGACGTCCGAGCCATGGAGGGCCTGGCCAACGACGGCCTGGTCCGCTCCGGCCGCGCCCGCGCGCCGTCCCAGGTGCCGGGCCTGGTCGATCCCACCTCGATGGCGCCGCCCCCGGCCGCAGCGCGTCCTGCCCGACCCGCGCAGCCAGCCTCTCCCTTTGCGGAAGGGGCCCGCCGCGCCGATTTCGGCCGCACCGGGCTGCCGCCCGCGCTCGACGCGCTCCGCGCCAGGGTGCCGACGGCACCGCCGGAAGGCTTTGCTGACGAATTCGACGACGCGCCACCGCCGCCGGACGACGACTACGAGCAGAACGAGACCGCAAGCCTCGCCTCGGCGCTCGAGTCACTCGGTTCGCCGGAAGCCCGCCGGGAAGCCGCCCAATCGCCGGCGCCGTCCCGCATGAAGGAGGTCGCGCACGGCGTCACCGTCGACAACGTCGCCTACGATATGGCGCGCAAGATGCAGAACAACGAGACCGCCCTGCATTTCCTGGAGGCGCTCGACTTCGACGGGGACCCGGGCGTGGACGCCGTGGATGCCGCCCTGGACGAAGCCGCAACCGGCGCCGCGGAGGCGCTCACTCACCAGCCGCCGCCACTCGCGCCGGCGACGGCCGCCGACCTGGAGCGAGCCGACGTGGCGTCCGCCCGCGCGTCGCAATGGGTTGACCGAGGTGATCCGGCGAAGAGGGTCGATGTAGTCGGACCTGAAGAGTTCGAGAGGCAGATGGAGAAGGGCGACGCACAAGGCATGACCCACGCCTTCCTGTCCGACTTGCTCGAAGAACACGCGTGAGCCCGTTGTCCGTGGCCGGAAAAGTGGCGACAAGGTTAACTGGAAATCCGGAGGAAATTGCAGGCTGCCCTCGACCGGAATCGAACAAGGACTCCTTGTTTAGGCAAACGTCGGCTTAACCTGAGACAGTAAAGTCCGTCGTGTTTCAATTCGTCACACGTGGGACGCCAATGGGCAAACTGGCCTGAGCCGTAGTGCTACGGATTTACATTTTGCGTTTCGTAGATCGCCCGAAAATATCGAAAGATTGCGGGAGAAACCGCAGGAAATGCCCAGACAAGTCGTGACAAATTAGTTGCAGACCCCGGTGCTCGTATGCCATTTCATGAACACATTTGGCTCTCTTGCGACTTGCAGGAGCGGAGTGAAAAATAAGCGCCACCGGGGCCCCCAAAGGGCAACACGTTAGGCGACAAAAAAGACTACGTAACAGGGGTAATTTCAATGACAACAAAGGTTGCGGATGTCCGCGTCGTAAAAGTCATCACGGACGTCATCGTTCTCGGATGGGCCGGCCAGATCGCTGAAGAGGTCTCCGCGATCAAGACCGAAATCAGTCGTTACGTCGCAAACGCGGTAGCCGAAGGGTTCTCACCGCGCGACATGCTTCACGACATTCTGGACAAGTACTCGGTATTTTTCTCGCCGGTTGGAGAGGTCGATCGCATTGATCATCAGGACCGGACCGAGATGACCTTCTTCCTCCGCGCCAGCCGCAGCTGCTAACCGCGCCGAAACGTGCGGGCGTCCGAAACCGCCCGCCACGATGGAACATCCTGCGGCGCAAGCACATAAATCGCGACATCCAGGTGCGGGCAAATGCCCTCAAATGTCTCCTCGATAGCGCCCTCAAGCTGCCGCCAGTCTCCGCCCCCCAACCCTGCGCCAATCCTCGGCATGGCAACGCTTTGGAAGCCAGACGTTAGCCTGGTGCCGGGAATTCCTTGTTCAGACGCCGATCCAACCTCTCCCATGCAAGCGACCAGCGCTTCCCTGGAGACGTGAAGGCCAGTCCGGCCGATCGTCGGCTGGGTCACCGCATGCCCGATCACCCGATCGCCGACATCCGCCCAGATCACCCGGCCAAGTTTCACGCGGCCCGATGCATGGGCAGCCAAATATGAGTCCTTGGCGCCCGGCCAGATCGTCGCCATCGCGCCCGCCACCCCGGCTCCGAAGCGACCAATTGCATTCACGCCGTGGACGATGACGTCTTCCCGCGCCTCCAGGAGATTTCCCACCACGTAACGAATATTCATCCCCGACTCCATCAGTCCACGCGCTTCCGGCGTGCCGGTCACTATGACAGGATCGAGAGCATACCGCGATGCCGGAGCCTCCAAATGCGCCCTGAGATTCACCGTCTCGTCCAAGCCGTCCGTGAACTGGAGATTGAACCGACCGGGCAGCCGGCACCGCATTGTGTCCGCATCGGCATCGCCAAGGAGCAATTGCCGCAGCGATTGCTGATGCTCCGGCAGACGCTCGATGAGGTCGACGCCGGCGGCAGCCTCGTGCTAGGCAACGCTGAATCCGAAGACCTGACGAAGCTCAAGGATGCGCTGGACGGATTGCTTCGTTACATCAAGATGCGCGGTCTAGACTTCACCGAGGCCGAAGAGATCGTCCGCACTGCGCTTGGAAAACCGCGCAAGCGACAGGAGGCGATGAAGCTGCTGCCTGTCTTCGCCCCGAACGGCCATAAGCGGCGCAAGAAGATCAAGCCGAAGCTGCGGCTCGAGCGGGAGCCGATGAGCGCTGGAAAGGCAAAGCAGGAAGCCGCCCAGATGACCTGGGTTCTTACCTCGCTTGGGGCCGCCGCACCCCAGGCGGCACCGCCTGAGGCAACGACTTCTGCGCGTTCCTGACAGCGCGGAATTCGCCCGCCTCCACGATTGCCAGGACGGCAACCACGAACAGGGAGGCACAGGCTGCCGTTACCGAGGCGCTCCAGAATATCCCGCCATGCAGCGCTCCCGATCCGGGCCGCATCGCATAGAGCGCGGATGCCATCTGGAAGCCCTGCCAAGCGGCCAGGATGCGCAGCTGGGCAATCTGATCTCTTCGCCAGCCATGGATCGTGAGCCAGCCCATAAAGTAGATGGCCGGCGCCGCAGCCGCGATCCTGGGGTCAACCATGTCGGAGACCCAGGACGTCAACGGGATCAGGAAGAACACCGAATAGGCAAGAAGCAACGACACCGTCGAGCCAACGGCCGGAACGCGGACCGACTTACGAAAGGTCGGCGGCGCCGACACCGGTAGCGTCATGCTAACGGGATCCAGCGACCGCGGCAGATCAGGATGATGCCGGGACGCGCGCTCCGGAGAGCGCTGCTGCACGTCGGGCCTGCTCTCGGACACCTGAGTGCGCAAGAACCTCGGAATGTCGTCATTTGCCTCATCGCCCGGCCGGACCGGCTTGACGCGCCGGGGCGCGAAGCGATCGGCTTCCGAACGCTCAGCGGGGTGATGAGGGGAAACGCGAGCCTTCTCGACGGCCGCACTGATTGGATGAACGGTATTGGGAGTTGATGAGATGCCTCCGTGGGCAATGGTACGAACGAGGCCGCGCAATCCGGTTTCGATCTGATCGGCAACACTCGGAGTCGGCAGGCCGGACACAATTGCCGGACCTACAAGGCGCAACTCAGCTTGCAAATGCTGCTGTTCCACCGGTGAGATGAAGGGGTAGTGGTTCCGGTCTTCCGAGAGATCTTCAGCGAGCGACATGGAACAGCTTAGCCTGCACGATCGATGCCGTGGACGCGACGGGCCGCCCGGTGGTCGAAACCTTCACCCTCACGGCGACCGAGCAGATCTTCCACGACGGCGCCGTTGGGCGGGTAGCTGCGCCTCGGGGCCTCTTCGCGGCGCTCCGCGACATCGCCATGGGGAAAATCATGGACCTTGGCGGGCTCGCTGCGGACCGACGGCACTTCGGAAGCCTGGGGCGCCGGCGCGGCCTGGGCCGAGGAATCCGCGAACAGCGGGCGCAGCGCCTCCTGGACCTCCATCATCCATGACACGAAGCGCTTCTGCTCCGTATGGGCTTCAACCCGGCCAAGTCCCATCTCCTCGATGAGGCGCTCGCGCTCCCTGTAAACGGCCAGCGGGGAAAGTGCGCGCGCCCGGCCATACTCCATCAGGTCGCTGTCGCAATTGGGAATGAAGAGGAACTTCAGCTGCTTGATATTGCCCAGGTCCTTGAAGACCGGGTGGTGCTCCAGCAGATCGAAGCCACGATTCGACGAAAAGGCGTTCAGCACCAGATAGTATTCGGTTTCGGGCCCGAGCTGTCGCACTGCGTTGCTGAGCGCGCTATAGGCGCTACGCAGCGCCTGATCGTCCGGGGTAGTGACGGCAACAAAGCGAAAGCGGATGCCGTCCATGGCGGCAAGCTCGCCGATGTGGCACTGCTGCATCCAGTTGAAGAGCTGGGTGGTGACGTTGGCACCGAGGTCGGTCAACGAGTCGCCGTTCCGCCAGCAGTTGAACACGGGGTTGTAGAAGCGCTCGGCATACTTGCGATCCTTCGCGATCTCGCCGAGATCGGCGCTGGCGCCCAGCGAAAGGTTGACCCGCTGCCCCATGGAGGTGCGGAGCTTGCCCTGATGGTCGATCTCGACCACGCTCAGCGGCCGCCGACCCTGGTCATACGCATCTGCCAAAAGGGAAGCCAGCAACGACTTGCCGATGCCGCCCTTGTCCGACCCGATCACGGTCGCGATCTTGGTCTTGCGATTGCCGGCCGACGTCATCTCACACTCCCCTTGCTACACTCTGCAGATACAAACACCCGAAGGCCGCCGCTCGCGGCCCTGTCAACAATTTATCGTCTCACCCTTCCCCCACCGGGGCAACTCGAAATTGACGAATCCTTCGGTGCAGACGAAACTCTGACAATCGAATCCTTGTGGATTTGGGGGAAAACCGTGGCAATCGCCGATTTCGGCACCGTGCGCTGCTTCGCCGATTCCGACGGCGTCGACATCTATTTCGGACGTGGCGACGAGGTCACAAAAGCCGCTTTGAAGAGCATGAAGGGACGCTGGGTTCCGGTGCATCGCCGCTGGCGGGTCGAAGGCCGATATGCCCGCAAATCTCCGGAACAAATTGTGGCCGCGGTGGCTGCGGCACTGGAAGAGGCCGCACCGGAATTCTGGACAAAGGCTCTACCCAAATTGTCGTGTAATGCCTGTGTCAGTCGCGCCTATACGCTCAAGGTCGGTCTTGGCGGCCTCCGGATTGAGCTGCCTCCGGGGCACGTCCTAGACTGGACACTCGAGCACAAGGTCGCCGGCGCGGTGCGCGACAGCCGCTCCTGGCTGATCCCACCGTCCGCCGTCACAAAGGAGGTGCGGGAAGGCGTCGAACGCATCATGCGGGAGGACCACAAGATCTTCCTCGATGCGGCAAAGTTCATTGGCCCCAGGCGAATTGCCGGCGTCCTCCATATCGATCAGGCTGCGTTCGATCAGCTCGGACTGGTGGCCGGCAACGAAGTTGCCGCCGACATTTCCTTCTTCGGCGTGGCCGATCCGGAAATGCTGGTCGCCGAAATGCATGAATGGTGTCTGACCGTGGATCAGATCACGCCGGACGAGCCCGGAAGCTATTCGGCCATCCTGCGCTATACGGATCCTCAGATCGCATTTCCCTTTCTCCGCGCCCGCAGAGCCACAGAGACCCCGTCGCCGGCGCTGGGTGCTGGGCACGTCAAAGCCAAGTGGGTTCGGCAGGAAAAGCGAAAATGAGGGGTCGTTAACGCCCGGATGAAGGCTCGGCCGAAGGCGTGTCCAGCTCGAGGCGTCCTGGATCGATATCGTGACCGTGAAAGACCCACCTGATCAGGCGCCAGAACGTCAAACGTGCCCGCCGGAATGATCCGCCTGGTCACCCGAGACCACCGCACTCGCGGGCGCCGCTGCTGCCTCGGCGTCAACCAATTGATGCCTGTGAACTGCAAGCAATGCCGATCGCTCAGCCAACGTTGCGCCCTTCCCTTTGATCTTGACCCACTCCTTGTCGTTCATGGCCGGCATCAGCGGTACGAGCAGGGACCCATGTGCGCTCGGTTCCCGCAGACCCTTGAACCAGATCGACCCATCCTGCCTGCGATCGAGCTCAAGTCCGTAGATCGCCGCCGCGGCGGCATCCTCGGTCATGTTCATCTCGGTCAAATAGCGATCGGTCAAATCACCCAACTCCAGATCGACCTTGTCCGGGGTCTTGCGACGGACCGTCTTGTCAAACGGCCTGATCGGAGAAAGCCTGACCACTCGCGTCACTTTGGCAGCTAGTCCTGCGCAAAGGAGACCCCAGTTGATCGCGGACTCCAGTTCGGACTCCCGCCCGTCACCCTCAAGATCGGTACGCGCATAAGCGAAACTCACGTCGCCGTCCGAGCGTTCGACCCGATAGGGCGTAAAGCCCCACGCATACCGCGCGGTGTTTCGGCCGGTCGTTGGATCCAGACCAGCCCTGCGCATGTCGGCTTCGACAGCACCTGGATCCGGATAAAGATCCGCAGCACCGCGTGGCGCCGTCAGAGCCCGCGTATCCTCCTCTGGCGGCGAATAGGCAATATACGGGTGCAAGAGTCCCTGGCCGCGGCGAACAGCCTCCCAGAGGTTCGGAGCCGAGCGCGCGTCCGCCATGACGTCGTCGAGTGACACGAGTTCATCGCAGATCACGCCCTCGGGGATGACCTTTGCCACACAGAACCAAACCGGCGTCTCACCCTCGCGATACACAGGGCGCAAACGCCCGAGAAACTGCGATTGCTCCTCCTCGCGGTATTGCTTGTGGACGATCCGGTGCCAGGAATCACGGCCTTTCGCCTTGATTTCTGCCTGGGACAATTCCGGATAGCCCGGCACGTCGATGATGTAATCATGGCCCGACCGCATTCTCACAGTGGTACCGACATTGGGCAGGCGCAGCGGCTCGCCTTTTTCGTCGCGCTCGGTGCCATACCGATCGAAAGGAAGCTCGGGATCCGAATCGTCGTAGGTGAGCGCGGCCACCGTCGCGTCGATCACCCATAGCGGCGGCTCAAGTCTGCCGATCGAAACAGCGGCCGCGTGAAACTTTGCAAAATCCAGCCCACGTAGAGCCCCGAAATGAACCCAATCGATATTGTCCGGGCACACCCATCCGGAATTGATCACCCGCCGAATGGCCATCGTTGTCCCGGCGACGACACGCGACCAGCCGTAGGCTGCCGAGAGAAGGGAAAGGAACCCCCGCACCTGGGTGACGAGCTTTGCGGCCTTAAATTTCTGCTCCTGGTCCTTGGTCTTGGGCGCGAGACTGGACGTGGCATAGCTCCGATCGATCACAGCCACGGTGTAGATGTTCATCGACGTCTCAAGCGGCGTCAGACGAAGATCCTCCATCTTCCGCTTCAGGATCTTGCACACGATCTCAGGCGCGGCCGAGGCGTCCAAGAGCAGCAAAGGGCGATCGGGCCAATTTGGATCGGTCCGCCACGACATTCTGACTTCGGGATCCGGCCGCTGTTCCGGATCGGCCGGCATGAGAAGTTGAAATCTTCTGTCAAGCGTCGGCTCCAGGACCGGCGGCGCACTCTCGGGCTGTAGAGCGCGAAGCAGCGAACCGGAGGCCGCCTTCTCGATCCCCTCGAGCACAATCGCCCAAAATCGCCATTCTTCCCGGATATTGACGCCGGCTGGCGTGTCGCAGATCTCGCGCAGCTCTTCCATCGCAATGTCAGGCGTGATCAGCGACGAGATCTCCCACGAACCTGAGCAGCACCGTTTCGCGCGTTCGACCCGGATCTTGGCAAGCGCGAATGCCTCAGTCTCCGCATCCGCGGCAACCTCCGTGCGGCATTCCTGCACGATCTCATGCGCGGGATCTTTACCTTCCTGCAGCGCTCGCTTGACGATGCCTGCCGCCCATTGCCGATCGAAGGCGACTTCTTCCGGCGTCAGGCCAGATTCCCGCTCCTTCTTTGATAGCTTGGGAGGCGGGCGCGCGCGGTCGAAGGTGTTCAGCTTGAACCGCGCGGCGTGCAGAAAGAGATCGTGAATGCGCTCGTCGGCGATCACGGCACGAACCTTGTGAAGCTCCTCAGGGAGCGTGAGCGACATGAAGGCGTGCGGCAGAAAGACCACATGCATGGTCTGTATCTCCCGTCGCTGCAAGATCGCGGGGCAAGGCTCCTCCATGTTTACGTCGGGATGGTAGGGGCAGTAGCGGATATCCTTTTCCTGTCCCGGAGCGGCATCCTTCTGACGGACCTCCGCACGACAAAAGCCCGACGTAGAGATGCCGGCCGACATGGCAAGCGTCAGCTTATCTGCCATCTTGCAGCCGGCCTGGATCTTGCCCTTGTAGATCATTGCTTTGAGGCCGGCCGCCATCGCCTCGCGCCTCAACTCCTTGATCTTGGCGTCCACGTTATCAGCCGGCACGAGGCCAGCCTCCCTCGCCGCGCTCTCGAACTTTTCGTCGCTCAGTGACGGATCCAGGTTGAGAACTTCCGCCCTTGCCCGGAGTTCGCCGATGTTGGCGTAGGTCGGAAGCAGAAACAGGAATGGAAAGCGGCCGGTCTCGAGACCGTCCTTGCCTTCCATCACATAGTCTTCCTTGGTTCGCGGATCGAGCGCGATGGTACGGAAGGTCCGCGACGTCTTGCCGGATCCCGTTGGCGTCTTCAGGAGATGCACCACGTTGCGACGTTCATCGATCGGACGATAGATGTCCTCCAGGAAGGCCCCGACGGCCTTGTCGATGGTCTCGGAGGTGCGTTTCCCTTCCTTGCTGCGATCGGTGACGACAGCACGGGCGTTGCGACGGCGCTCGACTTCCGCCTCGGAAGTCCCGATCGGATGCTCGTAGATTTTCAGACGCCGACGGCCTGCATACCGAAGCGCGGCGGTGGGATCGGGTCGAGGAATGAACGACAACGTGTCGATCTTGCCTTCTGGCAACACCCTGGCGACTGGTCGCTCTACTTCAGTCAAAAAGTTCCCTGAAGCATCGCGGCGCGGAGGAGGCGCCAGAACAAAATTACCGTCCCTGGCCTTGCGCACCAGTTGATTGACCTTGGTGGAAACCTCTCTCTCCAGATTACCGCCCACCCAACGGCCGCTAATCTCCGCGGCGCCGCGAAACGCGTCGAGAATGATACGCTTGAGAGAAGCCACGCCCTTCTCGGTGCCCACGGCTTGCGGGTTATGCCTCACAGACATCATGACGAGATGGGTCAGATAGGCTTCTCGTCCGTCAACGACTTTGCCCTGCGCATCTTCCGTCCACGGGACAGTGCCATCGCGAGCCCGGCGCGGCCGCGGCACCACAATATCGCTCTCGGGATCAAGGCTCCAATCCACATCGGTAGCGGCAAGCCCGGCGTGCCCCTTGTAGAACGGACGAACCTTGCCAACCTCCTCGATCAATTCCTTGACCTGATCGGGTGTTACGATTGGAAGCTCGTCCGAGCGTGAATCGAACGGAGATGGTCCGTGCCAACGGAAATCGCGGCCCGTCGTGTGATGCTTGCCGAAAATCGTCGCGACCTTGCCGCGCGACAGTAGCTCTAGCCCGTCGGCCGATTGCTGATCGCCGTCATCGAAACGCCAGCTCCTGCTTGCAGGCGGAGTTTCGCCGTCGGGCAGCTCGGACCAGCGATAGAACAGGGCGATCTTCGGCGCCTTGCCGACGCGCCGGAACGGCGTCGGGCCGAGTATCTTCAAAGCAAGCGCGGTGATCTTCGCGTTCCAGGCCGGGTCAAGGATATCGATATCCATAACCATACAATCTGACGACGCCGGACCGCAGACGAGAGCGATATTGTGGTTACGACACTGTTCGATGCACTTCTTCAGAAAGCCGGGCGTCGGTAACCGGTTTTGCAGATCGTGATCGTTCATTGGACGGATTGTCTCGCCGTCAACCTTGCCAGGCATACGATTGCCAAGGGCGAGCTGCGGATAGATGCTCCAACCATTTGCGACGATACGAGTGGCCATCGCACCGAATACCGAGGCGCCCGGAGATGACACCAAATCAACGCTGGTCTCGACCTCGTCCGACACATCGATCGACAAAGCAGTCAAACGCCGGGAAAGCCGCTCCAGAGCCCCCGCCGTCGTCATGCCGTCTGTTGATGTCCCCGCTTCCGCGGTCATCCGCTCCGCCCCATCATTGTCCAAGAGCCATCCCGCATCAGGGTGTGAACCCGCTCGAGTCAGCCGGATCACGTTTGCGCACCGGTCGGCACGCTGTCAACGCTGCTCGTTGACGTCCAAGGATTCGCTTGATCCTCGCGAATAACCTGCAGAGTATGCAATTCGATTCTTCACCCGAAATGCCATGTCCGCGACACCGCCAGCACAAGTCCATAATTTGTCGGTAATTCCGCTGCGGAATGCGGTCGCGCGCGCGTCGGAATCCACGCCGGAGCGGACACCAGCAGCCCCCGGGTGGGTGGATCAGATTGGCATTCCGGAGCTCGCCATCATGCGGCGGGACGAGGAAAGCGGGGACAAGCGACCCGGCTCCTACTCGGCCATCGCAGCAGATCCTGCGATCAAGCTGCGTCGCGCGGACGCCATCGCATTCACTGTCACGCACGAGTTCCACGTTCTGGAAGAACCGGTTGGACTTGGCGTCCGGGACGCTCGGATGTTCCCGCCGGACCAGGACAAGGTCATGGCCAAGGCCGGCCGGCGGATGTTTCGGGGGGAGTTGCCGCAGCCCGCCTTGCGCGCTGCTGCAAGCGACGTGCTGCGCCGGAGGATCCAGGACCGCCCCACCGACGCACAGGATATCAAATCGAAAGTTGAAGGGGACTGGAGAGCATACGGTAAAGCCTATGAAGAGAAGGCAAACCTTCGAACTCCCGAAGTACGACAGCGCGCCCTTAGACGAATCGCGCGGTTGGAGCGGTATATCCATGCCCTCATCGATGAAATGGAATCCGATGCTCTGTTCGTAGCACTCCAGGACCTGCCCCAGGCGGCACGACTGATCGAGCGGGGAGATTGGCAAAACACAAGCTATGTTAAGCTGCCGAACCTCGCGGAAATCTCGAACGAGTTGATGAAGCACACCGTCTTCCCGAGTGGCTTCGACAGGTTCAAAGCTGAAATGAAGAGCCTGTGGTGTGCGCTCGCAATCAGCGCCTATTACGCCGAGCGGATTGCGCTGGCGCGAGTCCGGGATGCCGCGGACCGCGAATTGTCGAAGGTCGCCAGAACCTGGCAGCGTCATTTCCGCAATCTCTATGCTGCTGAGGACGACGCGATTGCACCCGAGGAAGCCGCAAATCCGTTCATCCAGACCAATCAACCCGAACTGCTCTATCGGGGTCTGGCATCGACATGGCCGGACAACGCGATCTGGCCTGCCTCAACGTGGCCAAGCGTCCCGAAAAACTACGTTTCACTCGCCCGCCAGGCCGAGAGCCGGGCCGATCGTGGCGAGCTTTCAGCGATCCGGCGGGAGGCCACCGTTCGTGCCGCCGTCGGTCGGATCTTGCGGCTCGGAGACGAGTATCGATCTGCCCCACGCGAACGCGGAGGTGCCTATCAAGAAACCACGGTTGATCGCATTCTTCAGGGGCAGGATTTCATGCCGACCGTCGGCAAGGACGTCCCAGAGGTCGCAGCAAGCCGATTTGCTGAGTTGGTCTTCCGTTACTGCCGCAACCTTGAACGGGACCGGCTGGCCGCCCTGGAATTCGGAGGACGAGGCGTGAAGGTGATCTCTTCCCAGCCGCAGCCGGCCACCGCAGCACAGCTGCCTGACCTCCCGATCTAGGCGGCATGTAAGGAATGGCTATTCGGATTTCGGCGTCGGAACGAGTCCTTGACGGGTCGTTGTCGGCCGGGCATGGTTCTCTTGGAACGTAACGAGAACTTCTGCCACGAATGTTTCTGACCTACCGCATCAAGCTGGCGCCGACCCGCGGCCAATACGCCGTTCTCGCCGGGCTCTGCGAGGCGCAGCGCCAGCTGTACAATGCCGCGCTGCAGGAGCGCCGCGACGCCTGGGCGAAGCGGAAGGTCTCGATCTCGAGGTTCGACCAGTGCAAATCCTTGACGCAGATACGGTCGTTCGACCCGGACTACGGCGACGTCCCCGCGAACCTGTCGCGGTGGACGCTGGGGCGCGTCGACGACGCGATGAAGGGGTTTTTCGGACGCGTGAAGCGCGGCCAGAAGGCCGGCTTCCCGCGCTTCCGGAGCAGGAGCCGCTGGGACTGTTTTGGCTTTGCCGAATGGGCCGGGATCCGGCTCCAGGGAAACAAGCTGCGGTTCAAGCCGCTGGCGGGCGCGCTGCGCCTGCGGCTGCATCGGGAGCTCCCGCCGGGCGCAGCGGTGAAGACCGCGGCGTTCTCGCGGAAGGGGCGGCACTGGTACGTTTGCCTGGTGGTTGATGTCCCCGTCGCCGCCACTCATGCCCGGCCGGAGACGGCCGTCGGGCTTGACGTCGGCATCGAGCATCTCGTGACGACGAGCGAGGGCCGGCATATCGAGAACGTGCGTCCGCGGTCTCGCCGCGAGCGCGACCTGCGTATCGCGCAGCGCGCGCTGGCGCGCTGCGCGCGCGGCTCGAGGCGCCGCGCCAAGGTCCGAGAGCGTCTGGCCCGGCTTCAGCGTGCGGTCGCCAACGTCCGCTCCAACCACCTGCACCAGGTGTCGGCCGATCTGGCCAGGCGTTACGCGCTGATCGGCGTCGAAGAGCTTCGCTTGAAGAACCTGACCAGCTCGGCAAGGGGCACGGCCGGTGATCCTGGGAAGAACGTCCGGCAGAAAGCCGGGTTGAACCGGGCGATGCTGGACGCATCGCCCGCGCGTCTGATCGAACTGTTGACCTACAAGGCTGCAAGAGCCGGTGGGACGGTGGTGAAGATCGATCCACGCAACACCTCGCGGGACTGCTCGTCCTGCGGCGCCGCGGTGGAGAAGACGCTGGCGGAGCGCCGCCATCGCTGTGGCTGCGGCGCCGACCTGCACCGCGATCACAACGCGGCGCTGAACATACTGGATCGTGCCCTGCGGCACGACGGGCGGGGCAAGCCGCCCGGGGACGCCAACGTGGGGCGTCAGCCCGTGCGTCGTCCCGGAAACACGGACGTTGAAGCTGCGGAAGCAGCTTAAGGCGTTCCGGACCAGGATCGACGTGCTTCAACACCGAAATCCGAATAGCCAAATAATAGATCGAAGGGCGCGCTGGTTTTCATCACTTCGATCAATCCAGCCTAGCGACCATGGCGTCCTCCGGCCGCAAGACCGCGCGCGCGAAGCCCCCGTAATTGTCGATGCGGATGGTCCCAAGCAGATCGACCCGCTGTCCCTCGGCCGCCCTCAAGGATTCGCCAAACGGGATCCCGACACCATCGAACAGCATGGCCTCCGTCTCACCGCTGGGTCCACGCAGTACCATTTTCAAATGTCGACCGGACAACTCACGAACCGTGGCCAGCAGCCCGCCAACAACCGCAATCCTGGGCTGGGGATTGCCGGCGCCAAACGGAGCCAGCGGCTCCAGTTCGGCGGCAAGTTCCGGGGTGAGCTGGCCGGCTTCCACCACGAGATCGACCTGGAGCGGTGGACGCACCAGGTCGGCCGCGCGCAAGCCGACGAAATCGGCAAGTTCCTGAATCCGGCCTTCTTCAACCGTAAACCCGGCGGCCATCGGATGGCCTCCACCGGCAATCAGGATGCCGGCTTCCTTGGCGGCCAAGATCGCGGCACCGATATCGAAACCTTCGACGGACCGGCAGGAGCCCTTGCCCCCCGCACCGATCACCATTGCCGGACGATCAAACGTCTCGCGCAGCCGCGAAGCTGTGAGGCCGACGATCCCGGGGTGCCATTCCGGATCGTCCATCACAACGACCGGCCACTCGTTCACATGCCCCTCGACACCGGCACGGACAGCGGCGGTTGCCGCCAACTGCTGCAAACCCTGTCGTTCGCGATTGATCTCGACCAGCCGCTCGGCGAGCTGCGCCGCCTCGTCGGCGCTCTCGGTGATCAGGAGCCTTGCCCCAAGCGAGGTGTCGTCAATGCGGCCCGCGGCATTGATGCATGGTCCGAACACGAATCCGAGGCTGCGCACCGAAAATGCGTGCTCGTCTGTCGCCTCGATCAGCGCGCGCATGCCAGTCAGGTCCGTCATCCTGCCGAGGCCGGTGGCCACGTAGGACCGGTTCAGGCCAATCAACGGAACGACGTCGGCCACGGTGCCGAGCGCCACAAGACCAAGAAACCGGCGTAGATCCGGTTTGATCGCAGCGCCCTCGGCGAACCAGCCGCGCTGCTCGAGTTCTCGGTTGACCCCCACCAGAAAGAGAAACACAAGGCCGGCGGAGCAGAGGTAATCCCACATGCGCGACTGGTCCGAACACTTCGCATTGACGACCCCTGGCACCGGCGACGACCCCGGCTCATGATGATCGAGCACGATCATCTCCATGCCGCGTGATGTGGCATGGGCAAGCTCGTCGACGGCATTGGTACCGCTGTCGACTACCACAACATAACGCACGCCACGGTCTGCGAGGCGATCGAGCCCGAATGTCGAGACCCCATACCCCTCCTTCAGTCGATCCGGGATGTAGAACTGGCAATCGATCCCGAGCTCGGCGAGGTATCGAACGACAAGGGCAACCGAGGTCGCCCCATCGACGTCATAATCCCCGTAAGCCGCCATCGGTTTGCCGCTCAAGACCGCGTCACAAAACGACGTAACAGCGTTTTCCATCCCCGGAATCCGGCTCGGATCGGGCATCGTGGCGGCCAATGTCGGCCGAAAGAAGCTGTTCAGATCCTCGACCCCGCGCCGACGCGCAACATCAACAGCCGTCTTTGGAGCCTCGCCCGACCAATCGATCGACCCCAACACCGTCGGGTCGGTCCAGGACCGGCCGCGCACTGACACTGCCGCGCACCACGATGCCGCGTTTTTCATCGACCGAGCTGCCGCGGAACGCATCACTACCTCCAATTAACCCTGCGACGGCCGCGCGGGCCGCCCATTCCAGGTAACCGCCTTGCCCGCTGAACGGTCGGCGATGTCGTGCAAAAAGATCGAGGGCGATTGCCCTTTTGAAAAGCGTTCGCGCGCGTAGCTCAGCGACACGAACTTCTTCCCACGTGTCATTGCGACATAAAGCACACGACGCTCTTCCTCGAGGTCGCTCGTCCGGTGATGGGGCATCAGATGTGCCTCGCAACCGCAGACAAAGACACCGCTCCATTCAAGCCCCTTGGCTCCATGGATGGACATCAATGGAATGCCCTCTCGGCTCGCATCACGCGGTGCCGCGCGCTGCATGCGCACGAATTCGAGAAAGGAAGTGACATCCGGAAAGCGCAGCGCCTCGTTCGAAGCCTGCCCCGCGGAATCGAGCCAAAGGCCAAGGCGCTCGGAGGACAGGCCCGGCGGCGGATACTCCTCGATCGCGCGCGCGGCCGAGGGGGCGAGGTTCTTCAGCGGCATGCCCGCCATATTCCGGGTCCACTCAACGAGCTGGTCCCGCCGCCGGCCTGGCTTGAAAGCCTGATAGAGCAACTCGGAATCCGCCGGATTGGTCGCCATAGCGATTAGCCCTGCGACCGCCATCGTCTCCTGCATATCCCAGAAGCGCGGCGCGCCCTGCACTGTCGCCGGCACGCCGAAGCGCGAGAAGGCTCGCTCCAGCACCGGTGAGAGCGAAGCCGTCCGAAACAAGACAACAAGGTCCGCGGTCCTGGCGCCGCGCGACAAGAGCGTCCGGCATGAACCGGCTATCCATTCGGCTTCTTCCGTGTCGTTCGCAAAACCGCGGATGGTAACAGCATCCAGAGCTCCCGCTCTCTGCGCTGCCACCAGATTCTTTCGCACTCGCCTCGTGTTCGCCGAAACCAGCCCCGAGGAAGCCGCCACTATGGCCGGTTGAGAGCGCCAATTGGTGGAAAGACGATAAACAGTTGAACCAGCGAAATGCCGACCGAAATTTACGGTGAAATCCACGTTCGCGCCACGCCAGCCATAAATTGCTTGATCATCGTCTCCAATGGCGAAGACGGCGCGAGAACGCCCGACTATGAACTTGAGAAAATTCAATTGTAGGGGGTTGGTGTCTTGGAACTCATCTACTAGTAGATGCAAAAACCGTCCTTGCAACATTAGGCGAATCCTTGGCTCACGCCTCATCGCCTCGATCATCCGGGAAATCAGATCCGCGAAATCGACAACCCCCAGCCGCTCCTTTTCGATTTCGTAGGTCTCGTAATGGGCGGCAGCCTCAGCAAGACTACGATCACCTCGAACGGACGCCTCCGCGGCCGCATCGCCAGGCGACTTCATCATGTCCTTCCAGCGAGAGATCAGGTCAACGAGGTCATTCTCGCCACCGTCCCAGCGAATGCCGAGACGGGACAGGATCGCGTTCTGCTCCGCGGTATCCACAATTGTGAAATCGCTCGAGAGACCTGCCGCCGCATGGAAACGGCGTAACAGACGTGCGCAAATCGAATGGAACGTGCCGACCGCCAGCCGCGAAGTATCGTCCGGCGCCAACGCACCTTGCGCTGCTGCGATCCGCTCTCGCAACTGATCGGCTGCACGCGAAGTGAAGGTGGAAACCAGGATGGATTCTCTGGGGATGCCGCTTTCGACCAGTCTGAGGTAACGGGCAACCAGAGTTCTGGTCTTTCCGGCACCGGGCCCCGCGATCACGAGCGCCGGCCCGCCGCTATGAGCGACGGCCTTCTCCTGCTCAGGGTCGAGCTTGAGCGGCTGCGGGGGTGTTGAGGAGAGCTCCATAGGGAGGTTGTGGCCGTCCGGAACGATGGACGCCAGCGTTTCGCACCGTTTTCCACCGTATCCCGACTTTCGTCCCAAGGATTCGATAAATCCTTTAAGCGCCCTTTAGGCCCTCACAATCACTGTCTTGGGCTTGGCTTCCCCATGGCCAGATCGGAAATGCTCATTCCAGTAGAAAACCCCTGACTTACGAACCTTGAAGTGCCCAAAAACAATGGTTGCGGCACGCGAACCGGAGCCATCCCCTGACGCAGCTTGCCGGCGCTGGGCGGCCGCACTGAGATGCATGGTAACGGTTTCATAGGCCTGGAGGGGCTCCTTGCCCTTGGCGGAACGGTTCTTGTTGAGCTTGGCTGATGGCACGACCTCGGTCGTGGCGACCGCATTCCTGCAATTAAGCAAGATCAGCGTACTCAGCCCCAGATTGTTAAACAGCCTCCATCCTTCGGACGCCTGGTTCTCTTCCGTGAGCTCGGCCCCGTCTTCACCTTTGATCTTGACGATGAAATCTCGCGCCCCCTTCATGTCGGGGTGCGAGACATAAGCGAAACGATCCCGCAAACTAGCTTCGGCCGCGGCCTCCTTCGGATCTTTGGAGACCCACTCGAGATGGCGCCGAAGCTTGCCATCTACACCTCGGAGACTAGGTTTAATTGCCGTCGAAACACGCGGCATCTCCTGATCGGACAAGTCGAAGGTCATCAAAACCGGGGCCAGGTCCGTAATGACGTCGCCGCGGTCCGTACGATCGGCATGGACGTACTCGATGGTCAGAAACCCCTCGTCAGTCGAGCGCAAGAGAAACCCTGATCGCACGATCTCGGAAACCGCATGCTCATGCCTGATATTCGGCGATCCCATATTCGCCATAGCCTCGCGCAGGTCCGCATTCGAAAATTCGATCCACATCGGGTCGGATTTCAGGCGAACCCAATTGAGCGCCGCGACAATTGAGGACGGGCGCGACAAGCTGACACTTGCCGCCATAGCCACAGCTTCCTTGGTGAGCACAAACTTGCGGGCCTCACGTACCCGGCGACGGAAACCCGACAGCATGGCGTCATGGGAGGCTCCGTTTGGGTAGCGGAACCCGGTTCTTTCTAGGACAGAATCTGCAAACATGATGGTGCCACCATATCCGGATTCCGCCGCCGGCAACATTGCCGGCGGGCCACACCCAGTCCCGAATGGTTAATTTTAGTGCATTTGGCTCCCTATTTGGCTCGCCATTGCGGACACGAAACGGCGGATTTTCATAAGACGATCATTGCGACTTGCCGTGACCTGTCCCCAAATCGGGACGATCCCGAACGGAATAGAAGCATGCCCACCGTACGAATTCCGACCTGCACCTTGGCAACCCAAAAGAGCGACACCGTTCTCACCACGTGGTTCGAGCGTGACCGCGCTCACGTCTGCCTGTCACGGAAGGACCGCGATGGCGACGCGGGAGAGACGATCATTGAGTGGTGGGACGATGCGGTGTCGCAGGCCGTCGAAGATGGCTTCCTCAACCCACGGGACTGGCACGGCACGGCCTATGCGTACGCGGCCCACCACTCAATGATCAAGCCGTTGCAAATCGACCTCGCGCCCGGCTGGTCCTTCGCGATCAAGACCTTCCTCGAGAAGACACCATCCAAAGATCGGCCCCGCGAACAGCCGGACCGCCTCGAATGGTTCGCTGACCTCGCCCAGGAAACAGCGGACACGGTTGTCGCGGATCGCCAGTTCGCCCTTCTCTCGGCCGATCAGGCAGAAACCCTAACCGAGACGATCACGAGCGCGCTCTACGATTTGGCTCTCGAAGCCGAAGAGTTTCGACTGACGGCGCTGAAGATCACGTGCGCAGCCGGGTCGGCCGTTATCGAAACCGATGGCGAAAACATGGTGCTCCGCGGGGGTGCTGACGCTACCGAACCTCCTTTCCAGATCGGCAACCAGACGGCCACGTTCTCTTTCCGCTGGCGCCACTCCGAGGGTCCAGAAACAGGCGAACCGAAGGCGGTTTTCCAGCACCCGGATAAACCGGGCCTCCGTCGTGATATGCGCCTCGCCGAAAGGCTGAAAACGTCACTTGTCGAATTCATTCAGGCCAACGCCGAGAAAGTCGAGGACTTCGTCAATCGGACGCGGGAGCGAAACTCGTTGTTCGAGCTTGAGCGGGCGCTCGATCGGGGCGCGCCTGGGTCTGCGGAAGCTCAGGAGCTGACCTACGATGCGGCGAGAGCCACTACGCTTCTGGGAAACGAAGCAACGCCAGCACTCGCTCCGGCCATTTAGTTTTGCGGCTTGCAACCCGAGACCCCATGGTCGACCGATCATCTCAGGAGTTGTCGATGACTGCTCAGCCACTGCAGGCCGATCACGGACATCAGAACCCGCATTACCGCCATGGAACGCGCCGTCGTCACGCGGTGCGACGTGGAAAAGCCGAATGAGCCCGAAGTGGCTTCCGAGCTGCAACAACCCTAAACCGTTCGAAGAGGATCTCTGCCCATGTCCGCCCCCGTCGCACAATTCAACAACTCAGTCGACTTCAAGGTGACCTTTGCCGATCACCCCATCCTGGGGCCGATCGCACCAGCATTTGCATGCAACATCGGATGGCAGGAAGGACTCAAGGCGCTCGACGCCGAGAACTTCGTCAATGTCCTGGAGACCGTCATCAATGCGGCTCGCAAGGATGTTGCCAGCCGTTACATCAACTACGAAGCCACCATTGCTGAAGCTGGCGACAGCGCCTACCTAAATCGTCTTGACAAATTATCCGAGCAGTTCATCCCGTCGGCGGTCGACCTGGTGCCGGAAAGCATCGGCCTGCCGGCAGACACCGAGCGCGTGCGCTACTTCATGAACGGCATCCATCCGGACGACGGTGGCAGCTGGAGCGATTGGTCTTCTGGCATCATTCCCGAAGAGGCCGTCATGCATGCGCTCTGGAAGATGGCTCTGAACGGAAAAGAACTCCCGGAGGACATCGAGCTTCACGTCTCCAACATGATCGGGTCGACGATCAAAAATTTCCAAATCGAGCGCGTCAAGAAGGACGAACTAGCCTCGGCCGCGCGCGATCTTATCGCAGAAATCGGGGCATCGTCCGGACCAGCTTATGACAAAGTCGTCGAAATGCTTCGCCTTCTCGAAATCGACGTCTCTGATCTCGAGACGACCGCTGCACCCAGGATGTGAGGGAAACAATCCCATGACCAAATGGACTGTCGACGCCCAGGGCAATCACGTGTTCAGCGCCGAAGAAGACGCGTTCCGGATCCGGATCATTACGCCTGCCGGGGGGTCGCGCCACCAAAATTGGCGTACAGAGACCTGGCGTTCGTCCCAGAAGTGGGAGCAAGACTTCGGCTACCATTACGGCTCCCTGGAAGAGGCTCGGAGCGATGTAGCGGATCGCTATCAACATGCGGTCGAACTGCGATCGCTTCCGAGCCGTCAAGAAGAAACGGTCTCCGAAAAGAAGCGCACCCCATGGGGCGAGGCCGACGGCAAGGTCGTCTATGGCGACGGCGTCGTCCAATATACGACCCCGGGCCATGGCGGCTTTCATCTTGATCGAAAGCGCAATGCCAAGGTTCACCCGGCGCTCCGCCAGGCCTGCGGAGACGGCGCCTGGTATGAAGAGGATTGCGCTTGGAGCGTGGTGGCCTTCACTCACGGCGAACTCTTTACCTCACGCGAACGCCGTATAGCGATCAAGACGCTGAAGGAATACTACCCCCACCCCTATACGGCGGCGACCGGAGAGAAGGTCGAACCGTCGGAGTCGCGAACGCTTCGCGAGGAAGAGCACGGCCGTCGTCACGCCAACGACTGGCAGGCGATTTCGGCTATCTACGACGACGAAAATCCGGGCATGACGCGAGTGACCGCGACCTTGGGCGGCCACCGCAGCACCTTCAACACGACCGTTGAGGAGAAGAATTTTCTCGTCCCCAACCATGAATACGCTGCGAGGTCGCCAGAGCTGGCCTTCGTCATCGATCCGTCCCGCCATCGCGAGATCGACGCTATTCCGGGGATGCCGACTCCATAGCGTCATGGCCGCGCAACTTGCGCAGTGCGATGATGCTATCACCGAAATCAGAAGCCAAAATTGAGTTGCCCGACAGCCGGCGAAGCTTCATCGGTTGCCATAGGTGGCTCGGACTCTGACGAGGAAAACCTTGCGGACAGCCAATTGAGATAACCGCCATCCCGGCCAGGCTCGGCATCCGCCTTCGCCTTGGCGATTGTCTCCCAGGGTGCCGAGATGTCGGCATGCGGACGCTCCAGGGCTTTACGACCAAGGGCATCTAGCCGCCTGCCACGCGGTTCACCAACCGCGGCATGGAAGTCTGTGCTGCTCGCTCCGTCATAGACGACCAGCATTCTCGCTGCGAACTCACGCAACCGAATATCCGAGAAGCTTGCGGCAATGTTGATCTTGGCCATCTTGTCGGCCGAGGCAAGAAATGCTTCAGCGCGGCCGCGATCGGCACCTTGATAGGGCATCCCGTCGGCGTAGAGCCTTGCTTCCGGGGTTACAGCTTCCGGCATGCCCCGGCGAGAGATCATCTGCGCCGCCGACGCTACACCGCCGACGTCAGCCTGGAAGAGCTCCGCAGCCCGCCGGCGATGCGCCACGCTATCCCCGCAGTCAAGCCCGAGAGCACGCGCCTCATCCAGCGTGAAAATTGGGGTCGAGGCCTTGGGATTGAAGGTGCAGGCGGGAGCACCCGGCTTGAACATCGCGCCGGCGAGCCCTTCGGGATCCTTATCCAGCAGATAGCCGAGATCCTCGTCGAGCTTGGCCGCAAGCACGCTGCCGCGATCGGACGACAGGGGCATCACTGGCTCGAGCCTTGGCACACCGAAATGCGTAAATTGATACAAGACTTGAGTTTTGCTCGGGTCTGTCAGCTCAACCATCCGGCGGCCGTCGCAGCAACGAACCCAGGCTTCCACCGCCTCAGGCGCACGCGCTACGCACAATGCGAATATCTTGCCGGTTGCCCGGGCATCGGCGGTCGCTCGATGCGCAGCGAACGGAAAGCCATTGGCAGCAGCAACGTGGGACAACCGCCAGGTTGGAGTTCCGTCCTCTCGACGCCCGGGCAAAACAGCCTCTGGCTTCACAAGATGGACGAACTGGGACAATGCCATGCCGTCGATCCGACGAGCTTTTGGCCCCGAACAGATCCACGGATCCAGCATGTTCTTGAAGAGCAAGGAACACCTGATCAGTTCGTCATCAAACCTCAGCGTATTCCAGCCTACAAAGCCGCGTAGGCCGGCTCGCGGACGCAGCGTGTCCTGAATGCGGCGAGCCGCGATATGCTCGGGCAAGCGGCCGCGGGCCGTCAGCGATTCCGGATCGAAGCCCGTAACGGCCATCGCTGCAGGGGACGGCACAACATAGGGTAGCAAGCGAATATCGTATTCGACGACCTCGCGTTCCTCCATCGACTTTGGATCGAGGAACGCCGCTCCGAATTCCAGAACCTGAGCATGACGAACATCGTCGTCGCTGGCTTCCGTGTCGTACACGATGACGTCGTGGAACACCGCGCGCTCCTGATCAATACTCGCCGGCCGGTGCGTATTCCAACGTGTTGGCCGGCTCGGCCGAGATCTTCTCGATTAGGCTTTCGCCGAGGGAGAGCATCTGCACGATATCCACCTTCGGATGCGGCGGCTCGATCGCAATACCGGCATGGAGAGGCTCTCGGATCTCCGCCGGGAGCTTCGCCAGAATCGCAGCCGACAGCAGCTCCCAAGGCTCATGGTCAGGATCATTCATCAGCATCGCCCCGCGCGCCTCACAGGCACGCTCGATCCCCGCCGAGAGCCGCGGATCGAGCAATTTGGCGGGCGAGGCCTGGATCCATTGCTGCCCACGCTCCGTCAGCACGAGATTGCTGTCGACGAGCTTGCGATTGATGAAATGCTCGATGTGCTTCGGCCAGGTCGAGGGCCGGCCAAGGCCGGCCTTCACAGCGGCCTCGAGGAGTACGGTATCCGGCCGTCGGGAAATCACCTCCGACTCTGGATAGCTGTCCTGCCCCGGCACCCGCGGACCATGCTCTCGCCGCCAGTCGAACTCAGCGACCGCCTTGGCAACCGTTTCCGAGAACCCCTTCGACTTCAAGAAATCGACCAGGGATTCGGTCTGCGCGACCTGCAGGCTCGGGCGCAGACCACTGCGCACAAGACCGCGAACGACGACCTGCCGCACGCCCTCGTCCTGACTGAGCTTGCTGGGATCAAGATTGGGGTCGGCGGTGCCGATCGGATAGGGAGCATCGTGCACCTCCGTTTCGGCCTTCTTCTCGTAATTGGCAGCCTGAACCATGTGGCCACTGCGCCGGAAAACAGCCGCGATTTTCGCAGCCGCGGCGTCCGACAAGCCCCTGGACCCCGCGCGCGGGTAGGACATGCGACCCGCTTCATAAACGCGCTGCATCGATTCCGATGCGTCCTTTGGCGACAAATTGAGCTTGTCACCGACGGCAACCAGAATGTCTCCCATATGGCCGGGTTTTGCGACCTGCGGGCCACGATCGCCCTTCATGTCGAGCGCCGGAAAGTCGAGCCTTACAAGCCGCATGGAAATCGCCTTGTCGAGTGGCGCCTTCACATCCGCTTCAGCGATCCAGGGACGCCCGCCCCCCTTCGCCGGCGCAACCAGGCGTACGCGGTTAACGGTCGGCTGATCCCGACGCACAAGGCCTAGAATGGCGGTCGACACCCGCCCGACGGCCATATCGCCAGTCGAAAAGGTCGCCCCGATCATTCGGTCAATGATCGCCCGCGTTCGCCCAGGGATCGCATCTTCCTTGGAGACAGGCGTAGCCTGCTCGATGGCTTCACGAACCGAAGCCTCGTCCATGCCGCGCATTTTGACGCGTAAAGGTGCCGAATGGATGTCCCGGATCAGTTCCGCAACATCCCACGCAATCACGTCGCCTTCCTGGTCGGCGTCCGTTGCCACGTAGACAGACTTTGCCTGCTCAGCCTCCTTGCGGACCCGCAGCGCCACCGCTGGATCCCGCGGAACACGCGCGAAGTCGCGCATGGCACTGTCGATGCCAAGCGGCCGCAGACTGTCAGGCATCGACATGAGATGCCCCTTGGTCGCCTGAACGCGCGCCGGCATGCCTATCTTGGCAAGCAGGTTCTCGAGCGTTTTCGCCTTGCCAGGCGCCTCGATGATGAAAAGCCTATCCATCCAATCTATTACCGAGGTCCGAACCCGAGCTTGGCCAGCAGACGTTCAACAAACTCACGGACCTGCTTTGCGAGCGCCTCCAGTCGATCCTTCCACGCGCGCTTCGCTTCCGGCGACTGCGCGATGGCCTCATCGAACCCCTTCTCGATGCCTTCCATCGCGCTCTCCACCACCTTGTTGAGGCGTTCGGTATCCACGCTTTTCGGGAAATGCTCCTCGAATGCCTTCATCCGCTCGAGCATCACCTTCCCGTGCTTCTCGATGCCGTCGGCGTGACGCTCCATATCGTTCCAGGCTTTGCGGACAGGTTCGGATTTGAAAGCCTCTCCCACGAGAGGCCTCAGTGGATCGGAGCCAATCGCCGAGCCCAGCGTCCCGTTCATCGACATTTGCATGATCTTGCGGCGGTCGATCTCAGGATGCGCAGCCGCAAGTTCATCGACCTTCGACTCGAAGGCCTTCCCCGCGTCGGTCGCAAGCAGAGCCGCGTTGAAGGCCTTGCTCGCATCGGTCATTCCTGCATGGGAACGCGATACCCGGGCCGCCTGATCGAGGATTTCGGTTCGGCGCAGCTCTTCGATGCGAGAACGGATGTTGTCCGGACTGAGCAACGTCGCAGGATCGGCCTTGCCCTTGGGACGCCGCATCGCGGCGCCCAAAGCCGATCCCAGGCCACCAAAGAGACTGAAACCTCCGCCGCCTCCGCCGGCCCGCGGTCGGCGCCGGTCGGCTTCTTCCCTAGCCGCCGTCCCAGCGGCGCCGCGCTCGGCCCGCAAGCCTTCCACAAACTGCCGCGCCTGCGCTGCCGGAAGAGCCGCAATCATCCTGACCACGTCCGCCGGGAGACCCATCTCAGCGGCCTCCTTGGCATCGAATACGAAGGCCTCTTCGACAGCGGGCGCCGCTTTCTCGTCCGCGGACTGTTCAGCCGCGGGCGGTGCCGCTTCCTGCGTCGCCTCGGCGACCGACGTCGTAGTTTCAGACGAGGATGACGCCGCCGGCGCTGCAGACGAAGCCATCGAGGGATCCGCGCCCAGCGCCTCGGCAGCCGCCTTTCTCGCGGACTCCTTCTGCTCGTCCGTCTGGATTGCGGGCTCGACAGTCTCGTTGGCGATATCCCGCTTCGGAATGTCGCCCAGAGCCGCGTCAAGCGACACATCTACCGGAGAAACTGTTTCCTCTGCAGTCGGCGGCGCCATCTCTACCGAGGCAACCGCTTCCGCGGCGGTCGAGATATCAGCCGACTGATCCGCATCCGCCGGTACGATTGGCGCCGCTGAAAACTGCTCCGGAGGCAGAACTTCAATCGCCACACCAGCCTCAACTGGTGTCGGGACAGCGTGAGGATCCACATCAACACCGCCCGCCTCGACGGTCACATCAACGCCGGGTTCGTCAGCGGCAATAATGGACGGAGCCTGGTCCCCAGCTTCATCGCCAACGGCCGCCGAAGCCGGAACGCCAACGTCATCCAGCTCCGAGATGTCTTGCGGCGGGAGCGCGGCAACGGCTTTAAGCAAGGCGTCGAGACTCATGTTAATCTCCTCTTGGCCTGCCCGCCTACTTCCGCGTGAAGGCCCTTCCCCTGATCTCATCGACTTGAATAGCGAGCATCGTTGCAAGTGTCATGGCCACTCGCATCTGAAGCCGATAATTCTCCCAGTTCTGATAGGCCATGAAGGAAAGGATCGCCGCCGAATCCTTCTGCGCCTGTTCACCGGACTGGGTGTCCATCGTGACCATCCACTGCGGGTTCTGGAACCAGGCACGCGAACGAAGATCCATCCAGTCGTACCAGGACACACCGTTCGAATAGCTGCGGTCGCTGTACCCAATCACAGAGCTCTTGGTCTGATCGGCCCACTGACTGACGTCCATGGCGCCACTGTTCGTCGCGATCTGCCCTCCTGTGCGCGGTGCAAGCTCAGCCAGCACGAAGTTTGCCGTGTCGGTTGCAACTGACATGCGCGCAGTGTTGGAAGCGAACCGGCCCGCAATCTCGCGGCCGGCTGCGGTTGCACCCGAGCCCGCCACCATGCGGGCATCCGGCGACGGATCCAGCGCGTTCACGAGGAAATGCTGGGCTGCAGTAAACCGCTCGAGCGGCAGCGAGCCGATGTAGCCGCCCTGGTCCGCATAGAACATAGACTGGGAGATGTCGACGTCAGCATTCTCCATCTGGCTCTGGCCGCCGCTCTGACATAGGCCGGAGATCTGGTCCGCGGCCGAGGAGTAGAGCGAGCAGTGCTGCTGAATGCGCGCCTGCACGGCAAGGTCGGGTCCCTGTGCCGTGGGACTGTCGCCGTTGCCTGTCGCCCATTTGGTCATCTGCTGGGTCAGCGCCGCGCGGGTCGCTTCGACGTTCTTCGTCAAAGAGCCGCCGGAGGCCGATGTCGCCACGTTACAGGTCGAAGCACCAGAAGCGGCCTGAGAAATGGCGTCCAACCGGGCCTTCTCGACATTGCCGACCACGCGACGATCGTCCTGCACGTCCGCCAGATTGTGCTGGGCGGTCGTCTGCTCACGCATATTGCCGGTCGTCTGACCGGTCCCGAGACGCAGCGCCTCGATGATGGCGAGCTGCATCGCGTTGATCTGCTTGGTGAAGGAATCGATGATCTTGTCGCGGTTGGTCGACTCATTGTTGTAGTCGTAACAACACCCCTGCTGCGCAGATGCCATGCCAGGCATCGCGACGACAGACACCAGAGCGGCGATTGCGAGGTAGGTGGTCGACTTTCTCATCAGTGCACTCCAGTTCCGCCGTAGAGGGATCCCATCGTCCGTATGTTGGTGTTGGGCTGCACCGTCGAGCTGCCACCACCCAGCGACATCGCGAGACTTGCGATGCCGGTAAAATTGCCTTGCGCAGCCCCGTTAAGCTGGCCGGCGAACTGCGACAGGTTCATGCCGGGCAGAAATCCGCCCATGCCGTTCGTCTGGAAGAACGACGACGACACCGGGTTTAAAATGCTCGAGATGCCCGAAATCGCCGGCCCACAACGCATGGAGCCGAGCTGGCTCATCATGTTGTTCATCAATGGCGGCTTGAACAGAATATCGAGATTCGAGAAATTGAAGAGGTTTCCAAGGCAGTTCATGCCTGTAAAGCCTGCCGACATCGGCCGACCGCCGTTACCGATTTCATTGGTCGCCGATTGGCTCGCGCCCATACCGTCCTTGCGGGTGAAACCAGCATCGCTCCCGGCAAGCGTCGCCCGGTTGTTGACGAAGTTCGCCGCAGACGCGATCTGCATACGCTCAAGCTGGGAGTCGCAACCATTGTTGGACTGCGCGTTGGGAAGATCAGCGTTGGGGCCGCTGACCACGGCAGCAAGGCTGTTGATCGTGGAGGCCGCATCACGCGCCCCGCTTGCCGCCGAGCCCGTCGTCGGCATTCCGACAGTCGAGTTAATGTCCACATTTTGAACGCCGGTCATGGCGCTCATTGTCGCCGCGCGCGCATCCGAACCGGCAAACGGGACCTGCCCCGTCCTCAACAAGGTATCGAAGGCCGGCACGCCCACGGTCATGGCGCCCGCAACCATCGTCGCCGGCGTAAGCCGAATGCCGTCGATGCTGCCGCCGACAAACTGCGCCGTGCCCGTCGCGGTCAATGCGTCCCATGTCGGTCGCATCTGCTGTCGGGTGATGGTCGGATTGACACAATTGCCGTTGGCGCAGAAGCGGCCGATGAAATCGTCCGCCGACGCGAGTGCCGCAGCGGGCGCAAGACACGCAAGCGCTGCAACCGAAACGAGGAGGGAAGCCTTTTTCATCGGCGGGTCTCCATCGAGTATTTCTGACCATCCCATTCCGCAAGCAGCGGCGTGCCATTGGGTGGAGTGACCATGAGGGTGTTCCAGCCGCCACGCATCACAGCCAGCGTCTTGATGTCGGCCTTGCCGTCCACCGTGCGCGCAGCGCTCTCAAGCACAGGAACATCGCGACCACCGGTGTCCTTCACCAGCACCCGGAACGGACAACCGATATAGGCCCCGCAAGCCGCCTCGCCCTCGAGCCGAACAATCACGGCCTTGCCGATACCAAGATCGATTGTTCCCGATGAGATGACGGCCTTTTTGGTCGCGACCAGCTTCTCGGCAGCATTGCCAAACCCCCGCGCCAATTCGACCGCACGAGCTCCGCCGTTCTCGGTCTGCAGCTTCACCTGGATCGTCTTCATGCTGCTGACGTCAATCTGATAAAAACGGCCGTTCCAGCTGCGAGCCTCGTACCCATTCACAAGGATCCCGCGCATGCCGTCCTTTCCGGGCTTGCCGAGCTCGATGCTCGAGGTCGGACGATCAAAGACGACCTTCCACTCTTTGCCGTCATGCTTCAGGCCCATCGTCTTGCAAACCTTGCGATCCGCATCGCAGGTCGTCGCATCAACGAGGCGAATGAAGATCTCGGCGGTTCCGTCCCCGTTGAGGTCAGTGACCGCAGTCTCCATCCGGCCATCTTTGTTACCGGACAGCCAGTATCCGAACTGAGCCAGCGCAATGACCCTCTCCCGCGCCTTGGGATCGTCCTTCGGGACGACCGCCTCGCGCGGCTCTGACACTTTCGTCTCCGCCAAAGCCCGGTGCATGCTGGCCGACATCGCCAAAAGCCCCATGCCGGCAGCCAAGGTGAAACGCACCAGCGCTCGCAACCCATCTCCGGTCATCAGTGAAGCCCCCCATAGAGCTGCCCCATGGTTTGCGTCTGCTGCGGGACTAGATTGGCGCCGCTCTGCTGCGAGAACAGCGCCATCGGATTGAGACTGACGTTGTTGAAGTTGTTGTTGCCCTGCATGACGAGGCCATTGATGGTCCCGGTCATGATGCTTCCGATGTTGACCCCGGGGATGATCTGCCCTGCCCCTCCGCCGCCGAGCGAGCTGCCGCCATTGATGCCGCCGGCAAGGCCACCAAAGCTCTGATTGAGCAGGTTCTGGAACCCGCCGCCGGCCTGACCGATGTATTGCGACATCGCCTGGCAGGCGAAATTCTGGATCAGGCTGAGCAAGCTCGACATGCTGGGCGGCTGAAACAGAATGTCCATCGACTGATTGCCGAACGAGAACAGCTTCTCGAGGCAGGTCATGTCCTTGAACGACGAAGGCTTCTGCGAGAAGGATTGTCCCGCAAGAATCGAACGACCGCTGATGAAGTTCAGCCGGGACGTGTCCTGGGCGCTGGCGATCGAACTGTCACAGCCAACCTGCTGTGCAAGCGCGACCGCAGGGGCCACAGCCATCGCGAAAGCGATGGCTGCCCTCAAAAACACCGTGCGGAATGGCAACCTCATCACGACAGACCTCCCGAGAACCCACTCTTCATCACGGCCAATTGAGCCGACCTGGTTACGACCTCAAGCGCTGCAGGATCGAGCGCGTGGCGTGACATCCGCGGCGCAACGCAGTGCTCAACCAGTAGCGCCACATCCTCGTATAGGAGGCGAGCACTCACCGGTCGGGACGAACCATCGCCCTGGCCTCCCTCTTCATCGAAAATCGCTTCATAGGCGAGAATATGCGAAGGATCCGTAATCCGCTTGCTCAGCCAAGCCAGAAGTCGCACCCGACGTGCCCGCCCCATATCCGCAACCACTCGATCGTGCTGTCGAATGATCTCGGCTGCCTGCTCGATCGGCGCTGCAGTCAATCGATCGACCAGCGAACGAACGGCCTCTTCCGGACAAACCCCCAGATCGTCCGTAAGCACCGCGCTCACGTCCGGAGGAAGATTACGGAACCACCGGCGCATGGCCGGCGTGCCGAGATCTGGCATTTTCGACTTCCCCCTTGCAGGCTCAAGGATTAGATTGCTCTCCGAGAGCCGGAACGTGCCACGCGACCGTGCATGGCGCAAGCGAGCCGGCCCGGTTTGAACAGGAACAACACAGATGATCGGACTTGAGCACGCCATTATGACCCCAGCCTGCGGGACGTCGGTCTCGCCGCGCCGTCGCCCCCAGGCTCCCGAGCGCATCCATAGCGCGCTCGCCGACATGGAGCATTTGATGTCGGCATTCGAAGTCGGCGCGCCGGAAGCGCCGGCGCCGGGTCTCGAAAACAACCGGCCGTTCAGTAACGAACCGAGCTGGGCGCCGCCGGCCCCGCGCATGTAGGAGAAAAGGGGGAGGTCATCGGCCTCCCCCGCTTCTTTCCCACGTCATCCACATTAATCCTTGCTTCCACGATGCGATTGCTTGACCGCTTTCAAAAGCGCGTGTCACGTCGACTGGATCAAGAGATATCACACCATCACCATACGGGGGACGATCAGTGTCAGTAGCTGAAGTACAGGATGAGCCGGCGACCAGGTTCGCAAAGGATCAGCTCAAGTCGATCATCGAGCGCATCGAGCGCCTCGAAGAAGAGAAGAAGACAATTTCGGACGATATCAAAGACGTCTACGCCGAAGCTAAGGGCAACGGCTACGACGTGAAGGCGCTTAAGAAAATCATCTCATTGAGGAAGCAAGATCCTCAGGAGCGCCAGGAGCAAGAGACGATCCTCGAGACTTACATGCAGGCGCTCGGGATGCTTGTCTAGGGGACGATGGCTATCGACTACGATTATCTAAATGGCCGCCAATTGGCGGCCATTGTCATTTTCGGCTACCAGCGCCCGCGCATCAACAGCGGCAGGTCGAGCGGCGGAATACCTCCCGATTTCACCTCTGCCTTTCCATTGCTCACCTGGATCTCGCGCAAGCGCAGCGTGGCGGCCCTGGTTTCACCGAACACATCCATCTTGATGCCGGCAACCGGCAGCCACAACCGCATAGGCAGCTCATTCATGCTTTTTGCCCCCTTCATGCGGGCATCCTTGGTCGCCAGCGCGATCCAGTCCTTGCTCGCATGACCACGGAGTAAAGCCGCGGACGTCCATGGCACCGAACTGATCGCCGCAAAATCCGACGCAATGCAGCCGAGCACCACAACGCCTCCTTTTTCGGCGCCGACCGCGAATTGCTTCATAGCCTCGTCTTCAAGGAGCAGATCTTCGTTTTCCCGGCTCCGCTCCCGGCGCGCGCAGCCGTCGGCTTTGATGCTGCCGAACCACCGCATGAAAGGGTGGCTTTCTCCGGCTGGCGGCAATGGCTTGCGCCCCCTCACTCCCGGCGCTTCGGCGATTTGCTCTTCCATAATGTCCCCATTTGATCGGATTTTGTGGGGAAAGGATTCCCCGCGGAGCCAAAGTGAGGTTGCGCCGCAATCGGGCTCGCTGTCAAAGTCTCTCTCGAACGTCCACAGAAGGATTCGATAACCGATGGCCCGGATGGTACCGGCTCTGCCAAGGCAGAATTTGGGGGAGGCCGAACGCGCTCTCGTGCTCGCGATCGAAGACCAGCTCGAGGATCACTACGTGCTGTTCCAGCCGACCGCTGCCCGCGGCCCCGTCCTTGCGCACCCTGAAGAGGGTATCTTCGTCTTCGTCTGCGTCCCGGGCCTTTCGCCGGCCGGATCAGGCTGGAAGGACAAGGACGGCCGGGAGATCGAGCCGCAGATGCTTGCCGACGCCGCTGCAGCGGCGTTCGAGGAGCTGGCAGGTCCGGCTGCGGCCGGCTGCACGGGCATTGTGTTCGCGCCTGGCGTTCCGATGGCATTCGCCAAGCCGCCCCTGGTATCAGGAATGCGGCCGCTGCCCGTCAGCGAAAGCGTCCTCGTCGCCACCCGCGCACTGGCCACCACGTCTCCGCCAGGCATCCAGGGGATTGAAAGGCTGCTCCAGACGCTGGCGCCCGGGACCAGTCCCTACGTTCCCGATGAGATCACCGACTCGCAGCGCGCCTGGCGGGCCGAGCGTGCTGATATGGAGGATCGTGTAGCCGCCAAGGCCTTCGCTCGCCCCGCAGAAGAACCGGACCGGGCGTTCGTCAAGATGATCGACGCGATCGTCGCCGAAACGCTGCAGGGAAAGCAACCGTGGCTGCACGGGCTCATGGTCCGCGAAAGCGAGATCTCTTCTCCGAGGCATCTCCTTGGTTCGCTGATTGTCGCAGCCGCCGAGAACTGGGCGCCGATCGTCGCATCCCGCAAGGGGCGTGGCGGCTTTCATGTTCGGCTGCGGTCAGATCCGGGCTCGTTGCTCTACTACCGGGTGACGGAAATCGTTCCCTCGGCTCCCCTTTTACTTTTTCTGCCAATTGTGAATCTCTTGCGCCGGTCCTGCGACACCGAGCAGTGCGTGCTCGATGGAGTCGTGTCCACGTTCCGCAGTTGGCTCGTCAAGAACGGGCTCGAAGGTGTCGATGACGAGGACATCGAGGTCAGGATCGCCACGAGCGAAGAAGGATCGCGATGATGATAGATGCGCTGGCAAACCTTACGGCTGCCGTTGCGAAGGTGGACAAGGCCAAGACCGACGAGATCGAGCGCGACGAACAGGGCTTCGGGAAGCGCATTCGTATCCAGCAGTTCTTGAACCAGAATGGTCCGATCTTCCGGGTCTACGCCGCCGGGAAGCTCCCTGTCTCCGAGCTCGTCGAGGGCTCGGCGCTGCGCGACTACGCCGAGAAAGTCAGGCGACTTTCCATCGCGGTCGCCTGCGGAGTCCAGGGCACAACCCCGGACAATGTCGATCCGGTCATGGTGCGCAATGTTGCCCCTTCGATCGCCGATTTTGTCGCGGAGCGGATCCTCGCGGACATTCCGATCGATCTCATCCGCGATACGGCAACCATCCTCTCTGCCCTCGACGTTTCGGATTCACGGTTCGACGTCAACCCGTTCGAGGGTACGTACGTCGCTCGTGATGCAACTGTGAAGATGACCGTAGCCGGCGCAGTCGCAGGCCTCCTCGGTCAGCTAGCCTGGCACGACTTCCGCTCAAGCGACCTGCCCGCAACCCTCGCTCGCCTGAAGGACGCGCTGACCGGGCGGGTCGTATCGATCGTCACCCAGGTCGCTCCGGATGCCGACGAGCGAACCCGGATTGCACTGACGCAGTCCTTCCTAAAGCACTACGCGCCGGTCCTCGAAAATGCTCTTGCCCGGGTATCCGCAGAGACCCTGGCTGCTCTTCGTCCACTAAACGGAGCACAGCGCCTCACGTGGTATGCCGAGAACGACCCAGTCGGATCGGCCATCCAGCGCTTCAATGAGGTCGCCTCGGCGTTTGATGCGTCCGTAATGATCCGGGAGCTATTCGAAACCAATCCCGCGGCGTTTGCAGCCGCCGCCCAGCCCGCCCCCGAGACGCCGTGATCGAAACCATCATCTCAGGCCCGTCGTCAGTGCTGCTTGCCCTGGAGGGCATGCCGTCCTGGCTAGCAGTCACCTCCGCAGTCTTGTTTGGCGCAGTGATTGCAAGCCTTTGTGGCGTTGCCGCAGAACGCCTCCCCCACCAGCTCGGCATCGCTGAAGAACCGGAGCCAGGGCTTTCCATCGCCTACCCGCCATCGCGATGCGACGCATGCCGCCGGCCGCTAGACACGCTCAGTATCGTTCCGGTGATCGGATTTCTGGTCCGTCGAGGCCGCTGTCCGTGCGCTTCGGTTCGCGTATCCCCCGTCTACCCGTTAATCGAGGGTGTCACGGCAGCGATCTCCGGCCTGATCGCATGGAAGTTTGGTCTCGGTCCTGTCGGACTGTCGCTCCTCGTTCTGACCTGGGCCGGCCTTGCCCTCGCCTGGACGGATTACCTTCACCAGGTATTGCCGGAGGTGATCACAATTCCGCTGACCTGGGCGGGCTTGTTGCTCTCGCCCTTCGAGGCAGATCCCTATGCGCGAATCGTCGGCGCATTCACCGGCTTCATCGTTATGTGGTTCGCGTTCAAGGCCGCCTCGCTCGCACGTGGAGAGCGCCTGTTCTCGGGCGGCGATCTGGCGCTCGCGGCTGCCGGCGGAGCCTGGGTCGGCATCCAGCATCTTCCGCTCTTCATTGGCGCGGCGAGCATCATCTTCATTCTTGAGGCAGCACCGCTGCGCCGGAAGGGCGTCGTCATGGTGCCATTCGGTCCGGCGATTGCTGCAGCGTTGCTCGTCGCAGCCTGTTGGGCCGGCTTGGGCCTCAACCCCATCGGCTGACAGCCCTGCAACTCGACCCAATCCATACGCGAGGATCATTCTGCAAGACTTTGCCAACGAAGCTCTTCCGGCTTGCTGGACGAGCGGGCAAATATTCACCCGAAGAGGGTTAATTCCAGAAAGTCTAGAGCAGGATGGAAGTCCAGACTGGGATCGTATCTCGCGTGGTCTGGCGATCTGAGGATTCAGATCGCAAGATCCTGCTCGTCCGTTACGAAAGCCCGACCGGACTGGTCGATGGACGGATGGCGGTTGATGCACGCGACGTCAGCGAAGGCGACTGGTTCTCCGCCCACGGTCTTTGGCGCGTCGAGAACTACCGCGGTCAGCAAGCTCACATCTTCCAGGCCAAGAGCTTCCGGCCGGAATTGCCATCGTCTGAAGAGGGCGCGCGAGCGTTCCTCGGCAAGATCTTTGATGGCGCCCGGCATGGCGTGGATTTCACCCGTATCGCCGGCTTTGTCCGCAAGCATGGACCACAATGCTGCCGGAAGGCCGAGCAGGACGCCGAGATTCTGCTCGAGCTGACCTCCGATCCGACCCGCTATCGCAACCGGATGCTGACAGACTGGAACCGTCGCATCTCCAATCGTCGCGCGGTTGTCCTGATGGAAGGCGCGGGCGTTGGGCGCCATGCCATTGGCCGAATCCTTGATGCCTTCCGCGACACCACCTGGGAGGTCCTGCGCGCGAATCCTTACCGGGTTTCGCGCGTGCCGGCCGTCGGCTTCGACAATGCCGACAAGATCGGGGCGGTTATGAATATTCCCAAGGATGACCGGCGCAGGCTGGATGCGGCCTTCACCAGCCTCCTTGACGAATCTCGCTTCCGCGGATCGACCGCCCTGTCGGCGTCAGATCTCATCCGCATGGCTGAGGTCAAGTTCAAATTTCCGCAGGAACTGTCGACTGCATGGATCAAACATGTCGCGACCGACGCGAACGGGTCGGTCGTGGTCGACCGATCGACCGGTGGCTTCGTGGCTCAGCTGCCCGAACTTTTCCGCGCCGAAGCATATATCGCGCGCGCCGCACTGCGGATGATGTCTCAGGGACGGCGAAACGACCGGCGCCGGATCGAGGACGCCGTCAGCGACGTGATGCGAAAGCCGGAATTCGCGCGCTTTGATCAAATTCAGGTTGAAGCGATCGCGTCATCGGTCTCCGAACCGATCTCGATACTGACCGGCGGTCCCGGCACCGGAAAAACCACCGTGACCAGGGCAATCGCAGACGTTGCCGCGGCGATTGGCGAGGGACCGATTATCCTCGCAGCCCCGACCGGCAAGGCCGCAAAACGCATGCAGGAGGCGACTGGCCGCGAGGCAACGACCATCCACCGTATGTTGCTCGCCCAGGAGGACCGCCGTACCGGCGGCTCGGTGTTCCGCGTCAACCGGGAGAACCCGTTGCCGCGCGGTTGCTTTGTCGTGGTCGACGAGGCTTCGATGCTGGACGTCGAGACCATGGCGGCCATCTTCGACGCTCTTCCCGACGATGGTCGGCTTCTGCTGGTCGGCGACCGCAACCAGTTGCCATCGGTCGGCGCCGGCAATGTCCTTGCCGATCTGCTCCAGGCGAGCAAAGGCGACCACGCGGTCGTTCCGGCCGTCGAGCTGATCAACGTCTACCGGCAGAAGGGCAATTCGGCGATCGCCACCGGTGCTGCCAAGATCCGGGACGGCCAGGTGCCTTCGATGGACAATGTCGTGCGCGGCGGCCTGACCATGCTGGAAAACGAAGGCGCCAGGATCGTCGACCGCATTTCGCATTTGATGCGTGTCGGCGGATTCGTCCGTGACAAGCTGGGGCTGGATCCACGGAAGGACGTTGCGATCCTTTGTCCCCAGGCTCCGGGAACTGCCGGCACCTGGGAAATCAACCGAAGGCTGAGCGCCGAACTCAATCCGGAAGGGCGTGAAATCGATGGGGTTCAGCATGGGCCTGACGATGACCGACGCATGCCGCTACCGCGTATCGGCGACCGGATCATGATGACGGAAAATGACGATGAAAACGACATCATGAACGGCGATGTCGGCACGATTGTCGACGCCGTCGAAAAGGAGCTGGCCGGCCGGAAGCAACGCGTGCTGCGGATCGCCTTCGACTGTCATGCGGCAGACAGTCGCATCACGGAATATCCAGTCTCTCGTTGGCGGAGCCTGATCCTGGCCTATGCCTGCACCGTGCACAAAGCTCAGGGTTCTCAATGGCCCTGCGTGATCCTGCCGATGACCATGGCGCACGTGAACATGCTCGACCGTACCTTGCTCTATACCGGCTGGACCCGGGCCGAGGACGTTCTGATGGTCATCGGAGAGCGGGAAGCCGTCGAATACGCCGCCGAAACAGTCAAGGCGGTCGATCGCGGCACCCGCCTGAAGGAATTCGTCGAACGCCTTGCGCTCGAGACTGAACTGAAGCCAACCGGCCGTCCCAGGCCGGCGCCGGCGCCTTCATCCGCGCGCCCTGCCGTCCGGCCGTCTCCGCCGCTGGTTCCGCAACCCCCAAGGGCGGCTCCGGTACATGCTCCAGCGCCGGCCCAAGCCTCTGCCGGGACCGCCGTGCCGCCGCGGCCGCCGTTGCGCCGGCCTCCAGGATTGCCGTCGCTCCAGCGCGCTGTTGCGACCCCGGTGCGATAGGATTGGAAATCCGCTAACGAATCCTTGAAGACCGATCCACGATGGGGGATGGTCCATCCCTGATGGGGCGGCTATTGGGGCATATGATTCAATGGGTTTGACGACGTTCATGAGCACCGCGGCGAGCGCGATCGCCGAGGTCACCAAGAAACCGATGAGCTCGTTCTCCTTTCTCGAGAGTGGCGTTTCCGGCGAAAACGTCCTGGTTGGCAAGGACGGGTCGCTGGCGACAGTCATTCGGGTCGACGGCACCAGAATGATTCTCGGCCCCGAAGAGATGGAATCGCTGGTCCATGCGATGACACTCAAGATGAGCGCCTATCTCGGCCGGCCAGGCCACGCGATCCAGGTCTGGTTTGCCCGCGACCCGGATTATTCACCGACGCTCGTCAAGAACTTGATGCAGACCCCGCGCAAGATCGGCAGCCGTCTCAATCTCGACCTGGACGACCTGTTCTCAGAACGTGAGCGTTATCTGCCCCAGTGGATCACCTGGGAAGGCTTTTACATGGTGCTCTGGACGCGCCTGTCGATTCTGACTAAGCGCGAAATGAAGAGCGCCAAGATCGAAAGTCAGGCTCCCAAGGGCTGGCCGATCATGGCCAATGCCCAGAACATCCATCGGACAATCCAGGCCCTGCGCGACCGCCACCGCTCCTTCTCTGTCGCGCTGCTCTCCGACTTGCGTGACGTCGGCTTGCGCGCAGAGGCGCTTGAGGTCCACAAGGCGCTCAGCGCCATCCGAGGCTCTGTCTATCCGGACCAGTTGGGCGCTGATTGGCGCCCGTACATGGTGGGGGACAAGATCCCTATCCGCCGGCCCGAAGTCGGGGATCGGGATGCAAGCCACGTTTTCTGGCCGCGGCTGGACGACCAGATCTTCGACCGTGAGTCCGAACGGATCAACCCTCGGATCGTGAGGATAGGCAACCGGCTGTTTGGCGGCGTCGACATGCAGATCGGACCGCAGGAAATCACTCCGTTCTCGCGCCTGTTGCGCAAGATGATCGACGACGATGAGTTCCCGTGGCGAGTGTCGTTCCTGCTTGAAAGCGAGGGCATGTCGTTCCTGGCGGTGAAAAAGTTCATCGCGGCGATCTTCACGCTGACCAATTCAGACAACCGTCAGATCCGCGAAGCGATCAAGATGCTCGAGCAGCGCAGGGCCGAGCAAGGCGACGTCATCATCCGTTTCCGCACCTCTTTCGCGACCTGGGGGCCGGCCGACCAGCTGCGCCTGATCGAAGAGCGCGTCAGCCGCCTGCAGCGTGCGGTGGAGAGCTGGGGATATTGTTCGGCGACACCGCTTGCAGGCGATCCGCTTGCCGGCGCCTTCTCGAGCGCCCTCGGTCTGGACGCGGCCTCGACCGCGCCCGCCGGAATTCCGCCGCTACAGGACTCGATCCTGATGCTTCCCTGGAACCGGGATGCATCTCCATGGGAAACCGGCGCCGTGCTGTTCCGCACCCCGGACGGACGTCCATGGCCTTACCAGCCCGGCTCATCGCAGCAAGACACGTTCATCGACTTGGTCTTTGCGCCGCCCGGCAAGGGTAAATCGGTATGGATGAACACCACAAACCTCGCGATGTGTCTCTCGCCGATTGCGACCACCGGCACCGGCGGCGTGAAGCTGCCGCGGATTGCGATCCTGGACATCGGCCCGTCATCGTCGGGCCTGATCTCCCTCCTCAAGGAAGCTTTGCCGCCGGATCGCCGCTCGGAGGTCGCCTATCATCGACTCCAGATGAAGCGCGAATTCGCCATCAACCCGTTTGATACCCAGCTCGGTTGCCGGCGGCCGTTCCCGCTCGAGCGCGCCTTCCTGGTCAACTTCCTGTCCGTGCTTGGCACGCCGGTGGGCGAAACTGCTCCGCCGGAGGGTCTCAGCGACGTCGCCGGCGCGGCCGTCGATACCCTCTACGAGATCTTCGACGATCGTTTCAGCAAGGGACAACCGAAGCAGTATGTGCCGGAGGTGGATCGTCACGTCGATCGCGCCATCGAGAAGTACAACATCCGCATCACCGAGCGGATGACCTGGTGGAGCGTCGTCGACCGGCTGTTCGAGAAGGGAGACCCCCAGGCCATCCATGCCGCCGTTCTGGCCCAGCGCCACGCTGTGCCGAAACTCGAGGACGTGCTCACTGCAATCCGCGAAAAGCACATCGAGGACGTCCAGGGCACCGCCAAGGTCCAGACCGGCGAGCGCGTCATTGACGTGTTCGCGCGCATGATTTCGACGGCCATCCGCGAATACCCGGTGCTGACCGACCCTACGCGGTTCGATATCGGCAACGCTCGCATCGTCTCGCTCGACCTCGACGAAGTGGCGCCGCGCGGCGGCGGTCCGGCCGACAAGACCACTGCGCTCATGTACATGCTGGCCCGCTACGTCCTGGCCAAGGATTTCTACCTGAACGAGGAAGTCCTCGATTACATCCCTGAGGACTACCGCAAACATCACCGGCCGCGTATCCGACGTATCCGTGAAACGCCCAAGCGTCTCGTCTACGACGAATTCCACCGGACGTCGGCCTCCCGGATGGTCCGCGAGCAGGTCCTTGTCGACATGCGCGAAGGCCGCAAATGGGGCGTGCACATCGTGCTCGCCAGCCAATTGCTCGTCGACTTCAACAAGGACATGGTCGACATGGCCAGCGGCATCTGGATCATGGGCGTCGGCAACGATCGCGTCGCTGACGAGGCGGCCGAAACCTTCGGTTTGTCGAAGACCGCAACCCACATCGTCAAACGTGAACTGCGCGGCCCCGGCCCGAAGGGAGCTCCCTTCCTGACGGTTCTCGGGCTCAAGGACGGCAAGCACGAGCACCTGCTCTACAACACGCTGTCGCCGATCGAGGCCTGGGCGTTTTCGACCACTGCCGAGGACGCTCAGTTGCGCAACCGCCTGTACGACCATATGGGCGCCGTGCAGGCGCGCCGGCGGCTCGGACGGCGCTATCCGAGAGGATCGGCGAAATCCGACATCGAACGCCGTGTCACGATCGAAATCGAGCGCGGCAGCATGAACGAAGAAAAAGCCCAGGACGGCGTGATCCAGCAGATCGTTAACGAGATCATTGCCATGCCCATGGAGTGAGCGGCCATGTCCAATCGAAATAAGCGACCCCAAACCTCGCTGCCCCACGATTTCTTCACCCACCGGGACGCCTGGCGGAGTGCGATCGTAGCCATGCGCGATGCCGCCCCGTCTCGTACCGAGGACATGGACGAGCGCGCCTATTGGGATCACGAACTGAGGGCGTTCGACCGGGCCTATGCCGACCTTGCTGCCGCGCGCAAAAAGAGCGCTGCTGAGAGCCATCCGCCGCAGGATCTCCAACAGCGGCTTGAGGCAGCATTTCTCAAGGCTGGAGGAATTCCCGGCCTTGCAGGCTCCGGCGGTGGTGCTTCCAAAGTCATCGAGATCGCCCTGCGAGAATTCTCAGCCTATATGGCCGGTTCCAGCCGACAACCGACGGCGTGGCTGTGCCTCAACGGCCAGCACGATGTGACAACGGACCCCAAAGAGGTCGACCAGATGATTGAAGCCGGCTCGGCTGTGCTTCCACTCTTCGGCTCGCCGGAAACCCCAAGCCTCGTGCCCGAAGCACTGGAGAACTCGAACTCGCTACTGGCAGCCATGTTGCTCGAGAAGCGGGCGGATCATGAAATCGAGGACCAGATCGCCGAAAACAGGAAGGCCCTGACCACACTCAGGACACCGACCGAGCCAGCCGAGACGCCCGAAGGTCTCGCACCGTGATCATCTGAAAAAACGTGGGTAGGGTGGACCGGCCCGGCGCTCGGTGCGCCGGCCCGGATTATCAGACCCGCAGGTTGTCGGCCGACACCTTGCCGCGGTGCTCGACGAGCTCATAGGAAATCCGCTGCCCTTCATTGAGGGTCTTGAACCCGGCGCGTTCGACCGCCGAAATGTGCACGAATACATCCTTGCCGCTCTTGTCGCCATCGGGCTGAATGAATCCGAAACCCTTGACCGGGTTGAACCACTTGACCGTGCCTAAAGCCACTTTCTGCTCCGTAAGATATTGCGTTCTCCCACCCCGACTCCGGTAGTGGAGCCCGGTCAGTTCAACCGGACGCCGCAACAAAACCTCAGAAATAGCGTTCTGACAAGTCAAGACGGAGCTTGTGGGTTAACGGAAAATGGACATTCCGAGGTCCGCACCACTAGATTCGGTATTCAGCTTTCAAGGACTCGATTGAGGACCAGCTGGTTCGCTCCGATCGGCCAGCCTCCAACGATGGGTGAGGGGCTATCACCGCCGGCGGCGCTTCGGGAACAGTTCGTCCCGGACGCTGCGAGAGGTCGCAGTCAGCCGCACCCCATAGGGTTTGCGCCAGGTTGCCCGATCGATCTCCTCGGGGGCTCCGATCTTGAGCTTCCCTCGGGCCTTGTCGGCAATGAAGATCGCGTCGCTCATCCGCCGGCCGGAGCGCCGGTTCTTCCCTTTGAGCTCCTTCCACAGGCGAACCCGGCCGACCTTCAGCTTCGGAAGTTCCTCGCTGATCTCGCGGCGCAGGCAGTCCTTCTCGGTTTCCTTCGGCCGCCGCCGTCCGCCTGGGAACATCCACATGCCATCGCAACGCCGCCGCACCAACAGCACGCGCCCTCTTCGCACTGCCACAAGTTTGGATGATTTCGTCATTTCGAGCCGTGCCATTCAAGGATTCGTCTAGCGCGACCTTAAGGTTCGCGCACACCGCATCAACTGGCTTTGCCAAGCAGGGTTAAAGATATCCAATCCTTTTGCACAGGGCTGTGCATGCAACGCGTTTCTGCCTCCACACGCTGTTGCTATCGTCAGACCCATGCATGCTCCAGTCGCGAAACCGCCCGCGCCGGCCAAGCGCCCGCGTCGCTCTGTCTTTGAAGCGAAGCTCAGCGCTTCACCGTCGAAGCTCCTGCGGATCCAAGGATTGACCGAGGCAATCGCAGAACTAACGGGCGGTCCCGAGCCTGGCGGCCACATCCCACTGCGGGATGCCTGCCACCGGATAGCTGCGGCATACGACTGTCCGGCCGGCCCCGTGCTGCTCGAGGCCATTCGACAACGCCACCGCATCGTCGCCCACAGGATCTGCGACCGTGAATCGGCAATCCGGATCGCCCATGGGGTAGCGGCCCGCCGCACGATGGCCGGGCTCGTACGGAAGGGACTGGGAAAGGCTGCCAAACGGGCGGGACTTCGCGATGCCCGACCGAGGCCATGGCACCGCGACCCAGCTATTGCGGCCAAACTTGAGGCCCTCGTCGATCGCTTCTTCGACACCTTCAGACCGTTCGTGGTCGACAGCGAAAATGACGTCATCTGGCGCTACGCACTCGTCATTCCGCATCCGCCCAATATGTTCGAAGGCTCCTACGGCGCGGACGTTCTCGCTGTCAGCGGCGCCGACACGCCTGTCCTCGATTGCGTTCACATCGATCGGGATTGCCGCCCCTTCGACCTAGATGAGGGTCGGATTGCCCGCATAAGGACCGCGATCACGCAAGCCATCGCGGGACCCCAACGCCTCAAGCCCGAGCAGATTTGGAGGGCCGCAGACGGTCACGGAAGCCTTTCAGCCGTCAAGGAGATCGCGCCCTTGCAATCCTGGCCGCGCTCGGCGGAATACGGCTTCTGGCGCCGAATCCAATATTGCTGGGACCGTACCCAGGCAAATGGTCTGGCTCATTTTCGCCGCCGGCTGCCGCAAGAGATCCAGGACCATGCCGCCATGGCTGGACGCAAGTTTGCCGACCCTCAGACGACAGCGGAATTCTTCGCTGGTCGGCCCGGATGGTCGCTCGAGGATTACAAGCGCGCCAATCAGGCCCTTCGAGCGGTTCCTATCCTTCGTGCGGCAATCCTGGAACCGGAGGTCTCGCAGATCATTCTCACCGGCCAGCCAATCGAGCGGGCGATCCGCGCGATTGTGAATGCTGAGCGCCCCGCTGACGAGATGCGAACGCCGCTGCACGCAAAGACCGTCCAATCGCTTAGCAAGAGCTATCGCCTCACCGTGGTCGGCGCTCCTGCACTCGCATCCAACTTTGGAGATGTCGTTCCGGTTGTGGATGCGATCTTCAAGGCTAATCCACACCATGTGGTGCTGGACGGCACAGAACTGAGTGAGATACGCGCTCTCGTGAAGTTCGATAGGAGTTCGATTGACCTGAGGATGCGAGTCGCACTTGCGCACCGTAACGCCAAGGGGCGTATCCGTGATTGCCCTAATCTGCTCGACACCTATTCCTGGATCTATCAGCGCGCGGCCCTCGTCATCACGGGGACCGACAGTCCATCGGGAGACCAGCACGGTCGGATCGTTCGGGCCGCCTATGACATCCTCTTCCCCGAAGGGCGAACCCTGGCAGGCCTGACCGCGCTAAATCGTACCTGGCACGAGGAACAGCGACACCTTGATGAGACGTTTCAACGATTGAAATTGTCGTTGCTGACGTCGCGCATCGAGATTCTGAAGCAGAGCTCCGGACTCTATCCGCACTTCATGACGTCGGAAACGGAAATCGCCGGCGTCAAGATGCGTCCCCTCGTCGACGAGTCCGACATCATCCAGGAAGGAAAAGACCTCGAGCACTGCGTCGGCAGATACACCGGCTTTGCCGCGGCCGGCAGATCCATGCTGGTGTCCCAGATCTCCAAGGAAGGACGGTCCACGGTCGAGGTCTACCTGGAAAGCGAAAACGTGAACGGCATCATGCGGCGGAAGCTCTCTGTCTCCCAAAATCAGGCGCGCAACAACACCGAACCGCCACCCACGCACCACTCCGCGATGGCCAAGCTTCTGAAGTCGTTCACCCGGGAATTCTTGCTGGAGCTCGACCAGCGCATCCAAGCTGCCTCGCTCGTCGCCGACCGTCACCGCGGAGATGTTTACAACGCACTGCCAAAGGAAGATATCGAACTGCTGCAGGATCACGCTTTCGCGGACATAAAGCGGTATCTGCCGAACCGGACCAAACGGCTCTCAAGACAGGCCTGGCAAGCCCTCTATCCATTCCAGGCATCAGATCGTTGTGAGCCTGAAGAACTCCCGGTCCCGTTCTGAGTACAATCATCCGCATCGAGGAGTCCGACCCTGGTCGCCATCTTCATCGACATTCTTGGCGTCAGAGCCGCCAGTTATCCGCGTCCCATACGTGAGCGCTGCGATCTCGGACCAGTCCATACCGATCTTCTCCATGATTTCGGGAAGCGCTCGCCTGATAAAGCGCACCCCCATGAGCAGCTCGTTCATGTAGATGTCAGGATGAACCCGATGATCGTTGAAACCATGAACCTCAGCATCCGCTGCTCGACCGAGCGCATCATGCCCCTCATCGACCATATCCATCAGCTCGGCCCGGAGGGGCACCCCCATTCTAACGATGTCCCCCTTGAGCTCGGTTAACCAGCTTATGTAGCCAGAGCGGACGTCCTTGCCGAACTGAAGAAGTGCGGGAGCAAATTTCTCGTCGATGTCTTGGACTTTCGAAGCCGCGAGCCGGAGTAAGTTCGGCTCAATATTTATGGCACTCGTTTGAAACAAATAGGCGTTTCGGTCATCATCGCCGAAGATCAGCTCATAGACGTACGCTTGATAAAAGCCATAGACATCTGTGAACGACCTGTAGATCTCGAGAATGAGTGGAGCATATCCATCGATTTTCCCATTCTTGTTCCTGCGATCAGGGTCTTTTGCATCACTCTCCGAAAACGTCTTCGGCGGCGCGACTCCCATTTCATTCAGCACAGAGACCGTAAACAGGCTCAGCCAATCAAGGTCGTCGAAAGCCTCGGTTCGATAGCCCGTTGTAGAATCGTCATCGGCAAGCTTTGCAAGATCACGAAACACCGCCATCCAATGGTTAGCGCTGTCGACCGAGCCCGCCCAGAGGATTACGCTGGGGTCAAGTTGGCCGATCTTGATGAGCTTTCTGATGCGATCGCTCATCTCATTCGACATATGCTCGTCGTTCTTCCACTTCGTGATTTGAGGTGCAGATACCTTTAGCCGAAAGGCCAACTCCTTCTGTGTGCAACCGAGCATGGTGAGAGCCAACTCGATCAGATCAGCTGAACCGGACATTGCACCCACCCATTTAGTAAATTCTGCTGTCGATTTAGGTAACTCTAGCCGGACCTTTGCTGAGTTTCAAGTCCGGCGTCTGTGCACGGCAGGACCGGGGCCGGCTCCGTGCATTTCCGCCATTCCCCGCGATCTGTGGCAATTGGGGAAAGCTCTGTCGGAATGCTTGTGGCTCGCCGCCACCATCGTCATGGTCCTCAAGCCACGATCAAGGATTCAATAACTGGATGGCAATCCCAACCGTCCCGGCTTCGCAGGTCGCCAAATGAAGCAATACCAGGATCTTCTTTCGCGCATTCTCAATGAAGGCGTCAAAAAAGACGATCGAACCGGTACCGGAACGGTCTCCATTTTCGGCCATCAAATGCGCTTTGACCTGGCACAAGGATTCCCGCTCCTGACCACAAAGCGCCTGCCGCTCAAGGCCATCGTGCATGAGCTATTGTGGTTTCTAAGGGGCGACACCAACATCAAGTACCTGCAGGATCACGGCGTCACGATCTGGGACGAATGGGCGAACGAAAAGGGCGATCTGGGACCGGTCTACGGTCATCAGTGGCGATCCTGGCCCGGCCTGCTGGAGCTCGGTAGTCCCGCCCCTCCGCCCGCCGGCGCCATCCATTTGGCGAACTACCATGGCGAACAATACTACGCTTTCAACAAGCCGATCGATCAGATCTCGAACGTCATCGAGGCGATCAAGAACAATCCGAATTCCCGACGTCTCATCGTCAGCGCCTGGAACCCAGCGGATATCGACAGGATGGCCTTGGCGCCGTGCCACTGCTTGTTTCAGTTCTACGTCGCAGATGGAGCACTATCGTGCTTGCTATTCCAGAGATCGTGCGACGTTTTTTTGGGGCTGCCCTTCAACCAAAGTTCGTATGCCCTACTCACGATGATGGTTGCCCAAGTCACGGGCCTGCGGCCCGGTGAGTTCATCCACTCGATCGGCGACGCTCATCTTTATATCAACCATCTCGATCAGGCTCGCCTGCAGCTCACGCGCGAACCGCGACCGCTCCCGACAATAAAGCTCAACCCCGACGTAACGGACATCTTCGCGTTCCGCTACGAGGACTTCACTCTCGAGGGGTACAACCCTCACCCTCATATTTCTGCGCCGGTCGCAGTGTAGATATCTTGGATCACTTGAACAACATGACCTCACGACCCGTCCGCACCCGGCTATCTAATCCTTGCTTGACTCTTGCCGCCTCGCATTGTTCCGATAGCGTCCAATGAACATTGAACAGAAGGGACGTCCCGTCCTCGGCCTCCGGACCGTTAATCCGGCTTCCCTCAATCTTGACCCCTCCCGCCCGCGGCTTCCCGTGCCAGGGCCCGACGAGATCGTCATTTGCCCACTCGGAGGCGTCGGCCGCATCGGCATGAACTGGACGCTCTGTGGCCACGCCGGATCCTGGGTCTTGGTGGACATGGGCTTCGCCATGATCAAGGACGTGCCGGGGGTCGAGTTTATCAATCCTTCAATTGAGATGCTGAAACCCATTATCCCGAATTTGAAGGCCCTTTTGGTCACGCATGCACACGAAGATCATATCGGTGCGATTGTACCGATATTCGGGCAGCTCGGCCGGCGGTTGCCGATCCACGCGACGCCCTTCGCATCCGAAATCATAAAAGGACGAATGAACGAGGCCGGGCTGCGTCACATCATCAACACCTTCCGCCCGGGTGAGGGCTTCCAGGTCGGCCCGTTCAAGATCGTCTCCATTCCCGTCGCCCATTCCGTTCCTGAAGCCGTCGCCTTTGCCATCGGCACGCGCGCCGGCATCGTACTCCACACTGGCGACTGGAAAATCGATCCCGATCCGGTCATCGGTCATCGAACCAGTTTGCGGGCCTTCGAGAAGCTTGGTGAACGCGGCGTGCTCGCATTGCTTGCTGATTCCACCAACGCCGAGCGATCGGCCGTCATCCCGTCGGAAAAACAGGTGGCGCGCAATCTTCAGCGGGTGTTCCACCGAAAGCGCGGCTTGATCGTGGCCTCTTGCTTTGCCACCAACGTGGATCGCGTCGCAGGCATGATCCGCGCGGCCAGGGCGTCGGGCCGCGTTGTCGCCCTGGCCGGACGTTCAATGCTGAAGAACGAGGAGGCAGCCCGGAAGATTGGGCTCCTGGGGCCAGATCTGAAGATCCTGTCAGACCCCCGGCATCTTGCCGGCTTCGATCGACACCGGATGACACTGATCTGCACGGGGACCCAGGCCGAGCCGAACTCGGCTCTCGATCGCATGTCCGCCGGTGGCGCTCGCCACCTGCCGAAAATCCAACCAGGAGACACGATCATTCACTCGGCTCGTACCATCCCCGGCCGCGAGCTGGAAGTTCGTGAAATGATGACCGCGCTCGAGAACAAGGGCGCCGAGATCCTCATGGCGGCCGACGAGGAAGGCAATCCCCTGCACGCTTCCGGTCACGCCATCCGAAGCGACATCGAGATGCTTCATCGCCTGGTCAAGCCGCGGTTTGTGATCCCGGTCCATGGCGAGCCGGACCATCTCAAGGCTCACGCTGAGATCGCTCTTTCAGCCGGGGCGGCCGAGGCACCAATCCTTCGTGAGGGCGAGATGATCTCCGTGAGCCGCGACGGCGCCAAGCGCCTAGGGTGCCTCCCCGTCGAGCTGATTGGCGGTCGAAGGACCCAGAGCAATCGCTACGATCTCTTTCCGGTCAACGAAGACGACCTGGTGCCAGTCGTCGACCGTACGCGCCGGGCCGGTTACGAACGTAGCCGGCTGGTCGCCGTGTAACCGCCGGCGGCGGCCGACCGCCGGCGGCGGGGGCTGTGCCAACACTTTAGGACCGGATCGATGGCGGTCTAAGAGTGCGTCGGAGGCTGGCCGAGGATCTCGGGGAAAACCGAGCTGGGAACGCGCGGCCCCGCAGCAAAGCCGACCGTTTCCCTGTAACGCTTGTCTCTGGTTTCGCGGCGGGCTGCCGGACGAAGGTCATGAAGAAGCAGAGGGCTTGGAAGAAGAAGCGACCGCATCCCCATTAGAAGGCGGGGAAGCGCGTACCAGTCCTAGAAGGCATTGAGAAGGTCTTCAAGGACATGTTGGTTCCCCGCATGCGGCACGACGTCCCTCAGCCGTGTCGCCGGGCGTTCACCTATTGAGCGCTTCCACTGTCCAAACGCCTCCCGTAGCCGAGTGTACACGAGTCCTAAAATGATATTTCGCCGTCTAGCGAACGCAATTCTTCTCAGCACCGTCCTGCAAATCGGTTGGCCTGGTGCCGGCGGGCTTGCTCAAGAGGTGCCTGCCATTAGCAAAGTTTCAGATCTTCAGCTAACGCCCGATGCTCGGCCGGTCATCAGCATAGTCTCAGAGACGGCCATCGCGGGACTTGCGACGCCAAACGTGCCCGCATCTTCAGCGCCAGTAAGTGTACTTAATGTCCGGAACGAAGAGCGTTCCTGGTCCAGCGATGGACAAGTCAGATACGCTGCTGGTCTCTCGTTCCGGTCCGCTCGGCTCGCCGATGAGCCAATGGTCAGCACATCTGCCTACACCATTATGATCATGGAAGCTCGGGAGGCCACCACTATCGATAACGTGAGGAGCCTTAACGACTACTTCGAACGCAAAATAGGTCGTCCAGCATCGGTCGAAAATGTCCGTGCAATCGACATGGCCATACCAGAACAGCCTGTCCAAGCACTCGTTGGCTTTGAAGATTGCGAGCGCGTCCTCAGGGGAATCGATATTGAGGTACGCCCGCAACTGTCGTTGTTCAGTATCCCGCTGAGTCCAGAACATAAGGGTAGTGATAGCGGTGTATATGGCTACAGCAAAAAAGGTCAGAAGGGAGATCCAGTTTTTTGGCTTGCCGAAATATCCCTTCTCATTCTCGCGGCGCTCGCATTCTACTTTGGGCTCCAACGACTCAACGTGGTCGGCTTCTTCTTGACGTTCACGGGCTATGTCCTGATCGCGCTCGCCACTTTCTTGTTCGGCATGGCGATGATGGACCACAGTTTTAGCAGTAATTTCGGCAACGCTGCTTGCGGCAGCCTGATATGTGGCGTCCTGCTCTCCGTCATCGGCGCCCTTTCCACACGGGCATATTTCCTTGACCTCGTTCTCAGCTCCAGGCCGCGATGGATCAGAATTCGAACCATCTTCTATTGCCTCGTCGGCGCCCTTCTCGTCGTCCAAGGGACGTCCCTCATGCTTTGCGGCGAGTTACTGACACCGAACTTGTTCGTGAAATACGGTGGCTATCCCTCACCCCTACTGCGAGGCATACACTCCAACTCTTACGAGAAACCCCTAAATTCTGATCGTAGCCGACCGATGTTGTTCAAAGCGAACTGCTCGATCGTCAAATCCCCCGACAAGGACCGAAATCATTTCGGCCTCAACATCCTCACGACTCGCGTGACGCCCGCAAGAATGACGGCGGTCGCGATCATGGAATACAGCCGCAGATGCAACGATCGCCCATCGATCTCTTACGACTATGGCACTCACGGAGCATCGCAAATTGGCGAAGTTGCGGGCGTTGCTGCTGAGAATATCCCAGACTCCTGTTCAACATTCTGGCCTAGGAACAGAGTTGAAGCCGCAGCATTTGCGCTGCTGATTGTATCGGTCATTGGAGGATTGTCCGTGGCAGCTTTCAGCATTTTCGCAATCTATGAATATCGGCGAGGTCGTCAACTGCGCTAGATTTCTGCTCGTTCCAACGCATTCGTTCGCCGAGATACGGCCGCAGCTCCAAGAGCAGAAAATCTAGAAGGTTCGTCCCGGCTCGAGCGCGACTGCGGCACGGTTCAACGGCCGTGACGGCAACGCCGCCATCAACATTGCCTGCCTCGGATGCGAGGAGATCGGTCTCCAGCAGACCGGGACGCCCGCCCTTCAGAGCGGAGCGACATCACAACTCAGGTGCCTGACGCCCCTGCTCCCCGAAAGCCTTGGCAATCGTGGTGACATACTTGCGCGTATAGATCGCTACTCCAACGCTTTCGAGCGGGAACGACGGTGCGATTTGAGCCAGAGCCAAAGCAGCCGCGATCTGGTCACCACCATCCCAGTGGGCCTGCACCTCCGGCAACGATACGAAGCGCCGCAGAAAGCGTTCGGCATGAGGCCGGCTGAGGCTCTTTCGATCACCAGGTGTGGTGATGATCTCCCCATCCCTTACCAAATGGCTGACCGCGGACTTCGACAGCACAGCTTGGGAAGCGAATCTCGTGAGCGGGACCGGGAGCGGCATGCTCTTTCGATCTGTTCGCACGGTCGGCTCACGGGCGCCTTTGCCTTTGCCGGTGGGCTTTGACCGCGACTGCACAACGCGGCCCACCCGCACTGTTCGGGCGGCGGCCACCGGTGGCGCCAGATGCTTTTTCGGCGATCCCTTGCCTTTGGTCTTGGACGGCCGGGGTTGAGAGATCGATTCAGCAAGCAGATCAAGATGCACCCAGATGCCGTCACATGAGAACGGCTTGGGGACGTAGGTGATCAGCCGGGGAGTTTCGAGGACATGAATCGCCACGTCCGCCTCCGAGAGGCCTAGATGCTTTGCGGCCATTGCAAAGGTCATTCGACGCGGGTCTCGAAAAACACCTCGACGAAAGCCGGTTTCGAACTGCTTGATCAATCCGGTCGCGGCGTCTCTGTTGAATAGCGGACCTAGCCCAAGCGGATTGTTAATCCCCCTCGGCTGGAGAAGCCCCTTCTCGACAAACCGATCGAAAACCTCCTCACCGCACCCGATGAGCTCCCGGACCATTTCGCTCGAGAGCAGACCACCTATCCTACCGGAAAAGTCCAGGACGCTCCTGGCGGCATGTTCGACCGCGTTTCTTACGCTGGCATTCTGCCAATCAGGCAGCCCATCCGGCCCGACATGAACGTCGAGACATAAGCCGATTTCCTGCAAAGACGGAATGAGTGCGACCGGTTCGATACCCGCTTCAGCAACGAGACGGCGGGCTGACTGTCCGCTCAAGAGTAAACGCCGGCGCTCCAACCTCTCTTGAACATGCTCTTCTTGTTGAAGCTTCCGGGCGGCTTCCTTCCGTTTTGTATCGAGCGCTGCTTTTGCCTTCTGCGCGGCTGCCTTCTTCTCCCGAGCTGCTGCTTTCAGCTTATCTCGCTTAGCCCGCTTCTTCTCTGCTCTTTGCTCTCGCAAAGCCTGCCGTGCAGCCTGAGCTTTCTGTTCCTTCAGGGCCAATCTTTCTTGGGCCTTTTGCTCTCGCTTGGCTTGAGCTTCCCGTTCTCGTTGCTCCTGTTTCGCCGCCCTTTCCTGGGCTCGCTGGGCTTGCAGCGCCCGCTTCTCACGCGCCGTCTGCTCAAGCCGCTCGCGTCTGGCATGTTCTTCCAGATCGAACATTTCGATCTGCGCTTCCTGCCCGCGGCGCGCCAGCTTCTCCTGTTCCTTTTGGGCTCGCCTGGCCTGCTTTTCCTGTTCCTGCTGCTCTCGCAGAGACTGCTTCTCGCGCGCAGCCCGATCTCGTTGCGCTTGCCGTTCCTCTTTCAACCGCGCGCGCTCAGCCAACCGCTCCTGAAGCTTCTGGTCTTTCAGAGCGGCCTTCTCGCGCGCGGCCTGCTCGCGCCGCTCTTGTTGGATCTGCTTTTCCTGCTGATCTAACAACGCACGCTCATGTTGTACGCGTCTCTCCTCCTCAGCTTTTTGCCGCCTCTCTTGCGCAATCAGTTGCCCTGCTTCGGTCAGCGGGCGGCCAGACCGGCTCATTGAGCCGTCGAGCTCTTCTAGATCCACCCAAATCCCATCGCATGCGAGCCGTTTGGGAAGGCGCGTAATTAACGAGAGATCATTCAGAACTTGAGCTGCAATATCCGCCTCGGAATACCCGAGGCGCGTTGCAGCCGTTGCAAAAGTGACTACCTCGCGTTTTGAACCCTGGCGCGGGATCGCTGTGGCAAACCTTTCCAGCACCCTCTGGACGTCGGAGATCCTGAACAGATCACCAAGCACCAAGGCATTGCTGATGCTGAATGGGAAAAGGTGTCCCTCCTCGATGAACTTGTTCAAGACATCGTTGCTACAGCCGAGTTGTTTGCACGCCCCATCGCGCGTCGCGATCTCTGGAATTTTCCCAGAGAGTACCTGCTTGGCTGCCTTCTCGATCGTCGCCTTGGTTGTCTCATTGCGCCAATCCAGCAATCCGTCGGGATCGAGGGCTATGTCGCGACAGAGTCCGATTTCGTGGAGCAGCGGCAGGAGTTCGTGCGGCTGAACTGCGGCGTTCGACGCAAGTTGGCGTGTCGCCGGCCCCGGTTGGACCTTGGGTTCGCGGACCGCCTTCGGTGCTTTCTCTCTTTCTTCCTTCCGCTTTTTCTCCCGAAGTTCTTTCCTCAGGTCCGGACCCACCCGCAAGATTGAGCGTTCCCAACGACCGAGTGAACCCGCCAGCCGATCAAGGTTGACCCAAAGGGTGGAATACTGGGGAGGGTCCGCAAGCCGGGTCACCAGGTATGGGTGCTGCAGCACATGAACCGCGACGTCGCTTTCAGCGAAGCCTAGAAGATGGGCGGCGGTTGCGATCGTCATTGGCTGGTGCGGCCCCTGCCAGTCGGGATCGAGCTTCGAGCCAAACCGGTCCAAGACGCGTTTGGCCGTCCCCGCACCGAAACGCTCTCCCAGTCCGAGCTCGTCGTCGGCCAGCACCGGAATGACCTGTTTTGTGGCAATGAAGGCTGCAAGGATCTCGTCGGAGCAACCGAGCCGATCACAGATGTCCGACCGCAAGATCGTACTCGCCAGGACGTCGCGGACCGCCTTCTCCACCTCCTCGAAGATTTCCGGGCGAGCGTCACCGGGAACAACCCCGCGACACATGCCAAGCCCCTGGAGCAATCTGATCAGTGCGGGCAGATCCTCAGGCCGACGGATTGGGCTGTTGGAAATCTGATTATTCACCTGCGCTCCGTTCGACCATCACTGCTCAACTCTCCGGACGGGAAGTTCTCTTTCGAAATCCAAGGAAGCGGGCAGCCAACACCTGGAACCGGGTGACCTACGCCACCCGGCACAACAGGTTCTAGCTGCCATTTCCGCGGGATTTAATCCTCCCGGCCCATTTTCTACCGCTCCGCGGAGCTCCAAGCGCTATTTTCTCAACCGGCGCGAGTTCCGGGAAAACTTCGATCCTTAGGGATGTGGTCCGGCCGGAGATGCTTCTACCGCCGGCGCCGGCGGCTCGATCCCAAACTCCTCTCGGACCAGGTTTTCGATCAAGGAGGTCTCTTCGTCGGTCAGCTTGGCATATTCCCGCTTGCGCCGCTTCTTCGAGAGATTGCCGCTATTTTGCACGATCTGAACGATGATGTCGGAGACCATGTTGGATGGCATCTCAACAAGACCAGCGATCCGGCGCTCGGCGCGATCGTGAGCTTCAAGATAGCGCAGCTCCTTGGGCAGTTTGTGTGTGACGGTTGAATCGACCACTTCACTGAAGAACTGCGTTTCATCAGTCACGTCAATGTAGCGATAGAGATCCGCCGTGTCAGCAGTCACCTCGACATTGCCTTGCGCGGCCTTCTTCCAGGGAATGAAAGGCATCAAGGGGCCGGAGCGGTTCTGCAGCAGGCTTACATAATCCTCGATCCGATCCAGGATTACCGTCGAAACCGGAAGAACGACCCCATCAGGCGAGAACCTGCGCTCTCCAAGCACGTGGCTCATCAAGAAGCGATGCAGGCGTCCGTTGCCGTCCTCAAACGGGTGAGCATACACAAACCCGAAGGAAAGGCCGGCGGCGTGCGCCATTGGATTGAAGCCTGCGTCCTTCCTCAGGAGCTTATCGTATTCGACCATACCGTTAACCAGCGACGGAACGTCTTCCGGCCGGGCGCCGATGAACTCAGGTCTCGGATCGCCATAATTATCACGAGTCCCGATAAAGACGCCGCTCTTGCGCAATCCGGTCTCAACGAAGCGATCATTGCCGATTACCTGGCGCTGCAGTTCGGTCAGGAATTCCACGCTCAGTTCGCGCTTTCCTGCAAGACCCAGCGTACGGCCCCACCGCTCAAGACGATCGCGAGCCGGATGTTCCCCTTCGATCTCGAACGTCGACCGGCTGTCAGCCAACAGGAGATAGGCCGCAGCCCTGGCGACCGTGCTGCGATCCGCTGCATCGACGACGCTATGTGCCCTCGCAGCCATCTTCGAAGCTGCATCAGGCAAATCACCTCGGCGCGCGATTGCGCAAAACTCCCTCGTACCGGGCAGATTATTCCGAATACGATGCCGCCGCGACAGCCGCTCCCTCGCCGTCAATCGTATAATACTGCTCGGGATCGAGCATGTCGGCGTAACCAGTCGTCACGAGATCATTCTTCAACGGCAACTCGCGTCCCGTCATCCACTCGTAGAGAAACCAAAGCCGACGACATGCCACGGACTGAGGCTTCTTTTCAATCTGCTGCGCAAGCTCCTTTGGATCAACCACATCAAAGGCCTTCTTCATGAGAAGGAGGTCGAGTTTTTCCCGCGCCATTGCGAATTCAAGATGGGCGGCATCGGAGTCCCCGGGCCAGTAACGCTCGCCGTATCCCGTGATTAGCCCTTCTTCACGCCAATTGCCCTTGATGGCGCCCGTTGAAACCGCCGATACCCGCCGGAGCGGGGCTTGAAGATTGTGGCGTTCCACAAGTGCGGCATACCCAGTCGGCCTCCACTTGCCCGGCAGGATGTGGTTCTGGACCTGGCGATCATCCATGTTTCGAATTCCTCACGGGCGTTTCAGATCGCACACGAAGTGCCATTTCCGATCTAAATTACGCACGCCATCAGCAAGGCACCATCAGGTTTCAAAATACACACCGAAGTATCAAATAACACACAAATAGGCGATCGGGTTTCAAATTACGCACGCCATAACGTTGGCGACACTATGAATTATCGTTTATATACAATTGGTTATACGAATGCCGAAACGTCGGGAAAAAAGTCACATTCCCATGTCCATGGCCGGTTCCGGTTCGACCGCCAGGCCGCCATCGGTAAACTCGAGACCGCTTTCGCGGACGAAGTCCACGATGCGCTGCTGACGTTCCTCATCGCTCTCGAATGCCGTGGGCATGAGTGCCGTGCAACCTTTGCCGGCAACCGTCCAGCGGCCGCTTTCCTTGTGTAGGCAGACGTCGAATTCCCCGCGGTTCAGCACGGAAAACCGCCAGATCGCAAACAGGTCATTCTCGGAATACGGGCGAAGAACCTGCATGTTCACATCCCGGGCGCGCGCCCGGGCTCCAGGTCTTGCTCGAGCACCGAAGCTTCGCGCTGAATCCGGAAGCCACCGAAGACAGTCGCGAACTCCGCCGTCACACCCTGAGAGATCCTCAGGAAGTAGTGGCACTCTTCGTTCGTGCCTTCATACAGCACCCGATCCGAGCTCTCGTGACGCACTTGAAACCGTGGCGGATCTGCCTTGGCGATTACATCAAGCGCTTCTCTGACTGCCGGAGCATTCGGATTGATCCCGGCTGCCAAGGCAGCGTCCAACAGCTTCTTGAGCGCGTTGAAACTATCCTTTCCAGACGCTGCGAGCCGGGCATTGCCGACGAATTCTTCGGCCAGTTTCCGCTCCTCAATCGCTCGCCTTGCAACGAGCGCCTTGGGCGGCTCCATCCGCAAGATCAGCGCGCCAGATTGGGTCTCGACCCGCGCGAAATCCTTCTTCCCAGGCATATTCCCGGGGTTGGCGCCGAACGACAGATACCAGCGTTCTTCGGTAGAGCGGCTCATCAAAGCCTCCTTGCGTGACGGTAAACGAATCCTTACGCGATCAATCTGCAAGTCAACAGCATGCACCACCCATGCCCACCGGTTTCGACGCCGCATTTTTCTATGACGGAGATTATCGTTGATGGCGCCCGGTCAGCTCTATCAACCTGCAGGGCCATCCGTATCTTCCAGCCATCGCATGCTGGAGATCGAGATGGACGTCACTACCTCCCATGGCGCGCTTGCCGCCTTCACGACCTCGATGAGCCTCGCCGTTATCGCGGGGCTTCTCGCGTTGTCAGCCCTTGCTCTCATGCGATACTCTCGCGGTCAGAACGAGCTCGACTGCTATCTGCTTGGAGGCGCATCCGGCGGTGAGCCGGCGCCAGAGGCGACCAAGCTCGATGGCTTATTGCGCAGCCTTTTCGGCGGCCACATCCTGGCAAGAAGGATCGGCGCATCAGCCCTGACAAGAGGCATCCAATTTGTCGACAAGGTCGATGCTGAAGGTGGTCGACTCGAGATCGTGATCCAGCGAGCGGCCAGTCTCGGCGACGCGCTTACCGGGACCACCGCCCGCGCTCGTGCAATTCGCTGCTTCACCGAACGCGGGATTTGGAACACGGAGGACCGAACCGGCATCCTCATCCTGGTGACGGTCGCCTCTTGCTCCGTGGAAATCGTTGCCGACCGCACACTCGCCGGCGGTCATGACACAGAACGGTTCGCCGCTCTCGCCCGGGAAATGTGTCGGACCTTCCGGGAAGGCGACTTCGACGATGGATTGACGCTCGCCGCCTCCGAATGTCTTCACATCATCCGGTCAAGGATGCGCGCGCCAGACCTTCAGTCACGCCCACTTCCTCGCCGCCTGGATCTCGGCGTAGCTGGCCAGCTTTTGCCAGAGGCTGCCGCATAGCGTTTCGCGAAGCAACGCAAGACGGCCTCGATCTCAGAGGACCGAGGTCCCAAAGCTCGCGGCATGCCAGCCGTAATAGGCGAAGATCGTCACCGCCAGCGCTCCACAGAGACTCACCGGCGCCAGCAAGGGGACCCGGCGATCGTGAGCACCGAGAGTCCGATTATCCGCTGCGGTCGCAAGCAGGACGGCAATGATCGCCGAATGTCCGATCGTGTCGACCTTTCCAAACTCAAAGCAGGCGGCGACGAACATCCCGGTCAACACAATCGCGGCAAACCGCCGGACGAGCGGCGTCCAGGCCAAGGCGAAGGCAAGGCCGAACTCCACCATGCCAGCCGCCCGCATATAGAATTCCCGATCGAACCCGAGCGTCAGGCCTGGATGCGTAACCGCGAGCGGAAAGCTCCACTCTGGATAGGCCCACTTTTCGACCGAAGCCCACATCAGGGTCACGGCAGCGGCGAACCGAACGACATCGACCGGGCGAACCCCAAAGAGATCCTTCTGAAGGCCGGCCAGAGCAAGGTAGGCCGCAACGCCGAGAAAAATCGGGTAATCAGCCAGGTGAAAGGCCCCGTACTCGCGCACGCCCAGGACAAACAGGATAACGATACCGGCCGCCGATACTGGCATCGTCCGCCGAGACAACATCCCAGCGGCAATACCAAGCTGAAGAGCACCCACCAGAGGCGAGGTCGTCTTCAGTTCGGGCGTCAACAAAATACCTCCGACGGCCCAAATCGACACGAAAAAGAACCCGCAAACCGCGCGGATCATCTGCTCGGTATTCAGCCTGAGCCAGGTCGTGATCCGATCGACGGAGCGGATCATCGCCTCACCCACGGCCGTTCGCTCGATCACACAGCCGGCAAAGAACCAGCAGATAGCAACGCCGAGCAGGAGCTCGAAATCCTGGCAAAGCACGTTCTCCAGCCCACGCGGCTGGCCCGCAACGTCATACGCACAAAACCACTTCACATGGGCGTTCGCTTCGCTGGTCCCGAACACTGAGAACCCGATAGCACCACAAAAAGGCCAGCCGGCCGCCAAACGGCGACCAAACCGAGACAGCCACCCCCACATCAGATCATTCCCCGAACCAAGTGCTCATCCAAATCGAATTTGGTCAGCCTGATACCTCCAGAGGAGAGCAACTTTCTCCTGGAGCTCTTCGCCAACTTGCAAGGATTCGATAACACTTGGAACTGGAACTCGGCAAGACGGAGCGGGTGGCAACCTTAACGGCAATGAATCAATCCGCCTGACCGTGGGGACGCCGAAATCAGATCCCAAGGGCCGGATAGTCGCCAGGAATGCCTAATCGTCGCATCAGATCGATCGCCTCCTCTTCGGTAAGCTTCGTGTCGACGCCATGGACCTCCCACGGGCGATAGACGGTCCCGTCAGCGAAACGGACGCCATACTCGTTCTTTGAGAAGTGGTCATCGAGGAACAGGCAGCCCTCGACTTGCCGGGTCGCCGGGTTGATGGCCTTGGCTGGATAGTCGCTCATACGCCGATCCTCGGCGCGGGCTGAGTCTCGGACGCTTCATTCAGCCGCGACTCGATCGCGAGCATCGCCTGGCGACCCGCATCCGTCCATGCCAACATCCCGTCACGTATTCGCTCGAACCCGATGCGACCGTCTGTCCGCCTCAAATATCCGGCGCCGACTAACCGATCGATAACCGGGGTTCTCGGATTCGGCGGCTCCCAAGACTCGCCTTTCGTCAGCTTCCACACTTCGTACAGCTGCACTCGCTCCCGGTCAGTCATGACTACCACTCTCGCTATAAACGCCGGCCTTCGCTACTGGCGACAAACAGAAAAACGCAACACAATGAACACACCAACATCGAAAAGCACAAGAGCCAGACCCGCATTAGGAACGAAGTCCAAGGATTCGGTAGGGACGATGCCGCCCTGATACCCGGGATTAGTGCCCCGGGGAGGTTCAGCAGGCGTTCTAGAACACCTACCGATAGGCCCCGGAGATCACCCGGGGCTTATTCGTTTAGGCAACCTCGTCGGCCTTCTGAGACGTCAGACGCCATGGCGAGGATTGCTCGACAACTCCGCGATGCCGCAGGCTTATTAAGGTTCCGTGAACTCTGCGCCCGAACTGCGGATCGCTCTGTGTCACCGGGACAGTTAGCAAGGATAGAGACCGGCCGCGGCACCCCATCCCCGCGCACGCTAACCTCGATCTGTCTCGTGTTCGGCTCGGCTACGCTCACGCCCTCGTATTTTGATAGCGTCCCCGACGCCTGGCGGCATAGAAGGACAGAAGAAAGCAGCGGAAGGTGAGCAATGCGCATCTGGGTCGAAAGCGACCGTCATTTTGAGCAGTCAAACACGGTGCCCAAGCCACCGGATGACTATGACGTGCTGGTGTGCCCTGGCGATCTGAATTACTTCAGAGACGTTGTCGCCACCCTTCGCCAGGATTTCTATGGCGACCCGTCCCGGCCACGCATCTACGTCCCTGGCAACCATGATTACTATCGAGGCGTCGCGATGGAGGACGCCGATACAAAGATGCGATTCCAGGCCTTTGGCACGAACATCCACGTATTGAACCCGGGGACAGTTGTCATAGACGGCGTCCGGTTCGTCGGGGCCACCCTCTGGACAGACTTTAGGCTGTTCGGATTGGGGACGTTGCCCCAGGCGATGGCCGAGGCAGAAGTAGGTTTAAATGATTCCCGCAAGATCCGGACCTACGAGAACAGGAACGGAAAACTGCCGTCTGGAACACGCTTCCGTCGCGCGCGCCGTTTCACTCCGGAGCACGCCATGCGACGCCATGAGCGAGAGCGCCGCTACCTGGAGAAGAAACTCCAGGAAAGCTTTGATGGCCCGACGGTTGTGGTCACCCACCACGGCATCAGCCCGCTGAGTGTACCCACACGGTTCAAGAGTGACCCGCTATCGCCCGCCTTCTCCAGCGATCTCACGAGCTTGGTGAACACCTACCAGCCGACGCTTTGGCTCCATGGCCATGTGCACGATAGCTTCGACTACAGGATCGGCTCGACCCGGGTTGTCTGCAATCCCACGGGGTACAACCACGAACCCAATCCGCAATACCGGGAGGGATTCGTGATTGATCTCGACCGCCCTATTCCGGTGCCCACCCCCACTGGCCCGGGCACCTAAATCACGGCTTCGGAGGCACCGCGACCGGCGCAGGCGGCTGTGGCGCCTGACCAGCTGTCGCCGGGGCAACCGCCGGACCCGGCGGCCGCGGGCGGGCCATCCGCAAGTTGCCGAGGTCGGCAAGCCGGATGCGCTGTTCGTTGCTCATGGTGTCAGCGAGCGGCTTGGATGCAGCCACAACGGCCTTCATTGCCACGGCGGTCGCCGCCATGCTGTCGGCACGCAAACCGATCGCCTCGAAGGGATCGATGGGTCCGCGGCCCGAGTGCGCTCGCTCCAGCATCGCATTCATCTGATTTGCCTGGATCTGGTAAAGCGACCGGACTGCCGCATCGATCGCCGGCCAGGACTTCTCCTGATCTGCAGTCAGCTTGAGCTGGGCCTTTGCATCGGCCAAGCGCTCATCGGCGATCTTCATCGGATCGGGGAGTTGCATCGCCGATTGCGCCCGTATGGCCGGATTGGGCTGCATGCTGTGTTCCGTGGAGATGGGCGGAGCCGACTTCGTCGACGATGTCTGCGCGAGTGCCGGGGCCGAGGCGAGCGCCGCCGCTCCGGCGAGCAAGAATGCGATGAGCTTCATAAAAGGGAACTCCGATCTGGACTTGCCCCAATCAGCAGGGCGGCGGAATGTCGCAAGGATTCGACTACCAGCGCAAGCGCCCACTCGCGACATCCCCCGCTCTCCACCAGCGTCACGACAACCGGCCGAACCGAGTTGCCTGTTGCCGCCGCGGCGGGCAAGCTGCCGACGCGCATGGAGAGGTCGATGAGCGAAGAGCGTAAACGGATTGAGGTCGAGATTTCGCTGGCCGTAGCCGATTACCTGGACAGTTCCGGCCCAGACGCAGCATTTCGAAGAGCGTCGACAGACGAAGACGGCGCTCTCAATGCGGCCCGAGAGCATTTGTTCCATGAATTGGACGCGACGACCGCTCGGCGCGTCACGCCCGTATCGGCTTCTTACATGGAAACCGATGCGGCCAACCCCTCCCATGCATGTGCAGTATATCGGGTTTTGCTCGATGCTCCTGCCGAAATCGCGAAGGACGTCAGAAACGCCTTTTCACAGGAGAACGACACTTCTCCTTCTCCCTGAAACTGTCCTGATGAACGGCAGATGTCGACCCTGGCAAGGATTTGATAGCCGGCATCGGATTAACCATGGCTCAGCCACTCGAGTGGCCGGCGAACCCCACCTGGTGCTAACGTTGAAGAGAGACATCGAACCGGGGCGACAGGCGTGCGACCAGACATTGGCAAGGATCTCCACGACGTGCTGAGGGCGGCTGACTCGGGCCCGTCGACCGTAATTTCCGATCACCTGCTTGCGAGGACCGGCGGCCGCCTTCTTGAGGAGGCTGTGGAAACGGCTCTGGATTGCGGACTATCCGCCTCAGGCGTCCTCACCCACGTCATGGACGCCATCCACAACGAATGTCGAAAGCGCGCCTCCTACCCGTCTGCGATCGATGGCGCGCGAGCAGACCAGGACTCCCTGACCGGAGAACTCGGCGACATGGCCGCGCTCGTGCAATACATCCGCCACATCGCGGACATTTCCCCCGAGGCCCTTGACGCCGCGGCGGAGGCAAAGCTTGAGAAGCTGCGCGCCAAGCTCGCCTCCGGCGAGCTCTATGTCAGCGATGGCCTGATGTATACGTACAGGGCGCAAGACCGCTAGAGATGAACCAATGGCCGCTATGCCCTTCGACGAGATGCTTGCGCTACTCGCGACCTTGACCTCTCCAAACGGGGAGATCTCGCTCAAGGTTCTGGGCGCCGGGCTCGCCGAACATGCGCGACCGCACGGCTACGCGGAGATTGGACGCAGAATGGCCAAACGGCTCGCGGACCAAGGAGCCATGGAGCGAACTGGTGTCGGCCGCTACCGCATTACGGAGAAAGGCCGCATTGCCGCAGCGCTGATCTTGCATAAGCATCCGGACCTGCGCTTCAGCTTCATCGACTCCTGGGACACACCTGCCACTGGACCGCACCACGACGCGCAGGTGCTCGATCCTTCATAGTGCGCTGCCTTTGTACCCGTTAGAGCCCGCCTGGAATGGACAAGTCCCTTTCTATCTCCGGCACCGGAAACAGCTCTCGGAAGCCGCGAGCGTAATGCGCGTAGAGCTTCGCTGTATTTCGCGCGTCATCGACACCGCGATGACGGACGCCGTCGAAAGAAAGGCCTGCGGCCTCGAGCGCGGCCGCCAGTCCCAGTCGCGTCCGCGAACCGGACATCAGGGTCAACATCTGGCCGATATTCTGGAATGCCTCGCGTGGAAAAGGATTGGCGACGCCGGCGAGCTCAGCGTCACGGGCAAGCTCCTTCCAATCGTCACCCCACGACATCAGGACCTTCTTTGAGGGCCCGAAGTTCTTGGAGAACGTCCTGAGGACTTCTGCGATCGGTCGCCCCACAAGGCGAAGGCTCTCCGCCGTGTGACCTGTCAGGGCCGTGCAGTAAGCCGAGACCTCCGATCGCATCGGCCGAACCAGGAAGCTTGCTTCCCGCAGGATAACAAGCTCACGCACATCGAGCTCCGCCACGCCAATCTCGATGATCTCCGGCGACATGCCCGGCGGAGGCGGCCCATCCCAGCATGTCTCCTCCACGTCAAGGACAAGGGCGACATCGGTTCTCAACCGCAAGTTCATGGCAAATAGACCGGTACAGCCTCAGGCACGCCGCGGATCGCCGGGATGTGCCCCGCACCCTTCAACATGCTGGCTCCGATACGATGCCAGCCGTCCCAAACATCCAGACTGTCGTCCACATATTCCACGTAAACCACGTGCTCTTGGATATCTTGAAGCAAGAGATCGCCGTAGCCAGCTCGACCACATTCGATGGCGTTTTCATGCTCGGCGACAAACCAGTCGATCCATTGCTGCCTGTCCTTGATTTTCAGGAAAGCAGCGAGATCCTCCGTCGAATCGCTCCAGGTCGCCGTATTCAGGTCGAAGTCGTTGTTGCCATTGGCAGCCCAATAGCCGGCGATCTGCCGAAGCACGCCTTGGTCACCTCGATAATCTTCCACGCTGACTGAGCGCGACTCCGCTGTCCGCACACCATCACGATAGCCAAGCGAGTCCAGTAGAGCCGGTTCCAGAGCCGTCTCGAGGAAGCCATGGCTATCGTTGTCATGGCGATCGCGTCGCTTGCTATCAACGCGGCCGGCACAGCTAGCAGCGTAGCCTGCTCTGAAGGCCGATATCCGAGAAGGGCTCCATTTAAGGTATTTGGCTGCAAGCGAAAGCCGATGCTCGAGAACTTGTTCGAGCGACAACGATAGTTCTTCGGAAAGCGGCGTGCGGGTCATCGTCTGGAGATGTTTACCCGCACGCCAGCAAAACGCTATACCGCTAGTAGCAAGTATTTATAATTGTTTCGGCGAATCCATCAGGCCAGGAGAGCACCTGACGACGGAAGCAACTCGGCACGTAGAGATCCGTGTCGTAATATCGATCATAGACGTCGCTGCTGTAGAAACTCTGAGCCGGCGAATAATAAGAACCGTATCCGAGCGGGTAGACGTAATTGCCGTAGATTGGACCGCCCTCATATCCGAAGCCCACCGTACTGGCGCTCCAACCGTAAGGCCGGTAGCCGTGATAGCCTCCGGCCCAAACCCCGCCACCTCCGTGAAAGTAACCGAACGGTCGGGCTTCGGCCGGAAGCGCCGTCGCCCCGAGCGCGGCCGCCAACGCCAGGGCGAGTGTCACCTTGCGATTCATCGTTTGTCTCCTTTTTTTGTCGGGATTCCACCCAAGAGACAACGGCCGCAAGCTTGGAGCGATCCCACCAAAAAAGCCGAAACGATGGACGCTCTGCAGTACGAAATCGAGGGTGCGTGGCGGCATCCGGCTCCTTGGAGGGATCAGCGCACGCGAGCCGTACCGGCTGAATTGTCGCTGACGCGCTTGATGATCTCGTCGGCAGACGCGATCAAGCCGTAGTTCTGCAGCGTTCGTAGAAACGCGCGCGTCGACAGTGCCGTGACTTCCGGAGCCTGCGGGAGCAACACCCCATCGCCGAAAGCGGCGGCCTCAAGCAAAACGAGGACCACGCCGTTACCTTTCTCGATTTTAGCAACCTTCGTGATGTACCAGGTGATAGCCTCATCGCCGATGCCTTCCGACGGACGATCCGTAGACCCGGTATCTTCCATGGCCTCAGCGTCACGATAACGCTGTAGGTGGCCGGGGGTCTGCACCGTCCGATACTGCGAATTCTCATTGGCGGCGAACCATGACGCGAGCTCGTTCGCTCCCGGCTTGTCGCGGAAACGGGAGCACTCCTCTTTGACAACATCCAGGATTCGGATGGGTCGGCGAAAACTCTTCAGCAGATCAATCTCGCCCGCGAGGGCAAGACTGATCAAAGGGCCGGAATCGACGACGACCAGGTCGACAGGGATTCGTTTGAAAGTGTTCATGCGCCAATTCGCGGTGCATCCGCCGCTTCCGAGACGGCACGTTCGATCTCTCGGTCAATCAGATGGATCGCTCGGTCGGAGAGATGGATTTCCTGCGCGGTAGGCTCAATGCGGATATCAACCCCGCTGCTGCGTGCCGCAGCATAAAGGTCCGCAATTGTATCCACTCCGACAAGCCTGAGGGCGCGCCGGTAGGTAATCTCTCCTTGCTGCCAAGCTTCAAGCGCTTCGTGCACACCCATGGGATAAGGCATCGTAGGTCCTTCCGTCCCGACCTTGATTGTTGAGAAATGTAAACACCTGACCGGCAACAAGAAAGGGCGGTATCAGAGGGCCGAGGCCGATGGTTACTGCTCCTTCAGGAGTTAATCCAATCAAGCCATCTCTGGAGCAGCTACTCGACGACGCCAGACACGCTCGCCTTTTCCCTGATCTTCAGGTCCTCGAACGCGCTCACCGTCGGTCCATGCGTGTTGGCGGCGGCATCCGCTCCCCTGGAAGCGATCGGCGAAGGCCGAGTAATATGCTCAGCTGACCGCATCCGCGGGCGCGTCGCCCTCCACCAGGGCCCTGGCGGCATTGCCGGCCTCGACGACGACGCCGTCGCGCTTGATGGCGCGGATCAGTGCCGGGTTGGTGTGGTGTTCCGGGTGCTCCCATTCATCCAGAGAGACGGGAACCGTTTGGATATCCAAGCTGGTCTCGACGATCACGTCATACGCGAGGTCGGCCAACCGATCCCGGTCCGCCCGGCGGTCGGGAAGGTCGCGCAAGACGACGGCGACATCGATGTCACTGTCTGATCGGCCCTCTGCCCGTGAGTGACTGCCGAACAGCACAAGCTGCACCAGCCCGTCGCCGTAGGCGGCGCGGGTGGCACTTCCAAACAGATCCAGGGCCCGCCGAGCAACAGGCGTCAGGGCCTCGGTCCGATCTACGGAATGGTGCTTTGCGCCGGCCATGACCAACATATAGCGCTCCCGGACCCCGTCAGAAACTCGAATAGGGTCCGATTCCAGCGAGAAATCCGCTCACCTGCGAGCAGAAGGCGACTTCGATTGGCCGCCGATCGCCCGAGACCGAGGTAATTCACGAACTCATCGCGTTCATTACAGGCGTAGACTCGGTTTCGCGTCATATGGCGCCGGCGAGCCGAAGATTATACCCTGCGGTGCGGAACCTAGGGATACCCTTAGAACGGAACCTCGACCGCCCTGGGCGCAGGCGGCCGCGCGACAGTACGTCCCAAAATGCCGGAGAGAGACGGCTTTCGTGGCACTGAGGGAGGCGATTGCGGCGCAATCGGTCGACTTGTCGGGCGAACCGCCGAAGACGCTTTCGCGGGCGTGACCGGGCTGGAAACCGACGCATCCGGTGGAGTGCGAAGCGCAGCTTGGCCGTGCAACGCATCGACCCCACTGCGGTCGCCAAGTTCACTCTCCATTTCTGCAACCAGCATATGGAAAGGCACGTCCGGCCGGATCTTGTTGCCAAAATAGGCCGAGACGGTCGCCTGGCCGCCTCTGACCGGCACTCGCACGATGGCCTGCCGGTTCTCGCCGTACGAGAGATTGCCACGGATGCGTATCCAGAAGCCCTTTTTCCCCAGACTCGCGAGCGGATCCACCGAAAGCTCATCGAAGCAATGCACCTCGTGCAAAATCGCCTGAACTGTTGGCTTCTTGGTCTGCGGATCGCGGACGAACTGGTAGGTCTCAACCTTTAGCAGCGCCCACCGCGTGCCGGCAGGCCCGCTACTTCGGATCTCCGCGTCCGCAGCAAGAACCCCGAATAGCACGACATCGTTCGTCGACATGGGCACCCGTATCCGTGAATAGAACAAAACATGGACGCGGACTACGGATCTGTCAAGGATTAGTGGCAATCCGCCAGATGGGCTACTATCCAAGGATTGGCGAGGCAAGTTCAACAGGGGACCGCATTCTCATGCCTAAGCCCATCCAACTGACCAATGACGCCTTCCTGATGCTGAGGAAAGCGGTAGCGAATTTGGAAACCGGCTCCGGCCAGCGGATAACAGCCGCCGACATCCTGTCCGCAGCCGAACTCGTCGACGCGGAATACGCCACCGTCCGCGACGCTGACGGGCAGATCGAGCTCTGCGCTGCGCCGGCCGGAGCCAAATACATGACCATGATCGATGCGCTATTGACGCGGCCCGAACCGGACACGATCGTCCATAGCGATATCCCCGAACAGTACAGATGGGACACAAACGAACAGGACGTGACCAACGACCGCCGCGGCTTCGGCCCATAACGAGCGCTAGCTTTAGCTAATACCCGCCGCGGCAGTTGCGGCCGCTATTCCCTCCAGCAAAGTGAAACGGCAACGCGCGAGGAAGGCTGCGTCACGCGAGCTCGGTGGTGGCTCATACTCGAATTCGCCCGCTCGATTTAGGCAAAAACTGCCGTCCTCGAGCACGGCCCAGAGCCCCGCGCCTCTGGCCTCGATGGTGAGCCGTCCCCGACGAAAGCGGTCCGGCGCAAACCCCTGCTCGATGGCCAATGCGATGGCGCCCGTGTCATCTGAATGGCTCATTTTGTCGCTCCACGATCGAGATCGTCCGCTCTATCCCGAGCCCAGTCAGGCACGATCGACGCTCCATCGCGGGAAACATCGCGCTCCCACCCGAGTCCGGACGGCCGACGCCAGAGCTGGATCACCTTCACCGGCACCGAATTCATGGTCGTCCCGCTCGGGCAGCAGCCGGTCGCCGGCGGGTCGCCGTAATGCAATTTGCACTGGTCCACCGCCACTCGGAGCGATTTCGCGGGGTCATCTGGCAACCGGCCGCCTTTCGCGACAATGAACGATTGGGCGCAGACTTGGCAATTCACCTTAAACAACACGGCTTCCCGAGCATAAATGTCGGGCAGCATCTCGGGCGCAAACGCCTCATACCGTGGGACACCGTGCTCATCGAACCACGTCGGGGCCTCCGCAATCCGGCTCAAAATATCCTGGTACGACTGTTTCATCGGCCACCTGAACTTTCATCTAATCCTTGCTGCGCAGGGTACCGAATCTGGGGAATTGGGGAACCCTCTCGGCCCCGGCGTCCACACGTCCGTTAACGATGACATTTCGAAAGGAGCAGAAATTCGCAGTGGAAGCGGTTAAACTTGGATCCATGAAGCCAGAACCACTATTCACGAGCGATCAACACTACGGCCACAAAAATATCATCGAGCTCGCGAGCCGGCCCTTCGATACGGTCGACCATATGGACGCGGAGCTGATCAGACGCCACAACGCACGCCTGAGATTGAGCCATGACGACGAATTCAATCGCCACAATAGGCTACGAAAAAACGAACCCCGAAGAGTTCCTGAACGCTCTCCGGCGAGCTGAGATCGACACTCTGGTGGATATCCGGGACGTGGGCTTCTCACACAAGCCGGGCTTCTCGACCGCGCCCCTGCGAAACGCGATGGAGCAGGCCTCGATCGCGTATTGGCACCTCAAGGACCTGGGAAATCCAAAGCCGGGCCGGGTCGCCGCCAAGTCAGGTAACCGACAGCTGTTCCATGCTCTCTATGAGGGTGTTCTATCGGGCACCACGGGACAGCTGGCTCTCGACTTGCTGGCCGATCGCTCAAAATCACGCCGGCTGTGTTTGATGTGCTTCGAGCGCGACCATGCCAATTGCCATCGAGACCTCGTCGCCGGCCGCCTCGCCGCACGCGGCATTGAGATCGCCCACTTGCTTCCGGTGCGCACCGTTCCCGAGACGCCGCGGGAGCGACAAGGCATACTGCTTTGAGCAAGGAATCACGCATGGTTTCTCGACTGCAAAGTCACCCGCTACATATCGAGAACGACTGACGTGAACGCATTTTCCGGTAGTGTCTCAGCCCAAAGCGCCCGCTTTCGCTCCGTGACGAATTCCGGGCAAAACCGGGACGCAGCATTGACGCAGCCGCCCTATCGATCGTCTTTGGTCTCCGCAAACCGGACCAAGAGGCATCCACCGTGACCCCATCAGTACCCCAGTTCCGCATTGAAACCCCGCTTTCGACCGTTACTATCCCCGGAGCTCTGATTACAGTTGCAGTGAAGGCGCCTGGCAAGCCGGCGGTGAGTTGCACGCTCCATGCCGAGAAGCTCGTCGAGACGCTGCAGGTCATTGAAGGCAACCTGAAGATTGTTCGCGCTGACCGCTATGCACGCGTCGCCCACACCAAGATGCAACAGTCCATCGCCACGACGGTCCGCGAGCAGGAACTCAAGGATTTCACGCCCGCTGCCGCCGGCGTCGCCTGCGCCGCCCTCTGGTGCCTTCTCAATGACCCGAAGGACCGAGATGAGTGGCGGAAAAAGCTGTCCGCCTTTTTGCAAAGCCAGAAGATGGCGTTCGTCGGCTTCGATCTGCGAGAGGATGGCCGCTACGTTTACGCGATGGACGCCAAGCCGTTGCTCCTGGAGGACATGGATCGCGCGGTCACCGACGCTGCACAAATGAATGCAGCGTCGGCCGAAAGGGCATCCACAAAGCTCACTTGAGCGGCCCACCATTAACCAGCAACCCTCCGCCCCCTTGATCAATCCCCGACCGGGGGCGATGGTCTGCCCCGAAACACAACTCGTTGGAGGCACAATGCAGGCTTCGGCCGCCCAATTGATCGATCTCGATCCCCCGCACTCGCGTTCGCTCACAATCCTCAACATGTCGGGCGATTCGACTCTCACCTGGTCGCCCAAAACTGACGCTGTGATGCGGCAAATCATCGAGCGTAAGCTCCAGGAGGGTTGGGCCTTCTGGATCCTCAAGCCGCGCCTTGCCGGCTTCCTGCCCGATCGCAAGATCAAGGTACGCACCCTCGAACAGGCCATGGAATCCCGTTCGCTGAGCATGGACGACGACGATTTCATCAAGCTGATCACCGAAGGCGGGGTGCAACTCGTCTCGACCCCTGAGCGGGCGGAAGGCTGGACCGACGATGCCGTGCAATCGAAGGACCCTGCAGACATCGCCGTGTCGAATGCGATCGGCGTCAGGAACATGAGTGGTGGCTGACGAGCCGGACATCGACCTGAACTCGCCCGACGGGCACCTCGCGCTCTTGGAAACCATTGCCGAGCTGCGACCCCCAACAGCGCTACCGGGCGGCGCAGGCTCGACGCTTGAACTGATAGACCGCCTACCACCAGATCTCGACTATAGTTTAGACTCGGAAGTCGAAGCCGGAGCCCTGGGCGGAGACGATCGCGCTTTCATCGATTTGTTCGACCAAAACACCTTCTCCTGGTTCCTGCCTCTCACGCGTCGCAATGGCCGGGCCTTCCCTGACATCGTCAAAAAGCGACACCAGGAATGGCGGCAGACGGCCTCAATCGAGGACCGCATTGCGCTGAACTGGGGAGGCATGAAGGGTCTGCGATGGCTCTTTGACGATGTCGTCAGCGACTTTGCTTACGATGCCATTTACCAACAGGGCGTAGGCGCGCTGCCTGACGGCAACTTATCTGCTGTTGTCGCGAGGATGGACGTCAGCCTCCATCCTTGCCTTGGTAGGTTCACCGATTGTGCAGCGCCAATCGTGCGTCGCGCGGCAGAGGATATTGAGATTGCCGGCATAAGCGTCTACCTCGCTGGCCGTGATCGCCTGGATAACCTATACGCCCAGAACGGACCGCGAATTCGGGACCGGAGCCGGCGGATCAACGCCATGCTGCGCCAATACACCGAATACAGCGTGCCTCAAGCGAAGAGGCTGGCTGCCGGCGGCGCACCGATCCGGACGATCGAGCAAAAGCGCAAAGAGAAGCGACTGCGAAAGGCGATCAATCGCTCATACGCTCTGCTATCATCGATCGCGGGCCGACAAACTGCCCGCGCTTGCATCGACGGTGACACTATCGTGGTCGACGGCAAGAAGTTCGACTTCCGCTTACGAGTTGCGAACCTCCGCTCCACCGCGCACGGCGCAGTGGAGGTATTCGTCACCGACAAGGACGCCGTGGAGCTCGCCGCCCTCTGTGTCTACATCGATCAGACGCCGGCCCTCGACCAGATGGCGGCACTGATCCTGAATGTCACATCGGGAAACGAGGACGAGATCGTCCGCCGGGCCAACATCATCCGCTCGACCCAGGCAGCTGCTGAGAACCGCGAATTCCGGCAGATACGCGAGAGCATCGAGCGCCCTCGCCAAATCATGCCCGCGATGGCGCAGAAGAACTCTGTTCCGGATCGGCGATCTCCGGAGGAATTCCTCCCCGAGGTCAGGCGGAAGCTGGCGGCCGAAATCGACCGGACCATCTGGAAGCCGATGGCCGGGCTGCTTGCCTGCGAGTGGCTCCAGTTCACCGAGCCGACAGATAAGTCGCCGCTCGCCCTGCCGGCTACGCTTCAAACCATACCGCTGTGATGCCTCTCCGCCCTGAAAGGCGGAGATCCCGGCCGACTGGAGACCGAGCACCTCGCATCCGAGACGGACAATGTTGATCACCGTGAAGCAGCATTATAGGCGCCGTCGCAAGCCAAGGATTCGTAATCGAGGCAAAATCCGCCCACGCTGTTTTAACCAAAGCGTGGAATTGCAGCCTGTCTCCGAGCTTTTTCCACATTCAATCGCTAAAAGGATCCCGCGAGCTTGGCTCGCCTCCGGAGGCAAGGCCTTCGAGCAATTGGGGACCCGAGATGCGTATCCTTGTGATTAGCGACCTTCATATGGACCACCGGCCGGCCTGGAAAATGCCGCGACTGGACGAATTGCCGGACTTCGACGTTGCCGTCTTCGCCGGCGACATCAACGGCTCACCGTCCGAGGGTATGCGCTGGATCCGGCAGCAGGAAGGATTTGAATACGCCGAGATCATCTTTGTTGCCGGAAATCACGAATACTACGGTCACAACATCCAGGAAGAAGAGACCGCGGCCGTGGAAGTCGCCGCGGCGACGCGCATCCATTTCCTGAACGCGTCTGCTGTTCCGATCATCGATGGCGTCCGTTTCCTTGGCTGTACCCTCTGGACCGATTATTCGATCATGGGAAACCAAGAACGAGCTATGCAGGCGGCCGAGTTCATGATGAACGATCACCGTCTGATCAAAAAGAAATGGGATGGCCAGACCACGAAATTCCTGCCTCGGGATGCCTTGCTACGGCACGAGTGCGAACGCGCCTGGTTAGAAGCCAAATTGCGTGAACCCCACGAGGGACCGACAGTCGTCGTCACGCATCATTGCATCGGCTGGGGGTCGGTCCCTCCGCGGTTTCTGCGCGACCAGGTCACACCGGCCTTCGCAAGCGACCTCACGCCAGCGATCCTGAAGCTCCAGCCGGAACTTTGGATTCACGGGCACACACATTCGGGTTTCGATTATGAGATCGGCGCGACGCGCGTGATTTGTAATCCAAAGGGCTACGGCCCCCAGCCGATGCCTAAAGATCAAGCGCATCTCCCGATCGGCCCGGCGGAGAATCCCTTGTTTGATCCCTTAATGGTCGTTGAGATCCCTTCTCCAAAACTGGTGCCATGAGCGTGACCAATTTGCCGACAGTACTCGGTCTTGCCGAAGCCAGGGCATCCTGGACCAATTTCGATGCGATCATCTCGATCGAGGACGTCGGAGCAGAAGAGGGGCGCTCGTTCCGCTTCCCGGACCAGCTTCAGCGAGCGCGGCCCGCTCATTTGCGCCTCGTATTCGACGATATCGATGAGGCTGCCGAAGGCTACGTCGGCCCGAATACCGAACAGGTCCGCCAAGCCCTCGCGTTTGCGCGCGAGCACCACGATCAAAGGCTGCTGGTCCATTGCCACTCCGGCCAATGCCGGTCGACGGCGATCGCATTGGGGGCAATTGCGGAGCGATTCGGGCCTGGACGGGAGGCGGACGCGATCGCGACCATTCTCAGGATCCGCCCAATCGCCGCGCCAAACCTGTTGGTGCTCGAGCACGTCGATCGAGAGCTCGGACGCAACGGCGCGCTTCAGGGTGCCTGGATGAATCACGAGAACGCAGACAGCAAGCTGCTGCGCTTGCGCTTTCTACGGAAAAGCTACTATGCCACTTCGCCTATCGCCCATCCGTGACGGTGATGACTGGCAACCGGATTCGAATTGCCGTCGTCTTTGACAGTTGAAGACATCATGAAAACATTGATCACTTGGAGCTTGCTTGCGAGTTTCGCCAGTTGCTCGGCGGCGCAGGCCGATTGGAAGATTGACACGCAATCCGACCGGATTTCCGACAAAGCGATCAAGCGGGCAACGCTGAATGCGAAAGCCGCGGACAACGGCGTTACCGCAAGTTTGTTGCTGACCTGCGATGGCCTGGACGGGACGCGATTGTTTTCCGTCCAACTCAGCTCGACATTCAGCCCAAGGACGATCCCGGCGAGACTGCGTATCGACGAAAACAAGGTGCGAACGCTGCTTTCGTTGGGGACCTACGGCGATCCCCATCGAATCCCGATCATCACGGCTCCATCCTACGACCTCTGGGGGCGCAAACGCTTTCGGATCCAACTTAGCCCTCGCGGTGGCCCGGAGCTATTTTACGACTTCGATCTGACGGGCATCGGCAAGGCGATCGCGGCCCTCCCTTGCAACAAGGCACCGACCGAGACCTTTGAGGACACGGCCGGCGTCGAGTGAGGCGCGCGCATGTCTATCGCGCTGGTGATCTAAAGTTGCAGGCTGTTTGCCTGACGTCCGGAGATCACGACGGTATCGAACCCGCATTTGGCCGCATATTCCTTGGCGCTCGCAAGCGCTGCGGCAAACGGCACCGCTTTCCCGACCGACTGCACGGAATCCCAATCCGCCAGGGACTCGCCGTTCGGACCGGAGAAGACGCGCAGTTCGATCCGATTCACGCAATCAGCCGGCAGCTCTTCCAGCACGCGAATGGCCGCGGGATCGACCCCCCAGACCGCTCCCTCGCCTATCACCGAATTGCGAATACGCCGGCGTTCCCGGACGATGCGATAACCCAGCCCGCGCATCACCTGTCCAACCCAATAACCGCAAAAACGACGCGCGTAGTCCTGTTCTTCCTTCGTCGGAAGCGCTTCGATCAGCGCCGCAACCTTCTGGGCTGCGGCCTCCAGGGCAGGGCGACCCTCGTCGCTCAAAGTCCGGTATTCCGCAATCAGCAGCGGGGACTCGATGATGGCGACCAGGGCTCGGCCGACCTGGCTTGCGGCGAAATTATCAAACGTCATGACAGGCTCCTTCATCCCGCAATGTGGGGTGTGCGGGTAAAGGCCGATATAGTACAAAGGGGTTCGCCGGCAACCCCACAATGTGGGGTGAAGTTGGACAAAATGTCGCACCCAGCGTCGCCGACGAGCGGTCCGATCAAAGGCCTGCCGGCTGAAAAGCCTACGCCGCGGGCGGGGTTGCGCTTTCCGGCGCCGTCGCCACCACGATCGTCTCAACAGAGTTGTCGATCGGATCATAGAACCGGATCGCCACCTCCTCACCGAGAGCCCTGGATATCTCATCGGCCGAGGCGACCAGATCCGCTCGCCGGATCGACTGCTGATAGGCGTTGAACCAGCCTTCCGTCAGCGACGACCGCGGGATCGAAGTCACACCGTCGTCAAGCAGCCGGACGTGAGTGTGAAGCTCGTTCGGAACAGCCATCGACGCCACGACCCCAAATCCATCCTCGAAGTCGTCCGAGACCGCATACAGATGCAGCCGGCGTTCGTCACCCTTAACCTCTGCGACCGGAAACACCACAATCATCCGTTCATCGACGGCCGTTGAGATGATCTTGGCCCGTTCTTTGGCGTCGATCTGGCCGAGAGCATCCGATGGATCGGCCAAGAGCTTGTCCGCACCGGCACGGATCTGCTCCTTCAGGACGGCAAGCCGATTGGCTACACCCTCAGGCATCACGTAAAGCGCGCTGGTGTATCCAGAGGTCTTGAACCGGCACTCCAGGCCCGCGTTGCTCATCAAAGAAAGCCGGATAAACTCCTCGATCGCCGAGCTGTGCGCATCGTAGTCCTGGCGATAGGACTCCGGATCACGGCCAAGTTCACGCAACGCATGATCGATCTCATAGCCCAGTCTCTCCTCGGCTGACCGCGACGGACCGACGGCCACGACAAAGTCGGTTTCCCAGGAACGCCAGCCGACACTCACGACCCCACCGTGGGCGATCGCAACGAACTCGCTGTCGAAGGCGGCCCGAGAGGCTCGAAAGCCCTTCCGGGGCTCGATGCCAAAGCCAAGCTCCCTGCAAGCCTGTTCAACAGCGACGACCAGCTCTTCGTTTGCTTGATCGTATTGATCCTGTGCCCAAGTCGGAAAGTCGGCGCCGGCAACTTCCTCGTCCTCAGGGCCGACCTCCTTCACGTGTTCGTCGTATTCCGCTTCCGTCGGAAGCGGTCCCGACACCAAGAACGTATGTCCCGTACCATTAAAATCCGACTGATAGACCCCGACGCCCATTAATGCTTCTCCAACGCAGCTTGAAGGATTCGTTCGCACTCTATGCGCCACGGCCGAAAGTCGGAAACGGCGGCCTCCGGCGACTAGCCCTTTACGGAACTGTGGAAAGGCGAACGATCGCCGAGTGACCACCGCAATCCTGTGCGAGGCATTTGTCCCATGACGAAATTGAAGACAATTATTGCTTCCTTGGCTCTTGCGCTCGCACTTCCGTTCACGGCGACCGCAGGCGGCCTCATTTCATTGGAACCTGGCCCGGTCGATTTTTCGGGGAGCTTCGACGGCAAGGCGTCTGACGATGGACGAGTCCTGCAGCTTGTGGCGCCAGGCACGCATCCATGGTTCATCAGCCCCTTTTTCAAGCCCTCCCAGTACCGGATCGATTGCCTGACACCCTACGTGCTGACGCGCGCCGAAACCGCCAAATCCGATCTTCCGGAGATCCACGAATATCGGGTCTGCCGCATCCTGGATGCACCAGTCGTTCCCGGTGTATTCCTGGATCAACTGAAACAGGCAGGGTTCCGCTACACCGTTTCGTTCGGTTATTCGAACGCGCACAATCAACGTGCCCTCGTGTTCTGGACAAGCGGCAGGGCGGAACGTGGCAGGCCCCCTACGCAACAAGGTTTTGCAAGGATCGAAGGGGTCGACTGGCGAGATCAATACCAGCCGGCCGCGCGCTGCGTTGATGCCGACGGCAAGTGCTCCTGGCGTTACTTCGAACACGGTGATGCGTTCGGCGCCTTCATCAATCGCTTTTCGAAGCTCGACAGGGATGCTTCCGCAAGAACTTTTCAGGAAGTCGGGTTCGATCCCAGGCGCCGAGAGGCAGTGACGGGAGCATCCATTGCGATCGACGCCTGGCTTAGCGAACCGGCAAAACTTGATCGCGGACAGGACTCTGCTTGCCCCGCCACCTCAGAAAACACGGTACTGGACGACGGGGGCCTCACCTGCGGCCTCGCAAAACGGCTTCCGAGATGAGATAGTCGCCCAGAAAAGCTCGTCAGAACCTATGGAGCTGCTGTGAAGGATTCGTCTGCCAAGAGGCTTGTCGGCTCGACCCGCATCGCGGCGGCGGCCATCCTTTGCTTGTATCCGCTTGGGGCATCCGCACAGCAGACTTCCAAGGACAGCGACGTGCCGGCCATCTACTATTTCCCCGAAACGCAGCCCGCGGCCGCGGTTCCTGGCATTTCGCAGCATCCGGTCGCGAACCCCCAGAGCAACTACCGGCCCGGGCAAGCCCCCAGCTACAATCAGTACGGCGCGCCAGGGCAGACGCCTGGCGGGTATGGCACCGGCGCTGCCGATGTGCCAGCTGATGCGGACCAGCCAATCGAATTCGACACAAACGCGTTCTGCGAAGCCCCCGACGCGACCGGAAAGATTCGCTCAGCCGCTTGGGTGAAGAACTGCATTTCAGCGGCCACCGTAGCGCCGGATGCCACAGCTCGCGAGCCACAGGAACAGATCCTTCAGCAACAGCTGCAAAACGCCGGGGCGGCCGGGCAGCACCAGTAGCCTCGTTACTTCGAGAAGACGATGCCGTGGCGGCGCCGATGCATAACAGCCCGCAAGGAGCCGACAGCCGCTACGATGACGATAAAGGCCAGAATCTGCTCAAAGTAGGAAATCCGACCCCAAGCATAGACGTCCGAAAGCTTCACAAGAACCCCAGTCGCAAAGGCCGCAATCAACGGTGTGATGAACGGGCCGCGTCGGACCACCATTGCGAGCAGCATGCACGTCGCCCCGACACCGTACCAGGCAATATAGCCGAGCAAGTCCAGGTAAGGGACGATCTGGTCCCAGTACGGGGCAATGCCGAGAAGGGCGGCAATCACGCCATCGCTGGGTAGCAAAGCCGGAAAATGCATCTGCCGAACTCCAAGAAACTGACTGCTCCACCGCCTCATGCAGACGAGTGTGCATCGAAGATGTTGCCCTCTTTCAGTTCCAGGCGCCACGTGCCCTTACATCAGGATTGTGGAAATCGCTGAACTCCCGTTAGGCCACCACGCATGAGCCATTGCCTCCGAGCAGCACCTCCCGGATGGTGGTCTGACACAGC